>NZ_BMWT01000001.1:0-727500 GCF_014651375.1 Tateyamaria omphalii
ACTTCCGAGAACATGACAGAAATCATTTGCGAACAGCAGCCGGTACATACAAATGGGCCGACTACCAGAACGTTGCACGCACCCCAAAGTCAGCATCGAGCCTCACCCGGCCATTGTGATTTTGCGCTGCGCGCGCACGCAGCGCAACAATACGACATGAACGAAAAACTCAATGCCGCACCGTTGGGAAAGAGAGGTATTACGTTCGGCGCAGGTTGGTCATAGTGATACGAACCACATTCTGATGGGACGCGATTTTGACCAGTGTATGCAATCATCTGGCGCTGCATTTCACAACGTTGTCTTCTTCTTGCTTGCGCAACACTTAAGATGGTTCGGAGCAGCTTGTTAAGCAAGGAATATCCACTTCAACCACCCATATCAATGGCGGCCTGAGCGCTATGTGGCAGCACAAACGGGGCCATACCGACCGGCGTCTTGTTAACTTGAAGCCTGCACCCATATGCTCGGGAGAGGATGCTATCCGTCATAGCCTCTGTGGGATGTCCCTCCGCAAGAATACCCCCTTCGGTCATAACCAAAACATGATCGGCGAACATACCAGTCAGGTTCAAATCGTGCATGACGGCGACAACTCCCCCACCTGCACGCGCAAAGGTGCGCGCGATGGTCATGACCTGCAGCTGATGCGCGATATCGAGAGATGAGACGGGTTCGTCTAAAATCAACCAACGCGGCCCATCCGCAGTTGTGGGTTCCCAGATCTGAGCAAGTACGCGGGCCAATTGCACGCGTTGCTGCTCACCGCCCGACAGTTCTTGATAGTACCGATGTGCATAGCTCTGCAGGCCCACCCGCGCCAGAGCCGCTTGGGCACGGCCCTCATGCTCACTGCCCAAGCCAGAAGTGAGGCCGATCCGAACCACTTCAATTGCGGTGAATGGGAAGGCCAAGGTTGAAGCCTGTGGTAGAACCCCTCGCATTGCAGCAAGTTCCCATGGCTTGGCCTGCGCCACTTCGGCACCGTTCAACTGAATGCTGCCGTTGTAAGGCAAATCGCCACAGATCGCCTTTATTAACGTGGATTTACCAGACCCGTTTGGACCAACGATGGAGGTCAGCGCGCCGGACTGCAAGTCCATCTCAAGACTGTGCAAGACTTGTTCACGCCCATAGTTCACGGACAGCGCGCGGACGTTGAGCGTCATAAGTCCACAATCCCGCGCTGCCGCAAAAGGATCCATAGAAAAACAGGTGCGCCAAGGACTGCCGTCACGATGCCTATGGGCAGTTCCGCTGGTGCAATGATAACCCTTGCAATCACATCAGCGAGAATAAGAAGCAGCGCGCCCAAAAGGCCTGCATTGATTAGAAGCGGACGGTGATCGGGGCCGGTACCCAGGCGCAGAAGATGCGGCACCACGATGCCTATGAAACCGATGCCGCCAGACACAGCAACTGCTGCCCCTGTGGCTGCCGCAACTGTAAGAATGGCAAGGTTTTTTACACGTTGCACGTTTAGACCGATATGCGCCGCCGTCGCTTCACCCAAAGCTAAACCATTCAATCCGCGTCCGAGGACGCAAGCGGCAAGAACCGAGATAAGAATGATAGGCCCTGCCGCCACAACCTTGATCCAACTGGCACCCCCCAAAGATCCGAGCCCCCAAAAGGTCAGGTCACGCAGCTGTCGGTCATCAGAAATGTAGACAAGAATTCCGGACAGTGCACCAGCCAGTGCTCCAAGCGCGATCCCGGCCAGCAGCATGGTCGCGACCGAGGTACGCCCATGCAGTGTCGAAACTCGATACAAGACCATCGTGCTGGCCCAACTGCCCAGAAACGCAGCCACCGGAACCAATTGATCTCCTACTGCAGCGGCAAACCAGATCGGCGCCAGGCCTGCCAAAACAATTGCTGTGATCGCACCCAGCCCCGCACCGGCGCTGACACCCACGAGACCAGGGTCAGCCAGGGGGTTGCGGAAGAGGCCCTGCATGACAGCGCCGCCCACAGCCAGAGCAGCGCCAACCAACATGCCAAGGACGAGGCGCGGGGCGCGAATGTCCCACAGCACGATGGCCTCCATCTGGCTGAGCGTCTCACCCCGGGCCAGTTTCAACAAGGCGGGCCCCAGTGCGACATCGGTGGCACCGACCGTTAAGCTGAAGACACCTGCGACAAGCAGCGCACAGGACAACCAAACATGCAATTGCCGGGCGCGCGCAACACGGCTGTGAGGTATATGACCCGCAAGTGACATGCGCCTAAGATGGGTAAAGTGCTCGGTTCAGAGTAGTGACCGCATCCGCAGTGCGGGGCCCAAAGCCGAGCAGGAAGAGACCATCCATACGTACAACGTTCTTTGTTTTGGCCGCTGGTGTAACCGACAAGGCTGGAAGGCCAAACAACTCTTCATCTGTTGCGGAATGGTCGCCGCTACGATCCATCATCAGTATTACGTCGGGGGCTGCAGCGCTCACTGCTTCGTCAGACAAAGGCTTGTAGCCTTCAAAGCTGGTGACGGCATTCACCCCCCCAGCCATCCGGATGATACCATCTGCACCCGTGTCTGTGCCGGATGCCAGAATGCGCCCGCCTTGCGTGGACAGGATGAACATGACACGTGCTTTGTCATCACTGCGCTGCGCAGCCCTGTCGAGTGCAGTATCAAGCGCGGCTCGGGTTTTGCTGGCCAAAGCAGTAGCCTGATCCCTTACACCAAGCGCAGCGCCCACTGTTTCAATTTTTTGCAATATGGCGTCTGCATCATACCCTTCCGGTACTTCTGCGAATTCAACCGAAGCCGCACGTAGGATATCGATCACCTCGGGCGGCCCGGCGCCTTCAGCTGATACAATGAGGTTTGGCGCAAAGGACAAAACGCCCTCGGCAGACAGGCGTCGCATATACCCAACATCTGGCAACCGCTGGGCCTCAGCCGGGAATGTTGAAGTTGCATCACGCGCAAGCAAACGGTGCCCTTGCCCCAAAGCAAAAATGATTTCTGTAACATCGCCCCCGATGGCAATGACATCTCTTGCTTCCGTCGCCGCCCAAAGGGGTGATTGAGCAGCTCCCATCGCAAGCGATAAACTCACAAATGTACGACGGTCCATCACGCAGGGACCTCTTGGAGACCGTTGACGATAGCGCGGAAAGCTGGACGGCTATCCCTCCCTTCTTTGGGCACGCCGAAAATCTGGAAGATGAGTGACCCATTTTTGTCAAATGCCTCAACTGATGTCGCGGTCCCGCGTTGCGTCGGCTTATCGACAGCCCAAACCTCCGACACGTGATCGCGACGCAGATGCAAGTTGAAGCCCGGATCCATCACGTTCTGCCAGGGGCTCATGGGTCTCAGCGTATGTAACGCACCCGTATGAATCTGTATGCAACCGCGATTGCCTACAAACAACATCACTTCGGTGCCGGAGCTTTGCAGATTGGTGAGCAGTGCATCTACTGCCTCTGGCGCGAGTTTCCGGACAAATGGGCGGCCAGCAGCCCGATAGGCACCAAGGCGGTTCATCTTGAGTTTGGATACAAGGCGCAGGAACTGATGCGTGTCCGTCATCCGCCTCCATTCCTTGCGCAGGACGTCGACCTTGTCCTTCGCAATCTTGGCAGGTTCGGCGGGCAGGCGTTGCGTGAATTGTTCTTTTGTAGATTGATTGTCGGATGCCAGCGTTTCCGTCATCTTCTTGAACGCGTCGTGGTTTGATCCGCCCCGCAAAATGATTTTGTGCACCGCGTCACCGGCGCCATCAAACACCTGAATGCTGCGCCGTGGGCCTGAGTCGCTGTCCCGCTCAACCATAAAGGCGTGCCTCCAGTAGCTGGGAAAGATACGCAAATCAATGTCTTCGGTCAGGATCATCGCAGCGTGCTGGCCCGGGTGATAGTTGTCGTAGATACCTACTTTCTCATGCACACATGACGCATTGCGAGTGAGTGCCATCACCTCGCTCAGCTGTGTCGCCGCGTTCATGATGACATCCGGATGCGCGTCAATGCGGGTCACACCCATACCGCAATATGCAGCAACCAATGCCGCTTCGCTTATTCCAAGTGTTTCGGCAAAATCCCGTTCTCTGAGTTGAGGTGACTCAGCGCGGCGATCACGGATGTCTTCCGGAGAGAGTGTCACATCTTGCACGTCGCCTAATCCCGCTCAAATAGAAGAGTACTTGCATACGGCTGGGCCAGATGGCGTGGCTAGGGTGCAGTTCTTGATTAAATTAGTCGGATTGTCGTCACGGCGCAATGGTATGACGCAAAAATTCTTTACTTCTTTTGTCGGGATATATATCCATGACGCCGACGCGCGCCCCACCCCCGATTTGGCAGGCCCCGTGCTGCCAATTGGGATGGAAAGTGGGGAATTCTATGCAGAGACGCATTCTTGGGGGCGTGGCAATATTGGCCGCGTGCGCAAATTCAGTTCAAGCGCAGGAAGAGCCATTTGAATTGCCGCCTTTGGTCCTCGGCACTGCTCTCAGAGATAACCGTAACATCCTTGATACGCCGGTCGCCGCGACGGTGATTGAGGGTGAAGAGCTCGAAGAACGACAAGCGGATACTTACGAAGAACTGATAGGTGATGTCCCCGGGGTTCTGATTGGGGGCGGTCCGCGCGGGGTTGCACAAGAACCGAACATCCGCGGTTTTCAAGATGAACAAGTTGTGTTGCGGCTGGATGGAGGACGGTTGAACTTCAATCGCGAACACAGCGGCCGCTTCTTTTTTGATCCTGATATTGTGCAGCGTGTCGAGGTGGTCAGAGGCGGCGGATCGACATTGTTTGGATCCGGAGCGATTGGTGGTGTTATTGCAGTTGAGACAAAAGATCCGTCCGACCTACTGCGCCCAGGTCAGACCACCGGCGCGCGCCTGCGCTTTGGCTATACAGACAACGGTGAAGTCTACAGCCCCAGTACGACGCTCTATGGAGATTACGGCGCCTTTGATGTGCTGGCGTTTCTAGGTGGACGTGAGGCAGGCACGGATCAAGATGACGGTGATGGCAACAACATACTGCGATCAGAGGTGGATGCATTCAACGGCTTGTTGAAGTTCGGATTTGAACCGAACGAAGATCAGCGGTTCGAACTGAACCTTTCCTACTTTGAAGATGATGGGCGTATCCCGCCAAACGCCAATACCATTGCCAATCTTGATCCGGACAGTGGGAATGATTCTGACCGTTCGTCCGAGATCTTTACCTACAGGCTGTCTTGGGATTGGAACCCAGACAACTCAGACCTGATCGATCTGTCTGTATTGGTGTACGGCAATACGCTTGAGATACAGGATGACCGCGTCCGGGATGGCCGCGCCGACTTTACTGAATATGATACGATTGGCTTTGAGGTTGTGAACCGGTCTCGGTTCGACCTCGGCGTCCCGGTCAGCTTGGTATACGGGGTCGAGGCGTTTCGCGACGAGCAGACTGGGACGCGCAACGGTGCAGCAAGAACACAGTTTCCAGATGCAGAAGCGACCACTATTGGTGCGTTTGCTGAAGCGACATTTGGTGTAACGGACCGTTTAGACCTTATCGCCGGCCTCCGTTTTGACAGCTATGACCGTGATGTCGATGATCCGGCATTGGCAGATGTGGATGACGATTTCTTCTCGCCCCGCATTGGGTTCAGTTTCCGACCGAATGACAACTGGCAGGTTTTCGGCAATGTCGCACGCGCGTTCCGTGCGCCGACCCTAACCGAACTCTACAATGATGGGGTGCACTTTGCCTTTGATGAAATCCCGCTTGGCCCACCGGGAACTCCACTAACTGAAATCACGAATAACTTTGTGCCAACTCCGGACCTGGAACCGGAGGAATCGACGCAAATCGAGATTGGTACACGTTTCGAGAAAGCGAATATGTTCCGACCGGGTGACGTGTTGCGCTTTTCGGCAAATGCCTACTACGCCGATGTCGAGAACTTCATCGACACGGTGGTGACAGGACCGGATTTCTCGCGCCTTGCACCACCCAATCCGACCACGGCGTTGGGTGACACGTTCCAAAGGAATGTGGACGCCGAGCTGTATGGCTTCGAGGCTGAGGTAGATTATGACGCGGGCAATTGGTTTGGCGGCTTGGCACTGTCCCTTGCGGAGGGGAAATCGAAAGAGCCAGGCGACGAACTGGGATCAATTCCGCAGTCTCGTCTGATCGCGACACTCGGTTATCGCCCGACAGCAGATTGGACCGTCGGTGGTCGTGTGACCTTTGCCGGTGATCAAAATGATGTGGCTGCAGGAGGGCGTGCGGGAGATTCATACACAGTGGTGGATTTGTTCGGGTCATGGGCACCGTCACAAGGACCATTTGAAAATGCAGTATTCCGCGCAGGCATCGATAACATTTTTGACGAGCAGTATACGATTTTTCCCAATGAGCTGCCGCAGCCGGGGAGATCAGTTAAGGTGTCGGCGACGTTTGAATTCTGAATTTGAACCACATGCCGATCGGGAGGGTGGGCAGCACCTGCTCTCCCGTCCTCATTTCGTTGCGCAGTTGCCAGGTGGCTCAACTTCTGCAGTTGAAGTATCTTATTAATTCTGTCAGGTATTATTTACCCAGCTGGAGGTACGATGCTGTCCTGCCCGGTAGAACTGCGATGCGAAGCCGTTGAGCGTGCTTCGAAACCGAAAGCTGGACAAATGACGATTCTAAACGACTTGCTGCGCATAGATGCAGCTGCACGTGAATACGGGTGCGGGTTGAAACCCGGAATGCGTGAGGCCCTTGCGGCTGATCTTCGGTGGCCAAGCAAAAGGGCCGCGCCTGTTCCTGTTGCGCCAGTTGATCCTGACGGCTTCTCGGAAAACGTGGTGCGGTTGGGACCATCCCCAGAGACGCGGGAGGAGAAACAGGCATGAACTTGACGGCACATGTGGCCGGTCGAAATGACCTTGATGCCCACAGTCTTGGCCTGGACGAATTTGAGCGGGGGCTGTTGGCGGTGTCCCGCTATTTCTTTCTTTGCCGTGCAGAACCCGACCGTCAGGCGTGGCAAGTTGCTTTTTCCGTCGCGGTCGAACGCTGGGGGCCGGATATCGGTTTGCCGGTGGCCTTTGCGGCATCCAAGCTGGTGCGAGCGCTGGCCGATTTGCGGCCGGATTTTGACAGCCTTGATCCATTTGAAACCGAGGCCCGAACTCGCGTGAGCAGTGACGAAGCGATGATGATGCGGATGCTTCATCACATGCGCCGCGATCAAACGTCCGATGCAAGAGATGCCGTAGATGCCCTGACGCGCGGCTGGATGGACCCGCATGTGATCCGTGCTGGTTTGGCGCTGGCATCGCGGTTCGCGGCCGGAGTGTCGGAGCGTCGACGCCCCGCGCTACGTTTGGTCCGATAGGCGTCTTTTGCTTCTTGCCGGGTCGGCCTACGCCGCAAACAGTTTCAAGATATGCCCTTTTTCAGAGATGCATTTAGGTGCGGCACACAGGTTGTCCGCGCAACAGGGTTGGCCGCATGGTCTGGCGGACTGGGAGCAGATGTTTCGCTTGGGCCACGGGCGTGTGGCGCTGCTCAACGGTCAGGTCGTGGGAACTACTCTGTGGTGGCTGCATGATCGTGCTGCGACCCTTGGAATGGTGATTGTAGATCAAACGCAGAGAGGACGGGGGATTGCCGGCAGCCTTGTAGCGGACGCGCTGGATCGTATCGGCGATTTGCCCGTGATGCTGACTGCCACAGATATGGCCAGGTCCGGCTACGCTCGGCTAGGTTTTAGAAAAACCGGGATGGTGGACACCTTTCGCTCGATCCCCAACGTTGTACAAAGCCCTGATGCCCGTATTGATGCATTATTCGACGATGACGTCCTTGCGCTGGACGCCTTAGCGCGCGGATGGGCCAGGGAAGCTGTTCTGCGCAGCTTCATGGCACATGGGGCGATCTGTTGGGCTTTGAAAAAGGCGGGGCGTCTGGTGGCGTTTGCTCTGGACCGAGAGTTGGGTTCGGCGCGGATTATTGGCCCACTTGTTGCCCCAGATGTCGAAACAGCTGAGGCTTTGGTGCGTCACTGTATTTCGGTGCATCCCCGCGTTCAGGTGCGCATCGATAGTAATCCTGTGCTGGGCTTGAGTGACCGATTGAGTGCCCTAGGCTTGAATAAAGTAAGCTGGGGAACGGTGATGGTGCGCGGTACCACACGAGCGAAGCCGAACGGCGCGCCAATCTTATTTGGACTCGCGAGCCAAGCGTTCGGTTGATCAAATGGCTTTAGTGCAGTGTCGCAGAGCTGGACACGCAAGTGGGTCCAGCCAAGCAGGGACGTTAGTCCCTTTTGACCTGCAAAAAGTATGACAGGTAAGAAGGGCGCTGTCCTGGCGACGATCATACTGATTTTCGTGCCGACCCAAAAAGCTTGCCAACCGTTTCGGCTGATGCGTCATCATAGGATGACTACCGTTTGGTTCATTTCGCAGTAACGTTGATCAAACATGGATAGATGTCGGATTTCTGTCATCTGGGCACGTTTGACTTTGCCAGCTTAGTCGCAAGATCCACGGATCAAATCGGAGTCGTCTGCAACCGGCATCAGCATGTCCATCAACGCAAAACATGCCGACACAGACGGCCCGTCGTCGATTGCATGGGAGACCTGTCTGACCAAGAGTGTCCGAGCCGCATCGTGCCCTGCCAATGAAGCGCGCTCAAGATACTGCAAGCCCTGTTCCTTTGTGCGGGTGTCGCACCCGTGTTGGTACATCCGTTTGCCAAGATGAGCCATCGCCTCGACGTCTCCATTCTCTGCCAAACGTTGTACCGGGTAGTCAGCAAAGCCATTGCAGGATTGGACTTGAGCACCCGTTAGAGGCCATTTCATTGCGCTCGCGATCACAAAGATTGTGATCAAGAGCATCATACGCTTCGCCACCGACCTGGAGGTGCGATTCAAACCACCGAGCAGCATCCGCTCTGGATGTTCCGAGGTGTTTTTCGGCAGGACCAGTTGTGGGATCCTTAAGGAGCACCTGGAAACTGTGTTTGAAGCCAAAGGGGTCAGGCGACCCACAGAACTGGCTGCGATTGCAAAAGGTGCGCGTGAATACCCAAGCCTCGTTCGACGCACATGTGTTGTCCCCATTCCTTGCTCCTATGCAGATGCAAATGGGGGGTGCCTGGCGATCGCTGAGAATCCCCTTGGGAACAAGTGAGCATTTCCGCGCCGCGCAAGCAATGCCCCAAGACTTGTCACATTGGGGCTTCACCTTGTTTCGAAAATCGTTAATGAACAGCGCAGATGCAGGGCATCTGAATTCATTCACATTGAGTACCCAGCTGGTTGCAAGGCGCTCACTCTTTTTCTGGGAGTGGCCAAATGGGGCGCATATCTACACAAACTATTACCGGGGTTCTGGTCGCAGACCAACGCAAGGATCAGGTGCTGCTTTTGCAAGACCTGGACGGCGATGGAACCGCGCGGGGACAGGGCGAAACCACAGTCTTTTTTGATATGGACAATGCCAGCGGGCTCGACACACCAACGAACAACGTGTTCACGGTCCATCAGGCCGATGATAAATCCGTCTATATCGGCGACGGAACCACAGACGCGATCTATCGCTTGGTCGACAACAACGCCGACGGCGACGCACAGGACGCAGGCGAAGCGGCAGTCTGGTTCTCGGCAGACAACGCAGGCGGCCTGTCGACGGTGACGCCCAATGGCATTGCCGAAGGCACAGATGGCGCGATCTACATCTCAAACGCTGGCACGACATCGGCACCGCAAGACGCGATTTACCGGACGGTCGACCTGAACGGAGACGGCGACGCGAACGATGCCGGAGAGGCGACTGTGTGGCTCGATCTTCAGACTGTGATCGATACATCCGTGCCCTTCGATCTCAGCTTTGACGGTGACGTGGCCTATCTCAACGATTTGGCGGGAACTGGAACAGATGTCATCTATCGCATCGAAGACACAAACGGTGACGGCACCATTCAGACGGACGAGGTCACCAACTTCATCTCGGGCGACATGAGTTTCGGCGCGCCCGTGGACATTTCCAGCGCCGTGTCGGTCGATGGCTCGCTCTACACTCTCACATGGTTCCCGGACGGGGACGAACAGCTGAAAATCTACCGCCTCAATGATCTGGATGGGTCGGGTCAGATCGACAACGTGTTTGAAGCGGTCGAAGTTTGGAACGCAAGCGCCATGCCAGACGGCATTGCGGCCGAGATCGGTTTCTCTCTGGCGACAGATGAGGATGGCGGCCTGATCCTTACGGCCAACAGCTTTGCCGGGGATGCGAATGTGGTCCAATTGACGAACCTAAACGGCGACGGAGATTTCTTTGATGCCGGCGAAACGGCGATCTTCGGATCGGACCAGTATGACGACCAACTGATCCGCCCACGCGCAGTCGAAGCCTACGAAGGTGAAGCCCAGATTGTGGCCAGCACCGTGGGCGCGGGCAACCACTTCTCCGTCTTCCTCAGGGACGGTGTCCTCTACAGTTCCGGCGAAAACGTGGTCAGCCAGTTGGGTAATGGAACCACCGGATTTGACGTGAAGGCACCGTTGCCAGTTTCTTTACCTGAAGGGTTTGATGCTCAAATCACCTCTGTTGCGGGCGGACTGCTGCACACCACCTTCTTGACCGATGACGGCGATGTGTACGCCTTTGGCTTCAATAACCGCGGCCCGCTGGGTGTCGGGGACGAAGAGGCACGCACTATGGCTACAAAAATTGATGCGCTGGACAACGTTGACGTCATAGGAATCGAAAACGGCAATGGCACATCCTTTGCCATCGCGGCGGATGGCACGCTTTACGGCTGGGGCAGCAACACGAACGGACAGCTTGGTACAGGGGATCAGGAAGAACGTCTTGTTCCCACCGAAATCAGCGCATTATCCAACGAAACCGTCGTTGCTGTATCCGCAGGCGTGACCCACACGCTGATCCTGACGGCAGATGGTGAGGTCTATGGCTTTGGCGGCAACAACGACAATCAAGTCAGTCCGTCTGAAGACCGCCGCGTGACTGAACCAACACTTATCGAAGGGTTGCCGGAAAACATCGTGGCGGTCTCAGGTGAAGGGCGCACGTCTTACGCAATCACCTCCGATGGCCGCGTCTTTGGCTGGGGCGAAAGCCGCGACGGGCAGTTGCTGCAGGGCGAAGACAACGGCGATGGCACGTTCACGCCAAATCCCGAAGATGTGGCTGAACCGATTGAGCTGACAGGATTGCCCGAAGGTGTGATTGATATTCAAGGCGGCGCGCGGTGGTCTGTCGCGCTGACCGAGGATGGCGATGTCTATGCTTGGGGCCCGAATGACGAAGGCCCAACTGGCGGGTTGGATGGCGATCCGGCAGCAGAAAGCGATGTCAGCTTCTTGCCGACGCTGATCGTCGAACTTGATGATATTAACATTGTCGAAATCCAGACCGGCCCCAACTCGATCATCGCAGTAAGCGATACTGGCGCGATCTTTACGTGGGGCTCCAACTCGGATGGGCGCCTTGGCTTCTCCTCGGATGGCTCTGTATATACCCCGCGCCAAGTGGACTTTGACGCCGACGCTGCGCCGTTCCTGCTGTCTGCCGTTCCATCAGACAATGGCCGTGATGTGGAAAATGACGCGGCGCTCACGCTGACGTTCACGGAAGAGGTAGAGGTGGGCGAAGGTCTGATTACGCTGGTCAATCGCGATACGGGCGAACGGATCGAAATCGACGTTACCGACAGCCGTCTGGTCAGCTTTGATGGTGACACCGTGACCGTCACGCCGCCCTCTCACCTTGACACCGACGCAAGGTACGCGGTCGAGATCGAGGACGGCGCGTTTTTGGACGATCAAGGGCAAGCCTTTGAGGGCATTGATGAAGGAGATACATCAACCTTCAACTTCACCACCTCCGAAGAGGCGGCAGAGTCGGAAGATCGCTATCGCGGAACCTTCGACGACGATCTGTTGCGCGGCGGCGCGGACAATGACCGCATCAATGGACGTGCAGGCGACGATCTGATTTCGGGTGGCGAAGGCAACGACCGTCTCAGCGGGGGCTGGGGCAATGACGAACTGCTTGGAAACGCGGGCCGTGATCGCCTGAACGGTGGCTGGGGCCGCGACACGTTGGATGGTGGCATGGACAATGACCAGCTGAATGGCGGTTGGTCAGACGACCTGCTATTCGGTGGTGAGGGCGACGACCGGCTGAACGGTGGCTTTGGGGACGACACTCTGGATGGTGGTACTGGCGACGACCGGATGACCGGCGGCTTCGGTACCGACACTTTTGTCTTCAACGGTGGAGATGATCTGATCCAAGACTTCGAAATCGGTTTTGATTGGTGCTTCTTCAGCCGCCCCTCCGATCAGATCGTGATAGACATCGAAGGCGCTGACGACTTTGACGATATTGTCGTCAGCGCAAGTCAGTCAGGACGTTCCGTGACATTTCAGTTTGGTGAAGAAGACAGCCTGACGTTGCGCAACATTAAATTGACGGATCTGGACGCCGACATGTTCAGCTTCGTCTGACAAACAAAAGGCTGGAGCCGCATGCGCGGCTCCCGTCTGCAATTGGCTACTGTGCTCTGGTAACGTGAGTCATGGTTGATTTCAGGCTTCCCAAACAAAGTGCATCAGACAAAAACACTGGTGCTTCGAAAGATAGAAATTACAGCCCTCACAGAACGTGGGACAATCGAGTTAACAAAGGCTGGTTTTACTGACTATTCTGCAGTCAGGCTGCCGTTCATCTATTTTCTGCAATTTTCAACGTTACTTTTCGGATAAGGCAACGGGTCACTGAAGTGTTCTGTAAGTCGGTCATTCCCAATCCATTGGCAAGCAAGCCTGTGTAACTATTGCTCCAATGTCTGCTTAACCTACTCATCACCGAGTGTTCCACACACCCAGCGAAAGCCCGATTTCCGCCCGCCCTTTTGGGGATGTCGTCCCTACGCGCCTGCGACCCTGTCGAATTGTGTTGCACTTGCTGCCCCCAACCCTTGTCAGGAGCAGATTTCAAAAAACAAACGCCCTAAGATGCGCCAGTTGGAAAAATGTCTAAATCTCACGTTGTTAAAGATCAGTTTGGCGACACCTCTCAGGAGCGGTCATTCAACCAGCCTGCAGCAAGGGTCCGGTTTTGAGCCCATCTTGCAAAATTGCTGTAACGCAGCGAATGTCCGAATGAAGAGTTTGGAGGTCGGACGATGATTTTGGAAATTCGCCACTACACGCTTAAGGCGGGGCGACGAGAAGAGTTCATCGAGTTCTTTGAAAAAAGTAACCGGCAGGCGCTTCGTGACGCGGGAATGCTGGTCTTCGGACCGCTTCGTGACCTCGAACATCAAGACAAAGTTCATTGGATTCGAGCCTTTGCGTCAATCGAAGAGCGTGAAAGGCTGAAAGGCTCGTTTTACGATGGCCCCGTTTGGAACAAAGAAATTGAGCCGGTAGCGATGTCTATGATTGATCAGATGGTGGCAGAACTGACGGAAACGACAGCAGATTTCCAAACCTTTGACGGCAGCAAAGCTCTAGCGTGATGCAGTCATTTCAGTTTGAAAACTAAGTGACTACTCAGTCCGCGATGCCGTTAGCCTTCAGACTGCAGATATTCCGCAGACAACCACTTCTACTGAGATAGATCGGCTTCCAGCAAATCTCAGCTGCCATATTCTACTTTTGCAGAATTTCATGAGGCGGCCTATGATTTTCAAAGCAAATTCAGAAACCTAGGTTCAATGCTATGATGGGTCATCCAAAGTTAGCGGCACTTGCGGTCTTGATCAGTGGCAACCGAGTGCTTCTCGTCAACAGGCGCAATGAACCCGACGCGGGACTGTGGGGGTTTCCGGGAGGGCATGTCGACTTTGGCGAAACCGCAATGGAGGCAGCTTCCCGAGAACTTCAGGAGGAAACTGGCATTATCGCGCGGCCGCTGCGGTATCTCACAAATGTGGATGTCATTGTCCGCGATGCAGAGGGCGGCATTCAGTTTCATTTCCTTCTTGCAGCTGTGAAGTGTGAGTACCTTTCAGGCCATCCAAAGGCTCAAGATGATGTAAGCGATGCGCAGTGGCAACCGATTGAAGATGTTTTGTCCGGCAACCTTGAATGCAGTGAACATGTCGATGATGTCATTCGGATTGCGACGTCTAAATGATCTGTCCTTTGCCACCACAAAGGTCCTAAGCTTTTTTGCAAACTCGTTTTGGAGGTTTCGATGATTGGTGAAGTGAATCTGTTGGCCATAATGCTAGCCGCACTTGCCGCCAGCCTGAGCCCCGGACCTGCGTCGCTGGCCATTGCTGGGACGTCGATGGCACGTGGACGTAATGCGGGTCTTTTCCTGACCGCAGGGATCATGGTTGGATCGCTGGCCTGGTCTATTGCCGCCGCACTTGGTCTGGGAGCAATTATGCTCGCAAACGCTTGGGTGTTTGAAGTCATTCGCTACGCTGGCGCCGCTTACCTGATCTTCCTGGCTTGGAAGTCCGCGAAGTCTGCATTGTCCAAAAAGGTAATTATAACGAAGACCGTTGGCGGTGGTCCAAAAACCCTGATCGCGAGAGGGGCAGCTCTTCACATCACAAACCCCAAGTCGATCTTGTTTTTCGGGGCGCTCTATTCACTCGGCATGCCGCCTGATGCAAGTGCCGTCCAGCTGGCGATTGTTGTGGCCGCCGTAGGTGTGCAAGCGACGGTTGTCTACGCAGGTTATGCGATCCTCTTTTCCGCGCCCTCAATGACACAACTCTATGTGCGGTTGCGCAAATGGTTTGAGGGCGTTTTTGCGGTAGGTTTTGCATTTGCAGGCTTCAAGGTCATCACCGCGCGCTTGCAGTAAAGTTGTCGAACAGTTGGTTCAAAGGCCACCCGCGACCGTCAGAGTCGTCCCCGTGACGAACTTCGATTGGTCTGAAGCCAGCCATAACGCCGCTTCGGCAATGTCTATTGGATCGGCAATGCGCCCCAGCGGTGTCATCGCGGCAATACCAATGACCCGGTCGGGATTGCCATTTGCCGCATGTATCGTTGTGTCAGTCGTACCAACTCTGATTGCATTCACGCGGATACTGGCAGAGGCGAGCTCTTTGCCCGCCCCGATCGTTAGCGTTTCAATCGCGCCCTTTGATGCCGCATAGTGAACGTACTCATGCGCACTGCCAAAAACGGCGGCTTGCGATGACATGTTAACAATTGTGCCGCCCGCACCACCATGCGCCGTCGACATGCGCTTGATTGCTTCCTGAATGCAATAAATCGGACCAAAAACATTCGTTTCAAAGGTTTGAGACAAAGCCTCGGAGGAAAGATCTTCCATGAGTGTAGAACTGCCGATGATACCCGCATTGTTTATGAGACAGGACACGACCCCAAGGCCTTCATCGCATCGCTTAAAAAGGTCCGCGACACCCTCTTTGCTTGAAACATCGGCCTTTGCGATCAATGCCCGTGCACCAGAAGCTTCGCAGTTATGCGCAACGGCCTGTGCACCTTTTTCGTCAGCCAGATAGTTAATGCAAACATCATAGCCGTTCTTAGCAAACAGCCTTGCGACCTCTGCACCGATCCCTTTGCTGGCTCCTGTCACAAGAGCAATGCGCCTGTCCGCCATAGCTAACCCTTTTCATCATCTCTGGACTGAAGCAGCTCGACCTCAACAAAAGCACATTCGAAGTCGTTACCGTTGATCACATCATGTTCCACACCGATTTCGCGAAAATAAGGGACACCATTTCGCATCTCGGCTTTGACGCGTTCACAATGGCCTAGATCAATTTCCAAAAATCCATCAAACAGAGGGATGACGACATAGTCATATGCATGTCGGTGCCAACCAGTGTTGTCGCCGCGTTGTTTAAACCGCCATTCCGTTACGCGAACACGATCATTATCAATCGTCACAGTTGGTGTAGCTGATCCTTTATCAGAGCACATTCTGGTTCCTTACTTTTGTTTCATCGCAGCGCGCGAATAGTTCGGCCTGCAAACTCCCGATTTTGATGGTAAACGCCCCGGTAATGGGCGCGAAATCAGAAACCTCCTCCGGTGCATGGATCATTGCAGGCGATGCACTAGCCGCGAGGCTCACCGCAACATAGTTTGTGATGCAATGGACAAGCGGCTCTTTCGCGTGCAGCGATGTTAAAGTGGGGTTGGGTGTCACGCTTTCTTTCCTTTTCTCAACAAACGGAAAGACGCGACAGGCATGTTAAGCCTGATGTTGCCTCCCTCCGCCGGCATTATCCGGTTCAGGTTCGAAGGGTGCATCTCAGCCTTGTGGCGCCCCTGACAAAAGTGAGCGTACGCCTAAGAGAAGCGACGTCAAACATTTATTGGTTTGCTGATCTGCCCAAGCCTCTGATCCATCGACATTCTTGAGTGCATGCCGCCGTTGGCCATTGGGGTTGCAAACGCTAGGCCTCTAGGTGGCGAAATCTGACTGAGCGCCCAGAGTGACGGATGCTGCTATTTGCATGAATGACAGCTTTCGCTGAAAGCAGGCTAAAGAGCGGGATCGCTCAGTCGTGAAAACATCTCGCTGGGTCGCTGACGGATGAGAATATGTAACCGCAAACGACGAGCCTCTGTGCATTCTAGAGGGAAATGAAATGTGGAACTCATCAAAATTCGGCAAGCGGCTGGGAATTGAACATCCAATCGTACAAGCGCCTATGATTCTTCAGAAACCGCTCGTTGCGCTCGCTTCGGCAGTATCCAACGCAGGGGGGTTGGGATCGTTAGGATGCGCTGAGATGTCTGTAGACGAGCTTGGCCAGCGTATCGCCGAAATGAAGCATTTGACGGTCAAACCCTTTAATCTAAACTTCTTTCTACATAGCCAACCAACATTCGATCCCGATCTGGACAAACAAGCCCGTGCGCTTGTAGCTCCGTTCTATCAAGCCCTTGGATTGGACCTTCCTGACAACGCCTCGGGGACAGAAGCAGAGACGTTTAACACCGGCAAGCTCGACCTGCTGATTGAACAAGTGCCCGCGATGGTCAGCTTCCACTTCGGTTGTCCCAATCCCACGGATGTCGACAAACTCAAAGGCGCAGGCATTGTGGTTGCGGCGACTGCAACGACAGTCAAAGAAGCAATTGTATTAGAACGCGCAGGTGTTGACGTCGTCGTGGCACAAGGGTGGGAAGCGGGTGGTCACCGAGGGTCCTTTGTCTCAGACTACGAGGATGTCGGCATTGGCACCCTTGCTCTTGTTCCGCAAGTCTCTGATGCGGTTGATTGCTTGGTAGTCGCGTCGGGAGGCATTGCAGACGGGCGCGGAATTGTTGCTTGCCGTGCGTTGGGCGCAGATGGTGTATGGATGGGCACAGCGTTCCTTACCTGCACTGAAACGCCTATCTCTGACGTTCACCACAACGCACTCATGGTCGCGGCGGATGAAGACACCCATTTGTCACGGGCATTCTCAGGACGGCCTTGTAGGGCGCGAAGGACACGCTATTCCACACAGCTGGCCCAAGGGCGGCCAGAGTTTCCGGCATTTCCACTGATGTACAACTACAGCAGCCCGATCAAACGTCATGGAATTGCCGAAGAAGATTTGGAGCATCAGTTTTTGCTGTATGGCCAAGCCGCTGCTTTGAACAAGGAGAGGAGCGCAGAACAGCTTATCAAGGCGCTAGTAAAAGAAGTACAGGACTTGGTTACTACAGCCTCAATTTAGCATCGGTGGGTCGTTTCCTCGAACTCCCAAAAGCAGTCATTGGCGCAGGCGCAGCGAAAGCTCAGTTTGTCCCGCGCAGCGGTCACTCAAGAGCCGAAGATGAATGTCCGCTTCGGGGCCGGTAGCGTCTGTCTGGCCCCGTGTTTCTGCGCCATCGACTTGGCGTTTATCTGATAAAATTTCCGGCGCTGGCGGGCGTATTCCGAGCGCATAATGTGACTGGATTTGGTTGTTTTGTCTAAGCCAGAGATTGATGGCGAGCTGGGCTTGTTTGGCGCTGTGGAGCCACTCTGCATTCGGAACTTCCCAACGTTGGCCCAGTAGAAGCGACCCGTCTTATAGATTTGGAGCGGCATGCCTCGACTCCTTCAAAAATCTTGTCGATCCCCCAGCTCCATATGCCGCTAGATCGTCCCCTTCGAACACCAGATGCCGGAACCATCATCCGAAGCCTTATCCGCAATAAACATGATGATCTGCTTGCGCGTCGCACTCCCAAACTTCTGTTCCGCAAATGCATTTGCCATCCGACAGCTCATCGGAAGCCCCCAAAAGCCGCGAGCACGTGCGAATTTTGTATAGGTTTTATAAGAAGTTTTGGTCGTTTTCGGAGAATTCGGCGGAAAACGAAACGGGTGTTTCTGCACGCTTCCGCAGAACCCCTTGCAAATAAGCCATATTTCTCAGGCGGTTTTGGCGACCCCGGCAGGATTCGAACCTGCAACCTGCCCCTTAGGAGGGGGCTGCTCTATCCAGTTGAGCCACGGGGCCTTGTCGGACTCAACTACTGTTTCGAACGCATCTTGTCACCCTTTTCAACAAGCTTCGGGTTGTCCAAATGCTTGAATCTTGTTCTGTTTTGAAGGTAACTCAGGGGAAACATAGAAAGGACCGTCCTTGACTGATCGCCCTGCCCGCCCGCTGACGCTGCGCGACGTATCGGCTGCGTCCGGCGTGTCTGAAATGACTGTAAGCCGCGTATTGCGCAATAGAGGCGATGTGTCTGAAGCGACACGGAAAAAAGTGCTCGAGGCGGCAAAAACGCTTGGCTATGTCCCAAATCAGATCGCCGGTTCACTGGCTTCGCAACATGTCAACCTCGTGGCCGTCATTGTGCCATCGCTCAGCAACATGGTGTTCCCCGAGGTTTTGACCGGCATCAACCAGGTACTTGAAGATACACCACTGCAACCCGTCTTTGGCGTCACCGACTACATGCGCGACAAAGAAGAGCGTGTTCTGTACGAAATGCTATCATGGCGCCCGTCCGGCGTCATCATTGCTGGTCTTGAACACTCGGACGCCGCGCAGGCTATGCTGCGCAATGCCGGTATCCCGGTGGTTGAGATCATGGATACCGATGGCAATCCTGTGGACAACATGGTCGGCATTTCACACCGGCAGGCCGGGTTGGACATCGCCAAAGCCATCCTGAAGCAGGGGTATTCCCGCATCGGTTTCATGGGCACGTCCATGCCGCGTGACCACCGCGCGCGCAAACGGTTCGAAGGGCTCACCGAGGGCCTCGCCAAAGCGGGGATCGAGATTGAAGCCCGCGATTTCTACGAGGGCGGGTCTGCGCTGGCCAAGGGTCGCGAGATGACCAAAGCGATGTTGGATGCCAACCCGGATCTCGATTTTCTGTACTACTCCAATGACATGATTGGGGCGGGCGGGCTGCTCTACCTTTTGGACGAAGGGATCGACGTGCCCGGGCAGATTGGTCTGGCTGGCTTCAATGGCGTTGAGTTGTTGCAAGGGCTTCCACGTCAATTGGCAACCACGGACGCCTGCCGCCTTGAGATTGGGCGCGCTGCAGCCGAGATCATTCGTGATCGGAATGCCGAAGGCGCCGACCCTGCCCCCAAGCACATCACGCTAACGCCAACCATTTCCTATGGCGACACACTGCGCCGCGCATTGCGGACGTGACGCCGTTCACGCTGACCAATACGCAGGCACGGCGCGTCTTTCTTGATCGTCATGCCCTTTCAGAGACACCCGGTGGACCAGCGCACGGGGCTGCCCTGCATGATCTGATCACGCGGCTTGGATTTGTCCAGCTCGACAGTATCAACACCGTTGCCCGCGCGCATGATCTGATCCTGTTTTCGCGCAAGCCGAGGTATCGCCCCAAGAACTTGAAGACCCTTTATGAACGCGACCGCCGCCTGTTTGAACACTGGACACATGATGCAGCGGTCATCCCGGCGTCATTCTATCCCTACTGGCATCTGCGCCGCGAACGGGACACCGCCCGGCTACGCGAACGGTGGAGCGAATGGCGCCGCGATGGGTTCGAGGAAAAATTTCAACCGGTTCTGGACCAGATCCGAGAGCACGGCCCTTGCTGCTCTGGCGACGTGGGCGACGGCGAAAAACGTGGTTCGGGTGGCTGGTGGGATTGGCACCCGTCCAAGACAGCCCTTGAATACCTTTGGCGCAGTGGGGCCCTGCAAGTCGTCAAGCGAGAGGGCTTTCAGAAGTACTACGATCTGACCGAACGGGTACTTGATGCCCATACCATCGGAAACGCCCCGGATACCGAAGAAACCATCGACTGGTGTTGCCGCGAGGCGTTAGACCGGCTGGGTTTCGCCACGCATGGTGAGTTGGCCGCGTTCTGGGATCACATCAGCCCGGCAGAGGCAAAGGACTGGTGCGTATCGGCGCTGGCATCTGGGCGGATCATACAGGTGCAGGTGACCGGCGTGGATGGTACGACCCGTCCGGCATATGCATGGCCCACATTGCCGGACGACTCCTCCTTGGAACAGGTTCCGACGTCCCGGCTGCGCGTCCTCAGCCCGTTTGATCCGGCCCTGCGCGACCGTAAACGGGCTGAGCGTCTGTTCGGTTTCGCATACCGAATCGAGATCTTTGTGCCTGAACCGAAGCGGACCTATGGCTACTATGTCTTTCCGCTGATGGAGGGTGATCGCATTGTCGGTCGGGTCGATATGAAAGCCCATCGTGCCGACGATATCTTGCGCGTGCGCGCGCTGTGGCCGGAGCGCAAGGTGCGTTGGGGCAAGGGACGGCAAGCCGCGTTCGAGGCCGAGCTCGACCGCATCATCAAGCTGGCGCGCGTCAGTCAGATCGCCTTTGATGATGGCTGGCTGCGCGCGGCGCTTTAGCGTTGCGCCCATGGCTCAAGCCTCTAACGTGCACGCCATGACAACCTTGAGCACATATAGTCCGAAGGTCCGTTCTGTCGGACTTGATGGTGTGCTTGTGACCTTTGGCGACACGGCCACAGACGAGGCAAACCGCGCGGCCATCGCCTTTCGCAGCGCAGTGGATGCACAGGGCTGGTCCGAAGTGTCAGAAAGCAGCAGCACGTTGGTGTCAGCCTTCTTTCGCATAGATCTGGCCGAACATCGGTTCGAGCAGCTTTCGGATCGGTTGCAGTCTGTATTGGCTACCCGAGATTGGTTCGCTGCATCCTTGCCTGAAGGACGCGCTTTATGGACTGTTCCAGCGGTGTTTGGCGGCGCGCGCGCACCGCAGTTTGACGAAGCAGCAGAAGCAGCCGGACTAAGCAAAGTTGACGCACTGCGCGACCTGACTTCGACCCGGTTGCGTGTCCTGACGCTCGGGTTCGCTCCGGGCCAACCCTATCTCGGCACATTGGGCGACGCGTGGAACATTCCCCGGCAAAAGGAACTGACGCTGAATGTCCCCGCTGGGGCACTGGTTGCGGCGGTCCGCCAGATATGCCTGTTTGCCAAGGACACACCGACGGGGTGGCGACATGTTGGGCAATCGGCCTTTGCATGTTTCCGTCCCCGCGGGGACACACCCTTTCCCTTAGCGCCCGGGGACGAAATCCAGTTTGCAGACATTTCTGCGGTCGAGCTGTCCCGCATTGAAGACACCGTAACGAACGGATCAGGCGGGGCGATCCGGACGGAGTTGGCATAGTGGCCGCGCTGCATGTCCGCCAAGCTGGCCCCGGCGTTGCGGTACAGGATCTTGGCCGCACCGGGTTTCTGTCCAAGGGGCTGACACGTGGCGGTGCCGTGGACAGGTTGGCCGTGCATGAGGGTGCCGCGCTGCTGCGCCAAAACCCCGACCTTGCCGTTCTGGAAATGGTCGGTACAGGTGGCACGTTCGAGGCAACAGAGGACATGCGCATTGCTCTGACAGGCGCAGAGATGACGGCCCATATTGACGGCGCGGCGGTTGCATGGAACGCCAGTCATGCGCTTGCAAAATCAAGCGTCCTGAACATCGGCCCAACACGAACCGGGACCTATGGGTACCTGCATGTCGGTGGGGGATTTGATACTAAACTGATGCTTGGATCACGCGCGACACACCAGTCCTGTGGTCTGGGAGACCTGGTTACGGCGGATGACACCCTGCAGGTCGGGGCGGACCGCGGTGGTGACGCTGGTCTTACTCTGCCGCGCGACACCCGCTTTGACGGTGGCTCCATACGTATTGTTCCCAGCATGCAAACTTCTGATTTTGCGCAGGAAACGCGGGAGAGCTTCGAAGCGACCACATTCCGCCGTGACCCACGCGCCAATCGCCAAGGCATCCGTATGGACAGTGATGGCGACGGGTTTGCCACGCCCAAGGCGCTGAGCATTGTAAGCGAAGTCATCGTACCGGGTGACATTCAGATCACGGGTGACGGCACCCCGTTTGTCCTGATGGCGGAAAGCCAGACGACCGGGGGCTATCCGCGTATCGGGACCGTATTGTCCTGTGACCTGCCGCGCGTGGCTCAAGCGCCTGCAGGGGCCGCCTTGCGGTTCCAGTTTGTGAGCCTTGAAGAGGGTGCCGCAATCGAAGCGCGTGCACGGGCCGCGTGGGCTGCATTACCCAAGGCCGTGACCCCCTTGGTGCGCGATCCGGCGACATTGCAGGACTTGCTCAGTTACCAGTTGATCGGCGGCGTGGTCTCCGCCACGGATGCCCCATTGGACAAAGGATAAGGATATGGAAGTCGACCTGAACGCCGATATGGGCGAGAGCTTTGGCCCTTGGAAAATGGGTGACGACGCGGCCCTATTGAACACTGTCACATCAGCCAATATCGCCTGCGGGGCGCATGCAGGTGACCCGGACGTGATGGCGACAACAATGGGCATCGCGCTGGAACGTGGCGTTGGCATAGGCTCGCATCCGGGCTTTGCTGACATTCAGGGGTTCGGGCGGCGGAGAATTGATATGCCGTTGAAATCACTTCAGAATTCCATCCGGTGCCAAGTGGGGGCGACGCTGGGTATGGCCAACGCCCTTGGGGCGAAGGTGCGCCATATCAAACTGCATGGCGCCTTGGGCAACATGACGTCCGAGGACGAGGACATGGCGCGGGCCTGTTATGAGGCCGCTCTTTCCGCGCATCCTGACGCCATCATCATGGTGCTCGCCGCAACGGCCCAAGAGCGTGCAGCGCGGTCAATTGGCGCGACATTTGCCTGCGAAATTTTTGCCGACCGCGCCTACAATGATGATGCCACGCTTGTGGACCGGCGCAAGCCGGGGGCCATCATCCATGACGCTGACATCGCAGGGCAAAGAATGGTCGAGATGGTGAAGGCGCAGGCCATCATCACCGACACCGGCAAGCGGATCGAGACGCCTATCGATACGATCTGCTGTCACGGGGACACGCCCGAGGCGGTCGAGATCGCAGCCTC
The DNA here is from genome assembly GCF_014651375.1 of Tateyamaria omphalii. Lineage (GTDB taxonomy): Bacteria > Pseudomonadota > Alphaproteobacteria > Rhodobacterales > Rhodobacteraceae > Tateyamaria > Tateyamaria omphalii. Next base: position 23,314 of record NZ_BMWT01000001.1, read on the forward strand.
GGTCCGTCGGACGCTAGAGGCGGAAGGGATCACTGTAAAAGCCTTTGACGGGCGCACCGGGTAACGTACGCGCAACAGCTGTGCACCGGTTTGTCGCTGCTAAGCGGCGCATACGGGTTAAGGCCATGAAAACAAGGAGGATGAGCGATGCACCGGGCGTACAACCCCTGTGCACCCCCCGTACACCGCCGCAGCGCAGAAACTGCGAAACGGGATGGGTTAACGCAGCGCGCGGTCCACTTGGTGAACAGATCGTTAAGGGTACTGTCGGTCACGTAAGGCGCACCTGTGGTGCGCCCCGCACGTCAAACCAGTTCGGAATCCGTCATGATCTCGACCAGCGCCGGGCCATCGACGTCCAACGCCTTTTGCAACGCCTCTTCGATCTTGTCTGACGTCACGACCTTTTCACCATGTGAACCGCAGATCTTGGCAAAGGCGGCGAAGGACGGGTTGTGCAGGGATGTTTCCCAGACCGGCCATTCACCTGACTTCTGCTCCTTGGTGATCTTGCCCAGCTCGCCGTTATGCAAAAGTACGTGCGTGATATCCATGCCGTATTTGACAGCGGTGGTCAGCTCCATCGCGTATTGACCGAACCCGCCATCGCCCGAGATCGAGATGATCTTGCGCCCCTTGAGCCAGTCGAAATCCTGTGTTGCTGCCCACGCGCCCATCGCCGCAGGAAAGCCGAACCCGATGGAGCCGAGATAGCCGGACATCAGAACGCGCTGGCCCTTGGTCTCGAAATAGCGACCGAAGGAATAAGTGTTGTTGCCGACATCCACGGCGATGATGGCATCTGCAGGGGCCACGCGGGACAGGGCATCGAAAATCGCGAAGGCGTGGATGCCTTTCGCGGTTTCCTCCTCCATACGGGTGCGTTTTTCCTTACGCCAGATGTCCCAGCGTTCGGCAAGTTCGGTCACCTGATCATCGGCGTCGGCGGGACGTGCCAGTTGCGGTGCAATGGCTGCGCAGAACTCACCGATTTCCGACCAGATCGGCAGGTCTACAGGGTGGAATTTGCCCAGCTGCATTCGTTCGAAATCAACTTGGATGATAGGTTTCGATGGCTCGATCCCTGTGTGGTTCGAGAAGGACGTACCAAGGGTCAGGATGAGGTCCGCTTCGTTCATGAACCACGAGGCGATGGGCGTGCCCGAGCGGCCCAGAACCCCGGCTGCGTTGGGGTGACTGTCAGGCAGCAACCCCTTGCCCTTGAACGTTGTCAGCACCGGGGCACCAAGGGTTTCCGCGAGATTGGTGATTGCCGCCATATGATCCCAGGCGCCATGGCCGATCACGAAAATCGGGCGTTTGGCTGCGTTCAGCAGCTTCAACGCATCGGCCACATCCGCATCGGATGGTTTGACCACAGCCCGCCCCATGCGCCCATCCGGCATGGACGCCGGGGCGTCCGACGGGTTTGTCTGCATATCATCGGGAAAGATCAGGTGCGCCACATCCCTTTCGACCAGCGCATTCTTCATCGCCAGTGACACCAGTTCGGCGTGTTTTGACGTGCTCAGCACGGTCTGGCTGAACCGGCTGACGGCGTCAAAGGCCGAAGACAGGTCAATGTCCTGAAACGCGCCCGGCCCAAAGACCTGCGTTTGCACCTGACCGGTGAGGGCCAGAACAGGCGCGCGGTCCACCTTGGCATCCCATAGACCGGTCAGCAGGTTTGTCGCCCCCGGTCCCGCGATGGTTAGGCACCCTGCCGGATGCCCGGTCAGCTTGCCGTAGGCTGACGCGGCAAAGGCGGCCGCCCCTTCGTGGCGGATACCCACATATTTCATCTCGCCCGCCTCGACCCGCATGCGGATCGCGTCGGCCAGCCCAAGGTTCGAATGGCCCACCATGCCAAAGACGTGCTTCAGGCCCCAATTGACCATGCTTTCAGCCATCTGATCACTGACGGTGCGCACATGCGGCGGCTCGGGCTCGAGGCCAACGAAAATCTCATTCCCTTCAATCTTCAGCGGGTAGAGCTTCTGCCCTGTATCCTCATGCCCGCCGGGAGGAGCGCCTGTGAGTGGATCAAAGTCCCAGCCGTGCCACGGGCAGCGGATCCAGCATTTGCCGCCTTCGCCCCGCTCGATCGATCCTTCGCCCAACGGACCGCGCTGGTGCGGACAATGATTGTCCATCGCGGCCCACTGCCCATCGAAATGGGACAGGCAAATAGAGACAGTCCGTGCGGTGACCGTCTTCACCCGCCCTTCCGGCAAGTCGGATGTTTGCCCAACTCGGATCCAATCAAGCGTTTCAGTCATGCTATCCCTCCTGTCGGCGCAATCAGGTCGATCCATCGCCGTATGCCTGGTCAGGCTGACACAGAAACGTTTTGGGATCACATCACATTTTTCCGCACCCCTTCAGAGGCAGCGGGCAACCAATGTGGCAATGGCCGCTTCGAAGCGGCTGGCGTCCTGTGCCGCCCGCGCGACGATCTGCGCCCCTTCAACCTGTGCCATGGCGGCGCCGGCTTCTGCCCTTGGATCGGACACATGCTGCACGGTGCCATCAGCCTGCCCAAGGCGGAACACCGTTTCAAGCCACGCCGTGACATCGCGGTGGAAAGCGGCAAGTTCGGCAATGCTTGTCGCAGGGAGCGCGGTTTGTGTCACTGAGAGCGCGACACAGAGGCAAAGGCTGCGCCCGCCGTCAGATGCTTGCCGATACAGGTTCAGGAACTGCAATAGGCGTGCGCTGGCCGTGGATTCTGCTGCCGAAATGGCGTGGAGCTTGTCCATGAACACAACCCGGTAACGTTCCATCAATGCAAAAGACAGATCGGCCTTGGCCGGGAAGTGGTAGTGCACGGACGCCTTTCGGATACCCGCGCTTTCGGCAAGGTCTGCGAAGCTGAACCCGTCAAATCCGCGCCGACGCGCAAACTCTTCAGCCTGGTCCAACAAGGCGTTGCGTGTATCCATTTATCTACCTACTGGTCAGTTTCATAACTAACTTATTTCTTTGTAACAGAAAATCAATAAGGCTAACACCCTTGTAGAACAGACAAATTCACCTACCTAATGGAAGGTAACCGCAATGGAGACCGAGTATGGAACTGAATGCTGACTTCACGCAGCCCGTGCGCATCTTGAACGCAGACAATCCTTGGCGGGCTTCACCCTCCGCAGGGGTCGAGCGAAAAATGCTGGATCGCATTGGGGACGAGGAGGCACGTGCGACCACAATTGTACGGTTTGCCCCCGGCAGCGCCTTTGCTCCGCACACCCATGATGGGGGCGAGGAGTACATCGTTCTGGAAGGCGTGTTTCAGGACGAAGCGGGTGACTTTCCGGTCGGCACCTATGTGCGCAATCCACCGACATCGCGCCACACGCCCAGCTCAGCGCCCGGGGCCACCATCTTTGTCAAACTGTGGCAGTTCGACCCCGAAGATCGGCAACATGTCCGCATTGATATGAACACGGCGGAAACCGCTGTGGATTCATCGCGGGATGGCGTATCCACAGTGACCTTGTTCGAAGATGCAAATGAGCGTGTGGCCCTGGAGGTTTGGGCGCAGGATGCGTCCCATGTGTTGGAGGCCAAAGACGGGGCCGAGCTGTTGGTGCTGGACGGAACGGTGACCGACAGTGACTCCGTCATGGGCGCGCGTGATTGGCTGCGCCTGCCCCCCGGTGGCCAAGCCACCATCACCGCAGGATCGGAAGGCGCGCGGCTTTGGATCAAGACCGGCCATTTGCGCCAGATGATTGACGGGTGACGAACGCGCTAGTCATTGGCGCAGGGCTGGCCGGTTTGACGGCCGCGCTGAGGCTGCATCAGGCCGGTCATGATGTGACCGTTCTGGAAGCCCGGGATCGCGTTGGCGGGCGGGCCTTGAGCCTGCCGGTCGCGCAAGGCGGTATTGATCTGGGTTCGGCATGGATATGGCCCGCTTATCAGCCTCGGGTCGTGGCGCTGCTAAAGGAATTGGGCCTCACGACGCTGGCCCAATATGAAGATGGTGATTTCATCTATGAAGCGGCGGCGCAAACACAGCGTGGCGCGTTTCCGAAGCGCTACAGTGATGCCGCACGTATTCGTGGCGGGGTGCAGCGGCTTGCCAAAAAGCTGGCGGTCACCCTGCCTCAAGGAACCATTCGATTTGGGCAGGTGGTGCGTGCCATCGACTTGGCGCATTGCCCGCACGTGGAGACCGAGAGCGCGACTTGGGACGCTGAGGTCGTAGTCTGTGCGGTTCCCGGACCCATCGTGTCCACGTGGGATATGACCCCAGCGTGGTCTCCGGAGGTTTCCCAAGCACTCACCCAATGGCCGACCTGGATGGCGGCACATGCAAAGCTTGTTGCGCTTTATGACAAGCCGTTCTGGCGCGACGCCGGATTGTCCGGCGGTGCGGTCAGCCATGTCGGGCCGCTGTTTGAGGTCGCAGATCAGTCTGACCCCGAGGCCAACTTCTTTGGTCTGTTTGGCTTCGTGGGTGTTCCGTTTGACGAACGGCAGGATCGCGAGATGCTAGTGGAGCAATCACTGGCCCAACTGTCCCGGCTTTTTGGACCACAGGCGGCTCAACCAACGAAGGTCGAGATCATGGATTGGGCAGCAGAGCCGTTCACCGCGACACCATTCGACCAGACCCCGCCGAATGGACATCCGCCATATGGCGCGCCGGCATTGTCGCACCCCGTCGCAGATCGTCTGATCTTTGCCGGGGCCGAGGTGTCACAACGGAACGGCGGATTGATCGAAGGCGCGATTGAGACAGGGGAAAGGGCCGCGGCGAAGGTCAGCCCGGCATTGGTGAGCTAAAGGCGCAGGTCGCTGTCAGTGACATCGAACGCCGCCTTCATGTCGAACAGAACGCCCTTTTCAGCCAACAGCCCCCGCAGAGACGCAGCCCCCCGTCCGACCAGTTCGTCATGGGGCACAGCCAAGATCACCGCATCGTAGTCCGCCTGTTCTGGTAGCTTGGTCAGCAGGTCAAGCCCATGCTCTTGACTGACTTCGTCCGCATCAGCCCATGGGTCATGAATATCAGTCTCAAGCCCATAGCTTTCCAACTCTCCCAACATATCGACGACCTTGGTGTTGCGGATGTCTGCGCAGTTTTGCTTGAACGTGATCCCGAGGATCAGAGCCCGCCCCCCGTGAACGCGCGCCTCGCGCTTGATCATTGCCTTGACCAACAGGGAAACTGCGTGCTGCGCCATACCATCGTTGATCTCGCGCGCCATGCGGATGATGTCGGGGATGTGCCCTGCCGAAATCGATTTGTCGATCAGATAGTAGGGGTCGACTCCGATGCAATGCCCCCCAACCAGCCCAGGCGTATAGCGGTTGAAATTCCACTTGGTGGCCGCTGCATCCAGCACGGCGGACGTGTCGATGCCAAGGTGTGAAAAGACGATCGAAAGCTCGTTGATCAGGGCAATATTCACATCGCGCTGCGTGTTTTCGATGACCTTGGCCGCCTCGGCCACGCGGATGGATGGCGCGAGGTGGGTGCCAGCCGTGATGATGGAACCGTAGAGCGCGTCGATCACGTGCCCTGCCTCAGACGTTGAGCCTGAGGTGACCTTGGTGATCTTGGGCAGCGGGCGATCCTTGTCGCCGGGGTTGATCCGCTCGGGGCTATAGCCCGCATAGAAGTCGGTGTTGAGTTGGAGACCGGATACTTCCTCGACCAGTGGCAGGCAGTCTTCCTCGGTCGCGCCGGGATAGACGGTGCTTTCGAAAATGACGATGTCGCCGCGCTTGATCACCTGCCCAACGGTGCGGGAGGCCGCAAGCAGCGGGGCGAGGTTGGGTTGGCGATGGCTGTCGATTGGGGTCGGGACGGCAACGATGTAGACGTTGCAGTCCGCGATGTCTGAAAGATCGGTGGTGTAGGTCAGGTGGGTTGCAGCGCCCAGATCGTCCACCTCGCCGGTGCTGTCCGTGCCGTCCCGGAGGCCCGCGACACGTTCAGCATTCACATCGAATCCGATGGTGGGGCGTTGTTTGCCCAGTTCGACGGCGAGGGGCAGGCCGACATAGCCCAGCCCAATCACAGCCACGCGCATTTGGTCGAGGGTTGGCAGGGGAGCTTGGGTCATGGTCTGCGCCTTTGTCTTGCGATCCCCTGCCTAGCGGGCTGGGCGGTACAGCGCAATATAGGCGCGCCGAACACCGGTCAGACCACGATCCTTGCACAATCCGGTGAGTGGAGCGGCTGTGGACTTCTACCCAACCGCGACCAGTGTTCCCGACCCCGCGGCTGATTTGATCGCCTCGATCACTTGAACCGCGCGCAGGCCGTCAGCAGCACTGACAAGGGGCAGCGTATTGCCCGCAATGACCTGTGCAAAATGCTCGATCTGATCCTTTAACGGGTCCGACAGGGACAGCGGCACACGTGTCTGATCCATGGGCGCCCACCAGTCCGGGCCATCCTTCTGCGTCCACAGGCTAAGATTGGGCAGCGACAGCGCGCCCTGTGTTCCACCGATGAGGTAGCTGGACTGGTCCGTTTTGGGATAGACTGGGTTTTCACCTGCTGTCAGCTCCCAACTCCATGGCCCAAGGGCCACGTCAGACAGGTTGATGGTGCCCAGCGCACCACTGGTAAAGCGCAAGGTGGCAACGGTCACTTCTTCGGCTTCGGCCCCTCGCACCGCGTTGCTTTCCATCGCTTGCACATGGGTGATAGGGCCGCAGATATACATCAGCAGATCAATGTCGTGGATCAGGTTGATGAACAGCGGCCCGGCCCCAGCCCCCTGCCGCCACGCCTGGGCATAGTAGCTGTCGGGTTTCGGCAGCCAGCAGGTGCCTTGCACGGTTGTCACCGTGCCAAGCGTACCGTCCGCAATGATTTGGTGCGCTTTGGCAACGAGCGGATTGTGGCGTCTGTGATGGCCAACGAGGACAGGAACTTCGGCGGCCGCGGCCGCCTGTACAACTTGTGCGCCTTCCTCGGCTGTACCGGTCAGGGGTTTTTCAATCAGTATCGGACAGCCCCCATCAATCAGCTCAAGAGCCATCGAGGCGTGCAGGTGATTGGGAACCGCCAGAATGACACCATCGGATTGCGCGGCAAGATCTGACAAACTGCTTGCGCGTGGCCAGGGCACCTCTTCCTTAAGAGCGGGGTCAAAGACGGCAGAGACCGTAACCCCTTGTGCACGGTCGATTGCGTCCAAATGCTGACGCCCGATCAGACCGACACCTGCAACACCGATGCGCATTATGCCTGCCCTGCCGCGACAGTGGCCATGATCCCCCGCAACTCTGCAAGTCCACGCATCCGTCCAATCAGGGGATAGCCCGGCAGACTGTCACGCTCCCTGTCCATCAACAATTCCTGGCCGTGATCCGGGCGCATGGGGATGGCGTGGTCGCTGCGCCCTTGCGAGCGGCGGCGGGTTTCTTCCGCCATGAGCGCCGTAACCGTTGCAACCATGTCGGTGTCCCCCTCAAGATGTGCTGCTTCAAAGAAACCGGGGCGGTCCGGGTCGGGGGATGGCAGGCGTTGGGTATTGCGCAGATGTGCGAAGTGGATGCGCGGGCCGAGGCGGCGCACAAATTCGGGGGCATCAAAAGTTTCGGCCACGCCGAGTGATCCCGTGCATAGGGTTGCGCCACTTGCCTGTACGTCCACGGCCTTTAGCACCGCTTCATAGTCATTGGTCGAGGACATGACACGGGGCAGGCCCAGCAGTGAAAACGGCGGGTCGTCCGGGTGACAGCACAGGCGCAGGCCAAGCTGATCGGCCAGAGGAGCGACCTCGGACAGAAAGTCGATCAGGTGGCCACGCATTTTCTCAGCATCTATGGCATCGTATGTCGACAACCGTTGCTGTACGTCATCCAGTGCCCAGCCATCATTAGCGCCGGGAAGCCCTGCGATGACTGTGCGACTGAGCCGTGCCTTGTCTGCGTCATCCATTCCGGCAAAGGCTTCGGTCGCGTGGGCCTGCACTGCGTCCGAATAGTCGTCGAAAGCACCAGGACGCTTCAGAATGAACAGATCGAAAGCTGCAAAATCCACCAAGTCAAACAGCATAGCCGTGCCGCCGTGAGGCTGTGCAGCATGGGTTTGGGTGCGCGTCCAGTCGAGGATCGGCATGAAGTTGTAGCAGATGGTGCGAACCCCGGCCTGCGCAAGCGCGGTCATACTGGCCTTGTAGCTGTCCAGATGCTTGGCGATGTCTCCGCTTTGTGTCTTGATCGTCTCTGACACTGGCAGGCTTTCCACCACTTCCCATGTCAGGCCCGCCGCTTCGATCATCGCCTTACGATCCTGGATCGCTTGCGCAGTCCATTCCACACCGGGAGCGAACTGGTGCAAAGCGGTGACCACGCCGGTTGCCCCGACTTGCGGCAGGTCGGACAATTGCGTGGGATCATCGGGCCCAAACCAACGCCAGCATTCGATCATGGCTGCCATCCCCCCCGCATTGGATGATCCGCTTGTAGCGGCAAAGCAATCCGCGTTCCCTCACGATGCGCGGCATAGATCGCGGTTACCAACTCGATTGAGGCTGCCCCCTCGCTCAGAGTGACGGCAGCGTTCGGGGTGTTGTTCAAAGCCTTGCCCACCTCTGTCAGGAACCCGGCAAATCCGGGCATGTTCCGTGGTGCCGCATTACATATCGCGTCCACCTCGTTCTGCCGTTCAGGATCGCGCGCCCGGAACTGCCAAGTGCCTTCAGCTGGAGCATACGGATTCGTATGTGACGTTGCGGTCAGATGTTCATACACCAGCCGCAGGCGGGTTTCATCTGATGCAGCGCCGAGGGTAATGCTGCTGGTCGCCAACGCACCGCCTTCCAGCTCAAAGATCAAGGCGGCTGTATCCTCCGTCTCGATCGGGTTGACGAGCGTGCCAAGGCGGGCTGTTACTCCGATGATTGGGGTCATGAACTTCCCCAACAGATCGTGAGCGTGGATTGCATGGCCCAATACCGCACCCCCTTGCTCACCAGCCCAGGTGCCGCGCCAAGGGATGGCGTAGTACTCGGCATCCCGGTTCCAATGTGTTTCCAGTGCGGCCGTGCGCGGCGCCCCAACAAGACCCCCCTGTTGCAGCGCGCGAAGCTGATCGAATGCAGGGCCAAATCGATACTGAAACACCGGAAACACGGACTTGCCCGAGTCCTTGGCGGCGTTGGCCATGGCATCTACCTGCTCCAATGACGTGGCCAGTGGCTTTTCGCAAATCACGTGCTTGCCCGCCTCGAGTGCCGCAATCGCAACAGGCGCATGCAAATGCGGCGGCAGGCAGATGTCGATGACATCCACATCCGCAAACAGCGCATCTTCGATAGAAGAGAGAGGGGTGATATCATCACCGCAGAGCGCAGCACTGCGTTTGGTGTCCTGATCCACCAGGTGCGTCACGACAAACTCTTCAAGCTGATCATAGGCCGCAAGATGCTGTGCACCGATCCCGCCGCCTAGAATTGCCACGCGGATCATGCGACCCGCCCTTCGGCCATCGCCTGTGCCTGCAAGGCAAGCTCCATCACCTTGAAGCAATGCGCCTGCGTCATCGCAGTTTCGGTTCGGTGGGCTATGTCATGGGCAAAGCGCTCGAAGTAGGGCAGGCCAGCATCACGCGCGTCTATGGTTTCGCACCGGTCACCGTTAACCAAGACAAGGTGATCCGTCCCTTCGCGCCCGCTTACGTCCAAATATTTTCGCAACTCAATGTACCCTTCAGTGCCCAGCAAGGTCAGGCGTCCATCACCCCAATTGGGCAACGCATCGGGCGTGTACCAGTCAACGCGGATATAGCCCGATGCGTGATCCGAGCGCAGTGCGACTTCTCCGAAGTCCTGCAAACCGGGATCATCCGGATTTGCATGGTTTGCGATGTGCGCCATCGTCACCTGCGCCTGATGCGAGCCTGTAAAATGCAGAAACTGGTCAATCTGGTGCGAGGCAATATCGGTCAGAATGCCACCGTACCGCTCACGCTGAAAGAACCATTCAGGACGCGTCGGGCGGTTCAGCCGGTGCGGCCCGAGGCCCGTTGTGTGCACCACACGCCCGATAGCCCCTTCCCGGACCAACTGATCGGCAAGCGTCACGCAGGGCACTTCGAACCGTTCGGAGAAGTTGATGGACCAGATGCGGCCAGTTTCGGCCACACATGCCTTGAGCGCCTTTAACTGCTCCATCGATGTGCAGCCCGGTTTGTCAGTCATCACGTCATGTCCGGCCTGCATCGCCCGAATGGCGGTGTCGGCGCGGTCACCGGGGATGTTCGACACCAGCGCTAGGTCAGCCCCAGCCGCAAGTGCCGCGTCCAATGTGTCGAACCGGTGCAAGTCGGGGAACCGCTTTGCGTACCCGGCCAAAGGCTGCGGATCGCCTTCGGTCCAGAAGCCAAGGCAGCGGGCCCCGATGGCCTGCATGTTTTCCGTCATGCCGTAGATATGGCGGTGGTCCAGCCCGAGGGCGACAAAGGTAAGTGTCATTGTGTCACTTCAATCATGTTGGATGTACGGGCCGCGCGTTCCATTGCGTCGATCACGGCGTGGACATGCAGGGCTTCGGCGGGTGGAGCAAGAGGTGCGTGTTTGTCCTTGATGGCCGCGACGAAATCCTCAAGCAGTGCCTGATGCCATGCGTGGGTGAAGGCCATCGGATCAGCGCCACCGCCTGTATCAGCACCGCCATCCGGGGCAATCGTTTCCGTCTGACCTGACAGCCAATCGATGCGCAAACTATCACCTTCCAGATGCGCGTGGGCTTTTGTCGTTGTCAGTGTGACACTTTCAGCCCCGCCGGGATAGGCGGTCGTGGTGGCATTCAGTGAACCAGATGCTCCCGAGCGGAATGTGAGCAGAGCAGCGGCAATATCCTCGGCCTCCATCCTGTGCAGTGGGCTGGTTAGCATCATGGCCTGTAACTTTGCGACGGGCCCCGCCAACCAAAGCGCCAGATCGAGCGTGTGTATCGCCTGATTGATCATCACGCCGCCGCCATCCCGCGCATAGGTGCCGCGTCCTGGCGCATCATAATAGGATTGATCGCGCCACCACGGGACGCGCATATCCACATGCACGATGTCGCCAAGTTCATCCGCATCAATGCGCCGTTTCAGCGTTTGTGCAGCCTCCCGAGTACGGTGCTGAAAGCAGAAGCCCAAGGGCACATCCGCTTGCGCATAACACTTAATCACCTCGCCTGCCGCGGCCAGCGTGCGCTCAACCGGCTTTTCCATAAGCGTGGGGACACCGGCCTGCGCCAGAGCACCTGCATATTCCAGCCGAGTATCGGGGGGTGTGATGATAATGGCCATGTCCGGTTTCGTCGCCAACGCCGTTTGCGCATCGGTGTATGGTGCGACGTCGTATCCCAGAAGCTGTGACGCCTCAGTACAGAAGGCCGTGGTGCGCGTCTCGTCCCGGCCCAGAACGCCCATCAATCGCGCGCCCGCGCGGTTATCACGCAAGGCCAGAACATGGGTCTGGGCGACCATCCCAGCCCCGATCATCAAGACGTTCATTGCTGTCCTCCCGATCAGTAGAGTGGCGGCATTTTGCACATGCGCCAAGGGGCATTCGTGCTAGTCTGCGGAAAAAGGAAAGGGGCAGGCATGGCGCTCGAACTGACAGGCAAGGCGGCAGCGATTTACGACGGGATTCGGCAGGCACCCATCGTGTCGCCACATGGTCATTGCGACCCTGCGTGGTTTGCCGAAGACAAGCCTTTTGCTGATCCGGCCGAGCTGCTGGTTATTCCCGATCACTATGTATTTCGGATGCTCTATTCGCAGGGTGTTCCGCTTGAAAAGCTTGGGGTTGGTGTGCCGGTCGCGGATCGCGATCCGCGAGAAGTCTTTCGGCTGTTTGCAAAGCACTGGCACTTGTTTTTGGGCACACCAAGCCAGCTCTGGATCGAGTATGTATTGCGTGAGACGCTAGGCTGTGACCTGTCGTTGAATGTCCAAACCGCGGATGCAATTTTTGACCATGTTGATGCTTGGTTGGCGAACGCTGCCAATCGCCCACGCGCTCTGTTCGACCGGTTCGGAATAGAGGTTCTGGCAACTACGGATGCGGCTCTCGACCCGCTGACGCACCATCAGGCGATCAAGGACAGCGATTGGGCTGGACGCGTGGTGCCGACTTTCCGGCCAGATGCGTTGTTGAACCCGAGGGCGCCCGACTGGGCATCGGGCCTGATGTCACTGGGCGCAATGACGAAGCAGGACACGTCGACCTACCATGGCTTCCTAGCCGCGCTACGCGAACGGCGTGCCGCATTCAAGGCGATGGGCGCCACGGCGACCGATCATGCAATTGAAGTGCCTCAGACCATCTGGCTGGATAACCCGGCTGATACCTATGCAGCACTTGTGTCCGGGGACATGTCACAGGCGGATGCGTTCCACGGTCACATGTTGATCGAGATGGCGCAGATGTCGTTGGATGACGGGCTGGTCATGCAGTTGCATGCTGGCAGTCGGCGCAACACCAACCGTGCGCTGTTTGAACAGTTTGGGCCGGATAAAGGCGCGGACATCCCCATTGCCGTCGATTGGGTGCGTGGCCTCGAACCTCTGCTCAATCGCGTCGGCAATGATCCGCGGTTGACCCTGATCCTGTTCACTCTGGATGAAACCACCTATGCCCGCGAACTGGCACCCATGGCCGGGCATTGGCCGTGCCTGCGCATTGGCCCGCCCTGGTGGTTCCACGACAGCGCTGCTGGCATTGCCCGCTACCTGGATCAGGTGGTCGAGACGGCTGGCTACTACAACCTTGCCGGGTTTAATGATGATACCCGAGCTTTCCTATCCATCCCTGCGCGGCATGATCTTTGGCGACGGGCGGTTTCACTGCACTTGGCGGCGCAGATCGAGCGGGGGTATTTCGGTGCCAATACCGCTGGTGATCTGGCGCGTCTCCTTGCCACCGATTTGGCCCGCAGCACATATAGGCTGGACTGACTGATGCTGCATATTCTTCACCTTGGTGTCGGCAATTTCTTCCGCGCCCACGCGGCCGCTTACACGCAGGACACACCGGGTTGGCAGATCACTGGCGTCAGCTTTCGCTCACCTGCCATCCGCGACGGATTGGCGGCACAGAATTACGACTACGACCTCGTTGTGAAGGATGCAGACGGTACGGTGATCAAGCCGATCACGTGCATGTCTGACATGCTGGTCGCTTCGGAAAACCCGGTTGCCGTGATCGGTACCGTCGCCTCTGACCGGTTTTCCGTCATCACTCTGACGGTGACGGAAAAAGCGTATTGTCTGGCTCCGGACGGGCAGCTTGATAAGGCCTCAACCGAAGTTCAGGCAGACCTGCAAGGCACGGGCACAACAGTGGTCGGCACGCTGGCTCGGGGCTTGGCCCGGCGTAATTCACCCGTTACCGTCCTTTGCTGTGACAACTTGCCTGACAACGGATCGAAGCTGGAGCGTGCTGTTCGGGATTTCGCCACTGCGGCCAAATTAAATTTGCCCGACGCGATCACATTCCCATCCTGCATGGTTGATCGCATCACTCCAGCCACAACGGACACGATCCGCACAGAGGCTGACGACCAGATGGCAGTCCCGACCGAGAGCTTTACCGAGTGGGTCATCGAAGATCGCTTTGCCGCCGGGAAACCGGACTGGCCTGGCGTACAATGGGTCGACGACGTGGCCCCGCACGAAATGCGCAAGCTGCGGATGCTGAACGGGGCGCATTCATTCCTTGCCTATGCGGGGGCGCTGCGGGGTTACACCTATGTGCACGAGGCGATTGCAGATCCCGAGTTGCGCCGTACAACGCAAGACCTGATGCGCGAGGCGGCGGAAACGCTGCCGGAAAGTGTTCAGGGACAAGCAGGGGCATATGCTGACGCCTTGATCAAACGGTTCGAGAACCCCAACCTGCACCACCAGCTTCGGCAAATCGCGATGGACGGAAGCCAGAAACTACCCATTCGCATTCTGGCAACGTTGGAGGATCGGGGCACATCATCCAGCCCATCGCTGAAAGCTGCACTCGACGCCTGGATCGCTTTTGTTCAGGCAGAAGTCGCAGCCAATCACGTGCTGGACGATCCGAGAGCTGAGGCGCTTACTGCAGCTTGCCAGTCTGCGGACCCGGACACTGCGCTACGTGCTTTGATCGGAGCCTAGCGCGGCAGGATCGCACCACGGTGCGCGATGACACGTGATGCCAGATCGTGGCCTGCGCGCAGGGCAACATCTTGCGGTTTTCCGGTGAGAGCAGCCGCCAGATAGGCACCGTTGAAGCTGTCGCCTGCTGCTGTTGTGTCCACTACTTTTGACGCTGCTGGATATGTACCGGAAGTGCCGGTCTCAAGGCAAAGCGGTCCGACCTCACCGCGCTTCAATGCACCCGAGCGGCCCAGCGCAAGAAATCGTGCCATGACCGCTTCGGCGGTTTCGCCGGTCAGTTCCATCTCGTCATCAATGGACGGCAGCGCAATGTCGCAAAGCACCCACATCGCCGCGATCACCTCGCGCGCTGAATCCTGATCTTCCCACAGGCGTGGTCGATAGTTGCTGTCAAAAGCGACGCGTCCGCCCCGCTGCCGAAATCCTTGCAACCAATCGATCAAGGCCGCACGCGTGGTCGCAGGCATGATCGCGAGCGTGATGGCGGATGTGTAGATCACATCATAAGGTTCCAGGACGGAAAGGTCCTGGCCCTCAGGAGTTCTGAACACCTGACGTGCTGCAGAGGTATCGCGCCAGTACGTAAAGCTGCGTTCGCCCGCTGCATCAGTTGTGATGGCGTAGAGGCCCGGTGTCCCATCGGGATCACGTTCAACGGCATGCGTGCCAATATCCTCCGCCGTCATCGCCGCGACGATCCGGTCCGAAAAAGCGTCTGTGCCAAGGCGGGTCACATAGTCGACCTGCAATTCCGGTGCCTGGCGTTTGAGGTAGATCGCCGTGTTCAACGTATCGCCCGCCACGCGCACCGCAGCCTCTGCATTGTCCATCGACAGCTCAATCATCGCCTCGCCTATGGCCGCTATCTTCATGCCTTGTCCTTTCGTGCCGTGCGCTGCCAAATGATCAAGCCGGAGACGACAATGATCGCCGCGCCAACCAGCGTCCACCCGTCCGGCACATCGCCAAAGACAAGGTAACTTGCAAGCGCAAGATACAGCAGGAAGCTGTAGGTGTAGGGCATCAAAGTATTGGCTGGGGCGTAAGCGTGCGCGCGAGAGAAAATCTCGTGCCCCGCCCAGCCCCAAACGCCAAGCCCGATCATCAGCGCCCATTGCAGCCATGTGTCCGGCGCTGTCCACACCATCCAAGCCAAGGGGGCGAGCGCCACCGCGCCAAACGCGCCCATCCAAAACTGCATCGTTTCTGCCGCAACCACGCCGGAAATCTTGCGCGTAATGATGGAGTAGAGCGCCAATGAAAAAGCGTTGTAAACGTTTAGAAATGCAATCGCGTGAAAGCTGGCGTCAAAGGGTCGGATCACAACCAAGACGCCCGTGAATCCAAGAATAATCGCAAACCATCGCCAAGGGCCGACCCGCTCACCCAGCAAGGGCCAGCTCAGAAAGCACACGATGATCGGTGCCGAAAACATGATCGAGCCAA
Organism: Tateyamaria omphalii; assembly: GCF_014651375.1. Taxonomy (GTDB): domain Bacteria; phylum Pseudomonadota; class Alphaproteobacteria; order Rhodobacterales; family Rhodobacteraceae; genus Tateyamaria; species Tateyamaria omphalii. Next base: position 38,879 of record NZ_BMWT01000001.1, read on the forward strand.
CCACTGTCAGCGGCAGGTAATTCAGCGTGATGAAGTTGAACAACGTGGCCGAGGCCAGCAAAAACCCCCGCAGCAGCACCAACCCCATATGCTCGGACTGGAAGTTTGACCACCGCACACCCTTGCGCAAGAGCAGAGCGGTTGAAATCAGGAAATGTGGAAAGTACCGCATGAAAGCGAGTTGGAAGGCGGGCAACCCCGCCAACAGCAGCCACTTCACCGACGTGTCGATGAGCGTAAAGAACGCGTAAGCCCCCAGCGTCATTGCGATGCCGAGGGCCGCGCGATCCTCCGTCGGATGGGCGGCGATTGCCACTCTTAGCCTTTGAACTTGTCAGCAAAGAAATCAACCTGCAGCGGCACCATCTCTTCCTCGCGCCCGGCGTCGATGGACCCGCGCAAACTGTCGAGCGTGCTGCCAGACATCATCGACTGCACGCCCGCGTCACTGCACATCTGGGCATAGTAACCTACATCCTTGGCTGCGTTCTTGATTGAAAAGGCAAGCTGCTGATCGTCCCCTTGAAGCGCATAGGCGGTGACAAAATCCATCATCCCTGACTTCAGCGGCCCAGCGGACATGACGTCATAAAGACCCTGCCGGTCGACCCCCATCACATCGGCAATCGCGTAGCTCTCGGCCATCGCATTGGCACAAGCCTGCGCATAGAAGTTGTTGATCAGCTTGATCGTATGCCCGGTGCCCAAAGCCCCAAGGTGAAAGACGTTCTCGCCCAGATCGTCCAGCACTGGCTTCACCTTATCAAAAGCCGCTTTGTCGCCGGACCCCATCAGGTTCAATAGCCCGTCCTTGGCGTGCATCGGCGTGCGGCCTATGGGGCAATCCAGCATCGTGCCACCTGCTGCCTCAACTTCCGCTCCCAGCGCCTTAGTCGACGCGGGCAAAGAGGTGCCGAAATCAATCACCACCGCGCCCGGCTTCAGCCCGGCAATCACACCGTCATCGCCCCGCAGCCGTGCCTCGACATTGTCTGAGGTATCCATGCACAGCATCACGATGTCGGATCCTTCGGCGACAGCCTTCGCGGTGGTCACCTCGGTCGCGCCACGCTCCACCGCGCGATCCACAAAGGTGCGGGTCCGGTTCGCGATCACCACCAGGTCATAGCCCTGATCCTGCAACCTCCCCACCATGGCCCCGCCCATCAGGCCGAGACCGATAAATCCGATTGTTGGTTTGCTCATGTCATGTCTCCTTGGCGGGGATGGTGTCGAAGGCGCGCGTCTTGAGCCCCTTCTGAATCTCATAGATGGAAATAGGAACGTCCGGCTGAGGCTGCGGGATGCGGATCGGGATGTCCTTCAGACGTGGAGTCAGCGTCGGCGCGCCACACAGCATCCGTGTGTTGTAATCCTCGATCCCATCCCACTTGGTCATGCTGCCCATGATAGGAAAGGCATCCGCCGCCATCATCTCGTAAAAAAGAATGCGCCGCGCCCGGTCGCTCGTGTTCAGGGCTGAGCCATGCACGATCCGCCCGTGGTGAATACTGATCGACCCCGCAGGGCCGGTCAGCGGCACGGCATCTGCCATATCCAGCCCGTTCTCCTCGGGCAGCATCGCTCCAGCAAAGACACCCTCCACATGGTGATCATAGACCGGCCCCTTGTGCGAGCCGGGGAACACCATCAGCGGGCCGTTCTCCTCGGCCATGTCGTCTATACAGATGCCAATGGCTAGGATGTCGTCGTTCGTATGCGGGTAAAACGCATAGTCCTGATGCCACTCGACCGCAGCCCCGTAGCCTGCCGATTTCATGTTCAGCTTGGTGGTGTGCAGGCGCAGGTTCGGCCCGATGAGATCGCGGGCCGGGGCGAGTACATGATCGGAATACATCAACTCGTTGAAAACATCCGATATCGTGTGAGGCAGCTTGATCCGGCGCAGGCGCGGGTCATCTGCGGTGTGGCTGTCTTCCAGATCTAAACGGTCGTTGCTCTCGGTCATCGTGGCCGCTTCTGCCTCGAACCGCGCAATCTCATCCCTGATCTTGGTCAGCCAATCGTCGGGTATCCGGTTCTCAAACAGCAGATACCCATGCTCTTCGTAATGCGCCTTTTGGCCAGCTGTCAGACATTCCATCACATCACCGCTCCGATTTGCCAGGGCACGAACTCATAATCGCCCAGCCCCTGCGCCTCGGACTTCGACATCTCGCCGGAAGCGACACGCAAGAACAGCTCGTAAATCTCGCGGCCCTTGTCCTCGAGCGAAACGCCATCGCTCAGCATCGCACCCGCGTTCACATCCATGTCCTCGATCATCCGACCAAACATCTCCGTATTGGTCGCAACCTTGATCGTCGGCGCAGGCTTCGAACCAAAGGCCGATCCACGCCCGGTGGTAAAGCACACTAGGTTGCAGCCCCCGGCGATCTGCCCCGTTACACTCGCCGGGTCATAGCCGGGTGAATCCATGAAGGTGAAACCACGCGACCGCACGATGTCGGCGTATTTGTAAACGCCGGTCAGCGGCGTGGTCCCGCCCTTGGCCGCAGCGCCCAAAGACTTCTCCAGAATGGTGGTCAGGCCACCGGCCTTGTTGCCAGGGCTGGGGTTGTTGTCCATCGATCCCTTGTTGCGGGCGGTATAGTCCTCCCACCAGCGGATCAGATCAATCAGACGTTCACCCGTCGCCTGATCCACCGCGCGGGCGGTCAGCAAGTGCTCCGCCCCGTAAATCTCCGGCGTCTCGGCCAGCACACCTGTACCGCCCTGTGCCACCAGCAGATCGGTGGCATATCCAAGCGCAGGGTTCGCGGTAATCCCTGACCAAGCATCCGACCCGCCGCATTGCAGGGCAACTTTCAATTCGGACGCCGGGCACGGCTCGCGCACCGCCTGATTGGCCAGTGGCAACATGGCCGCGACCTTTTCGATCCCCTTTTCGACCGTTCGACGCAGCCCAGCCACGGACTGGATGTTCATCGTTTGAAACAGCGGCCCCTGCCTCAACCCGTAGGCTTCGAGCAACCAGTCGATCTGGTTCATCTCGCACCCAAGACCGACCATCAGCACACCGGCATGGTTGGGATGCCGGGCATACCCCCACATCACCCGCTGCAGAGCTTCGAACCCGTCACCGCTGTCGGCCATGCCGCAGCCTGTCCCGTGCACAAAGGCGACCACCCCATCGACATTGGGATAGCCCGCCAGAAGTTCAGGTGTGAAATGGGCAGCGATCATCCGCGCGGCAGTGGCGGAACAGTTCACCGATGTAACAATCGCGATGTAGTTCCGCGTGCCAACCTGACCGTTCTCGCGACGGTAGCCCATAAACGTATCACTGCCGGGCGCTGGGTTTGCTGGTCTTAGGTTCGTCGCAAACTCGTAGGCGACATCGGTTCCACGAAACTCCACGTTGTGAGTGTGCACGTGATCACCGGCCGCGATGTCCTGGGCCGCATAGCCGATAACTTGTGCATATTTGCAGATCGGCCCACCCTGCGCGATATCCCGCACTGCAACCTTGTGTCCGGAAGGGATCAGCGCGCGCGTGAGAACGTCCTCGACAGCCACGCCAACTTCCAGTGCGCGGGTGGCGGTAACAACGTCATCAACGGGATCAAGACGAATGAAATCCATGGCCTATGCGCAGACCGGGCTGTCTGCGTCCCAACGGTGAATAGGAATATGTGACTTTGCGGCAAGACGATCACGGGCTGCAAACCATACATCACGCCATACCCGCCAATCGCGAAGCTCAGTCTCTGGCGCGGCGCGGCTGCGAGCAGCGAAACTCGGGAAATGGTCCCGGCCGGTGGGCTGGCCGGTCACATTGTACCTTAGGTCAAAGGACCAGCGAAATCTGTCGGAACGGTTGGGCAGCGAAGCATGGGACACCAATGGGTGAAACAACACCACACCGCCAGCGTTCACAGGCAGCGGAACAGCCGAGGACGTATCCAGATGCGCAGGCGCGATGGCTGTCTGCACTTGCGGGCAATGGGGCAGTAACCCGTCGTCGATCCCCGGCACAACCTGCAAACAACCATTCTCAACAGTCCCATCGGTGATCGCGACCCAAGCGGTCACCATATCCGTTGTATCGGCGTCTTCATGGCCCACGCCCCGATCCTGATGCCAGTCGGTGGACGTGATATGCGCCCGTACTTCATCCGCAGCCAATTGAGGGCTTGGCGGCTTGATGCGCACATGCTGGATCGGGTTTGACGTGATTTCAGGACCGAGAAGACATTCCACAATGTCGAGAAGGCGGGACTGCACAACCAGATCAAAGATCGCAGGGCCAAAGTGCATGGGGCAATGCGCGTCGATCTCTCCGCCGGGCAGACTGATATCCATGGGTTGGAACCAATCGCAGCCCGCTGCATAGGATGCGCTCAGCTTGTCCCAGAAATCCATGTCAGTGCCGTCCGGTACCCGCCCCTCTGTCTGCCAACTTTCATAGAGTTTATCCAGCAGATCAGAATATTCCGCGCGCACAGCATCCAGCACCGGCGCGGGGATGACATCGTCAACGACCAGAAAGCCTTGGTTCTGAAACTGCGTGACTTGGGCTTCGGTCAGCATGGCATCGCTCCTACAACAGGATGGATACGATAGGCGGCCAGATCAGCAGCACCGAAAGCGCAATCAACTGGATGCCGATAAAGGGCAGGAACCCTTTGAAGATGTCGGTCAGCTTGATGTGCGGCGGTGCGACAGATTTCAGGTAGAAGGCCGCAGGGCCAAAAGGTGGCGACAGGAATGATACCTGCATGTTCATACAGAACACCACACCAAACCAGATCGCCACGTGGCGCGGGTTCAATTCGCCAAACAGGCCAATCTCGTCAATGGGCAGCTTCAGCACGATGGGCAAGAACACCGGGATGATCAGCAACACGATCCCGACCCAATCCATGAACGCGCCCATGAACAGCAAGATCACCATCATCATCAGGATGACCAGCATGGTGGGCAGTTCAGACCCAACGATGAAGTCAGCCACATAGGTCGGACCGCCAGCAATGGTGTAGGCACCGGCCAAGGCCGTCGCACCGATTGTCACCCAGATGATCGTTCCTGTCGATTTGAGGGTCCGCATCAGGGATTCCCAGACAAGATCAAAAGACGCCTCACCTCGGAAAATCGCGATTATGAACACGGCCATGGCACCCATGCCCGCCGCTTCGGTGATGCCCGTGATCCCACCATAGATCGACCCCATGACTACCCCGATCACAACGATGGGCGGGACCAGTCCCTTGCCCATCGACCAGCCCAAAGCCGTTCGGGCGCGGCCGAATACGCCGAAAATCAGCGCCAGCGAGATGGCCAATGTCACACCGAAATAGGTGATGAACGGCGCCGTGCCGAAGCGCGCCTGCTCACCCGTTGCAGCAGCATTCGACCCGGAAAACTCGAAGAACATGGCGCGCAGCATCAAGGCTGCTGAAAAACCCGCAACCACAACTGTCAGGAAAGCAAAAAACAGCATCGTCTTGTCCCGACCCTGCGGCTCACCTTCAACGGGATCTGGCAGTGGCGCATCCTGAGGCCGCAGTTGCGTCCGGATGATGATGTAGATGATGATGAACGATGCCAGCATGAAACCGGGGATGAAGGATGCCGTGAACAGCGCCTTGATCGAAGTTTCAGTGATCAGCCCGTAGATGATCAGTACTATGGAGGGCGGGATCATTGTCCCAAGAGACCCGGATGCACAGATCACACCGATGGCGAGGTTCTGGTTGTAACCAAGCCGCAGCATCTGCGGCAGCGCGATCAGGCCCAGCAGCACAACCTCGCCCCCGATGATACCGGACATGGCGGCCATGATCACAGCCATGATGGATGTCACGATGGCGATGCCGCCGCGTGTGCGGTTCAGCCAGACGTTCAGGGACGAATACATCTCTTTCGCGATCCCGGAGCGTTCCAGCAGTGCCGCCATGAAGATAAATAGCGGAATGGATATTAGGACATAGTCCGTTAAGAGCCCGTATATTCGTTGGGCCAAAATATTGAGCGGCCCTGCCCCGGGCCGCCCGGTCAGAATACCATCCCCGAAAGTCCATGGGGCCAGCAGCAACTCCGGCTCAAACTTCATGACCAGCACGCCCACAGCCAGAATGGCAGAAGCAAGGCCCAAGGGCATCCCGATGGCGAGGAGCAGGATCAGCCCCAGCATCAGGACAAGCGAAATAGTACCGATATCCATGGGCTTAGTCCTTTGTCGACACGTGTTGGCCGGTCACGTCGAGGTCTCCGACGCCTTCATTTCCGACCTGCGCCTTGATGCGCTCAATCTCTTCTTCATCGAGGTCTTCGCCGCCGTAGTGCACTTCCTCGGCGTTCCAGTCAGAGATCAGGTTGATGACAGCCTGAATGGCAACCATGCCGACGACGAACAGCACCATGGGCTTCATCGTGGCAGGGATGGGCGGGTCAAAAGCCGTGCCGAAGGTTTCCCAGCGATAGAACTTGTCGAACGCCTCTCCATAACCGCCGTAGATCAGGAAGAACGCAAAGGTGACGATAAGCAGGGTCGAGATGGTGTCGAAAATCCGCTGCAACCAACGCGGGACCGCGTCGTACAGCAAAACAATGCGAATGTGGCTGCGTTGCTGCATGGCATAAAGGCCAGCGCATAGAAAAACGAAGCCTGCGAGCCATAGGCTGAGTTCATTCGCCCAAAGTGTCGGCGCCTCGAATATGTAACGCAGGACGACCTCATAAAGCATCACGCTGGTCAGAAGCACGATCAACATCATGGTGACGCGCCCGATAAAGACCGCAAGGCGGTCCGCGGCACGCCAGCTTTCAAATTCCATGCCCGCGCGCTGCACCGTGCGGACACCAAGATATCCAAAGGCGAGAACGCCGATTGCGGCCAGCCAGTCCACTATGTCGGCAAAGCCGCCAAACAGCCCCCCCATATTGGGCGTCACGTCGTTGCGCTTGAACAAGGCAGACAGTTTGTCGAATTGGGACTCGTCGGTCGGGGGATAAAAGTCGAGCGTAAAGGCTGGCATATGCCAAACCACCCAGCCCGCACAAAAAATGAATGCCAATGGCACAAGCCACTCTATCGGAGTGCCGGAGCGCACCTGCATTTCAAAGTCCCCCTATGGTGTGAAAAAACCCGCACGCATCTTGCCGTGATTTGCAGCGGGTGACTTGGGGCCCCGCGTGACGGGACCCCAAAATATCGCTTACTCGGAAACGAGACCCAGCTGTCCCAGATAGGTCATGTGCGCTTCGACAAGCGCCTTGGCTTCAGGCGTGTCGGCAAACTCGGGCCATGTGGCTTGTGCTGCGGCACGGAACTTGGCCAGTTCTTCAGGCGCCCACTGGCTCAGCGTCACGCCTTGCTCCCGCAGCTGTGCTGCCGCTTCAGCGTTCTTCTTCTCGAACGTCAGTGCGGTGCGCAGCGCCAGAGCTTCCATGGCAACCTTCATGATGCGCTGATGCGACTCAGGCATCGCGTCAAACACGGCCTTGTTGCACGCCAGGTGATCCGACGGCATCGAATGGAAGCCAGGGAAGTTGGCATACTTCACGATGTCATACAGACCCAGGCCCACGTTGTTGGCCAGACCCGAAGCATCCGCACCGTCGATGATACCGGTCTCAAGCGCGGTAAAGATCTCGGTGAAGTCCATCACGATGGGCGAGGCGCCAAGTTTTTCAAAGATTTTGGTTTCCATGCCGGGAGGCGAACGGAATTTCCAGTCCTTGAAGTCGGCAACCTTCTCGATCGGCTTGGACGAAGCAAACGATTCCTGACCGTAAACCCACCATCCGATCAACTCCATGCCGTACTTGTTGTAAAGCGGCGCCGCGGCTTCCTTGCCGCCACCGAAATACAGCCAGCTCAACTGCTGATAGGGGGTTGAGTAACCGCCCATGATGTCGCCCACGAACTGGAAGGCCGAGTTTTTACCAGTCTGGTAACCGCCGCCAGTCATGTCGCAGTCGAGAATGCCGGTTGCGGCCGCGTCGAATGTTTCCACCGACTTGACGACAGACGAGCTGTAGAACATCTCGACTTCGATTTCGCCGCCGGACATTGTTTGAATGTCTTCAATGTACTGCGCAGCCAGCTTGCCCGAAACGGTCTCGGGGGCATAGTGCGTTTGAATCCGTAGCTTGGTTGTTTCTGCCGACGCAGTCAGCGCCGTGGTGGCTGCCAGAGCAGCAACAGCAGCGACCGAAGCCGCCCTCTTCAGAAATGTCATGTCATCCTCCCTGACATTTTATGTATGCGCACTTGGCAGGTTCGACCGCCCACCTTTTTGTGTCGTAACGGAAGGCTATGCGCAGTTGCCCCCATCGGACAACAGAAAAATGAAATTAGGGCTATTTTTGAGATTTTGATAGAATTTCGAGATTTCGTGATTTATCGAAGATAACACGTCGCGAGTTCAAATACCCATGTCCTACGATACCAATATCTTCGAAACGCTGCGCTATCGCCTTATGACAAATGCTTTTGAGCATGGCCAAAAGGTCCGGGCCGAACACCTAAGACAAGAGTTTGGCTGTTCAGCGAGCACGATTCGCGAGGTGCTGTTCAGACTATCGACTCTGGGCTTGGTCGAGTTTCAGGAACAGCGCGGTTTTCGCGTTCCAAAGAAGTCACGTGAGGTGATTCATGAACTGACACACCTCCGGGTCCTGCTTGAGGCTGAAGGGACTGTGATGTCGATCCGCCGCGGTGGTGTCGCGTGGGAGGCACGGCTGACAGCGGCTCATCACCATCTCAGCCATCTTGAAATGCGGTTGAGCACCGCGACCGATCGGTCACCCTTTGTCGATCTGTGGTTCGGGGCCGAAGCACAGTTCCATGAAACTCTGATTTCTGCTTGTGGATCGCAGACACTGATCGACACGCATCACCGCGTGTATTGCCGGTTCCGGCAGCAGTTGATGGTAGAGGATCGGGATTTCGACTTTATCTCGAACAACATCCGGCACCATCAGCATATTCTGGATGCCGCGATGGCCGGGGACGAGGATCTGACCCGACAAAAAATTCACGATCATCTGGCGCGGCACTTAGTCGATGCGGATCTGAGCGAACCAGCCTGACACACCAATACGCCCGGGACACTTTGATCACGCCCCTTCGCAGACCAGAACAACATTCCAGTGAAGGCCGTTGCGACAGCGGTGCTGACGCAACCACGTTTTGCAAACATGTTTGCCCGCCTGGACCAATGTGCGCGGGCTAGCGGCGGCCTAGTTCTTCCTCGATGTACACATCAACTATCTCGCGGAATGTTTTCTCTGCCTCGAAACCCAGCGCAGTCGCGCGATCCGGCGCAAAGTTTCGCGGCCAGCCCTCGACAATCTTTGCCACGGCTTCATCCCGACGCGGCTTGATCAATGCCACGACGTTATTGCCAGCAACGTCCCGCAGTGCTTCGATTTGTTCTGCCACGGTGCAGCTAAGGCCCGGCAGATTCAGCGACCGCCGACCGTCAAGCTGCCCTGTATCGAGCGTTGCCGCATGCGCAAGGAAACCGGCAGCAGACCGTGGGGACGCATGCCAATGCCGCACAGTGTCGTCGACCGGCAGGATTGCCTCCAATCCGTTTAGAGGCTCGCGAATTATCCCCGAGAAAAAAGAAGATGCCGCCAGATTTGCCTTACCCGGACGCACGCAGATCGTGGGCAGCCGCAACGACATGCCGTCGATAAAGCCCTTGCGCGAAAAATCCTGCACGAGCAGCTCGCAGGCTGCCTTTTGCGCACCGTAACTTGTTTGCGGCGACGTCAGGAATTCATCCCCGATCTTGTCCGGGTATGGCCCACCAAAGACAGCAATGGATGACGTGAAAATCAGCCGTGGCACATATGCCCCACCAGTGGCGCGATGCTGCGCCCTCAATCCTTCCAGGAAATGCCACATCGGCCACAGATTCGTCTGCCACCCAAGGTCAAAATTCGTCTCAGCCTCTCCCGACACGATGGAAGCAAGGAAGAAAATCACGTCGAACCGTTCGGCTGCCAGCGCTGCCCCCTCGGCCAAAACAGACAGGTTACCCACGCGCTTGTCGTCTCCCACCGCGTCGTCGGCAAACCCCAAGTCGTGCAATGTCACTTTGAAGTCGCCAAATCCCGGCAAACCTTGTGTCTCCAGCCGCTTGGCCAGCTTCTGACCAACCATGCCACCGCCGCCAAGAATCAGAATGCGTTTCATTTGCGCGCTCCCTGCCGGGCCCTCAACTCAAGATACAGCCCAGAATGATCCCGATCCGCACCGTCCATATGATCAACGAAATGGGCAAAGCGATCCCGGACGTCCTGCACCATGGGCAAGGTCACTCCGGCGGACGATGCCTCGACCAAGACGTTGTCTAGGTCCTTCAACTGAAACTTCGACAGTCCACCAGGCTCGAAGTTGCCAGTTGTCATGCGTTCCCCATGCTGTTGCAGGATGGTGCTGTCGGCAAAGCCGCCCTTTAACGCTGCGCGCAACGCGACGGGGTCCGCGCCGCCTTCCTCGGCCAGCAGCATCGCTTCGGCCACCGCACCAATGGTTACGGCCACAATCGCCTGATTGCACAGTTTTGACAGTTGTCCCGATCCGGTTGGGCCAACATGCACCGGGCGCCCCATCGCTTCAAAAATCGGGCACGCACGACCGAAGTCGGCAGCTTCGCCCCCAACCATGATGGCAAGAGACGCCACCTCGGCCCCCTTGGTTCCGCCCGAAACGGGCGCGTCCAGAAATCCGACGCCCGCCTTTGACAGCAGCGCTCGGGCCTCGCGGGCCTCTGCCGGTTTGGTTGATGACATGTCGATCCACAACGCGCCCGCGGAAAGGCTCGGCGACACCTCGGAAATGACTGACAGCACCGTGGGGCCATCGCTCATCATTGAAATGACAATATCCGCCCCGGTCACAGCGGCATTCGTGCTGGCCGCGACCGCTGCACCCTCATCCGCGAGTGGTTCCGCCTTTGCCTGAGTTCGGTTCCACACTGTGACAGGCACTCCGGCCCGCGCCAAATTCCGCGCCATGGGAAAGCCCATCAACCCCGTGCCCAACAGAGCCACATTCTCGAACGCCATGACTTTCCTTTCAAAATTTTCGTGACGTCTGGTCAACGCCCGCACCTTGTCCTACGCTAACAGCAAAACGCAGACCTGCCGTCTGCGCAACACCTGATCCGATACGGGGGGAGTACATGGGCCGTCTTGACGGAAAGCGCGCACTTGTGACTGCAGCAGGCCAAGGCATTGGCCACGCCAGCGCATTGGCGATGGCAGAAGAGGGGGCGAAGGTCTTTGCCACCGATATCAACGCCGATGCTCTGAGCACACTTGACCACGCAAATATCGACGCATTCCCGCTCAATGCGCGTGATGCAGCCAGCATTCGGGACGGGGTGGCCAGGGCCCAGCCCGACATCCTGTTCAACTGCGCGGGTTTCGTCCATCACGGCACGATCATGGACAGCACGGATGATGAATGGGACTTTGCCTTCGACCTGAACGTTCGGTCGATGTACCGCACCATCCGCGCTGCCCTGCCGGGCATGCTGGAACGCGGCGGCGGGTCGATCATCAACATGTCTTCGGCCTTGGGCTCCATCATCGGCGCCCCCAACCGCTTCATCTACGGCACAACCAAGGCCGCCGTTGTTGGCCTCACCAAATCCGTGGCCGTTGACTATATCACACGAGGCATCCGCTGTAACTGCATATGCCCCGGTACCGTCGAAAGCCCAAGCTGGCACGACCGCGTCAAGGCACTCGGCGAACAGCTTGGCAGCTATGACAAGGCCATGGAACAATTCGTTGCCCGCCAACCCATGGGACGCGTTGCCAAAGCCGAGGAAATCGCCGCCCTCGTCGTGTACCTTGCCAGCGACGAAAGCGCATTCACCACAGGACACACCCACATCATTGATGGAGGCTGGTCAGGACAATGACCAAAAAGAAGATCGGAATAGAAGACCTGCGTTCCCGCAAATGGTTCATGAACCCGGACAACCCGGAGATGACCGCACTGTATCTGGAGCGCTACCTGAACTACGGGCTCACGCGCGAAGAACTGCAATCTGGCAAGCCGATCATCGGCATCGCGCAAACAGGCAGTGACCTGTCGCCTTGCAACCGCCACCACATCGAACTGGCCAAGCGGGTCCGCGACGGCATCGTGGCTGCAGGCGGCACCTGCATCGAAATCCCAGTCCACCCGATCCAGGAAACCGGCAAGCGCCCCACTGCAATGCTGGACCGCAACCTCGCCTACCTGTCGCTGGTCGAAACCCTCTACGGCTACCCACTGGACGGTGTCGTATTGACCATCGGTTGCGACAAGACCACGCCGGCCCTCCTCATGGCCGCCGCCACCGTGAACATCCCCGCCGTCGCCCTGTCGGTCGGCCCCATGCTCAACGGCTGGTTCCGCGGCGAACGCACCGGCTCCGGCTCAATCGTCTGGCAAGCGCGCGAGATGATGGCGCGGGGCGAGATCGACGGCGAAGGGTTCATGGAACTTGTCGCCTCCTCCGCCCCATCCGTTGGCTACTGCAACACCATGGGCACGGCGACGACCATGAACTCGCTGGCCGAAGCGTTGGGCATGCAACTGCCCGGTTCGGCCGCCATTCCGGCCCCCTATCGCGAGCGCAGCCAGATCAGCTACGAGACCGGCAAGCGCATCGTCGACATGGTGTGGGAAGACCTGCGCCCCTCCGACATCATGACGCGCGAGGCGTTCGAGAACACGATCGTCATCAACTCTGCTATCGGCGGGTCGACCAACGCGCCCATCCACTTGAACGGCGTGGCCAAGCACCTCGACGTGCCACTGAACAATGACGACTGGCAGAAACACGGCCACCACGTGCCGCTTCTGGTGAACCTCCAACCCGCAGGCGAGTATCTGGGCGAAGACTATCAGCACGCGGGCGGCGTCCCGGCAGTCATTGGCGAGCTGATTGCTGCAGACCTCTTGCCCCACCCCGACGTGATCACCGCAAATGGCAAGACGATGCGCGAGAACTGCGCACATCTGCGCAGCGAAAACACCGAAGTGATCAAACCCGTCTCGGACCCGCTGAAAGCGGAAGCCGGGTTCATCAACCTCAAGGGCAACCTGTTCGACAGCGCGATCATGAAAACCTCGGTCATCTCCGAGGAGTTCCGCAACCGCTACCTGTCCAACCCCGACGACCCCGAAGCCTTCGAAGGCCGCGCCGTGGTCTTCGACGGCCCCGAAGACTTCCACCACCGCATCGACGACGAAGCCGAAGGGATCGACGAAAACTGCGTCCTCTTCATGCGCGGCGCGGGCCCCAAGGGCTATCCCGGCGGCGCCGAAGTTGTGAACATGCGCGCACCCTCCTACCTGCTGAAAAAGGGCATCCAGGCGCTGCCCTGCGTCGGTGATGGTCGGCAATCCGGTACATCGGGTTCGCCGTCGATCCTCAATGCGTCGCCCGAGGCGGCAGATGGCGGCGGCCTCGCCCTTCTCGAAAACGGCGACCGCGTCCGGATCGATCTGAAAAAATGCACCGCCGACATGCTGGTGGACGAAGCGACCCTCCAAGCCCGCGCCGAAGCGATCATGGCTGCAGGCGGCTATAAGGTCCCTGAAAGCCAAAGCCCGTGGCAGGAGATCTTCCGCGACTATGTTGGTCGTTTTGACGAAGGCATGACCCTGCGCGGCGCCACCAAGTACCAGGACATCTCGCGCCGCCACATGCCGCGCGACAACCACTAGGAAAGCGCAGCTTGAAAGATTCCTTTGATGATTGGCCGCCGCATAAAAGCGAAGATGTTCGCGAATACTGCGCACGACTAGAGGCCGCCGGATTCGAAGAAATGTTTCTAAGGAAAGCAGCTATGCATCATGATTTCATGAACTTCAGCGAAATTGGGTGGGCGCGTTTCAATGCGTTCTTCAGGGATTTTCCAATATCGCGCCTGCGCCATGTCGCATTGCTGCAAGAGTTGGCACCAAACCGCACCGAGTATTCACTCGGCTTGAAGGTGGCTAAAAATCTCGGTTTGGACAAAGAAGCAGCAAACGCACTTGTCAAAGAATTCCGCTCCAAAGAGCCCGTTGAATGGCGGTCTACATTTTAAGCGTCACAAGAGGACACAGAATGAAACTCGTAAGATACGGTGACGCAGGTCACGAAAAACCCGGCCTCATGGACGGCGAGACGCTCCGCGACCTCAGCGGCCACATCGACGACATCCACGGCGCCACGCTCGACGACGCCACCCTCGACAAGCTCCGCGCCATCGACCCGGCCACCCTGCCTCCTGTCGACGGTTCGCCAAGGATCGGCCCTTGCGTCGGCAATATCGGCAAGTTTCTTTGCATCGGTCTGAACTACTCCGACCACGCCGCCGAACAGGGCCTGCCGATCCCCGAACACCCCATCCTGTTCTTCAAGGCGAACTCCGCCATCGTAGGCCCCAATGACGACGTGGTCATGCCGCGCGGCTCACAACGCACCGATTGGGAAGTCGAACTGGGCGCCGTCATCGGCAAGACGTGCAAATACGTCTCCAAGGACGACGCGCTCGACTACGTGGCGGGCTACTGCATCGTTAACGACGTGTCCGAACGCGAATTCCAACAGAACCTCACGGGTCAGTGGACAAAGGGCAAATCCTGCGACACCTATGGACCTTCGGGTCCGTATCTCGTCACACGCGACGAAATCGAAGACCCGCAAGCGCTCGACATGTCGCTGTCGGTCAACGGCAAGCGGATGCAGACCGGGAACACATCGACCATGATCTTCTCCGTGGCCGAGATCATCGAACATCTCAGCCACCTCTTCACCCTGCACCCCGGCGACGTGATCAGCACCGGCACGCCCCCCGGTGTGGGCGACGGGATGAACCCCAAAACCTACCTCAAGGTGGGTGACGTGATGGAGCTGGAAATCGCAGGCCTCGGCACCCAACGGCAAGAGGTGAAGCAAGATGCCTGATCTTCTGCAAATCGGCGGTATCACGGACGACATGCGCGACCGTCTGTCGGAACGTTTCACCATCCACCAAGCCACCGGCGACTACCCGGCTGATGCGATCACCCATATCGTGACCAACGGCCATGACGGCGTGCCCGCCGACATCCTCGCCAAATGCACGAACGCCAAGGTCGCCGCCAGCTACGGCGTGGGATACGACGCCATCGACACTGGCGCTTGCGTGGCACGCGGCATCATCGTCACCCACACGCCCGACGTCCTCAACGCCGAAGTCGCGACCACAGCCGTCATGCTCATGCTCACCAGCTTCCGCAATTTCCTGTCGGATGAAGCGCACGCCCGCTCCGGCAACTGGGAAACCCAAGGCAACGCCCCGCTGTCGCGCAGCGCCGACAACCGGCGCGTTGGCATCCTTGGCCTCGGCCGTATCGGGCAAGCCATCGCGGACAAGCTCAAGGCGTTCGACGCCGAAATCCACTACCACACACGCAGCGAAAAGGACGTGCCCTACACCTACCATGCCAACCTCGTGGACATGGCAAAGGCCGTCGAGGTGATCATCTGTATCACCCCCGGCGGCCCTTCGACCCATCACATCGTCAACGCTGACGTGATCGAAGCTCTGGGACCGGAGGGCACCCTCATCAATGTTTCGCGCGGTTCGGTGATTGACGAGGCGGCAATGGTTTCCGCCCTGCAATCAGGCAAACTCGGCTACGCTGCATTGGACGTGTTCGAGGAAGAGCCGAAAATCCCTGACGCACTCAAGACCATGTCCAACGTGGTCCTGCTGCCCCACGTAGGCAGTGCTACACATGAGACGCGGGCAGCCATGGGCGCCTTGGTGGTCGATAACCTGATCAGCCATCTCGACACCGGACGCGTCCTCACGTCAGTCCCGGAAACCGCGCATCTCAATGGCTAAGATCACCGATGTCAAAGCCCGGCTATTCGCCGTGCCGCTCGACGAAATCCTCGTTGATGCCAAGCATGGCGATCACAGCCATTTCCATCTGATCACGGCCACGGTCTTGTTGGACGATGGGCGCACGGGCACCGGGTATACCTACAACGGCGGGCGTGGCGGACACGCAACGGCGGCAATGATCACCCACGACCTCGCGCCATTCCTGATCGGGCAGAACGCGGAGAATGTCGAAGCGCTGACTCATACCATGGACGAACACCTGCACTATGTGGGGCGCGGCGGCATCCTGTCCTTCGCCATCTCCGCCGTCGACATTGCGCTCTGGGACGCACGGCTCAAAGGCACAGGGCAGTCTCTCGTTCAGGCCGCAGGCGGCGTATCTGACCGTTGCAAAGCCTATGCAGGCGGCATCGACCTGGGCTTTGACCTGCCCAAGCTATTGGGCAGCATCCGGGGCTATCTCGCGCGCGGGCACAACGCAGTCAAAATCAAGATCGGCCAACCGACCGAGGCCGAGGACGTGGAACGGATCAAGGCCGTCCGCGATCTCATTGGCCCCGATATCACCTTCATGATCGACGCGAACTACTCGATGACGACCGATCAGGCGATCGGCCTCGCCAACGCGGTCAAGGACCAGAACATCACCTGGTTTGAAGAGCCCATCGAACCCGACCATTTCGAGAGCTTTGCCCGTATACGGGAAGCCACAGGAATGGCGGTGGCCCAAGGCGAGAACCTGCACACGATGCACGAGTTTCGTCGCGCCTTACCACATGTCGATTTCATTCAACCCGACGCGTCCAATTGCCTGGGCATCACCGGATGGCTGCAGGTGGCAAAGATGGCTCAAGAGGCTGGTGTCCCTGTCTGCAGTCATGGAATGCAGGAACTACATGTATCATTGGTCTCCAGCCAACCACATGGTGGTTGGCTCGAAGTGCACAGCTTTCCCATCGATCAATATACAACCCAACCGTTGGTGATCGAAAATCACCTTGCCGTGGCGCCACAGCGTCCGGGTATCGGGGTGACCTTTGATTGGGGTAAACTGGGACCGCATGAAGTGATGATGTAGGACTATGGCCAACGGATGCCGGGACAACTGGCGTTTCAGCTGATGATGCAGAACCCCGAACATCGCCCGAAAAAGATGCGGACTGCCAGCGACCATCATCGACGCATTGAGCGTGTTGTCGATGTGATCCGCAACCACCCCGAACACCCGTTCACGGTCAAGGAGCTTTGTAAGCAAGCAGCGTTTTCCGAGTTTCATTTCCATCGCGTTTTCAAAGCTGTAACCGGAGAAACCGTGGCGCAGTGCATTATCCGTCTGCGATTGGAGATGGCGACCAGCGCCCTGATTTATCGACGTCGAACTTCGATCACTGACATCGCGCTGACATGTGGGTTTTCCAGCAGCGCAAATTTCTCCAAGGCTTTTCGGAAAGCCTATGATTGCTCGCCAACACAGTATCGGCGTAATCACCCTGCTGACTTCAGACTCCGCAGGATAGGAAAAGTCAAACGAACAACACCCGTTTATCCAAGCGACATGAGCGTCGATATCGAAATCAGGACCGTGCCGCAGCGCAGAGTAGCAAGCCTCCGGCTAGTTGGCGCGTACACTCATGCCAGCATCAGCGGCTTGTACAGTGATCTGGCCAAGTGGCATCAATCTGCCCTTGGGCGACCTCCACCGGACGAGACAATCAGTATCACTTGGTCCGATTCTGCCTTGGCAGATCAGGACACCTGGCGTCTGGATGCCTGCTATGAGGTTCCCGAGGGAACGAACGCAACTGGCCAAGTCATGCTACGTACCCTCGCAGGGGGACGCGTTGCATGCCTGACAACGGCGATACCAGAAACAAAAATGCATCGCATCTCGGAGTGTTGGGATTGGTTGTTTTCTGACTGGTTGCCAAAATCTGGCTACGAGCCCGCCAATCAACCTGCCTATGAGGTGTATTGCCGGGCGCGGGCGCAAACTGGTTTCGATGTCACGCTTTGTCTTCCCTTGGCAAACAAATGCGGAGCATGACCATGAGCAGCACCTACAAACTCAACCCTATCGGACAATGCGAGATGATCGACGGACAATTCGCAGTGCGATTGACACCCAATGTCCGGCTTGGCCTGAAAGGATTGCACGGCTTCAGCCATGCCATCGCCCTGTGGTGGGCCCATGAAACAGACAGTCAGGAACAGCGCGCGCGCCTGACCATCATGTCGCCATATACGTCGGCATCCGGCGAATTGGGTGTGTTCTCTACTCGGTCGGAAGCACGCCCAAACCCAATAGGACTGTCGGTTTTTTCGATCGCGTCAATCGACTTGGAAGCGGGGATCGTGTTTTCCCACTACTTCGACATGCTGCCCGAAACACCCATTCTTGACCTCAAGCCATACTTCCCAGCCTCAGATCGTGTTGAGAATGCAAGCGTTCCCGACCATTTCAGCCACTGGCCGAATTCATTGGAAGCATCAGCTGGTTTCGACTGGGAAAAGGAATTCACAGCGTAGCGGATGGTTCGTCCATCCGCCTGTGTCATCTTACGCTCCGATATTCGGACTCCAAAAAGAGCGCACGGTGGGGCACCCCACCGTGCGCTTTGATTATTTGGAGCTTGTTCTGCGGTCTTCTTCGACCGGCCCGAGCGCGTTTAGACCTTTCAGGATATCGATGGCATAGGCCAGCTGGTAATCCTCTTCCCGCAGGTCGGCAGCCGCCTGGGCCTTGGCGCGGTCCTCCTCGATCTGGCGAACCTGATCGTCGGTCAAAGAGTCGTTGTCGAGGCTGCCGCGCAGATCGCCTTCCGTGCGGGGTCCAACTGCACTTGCAGGTTCATCCTCTTCCTCGGCAGGGCGACGACGTGGCTGCTCAACGATGATGTCAGGGCTTACGCCCAGCGCCTGAATCGATCGGCCGGACGGCGTGTAGTAGCGCGCGGTCGTCAAGCGCATGGCACCTTCACCGCGCAGCGGCATCACGGTCTGAACCGAACCCTTGCCAAAGCTCTTGGTGCCGACCACGATGGCCCGGCGATGGTCCTGCAGCGCGCCCGCCACAATTTCCGAGGCCGAGGCAGATCCACCATTGATCAGCACAACAATTGGCTTGCCCTGCGCCAGATC
Source organism: Tateyamaria omphalii (assembly GCF_014651375.1). GTDB lineage: Bacteria > Pseudomonadota > Alphaproteobacteria > Rhodobacterales > Rhodobacteraceae > Tateyamaria > Tateyamaria omphalii. Next base: position 57,884 of record NZ_BMWT01000001.1, read on the forward strand.
ACCCGGCGTTGCATTGTACCGATCTCCATCCACCGGGTCGCGGCCACGGGTCGATACGATCTCGCCTTCCTCCAGAAACGCATCCGACACGCGAATGGCTTGTGTCAGCAGACCACCAGGGTTGTTCCGCAAATCCAGAACAAATCCATTGACGTTGTTCATCCCGCCGAGAGTTTCGACCTCTTCTTCCAACTTTGAAACCAGATTTGGCGTTGTTTTGTCGTTGAAAGTGGTCACACGCAGCACGACGGTATCGCCTTGGGTCCGGGTACGCACCGCCTGCAGCTCAATAGTGTCCCGAATGATCGACACGTCAAAGGGCTCGCTCTCACCTTCTCTTACAACCGTGATGATGATCTCGGACCCGACCGGGCCGCGCATCCGATCCACTGCCACGTCGAGCGTCAGACCCAACATCGATTCACCATCAACATGGGTGATGAAATCGCCTGCTTCGATCCCAGCCTCAGCGGCGGGGGTGCTGTCGATGGGCGACACGACCTTGATGAAACCTTCTTCCTGGGTCACTTCGATGCCCAAACCGCCAAACTCACCCCGCGTCTGCACCTGCATCTGTGCGGCGTCATCGGGCGACAGATAGCTTGAATGCGGATCAAGCGATGTCAGCATGCCATCAATGGCCGCTTCGATCAGTTCCCCGGGCTCAACATCCTCGACGTATTGGTTCCGTATGCGTTCAAAGATGTCGCCGAACAAATCCAACTGCTCGTAAACAGTCGCATTCGACGCACTTTCCTGCGCCAGAAGAGGTCCTGCGACCTGCGTCGTGGCGATTGCACCTGCCATCGTTCCGCCCAAGGCGGCCATCACGAATTTCTTCATTCCAGCTTATCCATCCTGTTCGGTGCTGAACCACGTGAGAGGGTCCATTGGCACATTATTCTCTCTTACTTCTATATAGAGCGTTTCCGAGCGGTCAGTACCACCCCCTTCACCACCTGTTGATGTGCCATTTTGTGCCGGAAACCCGCCCATCAGGCCCAAAGGCGTGCTTGCTGCGATAATCTGTCCCGTCTTACCATAGCTGACAGCCATCCCCGCAAGGATGATCAAGGTCTCTGGTCGAGGCTCAAGAATGGTGACAGAGCCAAAGTCCAGAAGCGGCCCGACATAGCGCAATGTAGCTGCAGTTGGTGACGTCACCAACGTGCCGGGGCGGGTCGCCAACAAGATGCCAGGACGGGTGATGCCCGCGGCATCCGGCTCTCCTGAACGTCGCAGGATCACACCACGCGCGGGCATTGGAAATTCACCGATCAGGTCATCAATCTGCGGAGGTGTCCAACCTGCGTCCCCTTCAGCGATGCTGGCCAATCCACTCGAAAACGCATCCAGAGTTTCCGCCGACGCGATCAGGATCGCGGTCCGCACCGGGTCTTCGGTAAACCGTTGAGGCAGATCCGTCCGTTCTGCCATCGCCTGATTGAGCGCCGATCGCGCCGTTTGAACCTCGGATAGCCCGGTTTGCAGCTGCAGTGCCGCCTGCTCCTGCAAAACGCGCAAGCTTTCAACATCGTTCAGATCCTGCCGCAACTGGCTGGCACGCTGGTTCAAGGCGGGGGTGAGTTCTGCCAGTAACATCCCCGCACGCGCTGTTCCGTTAGGACCATCCGGATGCAGAAAGGCAGTCGGTGACTGGCCCGGGCTCAGGGTCTGCAAAACAGCAACAAGCTGCGCAATCTCCGCGTCACGGGCCTGAAGCTGGCGACGCAACTGCGCCTCTCGTATCGATGCCCGGCGCAACCCTGCCCGCATCGCGGCAAGCCCGGCTTCGTATGCGTGCACAGTATCCGTCAGGGCACGCACCCGGTCGCGGGCGCTGTCAGCCTCTGATAAACGGACCGAGGCTGCCTCAAGTTGCACACCCGCGTCACGGGCAAGCGCACCAGCGTCTTCCTGCGCGGACAGAGGCAGCGCAAGACACATCAAAAGGGCTGCAGCCAGACGTCTCATGTAATCAGACTGACACCCGTCATTTCTTCCGGTTGCTCCAGGCCCATCAGCTCCAGGATCGTCGGCGCCAGATCGGCCAACTTGCCATCCGCGATTGTACCTTCAGCACCGATCAACGCCACCGGGACCAGATTGGTGGTATGGGCCGTGTGCGGGGCGCCTGTTTCGGGGTCGATCATCGTCTCGCAATTCCCATGATCGGCTGTCAGGATCATCGCACCACCTGCCTTTTCAAGTACCGGCAGAACGCGACCCAGGCCGGTATCCACGGCTTCGCAAGCCGCAATTGCAGCATCCAGATCGCCCGTGTGCCCGACCATGTCCGGGTTGGCATAGTTCACGACGATCATATCATAGCCTTCTTCAATGGCCGCAATAAACTTGTCCGTAACTTCAACGGACGACATCTCGGGCTGCAGATCGTAGGTGGCAACGGCAGGAGATTTCGGCATCGCGCGATCCTCTCCGGTCTCCGGTTGCTCTTCACCGCCATTCAGGAAGAAGGTGACATGCGGGTACTTCTCGGTCTCGGCCAGCCGGAACTGGCGCAGCCCGGCCTTGGCGACCCACGCGCCGAGCGTGTTCACGATCTCGGGCTTTGGATAGACAGTGGTCATGTAAGCGTTGTGCTCTTCCGAATAGTCCGCCATGCCGATCAGCCCGGACCACTGCGGACGGCCCTCCGGCGCGAAGGCATCAAACCCGGGATCGCCGAGCGCCGCCATGATCTCTCGCGCGCGGTCGGCCCGGAAATTCAGACAGAACAGCCCATCGCCATCCTTGGCGCCCTTGTAACCGTCCATGACCGTGGCCGGAATGAATTCATCGGTCTTGTCATCGTCATAAGCCGCTTCAATAGCCACCTGCGCGTTTTCAGCAATATGCGCATCGGCCCGCACCATCGCGGCAAAGGCCGTTTGAACCCGGTCCCACCGGTTGTCGCGATCCATCGCAAAATAGCGACCCGTCAACGTTACAATCCGAGCGCCCGCTGGCAGGGCGTCATGCAGCTGCTCAAGATAGGTCAGCGCAGATTTCGGGGCCACATCGCGCCCATCCGTGATGGCATGGATCAGCACTGGCAGACCTGCATCGGTGCAGGCCTTGGCAGCGGCAACCATGTGGTTGATATGGCCATGCACACCACCATCAGACAAAACGCCCATAAGGTGCGCGCGTCCCTCAGCCTCCTTGATCCGTGCAATCCACTCGGTTAGGCGGGGATTGCGGAAAAAGCTGCCGTCTTCGATCGCCAAGTCAATCTGGCCCAGATCCATCGCCACGACGCGACCGGCACCGATATTGGTGTGGCCCACTTCCGAGTTACCCATCTGACCGCGTGGCAAACCCACGTCCGGACCATGGGTGATCAGGGTCGCGTGGGAACAGGTGTCCATGATGCGATCAAAGGTCGGTGTCCGGGCAAGCTTTGGTGCATTCCCCGTTTCATCCTCGCGCAGACCCCAGCCATCCAGAATGCACAAAACAACAGGTTTGGGTGGTGCCATTGCAGGATCCTTCCGATGTATCGTCTGCGTTCTACCGCGCGGCCATGCTGTTGGAAAGAAGGCTTGCGCGGCTCATGCGGTGCACTAGGCTTCCGATCTACGGAGGGCGACGGAATGAGCGAACACATGCTGGTGCACTTGAACGTCGTGCGCCCGGTTGGCCCGTTCAGCGCCAGTCACCCTCATGCGCAATACTTCTTCGGTCAACTGCCCCTGGTCTTTGCCCGGGCCAAGGCCGATGGCGGGATGTTTTGGCACAATCACGGCGCACGCTTGCCGGATGGGACCTATGGCGACATGGGCGACATCCTTGCCCTGCAAACGGACCGCACCGAGGATAACTTTCACATCCTGACCATGGCCGGATGGCGTGACGTGCAGGCCATGCACCACTTTGCCTATCGCGATACGCTGCACCGTGAAGGAATGAAAGCCCTGCGCGATTGGGTGGACAGGTCGGAGGGACCGACAATGGTGATGTGGTGGGCGCCAAAGGGCACGCGGGTCAGCCTTGATGAAGGTTGGGAACGTCTGCACCTCTTGCGGCAGAACGGGCCGACCGAACAGGCATTTTCCCTGCAAACGCGCTTTGACCCGCCCGCTTGATTACGTGATGCGATCCGGCAAGCCACGCCCATTGTTCCACCAGCGATGGGGATTGTCGCTGTTCGGATCATAGGCGGCACGGCCTGCCCAGTCCTCACGCAGGAAGATGACTGGTTCTTCGTAATGATGGACCTCCAGAACGGCATCCATCACTTTTTCCAGAACCGCCAGATCGCGCTCGATGGAGATTTTCAACTCGACCATGGGGTAGGTCTCGGTCCCTCCGGCCTCGAACCCCTCCACATGGGTTGTTGTTGTCGATCCGGGTTCAGGTTGCGCCGTCTCGGCTCCGACGGCCGAGATGCTGGCATTGCGTTGGTAGCGCCCGTAACTCAGTGGATGCACAGCCATCACCGCATCCAGAATGCGATCCGTGTCTTCGGGCAGGGTCTGGATTTCAAGTGTCCATACGGGAACAAACATGCCGGATGCGGCCTTGTAATCGGTGAGTGCTGTCATTGTGGGGCTCCTTCAGTCCGGGTTGCCACGGGTGAAACTGATCTTGGACAGGTCGGGGGCGGCCTGCGTCGTCGGCAATACCTCAACGCGGGCCGCGCCGGGCGTGAGGATATGGCGCAACAGGCCCACGGGATGCGCTCTTAGGGTCAGGCGCGTCGACACGTAATCTTCCACCACCTCTTCGCCCAAGCTCATCTCGGGCAACAGGGCCGCAGGCTCATCTACAACCTCACCATCCAGATCCGTGGCGAATAGGGGCAAGGCGGATCCGGGGACAATGGCCTTGGCCTCCCAAAGCGCCTCACGGCGGTTGATGCCTGCAGTGGCAAAGGCATCCGCCTCGGCCAACCGCACGATCACGGCAGGTCCCAACCCCGCACGCCGCCACACGTCCCGCACCGAACGGTAGCCATTCCCGCGCGCCGCGGTCAGCCAGCTGGCGTCCTCCTCGCTCATCCCCTTGAGTTGCCGAAACCCCAACCGCAGGGCCAAGCCCCCCCTGCCGTCCGGCTCCATCGTATTGTCCCAGAAACTCGCGTTCACACAGATGGGGCGCACCTCAACCCCGTGTTCGCGCGCATCCCGCACGATCTGGGCGGGCGCATAGAAGCCCATGGGCTGCGCGTTCAGAAGCGCACAGGCAAAGATGCCGGGATGGTGACACTTGATCCAGCTTGAGGCATAGACCAGCAGCGCGAAACTGGCTGCATGGCTTTCAGGAAAGCCGTAGCTGCCGAACCCCTCGATCTGACTGAAACACCGCTCGGCAAAGTCGTCATCATACCCGTTCTTGCGCATGCCATGCAGGAACAAAGCCCGGAATTCACTGACACTGCCATGTTTCTTGAAGGTGGCAAGCGACCGCCGCAGCCGGTCCGCCTGATCGGGGGTAAAGCCTGCCCCCACAATGGCGATCTGCATCGCCTGTTCCTGGAACAGTGGCACACCCAAGGTCTTGCCCAGCACCTGGCCGAGTTCATCCGATGGAAAGGACACCTCCTCCTCACCGTTCCGGCGCCGGATGTAAGGATGCACCATATCGCCTTGAATGGGGCCGGGGCGGATGATCGCCACCTCGATCACCAGATCATAGAAATTGCGCGGCCGCATCCGGGGCAGGAAGTTCATCTGCGCACGGCTTTCGACCTGGAACACCCCGATACTGTCGGCTTTGCACAGCATGTCGTATACGCGCGGGTCCTCTTTGGGCAGAGTCGCAAGGGTGTAGCTTTGTTGATGATGCATCTTCAGCAGATCAAAGGCCTTGCGAATACAGGTCAGCATCCCAAGGCTCAGCACATCCACTTTCAGGATGCCAAGGCTGTCGATGTCATCCTTGTCCCAACAGATAACGGTGCGGCCCTCCATCGTGGCGTTTTCAATCGGCACCAACTCATCAAGCCGCCCCTCGGTGACGATGAACCCACCGACATGCTGGGACAGATGCCGGGGAAAGCCGTTGATCTCGTAGACCAGTTCGATGGTCTGCCGCAGGCGCCGGTCGCGGAAGTCGAGGCCGATCTCGGCCATGCGTTCCGCCTCCAACCCCTTGGTGGAAAAGAACCCCCAAAGCTGCGAGCTGAGGGCACTGATCGTATCCTCGGTCAGGCCCATGGCGCGGCCCACCTCGCGGATGGCACGCTTGCCCCGGTAATGCACGACTGTGGCGCACAGGCCCGCGCGGTGGCGACCATAGCGCTCGTAGATGTGCTGGATGACCTCTTCGCGCCGCTCATGTTCGAAATCCACGTCGATATCGGGCGGTTCATCGCGGGCTTCAGACACGAAGCGCTCAAACACCATCGTGCCCATCTCGGGAGAAACGGAGGTGATGCCCATGCAGTAACACACCACCGAATTGGCGGCCGAGCCACGGCCCTGACACAGGATGCCACGGCTGCGCGCAAAGTGGACAATGTCGCGGACGGTCAGGAAATAGGGTTCGTATTTCAGTTTGGCGATCAGGGCGAGTTCATGGCGCAGAAGGGTCTTGGCCTTGTCTGGCGCCCCGCCGGGATAGCGCCATTTCAACCCCTCATAGGCCAGCCGATTCAGCCGTTGGCTGGGTGTTTCATTCCTGGTGATTTCCGACGGATACTCATAACGCAACTGGTCGAGTGAAAAGGTCAGGCTGTTCGCCAGTTGCCCTGCCCGATGCACAGCCTCTTCGTGGCCCACGAACAACCGCAGCATCTCGGCCTCGCTCCGAAGCCGCCCTTCCCCGTTGCTGAGGGCCGCACGGCCCAGCGCATCGACGCGGCACTTGAGACGGATGGCACTGACCACATCCGCCAGCTTGCGCCGCGCGCCATGATGCATGCGGGGAGCAGCCGAGGCAAGGGTGGGCAACCCCAACATCCGCGCCTGATCCGCTAGCCGATCAAAGCGGACCGTGTCGCGCCCATCATAGCGCGGGGTCATCAGCACCTGGATGTTTCCAGCAAAGCGGCGCGTCAGCCGTCGCGCCGTTTGCATCCAATCAACCGCGCCGCCCTGCACCGTCTGCGCCTCTGGCCACAGAAGCAGGTGCAGACCTTCGGCAAAGTCTTCGAGGTCGCTGAATTGAAGGTCACATTCTCCTTTTTCAGCACGCAGACGTCCCTTGGAAATGATCCGGCAAAGACTGCGCCAGCCCTGCCGGTTCACAGGCATGGCTGTGATCGGAGGGGCATCGCTGAACATCAACCGGGTTGCCGGAATCAGGCGCGGCACCACCGTGATCGGTACGCTGGGCGGTGCAGGAACATGATCCGGCTTTGGTGGGCCGATCAAACCGTGGAGGGTGTCAAAATCCCGCCGCTCTTTCACACTGCGCGCAATGGCTTTGGCCTGCGTATGCGCCCGCACGATCCCGGCAACCGAATTGTCATCTGCAATAGCAATCGCCTCCATCCCCAGCAGGGCGGCACGATTCACGTACTCCTCGGGGTGGGACGCCCCGGTGAGGAAGGTGAAATTCGATGTGATCGACAGTTCGCAGAACATGAGAATGGCAGATTCGATTACAGCAGGGGGACAGTATATTCACTTTTTGTTCTCATTTGAACGGTTGGTTTTGGGGCTCTGCCCCGTCCTACGGACTCCCCGGGGTTTTAAAAACGGGGAAAGGATCATCGCCATTGCGCAGCATTCGGGTCGCGTGGTGCGGGCAGGCAAAGCAGGATCGACAAAAGGAGACTTCGCATGCCCAGATTCAATGCACTGCCCACCGGCCTCGTCCAAAGCTATCGCGCTGGCGGACCGGATGCTTTTGGCAATCCACCCGAACGCAAAATCTCAGACGGTGCAGGCAACCCCTGCCGCCACTGCCTGCGCAACATCCCCGCGGGGTCAGAGATGCTGGTCCTCGCTCACAAACCCTTTGATGGCGCCCACCCCTATGCAGAGGTTGGACCCATCTTTCTATGTGCAGACGAATGTACCCGTGGTGGAGGTACTGATCTGCCGGACATACTCACCACTTCACCGGACTACCTGATCAAAGGGTATTCAGCGGACGACCGCATCGTCTATGGAACCGGAGCGATCACACCAACGCCCGAAATTCAGGCCCGCGTTACCGCGATCTTTGCAGACCCGAACGTCACCTATATCCATGTGCGATCTGCCCGCAACAATTGTTACCAGGCCCGCATTGATCGCGATGCGTAACCCCTTGTGCGGTCTGCCGCCTTGGCTCATAAACACGGGCGCACGCGCCCCAGCCAAGGATAGCCAACATGCCCATCGACGCGCCCGAAACCAAGACGGTCCACACCCACCGCGTGGCCTGTGACGGGGGCGAAGGGCCATTGGGACATCCCCGGGTCTGGCTGCAGATTCCCGAAGATACGGGATGGGTCGAATGCCCCTATTGCGACTGTAAATACGTTTATGCCGACAAAGCAGACAGCCAAGCGGTCAGTCGTCAATGACCTGATGGATCAGCGCATCGACCTGGGCTTGCACACGCGCATTGGCCTGCTCAATCTTTTCTGAAAGCTCGCGAATTTCCGTTGCGATAACGGCAAAGCCGCGCCCCTGTTCCCCAACATGCGCCGCTTCGATCGATGCGTTGATGGCAATGAGGCCGACGTTCCGCGAAATTTCACTAATCTCGCGCAGAGCAGTGCGGGCATCAGTCCCCGTCTGGCTTGCAGTTGCGCGCCGCACGATCCGGTCGCTGTGCAAGTGTTCACTCAACCGATTGACCAATTTCGCAAAGTGTTCGTTGAACGCACCAGCAGCGAAGCGGGTCACATCGCGCAAGTGATCCGCTGTGCAGGTTTTCGCGGCAAAGGCATTGGCCAGTTCGGAAACGGCCGCCACAAATCGATCCATTTGTTCGATGCTCTCGGGCATATCAGCCACGGTGTTCCGCAACCATGCCAACGCAACGGGATCAATGCCGGGCTCGACCTCACCACCAGACAAAAGGCGCACGCCAGCATGCGCGCCCGGCATGGCACGGCCTATGCCTGCAATACATGCCTCACGATCGCGCAGATCATCAAACAACAACCCCGCAGCACAGTACAAAGTGGCCCGCGCACAATGGGATCGGATCATATCCACGGCACGCAACAACTCGATACGGGCGGCAATACCAGTCGCCCCCGACTGCTGCCCCAGAACATCCGTGATATCGGCCAAACGGTTCATCGCTGTCATATCCGACTTGTGGCAAATCCGGGTTAACAAACCGCTTGTGCTTTCACCTATTCCGGAATCGTGGCACATCACCTGAACAGCAAGAAACCAAGGGGGCGATGAACATGGCATTTGGTAAAGGGTGTCACCTGCATCTGATCGATGGCTCGGCTTTCATCTTCCGCGCCTACCACGCGCTTCCGCCCCTTACCCGCAAATCTGATGGCCTGCCCATCGGCGCCGTCAGCGGGTTTTGCAACATGCTCTACAAGTATGTCGAAGGGAACCACGGCCCCGACGCCCCCACCCACGTGGCCGTCATCTTTGACAAGGGCAGCCACACCTTTCGCAACGACATGTACGACCTGTACAAGGCCAACCGCGAAGCGATGCCAGAGGACCTGAGGCCGCAGATTCCGCTGACCCGCCAGGCGACCGAAGCCTTCAATATCGCCTGCAAGGAGAAAGAGGGGTACGAGGCCGATGACATCATCGCTACCCTCGCCGTGCAGGCGCGCGCTGCCGGGGGCCGCTGCACCATCATCAGTTCGGACAAGGACCTGATGCAGCTTGTGGGCGACGGGGTCGAAATGCTGGACGCCATGAAGAACGCCCGCATCGACCGCGACGGCGTGTTCGAGAAGTTCGGCGTCTACCCCGACCGCGTGGTGGACGTGCAGGCGCTTGCCGGAGACTCCGTCGACAACGTGCCCGGCGCACCAGGCATTGGCGTCAAAACGGCCGCCCTCCTGATCAACGAATATGGCGATCTCGACGCGCTGCTTGAACGCGCCGAAGAGATCAAGCAACCCAAGCGTCGCCAGACACTGATCGACCACGCCGACCAGATCCGCCTGTCGCGAGACCTTGTGAGGCTCGACGAAAAGACGCCCCTCGACTTCACGCTCGATGACCTCGAAGTGCAGGACCCGAAACCGGACCAGCTTATGCCGTTCCTTGCGGAAATGGAGTTCCGCACCCTCACCAAACGCATCGCCGACCAACTTGGCGTCGAAGCGCCCGAGATCAAGGAACCGGCACCTGCGGTCCAGGATGCGCCCGAAGCGCCCAGCTTTGACGATGCAACTTACGAGCACGTGCAGAACGCCGACCAGCTGCAAACCTGGATCGACCTGATCTATGAACGCGGCTGGGTCGCGGTCGACACCGAAACCACCGGGCTCAATGAAATGATTGCGGATCTGGTGGGCATCTCACTTGCCGTGAACCCGGGGCACGCCTGTTACATCCCGCTGACGCATAAACAGGGGGGCGATGACCTCTTTGGCTCCGACGATCTGGCCGAGGGACAGATGCCCTTCGAACAGGCGCTTGAGATGTTGAAACCGGTGCTTGAGGACGACAGCATCCTCAAGGTCGGCCAGAACATGAAATACGACGCCAAGATATTCGCGCGTCTGAACATCCATGTGGCCCCCATCGACGACACGATGCTGTTGTCCTACGCCCTGCATGGCGGGTTGCACAATCACGGTATGGATACGCTGTCCGAGCGCTATCTCGGCCACACGCCCATTCCAATCAAGCCGCTACTGGGGTCCGGCAAATCGGCCAAGACCTTTGATCAGGTCCCGCTCGAAGACGCCGTGAAATACGCGGCCGAAGACGCCGACATCACCCTGCGGCTCTGGCAACTCCTCAAACCGCAACTGCATCGGTCACAAGTCACCAAGGTCTACGAAACGCTCGAACGGCCCATGGTGCACACATTGGCCGGTATGGAACGGTCGGGCATCAAGGTCGACCGCGACACGCTTTCGCGCATGTCCAACGCCTTCGCCCAGAAAATGGCGGGGCTCGAGGATGAAATCTACGAACTTGCCGGGCGCAAGTTCAACGTGGGTTCGCCCAAACAGCTTGGCGAGATCCTGTTCGACGAGATGGGCATCGAAGGCGGTAAGAAGGGCAAGACCGGGGCCTATGCAACGGGTGCCGACGTGCTCGAAGACCTCGCTACGATGCACGAACTGCCCGCCCGCGTGCTCGACTGGCGGCAATTGTCGAAACTGAAATCCACCTACACCGATGCACTGCAGGACCACATCAACGCGGACACGGGCCGGGTGCACACCTCCTACTCCATCGCCGGTGCCTCCACCGGGCGGCTGGCCTCAACCGACCCCAACCTGCAAAACATCCCCATCCGGACCGAGGAAGGGCGTCGTATCCGCGAGGCTTTCGTGTCCGAACCCGGCAAGACCCTCGTCGCGCTGGACTACAGCCAGATCGAGCTGCGCATCCTCGCGCATATCGCGGACATTCCCAGCCTGAAGCAGGCTTTTGCCGATGGGCTGGATATTCACGCCATGACAGCGTCCGAAATGTTCGACGTACCCTTGGACGAGATGACACCCGAAGTGCGGCGCCGCGCCAAGGCGATCAACTTTGGCGTTATCTACGGCATCTCGGGCTTCGGCCTCGCCCGCAATCTGCGCATCCCGCGGTCCGAAGCACAGGGCTTCATCGACCGTTATTTCGAACGCTTCCCCGGCATCCGCACCTACATGGACAACACCAAGGCGTTCGCCAAGGAACACGGATACGTTCAGACGCTCTTCGGTCGCAAAATCCACACGCCGGAAATCGCCTCCAAAGGCCCACGCGCAGGCTTCGCTGCCCGCGCCGCGATCAACGCCCCGATCCAAGGGACCGCCGCCGACGTCATCCGCCGCGCCATGATCCGCATGCCCGACGCGATCAAGGACCTGCCCGCCGCCATGCTGCTGCAAGTCCACGACGAACTGCTGTTCGAAGTGGAGGACAGCGCCGTCGACGACCTGATTGGCGTGGCCAAAGGCGTGATGGAAAACGCAAATGACCCCGTCGTGCATCTCGACGTAAAGTTGACCGTGGATGCAGGACAGGGGCAAAACTGGGCCGAAGCGCACTGACGGAAAGGAGCCTGACATGACCATGATGCCTGCACAGGACGACCTGACCTTCCGCGACCTCTTCGAAACGGGGCGCGTCGCGCCGGATGACTTCAACCACCGCGCCCACCTGCGACTCGCTTACGTCTACCTCTGCGAAGGACCGGTCGATGCCGCCATGCTCCGGATGCGCGCAGCGCTCCACGCGTTCCTGAAACGCAACGGCGTCCCTGCGGAGAAGTACCACGAAACCCTTACCCGTTCGTGGCTGATGGCGGTCGCCTATTTCATGGACAAGGCAACGCCAGCCACCTCTTTCGACAGCTTCCTGAAACAGGATGACCGCCTGCTCGACACGCAGATCATGCTGACGCACTACCACAAGGATACCCTGTTCTCCGACGCAGCGCGCGCCGCCTTCGTGGCACCTGACTTGCAGGCAATCCCGCCTGCCGCATGAACCGGGAAACAATGGAATCGGAGCACGGTCGCATTAACTGATATCACTGCAGCAATTATGCAATGCAAACTTGGAATTTAGAAAAGAAGCTGGAAAGCGAAGACGGCCGACGGAACGTCGAAATGTGCGTCAGCTCGGACGGTAAACTCTTTCGCTACTACGAACATCTATGGATTCCCGTGGGAGAGGAAGAACTGCTATACTATTCCGACGGCGGCTACTGGATATGCGAGCAGATGTCTGGCTACTTTTCCAATTTGGAAGAGTGCGAACGTGGCGCACGTGCCGATATCAGGTGGCTCGCGGGCGCTTCATAGACCAAAACCCGGGGATGAATTGCATCCAATGATCCACACTTGGGAAGACCTCAAAACTCTTGGCCTGTCATTGGGTTTACCCAAAGTCGAAGTCGCAACAAGCTGGGGCAACGAAAACCTCAAGGCGCACGGCAAATTGTGGACATGGTGGTCGCCCTACGTGGATGCCGCCATCTTCAAGGGCAGCATCGACGAACGCGAGATGCTAATGCAAGCCGACCCCGACACATTCGTTCTGCACCCTCACTACGCCAAACACGGCTGCATCCTTGTCGCAGCCGGTCGGATCGATCCGGATTGGGCCAAAGCACGCCTGCACAGCACGTGGCGCGACATGGCACCAAAACGGTTCCTGAAGGAATGGGACGCCCAGCGCGGGTGATTGCGAAACGCCTCAAGCCTCATCGTGGCTTGCTATCGCAATCTGCGATGGCAAGGGCAGCTTTTGCATGTCTGCATTGTCGAACCCATCCGTCAGCAAATCCACGACCTCATCGCGCTCAAGCTGCGCTGACATTTCGCGCAATTGCTGGATCAACGTCAGACGTTTGGCAAACACGTCCATCTGGATGCTGGCCACTTCGGCATTGTTCTTGCGCGCCTCGGCAAACAGCTTGGCCGTTTCGGCCTCAAGCTTGCCAATTTCTGCACTGATTTGGGCATTGCGTTTCGCAGGGGCATCCAACACCGCCTTGACCCGACCAATCGCAGCCTCTGTTACGGTTTTCAGCTCGTCCGACACGCTTGTGCCCGTCGGCATTTCCAATGCGAGCAATGCCTCCATCTGCTGGTACAGCCCCTCTTGTAACCGGTGTCGGTATGTTCTGGCAGCCGGGCCATTGAGCACCCGTTCGTTTGGCAGGGTGCCCCGACGATAGGCCACGAAGGTGTCGATGACAGCACGAGCAATGCGCGCCGCCCGCTCTCCGGACATACGCATGGCCAGCATCGCGAACCCATGCTCGGTATAGGCCCATGGAATGCTCCTCCGCCCCCCATGCGCCGTTGAAATCGCAAATTGCGACTTCAAGTCTGACCATTCCTCGCGTGTCAGCTGAAACGCATAATGTTCTGGGAAAAGAAGCTGGTTGCGGGACCGCAGCTCGTTCACATGCCCGGTCTTGCGATCAAAAAAAGCAGCAATGTCAGCATCCAGGATCACGCGCTCGCCGCGGATCTGAAACAGGCTCCCCGGTGCATCGGCCAACATCACTTCCTGCTTGTCCGACATCTGCTTTGCCCCCAGTTTTGCGCCAGTGTTTCCCGAGTACCCCAAACACCCGCAAAACGGGAGACCCCGTTTTTAGGACAATCGGCGGCTGCACTATGAACGCAGCATGCAAGGGCCGAGCACGACCTACAGACAGCCCTCCCCCTACACCGCGCACATCAACGTCCTCCTTGTCTGAGACCCGGAAAACCGCGCCCCGTCGCGCACCATGGTGCGTTTTTGGCGGTTAACATGCGGTACCAGACCGCGCGCAGACCCAAGCATCTGAAATCGTGCGAAAATCGCAAAGGCATTAAAATCATGCAAACGGACCGAACAGCTTGTCCCCGCGGGGACAAACCCTAGTCCGGGCGCGTCACTGACGCCACAAGCCTACGCGCGATCGGCGCGACCACCAGCACAATCGGAAAGGCAACGGCCCAACTGGGCAGCCATGCGCCAATCCACTGCCCAACGAATCCCGCAACAGCACCAACGGCCAGGAACGTCGAAATTCCGGAGACCAGGAATGACATCATGCCACTCAGAACAAAGCCAAAAGCAATATGCGCATAGCGGGCTGGGATCATGACGGGGCTCCTTCTTCATCGCTCGGCGGCAAAGTGTTGTTCAAATCATCGGAACGCAATTCCACACCGGCGCACAGGGTCAGCGCATCCATCCCAGTGTCTTGTCTGTGCGCCCATCCGTACGGTACTCTGCACTAACCCAGCCGTCATACCCGCCGGCGTCGATCGCATCGAACAGGGCCGGGAAATCAATACATCCCTTTCCCGGGGCAACCCGCCCGGGCGCATCCCCGATCTGGATATGCTGAATAAGGGGCTGCATCGCCTCGAAAGCGCCCAGCGCGTCGCCAGTGATCTGCTGGGCGTGATAGCTGTCAAACTGCAGACCGACATTTGACGCGCCCACAGCGTCGATCACTTCGGCAGCAAGTGCAAAGCTGTTCAGGAAATAGCCGGGATGACTTTCACCACACAGCGGCTCGAGCGTCATCGTGAGGTCGTCCGGCAACGTGGCTGCAGCCCGTTTTAGATTGCCGATCAGCGTTGTTTTGGCCGCATCTCCCGCGCCATCGCCGGTGATCACGTGAATAACAGACGCCCCAAGCACCTGCGCGTACCGCACGGCCCGACGCATGTCATAGTCGAACCGTCTCTCGCCACCGGGGACAGCCGCAAATCCACGCGCGCCGCCCGTGTAATTTGGCCCAGGCGCATTCAGCAACACCATCTGCAACCCGTTGCGGTGCAACGCTGCAAAGGTGGCTGGCGCGGGGACATCATAGGGTTGCTGCACTTCAACGGCGGCAAACCCGGCCTCGGCCGCTGCATCGAACCGATCAAGGTAGGGCAACTCCGCCCACAGATATGTCAGGTTGGCAGCAAACCGTGGCATATCGCGGAACCTAGCGCGCAGTTACGGGGCATTCCAGCGCGATCAAAAGCGTTCGACCCAAGGGCGCAGGCTCAACTCGTTTGACCATGTCGACCGGTGTTGGTCGATCAACTGCATATAGGCCGTCGCGATCGCGTCCGGGTCCAGCATCTTGTCTGTCCCGTCATCCGTCCGTTCGGAGCGCGCCGTATTGGAAATTCCACCATCGATGTTGACCCAAGCCACATGAATCCCCTTGGGGTGCAACTCGCGCGCCATGGATTGGGCAAGGCCCCTTTGTGCGAACTTACCCATGGCAAAAGGTGCCGACTGGGCAAAGCCTTTGACACCGGCCGAAGCGCCCGTGAACAGAATGGTTCCGCGTTTGCCGTCCTGCTCATCCTGATCCTGCATGATACGCGCAGCGGCTTGCCCCATCAGGAAAGACCCGAAGGCGGTGATCTCGACGGCGCGACGCACCTCCTCGGGATCAAGCCCCACGATGGGCCCGCGCTGACGGGAGGATGGATTGTAGACGGCAACACGGAGCGGGCTCTTTACCGAGTCAAAGAGGGCGTTCACCTGTTCAGGGTTACTGCCGTCAATGGCCACGGTGCGGGCATTGGTTTCCGATGCAAGCGCGGCCAGCTTTTCCGTGTTGCGCGCACCCAGAACCAGATCGTGGCCTCGCGCGTGAAGTTTGCGTGCAACCGATGCGGACAAACCGCTGCCCGCGCCAATGATAACTGCTGTGCCCTGGCTCATCGTCTTGCTCCTGCTGTTAAAGGATGTGGCGGACGACACGTCCGCCTTACGTGCAAATGATGGCGCGGATTGGTGCGGTCGGCCATTGAGCCCTTCTGCACACTGATTGTGCATGTCGTAAGGCGGAGGTCACCTCCGCCTTACAGGTGGTTGGTCTGCGCGCTGGAAAACAGTAAGGCGCAGGTGTCCTGCGCCCCGCCCGTCAGGGCAACTCGTTCGACGGAATGATCCCGAAGAATTGGCCTTGCGACCACACCCCGAACCATCCATCGTGATGGCTGCCAAGGTCAACCAGACGATAAAAACTCTTGCGGTCGATCAACGCCTCAAGATCCGCCCGGATCAGGATGTAAGGCGACGGCTCGCCTGTCTCCGGGTCGCGTTCAACGCGGATCGGATGATCCGCACCCGCCACAGCCACATCATCCACATGCGTCACAAAGGTCAGCACCTGCAGCTCGCCAGTTCCATCAGCCTCGAAATCGATGGCGACAAAAGGGGCGTCATCGACGGTGATTCCCACCTTTTCGACCGGTGTAACCAGGAAATATTTTCCCTCCTCGCGCTTCAGAATGGACGAGAACAGTTTGACTAGGCCGGGCCGCCCGATCGGCGTGCCTTGGTAAAACCACGTCCCGTCCCGCGCGATCCGCATATCGAGGTCGCCGCAGAACGGAGGATTCCACAGATGTACCGGCGGCAATCCGCGTGTTTTTGCAGCAGTGATCGATGCCACAAGGCCATCTGCATCCGGTGTCACGGTTTTTTGTCCGCTCATATGTTTTGCCATTCTCAATTGAGGGAATAGGTTGGTACAGAAATATATATCCCGAATGGAAGAGATGTCATGACCGAAGCAGAGGACCTTGTTGCCGAAATCGAGACGCTGGGCAGCAAACTGGCAGAGGCCAAGGCCTCGATCACCAAGCGCTTCATCGGGCAGGAGCGGGTCGTGGACCTGACCTTGACCGCGCTGCTGTGCGGAGGCCACGGCCTGCTGATCGGTCTGCCCGGCCTGGGCAAGACACGTCTGGTCGAGACGCTCAGCACAGTCATGGGGCTCGATGGCAACCGCATCCAGTTCACGCCGGACCTGATGCCAGCAGACATTCTGGGATCGGAAGTTCTGGACACGGCCGAGGACGGGACACGTGCCTTCCGCTTTGTACCAGGCCCAGTGTTCTGCCAGCTTTTAATGGCGGACGAGATCAACCGTGCCTCTCCCCGCACCCAATCTGCGCTGCTGCAAGCCATGCAGGAAAAGACGGTGACGGTGGCCGGACAGGATCGCCCCTTGGGGACACCGTTCCACGTCTTGGCAACGCAAAACCCGATCGAGCAGGAGGGCACCTATCCGTTGCCCGAGGCCCAGTTGGACCGCTTCCTTGTCCAGATCGATGTGCTCTATCCCGACCGTGAAACCGAGAAGGACATCCTGATCGCAACCACCGGGACCGAGGACGCGCAATCAACCGCCGTTTTCACGGGCGAGGAATTGCTGGCAGCCCAAACCTTGTTGCGCCGGATGCCTGTGGGCGACAGCGTGGTCGAGATGATCCTTGATCTGGTGCGCGCCTTCCGGCCAAATGAGGCAGACGCCTCGGACAAGGTCCGCGAGACGGTCGCCTGGGGCCCCGGCCCCCGTGCTGCCCAAGCCCTGATGCTGGCCGTGCGCGCCCGCGCGTTGTTGCAGGGTCGTCTGGCCCCGTCGGCTGAAGACGTCATCGACATGGCCCGCCCTGTTCTGATCCACCGGATGGCCCTGAACTTTGCCGCCCGTGCCCGTGGCGACAGCCTGTCTGACCTGATCGAAGAGACCGCCGCCGGTCTCAGCCGCAAGGAAGCCGCCGCGTGATCACCCCCCTCGCCCTGCGCGAAAAGGCCGAAACCCAAGCGGCCCGCCTGCCTGCGCTGTTGGCACGGGCAGAGCAGCTTGCGGGTGCCGTCCTGCTGGGTGAGCATGGCCGACGTCGTGCGGGGATGGGGGACGATTTCTGGCAATACCGGCCAGCCCAGATTGGCGACAGTCGCCGTTTGATTGACCACCGCCGCAGCGCCATGGGCGACGTGCAGTTCGTGCGCGAGCGTGAGTGGCAGATTGCCCAATCAGTTATGCTGTGGGTCGATCAGGGCGCGGCCATGCGCTTTGCATCAACCAACGATCTACCAACCAAGGCCGAGCGCGCCCGTGTTCTGGGCTTGGCCACCGCGATCCTTCTGATCCGTGGCGGAGAGCGCGTAGGCCTGACCGGCACCCGACTGCCCCCCCGCCGGGGCAATGCACAGGTCCTGCGGTTAGCAGAGATGTTCACCGAGGACGCGGAGCATGACTACGAACCGCCCGAGCATCGCGCCATGATCCCACATGCGCGGGCCGTGTTCATCTCGGATTTCATGGGCAATATCGATGATGTGAAAACGGCCCTCACCAAGGCCGCCGACCGTGGCGTGCGTGGGGTATTGCTGCATGTCCTCGATCCCGCCGAGGAAGCCTTTCCCTTTCGGGGACGCACCATCTTTGAAAGCGTGGGCGGGACACTGGAACATGAGACACTCAAGGCGTCTGAACTGAAAGACCGGTATCTAGAGCGTCTCGCCGAACGGAAAGCCGAATTGCAGCATCTGTGTTCCGTCGCGGGCTGGCAATACGGCCTGCATCACACCGACCATACAGCACAATCCGGCCTGTTGTGGCTGTGGCGCGCGCTGGATGGCGGGCGGGCGCGAACATGATGGTGTTTGGCCCCATCGGCTTTGCGGCCCCCTGGTTGCTCGTGGCCCTGATCGCACTGCCGATCCTGTGGTTGATTTTGCGCGCGATCCCACCGGCCCCGATCCGCCAACGCTTTCCCGGCGTGGCGCTGCTGCTGGGTCTGCAAGATGACGAATCCGTATCCGACCGCACCCCGTGGTGGCTGCTGCTGATCCGGATGCTGGCCGTGGCCGCAATGATCATCGGCCTTGCCGGGCCGGTGCTGAACCCCGAGGATGACGGGACGGCTGGCGATGGTCCCCTGCTGGTCGCCATCGACGGCAGTTGGGCTGGGGCTGCACGCTGGCCGCGGCTTGTTGAGGCGCTGGATGCCGAGTTGCGCCGTGCGGGTGCAAACGGGCGGCAGGTGGCGCTACTGGACCTTGCCGATCCTGAACAACCCGTTTTCCGGGCTGCGAATGCGCTGTCAGCAACGCTGCCGGGTCTGGCACCATCGCCGTGGCAGCCCGCGGATGCGGCGGACATCGTTGCCGTCCTGCCCGAAGGCAGTTTTGAAACCGTTTGGTTCAGCGATGCGCTCGACTATCCGGCGCGTACTGATCTGCTGTCGGCCTTGCAGGCAAGGGGGCCCGTGCGGGTGGTCCAAAGCGCGACTGCCATCACTGCATTGACGCCCGCCACATATGCGGACGGTCTGGTGGAGGTCACTGCCGTGCGAGCCGACGATGGCCCTGAACGCACGGTGAGCATTCTGGCGCAGGGCCGTGATCCTGCGGGGAACGCGACCATTTTGGCCCGCGCCAATGCCGTTTTCGACACTGGGGCCACCACGGCAACAGCGTCTTTGTCCCTTCCTGCCGAGTTGCGCGCGCGCGTCACCCGTTTCGAGATTGCCAATGCCCGCTCTGCTGGCGCCGTCACGTTGGTCGATGACAGCCTGCGCCGCCGCGAGATTGCCCTGATCGCAGGCCGCGAGGGGCGCGAGGGGTTGGAGCTGTTGTCGCCTCTGCACTACCTCGAACGCGCGCTTGCGCCGAATGCGGACCTGCTGCGGGGTGCGTTGACGGATGTGCTGCCTGCAAATCCAGATGTGATTGTGTTGGCCGATGTGGCCACCCTGTCTGATGGCGAAACCGAAGCGATTTTGGACTGGGTGGATCAAGGCGGTTTGCTTTTGCGCTTTGCGGGTCCGCGCGTGGCCGCCAGCGATATCAGCCGCAGCGAACAGGATCCGCTGATGCCGGTGCGCCTGCGCGCCGGGGGCCGCAGCGTCGGCGGAGCCATGAGCTGGGGCTCCCCCAAGACACTGGCTCCGTTTCGCGAAAACTCGCCCTTCTTTGGCCTGTCTGTCCCCGAAGACGTCGCCATCACCGCGCAGGTCATGGCCCAGCCCGACCCGACACTGGCAGAAAGCGTGATTGCGGAGTTGAGCGATGGGACACCCCTTGTGACGCGCAAGCGTGAGGGTCAGGGGCAGATTGTTCTGTTCCACGTCACGGCGAATGCCGAGTGGTCGTCCCTGCCGCTGTCGGGTCTGTTTGTTGAAATGCTTGAACGTCTGGCGGTCTCTGCCACAACGTCGTCGCCCGAGGCAGGCGATCTGGAGGGCACGATCTGGACGCCGGAGGTGGTTATGGATGGATTTGGCGCGCTACGCGATGCGGGTGCTATGCCTGGGGTGCCGGGGCCTGCGCTGGTCAGCGACCCAACGGGGCCAAACCTGCTGCCCGGTGTCTATGTCTCCGGCGATCGAGCCTTGGCCCGCAACGTGCTGACCACTGATGCCACATTGCAGACGGCCACATGGCCCGCCGACGTGCCTGTGTCCGGCCTGACTGCCGCACCTGAACGCCCGCTGGGTGGGATGCTGCTGGCTGCGGCCATCGGGCTTTTGCTGCTGGATGTATTGGCCTCCCTCGCCTTGTCGGGGCGTCTGACCGGCCGGGTGCGCGCGACGGCGGCGGCCCTGATCGGGGCCGCGATGTTGGTTGGTTTCACCGCGCCCGGCGCGCAGGCCCAAAACGAACCAGCAGATGAGGTTGCTGCCGCAGCCGAGGTTGTGCTGGCCCATGTTGTCACCGGCAACCGCGAGGTGGACGAGGTGGCGCAGGCGGGTCTGCGCGGCTTGTCGGACACGTTGTTCTTCCGCACATCCGTGGAACCGGCCACCCCTTTTGCCGTTGATCTGGAAACGGACGAGCTGGCCTTTTTCCCGATCCTCTATTGGCCGATCACACCCGACCAGCCACGCCCCTCGCAGGAAGCCTATGTCAAGCTGAACGACTACCTGCGGTCTGGCGGTCTGATCCTGTTCGACACCCGTGATGGCGATGTTGCGGGCTTTGGTGCCTCAACGCCAAATGGACGCAAGTTGCAGGATCTGGCGGCCCCTCTCGACATCCCCGCACTTGAGCCCGTGCCGCGGGATCATGTGCTGACCCGCACCTTTTACCTGCTGCAGGATTTCCCCGGTCGCCACCAGAATGGCGAGGTCTGGGTCGAGGCCGCCCCACCCGGTGCCGAGCAGGTCGAGGGCATGCCGTTTCGCAATCTCAATGACGGCGTGACGCCAGTGGTCATCGGCGGCAATGACTGGGCGTCGGCTTGGGCCGTGACATCCAGCGGGCAGGCGATGCTGCCCGTGGGCCGTGGCTTTGGCGGTGAACGCCAGCGAGAGTTGGCGTACCGTTTTGGCGTGAACCTGGTCATGCATGTGCTGACCGGCAATTATAAAAGCGATCAGGTCCACGTGCCTGCGTTGCTGGATCGGTTGGGCCAATGACCGGAACCGTCTTGTTTGATCCGCTGCTGCCCTGGCCCGTGCTGGCTGTCGTCGCCGCCTTGGCAATCGCCGGGGTCGCGCTGGCCCTGATACGCGGCCTGAACGGTTGGGCTTTACGTGGCATGGCGGCCATTGTGGTGCTTGCCGCCTTGGCCGGGCCATCACTGCAACAGGAAGACCGGGCGCCGCTGTCCGATATTGTCATTGTGGCCGAGGATGAGAGTGCCAGCCAGAAGCTGCGGGACCGGCCCGATCAAACAACCTCTGCCGCCGATGCAATCGAAGCCGCCCTATCGGCCCGCGAGGGCACCGAGGTCCGCCGCGTTACCGTTCCGGACGGAGAGGAAGACGCAGGGACCCGTCTGATGACCGCCTTGTCGGACGCGCTGGCCGAAGAGCCGCGTGCCCGTGTTGCGGGCCTGATTGCCCTCAGCGATGGGCAAGTGCATGACGCCGATTTGCCCCTTGATCTGCCCGCGCCATTGCACCTGCTGTTGACGGGGCGCGAGACGGATTGGGACCGCCGCTTGCTGGTCAAGAACGCCCCGGCCTTTGCCATCATCGGTGAGCCGGTCACGCTGACCCTGCGGATCGAGGATATGGGTGCTGTTCCCCCTGATGTCGGTCTTGCCCCGCTTGATATTTCTGTCGACGGTGCGCCCCCGCAACGCTTCAACGTGCGGACCGGTGAAGATTTCGAACTGCCCATCAGCCTGCCCCATGGCGGGCGCAACGTGATCCAGTTTACTGTCCCCGAAGCAGACGGAGAGCTGACAGACCGCAACAACACCGCCCTGATCCAGATCAACGGTGTGCGCGACCGTCTGCGGGTCTTGCTGGTGTCGGGTGAACCCCATGCCGGGGGGCGCACATGGCGCAACCTGCTGAAGTCCGACAGTTCGGTCGATCTGGTGCACTTCACCATTCTACGCCCACCCGAGAAGCAGGATGGGGTGCCGGTTGGAGAGCTGTCCCTGATCGCCTTCCCGACCCGCGAGTTGTTTCTGGAGAAGATCGACGATTTCGATCTTATCATCTTTGACCGCTACAAGCGGCGGGGCATCCTGCCCGCGCTCTATCTGGACAACGTGGCCCGCTACATCCGCGACGGTGGGGCCGTGCTGGTTGCGGCGGGACCAGACTTTGCCAGCGCCGACAGCCTATATCGTTCGCCCCTTGGGTCGGTGATGCCGGCCCAACCCTCGGCCCGTGTGCTGGAGGAAGCCTTTCGCCCGCAAGTGTCCGAGCTGGGGCAAAAGCACCCTGTGACCACTGGCCTGCCTGCCGCTGGCGATTGGGGTCGCTGGCTGCGTCAGATCGATGTTGCCGCCGAGTCCGGCAGCGTGGTGATGGAAGGTGTGGATGGGCGACCACTGTTGATCCTTGATCGGGTGGATGAGGGCCGCGTGGCACTGCTTGCATCAGATCACGCGTGGCTGTGGAACCGAGGATATGAGGGCGGCGGGCCGCAACTGGAATTGCTGCGCCGTCTGGCCCATTGGATGATGAAAGAACCCGAGCTTGAGGAGGAGGCGCTGACCGCCACCGCCACAGGCCAATCCATGCGGATCGAGCGGCGTACCCTGTCTGATACCGTGCCGCCGGTGACCATCACCGACCCGTCGGGCAACGTTGTGGAACTTGAGATGACCGAGGTCAGTCCCGGTCGCTTCGAGACCCGGTACGAGGGGCCGGATATAGGTCTTTATCGGCTTGAGAATGGCGATGCGCAGACCGTCATTGGGCTGGGACCTGCTGCGCCCAAAGAGTTTGAAGCCACGATTGCGACGGCTGACTTGCTTGGACCGCGCGTGGAAGGCACACGCGGCGGCGTGCTGCGCCTGGAAGACGGAATGCCGCGCATTCGCACCGTGCGCGAAGGGCGGCCTGCTGCCGGGCGTGGATGGATCGGGATCACGCCGCGTGACGCTTATGAAACGCAGGATGTCCGCCAGATGGGCCTCTTGCCCCCGTGGCTGGTTCTGCTGCTGGCCTCTGGCTTTATCATCGGCGCGTGGCTGCGCGAGGGGCGGCGTTAGGGTCGGACCTCGACCGCGGCGCGGGTTGAACGGCCCGAGGCGTCAATCACTGCTATATCCGAGAAGCCTGTGTCGAGTGCGCCGATGGCGATCTGCCGATCCCGCGCCCCGGTCGCCACAACGGCCCCATTGACCAGAACGGTCAAGGGCAAGGCGCCGCCCGCCACCTTTATGACCGCCTCTCGCTGCGCCAGCCGCGCACCTTCCGGGGGAAAGACCATTTCCGGTCCGTTGCCTGTGTCCATCCACGCGCCAAAACGCTGTAGAGGCACGGGCAGGTCTGCGGTTGCCAGAAGCAATGTGTCCGACGGCGGCGGTGGGGCGGGCGCAAGCTGTGGCTTCAAGCGCCCGAACGCTTCGAACAGGATGGGGGCGGCATGTGCACCGCCGAAAGCACCGGGCACGGGCGTACCGTCCGGTCGGCCCATCCACACGCCGATCACGTGCCGTCCGTCGAACCCGATGGCCCACGCGTCACGGTGCCCATAAGAGGTGCCCGTCTTGTAGGCCAGCCCGGATGGCGCACCGGGCGGTGGCGCGATCCCCCGCAGGATATCACCAACCTGCCATGCAGCGCGCGGTGCGATCAGTGTGTTTGTGCGACCCGAGGCAAGGTGGCCGTAGACTGTCACCAGATCGTCGAGGCTGAGGCCCACACCACCAAGCGCAACGGCAAGCCCTGCCTGTCCGCCCGGCAGCTTCGGCTTGGCCCCAAGCGCCCGCAGCGCAGCCATCAGCCGTTCCGGTCCAAGCGCTTCGGTGAGGGCGACCGGCGGGATGTTGAGCGACAGGGTCAATGCCTGCCGGGCCGTGACATCGCCCCGGAAAACGCCATCGAAATTCTGCGGCGCGTAGCGGCCAAAGCGCGTGGGTCGGTCGGCGAAGACTGTTTCGGGATGCGCAAGCCCCCGGTCAAAGGCCAGCGCGTAGATCAACGGCTTCAGGGTGGAGCCGGGGCTGCGCTTGGCCCGCGTCATGTCGATGAACCCCGGCGTGCCGTCTTTGTCGGCGTAATGCGGGGCACCCACGCGTGCCAGAACCTCGCCGCTTTCATGGTCCATCACCATCAGCGCCAGAGAGACACCGCGCGCCTGACCCGCCGCGTGCAGGCGGACAAGGTTGGACATGCTCTTTTGCACCTGCGTCGACAGGGTTGTGTCGAACCTTTGGGTATCGAGGTTAGCGGTGCGCAAGGCATCTGCATGGTGAGGGGCCAAGCGGGGCAAGGCACGGGCCTGTGTCGGGACACCTGTATGCGACGGGTCCGCCCCAACGCGGGCAAGCACCCGGTCTCGAGCCGATTGCGCTCTATCCGGGTGGCGGTCCGGGCGCCGTGCCTCCGGCGCTTGCGGCAGCGCCACAAGCAGGGCCGCTTCCGCTTCGGTCAGACGTGTGGGTTCTTTACCGAACCATGTGAATGTGGCGCTGCGGACCCCTTCGATACGTCCACCATAGGGGGCGTGTTGCAGGTAGAGATGCAGGATATCATCCTTGCTGAGACGTCGTTCCAGCGCCCAGGCCACCCGCATCTGCCGCAGCTTGCCCTTGATCGATCCGGTGCCCGAGTTTTCGAGCAGACGGGCCACCTGCATTGTCAGTGTTGATCCGCCAGAGACAACACGTCCTGACCACACTGCCTGCCCCACGGCGCGTGCTATTGCACGCCCGTCTACACCGTTGTGGGTGCGGAACCTCTTGTCCTCATAGGCGATGAGCATGTCGGTCAACCGTGGGTCAACGCCACCGCGTGGGACCTCCAGCCGGATCCGCCCATCTTCGACCGCAAAGGCGCGCATCAGGTGACCGTGCCTGTCGCGCATCTCTACTGATGTCTCGGCCAGCGTTGTGGGCAGCACTGTCCTGTCCACCCACGCATCCCACGCGTCATGCAGGCTGGCCGCGACCAGCATGGCGCCCGCGAGGGCGAACAGGGGGCGGTGCGGCCGCTTCACTCGGTCACAACCGTGCGGCCTGTGCCCGTCACCGCACGGTATTCAGCGCGGTACATATCCTCAACCAACGCTGCGGGGTGATGGAAGTCGCCGGGACTTACAGCCCGGGCGATATAGGCAAGGCGGAACGTCTCTGACCCGGTGTGGTTCACCGCGGCAAGGAAGCGATCAGAGCGGAATTCGGCATGTTCGGTGGTGGCAGTCTCCAGCCATTCAAGGCCCGCCACGTCGCCCGACCTGATCAGGTTGGGGTTGTCAATCTCGATCCCCGCTGGCAGAGGATCATCCACCATCAGCCGCGCACCGACTTTTTCAAACGGTGTTACCGTCAGCACGATCACCCGCCGTTCGCCGATAGTCCAAGGTCCTTCGGCAACGCGCCCTTCAAGCGTGAATGCATCGCGTGTGATGCTGTAGCCGTAGCCTCCCGCCTCGGGTGGGGTAATCGGCACGCCGTAGGTGGTGAGTGTCACATCCTGCGGCTGGCCCGAGACGTTCCGGATGATCGATACCGTGTCGCCCAGCGCACGGCTTTGAACCACGGGGCCGGACACCGCTGTGTCATCCACCGAAAGCACTGGCGCGCCTGCCCCATCGCGCAATGCCTGCGCCGCCATGAGCAGTTGAGCCGCTTCCTGGGTGGAGTACCCACCACGGCCCGCTGTCACTGTTGCAGCAAGGCGCGATTGGTCGACACGGGTGCTGCCTGCCTCTGCCGCCAGATGCAGCAGCCCCGCCGCGTCGCGCAAAGATGTGCCGTAGTCGGCGCGCCATAAGCCAGTGTCCGTGTTGTTCCGCAGCGCCAGATCCTGCGCCAGACCAAAGAGCCGGTCAGCACGGGTCTGTTCACCGTAGCTGGCAAGCGCCGCGCCCAATTGTGCACGGGCGAGCAGGGTCGAGAACGCCTCGGCCTTGGTATCGGCATAGTAGCGCAGATCACCAATCGATGCCGATCCGGCGCGGGCCAGCACCATGAGGGCGTAAGCGATGTCTTCGCCGCCCGTATCGAAATCGGGTGCGTAGTTGATCCGGTTGCGCAGGTTGTCGAGGGCGAGCCGCAAGGCACGCTCTGGCACCGCGTGCCCCTGATCACTTGCCCGGAGGAGAAAGTCGGTGACATAGGCATCCAACCAGAAATCCCCCGACTGCGCCCGCCAGAGGCCGAAGGCCCCGTTGCTGGCCTGTCGGGTCAGAACACGATTGATGGCCGTTGTGATCCGCTGATCGACGTCCGCCAGACCCGCCGCTTGCGCCGTGCGCGACAGATAGAGCAGCGGAAGCGCCGCCGACGTGACCTGTTCCGTGCAGCCGTAGGGATAACGGTCAAGCTGCCCGATCAACCCGGGCATATCGAACCGGGCGAGCGGTCCGGCGGCAAGCGTTGCCCGCGCGCTGTCCGGTCGAAGATTGGCAAAGACATTGTCGTCAAAGGTCAGCGCCTCACCCGCTGCCAATTCCAGACGCTGGGTGACGGCGATGGTTGGGTCGTTGGCCCGAACGCCAAGCGTGAGTGACTTTGTCAGGACCGTGCCATCAGGTGTGGTCAGCGCCAGATCGATGCTGTGATCTCCGATCCCTTGCGCGGTGAGCGGCAGAGAGACGCGAACGGTGCCGCTCTCGGTCAGGTCAATTGTTGATGGCGCAGCGCCAACCGAAACGCCACCGCCTGACACTTCCAAAGGCATCGCACCGGACGTGCCCGCCGCATGCACAAATTCAAACTGCACGCGGCTTTGGTCGCCGGGCGCAAGAAAGCGTGGCATAGCCGCCGAGATCACAACCGGGTCGCGGGCGATGACGTCGGAAGAGGCTTGTCCAACCCCGTTATTCGACCATGCCACGGCCATCAGCCGGATCGTGCCATTGAAGTTGGGGCGCGGGATCGTCACTCGGGCCATACCATTGCTGTCGACTGGGACTGGACCGGAGAAGGCCGCCATGACCGCCTCGGTCGGGGGTGGGCTTTGCCGCTGCATGCTGCTGCCTGCATCCCCGCCGGAGCGGACCGTGCCAAGCGCGCCGCTTCGGCCATCGATCAGGCGACCGTAGACATCGCGCAGGTCAACGCCAAGGCGACGCTGGCCGAAATAGTGCCCTTGGGGGTCCGGTGCTTCGAAACCCGTCAGGTTCAGGATGCCGACATCCACGGCCGCAAGGGTGACGAAACCATCCGCACCTTCAAGACCATCCACACGCACCGCTACCTCGGTTTGTCCTTCTTGGCCCTCAACCTCTTCCGGAGCGTCGATGGACACCGACAATGCTTTGTCCTCGGGATCAATGGAGGCATGAGAGAGCCCCAGCACGCGGGCCGGGCCGGAATCGCCGGAGAGGCCCGTGCGCAGGACCGAAGCGGTGACATAGGCGCCCGTTCCCCAGTCTTCGGTCACCTCGAGCGGGATCACCGTCTCACCCGCTTGCACGGGGATGCCCTGCCGCGAGATCACGCTGCCGGAAAGTACAGACACAAGCGCCACGCCGTCGTGGGGCGGTACGATCCGCAATTGCGCGGTATCGCCAACCCGGTAGGTCTCGGCATCGAGCGACAGGGTCAGGCGATCCGGGGTCGCACTGCTGTCTGCGGCACCGTACCAGCCGGATGCAAAGGAAACCGAGCTGGCGGTATAGGCCCCTTGAGTGCTTTCGACGACCAGCTCGTAATCGCCCCATTCGGTGGGTGTACTGACCTGCACGGGTGCATCGCCAAGGACCGCGGTGTCTTGAGCCACGCGGATGCGCCGGGTGATCGGCTCCCAATTCCAATTGCCGTTCAGCTGGTACCACTGGTATCGCGTTTCGACCCTGTTGACTGTCCATTGCACCGGCAGGTTGGCGGGTGCCCCCACTGCAATCACTTCGAAATCAGCGCTGCCCCCCTCGGGCAAGACATCATCAAAGGCGGGCTTGATCCCGATCACCGGGCCATTCGGCGCGATGGGGCGAGTCAGGCTGCGTTCAACCGGGCGACCGCCGCTGTCGGACACGCGGACTGTTGCCACGGCTTCGAGCAAAACATCATCCGCTACAACCTCAGGCCAAGGCAAGGACAGGTAGGATTTGCCGGCCGGGTCTGTGCGCCCACCCTGCACGTAGCGACGTTGTGGAGAGAAAGCCGCGTCATGTCGGCCAAAGAGATATCCGGGATACCCTTCAAGCCCGGTGCGCTGCCGCACCTGAATATCGCCTTCGACAGCCAAATCCGCACCGGGCGCACCGAAGAGGTATTGCGCGTCCACATCCACGATTGCGGGTCTATCAAGGCTGAGCGGTGCGTCGGCGGCAGTCAGTGTCACGTCGATGCGGTCTGGGATGAAATCCTCGACCAGCACGGTTTGGGTGGCGAGGGCGGGTGCCTTCAGATCGCCCTTCACCTCGATCCGCCACGTCCCGCGTGGCACCGTCGTGCCCAACGGCAGCGACACGACATGGCCGCCGCTTCGCCCCTGCGCACTGACTGTCCGGCTGTATTCGACACCATCCGGGCGGCTGAGAATGACGGTCAGGGGCAAGCCATCAATGGCACGCGCTTTGTCATCACGTGCCAGCGCCGTCAGATGAATAGTGGCGCCGGGGCGATAGGCGCCGCGATCCGTTGTCACAAACAGATCGATGGGCGGCGCTGGCGGGCGACCCTCAACCCCGCGGTCGGACAGGTCAAAGGCCGGATCCGTGAGCGGCAGGAATACGAAATCATTCGCTGTTTCGACCTGCAGCATTGCCGGTCGTGTGGAACCTGTTCCACGGGTCAGGCCAGCATCGAATTTGGCGAAGCCATCTGCATCCGTTTGCACCTCACCCAGAACGGCATTGGCCTGAGAAATCAGTCGCACCGTTGCCCCGTCCACAGGACCGGCATTGCTGAGCGCGCGGACCGAAGCCGTCAGCCCATCATTCCCCTGCCACGTGCTTAGCCCCAGATCGGACAGCACGAACCACTGCGTTGCCGCCACAACATCATAACCATCACGCCCCTGTTCGCGCGCGGACAGGACGTAGACGCCCGGAGGCTGGCCGCCCAGCGCCTCGTCCAGAGGGAGACGCGTGCGCATTTCGGTGTTCAGGTCGTTTTGTACCTGCCCCGTACCGCGCCAGATCTCTTGCGCGATGTCCGTATTGAACTGATCAGCCTGCCATCGTGACAGGGGCCGACCAAAGAAGTCCCGGCGCATGGATTGGACAAGGTTGCGGTCACTGACACGGCTGAGTACCAGATCAACCTCGTTCACATTCACCGTCTCGATGGGGATGCTCGCCCCGGCCCCGCGTGCCAACACGTAGCCCCGCCCCGGAAAGCGGACCACCGGTGTGCGGTCACGGACATAAAGGTTCAGCGACACTTCCTTGGCCAGCACCTCACCGCTTTCGGCGGGCAGACCAGAGCGGAAAGTCACGTTGTAACGTTCGCCATGCTGAACCCCATCGATGCAAAGGTCGCGTCCGTCTGCGGCCACAACGAGACCCGGCGTCGCCATGCGCACAAACGGCTCATAGTCCACACCACTCTGGACCAACGGTTCAGAGAACGTGGCGCAGATGCGGGGGGCCGCACTGTCATTGTCCACCTGATGTTCGACAACACGGAAACCGTATTTTGCGATGGCTTCGTCCAGCGCCCTGGCCACATCGTCGCGCGGCTGGATGTTCTGGGCCAAACGCAATGCTCGGATCGAGTCGCGTCCCCGCCCATTCAATTCCAAGGCATCTGCAAGCGTTTGAAGGGCGTTAACCTGGCCACCGGGGGTGTCAGAACGCAAATAGCCGTTCAAGGCAGCAGGCACAGCGGCTTGCCGGGCGCTGCGACGCCGACTTGCCGCGACGTCATCGCCCTGACGCAGAGCAATGTAAGCGTATCGTGTCCACAGGTCTGGCGCGTCTGTCAGCGCGACAGCCATTCCAGTCCATCGCAGGGCTGCCCCCCTATCGCCACGGTCCCAGGCAGCGCGGGACGCCGTCATCAAGGGATCCAGCACCCGCCCCGATTGGGCAAAACGCAAACTAACGTCGGAGGCCAATCCGCGCGCCTCGTCCAAATCGGCTTGCGATACATCCAACGCAGCGGCCCGGCGCGCCGCTGCTGCTTTCAGATCGTCAGAGGCGCCAAACCGTATGGCTGACCGAGCGCCGGAATACGGTTGTTCGTCATCTATCCGAGCCTTTGGGAAACAAGCACTTGATCGGTCGTTAAAAGTGAAGCCAATACATGCATCATCCGCGCTGCAGGCCCGCGCGCAGGCATCAAAGGTTGTATCGAACAGCGATGCGCGATCTGCACCAAGGTAGTCGACATCCTGGGTCACGATGTACCGATCATCCGGTATCGCACCCTGCCCCCACGCCGCCGCTGCCCAAGTTAGTGCAATCAGTCCAATCAACGCGTGGCGCATGATGCCGCTCCCGAAATCAATTTAAGAATGCCCTCAGTCTGACACGCACCGTGTAAGCGGCGCAACGGCTCACCCATCCGGTTAAGCGGTTCTTCACCGTCCGCATGACATATCATCTGGAATTCTTGTATGGTGGAGGACCGGTATGAGTCTGGCAAACAAACTGGCAGAAGAGCGGCGCGGCCGCCTTGCAGCGGAGCGTTTGCTCGAGCTGAAGGAAGCCGAATTGTCAGCCGCCAATCGCAAACTGGGCAAACACGCGGCCGCCTTGCAGGGAGAGATCGTCGAGACCCGGGCCGAGGTGGCAACGGTCAAGACAGAGAATGAGCGGGTCAAAACCGAACTGGGGCAAGCCAATCAGAAAGTCGAGATTGCCGAACGCCGCCTCTGGCATTCCGTGCAAACGATCACAGATGGCTTCGCGTTTTTTAACTCCGACAACCAGATGATCGCCGCCAATGCCAGCTACCTTGCCATCTTTGACAACATCGAAACGATTCAGCCCGGCGTGAATTATGTCACCATTCTACAGGTGATGACTGACGAAGGTATCGTGAATACGGAAGGGATGGAGGCCCAAGCCTGGCGGCAGAAGATGCTAAACCGATGGATGCAACCCCAACCTGACCCGGTCACCGTCCGGCTGTGGAACAATCAATACATCAAACTGGTCGATCGGCGTGGGCAGGCTGGCGACATCGTTTCGCTTGGCCTGAACATCACCGAATCCGTGCGCTACCAGCAGGAACTCAAAGCTGCGCGCGCCGAGGCCGAGGCCGCTAGTCGAGCAAAGTCGGCATTTCTTGCCAATATGAGCCATGAAATCCGAACGCCCATGAACGGTGTTGTGGGCATGGCAGAACTGTTGGGGGATACCGGGCTAAGCGAAGAACAACAGCTATATGTCGACACGATCAAGAATTCAGGCGAGGCGCTGCTGGTTATCATCAACGACGTACTCGACTACTCAAAGATCGAGGCGCAAAAGCTGCAATTGCATCTTGAGCCTTTCGATCTTGAACGCAGTATTCACGAGATCATCATGCTGCTTCAGCCCTCGGCACGTGACAAGGGTCTGACCCTTCTGCTGGACTACGATCTGTTTCTTCCAACTATGTATGTGGGTGATCCGGGACGTATCCGGCAGGTGCTGACCAACCTGATGGGCAATGCCGTCAAGTTCACCAGTCAGGGGCACGTGTTGGTGCGCGTGACGGGTGTGCCTGACCTTGAAGCGGGTCATGCAGATGTGACCATCGTGATCGAGGATACGGGCATCGGTATTCCCGAAGACAAGATCGACCACATTTTTGGCGAATTCAATCAGGTCGAAAACGAACGCAATCGCCAGTTTGACGGCACCGGGCTGGGC
Organism: Tateyamaria omphalii; assembly: GCF_014651375.1. Classification (GTDB taxonomy): domain Bacteria; phylum Pseudomonadota; class Alphaproteobacteria; order Rhodobacterales; family Rhodobacteraceae; genus Tateyamaria; species Tateyamaria omphalii. Next base: position 90,346 of record NZ_BMWT01000001.1, read on the forward strand.
CTTGCCATCTCTCAACGGCTTGTATCGCTGATGGAGGGTGAGGTTTGGGTCAGCAGTGAAGAGGGGATCGGATCGGTCTTTGGGTTCCGCATCCCGCTCAAGCTGAGTGAGGCAAAGCTGCCGGAACATCCACCCGTGCCCGAAGGTTTGCGACGCGTCATGGTCGTTGATGATATTGAGGCGAACCGGACAATTCTTCAACGTCAGTTAGAGCAGCTGGGTCTGGGAGTCGTGTCTTGCGCCTCCGGTGAAGAGGCGCTTAAGCAGTTGGCCAACGTCGACCTGATCCTAACGGACCACAACATGCCGGATATGGACGGGCTTGAGTTGGCCGAAGCCGTGCGCACAACGGGATCAAACACCCCCATGCTCTTGCTGAGTTCAAACCCGAGCTTTGCCACCAACGACCCTGGCGCTAAGCATCTGCACGCCATCATGCAGAAACCCGTGCCCCGGGCCGACCTGTTTGCACGACTTGAAAGCGTGGGGCCTGTGATTGGCGCCAGTGGCGTGGCCCCTGTCCCAGCCAAAACGCGGCGCATGGTTGTGCTCGCAGCAGAGGACAACAAGACCAACCAACTTGTCTTTGGCAAAATGGTCAAGGATGCCGATATTGACCTGCATTTTGCGAACAACGGGATCGAAGCGGTCGAGATGTTCGATAAGGTATCACCGGATCTGATCTTTATGGACATTTCAATGCCCAAGATGGACGGCAAGGAGGCGACCAAAACGATCCGTGCAAAGGAGAAAGAGACCGGGGGTCACGTGCCGATCGTCGCGCTCACCGCGCATGCGATGGATGGTGATGACAAAGGCATACTTGAAGCGGGGCTGGACCACTATCTGACCAAGCCCTTACGCAAACCGGAGATTCACGGCATGTTGCACGATATGTGCCCTGACGGCGTCACTCCGCCCTTTGGTGAGGTGCCCAAGGAAGGTGCGGCCTAGCTTTTGGGATAGGGCCGGACGAATACCGGTTTGGCGTCTGTCGACAGGTCCGGTTTGTATGCGTAGCCATCCGTGTTGAAACTGCGCACTCCATTCAGATCCGTGATCCTGTTCTGGATGATGTGCCGCGCCATGGCGCCCCGCGCACGCTTGGCAAAGAAGCTGACGATCTTTGGCCCTTGACCCTTGTCTTCCATGAACGCAGGCGTAACCAATTGCATCTTCAGCGCTTTTTCGGGCACAGCGCCAAAGTATTCCTGACTGGCACAGTTCACCAGACAGTCGGTGCCTGTCTGTTCGGCCTGGGCGTTCAGGGCCTTTGCCAGATCGGTCCGCCAGTAGTCGTAAAGCGATGCACCTCGGCGCGTCTTCAGACGGCTGCCCATCTCGAGACGGTAGGGCTGGATCGCATCCAGCGGACGCAACACTCCATAGAGCCCGGACAGGATGCGCAAATGATCCTGCGCATAGGCTGTGTCGTCCGCCGACAGGGTCGCTGCGTCCAAACCTTGATAGGTGTCGCCAGCGAAGGCGAGCATCGCCGGGCGCGTCGTTTCCGCCCGCGGATCGTCTGCAAAGGCTTGGAACCGGTCACGGTTCAGGCGCGCCAGCTCATCGCTGAGGTCCATCAGGGACTTGAGTTTACCCAATGTCAGATTGCGCGTCGTGCGTGCCAAGCGCACAGCATCGTCCTGCATGGCCGGAGCCGTCATCTGCACGTCCCGCTCTGCCCAGTCCAACCGTTTGGCCGGAGAAATCACAACCAGCATCTCTGCCCCCTCATCCTTGCTTTCGCTGATCTAGCCCGCGGCCCGCAGCACGTCCAGAAATGCAGGGCCAAAACGTTCTGCCTTGCGATCGCCCAACAGACGTTCCAGCCCGGCATCATCATCAGGACGCAACTGCGCCACCTTGGCCAACTGAGACGCAGAACAGCTCAGCGGCTTGTCCGTACCATCACTGCCACGCGCCAATTCTGCCTGCACCGCCAGCAATTGGTCAAAGATCGTGCCCGCATTGTGCCCTGCCAGTTTGCGGCGTGACGGGTGCACGGCCTCGGCCTCTCCGTTGATCACCTCAAGGAAGGCCGACCCGAATTTCTCCAACTTCTTGGCCCCGACCCCGTTGACCTGTGCCATCTGGTCCAGATTTGCGGGGCGTCGTTCCGCCATTTCGATCAGCGTGCGGTCAGGGAAGATGACGTAGGCGGGCACTTTGGCTGCCTCGGCCAGCGCGCGGCGCTTGGCTTTGAGCGCCGACAAGAGCGGAGCATCTTCCTCGGACACCATTGATTTCACCGCCGGGCGACGGGTCGCTGCAGCTTTGATCGTATCCTTGCGCAGCGTGATCTGCGCCTCGTTCCGCAGGATCGGTAGCGCCGCATCCGTCATACGCAGCGCGCCGTAGCGTTCCGGATCAGGACGTACGAGGTCATGGCCCATCATCTGCCGGAACACCGCTTGCCATTGCGGCTTGGAATACTCTTTGCCGACGCCGTAGGTCGGCAGGCTGTCATGGCCGCGTTGGCGGATCTTGTCGGTCTCAATCCCCAACAGAATGTCGATCAAATGTCCGGCACCAAACCACTCGTCGGTACGCAACATTGCCGACAGCGCTTTCCGCACCGCGGTGGTGCCATCGAAGACCTCAGCCGGCTGGTCGCACAGATCACATTTGCCACACGTGACCTCAGCCTCGCCAAAATAGCCAAGAAGCGTCTTGCGCCGGCATTCCAATGCTTCGGCCAATCCGAGCAGCGCATTCAGGCGGGCATGATCTGCCATACGGCGTTCGGGTGGTGCCAGCCCTTCGTCGATCTGGGACCGGCGCAGCTTGATGTCGTCAGGGCCAAACAGTGTCAGCGTCTCTGCAGGTGCACCGTCCCGACCCGCACGTCCGATTTCCTGATAGTACGCTTCGATGGATTTCGGCAGATCAGCGTGCGCCACCCAGCGGATGTCGGGCTTGTCCACGCCCATGCCAAAGGCGACGGTGGCAGCTACGATCAAACCGTCTTCTTGCTGGAACCGGCGCTCAGCAATGCGGCGATCATCAGCCTCCATCCCACCATGATAGTGGATCGCGGCATGACCCGCTTCGCGCAGCGCCTGTGCCAGGGTTTCGGTCTTGGCGCGCGTGCCGCAATAGACAATCCCAGACTGGCCCTTGCGAGCGGCGGCAAAGTTCAGGATTTGCGCGCGGGGTCCATTCTTGGCTGCAAAGGCCAAGTGGATGTTGGGCCGGTCAAAGCCGCGCAGGAAGGTGCGTGGCTGCACCCCGTCGAACAGCTTTTCGACAATCTCGACTTGCGTTTCGGCGTCCGCTGTGGCCGTGAATGCAGCAAGTGGCACGTCCAAGGCGCGCCGCAGCTCACCAATGCGCAGGTAGTCTGGGCGAAAGTCATGCCCCCATTGGCTGACACAATGCGCTTCGTCCACGGCAATCAGGCTGACCCCGATCCGGCGCAGCATGCCAATGGACGACCCGGCGGCCAATCTTTCGGGCGCAATGTAGAGCAGTTTCAACGCGCGGCGCTCCAACGCCTCCCACACTGCGTCCGTCTCTTCCGGCGTGTTTCCGGATGTCAGGGCACCGGCCTGCACACCTGCTTCCTGCAGGGCGCGCACTTGGTCGCGCATCAGGGCGATGAGCGGTGATATGACAACCGTTACACCACTCCGCATCAAAGCAGGCAATTGAAAGCAAAGGGATTTACCGCCACCGGTTGGCATGATGGCCAAGGCGTTTTCGCCCGCTGCCACAGCCTCGACAATCTCTTCCTGCCCGGGGCGGAAGCCGTCGAACCCAAACACATCCCCTAGCAGCGTGGCAGCGCTGGCCATGTCCGAAACCCTGTCAAATTTTATGTAGTCTGCTCGTTGTCTACAGACTCACATTTTAACGGGCCGTGAACAAGAGGGATCAGACAAGGCCGAAGGCAGCAGGCAGAATAAAGGAGCGGATTGCGATCAGCGCAACAAAAGCCACCAGTGGCGCAAGATCGAGCGGATGCGTGTCAGGCATGACGCGTCGGATGGGTTGGTAAATCGGTTCAAGCAGCCGGTTCAGCCCGGTCCAGACCTGCCCAACGATCGGCTGGTGCAGGTTCAGCACCTGGAAGTTGATCAGCCAGCTCATTATGATGTGGATGATCATAATCCAGTAGACGACCCCGAGGATCAGTTGCAGCGTGCCGTAAATCGCGAAAAGCATGAAAGCGTCCTTGTTCTTTGCCCCAGACCTAAGCCGCTGGCCGAAGTGGCGCAAGGTCACGTCGTCGCACCCATTGATGTTTCGCTGCAACGCCGCAACTAGGACGGCAAGGAGTTACACCCATGTTTCCATTCGTTCGCCTTGCAAAAGAGATGGTCAAAGCCCGCCGCCAGCAGCCGCTGGGGTTGACCGATCTGCATGTCACGCAGCACCGGGTGTGGCCCTGGGACCTTGATGGCTTCATGGAGCTGAACAATGGCCGCGCCCTGACGCTGTACGATCTGGGTCGCCTTGGCCTTGGCCAGCGTGCAGGCCTGATTGATGTGCTGAAGGCCAATCGCTGGGGACTGACCATGGCGGGGTCATCCGTGCGCTACCGCCGCCGCCTGCATGCCTTCCAGAAGTTCGAGATGCGCAGCCGCGCCGTCTGCTGGGATGACAAGTTCACTTATCTGGAACAATCCATGTGGAAGCCAGATGGCGAATGCGCCAGCCACGTGCTCTACCGTTCGGCCGTCACGGACATGAACGGGATCGTGCCGCCGCAGAGGGTGCTGGAGGCGATGAACCAGGATCCAACCTCTCCCCCCATTCCCAGCTGGATCGCGGCCTGGATCAAGGCCGAAGCACAGCGCCCGTGGCCACCGATGCAGGACGCGGAAGAGCCCAAGCTGCAATCAGTGGCGTAAAACCTTACCTTGCCACGACGCCCCCGGCCTGCTTTGGTCGCGTTAACAAAAAGACGAGGGATGCGGGGCATGGCGGAAATTGGGCTGAAAAAGCGCATTTGGGGTTGGTTTTTCTTTGATTGGGCCAGCCAGCCCTATCACACCGTTCTTTTGACCTTCATCTTTGGACCGTTCTTTGTGTCGCTCGCCAGTGACAGCTTCATGGCGCAAGGGATGGATACGGAACTGGCCAAGGCCGAAGCCCAATCGATGTGGTCCTTCACCCTGACGATCACGGGACTGCTCATTGGTTTTGGCGCACCATTGTTGGGGGCGATGGCGGATACTGGTGGGCGGCGTATTCCTTGGGTCATTGGCTTTTCCCTGATGCTGGTGGCGGGGTCAGGTAGCCTTTGGTTCACCGCTCCGGACGGCAGCAATCTGACCTGGATGCTGATGGCTTTCGCCTTCGGTTTCATCGGAGCAGAGTTTGCGCTGATTTTCATCAATGCGCAGTTGCCGACGTTGGGTACGCATGAAGAGGTTGGGAAAATCTCTGGCTCCGGGTTCAGCTTTGGATATGCAGGCGGGGTGCTGTCGCTGTTCTTGTTGCTTTTGATCTTTGTCGAACAGCCCAACGGCAAAACGCTGATCGGACTTGATCCACTGTTCGGGCTTCTTGATCCGGCGGAACGTGAAGGCACGCGCATCACCGGCCCTTTTGTTGCTGTATGGTTTGCGCTGTTCATGATCCCCTATTTCATGTGGGTGCGTGATGTGCAGCCAACCGGTTCGCGGACGTCTGTAGCAGCCGCCTTGTCCCGATTGTGGGGCACGGTGCGCGCGTTGCCTGCCAAACGCAGCCTCTTCAGCTACCTTGGGTCGTCGATGCTGTATCGCGATGCGCTGAATGGACTTTACAGTTTCGGAGGCACTTTCGCGCTTCTGGTTCTGGATTTCAGTGTCGTGCAAGTCGGCGTGTTTGGCATCATCGCTGCGATCGGAGCGTCAGTCTTCAGCTATCTGGGCGGCATTGCGGACAAACGCTTCGGGCCCAAACCGGTTGTCATCGTCTCGATCTGGGTACTGATGGGGGTTTGCTTCATGCTGGTAAACCTGTCCCGTGACCGAATGTTCGGCTTTGACCTCGCCGAAGGCTCTCTTGTGCCCGACATCGTCTTCTACATCTGTGGCGTCCTGATCGGAGGCATGGGCGGCGTGATCCAATCTGCGAGCCGGACACTGATGGTGCGACATTGCGACCCCGTCGCAGCAACCGAGAGCTTTGGGCTTTATGGTCTGAGTGGTCGGGCCACGGCATTCATGGCACCATTCCTGATCGGCGTCGCAACCACCGTGACCGGAAACACCCAACTTGGTGTATCGCCGCTGCTCTTTCTCTTCCTTTTGGGGTTGATCATGTTACGCTGGGTCAACCCCAAAGGTGAGGTTTGACTGTGCGCTCTGTTCGACGTTCCTTTGCCCTGATCACGGCCCTCCTGCTTTGTGCCTGCACAAGCGGTGCCGGCACAGACATTGATGGCACGCCCACCCCGGACGTGGACCCGGCCACGTTGCAAAACATCGCCAAGGGGCAGTTTGGCGGCAAGCGTCGCGCCTCGGCGCAGACGGCGGCAGCGTTTGGCGGGTATTCGCGGGGCTGTCTGGCAGGTGGCATACAGCTGGCTGAAACTGGTCCGACTTGGCAGGCCATGCGCCTGTCTCGCAACCGGAATTGGGGTCACCCCGAACTGGTGGACTATGTGCAGGACCTCAGCCGCAAGGCTGCTGCCCAGCCGGGTTGGTCAGGCCTTTATGTTGGAGACATGAGCCAGCCGCGGGGCGGACCGATGCTGACAGGCCACCGCAGCCACCAGATCGGCCTTGATGCTGACATCTGGATGTTGCCGGCCCGCAATCTGACACTGTCTGCCGCCGAACGCGAAAACATAAGTTCGATCTCAACCCGCCGAGCGTCTGGCGCTTACATCAATTCCAACTGGACCAGAGCCCATCACGAGATCATCAAGGCCGCAGCAAGCGACAGTCGTACGGCGCGCATTTTTGTGTTCCCCGGCGCCAAGGTCCAGATGTGCAAAGACGAAAAAGGCGACCGCAGCTGGTTGCGCAAGGTGCGCCCATGGTGGGGGCATCACTATCACTTCCATGTTCGCCTGAACTGTCCCCGTGGTGCGCGGGGTTGTGTGGATCAAGCCGCGCCTCCCCCCGGTGATGGATGCGCAGATGCGCAGCAATGGGTGAACAACATCCTGAACCCGCCGCCCCCCGATCCGAATGCCCCCAAACCCAGACCGCGCCGCGAATTGCGTGTAGGAGACTTGCCGCAACAATGCTCTGGCGTTCTGGCCTCGCGCTGATCCTGTCGGCAACAGCTGCGCTTGCCGACCCGCTCACCTTCATCCAAAGCTGGACGCTTACATCGGACCGGAGCGATTTTGGCGGCCTGTCCGCAATTGAAATGTCAGGTCCAAACTCAGCGATCGTTCTGTCGGATCGAGGCATGGCTTTTGCATTGACGTTGGACCGTTCCATCCGCAACGTCACGATTGCCCCCACCAACCAACCCTATCCCAACCGTGACAGCGAAGGATTGGCTCGCGCCGGTGACACGCTGTATTTCAGCTACGAAGGACCAGCGGTCATTGCCGCACAGGATGGCACACGGATCCCAGCCCACCCGGATTTCGCCCTATATCACCCAAACGGATCATTGGAAGCGCTAGCGGCAGATGAAGACGGCACGCTCTATACTCTGCCGGAACGGTCCGGTGATCTGGCGCGCCCGTTCCCCATCTACCGATTTCGAAAGGGCACTTGGGACATCGTTGCGACACTGCCGCGGGATGGGCCATTTCTGCCTGCAGGTGCCGATATCGGGCCGGACGGGCAGCTCTATATTCTTGAGCGTACATTCACTCCCCTTGGGTTCCGCAACCGGATACGCCGCATGAACCCCAATGAGCCGAACACACCAGCCGAAACACTTCTGACCACGGGCGCAGGACAGCATGACAATCTGGAAGGGCTCACAATCTGGACATCCGACAGCGGCGCAACCTGCCTGGCAATGGTGTCGGATGACAATTTCATATCGGTCCAACGCACGGAACTGGTAGAATACGCCCTGACGGAAACGCTTGCGAACGGCGCAACCTGCGACTAAGAGGCGCCGTCCGGCATGTCGCCGGGCCAAGTCGCCGCTACCTTGCTAAAACGGGCACCAGATATGACACGCGTACACCTTCCCGGCATCATTGCCATGGCCATCATCGTTGTGGCCTCGAACATCCTTGTTCAGTTCTTGTTTGGAAACTGGCTGACATGGGGGGCGTTTACGTACCCGCTGGCTTTCCTGGTGACAGATATCATGAACCGGGTGTACGGCGCCGGCCCGGCCCGCACAGTTGTATTCGTGGGCTTCATCGTTGGCGTATTCTGCTCGCTTATCGGCACCCAGATCATGTTGCAGGGCGACGGGTTCACCTATCCTGCCGTGACTTTCCGCATCGCCATCGGCTCTGGCCTGGCGTTCCTGACCGCGCAATTGCTTGATGTCGGTGTCTTTTCCGCCCTCCGCAAAGGGGTCTGGTGGAAAGCGCCACTGGCTTCGACGATCATCGGAAGCTCGGTTGACACAGCCATCTTCTTCACCATCGCGTTCTCGGCCAGCCTGACATGGCTTGAGCCCGCAAATGATGTGTCCTGGGCAGGCGAAATCCTGCCCCTGCTGGGCGCAGGTCCCGAAGCGCCGCTTTGGGTGTCACTCGCCGTGGCAGACTGGATGGTGAAACTGTCGCTTGCGCTTATTGCATTGGCACCTTTCCGGTGGGTCACCGCGCGCGCGACCTCCGCCAGCTAAATCTGTTGACTTTTACAGACGCTGTGCCACGATCACCTTGAGTTCAACATTTGAAAGGAGGTGATCCAGTGTCGAGAAAGGTATTGGAGAGAGGTGTCGGAACAGCTTGGGAGGTCTCCTGCTAAGGCAGTCCTTCGCGGTGCAGACCGCCAAGTTGGTCGGTTGATCTAACCGGCACAACCTCCGAAACATTTCGAGAAGGGCCGCTGATCTAGCGGCCCTTTTTCGTGCGAGCTAGTCGAGGTATGCAGGGCCATGCTGCGGATAAACGACGATATCACTATCCAGGACTGGGAACTGAGCGAGCAATTCGTGCGTGCCTCTGGGCCCGGCGGACAGAATGTGAACAAGGTGGCCACAGCGGTTGAGTTGCGTTTCGAAGCAGCACGATCACCCTCTTTGCCCGGGCCGGTCAAGACGCGGCTGAAGCGATTGGCAGGACGGCGTTGGACGACCGGGGGAGCGCTGATCATTCAGTGCGATGAAACGCGCAGTCAGGCCAGAAATCGGGACATTGCCCGGCAGAGACTGGTGGATCTGATCCGGAAAGCGCTGGTGGCGCCCCAAAAAAGGATCGAGACGCGGCCGACTTTGGGATCCAAAAAACGCAGGCTGAAGGCCAAGAAAATGCGGGGAGAAGTGAAGGCCTTGCGGGGCCGCATTGAGGAGTGATGGGCCTCGGAGAAGTCAGCCGTCCCATGGTGGAACAGATTTCGGAGCACGAGAGTTCAATGAGCTACCAAGTCGGGCCTGCCCTTTTTTGGGGTGTAGGGGACATATCTTCGTAGTCTTGGGAAATTTCCGACTTTGGACTCGACAACAAAAATGCCGCAAAGCGCAGAAAGCCGACTTTGCAAAATTGCAAAGTTGTCCGCTCCGGCACTCGACCGGATAGGAGCCTTTCGTCATTATTGTCGGCTTCGACGGAAACGATTTTCATACAGACCGCGGCAGGCGTGTCCCCCAATACATGCGTCCCAAAAATTCAGTTTGACGTAAGGTTCAAAGAGGATGTCATAAAGGGAACGCAAATGAAAATAGCAGCGCAGATAGGATTATATCAATCAGTTAGAACTACCAAAGTCCAATTCAACTCGAGCGCGCAGTTTGAAAACGATCTTTGTATTTGATGCCGGTGTGCGCAGGGTCGATAGATAGTGATATCAAGCACGTAACGAATCCACGAGGCAACCCATAGAAGCGTGATGCTCGCTTCGTCGACAGGTATTTGACATGGCAAACAACACCTACAAAATTAGAAGGCTAGACGATCGCGCTCTCTTTGATCTCATGAATGATGCCAAAGCGGCAGTTGAGGCAGCGGATCCTGCAGACCAAGCAAACGTAAAAGTTTCGTGCGAGCTGACCTTTACAGGGCACAATCTGATTGGACATCTGAACTTCAGTGATCAACCGCCAAAGGCGGGGCGATATGCGATACAAATTGCGACACTCACGCTGCAAAGCAAGAACACAGAGGCAATACGCTTCTTAATACAAAAGGGCAGTGACGGTGAATATGATGACTTCCAGCTCCCGCAAAACGCGCATGGCCCACGTTCTGCGGAGTGGAAAACCGGGGGGAATCGTGCAGCATTCCTCGCTGCCCACGATACCCTAACCACCGCGCTTGCGCCGACTGAAGCCGATCCCGACACCCCCACTGGCCAACTGACGAACTTTGCACAGAACATAGATGTATCTGTCAGAGGGTTTGCACAGAGTCTTGAAAGCACACTGCACACACTTGCAGAGCAACGAATTGTAGAGCAGGAACACAACAAGGAAGAACGAGAGCGTTTGCGGCTCGAGATGGAACAGCAGCGCGCGCTGATTCTCAAACAGGCCAATAAAGAGATTGCTACTCGCCAACAGCAACTCGAGGATCGCAAGCAAGAGCTCGACACACGAGAAAGCGAACTTCTGCTAAAGAGCCACAAAGATGCGCGACGTCAAGCGTTTGAAACCCTGCTGCAAAATCTCCAAGACCTATCGAGACGCCCTAAAGCATCCGCTGATGCGTTTCGGTCTCGCATTATGATCTTCTTGGCGATGATAGGTAGCGGGGTAGCCGCTGGCTGGTTTGCTTTGTCATCTATGACACCAGATGATCTTCCAAATTCAGCTACAGAATTTCAAACCTGGGTAACTATACTAAAACCAATCGGGCTGTCTTTGCTCTCCTTGGGGGCCTTCGCTGCTGCCATTCAATGGTTGCGCCATTTTTACACCCAAGACCTTCGTTTTGCGGAGGAAAATGAAAGATTTGGCCATGATATGGCCCGTGCATCTTGGGTCATGGAAGCGTATCTCGAAATGACACAGGAACATGGTATCAAAAATGTTCCGAAAGAGTGGATGCGTAATGCCACTGAAGGTCTTTTCCAGAGAGGTGGAGCGACGCAGAACGTGGATGAAGCCGCTCAGGCGTTCGCTGCTTTGTTAGGGATGGCTGGGTCAGTAAAGGCCGGGCCCAACGGATTTGAGGCTCAAGTCGGGAAAAGAAACTTGAGCAAGATGTCAAAAGTTGTTCACGGGGGTGATGACTAAGCATTTTGCGCACGTTTTAAAATGAAGGACAGACCAACTCCATTCGATGGTCGGGCAGCAATGCCCGCTTCAGGACTTGGGCGACTTTGATGCCAGATTCGGTAGACGTCAGCAGCGAGCTCATATTGGTCATGTCTCGCTGCGCGTTGAACGGAATTTATATGGGACGCTGCTAAGACGGGATTGCGTTAAAGTCGATCTTCTGAAAGCGGTCCCCTTGACTCTTCAGTACCGTCCAATCGAATTCATAAAGCTCTTCGTCGGTCCAATCATCTGGATATTTGATCCGGAACAAGGAGCCAATCGCAGCCTCCAGAGGGTGGTAATCATACCCAGAAACCGTGAGCGATGTGGAACCTGCGGAAAATTCTTGATCGCGAAACTGAGAGGTGACGAGAACAAGGAGGCCGGCAACGGCCATTACGAGGTTCTCAAGGTTAGCTTTCTTGAACTCATTGTGCCGGTCGTGCTTGCTTGCGTTGTAGGCTTGATACCACGGGAGACTTAGGGTCAGGATGCATTGATTTCGGCTGCGCTGCGTGATTCACGAGCTGGAAAACGGAGCGGTGACATGAGCGACCTTTTCTGGCTGAACGACGAGCAGATGGCCAAGTTGGCCCCCTTTTTCCCTAAGTCGCACGGCAAGCCAAGGGTCGACGACAGGAGGGTTCTGAGCGGGATTATCTTCATCAATCGCAATGGCTTGCGTTGGCGTGATGCTCCTGCCGCTTATGGTCCGCACAAAACGCTTTACAGCCGATGGAAGCGTTGGAGCGAGAAAGGCATTTTCGCTCGGATGATGGCCGGGTTGGCTGCGGAACACGGCGAGAAGCAGACCGTGATGATTGACGCGACATACCTGAAGGCACATCGAACGGCGACCAGTATGGCCGCCAAAAAAGGGGGCGCGGTCGCCTGATCGGTCGCACCAAGGGCGGTATGAACACCAAGCTACATGCCATCTGCGACAGCCTGGGACGACCGATCGACCTGTTCGTCACCGCCGGACAGGTGAGCGATTATATCGGCGCACGGGCGCTGCTCAGTGGCCTGCCAAACGTCAAATGGCTGCTTGGGGATCGCGGTTATGACGCTGACTGGTTCAGAGAAGCCTTGCAGGACAAGGGAATACGAGCCTGTATCCCCGGGCGAAGGCAACGAAAGACGCCGGTCAAAAACGACAAGCGCCGCTATAAGCGGCGAAACCGCATTGAGATCATGTTTGGCAGGCTCAAAGATTGGAGGCGTGTGGCGACCCGCTATGACCGATGTCCAAAGGTCTTCCTATCGGCCATCGCTCTCGCCGCTGTCGTCATCTATTGGTTATGAATCCTGACCCTAGCACCACGACAGTATCTGCCAGAGCGCGAACTACATTCAGGTCATGACCAATCATGATCAGACCTCGCCCCGCAGCCTGGATCAGCTTGAACAGGTCAATCACGCGGGATCTGTTCTGCGCATCCGAGCCCTTGGTCGGCTCGTCGGTGACGACAAAGGACGCACGTGCGGCAAGCGCCATCGCAATCATGACCCGTTGCTGCATGCCTCCTGACACCTGGCCCGGATGCTTGTCCAGATCTGCCGCAGACAGCCCGGATCAAGCCGCCATCTGAAGATCTCGGCAACCTGCTTGCCAACCGACATCGTTGGATCCGGCGCAATCGCTGGTTCTTGCAGCAGCACAAAAACATGGTCTTTCCATAGCGGATTAGCCTTCTTATGGCCATCGAGATAGATGTCACCGGTCACAGTCAGACCGGGCATTGGCACCCCAGACAAGGCCGCAGCAAAAAGTGATTTACCAGTGGTCGGGGTAACTCTCTGTCTTTCCGATCTATTCCAGAATTCGCGCGAGAAAAAAATATAGCCTATGGCTTCGTGGCCGGCAAAAATTCGCGCATAGGTAGTATTAATCATGGAGTTCACAAAAATTCATGTTAGCTAATTTGGATGACGCAGACTGAACCTGCGTCAACGACACAGCTAATCGGAAATACAGTCAGGCGGAAACAAAGTTACGCGGAAACGAAGCGATCTACGGACTGAGGGTGTGCTCTTCAATGAACGATCCATATGGACCAGTTTTGCCAGGATCCGGGAAAAACGACTATGAAACATACATGTCGACGGATCAGCTCCTGGCCCTTCAAAAAGGTCCGGATGACTGGGTGTCCAAAGATGAGCTTCTCTTCCAGGTCACGCATCAATCTACCGAGCTTTGGCTGAAGTTAGCTCATTCTGAATGCGAAGAAGCACTTGCCCTGATGGCTCAGGACGACACCAATGGTGCCAGCGCATGCCTCCGGCGCTCGACCCAGTGTATTCGCCTCATCCGATACCAGCTCGACATCTTGTCCGAACTGACACCTTGGGACTTTCTGCGACTGCGTCCGGTTCTTGGGAACGGATCTGGATTTGAGTCACCGGGCTGGCGCAGCATCCGTCAGGTTGGAGCAGCTTTGTCCGACCAGCTAGACGCCTATGTCAGGCGCAGGGGAATTGACATGGCTCAGACCTATGTGAGTGGTCAGCACGGGTCTGAATATCGTCTGTTCGAAGACCTCATCGACTGGGACGAGAGCGTGTCTTTGTGGCGCGCCCGGCACTACAAACTGGCTGAGCGCATAATCGGCCAGTTCACCGTCGGCACCAAGGGCACGCCCGTTTCGGCCCTTAAGGATATGCCAGATACCAAGTTCTTCCTTCAGCTGTGGCGGGTGCGATCCGAACTCGCAGCAATGAGTGGCACCCAGCAAGTAGACCACGCATGACACAGACGATCGAAGCCACTCGGAGCGCATTTCCACATATGGATCAGATGGTCTATCTGGCCACTTGCAGCTTGGCGCCACGATCATCCAACGTGGATGCCGCGGTCGCGGAGATGCTAGGCGCCATGTCACGGCCAGCTTTGGCATGGGCCCGTTTTGAGCAAGAAATAGACGATCTGCGCGAAGAGATTTCCAAGCTTATTAATGCCAAGCCAGAGCAAATCGCGTTCCTGCCCAATGCTTCCGTTTGCGCCTATCAGATATTGGAAGCGATGACCGATCTTCACCCGCTCGAGATCGTGTATTCGCACGACGAGTTTCCCTCCATCGCAAATGTTTGGACCGCAGAACAGGCACGAGGTGCCCGATCATATAGCATGGATGACGAAGGCCTTCAGGTATCGCTGGGTCGCCGCTCAGTTGACCCTGACCAAACGCACGCCACCTTAGTCTCTGTTCCAGCCGTCAGCTATCTGACCGGACGGCGTCCCAACCTGTCGAAAATCGCTACGACCGCCAGGGAGGCCGGTGCTGTACTCGCTATCGATGCCTACCAAGCGCTTGGCAGTGTTCCGATTGACGTCAATGCGTTGAACTGTGACTTTCTGTTCGCGGGAACAATGAAATATGCGCTTGGACTTCCGGGCCTTGCGTTCCTCTATGTTAAGGAACCGATGCGCTGGAGCGCTCCAGCACTGACTGGATGGTTCGGACGCCAAAACCCTTTCGACTTTGAGTCCACAAAATTGGACTATGCGTTGGACGCGCGTCGGTTTCAAACCGGCACCATCGCTGTTCCAAGCGTCTTTTCTGCCAAGGCCGGGCTAATGCTCCTCTCGGAGGTGACGCAGAAGGACCGCGCGGCGCACATTGCGAATATTGTGGACTACACGGCTCAAAAACTGCTGGTTCAAGGTGAACAACTTGTAGGCTATCAAAGCGCGGGATCTCATGGAGCCCATGTCGCCTTCTTGGATGCCGAGGCCGAAACTCTTGGCCAGCGTCTCGCAGAGCAAGGTATTATTACAAGCCCACGTGGAAACGCTGTGCGCGTTTCCTGCCATCAATACACAACAACTTCCGATATCGATGCCCTTTGCACATTCCTGCGGGGGTACCGCACGCATCATGGGGGACAGAATGACAATAGCATTGCCAAATCTGCGTAAAGACACGATTCTAAATCTGGATCGGGACGGAACTGAGAACTCAATCGTCCATCAACTGATCCTCTGTTTGAACCGGCCGTCCGCGACATCGCTGCCAGTGAGCGAGATCGTCAACACATTTCAGCGGCAGGGAAAGCACTTCGTTCCTAAGGAAGTGCTTTTGCTGCTATCGCGTATCCGCGACAAACTTTCAGAAAGCGATGACGGCACCGATGGATGGACGATCGCCTTTCTTGATGTCCTTTTGGACAAGGCCGATCAAACCTATGACTATCATTCCTATCTCGCGCTGAAAGTACTGTTCTGGGGCGACGAGCATCGGATTGATGAAACTGCTCTCGATGAGAACATCCTGGCACTGCTCTTGGATCTCCTGGACTTTGAGACCGCTGCACCCAACCAGGCCGTGCGCTGGTTGGATCGGCTGCCCGCAGACGCTGAACTGTTAGACCTCCGGTGCCAACGGATCCTAAAGCTTGTTCAGCGTCCCGCAGAACGCTTGGGGATCTGGCCGAGCACAAAGGATCTGAGCGCTCCACAGCTTTCGCACCTGCTATTGGAACTATTCGACAGGCGCTGCCCTCCGACAACCAACGCCCGATTGCACCACACCATTCTACCCGTCGCAACGGTCCACGACGAGTATATGTTCATTCGCGTCCTTCAGACGTTCGAAACAGTTTTCAGGTGGCTGGCGCGTGTTTTGCAACGGGTCATCGATCTGGACACCGACAACATAGATCTGTCCACACATTTGATGCGGCGGTGCTCTGTGCGTTTGAATGAAGTGCAATTCCTGCTGACACTGCTCAGCAGCATGCGCAAGGAAGCATTCGCCGATTTCCGCCGCTTCACTGAGGGTGCAAGCGCGATTCAATCCCACAGCTATAAGCTGATTGAGGCTCTTTGCCGAACGCCGGACCCGGACAGATTGAACTCAGCCGCGTTTCAGGCTGTTCCTGGATTGAAGCCAATCCTGAGTTCGCAGACATCCACCCTGGATCAGGTGCTGGAACGCATGAAGCATTCTATAGCGATCTCCGACACCAAGTTCGAAGCCTTCAAGGACAGCGCAACCGAATTCGAGACAGCCGTGCTCAGATGGCGCAAATTTCACCATAAACTTGCAGTTTCCATGTTGGGCAAGACGACGGGGACGGGATATACCGAAGGCGCGTCGTACCTCGACAAAGTCAAAGATGCGCCGCTTCTCCTGGCAACTACATCGCGTCGGGGAAGCGGATGATGCACACCCCAAAACCCGACGCACGCGTTGCCATTGTCGGAGCGGGTCCCGTTGGTTTGACCCTCGCGGCGCTGCTTTCAAAGTCCGGTATCTCGACCTCGCTCTATGACAAGGCACCTCACCTTCTGCGCAAAGGTTCCAAGGCCTGCCTGATACAGGGTGACAGTCTTGAAGTTCTCGACAAGATCGGATGCGCCGCTCAGATCGCGGAAGAAGGTATCGCCTGGCGCAATGGCCACGTCTTTCTCAATGATATCGAGTTGATGCCGCACACATTTCCCGAGCGGCCTGGGTTCTCCCAATTCGTCAACATCTCGCAATATCGGATCGAACAAGAACTGCTGCGGCATCTGGAACAAGACCCGCTTTGTACCTTGTATTGGGATCATGAGGTTGTCGGCCTGCATCAGACCTCATCCGGCGTGACGCTGGATCTGCGCAATGAAGATCAATCCTTCGCTGCCGAGTATCTTTATGTCGTCGCCTGCGATGGCGTATACAGCACTGTTCGCGACCTCATGGGGCTGGAATTCCCCGGCTACACGCATCAAAATCCCTTTTTGATCACCGATATCCGCGCCTGCCTCCCCATGCGCAAGGAGCGGCACTTCTATTTCAATCCTGCGTTCCATCGGGGCCATCAAATGGTCATGCATCCGCAGCCCGACAACATCTGGCGGATCGACTGGCAGCTTGAAAAAGGTGCAGATATCGCGGCAGAACGCGAAAATGGCGGTCTGGATAAGCGCATCCGCAAAGTCATCGGTGACGTTCCATACAACATCGAATGGATCAGCACCTACCAGTTCAATCAGAAAGTCATGGACCGTTTCGTTGCCGGGCGGGTGCTGTTTGCCGGGGATGCGGCACATGCTCTGCCGCCCTACGGGTCTCGTGGCATGAACAGTGGAATCCAAGACGCCGACAACTTGGCATGGAAGCTTTCCAGGGTCCTGAACGGAACGTCTGATCCAGGGATTTTGTCCATTTACAGTGACGAGCGACGGGCCGCAGCGGTTGAAAACGTGCGGCTCACAGAGGCGACAATGCGCTTCATCGCACCGGCCGACCTTCGAAGCAAAGCCATTCGCCACAGCGTTCTGTTTCTCGCGCGCCTCTTTCCTGCGGCGCGCAAATGGATCGATCATGGAAAGATGTCGGAACCATTTACCTATACGTCATCAGAAATGATCGGGCCTAAGGATTTTTGCCCTATCGTTGGACACTTCCTGCCAGATCTACCGGTTTTTCTGGAGAATAAACGGAGCCGACTGCGCAAACTCTTGGGCGATGAGTTCACATGCCTAATCTTTCCCGAGCAGTCTTCAATTCCGTTGATCCGTGACGTGCGTGCGCCTCTTGGCAAAGAAAGTGATGTGCGTTTTGTCATCGTCCATCGACGCGGGGATACGCATCCGCAGGAACCGGCCTCATCGTATGAACAAGCAGATCGGATCGCGAACTATGATGACATTGTCGGCGCGCAGAAATTCGTGTCGAAAGGGGCATGCTTTTTTATCATTCGCCCTGATGGCTACATCGCGAGTTATCACGCAATTTCAGAGCTTTCGCGTCTGAAGCATCACCTGTGTCGGGCTTCCATGAGGATCGAAACGCCTGCGCCGCATGCACGTCCGGTGCGTGCGAACACCGATATGGAAGAGGTTGTGTAACATGAGCACTGTATCCAATGACGCACCGGAACTGGCATGGCTCAACGGCAAGATCATCTCTTGGGACGCATGTGTGATCCACGCGCGCTCGCAAGCTGCTTTTTGGGGCGCGAATGTTTTTGAGGGCGTTCGCGCCTATTGGAACCCCGATCACGAGCAGTTGTATCTCTACCGGCTGGATGACCATCTGCGTCGGCTGCGCGCGTCCATGAAATGTCTGAATATGCCTGTGACCTATGACGACGCGGAGCTGCGTGGCGCGGTCCTTGCACTCCTGCGAGAGAGTAACACGCGACAGGACACGCATATCGTCTTCGTGACCGGTTTCAATTTCGGAACCAACTTCGACTCGCTCGGATATACCGAAGATACGCTGACCCATATCACTGCGTTGCCCATGCCGCGCTCCCCCCGATACGAGAGCGGTGTTAGCGTCGCGGTTTCCTCCTGGCGACGCATCAGTGATGAGACATCGCCGCCCCGGATCAAAACGGGTGCCAATTATCACAACAGTCGCCTGGCTCAGCACGAAGCGGTCCGCAACGGTCACGATACGGCCCTTTTTCTGAACCAACGTGGAACACTTGCCGAAGCACCGGGATGCTGCGTTGCGGTAGTTCTCGGTAATGAAATCGTGACGCCCCCTGGAACAAGCGGAGTCTTGGAAGGGATCACCTTAGATACGATGGGGCGCTTGGCCTCAGAACGTTTGGGTCTGACTTTTCAGCGGCGCGAAATTGATCGAACAGAGCTTTATCTGGCGGACGAGGCGATGCTCTGCGGAACGCTCGCCGAGTTACAACCGATAATTCGTGTGGATGGGGTCGACATCGGTACCGGCAAACCGGGTCCAATCCTGCGCGAACTTCAGCAGCTCTATGATCAGGAAGTTCGCACGGGGGGCCAGTCAACGCCGGTTTACCCAGCAACGGAGACGCATGTTGAGGACAAACCTTTGACGCTGGAAGCAGGACAATGACGTTCGGTGAGAAAGTCACGACAATTGATCTGACGGCGCCCTTGTCCGAAGCCACACCGGTTATTCGGCTGCCTGACGCATTTAACCAAGCTTGGCCGTTTTCGCGGCAGTTGATCAGCAAGTACGACGCAAAGGGAGAGGCTTATTGGTACAACATCTCATTATCGGAGCACACCGGAACGCATATTGACGCTCCGATACATTGGAAATCGGGGGAAACAGGTTCGGATGTTGCATCAATTCCGCTTGAGCACCTGATCGCGCCAGCCGTTGTGCTTGATACAAGCGCAGAGGTCGCTCAATCTCCTGACTTTCTGCTGACCATTGAACACGTGATGTCATGGTGCGATGCGAACGGGCCGCTCCCGGACGGTGGGTGGCTCCTTTATCGTACTGGTTGGGACGAGCGGGACCAGGACAGCGACAGCTTTCTGAACAACGGGCATACGCCAGGTATCGAAGCCGACTGCGCGAAATGGTTGGCGTGCGACACTGGTTTGATCGGCATTGGCGTGGAAACCGTGGGGACAGATGCCGGAAAGGCAGCCGGGCAGACGCCGCCGTTCCCAGTACACTGGTATTTTCTTGGAGCCGGAAAATACGGCATTACTCAACTCAAGAACCTCTCAAGGCTCCCGGCCACCGGTTTTCAGATCGTGGTTGCGCCTTTGCCGATTGTTGGTGGTACCGGCAGTCCTTGCCGCGTTTTCGCGCGTCTCCCCGATGTCAGAGGCGACACGCACGAAGGGGGCGCGCCAAAACCATAAATTCATAGGCTCACCAATCGAATTTCATCACCCCTCTCTCCTTCTGGAGAACGGTCAAAGTATCACGGAAACTCCCGCAAAAGAGGCACAGTCATATGAAAATTGAAGCTGTTATTCGAAAAGGGGTCGTTCAAACGGAGCGGCGAAAGTTTCGAGAGAAGCTTGCGCAGCGACCATCTTATCTGCGCCTCGACCTGAATGAAAACCTGATCGACATTCCGAGTTCGGCATTCGATGAATTCCTCCAAGGCCTCACGCCCGAGATGTTGTCCGCCTATCCGGAGCTGAGCCGCGTTTACAAGGCCGTTTCAAAGTTCTTCGATATCGGCGAGGACATGATTGTACTGACCAACGGGTCGGATTTGGCCGTCAAAACCCTATTCGATTCCTGCATCGATGCCGGCGATCATATCCTCGTACACGACCCCTTCTACTTGATGTATGCACGGTACTCGGAATTCTTCGAAGCAGATCTCGAAACAGTTCCAGTGCTTGACAACTGGAAGCCGGACCTTTCCGAAATGTCCCGGCGGCTGCGGCCCAATACAAAAATGGTCATTCTTGAAACGCCGAGTGGAAACCTCGGCTCATCCGCCGATTTCGACGACATTGCACATCTGGCGCAAGAGTTGGAGTTGCGCAACGTTCTGCTGGTAATTGATGAAGCCTACTTGTTCGTAGAGAGCGGTGACAGCCGTTTCCTTGACCTGCAAAAAAGGCACAAAAACATTGTCATATTGCGCACTTTTTCAAAGGTGTTTGGGCTGGCAGGCGCGCGGATCGGGGCCGTCATTGCGAGCCCGGAACTGACGCAGCAGTTTTACAAGGTGCGCCCGCTTTATGAAATCAGTGCTTTGGCGGCTCATGCGGTCGAATGGCGTTTGGGTCAGCCACAGCTCTTGTCGGCGTACCAAAAGACGATGCGGGAGTCGAAAGAGTGGCTGAAAGCGCGGCTCGAAGAGTTGCGCATCCCCTGTCGCGATGGCGCCGGGAATTTCGTCGTCATTTATGTGCCAGATGGCGATCGGGGTCCGTTTTTCGATCTGGCGAAAGAGAAAGGCGTCCTCATCGGAAAGCCGTTTTACCAACCGCAATTGCGCGGGTGGTGGAGAGTGACGGTTGGGTCGCTTCCTCAATGCAAGACCTTCATCAATGCCTTGTCGGACTCGGTTGCCTCGCCGGACCCGGCCACGGCGAACGAAATCTGAAATCAGGAGACCTCTAATGACACATGCCCCATTGTCGAAACCCGTCGGCATCAATCATATTTCCATTGAAGTCGGTGATGTTGCGGAAGCCGTGACGTTCTACAGCAGCATCTTCCAGATCGAAGTGGTCTACGAAGACAAAGCCGGGATTCCGCGCGACGAAATGGCCTCTGTCGAGCTTGGGGATCAGTTCATGGTCTTCACCCGAAGCAACCGAAGCAATCGGGACGTCGACCGTCATTTTGGTCTCGTTGTGGACGACAAAGAACGGGTCCGCGAACGACTTCATGAGCTCAAAATCGATCTTCTGCCTCTGGACACGTTGACCTTCCTCGATCCTTGGGGGAATCGCGCGGAAATCGTTTCGTATCAGAACATCACATTCACAAAGCTTCCCGGGGTGCTCAGGCAGATGGGCTTGGATGGCATTGAAAAGAACGAAAAGGCCAAGGTCAACATGGCCAAAAAAGGGTTCGTTTAAGGCCCACGGCTCATCGTTTGTGCCGAGAGATGCACACCAATCCAGAACCGGAGTGTGAGATGACAAAGACGCTTGCCATAATTCATCCGTCGTACGACATACCGTTCATTTTCGAGGTCGCCGCGCGCGATGGGTACAAGCTCGTGTCGATCCTACCAGAGCATGGTCTTGAGACCTGTCAATATGAGGCCGTCATTGGGTCTGCGATATTACCAATCTACGAGGACCCCGAGACTG
Organism: Tateyamaria omphalii; assembly: GCF_014651375.1. Taxonomy (GTDB): domain Bacteria; phylum Pseudomonadota; class Alphaproteobacteria; order Rhodobacterales; family Rhodobacteraceae; genus Tateyamaria; species Tateyamaria omphalii. Next base: position 112,145 of record NZ_BMWT01000001.1, read on the forward strand.
CCCTATTAGAGTTTGAAGCTCTACATACCAAATGGCAGTTCGATGGGATCTGGCCAATCAAAGAACACAGCATGGTCTGGGCCAGCACACTCGCAAAGAGGCTCGGCATGCCCGGCATATCTCCGGAGGCCTCAGTGGCTGCGCGCGATAAGACAACAATGCGAAGCCGGTTCGAACGAGCAGGGATGCGGGTGCCACGCAATGTCACGGTATTACCAGACGATAGTAGCTCGGTCTGCGCCAATCTCACCTTCCCAGTCGTGGTCAAGCCCGCATCTGGATATAACAGTTCTGGTGTCCAATTGGCTTATTGCGAGGCAGAGCTCGACCCTGCCATCTGCCATGTGCGCGAGTTGAACCGCCAGATCTATGACGAGCATTCTTGGAGCACAATGGGAACCTTTTCCAAAGTCATTGTTGAGGAATTTATTGATGGCCCCGAATATGTGGTGGAGACCTTTGCCGTTGACGGAGACGTCAGGGCGCTGAATTGTGGCTATAAGGGAGATCCAAAGGGTCCTTATTTCGAAGAGACCATTTACCTTTGCCCCAGTGGGGCAGGTACTGAACTCGAGGCCAAAATGAAGGCCGAGGCCATAAACGGAACCAAGGCGCTTGGTCTTAACAACGGGCCTGCCCATTGCGAGATGCGGCTGGATGCCAATAACGAGCCGGTTCTTCTTGAAATTGGCGCGCGCCTTGGCGGCGCGGGCTGCGCTCATTTCAATGTCGAAGCCTCCTCGGGCGTGGATTTGGCAGGGTTACAAATGCACCAGGTCGCCGGCACACTGACCTCTGCCCATTGGCCGCCCCCCGAACAGGGTCTTGGCAAGGCCGCGAGCAGTTGGATCATGCCCTTGGGAGGATCTGGATATCTGGAGAGTGTGACCGGTCTGGACGACGTGAAGCGCCATCCCGATTTCCGCCACGCGCTGGAATTTGCGCGGTTTGGTGAATTCTACCGACCGTATCCGGATTTTGATGGCTACATCTACATCATATTTGGCCAACACGATGGACCCGAGCAGGGTTATGCGTTCTTTGACTTTCTCGACGCGACACTTAAGGCCCAGTGGCGATCCGTTGATGTCGGCTCTGTCGCATGACCGCGCCGCTGCTTCTGTTGGGTAAAACCTTAGATGCCCCCGACCAAGCACAGCGTATTGAAGCATCTGGACAGCCGGTGTTTCTGGTAACGCGCAGGGCGCGCTTTGATGCGCGGTACGATCTGGGAGTCAATCAGGTTCTGATTACCGAGCTCGAAACAGATGCCCTGGCGGAGGTGCTGGATAGCATTCATGAGGCATCCCCTTTTTCAGGCGTCTTGTCTCTGACGCAGCCATTCCTGGACCTCGCATGTCAACTAGGGCGGCGTTGGAGCCTGCCGCATCTCAATCCCAAGGCGGTCGCGCTCTTGCCCGACAAGACCGCGATGCGCCTTCGGCTCAGCGAACATGATGAACTGTCTGTTCCTCATCGGCTTTGCCGCAATGTGGAAGACATCCTAAACTTCCATGCCAGTTTGGGACGCCCCGTGATCGTCAAACCGGCGAAGGGAAATGGCAGCATCGGTGTTACGTTTGTTGATAGTGAAAACCGGGCGAAACAGGCAATGGCTCGCATTGAAGCCGTGGGCGACATGGCACTTGCCGAACTCTGGCTCGGCGGGCGAGAATTTAGTGTCGAAACATTCTCTTTGAACAAACGTCACCATCTATTTGCGATCACAGAAAAGATCGTGGACAAAAACTTCATTGAAACCGGACATCTTGTACCGGCCCGGCTGAGCACAGAGGAACAGGCGCGCATATGGCAGCAGGTACAGACCTTTCTGGATCACGTTTCGCTGACCGATGGACCTGGGCATACCGAAATCAAAGTGGATGGATCAAACGTCGCCGTGATCGAGTCACACAACCGCTTCGGCGGCGGTCAGATTACGAAGTTGATGCAACTTGCGCTTGGCATAGACACGACGCAAGTTGCCGCAAAATGGGCATGTGGCGAGGGTTTTGCCCCAACACCAAACACGCGTACTGCCGCCGCCGCCGTTCGCTTCATTACCCTGCCCCAGGGTCGCATTCGACAGATCAGCGCTCCGACCGAGGGCCAACTGGGTCCCGAAAGCGAAATGGTTGAACACACGTTCAAACTCGGTGTCGGCGATTTCGTGCCAGAGTTGGCAGGCAACATGCAACGCGCCGGTTACTTCATCGTAAAGGCACGAACGGCGGATGCCGCATTTGCAGAAGCAGATCGACTTGAGTCGCTGTTCCGGATTGACGTGGAACCACGAGACGGCATGGTCAACGCATGAATTCAACCGCCGGCGTCATCCGAACCAAACATCGATTTCCTCTTCTGTGGGATCCTTTTTTCGAAATGCGGGCAACGGGCTGTTTGCAAATTGTGCTGTCTGGCTCTGGGCTAGGCCAAGGAACGCTATGATTTTCATTTCAAGTGACTTTGAGGCCGGAAACATTCTTGTTTTGAGCGCAAGCAGCCCCGGTGATATTAGGGTGGAGATCGAGACGGACAGCAACGCCACATCCTACCAGTGGTTCTACTTTCGACTAGACGGTGCAGAAGGTGAACCCTGTCGGATATCGATCGAGAATGCGGGCGACGCCTATGCTGGCGGATGGGACGATTACCAAGCGGTCGCCTCTTATGATCAGAAGTCTTGGCGTCGGGTTCCCACGTGTTACGAAGACGGACGTCTGATCATTTCAATGACACCAGAGTGTGGTCAGGTTTTCATTGCTTTTTTTGCTCCCTACCCTTTGCAGCGAGAGGCGGCATTGTCAAAGCTGGTAACGGCCAGTGCAGATACCCAACGTGAAGTTCTGGGGCGGAGTGTAGATGGGGCAGATATCGAGCTTTTGAACCTGCAATCCAGGCGCGCTGACGCTTTAAAGTTTTGGATCACCGCGCGTCAGCATCCCGGCGAAACGATGGGGTCGTGGTGGTTGGAAGGTCTAGTGCATCGATTGCTTGATGAGTTGGACGAGCAGGCCGTTCGTTTACGCGAGCTGGCTGACATCTTTATTATCCCAAATATGAACCCCGACGGCTGTTTGCGTGGAAATCTGCGCGCGAACGCTGCGGGTGAGGACTTGAACCTGGCTTGGCCAGAAGCAACTCTACTGCGCAGCCCAGAGGCCTATTATGTTCGCAATCGCTTGTTTCAGACAGGTGCCGATCTCGTTCTGGACGCGCATGGGACCGAAACGCTGTCGCATGTCTTTTTGGTGGGCCCGGAAGGGCCCGCGGGCCATCGCGACCCAATCCGCGGCATCGTCGACTCTTTTAAAGATGCGTTGAAACGTGCGAACCGAGATTTTCAAACGGAATTTGGGTACCCCACGCCGGATCCTCTGAAGGCGAACCTCAGCATCACAAGCAACTACTTAGGGGAGACGCTTGGCTGTCCTTGCGTGACTCTGGAAATGCCGTTCAAAGACTCCATGCACAACCCTGATCCCAATGAGGGTTGGTCACCTGCACGTTGCCAACAGTTGGGCCATGATACGGTTGCTGCTCTGCTGGACATCGCCCCAGAGCTAAAACGTGTGCGCGAGGCATGGTGCGCACCCCAAAACAAACAGAGTTACTGCGGGCAGCAATGAGTGATCAAAGCGTTTCAGACTCGGTAGCGTGGAGGGAAGTCATCGTCTCCCCTCAGGCCGGCGCACTGGCGGTCATCGCGATGGCGATATGGATGCATGCCGCCAATAGTCTGCTTGTCACCACACTCTTGCCTGCAATCGTTGCTGACATCGGCGGGCGCGCGCTGGTCGCGTGGAGCTTGGCGCTGTACGAAATGGGCACGATCATCACGGGTATCGCGGGCGGGCTAATGGCCATCCGCTTCGGGCTTCGGGCTCCGATGGCCGCGACAGCGCTCTTGTTCTTCGCAGGATGCATAACAAGCGCCAGTGCGCAGACTATGCCGGGGCTGCTGGTTGGCCGTTTTGTTCAGGGGCTTGGCGGCGGTGGTTTGGTTGCGCTCTGCTTTGTTGCTGTCACAGTCTTATTCCCGCGGCGCCTCGTTGCGCGTGCAACGGCCGTAATTTCAACAGTTTGGGGTGTGTCGGCGTTTCTTGGCGCGTTGATTGGTGGCCTGCTTGTTGAGTACGCAACCTGGCGAGTGGGTTTCGCAGCATTCGCAGTGCAGGCATTGATTGTGACGGCTGCCCTCATAATGAGCAAACAGTTCGGCGCTGCACCTACACAGACCGAAGAGCAAAGGTCTTTTCCGGCCGCGAGGCTCGCGTTTCTGGCGCTCGGCGTCGCTTCTATTGCTTACGCCGGCATTGAGGTTGCCTTGCTCCGCACCAGCGGGTTCGTCGTGCTGGGAATTCTATGTCTCGCCCTGGTTCTGGCGTTGGATCGCCGCGCGGGCACCAACCGCTTGCTCCCGAAGGCCCCGTTTAGTTTGGTTACGCCGCAGGGCGCGGCTTTGACGATGATGCTTTTCTTTGGCATGGCGACGGTTGCAATAACGGCGTACGGCCCAATCCTCATGACCGCCATCCATGGGGTGTCCGCTCTGACGGCTGGTTACATCGTGGCGGGGCACTCTATCGGCTGGACCGCAGCGGCGTTTTTCGTATCAGGCGCAGCGGAGCGACATGATTCTAAATTGATTGCGTTTGGGCTCGCGCTCGCGACGCTTAGCATTTTCGGCTTCTTGTGGAGCGTGCCGAACGGGCCAGCGAGCTTGATCGCGGTTTTCACGATAATGGAAGGGTGTGGCTTTGGACTTGCCTTCACTTTCTTGCTGCGCAGGGTCATTTCGGTGATTGATCCGGCAGAGATCGAAAGAACGGCAAGTGCTATCCCGACGACGCAACGATTTGGCTATGCTTTGGGCGTGGCATATATCGGGATCATTGCCAATATGGCAGGCTACCCCGTTGCGGAGACGCCTGAAGAAACAGCAGCCGCAGCCCGGATAATCTTTGCCAGTTGCCTTCCACTCGCCGGTATCGGCATCGTCGCGACGGTGATGCTCTTGACCCGAAAGCGCGCAGTGGCCTCAGACTGAGCCACGGCAGACCCAACACATTGCAGGACAGACACTTTTGCAGTGAATGATTGGGGCTGTCCCGTTTTTGTGCCGCGCCCGGTGCTCGTTTAGGCCAATTTCGTTTCGAAAGCGACGGGGCTTTTCCAGCCCGGTGCTGAGTGGCGGCGACGCGGATTGTAGAAGCCATTGATGTATTCGAAGATGAGCATCTCAGCCTTGCGTCGTGTCTCCCAGGGATGCCGCCAAATCAGTTCAGCCTTAATGGTTTTGAAGATCGTCTCGACGGTCGCGTTGTCATGGCAATTGCCCTCCCAGACATCGGCACCTTGAACCCGTGCTGACGCTGGATTTTCTGGTAGTCATGAGGACAGTATTGCGACCCACGGTCCGCGTGATGGATGCAGCCCTTTGGCAGTGACCGGAAGGGGTCTGTTCCGGCTGGGGGCAGAATGACACCTTAAGGCCGGATGTCATCGATTTTTCCACCTGTATTCGCCCGTGAGCAGGATATGTGCCCATCCAAGCGGTGAGATGTGCGAGAGAAGCTCCGGCGCACAGTCGAGACCTGCGCGTTTTCGGGCGGAGACTGCGTGGCCCAGGTGCTTGGTATTCCAATAGATAATGATAGTGGCCAGCAGGTTAAGACCTGCCATGCGGTAGTGCTGGCCCTCAGAAGTTCTATCACGGATTTCGCCTTGGCGGCCAATGCGAAGGGCGTTTTTCAAGGCGTGGTACGCCTCGCCCTTATTCCGACCAACATTGGCACGGCGCTGCATATCGGCATTGAGCAGCCAGTCGATGATGAACAGCGTACGCTCTATGTGCCCGATTTCCCGGAGCGCCAGGGCAAGTTCATCGAAGACGCATGGACCATATACGCCTTCATGGCGTTGTACGCTTTGACAGACGCGTTTTCTCTGACACTTGTCGGAACACTTTGGCCTGACATCTATGGCACGCGCTTTCTCGGTTCAATCAGAGGTATGGTTTCCGCGGTTTTCACACTTGCAACAGCGGTTGGACCAGGAGTGTTGGGTTACCTTATCGACGTAGGGATTGGACTTGATCAACAGCTCCTTTGGTCGGGTGTTTATTGCCTGCTCATGCTTCCGATCTTCATGACTACAGCAAGACACCCATTAGCTCGAAAATTGTAACTGAACTATTCTACACTCGCGATTATGTCGCAAAATCCACCCTGTATATCTCCGCCGCTGCGCAGCGTCGCGTACCGAGCAAATGCAGCGATTTCGAACATGCGAGCAGGCGCAGCATGAAAACTGGATGACTGCCTTGGGCTCCAGAGCAGACCTTGGGTTGTGTGCAAATCTGATCTAGCCTTGGGTCGACAAAAAGGAGCGTTGAACGTCGCCCGCGCAGGACAAATCGGGCTTTCGCTGCGCGGCGCGCTGAAGTCCGTTTTGTGTGGCGGTAGACGAGTAGGACAACGCCCTCAAATCAAGTCCTTTCACCGCGCGAGGAGCATCGAGATCAGGATCATAACTGTTCCTGCGATGACGGTGACCGTGATGCTTTCTTTGAGAACAAACGCGCCGAACTATTTTGTCGGCAAAACCTCAAGTGGTTTAAATCAAATTTTTTTTGGGCACCATTTTTACTGCTGCTTTCCGCTTCGCAAATAGTGAACCACCACCAAAACGCAGGCCAACAAACCTCCGACCAACATCACCAAGGGCGCTTTCCAGAGTATGAGTATCGCTGCGAGAATCCGCAGTGGCATTTCCCACCCAAGAAGTGCCGCATGATCGTAACGGGCGAGAGCGGAGGCCAACAAGTATAGTGCCACTGAAAGGCGAAAAAGGAGTAGCGCGAGCGCCCCAAAATTGGTTTCGCCTGAATATCCTTCCATGAACACACGCCGTCCGGTTTCATCGGTTATCGTAACGGCCTCGGGGATCAGCAGCAATTCGGGATACCAGGCAAAGACGAAGGGGATCGTGAACATCACGATTCCGACTCGCACGGCGGAAAAGGCCGTGCGCATGGGCTCGGATCCTGTGATCGACGACGCGGCAAAGGCGGCGACGGCAACTGGCGGTGTAATGGCCGAGGCCACGGCAAAGTAGAAGACGAACATATTGGCGGTAAAAAAGCTGACACCGAGCTGCGCCAGAAGCGGCCCAAGCAGCAGGGCGACGTTCACATAAGCCGGAACGGTAGGCATCCCCATGCCCAGAAGGATTGCGCAGAACATGGCACAAACCAGGGCAAGCATGAGATAAACGCCGCCAGAGATTTTAATCTCATATCCAAAAACGCGGATCGAAGTGACTCGTTCCAGCCACGTTGTCACCGCACGGGTTAGTTCACCCGTCAGGCCGCTTTCGTTCAAGAAAGCCGCGATGATCGACACCGCGAAGAGCAACAAGAATAAGCGCGAAATGAGGATGCCACCTTCACCAAGGGCTATCGCGATCTTGCGCGGGTGCGCGCGCGTTTTTGGATCCAGCAGCATAAGGGGTAGCAGTATCGCGACGGCCCACCATCCGGCCGAGACGGCGTCGCCGGTCGCATCGACGATGGTCTGGACCACGGCGTCGGGGAGAATAAAGGCGATCCAGCTTTCCCCGATCGCATCCTTGTTTCCCAAAAGCAAAATCAGGATCACAAGTATGGGCAGGAAGATGATCCAGAGGTTCCGCCAATCCTGCCGCACCATGATCAAATCTTTAGGGATGGTCCGCATCGGCTCGACCCTTTCACGGCGGGCCTGGAACATGACCGCCAGGAAGATCGAGAAGAAGAATGCGATCGCCGGAATGAAGGCTGCGGTGATCACCTTGGTGTAGGGCACAGCCGTCAAGGCGACCAAAACGAAGGCGGCAATGCCCATGACCGGTGGCATGATTTGCCCGCCCGAGGAGGCCGCCGCCTCAACCCCGCCTGCGAATTGCGGCGAAAAGCCATTGCGCCGCATCATCGGGATAGTGAGCCGACCAGTAGAGAGCACATTCGTGACCGGCCCACCGGTGATCGTGCCAAACATGGCCGAGGAGACAATCGCGGCATGCGCAGGGCCGCCGCGCAAGTTCCGCGTCAGGCGCACGGCGAGTTTGATCAGCGACGTGCCGCCCGCCGATGAACCGAACAGCGCGCCCAACACAACGTAGGGGAAAACCTGGTTTATGATGATGTCCATGAACCGGCCCATAAACCCATCTGGCGTGATGAAGACATTCGTGGCCTTCTGGATTGCCGCGGCCAGTGCATCCCCTCCGTCCGCGCCCAGTTTGGTCAGGAGGAAATTGTTGTCGCTCAGGTCAAAGACCCAGATCATGGCCGTCGCAACTGTGTAGAGAACAACGATGCTGGCGACGATCACCAGCGGCAGCCCCCATACCCGCACATTATAGAGGAAGAACAAAAAGATGATTGTAAACAGCAGCGGCAGAACCCAGATGTCCAGACGGGCCTGGCAGGCAGGCACCTCGGCGTCGAGGGTCATGCCGGGGATCAAATTGGTGGACCGCTCCATCGCTTCTTCGATCAAGCGCGACCGTTCGCCGGTGATCTGATCGATCAGGCAAACGGAATCGATTTCAATCCAGAAGCCCACTGCGCCTGCCAATGCTGCCAAAACCAGACCCCAATCCAGGGCTAGACCCAACCAAGCGCGCTCCGGACGCGTCGTGCGCCATGTGCGGTAAAGGCTCCCGTCGAGTGCGACGATCACCATCATCAGGACGAAGATCGGCGGAAAGTAGAATTCAGTCGGAAAGCTGGAAATTCGAAAGAACCGGATGCCGGTGATCTCGCGCGCCCAATCCTGAAGTCCCGGGATTTCTGGCAAGGTGTTGAGCATTCCGACACACACAAGAACAAACGCAAGGAACAGCGCACTGCGCTGTCCCATTGGCTTCATGGTCTGTGCATCGGCCATTGTCTTACCGGCTGCGCGGCCGCCCCTTAGGGTCGGACGCAATCGGCGACGGTAAATCCGGCCTCCTCATAGGCACGGATTGCGCCGGGGTGCATCGGTACGGTCACGGGGCCGCACATGCCTTGGCTCACGCCGTCGATGTCACCGAAGCTAAGGAACAGGTAAGGGCCACGGGGGCTTCCGGTTGCAAAGCGCTCTTGCCCGGCGAGGTAGGCGGTAGTGATCCTGTAGGCGAGTTCTTCGTCCATCGACGCCGGCACGATCTGTGCAAATGCGGTGGCGAAGCTGTCGAAGGTGTCGTCGTCGGTGACGATGGTGATGTCATTGCCGGTATAAGCCGCCCGATACTCCTCGACCGGGATGGAATAGGGCGCATGACCCGGAGCGGCCATGATCTGCTGGCCCAATTCGCTGGCCAGAAGATCTGACGGCATGTCGTAGATGGTCGTGGCACCGGCCGCCGCGATGGCGATCTGGCGTCCCGAGGGCAGACCTTCGGGGATCGTCCAGCCGTCTGCGCCGCCGCCGGTGATCGTCGATACGGTATCAGGCCAAGGCGACTGAATGCCTTCATAGCCTTCGCCATCTTTCAGCCCGGAGAGCAATTGCACCGCAGCCCGGCCCGAGGTCAAAGCCGCCCCGCGGGGCGGGCCGTTCCAGATACGCATGTCTTCCAACGTGCGAATGTCCGAGATTGCGCCGCTATCGTAGTGGCCAAAGATCTGCGCCGAGGCGGCGGTGAAAAACAGCGAGCGCAGGTTGCCTGCCAGTTCGGCCCCGCGTTCTTTCCCGAGACCGGAGTAAGGACCTACGCCGCGTGACAAAAGAAATGGGAGGATCAGGGGCGCGGGGGCCATATCCAGCTGCCCTTCTGCCACGGCCTGCACTGAATTGGTAAGTGTCGCCCCTTCCGTGATCTGCATCGTAGCCACGCCGGCACCGTCAAGGACCGCCGCGAGGGTTGTATCGATGTAGTGCGGGGTCGAGCCCGGCGACGTTGTTTCTGCGGTAAGTGTCGCTTGTGCAAAACCGGCGGCTGGCAACGCGGCCAAAATCGCCCCGACAAGTGTATTTCTGATCATGGCTTCCTCCCAATGCAGCGCCTTGGCGCAGGCAAATGGCCCACTTTTGCAGGCTTCCCTCATGCACCGTTACAAAAATTATGTGACTTGTCACGTAAATATTCTGCTGATCTTATCCTGCTTAAGGGAGACCACATGACAAACCAGATCAGAACCAGGCCAGACAAGGTGAAGGCCCGCCAGCTTGAACAGAACCGTAATCTCTTCGGTCGCTTGTCAGCGGCGGCCCTGGCCTCACGCGTTCAGGCACAACGCATGCTCAAATCTGCCGGAGAGCTGTCCATTACCGAATGGCGGGTCCTCTGGGATCTCGCTGAGGCCGGTCCGTTGACCGTGACCGAAATGGCCGCAATCCAGCATACCGATCATGCCCTCATCAGCCGCGCGATCCCGATGATGGTCCGCAAAGGATATGCAACGACCAGCGTCAGCCAGACCGATCGCAGGCAGTCCCTAATTGAGTTGACAGACCAGGGGCGCGACGTCTTCAATCAGACTTCGGTCGTCATGTCAGCCCGCCGCGCGGCGTTATCCCGAACCTTTTCGGAAGACGATGTGGATACCTTCATTAAGCTCATCGACCGTTTCGAGGCCTTTGTCGAGGCACCTCTGCCCGAAAACCCAACTGCAGAGGCCGCGCCATGACCGTCCGACCCAATGTCCTTTGGATCATGGCTGACCAACTCAGGTTCGATTACCTCAGTTGCTATGGTCACCCGCACCTGCACACGCCGCATATCGATGCGCTGGCCGCGCGCGGTGTGCGGTTTGATCGTGCGTATGTGCAATCGCCGGTCTGCGGACCTTCGCGGATGTCGGCCTATACCGGGCGATATGTGCGTAGTCATGGCTCGACCTGGAATGGCATGCCCCTACGCGTCGGTGAACCAACATTGGGCGATCACCTGCGCGAAGCCGGAGCGCACGCGGTGCTGGTGGGCAAGACGCATATGATCGCCGACCGTGAGGGGATGGCGTGGCTTGGTATCGATCCCGAAAGCGAGATCGGCGTGCGACGGTCCGAATGCGGGTTTGAGCCGTTTGAGCGCGACGATGGCCTTCACCCCGACAGCCCGCGCCAGCAATGGTCGGCCTATGACGATTACCTCGTCGCCCATGGTTACGAAAGTGACAATCCCTGGGAAGACTTCGCCAATTCCGGCCTCGATGACGATGGCGAATTGCTTTCGGCATGGCTTCTGAAGAACGCGCGCCTACCAGCCAATGTGCCGGAAGAGCACTCCGAGACGGCTTATATGACCGACCGCGCCATGGACTTCATGCGAGACGCGCAGGTCGATGGCCAACCCTGGATGTGCCACCTGAGTTACATCAAGCCGCATTGGCCCTACATCGTGCCCGCGCCCTATCACGACATGTATGACGAGACGCACATCGTTGAACCCGTCCGATCCGACACTGAACGTCAGACCGATCACCCCCTGATGCGCGCATATCTGGATGCCCGTGTGTGCCGGAGTTTCTCGCGCGATCACGTGCGGGAACACGTCATTCCGGCCTATATGGGGCTGATCAAACAATTGGATGACAACCTGGGCCGATTGTTCGCCTGGATGGATGAGAATGGCCTGAGCGAAAATACCATCGTCGCCTTCACCTCGGATCATGGAGACTATATGGGCGATCATTGGATGGGCGACAAAGACTTCTATCATGAGATGGCGGTCAAGGTCCCGCTAATCATCAGTGATCCAAGACCGCGCGCAGACGCCACCCGAGGGACCGTATCAGATGCCTTGGTCGAGATGATCGACCTTGCCCCAACCTTCATGAAGGCCCTCGGATGCGAGGCGAAACCGTACGTGATCGAAGGCCGTGATCTGACGCCAATCCTGTACGGAACCGACGGCTTTTCGCGGAAATATGTCATCAGCGAACATGATTACCACTGGTCCGAAATGGCGCGTGCGCTGGACGTGCCGCAAGAAGACGCGCACACGACCATGATATTCGACGGCCGCTGGAAATACATACGTTGCGAGGGGTTCGAACCGATCCTGTTCGATGTTGAGACGGACCCGAGCGAACTCGAGGACCTTGGCCAATCCGACCTTCCCGAACATGTAAGCGTTCGAAAACGGATGGAGGCTGCACTGCTTCACTGGGCGACGCGGCATCATACGCGGATCACGGCAACACCAGCCGTCCTCGCCCGCCAAAAACGGGCTGCGCATGATGGTATCCTGATCGGCTTTTGGGATGAAACTGAATATGAAGAGGCCACTGGCCAAGCGTTTACAACGCTAACGCCTATTGGAAAGACCTGATTTTGTGCGGGTAATTTCTTGTCTTCACGCGTAATTTCTTGTCATCACGCGGCGGGTGCAGGCAACGTGCTCTGGTATCTTTCTTTCACAAAAGCTCCTTGCATCGGGAAATCTTTGAAACGACGTTGCGCTATGACCAAAATTTCGAGGATGATATCTGTTCAACCACCTTGCCTCCAATCGCGCATTCTCCAAGAAGGCTCAGTACACCGCAAAATGGTGCCTGAATAAACGGCGGCAATGCGCCGTCCACACAGACGTCAGCGCGCGAGATTGGCTCGATGCTGCGATGCATCCGATGGCCATAAAGAGCCCAAAGTACCAAACTATTGCCGTGCAGCGAATGTCGGCTGTTGGTGGACAAGCCTCAGAATAAGGTTGTATAATGCAACTATGACTCGACAACTTCTCACGTCCCGAATCGACAGAATGCGCGCTTCTGCGCGGCATATCGTGCGAGAGCTTGGCTTTATGCAAAAGGGCCTTGCAGGCACCGACCTGTCGCCGTCCGCCGTTCATACGATTGTCGAGCTGGGTTACGGCACGGTTAACACAGCTAGCCACCTTGGGACGCTCCTGCATCTGGAAAAATCCAGCGTCAGCCGCCTTGTTCAAAAGCTCGAAAAAGATGGTTTGATCTCTACGGAACCAGACCCGGCCGACAAGCGTTCTCGGATACTTTCATTGACGGATGACGGACGAGTGCTGCTTCGCGATGTTGAACGCTTTGGACGGCGACAGCTGCGATCTGCCCTCAGTGCTCTATCACAGGACGATGTTGCGCAGATCGGAACCGGACTGTCGCTCTTTGCCAAGTCGCTAAATGCACAAGACCATCCAGTAAAGACCGTGCTTCCCCAAATCGAGGTGCGAGAGGGTTACTGCACAGGGGTCATCGCCTCTGTCGCACACCTTCACGCTACCTATTATGCGCAGCACTACGATTTTGGGGCCGTGTTTGAACGTAAAGTAGCAACGGAAATGTCAGAGTTTATGGGACGGATCGGCAACCCAAAGAACACAACCTTCTCAGCGTATTTGGGGGATGAACTGGTTGGGTCTCTCTCACTTGACAGTGAAGATCTAGGTGAAGGTGTATCGCACTTGCGCTGGTTTATTGTTAGTCCACGTTCGCAGGGGGCGGGCATTGGAAACCTGCTGCTTGGAAAAGCGACGGCCTTTGTTGACGATGGCGGCTTTGATCGCACGCACCTGTGGACTTTCCGAGGTCTCGACGCGGCGCGTCATCTCTATGAAAAGCATGGATTCGCCCTGGCACATGAGACATCGGGCGAGCAATGGGGCACCCGAGTATTCGAGCAGGAATTCGTGAGGCATTGCACTGCCTGAAGTGGATCAACGCAGACTCTCGAAACACTACGCATAAGGGCGACAGGGTCCCGCGTGGTATCGTCGGTGTCAGAACCACAAAAGGTCGGGTCTACGGTGACAACAGCCTAACAGTTCAGCCTCATTGTATGGGGAGCCCGACATTGCGTGTCGGATCACCTATTTGGTGAGACTGCCCTAACTAAGAATTCAACGGCTTAGCGTTTCTCAAATCTGGGACGCAAGCGACCGGCGCGGTCCAGTCAAGTATGCTGGCAAGCCGACACTAATCGACAGGGTGGCGATGGGTAGGGACGAGCCCAATCTACCCAGTAACTCAAGGTGTGCGAATGGCAGCATTTACCGATTTTTGCTGTAATCGCGGCGTGGCGTTCTAAAGGTTGCTAGATATGCCCGTGGGGCAGTTCCGAAAGGTGGAGAAACGCTACTGAAACGGTCGACGCATTTCATTTTGCTTTCCCACTCAGCTGTACGTGCTGGAACACACTAGCACTCGGATCAGCCTACAGAATTGATCGGAACCTGTAGCCCCATCTTGACCCGCCCCATCACGAGACTGGTCTGGAATCTAAGAACCCGAGGATTCTCTAAGAACATGCGCTGTATGAAACGCTCGTACTCCGGGACGTTCCGCACAATGATGACAATCACGAAGGAATAATCGCCGGTCACGTAGTAGCACTGCTGGACCTGAGGCGCTTCGCGAAGCTCCTTCTTGAAGCCGCCCACAATGTCGCTCTGGCCCCGAACCAAGCTCGCCTGCACAATTAGGGTCATATAGCCGTCGAGTTCCGCGGGATCGACAACCACAGTGTCTCGCAAGATGACGCCGTCGTCACGCATCCGCTTGATGCGGCGCTGGCAAGCAGTCGGCGACAGGGCAACACGCTCGGCGATCTCCGCAGAAGTTAGCGTGGCGTCCGATTGGAGCAGGTCGAGGATTTGAAGGCTCTTTGCATCAAGTCTGGTCATAACGCAGTGTAGCGGCAATCAAGCACAACAAAAAGCCGCGAGGCGGCGTCAGGTCACTGTTCTTTGCCGCCGTGCGACCTCATCCGTCGCTTAGCATCGCCACGACCTCAACAGATCATTCTTCGCGATGCCCCCAGTCCTGACGCCCAAAAGAATATCCGCCGCCCTCCACAGTGGCCCTATCATGATCCTGACTGCCACTACGATGATGGCTCTGCAGGACGCGTTGGTGAAACTGCTGAGCGCAGGCCTGCCGCTTTGGCAGTTCTTCGCGCTGCGGTCCGCCATCGCGCTGCCGGTCTTGTTCGTCCTTTTGCGTGGCAATACGACAGGGCTGTTTCGACTGGCCCTGCAACGGTGGGCGCTACTGCGTTCCGCCTTATTGGTAGCGATGTACATCGGCTTCTATGCAGCGCTTCCGAGTCTCGATCTGTCGGTGGTGGCGGCCTGCTATTACACCGGACCACTCTTCATCGTCCTGTTCTCTGCGCTTCTCCTGGGGGAGCGGCCAAGCCGGAGGCAAGTGTTCGCGATGGCCATCGCGTTCAGCGGAGTGCTGTTCGTGCTGCGTCCTGATGGCACAGGTTTTTCTTTCGTTGCACTTGTCCCGGTCCTGTCCGCGATCTGCTACGCACTCGCTGCCGTAGTGACGCGGGGACGAACGGTCGGGATTGGCCCGGGCGCGTTGACGGTCTCTCTAAACATCGTCTTCCTTGGGATCGGAGCAAGCGGGATCGTGCTGACCTCCATGGTTGAGCCTAGGCTTGATTACCCATTCCTTATGCAAAGTTGGGCCCCGCTGCATCTGAATGAACTTGGTACGCTCCTTATCCTTTGTGGCCTCTCCATCGCCATCCATTTCGCCTTGGCGCGCGCCTATCAGACAGGCCCGACGGTCACCATCGCTGGGCTTGACTATGTTTACCTTCCCTTCGCTGCTTTCTGGGCTTTGCTGCTGCTTGGCACGGTGCCAAGTCTTTCCGTCGTAATCGGAACAACACTGATCGTCCTGGCCGGTCTTTGGACAGTTCGGGTGGGACGCGCGGCATGATCGCGCCGCCGCGCCAAATAGATCTCGCGCTGACGATACTTCTCGCCCTAATTTGGGCGTCTGCTTTCACGGCAATTGAGGTGGCATTGCAGACCATTTCCCCTCTCGCTGTCGCGGCAATCCGGCTCTTTATCGGCGCGCTGGTTCTGTTACCCATCGCAATCAAGCTTCACGGCTGGCCTCGGGCCGATCTCAGCATCATCGGCCTCCTATGTGTCATCGCGGCTCTGAACTTCATGATCCCGTTCACCCTTATCGCTTGGGCGCAGACCTACCTAACCGCCAGTACGATGGCGCTCATTATGGGAACCGGACCATGCTTCGCATTGTTATTGTCCCATGTCGTAACCATCGATGATCGATTGTCCATAAAGAAGGTAGCGGCCTGTATTGCCGCGACCGGTGCGGTTACCTTAGTGATCCTAAGCGATGGAGACGTGTCTTTTGGGGGCTCGCGGCTCGCCATCTTAGCCGGGCTTTGCGCTTCGTTCTGCTACGTCCTGGCAGGAGCTCTCGCGCGGCGTATTGACGGCCTGCCAATCCTGTCTATGACAGCCTATGTTTTGACGATGGCAGCCGTGATGACGATGCCTCTCGCAGCAATGGTCGCGCTCCCGACGATCATGCCGCCTACCTCGACGGTACTGGCGGTCCTCTATCTGGGCCTCGTGCCGACGGGCTTAGCCTTCGTCCTGCGCTACGGACTCATCCGCCGCGTCGGCCTTTCGCGCTTCTCTCTAGGCATGAGCCTCGTGCCGGTATTTGGTGTTGCAATCGGCGCGTTTGTTCTCAAAGAAAGCATCACGGTCACCGTCATCGCAGGAACAGTTATGATCCTGATCTCGATGCTCCTCGCGCGGTGAAAGGACTTGATTTGAGGGCGTTGTCCTACTCGTCTACCGCCACACAAAACGGACTTCAGCGCGCCGCGCAGCGAAAGCCCGATTTGTCCTGCGCGGGCGACGTTCAACGCTCCTTTTTGTCGACCCAAGGCTAGATCAGATTTGCACACAACCCAAGGTCTGCTCTGGAGCCCATACCCATACGATTACCATAGTGCAGCGAAGGTCTGCTCATGCGCGACGAACAAGCTCGCTGTCCAAGCCTCGCGGCGTTGGCCGATCAAACGTCATTTCCGGCCCCACGGCCACAACTCGGCTGGGATTGATCCAGTCGTGGCTGGCGTAGTAGTGCGGGATGATGTGATCCAGCCGCACGGTCTGGCCAATCCCGGGTATCTGGTACAATTCGCGTAGCCAGCCTATGAGGTTGGGGTAGTCAGTGAGCCGTTTCCGATTGCATTTGAAATGCCCATGATAAACGTGATCGAAGCGCACAAGTGAGGTGAAGAGCCGCCAGTCGGCTTCTGTGATCCTATCGCCGATCAGGTATCTCTGACGTCCCAACAAGTCATCCAGATCATCCAGCATATCGAATAGTCGGGTGACAGCTTCATCATAAGCGGACTGCGCAGTTGCGAAGCCCGCGGCGTAGACGCCACTGTTCACTGCCTTGAACACGTTTGCGTTCATGGCGTCGATCTCATCACGCTGCGCTTTCGGGTAGTAGTCGTCAGTGCTGCCGGTGATCGCATCAAAGGCGCTGTTGAACATGCGGATGATCTCGGCGCTCTCGTTCGAAACGATCTTGTCCGTCTTATTGTCCCAAAGGACAGGGACGGTGACACGTCCGGAGGCGTTTGGCTCTGACGCTAGGTAGATGTCGCGCAGGAACGTGTGGCCCATTACTCGGTCGCCAGTGGTCGCATCGGCGTCTTGCGCGAAGGTCCAGCTCTCGTCGCCGAGGAACGGGGAAACCACTGAAACGTCGATGTGATCCTCTAAACCCTTCAGCACCCGAAAAATAAGTGTGCGATGCGCCCATGGACAGGCGTAGGACACATATAGGTGATAGCGCCCGCTTTCGGCGGCAAACCCGCCGTCGCCAGTTGGGCCAGGTGCCCCGTCTGCTGTGATCCAGTTGCGGAACTTAGGCGTGGCCATCTGAAACGCACCGTCAACCACTTCTTCGTCGCCGTCACGGTGCCACTTGCCGTTAATCAGGACGCCCATCGGTGTCTCCCTGGTCTGTCTGGTAGGTTGCGGGCCGGAACCCGGCTTCCGTGTTGAAATGTGTGTCCGCACCGTCAACGCGGTCGGTGTTTTGGCAACTGACAATGCGGAAACCACCCTCGTCTTGGCGATGGGCCACAATGGTGATGACGGCTACCCGCTGACCAGCGGTCACGCCATGTTCGTCGTTCTGGCCATCAAGCGTCGAAACTGTGTGGACGACTTCAACATCGTCGCCCAAAGCACGCATCTTCACCGCGACCAAGTCAACACGGGCGTTCTGGAAAATCTTGCGGAACCCGTATTCATGCGCCTTTCGGATTTGACGCCGATTGGTCCACCAAAAGCCGACGACATTCACGAAATCGGCGTCTTCCACGAAGAGGTCGGCCAACCAATCGAGGTCCTGGACATTCCAGGCGTCAAAGAAGGCCCGTGTCACTGCTTCGCCGCTGTCATAAAAGCGGCTCATCCTGCGCGCTCCTTGATGGCCATAAAGCTCAACTCCTCGGGTGTGCTTTCGCGGCCAAGGATCGCGTTGCGATGCGGGAAGCGTCCGAACCGCGCCACGATATCCAGATGGTGCCGCGCGTGGGCGACGCCGTGTTCAGGCCCATGCATCTGGTAGAGTTCAAGGCAGCGGCGCTGATCCTCCAAGTCTTCGCTGTGCATGAATGGAAGGTACAGGAAGGTGCGCCAGTCGTCCGGGCGGTAGGTCTTGAGCCAAAGGTCGTCACCCATCCGAAGCGCAAACTTCGCCAATTCAAGTCCGGCGGGGTCGTTGGCATACGTCGCGATATCGCTGCGATGGATGTTGCGGCTGAATTGATCGAGGACGATCACGAGGGCTAGGCGCCCATCGACCGTCTCTTTCCAATTCTCAAGTTGCCCTGCTGCCGCCGCTTGCAGCGTTGATCCAAAATGCTCTTTCACCTTGGCATCAAAAGCATCGCCGCCACCGAACCAGTTGCGGGCCATGCCTTTGGCAAACCAGAATTCGAGAACGTCTTGAACAGCGGCGGTCATCTTAGAAACCCTCATTGGTCCGGGCGGGCGGCTCTTATGCCGCCACACCGGCGTCACTGAATCAGCCTTGGCCCCATCCTGCATTGCGCAGATAGGTTTCAAAGTCGGTGATCTCGCCAAGCCATTGGCGCAGGTTGTACGGGGTGCCGTCCATGCCAATGTGATTGAAGGATTTGAACATCAGCATCAGCTCCTCGCCCATGGCTTCTTGTGCCTGAGCATAGGTGGTCTGATTGTATGCAACGTCGCGGCCCATGACGCGCCCGAGCGTGGCCGCGACCTCTTTCATCGTTGAAATGTCTGCCGTGATCGGGGATGCTTTGCTCGCCCACATACTGGGCTGCTCAAAGGCCAAGGCAACCATGCGTCCGATGTCGTCACAGGCGATCTGGGAGTAGGGCATGTCGGGGTTCATCGGATAGTGGATCGCGCCGCCTTCGGCGATGCTTTCACGTTCCCACTCCCAATTGTCCATGAAGGCCGCGGGTCGGAACACGGTCCAGGGCTTGCCCGAGTTGCGGATCGCCATTTCGACGTTCCACTTGCTGTCGAGATGCGGCACGCCTGTGTTGCGGTCCATTGTTGATGCGCCGGTATAGACGATATGTTCGATATCAGACGCAGCGGCGGCTTCGGTGAGGTTGATGCCCTGCCGCTCTTCCGCCTCGACACCGGCTTCCAGAAAGTCCTGAACCGAGTAGAGGCCCGCCGCGCCTTCGAGCGCAGTATCCAACGATGCGCGGTCTTCAAGATCTGCTTTGACCACTTCTGCCCCAGCCTCGGCCAGCGCCTTTGCTGCTGGCTTGTCCGGACTGCGCGTCAGCGCGCGGACAGAATGGCCATTGGCCAAGAGATGCTTGGCGACAGCACCACCTTGCTTGCCGGTGGAGCCAGACACGACGATGGGACGGTCATATATTTTGGGGGACGACATGGACAAATCCTCTCAGAGCCAATTGGTGTTGCCCTGGAAGTGATATGTCGACTGAATGATGAGTAGATCGCTAAATGAGCAGCATATGCTCATTCATGTTATATCCGCAGCACCGCTTTCAGGATCGAACAGCACTCAAAATTGCCTGAACCTTGGAGCTGCGGTGCAGATCCATATGCGTCACGGCCCAAACAGTTTCCTGCCAAAGTGGCTCTGGTTCCATGATTTGAACGCAGTCAAGAGCTTCAGCGGTCTGTTTTGGCAAAAACCCTATCCCAAGGCCAGCTTTGACGGCTTCGAAGGTGCTGACCACATTGTTGCAGCGAAGGTGAATACAGTTGCTTGGAACGTCAGCTTCAAGCCAGTCAAAGTAAGGAGGGCGGGGTGCGCTGTCATCCGGTCCGACAAAACGATGTGCTTTGAATGCATCTTGCGTGTTCGGTCGCCCATGGGTTTCGATGTATTGCGGTGACGCGTAGAGCCCCATGTCAATCGTGAGCGCAGGAATGACAACGTTGTCTGGATGATCTGGCTTGGCTCCAATCCTAAAAGCCAATGCGGCCTCCCCATACTCGAGCTTTAGCACCCTGTCGCTGCTGACTAGATTTACGTTCAGGCTGGGATGCTCGGTTTGGACCTGGGCAATCATTGGCAGAATGAAGGGGATCAGGACATCCAGGGCTGTGACGACGACCGTGCCGTCGATCTTGTCTGAAGCACCCCGCGCCAGCCGATGCAGTTCGCCAAACTGAGCATCCGTTGCATCAGCAATGCGCAACAGCTCCAGCCCTAACTCGGTTGGGGTGAAGCCACGCGCGTGCCGCTGAAAAAGCTTGGCACCCAACAAGCTTTCCAAGGCGTCGATATGCCGTGTCACGGTGATCCGGTGCACGCCAAGTTCTGCTGAGGCCGCACTGATCGTCCCAAGCCGAGCGACATGTGCCGCCGTGCGAATTTCATTCCAATTGTCCAAACTAGCTTGTCACTTCTGTGAGCATCCAATGCTCATTTCACGCGCTATCAAACTCTGATGCAACATTAGATACAGCGCAAGAGATTTAGAAGCCGGAGGCCATTCATGCACATTCTTGCTTTTGGTGCGAGCAACAGCACCACTTCGATCAATGCCCGTCTTGCACGCCACGCCTCACAAGTGATGGCCACAGAGATTGCAAAAGGCGCGGAAATTCATGTTCTTGACCTTAACGAATTCGAGATGCCGATTTACTCACCGGAACGCGAAGAGGCGCACGGCATACCGGGCGCGGCGCATGCCTTCCATGCGGCGATACAAAAAGCGGATGTGTTGATCATCTCCTACGCCGAACACAACGGCAGCTATACCGCTGCATTCAAGAACATTCTTGATTGGACGTCCCGAATTAACGTGAACGTTTGGCAAGACAAGCCGGCACTCTTCATGTCCGCGTCGGGCGGTGAGTGGGGCGGTGGCACAGTTCTGGCCACAGCTGCCGAAGCTGCACCCTACCTTGGCGGGGATGTGCGGGCGCACTTAGCGGTCGGCCCATGGCAGGAGAAATTCAACGAGACGACAGAAAGCCTGTCGGACCCGGAACTGATTGAAAAGCTTCGTGATGGCCTGAAACTTCTGACTTCCGAAACCCTACCTGCCTAGGACTGCTGCCATGCCGATTGCAATCTATATCCTTGCGCTTGCCGCATTCGTTGTCGGCACGCAAAGTTACGTGTTCTCGGGTCTTCTGGCGGACTTAGCGTCCGACCTGGGCGTGTCTGTTTCGACGGCGGGACAACTTATTGCCGCGTTCGCCATAACCAGCGCAATCGCTTCGCCTCTTGTGGTAAGTGCGCTATCGAGATTTGAGCGCAAAAGGGTGTTAATTGCGTCACTCGCGGGCGTCTCGGTCGTAAATCTGGGAACGGCATTCCTTCCAGTATTTGAGGGTTTTCTTGCATCTCGTGTTCTCGCGGCGGTCGTATCTGCGGGAGTCATGCCCATGGCCGGAGCCATCGGCGCAAGTCTCGTCCACGCAGAGCGCCAGGGGCAAGCTCTTGGCATTATCCTGTCGGGCCTGACCATCGCCTTCATCGTCGGTGTACCACTCGGCACGGTTGTTGGGAGCGCATTCGGTTGGCGTTCAACCTTCGTGTTCGCGGCCATTGTCGCGTTGGCTGCGATCCCTGCGATTGCCTTCCTTGTGCCTGCCAGCGCCGCAGATGATACGCCACCAAAGTCAGATTGGTCGGTCTTGAAAAAGCCAATCGTAATGCTGGGACTGTTCCTCATCGGCACGTCCTTTATCGCGGCTTATCCAATCATCGCCTATCTTGGTCCTATCATCACGGCATCGACGGGTCTCGAAGGCGCTGGCATCGGCGCAATGCAATCGGCCATAGGTTTTGGGTCCATCGGTGGCCTCATCGTCGGCAGCATTCTCGCGGATCGACGCGCGTTCCTGCCGAACATGAGGGTGATGTATCTTCTCTTTGCGTTGGTCCTCGGAACTTGGAGCTTCGTGTTCCTGAGCGGAACGCCTGGCACGTGGTTCAACATCGCGCTCGTAGCAGTCGTGATCTTTCTAACCTCAGCGACTCTGATTGCGCCGTCACCGGCGATTGAAAAGGCACTGGTTCAGGCTGATCCCGAGCAGAGCGCGCTTACGCTCGCGTTGAACACCTCCGTCATTTATCTTGGCCAAGGCATTGGAGCCGGGATTGGTGGTCTTGTCGTCGGATCGGTTGGATTTGCGACTCTCGGTTTTGTCGGAGCAGGGATCGCATTCGTGGCCTTTGCAGCTGCGACGTTGGTGAAAAGTCGATGAGCGGTCATTCGAGCTAAAGACTTGAAGGTCGGGTTTGTCCCGCGCTGTCGTCATCAGAACGCCTGAGACCAATGCCTCCTTTGGGTTGGGAAGTCTGGTCCTTGCAGGCTTCTAGTGTTTGCCAGATCGGCGCTTGGCTGGGCAGCCACTAAACCACAACCTCCACTGCCCGTTGCTCTCCCACCCCGAATACGCGCTTGTACCGTTCGATCTCGGCTTGTGAGCCCATGGCTTTGTTCGGGTTGTCCGACAGTTTAACCGTTGGTTGCCCGTTCGCCGACACCGCCTTGCATACCAATGAAAACGGGGCGAGGCGGTCGTCTTGTGTGAGCCCTTTGAAATCGTTCGTCAGCATCGTGCCCCAGCCAAAGGACACTTTGACCCGGCCCGCAAATTGCTTGTGCAGCTCGATGATCTTGTCAGCGTCGAGCCCATCCGAGAAGATCACCAGCTTTTCGCGAGGATCTTCCCCCCGCTCTTGCCACCATTTGATTGCTATTTCGGCGCCCGTCGCCGGATCACCGCTGTCGATACGAATGCCCGTCCAGCCTGCAAGCCAATCAGGCGCGCGGGCAAGAAATCCCTCGGTGCCATAGGTATCGGGCAGGATGATGCGCAGGTTGCCGTCGTGCTCGTCATGCCAATCGCTCAGCACATCATAGGGAGCCTGCGCCAGTTCTTCGTCAGTCTGTGCCAATGCCGAATAGACCATGGGCAACTCGTGGGCATTCGTTCCTATGGCTTCGAGGTCGCGGTTCTTGGCGATCAGGCAGTTCGAGGTGCCAGCGAATTGTGAGCCCAGCCCTTCGCCCATAGCCTGCACGCACCAGTCCTGCCACAAAAAGGAGTGCCGGCGCCGGGTCCCGAAATCGGCCACGCGCAACCCATCTTGACCGCGCAGTTTCTCAATCTTTTCCCACAGCTTGGTCATGGCGCGGGCATAAAGGACCTGCAGTTCGAACTTACCCATTTCGTTCAAAACAGCGCGCCCGCGCAGTTCCATCAGCACCGCCAGCGCCGGAATTTCCCAAAGCATGACCTCCGGCCAAGACCCTTCGAATGTGAGTTCATATTGATCCTCACGGCGCTCAAGGTGGTAGGTAGGCAGGCGCAATGCCTCGAACCAGTCCATGAATTCGGGCGTGAACATCTGGCGTTTGCCATAGAACGTATTGCCCCGCATCCAAGTGCTTTCCCCGCGCCGCAGCGAAAGTGAGCGGATGTGGTCGAGCTGCTCACGCAGCTCTCCCTCGTCAATCAGTTTGGCCAAAGGCACATGTTTAGATCGGTTGATGAGGGAGAATGTCACCTGCGTATCCGGCTTGTTCCGGAACACCGACTGGCACATCAAGAGCTTGTAGAAATCCGTGTCAATGAGCGACCGCACGATTGGGTCAATCTTCCATTTGTGGTTCCAGACACGTGTGGCGATGTCGACCATGGGTGCGTTTCCTTGGCTTTGGTGGCCTGTTGTGCCCCATTCCGGCGCACGGGGGCAAGTCAGGCCAGCGTGACACCAGCATCTATCATGCCGGACTGCGCAGCTGCCAGCGATCCTTCCAGATCAATGGCGCGGCACAGACTCATCTGGACGGTTACGTTGAACCCCAGTTTGGCCGCGTCCACTGCCGAGAAGTTCACGCAGAAGTCCGTTGCCAGCCCAACCATGGTCAGTTTGGTGATCCCACGTGTGCGCAGGTATCCTTCCAGCCCCGTGGGTGTTTCGTGGTCGTTTTCAAAGAAGGCAGAATAGCTGTCGATAGCCGGACGGTACCCTTTGCGCACAATCATATCGGCGCGATCTGTATTGAGGTCTGCGTGAAAAGCCGCGCCTTGCGTACCCTGAACGCAATGATCTGGCCACAGCACCTGCGGACCATAAGGCATGTCGATCATATCGTAGGGTGCTTTTCCGTCATGCGAGGACGCGAACGAGGAATGCCCCGACGGGTGCCAGTCCTGTGTCAGCACAACGGCCTCATGCTCTGCCATCAGTGCATTGATACTTGACACAATCTCATCCCCGCCGGGCACGGCGAGCGCGCCACCGGGGCAAAAGTCGTTCTGCACATCAATCACGATCAGGGCGCGGGTCATGGATCAACCTCCTTGCGTTGCCTGGCGACGTTGTGACACTCGCCTGCCCCCTTGCGCAAGGGCACACCCATCGCCTATTTCGCGGCCATGTATACCATTGCCGCCCTCTACCACTTCACACGCTTCGATGACACTGCCGCGATCAAGGGACCGCTGGCCGCGCTCTGCTGCGGACAGGACGTAAAGGGCACCTTGCTGCTGGCCCCGGAGGGGATCAACGGTACAATCGCCGGGCCGCGCGCGGGCATTGATGCCGTTCTGGCGCACATCCGCGCCCTGCCCGGCTGCTCCGATTTGGAGTGGAAGGAAAGCACCAGCGAAAGCCCTCCATTTGGCAAGATGAAGGTGCGCCTGAAGCGAGAGATCGTGACTATGGGCCAACCGGATGTCGATCCGGCAGCGCGGGTAGGCCATTATGTTGATCCTGCCGAGTGGAACGAGTTGATCGGTCGCGAGGATGTTGCCGTCATTGACACACGCAACGACTACGAGGTGGCCATCGGCACGTTTGACGGTGCAATTGATCCGCAAACCCGCAGTTTTAGCGAATTCCCGGCGTGGTGGGAAGAAAACAAGCACCGGTTCCACAACAAGAAGGTGGCGATGTTCTGCACCGGTGGAATCCGGTGCGAGAAGTCCACGAACTACCTGCTGGGTCAAGGCGTCGAAGACGTGTTCCACCTGAAAGGCGGTATCCTGAAGTATCTTGAGGAAGTGTCTGCACAGGACAGTGTATGGCAGGGCGAATGCTTTGTCTTTGATGGGCGCGTGAGCGTCGGGCACGGGCTTGAGGTGGGGCCGCATCAGCTGTGCCACGCCTGCCGTCGGCCCATTCTGCCTGCCGATCAAAGCCGTTCTGAATACGAGGCAGGCGTCAGCTGTCACCACTGCAAGGATGAGACCAGCGATGACGACAAGGCCCGGTTCCGCGAACGCCAGAAACAAATCGAGCTGGCACGTGTGCGCGGCGAGGATCACCTGAGCGGTCCCATGGTCCCCGACAAGGGTTGATAGAGCGGACGACACGTCCAACTTACCGGATCTGCATCACCAGCCGAAGCGCAGTTGCGACAACGTAAGCGCCCCGTCGCAGAGCATGTCAAGCTAGGCGCAGCATCCCTTGGGATTTGCTTCGGCTGAGCAACCAGAGCATAATGGCAATGTTCAACGCGTTCCAGGCGATCCCGTTCCAGAATGCCATCTGGTAGCTGCCCGTCACATCGTAGACCCAGCCCGACATCCAACCGCCAAGCGCCATACCAAGGATCGTTGCCATCATGACAAACCCGACACGCGCGCCAGCCTCTCGTGCGGGCATGTATTCCCGCACAATCACAGCGTAACTGGGCACTATCCCGCCCTGACTGAGCCCGAAGATCAGGCTGACGACATACAGTGAAATCAGCGCGTCCGACGGTAGGTACAAAAGCAATGCAATGCATTGCAGGACAGATCCAAGAAGCAGTGTTTTTACGCCACCCAACTGGTCCGCCAGCAGACCTGATACCAAGCGTGATCCTACGCCGCCCAACAGCATCAGCGCCAGCATTTCGGCACCCACGGCAGGCCCGTAACCAAGGTCAACGCAATAGCTGACGATATGCACCTGCGGCATCGACATCGCGACGCAGCACCCTACTCCTGCAAGGCCTAGAAGCAAACTGAGTGCCCACGGCGACAGGCCGGATGAGACCGCATTCGCACTGGATGCAGCTTCGGCCAATTGGTGAGCAGTGTCCGGAACCTGCCGACGCAATGCAAAGGCCAGCGGAATGACCACGACGAGCGTGGACATTGCCAGTACGGTATAGGCTGCGCGCCATCCTTGATCCTCAAGAATGTCTGCGAGAAGGATCGGCCAGATGGCCCCGGACAGATAGTTCCCGCTGGCCACGACGGCCACGGCAATGCCACGCCGCTTCAGGAACCAGTGCGAAATGTCAGCGATCAAAGGGCCAAAGCCTACCGACGTGCCAAACCCGATCAGCAATTGCGCCATGGAAAGGCTCAGGATCGACCCGCTGAGTGTTGCCAGCCCATACCCGCTCGCGATGGCAATCGCGCAGACAACAAGAACACGCGATACACCCCAGGTATCGACCGCCCGTCCGACAACAAAGTTGCCAACGGCAAATCCGATCATCGTGAGTGTGTATGGAAGGCTTGCCGACGCCCGGCCGACGCCGAATTCGGCTTCGACAGCGGGCATGATCACGATAATGGCCCACATCCCCACATTGGCGACCATCGCAATGGCAAGGGTCAGTGCAAGCCGCAGCCATGCATACCGGCTATCATGCAAGGAAGTGGTCATGACGCATCTGCGCACTGCCAGCGCGCCAGTACAAGACTTTGGGCTGCAAATTGTTGACAATTCTATGTGTTAAGCCCGCCGTAACATGCTGCGTGATACGCCTTTTTTCGGGTGAAAATGAGGTGTGGGTTATGAGCGCGCAAGCCAATGCGCGGCCAATCATCATCAAGAAAAAGAAGGTGTCAGGCGGCGATGGTCACCATGGTGGCGCCTGGAAAGTGGCTTATGCGGACTTCGTGACCGCGATGATGGCCTTCTTCATGTTGATGTGGCTGCTGAACGCAACAACCGAAAAGCAACGCAAGGGGATCGCAGATTACTTTTCGCCAACGATCCCCGTCAACCGCATCTCGGGCGGTGGTGATGGTGCTTTTGGCGGGGACAGCGTGTTTTCCGAGGTCACGCTACCGCAGAACGGTACCGGCGCATCGTCGAAGCGCCCCACAGAGTCCAAGCAGGCCCGCGGAGAAACGGGATCAGATGATCAGGGTGATCTTACTGCGGCGCAAGATGAAGCATTTGAATCTCTTGAAGCCCAGTTGCTGGGCAAGGGCGGCGAAACAAAGGTCATGGACAATGACCTCCAGCACATCGTGACCCGCCTGACCGACGAAGGCCTGGTGGTCGAAGTGTTCGCGCTTGAGGATACCCCCCTATTCGAGGATGGCACTGATATTCCAACGCCGCTGTTGCGAGGTCTGTCCAGACTGATCACCGAAGCGTCCCGGACGATCGAAAACAACATCGCCGTGGAAGGGCATGTACAGGCGCAACCAATTGTAGTTGCGGAAAGATCGACCTGGCAGATGTCTGTCGCGCGAGCCGATGCAATGCGCAAGCTGTTGAAGCAGACTGGAGTGCCCAGCGAACGGATAGAACGCGTCACCGGTCACGCCGATCGCGAAGCCGCCGTCAGGAACCCAATGGCGGTACGCAACAACCGGCTGGAGATCATTTTTCTAAGGGAGTGACCCGCGGGAATAGCTTGGATTTTATCTGTTAGCCCTGCGTTAAGGCGCGCGCCGTATCTGTTGTCCCAATTCGGTCGGTACAGCAGAAAGGCGTGTCCATGACGATTTCTTCCTCGCTCAATGCAGGTGTTGCAGGGCTACAGGCAAATGCGACGCGGCTCGCGTCTATTTCAGACAATATCTTGAACTCATCGACATTTGGCTACAAGCGCGTTCAGACCGACTTTCAGTCGCTTGTCATTTCGTCCAATGGCGGCAGCTATTCTGCCGGGGGAGTTCGCGCTTCAACCTCCCGGCTGATTGATCAAAGCGGATCGTTGGTAACGACATCAAATCCAACCGACCTCGCAGTGCGTGGACGGGGTATGTTGCCCGTGGCACGAAGCAGCGATGTTCTGTCAGGCAATGGTGGTAGCCAGATGCTGCTTACCACAACGGGATCCTTTCGAACTGACGCACAGGGCTATTTGCGGTCCGATTCAGGTTTGATCCTGCTCGGCTGGCCAGCCCTTGCCGATGGCACCGTACCGCCATTCCCGAGAGATACATCGGATGGGCTCCAGCCCGTTCAGATCAACGTAAATCAATTCTCTGGGGAACCGACCACAAGAATTTCGCTTGGCGTGAACCTCCCGGCCACGGATACCGAAGCCGACGCGTCAGGAGACCCACAACAGCTTTCCATAGAATACTTTGATAACCTAGGCACATCCGAAACCATTAGCATAAACTTCATTCCGACTGTGCCCGCTTCGGGGACATCAAATGAATGGACCATGCAATTGACCGATTCCGCGATGGGCGGCGCCGTGGTGGGAGAATACGTTCTGACATTCGATGACAGCCGATCAGCTGGCGGTACCCTGGCATCGGTCACGTCCACCAGTGGTGGCGCGTATGATCCGGCGACAGGTAACGTCATCGTCAACGTTGATGGCGGGCCTCTCGAAATCAACATCGGACAATTGGGTGAAAGTGATGGCCTCACGCAGCTATCGGATAGCTTCGCACCGCTTTCTATCTCAAAAGACGGTTCTCCCGTCGGCAACATGACGGGCGTGGAGGTTGATACAAACGGCTTCGTGACGGCGTTCTTTGACACCGGAATCAGTCGAACTGTCTTTCAAATTCCATTGGCTGATCTTCCCAACCCGAATGGAATGGTGGCTTTGGACCAGCAGACTTATCTGCCTTCACCCGAAAGCGGGAGCTATTTCCTTTGGGATGCAGGTGATGGACCGACCGGAGATATCATCGCCTATGCCCGCGAGGAATCATCTGTTGATGTTGCTGGCGAATTGACCTCCATGATCCAGACCCAGCGGGCTTACTCGTCAAACGCCAAAGTGATCCAGACCGTAGATGAGATGTTGCAGGAGACCACCAACATCAAACGCTGACGCCAACAGGAAGGATAAATAGTAGCGGGAATCGGCGATATGACACTTACCAGTGCACTTTCTTCAGCCATGTCGGGCTTGCGGGCGGCGAGCCGAGGTTCCGAAATCGTTTCGGGAAACATAGCAAACGCAAACACAGTCGGTTACGTCCGTCGAACCTTGGCGGTTTCATCCGACCCCAATGTCGGAGTGAGGATCAACGGGATCACACGCCATGTCGATCAGCAAATCGTCAATGACAGGCGACTCGCTGGGGCAGAAACCGGCTACCGCAGTGAAACATCCGCAGCTCTCACACGGATCGAGGATTTGGTGGGAACGCCCGACGACCCTGCGTCGCTTGCAGCACGTATTTCCGATTTTGAACAAAGCCTAATTACGGCTAGCAGTCGGCCAGACGCCGCCGAGCGATTAACTACTGCTGCCTTTGCAGCCAAAGATCTGGCGCAATCAATCAATTCGGTCGCAAAAGGCATACAGGACGCACGTACGCAAGCTGATCACAGCATCAACACGCAAGTCAAAAGATTGAATGACGCCCTCAAAGGGGTTGAGACACTGAACGCACGCATCGTCGCAAGCAACGGAAACGACGTCGATTTGCCTGCCTTTCTGGATCAACGCCAGCAACTGATCGACGAGATCAGTGAAATGGTTCCACTCCGAACAATCCCTCGAGACAGAGGCGCAGTGTCGCTTTATTCGACCGGCGGCGCGATCTTGCTTGAGGGAAAGGCTGTTGAAGTCGGTTTCGAACCGGCCAACCTTGTCACGCCTTACGAGTCCATCGAGGACGGAACACTCTCTGGGCTCACGCTCAACGGGGTTTCTGTAAACACCTCTTCAGAACATGGTCGGTTGCATGGTGGAACGTTGGGTGCGCAATTTGAAATCCGGGACGAAATCGCACCGCGCGCACAATTGCACGTCGACGCAGTTGCCCGCGATCTGATCGAACGTTTCGAAGACAGTACCGTTGATCCAACGCTTGGTATCAATGATGCTGGGCTGTTCACCGATGCGAACAATCCGCTGGATCCCGCCGCGGACCTTGGCTTGGCCAGCCGCCTGTCTCTCAATGCTTTGGTCGATCCGGATCAAGGGAATGAAACTTGGCGCATTCGCGACGGGCTGGGGGCGACCACACCTGGCGAAGTGGGCAATGCATCACTACTGAACGCACTCGCGGGTGCCTTGGAGACTGCCCGGCCACAAGCCTCCGGTCTGTTCGGGTCCGGTCCGCTTGGATTGCAGGATGTTGTAGTCTCCATGTCATCCCAAATCGGCGCCGAGCGACTGAGAGCAGACCGCCAGATGTCTTTTGCTGCCGCCCAATTTTCGGATTTGCAGCAAGTTGAATTGGCAGCGGGTGTCGATACTGACGTGGAAATACAGAACTTAATGATCCTTGAGCAAGCTTACGCGGCAAACGCTCGGGTCATTTCAACCGTCGACGAAATGTTCGACACGATCCTGAGGATTTGACGATGAGCAGCTACGGCTTGGGCGACCTTGCACAGACATTTCTCTTGCAGCGGCGCGGCGCCGCCATCAAAGCAGATATGGCCCGGTTGGCCGAAGAACTGCAAACGGGACAAGTCAGCGATACCAAATCCGTTCTTGCAGGTAATGTGGCTTACCTTTCGGGCATTGAAAACGATTTACGCGGCCTATCCGCGTTCAAAGTGGCTGGGTCAGAAGCCGCACAATTTGCGTCATCAGTGCAAAGTGCGCTTGATCGTATGGACGCAGGGGTGGGTCTGCTCAGCACCGACTTGCTTACTGTTTCAGCCAGTGCCAGCGGCCCAGTGTTGGACCAAATGTCGACTGCGGCGGAAACAGAGTTCAAAAGTCTCGTGTCAGCTTTGAACACGTCCAGTGCAGGCCGTTCGCTCTTTGCTGGTGCCGCGACGGACAGTCGCGCACTAAATGATGCCGAGGTGGTGCTAGCTGACTTACGAGCCGCGATTACAGGCAATTCAAGTCTAACAGACATAGAAGCTGCGATTGATCAATGGTTTGATGATCCTGCCGGTTTCAGCACCTCGGCATACACCGGTTCAGGCGTTTCGATTCTACCTTTCCAATTGGCCGAAAATGAGCAGGTAGCGGTCGATTTGAAAGCAGATGATCAGGTGTTTCGCGACCTGTTCAAGGGTGTCGCGCTCGCGACCGTCGCGGCCGATGGCGCATTGGGCCTGTCAGCCGACAATCAACGCGATCTACTAGAGAGAGCCGGGACTAAAATCCTCGAATCGAAAGAGTCGCTGACTGCAACACAAAGCAGGGTTGGGGCGGCAGAGGCGAGGATTGAAACTATTGCGGCGAGGAACGCTGCGCGCGACACCTCTCTACAACTTGCAAAGGGCGCGCTCCTTCAAGCCGATCCATTCGATACCGCGACCCAATTGGAGGCAGTACAATTCCAGCTTCAAAGCCTGTATACAATCAGCGCACGCATGTCCGATTTAACGTTGGTCAACTTCATCAGATGATACGCTATATCGTTTGCATAGCAGCATTGATCTTCGGTACCGTTGCGGCAGCAAGTCCCATTCGAATCAAAGACTTAGTCGATTTCGATGGGGTGCGCGGCAATGATCTGGTCGGATACGGACTTGTTGTCGGGTTGGACGGAACAGGAGACGGTCTACGAAACGCTCCGTTTACCGAAGATATCATGACCAACATACTTGAACGCTTGGGCGTCAATGTTACCGGTGAGCAGTTTCGACCCAAGAATGTTGCAGCGGTCATTGTTACTGCAACTTTGCCACCCTTTGCCCGGAGTGGGAGCCAAATTGACATCACCGTGTCCGCGATTGGAGACGCAAAGAGCCTCTTGGGTGGAACGTTGGTCATGACCCCCATGAATGCAGCCGACGGTGAAATCTATGCCGTGGCTCAGGGCACAATAATTGCTGGGGGTGCTGTTGCAGAAGGGGATGGAGCACGCGTTACCCAAGGCGTTCCCACATCAGGTATTGTTCCATCTGGTGCTCGTATCGAGCGGGAAATCGATTTTGAACTCAGCAACCTGACTGACATGCGGCTCGCTCTGCGCAACCCTGACTTCACTACCGCGGCACGGATAGAGGACGCGATCAATGCTGTCTTTGGTCGGTCCGTGGCGACAATGCTCGATTCTGGTACCGTTGCGCTCGATGTTCGCCAAACACGCGCGAGGTCAGTTGCGCACGCTCTTGGTCGGATTGAAAACATTGCCGTCGAACCCGAGCGCCGAGCTCGTGTCGTTGTTGATCAACGCTCTGGGACTATCGTTATGGGTGACGAAGTCCGGATATCACGTGTCGCCGTATCACAAGGCAATCTGACATTGCGTGTCCAAGAACAGCCTCTGGCTGTTCAGCCAAACCCTTTCGCCGATGGTCAAACCGTCGTCGTCCCCAGGACAACCGTGGATTTACAAGAAGAAGATGGCCCCGGTCTTGCAGAGCTTCCGGAAGGCACTTCGCTGTCAGAGGTGATAGCCGGCCTCAACGCGCTTGGCGTTGCCCCACGAGACATGATTGATATCCTGAAGAGCATCAAAGCCGCTGGCGCCCTTCACGCCGAATTTGTTGTCAGATAACCGATCACGAAACTGGTGAGGAATGATTATCCGGGTGGGGACCCATTGATTTGCCATTAGTGTCGTGTTTCACGGTCCCAAAAGACGAGCGGTGTAATGCCTGATCTGTATTGGCTGACAGATGCGCAGGTGACGCGTCTTTAGCCCTTCTTCCCCAAGTCCCACGGCAAACCTCGCGTTGATGATCGGCGTGTAATCAGTAGGGTCATCTTCATCATTCGCAATGGGTTACGCTAGAGAGACACTCCCAGGGCTTACGGCCCTCATAAGACGCTCCACATTGAGGGTATCGGTTATAGCAACAAGGAGGTTTTTGCCCTTACAACGGTAGGCTTGGCGGCCGAACACGGTGAAGAGAAGACCGTGATGATCGACGCAACCCATCTGAAAGCATGGCGTCAAAAAGGAGGCGTGGGCGCCTGACTGGTCGCACCAAAGGCGGCATGAAAACCAAGGTGATACGTTCCTGCATCTCGCGCCGAGAGCCACGCAAGAAGACCGTCACATACGACAAGCGTCGCTATAAATGGCACAAGCATATCGAGATCATGTTCGGCAGGTCGAAAGACTGACGACGCATGGCAACCCGATACAACACATGCCGGAAAGTCTTCCTCTTAGCCATCCCACTCGCTCCAACCGCCATCTACTGCCTATGAAATATGACGCTAGCTGTATACACACTAAGGGCGACGCTATTTTCGCCGTTAAGACCTTCGAACAAAATCCTGATTTTTCCTCAGCCGAATACTGTTTGCGGATCGCAGGCGGATCTCTTTGACGATCTTCTAGCCGTGTCTCTTAATTGTTCCAGGTTTCTGTATCATCTCCACTCCTTGATGATTTTGCTCCGCCAGAAACCCTCACGCATCAAGTTTACCAAAACTGCCCCATTGGCGCTGACGTCAGACAAACCATATGCGACATAGAATTGGAGCGTGACGGGCGTTTCCCTAAAAGTAGCTCCGAACTAGGCTACCAGCAATGAGTTGCCACCCGTCCGCAATCACAAAAAAAGCCAATTTAAACGGTAGGGAAACAATGGCCGGAGGGACCATCATCATACCCATACTCATCAATACGGCGGCTGCGACGAGGTCAATTATTAGGAATGGGAGAAAAATCAGAAAACCGACCTGAAATGCACGAGAGATTTCAGACAATAAAAAACTTGGAATCAACACGGACAAAGGCGCGTCGGAATCGAGCAAGACACCCTGTGTATCCGGTCGCAAATCGGCCATTGCAGTAAAAGTGTCAGCATCAAGTCTTGCGGCCATAAACTTTCTGAACGGGTCAAGCGTACGCTCAAAGGCAACTTGTGGGTCAATTTGCTCATTTACTAGAGGCCCCAAACCACTTGCCCACGCGTCAGAAAAAACAGGTTCCATTATGAAATACGTCAAAAAGAGAGCCAGGCTGACAATAAGCATGTTCGGTGGAGATTGCTGCAACCCAATTGCCTGGCGAAGGATCGACAGAACCGTCACAAGAAATGGAAAGCACGTGATCATTATTGCCAGACCGGGGGCGAGGCTCAACAAAGTGATCAGGGCAATTAGCTGAAGCGTCCTTGCACTCAATGATGAATCGTCTCCGAGGGAGATGGCGATGTCTTGCGCGTCGGCTGCTAAAGGACATATGACCAAACATAAAATGAAAAACGCGCGTGCGACCATTCGCCTAAAGACCCGCACCAAGGTCGAGTATTTCCGTTAATCGAACAACCAATTGACCTTCTTCATCACCGTCGGCTTCTTCTAACGTGCCACGCGCGATAAGCTTGTCGCCGACGAACAGATCGACGGGATCATCCACTCTTTTGTCAAGGGTCAGAACGGCGTTCGAACCAAGCATCACCAGGTCGCGCACCAGTGGCCGCGCTTGACCTACGGACACCGTTATTTCAATCGGAACCGCTGTAAAGGGATTGTGCGCATCAGACGCAAGAGTTTTTTTTGAAGGGGTTTCAGCCATCTTTCGCCTCGTTCGGAGCATTTTCAAAGTATGACGCAACTGCTTCTGAGATGTCAGAAATGGCACGGTCCAAGTGCAATTCTGCTTCGTCGTGATCCAGCCGCAAAACCACTTGAGTCGGTGCTAACAACTTATCCGTGGTCAGCACAAAAGGTCCGGGGAGATCATCTTGAAGTGCTGTTCTGACAGCAGCCTCACTTTCCGGCGCGACCAAAACCTCAATGGCACGATCCAGAGTCTTTCTTGTCAAAGCCGTCACCTCGTCACGCACATGCGCCCCGAGACTGGCCTGTGCCAATGTAGGCAAGACGACATTGATGACGCCGTTCATTATTGCCTCGACCGAAGCGTTCAGTGTCGCGCGCAACTCGTGGTATTCAAACGATGCGTTCTGCAGGCTGTTGGCCAAACCGCTAGAAACAAACGATTGCGTTTCAGTTTGGGCTGCCACGGCGTCCTCCCAGCCTGCTTGGTAACCTTTTTCAAATGCCTCGAGTTTCTGATCCTCTATTTCTTCGATCGGGGTGTCTCGCATGGATGCCTGAGACGAATTGATGTCTCCAAAGTCTTCGAATAGGTGCGACGCGGACATTATGCGCGCTCCTCTTCAAGCCAACTTCTCAGAATTTCGACTGTTTCTTCTTGCCGTTCACCGATCATCGAACGGAGGCGATCAACCGGATCCGCTGCCAGATACTCGATGGTTTCAGACGCCTCTGCCTGATCAAGAGAGGACAAGTCCGGCAGGTTTTCCCGGCCGTGATCAATGCCGATGTCATTACCAGGCGAGCCATCCATAGAACCGGCGATTGCTGGTCTGTTCACAAGCTCTTCAGACAAGGGAGCAGGCAAACCCTCGGGTGCCGATGGCGCATCGCGCGTCAGCACGGGCCTGACCACAAAAAGGCCCAGAATCAGAGTCACAATTGCTAAAATTGCCATCTGGATCGCCGACATCACATCAATGTGGAAGTTGTCGAACACGGACGTTTCTGCGACTGTGCCTTGGGGTACAACTGACTGTAGTTCCATCGACTTGATTGTTATTACATCGCCACGGGCCTCATCAAAACCGACGGCAGATGCGACCAACTCGCGAAGAGCGCTCAGCTCCTCTGCAGATCGCTGTGCAGTTTCGGCTCTACCCTCAACATCGGCAAGAGTTTCGTTCACGAGTACAGCGACTGTGACACGCCGAATTGCACCTGCGGCTTTTACGATGGCGCGCTCAGTTTCAGATACCTCATAGTTGATACGCTCTCGCGTTTCCGAGTTTTGAGAAGAAGCGCTGTCACTTCCGGCGGCATCTCCATCCGGCAGATTTGAAGCGACGGTCACATCCCCTCCACCCGCTTCGTTAGACGTGCTCGATCGTTCTTCCGTGTCCGTGCTGATCACCACCCGTTCTTGCGGATCAAAACGGCGCTCCCGAATCTCTTCCGTTTCAGTCACCGTCTCCACGCTGACCTCAACCACAGCATTCCCTGCGCCCACGCGAGCCTCGAGCAACCGCTCAACTCGCTCCCGCAACATGTTCTCTTTGTCTTCTGAACCTGCCGCGGGCGCCGCATCATCACCTGCACCGATCAAAGCCCCGTTCACATCAATCACTGCGACATCATCGGCGGACAGCCCCGCAACCGCAGACGCAATGAGAAACCGAATTGCCTTGGCCTGCTGCCCTGTGATCTGTCCGGCGTTGGGCGTTATTGCGACAGATGCGGTTGGGGTAACGCTGCGTTGAAAGGGATTCGACCCTGTTGAAGCGATATGAACACGCGCCATGGCCACGCTTGGACTCGATACAATTGTCCGCGCGAGTTCACCTTCCTTCGCGCGCCAATATGCAGCATCAAACATTTGCGAGGTTGTGCCAAAACCAGACAAACTGTCTAGTAGTTCGTATCCGCGACTGCTGTTTGCAGGCAGCCCCTCACTTGCTAAAGTAAGGCGCAATTGATCGCGATTTTGTGCATCAACAAAGATGGACCCGCCGCGAACTTCGAACGGAACACCGCGTTGTTCAAGTGATCTCACCACCTCCCCGGCGGCCCCATTCTCCAAACCAGAGTACAGCAGCGTCATCGTGGGCGCAGTCACAATTCGAGACATCGCAAGAATTGCGAGGAACATTGCAACTGTCGCCGCCACGACAGTGATCTGACGTTTGATATCCAGGCCCATCCAGACATTCAGTAACTGCTGCACGTTTGTCTCCGTCATGTCGTGCGTTCTGCCCGACTTTGAGACAGCAATGACTGAACAGCCTTAACAATCGGTTAGTTGATCTGTGGCAAATCTGGATTCGAGTTTTTTTGAGTAGGACACCGATGACAGACACGGCCGTCGATACAAATGAGGAAGTCAAGAAACCTTCCAAAATGCCCCTGATCCTAGGCGTTGTTGCCTTGTTGCTTGGTGCTGGTGGTGGCTTTTTTGCCACGTTCTCCGGTTTGATCCTGGCTCCCGAATCGAGTGCTCAGGCTGAGCCGGTTGAAACGTCGCCCACCGATCTGCCTGACATATCATTCGTTCCTGTCGAACCAATGGTTATCTCGCTGGCACCAAATGCGCACAGTCGTCATCTCCGCTTCCGAGCACAGCTTGAGGTCCCGTCGCAATATGCTTCCGACGTCGAGTCGCTTCTTCCACGCGTTGTTGACGTTCTCAACGGGTATTTGCGCGCGCTTGAAACTGCGGACATCGAAAGCCCTGCGGCGCTGACAAGATTGCGGGCTCAGATGCTCCGGCGCGTACAAATCGTGACTGGACCCGGGCGTGTCAACGACCTGCTCATTATGGAATTCGTTTTAAGCTGATGGTGAACAAATGGACCTCATAGCTGATATCTTGCTGGCGGCGGGAGCGCTGGGTGCCGGTTTTTACTGCTTTGTCTTGGGTCGTCGCCTCAGGCGATTTAACGATCTCGAAAAAGGGGTGGGCGGCGCAGTGGCGGTCCTGTCTGCACAGGTCGACGATCTGACAAAGACCTTGAAGGCAGCTCAGGACACCGCTGCGGAATCAGCCGAATCGCTGAGTGATACGACTCAACGCGCTGCCGAAATGGCGCGCAGGCTCGAATTGCAAATGGCAGCACTACATGACGTACCAAGTGTGCAAGAGCCCCATTCAGTGCCCGCTAGTCCGCCCGAACCAAGTGAACCGATCTTTACCCGCCGCACGATTGGGGGGAACAGATGACGACAAGAAGGAAGCTTACCGTATTCAACCGCGGGTCAATTACTCTTTTGGCCATCTTATTGATCGGATCCGCTGTCGTGCGCGTTAGCATTGGAGCGGCCTCGGCACTTGCTGAAATGGACTTGGAGGATGGAATTTCTCTCCCGCTGACAACTCAGTTCGGGAACTCCGAACCGACTGCAAACCAAGACACTGACATCAAATCCTTGCTGGATTCTTTGCGCGAGCGCGAGGCCAAAGTGCTTGAACGTGAAGGGGCACTGGATGAGCGAGCCAAAGCGCTTGATGTTGCACAGGTGGAAATTGAAAGGCGCCTCGTTGCTTTAGAAGATGTAGAACAGCGCTTGCGAGGAACACTGTCCATTGCGCAAACCGCAGCAGAAGACGACCTGTCAAAGCTAACAACGGTCTATGAGAATATGAAGCCAAAAGAGGCGGCTGCCTTGTTTGGTGCAATGGAACCTGCATTTGCTGCAGGCTTTCTTGGGCGAATGCGGCCAGAGATAGCAGCCAAGATAATGGCAGGGCTGGAGCCTGACTCCGCTTACTCGATTAGTGCAATCCTCGCCGGGCGGAACGCACGAGCACCAAAGAACTAGGCCCACGTGAAGCTTTGTTAACCGCTATCTGCAATCTTTGTAGCCGAACGGATTTAGGGAGTACAGAAGTGATCGGGATCATTGGCATTGTGACCATCTTTGTAATGGTTTTCGGTGGCTACTTGGCCGCTGGTGGCAAAATGGGAATCATTCTCAAGTCACTACCATTCGAAATGACAATGATTTTGGGTGCTGCCGTCGGTGCATTTCTGATCAGTAACTCAATGTCTGAGGTCAAACACACTATAAAAGACTTGGGAAAAGTGTTCAAAGGTCCAAAATGGGCACACGAAGACTACAAGGATTTGCTGTGCCTGTTGTTCGAATTGATCAGGCTTGCGCGTCAGAATCCTGTCGCGATAGAAGAACATATTGAAGATCCGGAAGGCTCTTCCATCTTTTCGCGCTACCCCAAAATAACGGCAGATTCTGAAGCAACCGCGCTTATCTGCGATACTATGCGCTCCGCTTCAATGAACTACGACGACCCCCATCAAGTGGAAGAAGTTCTTGAGAAACGCATGGAAACAAACATGCATCATGCGATGCATTCAAGCCACGCGTTACAAACCGTCGCGGATGGTTTGCCCGCACTGGGAATTGTCGCGGCGGTCCTTGGCGTGATCAAGACAATGGCATCTATTGACCAACCACCGGAAATCCTTGGTAAACTGATTGGCGGGGCGCTTGTTGGCACTTTCTTGGGTGTCTTTCTTGCTTATGGCCTTGTTGGACCGTTCGCCGCAAAAGTAAAAGCGGTTGTCGAAGAAGATGGCCATTTCTATCAACTTATTCGCGAAGTACTCGTAGCGAACTTACACAATCATGCAACCAACATTTGTATTGAAGTTGGACGTCAAAATACACCGTCACACTGTCGCCCCTCTTTTGGCGACCTCGAAGATGCACTAAAATCTGTGAAACAAAACGCGGCATGACCTTCTTTCTCAAACTGTTCGCGTTTTTTACCCTAGCGGCAGGCGCAACCTATGCCTCGCAGATTCCTGTGCGATCAGGCGCACATACTGATTTCTCCCGGCTTGTCCTGGATGTTCCAAGGAGCCAAGCATGGTCAATTGAACAAAGAGACTGGGGCGCTACAATCACTATTGAAGGCCATGTTGATGGTTTTGATACTTCGCGCGTATTCAATCGTATCGGCCAAACCCATGTCAGGGCTGTCGAAGGGGATGCAAGTTCTCTTGAAGTAACATACGCATGCGAGTGCGCGGTGGAGGTTTTTCGATCCGGTACAATGCTTGTCGTTGACGTTAGTGAAAGAACAAAGGAGCCTTCCGGCACAACTCGGCAAATTGTGTCGTCCACTTTGCGATTTGTGGGGTCACAACAACTGCGGTTCACGCCGGATCAAACGCAAGATGAGGCGTCCGACCAAGTTCAGCCTTCCAGTCTGGAAGCATCTGTGGCCGCTGAGAAATCCACATTGTCAGTCAAGGAGCCTTTGGCGAAGGCTGAGGTGTCCAGACTTCAACAAGCGCAAGAACAATTAGCGAGCAGGATCGGATTTGCGGCAAGCACAGGGATACTACAGCCCAGCAACCTGAGTGTGGTCAGTCCTCTAAGGACGCCTCATCCTCATATCGATACAAGTATATTCGACTCCTCAATGTCCTCGCTTGGCAAAGAGGAAGAAAACAAACCGCGAAATGGCAACCTTCGCGTTACGTCCAGCGGAGATGTACCGAACTCGAGAAACGAAGTTGGAGACACATCCACAACACTGGGTGTTCAATGCATCGACCCTTCAGAGGTACGCGTACAAGATTGGAGGCCAGCCTCCAGCTTTTCTGACGCGATCTCATCACTACGGCGCACTTTGTTTTCTGAATTTGATGTAATAGACAATAGTGTTTCTGTCGAATTGGCCCGTACGTACATTTATTTTGGCTTCGGTGCTGAAGCAAAGCAAGTTTTGTCAATGAGCCGTGACCTACTCTCCCAAAATAGAGCGTTGGTCGATATAGCGGGCATAATGGAGTTTGGCTCAGCACCTTTGGGCAACCACCTGGAGAATTTTTTAGATTGTGATTCCGATGTTGCGCTCTGGGCCATTCTGTCGGCGCACGATCCAAAACCATCCTCATCAGTTAACACGCAAGCGGCACTTCTTACACTTAGTAGCTTGCCAATGCACTTGCGCGATTTCCTTGCCCCCGCCCTCAGCAAGAAACTATTGATGTTTGGTGATGACACCGCCGCTGCTGCTGCGTTGCGTGGGTTGGAACGCGCCTTAGAAGAGTTGCCCAACGCTGCAGAACTAGCCAAGGCAGACATTGAGATAACGCAAGGTGATATTTCAACGGCACAAAGTAGGCTGGAAGATATTATCACCTCCAACGATCAACAGTCAGCCGAAGCCCTTATTCGGTACGTAAATACGCAACTAGATGCAGAGGTTCAAATCTCCCAAGATATTGCCACCCTGGTGGAGGCCTACGCGATGGAGATGCGGAGCGACCCTCTTGGGAGGGAATTGCAACGTGCTCATGTCCTCGCGCTGGCAAAGTCCGGGCAGTTTGATACAGCCTTCAATGCACTTGAAAGCCTGGAGCACGAAGACGAGGTTTCCGACCCCGAACCACTCTATTCAACTTTGGTTCTTCTTCTTTCAAAAAACGCAAGTAACACAACTTTTCTCAAACATGCATTCATCGCGGTTTCCGAACCGGCACACAAATTGCAGGGAAAGACAGCAGACGCGCTCGCTCGACGACTGATGAACCTGGGTTTCTATAGCGAGGCCAACGCCATTCTTTCCACTCGATCCGGTACGCCTATCACAAAGCAGCGGAGGCTGTTACTTGCAGAATTGTCGTTGAATCTATCGCGACCACGAGCGACCCTTGCATATCTTTCTGGAATGTCAGGTGATCAAGCAAACCGCTTGAGAGCACAGGCTAACTTGAGCATTGGCGACTACGACACCGCTTACGAACTGTTTTTCGGGTTGGGCGATCA
The DNA here is from genome assembly GCF_014651375.1 of Tateyamaria omphalii. Classification (GTDB taxonomy): domain Bacteria; phylum Pseudomonadota; class Alphaproteobacteria; order Rhodobacterales; family Rhodobacteraceae; genus Tateyamaria; species Tateyamaria omphalii. The sequence continues at coordinate 153,784 of NZ_BMWT01000001.1, forward strand.
AGATCTGCGCAAGCGATCGGCATGGCTTTCTGAAAACTGGGATGCTTTGGTTGACCCGGATGATCCTGCGCACGGCTCTGTATCTGAGATAGTTTCTTCAACTGTCGATTTTTCAGACACATCCGACGGTGTATTGGGGCGCGTCGAAGACGCGCTTATGGAAAGCGCCACAGCTCGAGAAGCGATTGAGCAATTGCTGTCGGGATACAGCGATGACGGCGACTATCCAAATTAGTCTTGGTTACCATTTCTTTACCTGCAATCGGCTAAAAGCTTTTGAAGGATGTAGTCAATACTACCAGCCGCGAGGAAACTCACATTCCTTTTGGCATAGAGACCACATCATAACAGTTGGGCGATACGCATCAGCGTTTCATTCACCTCGAGTGAGGATTTTATACTTCCAAAATGACTCCGAACACCCCTTTCGTCTGTTGGGCGCTACGATATGTGGATAAAGGCAGCACTGCAGCGGAACTTGAGAGAATTTCTTAAATGAAGCTTTCTGGATCTGCGGTATATAATCCAACCGTCCTGCTGGCGGTCGCACTGATGGCGATTATTGTAATGATGATCCTACCTATGCCAGCTTGGGTATTGGATATAGGTCTTGCTACGTCTTTTGCACTTGCAATACTGATTTTTACCATCACGCTCTTTATTGAGCGTCCATTGGATTTTTCATCCTTCCCCACTATCCTTTTGGCATCTTTGATGCTTCGGCTGTCTCTTAACGTTTCTTCAACCAAACTTATCATCGGTCAGGGACACACTGGCACACACGCCGCTGGCGAGGTTATCGAAGGGTTCGCTCAGTTCATAATGGGTGGGAGCGTTTTCCTAGGTTTGGTCGTTTTCTGCGTTTTGTTGATTGTCAACTTCATGGTGATAACAAAAGGCGCAACCCGTATGGCGGAAGTAGGCGCACGGTTCGCGCTCGACGGCATGCCTGGCAAACAGCTTGCGATCGACAGCGACATGTCAGCTGGTGCAATCGATCACCAGGAAGCAAAGGCCCGACGCGAGCTTGAACAGGCAGAAACCACTTTCTTTGGCTCACTTGATGGCGCATCCAAATTTGTGAAAGGCGATGCTGTTGCTGGATTGTTGATCACGCTCTTGAATCTGGTTGCCGGGCTTGTGATGGGTGTCGCCGTTCATGGGATGGCACTTGGAAGTGCATTTGAGACATACGCAATTCTAACTGTTGGTGATGGTCTTGTTTCGCAGATCCCAGCGGTTGTAATTTCCATTGCCTCGGCTCTTTTGTTGGCCCGCGGGGGGGCGAAAGGCGCAACCGACCTGGCGGTGTTCGGGCAATTGGGTCGCCATCCAGCCGCGTTGTCAACGGTCGCCGTACTTATGGCATTGCTCGGTCTCGTGCCTGGCCTGCCAATCCTGCCATTTTTTGCTGGTGCTGGCGCACTCGCCACCACCGCGTTCCTAATTAGACGCAAAGCAAGGGCCGCAGATCTGGCAACATCAGCACTGGACGACACAGTAAGCAAAATTCCAGAAAAGACACTTGGCGACGTATTGGAGCTAGATGACATCCATGTGGAGTTTTCACCAGATCTGGTCAACATGGTGCTGGATCCAGGAACTGGATTGGATGCCAGAATCTCGAACATGCGTTTACACGTTGCAACGGTGTTTGGACTCATTCTTCCTGAAATTCGGCTGACAGACAACGCAGGCCTTCAGACAGGAGGTTATGCTATTAGAATTCAAGGAGTTGAACAGGCCAGCGGCACAATCAAACCGACTAAAGTCCTGGCACTAGCCCCAGAAACATCAGACGACGTTCCCGAAGGCGACGATACTACGGAACCGGTTTACGGGGCGCCCGCACGTTGGATCGCGGCTGAGGATCAAGAAATCGCGGCAATTGCCGGTGTGACCCTGGTCACACCGACAGAGATCTTGGCCACCCATCTTCTTGAGGTCATCAAGCAAAACTTCAGCCGATTGCTTACTCTAAAGTCCCTGCGTCGCTTACTAGATGAAATGAAAACTGTCTCGGACCCGATGCGAGCGGAAGCCAATCGGAAGATGCTCGACGCACTCATTCCAGATAAGGTACCGATGGATATTTTGCATGCAGTGCTAAGACTGCTGTTGGACGAACAAGTGTCCATCCGGAACCTGCCCTTAATTCTGGAAGCCGTGTCTGAAGCGCGCGCTCTCAACGCTCAACCAGAGTCGATTTGTGAACATGTCCGGCAACGTCTTGGCTTTCAGATCGTTTCGGGTATCCGTCGGGATGATGGTACTCTTCCCTTGGTTCAGCTGGCTCCAGAATGGGAAGAGGCATTTTCAAGTTACCAGGTTGATGCAGACCGAGGGCTGGATATCGCGTTGCCTCCCGAATTGTTCAATCGACTAGCAGCCAACGTATCAGAGAAACTGCAAGATGCCGGAAATCAGGGGATTTTCCCTGCGGTCGTGACGAATACTCGCCGGCGTCGCTTCTTGCAAACCATGATGCGTGCCAAGGGGCTCAAAAACCCTGTTCTATCCTTTGAGGAAATAGGGGTAGATGCGCGCCCTGCATTGGTCGGTGTTGTCGCAGCATGATCGCGCTAACCGAAGCTCTTTCAATGTTGCAAACTCAACTATGGATCGGGTTTGCAGTCTTCCTAAGAGTAGGCGCGACGGTAGCTTTGCTTCCCGGTTTTGGGGAACAATCTGTGCCTGCGCGCATCAAACTGGTTCTCATTATTGCGTTCACATTGATCATCGTACCCGCCATACAACAAATGCCCCCAGCATTTTCGGTCGAAAATCTCATCCTCTTGGTAGTGACTGAAACAGTGTCTGGCGGGCTGATAGGTCTCGGTGTTCGTTTGTTCATCTTGGCACTACAAACCGCTGGCGCGATAGCCGCCCAGTCAACGTCATTGTCGCAGATCATGGGCGGTGCATCGATTGAACCTCTGCCAGCGATGGGGCACGTACTGATGATCGGCGCTGTCGCACTGGCTGTCATGGCAGGTCTGCATGTCAAGGCAGCGCACCTACTTATCCATTCCTACACTTTTTTGCCAATGGGGTTGTTTCATTCGCCTAACGAAGTTGCAGATTGGGGGCTTGGGCAAGTCGCTTATGCCTTCGAACTCGCATTTCTGTTGGCAACCCCATTCGTCTTGATGTCTGTTTTGTACAATCTTGCGCTCGGCGTCATTAACAAAGCCATGCCGCAGCTCATGGTTGCCTTCGTTGGTGCACCACTGATCACCTTGGGTGGTCTCTTCCTTCTTTTACTCGCAGCGCCTTTGATGTTGTCAGTTTGGTTGTCAGCTCTTGATCAGTTCATGGCGTCTCCGTTCGAGGCGGGCAGATGAGCGATCAAGATGATACAAGCGACAAGCCATTCGACCCGACACCTCAGAAACTTCTTGAGGCACGAAAGAAGGGAGAAGTTGCAAAGTCAACTGACCTTCAGACCGCAGCTGCCTATGCCGGGCTCACATTGGCTCTTGTAGCCGTCGGCGCGCAAAGTTTGACGTCCTTTGGCAACAGTATGCAAGCCGTCCTCGATCAATCCAGCGGTTTGGCGGATATTCTATTCAACGGCGGCCAATCAGCAATCATCGGCGGCATTCTGTTTGATGCTTCTATATCGCTCGCGCCTTTCTTTGTTGTGCCGGGCCTCGCGGTTCTTGGAGCAATATTTGCCCAACGGGCTTTTGTGGTCGCACCATCCAAGTTGCAACCTAAACTGTCACGTATTTCGCTTATCCAGAATGCAAAACAGAAATTTGGAAGGACTGGATTCTTCGAATTCGGCAAGAGCTTTGCAAAGCTAGTTTTCTATTCTGGATGCCTGGCCATATTTCTTAACGCGCGCTTGCCGGATATGGTCAGTGCGATTCAAACATCACCTGGATTAGTCGTTTCTCTTCTGGCAGAGATATGCGTCGCATTTTTGTTCTTGGTGGTACTTATATCTGCAGCACTAGGCTGCATTGATGCCGTTTGGCAGCATCAAGAGCACATTCGCAAAAACCGAATGTCGAGAAAAGAAATTATGGATGAAGCCAAAAACTCTGAAGGAGATCCGCATCTAAAGCAAGAACGTCGCACACGCGCTCAAGCCATTGCAACGCAGCAAATGATGGCGGACGTACCACAGGCGGATGTCGTGATTGTCAACCCAACGCATTACGCAGTTGTATTGAAGTGGTCTCGTCAAAGCGGAACAGCTCCGGTTTGTGTCGCAAAGGGTGTTGACGAAACAGCATTCCGCATTCGAGAAATTGCGCAAAACAGCGGCGTCCCAATACATAGTGATCCACCTACAGCGCGCACCCTGCATGCCGTCACATCCATTGGAGATGAAATACATCCGGATCACTACGTAGCTGTCGCCGCAGCCATACGCTTCGCGGACAAGATGCGTCAGCACGCGCGCACCGGGCTTTAGATATGGATTGGTCCCAGCTTCGACAGATTTCGGAATTGAAGTTTCGCCAAAGCGAACAAGCTATGTCAAAACTCAAGGTGCGCGAGACATCTTTGCGGTCAGAACTGGCGCGGCTCCAGAGCCTCGCTCAGGAGACTCACGCTCAACCAGCGTCAGATTCAGAATTGCGTGCAATCGGAGCAGACATCATTTGGCTAAAGTGGATAGAAAACAGCCGCAGGAAACTGAATATTGAGCTGGCACAAGTGCTTGCACTAAAGGAAGACATCGCAGCACGGCACCGGAAAACCAACGGGGAAAAACTGGTGACCGAGGCTCTGTCAGAAAAACAGAGATTGGGCCGACAACGGCTTCGCAGGGAACGTACGCTCAATCAGGCGATAGAAACGTCGCTTACTCAATCAGCTTTTAGTAGTCTTGACGCGCAATCTCGACGATAAGAACGTCCGAGATTTGATCACCCATATCTTTGGTCGCGACTTCACGCAATGCTCCACGTATCACAGCCAGATTATTTGCATCGGTAAAGGCACCATCAAAGCCACCGACATTGGCATGATCAAAAAGGACTTGGAGAAAGGAATCCCTCAGTTTCGGTTCATGCGAGTAGATCGCGTCTTTCTGCCCGGCCGGCACCTCAAGACTGAGCGACATCACCACCAATGAGCGCACTGCGCCATCTCGGAGAACTGGCACAACAAACTGATTGTTCATCTTAACGTACTCGCGATCTGCCAAGTCTTCCATGGTATCGGCAACATCCGACCGCTCCACAGGTTCGTTGACTTCTGTGGAGATAACAGGTTCGGGTACCGGCCTTAAAAGAATGCCCGCACCGACACCCGCACCTGCGCCAACAGCCAGAAAGATCAATGGAACTAGTTTCTTCAACTGATCACTCCTAAAATGGCAGGACAGCATCCAGGACTTGCTGACCTATTCTTGGCTGTTGAACATCTGTGATTTGACCGCGTCCGCCATAGGACACACGTGCTTGGGCAATCTTGTCATAGGTAATTTCATTCTTGCGCGAGATATCTGCAGGACGAACGTATCCCGACACGAGAAGTTCGCGCATCTCGAAGTTTACACGCAGCTCTTGAGAACCGGAAATTGACAAGATTCCGTTTGGCAGGACGTCAACGACAGTTGCTGCAACGCGAAGGGTCAACTTCTCTTTGCGTTTTACGGATCCATCGCCGCTCGATCCGGAACTGGATTTGATCGAAACAAAGTCAGATGCAGATGCCCCTTCCGGAAGCTTTTCGTCCAGCCTTTGGGGCAGCCCTGCCAACTGGGGCACTTGCAGGCTTTCTGTGCCGCTACGGGACCGGTCGGTTTCGTTCGAGATTTCCGCGCGTTCGTCAATTTCGATGACAACCGTCATGATGTCCCCCCGCTGAACCGCCCGTCGGTCACCCAAAAGCGAAGACCGTTGGCCACTCCAAAGAGACGCCCGGTCCACCGGACCGACTTCTTCCACTGTCAACGGCAAGCTGGCCGATACCATGGCTGAGTGCTCACGTGTCTCCAATGGGTTTGAGAAACTGGGTGGCTTACCGAGATGATCGCCTCGCCCACACGCAGACACCAAAAGGCAAAGCGCAGCGTTGAAGCATTGCTGGGTTAGTTTTCTGTTCATCAAAATACTCATCGGGTCACTTTCACAGAGCCGTCTTCTTGTACAAAACCGAACAAGCTCGATCGGGAACTCAAATTCATTACGCGCACACGATCACCGACACCGCCGCGCTCAAGGGCGCGGCCTTCGGTTGCAATTGACAGCCCGCCCGCATTGAAAAACAAAGGTACAATCTGATTTCGGTTCACTATTGCAGGCGCGCCGATTGCATCGAACGGAATTGGGCGGCCCGCATAGAGTGCCGTCCTTGCCTCTTGTCCAATAACATCCGCAACGTGTTCGAACATGCCCGCTTCCGCTTCGTTGAGAACTGTCAAGTCTGCCGCAGAAATCAGTGTTCCCGGTCGCAAGGTTCTGGTTGGGACCACGGTGTCAGCGGAAGCCGATGCTGCCACGAGGCAAGATATGATCAGCGCTCGCATCATCGGACTTGCGTCATCGCACCCATCATTTGATCGGCGGCCGAAATCACTTTGGAGTTCATCTCATATCCACGTTGCGCGGCAATCAGTTCGGTAATCTCGCGGACTGCATCAACCGAACTTTCTTCAAGATACCCCTGGCGCAGTGTTCCGAGCCCATCAAGACCGGGCGTTGTGACGATTGGCGGCCCAGATGCATCGGTTTCAGCAAACAAATTACTGCCAAGCGCCTCCAATCCCTTGGGATTAGAAAATCCCGTCAGATCAAATTGGCCAATCAACTGGCCTGCCGCAGCATCCGTAAAGTAGGCATAGACCTCACCATCACCGTTAATCGAGATGCTACGCGCATCTTCGGGCACCACAATCTCGGGCGCAACAGCATAGCCATCAGATGTTACGATAAGGCCTTCGCCCGTTCGTTTCAGCGCGCCATCACGGGTGTAGGCAGTTTGCCCCGACGGCAAGGTCACTTCAAAGTAACCATTGCCGTCAATGGCCAGATCGAGATCACCTCCGGTTGCGGCAAGCGAACCCTGTGCCAAGTGTACCGACACCGCAGCAGGGCGTACGCCCAGCCCCAATTGGACGCCAGTTGGCAAAACCGTACCGTCTGATGCATTGATAGCGCCGGGCCTGGTCATTTGCTGGTAATGCAGATCGGCAAACTCGGCGCGCCGGGCATTATATCCGGTGGTACTCATGTTCGCGAGGTTGTTGGATATCGTTTCCACCCGCATTTGCTGGGCCAACATGCCTGTCGCGGCAATTTTTAGAGCGCGCATTGAAGTCTCCTCAGTTGGATTTCAACATGGCATCCATCGCACGACGGACCCGTTCATCTTCGGAATTGAGAAAGTTTTGACCCATCTCGTAGGCGCGTTGAATTTCAATCATCCGCGCCAGTTGACCAATCGGATCAACGTTGGATTCCTCGATGAAACCTTGTATAATTCGCGCCGTGTCCGATGGTTCGAACCCCGCGTCAGAGCGGAACATCACCCCGCCTTCACGAACAAGTTCGGTTCGATCTACAGCGTCAAAAAGCCCAATCTGACCAACAAACGTTCCATCGGCGCTGATCGATCCGTCTGGCGACACTGACAGTGACTTTGCTCCGGGAGGAACAAAAACGGGCGCACCGCCAGCATCCAATACGGGGTACCCTTCAGGCGTCACCAGATCGCCTTGTCCATTTGGTGAAAAGCCGCCTGCGCGCGTAACCCGTTCCCCGTTGGGCGTCTGGATCAGAAAAAAGCCGTCACCCTCGATTGCGAAATCGTATGTTCCACCGGTTTCCGTCAGCGTTCCCTGGACAAAAGATGTTTCCCGGACATTGCCATGGCCCATCGACAAGGATGGTCCTCCCTGCATGCTCTGCACATATTCGGAAAAGACCATGCCTTCTTGGCGGTAGCCGGTGGTTGCACTGTTTGCGATGTTGTTCGCAACAATTTGCATTTCGCGCATCAAGCCGGACTGGCGAGTGAGGGTAATGTAACCGGTGTTGTCCATGTCAACCTCCGATGATCAGCGGGATGATCCGGCTTTGGAAAAAAGATACGAGAGTCTGCGTCATGAAACCCATAGACAACCAGAAAACGACGACAATGGCGGCCAGCTTTGGCACAAAAGTGAGTGTCATTTCCTGAATGGACGTGAGCGCTTGAACCAAACCGATGGAGACCCCGGCCACCAAGGCGACCGTCAAAATCGGCATGGAGACCAAGACAGCAATCCACAACCCCTGGCGCAATGTGTCGAAGAAAAGGACTTCATTCAGCATGTCAAACAGGCATCCTCAGGATTTCCTGATAAGCCTCGACGACCTTGTTTCTTACGGTGACAGCGGTTTCAACGGCAAGCTCGGTCTGCGCGAGGGCCTGTACCAGCGCATGTGGATCCGCCTGACCAACCATTGCCTCCTTCGCGACCTGCTCTCCCTGTGCGAGTGTCTGCGCGAAATCCATGGCCACTTTGCCAAAAACGCTGCCACCGTCGCCTTGACTAGGCTGTGTCGCTGGTCGAAGTGCTGCATAGTTCTGAACTGCCGATAGTGCTGCGGTTTCCATTCTGGATCTCCTTCATAGATGCGCGCATTCAGCGGCGCAGTAACTGCATCAAGCTGGACGACATCTGCCGCGTCTGCTCGAACATTTTCAGATTTGCCTCGTAGCTGCGCTGGGCTTCACGCGCATCAGCCAACTCGATCAACAGGTCGACATTGGACCCTTCGTAGTGGCCAGATTCATCTGCCATCGGGTGCCCCGGATCGTAGATACGCGCGAGCGGCCGATTGTCGATGGACATACGCCCAACCTCAACGTTACTGACACCCTGACCCGCATCGAAAGCTGTGCGAAACGGTATCGTTTTGCGTCTGTATCCCGGTGTATCTGCGTTCGAGATGTTCTCTGATAGATGACGCAAGCGGGATGCCTGCGCCTTCAAGCCACTGGCAGATACCGATAGGGATTTTGCAAATTCACTCATTTGAACTTCCTTACTGACGTCCCAAACTCGACCGAAGGATGTTGAGTGCGGATTTGTAGATTGCGAGAGATCTGTCATGTTGCCGTTTGGCTTCGGTCGCCCGCAGCATCTCTGTTTCAAGTGACACTGTGTTTCCATCTGGCGAAGCAAACGTTCGATCTTGCTCCGTCATTACTTCAGCGTTGTTTGATGGGCTCCCGTTCATGTGAGAGAGCCGCGTTGCACGCTGCGAGAAAGCCGACGCGTCGACGGGCGCATAAACATCAATGAAACTGGGTAGATCACGTGCTACGTAGCCAGGTGTGTCGGCATTCGCGACATTTTGCGCGATCACTGCCTGTCTTTGACCAGCGTGCATCGCCATGGCTTGAGCTGACTCGAAAACGGCCAGATTTTGAAACATCGGGGCTTCTCCCTCGTGTGATTTCAATCAACGCTTAACTCTGATTCCCTAAGAAACTGTGTGCAAACAACAGGAGGTCCCGATGCGCCAAGCTTTGCGATTGCAAATGCTGCAAGAGCAGCTCGCAGAAATTAAGGTCACGTATCCGATTGGTCGGATCGGTGGGGCAGTTGGAAATGTGCTGACAGTGTCCGGCTTGAATGAGTGTGCAAGAATCGGTGATCGCGTGTTGGTCGCACGACGGTCTGGTGATCCTCTGCCCGCCGAGGTTGTTCAGTTGTCCCAAGCTTCGGTCACAGTTATGCCAGACGGTCCTTTTGAGGGCGTGGCACTTGGTGATCGAGTAACTGTCGATACACAAAACAAGATTGCACCGCATGATAGCTGGCTCGGTCGCATTGTCGATCCGAACGGCAATCCGCTGGATGGCAAGCCTCTTACCCGCGGGCTCGCTCCGCGCGCACTGAAGAACGAGCCACCAGCTGCAGCGTCTCGTCGGGCATTCGGCCCCCGATTGGACACCGGGCACGTTGTATTCGACACAATGCTACCGATCGTTCGCGGGCAAAGGATAGGTCTCTTTGCTGGTTCAGGCGTTGGTAAATCGAGCCTTATGGGAAAGTTGGCTCAAAGAATATCAGCAGACGTTGTTGTCATTGCCATGATCGGTGAGCGTGGCCGTGAAGTACGCCAATTTGTTGATGATGTTCTAGGCCCCGAAGGCTTATCACGTTCAGTTGTTGTCACCGCGACGTCCGATCAGTCCCCTTTGCTCAGGCGTCGATGCGCCTGGACCGCCATGGCAGTTGCCGAGCATTTTCGCGACGAAGGAAAGTCAGTTTTGCTTTTGGCGGATTCTGTCACGCGCTTCGCAGAAGCACATCGCGAGGTTGCTGTTGCGGCCGGAGAAGCACCAGTTCTGCGTGGGTTTCCTGCTTCAATCTCGCATCTGATCATGTCGCTGTGCGAACGCGCGGGGCCGGGCGGACCAGATCAAGGCGACATAACAGCGGTGTTCAGCGTTCTGGTCGCTGGTTCAGACATGGATGAACCAATTGCTGACATACTGCGCGGTGTGTTGGACGGGCATGTCGTTTTGGATCGTGCAATTGCTGAACGGGGGCACTTTCCTGCAATTGACGTTCTGCAATCTGTCTCACGGAGTTTGCCAGGCGCCGCTTCTGATGCAGAGAATGAAACAATCACACAAGTTCGAAAACTCATGAGCGTTTATGCGCAGAATCAAGTGATGATAAGCGCGGGTCTCTACACGCAGGGCGCGGATGGCGACATAGACGCAGCGCTTCAGGCATGGCCACACTTAGACGAAGCGATGACACTGATGCATAACAAGGGGTGCGCACATAGCTTCGATCAACTTAAACTGGCTTTGCGCCGTAGCGGTTGTATTGTCCCCAAAGGGAATTCTGGCCGCTAGTCGATGCGATCAATTGGTTGCGCTCAAAAACCTCATTTCGTTTCACCACGCGACCCGATTTACAAAGATGCGAGGTGAGCCGAATGGCCGTCGGGCCTAGACACTCAAGAGCGTGAGAGCAATTGATGCGCCCGACGCACCGCTGCCAATCTGGGCCAGTTGTGATCGCGCCAGGTATGTCGTCACCAACCGATCAAGTGTTTCCGTTTCAGCGAAATCTGCAGGGTCGCTGACGCCCAAAATACGTTCGGACCGTTCTTGAAACACGGACAATTGCTGATCGATGTCCGCCTGGCCAAATGCTTGAGGCAGTCCCAAAGCTGTTTCGAAGAGGGTCCTGAGGGGCGGTTGCCCCATGATGCCAAACCACTTTGATGCATCAGAGCCACTTCCTGTCACGACATCCGGGAGTGTCCGCTCCGCGTACAAAGCGATACGCATCGATTCATCTTGGTTGCCAGTTTCTATTTCAAAGCTGTTCGCTTGATACTTGGCAATAATCTCTTCTGAAAAACCGGGCCGCAACGCGCCCCGAACCTCCCCTGGCCCCAACCCGAATGCCTCAGAAAAATCACGATAACGACGGTCGGTGAACCGATTCGCCAAGGCGTCTTGGGCCGTTGTGCCGTCGCCTAGCATCTTCTGGATGAAGTAAGTGTTGTTGATATCTTCGGACAGGCCAAAGGCGCCGAGCGCCACGGTCAACAATTGTCGATCCGCCACCAATTCATCTGCAGTTGTTACCGATGATATTTTGTCTGCAAAATGATCCGTATCACGTTGCAACAGCGTGGATTGACTGAACGCTGAAAGCTGCTGTTCATAGGTGCGCTTTAGAAACTGCCACCCGGCCAAACCGGACGATATCAATACAGGTTGGTACATTGTCTAATGGCTTGCGGCCAGCAGCCGCTCCTCTCGGGGAAGCAGTGAGCGAAGAGCCTTGAGGCAACGATAGTGATCGTCCTGAACCAACGCGTGGGACGCAATATCAAGGTGCTTGCGACTATCAGCATCGACAAAAACCTGGCTCAGTTCTTCTATGTTGCGAAGAAGTGGATAGCGGGCCTCATCCTTGTCAGCATCGCCTGAGAGTACGAGTTGAACCGTGTAGCAAACGCGCTTGACGGGCGTTTTTGCACTTTCCGGATGAATTGCGTCCCGCAAGCGCAGGATGTTTGCGCCAGGTGTCAAAATGGCGATCCGGCTGCGCCGGTCTCCGTTTTCGATTACTGCCCCGTTGATCAACACACGCTCTTTGGGACTCAGTTTTAAGATTAGGCCACTCATGCTATCGGCCCCTCCTGCTTGAGGCCGCGCAGAACCGCCATGTTGATCTCAAGAAGTGGCAGAACCGACGCTTTCTTTCTCAGAATGCGGCGCGTGTGATGCCGCGTAAATTCGGCCAAGTACACAATTCTTGCCTTGAGTTCTGCTGGCAAAGGGTTTTGATCATCGACCACATCAACAACCAGAGCCGTCCAAAGGCGTTGGTTTGTATGCAGCGCGTCGGCATATGCAGCATAGTTGGTTTTTGCGTCCATGGCGCGATCACGCAGTTGCTGCGTAACTTTCGCGATGACTTCGTATTCAGATCTACGTCCACTTTTTGTTGACGTCGCATGTTCAGTATAGCCCTTCAGGGCTTGGGACATCGCATTCAAAGGTTTCACCTGCTCAAAAAAAGGAATGGAGGAGGCCTAACTTGCGCCGGCCTCCCCCCTTTGGACTTAACGGAACAGCGACAAGATGGACTGTGGCGCCTGGTTCGCGATGGAAAGCGATTGCACACCAAGCTGCTGCTGCGTCTGCAATGCCTGCAAACGCGCCGACACTTCTTCCATATCCGCGTCGACCAACGAACCAATACCTGACTTGAACGAGTCCGTTAGACTGCTGACAAAGTCTGATTGGGTTTCGATACGGTTTTGAACAGTACCAAAGGCAGCAGCCGCGCTGATCGATTGCCCGATAAGGCCATCGATTGCGGTCAGCGCAGACGCAGCTCCCGAATCGGACGTCACATCAAGCGTGGCCAGAGCACCAAGCCCACCGGAAGATGCGGTCGAACCCGCGGTACCACCGTTCTGGAACACGGCACCGACATCAACGTCCCCCGCCGTTGCGCCTGTCGAGAATGTCAGCGTGCCAGCATCGACGTCCACATTTACACTGTATCCATCGGCGCCATCGGTAGCGGCATCAAAGAAAGCACTTAGCTGATTGGCCAGTCCATTGATGACATCCGCTTGGCCATCTTCAGCGCTGGCAACAAACTGGAAATCGCGACGTCCAGTTGCCGAGCTTCCGTCCGCCGTGTTGATTGACAACCCATCCAACGTCAGTTGGTAGCTATTTCCTGCGGAAACGGCGCCAAAGCTCACCGTGACACTGCCACCGCCTGCTACAGTCTCAGACGAGACAGGATCAGTCGCGGCGGCTGCGAAACCAGTGTTTGCCGCGCCAACCTGAACAGCCGCGTTCGCCAAAGGTTGAGTCGATACACCTGTACCAAACGACTGTGCGGTCGCAGGTGTAGTTGTCGACAAGTTCTGGCGAACGACGTCAATTTGCCCTGCAGTCACAGCGCCGGAGTTGTCCCGGTTCAACGATGACAAGATCTGAACGTCGTCCGTGCTCGTGCCATCGATCAGGTTCAAGCCATTGAACTGGGCAGCGGAAACAACTGACCCAATCTGTTCGGTCAGCGATTCGATATCCTGTTGGATAGCGCCCCGATCAACGTTTTCCTCCTGTGCTGCAACGATCCGACCTTTCATTTGGTTCAACAGATCCGTAATTGACTCTGCAGCGTTAGCAGCAGTGGCGACGGTGCTTTCGCCCAAGGAGAGGCTTTCCGACACAGCTTTGAAGCCAGCCACATCGGACTCCATCACTTTCGAGATGGCCCAGACGGCGGAATTGTCCTTTGCGCTCGAAACCGACTTACCTGTCGAAATTTCATTTTGCGTCATCGCAAGATTTTTGTTGATGCCCTTCAGGGTCTGCAGCGCAACCATTGCGCTATTGTTCGTAAGAATGCTCGACATGTGCATTTCCTTTTGTCACGGCGCTTTGCGCCCTGGTTTACGTCCCGCCCCCCGATGGGACGGCCAAACTGCCGTTCTGACAAATGCACACCCCTTCACGGGGGAATGCGCCACTTGAAACCAAGTGCGCGGTCACCATGAAGGTGATTTACCTAACGGATCCCTAAAGCTGGAATTTTGAAAACCGCAGATTTAAATTAATCCTGCTCAAGCCTTTTTTTCCAAATTATGGCAAACACTTATGGTCACATTTCTACGTCGGCCAAGTGAGTCGTACGTTTCAAGCGACTCACGAACTTGTCTGACTGCAGACAATCGCCGCGAAACGGATCGCACACCATCCGCAGCCGATTCCAAAAGGCTTTGATTTCGTTCCAGCTTGTTTCGCAGTTTTGTCATTGTCTTGGCATTCGAAGACTCCGATCCCCCAACAAATTCAAGCAAACGCGTTTTCTGATCTAACAGCCTGCCCACGTCATCGAGCTTGCCCTCCAGAACGGCGGCCTTCTCTGCATCAAGTAGATCTTCCAATTCCTCTAGCGCACCTTGATATTCATTCATCTTCATTGCTTCGCTCCTTTAGTGACTCAAACAGCGCTTCGGCCAACCCGATGCCACCAGCCTCAACCATTTTTTCCGCTTGGGCTTGTACTAGAAATGAAGAAAACTGATCTTCGCCCGCGCCGCCTCCGAACGAATCACGGCTTTCTCCAAGCCCGGCCGACTTCAACATCTCGGCAAGGAATGCCGCTTCAAGTTTCTGCGCGGCAACGCGCAAGGACGTGTCGCGGTGATCAACTGGCGACTGAGAACTTAAAGATAACGACGGGGTGATCATTGGCGTTCCTTAGAATTGAATGGATTTTCCCAAGCCTGACAGATCAGCGGTAAAGAACCGGTAACTATGGATGGTCCAATGTGCACGAAACGTGGAAGAATCCCGGAGAAACGCGTGCAGCTCATTCAAACGCTCAGTACGAGCCCGACCGCCGACCCAATGCCAACAAGTCAATCGGCATCAAAACACACCGCTGACTCACCTTTCGAATTGGCAATGCGAGAGAACCCAGGCGAGGCAACAGAGCGGGACGACCGTGACACTGACGCACAGGCCGAAGCTGAAAATGTATTGGATTCGGGCAGCCCCGATTCATATGCGGAGCATGAATCCGGTGCCAAGAGCGACAAGAATAGCTTAGCCGAACAAACGGGTCGAGGCGCAGTCGCTTACAACACTGACGCGTCTGAGACACACGGCGACGCTACGCAAGTATCAAACAAAACAACGTCCGGGCCTTCTGAAGGTCATGCAAATGTGGCAAGTGGTGATCAGTCGCATACCCCTTCAGCACAGAGAAAGCCAGCGTCGCCAATGTCGGCGATGATTCAGGGGCTTTCACAGAATGATCCAACATCTGGTGCAACGCTCGACCGCCGGACCATTGAGAATGCTGAGAACGCAAAGTCGATCCTTGGCATCTCCGCTGTTTCTGAGAGTAACGGCGCCAGACACTCCTCAATAAAAAATGATAGCCTGCTGGATCTCACATCCACGACCAGCACCATACCGAGTGGCTCTGTTCGCGAGGCGGGGCAACCGAGTTTGCAAGGTCACTCGACATCGCAGAACACGCCAAACACATCTTTGGAACTTAAATCGCATCACATACGTCCATCAGATTCGACGGAAACGATGCAGGCGCACGGAGCCAAAACCACAAGCAAGCAGTCAGAACTCTTGCATGCCGCCCAACCCGCCAGCCCGTCGAGCGGACTGTTGGTTACGGAAAAAACGAAGACCGCCACGCGGCACGCAGCAAATGAGACGACTGGCGACTCGTCAGATCTGGCGACAACATCAGGTAAGAAAACATTGGCGCCAATTGGGCGCCCTGAGACCTTAGATCAGACACTTGTCGCAACGGTAAGAACGGTTAATCCGAATTCGGTCCCGCAGAACAACTCGAAAAACGTTCAACCGGCGGTGACCATCGGAACATTGATCCAAGATCAATCACAACAACCTTCGACTACCATCGAAACGTCGAATCACAACGACGAGGTTTTCTGGGAAACCCGTCTGCCGAGCACCGGGCAAACGGCCAAAGCAGCATCTGCCCTCCAGCGCGTGGAATTGCCACAGCACGTTTCGCAGTCCGTTGCGGAGGCTTTCAAAAAGTCTCCTGACAAACCAATAGAAATTGCACTCAACCCGGCAGAACTCGGCCGTGTTCGAATGATCATGTCGACGAGTGAAACCGGAATCACGGTGACCATTGGGGCTGATCGCGGAGATACGTTGGATCTGATGCGGCGTAACATCGATGACCTTGGAAAATCACTGAGCGATCTCGGCTTCGAGGATGTATCCTTCGCCTTTGATCAAAGACGACAGCACGCCGAGCCATCAGAACAGTCAAACGACGCCGACCCAATTGCTGTTGATGAAACAGCGGCGCCACAGCAAACACTCACCCCTCTCGCGCGTACCTCATCATTGGCGTCGACTGGCATAGACATGAGGCTCTGATCATGGACGTTACGCAAACAACTGGCCAGGCACAGGTCGCCAACACGTCCACCCCCAACGTCGATTCATCCGGAGTACTAAGCTCGGATTTTGAAGTGTTTCTCAAGATGCTGACCGCACAGGCCAAGTACCAGGACCCTCTTGAACCGCTTGATTCATCCGAATACGCGGCACAATTGGCCCAGTTTTCGATGGTCGAACAGCAAGTCATGACGAACGATCTGGTGAAAGAAATGATTGCGGCGCTTGGCGCCAATGACATTTCCGGCGCTGCGAATTGGATTGGCATGGAAGCGCTGGTTCATGGCCCTGTTAAATTCGACGGCGAGGCGATCACAATAGCTCCCAATCCGCCTGTAGCTGCAGATTCCGTGACCTTGGTCATCAAAGACGAGCAAGGCAACGAGGTCGCCCGCCGCAGCATGCCAGTCAGCGCCGAAGCGTATGTCTGGGACGGTCTCGACGCAGATGGAACGGCTCTTCCCCACGGCGAATACTCGTTCCAGATTGAAAGCGCAGCGAAGGGAGAGGTCCTGTTGACGGAATCGGCACTGACCTACAACCGCGTGACCGAAGCGCGTATCGACAGTGGGTCAACCCTTTTGGTACTTGAAAGCGGATACATGGTGCGCGCCAACGATGTCTCGGGGCTTCGAGAAGCGTCTTAAGGCAACGCATCATTCAAACCAAAGCCTGCATAGACCGGGGGCATCAAAAGGCGGCGAAAGCGCCCAAGTGGAAAACGGGAAGCGGCGTTAGACATGACACTTGGGTAGCGGTCAGGTTCTTGACCACTTGCTAAGGCCGCCAAGGCATAGCCAGTATACGTACCCATCGCGACACCGTTGCCATGGTATGCAAAACCGGTCAGCACACCAGGCATTCCTGGGACTGGCCCAACATAAGGCACGCGATCCCGGCTCAGACAGACAAGACCCGACCACGCATGAGTTACATCAACATGCGACCATGTCGGAAACATGGAACGGAAATCGCGCACCACTTTTGAACGCGCAGCCTTTTCCGCCTTCGGACCAGAGAGTAACCCGCCTCGCATTCCAAACAGAAACCTCCGATCCGGCATAAGCCTAAAGTAATGAAGCAGATGCCGTGTATCATAGCACATCTGATCGCTGCTCCATCCTTGATCCTGCAGCTCCGCTGCGGTCAATGGGCGCGTTACTATGACAGTTGACTGTGCCGGCATGTAACGCGCGGCCATCCACGGCAGAGTATCTTCGCTCGAATAGCCATTAGTCGCGACGACAATTTGCTCAGCACGGACAACACCTTCCGGAGTTTTCACTGTGCCAGATGTGACGTTCAGCGCAGGACTGTTGTCGTAAATCGCAACGCCGAGCCTGAGACACGCTTTGATCAGGCCATCTAAGTACTTGCGAGGGTTCAAGCCAAATCCGATGGGGATTGTGAGGGCACCATGAAAGGGTCCTGACAAACCAGCCGATGCCAATTCCGACGGAGGCAGCACATCAGGCTCAACGCCATAGTTCTCATAGATTGAAGCCGCTTCTTCTTTGAGTTGCTCAAAGGCACGCGGCTTGTGGGCAAGACATGTTTCGCCGTGCGAGTGCCGATCCACATCAATCGAAAGACTGTTGATTAGCGTCTCAACCAACTCGACTGCAAAACGTTCTGTTTTCCGCCACTCATGACGCGCAGCATGACTGTATTGCCTGTCCAGTGCCGCATCCGAGCTCATGCTGCCCCCAAGGCAACAAAACCCGCCATTGCGGCCCGACGCACCCCAGCCGGCAGAGTTAGCGTCCAGAACAATGACTTTCGCACCCCGCTGGGCCAGGTGTAGCGCCGCCGATAAACCTGTGAATCCAGCACCCACTATCGCAACGTCGCATTTTGTATCCCGCGCCAAAGCTGGTCGGACGCTTGTTTTTACCGTCTCATCCCACCAGCACCCGTCACGAGGTCCATTCCCATAGGTGTACTGCGGGAATATCCGCGTCATACGGCACGCACAGCGGCCTGTTCGTCCCGTTTGGCCCGCACAGCCGCTTGTTTCGACGCCAATGAGGCGGCGATAACCCCCAACGTCACAAGACCAATCAGTATGCTGCTCAGGGCATTGATCTCGGGGCTGACCCCCAGCCTAACGGATGACCATATCTTCATAGGAAGCGTCGTGGCAGACGGTCCCGAAGTGAACGACGCGATAACCAGGTCATCCAGGCTGAGTGTGAATGCCAGAAGCCAACCAGAGACCACTGCGGGTGCAATGATGGGCAGCGTGACGAGGCGAAACGCATCCCAGGGTGACGCGCCAAGGTCCAGCGCAGCCTCTTCAAGTGACTTGTCGAAACTAACCAATCGCGACGAGACAACCACAGACACAAAGCACATTGAAAACGTTGTATGAGCAAGAACGATGGTGAACACACCCCGGTCCAGACCAATCCCAATGAACAACAGCAGCAAGGAAAGCCCGGTAATGACTTCCGGCATCACCAATGGCGCATAAATCATCCCGGAGAACAGCGTTCGTCCAAAGAAGCGCCCGCCGCGCACCAGCACATAGGCTGCCATTGTGCCAAGTATCGTGGCGATAGTCGAAGAAATGACCGCCACGCGCAACGTCACCCATGCAGCGTCCAAAAAGGCCTCGTTCGACAGCAGTTCACCGTACCATTTGGTCGAAAATCCGGCCCACACTGTAACCAGTTTCGATGCGTTGAAACTGTAGATCACAAGGATCAGCATCGGCACATAAAGAAAAACAAAACCAAGCGTCAGCGATACGACATTGAAGGAGGACAGGCGATTCATCCCTCCGCCTCCACCTGTTTCTGCTCGTTCCGCTGGAACAAGACGATCGGAATGATCAGGATCAGCAGCAAGATGACGGCTACGGCGGACGCCACCGGCCAATCACGGTTCGAGAAGAACTCTTCAAAGAGAACCTTGCCAATCATTAGGGTGCCGGACCCACCCAGCAGCGACGGGATCACAAACTCGCCCAGCGCTGGGATAAAGACCAGGAAGCAACCCGCGATGATCCCATTCCGGGACAGCGGTATTGTCACAAGCCAGAACGCCTTGATCCGCGAGCAGCCCAAATCCTCAGCCGCTTCGATCAATGAACCGTCCAGCCGGTCAAGCGCCGAATAGATAGGCAAGATCATGAACGGCAGATAGGTGTAGACGATGCCAATATAAACGGCTGTATTGGTATTCAAGATCGTGAGCGGCGCGTCGACGATTCCGATCCACATCAGGAATTGGTTTAAAAATCCTTCGCCGGACAGGATGCCAACCCATGCGTAGACTCGGATGAGGAATGACGTCCAAAACGGCAAGATCACCAGCATCAACAAGGTGGGACGCCACTGTTCCGGCGCACGAGCCATGGCGTAGGCCATCGGATAGCCAACCAACAGCGTCAAAACTGTTGAAATTAGAGCAATCTGAAGCGAGCTGACGTAAGCTTTCCAATACAGATCATCTTCGGTCAGAAAGATGAAGTTTTCAAAGTCCAACTGGGACAGCATGTTCCAGATGCCATCCTTGGCCGTTGGCGTGTACGGCGGAATGGCCAGCGCGATATCTGACAACGAAATCTTGAAGACCACGGCAAACGGAATCAGGAAGAGCGCCAGAAGCCAGGCGTAAGGGACCGCTATGAGGACTGCCCGTCTCATTCCGCGAGCAACACCCCAGCAGTTTTGGTCCAACTCACCCAAACGGGATCTTCCCACGTGAAATTCCGGCGCGAAACACGCCGCGTGTTGGCAACCTGGGCCTTGATGATGTCGCCCGTGGGCAGTCCGACGTGATAGGTTGACAGGTTCCCGAGATAGGCAATGTCCAACACCTTGCCCTGCAAGGCGTTGTCGGCGTCAGGCTTATCTTTATGGATCGACACTTTCTCCGGTCGTATCGCCAGATGGCAGTCCTGCCCATCCGAGAACGGGCGTCCACTCACTGCTGTCACCGATGTGGATCCCGCCGCTTCGATAACTTCATATGTGTCATCGCCAATGGGCTTGGCCGCACCATGCAGGATGTTCACATCCCCAATGAAATCCGCCACATAAACACTGTCCGGCGCCTCATAGATGCGCTCGGGCGTTGCGACCTGCATCACCCGGCCTTCATCCATGACAGCCACGCGGCTGGCGACAGTCATCGCTTCTTCCTGATCGTGGGTCACGATCACAAACGTGGTGCCCGTCTTTTCCTGAATGTCCATCAGCTCGAACTGCGTGGCCTCGCGCAGCTTGGCGTCCAATGCACCAAGTGGTTCGTCCAGCAACAACAGTTTCGGCGCCTTCGCAAGTGACCGCGCAAGCGCCACGCGTTGACGTTGGCCCCCGGAAATCTGATGCGGTTTCCGACGCGCGAACTTTTCAAGGCGGGTCAGCTTGAGCATCTCTTCGACCCGCGCGGCAATGGCCGCCTTGTCCTTGCTCTCGCGCCGTAGACCAAAGGCGATGTTGTCCCAGACCGACAGGTGTGGGAACAGCGCATAGGATTGGAACATCATGTTCACGGCGCGCTTGTTCGCAGGCACACCGGCGATGTCCTGCCCGGCCAGTTCAATCGCACCTTCGGAAGGGTTTTCGAAACCCGCCAACATCCGCATCATCGTCGTCTTCCCACAGCCCGAAGGACCCAAAAGGGCAAAGAACTCGCGTTCAAAGATGTCGAGGGTCAGATCGTCAATCGCTGTGAAATCGCCAAAGCGTTTTGTGACATTACGAAACCGGATCAACGGTTTCTCGTTCGGGTCGTCCCAGGGGGCGAAAACAGTCTCTGCCAAGGGGAATTCCGTTCAATAGAAAATGGGCGCGAGGATGTCCCCCGCGCCCTGAAGTCGGCCTTAAGTGCCGGACTTGATCTTGGTCCACATCCGCGTGACCGTCCGTTGCACACGGGCAGGATACGGCGTGGTGGTATAGAGGTTCTCGAGCGTCGCCTCGTCCGGATAGATGGCTGGATCGCCGATCACATCTTCGACCAAGAACTCTTGCGAGGCTGCGTTGCCGTTGGCGTAATAAACATAGTTCGACGCCTGGGCCATGTTCTGCGCATCCAGAATGAAATTCAGGAACACATGCGCACCTTCTGGGTTCGGTGCGTCCGCGGGGATTGCCATCTGGTCGAACCACATCAAAGCGCCTTCGTTTGGCGCATTGTACGCCACTTCAACGCCATTCTCGGCTTCCGCAGCGCGATCACGCGCTTGCAGAATGTCGCCGGACCAGCCGAAGGCAACACAGATGTCACCGTTCGCAAGGGCATTGATGTATTCCGAGTTGTGGAATTTCTGCACGTAAGGGCGCACGCCCATCAGAATTGGTTCGGCCTTGGCCAAAACGTCCGGGTCGTGGCTGTCCGGGTCTTCGCCGATATATTGCAACGCTGCCGGGATCATTTCGGTCGGTGCATCAAGAAAATGCACGCCACAGGCTTGCAATTTTTCCATGTTTTCAGGCTTGAACACCAGATCTAGCGATCCCATCGGTGCATCCTCACCCAGGACTTCCTGAACCTTTCCCACGTTCACGCCGATGCCGGTTGTGCCCCACATGTAGTTGATGGAATAGGCATTGTCAGGGTCGTACTGCGCCGTCCGCGCCTCGACCACATCCCACAGGTTTTCGGCGTTCGGCAGTTTGGATGCATCCAGTTTCTGGAAAGCTCCGGCAGAAATCTGACGTTGCAGGAATGTACCCGACGGCACAACGATGTCATAGCCCGAAGACCCGGCCAGCATCTTTGTTTCCAGCACTTCGTTGCTGTCAAAAACGTCGTAAATCAGATCGAGACCGGTCTCTTCCTCAAACTTGGTCAGCAGGTCCTCGTCAATGTAGTCCGACCAGTTGTAAACGCGCACTTCATCCGCGAGCGCAACTCCTGTCACGGCAAAGGCAGCGACAGTGCTCAGCAGTGTAGTCTTCATGATGTACTCCCCGTATCACGCCCGGTGAGCCCGGGTCAGCCGATATGAAATCAACTTTTTCTTCATGCGTCCAGCACGATTGCAGATGGCGGATTGACGGCGCGCCCGCTGCCCATATTCTCGGCACGTTGTTCAACACCCGAGGTTTTCATGCCCGCCATCACAAACCACCTTCCCACGTCCGAGCTTCAGGCACTGGACGCTGCGCACCATATGCACCCCTTCACAGCCGGGGGCGAGCTGGCCGAGAAAGGTGCGCGGGTCATCACCCGAGCCAATGGGGTCTATCTGCACGATAGCGACGGGAACGAAATCCTTGATGGCATGGCCGGGCTGTGGTGCGTGAATATCGGCTACGGGCGCGGCGAACTGGCGGATGTCGCCGCCCGTCAAATGCGCGAACTGCCCTACTACAACACCTTCTTTCAAACGACGCACGTGCCTGCCATCGCGCTGGCTCAAAAGATTGCCGAATTGGCGCCGGGTGATCTGAACCATGTCTTCTTTGCCGGGTCGGGATCCGAAGCCAACGACACCAACCTGCGCATGGTCCGGACCTATTGGGCGATCAAGGGGAAACCCAAAAAGCAAATCGTGATCAGCCGAAAGAACGCCTATCACGGTTCGTCTGTCGGGTCCGGCAGCCTCGGCGGCATGGCAGCGATGCACGAACAGGGTGGCCTGCCGATTCCGGGCATCGTCCATATCGACCAACCCAATTGGTGGGCGGAAGGCGGCGACATGACCCCTGCGGAGTTTGGTGTCGCGCGCGCGAAACAACTCGAGTCTGCAATTCTCGAACACGGCGAAGACAAAGTTGCGGCCTTCATCGCCGAACCCATCCAGGGCGCGGGCGGCGTCATCATCCCGCCAGAAACTTACTGGCCCGAGATTCAGCGCATCTGCAACAAGTACGAAATCCTGCTGATCGCGGACGAAGTGATCTGCGGGTTTGGTCGAACAGGCAACTGGTTCGGTTCGCAAACCCTCGGGATTAAGCCCCACATCATGACCATCGCAAAAGGGTTATCGTCAGGCTACCAGCCCATCGGTGGGTCAGTCGTGTGTGACCAGGTGGCCGAGGTGATAGGCTCGGGCGAATTCAATCACGGCTATACCTATTCCGGCCACCCGGTTGCCGCGGCTGTTGCGCTGGAAAACCTGCGCATCCTTGAAGAGGAAAACGTGCTGGACCACGTCCGAAATGTGGCGATGCCCGCCCTGCACGAGATGTGGCACGGGCTGGCCGATCATCCACTGGTTGGCGAGACGACGATCACCGGCATGATGGGATCACTCGCCCTCACTCCACACAAGGATAGCCGTGCCAAGTTTGCAATGGATGCTGGAACAGCCGGATTCATGTGCCGCGAACGCTGCTTTGCCAACAATCTGATCATGCGGCACGTCTATGACCGTATGGTCATCTCACCGCCGCTGGTCATCTCACCAGATGAGATTGCAGAGTTGGGCCGCCGGGCGCGCACGGCACTGGATGAGTGTTATGCACAGCTCAAGGATGGTGACATGCTCAAACCGGCCGCCTGACGCAAATCAACGGTGCCAAGCTCGAGCGCGTGCAAAGCTTACATCGATGCTGCCCAGCGATGGGACGTGCATGCACTTGTGAAACTCATTCGATCGCCCCATTGATGAACTCTGCTACAAGTTTTAACCGCGTGCGATCTTTGGCGGCGATTGGAAAGGTGTTTCACGGTACCGGCATTAAACGATCCTTTTTGGGACACGATGGCGGTGCCCGCCTAAGGGTCGGCCAATCAGATTTCCGAACGGGCCGCAACGGGGTGATCCCGCCGACAGTAGATGCCGACAGTAGATAGAGTGTCGCGCTTTCGAAGTTGATCCGTTCCCAGTTATCATTCACTGGCGCATCGGTGATCAAGCCGACATCGGCAAGAAGCCTGTGCTCAAGGACGTAACGCTGTATGTTGAAGATGGCGAGCTTGTTTCACCCATCCGACCAAACCTGTCGCGGCAGAGTAATGTTCAGACCAGTCGCCGAAAGCCATGTCTTTGGGCATGAGATGTTCCATAGACCTGATTTGGGAGTGCGCCTGCGCAAAACCACACTTGTCGCACCTGTTTCCAAGCGTGGCATCGCCACCGTTGGTTGCGTCTTTCTCCGGTTGACCTTCAGGCCAACATTTGCCCGCATGACTACCCGGAGGCCTGCCATCTTCACACTTCCAAGAAACGCCAGCAGTGTCTAACGTGTCGCCCATTGGACACGGCGAACTCCAAGAGAGAAAAAGGTCCCCCTACCGCTTTGTAATCAACTCTCTCGGACGATTGCAAAAGCATTCGGCAGGCCCGTCTTCGGTAATTCGGATGCTTTCGGTTATGGCAAGGCCCCACTCCTCCATCCAAAGCCCTGGCATGAAATGAAATGTCATGTTGGGGGTCAAGACCGTGTCATCCTCTGCTCGGAACGATATCGTTCGTTCACCCCAATCAGGCGGATAACTTAGACCGATCGGATACCCGCACCGCGCCGTGCGTTCGATCCCGACCACGCGCAGCGCTCTATTCAACGCGGCGGCGACATCACGTGCCTGATTGCCCGCGCGCGCCGCATCGATTCCGGCTTCCACGCCTTCGATCACCGCCGCCTCGGCTCGTTTCATCTCGTCCGGTGGCTGCCCCAGAAATACGGATCGACACAAAGGCGTATGGTATCGGCGATAGCAGCCTGCAATCTCAAGCGTCGTCGCTTCGCCCCGTCGAAAAGGGTCGCCATTCCATGTTAGGTGAGGCGCGGCAGCATCCGCGCCCGATGGCACAAGTGGCACAATCGCCGGATAGTCCCCCCAGTCACCGCCGACGCCTCGGATCGCATCGCTATATGCAGCTGCGACGACTTCATTCTTCCGGACACCTGGCTCAATTCTCTCCGCCATCCCGTCGATCACCGCTTCAGAAATGCGTGCGGCCTTGCGCATGAAAGCGATCTCCGCATCTGATTTGACCGCACGACACCAGTTCACGAGCGAGGTTGCATCGATCAAGATCAATCCGGCATTTTCCAGCACTGCGTATGCCTTGGCGGAGAAATAGTAGTTGTCCATCTCCACCCCAACACAACCGGAAACCCGCGCCGCAAGGTCTTCCATCGGGTGATGGGCCGACGTCTGGATGTAATGTTCGCCATAGCCGACGGATCCACCCTCGCCCATCCAGGTCGTGCGAACCGCGCCAGCAACGTCTTGCAGACGTCCCCACCAGATTGGATCAGCATCATGCGTAACGATCACACCCTGATGCACATAGAACGACCATCCGTCGTAACCCGTCAGCCATCCCATGTTCGACGGATCCGTAATGAAAAGACAATCCAGGTTGGCCCGCGCCATCGCCGCACGAACCTGCGCCAAACGTGCGTGATACTCTCCAATGTCAAACGCGTATCTCATGATTCCCAGCCATTCAATGTTCCGATCTTGCAGGAACAATGCCCAAAAACGCACATCAGTGCAGTGATTCCGACCGGATTGCGCTACCAATTGTTGTTTTGCGTCATAGTTGGTTGCATTGAACCATCCACCTCGGTTTAGTTTGCAGCGAAGCGGCGGCGTAAGATCGCCAAATGAACGGGGAGCCAGATTTGGCCAACACTGCGACCGAACAGGCGTTCGTCGAATTCGAACGCGTGCAGAAGAGTTATGATGGGGAAATCCTCGTCGTCAAAGACCTCAACCTCTCAATGCCCAAGGGTGAGTTCCTGACGATGCTGGGGCCGTCAGGATCGGGCAAGACAACATGTCTGATGATGCTGGCAGGGTTCGAGACAGCCACGCATGGCGAGATCAAGTTGGGCGGCAAACCAATCAACAACATCCCGCCGCACAAGCGCGGCATCGGCATGGTGTTTCAGAACTATGCCCTATTCCCGCATATGACGGTCGCCGAAAATCTCAGCTTCCCCTTGGAAGTGCGCAAGATCGGCAAGTCCGAACGGGAAGAGAAAATCATGCGCGCGCTTGGCATGGTGCAGATGCAGGATTTTGCAGGCCGTCGCCCGGCGCAATTGTCCGGCGGTCAGCAGCAACGGATCGCGCTGGCACGTGCGCTGGTATTTGAACCGGAACTGGTGCTGATGGACGAACCGCTGGGCGCGCTCGACAAGCAACTGCGCGAAACGCTGCAGTTCGAGATCACACGCCTCGCTCACGATCTGGGGATCACGACTGTCTACGTGACCCACGACCAAACCGAAGCTTTAACCATGTCCGATCGGGTTGCCGTATTTGATGATGGGCGCATTCAACAGCTGGCGCCGCCGGATCAGCTGTATGAAGAGCCGGAAAACAGCTTTGTCGCGCAGTTCATTGGCGAGAATAACACGCTCTTGGGCAAGGTCAGCAAGATTGCGGGCGATCAGTGCGAAGTGACCCTGGATGATGGCGAGATCATAGATGCCAAGCCGGTCAACGTCACCGAGGTCGGACAACGGACCCGCGTTTCCATCCGCCCCGAACGGGTCGAAATGAACAAGGAACGGCTCAGCCCCGATGCCCACACGCTCAAAGCCGAAGTGCTCGAATTCATCTATATGGGCGACATCTTCCGAACCCGGCTGCGGGTTGCCGGAAACGACGATTTCGTCATCAAGACACGCAATGCCCCCGATCAGGTCCGCCTGACACCGGGCACCCAGATTGACATCGGGTGGTTGCCACAAGATTGCCGGGCGCTTGACGCCTGAGCATGAGGAAGAAGGCCAGGGCGACGCCCGTGGTCCGGCCTTCGCACAGATCAAACGGGCGTAACCAATGGGAGTAAGTTCATGAAACTCACCAAGACCCTACTTGCCACAACGGCTTTGACGCTTGCGTCAGGCACGGCATTTGCCGACGGCCATATGGCCAGCGATATGACCCTTGTTAGCTGGGGCGGCGCATACCAGGCCAGCCAACAGAACGCGTATGTCGCGCCCTATATTGAAAACAATCCCGGCGTCAGCGCTGTGTGGGATGAAAGTTCGGCCGAAGCCGTGGCAAAACTGCGCGCCATGAACGAAGCGGGTAGCGTCACTTGGGACGTGGTTGACGTGGTCGCCGCCGATGCCATCCGCCTGTGCGACGAAGGCCTGGCACTGGAAATCGACCCGGACGAAGACCTGGCGGCAGCGCCTGACGGCACATCGGCTGCAGATGACTTCGGCGACCTGCTGGTCAGCGACTGCTTCATTCCGCAGATCGTGTACTCGACCACATTCGGCTATCGCACCGACTTGGTTGGTGACACCGCACCGACAAGCGTTTGCGCTGTCTTCGACACAGAAGCCTACCCCGGCAAACGCTCGCTGGAAAAGCGCCCCATTAACAACATGGAATGGGCGCTGCTTTGTGACGGCGTGGCCAAGGATGACGTCTATGACGTGCTTGCAACCGAAGAAGGTCAGCAACAGGCGCTCGACAAACTGGCCACGATCAAGGACGACGTTATCTGGTGGTCCGCCGGTGCAGACACGCCCCAACTGCTGGCCGATGGCGAAGTGGTAATGGGTTCGACCTACAATGGTCGTCTGTTCGCTGCCATCGAAGAGCAGAAGCAGCCCATCGGAATGCTGTGGGACGCGCAGGTGTTTGACCTTGATGGTTGGATTATCCCAACGGGCCTGAGCCCAGAGCGTGAAGCACGTGCGCGTGACTTCATCAAGTTCGCGACCGACACGCAGCGTTTGGCAGATCAGGCCAAGTACATCTCGTACGGTCCTGCACGCGCCTCGTCTGCGCCACTGGTCGGTCAACATGCGGAACTGGGCATCGACATGGCACCACACATGCCGACCGACCCCAACAATGCCAAGAACACTTTCCTCTACAACTACGAGTTCTGGGCTGACTACCGCGACGACATCGACGCCAAATTCCAGGCGTGGTTGGCACAATAAGTCCAAGTCTGGCGGACGACACGTCCGCCTTACTGCACACCAATCGTAAGGCGGGGGTGTCCCCCGCCTTGCACCAGTAAGGGGGACGACCATGCCCAAAGGCTACATCATCGGCCACATCACCGTGAACGACCCGGAGGCGTACAAGGAGTACGTCGAAAAGGACACGCCGATCCTGCTGTCACACGGCGCGGTCCCATTGGTGCGTGGCGGTGACGCACAGTCTATGGAAGGGCCGGAGTTTTCTCGCCACGTCGTCTTTGAGTTCCCGACATACGAGGCGGCATTGGCCGCTTACAACGACCCCGAATACCAAGAGGTCATGAAGATCCGCCACCGCACTGCGACATCAATGATTGTCGTCGCAAAAGGAACCTGACCCGTGGCCGAAACGATGCTTGCCGCCGACGGCACTCCACTGAAACGCAGCCTCGCCCGTGCCTTGCGCCGCCAGAAATTGCGTGCTCTTGGGCTGATCGCTCCGCTGCTGATCTTTGTCCTGATCACATTTATCGTACCGATCGCATCCATGCTGTTCCGCTCGGTTGAAAACCAGATCGTCGGTGACACGCTTCCTATGACGGTCGAAGCACTGGCAGACTGGGACCCGAACGCGGGCACACCGCCCAGCGAGGACGTCTACGAAGCAATGTATTTCGACATGTTCCTCGCAGCCGAGGCCAAGCGCCACACACGGCTCGGAACGCGCCTCAACTATGAACAAACCGGTGTCTCGTCACTGTTCCGCCAATCCGGTCGGGCACTCGATGACATTGGCAAGGAAACGCAAAAGCCGCTCGAAAAGCTCGACGGCGCCTGGAAAGACGGCGAAACGTGGCACGGTATCTTCAATGCAACAAATGATGCGGACACCGATCTGCTTGATCAGCAGCGCAAACGGGTTGCAGCCCTGACGGGATCATCGGCCAGCGGAGAGGTCAACTTTGCACCGGATGCCGCACTGTCCAACCTGCTGCCCAGAACAACACGTGCCTACACCGCATGGGCCGTCTACACGGCCACGCAGCAGGGTCGCGACCCGGCCACACGCGACCCATGGGAAGCCGTAGCGACCGCTCTTGCGCTTGATCTGAAGACAGCTGACCTGTCAGGCTACACGGGACCGGCTGCCGACTTGCTGACCGAAGCCCAGACCGCTGATCTGCCGGTTCCGGCAATGGCTGGTGCGTTTGAAGACATGGACGAAGACTGGGCCGGAGCAACCGTCTGGAAGACAATTCAAACGCATTCCAGTACATACACCTCCGGATACTTTCTGAATGCAGTTGATGCCCAGAAAACACCTGATGGCGTGGCTTGGCAGCCCGAGGAAAAACAGATCCTGCTGACCCTCTTTGGCCGTACAATCTGGATGTCGCTGCTGATCACCTTCTCCTGCATCGCGCTGGGCTATCCCATCGCGTGGTTGCTCGCCAACCTGCCAATGCGACAGGCGAACCTTCTTTTGATCCTCGTCCTGCTTCCGTTCTGGACCTCGCTCCTTGTCCGCACGTCGGCTTGGAAAGTCATGTTGCAACAACAGGGGGTTATCAATGACGTGCTCGTCTGGGTTGGCCTTGTAGGTGATGGTGATCGTCTGATCATGATCAACAACCAGTTCGGCACCATCGTCGCCATGACGCATATCCTGCTGCCGTTCATGATCCTGCCGATGTACTCGGTGATGCAGACGATCCCGCCCAGCTACCTGCGCGCGGCCAAGTCGCTGGGCGCCACCAACTGGACCGCCTTCTGGCGAGTCTACTTCCCGCAATCAGTGCCGGGCATCGGGGCGGGGTCGATCCTCGTCTTCATCCTAGCCATCGGCTATTACATCACACCGGAAATCGTGGGCGGGACCAAGGGCGTCTTTATCTCGAACCGGATCGCCTATCACATCTCGTCATCGCTGAACTGGGGTCTCGCGGCCGCGCTTGGCACCATCCTGCTGGCCGCCGTTCTGGTGCTCTATTGGGCCTATGACAAGATCGTGGGCATCGACAACGTCAAGCTGGGATAACAGACCATGGGCCTTCCTCCATACGCCACGCTGGGTCAGCGCATCTGGTACTACAGCTTCCGGGTGATCTGCGGGCTGATCTTCTTCTTCCTTGTGGCCCCCATCGTCGTGGTCATGCCGCTATCGTTCAATGCGCAGGATTTCTTTACCTTCACGCCCGAAATGCTACGGCTTGATCCCGAAGGATACTCGCTCAAACACTACCGAGACTTCTTCACCAACCCGCAATGGCAACTGGCACTCAAGAACTCGCTGATCATCGCACCGCTCGCGACGATCATCTCGGTCAGCCTCGGCACGCTTGCCGCCATCGGCCTGAGCCAAAGCCATGTCCCATTCAAAGGGACAATCATGGCCATCCTGATCTCGCCCATGATCGTGCCTCTGATCATCTCCGCCACGGGCATGTTCTTTTTCTACGCCCAACTCGGCAACTGGATGGAGGCCACATTGGGCCTCGACAAGGGCTTTGTGGGCTATGTCAAAGTGGTGCTGGCCCACGCCGTGCTGGGCATTCCCTTCGTCATCATCACAGTCACTGCGACGCTGGTGGGCTTCGACCGCTCCCTGACCCGCGCCGCGGCCAATATGGGCGCAGGGCCGGTGACCACTTTCTTCCGCGTGCAAATGCCGCTCATCCTGCCCGGCGTTATTTCCGGTGGCCTCTTCGCCTTCATCACCAGCTTCGACGAAGTTGTGGTGGTCCTCTTCGTCGGATCCGCCAGCCAGAAAACCCTACCTTGGCAAATGTTCATCGGCCTGCGCGAACAGATCAGCCCAACCATTCTGGCCGTGGCGACGATCCTCGTGGTGATCTCCATCGCCCTACTGACAACCGTCGAACTCCTCCGCCGCCGCAGCGAACGCCTGCGTGGGATGTCACCGGGATAGAGCTTCTTCTGGCCGGAAATACCTCGGGGGAGCCCAAAGGGCGGGGGCAGAGCCCCCTAAAACATAGCGTCGCGAAGCGGCCTTTGGATCAGCGCAAACGTTTCAGCAGGCTCACCGACGCGTATCCATCGGCAACCAAACCCTGCGACTGCTGAAACGTGCGCACCGCTTCCAAGGTCTTTGGCCCAATCCGACCGTCCACACCCTGCGTGCTGAACCCCGCAGCCGTCAGACGGCGCTGCATTTCCTTACGTTCCGAAAAGGTCAAGGCACGATCCTGCAAGGGCCAGTCTGCCTTGAAGCCTGCCCCCCCACCAATCCGGTCGCTGAGATGCCCCACGCCGATGACATAAGCATCAGCTGCATTGTACCGCTCGATCACTTCGAAGTTCTTGAAGATCATGAACGCGACGCCCTGACTGCCAGCGGGCAGCAGGATCGAAGCCGAACCGTAATCGGGCACCGGCTGCCCATCGGCACCAACAACCCCAAGATTGGCCCACTGCGACGGCATGCGGGTCACCTTCCGACTGGCCGTCGCATAGTCAAAGCCGCGCGGCAGCGTCACCTCAACACCCCAGGGCTGGCCCTTGATCCACCCAAACCCAGCCAAATAGGCTGCGGTTGAGGCCAGCGCATCCGTCGGATTATCCGACCAGATGTCACGCTTTCCATCGCCCGTGAAATCGACCGCATGGTCCAGGTAGGACGTCGGCATAAACTGCGTATGCCCCATCGCTCCGGCCCACGACCCGGTCATCTTGCGTGGGCTTGTGTCACCGCTTTGCAGGATTTTCAGTGCGGCGATCAGCTGCCCTTCAAAAAACTCTCCCCGCCGCCCATCATGGGCCAGCGTCGCAAGGCTTCGCACAACGTCGTTCGATCCACGAATGGCGCCATAGCTGCTCTCGAGACCCCAGACAGCAACAACAACCTCCTTGGCGACACCGTAGCGCGCCTCAATGGCCTCCAGCGCATCCCGATGCTCTCGCACCGCCTGTTTGCCGTTGCGCACACGCCGGTCAGACACGGCGCTGTCCAGATACTCCCAGATCGTCTTGGTAAACTCTGACTGGTTTCGATCCAATCGGATCACGTCCGGATCATAGTTCACGCCGTCAAAGGCACGATCAAAGGTCGTGCTACTGATGCCTTGTGCCAATGCACGTGGCTTGAAATCCCTGATCCATCGCTGAAAATCTGCATTCGAAGTGGATGTATCCACCACCGGTGAGGATGGTACCTGCAAAGCAGCTGGGCGCAGTTGCGGGCGCACAACAGTCAGGGTTGCGACCTCCAGTGGAGACAACGTTTGTGTCCGAGTAACTGTATCCGCAACAGGTCGTTCTTCCGGCCTGATCGAAGATGGAATGGCCTGCGAGATCGCCGCTCCGGCAAGAAGAATTGCGCTGCCCGCCGCGCAAAAGGTGACTGCCCACCGCATGTTTTGCCTCATAATCGCTTGTGCCGCGTTTTCTCCAATGTAGCGAAAATCGGCCGTCCGGCAAAGGCTCAGTCGAAATGGGCGCGGTCCTTCGCCACTTCGTGCACCTCGGCCCGGATGCGCGCGAGGTGGTCGCGCAACAACGACACCCGATGCGGACGAAAGCTTTGGTCTGTCACGCACAACTCATCCATGCGGTCCAACCGGAACACACGGAAGTCCTCCCTCAGATGGCACCACGCCAGCAAAACGTTGGTGTTTTCCATATACACGATGCCCAGCGGTTTGACGGTCCGCTCGGTCTGATCGCCCTTGGCGTCCTGATAGGCAAAGTGCACGCTGACCTCGTCCCATGCCGCCTGCCTGAGCGTGCCAACATCAATGCGCGGCGGATCAGGGCGCCAGTACCGCCTTGCATCCAGTACGGCGTGTTTCAATCGGTGCGCCTGTTTCGGCGGTACACGCGCCTGAATTTTTGCCAGCGCAGACGTTGCTGCCTTAGCCAGTGCCGGGTCCGCAATGACCGCAACATCGCGCAAGCCAAGAACCAACGCTTCCAACTCATCGTCTTCAAATCCAAGCGGAGGCAGAGAAGCATCTTCGATGAGCGTAAACCCAAAGCCCGCCTCGCCATCAATCACGGCCCCAAGCCCACGCAGCTCATCAATATCGCGATAGATCGTGCGCAGTGACACATCCATTTCATGGGCAAGCGATTGTGCCGTTATGGGCGGTGTCAAACGGCGCAGCGTCTGCATCAACTGGAAAAGGCGGTGTGTTCTGGTCATGCTTCAGTCATATCACATGTGCTGCCAGTTTCTGACAGCACGGATCAGTATCTCAACCTCAGATTTCATTGAACAGGAGAGAAAGATGCTGACCCTTGTGACTTACCCTCCCGCCTTTGGCCAACCCAGTGGCAGCCCGTTTTGCGTCAAAGCCCTTTACCTTCTCAACTTGTCTGGCCTGCCCTGGCAGCGCAAAGACACGGCTGACCCGCGCAACTGGCCAAAGGGCAAGTTACCCGCGCTTTGGGTGGATGACGAAATCATCGGCGACAGCGACAATATCCGCGCTTGGCTTGAAGAACGCGGCGCTCACTTTGACAAGGGCCTAAGCGATCTGGATCGTGCCACATCGCGCGCCTTCATCCGCATGGCCGAAGAACACATGTACTTCCACGTCGTGATGGACCGCTGGGGGGACAAGGCTGTTTGGCCCCTTGTTAGAGACACATATTTCGCTGCAATCCCTGCGTTTCTGCGCAAGTTCATCACCCGTGGTATCCGTCGAATGCTCTTGCGTGGTATGGATGCGCAAGGGCTTGGTCGCCTGACCGCGGGCGAGCGCCTTGAACGGATTGAGCCCGATCTGTTGGCCATCACGGATCGCCTATGGCACGGCCCCTTCTTGTTTGGACCGAAACCCAGCGCCGCAGACGCCAGTGTCGCAGCGATGCTGGGCGCTATGGCATCGACTCCGGGTGGAACGGCCCTGTCACGCCGCGTCAAACAAGACGTGATGCTGGTCGATTACATGAAAAGGGTCGAAGCAGCGCTGGGTTAGCGCCGCTTGCGGCTCACCTTGCGCTTGGCCTTATCCGCCCGGCGCTTGGCATTGGCAGGTTTGCGGCGTGCGCTGCGGCCTGCCGGGCTGCGACGACCACGCGGCAACGCCTGTCCGTCCAGGGCCAGAAGTTCCAGTGCAATCCCGCCTGTTACCGGAACAACCTCGGACAAGCGCACGGTTGCCCGTTGACCAAGTCCGATGATCATGCCGGTATCAGACCCCATCAGCGTGTTCGCCTCGCGGTCGAAATGGAAGTATTCCGCCCCGATGGACCGCATCGGCACCAAACCATCTGCACCGCTATCATCCAGTTTCACGAAGATACCGAACTTGGCGATCCCGGCCACACGCCCTTCCAACTCGTCACCCACCCGCTCGCTCAGATAGGCGGCAAGGTAGCGATCCGTCGTATCCCGCTCGGCCACCATCGACCGGCGCTCGGTATCCGAGATATGAGTCCCAGTCTTATCCAAATTCTCAATGTCTTCCGGCGTCAGCCCATCCTTTCCCCAGCCATGTGCCGCGATCAGCGCCCGGTGTACAATCAGGTCTGCATAACGTCGGATGGGCGACGTAAAGTGCGCGTAGCTGCGCAGAGCAAGGCCAAAATGCCCAAAGTTCTGCGGGCTATAGTAAGCCTGTGTCATCGACCGCAGGGTCGAGATGTTGATCAACTCCGCATCTTCCGTATCCGCCGCCTGGGCCAAGAGCCGGTTCAGATGCGCGGTTTTCAGGACCTGCCCCTTGGCCAGTGTCAGACCCGCTGCCTGCGCCGTTTCACGGAGGTTATCAAGTTTGTCGGGTGACGGTTCCTCGTGCACCCGGAACAGCAGCGGAGATTTCTTTGCAATCAACGTCTCAGCCGCGGCCACGTTGGCCAGCACCATGAACTCTTCAATCAAGCGGTGGGCATCCAAGCGATCCTTGAACGCAACCGACCGCACAGTGCCGTCTTCGTCCAGAACGATCTGACGTTCGGGCAGGTCCAACTCAAGTGGTTGGCGGCGATTTCGCGCGTCAACCAGCGCAGCGTAAGCCCTGTAGAGAGGCAGCAAAACAGGCTCTAGCAGGGGCAAAGTACGTTCATTCGGATGCCCGTCAATGGCCGCCTGTACCTCTTCGTAGTGCAGCGATGCAGGCGACCGCATCAGCCCCCGATGGAAGCTGTGCCCAATCTTCTCACCATGCGCATCAATCTGCATCCGCACCGCAATACAGGCGCGCGGCACGCCTTCGTGGAGGGAACACAGGTCACCCGACAGCCGGTCTGGCAGCATCGGCACAACCCGATCCGGGAAATAGGTAGAGTTGCCGCGCTTCTTCGCCGCACGGTCCAGTGCTGAACCGGGCATGACATAGGCGGCCACATCCGCAATCGCGACCCAGATGACATGCCCGCCTTCGTTCTTTGGATCGTCATCGGCATGGGCATAGCACGCGTCGTCATGGTCACGCGCATCAGACGGGTCGATGGTAATCAGCGGCATGTCGCGCAGGTCTTCGCGCCCCTTCAATCCCTTGGGCTTTTGCGCATCAGCTTCGACAATCACGGCGTCAGGAAAGGCGTCCGGGATACCGTGTTCGTGGATGGCAATCAGTGACACCGCCTTGGGAGCTGAAGGATCACCCAGCCGTTCAACGATGCGGGCACGCTGCAGGCCAATGCGGTTCTTGGGGCCGGCCTGTTCCGCCTCGACCAACTCGCCGTCTTTAGCCCCATGGGTGGCACCGGCAGGGACCGACCACTCCTTGTCGCTGCCCTTGTCCACGGGCACGATACGTCCACCCTCTGCACCCGCGCGGAACACGCCCAATATGCGGCGTGGGTTGGTGCCGATGCGACGGATCAGGCGCGCTTCGTAGTTATGGTCGTTCTCTTTGACCAAGGTGAGGCGGGCAAGAATGCGGTCCCCCGGGCCAAGCGCGGGATCAGACGCGCGGGGCAGGACCAGAATCTTTGGTTCAATCCCTTCGCCCTGCCATTCCATTGGACGAGCAAATAGATCGCCGTCACCGTCGGGTTCCTCTACCTGAAGTACGCTCACAGGGGGCAGGCGGTCCGGATCCTGATAGGTCTTCTTGCGCTTTTCCAGATGCCCCTCGGCCTCAAGCTCTTTCAACAGACGTTTGAGGTCGATGCGCGCAGCGCCCTTGATCCCGAACGCCTTGGCGATGTCGCGTTTGGCAGTCAGGGTCGGATTTGAGGAAATCCAGTCCAGTATCTCGGATCTTGTGGGAATACGGCTCATCTGTTCGAGGTAGCACGCACATCCGGGGGCGTCATGGCAAATCGTCGACCGTATCGACATCCGCCAAGGTGTCGACCAGAGCGACACAGGGCAAACCAAGAGCGGCGCGGCTGTCATCCAGCGCATGTTCCGTTGACCAGCGCACACCATCCAACGCGGGCTTTCTCAATTTAGAGCCTGTTTTCACGCCAATCAGCCAGTATCCACCATCCGGCGCAGGCCCGAACACAGCGTCATGATTGCCCAGCGCAGCAAACGCCTCCGAAATACGCTTTCGGTCAATGCCTGGAATGTCCGCGCCGATCACACAGACCGGACCACCGGCGCGGCGCATCATGCGGATCATCCGGTCACCAAGATTGCCGCCGCCTTGCGGCCAACGCCCAAACCGACTTGGCCAGACACGGCTCAGTAGACCTTCACGATCCGGCGCCACGGCCAGCACCACCCGCCAGCGCGGGTCCTCGATCCGGCGCAACAATGCGCGCACCTGATGACGAAACCACCAAGCGGCAGCCACCATTCCGATGTCTCGTCCCAAGCGCGTCTTAACACGGCCAGGGCGGGGCACTTTCAACATGACCACCAAAGTGGGCTTCAAAGTGGCCGCTCCATATCGCGGTGTGGAATGCCTGCGTCGTCATAGATCGGACCAAAGGCATCAAAACCAAGCCGTTCATAAAAGGCTAACGCATGGGTCTGTGCACCCAGTTTGGCTTTCGATATCCCATCCTGCTGCCGCGCGACCTCAAGACACGCCTCGATGATTGCAGCCCCAAGGCCCGTGCCACGCGCTTCTTTCAAGACACAAACACGCCCGATCTTGGCGACAGATCCTTGCACCAGAATACGGGCGCACCCCATCGGGGTACCATCGACATGCGCCAAAACATGCAGTGCGTCACCGTCCCGGCCATCCACCTCTTCCGCCTCGCTGACACCCTGCTCTTCGATGAACACGGTACGGCGCAGCGCGTGGCACGTGGCCAGATCGTTGGTCTGTTCAATCTGCCATGTCACTTGAAGTAGTCCTTTAGGATGCGCGTGTAGATGGATTTGAGCTGACGGATATGCGCCACGTCCACATGCTCATCGACCTTATGCATGGACTGGCCGACAAGCCCGAACTCGACAACCGGGCAGTGGTTCCTGACAAATCGCGCATCCGACGTGCCCCCCGACGTGCTCAGAATCGGTTTCACACCCGTCTCAGCCTCGACCGCAGTTGCAACAAGGTCAGACAGCGGCCCCGGTGGGGTCAGAAAGCTTTCGCCAGACACTTTGACTGTTACATCAATCTCAACGCCATAGCTGCTTGCCACCTCGTCCGCCTGCGCCTTCAACCACGTGGTCAGGCTGTCACCAGAATGGATATCGTTGAAGCGGATGTTGACCGCCGAACGGGCCTGCGCCGGAATGACGTTGGTGGCAGGGTTGCCAGTATCAACGGTCACCACGGCCAAGGTTGATGCATCAAAGTGATCCGTGCCCTGATCCAACTCATGGCTCGCCAACTGGTCCATCAAACGCATCAGTGGGGGCAGCGGGTTGTTGGCGCGATGCGGATAGGCCGAGTGCCCCTGCACGCCTGTCACAGTGAACCAAGCCGTCAGCGATCCACGCCGCCCGATCTTCATCATCTCACCCATGGTTTCCGGGCAGGTCGGCTCACCGACTAGGCAGACGCTCATCGCCTCGCCTTCCGCCTCCATATGCGACAGCAAGGCGGTCGTGCCATCAACGGCATCCCCTTCCTCATCCCCAGTGATCGCCAGAATGATCGCACCATCGGGCGGGGTGTCCGTCACAAAGTCGATTGCAGCGGCAGCAAAGGCAGCGACGCCAGATTTCATGTCCGTCGTGCCGCGACCGTACATGACGCCATCACGTTCCTCGGCACCGAACGGGGGCATCGTCCAGTCCTCGGCAGTGCCGATCGGTACGACATCCGTGTGTCCGTTGAAACCAAAAGTCCGCGCATGGCCCTTGGCCCCGAACCGGGCAAAGAGATTGCGAATGCCGCCACGATCCGCCCATGCACATTCAAACCCTGCCGATGACAGTTGATCATGCAGGATATCCAAGGCCCCTGCATCCTCTGGGGTCACCGATGGACAACGCACAAGCTCAGCGGTCAGGGCGACTGGATCAACGGGTTGCATGAACAAATCCTTTTGCAAGCATGTGGCGAAAAGGACGCGTTGCGAACACCTTACGCCAGCCAGACAGTTAACAGGCCGTAAATTCCTGTGCTAGGGTTGTCGCAATAATATGACCCGAGGCAGGGCATCAGCAGTCCGGTCGCCAACGTGCGGCCACCCAAGTGCATAAAAAGGCACACAAGACGCGCGGATCAACCGCGTGCGCTGCGCTTGTTCTGTCCGCAACTATTGGGGTGGGGCAAACATGCCGGCAGCAGAGCTTCCGATTCAAACGGTGCGCGAAGGCGTTGACGCGACCGATATGGCAAACGCGATCTTCGGCGATGGCGTGCAAGTGGTGTCATCGTCCTATACAGGCGACATCGACAGCGCAGGCATCTATTCGAATGGTGACAGTGTCTCGCCCGGGGTGACCCCCAGCGATACCGGCGTCATCCTGTCGACAGGGAATGCCGAGGATTTCACAAATTCCTCCGGCCAGGAAAACCAGGCGACCAATACGTCGACCAACACCTTCGGCCAGAACAACAACGGTCAGTTCAACGCAGCCGCAGGTGCGCGCACATTCGACGCCTCGTATCTGGATGTGGACTTTATTCCGGATGGAAATCTGATGACGATGCAGTTTGTCTTCAGCTCCGAGGAATATCCGGAATTCCAGAACTCAATCTATCAGGACTTCGTTGGGGTTTGGGTCAACGGTGATCTGGTCGAAATGGAAGTCGGGGATGGGGACACTGATCCCGGCAACATCAACACCACCAACAACATCAACATGTTCGTCGACAACTCGAACGACGCCTTCAACACCGAAATGGACGGGTTCACGATCACGCTGACCCTGACCATGGTCGTCAACCCGGATGTCGTGAACTCGATCCGCATCGGGATCGCTGACGTATCGGACAGCCAGTTTGATTCCAACCTGCTGATCGCCGGGGATTCCGTTCAGACATCTTTGGTCGCCGTTGGCGACGACGTGAATGTTTTCCCCGAAGGCGTGACCTCGTTCAACGTGCTCGACAATGACGTTTCGCCAGTGGGCAGCACTCTGACCATCACCCATGTCAACGGCCAGCCGGTCGCGTATGATCCAGTCACCGGGATTGGGACGACAATCACGCTTCCAACCGGCCAGCAAGTTACGATTG
Organism: Tateyamaria omphalii; assembly: GCF_014651375.1. Lineage (GTDB taxonomy): Bacteria > Pseudomonadota > Alphaproteobacteria > Rhodobacterales > Rhodobacteraceae > Tateyamaria > Tateyamaria omphalii. The sequence goes on from NZ_BMWT01000001.1 coordinate 193,523, forward strand.
GGCCGAATGGCGAACTGACCGTTGCGGGCGACGGTGACGAAGAAGACTTCAACTTCACTTATACAGTCACTGATGGCACCAACACGGATGTCGGGTTCGTCAACGCGACATCCGTCCCGTGTTTCGTCGCAGGCACTTTGATCTCGACTCCGGATGGTGACGTTCCAGTCGAAAGCCTGAGCGAAGGTGACCTTGTCCTGACCCAAGATGATGGCGCGCAACCTTTGCGCTGGATTGGAACGCGCACCGTGCCTGCACAAGATCAGTATGCCCCGATCCTGATTCGGGCAGGCACGTTCGGCCAACATGACGATGTCATGGTGTCTCCGCTGCACCGTGTTCTCATCCGTGACAGCCTGGCCGAGCTTTTGTTTGGTGACCGCGAAGTTCTGGTGGCTGCCAAGGATTTGGTCAACGATCGCTCCGTCACTCGGCGTGAGGGCGGCACCGTTACCTATGTCCACCTGATGTTCGACCGGCACCAAGTCGTTTTCTCAGGCGGGTTGGCCACAGAAAGTTTCCTGCCTGGCCCCCAGACAACCAAGAGCTTCGAGCGCGAGATTGTGGAGGAGATTTGCAGCATCTTCCCTGAACTCAACCCGGACACCGGCGAAGGATACGGCCCTGCCGCACGCCGCACGTTGCGTGGATACGAAGCCGGTTTGTGGCGCAAGTCGCGCATTGCGGCATGAGTTGGATCGGCATCAACGACCACGAAGACGGTCGCTTTTCAAAAACCGGTTTTGACAAGCGCGCGCCCATTCCCAAGAGGGGCCCAATACTGGAACGTGGCACTCTGATGTTCGAAACCCAAGTGGCGGGGCACGAACGCACCCACGAACTGTTGGGAATCGCGCATCCATTCCCGTGGCCGCGTGAACTGTCGTTTCGCGCGATACCGGGCGGCGGCATCTCTATGCTGCACAGACACAATACCGACATCACCCATGCCGCCATTCGCTGGGCCAATGACGGACGCACCCACACACTGCGCGTCACGTACGCTTGGAACGCGCCGGATGGGTGGGGGCGGCTTGCTCTGGAACGGCCCGAAGGCAACAGCATCGTCAGCCGACCCGTTCATATGCCTCGCCCATTCATGACCGACGATCTGCGGGATTTAGTGTTGGCCCATCCCGCCCGAACACTGTCGAAAGAGTTGCTGTTCAGTGCCATCAGCACCGACATCCTTCCGATTGGCCCAATGCCGTCGCTGCACCCGGCCACACCCATTGCAACGCCGAGTGGCTATCGCGCTGCGGAAAGTTTGCAACGCGGTGACACCGTGGTGACGGACAATGGCGACATAGTTCCTGTTCTGCACACCGTCCGCCACACGGTCCCGGCACGTGGCAGCTTTGCCCCGGTGAGGTTGCGCGCACCCTATTTCGGCCTGCAGCGTGATATCATCGTCGCTCCTGAGCAGAGGCTTGTTCTGAGAGGGTCCGAAGTCGAATACATCTTTGGTCAGGAAGCAGTTCTTGTGCCCGCCCGACATCTGGTGAATGGGCACGCTGCGATCTGGAGTACAGCCGGCAACACAGCGGACTATGTGCAAGTGATCCTGCCTGGGCATGAAGTGCTCATGGCAGCCGGTTGCGCAGTCGAAAGCCTTTACATTGGACGTATTCGCCGGGACACAGATCGATTGGATGCGAGTGTTTTGGCCAACACTCCAAGCCGTCTATTGCCAGAGCATGCGCGGCCCATCCATCAGGTCCTTGGCCCGTTCGAGGCGATCACACTGGTCGATCAACGCGCCGCATGAACCTGAATGTTCAACTGGCGTAGTTTGACCCTTCCTCGTCCAGAATGGCCTTCAACTCGGCCAGATGGCGCAAATCCTGCTCGGGATAATCCTCGATCTCTTGCGCTGTCTTTTCGGCAACCTCATCCGGGATCAGACGCAACGGCTTGCCGGTCTGCAACGCCAGCAGATAGGTCTGACAGGCCCGCTCGAAATAGAACATCCGGTTGAACGTTTCAGCCACCGTATCGCCAATCACCATGATCCCGTGATTGCCCATGACTATCACCTTCTTCTTGGGATCATCGAACAGCTTGGCACAGCGTTCGCCTTCTTCCTCGAAGGCGAGGCCACCATAGTCGCCATCGACCACCACGCGATTGTAAAACATGCACCCATTCTGATCGACGGGCGGCAAAGTGCTGTCAGCGAGGGCCGCAAGGGCGGTCGCATAAGGTGAATGCACATGCATTGCGCAGCGTGCTTGGGCACAATGGCGATGCATCCCGCCATGCAGCCCCCATGCGGTTAGATCAGGCGCGTCCGGCCCTTCTATACTGCCCGGGTCATTGGCATCCACCACAATCAGGTCCGACGCCTTGATGCGTGAAAAGTGCATCTGGTTGGGGTTCATCAAGAACTTCGTCCCGTCATCATTGATGGCAAGCGAGAAATGATTTGCCACTGCTTCATGCATGTTCAGGCGCACGGTCCAGCGGAAGGCTGCGGCGAGATCAACGCGTTCCTGCCAATTGTCCATGTTTGGGCGAATCTGTGTGACGGTCATGATGCTCTCCCACTTACTGCGAACAAACCTGCACGGACGACACAGGTTGGATCAACACTAAACCCGTTTTGAAGGAAGCCTATTTGGGTCGAGATGGCACCCAAGCGTAACCGTTCTCACACAGAATGTATGCTTCGCGCAGGCCGTGGGGCTTGTCCGCAGCTTCTGCCAGTATCGTGGCACCTGCCGCTTTTGCCCGCATCACCGCCCCATCTGGGTCCGTGTTGTACAATTGCACTTCGATCCCGGCGCCGCGTGGCGGATTTTCCGGGAGCAGCCCCAATAATGGGTGTGAATGATAGGTACCATCACTATGCAATTGGAACAATTGGTCCCCGTAAGTCATGATGGCAAAATCATTGGTCGGCTGATGGGACTTCATCCCAAAAACAGCTTCGAGAAATGCGACTTGGGCCGCGACGTCTCGTACCAACAGGTTCAAACCTATGCCTTTCAGGCTGCGACCAAAGCTGTCAGCGTCTATCGTATCATAGTCCATAAGGTCAGCCTTGCTGATATACTTTCGTCGGTCAAGTCCCGCTTACTACAGTCCACCCGCTGCACGGTATCTGCGCGATCCCTCTTGCACCTCCCGGAGAAACTTGATCATTTAGGACATGGAATATGACCTTTTCCCTTCTTGGCCCGATGTCGCTCCTGATCTTGTAAATGTTGCTGCCGGTCGTGCACCAGCTGACACTGTGTTGCGTGGTGGTATTTGGGTGAATGTCCACACGCGCGAAGCGCTGCCGGGTCATGACATTGCCATCAAACACGGTCGCATCGCCTGTGTCGTTCCAGATGCGACCGCGCAGATTGGACCCGAGACCGAGATCATAGAGGCCAACGGCCGCTATATGGTTCCGGGCCTTTGCGACGGGCATATGCATATCGAATCCGGAATGCTGACACCTGCAGAATTTGCCGCTGCCGTCATTCCGCATGGCACAACCACGATGTTCACCGACCCGCATGAGATCGCAAATGTGTTGGGCCTCGAAGGGGTCCGCCTGATGCACGACGAGGCGCTGATGCAACCCGTGAACATCTGGACGCAGATGCCGTCCTGCGCGCCATCGGCTCCTGGGATGGAAACAACAGGCTATGAGATCAGCGCAGAGGATGTGGCCGAAGCAATGTCTTGGCCAGGCATTGTCGGCTTGGGCGAGATGATGAACTTTCCCGGCATGGCCAATGCCGACGCCCAAATGTTGGCCGAAGTCGCGGCAACCCAACGGGCAGGCAAAACCGTAGGCGGACACTATGCATCCCCTGACTTGGGTCCCGATTTTACCGCTTATGTTGCCGGCGGCCCTGCAGATGACCACGAAGGCACTTGCGAGGCGGATGCAATAGCCCGGATGCGCCAAGGTATGCGATCAATGATCAGGCTTGGCAGTGCTTGGTATGACGTGGAAACGCAGATTACGGCAATCACAGAAAAAGGGCTCGACCCGCGCAATATGATCCTGTGCACAGATGACAGTCACTCAGGCACGTTGGTCAACGATGGTCATATGAACCGAGTGGTGCGGCACGCCATCAATTGTGGCTGCGACCCGCTCGTAGCGCTTCAAATGGCGACGATCAACACCGCCACCCATTTCGGGTTGGAGCGCGAGATCGGATCGCTTACCCCGGGCCGCCGGGCCGATGTGATCCTGACCTCCGATCTCAAAACGCTACCCGTAGAACAGGTCATCGCACGTGGAAAAACGGTCGCCGTCAATGGCAAGTTGACCGCCGCATGCCCGCATCTCAACTGGCCCGCCAAGGCACGTCAGACCGTGAACATGGGCGCAGTCAAAACCGCCGCTGACTTCGAGATTGCAGCACCCGAAGGCCGCAACTCCGTCACCGCCAACGTCATCGGGGTGGTCGAAAATCAAGCCCCGACCAAGGCCCTGAAACGCGATATGCCTGTCAGCGATGGCAAGGTCGAAAGCCACGGTGACACCTGCCAGATCGCACTGGTCGAACGACACCATGCCACCGGCAGCGTAACCAACGCGCTCGTGTCCGGGTTCAACTACCAGGGCAAAATGGCCATGGCCTCGACCGTGGCACATGACAGCCACCATATGATCGTCGTCGGCACTGACCGTGATCAGATGGCCCTTGCCGCCAACCGGCTGGCCGAGGTGGGTGGTGGCATCACGATCTTCCGCGATGGCGAGGAACTGGCGCTGGTCGAACTGCCCATTGCGGGCCTCATGTCCGACAACCCCGCCCGTGACGTCGCCGCCAAAGCCGACAAGATGGTGCAAGCCATGGTCGATTGCGGCTGCACCCTGAACAACGCCTACATGCAGCACTCGCTGCTGGCACTTGTTGTTATTCCTGAACTGCGCATCTCTGATTTGGGACTGGTCGATGTCCGCACGTTTGATTTCATTCCAGTCCTCGAGCCAACAACATGAGAACATTAGAACAAGCCGGTCACGGCCACACCGAATTTCACGCCCCTCAAGCCGCCGTCGCTCACCTGCGCGAGCTTTATGAAGACGCGGTCCAATTCCTGAGCCAGCAATTCCAGCACGCAATGGAACATGGCGCACCCGAGGGGCGCGTGCGCGCGTACTACCCTGAAATCCGCTTTACCACGTCAAGTTATGCACAGGTAGATACGCGTCTGAGCTTTGGGCATGTGTCGGACCCGGGCACATACGCAACCACCGTCACGCGGCCTGACCTGTTCGAAAACTACCTGACGCAACAGATCGGGCTGCTGATTACAAACCACGGGCAACCCGTCGAAATCGGATATTCGAACACACCCATGCCCGTTCACTTCGCGGTGGCAAACAACCCCAACATCACGGTGCCTCAACAGGGTGCCGCCGCCTTTCCGCTGCGCGACGTCTTTGATGTCCCGGACCTGAGCAACACAAACGATGACATTGTAAATGGAACGTATGAAGCGACTGATGGCATTGGCCCACTCGCACCATTCACTGCCCAACGCATCGATTACTCGCTGGCACGGCTTGCGCATTACACTGCGACCGATGCAGACCATTTCCAGAATCATGTTCTGTTTACGAACTACCAGTTCTACGTGTCCGAGTTCGAGGCCTACGCCCGCACACAACTGGACGACCCCGACAGCGGATACATAGCATTCGTATCGACAGGAAATGCCGAAATCACGGCGGGCGACCAAGAGCTTCCGGCCAGCCCCAAGATGCCGCAAATGCCGACCTACCACCTCAAGCGCGCAGATGGGTCCGGGATCACGCTGGTGAATATCGGCGTAGGACCCTCGAATGCCAAAACAGCAACGGACCACATTGCCGTTCTGCGCCCCCACGCTTGGCTCATGGTCGGCCATTGCGCGGGTTTGCGTAACTCGCAAGCTCTCGGCGACTTCGTTCTGGCCCACGCCTACCTGCGGGAAGACAATGTGCTCGACACCGACTTGCCGCCATGGGTTCCGATCCCGGCGCTGGCAGAAATCCAGATCGCTTTGGAAGAAGCTGTGGCCGAGACCACACAGTTAAAAGGCTACGAACTGAAACGCATCATGCGGACTGGCACGGTCGCCAGCTACGATGATCGCAATTGGGAACTGCGTGACCAGCACGGGCCGGTGCAACGCCTGTCCCAATCGCGCGCCATCGCGCTGGATATGGAGAGCGCCACCATCGCGGCCAACGGATACCGATTCCGCGTGCCTTATGGCACTTTACTCTGCGTTTCGGACAAGCCACTGCACGGAGAACTGAAGCTTCCAGGCATGGCTTCCAACTTTTACAAGGAACAGGTTGCGCGTCATTTGATGATTGGAATCCGCGCAATGGAGCACCTAAGGACCATGCCGCTGGAGCGTATCCACAGCCGGAAATTGCGGTCTTTCGAGGAAACAGCCTTCCTGTGACGGCGAAAAACAGCGGAAAACCCCTTATTTTGGCTTGCCATAAGCCACTATTCGTTGTGTGTTCGCACAACATTCCGTTATATTGCGGATCAGAGGCCCAAGTTGTCGGGCAGACGAAGGAGACCATGAAATGGCAAAACCAATGACAAAAACCCAACTCGTCGCCGCGCTGGCCGAAGAAATGGGGACAGACAAGAAATCCGCAGGCGGCGCACTTGACGCGATCTGCGGCCTGATCACCAAGGAAGTGTCGGGCGGTGGCGCAGTCACTTTGCCGGGCGTTGGCAAGATCTACTGCCGTGAGCGTCCCGAGCGTATGGTGCGCAACCCTGCCACGGGTGAGCAGTTCAAGAAAGAAGCGGACAAGGTCGTAAAAATGACCATCGCCAAAGCGCTCAAAGACAGCGTGAACGGCTAATACCGCGTCTCTCGACGTATTCAGGGTCGCCCACGGGCGGCCCTTTTTTATGGGTTGTACACTGTGGCCGCATCACCAAGGTAGTTGTCCCAGGCAAACCAATAGCTGATGTGGCCTGCGACGCGTTCCAGCCTCTCGCCATCGGGTCCAAACAGCGCATCCTCGGTGACACGCCACGCAGCGCCGGATTGATCCGAAATCTTGCCACCCGTTTGGGTGAACGTCCTGTCCCCACGTTCGTAGGCCCGGACACTGCGTTTCCCGACATCTCCGATCAGCAGCAGGGGTGTATCCGCAATCCCGTCGTTGATGATAGGCTGACCCTCAAACGCATTCAGCGGCCAGCCACGCGCGGCCCCGAACTGACGCACAGCAAAGATGTAGTCCTTCTGCGCATATTGTCGTTGGTCCACCTGTGCTGGGAACATCAGATCAGGCGAAGCGAAATAGTCGTTGTAGACGACGCCCGACCCATAGTCGCGACGATGCCCCGTGTTGACGCTCAGCACTTTTGTCGTGGGATTTGACGTCTTCCAGCTGTCCCACGTGGTGATGACCACCGGGCGCTGCTGCAACTCGATCCCGCTGTCCACCAGGGGCCCAACCACCGGCTTGCCCGTCCATTGGTTCCACAGCGAATGCGTCTCACGGTCGAACATCAGCTTGTTCGAGCGATAGAGGAACCCGGACGACCCAAACACCAGCGGCTTTGACCGCCCCGGGGCATCTGTCTCAAACAGGATGCCTGAGCCGCACAACGTGCAATAGGCCAGTGCCACCGGAACACCGCCAATCACCTCGTTGAACATCTCGTGCCAACCCATGATCCGCAGGGGATAGGCCCGCACATCGCCGTTGATAGACACGCCAAAAACCAGATCGTCTCCACGAAGATATTCGGCGTCGCCGGCGTCGATCAGATCGGGATTGTCCAGTGACGGTATGCCATCCTTCACCACCCCGCCCCAAGCAATCTCCTCCAGCCGAATACGCATCTGGTCTGGCTGGATATGCTCAGGCCGCAGGAACAGGTCGAAATTGTCGTCGATCCGCAGCATCACCTCGCGCTTGTATGTGGGGAAATCGGGGTGAGGTTTGATCTGAGGGTTTTGTTCCTGCCACAGCATCCACTGGAACCAGTCGGTAAAGAAGTCTTCGCCGGTGACGGCCGTCAGCACATCAGCGATCTGCGGACCTCGTGATCGGGAAAAACGCAGGGACGTGATCAATGGGGCTGCCATGTCAGGCGATCCGCGTTCTTTTATCCACGCCAGCGCTTCTTCGAATTCGGTGGTCGGCGCCGACAAAGGTGCGCGCATGGCATCCAAGGCGCTTATACCTTGAGACAAGGCAGCGTTGGGCAGCAAGGCGCCGGACAGGGTCAGGCCGCCAAAGGCACGGCGGGTCAGGGTCATGTCGGTCCTCCATTGCTTCGAGCCCTTTGTGCACCGAAACGCGATCACATACATTGCAAAGGGCCGTGAACAGCGCCTTGCATCCCCGCCCGAATTCCCCGAACGTCCGCGCGGAACAAAAGGGACGGTCATGGACATCCGCGCACTTCTGATGGGCCTGACCTTTGCCCTGATCTGGTCCTCTGCCTTCACTTCGGCGCGGATCATCGTCACCCACGCACCACCGCTTGCTGCATCGTCGCTGCGCTTCTTTATCGCTGGCTGTATCGGTGTAGCCATAGCCCGAATGATGGGCCAAACATGGAACCTGACGCGCGACCAATGGCGGGCCACCCTGATCTTTGGCCTGTGTCAGAACGCAATCTATTTGGGCCTCAACTTCTATGCCATGCAAACGGTCGAGGCGTCGCTGGCCTCCATCATCGCATCGACCATGCCGCTGATGGTGGCCTTTGCGGGTTGGGTCGTGTTCCGTGACAAGCTGCCGCCGCTCGGGATCATTGGGCTGATCCTGGGGATCACGGGCGTCATCCTGATCATGTCGGCACGGCTGGATGCGGGTGTTGACCTTTATGGCGTGGCACTGTGCGTCATCGGCGCAGTCGCCCTGACCATTGCAACACTGTCCATGCGCACCATGTCATCGGGGGGAAACCTTATGATGGTGGTGGGTCTACAGATGTTCGTGGGCGCGGTGGTTCTGGGCATCGCGTCGGCCATGATCGAAACGATCGAGGTGACACCGACACCAGCACTCTATGCCGCCTTCATCTATACCGTCTTCGTCCCGGGTCTTGCTGCCACGTGGATCTGGTTCGCACTTGTCGCCCGCATCGGAGCGACCAAGGCGGCAACTTTCCACTTCCTTAACCCGTTCTTCGGCGTGGCCATCGCTGCGGCACTTCTGGGCGAACGTCTGGGCCCCCAAGACATCCTGGGTGTCGCCATCATCACGGCCGGTATTCTTGCGGTGCAATTGTCACGGCAGACCAAAACCTGACCCCTGCCACTTGCACCCGCGTGCACCCGCAATATTGTGTCCCGAGATTTCAGATTTCGGAGCCCATTTGATGCGCCGCCGCACTTTTCTTCTATCCGCTGCCGCTTGTGCCGTGCCATCGCTCAGCGCGGCCTATCCAGCGCAAATGTTCACGCCTGCGGTGTGGCGCGATCTGCGTCAGACCGACCAAACAGTGGTCATGAATTTTCGGGCACGCTGGTCGCTGACCTGCCAGATCAAATCCGACCTGATTGCCGAGGCTCTGGCCGAAAACCCGGCATATGCGAACCTCACATTCGTTGATGTGGATTGGGATACATTCGGCCCCTCGCAAATGACCCAGCGGCTCAAGGTTGAACGCCGGTCGACATTGCTCGTGATGAAAAACGGCAATGAGGTGACACGCCTTGTGAACGAACCCTATGCCCGCAAGGTCCGCGCGCTTCTGGACGCTGCTCTTGCCGCCTGAGGCGACGACCCCAAGGCGCTACGCCTTTTTGCTTGTTCCCGGCTATTCCCAACTGGGCTTCGCCTGCGCGCTCGAAGCACTCAGCCTCGCCAACCTGCACCCGTCAGGCCAGACATTCTATACGTGGCGCGTGATCGGAGAAACGGGTGATCCCGTGCCCGCGTATAATGGGATCACCACCGCCGTCGATACGGCGCTGCCGGAACTCTCCCGCGATGAAACACTTGTTGTCTGCGCAGGCAACCGTGCAGCCGAGGGCAGCACACGGCCCATCCTCAACTGGCTGCGCCGCGAGACGCGCAAGGGTATGGATTTCGGCGCCCTTTCGTCCGGCACTTACACGCTGGCGCTTGCCGGATTGCTGTCGGGCAAGACGGTGACGACGCATTGGGAATACCGCGATGCGCTGATTGAATTGCTGCCCGACGTGATCATCGAAAACAGTCTCTATTCAAAGGACGGGCGCATCTTCACCACGGCGGGCGGGGCGGCGTCCATGGACATGATGCTGGACCGGATCAAATCGGAATACGGCGTTGATCTTGCGACATGGGTTGCGGACCAGATGGTCTACACCGACCCACGTGCAGCCAGCCACGGCCAACGCCTGTCGCGCCGCGCGCGCCCTGACATGGCGCACGGCAAACTGGGCATGGCGCTACAAATCATGGAGAATAATCTTGAGGACCCGCTGCGCCCGGACGAAATCGCCGATCTGATCGAACTCAGCACAAGGCAATTGGAAAGGGTCTTTGCCAAACATCTGGGCATGTCCCCCAAGCGCCACTACCTGCAACTGCGGCTGGAAAAGGCACGCGGGCTTTTGCGCCAGACCAATCTCAGCGTCACCGACATCTGCGTAGCCTGCGGGTTCCGATCCCTCTCGCATTTCTCCAAAAGCTACCGGGGCACCTTTGGCCTGAGCCCGGGTCAGGAAAAGCGCGGCACTGGATCGATGTGGCCCACGCAACCATGATTGCGGCCTCGCACGGCGCCATGTATCCCAACCCAAAAGGAATGAGGGGCAGATGAACTTCCTGTTTGTGCATCAGAACATGCCGGGCCAGTACCGCGAGCTGATCCAATGGCTGGCAGCACAAGGTGGGCACCAGATCGTCTTTCTGACCCAACGCCAGAAAGCACCGCAATTCGAGGGTGTCCAAACGGTTGTCTACAAGTCGCACCACCAGGCCAAGGAAGACGCCTATGGCCTGTCCCGCACATGGGAAAACGCTTCTGGCAACGGCTTTGGCGCGGTGCTTGCGCTGCGCCAGCTGGTCGACAAAGGCTTCACCCCTGACATCGTCATCGGCCATGTCGGATGGGGCGAGATGTCGTTCTTTCGCGAAGTGCTGCCCGACACGCCAATCATCGGGTTCTTTGAGTACTACTATTCAATCCACGGCGGTCCGGTCGGATTCGACCCCGATAGCCCGATCAGCGATCACGCACCATTCATCATGCACGGCCACAACGTTGTCCCGCAGGTGAACATCAATGTCGTCGATGTGGCCCACAGCCCAACCTATTGGCAGCGCGACCGGTTCCCCAAGCACTTCCACGACAAGATCTATGTCTGCCACGATGGCATCCGCACCGACAAGCTGAAGCCGAGCAAGAAGGCACAGGTGACGCTTGGCCGGATCGGGCGTCCCCTGACCCCCAAGGACGAGATCGTGACTTTCATGTCCCGCAATCTCGAAACGACACGCGGCTATCATCAGTTCATGCGGGCCGTTCCAAAAATCCAGAAGGCGCGGCCAAACGCTCGCATCCTGGTGATCGGCGGCAACGATGTGTCCTATGGCGGCAAGAACAAGCACCCCGGCGGGTTGCGCGGACAGATGGAGGCCGAGGTCGGCCACTTGATCGATTGGGACCGGCTGCATTTTCTGGGGCAAGTCCCCTACGACAGCTACCAGAACATCATCCAGATCAGCTCGTGCCACATCTACCTCTCGATGCCTTTCGTGCTGTCATGGTCCCTACTGGAAAGCATGTCGATGGAGGCAACGATTGTGGCCAGCGATGTGGCCCCGGTGCGCGAAGCGATGGAACACGGCAAGACCGGCCTGCTTGTCGATTTCTTCGATCCCGACGCCATTGCCGCGCAAGTGGCGGATGTGCTGGCAAAGCCGGTCGACTATGCCCATCTGGGTCCGGCTGCGCGACAGCACGTGATCGATACGTATGATTTCAAAACCATCTGCCTGCCGGAACATATACGCCAGATCAACGCGCTGGTCCCGGCGGACAAGCAGATCACGATGGGTTAGGCGATGCGGATCGTAATGCTTGGCGCAGGCGGCAAACTGGGCCAGTTGCTCAAACCGCGCTGGCCGGGCGCTGCCACCTGGACAACCCGCTCCGATGTCGACATCGCTGACCCTGACGCATTGGCACGTGCGCTCAGCGGGGCAGATGCGGTCTTTTGCCTTGCAGGCGTCACGCACGGGTCCAACGCCCCGATGGAATTGAACACAACGCTGGCTCGCCAGACACTGGACGCTGCGCACGGCGCACATGTCTTTCTGTTTTCATCCGCCGCTGTCTACGGCGCTTTGCAGGGGTTGCTGAGCGAAAATGGTGCAACCTCAGCGCAAAGCCAATACGGCATATCCAAGCTCGAGATGGAGCGGATGGCGGCACAGCACCCCAACCCAAGCACATCGCTGCGGTTGGGCAACGTGGCCGGAGCAGACGCGATCCTGGGGGGATGGCAGCCCGGCTTTCAATTGGATCAGTTCCCTGATGGCTCAACACCGGTCCGAAGCTACATCGGCCCGGGGAAGTTGGCAGAGGTGCTGAACACACTCGCGCACAGCAACGATCTGCCACAAGTGTTGAACATCGCAACACCAAACACCGTACATATGGGCGATCTTCTGGACGCCGCTGCGCTGGAATGGACGCCGCGACCGGCAACAGACCGCGCGATTGCAAGCGTACATCTGGACACTGCCGCGCTTGAACGGTTCACATCATTCACTGACTCTGACAGCACGGCCAACGGGATCGTGGCGGACTGGATGCAAGGAACACACACATGACATGGCGCAAGCGCATCTTCGACCTGTTCTTTGCCAGCCTCCTGGTGATCATCCTGGGCCCGATCATCCTGTACCTGATCTGGCTTGTCTGGCGAAAACAAGGCAGGCCCCTGTTCTATGTGGCCGAACGGATGAAGTCGCCAACAGAAAGTTTTGGACTGTGGAAATTCCGCACCATGACCATCGACACCAATGATCAGGGCGTTTCCGGAGGTCACAAACAGACACGGATCACCCCGTTTGGTGCCAAGCTACGGGCCAAGCGGCTGGATGAATTTCCACAGCTTTGGAACATTCTGAAGGGCGATCTGTCCTTTGTCGGACCGCGTCCGCCATTGCGCGAATATGTCGAAAGGTTCCCGGAAGTATACGGTAACGTATTGAAATCACGACCAGGTGTCACCGGTTTGGCCACAATCCGTTTTCACAAACACGAGGACCGACTTTTGGCGCGGTGCAGCACGCCAGAAGAAACGGACAGCACTTATTGCCGCATTTGTGTACCACGCAAAGCGCGCCTCGACCTCATTTATCAGAAGAATCAGACCACCTGTTACGACTTTGACTTGGTCTTTCAAACCATTGGCAACCTCTTTCGACGCGGCCGCTAACGCACGCAAATCGTTGTTTCATCCCGCATTATGTGCAATTAGTGCGTCTGAACGGTTAAATTGTAAGCGTTTTGGGCGCTTTTCCGCCGGGAACTGGGCAGCTTTTCTGCATCTGCAAAATAGTTGCACGATCTCGGGAATTGTTCGTGTTAGCGCTGTTGGCAGCTTGGCAAAGCGACCGACTAAGGGGGCAAAATGCTGGATCTGCTGAAGCTGCTGTCGCGCACGCAGAAACGAAATATTCTGATCGTTATCGACACGATCCTCATTCCCGCAGCATTGGTATTCGCTTTCAGTCTCAACTTATCCGGACAGACGGCGCTCGCAAATTTCCAAGCCTATCTGCCCATTCTGCCATACCTTTTGATCGTGGCGGCTGGCCTGTCGCTTTGGCTTGGCATCTGCTCGACCACACTGAACGAATATGAAGCCGCTTCAATTGGACGGACGGGCGTCTTCGCCGCACTTTTGACCATGACGTCGATTTTGCTGACGACAGCGGCCAATATGCCGCTACCGATGTCGACACAGATCACCTTCGGCATTTCATTCTTTGTCTTCTCGATCATGAGCCGTGCGATCCTTTTGCAAGTGGTACTTGCCATCTACCGCAGCGGCGCAAACCGGTGTCGGGTGCTAATCTATGGTGCGGGCACGACTGGAATGCAGCTTGTCTCTGCCCTTCGCAGTCATGAACTCATCGAACCTGTTGCTTTCGTTGATGATAATCAGGCGCTTCACGGCGTGAACGTGCTGCGGCTGCCCGTCTACAGCCCTGTTCGGATTGCAGAAATCGTTTCCGAAAAGAAAATCGATCGCGTGCTTCTGGCCATCCCATCGCAAAGTCATCCCAAACAGATGCAGATCGCCAGACGCCTGCAGAAGATGGGCCTGGAAGTGCAAACGCTTCCATCGTTCTCCCAGTTGATCGGTGAAGAAGCGCTGATCGAGAAACTGACCCCCATCAATCCACGGAACTTCCTTGGCCGCGATGAAGTCATGGCAGCTCAAGATGGTGGCGACGAAGCCTATGCCGATCGACGCGTCCTAATCTCGGGCGCGGGCGGATCGATTGGCTCGGAACTCAGCCGCCAGGTACTGGAATACCGCCCGCAGAAGATCGTTCTGTATGAGCTGAGTGAACTTGCACTGTATCAGATTCATCAGGAGCTGACCCAGCTGGCCGAAGGCAGCAACATTGAAATTGTCCCGCTCTTGGGATCCGTCACGGACGCACGTCAGGTCCGCGGTGTGTTGAAGGACCATGACATCCAGGTTGTGCTGCATGCAGCTGCCTACAAGCATGTACCTCTTGTTGAATTCAATCCACTTGCCGGGCTGGCCAACAATGCCTTGGGCACGCAAACCCTGGTCAGCGAGGCCGCCGCAGCAGGCGTTGAGCGGTTCATGCTTATTTCGTCGGACAAAGCCGTTCGTCCTACAAACATGATGGGCGCTTCCAAACGTCTGGCCGAGTTGGTGGTACAAGACATCGCTCAACGCATCGCGACGCCAAACGGTTTGAAGTTCTCGATCGTGCGTTTCGGGAACGTGTTGGGCTCATCCGGGTCCGTTGTGCCGCTTTTTCAGGAACAACTGCGTCGCGGCGGTCCTTTGACCGTCACACACCAGGACGTGTCCCGGTACTTCATGACGGTGCATGAGGCAGTTAATCTGGTTCTGCGGGCGGCTTCCATGGCCAAGGGTGGTGAAGTGTTCGTTTTGGATATGGGAAAACCTGTCCGCATTGAACAACTTGCCCGTCAAGTCATTGAAAGCGCAGGGTTCACAGTGCGTGACGCAGACCACCCTGATGGAGATATCGAGATTGAGTTCACGGGGCTCCGGCCGGGCGAGAAAATGACGGAAGAGTTGACACTGAGTGGCACGCGGATCGGTACAGGTCACAAGAAAATCTTCTTCACCGTCGAGGACTGTCTGAGCGAGATTGAAGTGGCCTCCGCCATGCGCTCACTTCGTCAGGCATTGGCATCAAGCGATGAGGAAGAAGCCCGCGCCACCGTCAAACGATGGGTCGAGGGATATCAAAACTCCAAAGATGCAATGGAAACCAACCGCGAAGTTGTCACGCCTGTATCCTGAATGCCGCGCTTCATCGCAAGTTTGAGGCGCGACTTTCCACGACATTGTTTAACCAATGCGCCCATGTTTTAAGGCGCTAACACATAAAAGACCGGACAGTGAAACCTATGCCTCAGCGGATTAGATCGCTTGTTTTGGCCAGTATTGGCAGCCTCACCATCGGATTGATCGCGCCGATGGCACACGCCCAAAACGCGAACACGCAGAAACCCAAGGTGGTCACATCATCACCAAGCCTGAACTTCTATGGTGTACCGGGTTTGATTGATACGCCATCAGCCGAGCCGCTGCCTGACGGGCAACTGGCCCTTGGCGTGTCGCATTTCGGGGGGCAAACACGCACGACCCTGACTTTCCAGCTGGCGCCACGCATTTCAGCCAGTTTCCGATACATCGGCATTCGGGATTGGAACTCTGACGGGTTCGAAACCTATCGCGACAGAAGCTTCGATGTCCGGTATCTTCTGTTCAGGGAAGGGCGCTACCGCCCGGCTGTCAGTGTCGGTCTGCAGGATTTTGCGGGGACGGGCATTTACGCCAGCGAGTATCTTGTTGCAACCAAGAATTTCACGCGCCCTTTCCGGTTGCCGGGCGAGGTCAAGGTGACGGCAGGGTTGGGCTGGGGACGCCTTGGGTCCTCTGGATCAATCGGCACGTTGATTGGTGATACGCGCCCGACCTTCACACCGGGCGATACAGGCGGTGATCTTGCAACGGATCAGTGGTTCCGCGGGCCAGTATCACCCTTTGGCGGGATTGAATGGCAGTATAATGACCGTCTCGGTTTCAAGCTTGAGTACTCGTCAGATGCCTACGAGCCGGAAACATCCCGCGGAGTGTTTGACCGCGATTCCCGGGTAAACCTCGGTGTCGAATATCAATGGACCAATGCATTGCGGGTCGGTGCGTACTACCTTTATGGATCCGAAATCGGGATCAACGCCCAGCTGCAGTTCAACCCTAAACGTCCTGCAACACCGTTTACGGTTGCAGGCCCACGCCCCATCATCGTGCGGCCCACACGCAGTGCCAGCCCCGAAGCCTACGATACAGCTTGGGCCGGCTCGACAAGTTCGTCGGTCTTCATCCGGGACGTGGTCGAACCGGAATTGACAGAAGACGGAATTCGTCTGGAAAGCCTCACTGTTACTGCCAACAGAGCCGAAGCGAGAGTTTCGAGCATCCAGTTCGACAACCTGGCCATCGTCGTTGGCCGCACCGGACGTGCGTTGGCGCGGCAACTGCCGCCCTCGGTGGAAATCTTCGACATCGTATTGGTCAACGAAGGACTGCCGATTTCGAAGGTCACAGTGAACCGCCGGGACTTGGAGACGCTGGAGTTCCGGCCTGATGCGGCGAACACCCTCTTGGCAAAGTCAGAAATTTCTGACGCGGACCCGAGACCTACGGCGGGCGCGGTCGACGGCACCTTGGCCTATCCGCGCTTCAGCTACTCGGTCGGCCCGTTTATCCGCCCCAGCTACTTTGACCCCGACCGGCCCATCCGGTTGGACGGCGGCATTTCAGCCGGTGCACAATATCGCTTTGCGCCCGGTTGGACACTCAGCGGTGAAATCCGTCACAGGTTGGCTGGTGACGTCGAAGATGGACGGTTGTCAAACTCGGTGCTTCCGCGCGTTCGCACAGACGCAGTACTGTATGCTCAAGCTGCAGACACAACGATGGAAAACCTGTTCATCTCCAAGCAATGGAAACCGGGCAAAAACACGTACGCTCGCGTAACCGCAGGCTACCTTGAACAGTTCTTTGGAGGTGTTTCGGCAGAGGTGTTGTGGAAACCCGCGACGAGCCGCCTTGGTATCGGAATCGAAGCAAACTATGCGAAACAGCGGGATTTTGACCAGCGCTTCGGCTTTCAGGACTACGATGTCGCGACAGGTCATGTGTCGGCGTACTACGATTTCGGCGGTGGCTACTACGGACAGATGGACGTCGGTCGATACCTTGCCGGAGATGTTGGGGCGACCTTTACGCTTGAGCGCCAGTTCGCGAACGGGTGGCGTCTTGGCGGATTCTTCACGCTGACCGATGTCAGTTCGGAAGAGTTCGGCGAAGGCTCTTTTGACAAGGGGATCACCATTACCATACCGACAAGCTGGTTTACCGGAAAACCAAGCCGTCAAACCGTCGGTACAACCATTCGGCCCATCCAACGCGATGGCGGTGCACGCCTTGGCGTTCCCGGTCGTTTGTACGGACAAATCCGCGATGGGCATGCCACTGATCTGAACGCGGATTGGGGAAGGGTTTGGGAATGATGAAGCGACTAACATCACTGGCACTCGGGACCGCAATGCTTGTTGCCGGATGTTCGGGTGGCACAGATACACAAACCGATCAGGCCACCAAGTTCAAAAGCCTGTACGATGCATTCCGTGCATCCCGTACGGCCCCGGCAGAGTTGCCCACTCTGACCCCTGCTCTAATTGACAGCCTGACTGTCCCTTCTCTGGAAGTGACAATTGAAAACCGCGACGCAACCGCATTCTTGATTCCGTTTTCAGAACGCCAGGATTCAGGGCCCGGACTCGTACGGACATGGCGCAGCGCGAACGATGCCCAGGTAACATTACGCAAAGGCGTGATTGCCGCAACGCGTGGCATTGGCTTTGACATAGGATCGGTCGACGCAGACCCAGCCGTCCAAGCCATACAGAAACGCACGCCGATTTCTGGGGATCACACGCTGTACATCAAGAACGGCAACAACGGCATTGATGAGATTTCTTTGCAATGTGAGATGCGCAAGGTGGCCGATGAAACCCTAGAAATCGTGGGGAAATCCTTTCCCGTTGTTCATCTGCAAGAGAACTGCACCGGATGGAAAGGCGTTGTTGCCTTTGATTACTGGGTCGACAGACGAGATTCGACCGTGTGGCAAACCCGACAATGGTCCGGGCCTGACCTGGGATACATTCGTACGAGGCTGCTGAAAAAATGATCATGTTGCGGCAACGCAGCACAAATTTATCAGGTTGAATATTCAAGCCCTATTGCTGATTGTGTTTTCACAGAAACTGACCTAACTAATTTGCAGTCGTCATAGGAGTCATAACATGACCAAAGCATTCAAACTGATTTCCACAGCCGCTGTATTGGCAGCAACTTCGACCGTTGCTCTGGCGCAGGGCGTTCCGCTGAACACAACCGTTTCCGGTGGTCAAGGCGCTGAAATCCAAGCTGGCCAAGGCGAAGCAGGAGCTATTGCACTGACACCAGTTGCAACTGCTGGCCTTCTTGCAGCTACTTTGGCGATTGCAGCCGGGGACTCTTCCTCCTCGTCCACAACCGACAACTAAGAAATCTCATCAAAAAAGAGATTTGTGAAGGGCTTGCTTCGGCAGGCCCTTTCTTTTTCACCTGCCAAGAACTTGATCAAACGAACCGGACCAGCGTCCATCAACTTCGAGAAATTCTTGCCGTGCGCGATGTTTTGCAAGCTCTGCACGGGAAAAGTGGCGAGTGTATTCCGGTTTTTGACGATGCCAGACACCTCCCTTGAGACTAGGTATCACTTGCTCGAAACGTGTGTGCCTAAGTTCTCAATGGAAAGGTTTCCAAACAATGATTCGCACACTCGTAGCTGCGACTGCTTTGACAACTGCACTTGCCATCGTGCCAGCTGTTGCCCAAGACGCGCCACCTCCTGGCCCTGCGGCAAATACCGAAACCGCTCCAACCGAGGGTCAGCTTTTCGGAGGTGAGCTTACACCGGCTGCAACGGCGGCTGTTGTTGGTGTTGGAATTGCGATCATCGCACTAAGCTCTGATGGCAGTGACGGAACCACGACTTCGTCGACAACAACCTCCTCGACGACCTCGACAACCCGTTAAATTCACTCACGAAACAGCTCTGCCTCGATCGCGCGCCGAATAGCGGCCGCAATCGGGGTCGTGCGTGAGCCCCATGTCCCGGCTACGGCACCATCCGTACTGATCAGAACTTTGTTGAAGTTCCAGGCCGGGACAAATCCCGCTTCTGCCTTGAGCGCCCTGTAAAACGGATGGGCGCTTGGGCCTTTGATCCGTGTTATGTCTGCCATCGGCAAATCTAGACCAAAGGTTATTTCGCAAAAGGCGCGGACCTCGTCAGCACTGTCCAGCTCTTGTCGGAAATCGTTCGATGGCACAGCCAATACGATCAGACCATCATCGCGATAGGTGTCATAGAGGTCTTGCAGTGCTTCATATTGGCCTGTGAACGCACATTGCGACGCGGTGTTGACGACAAGAATTGGCTGACCTTCCCAGTCGGACAGGTTCAGTACACCGCCGTCAATCGACTCGAACTGCGCATCCCGGACATCCGCCGTCGCCAGACCTGCGAACGCCAAAAACAGACCAAAAAACAATACGCGCATCGGACACATCTCTTTCGCATCACATCATAGTTAGCCCACTGCGATCATCTGTCATGCTCTTTCAATTTCCGGCCACGGCCCCAAGTATAGGGCAACGCAGAACGGAAAATTTGAACATGACCACCTACATGAAGAACCCTGACGTCATCGCCACCCTCTCGCCCGAAGAGTACCACGTCACCCAGGAAAGCGGGACGGAACGCCCCGGCACTGGCAAACTGCTCAACAACAAGGAACCCGGTATCTACGTCGATATCGTGTCGGGCGAACCGCTCTTTGCATCGTCGGACAAGTACGAAAGCGGCTGCGGCTGGCCCTCGTTCACCAAACCCATCGAAAACGTCACCGAACACCACGACTCCAGCCACGGCATGATCCGGACAGAGGTGCGCTCGAAACACGGCGATAGCCACCTCGGCCACGTCTTTCCCGACGGTCCCCGCGACCGCGGCGGCCTGCGCTACTGCATCAATTCCGCTTCACTCCGCTTTGTCCACCGTGACGATATGGAGGCAGAAGGCTATGGTGCCTACCTGAACCAAGTGGAGGATGTCGCATGAACGACCAACGCGCAGTACTGGCAGGCGGATGCTTCTGGGGCATGCAGGACCTGATCCGCAAGAAACCCGGCGTGAAATCCACACGCGTCGGCTACACCGGCGGTGATGCCCCCAACGCAACCTATCGCAACCACGGCACCCACGCCGAAGGAATCGAGATCATCTTTGACCCCGCCATCATCTCGTTCCGCGACCTGCTCGAGTTTTTCTTCCAGATCCACGACCCCACCACGCCGAACCGGCAGGGCAACGATGTGGGCCTCAGCTACCGCTCGGCCATCTACTACGTGGATGATGCCCAGAAACAGGTGGCACTGGATACGATCGCAGACGTGGAAGCCTCAGGAATCTGGCCCGGCAAAGTGGTGACCGAAGTTGAGCCGGTCAGCGACTTCTGGGAGGCCGAGCCGGAACACCAAGACTACCTCGAACGCATCCCCAACGGCTACACCTGCCATTTCGCACGTCCCAATTGGATCCTGCCGAAACGCGCAGCCGAGTAAACGCAGCTACAGGGCGATACCCGGTCGCCCTGTGGCCTCGGTCACCAGCTCTGCCTCGACAAACACCTCGCGGGCTTCGGCTTGGGCCGTGCGTATATCCCGCGCGACCCGTAGCTCAATATCAGATGCGCCAGCGGCCAATGCCGCTGCACGCGCATCTTCACTCAAAACAGTCTCTAACCGGGCCAATGCAGGCTCTGACGCAGCAAAATCCTCGGGCCCCGAGGGTAAATGCACCCGGAACAATCCCTCCGAGGGCGAAGTCACCGTCCCCGTCCGACGCACGGTCACACGGCCCACAACGGCGCCAATCGCATTGGCCACACCGCCATCCTCGGGCAGCTGCATGTCGCACCCCAATCGCGCACCCACCGCAGGGTAATACGCCCGTGCCGACGCACCCAATCCAACCACGGGTACATCCAACCCGGTCGACACCCGCACCAGACCTGTCGCGCCGGACAAACCCCGCTGCATCAACACATGGGTGGCCAAGCCCTCATCCATCCCGTCCTCGGCCAGGGCGGCCTCCAGCAACGCAACGCTGGTCTGATGGGTCAACTGATCCACAACCATCTGTGCAAGCTGTTCCGCCGTGTCAGCCAACCGCTCACCAGCCCCGGTACGACGGCGGCCAAACAGAACACACGCCATCTGTGCCGCCTCAGCATCCCACGCGTCCAAGCGACCCAGCACATGGCTCGCATCTGATGGCGTCAGGCCGGCCACTTGCACCAGCCCACGCCCCACAAGACGTTTGAGCGCCCCATGCTCCATCCGCGTGCGCAAAACATCACCCAGCCCACGCACATCTTCACCAATGCGCGCCAACAGATCGGCATCCCGCGTCGGCAAACCATCCGCCTGCACACCCGGCACCGCGCGCACAAAACGCCCATCATGTTCCCCCGGCGTGGTGCTGCGCATCTGCGCCTCAAGCAGCGGCAACACCACGTCCGGCGTCTCCTGCGCCAGTAAGGACACGGGCAACACCCGGCGCGGCCCAAGGGTGACACCGCCGCGCAAACCTTCCGCCACGAAATGCACCTTACTGTCGCCGCCCAAGCCGCTTGTGCGCATGGCGACTGCCTCAACCATGGTGCGATGCGGACCAACCCGCGCGCCATTCGGATCAATCACGGGCCGACCACCCCGCAACACGGCCACATCGGTGGTCGTCCCGCCAATATCGCTGACCAAGGCATGATCGGCTCCGGTCAGCCAACGCGCGCCTACGATGGACGCTGCCGGACCGCTCAGGATCGTCTCGATGGGCCGCGTCCGCGCCTGCGCGGATGACATCAGCGCCCCGTCACCCCGCACCACCATCATCGGCGCGCGGATACCGATATCGCGCAACTCGGCCTCGGCCCGTCCAATCAGCGCATCAATCATCCCGATCAGTCGCGCATTCAAAACAGCGGTCAACGCCCGTTTCGGCCCACCCAGCTTTGCTGACAATTGGTGCGACGCAGATACGGGCCGCCCGGCCACATCACGTACCAGTTCCATGACCCGCACTTCATGGGCCGGGTTACGAGTGGCAAACTGCCCTGCCACGGCAAACCCGCTCACATCGCGTTTATGTGTGTCTAAAAAGGTCAAAAGGGCCGCTTCATCCAAAGATGCCGCTTCTGACCCGTCGTGCTTGTGTCCCCCGGCCAAAACACAAACCGGATCGCCCCCCAGCGCATCGGCCAGACCCTGCGCCTCCAGATCCTGTTCCCGAAACCCGATATAGATCAGCGCAACGCGTCCCCCCTGCCCTTCAACCAGGGCATTGGTGGCAAGGGTGGTGGACAGGGATGCCATCCCAACCTCTGCCGGATCAACGCGCGCCTCGTCCAGAACGGTGCGCACAGCACGACCGACGCCAACGGCAAGATCATGGCGCGTGGTCAGCGCTTTGGCGCGGGCCAGAACCCGTGCCTCATCCTGCATCAGAACTGCATCGGTATAGGTGCCACCCGTATCCACACCCAGCAAAATGGCCATGCTCGCTCCCCGTTTTCGTGCAGCCCTACAGCGCCTGTTCGCGACCCGTCGCGCTCAATTGCGTCACAGCCCAGCGCGCCGCGTCGGCCACCGCTGCATCCGGGTCGTCCACAAGCGCCTGCACAGCGGGCAACAGGTCCGCACGCCCCGAATTGCCGATGGCATAGGCCACATTGCGCACGAACCGGTCCCGCCCGATCCGCTTGATCGGAGAGCCCGAGAACCACGCGCGAAAGCCCGCATCGTCCAGCGCCGCTAACTCCGCCAGGGGCGGTGCACCGACGGCACCCAGATACCGCATATCGCTGGCCTCAACCGCAAACTTGTTCCATGGGCACACGGCCAGACAATCATCACAGCCATAAATCCGGTTGCCAAGCCCTGGGCGCAACTCTTCGTCCACAGGGCCCTTGTGCTCGATCGTCAGGTACGAAATGCAGCGCCGCGCATCCAGTTGATAGGGGCCGGGAAAGGCGTTTGTCGGACAGATATCCAGACAGGCCCGGCACGACCCACAATGATCGATTTCGGGGGAATCTGCATCCAACTCCAAAGTGGTAAAAACAGACCCTAAAAAGGCCCAGCTGCCCCACTCCCGACTGACAAGATTGGTGTGTTTGCCTTGCCAACCCAACCCTGCCGCCTGTCCCAAAGCCTTCTCAGGCACCGGGGCCGTATCGACAAACACCTTCACTTCGCCGCCCGCTTCTGCAATCAGCCAGCGCGCCAACCGCTTCAGGCGTTTTTTGACGATGTCATGATAATCCCGCCCCTGCGCATAGACGGACACAGCCCCCAGATCGGGCCGCTCCAACACGGCCAAAGGATCATGCTCCGGCGCGTAGCTTTCGGCCAGCATGATGACCGATCGCGCCTCGGGCCACAGCGCCGCCGGGTTGCCACGCCAATGCATCCGCTCGGCCATCCAGCCCATCTGCCCGTGCCGCCCTGCCTCGACAAAAGTCTCAAGCCGCCCTGCGACCTCCGGCACAGCATCCGGTCGGCACACACGCGCCATCACAAAGCCCTCTTCCAGAGCGCGCCCTATGACCCGCTCCTTCAGGTCCATCTCTTCCCTGTTTCAAAAAAATCCCGGGGGTCCGGGGGCTGGCCCCCGGTCCGACGCAAAAGATCAGAAATCCAGATCATTATAATGCCGCGGTGGCGGGAACCCCGGCACCTGATCAGCCAGGATACTCCGAAACGCAGGGCGCGACTTGATCTTGGCATACCAATCCTTGACCACCTCCGAACGGTTCCAATCCACGTCCGAAATATAGTCCAAAGCAGACAAATGCGCAGCCGCTGCAAAATCGGCCAGCGTCATCACATCCCCCGCCAACCAGCGCCGATGGTCCAGCAACCATGTCATGTAGTCGAGGTGATACTTGATCGCCTTTGCCCCGTCCTTGACGTTGCGACTGTCGGGAAAGCCCTGGCCCATGACCTTCTTGTTCACCCGCTCATAGAGCAGCTTCGACGTCACTTCGTGGTGAAACTTGTCATCGAACCACCCCACCAGCCGACGCACCTCCAGCTTGGCCGCCGGATCCGATGGCATGAGCGACGGTTCGGGCCGCGTCTCCTCGATATATTCGCAGATGGCCGCACTCTCGCTCATCATCACGCCATCCAAACGCAGGACCGGCACTTTTGCGGCGGGGTTACGGCGCAGGAAATCCGGGTCCGCCTCCCAATAGCGTTCCTCGACCAGCTCAACCTCGATCTTCTTCTCGGCAAGGCTCAGACGCACCTTACGGCAGAACGGGGACAGGGGAACGTGGAACAGGCGGGCCATGGTCAATCCGGTTTGGTCAAACGTCTGGCATCCATGCACGGCTGGCCCACGATTTTCAACTCTGGAAACACCGCGCACGGCCATCCGCGCGGATCGTGGCCGCCCCATCCAGGATCTGACCGGCCCGTTTGCGCACGAAAGACGACGGCTGACTGGCCGACCGACCCTTGGGATTCGGCAGGATCGCGGCCAGACGGGCGGCCTGCACATTCGTCAACGCATCCGGCCCCACACCAAAGTAATGACGCGCGGCAGCTTCGATGCCAAAAACACCCTCATCGAACTCCGCTACGTTCAGATAGACCTCAAGAATCCGCCGCTTTGACCACAACGCCTCGACCAGCGGAGTCATGGCGGCCTCCATCACCTTCCGCACCCAGGATCGGCCATGCCACAGGTACACGTTCTTCACGACCTGCTGGCTGATGGTGGACGCACCCCGGCTGGCCCCCGCATCAATGGCGCGGCGAATGGCAACCACGTCCAGCCCCCAATGCAGACAAAAATTGGCGTCCTCGGCGGCCACAGCCGCCCGCGCCATGATCGGGGCGATCTCCTCCATCGGGACCCACTCATGGTCGACACCGCCCAAACGGCGGGACTCCTGCATCATGTAAAGGGTCGTGGGCGGGTTGATGACAGACCACAGCAGAGCCGCCACAACGGCCACCAGAAACACCACGCTCACCCCGCGCAATGTCCACCGAAACAGCCAGCGGCCCGGCCGAAACCGACGCTTCACCTTGGCTTTTGATGTGCGTTTACTGCTCTTTCTTGCCATGCGCCCAGCTATAGAACGCAGAACATGCCAAGTGAACTATCGCGCCAGAGATTGGGCAAGATAGGTGCCAATACGACGCGCTCCTGATGGGGAAGGGTGGATGCCGTCAAAGGCATATTGCGACCGAACGGACGGGTCCATCACGTCTTCGCTGTCCACGAAACGCAGGCCCGGGGTCGCATCAGCCAGCCGGGCAAGGCGGGCGTCATATTCCACCAGATAGGGACGGCAGCCAACAAAAGGGCCTGATCGGGGACTGGCATAATAGCCCATCCAGATCACCCGCGCCCCGCTCTGTCGCAGACGGGCCAGAAAGGCCGGCACCTCGCCCGTCAGATCCGGCGCAATCAAACCATCCAGAACAGCGTCACAGGCACTGCACCTGCAATCGCTCAGGAAATCATTGGCCCCGCCATTGATCAGGATCACATCCCAAGCCCCCGCCCGGTACTGCGCACGCACATCAAAGCCCGTAGCACGGCCAAAAGACGAGTCGTTGGAAAAACGCGCACCCGCCACCGCACTGTTTTGAACCTGTGCATTCAGCCTGTCGCCCATGACAGACGGAATGTCCCGCCCGGTCCACTTGTGCCAGGCCAATATGCTGTCCCCGATGGCCAGCACCCGCAAAGGCTCTGCCGATACCGCACCGGCCAACATCCAAAAAACAAGAACAAGCAATCGCATGGGTGTAAGATATGGCAGGCGCATGCGAAGACCAGACCGCAAGACTTCGTTCATCAATTCATCAAAAATTAAACTTAATTACAAAGCGTTAATCACTAAGGCGCGTTAACGATGTCTGCTATTTTTGCCGTGGTGGAGGCACTCAACCCTGCACGGAGATAGGAGATGATCGAACCAACAACCGAGGCCCGCCCGGGGGCCATTGCACAACAATACCGCGTGCTCAACGCAGCCGACGCAGCCCTTGTCTGGGTGCTGAAATGGTCTGGCGATGCCAACCACGTCATTGCAAACAAGTTGGGGACAATGCCCACGCGGGTCGCGGACATCCTTGCTGAAAACACGCATCTGGGCAGCAAGGAACAGGCGGCTAGGATGGTTGATTCACGAAATTGATGCATTCCAAAGTATTACGGTTCTTTGGTCTTCAACAACTTCATAGAGTACTCGGTGCATAGGAACGATGCCTGCCCGATCTATTGCGCGAAGCCAAAATTCACGTCCATCAATTACAGCGTGCCTACTTCCGTAAATCTTTGGATTGAACTCCAGCGCTTTTTCCAACGCTTCCAGAATATCAAAAAGGATGCACTTATCAAACTCACCGCTATCAATTGCGCGAAGCCATGCGCGCTCGTAGAGTACCTCCTGTACGACCCTCCAAGGTCGATGGTTTTCTAGGTCTTCTTTCAGAAGCAATTTCTTGAATAGCCCGATCTGCCCAAATTTCGTGTTCCGGTCTGTCAGACACCGGAATCATGTTTATCGCTAGAGCATAGTCTATATGCTGTCCCATTTCCACACTGTGCCACACAATATCGTGCGAAAACTCACTAATCGATGAAGCAGTGTGGTTACGACAAACAAACTGGATTGTTCTAGAAATTAGTTGGCTTTCATTTGCATTCAGCGCCTTAGAATTCGGTGTCTCTAAGCTAGTATATTCGCTTTTTCGGTATCCATAGTAGTTAGTCGAAGTACAGGTGATTTTTTTACTGTCGACAAGCCGATCCACAGTTTCCAACAATTGCTCGCAAGTCGGACCAAAGGGACGCTTTTTATACGTTGCCCCAGTTAGCGGCCGACCACTATTCAGATATGAAAGCATGTCTGCATAATACAAGCATTTGTGAAGCTTCACTTGTCCAAGTTCAACGGGTTCACACTCATCAATAATGGTGTGAACTATTAGCTCTAGCTTCTTTCTATCAACCTGAAACTTCATACAAGGATTCTATATATATCTGGTAAAGAATCAATGACTTAGCGACCAACAAGACTGTGTGCCGCTAAGTGATTCATTTTATGAAGTTTATTCCGCCGGAATGGCCGCCTCTTCCAGGCTGATCGGGTGTTCGAGCTTGCCCAGCATCTCCTTCGGACAGATCTGAAGGAAATTGTGCTGCTCAACATCCCAGTGCTGCAGGAGGGTGGCCGCCTTGGCGCTGCCTGTTTCCTCCAGATGACGTTCCAGCAACGCTTCAAGCTGCGCCTTCCAATGGTCCACGGTCACCGGGCAGGTCACCAGCGTTTCCATGTTCATCAGCGCCTGTGACTTGCCCTCCGGATCATACAGATAGGCCATGCCGCCGGTCATACCCGCACCAAAGTTGGCCCCGATCTCACCCAGAATGACGGCGATGCCGCCGGTCATGTATTCGCACCCGTTCGATCCGCAGCCCTCGATCACCACCTTGGCGCCCGAGTTGCGCACGGCGAACCGTTCGCCTGCGCGACCCGCCGCAAACAGGTAACCATCTGTGGCACCATACAGAACGGTGTTACCGATGATCGTGTTGTCCGCAGCCACGATGGGCGATGCCATGGGCGGACGCACCACGATGGTGCCGCCCGACAGGCCCTTGCCCACATAGTCGTTCGCGTCCCCCGACACTTCCAGCTTCAGCCCCGGTGCTGCAAAGGCGCCAAGGGACTGTCCCGCCGATCCGGTCAGCTTCACGGTCAGGTGGTCGGGTTGCAGCGTGTTGCGCATTCCGAACTTGCGCACGATGTGGCTGGATGTGCGGGTGCCCACGGTCCGGTGGGTGTTCTGCACCGCATATTGCAGTTGCATCTTCTCACCGTCCTCAAGGAACCGCGCCGCATCGCGCACGATCTGTGCGTCCAGTGTGTCGGGCACCGCGTTCCGTTCGCGATCGCGGTCATAAACGATGTCCGCCGCCCCATCGACCGAGATCAGCATGGGGTTCAGGTCCAGATCATCCAGATGGGCCGACCCACGCGACACCTGCGCCAGCAGGTCCGCCCGGCCAATCACCTCGTCCAAGCTGCGCGCGCCGATTTCGGCCAGCAGCTCGCGCACCTCCTGAGCGTAGAAGGTGATCAGGTTCACCACCTTGTCCGCGTTCCCGGTGAACTTCGCGCGCAGGCTTTCGTCCTGCGTACACACGCCCACGGGGCAGGTGTTCGACTGGCACTGACGCACCATGATACAGCCCATCGCGATCAGCGCCGCGGTGCCAATGCCGTATTCCTCGGCCCCCAGCATCGCCGCCATGACAATGTCACGACCCGTGCGCAGACCGCCATCGGTCCGCAAGGTCACGCGATCCCGCAGGTTGTTCATGGCCAGCACTTGATGCGCTTCGGTCAGGCCCATTTCCCATGGCAGGCCAGCGTATTTGATCGACGTCGCAGGCGATGCACCGGTGCCTCCGTTGTGGCCGGAAATCAGGATCACGTCGGCCTTGGCCTTCGCCACACCGGCGGCAATCGTCCCAACGCCCGAGGACGCCACCAGCTTCACCGTCACCTTGCAGCGTGGGTTGATCTGCTTGAGGTCATAGATCAGCTGCGCAAGGTCCTCGATCGAATAGATATCGTGGTGTGGCGGGGGCGAAATCAGCGTCACGCCCTTGGTCGAGTGCCGCAACCGCGCGATCAGGTCCGTGACCTTCATGCCGGGCAACTGCCCACCCTCACCGGGCTTGGCACCCTGTGCCACCTTGATCTCCAGCTCTTCGCACTGGTTCAGGTACTCGGCGGTCACGCCAAAGCGACCCGACGCCACCTGCTTGATCTTGGCCGACGGGTTGTCGCCATTGGGTTCGGGGTGGAAGTGGGCCGGATCTTCTCCGCCCTCGCCACTGTCCGACTTCGCGCCAATCCGGTTCATCGCGACATTGAGGGTCTTATGCGCCTCGGGCGACAGCGCGCCTAGGCTCATGCCCGGCGTGACAAAACGCTTGCGGATCGAGGTGATGCTCTCCACCTCTTCCAGCGGCACAGGCTTGCCCAGCGGCTTGATGTCCATCAGGTCGCGCAGGTGGATCGGCGGGTTCGACCGCATCTTGGCCGAATACTGCTGCCACATCTGGTAGGACGCCCGGTTACACGCCATCTGCATCATGTGCATCGACGTCGCTTCCCAGGCGTGGGTCTCACCCGATTTCCGCGCCTTGTAGAACCCGCCAATGGGCAGAACGTTGGTGCCGGTCCAGCCCTGCGCGTGAACGTCCTCCACCTTGGACTGAATACCGGTCACACCGATGCCGCTGATGCGGCTGGTCATGCCGGGGAAGAACTCAGCACACATGGCACGGGACAAGCCCACAGCTTCAAAATTCAGACCACCGCGATAGGAGGACACAACGCTGATCCCCATCTTCGCCATGATCTTGAGCAGACCCTGGTCGATGGCATTGCGATAGCGCGCCACGTTCTCTGTCAGCGTGCCGTCCAGCAGCCCGCGATCAATGCGGTCCGCCAGTGAGTCTTCGGCGAGGTAAGCGTTCACGACGGTTGCACCACAGCCAATCAACACGGCAAAGTAATGCGGATCGATGCACTCGGCACTGCGCACATTGAGCGAGCAGAAGGTCCGCAAGCCCTGCCGGGTCAGATGCGAATGCACGGCAGAGGTCGCAAGGATCATCGGCATCGCCACCTTGTCCGCATTCGAATGCTGGTCGGTCAGCACGATGTGCCCCGCACCCGACCGCACGGCATCTTCAGCTTCGGCCCTGATACGCGCCAACCCCGCGCTCAGCGCGCCTTGTCCGGGCTCAAACGTACAGTCAATTTCGACCAGATCGGCATTCAGATGCGTGATCAGCTCATCCCACTGCGCATTGCCCACAAACGGGCTGTCCAGCGTGATGATCTCGGTCTGTGCACTGCTTTCATCCAGTACGTTCTTGAGGTTCCCGAACCGCGTTTTCAGGCTCATCACCCGATATTCGCGCAAGCTATCAATCGGCGGGTTCGTCACCTGGGAAAAGTTCTGGCGGAAGAAATGCGACAGCGGGCGGTACTTCTTGGACAACACGGCAGAAGGCGTGTCATCCCCCATCGACGCCAGCGCCTCTTTCCCGTCCTCGGCCATCGGGGCCAGAATGCTCTCCAGCTCCTCGATCGAATAGCCAGCCGCAATCTGACGCCGGCGCAATGCCTCACCCTCGAACAGCGCCTTCTCGGTCACGCCGGACAGGGCGGCCTCAAGATCGGTGATCTTGCCAACCCACTCGCCAAAGGGCTGAGACGCCGCCAGTTGATCCTTGATCTCGGTGTCGTGGAACAGTTTGCCCTCGACCATATCAACCGCCAGCAACTGGCCCGGGCCCAGCGCGCCCTTTTCAACGACACCAGCTTCGTCCAGCGGCACCATCCCGGTCTCGGACCCGGCAATAACCATCCCGTCATTGGTCACAACATAGCGCATGGGGCGCAGACCATTCCGGTCCAACCCGGCACAGACCCAGCGGCCATCGGTCATCGCCAACGCAGCCGGGCCATCCCACGGCTCCATCACCGAGTTGCAGTAGGAATACATGTCGCGCCACGCCTGCGGCAGCTCCACCGCCTGCTTCGACCACGATTCGGGCACCAGCATGGTCTTGGCCATGGGCGCATTGCGGCCCGCACGCACCAGCATCTCGAACACGGCGTCCAACGCCGCCGAGTCACTCGACCCGCTGGCCACGATGGGCTTGATGTCCTCGGCCATCTCGCCAAAGGCGCCAGACGCCATGCGGATTTCGTGAGATTTCATCCAGTTCAGGTTGCCCTTCAGCGTGTTGATCTCACCGTTATGGGCCAACATGCGGAACGGCTGCGCCAGCCACCACTGAGGGAAGGTGTTGGTGGAATAACGCTGGTGATAGATAGCAAAGGCACTCTCGAACCGCTCGTCCAGCAGGTCGGGATAGAACTCCGCCACCTGCTCTGCCAGCATCATGCCCTTGTAGATGATCGACCGGCACGACATCGACGCGATATAAAGCTCCGGCACCTGCGCAGCAGCAGCGGCCTTCTCGATCCGGCGGCGAATGACATACAGCTCACGCTCAAACGTCTCTTCGTCCACACCCTTGGAGTTTGAAATCAGGATCTGCTCAATCTCGGGCCGGGTGGCATTCGCCTTCTCGCCCAGACATTCGATGTTCACCGGCACATGGCGCCAGCCATAGATGTAATAGCCCATGCGCAGCACTTCGGTTTCCACGATGGTCCGGCAGGTTTCCTGCGCGCCAAAGTCGGTGCGGGGCAGAAACACCTGACCGACGGCAACCATCTGATCGCGATTGGGCGTGTGACCGGTGCGTTCAATCTGATCATAGAAAAACGCTTCGGGGATTTGCACGTGAATGCCCGCGCCGTCGCCGGTCTTGCCATCGGCATCGACGGCCCCCCGGTGCCAAATGGCTTTCAGCGCCTTGATCCCGTTTTCAACAACGGCCCGGCTTTTCGTGCCATCGACGGACACAACCAGACCCACACCGCAAGACGAATGCTCCTCGGCTTCCGAATACAGACCATTCTCGGCCATAAACGTGCGCTTGGCTTCCTCACGGCTGACCCAGTCGGCATCATATTTGGTCATTGGTCGGTTCCTTTCTTCGGGCTTGCGAAACGCGCCAGCGTCGGCTCGCACTCATATAGCGGCGTTTTGGTGAAGAACCCGGGCTCTCCGGGGTACACAAAGTCGATCGGTGAATTGTCCCAAGAGATGGGTTCGTCAGTGTCGGTGCGGGTGTAGTTGCCGCTGATGAAACGGCGCAGACGCGGAATGATGTATTCGTTGCCTTCCAACTCGAAAACGGTGCCGTCGGCCAACTCGCTGCGCATGGAAAACTGCGTCTTCAACAGCGTTTCGCCATCAATCACCACTTCACCCGGCAGAATGCGGTCGAACCCGACATAACGGTTCAGCCCATCAGGTCCCTGCTGCTGGAAATCCAGACTGTCGATGCCCGTCTCAAGCAGCTCTGTCATGTTGGCCGGATCGGCGGGCGGCTCGACCAGAACAAACCGTCGCATCGGAAACAGCTCATAGCTTTCGATCCACTGGGTTTCGTAGTCGATCTTGCCCAGGTTGTTTGGCCCGTTCGCGTCAAAGGTGATGCCCCACTGCTCCCCCTCGGCATCGGCCTCGCATGTGTACATATGCGTCACTTCGCAGCCCCGGCTCTGAACCGTCAGAACCTCGGTGCAGCCCGCAGGTGGGTAGAAACGCGATGCGTCCTGTTGCCCCAAAACAGGGACAGCGGTGACGCTTGCCAATGCGATGGTGATGCCTGCGCGCAGCTTCATGACGCACCTACAGTCGGATTGATCGCAACAACATCATCACGTGTCAGGCGCTTTTGGCCGCTGTCCTCCAGACGCAGGCCAGCCGGGGCGTGATCCACAAAAATCTCGTGGCTCAACGTAAAGGCATCCGGCTCATCAAAGATGCCCAATGGCAGATCGGTGCCGCCAAACCACTTGTCCTGTTTCGTCTGCCGGAAATACAGGTTGGTGCCACATTCCCGGCACCACGCCCGCTCCGCCCAATCGCTGCTGGCACGGGTGGCGATGTGTTCAGTGCCGGTCCAACTCAGGTCATCGGTCTTTATACTCACTTCACACAGGGCCGATCCGGTCCACCGGCGGCAGGACGGGCAGTGGCAGACGCCGAAAGTGGTCGGCACGTTGCGCGCAACAAAGCGAACCGCCCCACACAGGCAGCCTCCGGTCGCTTTATCCAACATGTCGCTCATCTTTAGACGTCCTTAACCTTCCAGGTTATGCGGGTCAGCTATGCTGCCTTATTGCCTTCATCTTTTGCTCAGCTTCCGGCCAAATCCAAAACAGCGCGGTTTGAGCCGGAAAATGTGCAGTTTTCCAAAACTGTCGGGAAACTGCGTGATTTGAGAGATACCAAACTTCGCGGTTTTGGGTCGAAACTTCGCAGTTTACTCCGCTGCGATCACCTGCGTGGTTGCATTGAACTGCTCAAGGATCGCGTCTGCACAATCACGGCCATCGCGGATCGCCCACACAACCAAAGATGCCCCGCGCACGATATCACCCACAGCGTACACACCCTCCAGAGCGGTCTTGCCCGTGGTGTATTCTGCCTTGATCGTGCCCCACCGGTTCACTTCCAGACCATCAGTATCCCACAGTGTTGGCAGGTCCTCCGGTTCAAAGCCCAGCGCCTTGATCACAAGGTCGGCCTCTTCAACATAGTCAGCACCTTCGATCACCTCGGGGGCCTGGCGGCCCGTGGCATCGGGTGCACCCAGACGCATCTTTTGCACCATGACACCAGCCACCTTGTCACCCTCGGTGGTAAAGCCCTTGGGCGCGCTCAACCATTCGAACACGACGCCTTCCTCTTCGGCGTTCTGCACCTCGCGTTGCGACCCGGGCATGTTCGCACGGTCGCGGCGATACAGGCATTTGACAGATGTCGCGCCCTGCCGGATCGACGTCCGCACACAGTCCATCGCCGTGTCACCACCACCGATGACGACAACCCGCTTGCCCTCGGCATTCAAGCGGCCACTGTCAAAGTCTGCGACCTCATCGCCAAAGCTCTTGCGGTTCGATGCAGTCAGGAAGTCTATCGCTTTCTCAATGCCCTCCGCTTCGCCGTTAGGCATTGAAAGATCACGGCTTTTGTAGACGCCGGTGGCGATGATAACGGCGTCGTGCTCAGCCCGGATCGATGTGAAAATGTCTGCGTCCACATCGCAGTTCAGCACGAAGTTCACGCCGCCAGCTTCAAGCTGTTCATTGCGACGCATGACCACGTCCTTCTCCAGCTTGAAGCCGGGAATACCATAGGTGAGCAGCCCACCCGCGCGGTCATAGCGGTCATAGACAGTGACCTGCACACCGGCCCGGCGCAGCACGTCGGCGGCAGCTAGACCGCCAGGGCCTGCTCCGATGATGCCCACGGATTCCGCACGCTCGGTCTTGGGTGTGATGGGCATGACCCAGCCTTCTTCCCAGGCGGTATCCGTGATGTATTTCTCAACCGACCCGATGGTGACGGTACCATGGCCGGACTGTTCAATCACGCAATTGCCTTCGCACAGGCGGTCCTGCGGGCAGATGCGACCGCAGATTTCGGGGAAGGTGTTGGTCGCCTGACTCACCTCGTAGGCTTCCCGCAAGCGCCCCTCTGCAGTCAGTTTCAGCCAGTCAGGGATGTTATTGTGCAGCGGACAATGCGACTGGCAATACGGCACCCCACATTGCGAACAGCGCGACGCCTGCTCCTTGGCTTTGGCGTCGGCATACTCGGCATAAATCTCGTGAAAGTCCTCACGCCGCACCCCCGCCTCACGCTTCTCCGGCATGTCCCGTTCGATCTTCACGAATTTCAGCATCGGTTGTTCAGCCAAAACATATCCTCCAACAAGCGGTCCGAGCCGTTTATGGTATCGTGAGGGGAATTAAAAGTCAGCATTGCTGACTTTGTTTCAGATTTTTTGCGAAATCGTACTGTAGGTTTGGGAAATTTGGCACAAATATACATCCGAGTCGGACCTATATTACTGCTTTACGTTCAGAATCAAAGGCTTGTAACGTCACTATATCATAGGACCAGGCGCAAGATGACTCTTTTTCAACTTCTGATGGTGGCCATCATCCAAGGCATCACCGAGTTCTTGCCTGTGTCATCATCAGGGCACTTGATCTTGTTGCCAACATTGACCGGAACACCAGATCAGGGTCTCGCCATTGATGTTGCCGTGCATGTTGGCACGCTGCTGGCGGTCATCCTGTACTTCTGGGCCGACGTACGAACTGCCGCGCACGGCCTGACCCGCCTCGCACAGCGCAAGGTCGATACCCAAGGCGCATTCCTGGCCCTGTGCCTGATCACGGCAACGATTCCAGCGGTGATTGTTGGCCTTTTCATCAAAGTGACCGGACTGGACGAAGCCATGCGCAGTGCGGCGGTCATCGGATGGACCATGCTGATCTTCGGTCTTGTCCTTTACTGGGCCGACAAACGCGGCCCGACCGACCGCACAGCAGAACGATGGACCATCAAGCACGCGGGCCTGATGGGGCTTGCACAATGTCTGGCGCTGATCCCTGGCACATCTCGGTCAGGCATTACGATCACAGCAGCACGCGCCCTTGGATACGAGCGTGAAGGGGCGGCCAAACTGTCCATGCTGATGTCGATCCCCGTCATCATAGCGTCAGGTGCAGTGTTGAGCATTGACGTGGTAAGCGATGCAAACTGGTCTGTGATGCGCGACGCGATTGTCGCTGCCGCGTTTGCTTTTGTCGCCGCTCTGGGTGCACTCGTTCTGATGATGCGGTTGTTGCGCAGCGTTAGCTTCACACCTTACGTGATCTACCGCGTCGTTCTGGGGATCGGACTGCTGATCTGGGCCTACAGTTAGACGCGCAGGTTCCGCGCGCTTTCCTTGATCGCATCGTATTGGCCAGAGGGGCGGAAGCGCCAAAGATAGTCTGGCAGCACCGAACTCATTGCAATCGGATCAATCCCGAGATCCTCGAAGCCCTTGGCGCCATTGGACACCACGTTGTCATTGCGCAGGTTGCGCACCTGATCGCGCGTGATCTGGGCCGGGACCAGCCCGAGCGTCAGCGCACTCAGCGTGTCAAAGCCGAACCCCATGATGGATGCGGCCCAAAACGGAATGTTCACAACGGCACGGCGGCGACGGATCACCTCGAGCATCAAAGTCATCAGTGCCCGGAATGTGCGCACGTCCGGCCCGCCAAGCTCATACACACCGGCAGGGACATCGGTTGTCAGCGCACGTTCGGCAGCTTTGGCAACATCATCAACATAGACAGGCTGGAACCGTGTATCCGCACCGACGACAGGCAGGATCGGGCCCAAACGGGACATCGATGCAAACCGGTTAAAGAACTGGTCCTCCGGCCCGAAGATGATGGAGGGGCGCAAAATCACCGCCTCCGGCATGTGCTGTAGAACAGCCGCTTCACCTTCGGCTTTGGTCCGGGCATAATCGCTGGCGCTTTCGGCATCCGCACCGATCGCAGAGACGTGGATCATCTTTTCGACGCCCTGCTCAGCTGCGATGCGCGCAATCCGCTCCGCCCCTTCCGCCTGCACGGCATCAAAAGTGTTCTTGCCCTGTTTGGCGAGGATACCAACGCAATTCACAACGGCATCTGCGCCCATCATCACCTGCGCAACAGACGCATCGTCGCGAATGTTGCACAGGACAGGCTCAACCTGTCCCACAACACCATAGGGTTTGACAAAGATCGCCTCATTCGGACGGCGCACGGCGACACGCACACGCCAACCTGCCTTGGCCATCCGTCTTGCGATGTACCGCCCTACAAAACCGGATCCGCCATAGATCGTGACCAGCTGGGACATGTCTTGCTCCTCGCGCACAGGTTCGAAACGGGTCTATCTGCCGCTTGGCGCGCAGACAAGACGCCAAATTGGCACGGCAAAGGCCGGAATTGAGGTTTTTCAAAGCGGTTGCTCAGAAGACCTGTGCCATACTCTGACGATCATACAGAATCGGATTGACACCCCCAAGCACCACGCTTAAACGACGCTCCACCAACCCGTGCCCAGATGGCGGAATTGGTAGACGCGCTAGCTTCAGGTGCTAGTGTCCGTATGGACGTGGAGGTTCGAGTCCTCTTCTGGGCACCAAAATCCCGAACAATATGCTGATGTACGCAAGATGGCATTTCGTCGTTTGACCGGCAATCACATGAACGGTTTTGCCGGGGAACACCTTTAGGGTGAGCCAACTCCCCTCTTCAGGCCATCGTTCGGGAAAAAGCGAACCGATGAATAGACGTCAGCCGCATGCCTATTCGCTAAAAACTTAGGCGGAATGGGGCCATTTGCATAGTTTTTGCACGACTTCGTCAATCACTTCGCTAACGGGTACCTCAGTAAATAGAATGTCCCGCCAAATACCTACTAGTAGGCAGCATGGAGACTGGCATCCGAATACTAGTCGTCGAACCCGACGAAGACCGGTTGCGCGACATTGTTGATGCTTTGCATGATGCAGGTTGGCAGGACGTCAAAGCCCTTGCACAAATCTCTGCCATCGCGCGAACGGTAAAAGAGTATGAACCGGAAATCGTGCTTATTGATCTGGCGAACCCTGATCGTGACACGCTTGAGCATATAACGTCAGCAACCGACACGGGCAAAAGGGCCGTCGCGCTTTTTGTAGATCAAACGGATGCGGCATTGACCAACGCAGCGTTGAAGGCCGGAGTCAGTGCATATGTTGTAGACGGCCTCAAAATGAACCGCATCAAACCGGTGCTGGAAACCGCGATCGCGCGCTTCAAGGTCATCCGCCAGATGCAATCAGAACTGGATGCGGCCAAGCAAGCACTGGAAGATCGAAAAACCATCGATCGTGCAAAAGGCTTCCTGATGCGGCAGCGCAAGATGACCGAAGAGGAGGCCTATAGTCTATTGCGAAAAACGGCGATGGATCAGGGTCGTCGGGTTATTGACGTGGCCCAAGCCCTGGTTACAGCTGCGGACCTCTTGTCATGACCCGTTCTGTGCTGAATTGCGGGTACGTCGCCCTTGTGGACAGCGCTCCGCTGATCATCGCTCAGGAACTTGAGTTCGCGGCAGAAGAAGGGGTTGAGCTCAATTTGGTTCGGCAGCCCTCTTGGTCGGCCTTGCGCGATATGCTGGCTTTGGGTCATCTGGATGCGGCACAAATGCTGTCGCCCATGCCGGTTGCCATGTCTTTGGGTATGGGAAGTTTGCCGGCAAAAATAGATGCGCTGATGGTACTTTCCGTGAATGGAACTGCTTTCGGCGCGTCAAACAGGTTGTCCGCTCGGCTTGATGGAGTCCCCTTTGGTGACCCGGGCGCAATCCTGAAAGCAATCGCCAAACGGGTCAGCGGCCCCATACGCATTGGTGTCCCATTCCATTTCTCAATGCACCGCTTGCTTCTGTCCTACTGGGCCTCGACCTTGCCTGAGTTGCAAATCGAGGAAGTGACTGTGCCCCCTCCCCGGATGGCTGACGCAGTGGCCGATGGGCATGTGGATGCTTTCTGGGTTGGTGAACCTTGGGGCAGCGTTGCTGTGCAGCGCGGTGTGGCACAGCTGCTAATGGCGGGACGAGACGTTTGGCAGTTTGCACCTGAAAAGGTCCTCGCTGCACGTCATGACTGGATTTCGCAAAATGAATTGGAGGCCCGTGCGCTGATGCGTGCGGTTTATCGTGCCGCCGGATGGTTGGATGCCAATCAAAACAAACCGCTGGCTGTCGAGATCCTAAGTCGCAGTGAGCATCTTGATCTTCCGGCTGAACTTATCGATCCGGCGGTCACCGGCCACATCACACCAAAGATCGGCACTGCTCCTGTTCAGATCCCAAGGTTTCTACACTTCCACAAGTTCGCGGCAAACTTTCCGTGGCGCAGTCAAGCAGCATGGATTGCCAGGCAACTCGGGGCTGATGGAGCTGGCATTCAAGGCGCCAAGACCTGCTTTCGAAGCGATCTTTATCGGCGACATCTTTTTGGTGTGAATGCTGACCTTCCCGGCGCGTCGGAGAAAGTCGAAGGAAGCTTGAAGTTTGAAACGGCTGTCGCGTCCACTCGTGGCCATATGATTCTTGCACCTGACGCCTTCTTCGACGGCAGCACCTTCGATTTTAGCTGATTTTTGATGAATTCTTGGGCAATTGCTGCATTGCCGCAAAATTCCGTGCTGCAATGCAGTCATTCTTTTGCATTCGGCTGTCCGTTTGGTGAAAGTGATCTCAACAGGGCATTGGCGTCCTAGAACACGCATCCGCCAGCGTTGGCAGGTGCAACACTTCAAGAGCAAAGCCGCTCGTTTAGAACACGGACCTCCTCCCCCGTGACCTAAACGCGCGGCTTTTTTCATTTGTGCCCCGGAAGGGCGGAAAAAGGAGACCATAGATGAAAACCTTGCGTGCAATCGCACTCGCAACAACCAGCCTGATCGCCACATCGGCTTCGGCTGAACTGTTGGACCTCGAGAAAGAAGACCTCACCTTCGGCTTTATCAAACTGACGGATATGGCCCCTTTGGCTGTCGCATATGAACTGGGCTACTTCGAAGACGAGGGGCTGTTTGTCACGCTCGAAGCGCAGGCAAACTGGAAAGTCCTTCTTGATGGCGTAATCAGCGGGCAACTGGATGGCGCGCATATGTTGGCAGGCCAACCGTTGGCCGCGACGATTGGCTACGGCACCGAGGCTCACATCATCACGCCATTTTCCATGGACCTGAATGGCAACGGTATCACCGTGTCGAATGAGATATGGGAAGAAATGAAACCCAACGTGCCGCTGATGGATGACGGGCGACCACAGCACCCAATCAGCGCCGCCGCCTTGGCACCCGTCGTCGAAGACTACAAAGACCAAGGCCTGCCGTTCAATATGGGCATGGTGTTCCCGGTCTCTACGCACAACTACGAAATTCGCTACTGGCTGGCTGCTGGCGGTCTTGAGCCCGGATATTACAGCCCGCAGGACATCTCGGGCCAGATTGGCGCTGATGTTTTGCTTTCGGTGACACCTCCGCCGCAGATGCCTGCGACAATGGAGGCCGGTACAATTTACGGTTACGCCGTGGGCGAACCTTGGAACCAACAGGCTGTCTTTAAGGGCATCGGCGTTCCCGTGATCACCGACTACGACATGTGGAAAAACAACCCGGAAAAGGTTTTCGGTCTCACGAAAGAATTCGCGGAAGAGAACCCGAACACGACGCTGGCTTTGACCAAGGCATTGATCCGCGCGGCGATTTGGTTGGATGAAAACGACAATGCAAACCGTCCTGAAGCGGTCGAAATCCTGTCCCGTTCCGAATACGTCGGAGCAGATTACGACGTGATCGCAAACTCAATGACGGGTTTCTTTGAGTTCGAAAAAGGCGACGTGCGTCCAGCGCCAGACTTCAATGTCTTCTTCCGTTACAATGCGACGTACCCGTTTTATTCCGACGCAATCTGGTACCTGACACAGATGCGCCGCTGGGGCCAAATCCCGGAGACGAAGTCGGATGATTGGTACTTTGAAACCGCGGCAGATGTGTATCGCCCGGACATCTACCTGAATGCGGCGCGTCTGCTGGTGGATGACGGTCTGGCAAACGAAGCCGACTTCCCCTGGGACAGTGACGGTTTCAAAGCAGCAACACCCGCGACCGACATCATCGATGGTATTCCCTATGACGGTCGTACCCCGAATGCGTACATCGACAGCCTGCCCATCGGCCTGAAGTCAGGGCAGATCATCGTGGACAGCGAAATCCAAGGATAAGTCACCTGTTCCTGCCCTGCCTTAATGGCGGGGCAGACACCTTACCTACTCAGAACGCACAGACTGGACATTCATCATGACCGCGATTGGCTCTCACACTTACGACGCAGAAGCACGCCGCGCGCGAAGTTTTGCCCGCATAAACAAAGCCGACGCATGGTTCCGCGTGCTGGGCCTTGCTTGGCTGACCCCAATTCTAAAGGCCGCCGCTGGCGACAATCCGAAAGCGCAAATCGGTGAGATTTGGCGACTGCTGGGGGTTCCGCTCGCCGCGATTGCCGCTTTCCTGATGTTGTGGGCCTCGCTGGCGCCACAGGTTCAGACATCGCTTGGCGCAATTCCCGGTCCGGTCGAGGTCTGGGAACAGGTTGGCGAGCTGCGTCAGGACGCGATCCGGGAAGGTGAAAAAGAGATCGCATTTTATGAGCGCCAGGAGGCGCGGAATGTCGAACACATCTCAAATGGTGATACCGATAAGGTTCGCAATCGCGTCTACACAGGCAAGCCAACCTACTACGACCAAATCTGGACATCGATCAAAACCGTCTTCTTTGGCTTCCTCATCGCGTCCGTTGTTGCAATACCCTTGGGCATCGCGGCGGGCCTGTCAGTGACAGCGAACGCCGCATTGAACCCGTTGATCCAAGTCTTCAAACCGGTTTCACCGCTGGCTTGGCTGCCGATCGTGACCATGGTTGTGTCTGCCGTTTACACAACAAATGATGGAATGTTTTCGAAGTCTTTCCTGATCTCTGCCATCACGGTGACGCTGTGTTCGCTCTGGCCAACGCTGATCAACACCGCGCTTGGCGTCAGCAGCATCGACAAGGATCTTGTGAGCGTCAGCCGAGTCCTGAAAATGAACACCTACACAAAGATCACCAAGCTGGTTTTGCCGTCCGCGCTGCCACTGATCTTCACCGGACTGCGCCTGTCTCTTGGCGTTGGATGGATGGTGCTGATCGCCGCGGAAATGCTGGCCCAAAATCCCGGCCTTGGCAAATTCGTCTGGGATGAATTCCAGAATGGGTCGTCCCAATCTCTCGCCCGCATCATGGTGGCTGTCTTCACCATTGGCGTCATCGGCTTCCTTTTGGACCGCGTGATGTACGCGCTGCAGTCGATGTTCACATTCTCAAACAACCGGTGATCTGAATGAGTTTTCTGTCCTTCAAAGACGTCTCAAAGAACTACGGGGATACGCCGGTTCTGAACGGCATCAATTTGGATGTTTCAGACGGTGAGTTCGTTGTCATCCTTGGATTCTCCGGCACCGGTAAGACCACTTTGGTCAATCTTATGGCTGGTCTGGAAATGCCGACATCTGGAACCATCAGCTACAAGGGTGAGCCGATCACTGAGCCCGGGCGCGAACGCGGGGTGATCTTCCAAAGTTACTCGCTGATGCCGTGGCTGACGGTAAATGGAAATGTGGCGCTCGCCGTCGACACGATGTTCCCCAACTTGTCGAAACAGGAACGTGCGGACAAAGTTGACCACTACGTCAAGATGGTCGGCCTGAGCCACGCAACCTCGCGCCGACCTACGGAGTTGTCTGGCGGAATGCGCCAACGGGTAAACGTGGCGCGCGCACTGGCCATGGATCCGGAGATGCTGTTGCTGGACGAACCATTGTCCGCGCTTGACGCACTGACCCGCGCCAATCTTGCTGATGAAATCGAAGCAATTTGGGACAAAGACAAGAAAACATGTGTTCTCATCACGAACGATGTAGACGAAGCGATCATCCTCGCTGACCGTATCATTGCGCTGAACCCGGACGGTACGCTGGGCGAAGAATTCGCGGTGTCGATCCCCCGCCCTCGCGACCGGATGGAGATGAACAATAACGAGACCTTCAAACGCTTGCGGCGCGACGTGACAAAATACCTGATGGATGTGGGTATTGAAGCCAAGGTCGAAGGCTCTCGCTCACTACCGGATGTCACGCCGATCCATGGAATCCCTGCGGCAGTTGCCGACGCACAGAAAGGAATGATCCAAAACCGGTTCCTGGATTTTTCTCAGCTCGACAAGGTCTATCCCACACCCAACGGCCCGCTGACGGTGGTCGAGAATTTTGACCTCAAGGTCGATAAGGGTGAATTCATCTCTCTGATTGGCCACTCAGGTTGCGGCAAGTCCACCGTCCTCACAATGGCCGCCGGGCTGAACGAAATCTCGAAAGGGGGCATTCGTTTGGATGGTCGCCATGTCGAGGGAGCGGACCCGGAACGCGCCGTGGTGTTCCAGTCTCCCAACCTCTTTCCATGGCTCACGGCCAAGGAAAACGTCGCCATCGGCGTGGACAAGGTCTATCCCAAGGCATCGCAAGCCGAACGCCAGGACGTCGTCGAATTCTATCTTGAGCGCGTAGGTCTTGCGGACAGCATGGACAAGTCCGCCAACGACCTCTCGAACGGGATGAAGCAACGTGTCGGTATCGCGCGCGCTTTTGCCTTGTCACCCAAACTGCTTTTGCTCGATGAACCTTTCGGCATGCTGGACAGCTTGACCCGTTGGGAACTGCAGGAGGTTCTTATGGAGGTGTGGTCGCGCACCAAAGTGACAGCAATCTGTGTGACACATGACGTTGACGAGGCGATCCTGCTTGCCGATCGCGTCGTGATGATGACGAACGGCCCGCAGGCAACGATTGGCAAGATCGTTGACGTTGACCTGCCGCGACCACGCACGCGCAAGGCGCTGCTCGAACATCCGGATTACTACAAGTACCGGCAGGACGTGCTCGATTTCCTTGAGGAATACGAACACGGCGCAAAGCCCAAACCATCACCCAAAGCCATAGCAGCGGAGTGAATGACATGACTAAGAAACTGATTGTCATCGGCGCTGGTATGGCCTCGGGCCGCGCGCTCGAACACTTGTTCGATGCAGGTGGCGACTATGACGTTACCCTGTTCAATGCAGAACCCCGCGGCAACTATAACCGCATCATGTTGTCACCCGTGCTGGCGGGCGATCAGACGTACGAAGAGATCGTGACACATGATGACGCCTGGTATGCCGAACACAACGTGACCTGCAGGTTCGGCGAAGCGATCACACGGATTGACCGTGACAAAAAGACAGTAACCGCGGCAAACGGCGACGTTCTGCCTTATGACAAGTTGCTTTTCGGCACCGGTTCGAACCCGTTCATCATCCCCCTTCCCGGCCATGATCTGGAAGGTGTGATCGCCTACCGTGATCTTGATGATACCGAGCGCATGATGGCGATGGGGCCCGACAACAAAGTCGTCGTCATTGGCGGTGGTCTGCTGGGCCTGGAGGCAGCCGCAGGAATGGCTGCGCGGGGCGCCGACGTGACCGTCGTGCATATCATGGGCCACTTGATGGAGCGTCAGCTTGACGAAGCAGCCGGCTACCTGCTTCGCAAGGCGCTGGTCGACAAGGGCATCACCGTGCTGTGCCAAGCAAACTCGAAAGAGATTGTAGGCGATAACGGCCATGTCAAAGCGTTGATCCTTGATGATGGCACCGCGTTGCCCTGTGACCTCCTGGTGATGGCGGTGGGCATCCGTCCAAATGTGGCCTTGGCGCAGGACGCTGGATTGGCCGTTGGAAAAGGCATTCATGTAGACGATCAGATGCTGACCTCCGATGAACACGTACTGGCCGTCGGGGAATGCGTGGAACACG
Organism: Tateyamaria omphalii; assembly: GCF_014651375.1. Classification (GTDB taxonomy): domain Bacteria; phylum Pseudomonadota; class Alphaproteobacteria; order Rhodobacterales; family Rhodobacteraceae; genus Tateyamaria; species Tateyamaria omphalii. The sequence continues at coordinate 237,924 of NZ_BMWT01000001.1, forward strand.
ACGGCGCAGTCTTTGGTTTGGTCGCCCCGCTTTACGATCAGGCCAAAGTTGTCGCGAAAACTCTCATGGGTGAACAAGGCGCCTTTATTCAGAAAGAGTTGTCGACCAAACTGAAAGTCACAGGGTGCGACCTGTTTAGTGCGGGTGACTTTGCCGACGGAGACGGAAGAGAAGACATTGTTTTCCGCGATCCAGCGCGTGGCGTCTATCGCCGCTTGGTGATCAAAAATAACGTAGTCATCGGTGCGGTCATGTACGGCGACACGACGGACAGCAACTGGTTCTTCGGCCTGATCAAAGACAAAGCCGATATCTCCGATATGCGTGATACGCTCATCTTTGGTCCGGCTTATCAAGGGGGGACCCCCCTGGACCCTTTAGCGGCTGTTGCAGCCTTACCGCCTGAGGCGGAGATCTGCGGCTGCAACGGAATCTGCAAAGGTGACATCGAAGAAGCGATCACAGCAGGCGCCACGGATCTCGGCGCCATCAAAGCCACAACAAAGGCGTCCGCCTCTTGTGGCACTTGCACAGGCCTCGTCGAACAGGTGTTGGCCGTGACTTTGGGTGATGATTTCACAGTCCCCACCACGCAATCCATTTGCGGCTGCACGGATATGACGCACGAAGACGTGCGCCGCATGATCAAGAGCCAAAAGCTGACCTCTATGGCCGCTGTTTGGCAGGAGTGCGGATGGAAGACCTCTTGTGGCTGTCACGTTTGCCGTCCAGCTCTGAACTTCTACCTGCTGGCCGATTGGCCCTTGGAATACCAGGACGACCCGCAAAGCCGGTTCATCAACGAACGCAAGCATGCCAACATCCAGAAGGACGGCACCTTTAGCGTCGTGCCTCGCATGTGGGGCGGGATCACAACGCCAAACGAGCTTCGCGCCATCGCCGATGCTGCCGACAAATACATGGTACCGACAGTGAAGGTCACCGGTGGCCAGCGCATCGATCTTCTGGGTGTCAAAAGCGAGGATCTGCCGGACATCTGGGCAGACCTGAACGCGGCAGGCATGGTTTCTGGCCACGCCTATTCCAAAGGTCTGCGCACGGTCAAAACCTGCGTCGGCACCGATCATTGTCGCTTCGGCACCCAAGACAGCACTGGTCTTGGGATCAAGCTGGAAAAAGAGCTTTGGGGATCCTGGACACCGCACAAGCTAAAGCTTGCCGTCTCGGGCTGCCCGCGCAACTGCGCTGAGGCGACTTGCAAAGACATCGGCGTCGTATGCGTCGACAGCGGTTTTCAAGTCAGCATTGGCGGCGCTGCCGGAATGGATGTGAAAGAGACAGAGCTTCTGGTGCAAATCCCGACGGAAGAAGAAGCCGTTTTGGTCATTAAGGCGGTTACCCAGCTTTATCGCGAAAACGCCAGATATCTGGACCGCATCTACAAATGGATGGGGAAGGTCGGGCTCGACTGGATCAGAGAGCGCATTGTCGAAGATCTGGACGAACGGGCTGAATTGGTTGCGCGGTTCGAGCTGAGCCAATCCATCTATCGCAAGGACCCTTGGGCCGAGCATGCCAATACCAAGGCTGACCGATATCGCCCGCTTGCAAACTTGGCGCTGGAGGCTGCGGAATGAGCGTTTGGATCGATATAGGCGCACTGGAGGATGTACCCCTACGTGGCGCGCGGATGATAAAGACGCCGATGGGCTGTGTCGCTGTGTTTCGCACCAGCGAAAATGAAGTCTTTGCTCTGGACAATGCCTGTCCACACAAGGCTGGTCCTTTGGCCGAGGGCATTGTGCACGGGAAATCCGTGACCTGCCCACTGCATAACTGGGTCATCTCGCTCGAAACAGGTGAAGCACAAGGCGCAGACGAAGGTCGCGTTGCAACCTATCAGGCACGCGTAGAAAATGAACGCATCCTGCTGGACCGCGCCTTTCTCAGGGCCCGGGTCGCCGCATGAAGTGGACCAAAACCACATGCCCGTATTGCGGCGTTGGATGCGGGGTCCTTGCCGCGGCAGACGGCTCAATCAAGGGCGACCCTGAGCATCCTGCCAATTACGGGCGTTTATGTTCCAAGGGATCCGCTTTGGGCGAAACCATAGACTTGGAAGGGCGCCTGTTGCACCCCAAGGTCCATGGACGGAAGAAAGATTGGGACACGGCACTGCACTTGGTCGCTCAAAAATTCAGTGCCGCAATCGCAGAGCATGGTCCAGACAGCGTTGCCTTCTACGCATCCGGTCAATTGCTGACGGAAGACTACTACGTCGCCAATAAGTTGATGAAGGGCTTTATTGGATCGGCCAATATCGACACGAATTCGCGGCTTTGCATGGCGTCCTCGGTCGCCGGACACAAACGAGCATTTGGCACTGATACTGTGCCCGGTTGCTATGAGGATTTGGAACAAGCGGATTTGATCGTACTCGTCGGGTCAAATTTGGCATGGTGCCACCCGGTGCTGTACCAACGCATAGCAGCAGCAAAAACAGCACGCCCGGAGATGCGCGTTGTCAATATCGACCCGCGCCGCACTGCCACGAATGAGCTGACAGATCTGCACCTACAGATAAAACCAGACAGCGACGTGGCGCTTTTCAACGGACTGCTGACACATCTGGCGGATCAGGGATACGTTGATCATGTGTATGTTGACGCCCATGTGAACGGGTTCAAGGACGCAGTTTCAAAGGCCAGACAATCAAACCCGGCTGATACCAATGTTGCAGATACTGACCTGGCCACATTCTACAGCCTATGGGGACGCACTGAGAAAGTCGTAACTGTCTACTCGCAAGGTGTGAATCAATCCAATTGCGGCACTGATAAAGTCAATGCGATCCTAAATTGCCATCTCGCCACGGGACGCATTGGCAGACCTGGCATGGGTCCTTTTTCCGTTACCGGTCAGCCGAATGCCATGGGCGGCAGGGAGGTTGGCGGTCTGTCGAACATGCTGGCCAATCACCTTGAGTTGGGCGACCCGGATCACCGACAGGCAGTGCAGGGTTTTTGGGACAGCCCCGCCATGTGCTCGAAACCGGGCCTCAAGGCGGTTGATCTGTTTGATGCCTGTGCAAAAGGCGAGATCAAGGCGCTGTGGGTGATGTCCACCAATCCGGCGGTGTCCTTGCCCAATGCAGATGGAGTAGCCGCCGCCATCCGCAACGTGCCTTTTGTCGTGACGTCCGACATCATCGAAAAAACCGACACGAATGATTTGGCACATGTATGCCTGCCCGCAGCTGGATGGGGCGAAAAGAGCGGCACAGTGACCAACTCGGAACGTCGCGTGTCGCGCCAACGTGCTTTCCTACCTGCGCCCGGCAATGCACGACCAGATTGGGACATCATCAGCGATGTGGCCAGACGCATGGGATTTGGAGACGCCTTCAAGTACCGATCGCCCAAAGACGTCTTTGCTGAATATATCGCCTTGGACGCTGCGGCTTCCAGATTTCATCGGGATTTGGACCTGAGCATCTTTGCAGATGCCGATTACGCAGAGTTGATCCCGACCCGGTGGCCACAAAACGACAAACGCTTCTTTGCGGACGGTCAGTTTTACCACGCAGACCGCAAGGCCAGGATGATCCCGGTGTCGCAATCCGCCCTAAACAATTCGCGGTTTGAGCTGAACACAGGCCGAAATCGCGACCAGTGGCACACAATGACGCGCACCGGCAAATCACCTCGCCTTGGTGCGCATCTGGCCGAGCCTTATGTCGAGATCAATCCGCAAGACGCCATGGCGCTCAACGCCCGTTTGGGTGATCTGATCAAGGTCGAAAGCACCTTTGGTACCGCGCTTTTGCGGGCGCTAATCACGCCGCGGGTCAGCCCCGGCGCGCTTTTTGCGCCCATGCATTGGACGCGGCAACAGGTCGGCCGAGGCACGGTCAACAGCGTCACGATCCCTTCGACAGATCCTGTTTCCGGACAACCCGCGTTAAAGTCTTCGGCGGTCAAAGCCACGGTCTACCGCGCCAAATGGTATGGCTTTATCGCAAGCGCGGCCCACATGATCCCTCAAACACCCTACGCCGCAATTGCACGCAGCCAAACTGGCTGGCAGGCGGAACTTGCCGGTGGGAAAATCCCAGAGGATTGGGTGAAGGAAGCCCGTCAACTGAGCGGTATTCAAAACGGCGATGCCACATTGTTGGAGGACCCAGTCACAGGACTTCATCGCGTCGCGATTGTCGTTGGAAAACAAATCGCGGCCCTGTTTTTTTCTGGACGCAAACCTGTGGTTCTATCACGCCCCGCCGCCATTTCATTGATCGGTACACAAAGCTCGGCATTGGGCGCTTTGGCAGGCCGCGCACCGGCGGATCAACCCGATCCCGGCGCGACAGTCTGTGGCTGTTTCAACGTTGGGCAAAACACACTGCTCGACGCCATTGCCCAAGGCGCTCGGACCGTTACGGCATTGAGCGAGGCAACATGCGCAGGCACGAATTGCGGATCATGTCGTCCCGAGCTCGCAGCGCTCTTGTCCAAGATTCACAAACCCATGGCGGCGGAATGAGCCTGGCGCCCTTCATCCAGATCGTCGCCAGGGGCAAAGGGCGCGCCAGGACGATGAGCTTTGAAGAAGCCGAGGCAGCCATGGCCATCATCCTGAGCGGCAATGCCGCCCCAGAAGCCATCGGCGCTTTGCTCATGGTCATGCGGCTGCGCGGGGAAACCGCCGAAGAAATCGCAGGTTTCACATCGGCCCTACGAGCCCGTGAAAAAGGCACCATGCCACGCGCTGATCTTGATTGGCCGGTCTATGCAGGAGGTCGCAGCCGAGGTGCTCCTTTGTTTCTAGTGGCCGCGAGGCTTGTTGCACAAGCAGGCTACACTGTCGCGATGCATGGCTGGAACTCCCATCACTCGGACCATTGTTCGATACGGACGGTATTAAAATGGGCTGGCCCCGGGGTGCACTACTGCCCACTTGAGACTCTCTGCCCCGAGGCTTTCAGCTTGTTGAAGTTGCGCAGTGTTCTGGGCCTACGATCTTGTTTCAACACTGTCTTACGCATGTGGAACCCAAGTGCAGCGCCCGTGACCGTACAGGGCGTATTTCACCCTTCGTACAGAAGCCTTCAAGCGCAAGCTGCCCGCATACTGGGACAACAAGACCTGACTGTCATCAAGGGCGGTGGAGGAGAATTTGAACGCCACCCCGGCAAGGATATCGCCGTATTTGGGTTGCGCAACGGCCAGCACGTTGCCGAAACCGCACCCGCCGTTCTGAATGACAAGCGACGCTTGCATGACGTGAATGCGGAGCTCGATCTTGGTGCACTTTGGCGCGGGCAATGCGTTGATCCATTTGCGGTCGCCACAATCACCGGCACAGCAGCCATTGCCCTGTGGTCACTGCATGACACGCAGACCTTGCCAGAGGCCGAGACCAAAGCTCGCATGCTTTGGCAAACACGTCATTCCACCGAAAGCCTGAGCGCATGAAAACATTCCCTATGTTCCTCCAAATGGCCGATCGCCGCGTTGTTATCGTGGGCGGAGACGAACAGGCTGCTCAAAAAGCACGCTTGATCTTGAAGACCGAAGCGGATGTCACGTTGCTGGCCCCAAAGCTGGATGCCGAATTGTCAGGTCTTGTGGCAGCTGGCCGCGTGAAACACGAGATGGGCAATATATCTCCTGCCAGTTTTAGGAACACAGCCCTAACCTTCATCGCAACCGGATGCCCCGGCGCAGATATGGCCCTACATGCCTTGGCCAAAGAAGGAGGTGCAACTGTCAACGTTGTCGATCAACCCGGCCTTTGTGATGCACTCACCCCTTCAATCGTGGACCGTGACCCAGTCATCATCGCGATAGGTACCGAAGGCACTGCGCCTGTGCTGGCACGGCAGATCAAAACCAAGCTTGAAGAGGTCCTTGAACCGCGCCTAGGGGAACTTGCCGCATTGGCGGGACGTCTACGTACCGCTGCTGCAGCGAGGCTTGGACCGCGCAAGCGCCGAGATCTTTGGCGTTGGGTATTCAATGAAAGACCGCGCCAACTGTACAAAAAAGGTTCAGAACGAGAAGCGGCAAGGCTGATCAAAACGGCCATCCAAACTGGCAACTTCGGCGACAAGACGGAAGGGACCGTGAGCCTGGTTGGTGCCGGACCGGGTGCGAAGGACTTGATTACCTTGCGCGGTGTGCAGCGTTTGCAAGAAGCCGACGTGATTTACTACGACCGCCTCATCGATCCGGACATGCTGGAATTGGCACGACGAGATGCCGAACGAATTTATGTGGGTAAGGCACCCGGATGTCATTCGTGGCCGCAAGAAAAGATAACACGAACGTTGGTTGCAGCCGCTCAGCAAGGAAAACGCGTCGTACGATTGAAATGCGGCGACCCCGGGATTTTTGGGCGCGCAACGGAAGAGACTGATGCTCTGAAGAAAAGTGGTGTTCCGTTCGAAATCGTGCCCGGCGTCACAGCTGCATGTGCGGCCGCCGCAAGCGTTGGGAAAGCTTTGACGGAACGTGGTGCAATTGACACGTTGGTATTCTCAACTGGCCACAATCGGAATGGCCATGTGGTACCTGATGCCGTACGCCATATTGCACCCGGGACTTGCGTCGCACTTTATATGGCGGTCGGATCGGCATCGCGGTTGGCAAAAGAGGTCGAAGCATCCAATTCGGCAAGTCAGATAAACGTTCAGGTCATCACGAAAGCCGAACGCAGAGGCCAATGCGACTTTGAATGCAGGCTACAGGATTTGCCGGAAACACTCGCGCGAAACGGCGTCAAAGGAGAAACCATCATTCTGCTTCGGAGACCTTCGGAAACCAGTCAATCCATCGTGAAAACTGCATCAGTGCAACGGTTACAGCAAGTCGCAATCTAACGACCACGAAAGACCCACTACTCGTCGAAATAGGTTCGATGCGTTGTATAAATCGCGTCGATGATTGGATCGAGACGGTTCAGGTGTTGGCGAAGAACCAGTTCCGCAACCCCTGCATCCTCTTCCTGCAACGCTTGAACCAATGCCTTGTGATCTGCGTACAGCGTCTCCATCGCTTCGGTGCTGGTGAGAGACAACACACACAGTCTGTCAACCTGGGCTTTGTTGGTTGCGATTAGGTCGAAAGCAAAAGGACGGCGCGCGGACAGGCAGAGCAAACGGTGAAAGTCGTAGTCCAGATCGTGAAACGCCTTTGTGTCCTCAGCCGCAATTGCATCCTGCTGGGCACGCAGGCTCGACTTGAGATCGGCGTCGACTGCCACGTCTCGTGACTGGGCGGCGTTGCGCACCACTTCAAGTTCAATTGCCGCGCGCACGAAACGGGCGTTTGCAATCAAATCCCGCGAAAATGGACGAACAATCGTGGCCCGCTGCGGGCGGATAAGTAGCAAGTTCAGATTTGCAAGGCGAGTGAAGGCTTCGCGCACCGGTTGGCGCGAATATCCAAAGGATTTCGCAACATCTGTTTCGGAAATCTTCGTACCGGGAAGCAGATCAAGCCCAACGATTCGAGCATACAATTCCTCAAAGATGCGGTCTGTGCTGGTAACGCGATCGACGGTCTCTGTGGATGCCATTGGTATTTGTCTTTCCGATATTCGATTGGCGCATTGTGCCAAAGATACAAGGCTTGGGAACCCCCAGATTTTGCATACTAGGCAACAGTTGGTACGGCGCCCCACACTGCTAAAAATAGCCTTATATCATCAAAATGTAAACTTTCTTGTTGACTAGTATGCAAGTTTTCGTGTTGCCTATCCGCACTTCAGGAAGGGACAGGATCATCAGGTTGACAGGGGTGACGATCAACGGGGTTTCGCAATGGCTGAAGGTAGACAGCCAGGATTTTTCTCCATGATCACGCTCCCGACCCGTCGGCCCAGGCCTTCCACCATGGTTTCCGTCTGAGGAGGGCGGCAACCACACAACAAGACCAGAACATGAATGGGAGGTTCACATGTTTAACTTTTCACTGAAGGCAGCGACTGCTGCCGCTGTCCTGATCGGTGGCGTTTCCATCGCGCAAGCCGATGTCACCCTGCGGGGCGCGAGCATGTTCGATGAAGAGCACGCGTTTACCCAAACCCTGCGCCAATTCGAACAGCTGGTTGCCGACAAATACGACGGCGAGGTTGCTTTTGATCTGCGCCTCAACGGGGAACTGGGTGTCGAATCTGATTATGTGACGTATCTCAACCAGGGTGTGGCCGTTGACTACACGATCCTGGCGCCGTCCAACATGGCCGTTTTTTCGGAATCGATCCCGTTGATGGACATGCCTTTCCTGTTCCGGGATCTCGACCACTGGAACGCAGTTCTGTCATCTGACGCGCTGCAACCGCTTGAGGATGATCTGCGCGAAGCAGCCGGAATTGTCATCGTTGGGTATCACGGCGGTGGGGTACGCAACCTCGCTTCAGCCGAACCGATCACCAATATGGAAGAACTGGCCGGACACCGGATGCGGGTGATGGGCGCGCCAATTCAGGCTCAGACGTTCTCGGCAGTAGGCGCCGCTCCATCCGCCATCGCCTACAACGAGGTCTATAATGCTATCCAGACCGGTGTGATTGCAGGCTTTGAAAACGAAGCGGCATCCATCCAGAACCTGAAGTTCTACGAGGTCGCTCCGCATATCTCATTGACGCAGCACACCATCACCGTGCGTCCAATCGTGATGTCGGCCAAGATCTTTGACGGTCTGCCCGCCGACCTTCAGGCCGCCATCATGGAGGCAGGGGCCGAGGCTGGCGCTTTTGGCCGTGCCCTTGAAAGCGGGCAGGACGGTGAAAAACTGCAGGCGATGGCTGATGCTGGCCAGATCAAGGTTCACGACTTTGCCGGGCGTGAAAAGATGCTCGAACTCGTGCAGCCAGTACAGGATGCCTATGCCGCAGAGCTGGGCGCAACCGAACTGCTTGAGCGCATCCGCGGGATGTAATGTCTTGATGGCGGGCGGCAGCTTTTGAGGTTGCCGTCCGTTGCTTCATTGACCCGATTTCGGGACACTCCGGCATAGGACAGAACATGGTTGGACGATTTCTGGACCGGTTTTGCATCGGCCTTCGCATCTTGCTCGGCGTGCTGATGGGCGTTTTGGCCGTCCCGGTCGCGATGCAGGTGATCTCTCGCTACACCGGCCTGATCCCCACGTATCTGTGGACCGAAGAACTTGCGACATTCATCTTCATATGGATCGTCATGATTGGATCAATGGTAGCTGTCTGGGACGGTACGCATTTCGATGTGCGGGTGATCCCGGATGCGCAGCGGCCTGTGCTGCGCCTGATCCAAAACGGGATTGTGCATCTCGCGATCCTCGTATTCGGGCTGCTGTTTGCAATCTACGGGATTGAATACGCCGAGTTCGGCAGCAACCAGCGGTCTGTGATGATGCGCGCCAATCTCCTGATCACCCACATTTCCTTGCCAATTGTTGGTGTGGTCTGGTCGATATTCGCCAGCTACCGGCTTGTGCAGGAGTTCGCGGTGTTCCGCCAACCCGCCGGAGACACCCAATGATCCTTGATACTGCCACGGCAAGCCTCATGCTCATTTTGGGCTTCCTTATCCTCATCCTGATCCGAATTCCGGTGGCCTTTGCGCTTGGCTTGTCCACGGTACCGGTCGTGTTGATTGAGCTGCGCCTCACACCCTTCATCGTGCTGGACCGAATGTTCCAGTCCTACAATTCTTTCATCCTTCTGGCCGTGCCGTTTTTTCTTCTTGCGGCAAATCTGATGAACAGCGGCAAAGTCACCGATCGTTTGATAGAATTGGCCCGCGTTCTCACTGGCTGGCTGCCGGGCGGACTTGGGCATGTGAACGTGGCCGTGTCCATGTTGTTTGCCGGCATCTCCGGGTCCTCGACGGCTGATGCTGCCGGGATTGGCAAGATCCTGATCCCCGCCATGCAGAAAGAGGGGTATGACACGCGCTTTGCCGTTGCGATCACCGCCTGTTCATCCGTGATGGGGGTGATCATTCCGCCGTCCATCTTGATGATCGTCTGGGGCGGGGTGATGCAGGTCTCGGTCGGAGCACTGTTTCTGGGCGGTGCCGTGCCGGGTCTGATGATCGGACTAGCCCTGATGGCAACGGTCTATGGCTTTGCGAAGGTCCGCGGTTATCCGGTGACGGCGCGACCCGACTTGCAAGAATTCCTCGCGGCTTGGAAAGGGGCGGCACTTGCGCTGCTCACACCGATTTTCGTGATTGGCGGCATCGTGGGTGGCATCGTCACACCAACCGAAAGCGCCATCATCGCAGCAGGCTACGCCCTGATCCTTGGCATGTTCGTTTATCGAACGGTCAAGCCGCGCGATCTTGGTTTCATCCTGTACGATACCGCTCGGTTTGCTGCCATTTCTCTGTTCGCCATCGGGACAGCAACGGCTTTTGGTTGGCTCTTGTCCTTTTACAACGCCCCGCGCCTGATCGTCGGTATCCTGACCGCGTGGGAATTCGGTCCGTTTGGCACCGCGCTCGTCATTGCAGCGCTGTTCTTGATCTTCGGGCTGTTCATCGATGCGATCCCGACAATCATCATTCTTGGCACAGTTTTGATGCCGGTGGCACAGGCTGGCGGGGTCGATCCAATCGCGTTCGCGATTATCGGGATCGTGTCGCTGGCATTCGGATTGGTGACGCCACCCTACGGGCTGTGTCTGTTGATCTCATCAGCCATCGGGGGCCTGAACGTGGTACAGGTGCTGCGCGAAGTGGCGATCATACTCGCCCCGATGCTGGCGATCCTGATCCTGCTTGCGGCCGTTCCTGACATCATATTGTGGCTGCCCAGAATCCTCATGCCCGGAGCATTCCCGTGATCCCGGAAACATCATTCATCCCGAACCCCCGGGCTGCTTAGCGCCCGCCCTGACAGGAGAGAACTTTATGAAACTTGCAGGCAAAACCGCCATTGTAACCGGAGGTGGCCGCGACATTGGCCGGGCCGTTGCTGTGAAACTGGCCTCCGAAGGAGCCAATGTCGCCATCAACTATTTTGCCAGTTCAGAAGGTGCAGAAGAAACAGTGGCGCAGGTCGAGGCGATTGGCGGCAAGGCCATTGCGATTCAAGGCGACCTGAACGAAGCGGCAGATGTGGACGCACTGGTGGCTAAGACGGTCGAGACCTTTGGCGGTTTGGACATCCTTGTAAATAACGCCGGGGGCCTGATCGCGCGCAAGACCATTGCAGAGATGGATGTAGATCATTGGAACGCTGTCATGTCCCTGAACCTGACAAGCACTTTCTTGATGACGAAGGCGTGCATTGCCCACATGTCGCAAGGGGCCATTGTCAATCTGGCCAGCCAAGCAGGACGTGACGGGGGTGGACCAGGTGCCGTGGCCTACGCCACGTCCAAGGGGGCCGTCATGACCATGACGCGTGGTCTGGCCAAAGAATTGGGGCCCGACATCCGCGTCAACGCGCTTTGCCCCGGTATGATTGACACCGATTTCCACAACATCCACACACCCGACGCTGGCCGACGTGGGTTCGAAGCAAACGCCCCGCTCAAGCGGCAGGGCCATGTGGATGACGCGGCGAACCTCGTGCTTTTCCTGGCTTGTGATGACAGCGCTTTCCTGACCGGAACAAACATCGATATCAACGGTGGAATGTTGTTCTCATGACGCGTTCGGACAGCCACCCGGTCGTCGAGACAGGCGAAGGCGTCACACGGCAAGTGCTGGCGGATCACCCCGAGATGATGGTCGTGGCCTTCCGTTTCTCGGCGGAAGGCGCCATCGGCGCGCTGCATGATCATCCTCACGTGCAATCCACCTATGTTGAAAGCGGGTGGTTCGAATTCACACTCGGCAACACCAAACGCATAGTTGGCCCGGGTGACAGTTTCGTCATTCCATCGGGGCAGACACATGGCTGCGTCTGCTTGGCGCCCGGAACGCTGATCGACGCCTTTACGCCTCGGCGCGACGATTTCCTGTAGCGTTCCTGCGCACGCCTCGCATCCCTTCGCAAAATCCGGGCTGTCGCATCAGAGCGTTGGTGCGCCACCCAGGTTCGAAACATCCCACCAATGACAAATTCATGCGGAAAACGTGAACCGTTGATACGCGGTATGGCGCAGCCCAAGAGAGCCCCGCGCGACGCCATTTAGGCAGTCAGGGAGCGGAACTGTAACAATTCTTGACACCAAAAAGTTTGTCAGAACACGTTTTGCGGGAATACTGTCGCGTGTAGACAATCTGGGGGATTGCTGATGTTCCGGGCAAGTGTTTTCGTTTTTGCATTGCTTCTACTGCTGCCGACGGTCAGCGCGACCACAACATTCGCAGCCGGCGAACCGACCAAGTCCCAACCTGCCGATCTTCCCCTACCATCCAGTCTTCCGCTTATCGATTACGAAAAGGTGCTGTTCCCGTGGATCGCCAAACGCGAATATGTCGGCTTGGGTTGGAAGCGTGACAAAAGCTGGAGGGATACCGGCCCGTTTGTCTTCAACATGAGCTTTGGCATCCATCCTGCTGTGCGCATGTACTACTCCCCCGAAATCATGTCTTGGCTGGAAAACGGGCGTGAGGGGGCAATTGCGGACGGAGCAATTGTTGTGAAGGAAATGGTGAATCCACCTTCGGTCAGATACAATGAACACCGCGAGGCGCTTGTCGAAAAGTACAAGGACGACCCCGAAAAAGTCGCTAAGGAAATGGCCAATTATGCGTACGATACCGGCGGGCTGAATTGGACAGTCATGGTCAAGGACAGCCAGCTGTCGCACGGCGGATGGTTCTTTGCCTCGGTCTATTTCGCTGACAAGGACGACATGAAGGCGCGCAAGCCGGTCATCGACAATTTCGAGCCACCCTATAGCCCGCCACTCGGAGCAGGCGGCGATGGGATGTGCATGCGCTGCCACGCATCCGCTGCCGAAGAGCTGATCTTTTCCGCACTTGAGAACATCGAAGGGTACCCGGATGAGCCAGTAATCTTCCGCGTCGACGAAAGCTGGCGTGACCTGCCCAAGCAGCAGAAACCTGCGTTCGGTGTGGATCTGACGACGTTGATCGAAGCCTATTTGAACGACCCCCACGATCCGGCTGCCATGCGCGCCGCACACGTGGCTGCAGCAACTGCCTCTCCCGTCGATCAGAACCCTGACTTCACCGCCACGTTCCCCGGCACAGGTGGGGTCGATATCACCCGGGCCAACTTGCAGACCCTGCCAAGCGAATGGTTGGATCATGTGCCCGCCCGGCCCAATGACACGCAACATTTCCTGACCTCCGACAACTGTCTTGGATGCCATGGTGGCCTGGGTGGTGCGCCTTCAGGCGTGACCATGTTCATCAAGAACGGCCCGGACTATGGCGACGGTTACAACATCTCGGAATATGGCGAATGGCGCTGGTCGCCGATGGGTCTGGCCGGGCGCGACCCGATTTTCTATGCGCAACTGGAATCGGAGTTTGTACTGCTGGAAGAGGCCGGTGTTGGCGACTTGTCTGGAAACCTGGATACGACATGCCTGTCCTGTCATGGTGCTATGGGACAACGTCAGCTCGAGATTGACGCTCATGACAATCCCGCGCTCGGACTGGATGGCAATAATTTCAAGCCTGAATACGTTCTGTTGCACGACCCGCTGACGCTGGAGGAAAAAGACCGGCAGATTGCGGATGGCACCTATCCTTATCATGAATACGGGAACCTCGCGCGCGAAGGTATCTCTTGCGCGGTGTGCCATCACATCGCGCCACCAGAGCGCGCGGATGGACAACCAGATTACAACAAGCTCGACACCTACTTGATGAACGGCACGACCGGCGTGTTCCGCATGAACGCTGCGGATGAGCTGATCGGTCCCTATTCTGATGTCCGAGAAAAACCGATGCAGAACGCAATGGGCATCACACCGCTGCACAATGACTACATCAAAGACAGCGAGATGTGTGGCGCCTGCCATACGATCAACTTGCCCAACGTGGATGCCGCGACGGATAGGCCATTGCCCGGCTTCACCTCTGCGGAACAGGCCATCCTGAACGACTCTGCCGAAAATGCGGTCGCGTTCCTAAAGGACGAATTCGGCGTCACCTATCGCGAACCGTTGGTGCAGTTCCAACACTCGGTTGAGCAGGCGACATTCCTCGAATGGCAAAACAGCGAATTCGCCGACGCAGGAACGGCGCAGTCCTGTCAGGATTGCCATATGAAAAGCAGCTTCGAAACGCTGGATGGAACGGTGAATATCGAAAGCCTCACCACGCAAATTGCATCAATCCAGGACACCAACCTGCCAGAGGTGCCCAACGCGTTGCCGCATGAAGAGATCGATGTGCCGTTCCGCGACACTTACAAACGTCACAACTTTGTCGGCCTCAACGCCTTTATGGTGAAGATGCTGTCGCAGTTCGACGAGGAGATGGGATTGGGGCCGAAGGACCCCATGACTTACGCCACAAACGGGGCGCAACTGTCGCTCGATACGATGGCGCTGCAGGCGCGGGATGAAACCGCAGATGTCGCGATTGAAAGCCTGACGGAAAGCAACGGTACGCTCGAAGCCGTGGTCAGTGTCGACAACAAGACCGGTCACCGTTTGCCATCCGGCGTCGGCTTCCGCCGCGCATTTCTTGAAGTTCGGGTCACAGATATGAGTGGCACTCAAGTATGGTGTTCCGGCTGCACAAACGGCGCCGGGGTCATCATCGGTCCGGACAAACAGCCCTTGAAAACTGAGTTTCTGGACTTTGTACCCGAAGGTGCGACCGAGGCGCTTTATCAACCGCATTACGATCTGATTGATGACGAGACACAGGTGCAAATCTACGAAGAGTTGACACAGAACGCCAAAAAGGAATTCACAACCAGCTTCGTACATCGGGTTTACCACCCCAAGGACAACAGGTTGCTGCCATGGGGAGCGGCGGAACCCGGCACCGAAGCGTTCATCGAGCGGTTTGGCACATCAGAAGTCACAGCTGCCTTCATGAAAGCAACAATGCCCGAAGGGCGGGCAGAACATGATGAAGGCGTAAAGGCTGGCAAAGACGAACTGACCTACATGATCGCGCTGCCGTCCAATGTCGACGCCAAGGATGTGACTGTTTCGGCAACTCTCTATTCTCAGGCCATTCCGCCCTACTACCTCAAGCAGCGCTTTGAAACGGCGCCGAATGGTCCAGCGACGCAACGCCTGTATTATCTAGCCAGCCGCCTGAAAACCAAAGGTACGCTGATCGAAGACTGGAAGCTGAAAATACAGGGGGACAGTACAAGCCTACGCTGATCCGCGTGACGGTTCAAAAGACCAATACCACCCGGCCAAAGACTACACCTATTGCGAAAGTTGATACATCTTATGGTTGATTTTACCTGCCGTTCCGTAGACGATCGTGGCGAAGGATGTGTTTTTTAAGAGGTGTAGTGTGTCAGATCGTTCAGAATTCAAATCCCGTCGCCAATTTCTTGGCATGGCTTCTAGTGCAGCTTTGATTGCAGGCGCGCCTTGGCCCGCTCGAGCAAATATTAATACACAGAACGTCTATGACCTTGCAGCATCTGATGCCGCTGTAGCTAAAGTGCGAATTTATCCCGCGTTGGGGATTTGTCGCGTGGGTGGTTCATCCAAGTGGTTCTATGCGCCGGAAGTGCCGGGACTGCCGCCGCAACCCGAGGACGGCAATTTCAAAGACGGGCTTGAGACGATCAAAAAACAAGTCCAGCGCTTTCGGGTCTATGCCTTTGACGCGGACGACAAGATCATCGGAGAAGTCACGGGCGAGGACATCACATGGGGTGTTCAATTGGCCAATACAAAAGCCAATTGGTATGGTTTCAACAACCCGCTCGACAATGGCGATCTTGCCCCCGGCTTGCCTTCCCAAAAGCGCAATCAGTACTTCGTCTCGGACTCAGACCGAGAAGAGAACCTGATCATCGACGGCGGTGCGCTAGAAATTTCGGGGATTGATACCAATCAGTCCGGCACTGACCCCGACTATCAATTCGAAGGGACGTTCTGGGGCGGGCAGGCTGACGCAATCTCGGTCGGTTTGGGGCAGCTTCGCACTGACGACGCAGGGCGCTTGCTGGTGGTGCCGCCGGATGGCGTGTCCAACTCGCCCAGCAATGCCGCAATCACCAGCTTCGCAGACAACAACGCGTGGCACGATGATTGGTGCGATGGTCCCGTCACTGCACAGGTACAAATTGGCGATCAGGTGCTGGAGGCTGAACCGTCTTGGGTGGCTTGTGTCGGTCCAAACTTTGCGCCTGAAATTCCCCCTATCACGACGCTGTATGACTTGGTGTCAGACTTGAACGTGCAGGAAGGTTGGTCTGATGCGCCAGCGCTTCCGATCTCATTCATGACGTATATCTACCCAACCTTCAGACGGGTTGCATTGATGGAGTGGGTGACCCAGGCCGCAAACTTGCGTCAAGGCTGGATGGCGATTGGGGACCTCAGCGACCCTGCCTATGTGGCGCAACTTGCTGACCCGTCGCCGGAGAATGCCGCATTCAGGCAGTCAATATTCGATCTGTTCCGCGACCCGTACAACCTGACCGACACGTCCTACATCGAGGAACGACTGAAGATCCCCTACATGCTGGGCGACGGCGTGAATTACGACGGCAGTCCCTTGCAATGGTTCCAGTTCCCCAAGTTGCAGTATGACTATCTGGCAGCTTGGGCGGCGGGCGACTTTGTCGACGATTATGACGGACAATCCGCAGAGGATCCGATAGCAGACTACCAAAGCTTCGACGAAATTCCGCTTGAACTGCAACCGGGCGCGCTGACTCAGGCGGCACTCGAGCCATGTTCCGGAGGGGCGTTTCACCCCGGTGTGGAGCTGACCTACTACCTCCGGCTCAAAGAGATGTATGCCCGCAACTACGATGACACAGCCGAGCCGTTCCGCATTGCGCACGGGGATCGGCCAAGTTTGAACCAGAACCTTGGTCGGTTGCTGACACCAGAGGTTGCGTTCAACGGGTTCGAAGATACTCCACCCGCGATCGGACCACAGATGGCAGGCGACCTTACGCGGTGGATGGGCCTGCCCTGGCAGTGCGACGCGTTCAGTTGTCAACAGGTGCTGCTACAACAAAACTATCCGACAGCAGTGTGGTGGCCAGCCTTGCTGCCCATCGATGTGTTGCCCGAACCATACTACACTGCCAGCCTTGATGAGTCCTTGACCGAGGCCGAGCGGGACAAGTTCCTTACAAGCCGTGCAAGTTGGTCAAGAGGTGTCGCCGGCATCGGGTACCATGCCAACGCGAGCTATTGGGACGGGATCACCAATATGATCACCGTATGGCAACGTATGGGTTTTGTTGTCAGAATGCCGTCACCCCAAGGTGATGTCTTTGTCGAGATGCAGCATGCCGACAACATGGAAACCCGGTTCGATTGGAATCCGAGCCAAGGGATGTTGCCCAATTGATCCACCCGGTTGCCGTCCTCGGTGGCGGGATTGCTGGGGCGGCGGCAGCATTGCGTTTGGCCCAGGGCGGTATTCGTCCCGTTTGGATTGCACAGAACCGACAAGATGCGTTCAAGCCGGGCGAACATCTCAGCGCGGCTGCCACTCCGCTACTGAAGACACTCGGATCGGATGCGATGCTGCGGTCCGAAGTGCACCGGCATGCCCACAGCACCTATTCAGCATGGGGCAGCGACACGCTGGTCGAACGCAATGCGATCATTCATCTGGAAGGTCCACCGACCGTTCTGGATCGCGGCGCGTTTGAGGATGCGCTGACTGCGCAGGCCATCGCAGCAGGCGCGCTGCGGATTGATCAGGACGTCGGTGACCTGCGTATCGCCGACGGTCTTTGGCACCTTGATACCCGCGAAAATCGGATCGAAGCCGGTTTCGTATTCGATGCCACGGGACGGAAGGCAATTGTCGCATCCAAGTTTGCAACCCGGTTTCAAGCCGACAAACTGAGCTGCCAATACGCCCTTTTTACCAGCGCGGACCAGGACAGACCCAGACCTGTCACATTGATTGAAACCGAAGCGCGCGGATGGTGGTACATGTCGGTCTTGGCCGACCAGCGCGTCATCGTGAACTTCTATTCCGACGCGGACCTGCCCGGTTTTGCGAACGCAGAGCTTGAGGAAAACACGCAACAAACCAAAGCCATATCTGCTTATCTCTCTGACTATGGTTACAAGATCAGCGGCAAGACCAAGCGGATCACGGCGAACAGCAGTTGGATCGCGCCAGCCATCGGCGAAGGATGGGTTGCTATTGGAGACGCCTCTGCTGCCTTTGATCCGCTTTCATCGCACGGTATGACAACAGCGCTTTGGTCCGCTATTCAAGCCGCCGACGCCTTTGTCGCAAAAGACCGGAGTAGAATGTTCGCCTATGCCGACAACCTTGCAAAGGGCGTCGAAGACTATCGCACGGCGCTTCATCGCGTTTACGCTTCGGAGAAAAGGTGGGCGAATTGCCCGTTCTGGGCACGCAGAATAGAAGCAAGTACCAAAACAGACTGACCACCATAGACGCAGAATGCTTTTTGATTTTCTCGGCCCGCCGGGTAAACGAACCCATGGGCAGGTCATCTGCCAGTCTTGAAACAGCTTTCAGGTGCCACCATGCGCGCTGCCGTTGTCCGAACTTTTGGCGAAGACCTTTCCATCGAGACGGTTGCAGATCCAGTATGTCCCGACAACGGCGTCGTGCTTGAGGTTGCGGCCTGTGGTGTCTGTCGGTCCGACTATCACGGATGGACAGGCGAACATCCTCGTGTTCTAGACGGCTCGATCCTCGGTCACGAATACTGCGGCACTGTGGTAGAGGCAGGACCAAAGGCGAAACACGCACTGGGCGACCGGTTGATCGCACCATTCATCCTGTCTTGTGGTGATTGCCCGGCCTGCCACACCGGCGTGTCCAATACCTGCGAAAACCAGGTTGTGCCAGGTTTCGGCGAGCCGGGCGCCTATGCGGAATACGTGGCCGTGCCATTTGATCACAACCTTGTTCATCTGCCCGATACGATGACACCTGCGCTGGCCGCCGGGCTGGGATGCCGGGTAACTACAGCGTGGCACGCGCTGACGGATCGGGCCAATGTGCGGGCAGGTGAGTGGGTCGCCGTGCATGGCACAGGGGGCATTGGCCTTGCCACGTTGCTCTTGGCCAAGATGCTTGGGGCACAGGTGGTTGTCGTGGATGTGGTGGATGAAAAGCTGACCCACGCCAAATCCCTTGGCGCGGATGCAGCAGTGAACGCGGCCAACACGGACGCAGCCGCGGCGATCCGGGACATCACCGGCGGCGGTGCGCATGTATCTGTTGAAGCACTTGGAATCGAAGCGACCACCAATGCATCAGTCGAGTGCCTGCGCACCCTAGGTCGCCACGTGCATGTCGGCATGCCGGCAGGCTCGGGCATGATGCAGGTGAACATGCGGGCCATCTATACCAAGCAGCTGTCATTCTTCGGTACACGTGGCATGCCCGCCTGGAAGTATCCGTCACTTCTGTCGATGATCGAACGAGGCGACGTGGACCTAAGCCCGATGGTTGCGCGCGAGGTGCCTTTGTCAGGTACCAGCGCGGAATTGCGGGCGATGCACGGCCCGACCCCGCCAGGCACCGCTGTAATTACCGACTTCCAAGTCTAGCGGTCTAGTCGACGCAAAAGCCCTGTTTGCGAAGATACGCGCCAAAATCAGCGCGCTCCGACTGGCTGTATTGGCGCACCTTGTCGTCTGACCAGCCGTATGCTTCCGCTTGCCCAAAGAATTCGACAAAACGCTGCGTGGCGTAAGGCTGCACTTTGGCACGATCAGCGTCATAGTTTTTGACGGCGTCGCGCAGACCATCCTCCTGATACCGATCCATATGGCACGTGACGCTCAACGGCAGTCGTTTTGCAATCTCGGGCGCCTCGCTCGGATACCCTAGCGCAAGTCCTGCGAAGGGGAAAACGTGATCCGGCAGCCCAAGCAGATCTGACACGGCTTGCGCTTCGTTCCGCACGGCGCTGATTGGGCAGCACCCCAGGCCCATCGCCTCGGCGGCGGTGACAAAAGCTCCAAGGGCAATCGCCGCATCCGCCGTCGGGTTGATGACAGCGTCCATATGATCATTGGCAAACGGCACGTCATGCCAAGTGTGCAACAACCGCTGACGCCGGTTGTTTCCGCAAAAGACAAGGAGCGTGGGCGCCTGCGCAACCCACGCTTGGCCGGACACAAGCTTTGCAAGCTCTGAACGCACTCCGGGCGATTTCATCACAATGATGTCTCGCTGCTGCAAGTCGCTTTTTGTTGGCGACGCGAGCGCAATGGCGCAGAGCATTTGCAAGAGGTGGTCCGGAACTGGCGTCGCTTCAAAGGTGCGGCACGAACCGCGGCTGGCCATCAATTGCAGTAGGGGCTCCGCTACTATCCCAGTATCGGGCGCGTCGGAATAACGTTCAGCCAATGCCGAGTTCAGGTCTGGTTTGGAGATGTGCGTCATCCAGTCATCCGGATCGAAAAATTGTAAGCGTTACTAACAGGATGGTTCAGAAATTATCGCGTTCATTAAGCATTCCTGTAAGCTACACTCTGACATGAAACATCCAGCCCGGGAAAGCCCCAGCCAATCATGAAAGCGCATATGCTCAAGGTCACCATTGAACGCGGCCCGGACTCGCGGGATGTGTTTGACGTTCCGGCACATGAAAGCCAGACGGTGCTCGATGTCGTGTCGTGGGTGCAGCAGAACGCCGATCCAACGCTCAGCTACCGGTTTGCGTGCCGCGTCGGCATGTGTGGCAGTTGCGCGATGATGGTAAACGGGGTGCCTCGCTGGACCTGTCGCACGCACATGTCCAAAGTCCTCAAGGACAACGCGGTGACCATTGGCCCTTTGCGCAACCTGCCGGTGGTCAAAGATCTGGTCGTCGATATGGACCCGTTCTTTGACAAGTGGGTCGGGGCCGAAGGCGTGCACCATGGCAGCCTGACCCGCGACGACCCGATTGCGGCAATCGATGAAACCAGCGAAACACGGGTTGAGGCAAATGCGGGAATCGAGTGCATCAACTGTTCGGTTTGCTATGCGGCCTGTGACACCGTTGCGGGCAACGCTGACTACCTTGGCCCAGCCGCGCTGCAACGCGCATGGACCCTGCTCAATGACGCAAAGGACGAAGGGCGTGTTGCCATTCTCGACGCCGTCTCGGGCAGCGGCGGCTGCCACAACTGCCATTCAATGGGGTCCTGCACCACCTACTGTCCGAATGATCTGGACCCGATGACCGCCATAGCCGGTCTGAAACGCGAAACGGCCAAATCATTTTTCCGGAGGGGCCGTTGATGCTGAGCCTGCGCCTTTACATGTTGCAACGGATCACCGCCCTTCTGATGGCACCGCTCGTTCTCGGCCATCTCGCCGTGATGATCTACGCAATCCAGGGCGGGTTAAGTGCGGCAGAAATCCTGGGGCGAACCCAAGGGTCCGTGGCGTGGCTTCTGTTCTACGGCCTGTTTGTCATCGCTGTGTCGATCCACGGCGCCATCGGTCTGCGCACAGTCGCGCATGAGTGGGGCGGTTTGAAAGGCACAGCGCTGGACGTTTTCATGTGGGCCATGGGCTTCGGCCTGTTCGTGTTGGGGGCACGCGCCGTCTGGGCCGTGACATTCGCATGAGGGCAGCAGGGATCACATCACGGGCGCACCCCCTTTGGCTCGCCTACATCCTGCATCGGCTGTCGGGGCTCGGCCTCGCCCTGTTCTTGCCCTTCCACTTCTGGATCCTGTCGCTGGCCCTGACAAACCCTGCACGGCTGAATGGTTTTCTGGCCTTCACCGATATCGGCGCGGTCAAACTGGCAGAGTTCGGCCTTGTTTTCCTGCTGGCCGTCCACATGTTCGGTGGCTTGCGCCTCATGGCGATGGAATGGCTGCCGTGGACACCGCCACAAAAAACACTGGCGGCGGGTGCGACAGCCCTGTCCTTCCTGATTGCAACGCTCTTTCTGATGCAGGCGGTGTGACATGAAACTGAGCGATATCGAACGTCACGATACAGACATCCTGATCCTCGGCACCGGGGGCGCGGGTCTGTTCGCGGCGCTGCACGCGCAACAGACCGCTCCTGAAGGCACCAAGATCACAATCGCAGTCAAAGGGTTGATCGGCAAATGCGGCTGCACGCGCATGGTGCAAGGCGGTTACAACGTGGCGCTGGGCGGTGGCGACACGGTCGAGCGGCATTTCATGGACACGATCAACGGGGGCAAATGGCTGCCGGATCAGGACATGGCATGGCGGTTGTGTGAACAGGCGGTCGTGCGCATCCGGGAGTTGGAAAACGAGGTCGGATGTTTTTTTGACCGCAATCCCGACGGGTCGCTGCATCAAAAAGCCTTTGCCGGCCAAACTGCCGACCGCACTGTGCACAAGGGCGACCTGACCGGCATCGAGATCATTAATCGCTTGATGGAAAAGGTGCTCGCCAGCGGGGTTGAGAAACTTCAGGAACACCGCGCCGTGGGTCTGATCCCGACCAAAGACCGCTCGGCATTGGCAGGTGTGCTGATGATTGACATGCGCACGGGCCGCTTCCGTCTGGTGCGCGCCAAGACGGTACTGATGGCCACGGGCGGAGGCCCGACCATGTACAAGTATCACACGCCATCAGGTGACAAGACGATGGATGGCCTTGCCATGGCCCTGCGGGCGGGCCTGCAATTGCGCGACATGGAGATGGTGCAATTCCATCCCACAGGTCTCCTGGCGGGTGAACATACGCGCATGACTGGAACGGTGCTTGAAGAAGGGCTGCGCGGCGCAGGCGGGCAGTTGATCAACCACGCCGGTCAGCGCTTCATGTTCGATTATGACGGCAAGGGTGAACGCGCCACCCGTGATGTCGTCAGCCGCGGCATCTATGCCGAGATGCGCAAGAACAACAATCCGGATCAGGAGGGTGTGTTCATCTCAATGTCCCACCTTGGACCGGACTGGGTGGCGCAGAAATTCAAAGGCATGGTCAAACGCTGCGCCGACAGCGGTTTCGATCTTGCTGCGGGCAATGTCGAGGTCGTGCCAACCGCCCACTACTTCATGGGCGGCGTTATCGTCGATGTGGATACGCGCACGGCGGTGGAAGGGCTGTATGTCGCGGGCGAAGACGCAGGTGGCGCGCATGGCTCGAACCGGTTGGGTGGCAACGGGGTCGCCAACTCGACCGTCTATGGCGGCATCGCGGGCGACACGATGGGCCGCGATGTGGTGGGCATGACCCTGCGCGACCCGGACGAAAACGTACTGGCCGCCGAATTCGAACGCGCGACCTATCCGCTGACCCGCAAACCCGACCTTATCTTGCCGCTGCGCAAGCAACTGCAGGACCTCATGTGGGAAGAGGTTGGCGTGATGCGGACCGCGGCGGGGATGAAACGCGGGCTGAGCGGTATCACACAGGTGTCGGGCGCTCTGATGGACGTGGGCGTGGACGATGGCAACCTCGCCTTCAATCTCACCTGGCACGATTGGCTGAACCTGCGATCACTCTGTGATGTTTCCGAGGTGATCACCAAGGCCGGGATCGCCCGCGAGAATTCCCGTGGAGCGCATTTCCGCGAGGATTTTCCCGAAGACGGTGGGCTAGAGAACAGCGATTTCACAGTCGCGACGCAAGACGACGAAGGCGTCAAGGTCACCCGCGAACCCGTGCAGTTCACCATCGTCCGTCCCGGCGAAACGATCTTGCCGGAGGGTGAGCCAGACACGTTGGTGGCGGCGCAATGAACAAACGTAGCTTTGCCAAAAAACCTTTGTACCGACAGGTGAACACTCGAACGCATGGCGTCCGCCATGGCGGTGGCCATGCGCGATGGGATCGAAACACAAAGGCTGCGGGCAGCGCACATGCCAGTAAAATGAAGTCCGGTGTCCGCCATGGGCTAGACTACACACCACTGTACAAGTTTCTCTTGAAAAAAGTCGGCCAACCTTGGTCAGAAGTACATTCAGAAGCGGTGTCGCGACTGCCCGACGAAGACCCTATTTGGTACATTGTCGCATCGGCAGGCAGTGTGCGCGAACCAATTTATCGAACCGGCGAAAGCAGTTACTTGAGCGGGCTGTACCTAAATGAAACGGCACACCTTGCCCTGGTTGTACCAAGTCTTTCAAACAACATGCTCTGGCCCAAATGCGCTTGTTGCACGCATTCGTTTAACGGAACTCCTTTCGTGAACTCATTCGACCCCTCTCGTGCCGACGATATGTTCAGAGTGTTATCTGAATGGCACCGAACCGGAGCGATACGGACATGATCCCCATCTCCCTCATCCAATCCACCGCTGAGGTCCTCATGGACAAGGCCGCAATCGAGATCCCCCAAGACTACCTGGACGGTCTTCAACAGGCCGCCAAGACCGAGGACGGCGACCTGTCCTCCTTCGTTCTCAAGGCCATGCTCGAAAACTACGAAGCGGCCAAGGAAGACCGCCGCGCGATGTGCGGCGACACTGGCGTGCCGCGCTGGTTCGTCAAAATGGGGAACGAGGCGCGGGTCGAGGGTGGCATGGTTGCCCTCGAAGCCGCCTTGCGCCGCGCTACGGCCAGTGCCACCAACGGCGTGCCTTTGCGCCCCAACCGCGTGCACCCGCTCTGGCGGACCGATCACGACAACAACGTGGGCATCGGCGCGCCCGAGATCGAATACGGGTTTGAGCCGGAAGGCGAGTGGATCGACCTGATCACGGTGCACAAAGGGGGCCTCTTTGGCACGGACTACCGCATGCTGTTCCCGAGCGATGGCATCCAGGGGATCAAACGGTTCTACCTCGACAGCCTCATGGCGTTCGGCAAACGCGGCCTTGCGTGTCAGCCCGCCATTATCGGCATTGGTCTGGGCGGGTCCAAGGACATCTGCATGACACTGGGCAAACGCGCATCCACCTTGCGCATCGTGGGCAGCCGCAATTCCGACCCGCGGATTGCCGAGATGGAGGATGAGTTCAAGGAACTTGGCAACTCCATCGGCATGGGCGCGATGGGCTTTGTGGGCAAGAACATGGTGATCGATTGCAATATCGAGGTCGGGTACTGCCACACGGGCGGGATGCCGATGTCGGTCCACGCCTTTTGTCTTTCCTCACGCCGCGCAGCCGCCCGCATCCATGCGGACGGTCGGGTCGAACACCGCACCGACCCGGACTGGTTCACCGATTATCAGCGTCGAGAAACGGTCGAATGGGAACCGCAACGGGAGGCTGCGGAATGACTGAAGCCACTAACCTCGCCCTGTTCAGCGAAGCACTCAAAGCGCGATTGGCTGAAGATGAGGTGCACGCCTTAGAGCATCTGAACAAAGCCTTTGAAAACATGCACCCGAAAGTGCGCAGGTTGGACGTCTGCATTCACATGGACCAAGACGCAGAAGGCGCAATATCGCTTATGCTACACCCTGAAGGCCCCGATGTCTTTGTTCTGGACAAAGCAATCGCAGAACATCGCAACACTTTTGATGCGTTTGTACCAACTGGCCTCGAGCCCGACATGCCATTCGAACGAACCGAAGCAACTGTGGCTCAGGTCATAGAAATTTGCGGCGCGTGGGTCTCGGATCTTTGGCAAAAACTCCCCACAACTGCTCGGCAGCTTCCCGCAACCGTGGTATTCAGAGAAGCGGCCTTGGCCGATCCCATTCCGCGCTGGTTGATGAGCCCAGGGCAACACGACGATCTAGCTTCGTAAATCTCCGCCCGTGTTGCGACACGATGTGCCTAAACCGTCCCAAAGGAACAGCTCCTGTGACCATCCGCGAAGTCCGCCTTTCAACCACGCCAAGCGATGAATCGATCGCTGATCTGCGTCTCGGCGACATCGTCTATCTTGACGGCCTCATGTATACGGCCCGCGAGGGCGTCTATATGCGCGCGCTTGACGACAAGGCGAACATCCCCATGGAGTTGCCCAGTCAATCCGCGGCGAACTTCCACTGTTCACCTGCCGCCCGCATCAACCCCGATGGCAGCTTTGACATGGGAGCAGTGACGGCAACCGCCTCCTTCCGCTTTGCCAAATGGCTGCCCGAATGGATGGCAAAGACCGGGGCCAAGCTGATCGTGGGCAAGGGCGGTATGTCGTCTAGGGACTACAAGGAATACTTCGTGCCAAACGGTGCCGTATACCTGTCCACTGTTGGCTATGGCACCGGCGCTTTGCTCGGTCGCGGTGTGGAAAATGTCGAAGCGGTTCACTGGAACGAGGAACTGGGACTTGCCCAGGCTATGTGGGTCATCAAATGCAACGGCATGGGTCCGTTCATCGTAGCGTCCGACCTGAACGGCGACTGCCTGTTCGAACGTGAAAACGCCAAGATTGCCGAGAATGTCGCGCGGGTGTACGAGGGTACGAAACCTGCCGTCCTCAAGCGCTACGGCGAAAGTGATGACCGCACGGACGAGGTAATCTGAAGCGTCTATGCCCGACCTGTCCCTGATTGCGTTCGCAAGCGCCGTTCTGCTGCTGGCAGGTACGGTGAAGGGTTTCATTGGGTTGGGGATGCCCACGGTGGCCCTGACCCTTCTCACTTTTCAGCTTGATACCAGGTCGGCTGTATCATTGGTCGTAGTCCCCATGCTGCTCAGCAATGTCTGGCAGTTCTGGCGCGGTCCGGACATGTTGGGATGCGCCAAACAGCATTGGCGGTACGCGGCGATATTGATCCTGTTTGTTGCTGCAACCGTCTGGTTCAGCCAATCCGCGCCCGACGCTCTTCTGCGTGCGGCGTTGGGTGTTTTCGTTCTGGCCTTCTGCTTCTTTAGCTGGCGCAACATGGTGCCTCCTATTCCACCTCATCGCGTGCGCCTGTTCGAAGGGTTGAGCGCCATAGTCGCCGGCTTGATCGGAGGGTTGACGGCCGCATGGGCTCCACCTTTGGCAATGTATCTGACTGGCCTCCGGCTCGATCGCGATGCCTTTGTGCAGGCACTTGGGTTCCTGATCACTGCGGGCAGTGTGTCGATCTTTGTTATGTTCATCGCGGTGGGGCACAGCTCCGGCCCTGATCTTGCAATCTCAACTTTCTTGCTGATCCCTGCGCTTTTGGGTTTTTCGGTGGGTGAGCATTTGAGACATCGCACGGACCCGGAGAAATTCAGGGTGCTCTTTCTGGGCGCGTTTTCGATCTTGGGTGCAAATCTGGTGTTGGGCACGCTTATGAAGTGAGATGCCTAAGTCATTTCGCTCAATAACAAACCCGCCCCCATCGCAAGGGTTAACAGGATCAATAAACGACGAAAGCCAGTATCGCTCAGCCGGCGAAAAACTATGATCCCAACCTGTGCAGCGATCAACCCGCAGGGAATTGTGATCATTAGCGCGTTCAATGCAGTCTGATCATAAGCTCCCTTCAGGAAAAGCAGCGTGACTGTGGTGGATAGAATGACCATGTTCAACGGTTGCATCACGGCGCGTGTCTCGGATTTGCTCCATGGCCGCACAGATAGCCACATGGCGGGCAAGGCACCTGACACGCCTGCCGTGCCACCAAGAACTCCGCCCAGAAACCCAACAATCACATCAATAACAGGCGTTTTGCGTGAGAATGACGGCAGAGCAGCGCGAAATCCAAAATATCCGCCGTAGACAATCAGAAACATCGCAATCCCGGTGCGCAACGTCCCGGTGTCAATGACATCAAGTAACGACAAGCCAAGCGGCACGCCCACAAGCCCGGGCAAGATGAAACGTGCCAAACGGTCCGGGCGCGCAAAGATAGATGCACGTACAATCCACAAACCCTGCAGCCCGACCAGGACGGACATCAAGGCCACAATGGCAACTGACGTCGTGGGCGGCAGAACAACGAGGTAAAAGCCCAATGCGAACAATGCGGTACCAGTTCCGGACAAACCGTTGATAAACCCGCCGGCGGCAGCCCCCAGCACAAGAAACAGGATCATGTCAGTGGTCATGATGTGGTGTCTGTACTCTGTGGTTGCGCAGCCCCAATGACCCCGGCCAGGGCGTCGAAAATCTCGTCAATGGCGCGCATCTTGATCTGATCCTCGGGGAAGGCCAGCCCCAGCACTCGGGTCGGCGCATCTGCACCAAGATTCAAGCGCTTAACGGGTACCGTGTCCAGTGGCTTCACAGCAAGATCAGGCACAATCGACACACCCAGATTGGCGTGTACCATGCTGACAATGGCTTCGGGTGTGTCCAATTCCATCGCT
This sequence comes from Tateyamaria omphalii, assembly GCF_014651375.1. Classification (GTDB taxonomy): domain Bacteria; phylum Pseudomonadota; class Alphaproteobacteria; order Rhodobacterales; family Rhodobacteraceae; genus Tateyamaria; species Tateyamaria omphalii. Next base: position 266,078 of record NZ_BMWT01000001.1, read on the forward strand.
TCGGTCACGCGAATGCGGTTTGAACTGATCCAGTTGTCGATCAAGCCGCCCAGCACTGCGTTCCGGTTGAATCGGATGTATGGTTTGGTCGCAAGAAGCAACATTGGGTCTTCTTCCGGCTCTTCGAGGGAGGCAATCAATTGCATCGGTTCTTCGATCAACGGGCGAAACGCGATGCCCATGGGCATGAGGTGAGGTTTGGTTATGATCGCGGCATCCAGATGACCGCGTTCAATATCGGCGAGCAATGTGCCTGTCAGCCCAGGCCGGATGTGCAAGCCAACCCGTGGAAAGCGGCCTTTGAATATGGCCATGGCCTTTGGGGTTAGCCCCGTCAGCGTCGTACCCAATGCGCCCAGTTTCAGCACACCGCTCAACCCGCCATCGGCCAGCACAGATGGGACAAGGTTGTCGTAATCTGAAATCAACTTGCGCGCCTTCGCCACAACTTCATGCGCAACAGGTGTCAGCTCGGGGGTGCGCGTTGAGCGGTTGAATAGGGCAAGACCAAGTTCAGCCTCTAAAGCGCGCATTTGCTGACTGACTGCCGCGTGGGTGACGTGAACGGCATCAGCCGCAGCGCTAAATGTCTTGTTGTCCGCAACCGCAACCAAGGTACGCAGCAATCGAATGGTCATTTTTACACACCGTCTGACGGCCAGACTTACAAAACTCATGGCTAACGCGGGAATGGCACAAGATCAAATTTCAAGACGGCTGCCCTTGTCCGGGTGATCGACCTGCCTGCGAGGTATGAAGTTGTTACCGCACAGTAGTCCGCCAAAAACACGACTCGAATAAAAGGACATCGAACGAATGCCATCTGTTTTGGAATTAGTTTCTTTTGAAGCAGATTCGACACTCGTATTTCGGGAATTACGTGGACTCGCACGTGGTTTTTCACAAACCTCTGGTTGAACTTAATTTGGATAAACCGGAACACGAAAAGAAATCCTTTCAATACACGCCGTGTGTTGCTTACTCTCCAAAACATAGTGCGGCTCCGTATGTTCCGTCTCAATTCGGTTAACAGATTACTTTTGGAAGGTTCTAGATATGCCAATTACCCAGGCTCAACTTGACGCGTATCTCGCTGGCAACTCCGTCGACTTTAACTTGACACCCGACCCGGGGCCGACCAGCACAAACGGTATATTTTTTCAGAATGTCTTTTTCGACACAGCGACAGGTGACTCCAACTCAACACCGCAAGGCCTGGCAACGCTGACCGCTCTGAACGACATCAGCAACTTCAACCAAGACGACACCAGTTTCATTGTCCGCAATGCAATTGTGAATGTCGGAGATGACTTCGGCACTACATTCGGAACGGACAGCATTCTGTCGATCTCGGGACCGTCGGCTGTTCTGAACATGACCGGCCAGCCTGGCAACTCCACACGCTTCCGCATGGCATCTGAGGATGGGAATACAACGACCGCGACCGCTTATATTAGCGACGGCGCACAGGTAACCATCGATAACGCAGATCCAAATGCGGGTCGCGGTTTTCAAGTCGGCACCAACTTTGGTGCTTTTGACGACAATGGCTTGGTGCGACCCGGCGGCCAAAGCGTAAGCGCAACTTTGGTCATTGAAGGCTCAAATACAGTAGTGTCTGTTTTGAATACCGCAGGCGGGGATCGCGGCAGCCTTGATATTGGTCGTGTGTTTCGGCCAGATGATGGCGTGATCGACACGACAACAAATCGCTCGGCTGAAGGGCGCGTTATCGTGAGCGACGGAGCAGAGTTAAATGTTCACCAGTTCATCGGAATCGGCACAACGGATGGCATTGCCGGAGCGACTGCTGAGGGTGCCTTGGTCGTCGAAGGCGCAGGCACCGTTGTGAACGTCGGAAACTCAGACGGATCTGGCGAAAACGGTTTCATGCGCGTGGCCGAAGAAGGCGGCACCGGTTTTTTCATTCTGCGCGATGGCGCCGAGTTCAACATGTTCAGCGGCACATTTGATGCCGGTATTCAGTTTTCCGGGGGAGGAGATCGGGAAGGTGGCGATGCTACTGGCATCGTAACAGGTACTGGCACCCGTTTGTTCGTCGAAAATGGCTTTATTGAAGTCGGTCGCAACATTGGCACCGCAAGTCTGACCATTTCTGATGGGGCCGAAGTCGAAACACGTGGAATGGCCGTTGCTCAGGCAGGCACTTCCGACGTTGTTGTTGAGGGGACAGGAACACGCCTCATTCTGGCCAGTGGGACCGAAGGGTACCTCGACATTGGGACATTCGGCAACCAATCCAACTTTATCCCTTCAACAACCGGAACAATGACCATTCGCGATGGCGCGGAAGTAAATGTGCGCCAATTTGTTGGTATCGGCGATACCCAGGGGAGGGATGGCGCAACCGCGACCGGGACATTGATTGTCGAGGGTGCGGGCACGATCGTCACGGTTGGTAGCGAAGATCGCACGGGTCCCAATGGCTTCATGCGTATTGGCGATCAAGGTGGCACAGGGTCGTTCATCCTGCGCGATGGCGCGACATTCCAGCTGCTCGCCGGTGACGAGTTCGGTGGCGGCATCCAAATGTCAGGCAGCTCCGAAAACGAAAATACAGGAGGGTCCGCTACAGCGTTGATTACTGGTGCGGGCACGCATCTGATCGCGGAACAGGATGTGATCTTTGTTGGACGCAATGGTGGTACGGCGACCATGACGATTTCCGACGGGGCGACTGTCGACGCCTTGTTTTTTGATGCCGGACGTGGAGGTGAAGGTCACGTCATCATCGAAGGCGAAGGCACAACCGTTAACCTGTCCGGGGCGCAGGTCACCCCGGAGTTTGGGGCGTTTATGACCGTCGGTCGAGATTCCGAAGGCACAGTGACGATCCGTGATGGTGCAGATATGACAATCACCGGAGACGGGGGACAGTTTCCTGGCTTCCAGGCCGGTCGCAATGATGGCTCGAATGGCACGGTTACTGTCACCGGCGCGGGCTCAAGCATCACAATCGAACGCGGCGGAAACACAAATGTGGACGGGGGAGAAACCGGGTTTATCCGCGCAGGGCGCAGCAGTGGATCCGAAGGAACGATCAACGTTTTGAATGGCGGCGTCGTGACAAACGACAGCGAAGGCCTGCTGATTGTTGCAGAAAACGAAGGCTCGCAGGGTTTCGTGAATGTCAGCGGATCAGGCAGCATTTTTGACTTCGGTGCAACCGCGTTGCTGTCGCAAGATGCACCGGGCATGCGCGGCAATTCCGTGGTGACTGTGAGCGATGGCGGGCTTCTTCGCGGCGGTGAAATCATCAATAACGGCATACTCGACATCACGAGTGGTGGGATGGTTGAGGCTGACCTTGTTCAGGACAACATCATTCGCAGCTCGACGGGTGTTGAGGACGTGGCGATTGACGGGGACCTAACCGTCAGAACCGCCGGCTTCGGTCTGGATGTTCTGGGTTCAGGACTGTCGCTGTTGCATGACACCTATTCTGCAACTGGCCATGTGTCTTTGGAAGGTTCTATCGCGATCCTTGGAACATCCCTGGACGCTCTGAGAGGGCTGAACCTGGAGCTCATTTCCGGGTCAAGCCTGTCGGTCAGTGGCGAATTCACGGTACGTTTTGTGGAATTCGACGCGAATGGACTGACGCAAGTTGACGCTGCCGATCTCCTTGCTGCTGACGCCACCGCGGTCAGCTTGAGTTTTTTCACAAGTGCTACCGGGTTGATCGTCGATTTCGGGTTCTTTGAGCAAATCGGCAATGGAGCGAATGAAACCATCACTGGCTCGGCTCTGGATGATTTGATCTCTGGCCTCGGGGGGAACGACAGTATTGCAGGTCTGGATGGTGCTGACAGCCTCCTCGGCGGCTTTGGCGCCGACACGCTTGATGGTGGTGTGGGTGCAGACACCATTGAAGGCGGGTCCGGCAATGACAGTGTTGAAGGTGGAGCCGGGAACGACAGCCTGGATGGCGGTGTTGGTTTTGACACGATCCGAGGTGGTGCTGACAACGACACGATCAATGGTGGGGATGGCGCGGATTCGTTGTTTGGCGATGATGGCGACGACCGCATTGTGGGTGGGCAAGGCTTTGACCAGCTGTTCGGCGGTTCGGGCAACGACACATTGCTGAGCGGCGACACGGCGGACCGTGTTTTTGGCGGTGATGGCAATGACGTGATCCGGGGCGGGTCCAACGTGGGCATCACGGTGGATGGCCTGTTTGGCGAGGCCGGTGATGACACGATCTTTGGCGACGGTGGCTTTGACCTGCTGGACGGCGGCGACGGCAATGACAGCCTGGACGGTGGCAACCAGGCCGACAACCTGTTTGGCCGCGGAGGCGAGGATACGCTGATCGGGGGCCAGGGCTTTGACCGGCTGTTTGGCGGTGCCGAGAACGATGTGCTGATCGGCGGCCAGGGCACGGACGGGTTGTTCGGCCAGCAGGGCAACGACGATCTGAACGGAGGGACGGAGAGCGACCGGCTGTTTGGCGGAGCGGGCAACGACACGCTTGAGGGCGGCGCGGACAATGACGTGCTGTTTGGCGGGGCCGGGTTCGACACGCTGTTTGGCGGCCTGGGGGATGACACGCTTGAGGGCAACTTCAACGCGGATCTGTTTGTGTTCACGGACGGTCACGGCGCGGACACGATTACGGATTTCGCGGCGACGAACAACTTTGAGCGGATTGATTTCTCGGGCCTGTCGACGATCAACAGCTTGGCGGATCTGAACCTTGGCAGCGCCACGCTGGGGGCGGCCACGCAGGTGGGCGGCGATGTGCTGATCGACACGGGCGGCGGCAACAGCATCCTGCTGTCAGGCGTCAGCCTCGGCGATCTGGATGCTTTTGATTTTGTGTTCTAGACGGAGTTCCTTGAATTCCAATGTATTGCTAGTGTCACCGCGTCCAAAAATGCGGTGACTACCAGTGCGCTTCACTGTGTGAGTGGTTGGCAGGGAGACATCTCGAGCCAAGTACCTCGAATCCCACCATAAGCATCACGTTGGGAAAAGACTGTGCGCGAACGATATCACGTTTAATTTCAATGTTTCAGATGTGCTTTGCACCGAAGGGATACGGCACGCATAAGAAAAGTCTGCGCGGACAAGCATAGCATACGACAAGAGCATCGACGCGCCGTTGATTTTCAGTTTGTTGGCAGACCATGTTAGGGGAAAAGCCAAAATAGTTGGCTTTTACAACTAGCAAGCCAACCTTGCAGGGACAATCATTTGTCAGTTCCTCATAAGAGTGCGGCTTTCCCTTTCCCTATGAGATTTGTAAGAGGTAACTATCTGAAGGAAAGTAAGAAAATGGAGCCGCGCTGATTGTGTACTCATAAATCTGCTGAGCTTACCGATAACCCTGCAAATCCGTGTCACGAACCAGTCGAAGTCCTTTACTATTTGTGAACTCTTATACCGTGAAAATGCTGGCTTTGAGCTCGGCTGCACCTTAGTCAGCTCGCCCAGAATGCGTGGCTGTTCCTCTAACCTGTCAAAACTCGATGACAGCACTCAAAACAGGATTCAAATTTGCAAGGGGCAGTTCTGAGAGCGCTTTTCCATGACACTCCTGCACCTACCAAGCAAGCGTGCGGGACTCTCGGAAACCATCGATTTTCGGATAGAAGTTCATATGCACATCAGAGCGCTAGCTGCATCAAAAAAGTAAGAAGCGGAACCGCGGGACTACCGGAGAAAGCTTAAAAACTGGGCTAGCATGCCCACACAACACAGGCGCCTAATCTGTTTCGATCGACTAAATTTCGACGTAAGATGTGCATGTCTAGGCAGGCAAATCGCAAGCATCAAGAACATGACCCGTCGCCAACAAAAAGGCCTTGAGCCTTATAAGTTGGGCAGGACTCCAGGCCTTCGGGTCCCTCGCGTGAAAAGATAGGAGCCATAGAGTATGTAGAAACGAAGCCATTGCATACTCTCGCTTTGACCCATTCTCATGATTCAAAAGATAATACTGTCTCAATAGGTCTACGAGATCGTCGCCCGCAAAGCTCAGATGACTGCGAGAAAAATGCCGGAAACGCTTCCACCGATCAATTTCTAAACTAAATAGTTCACTAAAATCATCGCCTGTCTCTTCAATGGGCTGCAGGGTCCGAATACTGCCTTCAAGTGAACAGAAGTCTCTTGCAATATGATGATAGCCAGTGTGCCTAAAATCAATAAATGAGAACTCTGAGGAGCCTTCAGCCACTAAGATATTTCCGCCATTGAGATCACCATGAGAAAGACAAAGACGCGTCTCATTTACATCATCAATTTGAAGCACGCGAGTTAACATATCGCCCATTTGAACACTAAACCCCGCTACCTCTAATCGACCATCATCAAATCTTCCGATAGGGACGCATCCGTCGAAATTAGAGACCTCTTCTAGAATTTCCTCAACGGTTTCCCTACGAGCAGTTTCATTGGACTGCTCGGTGAAATAAGGCGGATTTTCGAGAAAGTACGATGCTAAAGGTTTGTTTTGAATTTCTTGCTGGCTGTACCAAGCTTGGCTATCAGAGTCAAAAACTTGAGCAAAAACTCTTTTTACTCGTTCACGCTCCACCTCGCCTTTGGAAATGAGCGAGTTCAGTGTCAGCGGGTCCCCAGAACCTCCATGAGCAAACGAGTAGCAAACCGCCCCAAAGGTATCCGTTTGTCCGGTTCCGATAAGGTCGACGCGCCACCTGTAGGGCAGTACCCATTTTGCAAATTTCGCATGATGGCGTGCTTCCAGAATGGCGTCTTTGCTTCCCATTATTTTCAGTACAGCAGGGACCTTGTACTCACTGAATTCGGTCTTTAGGTACATTAGGGAGACTGCAGCACCTGACTTGCCACCAATCAATCGAGTAAGCCGAACACCGTTGACAACGTTTTCACTAGGCAATCCGCCAGTATAACACACCTGCTCGATAAGTGATCGAATTTCCCATTCAGATGGAGCGCGGCGCTTCTTGTACACATCTGGGACCTGTAGACGCTCCAACGCCTTTCTCGAACCGGACACATCAATCTGATCTACACGTGCCCTCGTAAGAAATTTTGATATCTCGCCGTAAACCCATTCACGATAAGGCCCATCTGATTGAGAAAACCCACGCTTTTCTATGAAGATATCAGCTTGAGGGAACTGAGATCGTAACGATGGTCCAGAGATATTTAACTTAGTCAAAAGTATGAAAACTGAATCAGGAAATTCGATCTTGAGCTCGGAAATTCTCTCTTGCCCAAACATTCCTCGGGTTGATCCAGATCCAAAACTATTGTCGAACACAATAATTTCCGGACGGTACTTTCTAATTTCCTTTATGTCTTTTTCTTCCCAGCCCTCAATCAGACGTGGCTGAACATCTACAGTCTCTCCTCGAGCTTCGAAAAGGTTCCGAAAAGCTTCTTCTGCCGAATCTAGTTCGTCTTGTTGGTCATCAAACAAGAATATTTTGATTGCATGCATTCAATTGACTTCCATAGACACCGGTAGAGCGATCACGAGTTGCAGTCTGTGCAATTTCGCACCAACTTCCCCACCGTGTTGTACATACAAAAGTCCGTTAGCAGACCTCACCATCTCACCTAACAGGAAGGCACCATATCGGACCCCCCCATCCTTTTCTATGGGCACACTCCCGAAGGAGCGAAGGATCGATGCCTCCACGTTGGGTACATGAGACGTGTAGCGGACAAAGACAAATGGCCGCCCCCCGCGAATCAAACCTCTAACTTGTATAGTACCACGATTTAGCCCAGTATGTTTTCCCGCGTTAGCTACGAGCAATTCAATGATGGCCGATAGGTTTGCTATCTCTGCTGCTGAGGCAGTGAACGAGCCGTTGTCATCCGCAAAAAACACACTCACGTTACGCTGGAAGGCATCTCGATTCCATTGGCCAAACGCCTCAAGGATCCTGGTGGGTACGTACTCGACTAGATCAATCCCGTCCTGATTAGGACTCTGTAGATTTACAGGAGTTCTGAAGTTTGAGACATACGTCTGCCACCCTTCAATGATTTTCTGTTCAGCGATCGGACGATCTATTTTCATAGCTTCAAATTCAAGTGGATCCGCATCTAAGGTCCCATGAACCGAATATGCCAGCGTAGCCAACTGAGATATGGCTTCGCTGGGTAGCAACGTAGCGACATCTCCAAACAACTCGGAAAGTTGTACAGACACACTCCCGAGGAAATCTCTCATGTTTTCGATTATTCGAGTTGAAATGCCTTCGACGTTCATTGTTCCGAATGGCACACCTGCTTTCCAGATCGAAAAGCAGCATTCCCAGTTTGACCTTCTCGGGTTAAGTGTTAAGTCGCCCGCCTTTCGCAAGTCGACAAATTTACTCTCGCCAACAGGAAGCTCCTTAAAAGCTTGAACATTTACCGACTTTGTATCTGATACACTGATGTCACTTGAGAAGCCTCTATCTCTAGCCCCCCTATCCGTATAGCTCTCGCAAAAAACACTGAGGACCTCTTTAAACGGGTCGTAAGTTCTAATTGTCAGGCTATGAGCCCCAGCGATTCTCCTAACCCGCTCAATTACTTCCGGCAAATTCTGAGACAGAAAATGACTGCGTTCAAACTCAGTTCGTAAGGTTCCGTTTCTAGTTAGAGATACCAATTTACGGCGAAGGGTTAAGATTTCTCGCGAAATTGCTCGTTCTTCAACGGCTATCAACTTCTCACCGACCTCGCGAGCAGAATACTCAAGAAACCTTAGTGCACGCGAATCTATCCCTGCCATACGAGTAATGAGCACGATGCCGGCATTACCTCTTTCATCAGTCAACTGCTCATCAAAAGCTTCTGGGGTGGGCACGATAGCAAAGTGGGTAGGTTGTCCATCTAGGTTTACAAAGCCATCTGTCGTTCGATTCCAACCCAAGGACTTTAAGAATGCATTGGCTATGGCTGGCGGCAAGCTGCGCCAACCCCCACTAGAGTTTGCTCCTATACCCTCAACGACAGACTTCTCTTTGTTCTGCCGCCTACGAATAAGACTTACCTCGACCCGCCCATCGAAGTGTCTAGCTAGGCTCTTGGCAAGACCGACAAAGCTTGGCTTTTTTGAAAGATCAAGAACATTTCGCGAGAACTTTCGAGCGGCAGAGTACTCAAGGTGCGGTAAAATTAGAGACCGGAAAGCTCTAGAAAGCGGTTTTACGATCTTCTCTACCATTTCCATTTCTGCTCGGTTCAAATTTCCCGCCGCCAATACGACGACATTCTCCACTTCGTGCACGACTTCCTGTTCACTTTTGGCGCTGGCCTCGATTTCCTCGAGGTCTTCAAACCTTTCAACTTCTCCATCTCGCAGCCGGAAGGAAGGATGGGGCAAATACAGTCTCCGACTGTTTTCGGCGTCGAAGAAGGAATTTTGATAGAAAAGAAAATCGCAGTTCCCCATGAACCCAGCAATGCTAGCGATCCTATGTATGACGAAATCGAAGCCGACCCTTTGGGAGGCAGTCGTGGATATTTCGTCTAGTTCAAGTGCTAGTTCGCCAACTTCTCTTGGGATGCTCATAAATCGCTCAATGACTGTTACTATCAGGGGACCCTACTCGATCACTGGGCAAGGCAAAGAGTTTTTTCTGAGCAAGAGAGACGTCGGAGCTTTCGATGCTAGCAGAAGCGATCGCAAGCGTCTTAGAACACTTTGCTATTCCGCTAGCATGACATTGATTAGAGAAGCTAGAGAGCATCTTTTCCCTTTCTTAGCCACGCGGACAGTATGGCCTCGCGGTCAAAGTACTTCTCATACTCGTTGATCGAGAACGGAGATATTCGTGGACTTAATTCCTGCGTTTCGGTGAATGCATGGCAAAAGTGTGCAGACGTTATGGAGGCCTCCTTTGCAGAGACAGCTTCGACCAGCGCGTCAAAGAGAAGATTGATGACCAGGCCCCACCGGTTGGAGCATGCAAAGGCCAATCTGCGAAAGAAATCTGAGTTACTCAGATCAGTGAAATCCACTTCGACCCGGTCAGCATAGGCGAAACATAGTCTGTTGAGCTCAAGTAAATCTTCTTCGCTGCTCGGGTCGATCTCATCATAAGTAACGGTCTTGACCAGAAACCGAAGCTGCTCCTCCCTCATGATAAATTCTCGAAGCTCTTTCACGCCGGAGAAGATCAACATAAGCGGCCAACTGGGCTTCTTGAGCAGAGACTTGAAACTATCAATGAGAATGTTCTGGGCCTCGGCGGACTTGTCTTTGAAGATATGTTGGCACTCATCGTAGTGAATACACACCACGCCGTGTTCTTGGGCATGTTTTGCAACTAGGTTCCAGATCAAATCTTGATTTGCGTTTTGCGGAACCTGGATTGGAAAACCAAGTTCGGTCAGCGTGCTCGAGCCGAGCATTTTCCAGGTCACGAGGCCGCTTAGAGTCACCTTGATCATCTTTGCTGTTCTGCCATCGGGCAGCACGATTTGAGCCGAATTGAACTCTCTGCTCAGTTGTTCGAGGTCAGCCGTTTTCCCGACCCGAGAAGGCCCAATCAGCAGTAGTGCGAACGCCTCAAATCTCTTTCCACCTTGCTCCCGAATGCCTGCCCGCGTCAGATAATCGGTCACAATATGTGTAAACACTCGCTCCAAGCGACGAGTTCTCGGGAACTCATAGTGAACCGAAGCAAGTTTCTTTAGGATCGCAGCCCTTTCATCATTGACGAACTTCACTTGAGGTTGCCTTGAGATTTAGGGCGGCCAAAGTGCCTCTTCTCGGTGGCCTCCGACGTCGCGGGTGGTTCATCTTTGTCAGAGTCGATTGGCCCGTCGAACCCAGATCCAACCTTGAATATGCCACCTGTGGGAGACAGCGCGGAAACCTCGCCAGGCGATGCTGTACCAGACAGTGGTTCGTGCCGAGCATTTCGAACCTGAATGATGGTTTGAGCCTTTGTCTCTGCTTCGGCGATCGTCATGAAGCTTCTTGGCAGCTTCTTTTCGAGACCCTTCCTTTTAACATCGTCGTGGCGCCTCTTGCGCGCTTTCAAAAGGCGCGTCTCGTAGTCAGCTGCGCCATCGGTCGGTTCCGAACAAGCGTAGGCCTGAAACTCTATAGCCTCTGCTACCGTTAGGTCACTCATCATTGTCCAAGTCAGCTCACCAAGTACTGGCGTGTCATTTCCCTCCTGCAAAACAGTCACTTCGTTAACGCAATCGGGATCAGAGAAGACGGTAACCTTCCGATTCTTGCTTTCTGCTATGACCTGTATCGCTTCGGACGAGTAAGGAAGACCAAAGACCCTCACGCCCTCATGAGTGACCGTAGCTTCGGAACGCCACCCCAAATGAATCCGACGTGTCATCTCGGGGATTTCTGCCACGCACCCGTAATTGTCATTGGCATAGTTGTAGGCTTCAATCGGACGCATACCGCGCATCGTTGAACCGCCATGTCGCCGGAAAGGGTATTCGTCTACGAAGTAGCGGGTTATGATCCCAAAAAGCTCATCCGCGTCAAATACGGCGTTCTTTATCGGATCATAGCCCTTCAAATGACCCGCTTTCCGGCCCGTATATCCATGAATGAGGTTGAAGACCTGGCTTTCATTAGAACCGAAGAAGCGTTCAATGTAAGGTCGGTCTCCAGAATGATAAGATCGACAGTCGACTGATTGAGCTAAGATCCCCATCGTCGCCATCTTTACCGGTCCGTTTCGCAGGCCTGCGCCATTATCCGTCTTAACTGCGAGGAGACCCACTGCAGGCGCCGGATCAGACTCGCAGTCGTACAAAACTTTTTCTTTCGTCTTGTCTCTTGTGGCCATTCGCAGAACGTCTAGCGTCGCCTCGTGACCGGGGTTGTCGGTTAGGGTCCACCCCAAGGGCAAGCGGGTAGCAACATCGAATGCAACGATGAGCCAAAGCCGGGTCGCCAAGACCTTCTCAATCTCCTCGACTACGCATTTCTCTTGTTTTGAAAATTTCTCCCACCAGCCTTTCTCTTTGCACACTGTCATCAATGAGAGACGGCATTCGTCAAGTTCAATCTGTTCGCCAAACTTGAGAGCATGTGTTTCAGTCAAGCCCCGCAAATGGTCGTTTTGCGCGGCTCGCTTCCCATCGCGGGCAACAGCGCGGGCAGTTGGACTTATTTTCTTGATCTCCCGACGTACCGTTTGCTGCGATACCATCTTGAACGACGCCAGACCGATTTGCTTGCGTCTTTCGTTTTCATCCATGAAAAGCGTTTCCAAGTACGCATATACCGCAGCTGGGGATGCACCTTTCTTGTCCATGTAAATTTCGTCGACGGCCTGTCGGATGAGCTCCCACATGCGGGGGCTGACGCCGTGATTTGAACGATTACCCTTTAGATGATCTTTGTCCGCCAGTACCAATTCGTCGCAATCATGGTCGTAATAGCGTTCGCGGTACTTCCAAATTGTGCGGCCACCAGGCACGAAGTTGGCGTCTCGGCGTGATCCTCCTCTTACCTTTGACTGTTCAGTTTGCAGCCAGACGATTGGACGGGTCGTGTAGATCTTCTCAGCAAATTTGATGACGCGATGCACTACCTCTTTCTTGTCTAACGCAGCTTGATAAATGGCGATGCCTTCAGCTTCGACGGCATCGACCCCCAAGATGAGTGCTTTGCGAAAATCAATCTGATCACGACAAGCAGGCGACAACGTGTCTTTATAAAGTCGCTGTCCAGCTCGAAGCGCGGTTGCGGCACCAGAGACAGACTGAATAAGCTGCGCTGCTGCTACGCCCGGCATCTTTAAGAAGCTCAGAACTTCGTTGATGTTCCAGATGCAGTGTGTCCCTGCAGTTTCGTTGAAGACGTCGTATGTTCCATCGCTGCGGCGCTCAATACTCCTCGTCTGTCCAGCAAGAATGAGCTGCGTACGATCTTCAATCGTGTAGTTTGGTTTCTTCATGCTGAAGCCTTCCAAACTCTGGAATGGTGACAAATAACATTGTCCAGATTTGCGCCTAACTGCCCGTTGGCGAGCAATCTCAAACAAGTATCGAAGATTCGGGCTCTCGACAGGTCGACGACCTTGCTGATGTCGGACATGCGCCAGAGTGCAGAAATGTCCCACAAAGCGTCCGTGACGATTTGATCTGCAATAGGGTCCGGTTCGAAGCAAACGGCCCGGTGCATACGGCGCAGGTTTTCGCGACGCGGTCTTGAATAGGCGTCCGCCTCTACGACGGCAAATTCGTGTGCCTCGGATGGAGGCGTCGCCAACCAAATTGCTTCGATCTCTTCCTGAGTTTCAGGCTTCCGCAAGCTGGCGCGGTTCCTCACAAATACGAACCGCCGTAGGCCGTTCCTGAAAGTCAGACGCAGGTCAATCGTATGCTTACGTTTCCGACCAGCAGGATAACTATACTCGAACTCAACCGGCTGAAACTCCACATCGTAAATGTCAGGTGAAATCAACGCTTCTTCGGCTACTGCCGCCTCAGCGGCACTCTCCGCAGCGCCAACTCTTGGCATCCAGTTGTTTGCCTCTGTTTTGTAGGGAAGCATGACCTTTTGAGAGGTGCTACTGACGGAGATTGGATTCCGGACCCCCGTAAATGGCAGCACGCCATGGATGGGCCCCAACTCGATCTTACCGGCTGATCTGGTCTTAGGTAGACCGTATGCCCAAGTATCATGATCGATTGTATTTTCATCAATCATCGGCGCTCTCCCGAAAGGTTGGGCTGCGTCAACAATTGAGGCCGAGAGGTGGTCCGAAGCTCGTTGTCGAGCCGCGTCATCATCGCTTCGAATTGTTGATTTCCTGATCTGATCCTGAAGCCGCAATCAGCGATGTCAGAGCGATGATAGATGAGGCTGTACTTTGGGCTTTGGGTGAAGGGGATCAGGTCTAATCCTCTAAGCTTGGCGTAAATCGCTTGGCCTTGAACACCTTCATCAGCTGCGATCAGGCCGAGCGTGACATAACCCTGTACAAACTGTTTCAGCGAGCCGATTCCGACCATCCCGATAGCGCGCCTATGGCGACTTCGCTTGATGGTTTTCATTTCAAGAAATCCCTCTTCGACGAGAAGTTTCACAGTGCTGTCGTTGATCCGTAGAAGCGCTTTAAGTTCCGTCTTCGTGATACCGGTCCACGGATCAAACGGGAGCGCTTCCCAGACCTCTTCCGGATCCGCAAATATGCTTCGGAATCCTCTGTCCGATGCATCGCTACAAAGCGATTGGATCTTGCCGCTAGCCACCAATGCTTGCAGTTCTTCGATCGGGCATTTGGTGCGAATACAGAGCGCCAGTAAGTCTTCATAGTTGCTGGAGATGCCAGAAACTATCTTCGCGTGGCGTTTGGTTTGATTCAGAAGTTCGAGGATGTCGGAGGGGTGGTAGCACGGGGCAATCCCAGGAAGTTCAAACTGAGGCCGTAGCTTTTTTGACCGGTGCAGACGCTTGAAGGCATCATAGCCGATTCCAAGTCTGGCGGCCGCCTCCTTGGCCGAAAGGCACTCCGCAAACCTTTGAATTTCTGAGCCATAGCGGTCTATCGGAAAAACCATCCCTTTACCGATCGAGTCCTGAGGCAAGTCATTGGCTCGAAGGAACCTTTTTAGCCGAGGGCTATCGACACTAAACTCACGCGCTGCGCTAGAAAGTCGATGGATCTTACGCGTAGTGCGCTTGCGCCCAAACACTGCCTTGTCGGCAGGGATCGGGTAATGCGCAAAGGCAAAGGCTGACAAAGTATCCAGCAATACAGCCAGCCTCGGACTGCGGTGATCCACCCTCGACAGCCAAGCAGAAATAGCGCCGAAGTCCTTATGGAAGTTTCGCCGGTCCGTTTCTGATCTGAGCGCGATCTCTTCAAGTAAGTCATAGAAATCTGTGGCAGATCTGCCTGCTGCATCAAAGGCAACCTCTTCGCAGATCGCAAGCTCATCATCGCCAAGCTTGGAAAGACGGGCGTCTGAGCCATGCTCAAGAACCGCACCTGCGGCCCGAAGGAACTTTAGCGCAACATCCAAATCGAGTTGATCAATCCAACGGTTGGGAACCGCGCCTTCCAAGCGCTGAATGATGTAGTTTTCAATCTCAAGGCTAGCGCCTTCCTTCGCCTCACAATGTGATTTCGGGTCGCACCAAACTCTGTGGTCGAACAACCTACCTGAGAAATCGTATGGCGACCGGGGGTACGCTGCCCGCGGCAGCGTGATGAGATTGAGCTTATGGACAGGGCAGACACGAAAACTCGAGAGCTGCCATTCAGCACGACCGTATGCTCTGTGTTTGCCATTGCTGAGATCTGCCGCAATGCACGCCGGACACACCCTTTGATCATAGCGCTTTGCAATTTCTGACGAAAGGACTTGGCCATTCACACGGTAGATATGATGACTGTCCAATCTGACGGCAAATTTGCCTAACCGTTTTGCATCGACACCACAAAGGTCTGAAAGCGCATCAATGGATGCTGGATCACCATTCACTAGCGAAATCCATCTCATATCGAAGAACCGGCAGAGGTCCTGAGCGTATTCTAGTCCGTTTCGCTTGGTCAGGCGTGAGACGTAAGACTGTAGAGTTTCGCGGTCATAGAGCGGTACCGTAAGCGCCAGTATGCGACTGCTCGGTTTAATCGTCCCCGTCGGCGACTGGCTATGTACGCCATCATGTGATGCCGGTTTGAGCTGCGTGTTCATTCTCATCCCCAATGTCTTCATCAGGCGTTTCGGCAGCCCAAAAGGGCAGCCAAACACTTGACTGCGTCTGCGAAAACGGGGATGAAGGACTAGACAAAGCGGCGTCCTTGATGCCCCGACTATGTTAAGAACTCAAAGGTTGCCGCCTTTGGGTTCTTTTCGTTTCGGTCTAACTTGTTATTGGTCCTCCTCTGCGGTCCGGTAGCGCTCTGGCCACAGGTCGCTTGGCTCGCAATCCAATTGCCTGGCGATCTCGTTCTCGACCAATGCGCTTTTGGTCCGTCCTTGACAGGTTGCTGTGACGTGGGACTTCGACTTCTTCAGTGTACGGCTGATCATTCCAAGAGAGACGCCGCGCTCATGTAAGCGCTCAATGATCTGCTTATGGCGGTCTATATTTAGTACCAGCAAGGTCAAATACTCCCCAAGAAATGCCGTTCAGCTACACACCTGAATTCTTGATTGCATGGAGATGATTCGTTGCGCAAGAACTTTCTGTATTGGGTTCCCAGTTCAACAAAGACAGCATAAGTTAATAATAAAAACAATAATTTACGCTATGTCTGGCATGGCCAAAGTAGCGTATCTTTTTCCTGGCGGAATACTCGCTACCAACCCATTGAATCTCTTCGGATTGTTCATCGCATGATCAGCCCGGACGCGAACCAATAAAGGATGTAGCACTATATGCAGTAGCTGACCTTCATCACCTGTCATCGAGTTACTGCGAACCGTCAGAACTTCAGTTAGCGATTCTCGACATTCTAGAATTAGCCCAGAAGGGATGTAGATCAGATAGGTATCGAATGGAGCGTAGCTTTCGCGGAGCAGGAGTTGACTGTTCTTCCGTAGAGGACAAGAGCTGATAGTGCGGATCGCGCTTGGTCGAGACTGATACGTTTGTGCCAAAGGCAAAAAAAAACCTGATCTCGAACCAGAGATTGGCTCCTGGAACACAAGCCAAGCTATAAAAACAACTCTTTGGTCTGCTGTCGAGACAGTTCTACACCGATTGATGCTGCTAGCTTGGTGTTTAAATCTACGTACGCCGGGAGCAGTATCTGCCTACGATATGACGGTTCGAGCTCTTGGGGAAGTCTCTGGGAAATCCACTCTCGGCGTTTGTCTTCTTCCATAAAATACCTCTGCCAATCTTCCGGCAGCGAAGTATGTTCTTGAGCATATCTACGCGGATCACCCCTAAGGCGTGGAGAAGTGTTTCGGCCAGACTTGGTTTGAAAGCAAGCGTCGATGAACTCTTGATAGGCCGTCATTACTTCGGACCCCCAAATTGGAAGAGCTTCGATCATTGCCTGGTCTACTCTGCGTTTGGCCTGTAACACCTGGTCTGGGCCAATAGATCGCCAATTACCGACTAAATAGCAGGACAAAAAGATCTGATTTACATCGCTCTTGATGTCTTCAAAGAGCTTTGCACGAAGATCAGCAACTCTCTCCTGACTCTTATTTGCGAGCTCTATGACCTTAAGGCTTTTATTAAATCTGCTCGATAAAAGAAGAACCAAGATAGTGATGAGACTCGAAACAAGCAACGAAACTATAGACATTGCAATTGACCAAAACCAGTATTGTTCCTGATGCAAGGCGTCCACTATTCCACTCCAATCTCATCCCAATCAAATATCTGGATAGGTGTCTTTCTCATCAACCCACGACGAACGCCGATCTTACGTACTAAGCCCTGTACGTCGTTCTTCCATCCTTTAGGGCAGATGATATGATCAATGATAGAGTAGATATTAAGAGAACTTGAGCTCGCCACGACATCTAAGCCCCAATGCATCCAGAAATTTGAAAAATCAATTGGAGACTTACAGCCTTTATTTCTATGATCAGCAACCTTGCAGACGTGAGATCGAGCCTTTTCGGAGTACTTCTTGTTATAGAAGCCGCGGACGCTATACGGATCACGCTGTAGGTCTAGACAGCTTATGATAGTTCGATCCGATATTGAGCGTACTAAACGCCACTCCTGCTGATCATAATAGTGAAATGGCACAGAGCGCGACGACGCGCTTATACTCTGAAAGAGGGATTGGATGATCTCCATTTTTCCCGCAAGGTCATACATGGACTCACGATAAAGGTCCGTAACGTCAATAATGAATTTCGCATTTTCCGGAGATAGAGATAGGGCGTATTGGACTAGTGAATCATCGCCTTTCTTTACTGGGTTTTTTATCTGAAAAATTTCAGATGTTAGTGCGTCTAAGGACGAAATCTCCTGCCTTACATTTTTGGGCTGCGCTTCTCGTGATTTTGACTCAACTATTGCAAGTATACGTAGAATGTCTGTTACTTGTGTGAACTGTGCATTCACTGCACTAATCGTGCCCAGGAGGTCGTGCTCGGCATCATCCTTTCTTTGATCATACCCAAGATCAATATCGTCGTGAGAGTAGAGGCACGGATGCATCCCTAGCATCTTTGCTAGATGAGTTGGAACGGCGACAGCAATATCCCCAAAGAGATCGCGATGCGATTGACGAAGAACGGGGTAATCTGAAGTTAAACCTCGTGCATCCGAAAGCGTAAATGAGCAACGGCATTGCTCATAAAACTGCACCACGTCTTCCTCGGCCGTACCCGACAAGTGAACTCTTAGCATTTTGTCTTCAGGCCGAAGTAAGAAACCAAACTCGAGTACTCCCTGAAGAACCAGCGTACACAGCTCTTTGTACCAATCGTCGCCTGTTCTATCGGCGCAACCAATCTCCGTTTCTTCATCCCTAGATAACCTGCTAAAGCAGTGGTACATGAACCTCATGGTTCAATCATAGTTGTCAACATGAACGTTCACAGCGTCAACAAGTGGTCCATATTGCTGAGAGGACCAAGTCCGAAAGATTGCAGCGACGGCGAATGCTCTCAGTGCTCGGACGCTAATTTGTTCACTATCACTGTCAACTAGGCTAATCGGAAACGATTCACAGACAGCAAAGATATGCGGCAGTTGGCCCTCGGTTCTGCGCCAGCGGTAGCGCTGCGGCTGCCCTTCCACAACATAAAACTGCTGTTCTGAAGGACTAACTCCGATGACATACCGCTCATCAAAGTCGATGTTTACCCAACTCTGTCGATATTCGGAGGAGGCGCTGGATCTGGGGTCAACGGTTGTGATTCCGTACTCAACATTGAGTTCGGCTGCCCGTCTCAAGGAGCATGTCGACTGATCGAAAGACCCCCAATTGAAGTCTATTAGTCGCATCATCTCAATAAGTTCGGTGCTGTTCAAAGATGTATGGATAAAATTGTTCCCGCAACCGAATTGGAGTTCTCGCCCAACATCGATAAGGCCATCTGCAGTCAAGATTTTCTGAATCCTTCTTGAATCCGCCGTCTTGTCTACACGGGTGCAAGAGAAGGCACGCCACGTGCCTTGGGCCACCCAGTGCGCTATGCGCACCGCGTTCTCTAAGCTTACGCCAAGAGACCAACAATTTTCTTCGATTTGGATACATGCCACGCCATTTCTATCTGAAATCGAAGCTTTGCTGAAATCCAAGGTGATTTGTGCCGAGTTTTCAGCATCCACAAACTCGCGTACGAGTCCCTGAATTCCAATACCAAGTGTAGAATCGACCGCATCAACACTTTGGAAGAACTCCTCATTGGAAATGCGTTGCTCGGGAGAGACAGCGCTCCGCGCCAGTCGTGTGAGAGCTGATGCACTTGTAGCAACAAGAATAAGTGCCAGAATTGGAAGAATGGCTTTGGCCAAGAAGTTCATTCTCATTGGACCTCCAATAATAATTTCGGGTATGCCGAGCCCATACAGGTACGCGCTCCCTTCACCACATCAATGATGTTTATACGTATCAGAAAATCGAAGGCCGAGCCACTATCAGTGCTTTGTTTAGGCAAAAGAGATAACACGCCTCACGACTTCCTTTGCTCTCGTTCCGAATTGCAGGCTTCCGCCTCACAAATCTGCCACGTGGTGAACGCGGGAGAGGGCGAGGCAACCTCATTCGGTGGCAGTGGTGCAGCCCGCAGCGCGTGGGTTCGGTGCCGTCGAATGGGTTCATGCCACGACACAGAGAGACAGAGCCGGTCTCGATCATCATCCGCTCCATCAGCTCAAGAAGAATCCGTGAAACGGATACTGCAAGTGCAGCATGGCTTTAGGACCTGCGCCGCCAGTGCAGTTTTCTAACAGTCTCAGTCAATAAATTGCCTTAGAAGGCCGCCCAATTAGCCTGATTCAGCATGAATTAGATTTGAACAGCAGACCTATTTTGTGTGCCTCGGGAGCTCGCAAAACCGTACATCCATCTGATGCTCGGAAAGCCTTGAGTTCAACTGTATTGCGTTGTTAGGGTTGAGTAACGATATCTACACAAACTGTACGAACAGTCCTTTTTGATACTGAGATTTTTACTGAGAATTAACAATGAAAAATTTGGTGTTTTTTGCTGATGGCACATGGAACAGTAACGACAACCCTGCGCGTTTGACGAACGTCAATTTACTATGGAAGTTGTGCAAATCAGCTAATGTGCCTGAAGCCGACCAGATGATCGAATATCAAACCGGCGTTGGAACGACAGGCGGATTCGTCTCTCGATTGACCGGTGGGGCATTTGGCAAGGGCCTCGATGCGAACATTGTCGACGCCTATATTTGGCTGGCGAAGAACTACCGCCCAACTGATCGCATTATGCTCTTCGGCTTTAGCCGAGGCGCGTACACAATTCGGAGCCTTGTCGGAATGATCAATGCTGCGGGTTTGCTTGATCTATCCTCGGGCGATCTTACGAAATACGAGCGACGGGAATGGTCTGAAGTTGCTTTCTCGCGTTACAGGGACAGGGGCATTGATCAATCGAAAATTGCCAACGTCCCTACCCATCCGACGCCCGATATCCAGTTTATGGGTTGTTGGGACACTGTGGGTGCCCTCGGTATTCCAGATGAGGTGCACGTCATCCGGAAGTGGTTCAAACCCGAGAAACACCAGTTCAACAATACGACACTGTCAGACAATGTGCGGGTTGCACGGCATGCATTGTCCATCGATGAAATGCGCCGATCTTATGCACCGACCTTGTGGGACGAGACCCACGGCAACGCAGATAGGGACATGAAACAGGTTTGGTTCCCAGGGGTGCATGCCAATGTTGGCGGTGGGTACCCTATTCGTGATCTGTCTGATGTTACTTTGGAATGGATGATAAGTGAAGCCAAGGCCGCCGGTCTGCTACTTAGTCCGTCTTACAAAGACACCTTGAGCCCTCGCCCTGTAGGACAACTCGAAAACTCCCGCAAAGGGTTTTTCGGAAGGCTCAAGTCGCGTCCGAGGGCGGTCCCAAATCTTCTACGTGCTGCAACAAATGAAAGAATCAGTGATGCAGCTCGTATTCGGCACATGTCCAATCAGGGTTACTGGACCACTACACATTTGGCCACGGGCGAAAGCATCCTGTTGGAGGTGACATCCAAACAGCAGTGGGTTCATACCAACCTATTTATCGAAGACGGCGAAACCTACCGGTTCACAGCCGATGGTCAGTGGTTTGATGCAAAGGTGGCTCATGGGCCCAGCGGCACTCCTCAAGACAAACGTCAAACAGGACATAAGGTTGGTGATTGGTGGTCCAAGCTGGAGCAAAAATGGGCGAGCAATCCACCTGAGCCAAGCACGTATTCACCCGCTCGTAGATTTGAGAACGCAAACTGGTTTTCGTTGATCGGTGTTATTGCAAACGGTTTTGGCGTCGATGGAGTTAAAAAGGAAATCAACGAACACGAAGCATTCCTGATAGGGGATGAGAGAACTAAGCAGATTGAATCCGGCGGCTATCTATATTGCTACGCCAACGATGCATGGAGGTTTTACTTCAACAACAATGGCAGCGTGACCCTTCGAGTAGAACGTTTGTCCTAAGTGTTTTGGGGGGAGATTTAACATGGCTATCTTCAGTAGAAAGACTTGGCGCGCACGCGAAATGAACCTCCCGACCATGACAGGAGCGGCCCGCAGCAGGCGCCCCGGAAAATTGATTAAATTGCGCCATGGCTATACACACTATCAATTAGATGAAGACACAGACCTACCCATACTGATATGCGCCCATGGTTGGTCGACATCAAGCTATGTTTGGGACCAGCTGAAGCCGTTGCTACGCGAACGAGGCTACCGTCTTCTGACTTACGATCTCTATGGCCGCGGGTTCTCGGACCGCCCTGATACGTTGCAAACACCGGGATTTTTCACTCAGCAATTGACCGAGCTATTGTCGCGACTGAACCTGAGCAATCAGCGATTGAATATCTTGGGATACTCGATGGGTGGTGCTATCGCGGCGCACTTTGTCAGCCAAAACGTCGATGCAGTAGACAGGATGCTTTTGGTGGCACCTGCAGGAATGATCGTTCGTTTCCCAATCACACGGCGTGTCGCGCACAGTTTTCCTAAGGTCTTTGACCCTCACCTGCTAGCGGTCTTGCCTAAAGTGTTGCCGAGCCAATTCGACAACGAAGCTCAGGGATTTGCACATCTCCCAGAAGTGGCACGCGTTGTTCAAAGCCAAAAGCGTGAACTCGTGTATCGTGGTTACATCCCATCACTTGTGTCTTCCCTAAATGGCGTTTTGGCCTCGAATATGAAAGCGGAGCATCGCAAGATCGTCCGCTCGGAATTGCGAATAAGGGCGGTGTTTGGAGCCGACGATTCTACCATTCCATCGCCTTGGGCTAAACGGCTGTTTGATCATTGGTATCCGACCGGCACCAGCGTGGAAATCAGGGGCGCTGGACATGGGCTGACCTATACGCACTTTCACGAAGTCATGAACGAACTGGATGAAGTGCTGCTGCAATGAACTAAAAATAGTTCCATTGTGAGGTAAGCTATCTCCATCTGAAGACAATTTAGCGCCCCTTCCAAATTGCGATCTTGAGCAGCCCAAAGCTTCCCTTTGGATTCTACAGCACGCCGCAGCGTGGCTTCCCCAGATCAGTCATTCGTGCTTGCCGCAGATAGTTGCGCGGTACAATGTATTCCATGTGATTTGAGGCGCCTCCTCTAGGCGCAAGTGGATTAAAAGCAATGACTATTAAGTACAAGAAAGATGGGTCGGGATGGCATCGGTGGGATCTCCATCTTCACGGGCCGGGCACCAAACTGGCAAATGGCTACGGCGATACCAGTGAGGAGAATCTCCGCGCCTATCTCGACGTTCTAGAAAAGTCGGACGTTCAGGTATTTGGGATCACAGACTATTTCTCCTTTGACTCTTACTTGGCCGTTTCACAGGCGTATGAGCGCTTTTACCCAGACGGCACAAGGATCTTTATCCCGAATTGTGAGTTCCGGCTCACGGAAACCGTGAGTTCGGACGGCCGCAATGTTCACACCCATGTCCTGATCGACCCGGCGCTTGCTTCCGAAACGAAGCTGCGCACCTTGCTCAGCGATCTGCATACGCACAAAACTCGGGAAGGTCTGCGCCTTCGCTGCAGCGAGCTCACCTCGCGCGAAGAATACGAACAGGCCACAATTAGCCTGTCCGATCTTCAAACGGCTCTCCAGAAGGTGTTCCCCGACGAGACGGCCTATATGATCGTCACGGCGGCCGGCAATGATGGTCTGCGCGGCGTTGACACGAAATCTGCCCGCAGCAAATCGATCTCGGATGAGCTAGACAAGGCCAGTCACGCTTTCTTCGGGTCAGACAAGAGCACGGGCTACTTCCTTAGTACGAATCGCTACGAGGACGGCCGCCCTTCCGAGAAGAAGCCCGTTTATTCAGGCTCGGACGCTCATGCGATGGCCGATCTTGTCAGGCTCTCCGGCGACGAGACAGGATACCCGCCGACCTGGATCAAGGCCGATTTGACGTTTAGAGGACTCCGGCAAACGCTTTTTGAACCAAAGGGTCGCGTGCATATCGGTGAGCGTCCCAGCGTTTTGGAACGGCTCAATCAGGATGCAACCCGTTTTGTCGCGGGGCTGCACATTGATCAGATTGCGGGATATGCAGGAGCCAACGGCTCTTGGTTCAGGAATGTTGCGATACCCTTCAACCCTGAGCTAACTGCTATTATTGGCAACAAGGGGAGCGGCAAGAGCGCTATCGCCGACATTCTTGGGCTCCTCGCGGAGTCGCGCCAACAAGAGCATTTCTCGTTTCTGACCGACGAAGCCCGCAACCGAAAATTCCGCCAAAAAGGCTACGCCGAAAATTTTACGGCAACTCTGAAATGGGCGAGCGGAACCGAGCGCACGAAAAAGCTCGATGAAGATGTTGATGCGCTCCGGCCAGAAGCCGTCAAGTACCTTCCCCAGAACTATTTCGAAAGCCTAACGAACGAGATCGAGGTCAAAGCGTTTCGCAAGGAGATAGAAGAGGTTGTTTTCTCGCATGTGGAGGAATCCGACCGCATGGGGAAATCAACGTTTTCAGAACTCGAAGACCTGAAGACGGCCCAGAGCAAGAGCGACATTAGCGCCCTAAAGGTGCGTCTGCGCGAGCTAAACATTGAAATCATTGAACTTGAGCAGAAAGCAGATCCCTCGACCAGCGCCCGGTTGAAAGAGCAGCTGAATCAACGGCGCGAAGAGTACCACGTCCTTGAGAAATCGAAACCAGCGGCTGTCGAAAAGCCGGAGGAAGAAACGCCCAAACAACGTGCCGTATCCGAGGAGATAGAACGAACGCGAGCCCTTCAAGCGACCGTCACGGAACGCGGCAAGCAGGAAGTCGACCGACTATCGGCCATCAAGACTGACCTAACTTCGCTCGGATCGCTCAAGGAGTCCATCAACGCTCTCGACGCTCACGTGAAGCAAGGCAAAGAAGAGCTTAGGCCCAGCTGTACACGCTTTGGTCTGGATATTGACCTCATCGTTTCCCACAAGATCAGCACAGCAAGCATCGATGCCAAGGCTACCGAACTTGCCGCCGAAGTGAAGGCGTTGGAGGCCGAACACGCCGGCGAGTTTACCGAGGGCACGGACTTTGCTGCGGTCACCAGCGTTCCCTCTTTACGCAAAGCCCACCAGTATCTCGCCGATAGACTGAAGGACTTGCAGGAAACTCTTTCCGCGCCGCAGCGCCGCTATCAGCGCTACCTCCAGACCATTTCGGAAATCACGAAAAAGATGGAAGAAGTCATGGGGGAAGATGAGAGCCCCAAGCCTGGCACCGTCAAAGACTTGGAGGCCCGTATTCGCTACATCGAGGAAGACCTGCAGGCGCAACTTGATACCCGTTATTCCGACCGCGACGATCTCGCGCGTTTGATTTTCAGCGCCAAGGAAAAGGTGCGCTTTTTCTACGAAGGCCTGAAATCCAGCGTCGAGGAGAAGCTGGCAACCGTTAGTTCGGAGGCATTTGATGTATCGATCAACGCGTCATTTGTTCCGTCGCAAGATTTTCCTGGGCGTTTTCTGGAACTCGTGACCCAGACGGCACGCGGGCCGTTTCGCGGTGCCGTAGAGGGGCGCAGCGATCTGGAAAAGCGCATGACAGACGTGAACTGGAATGATGTTGAAACCATCCTGAGCTTTGCCAAGACCATCATTGCCGACATCAAAGCGGAAGATATCTCGAAACAGATCAAGGATATTAAGCGTCTCTACGATCTGCTTTTCTCTCTGGAATACTTCGAGCCGCGCTATGAGCTTCGATTGGGCGGAAAAAACTTGAACCAGCTTTCCCCAGGCGAAAAAGGTCTATTGCTGTTGGTGTTCTACCTGCATCTCGACAAAGAAAAAACACCGCTGATCATCGACCAGCCGGAAGACAACCTCGACAATGATAGCATCTTTACTGTGCTCGCGCGTTGCATTCGCGAGGCAAAGAAATCTCGACAGGTGGTATTGGTCACTCACAACCCAAACCTTGCAGTCGGGGCCGATGCCGAGCAAATTCTTTACGTGACGCTCGACAAGGCCAACAACTACAAATTCACCTATGAAAGTGGTTCGATTGAAAACCCGCGTATCAACGATGCCATCGTCAGAATTCTGGAAGGCTCCAGACCCGCGTTTGTTCAGCGACGACTGAAATACCAGATAAAATAGAGTGTCCGCATAAATGCGTTGATTTGATGCTTCCACGAAAGTCCGCGTTGTAACCGTGCTGCAGAGGCAACGCGGCATCGCCGCACATAGAGCACCAAGACCGCCCTAGTTGATGACACGCGTCAAGATTTGCGAGATATTGGCCAAGCCGATTAGGGAGTTCAAGAATGCGAGATGTAAGGAAGACTATGAACCACGTGATAGGGCCCGCTTCTGTGGTCCTTTTCATGGGGTCATCGATACCCGCAGCTTCGGATCACTATACAAGCGGGTGCAATTTTGACAGAAGGACCAATATTTCGATTGTCTTTGATGATGTTAACGAAGAAGGGCATTCATGTCTAAACGTCGAATTGAATGAAACGAACGAGGAAACGGGCGAGTTTAAGCTCAAAGATGGCGTGACCTTGGTCTGTCAAAAGCTCGAATTTGATGGATGGTTCAATGCGAACGATAGGAGGTTTGAGCTCCACATCGAAAACGGTCACTGGGATGACGATTCACTGGTACTAACCGTCGAACAATGCATCGTCACGAGATAGCTTCAGGTGATAAAGAACAAGTCGAGTACGATTGCTAGCATAACCGTTATTGGGCAGAGCAAAGATAGGATTGCTGACGTCCAGAGAACCCAAGTTTTCTGAGAAGAAATTTTGTGTCCCGTTTGTTCAAGACGAATTTTAGCCGCCTTTGCAGCTTCAGAGGTCACTTGGTCGCCATCGCTCATGAGATCAGCTTCTATGTCGGTAAGCAATGCTACGTTTTGGTGCAGAGTCAGGAACAGGATTTGTTGATGGGCATCTTTTGCTACCAAGTCGGACCTGACATTGACCCAATGGAATAGACTAACAGCAGATATTGCTATGAAAACAAATAGCGCCAATAGGACATCACCTCCTTCGGAAATGGAGATTTTTGCGCCAAAGACTTGAACTTGCGACACATCAAAAACGTAAAACGCAACTGCCAAAAACGTCGCTAGGAGCATCATGTTCCTACTTTTTTCGACGTCTTCTCCTAGAAGCTCACCAACATTCATCTGTTTGATGTCATTCAAAGCGTTGCTTTGAATTTCATGGACTCCCTGGGGGCCAATTCGTCCTTTTCTATCTATGTCTTGCGACAATTTCTGCGCCTCCCGAGAATTCTCCAAAGCAGAATCGGCTTCTTGAGAAATTCTAGCCTCAATTAAGAAGCATTGTTAGCAGTGTTGCGATTGGTTATCCGCACGAGCAAAAGGGTAGGCAAGGACACTACATCCGCTTTCGCAAAGAGGTTAAACTGAAAATTTTTCGAGTTGTGGATCTCCCAATCGACGTAGGGAACCGCGCTGTTACACAGGAGCAAACTGAAGAGTTTTGGACGTTTCAACAACTTGCGGTGAATTATATCGCCACAAAGCATTTGGAACTTGCAATGTCCACTTCGTAGTCGGTTCTCGTTGACAGTGCGATTACAACGAGTGACCGTTTTCTTGAAAAGTGTCCCGAAACAGGAAGATGCTGCAACATCGCCTATGAAGGTCCGCTTTCACGTTCCTCGCAGGTTCATGTTGCATTGCAGCGAATTCACACTTCCCGCACCTCACGTTGGCTCTACGTCATTCCAGTGTAAGTTCTCAGGCAACTCCAAGGCTCTAGCAGCAACATCATCGAATTGCACAGGCGCAAAATCCCAAACATCGACGCCGAGATTCACAGAATTTCTCGAACCAAACCAGTTGTTGTGAACGTGACCGAACATTTGAATAGCGCTACGTCGGGCGTGGTTCCATGTAATCATTGGATAGTGGCAAAGCGTGTTGGACTGCTTGAGCGGGCCGTCACGGAGCTCAACAAGTGGAGACACAGTATCCCACGGCAGCATTAAAGTCGGTTCGCGATCGTGATTCCCAACGATCAAGTGCTTTCGAGCGCCCGGCAGCTGATCGAATATCCCTTTAAGGTAGGCAGCATCCTTTGACCTTGGGCCGAAAGCGAAGTCACCAATGATCCAGAGATCATCGTCCTCGTGAACCCTTTCGCACATGTTCGCGATCAAGGCGGCATCCATCTCCTCCACGGAGGAAAAGGGGCGATCACAGAACTTCATAACGTTCTCATGACCGAAATGCGTATCGGCAGTGTACCAGTGCGCCATAGCTGCTATCCGAGTTTCCCTGATTTTTTCGTAGGATAGCCGGTCATGACCACGCCGCAACATCGGCGATGTCCGTTCACAACGCTATCTTCAGCGATAGTGGCCAAAGCGCCCAATCTGCACACTTATGCGTAAATCCGCACTCTTATGAGTAAATGACATCATTTGGTGCAGTGGTGAGCCGTGCAGGGTTCGAACCTGCGACCCACTGATTAAAAGTCAGTTGCTCTACCAACTGAGCTAACGGCCCACTAGGCGGCCTATCTAGAAAGGGTCGGCCAAAGGGTCAAGCCGATTCTTGGATGTTTTTCTGCGACATACTGGATTCCGTGAAAGCCCGGCTTTATATGCGCGGCATGGCGGATATGGCGACCACTCACTGGCCCTTCATGAAAATGCACGGGGCGGGCAACGACTTTGTCGTAATTGACGGTCGCGATACACCTGTTGACCTGACAGAATCGCTGGTGCGCGCACTGGCAGACAGGCATCGGGGCGTCGGGTTCGATCAGCTTGCGCTGATCACTGAAGGATCTGACCTGACGATCACCTTTTACAACGCGGATGGCTCACAGTCAGCGGCCTGTGGCAACGCAACCCGGTGCATCGCCGCGCGCGAGCTTGCACAGCGCGCTGCAGATCACCTGGAAGTCCATGTGACCGGGCGCGGCATGCTCAGTGCGGTGCGCAATACTGATGGCAGCACAGCGGTCAATATGGGCCATCCACAACTCGGCTGGCAAGACATTCCCTTGTCAAGGGACGTGGACACGCTATCGCTTCCCATTGACGGCGACCCGGTTGGCACCGGCATGGGCAACCCGCATTGCACCTTCTTCGTCGATGAGATGTCGACACTCGACCTCGCCACCATCGGCCCCAAGATCGAACATCACCCACTCTTTCCAGAACGCACCAATGTGCAGTTTGCGCAGATTGTCGGACCTGACCATATCCGCATGCGCGTCTGGGAACGCGGGACCGGAATTACCTTGGCGTCGGGGTCATCCTCCTGCGCAACGGCAGTGGCGGCTGCCCGGCGCGGCCTGACAGGGCGCAAGGTTCAGATCGACCTCGATGGCGGCACCCTGCACATCGACTGGCGCGACGACGGCGTCTGGATGTCCGGTCCGACGGCCCATGTGTTTGACGGCACTCTGACCGCAGAGTTCCTGCAAAGCCTATGAGCGCGCCTGTCTTCTCCAATCACGGCTGCCGCCTGAACGCTTACGAGACCAAGGCGATGGAAGAACTCGCCGCTCAAGCGGGTGTTGAGAACGCCGTTGTGGTCAACACCTGCGCCGTCACGGCCGAGGCCGTGCGCAAGGCGCGGCAGGACATCCGCAAACTGCGGCGCATCCACCCGGATGCCAAGCTGATCGTCACGGGCTGCGCCGCTCAGACGGAACCCGACACCTTCGCCAACATGGACGAGGTCGATGCCGTCATCGGCAACACCGAAAAGATGCAGGCGCAAACCTGGGCCGGGCTCGCAGGCGACTTCGGCACCGAACCGGTGCAGGTCGACGACATCATGTCGGTCACTGAAACTGCCGGACACCTGATTGACGGGTTTGGCACCCGCAGCCGGGCCTATGTGCAGGTCCAGAACGGCTGCGACCACCGCTGCACCTTCTGCATCATCCCCTACGGGCGCGGCAATTCCCGCTCGGTGCCTGCCGGCGTCGTGGTGGACCAGATCAAACGGCTGGTAGACCGGGGTTTCAACGAAGTGGTCCTGACGGGCGTCGATCTGACTTCATGGGGCGCTGACCTGCCCGGTGAGCCGCAACTTGGCGACCTGGTGATGCGCATCCTCAAACTTGTACCCGACCTGCCACGCCTGCGCATCAGCTCCATCGACTCGATCGAGGTGGACGAGGCGTTGATGCAGGCCATCGCGACAGAACCGCGCCTGATGCCTCACCTGCATCTGTCGCTACAGCATGGCGATGACCTGATCCTCAAACGGATGAAACGCCGCCACCTGCGCGACGACGCCATCCGCTTTGCGCAGGAGGCACGCAAGCTGCGACCGGACATGACCTTTGGCGCGGACATCATCGCGGGCTTCCCGACCGAGACCGAAGCGATGTTCGAAAACTCACTCAAGCTGGTGGAAGACTGCGACCTCACATGGCTGCACGTCTTCCCCTACTCGCCTCGCCCCGGCACACCCGCCGCGCGGATGCCACAAGTGAACGGCAAAGCGATCAAGGAACGGGCAGCGCGCCTTCGCTCCGCGGGGAGCGCACAGGTGACCAAACACCTTGCGGCGCAACAGGGCAAAACCTATCATGTCCTGATGGAAAACCCACACATGGGCCGAACCGAACAATTCACTGAAGTGCAGTTCGACACGCCGCAAACCGAGGGTCAAATCGTCACTGCGCGTATTTCCGGCACGCGGGGCAATCAGCTGGTGGCCTAGGCCTTGCGGCCAACAAACAGGCTCAGCAACGTCACCGCCGCCGGGATCGCCTGAGCATACAGGGTCAGCGGCAAAGTCAGCGCGCCATACAAACCGGCGGCCAGAACACACAGCATAAAGTAAATCGCGATATTCCGCTGCCATTGAACCGAGGGCACAAACAGCGCCCAGATCAATCCACCCGCCAGAAACAGGTTGTATAGCCCCTGGTTGGCCGCCAGATCCTTCGTGGGTGCGAACAACTCCGGCGCGAGGAAGGTAAACACCTCTGGTCCGCGCGTTTCCCACGCATACATCTCAACAAAGCAGAAATACACATGTGCAAGCGCCACCAGCGCGACGAGGATTTTTGAAATCGTGGACATGTATCCTCCAGCGGACATGAATAGTTGAAACCTGCGAGGACTTCTTGGTCGTTATCAAGGAAATTCTGCACAAAGAAAAAAGCCCCACCAAAAGGCGGGGCTCTAACTACTTAGTAAAAGAGGAATTACTTCTTCTTGTAGCGTGCCTTGACCGGCGCCCACAGACGCTTGTTGGTCAGGTACAGCATGACCGACAGGATGGTCAGGAAGATCACGCCGACAAAGCCCGCCTGCTTGCGGGCCATCATCTTGGGTTCCGCCGTCCACATCAGGAAGGCCGCAACGTCCTCGGACAGGTGATGCAGGTCAGTTGCATGGCCGTCGTTGAACTCAACGTCATCCCCATACAGCGGCGGCGCCATGGCGATCCAGCCACCAGGGAACGCCGTGTTCTCATACAGAACGGCACCCGCCTCTTCCTTTTCCTCACCCGTGTAGCCGTTCAGCAGGGCTACGATGTATTCGGCACCGCCAATACCCTTGAACAGCTGGTTGATGCCCAGACCGTAAGGACCATGGAAACCGGCACGTGCCTTGGCCATCAGGCTCAGGTCAGGTGCATTTTCAAGGGCCGAACCGGGGAAGTTGTCCGAAGGACGTGCGGCACGGAAATCATCGATCTCCGCGTCGAACACTTCGTAGAACTCGGCATAGGCGCGCACCTGATCTTCGGGCAGGCCGGGGCCGCCATCGTCGCTCAACGTCCGGATCGGCACGTATTGCAGGCCGTGGCACGATGCGCAGATCTCGGTGTAGATCTGCAAACCGCGCTGCAGCTGGTTCTGGTCGAACGATCCGAAAGGTCCGTCAAAGGAAAAGTCGACATCCTCAACATGACCGGCACCGCCAGCGGCGAAGGCTCCGGTGGTCAGCGCGAACGCTGCCACCATGCTTGCTGCAAGTTTCTTCAACATCTGCAGTCTCTCCTTATTCCGCGGGCTGAGCCGAGGGGGACGCCGAACCGGCCTCACCCTTGCTCGCCTTGGCGGCAAAGTCTTCTTCGATGGTCGCAGGCTGCGCATCCGGCTTCTCGATCACGCCGAGCAGAGGCAGGATTACGAGGAAATATGCGAACCAGTAGGTCGACCCGATCAGGGCGATGTAGGGATAGATCCCCTCGGCAGGCATAGCACCCACCCACATCAGAACAAAGAAGTTCACGACAAACAGCCAGAACCACCATTTGAACATCGGACGATAGCGACCGGAGCGTACCGAAGACGTGTCGAGCCAAGGCACCAGCGCCATCACAACGATGGCACCGAACATCGCCAGAACCCCAAAGAACTTGGCGTCGATGATGCCGCCCGTCAGGGTCGATGCGATGATCACCACCCAGACGTCGCCGTCAAAGGCACGCAGGATCGCGTAGAACGGCAGGAAGTACCATTCCGGAACGATGTGCGCCGGCGTCGCAAGTGGGTTCGCCTCGATGTAGTTATCGGGGTGGCCCAGGTAGTTTGGCATGAAGCCTACGATGGCAAAGAACACCACCAGGATGACCGCCAGCGCGAACAGGTCCTTGATCACGAAGTAGGGCCAGAAGGGCAGCGTGTCTTTCTCGGCTTCTTCCTTCGACGTCCGGCGCACTTCAACACCGGTCGGGTTGTTGTTGCCTGTGGTGTGGAAGGCCCAGATGTGCACGATCACCAGACCGGCGATCACGAAGGGCAGCAGATAGTGCAGCGAGAAGAAGCGGTTCAGCGTGGCATTGTCCACGGCAGGCCCGCCCAACAGCCACGTTTGCAGTGCATCACCGATGAACGGGATCGCACCAAACAGGCCGGTGATCACGGTCGCACCCCAGAAGGACATCTGCCCCCAAGGCAGCACGTAGCCCATGAACGCTGTCCCCATCATCAGCAGGTAGATGAGCATACCGATGATCCACGTGATCTCGCGCGGGGCCTTGTAGGACCCGTAGTAGAGACCGCGGAAGATGTGGGCATAGACCGCGACAAAGAACAGCGACGCGCCGTTCATGTGCAGATAGCGCAGCATCGCGCCACCGTTCACGTTGCGCATGATATGCTCAACACTGGCAAAGGCCAGATCGACATGCGGCGTGTAGTGCATCACCAGAACGATGCCGGTGATGATCTGCAGCGCCAGACAGAAGGTCAGAACGATGCCCCAGATCCACATCCAGTTCAGGTTCTTGGGTGTCGGGATCATCAGCGTGTCATAAAGCAGGCCAACAATCGGCAACCGCTTGGCAAGACCCTTTTCCCAGGCCGCCTTCGGTTCATAATGGTCGTGAGGAATTCCAGCCATCAGGTCTCTCCCTTAACCCAGTAGGATCGTGGTTTCGTCCACGAATTCTGCAACAGGAACCGGCAGGTTGGTCGGGGCGGGCCCTTTGCGGATCCGACCAGACGTATCGTAGTGCGAGCCGTGGCAGGGGCAGAACCAGCCGCCAAAGTCCCCTGCTCCATCGCCCAAGGGCACACAACCCAGGTGGGTGCAAACACCCATCATCACCAGCCACTCGCCCGCTTCATCCATCGCGCGGTTACTGTCCGAGGCGTCAACTTCGCCCAGGTTGTCGTTGCGTGCGATGTCGTCGGGCAGGTCCGCCAGATCAACGTCGCGGGCCGCCTGAATTTCTTCTTCCGTGCGACGGCGAATGAAGACGGGCTTGCCCAGCCATTTCACTGTCAGCTGCGTGCCCGGCTCGATGGCGCTGACATCAACGCGGATCGACGACAGGGCCAGAACGTCCGCCGACGGGTTCATCTGGTTGACCAACGGCCAGATCGCTGCACCCGCGGTCACGGCACCAGCACCGGCCGTGGCATAGTACAGAAAATCGCGCCGGGTGCCTTCGTGGTCTTCTTCTACGTGGGACACGGGGGACTTCTCCAGTTTCCAGCGACCCCGAAGGGCCAAATCAAATGACGACACAGGCCACGCGCACGCGCAGCCACTTTGTCGCGCTATCTAGCTGGGTCACCCGCCCACGTCCAGCGCGCAATCTGACACACGTGGTCGCAGGTGGGTTGAATTAACCCATTGATAAGATTCGAGACCGCACGGTCCGTTAACCACGCCTTTGGCGCATGGACGGTGTACGGGGGGTGCACAGGGGGTGTACGGATGTCACCGCCCTCATTCGCCTTGATTTGCTGGCGTTAACCCCGATTCGGGCACGTTTGGTGCAAAACACCCACCGAACGTTGCGCAAAATCAGGCTGCGGGGGCCGTCGCCTCCATCGACGGTCGGGCGGCAAATGCCTCATACCAGCCCGCCAATGCATCCCGGCCCTTGCGCCAGTCCCGATCGCCATGGCGGAAATCCAGATAGCCCAGCGCACAGCCCACACCGATATGGCCAATGTCCATTTTTCCGGCCAGATGCCCCATCCAGCGGGCGTTCAAAGCGTCCAACGCGCCTTCAACCTTGCCCCACTGCGCTTCGACCCACTTTGACGATTGCTCTGCCTCGTCCCGGAACCGCTTTTCGTAAACCATCAACACGGCCGCTTCCATCATCGCATCCGCCGTGGCCTCCAGCACCAGCGTCTCCCACCCTTTTTCGGGATAAAGACCCGCCTTGGCCCGATCGTCCAGATACCGGCAGATGACCTTGCTGTCATAGAGCGTCGGCCCCTCATCCCGTACCAAGGCCGGGATCTTGCCCACAGGGTTGGCCGCCTTCAGCGTCGCATCAGCGCCACCGGGCGCCGCCGTCACCTGCACGGTTTCAACATCGTCCGCCTGCCCTGTTTCATGCAGCAAAACCAGAACCTTACGCACAAAGGGGCTGGGCCCCGCCATCAACAGCTTCATCGCGATTCTCCGTGTGAGTTCGGGCGCAGCCTAGGCCCCGCGCATCAGGGCAGCAAGGATGCGCGTCTCTTGCCCGATTCCATAGGCGTCCACGTAGTCAGAGGCGCGCAACCTCACCTCATCCGGCTTGTTCTGGTTCAGCTTCCAGGTGCCATCGACCGCCTCAATCGTCATGCGACACGGCACGATCTGGCGCATCATCTTGTCCAGCACCTCGGGCGTCATTTTGTCGGTCTTCCACGGGATCTTGGGCAGCAGTTGATCCTCGAAATGCTTCGATTGCCGGTCCAGCATGTCGCGCATCTGCTCTTGCGGCAGCCGCTCAAGCGTGCCAGTCAGATGGACGGCGATGTAGTTCCACGTGGGCACCTGATCATCCACGCCATACCAGTCGGGTGAGATGTATCCGTCCGCCCCGCTCACAGCGATCTTGGCCTTCATCGGTGCCTTCAAAGCCCGCGCAATCGGATTCGACCGTACAAGGTGCAGATCAACCTGCGCGCCCCGTTCATCAATCAGAAAGGGGATGTGCGACATCATCGGCCCATCTTCTCCGTTCACGGCCAACACGCCAAAGGCACGTTCGCGCACAAAGGCGATGTTCCGGTCTTCAGCCTCGGTATGAAAGATCGGGTTCGGGTGCATGAGTCTGGTCCGTGATACGTCGCGTTCCTCTTGCCTTGGGTGACTTCACTTGGCAACCTGACGCTGTTCTCAGGGCGGGGTGAAATTCCCCACCGGTGGTATGCGGGCCCAATCCGCGAGCCCACGAGCGCCAAGATTATTCGTACGAATAATCTTGGGTCCAGCAGATCAGGTGAGACGCCTGAGCCGACGGTTACAGTCCGGATGAAAGAGAACGTGCATCGTCAGCGCCCAAACGGGTGCATATGGCGCTGTGCGCAATCGCCTTGGGTGACGTGTCTCGGGGGAAACCGGCTTAGCCAGAATATCTTCCGAAAATCGCGTTCGAGCGCATGCGAGAGGCAGTGATTTTCGGTGCTGGTTTGCCGGTTTCTCCCCAACGTAAAGGAGATTGATATGACACACACCCGTTTCGCCTTTGTCAAAGCCCAGTGGCACGCCGCCATTGTCGATCAAGCTTTGCAAGGTTTCACCGAAATTATCGCATCAAATCAAGTGGATGTCTTTGATGTGCCCGGTGCGTTCGAAATGCCGTTGATGGCCCAAACGCTCGCTGAAACAGGCCGGTACAACGCTATAGCCTGTGCAGCCCTGGTCGTCGACGGTGGCATCTACCGCCACGACTTCGTTGCGTCCGCCGTCGTGGATGGGCTGATGCAAGTGGGCCTGAAAACCGGCGTGCCGATCCTGTCGGTGTCCCTCACCCCACACCACTTTCAGGAAACCCCGCACCACATAGGCATCTACGCCGATCACTTCGTGCTCAAGGGACGCGAAGCAGCCCAGGCCGCGCTTGGCATCGTGGATACGCGACAAAGCCTGCGCTCAGCGGCCTAGATAGGCACGCAGCGCTTCGGGCGGATTGGCCATAACCTCAGCCACCGGCCGGGGCGCCTCTGCCCGGCCCCCATCGACAAAGATCAGATCATCCGCCGACCGTTCCGCATCCTCGGGCGCGTGGGTGATCATCAGAACCGTCGCCCCGGCATCCCGTGCCACCTCTGACGTCAAATCCAGCATCTCCGCGCGCAGGGCAGGGCCCAACGCAGCAAAGGGTTCATCCAGCAAGAGCAAAGGCTTTGCTTGCACCAGCACCCGTGCCAGTGCGGCCCGGCTTTGCTGTCCGCCTGACACATCCCCGGGCTTCCGATCCGCGAAGTCGCGCAACCCGACCCGGCCCAGCGCATCCATGACCCGATCTGTTTCAGCCTCGCTCAACCGCAGCGCAGGCCGTATCCCCAGCCCGACATTCTGTGCCAAGGTCAGGTGCGGAAACAGGTTCCCATCCTGAAACAGCATCGCGATGCCACGCCGGTCAGGCGGTGCATTGGTCACGTCCTGCCCATCCACCTCGATCCTCCCAGCGGCAATGTCGATATACCCACCGAGGGCGTTGAGCAGCGTGGACTTGCCCGCTCCTGACGGCCCGATCACGGCGACCCTGCGCCCGCGCAGCACCTCGAACGCCGCGCTTAGGGCAAAGTCCCCCTGCGTGATCCGCAGTTCCTCAACTCGCAACATGCCGTCGCCCCCACGCATCACATATCCAGAACATCCCAAACGCCAACGTCACCAGAACCAGCGCCGCGCCCGACGCCGCCTCGGTCCGATAGGCACCCATCAAACGGTACATTTGCAACGGCAACGTCGCCACATCCGGGTCCGCGAACAATGCAACCACCCCAAGATCCCCAACGCTCAACGCTGCGGTCAGCCCAGCCGCAAAGCCGATCTGCGGACGCAACCGGGGCGCCAACACGATACGCCACAGCATCACCCCGCGCAGCCCGACACCCATGGTCAGACGACCATAGTCTGTGAACACCTGCCGCATCGGCGGCAGCAGGATGCGCACGGCAAAGGGCAGCGCCATCATCGCGTTGATCAAGGCCGTAACGGGCAGCGCAAAAGCGGTTGGAGACACGTAGGGATAGATCAGGATGAACCACCCCGTCCCGATCATCAGGGGCGATGCGACAAGCCCCAACAACGTCAACGCCTCGGCTCCACCCCACTTGGCCTGCGCCAGCCACGCCGCCATCGGCAGCGCAAGCACCAGCAAAACAGCGGTACTGACGCAGGCAACCCAAATGGTTGTCCATGTCGCAGTCAGCACGGAAAGTGGCATGTAAAACAGACCGACAAGACCGGACAGCGCAATGGACAGAAGCGGCAACAACAGGAACCCGGCGGCGAGCGTGATCCAGAACGTATCCCCCCACGGGCTTGGCACATCCCACCGGCGCACCACCCGGTCGCGCCCGGTTTGCAGGGCGATGGGCGGCAGAATCCACAGGGCCAGCACCGCTGCAGCCCCAGCTACAGCCAGTTGCAGCAGGCTCAGCACCGCCGCGCGCCCAAGGTCGAAATCGAATTTGAATGCCTGATAGATGGCAAGCTCAATCGTCGTCGCGCGCGGCCCACCGCCAAGGGTCAGCGCAACCGCAAAACTCGTCAGACAAATGACAAAGATCAGGGCAAAGGCCCCCGGCACCACCTGCCGCAGGATCGGCCATTCGATGATGCGAAACACCATGCGGGGCGACAAACCAAGCTGCCCCACCATACGAAATTGCTCAGACGGAACAGATTGCCAGCCCTGCAGGATCAGGCGCGTGGCCAGCGGCATGTTGAAGAACACGTGAGCTAGAACAACACCATGCGCGCCATAGATCGACACATCCGGCAGCCCCAACAGGTCAAGCCCTGTGTTTAGCCACCCATTGCGACCGAAGATGGCAAGCAACCCCAGCACAGCGACAATCACCGGCAAGATGAACGGCGCACCCAGCAAAGTCACCAACAACGTATGTCCTGGGACCCGCCGTCGCGCCAACGCCCGCGCCACCGGCACGGCCAACAACATGGAAATCAGCGCTGACAAGAAGGCCTGCCAGACGGTAAAGCGTACCGCCTGCCATTCGGCAGCGCGCAGGCCAGTGGTGCTCTCAATCCGCTGGCTGATGCCGACAAAGGCGGCAATCACCACCGCGACGATGAAACCCGCCGCGATGATGCCAACCCAAGGGCTTACTGGCTGAGCGCGGCGCGCCATGTCTCAATCGCGTCCGCTTGCAGGTCCGCCGCTTCCGTTTCCGAGTAGAACAGAACCTTCTCGGGCAGCGGCAATTCCGACCACCCTTCGGGCCAATCTGCCTGCGGCAATGCCGATGGCAGCGACCAGTTGGCGGTTGGAATGATGGTTTGGAAATCACGCGACATTACAAAGGCCAGGAACTGGTCTGCCAGCTCAGGCTGGTCCGTTCCCGCAATCTTGCCCACGGTTTCGACCATGAAATAGTGACCTTCGGGGAAGATCGCCGCCTTCTTGGTGAAATCCTCTTCGGCGAACATGTGGTACGCGGGCGAGGTGGTGTAGCTCAGGACCATATCCGCCTCACCATCGGTGAAGAGGCCGTAGGACGACGACCAATCCTTCGTTACGGTCAGGATGTTGTCGGACAGGCTTTCCCATACTTCAGCGGACTTGTCGCCATAGACAGCCTGCACCCACAAAACCAACGCGAGACCCGAGATCGACGTGCGCGGGTCCTGAATGACGATCTTCACATCATCGGGCAGTGCCAACAGCTCCTCAAAGCTCGCGGGGGGCGCGTCCATCGTCGTCTCGTTGTAGATGAACGCCGTGTGGCCGTAGTTGAAGGGCAGGAACGTGTCGTCCGTCCACTCAATGGGCAGCGTCAGCGCGCTGTTGTCCTGCCCATGCGGCGCGAACAACCCGGTTGCGCGTGCCTTGGCCGTCACATCCGATGTCAGACCAATCACGACATCCGCCTTCGTCCGCTCACCTTCCAGCAACAGCCGCGGAACCAAATCGCCGGTGGACCACTCCAGATCGCACGCACAGATCTTTTCAAACTCCGTCTCGAGCGTCGGGCCAGGTCCCCACTCGGACGTAAAGTAGTCACCTGCATAAACAGTCAGAACGGGGGTGTCGGCCAGCGCCGTCGTAGCACCCAGCGCAGCGGCCAAGGTCAAAGCGTATTTCATCGCATCCTCCAATCAGAGAGGCGGCGGGATAAGGATCTTGGGATAAGCCAAACCTTCCCTCCGCCGGTGTTAACCGGTTCAGGTTCAACGGGTTCGCTTCTTGCATCTCAGCCCTGTCGGACACCCCGAGGTGAACGCAGGTATAGGAGGGCACCCGCCAAGTGGCAAGCGCCCTCACGTTTCAGTCACGTTCTCTGAAAGTAGTGGTCTCGCCAACTGCCGTCATACCGTCCACTGCGCAGGCAACAGCGTTTGAACCGTTTGCCCGAACCGCACGGACACGGATCATTGCGACCAAGCTTCTCACGAAGTTCCACATCGCCCATGCACCGTGCGATCACCGGTCTTGACCTGAGTCTCGGACGGGAACGAACGTCTGCGTTTAGAGATCACCTCGAAATGAGGGGCGGTCCTGGGGATCAATGCGTTTTGCCATGTCAGCCTCCATCGGTTTTGCGTGGATCGCTCTGTTAGAATGGCGCGGCGTTCAAAACAACAGATTTTCAATGGACTTGGCATCGCATCCTACGCGGCGTATGTCCCCGTGAACCTTGTTGGAGCAGTCCCATGTCAATCAACAGTTTTGGCCATCTCTTCCGCGTGACCACGTGGGGCGAAAGCCACGGACCGGCGCTCGGCGCAACTGTTGACGGGTGCCCGCCGGGCATCGAGGTCGACGAAGCGATGCTTCAGCACTGGCTGGACAAGCGCAAACCGGGCCAGAACAAGTATACAACCCAGCGGCGCGAACCGGATGCCGTGAAAATCCTGTCTGGCGTGTTCGAGGGCAAGACCACCGGCACCCCGGTCCAGTTGATGATCGAGAACACGGATCAACGCTCAAAAGACTACGGCGACATCGCAGAGAAGTTCCGCCCCGGCCATGCCGACATCACCTACTGGCAGAAATACGGTATCCGCGACTATCGCGGTGGTGGCCGATCGTCGGCCCGCGAAACGGCGGCGCGTGTTGCTGCCGGTGGTCTGGCGCGTGCGGCCCTAGACACCTTGGTGCCGGGGATCGAAATCAAAGGCTACATGACCCGTATGGGTGCCCATGAAATCGACCGCGCACAGTTCGATTGGGAGCAGATCGACCAAAACCCGTTCTGGGTGCCTGACGCCAAAGCGGCAGAGACATGGGCCGACTACCTCGACGGGCTGCGCAAGTCCGGCTCGTCTGTTGGCGCTGTGATTGAGGTCGTCGCGCGCGGCGTGCCGACCGGCCTTGGGGCCCCCGTGTATGGCAAGTTAGACACTGATCTGGCCGCCGGGATGATGTCCATCAACGCCGTCAAAG
The DNA here is from genome assembly GCF_014651375.1 of Tateyamaria omphalii. Classification (GTDB taxonomy): domain Bacteria; phylum Pseudomonadota; class Alphaproteobacteria; order Rhodobacterales; family Rhodobacteraceae; genus Tateyamaria; species Tateyamaria omphalii. The sequence continues at coordinate 306,457 of NZ_BMWT01000001.1, forward strand.
GGGTGGAGATTGGCGAAGGCATGTCCGCCGCCATGCTGACAGGCGAGCTGAACGCCGATGAAATCTCGATGGGACCTGATGGCCCCGAGTATTCATCCAACCATGCAGGTGGCATCTTGGGTGGTATCTCGACCGGGCAAGACATCGTTGTACGTTTCGCCGTCAAACCCACATCGTCGATCCTGCAAACCCGCAAGACCATCACCAAGTCGGGTGAAAAGGCTGAAATCATCACCAAAGGCCGTCACGACCCATGTGTCGGCATCCGCGCCGTGCCGGTGGGCGAGGCCATGATGGCCTGTGTGATCCTGGATCACCTGCTGCTCGATCGCGGTCAGACGGGTGGCGTGCGCGGCCCCATCGGCTAGGCCAGCATCACACCAACCGAACGCACGATGTTGTGCAGCGTGTCGTGATCGATGCGCGCGCGCGCCATGGTGCGCAACCCGACATATTGCGCAAGAACCATATCGGCCAACGCACCGCGTTCGGCTTCGCTCAATGTCGCATGTCGTGGCGATGCGCCTAGCGCCACGTAAATACCGTCACGCAGTGTGCCCAACCCGCGTGAGACAGACTTGGCAATCTCTTCATCATAGTTACAGGGCCCCGCGGCAGCCGTGCACAACAGGCAACCGCGCGCGTCACCCTCGACCACGTTTTGGTACGAACCCTTGAACATGGCCATGATACGCTCAGCGCCGTTGGGAGCAGTTGAGTCGCTCAGCATTGCAACACCTGCTTGCACAGCTTGGGTTTCATACCGCTCCAACACTTTGAGGAAGAGTGTCTTCTTGTCAGTAAACGCTTTGTAGAGACTGCCCCGCGTCAGCCCCATGCCATCCAGCAAGTCCGGCAGCGATGCGCCTTCATAGCCACGCTCCCAAAAAACATGCATCGCCTTTTCAAGGGCGTCATCTGTGTCAAAGGATCTGGGGCGTGCCATGTGAAATCTCCGGTGTCTGACCTTCTATATAGCATTCGGAACCAAATAGTCCAGAACTCACGCTTTCGTGTTTTGTACCATTCAGTTCCCAATGCTATCGCTCAGTTAGGAACCAATCAGTCCAAAACGGAGATCAACATGTATAGCGTACTCAAATCATTTGCCCTGACACTCGCGATCGTCATTGGCTTTGCCGCCGCACCCGCATCTGCCGAAACAGTTTCTACCGGCACATTCACCGGCGCATCGGACCACATCACGACCGGCGCGGTCGAAGTGATCAAGAACGCAGACGGCAGCCATACCATTGTATTGGGTGATGACTTCAGCCTCGACGGTGCACCCGATCCACGTGTCGGCCTGGGCAAAGACGGCTTTTACAACGGCAACACCGACTCGGGCGTGCTGGGCAATCTGACCGGCGCACAATCCTTTGTCGTTCCGGCAGGCGTGGATGTGTCCGAGTTCAACGAAGTCTACATCTGGTGTGAAAAGTTCAGTGTTCCGCTTGGTGTCGCCAAACTGAACTGATCGGCTTGCCATTCCTCTCCCGACCCGACAAGGATCGGGGGAAATGAAAGCTCCCACAACTCAGAACAAACCCGGCACCGCCATCGCCTTGAAGCTGATGGCGGTGTTTTTGTTCATGGTGATGGCGGCCATGATCAAAGTAGCGACCCAAAGCGTGCCGGCAGGCCAGGCGGTGTTCTTCCGCTCTCTCTTTGCCATGCCAATCATCATCGCCTGGATCTGGAACACGGGTGAAGTGCGCGAGGCCCTGACCCCCAAGAACCTGACGGGTCATATCTGGCGTGGGTTGTTTGGCACGACAGCCATGGCTCTCACCTTTGCCGGGCTGGCGCTCTTGCCGCTGCCCGAAGTCACGGCAATCGGCTATGCCACACCGATGTTCACGGTCATCCTGGCCGCAATCATGCTGGGCGAAAAGGTACGCCTGTTCCGCATCTCGGCCGTCGCCCTAGGTCTGGTCGGCGTTATGATCGTGATGTGGCCGCGTTTGTCAGTCGATCCAGAAACGATGGGGGCCGCCGGAACAATTGGCGCGCTGATGGTTCTGGGGGCATCTATCTTGCGTGCGTTGGTGCAAATCCACATCCGTACACTGGTCAAAACCGAACACACGGCAGCAATCGTCTTCTATTTCTCGCTGACGGCCACAGTTCTGAGCTTGTTCAGCTTGCCGTTCGGATGGATCATCCCATCGCGGCTGGATCTGATCTTGCTGATCGGCGCGGGACTGATCGGGGGCATTGCACAAATTCTGGTCACATCCAGCTTCCGCTTTGGTGCAGCCTCGATGCTGGCGCCGTTTGACTACGCATCGCTCATATTTGCAGCCCTGATCGGCTACGTCATTTTCTCGGAGCTGCCGACGTCAGCGACCGTGGTTGGTGCCTCACTCGTGGTGCTTGGCGGTGTGATCATCATCTGGCGTGAACGGCAGCTTGGCGGTGGCCGCAATCGGGCACGGTCAGTGACTGACCCCAAGGGGTAGCGCGCCGGAAAACCGGCGCGCCCCTGGATCAAAGGCTGAGGCCCTTTGGCTCAAGCGTCACGCGATACAATTCCGTGTCAGCGCGATCCATCAGGCGCACCGTCATCTCCTGCGTTGCACCATCAATGTCGACAAGACCAAAGAATTGCAGACCAGCACTCGGCGGCAGGTTCACCCCCTGCTCCTCGGTTGGGGCCTTTACGAACTTCACTTCGGGGCCAAAGGTGCCATCCAGCGCGTTCGGGCCAAATGTACCGGCATGTAACGGGCCCGATACAAACTCCCAAAACGGCTCAAAATCGCTGAATTGTGCTCTGTTAGGGTCGTAGTAGTGCGCTGCTGTGTAGTGCACATCGGCGGTGAACCACACAGTGTTGGAAATGTTCGCCGTCTTGATGAAGCGCAGCAACTCAGCCACCTCCAGCTCGCGCCCCTTGGGTCCCGCACTGGTGCCATCCGCCATTCCTTCGGACCCGGCCTGTTCGCGGAAATTGTCCCACACGATCAACCCGATGGGCTGATCCGCTGCGATCACCTTCCACGTCGCTGTGCTGTTCGCCAACTCCCGCTTCAGCCACGCCATCTGCTCGGCCCCGATCACGCGCGTGCTATCATCCAGCGTGTCGCCCTGCGGGGCGGCGTTCGGGCCGCGGTAGCTGCGCAGATCGAGGAAGAAGACATCCAGCATTGGACCGTAGTTGATCTTGCGATAGACCCGGTTCGGCTCAGACGGTGTGATGCGCAACGGTGTCATCTCGTGGAAGGCGCGCGTGGCGCGGGCCTGCAGGACATGCACGGATTTCTCGGTGTACCGGTCATCGCCCACCAGGTCCTTGCTGTCCGACCAGTTGTTGGTGACCTCGTGATCGTCCCACTGCATGAAGGTTGGGACAGAGGCGTTCAACGCCTGCACATGGGTGTCCATCATGTTGTATTTCCACTGATCGCGGAACTCTTGCAGGCTTTCGGCCACCTTGCGCTTGGCATCGATCAGCGTGGTGTTTTGCCAGATCACTGACCCATCCTTTTCCACCGAATCCTCCATCGGCCCATCGGCATAGACCGTGTCGCCCGAGTGGATAAAGAAATCGGGCTCGTGCCCGGCCATGGTGGCGTAGGTCAGCATGCCCTCGTCATCGATCCCCCATCCCTGACCAGCGGTGTCACCAGACCACGCAAAGCGGATGTCGCGGCGCGACGCGGGCGCGGTGCGAAACCGCCCAACCAGCGGCTCAGAGGTCGCATTGATGTCTGACAGGTCCATGGCGGTGAAGCGATAAAAGATGTCCTGATCAGACGGCAGCCCATCCACCAGGCGCTTGACCGACAGATCGCTGCCGGGGATCGCATCCATCGGCGCAAGACGGCGCGCGTTGGCAAAGCTCTCAGTCGTCGCCACCTCCATCTCGATCCGGGCGGGACGATCGGTGCGGGTCCAGATCATGCCCGATGTCGTATCGACATCGCCGGATTGCACTCCGTGGGTGAAGACTGGCCGATCAGCGGCGCGACTGATCGCGGGTGCCGCCAGAAAGGCGGTTGTTGTCGCCAGAAAAGCGCGGCGGGTTGGGCGAATGAGTGGCATGGTGTGCTCCCTGTTGGTCGAATGCCGCCAGACAACAGGGTTTGGGTGACGTGCGATTGGCGTGCACGTAACAGAACAGGCAAGGTTTTATGACGAGCGGGAATGCGCCGAGGTGCTAGGCCCGCCCCTGTGGCTTGTGACACGCAGATGCCTCAACCACCAAGCCGTCTGGCCCGAATCGCAACGTCTCTGCTGCCAGCACATCACGTTGGTTGCGGTAAGTGATCACCAGCATACCGTGCCCGTGCAACACGTCCACCACCACAAAGGACAGGTCAGGTTGAGCTACCAGCGCGCGGCTCCAATAGTCGCGCAACGCCGCCTTGCCCCTCAATTCACCATACCCGACCAAACGCATCGCCTTGGTCGATCGGAAAATCACATCCTCGCTGTAATGCGCGAGGATGCGATCAAGGTCGTGAGAGTTCCAGGCGGTCTCCCACTCAACGGCAAAGGCGTCGAAGTCCACGCTATGCGCGTACCATCTTTTCGTAGCTTTCCGAAATCTCCCGGGTGATCGCGCCAACTTCGAAATTGTAGTCGGCAATTTCACCAACCGGCGTGACCTCGGCCGCAGTGCCGGTCAGCCAGCACTGTTCGAATCCTTCCAGCTCATCAGGCATGATCACACGTTCATGCACCTTGATCTGGCGATCTTCCAACATGCCGATGACAGTTTGCCGTGTCAGACCATTCAGGAACACATCTGCCTTGGGTGTATGCACCTCGCCATCCTTGACGAAGAAGATGTTGGCGCCTGTGCACTCCGCCACGTAGCCACGGTAATCCATGAACAAAGCGTCCGAACATCCTTTGGCCTCTGCCGCATGCTTGGATGTGGTGCAGATCATGTAAAGACCCGCCGCCTTGGCATGGACCGGGGCCGTCTCGGGCGAGGGCCGCTTCCACTTGGCGATGTCGATCTTGGCGCCCTTGTACTTGGCGTCGCCGTAGTAGTTGCCCCACTCCCAGGCCGCGATGGCCAGATGAACCGGGTTCCTGGCAGATGCGACACCCATATCTTCACCTGCACCGCGCCAGGCCACAGCCCGTACATAGGCGTCGGTCAACCCGTTCATGGTCAGCACTTCCTGCTTGGCCGCTTCGATTTCATCAACTGTGTAGGGGATTTGGAAATCCAACTCACCAGCCGAGTAGTGCAGGCGCTCCGAATGCTTTCGGCTCAGAAAAATCTTGCCATCATAGGCGCGCTCGCCTTCGAATACAGACGACGCATAGTGCATGGCATGCGTGAGAATATGGACATTCGCCTGCCGCCAGTCGACCATTTGGCCGTCCATCCAGATTTTCCCGTCGCGATCATCGTAGCCAGCCATGGCACCCTCCGAATTTGCATTTGTTGCGCGACTAGGACCGATGCGGTCATAAAGTTGCGCAAAACCTGCGATTCGATAGCCCTTCACCCTTGGAATGTCAACAAGGCTGACTTAAACTGCCACAAAAGACGACCAGAGATGGGGACGGGCATGGCCGACGGACGCGGAACTGCTACTGCGGGTGGAGAGAACCTGCTTTTCCTGACGGACGAACAGTTGCGTCAGGGGATCGAGGCAATGTTCTTTGCCTATCGCGGATTTACCGCCGACCCCGATCGCATCCTGTCGGACATGGCGTATGGCCGCGCGCATCACCGCGCCATTCACTTCATAAACCGTGCGCCCGGCACCACGGTTAACAACCTGCTCAACATCCTTGGCGTGACGAAACAATCCCTGAACCGGGTGCTGCGGACGCTGATAGAAGACGGGCTTGTGGAAAGCCGGGTCGGCAAGACCGACAAACGGGAACGGCACCTGTATCTGACCGAAGATGGCCATGCGCTCGAAGGGCGGCTGTCTGATGCACAGCGCGCGCGGATGCGCGCCGCTTTCCGCGATGCAGGCCCCGAAGCAGTGGCAGGCTTTCGCACCGTGCTCGAGGCAATGATGGACACGGAAATGCATCGCACCTATCAAAGACTGAAGGAGAGCGGTGCATGACTGAATTCGACACCCACCTGCTGATCGTCGATGACGACGAACGCATCCGTAGCCTCTTGCAGAAGTTCCTGGTGCGAAATGGCTTTTTGGTGACAGCGGCGCGTGATGCCGCCCACGCACGCCGGGTCCTGTCCGGGCTCGATTTCGACATGATCGTGCTGGATGTGATGATGCCAGGCGAAGATGGTCTCAGCCTGTGCCGCAGCCTGCGCGAAACCCATGCCACACCCATTCTGTTGCTAACAGCAAAGGGCGAAACCGAAAACCGGATCGAAGGGTTGGAGGCCGGAGCCGACGACTACTTGCCCAAACCGTTCGAGCCCAAAGAGCTGCTCTTGCGTATCAACGCCATCCTGCGGCGCGTGCCCGATGTCGCTCCGGAAGAGGCGGCTCCGAAAATCCTGACCCTCGGTCCCATCCGCTACGATATGGAGCGGGGCGAGATGTGGCAGGGCGAAGACCTCGTGCGGCTAACCGCCACCGAAATGCAGTTGATGAAAATCTTCTCGGCTAAACCCGGCGAAGCCATCAGCCGAGCCAAGCTGGTCGAAGACCTTGGCCGCGATCGTGGTCAAGCACAGGAACGCGCCGTGGACGTGCAGATCACGCGGCTTCGGCGCAAAATCGAAAGCAACCCAAAACAGCCCCGCTACCTGCAAACCGTGCGCGGCGCAGGCTACATGCTGGCGCCGGATTGATAGCATGCGCTTCGTAAGCTGTTTTACGATTGTTCCTTTGGTGCGCTTGAACCTACACATGGCACGCATGCATCCCGTTGCCCTTGACTTGCTGCTTGGTGATAAACTGGCTGGCTTTCGTCCAGACCGCACCAAGCGCGGCATCAGCCTCAACAGCCTATCCTGTCTCCAAAACGCATGTTTCGACCCGAGACTGTTTCCCGTTCATGTTTTGGCAGATGAATTCGTCGTGAAACATATCAAACACGTGCGCCGCAATCTGTTTGTGGAGTTCTTCGCATTTCTTGGCATCGTCATCCTTCAGTAAACTGGTGAAAATGCAAACAGCCCTCCTTACCCATTCAGACGGCCTCCTGCACGTCACGCCCCCCGGCATGCCCGAACAAGTTGCGCGGCTCGACTACATCCAGCGCGCGCTCGCCGACCTCGACCTGGTCCGCGTCGATCCGCCATTGGCCGATGACGCATCCATCGCGCTGTGTCATCCGCAGGACTATATCGACTTCGTGCGCACCAAAGTGCCTGCCGACGGCTTTGCCGGTTTGGACCGCGAAACCGACGCCGAAACCTTCCTTTCGCCCACATCTTACAACGCAGTCTGGCGCGCTGCGGGCGGTGCGGTCAAAGCCGTCGACATGGTGCTGGACGAGGAAGTCACGAACGCCTTCGTCGCTATGCGCCCACCTGGGCACCACGCAGAACAGTCTCTACCTATGGGGTTTTGCATCTTTGGCAATGTCGCCATCGCTGCTAAACATGCACTCGAAGTGCATGGGCTTGAACGGGTCGCCGTGGTCGATTTCGACGTGCACCATGGCAACGGCACCCAAGCGCTGCTCCAAGACGACCCGCGCGCACTCGTCATCACCTCACAACAGATACCGCTTTGGCCAGGAACAGGACAAGCTTCGGATCGTGGCCCACACGGCACCGTCCTGAACATCCCGCTTGCTCCGCATACAGATGGCAACCACGCCATTGCCGAATACGAGCGGCAGGTGATCCCGGCCCTGATCAAACACCAGCCCGAACTCATCCTGATTTCTGCCGGTTTCGACGCCCACCAAGACGACCCGTTGGCCCAACTCAACTGGACGGCAGACACCTACACCAGCCTCACCGACATGCTTGCGAAAACTGCACGAGACCTGTGCAAGGGCCGGGTGGTGTCCGTTCTGGAAGGGGGCTATGATCTGGACGCGCTGGCCGCTTGTGCCCGCGCCCACGTGCAATCGCTGATGAAGGCCTCCACATGACCGACCGCCCTGTAGACGAAATGAGCTTCGAAGAAGCAATGGCCGAGCTGGAACAGGTATTGGGCCAGCTGGAGCGGGGCGACGTCGCACTGGACGATTCCATCAAGCTTTATGAGCGCGGCGCTGCACTCAAAGCGCGTTGCGAGAAGAAGCTGAAGGAAGCTGAAGAGAAGGTTGCCGCCATTACCTTGGATGGCGATGGAAATCCGACCGGACTGAAACCAGCAGGCGATCTGTAATCCATGTTCCGCGACCGGCTGAGAGACGCGGCTGTCGCCATACAGGCGCATTTGGATACCGAGTTGAAAGGCTTGGAACCGATACCCGTCGTTGACGCTATGACGCACGCGACAAACGGCGGCAAACGGATACGCGGCTTTCTGGTGCTGGAAGGTGCGCGTCTGCACGGAATAGACCCTAAAAAGGCAATTTGGCCGGCCTGCGCTATCGAGGCCGTACATGCCTATTCCCTTGTTCATGATGATCTGCCCTGCATGGATGACGATGACCTGCGCCGTGGAGTGCCGACGGTGCATATCAAATGGGATGAGGCGACGGCGGTGCTGGCAGGGGACGCACTGCAAACGCTCGCCTTCGAAATGGTCGCGCATCCCGCGATTGGTTCGGGTGATGTGCGCGCAGATCTTGTCCAATCACTCGCAATGGCGTCAGGTGCACGTGGAATGGTACTCGGTCAGGCGCTCGACATTGCAGCCGAGACCGCGGCGACGCCGCTGACACTTGATCAGATTATCGCATTGCAGCGCGGCAAAACCGGTGCGCTATTCGAATGGTCCGCCACCGCTGGCGCACGACTGGCACAAGCCGACATCACGCCTTTGCAAACGTACGCCCGCGCCCTCGGCCTCGCCTTCCAGATTGCCGATGACGTTCTGGATGTAACCAGCGATGCCGTCACCATGGGCAAGGCGACGGGCAAGGATGCCGATGCGGGCAAGGCCACCTTCGTGTCGCTGCTTGGGCTAGACGAGGCGAAACGCCGCGCTGACCAACTCGTGACCGAAGCTTGCGATGCCTTACATGTATATAATGCGGACGCCGACGTATTGCGGGACGCCGCCCGCTTTGTCGTGACCCGCACCAGCTAGAGAGCCAATGTCAGATCGCCCCAACACCCCGCTTCTTGACACCGTGCATCGTCCTGCGGACCTGAAACGCTTTTCGGACGCACAACTCCGGCAAGTGGCCAACGAAGTCCGCGCTGAAACAGTGTCAGCGGTGTCGGTGACAGGCGGACACCTTGGTGCAGGGCTTGGCGTGGTTGAACTGACCGTCGCTTTACATGCTGTTTTCGATACGCCACGGGACAAGCTGGTGTGGGACGTTGGGCACCAATGCTACCCCCACAAAATTCTGACCGAACGGCGCGACCGCATCCGCACACTGCGGATGAAAGATGGTCTCAGCGGCTTCACCAAACGCAGCGAGTCCCCCTACGATCCCTTTGGCGCCGCGCACTCCTCGACCTCAATCAGCGCTGCGCTCGGCTTTGCCGTCGCACGCGATCTGGGTGGACAACCGCCAGAAGGGTCCGGCGACGCCATTGCTGTCATCGGCGACGGATCGATGAGCGCAGGCATGGCCTATGAGGCCATGAACAACGCCGGACACTTGGGCAAACGTCTTTTCGTAATCCTGAACGACAACGAAATGTCCATCGCGCCTCCCGTCGGGGCGATGTCGTCCTACCTGTCACGGCTCTATGCCCAAAACCCCTTTCAGGATCTCAAGGCCGCGGCAAAAGGGGCCGTCAGTCTGTTGCCAGAACCCTTCCGCGAAGGAGCGAAACGCGCCAAGGAGATGCTCAAGGGCATGGCCGTCGGCGGAACGTTGTTCGAGGAGTTGGGCTTTAGCTATATCGGTCCCATTGATGGGCACGACATGGACCAGCTTCTTCCGGTTTTGCGCACCGTCAAGGAACGCGCAACAGGCCCCATCTTGATCCACGTTCTGACAAAGAAGGGCAAAGGATACGCTCCCGCCGAAACCGCCCGCGACAAGGGGCATGCGACAGCCAAGTTCGACGTGATCACCGGCGAACAGAAAAAAGCCCCCAGCAATGCGCCCAGCTACACCAAGGTGTTTGCCGAACACCTGATCAAGCAGGCCGAAGCGGACGACAAGATTTGTGCTGTGACGGCCGCCATGCCCGATGGCACCGGCCTGAACCTCTTTGCGGAACGGTATCCCAGCCGCTGCTTTGACGTGGGCATTGCCGAGCAACATGGCGTGACCTTTTCAGCCGCTCTTGCCGCCGGGGGGGTGAAACCCTTCTGCGCAATGTATTCGACCTTCCTGCAACGGGGCTACGACCAGGTCGTGCACGACGTCGCAATCCAGCGCCTGCCCGTCCGCTTCGCCATAGACCGCGCAGGCCTCGTGGGCGCCGACGGAGCGACGCACGCAGGAGCCTTCGACGTCGCCTATCTGTCAAACCTGCCCGGCTTCACCGTCATGGCCGCAGCGGACGAGGCGGAACTGGCCCACATGGTCGCCACCGCAGCCGCCCATGATGAGGGCCCCATCGCCTTCCGCTTTCCACGTGGCGAAGGCACAGGTGTCGACATGCCCGAACGCGGGGAGCCGCTGGAAATCGGCAAGGGCCGCATGATCCAAGAGGGCAAAGGCATCGCCCTCCTCTCTTTCGGCACCCGACTGGAAGAAGTGCAGAAGGCCGCGGAAAACCTCGCCGCTAAGGGGATCACCCCCACCATCGCAGATGCCCGATTTGCCAAACCGCTCGACCGCGACCTGATCCTTGAGCTTGCCGCCAATCACGAGGCTCTGATCACAATCGAAGAGGGCGCAGTGGGCGGCTTCGGCAGCCACGTCGCCCAGCTTCTGGCCGAGGAAGGCGTGTTCGACACCGGCCTCAAATACCGCTCCATGATCCTGCCCGACATCTTCATCGACCAAGCCAGCCCAGCAGACATGTACGCAGTTGCAGGCATGAACGCCGAACAGATCGAGGCAAAGGTGCTGAACGTACTTGGCGTAACGTCAATCGGCGAAGCACGCGCCTAAGGCTTGCTTTGAAAGGCCCGCGTCGGCCAGTGTCAGAGCCACATTTTGAAAGGCTTTGACCGATGGACATCCACAGCCGCCCCGTCCTGCTGTATCGCTGGGTCGTTTTCCTTCTCGCGGCAGGCTACTGCCTGTACCAACTGATCCTGGGGTCATGGGGCGGTGTGGGCGGACCGTTTCGCTACCTGACCATCTGGGCACTGTTCCTGTCCTTCTATTCCGCCAGCCGGATGCTTGCGCTTAGCGAACACCGGATCACCCGCAAGCACGAGGTGACAGCGATGTGCGCTGCCGTCCTGAACGTCATGGTCGTGTTTCTCTACTGGCGGCTCTACCTCGCTGACCCTTCCCTGGTGAACGGCGGAAACCCGATCATCTGGTGGCTTGAGTACTACCTGCATGCGCTGGGACCCCTCCTGCAAATCATCGACGCCCTGTTTATCGGTGCCGTGTTTCGCAAGGTGTGGCGGGCGGCGTTGCCAATGGTGGCCATCATCGCGGCATATGTGGCCTGGTCCGAACTGTTCGTGCAGCGGTTCAACTCCAAACCCGAAGGCACCGTGACAAGTGGCCTGCCCTACCCCTTCCTCAATTCCATGGAATGGCCGGACCGCGTGAACTTCTACATCGCGAATGGTGCCATCGCACTGGGTCTGCTGGTGGTCTTCGGCGTTTTGGGCGCTGTGCTTTACCGGATTCGTCGCTCTCAGGCCGCCTGAGCCAGCCATAAAACGGCCAGAACCTGTGCGGCTACGGCGATGTGGCCGGCCAGCACATACATCCCGTCATGTGTCAGCAGGCCAAAGGCCATCAAGGCCAAGGCACCCGCGCCAAAGGACGTGACAAAGGGAAAAAACTCAAGGAATGGCCACTGCAACGGCATGGCCATGCATAATATCAGGGTCACGAGACGCAGCGGGTGGCGCGTGAGGATACGCAGACGCGGATGCGAATGGCGGTCGATCCAGCCCGCAGGGCGGCGCAGCCATCCGGTGGCCACATGCAACCTCTCGGCCCGCACGCGTCGGTTCCGCAGGAACGGTGGCAGCCAAAGCTGTTTGCGCCCAACGGCCGCCTGCAAGATCAGGATCAACAGAACCAGTGACGACAAGGTCGGCATGCCCGGAATGCCAGACAGCGGCGACACCAGCAGGATCGACACGACCAGCACAATGGGCATGATCGACTGCTCGCCAATCTCATCCAGAATGTCCTGAACAGACACGACCTCACCCGCGCCAGCCTCGTCGACCGCATCCAGCAGATGCGTCAGCGTGCGAGGATCATCCCCCGTCATTCCGATTGCTTCAGCAAAGCGGTCAGACCAACCTTGTATGTCGGATAGATCAGCTCCACACCCAGCTCATCCTTGATGCGATCATTCCGCACCCGCTTGCTTTCGGCGTAAAAGCTGCGGGCCATCGGCGTCATCTCGGCGGTCTCAAAGTCTTCGGCTGGCGGCGTCGGCAGACCCAACAGCTGCGCCGCATACTCAATGACATCCTGCGGCGGGGCCGGATCATCATCACAGACGTTGTAAGCTGTGCCCGGCGCAGGCTGTGCAATCGAAGCCGCTACAATCTGGGCAATATCTTCCACATGGGTACGCGAAAACACCTGGTTCGGCTTGATGATCCGCCGCGCCGTGCCCGCCCGCACCTTGGCAAAGGGGCCGCGCCCGGGGCCATAGATGCCAGCCAGCCGAAAGATATGCAGGGGCAGTCCGGGTATCGCCTGCCACGCCGCTTCGGCCTCCTTGCGCCACTGCCCACGGCGGGTGGAGGGGGCCAGCGGCGTGTCTTCGTCCACCCAGTCCCCACCATGATCGCCATACACGCCCGTGGTCGACAAATAGCCGACCCATTCAAACTGATCCGCACGGGCGCGTATCTGATCCCCCACTGCGCGCAGAACCGGGTCGCCGTCCGCATCCGGCCCGGCCGAAATCAGCAGATGCGTCGCCGTTTTGATAGCGTCGCTCACGTTGTCTCCGGGAAAGATCAGCGGCTTCACCCCGGTCGCGGCCAGTGCGGCAGCTTTGTCCGCGCTGCGGGTGGTTCCGATCACCCGCCAGCCCTGCGGGATCAGCAGTTCGGTCAGTGCCTTAGCCGAATAGCCGTGGCCAAAAGAAAGCAAAGTCTTGGTCATGCCCCATAGGTGGCGCGCACGCGGCCCGCACACAAGCCCCTTGCCAAGCATGTCGCAGCGCCGCCTAATCGGCAGATGGCAGACGATCCATCCCTCGACAGCGCCTATGCGCTCGAAACACCCGAAGACTCGGTGCAGCTATATTCCGCTTGGGCAGACACCTACGACAGCGATTTTGCCCGTGTTAGTGACTATATCCTGCACGAACAGGTAGCACGTCACTTCGTGAATATCGGCGGCTTTGGCCCTGTTTTGGACGTGGGCGCGGGCACCGGCCTGTGCGGCACGGCATTGGCTGCACGCGGGGTCGAGCCGATAGACGGCACCGACATCTCGGCCGACATGCTAAAAATTGCAGCAGCCAAGGACATCTACCGCACCACGCGGGTCGAAAACATCTTTGACGGGCTGGCCACTCCAGATGGGCTGTATCAGGGGGTCGTCAGTTCCGGCACCTTCACCAAAGGGCATGTGGGTCCAGACGGGATTGATGCGGTGATCGCAGCGGTACGTCCACGCGGTTGGATCGTGCTGTCGGTAAACGCCCAGCACTTCGCCGCATCTGGCTTCCACGAAAAACTGACTGCGTTAGAGAATGATATCGAAGGCCTCAGCCTAACCGAGGTTGCAATCTACGGCCCCAACGCAACCGGCGATCATGCAAAGGATACAGCACTCCTGATCGCGTTCCGCCGGGTCTAGCCCTTGTCAAAAAACGGCGTAACCTGCGCGACAATCACAGCATTCTCATCCAAGGCCCGCTGCATCAACGCACGCTCTTCGCCCTCAATCTCATGCCCTTCGGCCAACCGCTCATCCAGCGTGCCATAGCCAGTCACATCCAGCGGCGCAGTATCCGCCTGCTTGAGCAGCGCCACCGTCTCGCGCACGGCCTCCGCCTCGTCCACACCGCTGGCAAAACACATCAACGCCGCCCCTGTCGCACCATCCGGCAGGCCATCCCCATCTTTGCGCCCAATCTGCACCAACAGGGTATAGACCTGCTGCGGTTTCTTTGGCTTGGCGGTTTTTGGTTTGGACTGCGCCATGATGATCCCCTGCTCAGACCGCAATGACCTACACCGGACAGTTGCAAAACAGAAGCAACAACAAACTGCAAATGGGCCGCACATGCGTCCCGACTTGGCGCAGCCCTGCATCTAACCTAAGCCATGGAACCAACGTTCAAAAGATGGCGGATGGATATGCGCACGCTTCTTCTTTCGATCTTGATGACCCTGTGCCTGGTCTTGCCGGGGCTGGCACAGAACAGAACACTGGTCTTCGCAACCGTCGAACGACCTCCTTTCACGTTCCAGAACGAAGGTCAGGTCGACGGATTCAGTGCGGACTTGATCCGAGCCATCGGGCGCGAGATTGGCACCGACATCTCATTCGAGATGCAATCGAGCTTCCCCGAAATGCTGCGAGAGGTCGAAGACGGCGCTGTCGACGGCGCAATCGCCAACATCTCGATCACTGGCGCACGGGAGGCGGTGATGGACTTTACCCTGCCGATCTTTCGCAGCGGGTTGCAGATCATGGTTCCCACCGTCGACAACGCGCCCAGCTTGTGGTCCGCCATTCTCAACCGGGATCTGGGGATCGCCATCCTTGGGGCACTCGGCTTGCTGATGGTGATGGGCATGCTCATGTGGGTCTTTGAACGCAAACGGCAGCCCTATTTCGACCGCCCGCCGGGCAAGGCCATCTTCCCGGCCTTCTGGTATGCACTGAATCTGTTGGTACGGGGCGGGTCTGAACAAAATGTCCCGAAATCCGGATTTGGTCGGCTCTTTGCCGTGATCCTGGTGGTATCCGGATTGTTCATCGTTTCGTTCTTTGTCGCCAACGTGACAAGCGTGATGACAATACGGGCATTGGGTGAACGCATTGACAGTGTCAGCGATCTGGAAGGGCGCGAGGTTGCGACGACCAGCGGCTCGACCTCCAGCGAGTTTCTGGTTCAACGCGAAATTTCCCACAACACATTTGTCGACTTCAATGCCTTGCTCTGGGCGTTTGAAGACGGAGAGTTGGACGCTGTCGTCTTCGACAGTCCGGTCTTGGCCTACTACGTCAAAACCGACGGGCGCGGGAAAGCGCGCCTCGTCGACCGTGTGTTTCGGCCCGAAGACTACGGCATCGCTCTGCCTCAGGGCAGCGACTTGCGCGAACGCATCAACTTGGCACTACTGAACCTGCAGGAATCGGGTGAATATGACACCCTTTACCTGCAGTGGTTCGACCGGGGCAGTTAGTCGCGCAACAGCTCGTTGATCGACGTCTTGGATCGGGTCTTTTCGTCGACGCGCTTCACAATCACCGCGCAATACAGGTTCACACCGTTCTTCGAAGGCATCGACCCTGCGACGACAACGGAGCCGCTTGGCACTTCACCATACATGACCTCGCCCGTCTCGCGGTCCACGATCTTGGTCGACTGGCCGATGAACACGCCCATGCCCAGAACCGACCCCTCGCGCACGATGCAGCCCTCAACCACCTCGGACCGTGCGCCAATGAAGCAGTTGTCTTCGATGATGGTCGGCCCCGCCTGCATCGGCTCCAACACACCGCCGATGCCAACGCCGCCAGATAGGTGCACGTTCTTGCCGATCTGCGCGCAGGACCCAACGGTGGCCCACGTATCAACCATGGTGCCCTCGTCCACATAGGCGCCCAAGTTCACAAACGACGGCATCAGCACCACGCCCGGCGCGATGAAGGCCGACTTGCGGACCACACAGTTCGGCACCGCACGGAAACCGGCGGCTTGCCACTGGTTGTCGCCCCAGCCCTTGAACTTGCTGTCGACCTTGTCCCACCAGCCGCCGCCTTGCGGGCCGCCATCCTGCTGTTCCATGTCCTTGATGCGGAAGCCCAGCAACACAGCCTTTTTCGCCCACTGGTTCACATGCCAGTCGCCGCTGTCCTGCCGCTCGGCCACGCGCAGGGTACCACTGTCCAGCGCATTCAGCGTATCCTCGATTGCCTCGCGCGTCTCGCCCGTGGTGGCGGGCGTGATGGTGTCGCGGGCTTCCCACGCGGCTTCGATGGCAGTTTCAAGCTGAGCGTTGGACATCGGAATCTCCCCTGATTGATCGCGGCGCTTAGACAACAAACCGGGAGGCCTTGCAATCATATCTGGGCAATGCCCCTATGGCACGCTACGCCTAGTCGAAGCCTGACAGGAGCAGACAGAATGAAAGACGACCACCGCAGCCCGTTCCGCGACGCCTATACCGACCGCAAGGCGGCAGAGGGCGCACCAGACACAGCACAAACGCGATCGCCCGCCTATCCATTGGCCTTTGCCGATCCTGAATTTCTATGCCGCGACGAACTGCGCCCGGTGCGGCTGCAGCTTGAACTGCTCAAACCCGAGATGTTGATGAACGAACAAGGGATCGAGTCGACCATCGTCCTGTTCGGCGGCGCCCGCATCCCTGACCCGGTGAACAAAGACAGCGCACGCACCCAAACGCTCGCCGACCTGTCGTCGTTCTATGACGAGGCACGCACCTTCTCACGGCTGATGACGGAAAAGTCGCTGGAAAGCGGTGGCCGTGAAAACGTGATCGTCACCGGCGGCGGCCCTGGCGTGATGGAGGCCGGAAATCGCGGCGCCGTTGACGCAGGCGGGCACTCTATCGGGCTCAACATCGTTTTGCCCTTCGAACAGGCCCCCAACCACTACGTGACACCAGATCTCAGCTTCAACTTTCACTACTTCGCCATCCGCAAGATGCACTTCCTGATGCGTGCACGCGCGATCTGTGTCTTCCCGGGTGGCTTCGGTACGTTGGATGAGCTTTTTGAATCCCTTACCCTGATCCAGACAGGCCGCATGGAACGCGTGCCCTTCCTGCTGTTCGGCAAGGCGTTCTGGGAGAAGATCATCAACTGGGATGCGCTATCAGACGCCGGAACAATCTCGGCCGACGATCTGGACCTGTTCCGCTTCGTGGACAGCGCGCAGGAAGCGATGGAAGTCATCGACAACTGGGGCCCGACAACCAAGCGCGGCGAAGTCCCCGGTCGGTAACACCGGCCTTGGCCGCGCAGCACGCGACCAATATCAAAAAGTATCTGGCGGTCAGGCCGCCAGTTCAGCAGGCAATTTGCACACAGCCACACGATGCGGCAGCGTTTCCACAACGTCACCCGCCTCGGTTTCACGAATGCAATAGCCGTATCCGGCCAAGCGGTGCATCCACTCACGCCGGGACAGCGCCTGGCTGCGTTCGCGGTTCACCAGGTCCAAAACCTGCGCTTCAACAAAGCTGTCGTTTCCAAAAATCATCGACATAACAGTCACTCCATTCCCTTTTCCCTGAGCCTGTCATGCAGGCGCACCATGGCGCTATTGGTGCGCAAACAGGAAAAGATTGTGACCATTTCGCGAACAGTGTGCCGCTAGTACTTGATCAACTCGTCGATTTGGCGGTGCAATTCCTTGATCTGTTCTTCAACATCGCTGCCGTCATAGGTGCCAAATTCACGCAGCTCCTTGATGTGTTTTTCGATGATCTGAACCCGACGCTTGGCCTCTTCACGCTGCAACTGCCGACCACTCGGACCGGACAGGTTCACGCGCACGCTGTCATAATACCCCACCCGGCCCAGATAATATTCGAACTTGCCGCTCTCCAGACAGAACCCCCATGTGGCCGAATGGAACGAGGCGCTCATCGGCACCAGCAGAAACACATCACCCGGCAGTTGCGTCCCCTGAATCGTCAACCGATAGGCCGCCATGACAGGATCGACCGTCACATCGTAAAGCTGGTGGCGGTTATGGTTTTTCTGGATCTCAGCCCATGGCACCGGAATGCGGTCAAGGCCCAGCGCCTTGCCAAACGCCTTGTCCAGATCGGGCGGTGACTGGACGCCAACGGCCTTCGCCAGTGCCTTATATGTTTCAACAATGCTTTTCTTGCTGGGACGCTGCGACGCCGTGCCCTTGCCATAGATCACAAGGATCGGATCCAGCGCCAGCCGACCCGAGGCATCAATCCTGCGCCGCTTTTCGCTTTGGGTGCGACAATCATATTCATAGATGACCCAGTTTGTCTGTGCATGCAGGGCCTTGGCAGCCAGAAAGTCAGGGCTCGCGGGCGACGGGGCTGGAACAAATCCCCCCATCCCCAGAAAACCTGCATCAAAGGGTTGGGTATCAATAGTCGCCTGTCCAACGTTCACGGTGCATCCTTTCACATAAATCTATGTGACCCAGAATTGCTTTGATCTGTCGGATACAAAAGGCAGGAATTCCTGCCTTTTTCGCTTATTGAAGCCCAGCTTCCGCCGCGATCTCCTTGCGGCTCTTGCGCGCCCGCTCGGTGGCCGACTTCAACTGTCCGCAGGCCGCCAGAATGTCCTCGCCCCGCGGGGTGCGGATCGGGCTGGCATAACCGGCTTGATAGATGATGTTGGCAAAGGCCCGGATACGGTTGTTCGATGACCGCTTGTAAGGTGCACCGGGCCATTCGTTGAACGGGATCAGGTTCACCTTGGCCGGAATGCCCTTCAGCAGCTCCACCAGCCGGTGCGCATCCTCATCCGTATCATTCACCCCATCCAACATCACGTATTCAAAGGTGATGCGCTCCGAGTTGCGGCCCCGCGGATACGCCTTGAGGGCCTCCAACAGCGCTTCGATGTTCCAGCGCTTGTTGATCGGGACCAGCGTGTTGCGCACCTCGTCCGTGGTGGCATGGAAAGACACGGCAAGCTGACAACCAATCTCGTTGGCCGTCCGTTCGATCTCCGGTACAACGCCGCTGGTCGACAACGTGATCCGACGGCGGGACAACTGAATGCCCTCCTCATCCATGCAGATCTTCATCGCGTCACGGACGTTCTCAAAGTTATACAGCGGCTCACCCATCCCCATCAGAACGATGTTGGACAGCAAACGCGTCTCGTCTTTCGGCGCACCGGGCACCGGCCACTCGTCCAGATCATCCCGCGCCATCATCACCTGACCAACAATCTCGGCAGCGGTCAGATTGCGCACCAGCTTCTGCGTGCCAGTATGACAGAACGAGCAGGTCAGCGTGCAGCCGACCTGGGACGACACGCACAGCGTCCCACGATCTTCCTCGGGGATATAGACAACCTCAACCTCATGCCCGCCAGCAATACGCACCAACCACTTGCGCGTGCCATCAACGCTCACTTGCTTGGACACGACCTCGGGGATTTCGATAACAAACTTCTCTGCCAGCTCTGCACGATAGACCTTGGACAGGTTCGTCATCGCCTCAAAATCACGCACGCCCCACTGATAAATCCACTGCCAGATCTGCCCGACGCGCATCTTCGCCTGCTTCTCGGGCGTGCCATGGGCGATCAACACCTCCCGCAACTGCGGGCGAGTCAGACCCACAAGGTTCACAGGTCCCTCCGGCAGTTTCCGGGGAATCGTCAATACATCCTGCGTGATCGGCGCGTCAGCCATGGCTCAGTCCATCGTTGGGGTGATGCGCCCCTATATAGGAAAAGCCGAGGCAATCAAAAGGATTCGGCCCAAATGAAAAAGAGCAGCGGTCCGAACCACTGCTCTTTCTTCTGGCTGAAAATACCTCGGGGGTCTGGGGGCTGGCCCCCAGTCCAACGGCTCACTCAGCAGCGACAGTCTTTTTGGGTTCCCATGCAAACGGGGCAAAGGCCGCGTCAGTGGGCGTCTCGAACAACGCGTTGGTGAAGTTCGACATGACCTTCTGCGCATAGATCAGAATGGTATCGAGGATGGCGCGCTCACCGTACCCGGCAGTTTCAAACGCGGCGATGGCATCCGCACCGGGCCGGCCATGGGTGTCACGGATTGCCAGCGTGAAGGTGCGCAAAGCTTCCAGCTTCGCAGGCAACGGCGTCTCGTCCCGCAGCGCGTTCACGATGTCTTCGTCGATCTTTTCCATCTTGGCGATGCCAGTATGTGCAGGCACACAATAATGGCAGGCATTGGCGACATTCACGGTCATCCAGACCACGGTCCGCTCCTCGGGCGTAAAGGCGGTGCCGTTGATCGCAAGGCGATGCAGTTGCTGGTACCCTTCCAGCAAGCCGGGGCTTTCTGCCATCACGCCATGCAGGCTAGGCAGGCGACCAAAGGCCTTGATCGAGTTTTCCAGCAAGGGTTTCGAGGCATCCGGGGCGGTCTCAAGTGTGTGGACTATGGTTTTGGCCATGGGTATCTCCTTTTCGCGTTGGGACGCATTGGGAGATAGTAAGGTACCATGCAGTTCCAAACTGCGGAGATAGCCAAAGGGGCCGTGCATCACTGCACAGCCCCTCTCGGTCTTGTGAATTGCAATCGGGCGGAAAATCAGCCGCCGCAGCGTGCCTCGGCATCCTCAACCGCGGCGGTGAATCCAAGCAAGGAAAACGTATCCTTTGTTGTGGTGCCACGGCTGGACAGGCCCGTCAGAACCGCCTCGGCACCGCGCTTCATAGCGGTGACAATTTTCGCATCATCTGCAGCCGTCGCGGGCCATGCCCATTCACCTTCAGTGAACAGTTCAAACTCGTTGCCACTGATGTTCACGTTCACGGTCGACCCGGACCGGAACGGATACCCGCCGGTAAACGCCACCTGACCCTTGGCCTCGGCACTGGGACGATAGAACACCATCAAAAGAATCTGTCCGCGCGTCGCGGCGACAACGCGACCCTCACGGGTGTTCACCACTTCCTTGGGCGTTGCCACGCCCCAGCATTCTGTCGGGTTATCCTCGACAAACACGCTCCAATCGGTTTTTGCCGCAACGCGGTTCGTGCTCTGATCCTGCGCAACGGCCATTCCCGCCATAAGCGAGAGCGCGCCGACAAAACCAATCACTGTCTTCCTAAATGCCATAACCACAGCCTCCAAGCTGTCCGAAACCTCAATACCTGCACCGTCCCCCGGGCGCACCGTTTTTGGCGCATTCTCTTGCAAGGGCGGCGTTTCTTCTCGACAAGTGGCACATTAGCGCGAAACGCGCGACGCAGGAAAGAATAATTGGCATGAAATCGCCAAGATGTGAGGGAAAAGATGACGCATCCGGCACATGGGGCTGTCACATTGGCAGAAATCTGGCGCGGTCCCTTCCTTGAAAGCGCGCACCAAGGCCATGCCGTGATCTGCGATGACACTGGCCAGATCGTCGAAGCCTGGGGTGTGCCGGAAACGGTTGTGCTGCCCCGCTCATCCGCAAAAATGATCCAGGCTCTTCCGCTTCTGGAAAGCGGCGCGGCCGCAGCGCACGCCCTGACACCGGAACATCTCGCGCTCGCCTGTGCCTCGCACCAGGGCGCGAAAATCCACACCGACAAGGTTGGCGCATGGCTCCAAGCAATCGGCAAAGATGATGATGACTTCAAATGCGGGCCGCAAGAATCGCGCGACAAGACCGTGCGCAACGCGATGACCTGCGCGGGCGAATCCCCCTGCCGCATCCACAACAACTGCTCGGGCAAGCACACCGGCTTCCTGACGCTTGCCAAACATCTCGACGCAGGCCCCGACTATGTTGACCCAAACCACCCAGTGCAAAAAGCGTGCCTCGAGGCCTTCGAACGCACAACACAGGAAACCTCTCCGGGCTTCGGCATCGACGGCTGTTCCGCCCCGAACTTCGCCTGCACCCTGCACGGCATGGCGCGCGCCATGGCCCACTTTGCCGCCGCACCGTCAGACAGCCCGGAAGCACAACTTCGACATGCCATGGCCACCCACCCCGACCTCGTCGCAGGCGAGGTGCGCGCCTGCACAAGGCTGATGCGCGCCATGAACGGCAAAATCGCAATCAAAACCGGGGCCGAAGGGTTTTTCATCGCCATCCTGCCAGACCAGAAAATGGGCGTGGCGCTCAAGATCACAGATGGCGGTACGCGCGCAGCCGAATGCGCCATCGCGCAAATCCTCGTCCGGTTGGGCGCACTCGATCCCAACCACCCCGAGGCGCTGGCCTACACCAGCGCACCCATCAAAAACTGGGATGGGCTTGAAACGGGCCACATGCGCGCCGCGCCCGCCCTGCTCTAGGGCGGACGACACGTCCACCTTACAGTTGGTTTTGCGCTGCTCAGGCGGAGGACACCTCCGCCTTACATCTCAACAATCGGTGCCACTTCCACGGATCCGGTGCCATCCGCCACCATTGGGCAGCCTTTGGCCAGCTCACACGCAGCCTCAAGCGTATCGGCCCGCACGATGGTGTAACCGGAAATGGGGTTGGCCCCACCATCGCCAGCCACGCCACCAGCTGTCACAGTCATTGACTGGCCTACCGGGTTACCACCGTTAACAACGGCCGCGCCCATGTCCTCGAACCACTTCCCCCGGCCGCCATGGCCTTTTCACCCTCTTCCTGGGTCTCGGGGATCGTCCCCCCATGATAGGCAAAAATGAAATCCGGCATCTGCGGTCCCCTACTGTTTGCTGACCCCGGACTACCACGATTCGGCTATCCCGTTTCTTCTGACCGAAAATACCACGGGGTGAGGCCGCAAGGCCGAGGGGCAGAGCCCCTCAGGCGTTCACAAATTCAGACCGCGCATAACCCTGCAGGTACAACAGCGCGGTCAAATCCCCAAAATTCACCCGCACATCGCACTGTGCAGCGACAGCAGGCTTTGCATGCAATGCCACGCCCAGCCCCGCACGCCCCAGCATCTTGAGGTCATTTGCCCCATCACCCACGGCCAGCACATCCGCCTCCGCAATGCCCAACCGCGCGGTGATCTCCTCCAACGCATCCACCTTGGCCTGCTGCCCCAGGATCGGCATACCAACCTCGCCCGTCAGCACACCACCGGTCGCCAGCAACGTATTGGCACGGTTCTCATCAAAGCCCAACTTGCCCGCCACAGCAGAGGTAAAGGCGGTAAACCCACCCGACACCAACGCGGCATATGCGCCATTGGCCTTCATCGTCGCCAGCAAAACCGGCCCGCCGGGCATCAGGGCAATCCGCTCCTCCAGCACCTGCCCGATGACGGCTTCAGGCAGATCTTTCAACAGCCCAACCCGCTCGCGGATCGCGGCCTCGAAATCCAACTCGCCATTCATGGTACGGGCTGTGATATCCTTCACCCGATCACCGACACCGGCGACATCGGCCAGCTCGTCGATGCACTCCTGCTGGATCATGGTGCTGTCCATATCCGCCAGCAGCATCTTCTTGCGGCGTCCCTCCTTGGGCAGAATGATCAGATCAACCCCCAGCTTCTGCAGATCGGCCCACACATCCCACCGGTTGTCCGGCACCGCCTCCAGTGAAAAAGCCGCCGCCTCATCCACGGCCAACCACTGCACATCACCACCACCCCACGCATTGCGCAGATTGTCGATCAGGGCAGGCTCCAGCGACGGGTTCGCGGGGTCCGTTAACAGGGTACAAACAAACATGGGGGTCCGTTTCCGATACGCGACAGGAATGTCGCAAATAAATGTTCCAGCGGCGCTATAGCCCCGGATTCCCGGTTGCACCACCCCACCCGCACCCGTAAATGCGGCGGTGGGACACCCTTCCCCAACGAAGGGCGCATATCTGTAAGGATAACATCAGATGGCTACTACTGCTCCGGCCACGCGGCCGGCAAATCCGCGTTTTTCGTCTGGCCCTTGTGCCAAACCCCCAACCCATACACTCGCCGCCCTCGCTGACGCGCCCTTGGGTCGCTCGCACCGCGCCGCCGAAGGCAAGTCCAAGCTCAAGCAGGCGATTGAAGAGACGCGCGAGATCCTCGGCGTCCCCTCTGACTACAAAATTGGCATCGTGCCCGCTTCTGACACCGGCGCCTATGAAATGGCGATGTGGTCTCTGCTGGGCGAACGCCATGCCGAGATGGTTGCTTGGGAAAGCTTCGGCGCAGGCTGGGTCACGGACGTGGCCAAGCAGCTGAAAATCGAACACACCGTCCACACCGCGGACTACGGGCAAATCGTGGACATGGCCGCCCTAAACTACGACCATGACGTCTGCTTCACCTGGAACGGCACCACGTCAGGTGTGCGGATGGCTAATGGCGATGCGATCCCGGCAGACCGCGCAGGTCTGACGCTCTGCGACGCAACCTCCGCCGCCTTCGCCATGGACCTGCCCTGGGACAAGCTCGATGTGACAACGTTCAGCTGGCAAAAGGTGCTGGGCGGCGAAGCGGCCCACGGCATGCTGATCCTCAGCCCCCGCGCCGTTGCACGGCTGGAAAGCTACACACCGCCATGGCCGATGCCCAAAATCTTCCGCCTGACCAAAGGCGGCAAACTGATCGACGGCATCTTCGAAGGGGCAACAATCAACACTCCGTCCATGCTCGCGGTCGAAGATTACTTGTTCTCGCTTGCATGGGCCCGCGAAGTGGGCGGCCTCAAGGGCCTGATCGCCCGCGCCCAGGCCAACGCCCAAGCGGTGTTCGACTTCTGCGAGGCGCACGATTGGATCGACAACCTCGCCACTGATCCAGCGACACGGTCCACAACCTCCGTCTGCCTTAAATTCACCGATGACCGGATCACTGACGGCGCAGCCTTCGCCAAGGCCATCGCCAAACGGCTCGCGGATGAAAACGTGGCCCTCGACATCGGCGCTTATCGCGACGCCCCTCCAGGCCTGCGCATCTGGTGCGGCGGGACCGTTGAAACAAGCGATATCGAAGCGATGCTGCCCTGGTTGGCATATGCGTTCGACGCGGAAATCAGTGGTTTGTCGGACGCAGCCTGATGGCCTTCGACGATCCGTTGGTCCAGCAGTTGGTGGCCTTTGTGGAAAGCATCGGACTCAAGGTGCGTGCCGAGGACATGCCTGATGGCACTTTCCTTCCCGGCCTTGACGTGCGCGGTGGTGCGCTTTGCATCGACACCGGACGCTTGGCATATCCCGGTGACATCCTGCACGAAGCCGGTCATATGGCCGTCGCCGATGAAGATCGGCGCATGCAGCCGGATTTCAAGCCGACAAAGGCCGAGGAAATGGCAGCAATGGCTTGGTCTTATGCCGCTATTCGCCATCTCGGCCTGCCACCGGAAACCGTGTTTCACGGCGACGGCTACCAAGGTGGGTCCGGCAACCTAGTCGATGCATTCGAGCAAGGCAACGGACCGGGCGTCCCCGTACTTGCCTGGCTGGAACTGACAACTGATCCGAACGGCCTCGATACCCAAGGCAAACGCTGCTTTCCCAAAATGGACCGCTGGGTCCGATGATCGCTGCATCGCAATAGCAATCGACCCGCTAAAGGGCCGAAACATATTTCCAATGCGCGGCAACGTCCGCAAAAAACCTGGAGCCTCAAATGCCCAAAGTACTCATCTCCGACAAACTCTCCGACGCCGCCGTCCAGATCTTTCGTGATCGGGGGATCGATGTGGATTTCGAACCCGATCTCGGGAAAGACAAGGAAAAACTGGCCGAAGTGATCGGCCAATATGACGGCCTCGCTATCCGCTCCGCGACCAAGGTGACACCGACGATCCTGAAGCACGCCGACAAGCTCAAGGTCATCGGCCGCGCAGGCATCGGCACCGACAACATCGACAAGGACGCGGCCAGCAAAAAAGGCGTGATCGTCATGAACACGCCCTTCGGCAACATGATCACGACAGCTGAACACGCCATCGCCATGATGTTCGCCGTCGCCCGCCAGATCCCCGAAGCGTCGGAATCGACCCATGCCGGCAAATGGGAAAAGTCCAAGTTCATGGGGACCGAGCTGACGGGCAAAACCCTCGGCGTCATCGGCGCAGGCAATATCGGTGGCATCGTCTGCGACCGCGCACGCGGGCTCAAAATGAAGGTCCTCGCCTACGACCCCTTCCTCGGCGAAGAAAAGGCCGACAAGATGGGCGTCGAAAAGGTCGAGCTTGAGGACCTGATAAAGCGCGCCGATTTCATCACGCTACACGTGCCCAAGACCGAGCAGACAGCCAACATGATCACCGCCGAACGCATCGCCATGATGAAACCGGGCGTGCGGATCATCAACTGCGCCCGTGGCGGCCTCGTGGACGAAGACGCATTGGCCGAGGCGCTCAAATCCGGCCACGTCGCTGGCGCTGCCTTTGACGTGTTCGCCGAAGAACCAGCCAAGGAAAACGCGCTGTTCAACCTGCCCAACGTCGTTGTCACACCGCACCTTGGTGCTGCCACAACCGAAGCGCAGGAAAACGTGGCCCTCCAAGTGGCCGAGCAGATGTCGAACTACCTGCTCACCGGTGCTGTCGAAAACGCACTCAACATGCCCTCCGTCACGGCGGAAGAGGCCAAGGTCATGGGCCCTTGGGTCAAGCTGGCCGGTCACCTGGGCAGCTTCACCGGCCAGATGACGGACGAACCAATCAAGGCGATCAACATCCTCTATGACGGCGTCGTCTCGGAAATGAACCTCGAAGCGCTGAACTGCGGTGTTATCGCGGGCATCATGAAGCGGGCGAACCCCGATGTGAACATGGTCTCCGCCCCGGTTGTCGCCAAGGAACGCGGCATCCAGATCAGCACCACGAACCAGGAAAAGTCCGGCGCGTTCGATGGGTACATCAAAGTCACCGTTGTCACAGACAAACGCGAACGCTCCGTCGCAGGCACAGTCTTCTCCGATGGCAAGCCACGTTTCATCCAGATCAAAGGCATCAACATCGACGCCGAGATCGGGGCCAACATGCTCTACACCACGAACGAGGACGTACCGGGCATCATCGGCCTCCTGGGCAATACGATGGGCAAGAACGGTGTCAACATCGCGAACTTCACCCTTGGCCGTGCGACCATCGCGGGTGAAGCGATCGCATTGCTCTATGTCGACGATCCGATTCCCACGGACGTGCTGAAAACGCTCGAAGGGACAGGCATGTTCACGCAAGTAAAACCGCTGGCCTTCGACGTGGTTTAATCCAGGCCTGACATGCGAGGCGGAGGACACCTCCGCCTTACGATTGTCACCGAACTGAACTAAAGGCTTGGGCGATCCACGATTGGAAACGCCCATGCCACCGCCAAACGCCTACATCCTGTGCACCAGCCCTCGCAGCGGCAGCACTTTGCTCTGCGCCTTGCTGCGCGACAGCGGCGTGGCAGGCCACCCGAAATCTTATTTCCACCAACCCGACCTCGACAAATGGCGCACCGGTCTCGGCCTTGCACCGAACACACCGCGCCCTGACATCTTTGCCGCCGCCATCACACAAGGGCGCGGCGATACGCCCATCTTTGGCTTGCGCCTCCAACGTCACAGCGCGCCGTTCTTCCTTGATCAGTTGCGCGACGCGCACCCAGACGCACCAACGGACAAAGCCGCTGTGGAAGCGCAGTTTGGCCCAACGCGCTTCATCTACCTGCACCGCGCCGACAAGGTGGCACAGGCCGTATCACTGGTGCGGGCCAGCCAAAGCGGGCTCTGGCACCGCAACGCTGACGGGTCGGAACTGGAACGCTCCGCACCCCCGCAGCCGCTGCACTATGATCATGCGGCTATCGCGAAAGAGGTCGAGACGGTCAAAGCCTATGACACAGCGTGGGAGGATTGGTTCGCGGAACAGGCCATCACGCCCCTGCGCCTCGACTACGACACGCTGTCCGTAGACCCTGCCACGACGCTCACACAGACACTCGCCTATCTCGACCTGCCGCAAGGCGCACCGGTCCAACCCGCGGTATCCAAACTCTCCGACAGCATCAGTGCCAACTGGATCGCCCGCTTCAAATCCGAAACCCACACCTGAGTGGCTTGCACAACGAAGCCCAGCGCCTAAGGTCATCTCATGCCCGGTTTCGACACACTGCTCGCCTTCATCATCGCCACCGCGATCTTTGCCTACATTCCCGGCCCTGCCATGCTTTACGCCACAGCGCAAACGCTGGCCCGTGGGGCCCGCGCCGGACTGATGGCGGCGCTGGGCATCCATGTCGGCGGCTATGTGCATGTGCTGGCAGCAGCCTTCGGCCTTGCCATCCTGTTCGATCTGGTGCCGCCGCTCTACATCGCACTCAAACTGATCGGAGCTGCGTATTTGATCTGGCTCGGGCTCCAGATGATCCGCACCCGCAATGCCCGGGTGAACGCCGTACCACAAGGCGGCCGCGACCCGGTGCGCGCCTTCCGGCAAAGCATGACGGTCGAAATCCTGAACCCGAAAACGGCACTCTTCTTCGTGGCGTTCCTGCCGCAGTTTTCCGATCCCACAGCCGCACTGCCGATCTGGGCACAACTCCTGATCCTCGGCACTGTGGTCAACATCGTGTTCTCCAGCGCCGACCTCGTCTGCGTGGCCCTGGCCCACCGCATGTCACGACTTCTGACGCGCACGGGCCAAGCGACGGCACGCGCCAAAACGCTAGGCGGTTCCATCCTTGTCGGCCTCGGCTTGACGGTTGCCCTCGACCGCTAGGCTCAAACCGAAACCCCGTAAGGCGGAGGTGTCCTCCGCCCCTCCCGAAAGGCTGCCCATGACCCCCATCTACGCCATTGGCGACATCCACGGCCAAAAGGCCGAACTGGACCGCGTCCTGTCGCTGATCGAAGCCGATGGGGGAAGGGACGCAGATGTCGTCTTTCTGGGGGACTATACAGACCGGGGACCCGACAGCCGTGCCGTGCTTGATACCCTGATCGAGGGACGGGACGCAGGCCGGAACTGGACGTTCCTCAAGGGTAACCACGACCGCATGTTCGAATGGTTCATGGCCGACCCCATCCGACACGATCCGTACATGATGGTCGAACTCTACTGGCTGCACGACCGGCTGGGCGGCAACACAACACTGGCCTCGTATGGTGTCGATGCCAGTGGAATGCGCCGGGAAAAGGACGTACAGGCCGACGCGCGCGCCGCCGTCCCGCAAAGCCATCTGGATTTCCTGCGCGACCTGCACCTCAACCATATCGTCGGCAACTTGATGTTCGTCCATGCTGGCATCCGCCCAGGTGTGGCCCTGGAACTGCAAACCGAAGAGGACATGCTCTGGATCAGGCAGGAATTTCACCACTGCACCGACCCGCACCCGAAGCTGATCGTGCACGGTCACACACCCGTCGATGCGGCAACGCATTGCGGCAATCGGATCAACCTGGACACTGGCGCGGGATATGGCAGACCCCTGACGGCGGCTGTGTTCGAAGATGATACAGTTTGGCTTCTGACCGACACGGGGCGCCTCCCGCTCACGCCGTAAGGCGGACGTGCCGTCCGCCCTGGCGCATCAAGATGCGCCTTACGTCCAGTCCAGAACAACCTTGCCCGAAGACCCCGATTTCATCGCCGCAAACCCGGCCTCGAACTCCGATGCCTTGAACCGATAGGTGATGACCCCGGACACATCCAATCCGTTCTGCAACATCGCGATCATCTTGTACCACGTCTCGAAAATCTCGCGGCCATAGACACCCTTGATGGTGATCGCCTTGAACACGATACGCGACCAATCCACCGGAGATTTTCCGGGCGGAATCCCCAGCATCGCAATGCGCCCTCCCATGGTCATCGCCTCGACCATCTGGTCCAGCGCAACCTGGTTCCCTGACATCTCAAGGCCGACATCAAACCCCTGCGTCATACCCAGTCCCGACACAACCTCGGCCAAATCCTGATGCGCGACATTCACCGGGACGACATCCGCTACATGAGTGGCCAGACGCAACCGGTCCGCATTCACATCCGTAATCACCACATGCCGCGCGCCTGCATGCCGGGCCACGGCAGCGGCCATGATCCCGATGGGGCCTGCACCCGTCACCAGCACATCTTCTCCGATCAGATCAAAGGACAGGGCGGTGTGCACGGCGTTCCCAAGAGGGTCCAGTATAGCGCCAATATCGTCATCAATTTCATCCGGCAAAGGCACCACGTTGAAGGCAGGCAAGCGCAGGTATTCAGCAAATGCCCCCTGCTCGTTCACACCAATCCCCCGCGTGGCCGGGTCCAGATGAAACTTGCCCGCGCGGCTCTGGCGGGATGTCTTGCCGATCAGATGCCCTTCACCCGAACAGCGCTGACCAAGGGCCAGACCATCCACATTCCGACCCATATCCACGATCTCACCTGCGAACTCATGGCCGGTGATCAACGGCGTCGGCACGGTGGCCGAAGCCCACGCATCCCAATTCCAGATGTGAATGTCTGTCCCGCAAATCCCGGTCTTCTTGACCCTGATCAACACATCATCCGGCCCGATCTCGGGCACTGGTGCCGAAACGCACCACAGCCCTTCACCGGGGTGCGTTTTCTCCAGTGCCATCATACGGTTCATGCCTGCGCTCCCTTCTCGAGCACCAACCAGGTCCACGTCACACCAGCCGCTGTGTTGGCTTCTTGAAGCGACCCTGTTTCCTTGCGCCGCAGCAGGCGCAAACCCAGACAAGCGGCATCGGAAACGGTGGCATCCACGTTAATCACCGCAACCGGGCGATCAGGATGACCCGGGCCATGACGCAGGGATAGAACCATGCGCCCGCGCTCAGCCAGCAAACCGGCCAATCGGGCCAGCGCTTCGGGTCGGTCAGCTGTGTCAATATGCTGCCAAACGGCATTCACCAGGATCAAATCGTACTGACCCCGCACCGACCGCAATCGTGGGAGGCGATCCCGAAGAATGGTCGCTGCGGGTGCCCGACGCATCGTCTCGGCAACAAAGGCAGCAACGGGATCCACGGCAGTCACATCATACCCGAGGGCCGCGCACCACTCCGTATCGCGCCCGTTCCCAGACCCCACGTCCAGCACCCGTACCGGTGCTACCGGAAACAGGTCACGTACAGGGGCGTAGATCGTGTCAGAGGGCACATTGTCATATTGCGCAATCAGCGCGGGCGCCTGGGCTGCATAGCCACGCTCGACATTACCGGAAAGTGTCATGCCAACACTCCCACCGCCTTACCGGCGACTTCAAACGCCTCAAGGCCCCGGTCCAAATCAGCGCGTGTTAGGGCCGCATTCATCTGCGTCCGAATACGTGCCTGCCCACGCGGCACAACGGGAAAGAAAAAGCCCGAGACATAGACGCCCTCGTCAAACAACCGTGCCGCCATGTCCTGTGCCAACTGCGCCTCGCCCAGCATGACCGGAATGATCGGGTGCTCGCCGGGCAGCAGCTCGAAGCCCAACCGCTCCAGCCCCGCCCGCCAATAGGCGGCATTGTCGAACAGCTGCGCCCGCAAATCGTCACCGTCTTCTACCAGACGGATCGCCTCAATCCCGGCAGCCACAACAGCGGGCGGCAGGGAATTGGAGAACAAGTAGGGCCGCGCACGCTGTCGCAACAGGTCAATCACCGGCTGGGGTCCCGCGATGTAGCCACCGATGGACCCGCCCAGCGCCTTGCCCAAAGTGCCCGTCAGAATATCCACGTCCACGCCTGCATGGGCCGGGGTCCCTTCCCCCTTCGGCCCCATGAAACCCGTCGCATGACAATCATCCACCATCACCAGCGCACCAAAGTTCCGCGCCAACGCGGTGATCTCGGGCAGTTTCGCCAGATATCCATCCATGGAAAACACGCCATCGGTCGCAATCATGATGTGCCGCGCCCCATCGGCCTTGGCGGCACGCAACTGTTTTTCCAAAGAGTCCATGTCGCTGTTGGCGTAGCGATAGCGTTTCGCCTTGCAGAGCCGTATCCCGTCAATGATCGACGCATGGTTCAGCGCGTCCGAGATCACCGCGTCCTCCGGCCCCAAGAGCGGCTCGAACAACCCGCCATTGGCGTCAAAACAGGCAGCAAACAGGATCGCATCATCCTTGCCCAGAAAACGGGCCAGACGCTGCTCCAGCTCCCGGTGCAAATCCTGCGTCCCACAGATGAACCGGACCGAGGCCATGCCGAATCCATGCGTGTCCATCGCACCCTTGGCAGCGGCGATCAGATCGGGGTGATCGGCCAGCCCAAGGTAGTTGTTGGCGCACAGGTTCAGCACTTCAAGCCCACCCACGTCGATCCGACCACCTTGGGGCGAAGTGATCTCGCGCTCGCGCTTCATCATCCCGTCCGCCTCGATCTGGGCCAGGGTATCGATCACATGGGTGAGAAACGCGTGGGTCATTTCGGATGCTCCTTTGCAGGAAAATCTAACATACCGGAGATGATTCCGGTAGAGCGGATTTCATAATTACGGACAAAAATCCGTGAAAGCGGATTTACGCCTAGGCGTCCTGCACCACCAGGAATGCGCGTGCGGGCCGATCCGCCTCGATCCGGTGTGGGACATCGGCGGCATAGCGGGCGGTGTCGCCCTGGCCCACCTTCTCGGATGCGCCACCGCTGGTCACACGCAGCTTGCCCTCGATCACGGTCAGATGCTCGCGCGCACCACGGGCATGCGGCTGGCTGTCCAGCACCCCACCTTCAATGAAACGCAGCTCATAAACCTCGTGACGCCCGGCCTCTTCCGGTGGGCTGAGAATACGGATGGTGCAGCCCGCGCCCCGATTCTCGATGCTTGGTACATCCGCCGTGCGCAGCACTTCGATCCGCTTTGCCGCGCCCTCGTCCAACAGGCCCGCAAAGTCCACCTGCAAGGCGCGGGTCAGGTTCCAAAGCGTCGCAATCGTGGGCGAGGATTCGCCCCGTTCAATCTGGCTTACCATCGACCGGGACACGCCCGACAGTTTCGCCACCGCGTCCAAGGACAGCCCCTGCGCCCGCCGCGCATCCTTCAGGCGCGTCGGCAAAAGCGACAATATAGCGTCAGTATTCTCCGTCATGACGGAGTAGTGCCAATGCCGTTGCGTCCAAGTCAAGCCCGGGGGCTGACATGGGGCGGGCGCGTCGTCATATCAGGAGGCAAAGGGAGGATCATCATGACCCAAGACATCGTACTTCTGGATGGCGCACGCACGGCCATCGGCACCTTTGGCGGATCGCTGGCAGGTACCACGCCCATCGATCTCGGTACCGTCGCTGCCAAGGCAGCGCTCGAACGTTCGGGCGTCGAAGGTGGCCAGATCGATCACGTCGCCTTTGGTCATGTGATCAACACCGAACCGCGTGACATGTATCTGAGCCGCGTCGCGGCCATGCAAGCAGGCGTGCCAGACACGACCCCGGCCATGAACGTGAACCGACTGTGCGGGTCTGGTGTGCAGGCCATTGTGTCGGTGATTCAGTCTCTCATGCTTGGCGATGCGGAGTTTGGCCTTGCTGGCGGGGCCGAGAATATGTCGCGTTCACCCTTCATCATCCCCAGCCAGCGCTGGGGCGCCAAGATGGGCGACGTGAAAACACTGGATATGATGCTGGGTGCACTGAACTGCCCCTTCGGCACCGGGCATATGGGCGTAACGGCCGAGAACGTGGCGGCGGAACATGGTATCTCTCGTGACGATCAGGATAGCTTTGCCATGCAAAGCCAGGAACGTGCAGCAGCGGCCATCGCCGATGGCCGCTTTGTCAGCCAGATCGCGCCGGTCGAGGTGAAGGTGAAGCGCGACACCGTTGCCTTTGAAGTCGACGAACATCCCAAGGCGACCAGCATGGAGGCGCTGGCTGGGCTGCGGCCAGTGTTCCAGAAGGACGGCTCGGTCACGGCGGGCAACGCCTCGGGCATTAATGACGGCGCCGGTGCCATGGTGCTGGCAACTGCGAACGCTGCCGAAAAGGCAGGTTTGAAACCCAAAGCACGTATATTGGGCTATGCTCATGCGGGGGTTCGCCCGGAAGTCATGGGCATTGGCCCCATCCCAGCCGTCCGCAACCTGCTGGATCGTACGGGCCTGTCGCCCGAGGACTTCGACGTTGTCGAATCGAACGAAGCCTTTGCCGCGCAGGCCTTGGCCGTGTCAAACGACTTGGGCTTTGATCCAGCGCGCGTGAACCCCAACGGTGGCGCAATTGCTTTGGGTCACCCTGTGGGTGCGACCGGTGCAATCATTACTGTGAAAGCTTTGTATGAGTTGGAGCGGATTGGCGGATCCAAAGCGCTGATCACCATGTGTATTGGGGGTGGTCAGGGGATCGCATTGGCGATTGAACGGATCGCTTGAGGCATGTGCGGGACTGGGGGCCAGCCCCAGTCCCCCGTGGTATTTTCGGCCAGAAGAAGACTAGAGCAGCGTTTCAATCAAGAGGGTCAGACCGCCCCCAGCCAAAAGGCCAATGACCGCCGCCAGTATGATCCAGCGCCAGAAACCGTTGCGCTTTTCCGGGGCAGGATTTGATTGTGCGATGAGCGCCTGCTCGACAAGGCGCGGCAAACGCGGACCAAAGCGGGACAGGACGCGCGCGGTGTTGTACAGATCTTTGACCACCGCGCGCGGGCCTATGGATTTCTGGATGTAGTCCGTCACCACGGGCGACGCGACCTGCCAGATGTTCATGTTGGGGTTCAGGGATCGTGCGACCCCTTCAACCACAACCATGGTGCGTTGCAACAGGATAAGCTCGGTCCGAGTCTCCATCCCGAAGCGTTCTGTCACCTCAAACAAATAGGCCAGCAGCCGGCCCATCGAGATCTTGGACGCGTCCATGCCAAAGATCGGCTCACCCACCGCGCGCAGGGCACGAGCGAATTCATCGACATCCTTGTCGGCTGGCACGTAGCCCGCTTCGAAATGCACCTCGGCCACGCGTTTGTAATCCTTGCGGATGAAGCCAAAGAGTATCTGGGCATAAACACGGCGGGTATATTCGTCGATATGGCCCATGATCCCGAAATCATAGGCAATGATGTCCCCGTTTGGCGCGACCTTGAGGTTGCCCTGGTGCATGTCCGCGTGGAAATAGCCGTCGCGGAGAGCGTGCAGCAGGAACAATTTCAGGACTCGCTCGCTGAGGTCCACGCGGTTGTGACCGGCGGCATCCAGAGCGTCGTTGTCCCCCATGGGGACACCGTCCGCCCATTCCAGGGTCATCACCCGGCGGCCTGAGTACTCCCACCGGATCTTGGGCAGCGCGAACCCTTCGTCCTTTTCGGTGTTGGCGGCAAACTCACCCGCAGCCGAGGATTCAAGACGCAGGTCCAATTCGCCCTGCACAACACCATCAAAATGCTCGATCACGTCCATCGGCTTAAGACGTCGTGCACCGGGGGCAAACAACTCGACGATCTTGGCGGCGAAGTAGAAAGCGTCGATGTCTTTCTGGAATGCCTTCTCAATACCAGGGCGCAAGACCTTGACCGCGACGAACTTGTCTTCGTCCGCCAGCTTCGCCTTGTGGACCTGCGCAATAGAAGCGGCAGCAACAGGTTCGCTGAATTCAGAGAATAGCTCGTCCGTTGGCACCCCCAATTCGCGGGCGACTTCGGCCTTGGCGTCGCTGGCAGGGAACGCAGGCAGCTGATCCTGTAGGACCCGCAATTGGACAGCCAATTCGTCTCCGACCACGTCGGGTCGGGTGGACAGGATCTGACCAAACTTGATGTAGGCGGGGCCCAGCGCAGTAATTGCGCGGATTGCAGGAGGCATGGACGGATCGCCCTTATAGCCAAGCCAGCGGAAGGGTTTGGCCAACGCTTTGGCCACGATGCGCAGGGCAGGCGGCGCTTCGAAAGCGTCAAGCACGACATTCATGGCCCCGGCCCGTTCCAGGGTCGCGCCTGTTCGGATCAGGCGGATGATATTGTGCGGCCCTCTCACGCGACTGTCCCCGCGGGGACAGGGCGTTTTGAAAGTGTCCCCGCGGGGACACTTGCGCTTAACGCATTTTTAACCACAAGATGTTGAAAAATCATCAGATTTTCCACCCGGAGTGCAGGCAAGCCACGCCCATCGTCAGATTGCGGTACTTGGCATTCTCGAAACCGGCATCGCGGATCATGGACAAAAACGTCTCTTGATCCGGGAACTTGCGGATGGATTCGACTAGGTACTGGTAGCTGTCGCGATCATTCGCGATCATCTGACCCATGCGCGGGATCACGTTGAAACTGTAAAGGTCATAGAGCTTCTGCATGCCTTCATTCGGCAGCTGGCTGAATTCCAGCACCATGAGGCGTCCACCGGGTTTCAACACGCGGTAGGCCTCGGCCAAGGCATCCTGCGGGCGGGTCACGTTCCGGATGCCGAAGCTGATCGTGTAGACGTCGAACGTGTTGTCCTCGAACGGAAGAGCCATCGCATCGCCAACAACCCAATCGAGGCTGTCGGCCATCTTATCGGCTTCAGCCCGTTTGCGGCCTTCGACCAGCATGGGTTCGGTCAGGTCCAATACGGTGGCATGGCCATGGCCCGCACGTTTCAAGAACTTGAACGAGATGTCGCCGGTGCCGCCCGCCACATCGAGCAGCTTTTGCCCGGGGCGCGGGGCCAGCCAGTCCATCATTGCCTCTTTCCAGATGCGGTGAATGCCGACACTCATCACGTCATTCATGATGTCGTATTTGGAGGCGACGGAGTTGAAGACCCCTTGCACGCGCCCCGCCTTTTCCCCTTCAGGCACGGTTTCAAACCCGAAATGCGTGGTTTTGTCATCGGTCATGAGAAGAGGCGTCTTTCTGTTTTTTCAGGCCTTGTTATAGGCCGCTCGCAGGCATACACAACGTAGCCCAATTGCCGCAGGGAGCCGCACACATGCCCGAACTGCCCGAAGTTGAAACTGTTCGCCGGGGATTGGCCCCGACGATGGAAAGGGCCGTAATCGCGCGGGCGGATGTGAACCGGCCTGATCTGCGGTGGCCATTTCCTGAGAAGATGGCAGAGCGATTGACCGGGTGCCGTGTGCTAGGGCTGAGGCGGCGATCGAAGTATATTCTGGCCGATCTGGGCAGCGGTGAGACGTTGTTGATCCATCTGGGGATGTCGGGTCGGATGCTCGTGTCGGGCGATCCGCTGGGGCAGTTTGTGCACGAGCATCCAGCGCCTGAAAAGCATGACCATGTTGTTCTGCACATGGACAATGGGGCGCGCATCACCTTCAACGATCCGAGGCGGTTCGGGGCGATGGATTTGCTGGACACAGCCACAGCGGATCAGCACAAACTACTGGCCGTGCTGGGGCCGGAGCCTTTGGGCAATGCGTTTAATGAAGATCACCTGATTGCTGCCTTTGAGGGCAAGAACACACCCGTGAAATCGGCGCTGCTGGATCAGAGAATCGTCGCGGGATTGGGCAACATCTATGTTTGTGAGGCATTGTACCGGGCTGGCATCTCGCCCACGCGCAAGGCGGGGCGGATTTCCAGGCAGCGTGTTGCGGCCCTTGTGCCGATCATTCGGGACGTGCTGGCCGAAGCGATCGAGGCCGGTGGGTCGAGCCTGCGCGATTTCCGCCAAGCCGATGGAGAGCTTGGGTATTTTCAGCATCGGTTTGATGTTTATGGGCGCGAAGGGGAACCGTGCCGCACCGCGGGCTGTTCGCATGAGGTGACGCGTATTGTGCAGTCAGGACGGTCGTCTTTCTACTGTAGGTCGTGCCAATCTTGACTTGAAACAGTCCCCGCCCGTGATAAGCGTTACCAACTGAAACATAACAAACCAAAGGCAGACCCATGGCCTATGAGACGATCATCGTCGAAGTAGAAGACCACATCGCGAAGGTCACCCTGAACCGTCCCGATGCGCTGAATGCCCTGAATGATCAACTTCTGTCGGAATTGTCAGACGCACTTGGCGGCTGCCAGACCAATGACAAGGTGCGCTGCATCGTCATCACCGGGTCGGAAAAGGCGTTCGCCGCCGGGGCCGACATCGCGATGATGAAGGACAAGTCGTACACCGAGGTGTTCACCGAGGATCTGTTTGGCCCGGAAACCGATGCGATTGTGCGGGTCCGCAAACCTGTTATCGCGGCGGTCAGCGGTTATGCGCTTGGCGGTGGCTGCGAGTTGGCGATGATGTGCGATTTCATCATTGCGTCGGACACTGCTAGGTTCGGTCAGCCCGAGATCAACCTCGGCGTGATGGCCGGCATTGGCGGGACACAGCGCCTGACCCGCGCCGTGGGCAAGGCCAAGGCGATGGACATGAATCTGACCGGTCGCTTCATGGATGCGGAAGAGGCCGAACGGTCCGGGTTGGTCAGCCGTGTGGTGCCCGCCAAAAAGCTGATGGATGAGGCGATGAACGCCGCCGCGAAAATCGCAGAGAAGTCGATGATTTCCGTCATGGCGGTCAAGGAAGCGGTGAACCGGTCATTCGAGACGCCGCTGCGCGAAGGGCTGTTGTTCGAACGCCGTGTGTTCCATTCGCTCTTTGCCACTGAGGACCAGAAGGAAGGCATGACTGCATTCCTGGAAAAACGCGAAGCGCAATTCCGCGACCGGTAAGCACCGTGCAGGAGGCGGTTACAGCACCCTGCACAAGCTGTCGTTTCAAAGTGCGCGTTATTTCTGGTTGGCGCCCCTGATCAGGCGAATCGATGCACGGACTTTGCGCCAGTCTTGCGCCTCGTTCATTTTGCCGGCTTCGATTGCAATCCGTTCGCGTTGCGCGACCTCGGCTTCGGCCTTGTCACCATGGGCGCGATACAGGGCGTGCGCGTATTGAGAAGTGGCCAAGGGTTGTGTCATGTCTTCCTCCGTCAGATTCTCGCTATGGTGGACAATACCACATCGTGACGACGTTTTCTTGATTCAAAGCAAGTGCAGCCAACAGGCCGTTGACTCTGGTTGGCAAAGGGCCTATCTGCGCGGCTTCTGAAACTACCGCACCAATAGATTGGGACGAGATAACATGGCAAATTCGCCTCAGGCCAAGAAGCGGGCCCGTCAAAACGAAAAACGCTTCCAAGTGAACAAAGCGCGTCGTTCGCGCATCCGCACTTATCTGCGCAAAGTCGAAGAGGCGATTGCCTCGGGTGACAAGGACGCAGCGTCGGCAGCCCTTAAAGCTGCGCAGCCCGAACTAATGCGCGGTGTCACCAAGGGCGTGTACCACAAGAACACTGCATCGCGGAAAATGTCGCGCCTATCTGCACGGGTAAAAGCACTGGGATAATTCCCCTAGTGCACGAAGACACGAAGCGTCGCAATTTTGCGGCGCTTTTTTTGTTTTTCCTATGAAAACAAGGGGTGCAGAGATTCTTTTTTCAGAATCTCTGAGTCAAGTTTTAAGTTCTGTGGACGGCGCGCTTACGAACTTGCTACCAACCTTAGTGCGAGTCGTAAGACCGCCTTGGGGGGACAGGCCAGAGACTGATGTGCATGGTACGCACATGGTATCTGGGTAGGGGACGACACAAGTTGTCTGATCCGATTTTGAGCATGGTGTCTGCCATGCCCGACCTGTCAGAAATATTTGGTGTGCGGACGGCACGTGCGGAAA
The DNA here is from genome assembly GCF_014651375.1 of Tateyamaria omphalii. GTDB lineage: Bacteria > Pseudomonadota > Alphaproteobacteria > Rhodobacterales > Rhodobacteraceae > Tateyamaria > Tateyamaria omphalii. Next base: position 345,827 of record NZ_BMWT01000001.1, read on the forward strand.
ACCCGGTTAACACGGGAACGGCATGTGCCAAATCTGTAAATATCCGAATGGATCAAAGCTACGCCGTTGGCAGTGGCCAGGTTTTGATCATCCTGAGACTTGGTGCGGGCTGAGCCGGCGGGCCGAAGATCGCCGGGGCATGAAATGGCAGAAGGGACGGTTGGTAGCGTATGACACAAGAAAAATGGGGACAGCTGAGACAACGGCTGCTCAAGACGGTAGGCCAGAATAACTATAAAACATGGATCGAGCCGCTGCAGTTCCGAGGGCTGCAAGACGGTATAGCCACATTCGATGTCCCCACGAACTTCATGGGGAATTACGTGAGCCAGAACTTCTCTGACCTCATTCTCCACGAGTTGAAATCCGAGGATGACAGCATTCGCCGCCTGAGCTTTGCTGTCCCAGCCAATTCTCAGAGCCGCCCTTCAGCCGTGGATGCACCAATGACCGAACCCACTATGCCCACCGCCGGGAAATCAACCCGCGCGGCCCTGTCCGCTGCACCGCTGGACAAACGCTTTACCTTTGACAGCTTTGTTGTCGGCAAGCCCAACGAGCTGGCCCATGCCGCCGCCAAGCGTGTCGCCGAGGGTGGCCCCGTGACCTTCAACCCGTTGTTTCTGTACGGCGGCGTAGGTCTTGGTAAAACGCACCTCATGCACGCCATTGCGTGGGAGTTGCAGACCCGCCGTCCTGACCTGAACGTTCTGTACTTGTCCGCTGAACAATTCATGTACCGCTTCGTGCAAGCCCTGCGCGACCGCAAGATGATGGATTTCAAGGAAATGTTCCGCTCTGTCGACGTGCTGATGGTGGACGACGTCCAGTTCATTGCCGGTAAGGACAGCACGCAGGAAGAATTCTTTCACACGTTCAACGCCCTTGTGGACCAGAACAAGCAGATCATCATCAGTGCCGACCGTGCCCCGGGTGAAATCAAGGATCTTGAAGAGCGCGTGAAATCCCGCCTGCAATGCGGGTTGGTCGTTGACCTGCACCCAACCGACTATGAACTGCGTCTTGGCATCCTTCAGTCGAAGGTCGAGCAGCAAATGGCCACCTACCCTGACCTCAAGGTCGAAGATGGCGTGCTGGAATTCCTGGCCCATCGCATTTCAACCAACGTGCGTGTGTTGGAAGGGGCGTTGACCCGTCTGTTTGCCTTTGCCTCGCTTGTGGGCCGCAAGATCGACATGGACCTGACCCAGGATTGTCTGGCGGATGTTCTGCGCGCCTCTGAGCGCAAGATCACGGTCGAAGAAATCCAGCGCAAAGTATCCGAGCACTATAACATTCGCCTGTCCGACATGATTGGCCCCAAGCGCCTGCGCGCCTATGCCCGTCCGCGTCAGGTAGCAATGTACCTCGCGAAACACATGACCTCGCGCAGCTTGCCCGAGATTGGCCGCCGTTTCGGAGGCCGAGACCACACCACTGTCATGCATGGTGTGCGCCGCATCGAAGAACTGAAGCAGTCGGATGGTCAGATTGCCGAAGATCTGGAACTGCTGCGCCGGTCACTCGAAGCGTAAAGTTACCCAATTTGCAGTCATGGGGGCGTCCTTTGAGGACGCCCTTTTTTGTTTTAGAGATGACGGTCTTCCTCACCCCTCAACGCGTCAGAGACGAATTCTTCCGGGTCTACCGTAAAGGCCTGATAAAGCTTGAAATGTGACGTACTGCGATAGTCGATCTCAGCAAAACCATGGCGCGCCACTTCCAATACGCGCGCTTCGGGAACTGCCATCAGGATGGGTGAGTGCGTAGCTATGATCACCTGAGAAGTCGCAGAGCGCTGCACCCCGTCCAAAATACGAAGCAACTCCAGTTGGCGCCGCGGCGACAGTGCGCTTTCCGGCTCATCCATGAAATAGATGCCCTGGCGTGCCATGCGTTCTTCAAAAAAACGTACAAAGCCTTCACCGTGACTCCATGACAGAAAGTCCGGCGGGGCGCCTCCGCCTTCTCGTGCAACGTCATCCAAGTAGCGGGCGACGGAAAAGAACGACTCGGCCTTAAAGAACCAACCATCCGTGACCTTGGGCAACCAGCCCGCGCGCAGGACATCGGCCAGCAACGCGCCGCTCTTGTCGATTGCATTGGCATGATCGACGGGACGGTATCCCTTGCCGCCACCAGCTTCATCATAGCCGCTAAGCGCAGCAATCGCCTCGATCAACGTTGATTTTCCAGTGCCGTTTTCACCGACAATGATGGTCACGGGCGTGGTGAAATGCAGCTCAAATTCTTCCGCATCCAACCAGGGGATGTTAAACGGATATCCCGCTTGCCCATCCAGCTTTTCACCCAAAACGGTCAGCCGCTGCAAAAATGGCGCGGGTAGGTTGGTTTTGGGTCTTCGTCTCGCCACGTGCGCGTCCGATGTTGTGCTGCTCTGTATTATCCAGAAAATGTGGTCAGAAACCGACACAAATGTGCATCGCGGACAGATTTTGACACCACGCCCGTGGGCACGGCTTGACGACCCCGGCGTTCCAACCGACAAGCAATAAAATGCTTGTGAAGTGCTGTGGTTGGGCTAGTCTGCCCGTCCCGGTGCCAAGGTGGGGAGACAGACCATGAAGATCAGTGTCGAACGCGGTGTGCTGCTGAAAGCGGTGAGCCAGGCCCAGTCCGTGGTCGAGCGTCGCAACACCATACCGATCCTTGCCAATGTGCTGATCGAGGCCGAAGGCTCTGATGTCACGTTCCGTGCGACCGATCTGGACATCGAGGTGGTCGACAAGGCCCCCGCCCAGGTTGAACGCGCCGGGGCGACCACGGTTGCGGCGACGACGTTGCACGAGATTGTCCGCAAACTGCCTGATGGCGCGCTTGTCACCCTGACGGCCGATACGGCCGCTGGTCGTTTGACGGTTGAAGCGGGCCGTTCGAATTTTTCACTCGCGACCCTGCCGAAAGAAGACTTCCCGGTCATGGCGTCGTCGGAATACGCCTCCAACTTCTCGGTCGAAGCGCCCAAGCTGCGGCGCCTGTTCGACAAGTCGAAATTCGCGATCTCGACGGAAGAGACGCGGTACTACTTGAACGGTGTCTACATGCACATCGCGGATGGCGATGACGGCAAGGCGCTGCGTTGCGTGGCGACCGATGGCCACCGTCTGGCCCGCATTGACAGCGATCTGCCCGACGGCGCCGCCGACATGCCGGGTGTCATTGTCCCCCGCAAAACCGTGGGTGAGCTGCGCAAGTTGCTGGATGATGACGACATGAAAATCGCCGTGTCGGTGTCCGAGACCAAGGTGCGCTTTGCGACCCCGGACATCACGCTGACATCGAAGGTGATCGACGGAACGTTCCCCGACTACACGCGCGTTATTCCGGTGGGCAACACCCGCAAGCTGGAAGTGGACGCGTCTGATTTTGCCAAGGCCGTGGATCGGGTTGCAACCGTGTCGTCCGAACGGTCCCGCGCAGTGAAGCTGCAACTGGATGAGGATCGGCTGGTTCTATCCGTGAACGCGCCGGACAGCGGTGCAGCCGAGGAAGAGCTGGCCGTCGCCTATGGCGACGAACGACTCGAGATCGGGTTCAACGCAAAATACCTGCTCGAGATCGCATCACAGGTGGACCGCGAGAACGCGGTGTTCATGTTCAACTCTTCAGGCGATCCGACCCTGATGCGCGAAGGCACGGACCAGTCGGCGGTCTACGTCGTCATGCCGATGCGCGTCTAAGATTTTTCGGCGAAAAATCTTGCCTCCGGCGGTGGTATTTTCAGTCAGAAGAAGTGAGGGACAGTCGTGATGCTGTCCCTTTCTGCTTTGACCCTGTCGCATTTTCGATCGCACAAGATCGCTCGGCTGCAACTGGATGCGCGGCCCGTCGCGATCTTTGGGCCCAACGGTGCGGGCAAGACCAACATTCTTGAGGCCGTGTCCCTGTTTTCGCCAGGTCGTGGGCTGCGCCGATCCTCCGCCGAGGATATGACACGGCGGCCCGAAGCTGTTGGGTGGAAGCTGTTCGGTGTTCTGCATTCCTTGCAGCAGGTGCATGAAGTTGAAACCTGGTCCGAGGGGGGGGCGGCGCGGCAGGTGAAGATCGATGGCAAGGCTGCGCCTCAGACAGCGTTGGGCCGTATTGCGCGTGTTCTGTGGTTGATCCCGTCGATGGACCGCCTTTGGATCGAAGGGGCCGAGGGTCGGCGGCGGTTTCTGGACCGGATGACACTGTCCTTCATTCCCGATCATGCGCAGGTGTCCTTGGAATACGAAAAGGCGATGCGCGAGCGGAACCGCTTGCTCAAGGACATGGTGCGTGATCCGCATTGGTATGCCGCCCTTGAACAGCGCATGGCCGAAACCGGCACTGCAATTCATGCCAACCGATTGCAGGCTTTGGAGGCTTTGGCGACGGCTCAAGCCGATGCGCAGACTGCTTTTCCGGCGGCGGACCTGTCTTTGCAACCCGGTGAGCTGGGGATGCCCAAAACTGCAGAGGATATGCGCGGTGCACTGGCGGACGGGCGTGCCCGTGATCTGGCGGCGGGACGAACATTGATTGGACCACATCGGGCGGACCTGTATGGCATCTACGCAGCCAAGGGTGTTCCGGCCAAGGAGTGTTCGACCGGGGAACAAAAGGCGCTGCTTGTGTCCCTGATCCTCGCCAATGCGCGCGCGCTGGCGCAGGATTTCGGGGCGCCGCCGCTGTTGCTGCTGGACGAGGTGGCCGCGCATCTGGACGCGAACCGGCGGGCAGCACTCTATAACGAGATTTGTGCGCTGGGCGCGCAGGCGTGGATGACCGGGACCGAGACGGAGTTGTTCGACAGTCTTGGGGATCGCGCGCAATATGTCGAAGTGACCGAGGCGGAAGGTGTTAGCACGGTGAGCGGGCCGTGACGCTGGGCGCTTGGGACCTTGCCCTCTATGCGGGCGCGCTGGCCGTGTTGTTCCTGACGCCGGGGCCTGTCTGGGTCGGGCTGATTGCCCGTAGCTTGTCTGGCGGATTTCAGGCGGCTTGGCCCTTGGCGCTAGGCGTCGTAGTCGGTGACGTTCTGTGGTCGCTTTTGGCGATCTTTGGCGTCACGTGGATTCTGTCTATCTATGGCGGTTTCCTGGGTGTCCTGAAGTGGGTTGCGGCGGGAATTTTCCTGCTGATGGGCGCATTGGTCATACGCGCAGCCGACAAAAGCATTGGAACGGACAATCGCCTGACCCGGCCCGGCATGTGGGCAGGATTTTTGGCCGGGCTGGCGGTGATCTTGGGCAATCCCAAGGCTGTTCTGTTCTACATGGGCATGCTGCCTGGGTTCTTTGATCTGACGCGGCTGACCGCGTGGGATGTGCTGATCATCGTAGTTCTGTCGATGATCGTGCCGCTGCTTGGCAACCTCACCATGGCGCTGTTCATCGACCGTGCGCGACGGATGGTATCGTCGCCCGATGCGCTGCGCCGGATGAACCTGATTGCAGGTGCCTTGCTGATCTGCGTCGGCCTGATCATCCCCCTGACCTGACACGCAAAATCTTGTGCCACTTGCGTGACATCCCCCCCGAAAAACGGTATATTTTGCGGAATGACTTAAGGGGCCCATAAATGGCAGATAACGAGCAAACCCCCGAAGATTACGGCGCGGATTCTATCAAAGTTCTCAAAGGCTTGGAAGCAGTACGGAAGCGTCCGGGCATGTATATCGGTGACACCGATGACGGCAGCGGTCTGCACCACATGGTGTACGAGGTTGTCGACAACGGCATTGACGAGGCTTTGGCAGGTCACGCAGACGCAGTGACGGTCACGATTCACGCGGATTCTTCGGTTTCTGTCAGCGACAACGGGCGCGGGATTCCAGTGGGGATTCACGAGGAAGAGGGCGTGTCCGCGGCCGAGGTCATCATGACCCAATTGCACGCGGGCGGTAAGTTTGACTCGAACTCGTACAAGGTGTCCGGCGGTCTGCACGGTGTGGGTGTATCGGTGGTGAACGCGCTGTCGGTTTCGCTTGATCTGCGCATCTGGCGCGATGGCAAGGAACACGTGGCGCGCTTTGCCCATGGTGACACGGTCGAGCATCTGAAGGTGGTTGGCGATGCAGACGGGCGCACGGGCACCGAAGTGCGTTTCCTCGCCTCGACCGACACGTTCTCGAACCTCGACTACTCGTTCGACACGTTGGAAAAGCGCTTGCGCGAACTGGCCTTTCTGAATTCGGGCGTGCGCATCATCCTGATCGATGAACGGCCTATCGAACATTTACGGTCCGAACTGTTCTACGAGGGTGGCGTCAAGGAATTCGTCAAATACCTCGACCGTCACAAATCCTCGGTCATGCCTGAGCCGATTTTCATCACCGGCGAGCGGGACGAGATCGGCGTCGAAGTCGCCATGTGGTGGAACGACAGCTACCACGAAAATGTGCTGCCCTTTACCAACAATATCCCGCAGCGCGATGGCGGCACACATATGGCGGGCTTTCGCGGTGCGCTGACGCGGACGATTAACAACTACGCGCAATCCAGCGGTATCGCGAAGAAGGAGAAGGTGAACTTCACCGGCGACGATGCGCGTGAGGGGCTGACTTGTGTGCTGAGTGTCAAAGTACCGGACCCCAAATTCTCGTCCCAGACCAAGGACAAGCTGGTGTCGTCCGAAGTGCGCCCCGCGGTCGAAGGATTGGTGAACGAAAAGCTGGCCGAGTGGTTCGAAGAGAACCCGAACGAAGCCAAGATCATCGTTGGCAAGATCATTGAGGCCGCTCTGGCCCGTGAAGCTGCACGCAAGGCGCGGGAACTCACGCGGCGCAAGACGGCGATGGATGTGAACTACCTTGCCGGCAAGCTGAAGGACTGTTCCGAGAAGGACCCATCCAAGACCGAAGTGTTCCTGGTCGAGGGGGACAGCGCCGGTGGCTCTGCCCAGACAGGTCGGGACCGGTTGACCCAAGCCGTTCTGCCGCTGCGTGGCAAGATTCTGAACGTGGAGCGGGCGCGCTTTGACCGGATGTTGAGCTCTCAGGAGATTGGCAACCTTGTCATGGCGCTGGGCACCGGCATTGGCCGGGACGAATTCGACATCTCGAAACTGCGCTACCACAAGATCGTCATCATGACGGACGCCGACGTGGACGGCGCACACATCCGCACACTGCTGCTGACCTTCTTCTACCGGCAAATGCCGGAACTGATCGAAGGCGGCTACCTCTACATCGCGCAACCGCCGCTTTACAAAGTGAGCCGGGGCAAGTCCGAGGTTTACCTAAAAGACCAGATGGCGCTGGACGATTATCTGGTCGAGCAGGGCACGGATGGTGCAATGCTGCGGCAGGGCAATGGCGAAGAGATCGTGGGCCAGGACCTTGTCCGCGTGGTCGAAGACGCGCGCCAATTGAAGCGCGTACTGCAAGCCTTCCCCACCCATTACCCGCGCCACATTCTGGAACAGGCGGCCATTGCGGGTGCCTTTGTTCCCGGGGCCGTCGATGCCGACCTGCAAGGTGTGGCCGACAAGGTGGCCGAGCGGCTGAACCTGATTGCCCTTGAATGGGAGCGTGGCTGGCAGGGTCGGATCACGCAGGATAAGGGCGTGCGTCTGGCGCGTATCCTACGCGGCGTCGAAGAAGTGCGCACGTTGGACGGGCCGATGCTGCGGTCGGGTGAGGCGCGCAAGACCGGGTCGTTCACCCAAGGGCTGCAGGATGTCTATGGCACCCCCGCCACGCTGATCCGCAAGGACCGGGTGCAGTCGATCATGGGCCCGATGGACCTGCTGAACGCCATTCTGGAAGAGGGCGAGCGCGGCCTGTCCCTGCAACGCTACAAAGGTCTGGGCGAAATGAACCCCGATCAGCTTTGGGAAACCACTTTGGACCCCGATGCGCGCACCCTGTTGCAGGTGCGGGTCGAGGATATGACCGAAGCCGATGACCTGTTCACCAAGCTGATGGGCGACGTGGTAGAGCCACGCCGCGAGTTCATCCAGAAAAACGCTCTGAGCGTGGAAAACCTGGATTTCTAATTGCAAAGGGCATCGCCTGACCTCGGGTGGGCGTGAAGCGTCCTCCCGTGGGGGAGGTCGGGCGCTGCCCGGCGGAACCGCCGGGCGGAACATCTGAAAGGACAGCACCCATGTTCTCGAAGGACAAGCTGGAATACCGTCAACTTCCCCTACCGGATCGTCAGCATCTGGATGATGCCGAAATGCTGAAGCGCGTGGAGGAATTTCGCGACTTCCTGGCTCAGCGCCACACGGTGCGGGACTACTCTACGCGACCGGTGGCCCAACAGGTGATCGAGGCCTGTGTCGCTGCCGCAGGTACCGCCCCGTCCGGTGCCAACCACCAGCCCTGGCATTTCGTGGCCATCAGCGATCCGGCGATCAAACGCCAGATTCGCGAAGCGGCAGAGGAAGAAGAGCGCAAATTCTACTCCGGCGGTGCCAGCGATGAATGGATCAAGGCGCTGGAGCCCATTGGCACCAATGCCGACAAGCCACATCTTGAGGATGCGCCGTGGCTGATCGTAGTCTTTGCCCAGCGCTATGGCACCTTTGACGACGGCACGCGTTACAAGAACTACTACGTGCCCGAAAGCGTGGGCATTGCAACGGGGATGCTGCTGACTGCCCTGCATACGGCGGGTTTGGTGACGCTAACCCATACACCGAACCCGATGAAGTTTCTTGGCGACCTTCTGGGTAGACAGGAAAGCGAAAAGGCCACGATGATCATCGCAGTTGGCCATGCGGCAGATGATGCAACCGTGCCCGCCGTTGCCAAGATCAAGAAGCCATTAGACGAAATTCTGTCCGTCCGCTGACGGCGCCATTCTTGTTTCGTTAACCTGCCCCATTTCTGCCGCTAATTCGCGTCAGGATAGAAACCATTGATTTATCTAGAGGCTTTTCATGGCACAGGGACATGACGTATTTGCAGCACGGCTTGCTCGGCTGAACGAAACCCACGCAGAGCATCAGGCGCGACAAAGCGCTACCGCCAAGGCTGCACGCGGTTCGACGCCGGATTGGGTCCGCAACCTTGTCTATCCGGGATCCATTGTCGGCGCGCTGTTTGTTGGCATCCTTACCGTGGTGTTATCCCGCTACGTGTTCTTCCACATAAACGGTGCACCAGACCCGAACGCTGACGCTGACCTGACGATGATCATGGACGGGGGTCTGGCCCTCGCCATTGCCTTTGTCCTGCGATCAGCTTTGCACCTGACAGCCAAAGAGCATCTGGCAGCAAAAACCGCCGGTATCTGGATCGCTTTGACGTGCATGCACAACCTGGTCCATGCCTATCCGGCTGTTTGGGCCACAGCCTTTTCCCCGGAATGGGTGGAACGCACCACAGCAATGACAGAACCGCGGTCATTCTTCATACGTGGGATCACTTTCACGTTCGATGACATCGGGGGTGCTGACAAAGCGGACGGGTCCAGCAATTCCGAAGCTGCTTCGAATAGCAAACCTGAGATCAAGATCAACCGCTACTGATTCATATGTCGGCAATCTTTTGACGGGGAAAAACATATGAACTTTTTCCTTTGTTTTGGCACCCTTGCTGCACTAACCTCCCGTCCAAGGTCATAAATGGTGGCCAAGTCCAACTGGTGGGAGACAAGATATGGGCAAACGTGACGATCTGATCGCGCAATATGCAGACGATCTGAAGAACAAATGTGGCATGACGCCGGACATGGATCTGCTGACGAAAGTCACGATTGGGTGCGGCCCGTCGATCTATGACGCCGATGCGTCCACCGTTGCAGCCAGCCAACCGGCTGAGCTTGAAACGGTCAAAAACAACTTCCTGATCAAGAAGCTGGGCCTTGCAGATGGTCCCAAGCTGGATGAAGCGATTTCTTCCGTCATTGAAACATACGGTAAATCCGAGCGGAACAAATACCGCGCAGTGGTCTACTACATGCTGACCAAGCACTTCGGCAAAGAGTCCGTTTACGGTTAACGCTGCACCCACAGCGTTTATCAAAAGGACACCCGCGTTAAGCGGGTGTTTCTTTTTTGGATCGAATCTCACCTACTATGGATTTGAGATTGTGGGTCCGGTCTGCTAATTGTTGAGACATCCGACCAGAAGGTCAGACCCGATATTCAGTTTACTTGTGGTGGCTCTTGGGAGTGTCCGCCGGGGTGAGGAAGGGTTCTGACCAAACCGGGTCAGAACCCTTTTTTCTTAGAACAGCGTCAGAACGGCCCCGATCACGGTGCAGCCAAAGGTGGCATATCCGCCGTCGATCAGGGTCAGGCGAAATGGCCGCGCGCCAAAGGCATAGAATGTGGCGATCCAAGGCGTCACCAGAAACAGCCCGATGCCGAAGCCCGAGACGAGCCCCTCACCAAAGCTGTCGATCCCGCTCAGCACAAATGCGTGGCGCATCATGCCGGCCACCAGAATCGCACCAACGATACTGGTGATATACGGCAAGGGGTCCTTCTGATTGGCTGGCGCGTCACCTGCTTCGTTCAGCGCCACACCAGACGCCGCCATCCACGGCTTGGCCAACACAGTGTACCAGATCGCGCCAAACATGAATCCAGCGACGCCCGCCACCAAAACTGCCAAAAATCCCATGTGTCCCTCCACTTTCGGCTATTTGTGCCGCCAGCCTGCCAGAGGATGGGAAAATTCCAAAGCGTTTAGGTGCTCACACCGGCCATCTCGCAAACCACGGCCCATTCAGCATCGGTCACCGGCTGAACCGAAAGGCGTGAACTGCGCACCAGCGCCATCTCGGCCAGACGCGGATCGGCCTTGACCATTTCGAGGGTCACGGGCGTTTGCACGGGGCCAATGGCCTTGATGTCCACGCATTCCCAGCGCGGGTCATCAATGGTGCTGTCCGGGTGCGCCTCTGCGATCACTTCGACAATGCCAACTACGGCCTTTTCTGTTTGCGAGTGGTAGAAGAAACCGCGATCCCCCACCTTCATCTCGCGCATGAAGTTACGGGCCTGATAGTTGCGCACACCATCCCATTCTTCGCCTTCATCACCCTTGGCAACCTGCTGGTCCCAGCTCCAAGTCGAGGGTTCGGATTTGAACAGCCAGTACCTCATGCCCCGATCACCTGCTTCCACGCCTTGATCTGGACGTCCTGAAACAGGCCCGCTTTGGCATAAGGATCATTGTCGGCCCATGCTAGCGCTGCGCCTAAATCTGCCACATCCAACACGATCAGTGACCCGCACGGATTGCCGTCTGCATCCAGGAACGGCCCCGCCTGTTTCACCACACCGGTGCTGTCGAGGTAGTCGAGATGGGCCGGGCGGTTCTCCATCCGCACGTCCAGCGCGCCCTCTTTATCATGGGCCATCAGGGCAAAAAGCATGTCATTCCTCCTTCAAAGGGCGGGCCATCAGGCGGGTCATAGCGCTTGGCACATCCACCTTGCCATCCACTAAGTCCGCCACCGTGTCACAAATCGGCAAGTCGAGGGCGTGCTTCGCCGCCACTTGCCGCAATGCGCGGGCGGTCGCGGCCCCCTCGACCGTTGTGGCGGCATCAAATTCCGTTCCCGCGCCAAGGGCAAGCCCAAGACGGTAATTGCGCGACTTGTCCGACGTACACGTTAGCGTCAGATCGCCCAAACCGCTGAGACCCATCAAGGTTTCGGGCTGCGCACCCAAAGCCATCGCAACACGCTGCATCTCGGCAAAGCCACGGGTCAAAAGCGCGGCGCGCGCGCTGTCGCCCAACCCAGCGCCCATCACAGCACCGCAACCGATGGCGATAACGTTCTTGAGCGCACCGCCCAGTTCGACACCAGCCACATCCGTGGTGCGATACAGACGCAACAGCGGTGTCGACAACACATCCTGCAACGCGCGGGCGGCATCGGCGTTTGCGCAGGCCAGCGTCAGCGCAGTGGGCAAGCCGCGCGCAATATCGACGGCAAAGCTGGGACCGCTCAGGACCGCTGCATTCCGTGCACCGGAGAGGATGGCAGACGGCCCAAGGCCAGTCGCCACCTCAATCCCCTTGCAGCAGGCCACCGCGTCGTGATGCGACAAATCCCGATGATCAATCAGGTGGCGCAGGCTTTGCATTGGCACGGAAAACAACAGCGTGTCGCAGGCAAAAGCGGTCTCTAAATTGGCTGAAACAGCGATACTGTCCCGCAAATCAACGCCGGGCAACCGGCGGTCATTCCGGCGCTTTGCCTGCATGTCGTTCGCATGATCGGCGTCTCTCGCCCATAGGGTAACAGGCTGATGCGGGGCAAGGGCCACCGCCAAGGCCGTACCAAAGGCACCTGCGCCGATAACGGCCACGCTCATGCCTTGGCCCCTTTTTTGCCCGATCCCAGCATCGCGGCACTCTTGGTATCAAGCGGCATACGCGGGCGCGCCGACAGGCCCATTCCATCCGGTGCGCGCAACGGCATCTGCTCAATCCCCGCAGCGGCGATCATCGCAGCATTGTCGGTGCAGAGCGCCAGTGGCGGTGCATCAAAAGCCACATCAGCCTTGGCACAAACAGTCTCTAATGCTACTCGAATGGTCATATTTGCTGCGACACCGCCCGCAACACAGAAGGTCGGTGTGGTTGGCGCAAGATCAAGATATGCCTCCAGTGCGCGTGTGGCCTTGCCCGCCAGGCTATCTGTTACCGCCGCTTGGAAGGACGCAGCCAGATCGGCCTGATCCTGCACCGTCAGACCGCCACGCTCGACCACTATTTCATCCCGCGCCCGCAGCACCGCTGTTTTCAGCCCCGAAAAGCTTAGGTCACAGCCCGGTTTGTTGGACAGCGGCCGGGGAAAGGCAAAGCGCTTGGCATCTCCGTCCCGAGCGATCTTTTCAATCGCGGGCCCGCCCGGTTGGCCAAGGCCGAGCAGCCGCGCGACTTTGTCAAAGGCCTCACCCGGGGCGTCATCAATCGTGCCACCCAGCCGGGTGAAATCGTCCGACCCACGTGCAATCAGGAACTGGCAGTGCCCGCCGGACACCAGCAGCATCAGGTAGGGAAAGGAAACACCCGACGACAACCGCGGCGTCAGCGCGTGTCCGGCAAGGTGATTGATGCCATAGAGCGGTTTGCCCGTTGCTGCCGACAACCCTTTGGCGGTCATAACACCGGCAACAACGCCGCCGATCAGACCCGGACCGCAGGTGGCGGCGATTGCATCAATATCGCTCAGCCCGATACCAGCCTGCTCCAAAGCCTGCGACACACTCACATCCAGACGCTCGGCATGGGCACGGGCGGCAATCTCGGGCACGACACCACCGAAATCTGCGTGCAGGTCAGATTGCCCGAAGACCACAGATGACAGCACGTCCATGTTGCCCGGCATACCTCGGACAACAGCCGCCGCGGTATCATCGCAACTGCTTTCAATTCCCAGAACTGTGGCGACCTGTGTCATGACCCATCCGTTGCACCAAAGGCGCGTGCGGGGTAACAGCATAAGCCGTGGCAAACAATGCATCTCACCCACCGGTCACTCTGCTAATGACCAGACCGCGCGCAGCAGCAGAACGGTTCGTGGCAGACATGCCAGATGCTCTGAGAGCGCGGGTCAATCCAATCTACAGCCCATTGTTGTCCATAGTGCCCGTGTCGCATTCAGACCCAATCACCGATGATGAAACGGCAATTTTTACCTCATCCTATGGAGTGCTCAACGCGCCCAAAGGTGCAGGGCGCAGAGCCTATTGCATCGGCACTGCAACAACAGAACGGGCAAAGCAGCACGGGTGGTTGGCACAAATGGCAGGCCACACAGCAGATGAAGTGGTCGCCACGCTGACCGAGCACCCGGTTGATCACAAACTGGTGCACATTCGCGGGCAACATACGCGCGGGAATGTAGTCGCCCGCCTACAGGCTGCGGGAAAACGGGTGCGTGACTGTGTTGTGTACGAGCAGCTTCTGCTCCGGTTGTCAGACGCAGCCCGCAACGCAATTTCGCGGGAAGAGTTGACCATTGTTCCCCTTTTCTCACCCAGAACCGCCGGGCAATTTGCCAGCGAGGTATCGCGCACCACATCCATCCATGTGGTCGCACTAAGCGATTCTGTTGCCGAGGCAGCCAAACCTGTGCACTCAAGCAGCGTTGCGGTGCGACCTGACGCCACGGCGATGTACGAAGCGATAGAGCAAGCCATTGGTGCGGGTTGAGGGGCGCGGGGGCGCAGGTTAGAGTTTAGCGCGGTGCAGAAACCGCACAGAAGAATCGGAAGGGGAATTCCTTGGCCAAACGCAAATTTCCGGAGAAGGGCCAAAAAGACGACCCCAAGGCCGAACCCCCCGTTGTGCCAGACCCAGACGCCACGGAACTGGACACCGCGGAACCGGTTCAAAATACGGTATCCGAAACCGATGACGCGCTGGCGCTTCCTGAAGAAGCGCGGGTCGACGAAGATGAGTTGGACGCTCAGGCCGTAGAGCCAGAGCCAGAGCCAGAGCCAGAGCCAGAGCCAGAGCCAGAGCCAGAGCCAGAGCCAGAGCCAGAGCCAGAGCCAGAGCCAGAGCCAGAAAGTGCTGCACCGCCCGCACCGACGCAACCCGCGCCTGAACAACGCAGCGTCGTTCCCATGATCTTTGCGGGGATCATTGCTGCATTGGCGGGGTTTATCGCGGCACGGTCCGACATCCTTGAACCGATCTTCCCTGGCCTTGTCACACAGGCAGGCGCAGACCCTGAGCTGGTTGAGCAGTTGAATGGAACCGTCGCAGATTTGACCGCGCGTCTCGACCAATCCACGGAACAGATTGCAACACTGACAGCCCAAGTCGAAACCCTGTCCCAAGCTGACGCGCCGACGGACCTGGGACCGCTGGAACAACAACTTGCTGCCTTGTCCGACCGCATTGATGGCATTGGGTCACAAACAGGCACGGCAACCGTTGTGCCGGATGAAGCGATCGACGCAGCCCTGTCGGACCTGCGCGCCACGGCATCTGCGCAACAGGCGGAAATCGACAGGCTTCTGGCTGATGCGAGGCTTGCCCGTGAAAACGCCGAAGCATCTGCCAGCGCGACATTGGCGCGTGCCGCGATCAATCGGGTCCTCGCTGCCGTTGACAATGGCGGGCCATTTGCGGCCGCGCTTGGCGATCTTGAACAGGCTGGGGTGTCCGACATTCCCGACGCGCTGCGTTCGGCGGCCACCGACGGGGTGCAGCCGTTGTCAGAGCTGCAGGCATCTGCGCCCGACGCGGCCCGCAACGCGCTGGCCGCAGCCCGCAACGCGGAAGAGGGCGGCGGGCTGGGCGCCTTCTTTGAGCGTCAGCTGGGCACTAGGTCGATTCTGCCAACCGAAGGATCAGACCCCGATGCTGTCCTGTCGCGCGTCGAGGCAGCCGTGCGGGATGGCCGCTTGAACGACGCATTGGCCGAAGCCGAAACATTGCCCGAAGCGGCACAAGAGGCGCTCGCGCCCTGGTTGGAACAGGCGCAACAGCGTCACGAGGCGGTCACCGCCGCAAACGCATTGGCGCAACGCCTGTCGGCACTCTGAAGGGGCCTTTCATGATCTGGTCATTGGTAAAAATCATTATTTTTGTTGTTGCGGTCGCTGCCCTCGCGCTTGGCGCTGGTTGGCTTCTGGAAACCGAAGGCGGCATCCAAATCGTGGTCGCGGGCAAAGAATATACGCTGGGACCGCTGCAATCTGTGATCGCATTGGTCGCATTGGTCATCGCTGTCTGGATCGGGTTAAAGCTGCTCGGCTTGCTTATCGCTACATGGCACTTCTTGAATGGCGACGACACGGCCTTGTCCCGTTACTTCGAACGGCGCAAATATGCGAAGGGTTATGATGCTCTGGCCGAGGGCATGATGGCCTTGGCCTCGGGCGAAGCGCGCACAGCGCTTGCCAAAGCGGAAAAGGCAGACCGCTATCTTGATCGTCCTGAACTCACCAGCCTGCTGACGGCACAAGCCGCTGAAATGGCAGGGGATCGGAAAAAGGCTGAAGAAACCTATCGCAAGCTGGTGGAAAACGATGCGACCCGCTTTGTCGGTGTACGCGGGATCATGAAGCAGAAACTGGCCGACGGAGACACCGATACCGCCCTCAAGTTGGCGGAAAAGGCCTTTGCGATCAAACCGAAACATGAAGAGACGCAAGACATCCTTCTCAAGCTTCAAGCAGAGAAAGAGGATTGGACAGGCGCGCGCGAAACACTGAGCGCCAAGTTGAAACATGGGTCATTGCCGCGCGATGTACATAAACGGCGCGATGCCGTGCTCGCCCTGAGCGAAGCCAAGAAAGTTCTGGGTCAGGACGAAACAATAGAGGCGCGCGAAGCCGCCATCGAAGCAAACCGCCTGTCGCCTGACCTGATCCCTGCCGCAGTCATGGCCGCGCATGGGTACATTGAAAAGGGTCAAAAGCGATACGCCACACGTATCCTCAAGAAGGCTTGGAATGCCCAGCCACATCCAGAACTTGCGGCCGCCTTTGCGGACATCGAGCCAGAAGAGGACGCAACCGCGCGTCTCAAGCGTTTTGCAGGTCTGACCAAATCCAATGCGGACCACCCGGAAGCACGCATGTTGCTGAGTGAACTGAACATCGCGGCCGAGGATTTCCCGGCCGCTCGGCGTGCCTTAGGTGATCTGTCCGAAAGCGATCCAACCACACGATCCTTGACGCTCATGGCCGCAATCGAACGAGGCGAAGGCGCAAGCGATGCGGTGGTGCAAGGCTGGCTTGCCCGTGCATTGACGGCACCCCGTGGACCGCAATGGGTGTGCGACAATTGCCATAACATTCACAACGAGTGGGCTCCCACATGTGGCAATTGCGGTGCCTTCGATACGCTTGCGTGGAAGCGCCCTCCGAACGCTGAACTCAGCTTGCCCGGCGGGACTGAAATGCTGCCGCTTCTGGTAGGCTCTTCTGCTGAAAAAAAAGACGGTGAAATTACAGTTGTAGACAATGAAAATGTGATTGAGGCAGAGGATTTAGGCAATCCAGCCACTCAAAACACATGATCTGGTGTGAGTTCCTATTGTCATCGGGCAACGTTTTCGGCAATTGACCGCCCGTGGCAGAGATTTCTTTGTGTTCCGCCGATGTTTCCGGCTAAACGTGCTCTGAATACGCTGCCGTTGTCGGCCCAGGGGGACATATTGTGCGACATCCAATTCGCTTCTTAGCGTCTTTGTTTTTTATTGCGGCGGTTTCCGCTTGTTCACTGCCCCGCGGTGCTGCCGTCGAAAGCGAAATTATTCGCAACCAGAATAATGAGGATGCGGCCTTTTCCGTCGTGCCCATCACACAGGAAAACGTGGCACAGCTTGCCACTTGGCCCGCTACAGGTTGGGCGGGGCACTACCATTGGTTCACCCGGAATCCCGGGCCCAAATCCAACGTCATCCGACCTGGCGACCAGATTGACCTGGTCATCTGGGACAACCAAGAAAACTCACTACTGACCGGCGATCTTCAACAGAATGTCGCACTGCCTGGCATTACAGTCTCACCAAATGGCATGATTTTTGTGCCTTATATCGATCAAGTGAACGTCGCCGGATCAACCCCCGACGCGGCCCGTCGGCAGATTGAGGACAAGCTGCGCGTTGTGATCCCTGACCCGCAGGTGCAGTTGGCCGTCGTGTCCGGTCCGGACAACTCGGTTGACGCTGTCCGAGGCTTCAATGCACCGGGCAACTACCCTTTGCCCAATCGCAATTATTCAATCCTTAGCCTGATTTCGACCGCCGGTGGCATCGCGCCATCTCTGCAGAACCCGCTGGTGCGCGTCATCCGCGGCGGCAACTCTTATGAAATCCGGGCCGGCGACTTGTTCGAAAAACCTTCGGCAAATGTCATCTTGCGCGGCGGTGATCAGATTATCGTGGAAGAGGATGAACGGTATTTCGTGGCCCTGGGCGCAACCGGTTCTGAGACCATCGTGCCATTCACCAAGGAACGCATCAACGCCATCGAAGCGCTGGCGCTTGTGGACGGCATCGATGATGGACGGGCAAACCCCAAAGGTGTGCTGATCCTGCGCGACTATACCCGCAAGGATTTACGGGCTGATGGTTCTGGACCCGAAAAGACACAAGTGGTGTTCGCGGTAGACCTCACTTCAGCGGACTCACTCTTTGCCGCACGCAAATTTGACGTGAACCCCGGCGACCTCGTGATGGCAACCGAAAGCTCGGTCACGTCAATCCGCACCGTGTTTGGCTTGGTTGGATCAATCGTCGGTGTCGGCAACGCACTCGACAACAACTAAAAAAGGGCCGCGCATCGCGCGACCCTTTTGCAAGCGACAGGGCGGGGAAATCCCCGCCCTTTTTTTGTTAGTAGCGATAGTGCTCGGGCTTGAACGGACCCTCGGGCTCAACACCGATATAGGCGGCCTGTTCGGGGTCCATTTGCGTCAGCTTCACACCAATACGGTCAAGATGAAGGCGCGCCACTTTCTCATCCAGATGCTTCGGCAGGATGTAGACCTCGTTCTTGTACTCGTCGCCCTTGGTCCACAGCTCGATCTGCGCCAGCACCTGGTTGGTGAAGGATGCCGACATCACAAAGGACGGGTGGCCCGTGGCGTTGCCAAGGTTCAGCAAGCGACCTTCGGACAGCAGAATGATGCGATTGCCGTTCGGCATCTCGATCATGTCCACCTGTTCCTTGATATTGGTCCACTTGTGGTTCTTCAGGCTGGCCACCTGAATTTCGTTGTCGAAGTGGCCGATGTTGCCGACGATGGCCATGTCCTTCATCTCGCGCATGTGCTCGATGCGGATCACATCCTTGTTGCCGGTTGTGGTGACAAAAATGTCTGCCATCCCTACCACGTCTTCCAGTGTAGTGACCTGGAAACCGTCCATGGCCGCCTGCAGCGCGCAGATCGGGTCCACTTCGGTCACGACCACGCGAGCACCGGCACCTGCAAGCGACGCAGCTGATCCTTTGCCCACGTCACCATAGCCCATCACAACAGCGGTCTTACCTGCCATCATAGTGTCCGTGGCGCGGCGAATGCCGTCCACCAGTGATTCCTTACAGCCATACTTGTTGTCGAATTTCGACTTGGTGACGCTGTCATTCACGTTGATAGCGGGGAAGGGCAGCTGCCCGTCACGCACCAGCTGGTACAAACGGTTCACACCGGTTGTGGTCTCTTCCGAGACACCCTTGATCTGGTCGCGCATCTTGGTGAACCAGCCGGGGCTTTGCTGCATTCGCTTGGCGATCTGCTTCTTGATCACCTCTTCCTCTTCCGAGGTTGGGACCGGAATGATGTCTTCGCCCGCCTCAGCACGTGCACCCAGCAGAACATACAGGGTCGCGTCACCGCCATCGTCCAGGATCATGTTTGGGCCATCAGGGAACTGGAACGACTTGTCCAGGTAGTCCCAGTGCTCTTCCAACGATTGCCCCTTGATCGCAAAGACAGGCGTGCCGCCTGCGGCGATCGCCGCCGCTGCGTGGTCCTGCGTAGAAAATATGTTGCACGATGCCCAGCGCACATTGGCCCCCAACTCCACCAGGGTTTCGATCAATACAGCGGTCTGGATTGTCATGTGCAGCGAACCGACGATGCGGGCACCGCTTAGCGGTTTGCTCTCGCCATACTCCGCACGACAGGCCATCAGCCCGGGCATTTCTGTTTCGGCAATATCCAGTTCCTTGCGGCCATACTCAGCCAGCGCAATATCCTTAACGACGTAATCCTTTGCCATCCGTTTTGTCCTTTCAAATCGGGTTGAACCGCAGATAGCATTGCGCCCCAAGATGGGCAATCACGGTCAGAGCGCGCGCAGCGTGGGAGAATGAAAGATTCCCCAGATAAGAGAAAAGTCGCCTACTCCGCAACCAGGCGTTGCCTGCCTGCCTTCAAGGAAACTGCAGCATTCACACGGATGCTTTCAAGCGACCCATCACTGCGCTAGGACAAGGCAACACCGGAGACTGAAATGCCCAAACAACCCCGTGCGTGGCAGCGCATGCTGTCGGGCCGCAGGCTGGACCTGCTGGACCCAACCCCCATGGATATCGAGATTGAGGACATCGCCCATGGTCTCGCTTTTGTTGCGCGCTGGAATGGGCAAACCGCAGGGGACTATGCCTATTCCGTGGCAGAACATTCTCTA
Organism: Tateyamaria omphalii; assembly: GCF_014651375.1. Taxonomy (GTDB): domain Bacteria; phylum Pseudomonadota; class Alphaproteobacteria; order Rhodobacterales; family Rhodobacteraceae; genus Tateyamaria; species Tateyamaria omphalii. Next base: position 365,884 of record NZ_BMWT01000001.1, read on the forward strand.
CTGGTTGAAACGCTTTTTGGACGCATCGCCCCCAATGCGCCTTCCAAGTGGCGGTTGGCCGCACTTTTGCATGACGCGCCTGAATACGTGATAGGCGACATGATCTCGCCCGTGAAAGCGGCGGTTGGTCCGGGGTACAAAGTGCTGGATGAACGGTTGGAAGCGGCGGTGCATATTCGGTTCGGCCTGCCGGCAAAAGTGCCACAAACGATCAAGCGGCAGATCAAGAAGGCCGACAGGATCAGCGCCTGGATGGAGGCCACCCAGATCGCCGGGTTTACCGAAGGAGAGGCCAGCAAGTTCTTTGGAAAGCCGGATCAGACCTTGATCGACGGGCTGCAAATCGTACTGCGCCCCCCCGTAGACACCCGCAACGCGTTCACTGCCCGTCACACAGAACTGCTTGAGAGCTGCACATGATCAACGTCCGTCCCGCCATCGCCCTTGATGCGCCATCCATGGCAGCCCTCCTGAACGCCATCATCGAAGAGGGCGGAACGACAGCTCTGACAACCAAGGTTTCAGGCGATGATCTGGCCGATTGGATGGCAGCGAATGATGGGCGCGCGGCATGGCATGTCGCCGTAAACGCGTCCGAACAGGTCGTGGGTTTCCAATGGATCGAAAGTGCCAACTACCTGCCGCCCGAAGCCGCCGAAATCGCCACCTTCGTACAGATGGGTCAGACCGGCCTTGGCATTGGGTCAAAATTGTTCGACGCAACGCGCAAGGCGGCCAAAGACATCGGCTATGTGTGGATCAACGCCAATATCCGCGCCGATAACGAAGGCGGGCTGATCTACTACCAGTCCCGCGGGTTTCAGGATTATGGTCGGATCGACGGGTACGAGATGGCAAACGGCCAGATCGTCGACAAGATTCTCAAGCGCTACGACCTCTGAATCCGTTAACGCTTCGTTACCCCCCCCTTGTACGGCGGGGGTGTACAGGGGGTGCACGCATGGTGCACGGGGGGTGATAAGCTGGAATCTGGTTTCAGATTTCAAAAAATCACAAGAGGTTGCCCGGCGCAAAAACGCACCGGTCAACCCTTCTCTGTTCCAAAAAATCCTCGGGGGTCTGGGGGTGGAAAACCCCCAGTCAAACACCTCAACGCGGCGAGCGTTTCGCCAGGATTCGCTGCAACGTCCGCCGGTGCATGTTCAACCGTCGCGCCGTCTCTGACACATTGCGATCACACAGTTCATAGACACGTTGGATATGCTCCCACCGCACCCGGTCTGCGCTCATCGGGTTCTCTGGTGGGGGTGGCAGATCATCGCCCTTCGCAAGCAGCGCGTTAGTGATATCCGTCGCATCGGCTGGCTTTGACAAATAGTCAGTCGCGCCGATCTTGACCGCCGCAACCGCTGTGGCAATTGCACCGTAACCGGTCAGAACCACAACACGCGCATCGGGTCGTTTGTCACGCAGCACCTCAACCACGTCGAGCCCATTGCCATCTTCAAGTCGAAGATCAACGACGGCATAGGCTGGTGGGCGCGCAGTCGCGATCGCTTTGCCCGCCGTCACACTCTCCGCTGTTTCGATCTCGAAACCACGCTTTTCCATAGCCTTGGCCAGACGTCGCAAAAACGGTTCGTCGTCATCAACCAGCAAGAGCGATTTATCCTCGCCCAGCTCCGGCAGTGCTGCATCCGGCATCAAATTCTCCAGTTCCCGCTTAATATTCTGGCTGCAGTGGAATATGGCCCGTGCGGTTCATGGGGTCAAATTATTCCCGGATATCAGGCGTTTTCAACAAAACAAGCAACACGGTCGGCCATTGTATCCGCACTCACGTCGCGGCGAAAAAACTCCACAAAACCATGCTCGGGCAACACAAGATAAGTGAACGTTGAATGATCAACGAGATAAAATTCATCCGACTTATCATGTGCTTTGTAGTATGTGCGGTATGTTTTGCTGGCCGCATCCGTTTGTTCCAGCGATCCCGTCAGGCCGATCATCTTCTCGTGCAAGTTATAGGCGAAGTCGCCGACAATCTCCGGTGTGTCCCGCTCGGGGTCAACGGTGATAAAGACTGGCGTCACCGAAATGCCGCGCTCGGCCAATACATCTACTGCCTCAGCGTTTCGCGCCGTGTCCAGCGGGCAAACATCCGGGCAGAAGGTATATCCAAAGTAAATCAGGCTTGGTTCCGTGATCACATCCTGATCCGTGACTGTTTGTCCCTCGGCATTGACCAGTTCAAACGGACCGCCGATTCCATTTTCGTCACCAGCAACCTGCGTCGCATTGCATTGAGCAAATGCGCTATCCTCGCTCCCACTCTGGCTGATCCACCAAATGCCTCCCATAAAAAGGGCAGCGACAATGGCGGCAACGGGTGCAATGATACGTGTCATATTCAGCCTCCGGGTTGAGTTGGTTCTTAGCTATCAATCCCGGACGCGAGTTCAAGAAACGAAGAAGTGACACAATGGCGCAACCTGACATTGGCCTGCTGACGGGACAGCAACGATCGAACTGGATTCGTTTGCGGACAATGATCCTTTTGCGCTGGGTCGCCATTGTTGGACAGCTTGTGGCACTGACAGTTGCGCAGCGTCTCTATGGCCTGCAACTTGAACTAGGCTTGTGTTACCTGGCTGTCGGTGTGTCTGTGATCGGCAACCTTATCGCGATCTTTATCTTTCCTGAAAACAAGCGGCTGAACGAGTTTCAGAACCTTCTGATGGTTCTGTTTGACGTTCTGCAGCTTGGCTTTTTGTTGTTCCTGACCGGTGGGCTGAACAACCCGTTCGCTCTCTTGCTTCTGGGTCCGGTTACTATCTCGGCTGCCGTTTTGACCACGCGGTCCACGTTACTGGTAGGTGCCACGGCCATCGTCATCGTAACCATCTTGTCCGACTATCATTTCCCGTTGCGCACCCAGAACGGGTTCATTCTTCGGATTCCGGATTTGTTCGTATTTGGCAACTGGATCGCCCTGGTCATCGCGATATGCTTCATCGGGCTTTATTCCCGTCGGGTCACGTCGGAAATCCATTCAATGGCAGATGCTCTGTCTGCCACGCAGCTGGCCCTGTCGCGCGAGCAAAAGCTCACCGACCTGGGCGGCGTAGTCGCTGCCGCCGCGCATGAGTTAGGAACGCCATTGGCGACAATCAAATTGACCAGCGCGGAATTGATCGAAGAATTGGACGATCGCCCGGAGTTGAAGGAAGACGCCGCGCTGATCAGAGAGCAAGCCGATCGTTGCCGCGATATTTTGCGTGACATGGGCCGTGCAGGCAAAGATGACTTGCACCTACGCCAAGCGCCGCTGATGACGGTTGTGCAGGAAGCCGCGGAACCGCACACACATCGTGGAAAGCTCGTACAATACACGCACGATCCGGCTGCGGGTGATGAAATCGACCAGCCCGCGATCTTGCGTAAACCGGAAATCATACATGGGTTGCGCAACCTGGTGCAAAACGCGGTCGACTTCGCCCGATCGACCGTGTGGATTGAAGCGCACTGGACAAACCAGCAGATCACCATTCGCATCATGGATGATGGCCGCGGATTCCCCCCTCAGCTTCTGGGCCGTATTGGCGATCCATTTGTCCGCCGCCGGAGATCGTCCACAGACCATGCCCAACGGCCAGAATACGAAGGGATGGGCCTTGGCCTGTTCATCGCCAAAACGTTGCTGGAACGGTCAGGCGCGGAATTGACCTTTGCCAATGGGGCCGATCCTTATGCCACGTGGGAACAGCGGGAAAACCATATTGGCGCCATCGTTGAAGTTGTTTGGCCCAGAGAAAAAGTGGATGCACGGAGCGGTGAAAATGCAGTGTCCTTGGGCCGAAATGAACAAATCAGGGTATGAAACCACCTTGTGTTAAGGCGGCGTTAACCCTCTGCGCCAAATAGTTCCGTGGGTCAGGGAAGGGTCGTGCAATGGCACTGTTGGAAGTGGTCGTGATTTTCGGTTCGGCTGTGTGTGCAGTGACCGCGGGCATTTTCTATCTTGGCCGCGCACCCATACATAGCACCGTTCATGCCATGGACCCCGAGACAGAGGGGCTTTCTTTCTTGTTTGATGGCGTCGATCTGGAACACGCTTCACAGCATGCTGAAGCAGCGCTGAAGCGCGAGCAGGGGGCAACAGATTGGCAGGCCCTGAAAGCTGGGCTGAGTTCAAGGTTTCCCGGCCTACCTGATGCTGACGATATCCAGTCCGTTGAAACACTGACCCTACAAGCAGCACGCAAGGATGACGGTGCTGTTTTGCGCCTTCATCGGGAGGCGGGTATGACTCGTGTTGAGATTGAGGACCAAGCTGACGATGATCCCAACACAAAGCACACAATCCAGTCACTGGAAGCTGAACTGGAAAAACTACGTCTGGCCGCAACGGCCGCGCCATATCCGATCTGGCTGGCTGACGACACCGGGTCAATCATGTGGCGAAACGCGGCGTATGAGGCGCTCGAAAGGGCGGCCAAGCGTAGTGATGCAGGTGCTCATAGCACATCCGCAATATTTCAGTTCAATCCGGACGATCTATCAGGCAAATCCTCGGTCCGGGTGCCGGTTCAGATTGATGGGAATGGAACACCTGAGTGGTACAGCGTGACAACCACGCAAGCTGGGAATGCGACTGCGTATCATGCGGTGGACATCAACGCTGTCATTCAGGCCGAGGTAGCACAACGCAACTTTGTTCAGACGCTGGCCAAGACATTTGCACAATTGTCCATCGGATTGGCGATTTTTGATCGCAATTGCCAATTGGCTTTGTTCAACCCCGCCCTTGTCGACCTGACCTCGCTGCCAGCAGAGTTCCTGAGTGGGCGCCCCGATATGCTGTCGTTTTTTGATAGGCTGAGGGACAACCGTGTGATGCCGGAGCCCAAAAATTATGGGTCATGGCGGCAGGAAATTTCCGAGATGATCAATGCCGCTTCGCATGGCAGTTATCACGAAACATGGACACTGGACACCGGCCATACGTACCGGGTGACCGGACGGCCTCATCCAGATGGTGCCATCGCCTTTTTGATCGAGGACATCACCGCCGAAATCTCGTTGACCCGCAACTTCCGTGCAGAGCTTGAGCTGGGTCAGTCGCTGATGGACACACTTGAGGATGCGTTGGTTGTGTTTTCGTCAGCCGGTGTTCTGACTTTCTGCAATGCTGCCTATCGGGATATGTGGAAACTGGACCCAGACAGCAGCTTTGCCGATGTCACAATCGTGGATTGCCTGCAAGCTTGGCAGGAGCGATGTAATCCTGACCCGGCTTGGGGCGACATGCGCGACTTCGTCATGAAGTTGGGAGAGCGCGCGCCTTGGGAGGCTGAGGTACAGCATAAGGACGCGGGCGCAATCCGTGCGCAAATCTCTCCCATCGTGTCGGGCGCCACCGTGATCCGATTTTCAGAGTTGGTTAATCAGCCTGCCGCCACGGATACTGTGTCTTCCTGACCATTCATGCTTGCGGCGCACAAGGATGCCGGTAGGTTGACGGGATGACGTCTGCCGCCCTCACCTTGCATTGGCCAACTGCTGCAGAAACCACACGTGCCGGAACGACACTTGGACCCTGTCTGCGCGCGGGCGATGTGGTGTTGCTGGAAGGTGATGTGGGCGCTGGCAAAACCCAGTTTGCACGTGCGCTTATTCAGTCGGTTCTTCTGGAACCTGAAGACGTGCCATCGCCCACCTTCACATTGGTGCAGGTTTACGAAACTGAAAACGGCACGCTTTGGCACGCGGATCTGTATCGCATATCTGCAGATACCGAGATAGATGAGTTGGGCCTGTCGGAGGCTTTTGAAGATGCGATTTGCCTGGTTGAATGGCCGGATCGATTGGGTCCTTTGACACCCGAATCTGCTTTGACCATTAAGATGAAACCGGATGGAGCAGGCCGGTCAGCAACCCTGCATTGGACCGATCCACGTTGGCCGGATCGATTGGAACAGGTTGTGGCCAATGCTTGACCGCGCGCACCTGAGAACAGCTTTCATCGGCCGTTTGGGTTGGGCCGCAGCCACATCTGAGCTGGTCGCCGGGGATGCATCAAACCGAAGGTATGATCGTCTCACCATGGATGGTGACACGCGCATCTTAATGGATGCTCCGCCGCATAAGGGTGAGGATGTTCGTCCGTTCGTAAAAATCACAAACTACCTGAGAAGCGTTGGTCTTTCAGCGCCGCGCATCTATGGTAACGACGCCACGCACGGTTTCCTGCTTATCGAAGACCTGGGTGATGACTTGTTTGCCCGGCTGATCGCTGCGGACAAGGCCCGCGAAACGTCATTGTATGAAGCTGCGATTGACGTGCTGCTGCATTTGCACAGCGCACAACCGCCAGATCTGGCACGTTATGATGCGCGGTTTATGACCGATGTCGCCTGTTTGAGTTTTGACTGGTACCAGCGCGGCGCCATTGGATCAATCGATGCAGACGCACGCGCCGCGTTCGATACAGCGATGTGCGCGGCCCTCGAACCTTTGGAATCTGAAGAACCCGTGCTGGTGCAACGGGACTACCACGCCGAAAACATGATCTGGCTGCCCGACCGTGAAGGCGTGAAACATATTGGCCTTCTGGATTATCAGGACGCGATGCTGGGCCATCCTGCCTATGATCTGGTTTCGGTACTGCAAGACGCGCGCCGCGACGTGTCACCGGAAGTACAAAGCAGGATGTTGGACAGATATGTTACAGCGGCATCCGTCGACCCGACAGCTTTCCATGATGCTTACGCCTTGCTGGGATTGCAACGTAACTTGCGTATTCTGGGCGTCTTTGCACGGCTTTCACTTGCCCGTGGCAAACCACACTATATTGATCTGATCCCACGGGTCTGGGGCCATATCGAAACCGGCCTGTCACACCCGATCGCGGGTGACTTGGCACCTATCATTCGGAAGGCATTGCCAGCGCCAACCCCCAACATCCTGCAAAGCCTCAAAGACCAATGTCAGACGATTCCCCAGCCGTGATGATTTTTGCGGCCGGGTTTGGGACGCGAATGAAGCATCTGACCCGGTCACAGCCCAAACCGATGATCTCCGTTGCGGGCAAGCCGTTGATTGATCATGCGCTCGATCTTGCGAACGCTGTCCAACCGCAACGGGTGGTCATCAACCTTCACTATTTGCCGGCCGTATTGGAGGCGCATCTCGATGATCGACCCGTTACCACGTTGCGTGAACATCCCGACATACTTGAAACGGGTGGGGGATTGCGCAACGCCTTACCCCTCCTGAAGAGTAATCCTGTTCTGACGTTAAATCCCGACGCTGTATGGGCCGGGCCAAACCCATTGCGCTTGTTGCTGGACACCTGGGACCCGATAAGGATGGACGCACTTTTGACATGTGTGCCGCTCTCAAGGGTCCACGGCCGGGACAGCCGAGGAGATTTTCACCTGGACAAAGATGGCCGCCTACATCGCGGCGGTGACATGGTCTATGGTGGTGCGCAACTTATGAAGACAGAATTGCTGAACAATGTTGAGGACAATGCGTTTTCACTCAACGTTCCATGGAGCATGATGGCAGAACGGGGACGCCTTTTTGGTTTGCCCTATCCAGGTCACTGGTGTGATGTGGGCCACCCCGCAGGGATAGTGATCGCTGAAAATATGCTGCGGAACCACAATGTTTGATCCGGTGGAGCCGTACCGACTGTTCGGATGCGCCCCCGGCGTCGACTTTCCCCGTGCCGTCATGCGTGGGCTCGAAGAGCGGTTGAATGATGCGCCGCCCGAAGCGTGGGCGCGCGTGACGTTGCTGGTCAACACAACACGGATGGCAAGACGTCTGCGCACGTTGTTTGATGAGGGGCCTGCGCGATTGCTGCCACGCATTCGCATGATCACCCAACTGGACGAGTTGTTGCCCGATACACCTTTGCCTGCCGCCGCTCCGCCTTTGCGACGCCGGCTTGAACTGGCGACGCTGATACAGAATCTGATCGAACACCAACCTGACCTTGCGCCCGACGCCGGACCCTTTGATCTTGCCGACAGTCTGGCCACCCTCATGGACGAGATGCAGGGCGAAGGCGTAAGTGCCGCTGATATCGCGCGTCTGGATGTGTCGGATCAGTCTGGGCATTGGGCCCGGGCGCAACAGTTCATCGCCATTGCGCAGGACTACATCGACGCCAGCAGCAGCGCGCCAGACCCCGAAGCCCGACAGCGCAAAACGGTTCTCCGGTTGGCAGATCACTGGCGAAACGCACCGCACGCCGATCCCATGATTGTTGTCGGTTCGACCGGTTCTCGTGGCACGACCCTGTTGCTCATGAAGGCCGTGGCCGCGCTTCCACAGGGCGCAGTTCTGTTGCCTGGTTTTGATGACCAAATGCCTGACGATGTCTGGAAGGCACTGGATCAAGACCAAACTGCCGAAGATCATCCGCAATTCCGCTTCCTGAAACTCTGCCGCGCGCTCGATCTGCATCCGTCGGACGTCAAGCCTTGGACGTTGTTGCCTCCTCCCTCGGCGTCTCGCAACGCGCTCGTGTCTTTGGCGCTGCGCCCAGCGCCGGTGACCGACGCATGGCGGGAGGAAGGGCCAAAACTGACCGAGCTTGGCCGCGCCACGGACGCTATCACGCTTGTCGAGGCGGACACCCCACGCGCCGAAGCCATCGCCATCGCAATGCGCTTGCGTCAGGCGGCCGAAACTGGAGAAAAAGCGGCCCTCATAACACCAGATCGCATGCTGACGCGACAAGTTACCGCGGCACTGGACCGCTGGGACATTTTGCCAGATGACAGTGCCGGCACACCGCTACACCTGTCCCCGCCGGGACGGTTCTTGCGTCATGTCGCGGGTCTGTTCCAATCTCCATTGGACGCCGAAGCATTGCTGACCCTTCTTAAGCATCCGCTGTCGCATTCAGGCGCCGATCGAAACCTGCACCAGTTGAACACGCAAAGACTGGAACTGCGGATTCGAAAGGATGGGCTGCCCTATCCGAACGCAGACAGCTTGGTGCGCTGCGCTCTGAAAGCCGCCAAGCAAGTAGAAGAAATCGAGCCTTGGGCGGCATGGATCAGCAACCTTCTATGCGCGCGAGACTCTAGCGGAACACAGACACTTGAGGCATGGGTTTCGCTGCATCGTACGCTTGCTGAAACGCTGGCACAGGGTCCAAACGGTGCAGATGCCGGCGAGCTTTGGCAAAAGAAAGCTGGTCAGGCAGCACGAAGCGTGATGGATGGTTTGGTCGAACACGCCAGCTTCGGCGGTGAAATGTCTGCCCGTGACTACGCCGGTTTGGTCGACACAGCCTTACGCCAAGGCGAGGATGTAAGGGATCGCGACATGCCTCACCCGAACATCATGATTTGGGGCACGCTCGAAGCGCGCGTCCAAGGGGCTGACTTTGTCATTCTGGCGGGTTTGAACGATGGTACATGGCCCGAACCGCCGACACCTGATCCGTGGCTGAACCGAAAGCTGCGTTTTGATGCGGGTCTGTTGCTGCCCGAACGGCGCATTGGCCTATCCGCACACGATTTTCAACAAGCGATCGCAGCCCCAAGTGTTTGGCTGACCCGGTCCATCCGAACAGACGATGCGGAAACCGTCCCATCGCGCTGGGTGAACAGACTACGCAATCTTCTGCAAGGATTGGCAGGACAAGGACAACCCGATCACTGGGACGCGATGAAATCCCGGGGCGCGCACTGGCTGGCCCTGTCTCGAGAGCTCGAAAAGACCGAAGAAACGCCAAAGGCACAGCGCCCCTCACCTTGCCCACCGGTGTCTGCCCGTCCTCGCCGATTCACCGTGACGGAAATCCAGACACTGATCCGCGATCCGTACGCCATATACGCAAAGCATGTGCTGCGCCTGCGGGTGCTGCGGCCCTTGGTACAAACACCGGATGCGCTGTTGCGTGGCATTCTTTCCCATGACGTGATGGAACGCTTCGTGCGCGAGACTCTGACTGACAAAACGGCTTTGACCGTTGATGCGCTCATGGCACATGCCCGCGAAGTATTGAATCGGGACGTCCCTTGGCCTGCCGCCCGTGCGCTTTGGCTGGCACGGTTTGGGCGGGCAGCCGAATGGCTTGTTGAGACCGAGAGGGTGCGGCAGTCCATCGCAACGCCTACATTGTTCGAGAATGAGGCGATTGGAAAACTCACCCTGCAAGCAATCAGGACCGAGTTGGAAGGGCGCGCGGATCGGATTGATATGGATGATACGGGGTCGGTCCTTTTGTATGACTACAAAACCGGTGCGCCTCCGACAAAGGACCAGCAAAAGCATTTCGACAAGCAGTTGTTAATCGAAGCGGCAATGGTCGAGGAAGGCGGCTTCCAATCGCTTGGCCCATGCCCCGTGAGGGCAGCGCAATTCATCGGGATGGGCAACAATCCCAAAACCGAAGACGCGCCACTGGATGTTGAGACACCACGCCAAATCCTTGCCGAACTCGTCGGGCTATTGGGTGCGTATCTTGAGGGTGACAAAGGCTACACCTCGCGTCGCGCGCTCTACGAGGATCGCGAGGTACGCGACTATGACCAACTCGCGCGCTTTGGTGAGTGGGATGTGACGCAAGAACCGGCACCAGAGGTGCTTACATGACGGCAATGGCAAACGAAGCCACCCGCCGTCAGCAGGAAGCGGCACAGCCCATGCAATCCACATGGCTGTCGGCCAATGCGGGATCGGGCAAGACGCGCGTTTTGACCGACCGCGTCGCGCGCTTGTTGCTGGAAGACGTGAAGCCGCAGAACATCTTGTGTTTGACGTACACCAAGGCGGCCGCATCCGAGATGCAGAACCGGTTGTTTCAGCGTTTGGGTGCGTGGGCCATGCTGGACGACAAGGCGTTACGATCGGAGTTGGCAGAGTTGGGTTTGGCGCACATCCCCAATGCGCAAGAGTTGAGCCACGCACGTACCCTTTTCGCAATGGCAATCGAAACACCCGGTGGGTTGAAAATTCAGACGATTCACTCGTTCTGTGCGTCTCTACTAAGGCGCTTTCCGCTCGAAGCAGGGGTGAGCCCGCAATTCACAGAGATTGAAGATCGCGCCGCTGACCTTTTACGAGCGGAGCTTGTGGATCAGATGGCCGATGGTGAAGACGCTGACCTGCTTGTCCGGCTGGCCGCACAGTACAAGGGTGAAGATTTTCTTTCGCTCACCAAGGAAATCGCAGGCAAGGCGGCGAAGTTCGACGATCTTACGACTGGGGAAACGCTTTCTTTGCTTGGACAACCCGGTGATCTGACACGCGACAGTATTGTCGATGCCACATTTGCCCCCGGCGATTGGGAGATGTTGCAGGACCTGTTGCCGATTCTGGCAACGCAAGGTGTGACTGACCAAGCTGTTGGTGAAACGTTGAAGGAAATTGTTGCCCTCGACACCGAAAGCCTTTCGATTGCGGAGGCTGCGTTTCTGACCCAAGCCGGAACCCGAAAGAAACGCTTTCCCACGAAGTCGACACAACAACGGGCCGCACATCTTCTGCCGCAGCTTGAGGCCCTGATTGAACGGGTCGAAGCGGCCCGCGAGGCGCGCCTGGCCCTTGATGCGACTGAACACACCGTCGCCCTGCACCAGTTCGCTCGGCGATTTTCCCAACGCTACAGCGATGCAAAACAGCGCCGCGGCTGGTTGGATTTCGATGATCTGATCCAGAAAGCGCAGCAACTGCTGAGCGACGACAGGGTGGCAGCGTGGGTTCTGTATCGGCTCGACGGCGGTATCGATCACATCCTCGTGGACGAGGCACAGGATACCAGTCCGACGCAATGGGACGTGATCCGGCGACTTGCGGAAGAGTTTTCGAGCGGCGAGGGTGCGCGGGCAGATGTGACCCGCACGATCTTTGTTGTGGGGGACAAGAAGCAATCAATCTATTCCTTCCAAGGCGCTGACCCGCGCGAGTTTGACCGGATGCAATCAGAATTCGGCTCCAAACTGGCGGAATCGGATCAGAAACTGTGGGGTAGAAGCCTCGATTTTTCGTTCCGGTCATCGCCTGCGATCCTGGATTTGGTTGACAAGGTCTTTGAAACCGAAAAGGGTGCCGGTTTCGGCGATGGTCAGCATATTGCTTTCAGCGCTGATCTGCCTGGGCGCGTCGACTTGTGGCCCTTGGTACCAAAACCGGAAAAGACATCAGAACGGGAATGGTATGATCCCGTGGACCGGCGCAGCCCCGAACACCAGTTTCGAACGCTGGCGATGGCAGTCGCTGGGCAAATCAAGCAAATGCTGAATGAAGGCACGTTGATTCCGGACAAAGGCGGGCCAAGGCCAGTGCAGCCACGGGATTTTCTGATCCTTGTTCAACGACGTGGCGGCATCTTTCCCGATATCATCCGCGCGTGCAAAGAACTTGAGCTCCCCATCGCCGGAGCGGATCGCCTCAAGGTAGGGGCGGAAACCGCTGTGCGTGACCTTGGCGCACTTCTGTCGTTTCTTGCTACACCAGAGGACAGCTTGTCTCTGGCGACTGCACTCCGATCCCCTCTATTCGGGTGGTCCGAGCAAGATCTGTACACCCTCGCGCATCACCGAACCGAGGATGAATTATGGCGCAGTTTGCGCACAAAAACTGACGCCTACCCCGAAACGGTTTCGGTTCTGAGGGACTTGCGCGACAATGTCGACTTTTTGCGTCCGTATGATCTGATCGAACGGATGCTGACCCGGCATCGTGGGCGTCAGCGGATGCTAGCACGGCTTGGTACTGAAGCTGAGGATGGGATAAATGCGCTTCTGTCTCAGGCGCTATCCTACGAACGCAGCGAAGTGCCCAGCCTGACCGGCTTCCTGACCTGGATGGAAACAGACGACCTTGAGGTCAAACGTCAGATCGACAGCGCATCGAACCAGATCAGAGTGATGACGGTGCACGGATCAAAGGGCCTTGAAGCCCCTATCGTGATCCTTCCCGAATGCGGAAAACGCGACTTTCAAGTCCGCAACACTGTCATCGACATCGATGGCACGCCGGTTTGGAAGATGCCATCGGCCATGCTGCCGGCACGGATGATAACCCGACTGGACGATATGAAGGCCGCTCAACGGAAAGAATCGCTGAGATTGCTTTATGTAGCTCTAACACGAGCAGAAAAGTGGTTGATCGTGGGCGCATCCGGTGAGCTCGAAAGAAACGGTGATGATTGGCATCAACGTGTTCAGGCTGGCATGGAGGCAAACAAAGCAGCGCCGCTGGACACACCGGTGGGTTCGGGTTTGCGTTTGCAACATGGTGATTGGGCGTTTTCGGCCAAGGGCACGGACGGGACAGAAACCGAAGTCGCTACGCCCCTTCCGGGCATTTTCAAGTCCATAGCGCCGAGTCCAACCACTCTGCAGGAAACGTTGTCGCCCTCAGACTTGGGTGGTGCCAAAGCATTGCCGGGAGACGGGGTTGACGAAAACACTGCGAAAGCCTTCGGAACACTGGTCCACGCGCTTCTTGAGTCAACGGAGACAGGTGCGCGCGCATTGCACGAAGCTGACCTGCAAGATGACCTAAAGGCACAAGCAGTTGCGCAAGCACGCCGCATTCAAGCTGATCCTGCACTTTCATGGATTTTCGCTGAGAACATACTGGCCGAGGTACCGATAACGGCGCAGCTTGGTACACGCCGAATGCACGGAACGATCGACCGACTGCACTTAAATGCCAAGACGGTGCACATAGTGGATTTTAAGACAAATCGAGTCGTGCCGGAAAAGCCGGAACAAACGCCGGAAGGTGTTTTGCGCCAGATGGGTGCCTATGCCCATGCAATGGCTCAGATTTATCCGGATCGCGAAGTGGAATTAAGCATTCTATGGACACATACAGGGGTGCTGATGGCCATTCCGCACGATATCGTGACGTCCGCGCTGGAAAGCACGCCATATCTTGACGATGTTGTGGGGGGTACCTAGGTTGCCAGCCTACGCTTGAGCCTGGCAGGAGAACTCACATGGCAACCGTGGCAGTCACCGACGCGACTTTCGACGCCGAAGTTAAAAATTCCGATGTCCCCGTAGTGGTGGACTTTTGGGCCGAATGGTGCGGTCCATGCAAACAGATTGGCCCGGCTCTTGAGGAGCTTTCGGCCGAAATGGCAGGCAAAATCAAGATTGCCAAAGTGAACGTGGACGAAAACCCGAATTCCCCCGCTCAGATGGGTGTGCGCGGTATTCCGGCCTTGTTCATCTTCAAAAACGGCGAAGTGATCTCGAACCGCGCAGGCGCTGCTCCGAAAGCCGCTCTGCAAAGCTGGATCGAAGAAAGCATCTGAGCCAAACGACATTTTGACGTTGCAAACGGTCCCGCATGCGGGGCCGTTTTTATGTTGTACCACACGCCGATCTGGCCAGCGCAGTGATGTTTTCCAATCGGATACTTTGCCGCCAACTGCGATTGTCTGGATCCACTGGGATCGCCCGCCAGTCATTCAAAAGCTGCACGTAGGGCAAAAACCGCACTGCGGGATCGTCGCGACCGAGGACAGTGTAACCATCAAAAAAAGCGTCGAGCGTATCCTGCGATAACAGGTTTCCGTTCGGAAGTGGCTGAAACAGTTCTGCGTAGTCCATGAGAAACCGCACAATATCAAATCCCACCGGCGCCGAGCTGTGTGGCTTGAAATCCAGTCCTGTTTCGCCATTTGGACCAAGAAGGATGTTCCGAATGTTGAAATCACCATGCTTTGTCGCGGACAGGGTTTGCTGCCCCTCGGCCGCTTTCGCAAGCCTTGGTATTTCCTCGCAACACGCGATGAAGAGCTCAGGTTCTGCAACATGTGCAGGAACGTCCCTTATCTTTTGTAAAACGCGTTCGACATGCTCAACCATGAACCGAGGTTGATATGTCCGTACTTCGAGCGAGCCGCTGGAATGAAAGGCCGACAGCCATGCACCGGCGCGCTTCAGCATGGGACCATGTGCCCGGCCTTTGTTCAGGTGATCTTCAAATGTCCGTCCGGTTGCTTCGGTCATCACAATGAAATCACCGCTTTCGCTAGAAAAAAGAACCTCTGGCGCATGTGCTTTGTCATGATCGCGTAGACGCAGATGTGCGTCGCGCAGCGCATCCACCGTTTCTGTAAGTGACTTACCCGATGACGCCAGGGTGACCTGCTTGATGATCAAGACCGGTGTACCCTTCATCCGCAAGACAATATGGCTGCGGCTGGGTTCGTCCTTTTGCCAAATCAACTTGTGGCGATACGCATCCGGATCCAATCCAAGTGTCGGCGCAACCAGGCGCCAACGCTCCAATGCCTGCTTCACTCTTGGATCTGCCTGACCGAAAACCATGATCCGACAAGACCACAACGTGTGCACGGATTGAAGCCACCCGATGAACGTCGCATATAAGGCGCAACATCAAGGAGATGTCATATGGCCAATTCTGAATTTCCCGGATGGCACGGGACTACGATCATCGGTGTGAAGAAGGGCGGCGAAGTCGTCATTGCCGGGGATGGTCAGGTGTCTCTTGGGCAGACGGTCATCAAGGGGACCGCACGCAAGGTGCGGCGACTAAGCCCCGGTGGCTATGAGGTCGTCGCCGGTTTCGCTGGATCGACAGCAGACGCTTTTACTCTGCTCGAGCGGCTGGAAAGCAAACTGGAAGCCACGCCCGGCCAACTGGCTCGCGCAAGCGTTGAGCTGGCCAAGGATTGGCGCACTGACAAGTATCTTCAAAAGCTTGAGGCGATGCTTATCGTGTCGGATGGGGTGGATATGTTCGTGATCACCGGCGCAGGTGATGTGCTTGAACCCGAGCACGATGTAACGGCGATCGGATCTGGCGGAAACTACGCCCTTGCTGCAGCAAGGGGCATGATGGACAGCGACCGGACGGCCGAAACCGTGGCACGCGATGCGATGCAAATCGCGGCTGATATCTGCGTTTACACCAACGGCAACCTGACAGTGGAGACGATCAGCAAATGACCGAGATGACATATACGCGTCTGGGCAACAGTGGTTTGATTGTGAGCCGCATGTGCTTTGGTACCATGACCTTCAACCACGGGTCGGACTGGATTCCCGGTGTTGCCAAGGTCGGTCAGGATGCCGCGAATAAAATGGTGAGCCGCGCCCTGGATGCCGGCGTGAACTTCTTTGACACAGCCGATGGATATTCGAGTGGTGAATCGGAAGACATCCTTGGGAAAGCGCTAGGAAATCGCCGGAACGAGGCAGTGATTTGCACGAAACTTGGCTTTCGTCAGACAGATCAGGTGGGCGATGCCGGTCTGAACCGCAGCCATGTTCTTAAACAGATCAACGGCAGCCTAGACCGTATGGGGATTGATCACATCGATCTTTTGGTGCTGCACAAAACCGACTTCACAACGCCGATGGAAGAAACGCTGGCCGCACTCCAAACCGCAATTGAAGCAGGCAAGGTGCGCTATGTCGGCGTGTCGAACTGGCCCGCATGGCACATGGCCCGTGCCGTGCAGTACCAGCGCGACCACAGGATGACGCCCTTCGTCGCCGGACAATATCTGTACAATCTTGTAGCACGGGATATCGAACTCGATGTCTTGCCCATGATGGCGGAGATGGGCGGCGGGCTTATGGCCTGGTCACCTCTGGCCGGAGGTTTGTTGTCCGGCAAGTATGACCCGGAGAAACTTGAGGAGGGCGACGGACGGTTGAGTGAAGGCGGCGATTTCCTTGGCATCGACACCAGAACCGCCCGCACAATGATTGAAACGCTTGCCGGTATTGCAAAGACTCACAATGTGCATCCAGCGACTGTAGCCTTGGCTTGGTTGTTGGCCCAAGACCGCAGCCACAGCGTGATCTTTGGTGCATCGAAGATGAGACATTTGGATGCAGCCCTCGCCGCACCAAAATTGAAGCTAGCTGATGAAGAGCTGGCCAAGTTGGCCGACATTGCGCCCCCAGCGAAACGCTATCCGCACTGGTTCGATACGATGATGACAGATGAGCTGAACACTAGAATTCTGTCATGAATGAAAAAGGCCGCTGTTTTCGCAGCGGCCTTCCTCTTGAAAATCAGCCAGATCAGTTCAGTTTGGCAACGCCTAGCGGCACGTTGAACTTCTCACACCAGACCCAGACTTCGTTGTAGGTGGCTGCATCGACGCCAGCAGGAACATCGAACGTTTGCTTACCTGCATTGGCTTTCAGCGGGCCCATTAGCGTGTCGCTGTCATAACCGTCTCGGCCCAGCGCAACCTTGGGATCGGGGGCACCGTCGAACCAGAAATCATCCAGAAGGATCACCTGGCTTTTGCCATTCTTGGTCACCACTTCGGCACGGCCTTTGGTGACGTGATTGCTTTTGCCGGTGAATTCACCGATGCGGCCATGGCCACCGGCCAGCGCAAAAGTTGGCAATGCAGTGGACGCCATCAAGGCGGCAGACCCAATTAGGAATGAGCGGCGGTTGGTCATGGGACAGTCTCCGAGGATTCAATTCGATGGCGCCAAGGTACGCCTAAGCCGCGACAAAATAACCCAACCTCTCGCGCAAGTGATGCTGTGTTGATGAAATGCCCGTCAATCGTTGCGTTTCGCCAGTTTTCGCATAGGTAAGGCGGGAAACTTGTAACAAACGGGCCGCTTGTGACTGACCTGACCCCCCGCGAAATTGTCTCTGAACTTGATCGATTCATCATTGGCCAGAAAGATGCCAAGCGCGCCGTTGCGGTTGCGCTGCGGAATCGCTGGCGCAGAAAGCAGCTGGATGATGATCTGCGAGACGAGGTTTATCCCAAGAACATCCTGATGATCGGCCCTACCGGCGTGGGCAAGACAGAGATCAGTCGCCGTCTGGCCAAGCTGGCGCGCGCACCATTCCTGAAGGTCGAAGCAACCAAATTCACCGAGGTTGGGTATGTCGGCCGCGATGTAGAGCAGATCATTCGTGATCTCGTGGATGCTGCCATCGTGGAAACACGGGAATACATGCGGGAAGACGTGAAGGCCAACGCACACCAAGCGGCCGAGGACCGGGTCATCGAGGCCATCGCTGGCACAGATGCCCGCGACGCAACGCGCGAGATGTTCCGCAAAAAGCTGAAGTCAGGCGAACTGGACGATACCCTGATCGAACTGGACGTCGCCGACACCAGCAACCCGTTCCCGACCATGGACATTCCCGGCCAACCCGGCGGCGGCATGGGGATGATGAACCTGGGCGACATCTTTGGCAAAGCGATGGGCGGACGTACCGTCCGCAAGAAGCTGACGGTCGCGCAAAGCTATGACGTTCTGATCGGCGAAGAAGCGGACAAGTTGCTCGATGACGAAACGGTGACCAAAACGGCTTTGGAAGCCGTGCAAGAGAATGGCATCGTTTTTCTGGATGAGATTGACAAGGTGTGCGCGCGCACAGATGCACGTGGCGGGGATGTCAGCCGCGAAGGTGTGCAGCGTGACCTACTGCCCTTGATCGAAGGAACAACCGTCAGCACCAAACACGGACCAGTGAAAACCGACCACATCCTGTTTATCGCGTCAGGCGCCTTCCATATTGCAAAGCCGTCCGACCTGTTGCCAGAGCTGCAAGGTAGACTGCCCATCCGCGTCGAACTGCGCGATCTGACCGAAGATGATTTCGTGCGGATTCTGGAAGAAACGGACAATGCGCTGACGTTGCAATACACCGCTCTAATGCAGACCGAAAAGGTGACGGTGACCTTTGAACCCGAGGGGATTCGCGCATTGGCCCGTATCGCTGCAGACGTGAACAAGAGTGTCGAGAACATCGGTGCCCGCCGCCTCTACACCGTGATGGAACGGGTTTTTGAAGAGCTTTCGTTCAACGCTCCCGACCGGGCCGGAGATGAAATCACGGTTGATGCGGACTTTGTCGAAACACATCTCGGCGAACTTGCGCGATCCACAGACGTTAGCCGTTACGTGCTCTAGCTGTTTGCTTCCTGCTCCGGTACATCCCGTGGGATGATCGGGCAGGGGTATTTGATGCGCGCGATTCTATTTGTTCTGGTTTTTATCCTTGCTGCATGCAGCGATAGGACAGCTGCGCCCATTTTGCCCGAAGCCAAGCTTGTCGGGAAAAACCGCGATGTATTTATCGGCACCACGCGCAGTATGAACGCGGCTGGTGAGTTTGGGATTGGCCGATCTGCTTCGCTGAATTTGGTGCAAGCCACGGTATCGCTGCCGCCCGGTCGCGCATTGGGCAGCGTATCAGACGGGCAAGATCGCCCCAAACCGGACCGCGATTTTGCTCTCGCCGCATTGAACATCTACGAGTCAAACGATGTGTTTCGCCGCGCCCTGATGGCCGATTTGGCATCACATCCAGAGTCCGAGCGCGAAGTGACACTGTTCGTGCACGGTTTCAACAACAGCTTTACCAACTCTGCCTTCCGGATCGCACAAATGGCAGAGGACCTTGAGGTCCCAGGTACGCACGTCAGCTACTCTTGGCCCAGTCGCGGCAATCCTCTGGGGTATGAATATGATCAGGATAGCGCGCTATTTGCCCGAGACGGCCTTGCCGATCTGATGCGCTTGATCCGATCTGCGGGCCAGCCAGATATCGTCCTTGTCGCCCATTCGATGGGCAGTGCGTTGGTGATGGAAACCCTGCGGCAGCTCGACATCGCAGAGCCTGGGTGGGTCGGAAGGAACATCAGCGGTGTGATCCTTTTGTCCCCCGACATCAACGTCGATGTGTTTCGCAGTCAGTTTTCCCGGATCCAAACGGCACCGGATCCTTTCGTTGTGATGGTGTCGCGCAAGGATGCAATCCTGCGCCTGTCATCACGCCTGCGCGGTGAAAGAACCCAGTTGGGCAACATTCAAAATACGGACGCTGTTGCGGACCTGCCTGTTACCATCGTCGATGTGACCGCATTCAGTGATCGGAAGTCAGGCAATCACTTTGTTGCAGCCGGATCGCCCGCCTTGATCCAACTCCTTCGCCGCTCATCCGAACTGGACAGTGAATTCCTGCGTGGTCGGGCCGGGTCGGTACTGACCATTCTGGGCGCGCGGCGCATCCAGTCTCCGCCACGTCGGACATCCACAAGTGCAATCCGCAGTGAGGCCCGCTAGTGGCGATGCTGTCCGGGTCGGAGCCCCTGGGTCACTTTCTGAAGAGCAATCAGCAGTGGCTGGCCGCAGGTGCACTGCTCACCCTGCTATCGTCCTTTGGACAGACATTTTTCATCTCGATCTTTGCGGCCCAAATCCAAGGTGACTATTCCCTTTCCCACGGCGATTGGGGCGCAATATATGGTCTTGGAACTGCTGCGTCTGCGGTTGTTATGATATGGGCAGGCGGCCTGACGGATCGTTTCCGTGCGCGGAGCTTGGGCGTGGTCGTGCTTGTGTTGCTTGCTGGGTCGTGCCTGTTGATGGCCATAAATCCATACGCTGCGCTTCTTCCCATTGTGATCTTCGCACTGCGTCTAACGGGGCAGGGAATGACAAGCCACATCGCGATTGTCGCGATGGCGCGATGGTTCGTGGCGTCTCGGGGCCGGGCTCTTGCCGTTGCCACTTTGGGCTTTTCCTTGGGGGAGGCCGTTCTACCCCTGCTCTTTGTTGCGTTGATGGCGTTTCTGGATTGGCGTGTTCTGTGGCTTTTGGCGGCTGCCATCGCGCTATTGGGCGTACCCATCCTGTGGCGTTTGCTAGGAGAGGAGCGCACGCCGCAATCCATGGCTGGCGAAAACCAGAGCTTCGGTATGAAAGCTCGCCATTGGACACGCACAGATACGTTGGGCCATCCACTGTTCTGGTTCATGGTGCCTGCCTTGGTTGGCCCCGCCGCGTTTAACACTGCATTCTTTTTCCAGCAGGTCTATTTCGCTGAAATCAAGGGATGGTCACACCTGTCCCTTGTGGCTTTGTTTCCCATTTACACCGTCGTAGGGATCGCAGCGATGATCCTATCCGGCATCGCATTGGATCGGTACGGCACGGCACGGTTGATCCCCTTTTTCCAGCTGCCAATGGTTGTGGCCTTCGTCACCTTTTCAGTGGCTCAATCGCTGGCTGCAGCAGCCATCGGTTTCGTGTTTCTGGCCCTGACAACCGGTGCAAATTCAACATTGCCCAACGCGTTCTGGGCGGAATTCTATGGCACCCGTCACATTGGGGCGATCAAGGCGATGGCCGCCGCGGTCATGGTGTTGGGGTCAGCCATCGGACCAGGCCTTACCGGCGGGCTGATCGATTTCGGTGTCGATCTGAACGTACAATACATGGGTGTCGCGGCTTATTTTCTGCTAGCAACTGCATGCATGTGGATTGGCATTCAACGAGCGCGCGGAGACCTAACGCAGACGACGTAGATACACGTAATATGCACCGCCGCCGCCATGGCGGACATTGGCCTGACTGACCTGCAACAC
Source organism: Tateyamaria omphalii (assembly GCF_014651375.1). GTDB lineage: Bacteria > Pseudomonadota > Alphaproteobacteria > Rhodobacterales > Rhodobacteraceae > Tateyamaria > Tateyamaria omphalii. The sequence continues at coordinate 387,224 of NZ_BMWT01000001.1, forward strand.
GACCGACGACAGCGGCGGCATGGACAACCATTGCGGCACCTGATGGCGCAAGACACCGAAACGCACGGGTATGGGGCCATCATCGTCGCGGTTCTTGCCTTTGCCCGTGACAACCAAAACCAATCGCTTTCCTTGAGACTGCGCAGACAGGATGAACCGCGTAAGTGCCGGATGCGCACGATCAAGCGTCATGCCATGTAGGTCCAGCTTGCCCTCTGGCTTGAGCTTACCGCGTTTCATCTGGGTGAACGCCTTACGATCCATCTGAACCGGCTGGGTCGCGACCTGATCCACAATCGACGGCGTCAGGTTCACGGAAGTGGATGGCTTGGATGAAGACTGTCTGCCTGTAACCGGAGCAATTTTGAATGCTGGTTTCGCGCGGGGTTTTGGAGGCGGTGTTGTGACAAAATCATCTGGATGAAACGGTTTGTTCGGATGCAACCGCTCCGTCTTGTCCGCCACTTTTCGCCACAGCTCTTCTTCGTCCGGGCGCAACTTGCGGCGTGTCATATCGCGCTCTCAGGCAGCAGGGCATAGGCGCGTTGGATTGGCATCAACACCATCATCCGGCCCGGGTCTTTCAAACGCCCGGCCTCACGGCCCGCCTTGTCGCCAGTACCAAAGAACACGTCGGCGCGCTGCGCACCCTTGATCGCTGATCCGGTATCTTGCGCGATCATCAATCGCCGCAAGGGTCCATTCCCGTCTTTTTCGATCCATACTGGTGCGCCCAGAGGAACAAAGGCCGGATCGACAGCTATGGACCGCATCGTTGTGATAGACCGGTTCATTGCACCCAACGGTCCACGATCAGCTGGAACTTCGCTGACTTCACGGAAGAACACGTAGGATGGGTTATGATACAGCAGCTCTTCGCCAACCACCGGATTATTGCGAACGTAGTTTCGGATAACCTGTGCACTGACCTGATGAGCAGCGTAAGTGCCACGGCGCACCAGCTCAGCCCCGATGGATCGATACTTGTGCCCATTGGCACCGCCAAACCCAACACGCATCATCTGACCATTGGGCAGACGGATACGACCGGACCCCTGGATTTGAAGAAAGAATAACTCAACTGGATCATCCACCCAGGCAATCTCAAGGCCCCTCCCTTGCATCACCGGCCCTTCAAGGATTTGGCGACGGGTCAACCAGGGGCGTATGTGCCGCGCTTCCGGGGGCATAGCATAGACCGGGAAACGATAGCGCGCACTGCGACGGCGTGATCCGTCCAACTCCGGTTCAAAATACCCGGTGAACAGCGCTGGCGCGCCGTCTTCGATCAGGACAGGACGAAAGAAAAGTTCAAAAAAAGCACGCGCATCCGGCACATCACCAGCCAAGGCGCATAGAGATCTCCAATCGGGGTCATCCATATCCCGACATGTATTGCGAAACGTGGTCAGTGCTGCGGCGTGATCATCCTGCGCCCAACCATCCAACGCATCAAAGCCCAGCACCGTGTACTTCAGATCAGAGGCAGCGGCGGTCATGGTCCAGAAAATCGCGCAGAATGATAAGGCGCAAAAGCGTACTACGCGTCTGTAGACACCAGTAGCCAATTCGGGTCGTCCGCCCCCATGGTTCTTGCAAAGGCCCATGTGTCTTTCTGCCGCTTCACCTCAGTCAAGCTACCTTCTACGATATCTCCGCCCTGATCGCGAACAGCAGATTTCAGTTCTGCAACATAACGGATGGTCAACTCACCTTCGCCCGTCTCGGGATCATAGGTGGCGTCCATCAGTTTCAGCTCCCGGACACCGATAAATTCGGCCTCGATGGTCAGACCTTGATCCTCGCGAGCGGCAACTCCGTCCACGAACGACTCATAAATCTCTTCCGACAGGAAAGGTTGGATGTCGGCCAGATCGCCCTGTTCATATCCCATTACAATCATCTCGTATGCGCCACGGGCACCTTGCAGGAAGTCAGACACCTGGAATGACGGCTCCACCCGTTTCATTTCTGCCAATGCCTTGGCGGCGTCGCTATCTTCATCGACATGATCGGTGATATCCAAATCAGGGCCACCTTCAATCACTTCGAAGTCATGTCGTCCCGAACGTTCGGAAACTTGTTTGGGCACGGGAGGCTGTTCGAATCCTTCGCGTGTTCCCAGCACGTTTTTCAGGCGCAGGATCAGGAAGACAGCGATGCCAGCAAGGACTAGTAACTGGATAAGCGGAGAATTCATTCATGCCTCGTCATTCGGGGTCGGGTGGCAACAGCCTTGTCGGACCCTTATGTAGGTGCACGGGGGGCGCAAGTCCACTGTACGGCCCCTTGTGGAAACGAAAGGATAACGCGGATGTGGCTGTTTCTGGCCTTTCTTCTGGTCCCATTGATCGAGATTGCCCTGTTCATACAAGTTGGCGGTGCCATCGGTTTGGGCTGGACCCTGCTGATTGTTGTCATCACGGCTGTTTTGGGCACCATGCTGGTACGTGCTCAGGGCATTCAGGCGTTGGGGCAGGTCAAATCCTCCTTCAACCAGATGCGCGATCCAAGCGAAGCATTGGCGCATGGCGCCATGATCCTGTTTTCCGGCGCCCTGCTGCTGACCCCGGGTTTCTTCACGGATGCGGTCGGGTTTGCACTGCTTGTACCGGGTGTTCGGCTTGCTGTTTTCCGTTGGGCGCGAAGCCGCATCAACGTCACCACATTTTCGACCCACGGGCAAAGACCCCAGCGCCCGGATATTGTTGACGGTGAATACACCGAAGTTGACCCCGACCGGCGTGAAGTTCGGGGGCCATCAGGCTGGACCAAGCATTGAGGCCAGTGGCCCAAGCTGATACGAAGCGCGGGATTTATAGTTTCCCTCGGAGAAAGAGCTGATGGCCGAAGAACAAGCCACACCACCCGCCGCACCGCAAATGCGCGTGCTGGGCCAATACATTCGCGACATGTCATTTGAGAATATCGTGTCGCAAAAGGGCGCAGCGCCGGACGTGCAGCCCGATGTACAGGTGCAAGTCAATCTGGACGCTAAGAAACGCGGTCAGGAGAACCAGTACGAAAGCGCGATCAAGCTGAACGTGACTTCAAAGGCAAAGGAAGGCGACACTGTCCTTTTTGTTCTTGAAATCGACTATGTCGGGATGTTCCACATTGAAAATGTGCCGGAAGATCAGCTTCATCCGTTCCTTCTAATTGAATGCCCCCGGATGATATTTCCGTTCCTGCGTCGGGTCGTCAGTGACATCACACGCGACGGTGGCTTCCCACCCCTCAACCTGGAAAACATCGATTTCGTATCGCTGTATCGGAACGAAATCGCGCGCCGCCAGAAAGAAGCAGCGCCGGCTGAGCAGCCAATCAACTGATATCTTTGAAACTATGGCAAGGCCCGGTCTTCGTACCGGGCCTTTTCATTTTGGCCACAGGGCGTCATCGCCCAGCTTGGCCACAAACCCCGCATGTGCCTCTTGCTCTTTGGCAGTAATGCGACTTGGCAAAGCTCGCGGGCGAGGTGGCAGTGTCCAGCTTTCAATCTCAACCGCGCTTGGGCCAGCTGAATTGTTTGTTGAAAGTGCAAAGTCGGGCTGACGTCCACCAATCAGTTCAAGATAGACTTCCGCCAGAATTTCGCTGTCGAGCAAGGCGCCGTGCAAGGTTCGAGCTGAATTGTCGATCCCGAAGCGGCGGCACAGTGCATCCAGTGAAGCCGGTGAACCGGGAAAACGGCGCCGCGCAATGTCGAGGGTGTCGATCGCACGATCAAAGGGGATCTGAGGTAAACCCATCCACTTCAGCTCGGCATTCAGAAACTTCATGTCGAAGGCAGCGTTGTGGATCACCAACTTGGCATCGCCAACAAAGTCCAGAAACTTTTGGCCTAGCTCAGCAAACTTTGGCTTTCCACGCAGAAAATCATCGCCCAGCCCGTGCACTTCAAATGCTTCCTGAGGCATCGAGCGTTCTGGATCGATGTACTCGTGGAACACGCTATCGGTTGGAACGTGACCGAGCAATTCAATCGCCCCAATTTCGACAATTCGGTCTCCGCTTTCCGGGTCGAACCCAGTCGTTTCCGTGTCGAGAACGATTTCACGCATGTGACAATCCGCTTTTGATCTGCTGAACTACAGAATGAACCTGAGTACGGGCATGTTCAACCGTGTCAGTTTCGATCACGAAGTCGGCCCGGTCACATTTTTCAGCACTTGGCATCTGCTTTGCCAGGATTGTTTGAAATTGGGCCTCGGTCATCGTTCCACGTGCAAGGACACGTGCCCTTTGCGTTTCCGCATCGACATGAACAACCGCAACGGCATCCATCGCCGCTTCGCCGCCTGTTTCAAAAAGAAGCGGGATGTCAAAGACAACGATATCTGGGTCTGTCGCCGCTACAAAACGCGCTCGATCATCCGCGACCAGTGGGTGCACAATGGCTTCAATTCGGGCCAGAGCGTCTGCGTTCTTCGAGATGATGTCACGCAATGCATCGCGAGAGAGGGCTCCGCCCACGACAGCGCTTGGGAATATTTTTCCAATCGGGCCGACCGCTGCGCCACTTTGGCCGTATAGACGATGCACAGCTGCATCCGCGTCCCAAACTGCGCACCCTTCGTCCTTGAACATCTGGGCTGTTGTGGATTTGCCCATACCAATGGAGCCGGTCAGCCCAAGTTTAAACGTCATCTCAATGCCGCCGCGCGGGTTGCGCTGTCCACGACAGGCCGATGCCCAAACCATCGCTCGAAAGCGGGTACTGCCTGATGCAGCAGCATACCTAGCCCGTCAACGGTCACACAGCCTGCTGCCTCGGCGGCGGCAAGTAGGTCAGTCTTTAGAGGTGTGTAGACAAGATCAGTGACGAGGGTGCCGCGCCGCAAACCGTCCAAGGGGATGCGCATTGCCGGTTTACCGATCATGCCAAGTGACGTTGTGTTGGTCACAAGGGCAGAGTCTTCGAGAATATTCCCGGCTTGAACCCAATCAACAACCGACACCTTCTTTCCGAAATCGTCAGCCAACTTTTCCGCCCGAACGCGGGTACGGTTGGTCAGTAGAATTTCTGGAACGCCAGCATCGAGAAGCGATGCAATGACAGCACGCGCTGCACCTCCAGCGCCCAGCACCGTTGCCGGACCTGCATGAGGATGCCAGTTCGGCGCGCCCGCTTTCAGGTTCTCGATGAAACCATACCCATCCGTGTTGTCCGCATGAATCTGGCCATCCTTGCGAAAGATCAGAGTGTTTGCGGCCCCAATCAGCGTTGCGCGATCCGTGACAAGATCGGCAATTTCCAATGCGGCCTCTTTGTGGGGAATGGTAATGTTCACCCCGACAAAACCGGCTTTGGGCAAGGTCCGCAAAACTGTCTCCAGATCCTGTGCCGACACATCCATGGGGATGTAGTCACCGCGCAACCCAAGCGTCTTGAGCCAGTGCCGATGCAATTGCGGTGACTTGGAATGTGAAATGGGGGATCCGATGACCCCCGCCAAAGGAATTTTATCGCTCATCCCGCATGCCTTTGATTATCCGTCGATCACGCCGCGCAGCGTCAGGAATGCCAGAAGCTCCAGCAATGGCATCCCAAGGACATTGAAATAATCCCCTTCGATGCTGTGGAACAGGCGCACTCCCTCTGCCTCTAGTTGGTATGCGCCAACTGAGTGACGAATGTCATCCCAATTCCGGTCAATGTATCCATCAAGATACGCATCCGACACATTTCGCATCCGCAGACGGACCTGTCCCACGTGGCGCCAGATGGGTTTACCTTCATGATAAATGATGGCGGCTGATAGCAGCATGTGGCGCTGCCCACGCATGGCACGCAGTTGTTCGGCAGCGTCCATTGGGTCAATCGGCTTCGACAGAAGATCGTTGTCGAAAGAAAGAACCTGATCGCATCCAATGATCATAGCGCCCGGCACCTTGTCAGCCACCTTGCGCGCCTTCATTTCGGCCAGCGCATCGGCAATGTCACGCGGTGAGGCTTCTTCGGCGATCAAGGCTTCTTTAACCGCTTCTTCATCAATTCGAGGCACCATGACTTCGAATTCTATCCCTGCGTTTTGCAGCAGCTGGGCCCGAATGCTGGAACCCGAAGCAAGAACGATGGGGGTGTTCATGTGGATATCCTTGTGTGTCACGCCTTGTGAACTGAGGGATCAAACACGTGAAAGCAAGCCGGATGTCCGGTTCATGTGATGCACCTCGCGTCACGAGCCGGTTTCACCGTGATCCTTCCCAAGTGCGAAAGAACAAATACTGTGTTGAGTGCAACAAATGTTGTTCGGTGTTACCCACAGATTAGTCCACTCCTTAAATTGGTTTATTGAAATCTAAATATTTGTTTTAAAACGATTTTTATAATAGGTTGGCAGCTTTACATATCTGGGGAAAAACCTGTCACGCTGTGCACAACCCTTTGGGAAAAACAGTAATCCACAGAAATCGGTCACCCTACAAAATCATCATCCTTTTTCTTTCTTATATTTATTTATAAGGGTGGATCGGAACAGTAAGGGCCCAACTATCATGGATATCTTGATAACCTTCTATCCGTGGATCAAGGCATTCCATATCATGTCGGTGATCGCTTGGATGGCAGCCTTGTTCTATCTACCCCGTCTGTATGTCTACCATTCAGAAAGTGTCGGGCTGCAGGGCGATACACATGCCCTCTTCCAAACCATGGAATACAAGCTGCTTAAGGTGATCATGAACCCTGCCATGATCGCAACATGGGTGTTCGGTCTTCTCCTTGCCTTGATCCCTGGTGTGGTCGATTGGAGTGCAGTGTGGCCCTGGACCAAACTGTTTGGGATTCTGGCCATGTCTGGTTTCCACGGTTGGCTGGCTGCGCAACGCAAGGCATTTGTTGCGGGTGGCCCAATCAAAAGCGGACGACAGTACCGAATGATGAATGAAGTGCCGACGCTTCTCATGGTTCTGATTGTTCTGTCGGTGGTTGTGAAATTCTGAAACCGTTGACTTAGGGCGCAACAGCCCCTATCTGCGATGTCGCACCCCGTCCGGGGACCGCATACAGCTTTTACAATTGACTGGACGCGCACCGCTTGAACCAAGCGGGCCAAGAGTATTCCCATGACCGCAGAACGCCTCGCCCTTGCTGAACTCAAGGCGAAAAGCCCCAAAGACCTCCTTGCCATGGCAGAGGAGCTGGAAATCGAAAACGCCTCGACTATGCGGAAGGGCGAGATGATGTTCCAGATCTTGCGCGAACGCGCGGATGAGGGATGGGAGATTTCCGGCGATGGTGTGCTGGAGGTCCTGCAAGACGGTTTTGGTTTCCTGCGCTCGCCTGAGGCGAACTATCTGCCGGGTCCTGATGACATCTATGTGTCGCCAGAAATGATCCGCCAGTATTCGTTGAGGACTGGTGATACGATCGAGGGCGTGATCAAGGCTCCGGACGATACGGAACGTTACTTTGCGCTGACAAACGCGACGAGGATCAACTTTGAAGAACCGGAGAAGGCCAAGCACAAGATTGCCTTTGACAACCTGACGCCGCTCTATCCGGACGAGCGCCTCAAGATGGAGCTTGATGATCCGACCACCAAAGATCGCTCGGCTCGTATCATTGATCTGGTCGTACCGATCGGGAAGGGGCAACGTTCGCTGATTACCGCGCCTCCACGGACGGGTAAGACCGTACTGTTGCAGAACATCGCGGCGAGCATCGAAAAGAACCACCCAGAATGCTACCTGATTGTGTTGCTGATCGATGAACGTCCCGAAGAGGTGACGGACATGCAGCGTTCCGTGAAAGGCGAAGTTATTTCGTCCACATTTGATGAACCTGCGACACGCCACGTAGCCGTGTCGGAAATGGTCATCGAAAAAGCAAAGCGATTGGTCGAGCACAAACGAGATGTTGTTATTCTGCTCGATTCAATCACAAGACTTGGTAGGGCGTTCAACACAGTTGTTCCTTCGTCGGGTAAAGTTCTGACCGGTGGTGTAGATGCTAACGCATTGCAAAGGCCCAAGCGGTTCTTTGGTGCGGCGCGGAATATCGAAGAGGGCGGATCGTTGACGATCATCGCAACGGCCCTGATTGATACAGGTAGCCGGATGGACGAAGTCATCTTTGAAGAGTTCAAGGGTACTGGTAACTCTGAAATTATTCTGGATCGCAAGATTGCGGATAAACGCGTGTTCCCAGCGATTGACATCCTCAAGTCCGGTACGCGGAAAGAAGACCTGTTGGTCGACAAAGTGGATTTGGCAAAAACCTTTGTTCTGCGCCGTATCCTGAACCCGATGGGAACAACGGATGCGATCGAATTCCTGATCTCGAAACTCAAGCAGACCAAGACGAATAGCGAATTCTTCGATTCCATGAACACCTGATCTGCCAGGCGGAGGTAAGGGGATGGATACAGTCTTTGCCCTTGCCACGGCGCAGGGTCGTGCGGGCGTTGCCGTCGTCCGTATTTCAGGGTGCGAAGCCAAGTCTTGCGCGGAAAAACTGTGCGGATCACTTCCAGAAGCCCGTAGGGCTGCCACGCGAATTCTACGCGATGACGCGGGCGGAATGCTCGATCACGCATTGATCCTCGTTTTTGATGGCCCGGAAAGCTTTACGGGTGAGGATGTGGTCGAGTTTCATCTACACGGAAGCATTGCCGTGATCTCGGCTGTTTTGCGTGAACTAGCCAAAAGTAACGCTCGAATGGCTGAACCAGGCGAATTCACGCGTCGGGCGCTCGAAAACAACAAGATGGATCTTGCGCAAGTCGAGGGTCTTGGTGATCTGATCGAGGCGGAAACTGAAGCACAACGACAACAAGCCTTGCGCACCGTATCGGGTGAGTTGGGTCAACGGATTGAAAGTTGGCGCAGCAAGTTGATCCGGGCCGCGGCGTTGATCGAGGTAACAATAGACTTTGCCGATGGAGAAGTTCCGGTAGACGTTACACCGGAGGTTCAAAGCCTTTTGTCGGACGTGATGCAGGACGTTTCGGATCAGTTGAGTGGGTTTAACTCGGCGGAAAGAATTCGGACTGGTTTTGAAGTTGCGATCGTTGGTGCGCCAAATGCAGGAAAGTCTACTCTGCTAAATGCCCTTGCTCGTCGTGATGCTGCTATCACTTCCGAAGTTGCAGGTACGACAAGAGATATCATTGAAGTCCGCATGGACCTTGGTGGACTGCCTGTCACTTTGCTGGATACAGCAGGGCTGCGGGAGTCTGATGATCAGATTGAGGCAGAAGGGGTCTCCAGAGCGATTTCGCGCGCGAATTCTGCGCAGTTGCGTATCTTTCTTGTGGAACCGGGAGAGCGTTTAAGTGTTCCGGTTGTGGAAGGTGACGTCGTTCTTGCCCCGAAGGCAGATGAAAGAAACGACAACGTGCCTGCAATTTCAGGCCTTACTGGACAGGGCGTTGACCAACTTGTTTCGGATATAACCGCCGCTTTGTATGAGCGAACACAAGATGCCGGACTGCTCACGCACGAACGGCACAGAGCGTCAATGTCGAACGCTTCATCGACTTTATCGTCTGCGTCAAACATGGTTGGTGCGGGGCCAGAGCACTATGATATTGCGGCAGAGGAAATCAGGGCTGCGATTCGATCTCTGGAGGCAGTTGTCGGCCGGGTAGATGTAGAAAACCTGCTAGACGAAATATTCTCCAGTTTTTGCCTGGGTAAGTAATGGAGTGTTTCACGTGAAACATTTTGATGTGGTTGTTATCGGCGGTGGACATGCGGGGACAGAGGCTGCCCATGCCTCTGCAAGAATGGGCGCTTCGACTGCGTTGATCACCATGAAAGTCTCGGGAATTGGTGTGATGTCATGCAACCCAGCGATTGGCGGCCTGGGGAAAGGTCACCTTGTTCGTGAAATTGATGCAATGGATGGCGTTATGGGGCGTGTTGCTGACGCCTCAGGGATTCAGTTTCGTTTATTGAATCGTCGTAAAGGTCCGGCAGTGCAAGGCCCACGCACACAGTCTGATCGCGCTGTGTATCAGGACACCATGCTTCGTTTGATGCAGACAACCCAAAACCTTACAATCATAGAAGGTGAGGTTGTTGATCTGAAAATGAAGGGGGATGTTGTTGAAGGGGTTTGTTTGGCCGACGGATCGGAAGTTTCAGCAACTACCGTGATCCTGACAACAGGAACATTCCTGCGCGGTACGATCCACATTGGTGACACTTCGTACGACGGCGGTCGAATGGGTGATGATGCCTCCGTTCCGCTAGCTGACCGGATTGATGGCTTTGATCTGCCGACCGGTCGATTGAAAACGGGTACGCCGCCACGACTGGATTCGCGAACGATCAACTGGGAAGGGCTGGATCAACAAGGCGCGGATGATGATCCTTCGCTCTTTTCTTTCATGTCAGAGCGAGCGCCACTGCGCCAGATTTCCTGTGGTATAACACACACCAACACCAAAACGCATGATATCATACAGAAGAACCTCCACAGATCTGCCATGTACGGTGGCCATATCGACGGCGTCGGCCCAAGGTACTGTCCGTCCATCGAAGACAAGGTAGTGCGTTTTGCCGACAAGGACTCACACCAGGTGTTTCTTGAGCCTGAGGGGCTAAACGACCATACAATTTACCCAAACGGAATCTCTACGTCTTTGCCGTCTGAGATACAGGCTGAGTATGTTCATTCGATGACTGGGCTTGAGAATGCAAAAATTCTTCAGCCAGGATATGCGATTGAATATGACTATGTTGATCCCAGGGCGTTGAATGCGGATTTGTCGGTCCGTGATGTGCCGGGCTTGTTTTTGGCCGGGCAAATCAACGGAACCACCGGATATGAGGAGGCAGCCGCTCAGGGCTTGGTTGCTGGCCTTAATGCAGTGAGACGAGTGAGGGGCGAAGCGCCTGTATATTTCCGCCGCGACCAAAGTTACATCGGTGTGATGATTGACGACCTTACGACGCGCGGCGTTGCCGAACCATATAGAATGTTCACGTCTCGGGCTGAGTTTCGACTTTCTCTTCGCGCTGACAATGCCGACCAACGCTTGACTGAGTTTGGTCGGGATCTGGGATGCGTTTCGGATGAGCGCATGTCAGTGTTCGCCCGCAAGAATGAGAGGCTTTCTGCTGCCAAGGAATGTTTATGCGCGTCGGAATTCACGCCAAAGGAAATCGCCGCACAAGGCATTCGCATCAATCAGGATGGTACCAAGCGCACGCCGTTCCAAGTGTTGGCATTTCCGGATGTGACATTCGAACAGGTTGGGGGCCTTGTTCCTGAAGCGCTGCAGTTTTCTAAAGAAATCCAGGAACAAATCGCTCGTGATGCGCTCTATGCAAACTACATCGCTCGTCAGCGGAAAGATGTTGAGAAACTGCGTAAGGATGAATTGTTGCAAATCCCGGCAGATTTCAAATACTCGGAGATTTCGGGTCTGTCCTCTGAGTTGCAAAGCAAGCTCAATCGTGTTCGACCCTCAGACTTGGCGCAAGCGGCGCGTATTGATGGTATGACACCCGCCGCGCTCGCGCTTGTTCTTGGCCGTATCAGGTATCTGGAAAAGAAGCTTGCATGATGGACCTTCCGGATTGGTGGGAAACGAGTGTTTCACGTGAAACATTCGACAAACTTGAAACCTATGCCGATCTGATCCGAAAGTGGACGCCAAGAATCAATTTGGTATCGAAGTCGACACTTTCCGATTTGGAGACCCGTCATATCTGGGACTCCGCTCAGGTGTACATTCCACGATCCGGACTTTGGGCGGATCTGGGAAGCGGTGGGGGGCTTCCCGGGGTTGTTGTTGCAATTCTTGCACAGGGAAATGGACTAAGCACATCCTTCACGCTGGTCGAAAGCGATCAAAGAAAGTCGACTTTCTTGCGCACTTGCGCACGTGAACTTGAATTGCCCATAAAAATTATGGCGTGCCGCATTGAGGCGGTTGAGGCGCTGAATGCTCAAACCATTTCCGCACGAGCGCTGGCGCCTTTGGATTCGCTTTTGTCTTTGGCCTTACCACACCTCACTCAGGACGGAATTTGCCTCTTCCAGAAGGGTGCGCAATGGCAGGATGAAGTTGTTGCTGCAAAGCAAAACTGGCGGTTTTCTTATGAAGCGATGCCAAGTAAAACAAATGCCGAAGCAGTTGTCCTCAAAATCAAGGATATTTCGCGTGTCTGATCCGACGCGCCCGTCCGGGCCCAAGATTATTTCCGTCGCCAATCAAAAAGGGGGGGTGGGCAAAACAACCACCGCCATAAACTTGGCCGCGGCACTTGTTGAGATTGGGAATCGTGTGCTTGTCGTTGATCTCGACCCGCAAGGCAACGCATCTACCGGTCTTGGGATCGAAATGGAGGATCGTGAGCATACGACATACGATCTTCTATTGGATGACATCCCACTAAAAGACGTCATTCTTGCCACGGACATCGATGATCTTGCCATTGTTCCAGCCACGGTCGACCTGAGCTCAGCAGATATTGAGTTGATTTCGAACGAGAAGCGCAGCTTTCTCTTGCATGATGCGTTACGGCAGACGGCCATGGACGCGTATGGGTTTGACTTCATCCTGATTGATTGCCCGCCGTCTCTGAATCTTTTGACTGTCAATGCAATGATTGCGTCGGATTCTGTCCTTGTTCCGCTTCAGAGTGAATTCTTTGCTTTGGAGGGCTTATCGCAACTGATGCTAACGGTTCGAGAAGTGCGGCAAACGGGCAATCCGAATCTACGGATCGAAGGCGTCGTGCTGACAATGCATGATGCGCGGAACAACCTTTCGCAGCAGGTGGAACAAGATGCTCGGGACAATCTGGGCGATATCGTTTTCAAGACGCGTATCCCGCGCAATGTCCGTGTGAGTGAGGCACCGTCCTTTGCGATGCCGGTTTTGTCTTATGACGCCACCTCAAAAGGGGCGGTAGCCTACCGTGACCTGGCTAAAGAGCTGGTCGCCAATAACGCAGCAGTGGGAGCCTGACATGGCAAGCAACGACAAGAAACGTGGTTTGGGGCGCGGGCTTTCTGCATTGATGGCAGATGTTGCGGAACCTGCTTCAACAAGCACCACATCCGGTGTCGCAGGCGAGCAACGCATCCCGATTGAAAAGATCAGGCCAAACCCTGACCAGCCACGGCGTCAATTTGATGTCGGGCCATTGGAGGATCTTGTAGCGTCGATCAAGGAAAAGGGTGTCCTCCAGCCCTTGATTGTCCGGCCAGCCGGGGACGAGTACGAAATCGTCGCTGGTGAGAGGCGCTGGCGAGCGGCGCAACAAGCACAGCTTCATGACCTTCCTGTTCTGGTGCGTGATTTCTCGGATACAGAAGTCCTGGAAGTGGCGATCATCGAAAACATCCAGCGTGCGGACTTAAACCCGATCGAAGAAGCAGCTGGGTACAAGCAACTGATGGACCGTTTCGGCCATACACAAGAGAAGATGGCCGAGGCGTTGGGCAAATCGCGCAGCCACATTGCGAACCTTTTGCGTCTGCTGCAGCTTCCCGATGACATTCAAACCTTCGTCGTTGAGGGGAAGTTAAGTGCTGGACATGCGCGAGCGTTGATCACTGCAGATGATCCCAGTGCGCTTGCGAGAAAAGTGATCGCCGGAGAGCTTTCCGTTCGGGCAACCGAAGCACTGGTTAAGAAAGCATCGGAAGATGTGGGCGATAACATCTTCAAAGGATCACCCAAACCCAAGGCACCAGCCAAAGATGCTGACACACGCGCGCTTGAAGATGATCTTTCTGCAGCTACAGGTGTCAAAGTGTCTCTGACGCACAAGCCGGATGGTGAATCCGGCACGCTGACACTGCAATACGAGAGTTTGGACCAGCTTGACGACCTGTGCCGACGACTGAGTTCCAGCTAGTCGTTCAAGAGGCTACGTAATACGGCGTTCAACAGGCTAAACCCTTGATTTGTAACGAATAAGTTCCGACCTTTTTGCGTAACGAGACCTAGATCGGCAAGCTCTTTTATCTTGGTGTCGTCCACGGATCGATTGGCGAGCCGAGTGTACCGATCCAGGTCGACACCTTCCGTCAAACGAAGGCCCATCATCAGGAATTCAACGGCTTGATCCGCGCCTGATAGTGCCTCTTCCTGCGTCCTATCGTTATCAAGCAACCAAGCTGTTGGCATTCGCAGTTGTTCTGTCGCGTGCCGCTGACCTTGCAATGTCAGTCGCCCATGTGCTCCGGGCCCAATCCCGGCATAATCACCGTACCGCCAATAAATCAGATTGTGCCGAGATTCCGCACCGTCCTTCGCATGGTTCGACACTTCGTATCGCGGCATCCCGAATTCGGCGCACACATCTTGCGTCAGGGCATACATGTCAGCCGACAAGTCATCGTTTGGCAAACCACTCAGCTTTCCGCGTTTGTAACGATCGCCAAATGCTGTGCCTGGTTCAATCGTAAGCTGGTACAAAGACACGTGATCCAACCCCAGGGCTAAAGCTGTCCATAACTCTGATTTCCACTGGGTTAGAGACTGATTTTGGCGCCCGTACATCAGGTCAAGGCTAACTCGATCAAAGGTCGAGCGAGCGATATCAAATGCGGCCAGTCCCTCGGCCGCTGTGTGTAAACGCCCCAATGCAAGCAAATCAGGATCATTCAGCGCCTGGATGCCCATGGATACTCGGTTGATACCGGCAGATCGAAACGCAGTGAACTTGTGTGCCTCAACCGATGTCGGATTCGCTTCGAGCGTGACCTCAACATCATTCGCCATTGGCCACGTTTTTGCGATGGCATCAATGACGGCTTCGATGGTTTTCGGCGCCATCAGGCTGGGTGTGCCCCCACCAAAAAAAACTGACCGTAAAACGCGACCTTTGGTCAGGGTGCCGACACGTTCAACCTCGGATACGAGGGCATTGCGCCAGGCATCGTGATCCACGGATTGAGTTACATGGCTGTTGAAATCGCAATACGGGCACTTGGCCGCACAAAACGGCCAATGAACGTACAGGCCAAAGCCACCCGCTTCCCAATCCTCAGCCAAAGCAGCCTACGATCAACTTCTTGAAGCTGTCCGCCCGATGACTGATGGCATTCTTTTCGTCCGAAGGCATCTCGGCAAAGGTGCGATCATATCCGATGGGCTGGAACATCGGGTCGTACCCATGGCCAAGTTGACCACGCACCGGCCAAACCAGCGTACCTTCAACCGTCCCGGCAAACACTTCCTCGTGCCCATCCGGCCATGCCAGAACAAGGGTAGAGCAGAACCGCGCCGTCCACGGTTGTGCGGCCCCGCGCTCCATCAGCTCGGAATGGGTACGTGTCATGGCCATCATAAAATCACGGCCATTTGGCGTTTCTGCCCAATCTGCCGTGTAGACGCCTGGCGCGCCATCAAGACCATCAACCTGAATGCCGGAATCATCGGCAAGCGCAGGCAAACCAGTCGCCTGTACAGCTGCAACCGTCTTGATCCGCGCATTGCCAACGAACGTGGTTTCCGTTTCCTCGGGTTCAGGAAGCTTCATTTCTGCCGCACCAACAACTGTCACCCCGAAAGGTTGGAACAGCTGTTCCATCTCTTCCAGCTTACCCGCGTTGTGAGTCGCAACCAGAATGCGGTCACCTTCAAACCGTCGAGTCATGCGGTTGCGCTTTGTTGCATGGCCACCAATTCACTGACGCCTTTGTCGGCAAGATCCATCAGCGCATTCATCTGATCGCGGCTAAAGGTGGCGCCCTCAGCACTCATTTGGACTTCGATCAGTTGCTTGTCACCGGTCATGATAAAGTTACCGTCGACGCCCGCTTCGCTGTCTTCCGGGTAATCAAGGTCAAGCACAGGTTGACCAGCATAGATACCGCAGCTGACGGCTGCGACGGGGGATACCAGTGGATCGGTTACCACATCTCCGGCCTTCATCAACTTGTTCACGGCCAAACGCAGCGCCACCCAGCCACCTGTAATGGAGGCGCATCGTGTGCCCCCATCAGCTTGCAGCACGTCACAATCCACGGTGATCTGGCGTTCGCCCAATGCCACGCGATCCACGCCTGCCCGAAGGGATCTGCCGATAAGCCTTTGAATTTCTACGGTTCGGCCACCTTGTTTGCCCGAGGCTGCTTCCCGGCGCATCCGCGTGTTGGTCGCGCGCGGCAGCATGCCGTACTCCGCAGTAACCCAGCCAAGACCGGATCCCTTGATGAACGGAGGAACGCGATCCTCGATTGTCGCAGTGCACAGTACATGCGTGTCGCCCACCTTGATCAGGGCCGACCCTTCGGCGTGTTTTGTAAAGCCAGTTTCGATGGAAACGGACCGCATTTCGCTCAGTTCTCGACCGGAGGGGCGCATGTGATTTCCTTATTTCGTGTGTGAAAGGGGGATAGCCTTGGGTCGTGCCCACTGGCAACCCCGATTGACCTTTGAAACCTGCGCCCTTTAATACCAATCGATGACGGATACACAGAAACTTCTGGACGAAATGAACGATCGCTCGCGCGAAGTGTTTCGTCGCGTGGTCGAAGGATACTTGGATTCCGGTGATCCGGTGGGATCGCGTACTCTTACGCGTGACTTCAGTGAAAAGGTCAGTGCGGCGACCATCCGCAATGTGATGCAAGACCTCGAATTCATGGGTCTGCTAAACAGTCCCCACATCAGCGCCGGTCGGATCCCCACACAGCTGGGTTTGCGCATGTTTGTCGATGGGTTGTTGGAGGTTGGAGTCCCCGACGACTCCGACAAGGAAAAGATTGACGCCACGCTTGGTTCGAACGAGCGTGATGTCAGCGGTTTGCTGGATCGCGTCGGCTCTGCTTTGTCCGGCGTCACCCATGGTGCATCACTGGTTCTGACCCCAAAACACGAAGCGGAAATCAAGCATCTGGATTTCGTGCCATTGGGTCCCGAACAGGCGTTGGTTGTGCTTGTGTTCGCGGATGGGCACGTTGAGAACCGCTTGTTTCAGCCACCGCCCGGACAAACGCCATCTTCGATGCGCGAGGCGGCCAATTTCCTGAATGCAATGATCGAAGGTCGAACGCTGAGTGAAGTGAAGACGATCGTTCAAAACGAGATCAAGGATCGCAGGCAAGAAATCGATGCGCTGTCGCGTGCCCTGGTCGAAAGTGGATGGGCAACCTGGGAGGGGGAGGGTGATACACCGGAACGCTTGATCGTTCGCGGTCGATCTAACCTCCTCGACGAATCGACACAAGCCGAGGACTTGGAGCGTATCCGAACGTTGTTTGACGACCTTGAACGCAAACGGGACATCGCTGAATTTCTGGACTTGACCCAAGACGGCGACGGTGTGCGCATTTTTATTGGCTCAGAGAACAAACTTTTCTCACTTTCGGGTTCCTCTTTGGTGGTTTCCCCATATATGAACGCGGATCGAAAGATTATCGGAGCGGTTGGGGTCATCGGACCCACGCGGCTGAATTATGGCCGGATCGTTCCGATTGTGGATTACACAGCCCAGCTGGTCGGGCGGATGCTGACCGACCGCAATGAAAGGTGAAACATGGCTGAGCCCAAGAACGACGATTTTCTTGACGACATCGATATCGCCGCTGAAGAAGAATATGCCGAAGAGATGGCCGAAATTGATGATGAAGCGCTTGAGCTTGATCAGTTGCGTGCCGAACGGGATGAACTGAAAGATCGGTTCATGCGTGCGCTGGCAGATGCCGAAAATGCGCGCAAACGCTCGGATAAGGATCGGCGCGAGGCCGAGAACTATGGCGGATCGAAACTGGCGCGCGACATGCTGCCCGTCTACGACAACATGAAGCGTGCGCTGGAATCGGCAACCGAAGAGCAGCGTGAAGTGTCTGCGGCGCTGTTGGAAGGCGTAGAGTTGACGATGCGCGAGCTGCTCAATGTGTTCAAGAAGCACGGAATCGAGCGGATTTCGCCCGAGGTTGGCGACACTTTTGATCCTCAGCATCACCAAGCCATGTTCGAAGCACCCGTGCCCGGCACTAAAGCGGGTGAGATCATCCAGGTTTCGGCCGAAGGGTTCATGCTGCATGACCGTCTACTGCGTCCGGCCCAAGTCGGTGTGTCTTCCACGCCCGCAAGCTGACGTTCTAACTCTCTGATAAATGGAAAAGACGCGGTCAGGATTTGGCCGCGTCTTTCAATTTGTAGATGATGTCGAGCGCTTCCCGCGGAGTCAGCTCGTCTGGATGAACACCCTCAAGCATGTCTAACGCGGGCGAATTCACCGTTTTCGCAGGCTGTGGTGCTGGCGTTGCAGAAAACAGAGGTAAATCGTCGATCAGCGTTTTCTGGGTTGCACCACCCTCTCGCTCACCACTTTCCAATGCATCCAGAACGACGCGCGCACGGGCAATCACTGCTGCCGGCAATCCGGCGAGTTGGGCGACCTGAACACCGTAGGATCGATCAGCCGCGCCACGCTTCACTTCGTGCAGGAAAATGACCTCGCCATCCCATTCCTTGACCGAAACAGTCGCGTTTTCAACGCCGTTGAGTTTCCCGGCGAGTGCCGTCATCTCATGATAGTGCGTGGCAAACAGCGCCCGCGACTTGTTCACATCGTGCAGGTGTTCAAGTGTCGCCCAAGCAATCGACAAGCCATCATACGTGGCCGTTCCGCGCCCAATCTCGTCGAGAATAACAAGTGCACGATCATCCGCTTGGTTCAGAATGGCCGCCGTCTCCACCATCTCGACCATGAAGGTTGACCGCCCTCGCGCCAGATCGTCAGATGCGCCTACACGGCTGAAAATCTGACTGACCAGACCGATATGCGCGGATCGAGCAGGGACAAAACTGCCCATCTGGGCAAGGATAGCGATAAGTGCATTCTGCCGGAGGAATGTCGATTTACCCGACATGTTTGGTCCGGTCAGAAGCCAAACAGCGGCACCATCCTCGGCATTCAATTCGCAGTCGTTGGCGATGAAAGGTGACCCACCTTGCTGTGACAGGGCATGTTCGACAACAGGGTGACGTCCTCCATCAATCTCGAATGCCCGCGAGCTATCAAGATTTGGCTTGCACCAGTTTTTTGATGTGGCGAGATCGGCAAGCGCCGTTGCCAAATCGATTTCGGCCAAGGCGCGAGCCGTTTGGCTGATTTGCGCCGCCTGATCCAGAACAAGCGATTTCAGACCTTCGTAGAGACGTTTTTCGATCTCGAGCGCGCGACCGCCGGCGTTCAGGACGCGGGTTTCCAAGTCAGAAAGCTCCACTGTCGTGAAGCGCACTTGATTTGCTGTTGTTTGGCGGTGGATGAACGTCTCGTTGAGTGGGGGAGACATCATCTTGTCCGCATGGGTCGCCGTAACCTCGATGAAGTATCCAAGCACATTGTTGTGCTTGATCTTCAGCGATTGGACGCCGCATTGCGCGGCATAGTCCTGCTGCATTTTTGCGATGACAGACCGTCCTTCATCGCGCAGCTGCCGCGCCTCGTCCAACTCTTCATCGCAGCCGGTTGCGATGAAACCGCCATCGCGGGGGAGGAGCGGTGGATCAGCTACAAGATCGTTTTCCAAGCGACCAATCAGATCTTCATGGCCTGCCAAATCCTTGAATGCACTTGCCAGAAGTGGTGGCAAATCATCGGGTTGTGTATCGAACAAGGTTTGTGCCTGTCCCAAGCCGTTTCGTAGGGCGGCCAGATCACGTGGGCCCCCTCGATCCAAAGACAGCCGCGAGAGCGCGCGATCCATATCCGGTACCCGCTTCAACGAATCCTTGGTTGCTTGGGTGAAACCGCTGTTTTCAACGCTGAATGCTACCGAATCCAGGCGGTCCGAAATTGTCTCCAACACGCGGGAAGGAGAGGCAAGACGTCTTTCCAGCAAGCGCGCGCCAGCCGAGGTGACAGTTTGATCAATGACGGACAGCAATGACCCACTGCGCCCACCGGACAAGGCAGACGTCAGTTCAAGATTGCGACGGGTCGCGGCATCGATCTGCACAGTTCGCGCCTGAACTTCTTGCCGTGGCGGGCGGAGCAGCGGCAACTTACCCTTCTGCGTGATCTCAAGATATTCGACCAACGCGCCCATTGCGCCGACTTCGGCCCGTGCGAAGGTTCCAAACGCATCCAGTGTCTGTACATTGAACAGTCCACCCAAGCGATCCGCTCCGGCTGAGCTGTCAAAGGCTGCACCGCCGAGTGTTGTGACGGAAATGCCGAAGTCCTCGACCAAAGGACGCAATTCGGCTTCCTTCGCATCGGTGACAATCAGTTCAGAAGGGGCTAGACGCGCTAATTCAGGCCCCAACAGGGTTAAATCGAGCGACATGACGGAAAATGCGCCCGTCGAAATATCGACCCAAGCCAGAGCGCCTTGACCTCGCACATCCGCGAAGGCCGCCAAGAAGTTGTGTCGTCGTGCCTCAAGCAACGTATCTTCGGTCAGTGTTCCAGGTGTCACCAGCCGCACGACATCACGTTTCACAACAGACTTGGACCCGCGCTTTTTGGCTTCAGCGGGACTCTCCATTTGTTCGCAGACGGCAACGCGGAACCCCTTGCGGATCAACGTCAGTAGATACCCTTCGGCGGAGTGCACCGGCACGCCGCACATCGGGATGTCTGCACCATCATGCTTGCCACGTTTGGTCAGCGCGATGTCCAACGCCTCGGCCGCTGCGACGGCGTCGTCAAAGAACATCTCGTAAAAATCGCCCATCCGATAAAACAAGAGCGCACCGGGATGCGCTGCCTTGATCTCGAGATATTGCGCCATCATCGGCGTGACTGACATGACATCCCCCTGTTCGTCGCGTGACATTACAAACGGTGTGACCCGAGGAAAAGCCAAAGTCGATTGAGGCGCGCCATCCGGCAGGTTAAGACGCCATGGTGCCACGGGAGGACAGCCGCACATGAGCAAGACAAAGGTCACGCCGGAAGACGCATTGGCGTTCCACATGGAACCCACACCCGGCAAATTCGAGATCCAGGCCACCGTGCCCATGACGACCCAAAGGGATCTGAGCCTTGCTTACAGCCCAGGCGTTGCAGTGCCGTGCGAGGCCATCGCTGAAAATCCGGAGACAGCTTACGACTATACGAACAAGGGCAACCTTGTTGCGGTGATTTCGAACGGCACCGCCGTGTTGGGCCTGGGCAATCTGGGTGCGCTGGGTTCGAAACCGGTGATGGAAGGGAAAGCGGTTCTGTTCAAGCGCTTTGCCGATGTGAATTCCATCGATATCGAACTGGACACAGAAGACCCCGATGCCTTCTGCCAGGCGGTCAAACTGATGGGCCCAACCTTCGGCGGCATCAACCTCGAAGACATCAAGGCGCCGGAATGCTTCATCATCGAACAGCGCCTGAAGGAAGAGATGGATATCCCGGTCTTCCACGATGATCAGCATGGCACAGCGGTGATCTGTGCGGCCGGGTTGATCAATGCACTCCATATCTCGGGTAAGAAGATCGAGGATGTGAAGATTGTTCTGAACGGGGCAGGTGCTGCCGGGATTGCCTGCATTGAGCTGCTGAAATCCATGGGCGCGCGGCACGAGAACTGCATCGTTTGCGACACCAAGGGCGTCATCTACCAAGGTCGGACCGAGGGGATGAACCAATGGAAGTCAGCCCACGCAGTTAAAACTGAGTTGCGCACGCTGGAAAGCGCCATGAATGGCGCAGATGTGTTTCTGGGTGTGTCCGTCAAAGGGGCGGTGACTCCGGCGATGGTTGAAAGCATGGCGGATAATCCGGTCATCTTTGCCATGGCCAATCCCGATCCCGAGATCACGCCGGAAGAGGCGCACGAAGTGCGCATGGATGCCATTGTCGCCACTGGGCGCAGTGACTATCCGAACCAGGTGAACAACGTGCTTGGCTTCCCGTACTTGTTCCGCGGTGCCTTGGACATTAACGCCCGTGCCATCAATGACGAGATGAAGATTGCCTGCGCACATGCTCTGGCCGCTTTGGCGCGGGAGGATGTACCGGACGAAGTTGCGCTTGCGTATGGCAAATCGTTGTCGTTCGGGCGTGACTACATCATCCCGACCCCTTTCGACCCGCGCTTAATCCACCGCATTCCACCTGCTGTTGCCAAAGCTGGGATGGATACAGGTGCGGCTCGCCGTCCGATCATCGACATGGAAGCCTATGAGCTCAGTCTTAAGTCGCGGATGGATCCGACGGCCAGTATTCTGACGGGTATCAACGCTCGGGCGCGTGCGGCACAAGCACGCATGATCTTTGCCGAAGGCGACGATCCAAGGGTGTTGCGCGCTGCGGTCATGTATCAGCGCAATGGATTTGGCAAAGCGCTTGTCGTTGGGCGACAGGATGACGTGAAAGAAAAGCTCGAGAAGGCGGGTCTTGGGGACGCTGTGCGCGAACTGGAAGTGGTGAACGCGGCCAACATCTCCCATCTCGATGCATACAAGTCCCACCTTTATGACCGCTTGAATCGACGTGGGTTTGATCGCCAGGATATTCACCGGCTTGCGGCCCGAGATCGTCACGTGTTTGCAGCCCTGATGCTTGCGCACGGGCATGGGGATGGGATCGTGACCGGTGCGACACGTAAATCTGCGCACGTTCTTGACCGGATCGGTCATGTCTTTGACGTGCACCCAAAGAGCAAAACGGCAGGCATCACGGCGCTCGTCCATAAAGGCCGCATCGTGTTCATTGCGGATACGCTTGTGCACGAATGGCCGGACGAAGAGGATCTGGCCGACATCGCAGAGCAGGCAGCCGTGGTCGCCCGCAACATGGGGCTGGAACCACGTGTTGCTTTCGTCAGCTTCTCGACCTTTGGGTACCCGGTGTCGGAGCGCGCCGAAAAGATGCACAAGGCACCGGTAGTGCTTGATCAGCGCGGTGTGGATTTCGAGTATGAAGGCGAGATGACCGTTGATGTTGCCCTAAATACGCAGGCGCAAGCGGCTTACCCGTTCTCGCGTTTGACCGGACCGGCCAACATTCTTGTCGTTCCGGCGCGCCACTCGGCCAGCATCTCGGTCAAGCTGATGCAGGAAATGGGTGGTGCGACCGTGATTGGCCCGATCCTTGCCGGGGTGGGTGGATCCATCCAGATCTGTTCGTCGGTATCCACGGCCAATGATATTCTGAACATGGCCGTGCTGGCTGCGTGCAAGGTGGGCTGATGGCGGTCTGGAATCTTGGCTCGATCAACATCGACAACGTCTATCGCGTGCCGCACCTGCCCGCACCCGGAGAGACATTGGGTGCGAGTGATTACAGTCAAGGCCTAGGTGGCAAGGGCGCCAACATGTCTGTTGCCATTGCCCGTGCTGCGGCGCGGGTTGCACATATCGGTGCGGTTGGTGTGGATGGGAAATGGGCTGTTGAACGTCTGCTGGAATACGGCGTCGACACGCGCCGGATCGAGGTGCTGAACGATACTTCAACCGGTCATGCAAATATTGCCGTTGCTGACGATGGTGAAAACCAGATCGTGCTGTTTGCAGGCTCTAACAAGGCGATGACAGATGAAGTGATCGGCGGTGCGCTGGCCGAAGCTTCACCCGGCGATATGTTCCTGACCCAGAACGAAACCAATGGCCAGCGCGTTGGGGCAGAGATGGCAAAGCGGTTGGGGTTGAAGGTCGTGTACGCCGCTGCGCCATTTGATGCGCTGGCCGTGCAACAGGTGCTCTCCTTTGTTGATCTGCTTGTGTTGAACGAGGTTGAAGCCGAACAGCTTGAGGCGAACCTGGACAAGCCTCTCACTGCGCTGGGCGTGGACGATATCGTTGTTACTCTGGGCGCGGATGGGTGCAGATGGCTGAATGCGGAAGGTGAAGAAACGCACGTCCCGGCCATTCCTGTGGACCCGATCGACACCACCGGGGCCGGGGACACGTTTACAGGTTACCTGGTGGCTGGTCTGGATCGCGGTATGCCGATCCGGCAAGCACTTGATCTTGCCACGCGGGCGGGCGCCCTCATGGTGACGCGCCTTGGCACCGCCGATGTCATCCCCGATCTGAAAGAGATCGAGGATGCAAAACTCGGTTAGCTTCCAGCGAATGGGGCGGCGTCACCCCACAGCTGCTTGACCTGTGCATCACGGCCGCATGCTTCGCGATAGGCTTTGTAGGCATTTGCCTTGGACTTTGGCCCAAAGCGCGTGAGGATCAGCCCCGACTGTTTGTAGTAGTCCTGATGATAGCCATCTGCCGGGTAGAATTCAGCTGAACCCAAGATCGGCGTTACGATTGTTTGGCCTAGCTCGGCCTGTGCTTCGGCTTTGGCGGCCTCGGCCGCTGCTGTTTGGCCGGGTGTTGCAAAGATGGCGGTCCGATACGTGTCGCCGCGGTCGCAGAACTGCCCACCCGCATCCGTAGGATCAACCGAGCGGAAGAACAGATCGTATAGTGTCGCCGCGGACACTTTGGCTGGGTCATAGGTGATTTGCACTGCTTCGTAGTGGCCGGTGCCACCTTTGACGACCTGTTTGTAGGACGGGTTGGCGACAGTACCGCCGGCAAAACCTGATACGGCTTCCGTGACACCGTTGACCTTCTCAAAATCGGCTTCAACGCACCAGAAACAGCCGCCAGCCACGGTGATCGTTTCCAATTGTTGAGCGTGGCCGCCTTTTGATTGTGCAAGCAACCCGAGCGCAATCATCAGACTAAGAGATACAGTTTTGAACGTGCGAAGCGTTGTCATGGCATGTCTCCTCTTTGGGGATAGACTTACCTCACTGCTTAATACTCTCAACTCACAGGACAGAGAGGTCGCGCAAGCGTGAGGTTGTTTACCAAAAGGTCAAACCGACCTAGCCTTGCGGAATGACGATACGCATTGCCATGTGGTCCGGTCCACGCAACCTGTCGACTGCCATGATGTACAGCTTCGCCGCACGCGGTGATTGCCGGGTGGTGGATGAACCGTTTTATGCCGCATATCTGGATCAGAACGGAGTTGATCACCCGATGCGTGACGCGGTGCTTGCATCACAGGACCGCTGTCCCGCTCAGGTTACAAAAAGGCTGATTTCGCCTGTGTTAGAGCCTGTATTTTATCAAAAGCATATGACTCATCACATGATGTCGGATTGGAATGATGCGTGGATGACAGCCGTTCAACATGTGTTTCTGATCCGCCACCCCGCGCGCGTGGTGGCCAGTTATGCGCGCAAACGCGAGGCACCCGTTCTTGATGATCTGGGGTTCGCTCAGCAGAGCCGAATTTTTGATCAGGTCGGCGGCGGAGTAGTTGTGGATTCAAGCGACATTCGCGCCAATCCAAGCGATATGTTGCCGAAGCTTTGTAACAAGATCGGTGTGCCCTGGACCGAAAACATGCTGTCCTGGCCTGCCGGGGGTCACTCGGCGGACGGCATTTGGGCCGCGCATTGGTACAATGCCGTGCATGCCTCAACCGGATTTGATGGTCCGGAGGGGCCTTTGCCGGTGTTGGACGGTGCCTATGCTGATTTGGTAAACGCGGCGATGCCCCATTACGAGGCGCTCGCCGCGCACAAGATCACTTGAGCCGACGCTCACGTGCGGCCAACAATTTCAGACGCAAGGCGTTCAGTTGGATGAAGCCTGCAGCGTCCTTCTGGTCATATGCGCCTGCATCGTCTTCGAAGGTCACGTGCGCCTCTGAATAGAGCGAGTGATCTGACCACCGTCCAACGGTACGCGCCAGACCTTTATAAAGCTTCAGGCGAACGGTGCCCGTTACATGTTCCTGGCTCTTGTCGATCAGGGCTTGCAGCATTTCACGCTCGGGCGAGAACCAGAAGCCGTTATAGATCAACTCGGCATAGCGTGGCATCAGCTCATCCTTGAGGTGCGCGGCACCCCGATCCAATGTGATCTGTTCGATCCCGCGATGCGCTTCCAGCAGGATTGTGCCGCCGGGTGTCTCGTAAATTCCGCGCGACTTCATGCCCACGAAGCGGCCTTCAACCAGGTCCAGACGACCGATGCCGTGCTTGCCACCCAACTCGTTTAGTTTGGTCAGCACAGTGGCCGGAGACATCATTTCCCCATTGACAGAGACTGCATCGCCCTTCTCGAAGCCTACTTCGATGTATTCGGGCGTGTCCGGCGCATCTTCGGGGTTCACGGTGCGCTGATAGACATAGTCGGGCGCATTCTCTGCCGGATCTTCCAGCACTTTGCCTTCGGACGAGGTGTGCAACAGGTTGGCATCTACGCTGAACGGCGCCTCGCCGCGCTTGTCCTTGGCGATGGGTATCTGGTTCTTTTCGGCGAAGTCGATCAGCTTGGTGCGGCTGGACAGATCCCATTCACGCCACGGGGCAATGACCTTGATGTCGGGGTTCAGGGCATAGGCGGCCAGTTCGAAGCGAACCTGATCATTGCCCTTGCCGGTCGCGCCGTGTGCAACGGCGTCGGCACCTTCGGCAGCAGCAATTTCGACCAGCCGTTTCGAAATCAGCGGACGCGCTATGGATGTGCCCAAAAGGTATAGCCCTTCGTACAGCGCGTTCGCACGGAACATTGGGAAAACGAAGTCGCGCACGAACTCTTCTCGGACATCTTCGATGTAGATGGCCGAAGCACCCATCATTTCTGCCTTAGCGCGGGCAGGTTCCAGTTCCTCGCCCTGACCCAGATCGGCGGTGAAGGTCACAACTTCACAGCCGTATTCGGTCTGCAACCATTTCAGGATGATCGAAGTATCAAGGCCGCCGGAATAGGCCAGCACAACTTTCTTGGGTGCGCTCATCGTCTGTCTTCCCTTGCAAGAGTTGCGTGCCGATAGCTGTTTTGCGGCACAGGGGCAAGATTGACCCGTCCTGTCCACGCCGCTACGTCAGTGAGATTGCGGCAAAGGGGTTAAGACATGAGCTTTCAGGACGATGCACGCGCCAGTGCCGCCGCGATGCGTGCGGTTTTTCCGGCGACGCCCCTGTTGCGGAACGAAGTGCTGTCTGGACGCTTCGGGGCAGATGTTTGGCTGAAGCGCGAAGATCTAAGTCCGGTCCGGTCTTACAAATTGCGTGGCGCATTCAATGCGATGCGAAAGGTGATGCGGGACGACGCCGTCTTTGTCTGTGCAAGCGCCGGCAATCACGCGCAGGGTGTCGCCTTCATGTGCAAGCATTTCGGGGTGCGGGGCGTCATCTTCATGCCTGTTACAACACCCCAGCAGAAAATCATGAAAACTCAGATGTTTGGCGGTGATCATGTCGAAGTGCGCCTGACCGGTGACTACTTTGATGACACACTTGCCTCGGCTCAGGCGTTTTGCCTCAAGGCAGGCGCGCATTTTTTGTCACCCTTCGACGATGAGGACGTCATTGAAGGGCAGGCATCCGTAGCGGTTGAGATTGAGGAACAGCTGGGTCGCGTGCCAGATCACATGATATTGCCCGTAGGAGGCGGCGGATTGTCCGCCGGTACGCGCAGTTTCTTTGAAGATCGCGTTGCTTACACTTTTGTTGAACCTTCTGGTGCGCCATCCTTGGCCAAGGCGCTCGCCATCGGTCATCCGGTCGATGTCTCACCGATAAACAATTTTGTGGACGGGGCAGCAGTTGCGACCATCGGTGTACGTACTTTCGAACGTTTAAAATCTGTGGAAGCTGCAGATGTCATTGATATTCCGGAAGATCGAATTTGCACGACGATTATCGACATGCTGAATGTCGAAGGGATCGTTTTGGAACCGGCCGGAGCTTTGGCTATCGAAGCGCTGGGCGATGTTGCAGACAATATTTCTGGCAAGACCGTGGTTTGCGTGACCTCAGGTGGAAACTTCGACTTTGAGCGCTTGCCCGAAGTAAAGGAACGTGCGCAGCGATACTCGGGCGTCAAGAAGTACTTCATTCTCCGAATGCCGCAGCGTCCCGGTGCGCTGAAAGACTTCTTGAACATATTGGGTCCGGATGACGACATTGCCCGGTTTGAGTATCTCAAGAAATCCGCTCGAAACTTCGGGTCCGTACTGATCGGTATAGAAACAAGACGACCGGAGAATTTTGATCGCTTCTTGGCCGAGCTTGATGCCGGCGGCTTTACCTATACCGACATTACAAATGACGAAACATTAGCTCAATTTGTGATCTAGGCGGTTGGGGGTGATGCCAATCCGTCAGTAAAGGCTGTTTTCGACGCGTCGAAGCTGTCCACGATGGCCGAAACATCCACTTCTGCCGCTTTCCCCCTGGCCGACATTGCCTCACCTTTGTGGCACAAAATCGAAAAGTCAGTGAATCCGAGATTCAATGCGCTGCCTTTGAGCGCGTGCAGGTCATCTTCGAGCCGGGATAAATCGGGCCCGGCGCGCAGACCGTCGATGATTTCGGTCACTTCTTCAATAAAAAGCGGTACAACTTCTTCGAAATCGTCTTCCCCGATTTCAGCACGTAAGGTGGTAACACGGTCCCAATCAATCATGGCTGCCTCCAAGATTAGCCCACGCTTTTGATCATGCAGACCCTTAAGGAAAGGTGACCGTTAAAGGTTTAGGCAATCAGCCGTAGCGCTTCATGGGGTGTTAAGCGGCTCTGATTATCAAGCGGTTATGCAGTTGGAAGAAGCAGCAGATGACCGTTGAGCTGATCCAGCAGGAGGTGCCTCCTGCACCTGAAGATACCGATGCGCCGCGACGGGTGTTGATCGTTGATGACAGCCGTTTGCAACGCAAGATTCTGTCCAGTTCGGTCAAGCGTTGGGGATTCGAAGTTCACGAAGCCGGGTCCGCCGAAGAAGCGATTGAGATTTGTAAGCATACACTGCCCGATCTAGTGCTAAGCGACTGGATGATGCCGGGCATGAATGGGCTGGAATTCTGCGACGCTTTCCGAAGGTTGAGCCAAGACAGATATGGCTACTTCATCCTGTTGACGTCGAAGAGTGAAAAGGCCGAGATCGCAATGGGTCTTGAGGCGGGGGCCGATGACTTTGTCACCAAACCGGTCGATGCAAACGAATTGCGCGCACGCATCGCTGCAGGCGAGCGCATTCTGCATATGCAGCGCGAACTGACCGAAAAAAACCGTCTAATCACCGATACTTTGGACGAGCTGCAGCGTGTGTACGATTCGCTCGACAGCGATTTGCAGGAAGCCAAAAAGCTCCAACAGTCTCTTGTGCGCGAGCGGCACAAGTCATTTGAAACGGGCGACTTGAGCCTGATGTTGCGTTCCAGCGGTCACGTTGGAGGTGATCTGGTAGGGTTCTTCCCCGCACAGGCGGGGCATCTAGGCCTGTTCTCGATAGATGTATCGGGGCATGGTATCAGTTCGGCTTTGATGACCGCCCGGCTCGCAGGTTACTTGTCTGCGGCAGCGCCCGACCAGAATGTAGCGTTGCAGCGGTGTGATGATGGAACATATGAATTCCTGCCCCCGGAAAATGTCATTGAAACGCTAAACGATCTTGTCCTGGATGAGATGGAGACTGAGCATTATTTCACTCTATTACTGGCGGATGTGGATTTGAGCACCGGGCATGTTCGTATGGCACAGGCAGGACATCCACATCCTGCGATCCAACGACGAGACGGTTCCATTGAACAAGACGGCCCAGGTGGATTTCCTGTTGGATTGATGTCGGGAATTTCGTTCACACAATTTGAAGCCAAATTGTTTCCGGGCGACCGCATCCTTCTGTTGTCCGACGGCGTTACGGAGTGTCCGAACCAAAAAGGTGACATGCTGCAAGAATCGGGCTTGGAGGATATGTTGCAAGATCTATCGGACGTAACAGGCCCTGCATTCTTTGAAGCATTGCTTTGGCGGCTAACGGATTTTGCTGGCGAGGCAACGTTCCCGGACGACGTATCCGGAATACTCTTTGAGTATCGTGGCGCAGATCAGCTGAAGTAACGCTTAAGGAACATGCGATCCCCATCGTTGTATACCGCATCGATGGCGGTTTCGGGAGTCATCCAAGCAACCGTGTGATCGGGCTCAACAGGTTCATTTAAGCGTATCACGGGGCGTGCGACGAACACGTGGCAGACTTTTTCAGCCCACAGATCGTACTCGGGCATGAAGGTGAATCGTCGAAATGCGCCCAGCCTGCGAGGTGACGTAATCCGCCACCCGGTTTCCTCATAAACTTCGCGATGCAGGGCCTGTATAGCGCTTTCGCCCGGATCGATGCCGCCACCCGGCAACTGGAATTCTCGTTCTGGGGTGTTCTGCAAAGTCAACAAAAGCGATGCGCCGCGCGGCAGGACGGCATAGGCGCCGGGTCTGATCGTGTACCTGTGCTTCGGGTCGGGCTGCTGGCCAAATCGTCGGATCATGCGCCCCCCTTTCAGTTTTTGCTCGCTGCCTTATATAGTCGCGATATGCCAATGACTGGCGCCAAAGGAAACCCCAATGACACTCGGTTCGCAACTCGCGTGGGACGATACCGTCCTGCCATTCCAACTTGATGCTTCCGACATTCGCGGACGCGTTGCGCGTCTGGACGGAGTGTTGGATGGCATCCTGAAACAACACGATTACCCTGCACAGGTCGAAGCGCTGGTCGCAGAGATGGCTTTGCTGACCGCATTGATCGGCCAGACGATCAAGCTGCGTTGGAAGCTGTCGCTGCAAGTCCAGTCCAAAGGACCGGTTCGCATGATCGCGACCGACTATTATGGGCCCGAGAAAGAAGGCGACATTGCCCGAATCCGTGCCTATGCCAGCTTTGATCGTGACCGTCTGACCGATGGTGCGCCATTTGATCAGGTGGGTGAGGGATACTTTGCGATCATGATCGATCAAGGGACCGGAATGACGCCCTATCAGGGCATTACGCCTCTGGATGGTGCTTCGCTTGCCGCCTGTGCCGAAACGTATTTTGCCCAATCCGAACAGTTGCCAACGCGCTTCCAGTTGAGCTTTGGCAAGTCGACGGAACCGGGTGCGCCTGAACACTGGCGCGCGGGCGGCGTCATGCTGCAGCACATGCCCAAGGCTTCGCCCTTTGCCGCGACGACCGAGGGAAATGGTGATGTACTGCGATCTGATGATCTGCTGGAGGGTGACGAGTCTGAGAACTGGAATCGTGTAAATATCCTTTTGGACACGGTCGAAGAGATGGAGTTGATTGGCCCGCAATTGGCGCCGAACGATCTTCTTCTGCGCCTATTCCACGAGGAAACGCTACGTGTCTTTGACACGCAGCCTGTCCGGTTTGGATGCACTTGCTCTGAGGATCGCGTGCGCCAAAGCCTGTCCATCTACTCGGCCCGAGATATCGAGAAGATGACCACCGATGACGGTCGCGTCACTGCAGACTGCCAATTCTGTGGCGCGCACTACGATCTGGACCCGACCACAGTGGGATTCGAAGCGGAAACCCAGGGCGGTGCCTGATCTTCTAGATCAAACACGTGCGGCGCTTGAGCACTCAGGCGCCGCATCTTCGGATTTCGATCTGAACAAGGGTATCGCATTGCCGCCCGGTCGAAAGTTGCGCCCTGCGGCTGTTCTGGCCCCGATCATTGAAGGGCAAAACGGATACGAGTTGATCCTGACCAAACGGTCTTCGGCCTTGAAACATCATCCGGGGCAGATCGCCTTTCCGGGGGGCAAACGTGACGAAGGTGATCGGGACCTGATTGAAACCGCACTTCGGGAAGCGCGTGAAGAGATTGGGTTGCTGGATCGCAACGTGGATGTGCTTGGAACCTTTGCCCCGCACGAGACGGTGACATCGTTCAACGTGACCCCGGTCGTTGCCCTTGTGAAGGACGAATTCGAGGTCAGACCGGAAGCGGGTGAAGTGTCCGAGGTGTTTCGCGTTCCTCTGGCCCATGTGCTTACGCCTGAAAATTATGTTGTGGAAGCCCGCCATTGGCGCGGTCAAAAGCGCATGTACTACACAGTCCCTTACGGCCCCTATTACATCTGGGGCGCAACCGCGCGTATATTGCGGGCATGGACGGACCTTCTGCCATACAGCTAGACCCAGAAACGGGGTTCCTGAACGACCCGGCGGCACAAGCGCTTTGTGTTGCATTGGAGAACGGTGGCCACCGCGCCTATTTCGTTGGTGGCTGTGTGCGCAATGCGGTGATGGGCGTTCCGATCTCGGACATCGATATCGCAACGGATGCCGTGCCGGATCAGGTTATGGGCCTGTCCAAAGGAGCCGGGTTTCGCGCCGTTCCCACGGGCATCGACCATGGCACAATCACGGTCGTGGTCCAGGATCAGCCATTCGAAGTGACAACTTTTCGACGCGATGTGGAGACAGACGGGCGCCGGGCCGTTATCGCATTCTCGACCGACCTGACAGAAGATG
This sequence comes from Tateyamaria omphalii, assembly GCF_014651375.1. Lineage (GTDB taxonomy): Bacteria > Pseudomonadota > Alphaproteobacteria > Rhodobacterales > Rhodobacteraceae > Tateyamaria > Tateyamaria omphalii. Next base: position 419,380 of record NZ_BMWT01000001.1, read on the forward strand.
CGCGCCGACGCGATTTTACCATGAATGCGCTATACGCAGATCGCCATGGTCAGATTTCTGACCCGGTGTGTGGTTTGCAGGACGCCTATGATGGGCGTGTTCGGTTCATTGAGAATGCAGCACAGCGCATTCGCGAAGATTATTTGCGCACGCTTCGCTTTTTTCGCTTCAGCGCGCAATACGCCCCCGCAGATGCTGCCTGGGATGCTGACGCGCTGTCAGGCATCGCCGATAACCTGGAGGGCCTCGAGAGCTTGTCGGCTGAACGGGTTGGATCCGAGATGCTGAAACTGCTGGGTGCGCCTGATCCTGCTCCGGCCTTGTCGGTCATGCGGCAAACAGGTGTTCTGGCGCGAATTCTACCGGGGTCTGATCCCACTTTTGTGGGCCCCTTGGTTCATCTGGAGCAGCTGGTGAAAGCCCCGATTGATCCCATTGCACGCCTCGTGGCTTTGGGTGGTTCAGAAGTGCAAGAGCGCCTGCGTTTATCCCGGCGTAATCAACGTCATCTCGATTCGATCCGCGCATTGTCCACCATGACAGGCAGCGCAAAAGTGGTGGGCCATATCGGTGGTTTGGACGCGGGTCGGGGCGCGTTTCTGCTTCGGTCCGCCTATGGAAACGCCTCTGTTACGCCTGCGCAAATCGATGATATTGCAACTGGCGCGGGTACTGTTTTTCCGATTTCCGCCAGTGATTTACCGCATCTCAGCGGTCCTGCGCTGGGCGCTGAACTTAAAGCGTTGAAACGGGTCTGGCTCGATTCTGACTTATCAAAATCAAAACATGACCTGTTGCACCCGTGACAATTCACAGACCGGACGCTATGTCATGTAAGAACCTGATGGAGTGCAAGATGGTACTAGGAACCTGGAACGACGCCTGATCGTCGCTGACTGTCCTTCGTGACGCGCCGGGCCATCGCCCGTGTCACATGCCTATTGCACTAAAATTCTGCGGAACCCGTCATGTTCAAGTTCTTTGAATCGCTCGTCGATCCTTATCTTCCCTACGCTGAAAACGACACGCCGCCGACCAAACTGTGGCCGTTTCTGCGCGAGTATCTGAGGCCATTCCGGGCGGTGATCGCCATCACCTTTGTCTTCAGCACGGTGGTGGCATTCGGGGAAATCCTGCTGATCTGGTATGTGGCACGTATCGTGGACCTGCTCGCACAGGGTACGCCAGAGATGATCATTCCGGAATATGGCCTTGAGTTCACACTTGTCGCCCTGTGGGTTCTCGTGCTGCGCACTGTCATGGGTTTTGTCGATGTGGCGTTGCTGCACAACACGCTTTTGCCCAACCTTGGCACGCTTATCCGTTGGCGGTCACACAGGCACGTGCTGCGCCAGTCGGTCGGCTGGTTTGAGGATGATTTTGCTGGACGCATCGCCAACCGTATCATGCAAACGCCACCTGCGACGGGCGAGGCGATGTTCCAGGTGCTTGATGCCGGGTCATTCTTTGCGGTGTCGGTCATTGGTGCCGTCATCTTGTTGATGAGCTTCGATCTGTGGCTGGCACTGCCGTTGATCTTCTGGATTGTGGGGTATCTGCTTTTACTACGCTGGGTCATCCGCCGTGCAGGCCCCGCAGCCAAGGCCAGTTCGGATGCGCGCAGCGCAATCACCGGTCGGGTTGTCGACAGCTACTCCAACATCCACTCGGTCAAAATGTTCGCCCATCATGATCGCGAGGTCGACTATGCCAAAGACGCTATCGAGAACGCGCGCCAAACGTTCATGAAAGAGATGCGCATTGTCGTGAAAATGGATGTGTGTCTGACCGTCCTGAACGCCGCCATGATCGTGTCCATGGGCGGGCTTGCGATCTGGCTGTGGATTGGTGGATTCACGACCGAGGGGATGGTGGCCGCCGCTCTGACAATTGCGCTGCGGCTCAACAACATGACTTATTGGATCATGTGGGCCATGACATCGCTGGTACAGAACCTTGGTATCATTTCTGAGGGGATGGAAACGATTGCTCAGCCCGTTACCCTTGTGGACGCGCCAAACGCTAAATCGCTGGAGTTGACCCGGGGCGAGATTGCCTTGCACGGTTTGACGCACCACTACGGGCGCGGCAGCGGTGGGTTGCAAGCGGTCTCGACTGTTATTCACCCCGGTGAAAAAGTTGGACTGGTTGGACGATCTGGTGCAGGCAAGTCGACTCTCGTCAAGTTGCTTTTGCGTTTCTACGATGCCGAAGATGGGCATATCACCATCGACGGGCAGGACATCGCCAAGGTGACCCAGGACAGCCTGCGCCTGAACATCGGTATGGTGCAGCAGGACAGTTCGCTTTTGCACCGCTCGGTGCGTGACAACATCCTCTACGGCCGCCCCGACGCGACGGAGGAGGAGATGCTGGAAGCCGCCCGTCAGGCTCAGGCGCACGAATTCATTCTTGATCTTGCCGACCCGGAGGGTCGCACGGGATATGATGCGCAAGTCGGCGAGCGGGGTGTGAAGCTGTCGGGTGGTCAGCGTCAGCGCATCACCTTGGCCCGCATCATCCTCAAGAATGCACCGATCCTAGTGTTGGACGAGGCGACAAGTGCGCTTGATAGCGAGGTTGAGGCAGCCATTCAGGACACCCTCTACCAGATGATGGAAGATAAAACGGTGATCGCGATTGCGCACCGTCTGTCCACCATTGCCGAAATGGATCGCATCCTGGTTCTTGATAATGGTGAAATCGTAGAAGACGGATCACATGACGCGCTTTTGGCTCAGGGTGGCCTATATGCAGATCTCTGGGCACGCCAATCCGGCGGGTTCCTGGCGACCGAGGCAGCAGAGTGAAGATTTCCAATTGGATAGACTCTTTTCGAAGAGCAGAAGGACCACCGCCACAGACGTTGTGGCCCTTCCTGCGCTGGTGCATATCTGGCGCTTGGCCAGCGCTTTGGCTCGCCGCATTCTGTTCAGCAGCCGCAGGCGCGCTGGAGGCGGGCACGGCGTTGATTCTGGGTATGGTGATCGACGCGACGGTTCAGTTAGGCCCTGATGGCTTCTTTTCTGTCTCCAACATCGGTCTTTTGGCAGGTGCATTGGCATTTTTTCTGGTTGCGCGTCCGATCCTGTTCGGGCTCAGCGCGGCCACGAACGCAATCATTGTTCAGCCGAATGTAAACCCGCTCGTTCTGTCGCGTTTGCACCGTTGGACATTGGGTCAGTCCGTCACATTTTTTGATGACGATTTTGCCGGGCGCATTGCGCAAAAGCAGATGCAGGCCGCGCGCGCGGTGACGGATATCGTATCTGAATTCATTAACGTGGTGGCCTTTGCGCTCGCGTCACTGCTGGGGTCCATCCTTTTGCTGCTTGCCATCGACTGGCGGGTTGCGATTGGCTTCGCCATTTGGCTCGTTGCGTATTTCTCGCTCATCCGATGGTATTTGCCGCGAATTCGAAAGCGGTCGGCTGCCCGCGCGTCAGCGCGGGCCATGGTGTCCGGTCAGGTCGTGGACACGATTACCAACATAAAAACAGTCAAGCTGTTCGCCCACGATGATCACGAGGATCAGGCAGCGCTGGGCGCCATGGGGCGGTTCCGCAAAACCTCTGTCGATTTCGGTATATTGTCTGCAGGGTTTCGCTTTGCCTTGATGACTCTCGCGGGTCTGTTGCCCGTCTTCCTGTTGGGCGGCACGATCCTGATGTGGCGACAAGGGATCGCGACACCCGGAGATATCGTTGCATCGGGCGCCATCGCGATCCGTATTGCGCAGATGACCGGATGGGTCAGTTTCACGCTCATGGCGATCTATTCTAACGTGGGCGAGGTCGAGGATGGGATGCGCACCCTGACGCCCCGTACCCGCGTGCAAGATGCGCCGGACGCTCAGCCACTTACTGACGTGCGGGGCGAAATCCGCTTTGATCATCTTGGTTTTTCCTACGGACGGAAAACGGGCGGGATCACTGATATCAACATGCATATTGCCGCCGGTGAAAAGGTCGGAATTGTAGGTGCATCAGGTGCAGGCAAATCCACACTCGTGTCGCTTCTTTTGCGTCTCTACGACGGAGAAGAAGGCAAAGTGCTGATCGATGAGAACGACATCAGCGACGTGACCCAGGACAGCCTGAGGCACAATATCGGCATGGTCACGCAGGAAACGGCCATGTTCAATCGATCCGCGCGTGACAACATTCTGTATGGTCGCCCTGACGCGTCCGAAGATGACATGATCGCCGCCGCCAAGAAGGCAGAGGCGCACGACTTCATCCTTGATTTGCAGGACCACAAGGGACGCACTGGGTATGATGCTCATCTTGGTGAGCGTGGTGTGAAGCTCTCGGGCGGTCAGCGCCAGCGCATCGCCTTGGCTCGGGCCATCCTGAAAGATGCGCCGATCCTGGTGCTGGACGAAGCGACCAGTGCGCTTGACAGCGAGGTTGAGGCGTCGATACAGGCGGCCCTGTCCCGTGTGATGGAAGGCAAGACTGTGCTGGCCATTGCCCACCGTCTGTCAACCTTGACCGAGATGGATCGGATTATCGTCATGGATCAAGGCCGCATCGTTGAAGAAGGACCGCATGACACGCTGCTTGCGAAAGGTGGGCTATATGCCCGTTATTGGCAGCGTCAGTCGGGCGGTTTTATCAGCACGCGTGCTGCGGAATAGGGCTTTTGCAAAGCAACGACACGATTTAGGCCACCGCACATGAAAACGGTAACAATTGAACGACTTGGCCAGCAGGGCGATGGTATCGCGTCAGGCCCGATCTTTGTCCCCCTCGCTCTGCCGGGTGAGGTGGTGACGGGAACATTGGATGGGGCACAGCTGGCCGAGCCTCGGATCGAGACACCATCGCCGGACCGCGTGTCACCGCCCTGCCCTCATTTCCGATCCTGTGGCGGCTGTCAGATGCAGCATGCAAGTGATGGGCTCGTGGCGGATTGGAAGCGTGACATCGTTGTTTCTGCATTGAAAAAACACGGATTAGAGACTGATGTTCGACAAACCGTAACATCCGCTGACCGATCGCGACGCCGTGCAGTCTTTGCGGCGCGTCGGACAAAAAAAGGGGCCATGGCCGGTTTCCATGCTCGTAAATCTGACGCCATCATTCCGGTCCCAAACTGCAGTCTTGTAACGCCCGCGCTCTTGGCTGGGCTGAAGCTGTCTGAAGATTTGGCCGTCGCTGGAGCCAGTCGAAAAGCGGCGCTGGCCGTGACTGTCACCGACAGTCTGGAAGGTTTGGACGCGGCTGTTTCAGGGGGCAAGCCGCTGGATGGCCCACTGCGAAGCGCATTGGCTGCACTTTGTGAACAGTATCGTCTGGCTCGACTGACTTGGGACGACGAATTGATCGGTATGCGCGTCCCCCCTGCGCAAAGGGTGGGAAAAGCGCAGGTTGTTCCGCCGGCGGGCGCATTCCTTCAGGCCACCGAACACGGACAAAGAATACTGACGGATTTGGTTAAAGAAATTGTTGGGCCCGCCAAATCAGTTGCAGACCTTTTTGCCGGATGCGGTACCTTCGCATTGCCCCTCGCAGAAAATGCCGAGGTGCATGCAGTCGAAGGATCGACTGATATGATTGCAGCCCTTGATGCAGGTTGGCGGCAGGCACGAGGGCTCAAGCGGGTCACAACCGAAGCTCGCGACCTGTTTCGCCGTCCTCTTTTACCGGATGAGCTTGCCCGCTGCGATGCAGTTGTGATTGACCCGCCTCGGGCTGGGGCCGTCGCGCAGATCGCTGAGCTGGCGGCCGCGCAAGTGCCCGTGATCGCGCATGTTTCCTGCAACCCTCAGACTTTTGCGCGTGATGCCGAAACTTTGTGCAACGCTGGATATGTGCTGGATCGGGTGCAACCGGTGGACCAGTTCCGCTGGTCTGCCCATGTGGAACTTGTCGGTGCCTTCCGTTTGGCCCATATCGCCGCGTGAAGGAGAGCACAATGGACCGCACCGCCCTCGCTCGTTGGCTGGAAAGCCCGCGTGTTACGAACACCATCATCGCGATCATCATCCTGAACGCCATAACGCTTGGGCTTGAGACATCAGAGACAGCGATGTCGGTCGCGGGCGGATTGATTGTGACCATCGACAAGGCATGTCTGAGCATTTTCACAGCTGAAATCATTGCCAAACTGATTGCGTATCGCGGCCGCTTTTTCCGCAATGGATGGAACGTATTTGATTTCGTCATTGTTGGGATCGCACTGGTGCCAAATGCAGGCGGCCTGTCTGTTTTGCGGGCGCTGCGCATCTTGCGGGTGTTGCGTGTGATTTCGGTCGCGCCCAGCCTGCGGCGTGTGGTCGAAGGGTTTGTGACCGCCCTGCCCGGCATGGGCAGCGTGTTTTTGTTGATGGCGTTGATCTTCTATATCGGCGCAGTCATGGCTACCAAGCTGTTCGCCAGCAGTTTTCCGGATTGGTTTGGTGATCTGGGCCTGAGTGCCTATTCGCTGTTTCAGATCATGACGCTTGAATCATGGTCGATGGGCATCGTCCGTCCGGTGATGGAGGTTTATCCGTATGCCTGGATGTTCTTTGTGCCTTTTATCATGGTTACGACCTTTGCCGTGGTGAACCTGTTGGTGGGTCTGATCGTCAATTCGATGCAGGATGCCCATGCCGAGGAAAGCAATGCGGCGACGGATAGTTATCGGGACGAAGTGCTGAAGCGTCTGGATGCAATTGAAGCCCAGTTGAAAGACAAATGATCACAGTCTGGTGATCTATACGGGCAAAAACCGTCTAGGCGAGCTGGCGCAAACCGTGGTATTTTCACTGCAAACAAAAAACATTCCATTGGGACAGGACTATCATGAAGCGCAGACATCTAATGATGGGTGGGGCCGCAGCTATGTCGCTGGGCGCCTGTTCTTCTCCAAGCAAATTTCGAACATATAGCGGCCCGGACGTCACCTATATCGTGGTGAATAAAGAAGCGCGGCGCATGTACCTTTTGCACGATGACAAAGTCCTGAAGGACTACGTCATAGACCTTGGATTTGCGCCAATCGGCGACAAGTTCTTTGAAGGGGATGGGCGCACGCCCGAAGGCACCTACCTTATTGACCGGCGAAACCCGAACAGTCAGTTCCATCTTTCACTGGGTATTTCGTATCCCAACGAGCGCGACCGCGCAGAAGCCGCGGCACTTGGAAAACCGCCGGGTGGTGACATCTTCATTCACGGCGAATCCAGCCCCTTCAAGCGGCGGCGTAGCGACTGGACATGGGGCTGCATTGCGGTTCCCAACCGCGAGATGGAAGATGTTTACGCCATGGTCCGCAATGGCACGCCAATCCAGATCAACCCCTAGCGGAACTTAGCTCGCAGGTGTTGTGATGATCACAGCACCCTCGTCCGTTTCGCCGATGGCAGTCTCTTCAGGATCAGGTGGCACAAGACGCGAAGCAGACGGGTTCGCCGCCGGGATCAGGGGTGTGTTGGACGGGTTGCCCATCACCATGGTCCACCAGATCTTGCCATTTCTCTCCTGGAACCAGGCGAATCCCATGTCCCGTGCCTGTGGGGACAGGATCGTGCGGCGCGTATCGGGCTGCTCCATCCATGCGGCCAGGGTCTCAAGCTCGGTCTCATAGGTTTCCGAGATGTTTTCGCCGACAAGGCTTCCAGTGTAGCCGACGCGCTGCAGGCGATCGATCGGGGATGAACCATCGGACCCGAAGTGCCACGGACGGTTCTGCAAAGACATATCCCGCGAGTGCGTCGCAGCAGCAGCATTCAATTGAGGATCAAGCTCAACGGCTGCTGCGCCCTGTGCGCTGCGCAATGCGTTGACTGAGTCCAGCATACGGAACTGGAGTTTCGCCGTATCGCCGCTGCGGATACGGTAGAGTTTGGGTGCTGAACGCCCATCATCATCCAGTGTTGGTGCACTTGGCGTTGTACAAGCCGCAAGAGAAAGAAGAGCGACCAGAAGGACCGAGAGAATTCGCATTGTTCCTGCACATCATCTTTGTTGTTTTTAACTCGATAGCGGCTTGAACGTTGCATTACAAACCCACATCGGCGTGATGCTGCGTGATGACATCTGTTTGATTTGCGACTGCGACTTTCAGGCAATATTCTTCCGCCGATTGGCAGGATTACACCACCGGAGAGGCATTCAATGTCCAAGAATTCGTTTAATACACCAAGTCGGCGCGCTTTTTTGGCTGGCTCGGCCGCACTGATCGGCGCGCCTGCGTTGGCCCAGGATATTCCCGCTGGCCAAGCATCGCGCGATCCGAGTCTGTCTGCACGGCGAAACATCTCCAGCTTCCGTTCCCTGGACTGGCGGCCTTACTTCGACAACTTGCGCAATGGTGCGATTCTTGTCGATATCGATAGCCGCGCAGTGCACTACTGGAACGAAGAGCAGACAGTCTACAAGCTCTACCCTTCCAGCGTACCACTGACCGAAGACCTGACCCGTCGCGGCCGTACCCGTGTGATCCTCAAGGATCCCAAGCCGGATTGGCGTCCAACGCCGTCCATGAAAAAACGGAACCCCGAGTGGCCAGACTATATTGGACCGGGTCCTCAAAATCCGTTGGGCACACGTTCATTGCACCTAAGCTGGACGTACTACAGAATCCACGGCACTCATGATACGCGCAAGATTGGTCGCAAATCGTCGAACGGCTGTATCGGTTTGTACAACGAACATATCGAAGAGTTGTACGAAATGGCGAATGTCGGAACGCAAGTGTTGCTAATTTGACGACATTGGAGCGGATCGGCGGCTAAGTCCCTGAAACATGGTTTGCAATCGCCCTGTATTGCTGTTTACAGAGACTCACGAGGTAAGTCTTGGGTGCGTTCCAACGATAATTGTTGGTGCGCGTAACTGGAGGTTAATATGAAAAAACTCGTTCTCGCTGCTGCTTTGACTGCTGCTGCTTCGACCGCATTCGCCGGCGCTCCTGCTGAGCCGATCATCGAAGCACCCGTAATCGTTGAAGAGACGCAAAGCTCCTCAGGCGGGATCATCCTGCCCCTGCTTCTGCTGATCGTCGTAGCGGCTGCTGTTTCCGACTAATTGCCGGACTAACATCATTAAAAAGGCGGCTCGTTCTGAGCCGCCTTTTTTTGTTTGAAGGGAAGCGGACTTAGTCCAGCCAACCTCGCAAGTTTTCCCGGATAACCGTGCTGAGTGCATCAATATGCGCATCATCATCATTTAGACACGGAATATAGGTAAACTCCTCGCCGCCTGCTTCTTCGAAGCTTTCCTTGATCTCTTCATTGATCTCTTCAAGCGTTTCAATGCAATCGGCCGAGAATGCAGGCGCGCATACTGCTATGTTTTTCTTGCCTGTCTCGGCAAGCCGCGCCACCTCTTCGACCGTGTACGGCTTCAGCCACTCTTCCGGACCGAATTTAGACTGGAACGTGGTCGTGATCTCAGTGTCTTGCCAACCCAGCCGCTCTTTCAGCAGACGGGTCGTTTTCTGGCACTGACAGTGATACGGGTCGCCTTCCATCAAATACCGCAGCGGCACCCCATGGTAGCTGCAAACCAGAATGTCCGGGCGCGTATCCAACTCGCCATAAACCCGTTCGATGGACTGGGCCAATGCCTCAATATACTTCGGATGCTCGAAATATGGCTCAACCGTTCGCGTCGTCGGTTGCCACTTTTCCTCCATCAGCGCGCGAAAGAATTGGTCGTTCGCCGTTGCAGACGTTGCACCGGCGTAATGGGGGTACAAAGGGAAGAACAAGATCTTTTGACACCCGGCTTCAACCATCTCACGTACCTTCGATTTGGTTGATGGGTTGCCGTAGCGCATACAAAAATCAACCATAACCTGGTCGCCATATTGCGCGTGCATGGCATCTTTGATCTTGGACGTCTGATCCTTGGTGATGGTCATCAGAGGGCTTTCGCCTGCCTCTTCGTTCCAGATCGACTTGTACGCCGCGCCGGATGAAAACGGGCGTTTGGTCAATATGATCAGCTGCAAAAGCGGCTGCCAAATCCATGGGCTGTAGTCGATGACACGCTTGTCTGACAGGAACTCGCCGAGGTAGCGGCGCATTGACCAGTAGTCGTAGTTGTCCGGTGTCCCAAGGTTGGCAAGCAGGATACCCACGCGGGCGGGGGGAATGGCCGGATGGTCGTCCGCCGCGTGTGTCGGGCGGGTCGCGGTCTTGCTGGTGTCGAGCATCTGGGTCACATCCTAGTCTGCAATGCGCCTCAGATAAACGGTTTTGCCTACAGGTCAATCTGGCAGCGACGTTTCGTCCGTCCGAAGTGCGTCTGCCAGTCGCGCCTGTGCCGATCCAGGACGTAGCGGCTTTTGCTGGCTATCATCGGGCGCCCAGCCAGTCAGAACAATCAATTCGAAGCTTGCCATGATCCCGCCATCTGCCCCTGGAAAGGCGGTTTCATAAATACCTGCAGCGCGTTTCAGAATACCTGCTCGGGTGGAAGACCGTGACCGCGCGGTCAGTGCGTTGGCCTCGCCAATGGCACGCAGGTCATGCATCAAGTGCCACATCGACCGATACTCGGCTCGCAGCGGGACGGTATCTGCAACGGGCAAAGCCAATCCCGCGCGCTGCAGCAGTGCGCCAAGGTCCCGCACTTCGGCCATCGGCGCGACCCGCGGCGACAACCCACCAGTTTCTGCGATCTCGGCCTCGGCAAGACATGTGCGCAACTCATGCAGTGTCTGACCGCCCAAAGCCACGGCCAAAAACAGTCCGTCCGGACGCAGTGCGCGCCGGCACTGAATCAGTTGTCCCACCGGGTCGTTTGCCCAATGCAGACCAAGGCTATGGATCAACAAATCGTGTTCACCCTGTGAGAAGGGAAGAATATCGGACTCCCCCACAACCCGCGCGTTTGCCAGGCGTCCCTGCCACAAATCCGGAAATGCAGCCACGATCCCAGCAGATGAAAAGGATTTGTTAACCATCGCAACTCGATCCTCGACCTCGTCCCGTGCTGCTTCCTGCAAGAACAAGGCTGAGGTGTCTGCACGGGCGCGGTTGCGGATCAACGCCCGTAAGTCGGTCAATGGGGTCGGTTGCGTCATGGCGGGATAGGTAGGACAGGAATGGGGCTTTTACAAACGACGCTGACGGCAATCTATCCTCCGCGCTGTCTGGGGTGCGGAGACATGGTCGACAGCGACTTTGGCCTGTGCGGCGCGTGCTGGGGAAAAACCACATTTGTCGGTGGCACAATGTGCGACTCCTGTAGTGCACCTTTACCCGGTTCGAAGCAGGATGAAGTGGTGTATTGCGACGATTGCTTGCGAGCGCCAAAGCCTTGGAAACATGGGCGCGCCGCCCTGATCTATACCGGCATGGGCCGTAAGCTCGTCTTGCAACTCAAGCACGGAGACCGCCAGGAAATTGCCAAATCTGCTGCCGGATGGATGCGTCCGTCCGTGGTTGAAGTGGCCCCCGAAAACGCATTGATCGCTCCGGTGCCGCTTCATTGGATGCGGTTGGTCAAAAGGCGCTACAATCAGTCTGCCCTCATTGCCGCGCACTTGTCTTCGATGACTGGGCTTGAGCACTGTCCGGATTTGTTAGAACGCCAGCGCCGCACGCCATCCCTTGATGGCAAGACCAAGGGAGAACGGGCGGACATCCTGAACGGCGCAATCTGGGTCTCTGCCCGTCGCCGGCATCGCATCCTAAACCGGCCCGTCATTCTGGTTGATGATGTGATGACAACCGGTGCAACATTGGCCTCTTGCACTGAAGCTTGCCGTGCGGCAGGTGCAACCGAGGTGTGCGTCGCTGTACTGGCACGAGTTGCAAAAGATGCCTAAATACGCCGCAACTCGAAATATGGGCCAAAAGGACCTGCGCCATGAAAGCTGTTGAAATCTATACATCGCCCCTGTGCGGATTCTGCCACGCCGCGAAGCGTCTGCTAAAGGAAAAGGGTGTCGCATTCTCGGAAATCAACGTGCTCGCACAACCCAAGCGCAAGACTGAAATGATTCAGCGGGCTAATGGCGGACGGACCGTGCCGCAGATCTTTATCGGCGATACCCATGTCGGTGGCTGTGACGATCTTTATGCGCTTGAGCGTGAGGGCAAGCTTGACCCGTTGCTCGCTGCATAAATGAAAACGGCGCTGCTGCAGCTGAATGTATCTGACGATCCGGTGGCGAACCTGCCCCGGACTGTTCAGATGGTGCAGCAGGCTGTTGATATGGGTGCAGAGTTCATCCTGACGCCAGAGGTCACGAACTGCGTCAGCACAAGCCGCACGCATCAGCATGATGTTCTGCACCATCAGGATGACGACCCGACCCTTGGTGCCCTACGTGATCTGGCCAAGCAAAACGGTGTACACATTCTAATCGGATCGCTCGGGCTTAAGAGTGGTACGGAAGACAAACGGTTGTTAAACCGTTCTTTCCTGATTTGTCCCCGCGGGGACATAATCGCGCACTACGACAAAATTCATATGTTCGATGTCGCGATCAACAACACAGAGACGTTCCAAGAGTCGGCGGGATACCAACCTGGCACCCGCGCTGTATTGGCCAAAGCGGACTTTGGCGCGGTGGGAATGGCCATTTGCTACGATATGCGCTTTCCCAGATTGGCGGATGCTCTGGTTACGGCGGGGGCACACATTCTGACCTTTCCGGCGGCTTTCTCACCCGTCACTGGTGCGGCCCATTGGCACAGCTTGTTGCGGGCGCGCGCGATCGAAGGCGGGGCTTGGGTGATCGCACCCGCCCAAACAGGCACGCATTCCAGCGCCCTGAACAAAACACGCGACACCTACGGGCATAGCTTGGTGGTCGATCCATGGGGTGAGGTCATACTTGACGCAGGGACCGCCCCCGGCGTTTATGTCTTCGATCTGGACTTGGAAAAGGTGGCCGAGGCCCGCCGCCGTATCCCTTCACGGGAAAACGCGCGTTCGTTCGAGGGCCCCTGATGGCGCATGAGCACGGAAAAACAAGCACTGGCCATTTCGCTGTTCAGCGAGGTGTTGGCGGCAGACCAGATGGTCCGCAACCGCCTGAGCCGCGTGTTGCCCAAGGGGATGGAGATTTCCCACTTTTCCGTACTGAACCACCTGGCCTGGCACGAGGGTGAACGCAGCCCCGCGCAACTGGCCGAGACGTTCAACGTCACGCGCGGTGCGATGACAAACACGCTCAGCCGTCTGGAGTGGGCGGGCTATGTTCATATTCGCCCAGATTGGGACGACGCGCGACGCAAGATGATCGCCATCAGCCCTGCGGGGCGGCGTGCCCGCGATCAGGCGCTGAGCGCAATCGCCCCCATGGTGGGCGACGTGATTGATCAGTTGGGTGAGGACGGCGTGCGCGCCACGCTGCCCATTCTGCGTCAGTTGCGCGAACAGTTGGCCAAGAAACCTAAGCCGGATTAAGGCTGGCCGTAACGTAGTTCACGCTCAGATCGGTATCCGACAATTTCCATCCCCAGGTCAGCGGATTGAAGATGAACCCCTTGCGATCCACAGGGTCGAGGCCCGCGTTCCGCATCAGATCAAACAGTTCGTCGGGGGTAATGAACTTGTTCCACTCATGTGTACCCTTGGGCAGCCAGCGCATAACATGCTCAGCCCCGATGATTGCCATCAGATAGGATTTTGGATTCCGGTTGATGGTCGAGCAGATATGCAGCCCGCCTGGCTTCAAAAGCTGGCGGCACGCGGTCAGATAGCTGAGGGGGTCGGCCACGTGCTCGACCACTTCCATATTCAGAACGACGTCGAACTGTTCACCGGCAGCGGCCATATCCTCGGCTGTGGTGTGGCGATAGTCGATGGTCAAATCCGATTGCTCGGCATGCACCTGTGCCACCGGGATGTTGCGTTCCGCGGCGTCGGCCCCAACAACTTCCGCGCCCAGCCGCGCCATAGGTTCTGACAGCAAACCACCACCACAACCGATATCAAGGATTCGCAAACCTTCGAACGGCTGTGATGATGTCAGATCTCGATCAAACTCTGCTGCGATCTGGGTCGTGATGTAGTCCAACCTGCACGGATTCAGCATGTGCAGCGGCTTGAATTTCCCGTTCGGATCCCACCATTCCGCTGCCATCGCCTCGAATTTTGCGATTTCTGACGGGTCAACGGTGGTTTGATGCGTTTGCATTTGCGTCTCCGTATGCTCATGTGGCTCTCAAGCCCTATGTAGGTCAGTAATGGACAAACACAGCGATCAAAAGCGCGCGGTACAATATCTGTATCCGCCTATGGACCCCTACGACCAACGGATGTTCGAAGTTGGGCAGGGACACCGGATTTATGTCGAGCAATGCGGCAATCCAGATGGTGTGCCCGTCGTCGTTCTGCATGGCGGCCCCGGTGGCGGGTGCAGCCCGGCGATGCGGAGATATTTTGACCCCGAGCACTACCGCGTCATTCTGTTCGATCAACGTGGCTGCGGCCGGTCCCGTCCGCATGCCTCTGTCATGAACAACACGACATGGCATCTCGTCGATGACATCGAAATGATTCGCAAAACGCTGGATATTGACGCCTGGATTGTCTTTGGCGGCAGTTGGGGTGCGACACTCGCCCTGATCTATGCTGAGGCGCACCCGTCACGTGTCCGCAACCTGGTTTTGCGGGGCGTCTTCCTGATGACCCAGGCCGAGCTGGATTGGTTCTATGGAGGCGGGGCAGGCAAGTTCTGGCCGGAGGTGTGGGCGCGGTTCGAAGGTTTAATCCCTGAAGACGAGCGGGGCGATCTGATCGGCGCTTACAACAGGCGCCTGTTTTCGGGGGATGTTGCGTTGGAAACGCGTTTTGCCCGTGCATGGTCTGCATGGGAGAATGCGTTGGCGTCGATCCATTCTTCCGGATCTGGGGGTGAAGCGCCGGGGGACTATGCACGCGCTTTTGCTAGACTTGAGAATCACTATTTCACCAATGCCGGGTTTCTGGACTTTGACGGTCAGATTCTCGCCCATGCGGGGCGGATCAAGCATATTCCGGGCACCATCGTGCAAGGCCGATACGACATGATCTGTCCGCCCGACAGTGCGTATGCGTTGGCGCAGGCATGGCCGATGGGCGAGTTGAAAATGATCCGAAATGCGGGTCATGCCTTGTCTGAACCGGGGATTTCGGCTGAACTGGTGCGCACTATGGACAGGATTGCAGGAAAATGACCCGGATCGACCGCCGCGCGCTTTTTGCTTCCGGTGCTGCCGCCGCTTTGCTGACGGCGACCGGCGCGTCGGCGCTGCCGCAACGGGGTGGGCGTTTGCGGGCGGCTTTGTCGCCTGAATTGTTTGATCAGGCGGTTGCGGCGACGGTCTTTGATAATCTGACAGAGATCGCGGCGGATGGCACATTGCGGGGCGAGTTGGCGACAGAATGGTCGTCTGATGCAGAGGCACGCGTGTGGCAGTTCGGTCTGCGGGAGGGTGTAACATTCCACGATGGCAGCGCGTTTGATGCGTCGGCTATATCAGGATTGATCTGGGAGTCTGAGGTATTGGACCCGCTGACCCTTCAGATCACTTTGGACACGCCCAACCCCAGCTTGCCCTATCTGTTGGCGCAACCGGGGTTCGAGGTGCGCGGTGCCACGGGAACCGGAATGTACCAAGTCCAGAAGCTCGATGACAGCCGTCACTTCATTGGCACCCGCGTGCAAAACCACTGGAAGCAGAACGCAGGTTGGTTCGACAGCGTGGAGTTCGTTCAATTCAGTGCGGACAGTGTACGAGGTGAGGCGCTGCGTGATGGGTTGGTGGATGTGGCCGACGTCATCTTCTTGGATGACTATGCCGACCCGCGCGATTTTCAGACGCTGCCCAACGCTCACTCCCCAACGCATATCGCAAGCCGCTCGGTCACCGTGCCCGTAACAGTCGGAAAATCCTGGCCACTGGACAACCTGCGCATGGCGGAACGATGGTGGATGGCCTGAGCTAAACCGCATGGGGCTTGCAGACTCACCCCCTCATGCGTATATGCCTTTCAACAGCGGCGCGCTGGGGTCCAAACCCAACGCTCCACCGGGAAACATCGACGGGCCGCGCGCCCGTTTTTTTGTGCTTGGACACTATGACCAACGACCTGATCGCCAAAGCAGCCATCGATCGCAGATTGGCCGAGATCATCACTCCGGTGATCGAGGATCTGGGCTATGAGCTGGTGCGCATTCGGCTGATGAGCGGCAAGGAGACGACGCTGCAGATTATGGCGGACAAGCCCGATGGCGGGATCGAGGTCGACGATTGCGGTGCGATCTCTACCGCAGTCAGCGCGACGTTGGATGTCGAGGATCCTATATTGGATGCCTATACACTCGAAGTGTCGTCGCCTGGCATTGACCGTCCGCTGACGCGCCTCAAGGACTTCGACATGTTCGAGGGCTACGAGGCGAAGCTTGAAACCGATGAACTGATTGACGGCCGCCGCCGCTTCAAGGGCGTGCTGGCAGGTGTCGAGGATGATGAGGTGCTGATCAACGTTCCCGGCGGTGGGAACGGCGAAGAGATCACCATCGGCCTCAAGTTCGAGTGGTTGAGTGATGCCAAGCTGGTCCTGACCGACGAGCTGATCAAGGAAATGCTGCGCCAACGCAAAGCCGCGGGCGTGTTGAACGAAGACAATTTTGACGAGATTCAGACCGAAGGGTCAGAGGAGGACCGCTGATGGCCATTACATCTGCAAACCAGCTTGAGCTTCTGCAAACCGCAGAAGCCGTTGCGCGCGAAAAGATGATCGACCCCGGTCTGGTGGTCGAGGCGATGGAAGAATCCCTCGCCCGTGCGGCCAAGTCCCGCTATGGGGCCGAGATGGACATTCGTGTGTCTATCGACCGCAAGACCGGTAAGGCGACCTTTACCCGCGTCCGCACAGTGGTCGAAGAGGAAGAGCTGGAAAACTATCAGGCCGAGTTCACGGTTGAGCAGGCCAAGCAGTACATGGAGAACCCGGCAGTTGGTGACACCTTTGTCGAGGAAGTCCCCCCGGTTGAGATGGGCCGCATTGCTGCTCAGTCCGCCAAGCAGGTGATTCTGCAAAAGGTCCGCGAAGCCGAGCGTGACCGTCAGTACGAAGAGTTCAAGGATCGTGCAGGCACCATCATCAATGCGCTAGTCAAGCGTGAAGAATACGGCAATGTCATCGTCGATGTGGGTGCAGGCGAAGCGATCCTGCGCCGCAACGAAAAGATTGGGCGCGAATCGTATCGCCCGAATGATCGTATTCGCTGCTACATCAAGGATGTGCGCCGCGAGCAACGCGGGCCACAGATTTTCCTGAGCCGCACGGCGCCCGAGTTCATGGCCGAGTTGTTCAAGATGGAAGTGCCAGAGATTTATGACGGCATCATAGAGATCAAAGCCGTTGCACGCGACCCGGGTTCGCGGGCGAAGATCGCCGTGATTTCCTATGACGGTTCTATCGACCCTGTCGGTGCTTGTGTCGGTATGCGCGGCTCTCGCGTTCAGGCGGTTGTGAACGAGCTACAGGGCGAAAAGATCGACATCATTCCGTGGAATGAAGATCAGCCGACTTTCCTTGTGAACGCATTGCAGCCCGCAGAAGTCAGCAAAGTGGTTCTGGACGAGGAAGCCGGCAAGATCGAAGTGGTCGTGCCCGAAGAACAACTGTCTTTGGCCATCGGTCGCCGTGGTCAGAACGTGCGTCTGGCATCTCAGCTGACCAACCTCGATATCGATATCATGACCGAAGCCGAAGAATCGGCGCGTCGTCAGGCCGAATTCGAGCAGCGGACCAAGCTGTTCATGGACACGCTGGATCTGGACGAATTCTTTGCTCAGCTTCTTGTGTCCGAGGGGTTCACCAACCTCGAAGAAGTGGCTTACGTCGAACTGGACGAACTGCTGGTCATCGACGGCGTGGACGAAAGCACGGCGGAAGAACTGCAAGCGCGTGCGCGTGACGTTCTGGAAGCGCAAGCCAAGGCTGCGCTGGACAATGCACGGTCGATGGGCGCCGAGGATAGCCTTATTGAATTCGATGGGCTCACACCCCAAATGGTAGAGGCGCTGGCCAAGGACGACGTCAAAACCCTCGAAGATTTTGCGACTTGCGCGGACTGGGAACTGGCCGGTGGCTGGACAACCGTCGATGGCGAACGTCATAAGGACGATGGTGTTCTGGAGCCTTTCGACGTGTCTCTGGAAGAGGCGCAGCAGTTGGTTATGACGGCACGTATCCTGCTGGGTTGGGTTGATCCCGCCGAATTGGAAGCTGAAGAAGCAGCAGACGAAGACGGCGAAGAAGCAACCGAGGAGGCCGAGGCCTGATCTCAGGCCTCGGGTGGGCCTGATGAGTCGCGGTGGCGCCTCAAAGGATCGGTCGGATGGGCCGGATCGCAAGTGCATTGCCACGGGCGAGGTGCAACCCAAGCATGGGTTGATCCGCTTTGTCGTGGGTCCGGATGCGCAAATCGTGCCGGACATTGCGGGCAAACTGCCCGGGCGTGGTATTTATGTCGCTGCGGACCGGGTGGCTTTGGACCAGGCCGTGAAGAAGAAGTTGTTTGCACGGGGGGCCAAGCAATCCGTGCAGGTGCAAGACGATCTGGTTGATGAGGTTGAACGCCAATTGGCGCGGCGCGTGGTGGACCTGATTGCCTTGTCTCGCAAGGGTGGGCGGGCCGTTGCGGGCTACGAGAAGGTCAAGAACATGCTCCAGATGGAAGAGGCGCAGGTTCTGATTCAAGCAGTCGATGGTTCGGGTAGGGGTAAGTCCAAGCTGAGTACGCCGCATTTTGGGACGTATATCGGCTGTCTGACGGCAGATGAGTTGGGTTTGGCCTTTGGCCGCCAAACTGTGATACATGGGGCGCTCGCCTCTGGTGGACTCACAAAACGTGTTGTAGAGGAAGCCAACCGTTTACGCGGCGTGCGCGAATATGACGGCGGCAAGGGCCGCCGGGAAGGATAGACGAGCTTTATGAGCGATACTGACGGGAAAAAGACTTTGGGTCTGCGCAGCGGCGCGCGTCCGGGCAATGTGAAACAGAGTTTCAGCCACGGGCGGACCAAGAATGTCGTCGTCGAAACCAAACGCAAGCGCGTTGTGGTGCCCAAGCCGGGTGCTGCCAAACCTGCTGGCGCTGGTGGTGGTTCTGCTGGTGATCCAAGCCGTCGCCCGGCGGGTATTTCTGATGCCGAGATGGAGCGTCGCCTGAAGGCCGTGCAAGCTGCCAAGGCACGTGAGGTCGAAGAAGCCGCGAAACGCGAAGCCGAGGAAAAGGCGCGTGAGGCCGAACGCGAGCGTCGCCGTGCCGAAGCCGAAGCCAAAGAGCAGGCTGAGCGTGAACGCGAACAGGCCCTGAAAGTCAAAGAAGAAGAAGAGAAGCGCAAGGCAGCCGAAGCTGCCGCTGCCGCTCAGGCCGCTGCTGCTGCCCCGGCCGAGGCGCCGAAGCCGGCACAGCGTCAGGCGCAACCTGCGTCCACTCCGCGGAAGACGGATCGTGATCGTGAACAACGTCCCAACAACCGGGGCCGTGGCGACGATGGCGGACGCCGGTCGGGCAAGCTGACTCTCAACCAGGCCCTGTCGGGTGATGGTGGTCGCCAGCGGTCCATGGCTGCCATGAAGCGCAAGCAGGAGCGTGCACGGCAAAAGGCCATGGGCGGTTCAGTCGAGCGTGAAAAGGTTGTGCGCGAAGTGCAGCTTCCCGAAGCCATCGTAGTGTCCGAGCTGGCCAACCGTATGGCCGAACGCGTTGGCGATGTTGTGAAATCACTGATGCAGATGGGCATGATGGTTACGCAGAACCAGACCATCGACGCGGACACTGCAGAGCTTATCATCGAAGAGTTCGGTCACAAGGTGCAGCGGGTTTCCGATGCCGATGTGGAAGACGTGATCAAAGAGGTTGAAGACAAGGACGAGGACCTGCAGGGCCGCCCGCCGGTCATCACCATTATGGGCCACGTTGACCATGGTAAAACATCGCTTCTGGATGCCATCCGCGACGCCAAGGTTGTGGCTGGCGAAGCTGGCGGCATCACGCAGCATATTGGTGCCTATCAGGTAAAAACCGATGGCGGTGCAGTGCTGTCCTTCCTCGACACACCGGGCCACGCGGCGTTTACGTCGATGCGGTCGCGCGGTGCTCAGGTAACGGATATTGTTGTTCTGGTTGTCGCAGCAGATGACGCTGTGATGCCGCAGACAGTTGAGGCCATCAATCACGCCAAAGCCGCCGAAGTCCCGATGATCGTAGCGATCAACAAGTGTGATAAGCCCGAGGCGAACCCGGACAAGGTGCGCACCGATTTGCTGCAACACGAGGTCATCGTCGAAAAGATGTCTGGTGAAGTGCAGGACGTCGAAGTGTCGGCGATCACCGGAAAAGGCCTGGACGAACTGTTGGAAGCCATCGCGCTGCAAGCCGAGATTCTGGAACTGAAGGCTAACCCTGATCGTGCTGCCCAAGGTGCAGTGATCGAGGCGCAGCTTGATGTGGGTCGCGGCCCGGTCGCGACCGTTCTGGTTCAGACCGGGACGCTGCGCCAGGGCGATATCTTTGTTGTGGGTGAGCAGTACGGTAAAGTCCGTGCGCTGATCAACGACAAGGGCGATCGCGTAAAAGAAGCTGGCCCGTCGGTTCCAGTCGAGGTTCTGGGCCTGAACGGCACACCCGAAGCGGGTGACGTGCTGAACGTGACAGAGACCGAAGCGCAGGCGCGTGAAATTGCCGAGTACCGCGAGAAAGCGGCCAAGGACAAACGTGCAGCGGCTGGTGCGGCGACAACCCTTGAACAGCTGATGGCGAATGCCAAAGCCGACGAGAATGTCAGCGAGTTGCCAATTCTGGTCAAAGCCGACGTGCAGGGGTCTGCCGAAGCCATCGTTCAAGCGATGGAGAAGATCGGGAACGACGAAGTGCGCGTTCGTGTGCTGCACTCTGGCGTTGGTGCGATCACCGAAACCGACGTTGGTCTTGCCGAAGCGTCCGGTGCGCCGATCATGGGCTTCAACGTGCGTGCAAACGCATCAGCCCGAAACACGGCAAACCAGAAGGGTGTCGAGATTCGCTACTACTCGGTCATTTATGACCTTGTGGATGATGTGAAAGCCGCCGCTTCGGGCCTCCTGAGCGCAGAGATCCGCGAAAACTTCATCGGCTATGCCGAAATCAAGGAAGTCTTCAAAGTATCTGGCGTTGGCAAAGTTGCCGGCTGTCTGGTGACCGAAGGCGTGGCACGTCGATCCGCTGGCGTACGTTTGCTGCGGGACAACGTGGTTATCCACGAAGGTACCCTAAAAACCCTCAAACGCTTCAAGGATGAAGTGGCGGAGGTTCAGTCGGGTCAAGAATGCGGTATGGCGTTCGAAAACTACGACGATATTCGTCCGCAAGATGTGATCGAAATCTTCGAACGTGAAGAGATTACGCGGACGCTGGACTAAACAAACCGCATATACAAATAGAAAAGGGGACGGTGCGAAACACCGTCCCCTTTTTTTCAGATTGTCGCGTTAGGCAGCTTGCGCAACAGGAGTTCCCGAGTAGTGAGCTCCGTCGACTTTGACAGTCACACGTCCATCCGGAAGGGTTCTGACGTAGATCCCCTGGATAAGAATGGCGCTGCCCATGGCAATTGTGCGTAGCATGACTTTCCTCCCCAAAAAGAAAGTTATGACTCAACTATAGATGTGAAGGTTAATATGTCATCAACAATATGACAAAAACGTCTCTTTTTTCGACATTTTTGGAACACTGTTCCCGGACGTTACAGCCAGTCCCTTAGAATTGGGATCAACGGCAGGTCGGCTGCGGGCATTGGATAGTCCCGCAAATCCTTTGGTCGAACCCACTTCAAAGATTGATTTTCCCGGGATTGCGGCGCGCCGTTCCACTTCCTACAGGCAAAGAGTGGCATCAGGAGGTGAAAGTCGTCGTAACTGTGGCTCGCGAAAGTAAGGGGTGCCAGACAAGATTGCCAGGTGTCAATTCCCAGCTCTTCCTGGAGTTCGCGGATTAAGGCAACCTCGGGAGTTTCCCCCGGCTCGACCTTTCCTCCCGGAAACTCCCATAGTCCAGCCATCGACTTTCCTTCCGGACGCTGAGCAATCAATACGCGGCCGTCAACGTCGATCAACGCAACAGCAGAAACGAGAACAGTTTTCACGATCGGTAGTCCGCGTTTATGTCAATGTATCCGTGGGTCAAGTCGCAGGTCCAAACCGTGGCGTTTCCGGATCCCATACCACAATCGACGCGGATGTAGATGCAATCACCCTTCATATGGGCGGCGGCGTCTTCCTCGCGGTAGGTCTCGCTGACCCAGCCGTTTTCTGCGACCAAGGTGTCCCCGAACCAGATCGATAGTGAATCGCGGTCCGCAGCTGCGCCGGATTTGCCAACGGCCATGACGACCCTGCCCCAGTTGGGGTCTTCACCGGCGATGGCCGTTTTGACGAGCGGAGAATTGGCGATGGACAAGCCATGCGTTTTGGCCGCGTCCGCGTCGGTGCAACCAGTTACTTCGATTTCGATGAACTTTGTCGCTCCTTCGCCATCGCGGACAACTTGGTGCGCCAAGTCTAACATGACGGTGTGCAGTGCGTTCGCAAAACCGGCATCATCAGACACGTCCACACCGCTGGCGCCTGTTGCAGCAACCAGCAGGCTGTCTGAGGTCGAGGTATCGCTGTCCACGGTAATACAGTTGAAGGTACCGTCAGACGTCTGTCTGACCAGGTCTTGCAGTTCTGCTTGTCCAATTTTGGCGTCAGTAAAGATGTACACCAGCATCGTTGCCATATCCGGAGCAATCATTCCGCTGCCCTTGGCGATGCCTGCTATCTTTATGGGGTTCCCATCAACGACCACGGACTGCGTTGCGCCCTTTGGGTAGGTGTCCGTTGTCATGATGGCCGCAGCGGCATCCGCGATTGCGTCCGGCGACTGGTTGGACACCAAGTCCGCTAAATGTGCGGTGATCTTGTCGTGGGGCAGTGGCTCACCAATAACGCCGGTGGATGCTGTAAAAATCCGGTTCTCCGGCAAACCGGTCGCGCTCGCGGTGGCATCCACGAGGGCGGCCACCGCGTCTGTGCCGTTTCGACCAGTAAAGGCGTTGGCATTTCCGGCATTTACCAGAATGGCGGCGCCCGCATCACCCGGAAGTCCCAGCTTTGCCTGGCAATCCAAAACCGGTGCCGCACGCGTGGACGACTTGGTGAACACGCCTGCAATGCTCGTACCTGGCGCACAAATGGCGAGCATAACGTCCAAACGCCCCGCATATCGTACGCCCGCTGCCGCAGATGCAAAGGTGACGCCTTCAATGTCAGGCAGATCGGGGAACTGGTCGGGCGCGAGGGGTGACCGCGGCAGTGAGCCAGCCATTGACTATTCCACCAAGGTCAAATCGGATAGAATTGATGGATCAACCTCTGCCGCGCCGGACTGGTCAATCTGTGCACCCGAAATCAATTCGGCGACGTAAGTTTCAACAGCGGCGCCGCGAACCTCCTCGGTCAATTCATCGCGCACGTCATCAAGCTTTGGGGCGTCAGCTTTGCGGGTTTCGTTCAGAATAATCACATGCCAGCCGAATTGGGTTTGCACCGGGTCGGAAACTTCACCCACTTCAAGGGCAATGACCGCGGATTCGAAGCTGGGCACCATCGCGCCGCTTCCAAACCAACCAAGCTGTCCGCCGTTCGGGCCTGAGGGGCCAGTTGATTTTTCACGTGCTGTCGCTGCGAAATCCGCGCCGCCGTCGATCTCGGCCTTGATCGCCTTTGCCTCTTCTTCGGTTTCCACCAAGATGTGTGACGCGTTGTATTCTTCCTGAGGAGTAACGTCTTCATATTTGGCGTCGTAAGCTGCCTTGATCGCCTCATCCGTCAGCTTCTCTTGGAACAGGGTTTCCAACTCTTCGCCTGCAGTCAGGGACCGTGTTTCATTCTCGATCTGCAGACCGGTGCGTTTCGGCAATTCGCCATCAAATGCTTGCGACAGCAGGGTCTGGTTGATCAGCTGTTCCAGGATGCCGTTGAACAGCACATCGTTGGGCAATTGCTGGAATTGTTGCGGCAGAGATGCACGTGCCACGATCATGTGACCGACCGTGATGTCGGTGCCATTTACCGTCGCGACAACCGTGTCAGCATCCTGTGCGGCAGCTGGTAACGCCAAGGCGGCGACCAGACCAAGCGCTGGCAGGGAAAAGAAACGTTTTTTCATGGAACAGTCCTTGGGCTTCTGCGCCCCACCCGAGGCGCGCATTGACACGGTTTCGCGTGACCCTTACATCGCCCTATGGACGCGGCCCGGGCCGGTTTTCGCCCACCGTATTTATGGGCTTGGCGCGCGTCCGGCAAGCAATTGCTGCACAACATGAATTGATCGGCTGGAGAACGCATGCTCGGTTTCGGAACTCTCACCAGGAAGGTGTTTGGCACACCCAATGATCGCAAGGTCAAGGGCGCGCGTCCGCTGGTCGAAAAGATCAATGCGCTTGAGCCAGAATTTGAAGCGCTGAGTGATGAAGGGCTGAAGGACAAGACGCAAGCTTTGGCAGAGCGTGCGATGGGCGGAGAAAGCCTGGATGACCTTCTGCCCGAAGCCTTTGCCAACTGCCGCGAAGCGGCCAAGCGGACCCTGGGTTTGCGTGCCTATGACACTCAGCTTCTGGGCGCGATCTTTCTGCATCAGGGCAACATTGCTGAGCAGAAGACAGGTGAAGGCAAAACCCTGACCGCGACCTTTGCGACATATCTGAACGCTCTGACCGGCAAGGGTGTCCACGTTGTAACCGTGAACGATTACCTTGTGCAGCGTGATGCGGAATGGATGGGCAAGGTGTTTTCCGCTCTTGGTCTGACCACTGGTGTTGCCATTGCCGGTATGGACGAGGATGCCAAGCGCGAAGCGTATGCGTGCGACGTAACCTACGCCACGAATAATGAGCTTGGGTTCGACTATCTGCGCGACAACATGAAGCCCACGATCGAGGATATGGTCCAGCGCGGCCACAACTACGCCATCGTGGACGAAGTCGACAGCATCCTGATCGACGAGGCGCGGACACCACTGATTATCTCGGGCCCGTTGCAAGACCGGTCCGAGATGTATGTCACCATCGACAGCATCATTCCCCTGATCGAGGAAGATCACTTTACCCTCGATGAGAAGCAGAAGAACGTCACCTTCACGGACGAAGGCAACGAGTTTCTGGAAGAACAGTTGCGCGTGCGTGATCTGATCGAACCCGAGGCGTCGCTCTATGATCCGGAAAGCACGTCTATCGTCCACCACGTCAATCAGGGTTTGCGTGCGCACAAGCTGTTTCAGAAAGACAAGGATTACATCGTTCGCAATGGCGATGTCGTTCTGATCGACGAATTTACCGGTCGCATGATGGCTGGCCGCCGTTTGTCCGACGGTTTGCACCAGGCCATCGAGGCCAAGGAAGGCGTGCAAATCCAACCCGAGAACCAGACGCTGGCGTCGGTAACCTTCCAAAACTATTTCCGCCTCTACAACAAACTGGCGGGTATGACAGGTACTGCGGCGACAGAGGCCGAGGAGTTTGCCACGATCTACGGCCTTGGTGTGGTCGAAGTCCCGACGAACAAACCCATTGCGCGTGTTGACGAAGATGATCAGGTCTTCCGGACGGGGCAGGAAAAGTACAATGCCATGATCGACGAGATCAAGGCAGCCCATGAAAAGGGGCAGCCGGTTCTGGTCGGTACCACATCCATCGACAAGTCCGAGATGTTTTCGGAAGCGCTCAAGGCTCAGAATATTGAACACAACGTTCTGAACGCGCGCCAGCACGAGCAAGAGGCGCAGATTATTGCTGACGCAGGCAAGTTGGGTGCTGTGACCATAGCGACGAACATGGCTGGCCGTGGCACCGACATTCAGCTGGGCGGCAATGTCGAAATGAAAGTGCTTGAAGCGATAACCGCTGGCCCGCAAGCCGATCCGGAAGAAGTACGCAAACGGATTGAGGCCGAGCACGAAGACGAAAAGCAGAAGGTGCTTGCTGCTGGTGGTTTGTTCGTTCTGGCATCCGAACGCCATGAAAGCCGCCGCATCGATAACCAGCTGCGCGGACGTTCGGGGCGGCAGGGTGATCCGGGCCGCACATCCTTCTACCTGAGCCTTGAAGATGACCTGATGCGTATCTTTGGCTCTGACCGTTTGGACAAGGTTCTCAAGACTCTCGGCCTGGAAGAGGGCGAGGCCATTGTGCATCCATGGGTGAACAAGTCTCTTGAACGCGCGCAGGCCAAGGTCGAGGGTCGCAACTTCGATATCCGCAAGCAGTTGCTCAAGTTCGATGACGTGATGAATGACCAGCGCAAGGTGATCTTCACCCAGCGCCGCGAGATCATGGAAGCCAAAGACCTGTCCGAAATCACGTCAGATATGCGGGACGAGGTCATTGATGACCTGATTGACCAGTACATGCCCGCCAAAAGCTATGCTGATCAATGGGACACAGAAGGCCTGTACGCTGCAGTGATCGAAAACCTGAGTATCGACGTACCTGTCATGGCTTGGTGCGAAGAAGAGGGTGTCGATGACGAGCAAATTCGTGAACGTTTGATCGAGGCCAGCGACAAGTTGATGGCCGAGAAAGCCGAAGCGTTTGGCGAAGAAAACATGCGCAGCATCGAAAAGCAGTTGGTTCTGCAGGCCATCGATGGAAAGTGGCGCGAGCACCTTCTGACGCTTGAACACCTGCGGTCGGTGGTTGGGTTCCGAGGTTACGCACAACGAGACCCGCTGAATGAGTACAAGAACGAGTCGTTCCAGCTGTTCGAATCGATGCTTGAAAGCTTGCGTACGGAGGTCACGAACAAACTTTCACGCATTCGGCCGCTGACGGATGAAGAGCGTGAACAGATGTTGGCTCAGATGGCCGCTCAACAGCAGCCAGTTCAAAGTCCCGCCGAAACCAACGCACCGCCCGCACCCACGGCTGAGGCGGTCGCAAACGGGTTTGATGAAAACGACCAAAGCACGTGGGGAAATCCGGGTCGTAACGAACTCTGTCCATGCGGTTCTGGAAAGAAGTTTAAACACTGCCACGGCGCGCTGGTCTGATCGCACCGCCGCATTCCTGCCCCAAAGAGTCCTAAGGTTGGCCACAACCAGGCCGTGTTGCTGTGCGAAATCGTTCCTTAACCAATCCGTGGGAAGGGAATGGGACAATGGGACGTATGAAAGAGATCGCGACCGCAGTCGCGACACTAGCAATTGCCGTAGGCATCGGGTTCGTCATGCAAAGTGGCGAGACAGCGCGCGAGCGATATGGTGTGGCTGCGCGCTCAATGACATTCTCCGTAAAGGATGAGATAGACGAACAACTGAGTGCGAGCGCCAGTGCGAATGTTCTACTTGAGGTTCAAGAGATTGAACTGACGTCTGCCAGCAACGCCTCGATTATACCTTTGCCGCGCATGGACAGTGATGTGCAGCGCGTTTCGGTTCCAGCTGCAGCGCAATTGCCACAAGTTCCTGAAGATTCTGATGCTCTTCCGCTGGCAGATGTGTGCGAAGTCACAGCAAATGCCGAAGTTGCACCCGCCGCGATGGTTAATCTGACTTTGTCTGCACCTTGTGCAGTCAATGAGCGTCTGACTGTCCATCACAACGGAATGATGTTTACGGAAACCACCAACTCTGTCGGCGAATTGTCCGTAACGGTCCCTGCATTGATCGAACACGCGGTTTTCATACTCGCTTTGACAAACGGAAGCGGGGCTGTCGCGCAAGCAATTGTGCCTGAGCTCGGACAATACGAGCGCACGGCTTTGCAGTGGCGGGGGCGCGCCGGCTTTGAGCTTCATGCACGTGAGTTTGGCGCCGACTACGGACAGGTTGGCCACGTGTGGTCCGGTGTCGATCAGAATGCTGATGGCATGACGGACGGCAGGAATGGATACATGATACGTTTGGGCGACAGTCAGGTGTTGGAACCTCTGATTGCCGAAGTATACACGTTCCCATCTGGAGTATCGGCAAGGTCCGGCACAATTGATCTGACTGTAGAGGCCGAAGTGACCGCCGCAAACTGTGGACTGGATGTTGAGGCTCAATCGCTGGAGATGATGGCTGGCGGCAAGATGAAGACGCAGGATTTGACCCTATCTGTGCCCGGTTGTGACGCAGTTGGAAACTTTCTGGTGTTGAACAATTTGGTTTCAGACATGAAAGTCGCCAGCAACTGACCGCAGCGACATAGGCTTACCATGGCTTTGTTACGTGCGGCGATTTTCGCCGCACTTTCTTTTTGGGGAACCGTGCTTCTTGCACAGGACGTCACGCTCACTTCGCCCGACGGGCAAGTGGAACTCAGCGGGACGCTTCTGGGGTTTGATGGCGAGTTCTATCGTATTGAAACTGTCTATGGCGAACTGACCGTAGATGGGTCCGGTGTGCTGTGCGATGGGCCCGCCTGCCCTAATCTGCAAGACTTTGTTGCCGAAATCAGCGTGTCCGGGTCTTCCACCATGGGTGCTGTTCTGATGCCCGCCTTGATCGAAGGCTTCGCGCTGCGCAACAATTACGAGGCCGAGCGGGAAGAGATCGACGCGCGCAACTTCGTTTATGAGTTGGCAGATACCGAAACCGGAAAGCCCGTTGCACGCTTCTTTTTCCACGTGTCCACCACAGATGAGGGTTTTGCAGACCTGCTTGCCAATGATGCGGACATTGTTATGGCTTTGCGTGAAATTCGACCCGACGAGCGCCAGCTTGCCCGTGATGCCGGGATGGGTGACATGACGCAGGCCAACCGCAGTCGCGTTCTCGCACTTGATGCCATGGTGCCGATCGTTGCCCCATCCAACCCTGTTGACCGTGTCTCTCCCCAGGATTTGGCCGCCGTCTTTGCCGGTACAATCACGAACTGGGCGGACCTCGGCGGGGCGAATGCCCCCATTTCGTTGCACTTGCCGGACGCCCGGACCGGGCTGGGTCAATCGGTCGAGGACGATGTGATGGGCCCCGCACGCTCCAATTTTGCGGATGTGATCACGCGCCATGACCGCGGGTTGGATGTTGTGAATGCTGTTTTGGCTGACCCATTTGCAATTGGCATCGCCAGCTATGCCGATACCGGCAATGCACGTGCACTTACGCTGACGGGATCTTGCGGGTTTTCTCTGTCGGCGGGTCGGGAGACCATCAAAACCGAAGATTACCCACTTACCGCACCGATGTTTCTGTATTTGCCTGCAAGGCGCTTGCCAAAGATCGGACGAGAGTTTCTAACCTTTACGCGCGGTCCATCCGCTCAGGTGGTCATTCGTCGCGCCGGGTTCGTCGATCAGGCACCGGAAGAGGTTTCGATCAACGATCAGGGATATCGCTTTGCCAACGCCGTGACGTCCGCCGGACCGGAGATATCGCTCGAGGAGCTACAGCGCATGACTCGGACGTTCTACGGCATGGCCCGCCTCACGACTTCTTTCCGATTCGAGGCTGGATCGGTGCGTTTGGATGCGCAGTCGCGATCAAATGTGCAGCAACTGGCGCGGGCGATGGAGCAGGGCAAGTACGATGCGCGGCAGGTTTTGTTGGTCGGGTTCAGCGATGGAGACGGTCCTGCCTCTGCAAATCGGGATATTGCCCTGCGCCGTGCGGATGCAGTGCGGCGCGCTGTCGTTGCGGCCGCTGAGACGGCAAACTTTGACCGTATCGAATTGGTTGTAGATGCGTTTGGAGAGGCGCTTCCGATGGCATGCGACGACAGCGCTTGGGGCCGCAAGGCAAACCGGCGGGTCGAGGTGTGGGTGCGCTAGAGGTAGCCTTCGGACTTGAAGCTTAGTTCACGGCTTTTGCCGACGATCAGATGGTCATGCAATGTAATCCCGAGGGCAGAACAGGCCATTTCCATCTTTGTCGTCATGTCAATGTCTGACTGGCTGGGAGTCGGGTCACCAGATGGGTGGTTGTGCACCAGAATCAAGGCGGATGCATTCAACTCCAACGCCCGTTTTGCCACTTCGCGCGGATAGACCGGAACATGATCGACAGTACCCTTTGCCTGTTCTTCGTCCGCGATCAGCACGTTCTTGCGGTCAAGATAGAGAACGCGAAATTGCTCCGTCCCCCTGTGCGCCATTGTCGTGTGACAGTAATCTAGCAAGGCGTCCCAACTGGTGATCACGTGCGTGTTCATCACCTTGGCGCGCGCCATGCGCTGGGCGGCTGCCTCCACGATTTTCAGCTCACATATGACGGCATCGCCAACGCCCTTAAATGCGCGCAACCGTTCAACCGGGGCGGTGATGACACGATTGAAATCCCCGAATTCGGCCATCAGCGCATGTGCGAGCGGTTTGATATCTTGTCTGGGGATGGCGCGAAACAGAACCAGCTCAAGCATCTCGTAGTCAGGTAGAGCGGTGGCGCCGCCATCCATAAAGCGCGTGCGCAGCCGTTTGCGATGGTCCGCCATGTAGGATGGCGTACGTCCCTTGGGAAGCGGGGCAGGTGTGGCCTCGTCGAGATCAAAGGGCAGTGGTTGTTCTGCGAAATGTGACATGCCTGTAGAGTGCCGCAGTTTAGGTTAGCGAAAGATTAACCAAGGTTCGGAAGTTGATTGAGAAGCGTTGATGGCGGATTGAAATCCGCCTTACGAGCGCTCACGTAACGCGGATCTTGATCCGCTTTACTGGACTACCTTCTGAGTGCTGGAGGGTAAGTCTTGTAAGGCGGAGTTAACTCCGCCTTACCTGTGATCCTAGCCCTTCATTGAGTCCCAAAAGGATTTAACCGACGAAAAGAAACTGGACGATTCCGGGTTGTTCTCTTCCGAGAGTTCCTCGAATTCGCGCAGCAGTTCTTTTTGCCGTGCCGTCAGGTTGACCGGGGTTTCCACGGCCAATTCGATGAACATGTCGCCGGCACCGCCGCCCCGGAGGGCGGGCATACCCTTGTTGCGCAGGCGCATCTGCCGACCTGACTGTGAACCAGCGGGGATTTGCACGCGGCCACGGCCACCGTCGATGGTTGGGACCTCAATGGACCCACCTAATGCCGCTGTTCCCATGCTCACCGGGACGCGGCAGAACAAATTTGTTCCATCCCGCTCAAAGAGCTTGTGATCAGCCACGTCGATAAAGATGTAGAGATCACCCGACGGACCGCCACGCATCCCGGCTTCACCTTCGCCGGCCAAACGGATGCGCGTTCCGGTTTCCACACCGGCAGGGATGTTAACCGAAAGCGCACGGTCCTTTTCGACACGGCCAGCGCCCGAGCAGACCTTGCATGGGTCCTTGATGATCTGGCCAAGACCAGAGCAGGTTGGACAGGTACGCTCGACAGTGAAGAAGCCCTGCTGGGCGCGGACTTTGCCCATGCCCGAGCAAGTTGGGCACGTTGTGGGTTCGGATCCGCCCTCGGCCCCAGTTCCGTTACAGGCATCGCAAGACACCGATGTGGGGACGTTGATCGTCTTTTGCATGCCTGCGTAGGCATCTTCGAGAGACACCCGCAGATTGTAGCGCAAATCAGAGCCACGCGATGCACGTTGCCGTCCACCGCCGCCCCGTTGGCCGCCCATGAAATCGCCGAACAGGTCATCGAACACGTCGGAGAAGGCCGAGCCGAAATCGCCCTGGCCGCCGCCAAAGCCACCACCGGGACGTCCACCGCCGCCGCCCATTCCACCTTCGAACGCCGCATGACCGAACCGGTCATAGGCGGCCTTCTTGTCGGCATCCTTTAGAACGTCATAGGCCTCGTTTGCTTCCTTGAACTGTGCTTCGGCGTTTGGATTGTCCGAATTTCGGTCAGGGTGCAGTTCCTTGGCTTTCTTGCGATAGCCTTTCTTGATCTCGTCGGCGGATGCGCCTTTCGAGACTCCAAGCACGTCGTAATAGTCACGTTTTGCCATGGATTATGTCCTTTGCTGGAACGTCTGAGGCCGGCCCTTTGTGGCCGGCCTCGTGATTGGTTCCTCTGAGGCCCAAAATCAGGCGCGTTTGTCGTCGTCGAGATCTTCGAATTCGGCGTCGACGATGTCATCATCATCCGCACGGGGCTCATCAGCCGCCTGGGGCTCATCGTCGCCGTCTTCTTGCGCCGCCTTGTAGATCGCTTCACCCAGCTTCATGGCTGATTCGGTCACGTTCTGAATACCCGATTTGATCTTGTCGGCGTTTTCGGTTTCGATCTCGTCCTTCAGCGCGGCAATCGCCAGTTCGATCGCTTCGACCGTGGTGGGGTCGACCTTGTCCGAATGTTCTTCCAACGACTTTTCGGTCGAATGGATGAGGCTTTCGGCCTGGTTTTTCGCCTCGATCAGCTCGCGACGTTCCTTGTCCGCCTCGGCATTGTCCTCGGCGTCCTTGACCATCTGTTCGATGTCCTCGTCCGACAAACCGCCGGAGGCCTGGATCGTGATCTGCTGCTCCTTGCCGGTGCCTTTGTCTTTGGCGCCTACCGACACGATGCCGTTGGCGTCGATGTCAAAGGTCACCTCGATCTGAGGCATGCCGCGCGGTGCAGGCGGGATGTTTTCCAGATTGAAGGCCCCGAGGATCTTGTTGTCGGAGGCCATCTCGCGCTCACCCTGGAAAACCCGGATGGTCACGGCGTTCTGGTTGTCCTCGGCAGTCGAGAAGATTTGCGATTTTTTCGTCGGGATTGTCGTATTGCGGTCGATCAGGCGGGTGAACACACCACCCAGCGTCTCGATACCCAGCGACAGCGGGGTCACGTCCAGCAGAACAACGTCCTTCACGTCACCTTGCAGAACACCGGCCTGGATGGCGGCGCCCATGGCAACCACTTCGTCTGGGTTCACGCCCTTGTGGGGCTCTTTGCCGAAGAACTTAGTGACCTCTTCGATCACCTTCGGCATGCGGGTCATACCACCGACCAGAACAACCTCGTCGATGTCCGAAGCCGACAGGCCCGCGTCTTTCAACGCGGCTTGGCAGGGCTTCATTGATGCCTTGATCAGGTCACCCACCAGGCTTTCCAGCTTGGCGCGCGTCAGTTTCATGACCATGTGCAGCGGCTGACCGTTCGACCCCATCGAGATGAAGGGTTGGTTTATTTCGGTCTGGCTGGAGGAGGACAGTTCGATTTTGGCCTTCTCGGCCGCTTCCTTCAGGCGCTGCAGCGCCATCTTGTCGGCAGTCAGGTCGACCGAATGCTCTTTCTTGAACTCGTCCGCGAGATAGTTGACGATCCGCATGTCAAAGTCTTCACCACCCAGGAACGTGTCCCCGTTGGTGGATTTTACTTCGAACAGACCTTCGTCGATTTCCAGAATGGTCACGTCAAACGTACCACCGCCAAGGTCATAGACGGCGATGGTTTGGCTGTCTTCCTTGTCGAGGCCGTAGGCCAGCGCGGCGGCTGTCGGTTCGTTGATGATCCGCAGCACTTCAAGACCAGCAATCTTGCCCGCGTCCTTGGTCGCCTGACGCTGTGCGTCGTTGAAGTAGGCGGGAACGGTGATGACTGCTTGGGTCACGTCTTCGCCAAGATAGCTCTCGGCGGTTTCTTTCATCTTGCCCAGGATGAAGGCAGAGATCTGGCTGGGCGAGTATTTCTCACCACGTGCCTCGACCCATGCGTCGCCATTGCCGCCATCGATCACGGCGAAGGGCAGGTTTTTCTTGTCCTTGGCCAGATCCGCATCGTCGTTGCGGCGGCCAATCAGGCGCTTGACGCCAAAGATTGTGTTGTCGGGGTTGGTAACGGCTTGGCGCTTGGCGGGTTGGCCGACGAGCCGTTCGTTTTCAGTGAATGCGACGATGGACGGTGTTGTCCGCGCGCCTTCTGCGTTTTCGATCACCCGGGGTTGGCTGCCGTCCATGATGGCGATGCAGCTGTTTGTGGTCCCAAGGTCAATACCGATGACTTTAGCCATGTTTTCGATCCCTCATATCAGTTCAAGGCGATGACACGAGGCGGCGACCCGTTTCGGCATCGACGCCACGCATAGGATTGCGCACGAATTCGTGCGCGCTGCGGCGTATATAAGGAGGGTGAATAGACGCTGCAACCGTTCTAACGAGCCTGAAAAGGGCAAAATTACACATAACTGAAGGGGATTGGGCCATGCGCGTCTCTGTCCGCGGATTTGACATCTACAAGACGTATTTGAATGCGACGCAGCAAGCCGAGTTGGTTTCAGCGGTGCGGCAGGTGGCAGAGACGGCGCCCATGTTCTCGCCCGAGACACCATACGGCAAGCCGATGTCAGTGCGAATGACTTCGGCTGGCGCCGTGGGATGGTATGCGGATCGGTCGGGGTATCGCTACGCCACCAAGCACCCGAGTGGTGTTGACTGGCCACCAATTCCTGGTGCGGTTCTAGATGTGTGGCATGCGGTGACTGGATTGGAGCGTGCGCCAGATTGCTGCCTGATCAACTACTACGGTGAAGATGCGCGCATGGGTATGCATCAGGATAAGGACGAGGCTGACTTCAGCTGGCCAGTTCTCTCGGTGTCGCTAGGGGATGCCGGGCTGTTCCGGATCGGAAATACATCACGTGGGGGACGTACAGAGTCGCTTTGGCTGGAAAGCGGCGATGTCGTTGTGATGGGTGGCGACGCCCGCCTGACTTATCATGGAGTTGACCGGATCAGGTTTGGATCTTCAACACTGTTGCCCAAGGGCGGACGCATCAATCTGACATGTCGTGTCGTTTCTTGATCCAGTGCCTGATGTCTTTGTGGGCCAAAGGATACGACCTATCGCCTTGCGCTCCAGCTGAGCGAGGCATGGCGTCGGGTGTAGAATTCTCCCATCAACCCGAGCATGACCAGTATGACGCCAACCCACCACGCATACTCCCAACTGGAATACCTTGGATTGTAATTGATGAACGTAAAGCCCCGCGATTGGTCGATGGTGTGGAACAACGGGTTCCAGTCGAACATGGCAAGCATGAACCCTGGCAGCGTATTGGCAAGGAACATTTTTCCCGACGCAATCATGTTTGCGCGTTGGTAAATCTGCGAGAAGATAGAGACGAAAGTGGGAAACCAGGGTTTGAGCGCAAGCAAAACCAGCCCCAACGCACACCCCGTGAACCAAGCTAACAGCAACATACCGAAGGCGGCAAAAGGCTGTTCAATCTCTACCGGAGTGAAGGCCACGTGGTAGATGAAGAGGATCATGAACAGCGATAGAACCTGCACATAGAGGGCGCCCAGCGCCGCCGAAACTATGGACACAATCGTGTTCATCGGTGCGTGTTGCATCATGGGGCTGGCGGGCCCTTCGGCTCCCGTGACTGCGCCCAATGATTTAACATGCGTCATATACAGGAAGATCCCAGTCATAATGTAGAGCAGAAAGTCGCCGCGGATGGCGGCCCCACGCAAACCCAGCACCGAGAACATGACATAGAACGCCATGACGAAGATCACCGCTTGAAGCATGTTCATCGCGATGGCCAAAAAGGCGTTGTTATGGGTCTTGCGCACACTGCGCACGATCGAGTGATAGATCACCTCGAACATGGCTAGTGCGCTGCCCAGGCCTGACTGCGGTTTGCGCGTCGACTGAAACATGAGCGGATTTTGCCTCGTATGCTGCGATGATCGCAGGGAATTCTTGCCGTTCTGTTACCGCAGCATCATAAGGGCCGCGCAGGCAGTTTTCAACAAAAGCCAAGCCAAGGAGCTATTTGATGACGTACGAAGAATTGGTCCCAGTGATCCGCAAGCTCGCTTTGGAAGCGGGCGACAAGATTATGGAGATTTATGGCGCTGAAGACTTTGACGTGAAAGTCAAATCGGATGACAGCCCGGTGACCGAAGCGGACGAAGCCGCGGATGCATTGATTTCGGAGGGCCTTCGAGCGGCGTTTCCCGATGTAATGCTGGTGACCGAAGAGCAGGCGGCCACCCACGATACCACTGGTAAGACATTCCTGATTGTCGATCCGCTCGACGGCACCAAGGAGTTTGTACATCGCCGTGGAGACTTCACTGTGAATATCGCTCTTGTCGAGGATGGTGTGCCAACGCGAGGCGTTGTTTATGCTCCGGCCAAGGGTCGCATGTTCTACACTCAGGCGGACGGGACAACCGTGGAAGAAACCGGTGCACTGGACAAAGACACCGTTGGCGCGGTTACCCCTCTGTCTGTCGCCAATAGCGACAACAGCGGCTTGATGGTGGTTGCATCGAAGTCGCACCGCGATCAGGCGACGGATGACTACATCAACAAATACGCGGTCAAAGACATGAAAAGCGCAGGTTCGTCTCTGAAATTCTGCCTCGTGGCAACCGGAGAAGCCGACATCTATCCCCGCGTCGGCCGTACGATGGAATGGGATACCGCGGCTGGTCATGCTGTGCTGGCCGGTGCCGGTGGCAAGGTTGTTCGTTTCGACGATCATAGCCCGCTGGTCTATGGCAAGGAAGGGTATGCCAATCCGTTCTTTATCGCCTACGCACCTGCCGTTGATTTGAAGTCAGCCTGATGTCGGTCCTGATCGTCATCCCAGCGCGCTATGCATCAACAAGGTATCCGGGCAAACCGCTGGTCCCCTTGATGGGTGCAACCGGGGAGTCGCAAACCTTGATCGAACGCAGTTGGCGGGCAGCACTGTCCGTGGAAGGCGTCGACCGGGTGGTTGTGGCAACCGATGACGATCGGATCAAAGACGTGTCAGAAGCATTCGGAGCCGACGTCGTGATGACCTCGGACACTTGTGGCAATGGTACAGAACGGTGTGCCGAAGCACATCATGCGCTGGGCGCGGGATACGAGATCGTCGTCAACTTGCAGGGGGATGCACCACTGACCCCCGCATGGTTCATTGAAGGCTTGGTTGACGGGTTGCGTGCCGCATCTGATGCCGAGATTGCGACGCCTGTATTGCGTTGCGACGGAGCCACTCTGCGTGGCTTTCTCGAAGATCGAAAGGCGGGTCGCGTTGGCGGCACGACTGCAGTTTTTGGTGTGGCCGGACAGGCGATGTACTTTTCAAAAGAGGTCATTCCCTACACAAACGACACCTATGCCGACGATAGTGAGACACCTGTATTTCATCATGTTGGTGTCTATGCTTACCGGCCAGATGCTCTTGCAGCCTATCCGACTTGGCCTGTAGGTCCGTTGGAGACCTTGGAAGGATTGGAGCAGTTGCGGTTTCTTGAAAACGGTCGTCAGGTGCTGTGCGTTGAAGTGGATGCGCGCAGTCGTCAATTCTGGGAGCTGAACAACCCTGCGGATGTGCCCCGGATCGAAGCGATGATGGCAGAAATGGGAGTGGCATGACGCACCCGACGGTCAGTGTTGTGGTGGTGAGCCGCGACCGGCCGATCGCGCTGAGCCGGTGTCTGACCGGGTTGTCTCAGCTGCAATACTCGAAGTTCGAGATCGTGGTTGTTGCGGATCCTGCCGGGTGTCGCGCCGTGCAGGCGGGACCATTCACAGATCAGGTCAAGTTGGTGGAGTTTGACCGGCCAAACATCTCTGAAGCGCGTAACTTGGGAATAAGCCATGCGGCTGGTGATATTGTTGCGTTTATTGACGATGATGCCGTGCCTGAGCCGAGCTGGCTTCATTACCTCATTGCGCCGACGGATCGCCCAAATGTTGCAGCGGTTGGAGGCTTTGTGCGTGGTCGCAATGGTATTTCATGGCAGTGGAAGGCGCGCACCGTAGACACGAGAGGTGAGGCCAAGCCTCTGAGCGTTAGCCACAACCGGGCAACCTTGTTGAAGCCCAAAGGACGACGCGCAACCAAGACAGAGGGCACCAACATGGCGGTGCGCCGTGACGTTCTGGTTGCGCTTGAGGGGTTTGACCCCGGCTTTGCTTTCTACCTGGATGAAACTGATTTGAACTTGCGGTTGGCCCATGCCGGACACGCAACGGCCATCGTGCCGATGGCCGAAGTGCACCATGGGTTCGCAGCGAGCCCGCGGCGGCGACATGATCGTGTTCCGCGTGATTTGTTTGATATCGGATCAAGCTGGGCCGTCTTTCAACGGAAATATGTGCCAGAATCTCAGCGCAGGGACCACTGGCGTGCGATTCGCAACACCGAGCGCCGGAGGGTCATGTCTCACATGGTTGCGGGGCGTCTTTTGCCCGGTGATGTGCGCCAACTGCTGTCACGCCTCGATCAGGGGTACGGTCAGGGGTTGATGCGTCAACGTGGGGGATCTCATGTTTCGCGCAGCCCTATCTCCGCTTTCAAGCCATTTCCATCATGTAGCCGGGCTTCTGTTGTTTTGGCTGGGCGCAGCTGGCAGCGTCAACGTTTGCGCGCAGAAGCAGCGAAGCGGGTCGAGCAGGGTGAAATTGTTTCGCTTTTTTTGCTATCACCTACTACCTTGCGGCATCGTTTGCAGTTCCACTCGGATGGATTCTGGGAACAAAGCGGCGGTTTGTTCGGCAAATCGACCCGCAGTGCGCCGGTCTTTCGCATGTTTAGCTTCGGCGAACGTGTCGCAGCCGAGACGCGCCGCATCGGCAGACAGCGGCTGATCAGTTCGCCAATTTTGGCGCGTCTGGGCAACACTTAGCCGGTGCTGACCGGGATTAGGGAATTGGACATTCCCTAAACGCAGTTTAGTAGTAGTCACATTGATAAGACGAGTTTTGTAAGCAGAGGGTAACTATGCGCAAGAAGGTGACCAAGGCGATTTTTCCTGTTGCGGGTTTAGGGACGCGGTTCCTCCCGGCAACGAAATCTGTTCCAAAAGAAATCATGACGCTCGTTGACCGTCCATTGATCCAGTACGCGATTGATGAAGCGCGATCTGCGGGGATCAAGGAATTCATTTTTGTCACCTCGCGCGGAAAAGGGGCACTGGAAGATTACTTTGACCATGCGCCAACGCTCGAACAGGAGTTGCGCAAAAAGGGCAAGGACAAGCTTCTTGAAACCCTCAAGGACACCAACATGGAAAGCGGGGCAATTGCTTACATCCGCCAGCACAAGGCGCTTGGTCTTGGACACGCTGTGTGGTGCGCACGCCGCTTGATCGCGAATGAACCCTTTGCTGTGATCTTGCCGGATGACGTGATTGCCGCGGACACACCCTGTCTGCAACAGATGGTCGAAGCCTACAATGAAACCGGTGGCAACATCGTCGCTGCCATGGAGGTTCCGCCAGAGCGTGCGTCCTCCTACGGTGTTCTCGATATCAAGAACGATATGGGCCAGTTGGTGGAAGCCAAAGGCATGGTGGAAAAGCCCCCAGCGGGCGAAGCGCCTTCAAACCTTGCCGTGATCGGACGGTACATCCTGACCACCAAGGTTCTTCGGTCGCTCAACCAGATGAAGTCAGGCGCCGGTGGTGAAATCCAACTGACGGATGCCATTGCCAATGAAATCGGCGGTGAAGATGGCGTCTATGGTTTCCGTTTCCGCGGCCAACGCTTTGATTGTGGATCGAAATCTGGCTTCCTGCAGGCGACCGTTGCCTTTGGCCTGGCACGGGATGAATTGCGGGATGATCTACTTGGGTATATTCGTGATGTTGTCCAAATGGACAAAGCTGCCGAGTAACTCAGGACTTTGATGTGAAACATGTTCTTGTGACGGGGGGCGCGGGATACATCGGTTCCCACGCCTGCAAAGCGTTACGCGCCGCTGGATACGTACCCGTCACATTCGACAACCTGGAAACGGGTTGGCGTGATGCCGTCAAGTTCGGCCCGTTTGTCCAAGGCGACTTGCTGGATCGCGCTGCGCTTGATGCGGCTTTTGCCCGCTACAATCCCGTCGCGGTAATGCATTTTGCAGCTCTCAGTCAGGTTGGCGAAAGTATGCAGGATCCGGGCCGGTATTGGCGCAACAATGTTCTGGGCTCTCTGACATTGGTTGAGGCGGCGGTGGCAGCCGGTTGTCTTGATTTCGTCTTCTCGTCCACATGCGCCACTTATGGCGATCAAGACAACGTTGTCCTTGATGAAGACAGCGCACAACATCCCATCAACGCCTACGGCGCATCCAAGCGCGCGATCGAGGATATCCTGCGCGATTTTGAGGCGGCTCATGGTCTGCGGCATGTGATATTTCGCTATTTCAACGTGGCGGGTGCCGATCCAGATGGAGAAGTAGGTGAATTTCACCAACCCGAAACGCATCTGGTCCCATTGATGCTGGATGCCATTGCTGGAAAGCGGGATGCGTTGACGGTGTATGGCACTGATTATGATACGCCAGATGGTACTTGCATCCGTGACTACGTCCACGTCTGTGATCTCGTGGATGCCCATGTATTGGGGCTGAATTGGCTGGAAAATGGCAAAGGCAGCCGCGTGTTCAACTTGGGTACCGGCAGTGGGTTCTCTGTTCGAGAGGTCATTGACCACTCCCGTGCCGTGACAAATCGAGCCGTACCCTATGTCGACGGTGAGCGTCGCCCGGGCGATTGCACCAAGCTGGTGTCAGGCTCGACCCGAGCAGAAACTGAATTGGGGTGGACTCCAACCCGGTCCACGCTGGAAACGATGATCACCGATGCCTGGAGATGGCACCAAACTGGCCACTACGACACATAACCGACCAAATGCGCGCCTGCTGGACCTGACCCGCCTCATGCGTCGGGCAGGGCGCGTTTTGACCGGGGTGGACAGGGTTGAACTGGCTTACCTGCGTACGCTTCAGGACGCACCTGAACCTCTTTATGGGCTGATCAGATCAAGGCTTGGCTACATCCTGCTTGACCCGAATGGCGTTGCCTCGTTGACCCGTATTTTGTCTGGTCCCAATGGTGCGCCGCCTGATCAACAAAACAGAGCAGCATGGAAGCTGGCCCGGCGCAATGCGATCGGACGGGTGCCTCCATTCGGGTTGCCGCGTATGCTGAATAAGTGTCTACCGCAGGGGACATCGTATCTGAATACAGGGCATTCCAACCTGACGGAACGCGTGTTGCGCACTCTGAAATCAGCCGAGATTCCCATCGCTGTTTTTGTGCATGACGTCATTCCAATTGAGTTTCCGCAGTACCAACGCGAAGGTTCTGTCGCGCCGTTTTCTGCCATGATCAACCGGGTCGGAGCGTATGCGGATCTGGTGATCTACAATTCCGAGGATACCAGAAAACGGACGGAGGCATTGTTTCGAGCCCGTACGCCCACACCGATTGTTGCTCATTTGGGAACAGACCACGTGGCTGCTCGACCCGACGAGTTGCCAGATGGCTTGCTGCCGTCCCACCCGTATTTTGTCGTTGTGGGAACAATCGAACCTCGCAAGAACCACGCGTTCCTCTTGGATCTGTGGGAGGCTTTGGGTGAAGACGCCCCGACGCTCGTTATTGCTGGTAGCCGCGGGTGGCGGAACGAAGAGGTGTTTGCGCGGCTTGACGCGCTCCCGCCAGATGGAAAAATCCGCGAAGTGGCCGATCTGAGTGATGGTGCCCTTGCCGCGGTTATGGACGGGTCGGCGGGTGTTTTGTTGCCAACCCATGCGGAAGGGTTTGGTATGCCAGCGGTCGAAGCGGCCGCACGGGGCGTTCCGGTTGTCGTGAACACACTTGAAGTCTTTGGGGAACTGCTTGGAGACATTCCCATTTACGCAAGCGTTTCAGATCGTTATCTGTGGATCAGTACAATTAACACACTGGCCGAGGCCGGACCGCGCACGCCAAAACATCCGCAGTTTGAACCACCCAGTTGGGATGCTCATTTCAAGACTGTGTTAAGGTTGACCTGATAGGCGCGAGTGAGACCGAAACGTCGGTTGGCAAAGGACGGGGCAATTTGGGCGCTTGGCAGTCATATCGGCTGAGACTTCAGCGAAAGCGATGGCGTATCCGTGCATTCCGGAAACGCCGTGAGCTTTCCCGCGTTGCCAATCGCACCTCGCAAATCCGGCCAAACGATCTATTGTGTTTCTCTACCCTGCGCAACGAAGCGATCCGCCTTCCGTTCTTTCTGGATTACTATCGCGAGATGGGGATCAACCATTTCCTGATCGTGGACAATGACAGCACGGATGGGTCCCTGGACTATCTTGTCCAGCAGCCTGACGTGTCGGTCTGGTCAACAAAGGCCGGCTACAAGCGGGCACGTTTTGGCGTTGATTGGCTCAATTGGCTACAGATGAAGTACGGCCACGACCATTGGACGCTGGTGGTCGATCCGGACGAGTTCCTTGTGTACCCATTCTGCGATACGCGACCCTTGCGTGCTTTGACGGATTGGCTTGATGCGTCTTCGATCAAGTCGTTTTCCGCCATGTTGCTGGATATGTATCCAAAGGGGCGGCTGGATGAACAACCATACACAGCCGGTCAGAACCCGATAGATATTGCCAGCTGGTTCGACAGTGGAAACTACACGATCACCAAGAACGAGAAACTTGGGAACCTTTGGATTCAAGGCGGTCCACGTGCCCGAGTGTTTTTTCCTGATGAACCTGAACGGGCACCTGCACTGAACAAAATTCCATTGGTTAGATGGGATCGGCGATATGCCTATGCCAGCTCGACCCACATGCTTTTGCCGCGTGGTCTGAACCAGGTCTATGATGAATGGGGCGGAGAAAAGGCCTCGGGCGTACTGCTACACGCCAAGTTTCTTGATACGTTCACGGCCAAAGCGTCGGAAGAGCTTGCCCGCAAGCAGCACTACGCAGCGTCGGTTGAATACAAGGCCTACGCTGCAACACTGCGCGATGACCCGGATCTTTGGTGCAAGTGGTCCGAAAAATACATCAATTGGCGTCAACTGGAAATTTTGGGGCTTATGTCCAAAGGAAACTGGGCATGACCGTCGGGATCGTCATGCTCGTGCACACGGCGCTTGATCGCGCGGAACAGGCCGCGCGTTTCTGGGCAATGGGAGGATGTCCGGTCGTTATCCACGTCGACGTCAACGTTCCCAAAAAAACTTACTCCGCGTTTGTAAATGCTTTGTCCGACGTTCCAACCATCAAGTTTTCCAAACGCTTCCGGTGTGAGTGGGGCACGTGGAGCCTGGTGGCCGCGAGCCAAGCCGCGTCCGAGCTGATGTTGAACGAGTTTGCAGATGTGCGGCACGTTTATCTGGCTTCCGGCGCCTGCCTGCCTTTGCGCCCGGTCGAGGAACTGGTGGACTACCTCGCAGCCCGCCCGCACACGGACTTCATAGAGAGTGCAACGACAGCAGATGTGCCCTGGACGGTTGGCGGCCTTGACCAGGAAAGGTTCACCTTGCGCTTTCCTTTTTCATGGAGACGCCAACGCGTTCTGTTCGACAAATACGTTGAACTTCAACGCAAACTGGGGATGAGGCGGAAAATCCCCGATGGTTTGATCCCACATATGGGAAGCCAATGGTGGTGCCTGACCCGCCAGACGCTGTCCGCCATTCTTCAGGGACCAGATCGCAAGGAATATGACACTTACTTCAAACAAGTGTGGATCCCTGACGAAAGCTACTACCAAACGCTCGCCCGCCAATACTCGATTGAAATTGAAAGCCGATCATTGACGCTGTCCAAGTTCGATTTTCAAGGCAAGCCGCACATTTTCTATGATGATCACCTGCAACTCTTGCGGCGGTCTGATTGTTTTGTTGCTCGCAAAATTTGGCCGCACGCCAATCGGTTGTATGACACATTCCTTACGGATTCAGCCGGTACAATGAAACGCACGGAGCCCAATCCTGGCAAGATTGACCGGATCT
Organism: Tateyamaria omphalii; assembly: GCF_014651375.1. GTDB lineage: Bacteria > Pseudomonadota > Alphaproteobacteria > Rhodobacterales > Rhodobacteraceae > Tateyamaria > Tateyamaria omphalii. Next base: position 462,922 of record NZ_BMWT01000001.1, read on the forward strand.
TTGCAAAGGCGGTTGAGCGACGGACACGCGGGCGGCCTGGCTTGTACATGCAAAGCCGATTTCCCAATGAAGACTGGGAAAACGGCGTGACTGCTGCGCCGTACTCGATGTTCCAAGGGTTTACAGAAATCTTCGAGAATTTCGAACCATGGCTGGCCAAGGCCACAGGTGCGCGCGTTCATGGACACCTCTTTCACCCTGATCGCGTTGAGTTTGCCGAAGGTCAGGCGACACTCAATGGCGCGCTGAGCAACAGTGCAGAAACCCGTGACTACAACCCCAATTCGTTCTTGGCCAATCTGATTTGGAACACCCGAGGTGAGCGGCAATGCTTCCAGTTCGGACCGCTCGACAACCAAAAGATCAATTGGCGCGTGGCCAAAGACCCGAATGCGCAGATATCCGTTATTTCGGGTGCCTGGTCTGTCCCTCTTTTCCGTTCGAACATGAATTTCATGGATATTCGAAAGGAAGCGGCAAGGCTGCAGAAAATCGAAAGTGACCATCTGAATATCCTGAGATCACCTTACGCCAAAGCCCGCATTCGCATCTGGACCATGGCTGAATTTGTGGAAGCGCCGATGGAGCCACTGCAAGGTATTCTGGACGAGATTGGTCTGACCCATACCCGCCGCTTGTCGGAAGTGCCCAAGTTGACAAATCTAGATGGCTTTGGCCAATTTCTTCAAAACCTCAAAAATCAGGGAATGCACCCTTATCTCATGGGTGATTTTCCCGTTGCGCTGGGTCCAAAACCTATGCCGGACCTTGCGCGCAAACCTTATTTGGTACGCTGATCTGATATGGCCAAATTCGATTACTTTGTCGTGCTCGCAGAGATGCGCACAGGTTCGAATTTTCTGGAAACCAATTTGAACGCTTTCGATGGGTTGTCGTGTCACGGAGAGGCATTCAATCCATTTTTTATTGGGTATCCGAACAGTGACAAGATTTTGGGCATCACTCAGGACACGCGGGATGCGGACCCCAAAACGTTGTTGCGCGCGTTCAAGCAGACTGCGGACCTCAGCGGCTTTCGATACTTCCATGATCATGACATCCGTATCTTTGAAAAAGTTATGGACGACCCGAAATGCGCCAAAATCGTGCTCACCCGAAACCCGGTCGACAGCTACGTGTCTTGGAAGATCGCGCAGGCAACCGGGCAATGGAAGCTGACGGATGCAAAGGTCCGAAAGGACGGCAAAGCGACGTTCGTTGCGGATGAATTTGTGCGCTACCTCACCGCTTTGCAGGAATTCCAGGTGACCGTGCTGAACCGGATGCAGTCATCTGGCCAGACCGCATTTTACATTGCTTACGAGGATTTGCAGAACCTCGATGTTATGAACGGACTGGCAAAATGGCTTGGTGTCACCAGCCACCTGGATGCATTGGACAAGAGCCTAAAGGTGCAAAATCCTGCTGCGTTGTCAGAAAAGGTGAGCAATTTTCGCCAAATGACCGAGGCGTTGTCTGGTCTGGACCCGTTCAATTTGACACGAACGCCAAACTTCGAACCGAGGCGCGGGGCGGCTGTTCCCACTTACGTTGCCAGTCAGTCGCAGCCTCTCTTGTATCTGCCCATCCGGGGCTGGCCAAATGACCCTGTGCAGGGGTGGTTGCAAGCGCTCGACAAGGTTGAAGGGGTCAAGCCTGAGTCGAAGCTGTCCCAGAATGGATTGCGTGACTGGATGCGCGCTAATCCAGGGCATCGCAGTTTTTCAGTCTTGCGCCACCCTCTTGCGCGTGCGCATGCGGTGTTCTGTCACCGTGTCTTGAACACAGGGCAAGGCGGCTATGGTGGCATCCAAACGACGTTGGTCAAGCGATACAGTTTGTCGTTGCCTGATGATCCTGCTGACCCGTCTTACGACAAGGCGGTGCACCGGGATACCTTCGCGGCCTTTCTCCGGTTTCTGAAGGCCAATTTAAATGGGCAAACGGCCGTGCGCGTGGATCGGGATTGGGCGAGCCAGTCGAAGGTGATCGAAGGTTTTGCCGAGTTTGCCTTACCGCACCGTCTGATGCGCGCTGAGACGCTGGAACATGAACTTGCCGATCTTGGAGCTTCCGTTGGATTAACAGGTGCTCCGGCGCTTGATCGGCAAACGGATGATACGCCCCACGCTTTGGTGGATGTCTACGATACGGAAATAGAGGATTTGGCGCGCGCAGCCTATGCGCGCGACTACCTGATGTTTGGTTTCAAGGATTGGGAGCCGAGTTAAGCCGCTTGCGCTGGCTTCGCTTCGTTCAAAATCGCAAACAACGTGCTCGCGTCAGGGTTGGCGCGCAACTTGTTGCAAATCGCGGTGTCGCGCAGCGTACGCGACACCAAGGCCAGCGCCTTGAGATGTTCCACACCGGCTTCCTCTGGCGCAAACAAGGCAAAAGCAATATCAACCGGTTGGCGATCGACAGCATCAAATTCGATAGGTTTGTCGAGCAGGATAAACGCACCCATCACATCCGAAATTCCGTCCAAACGCGCATGGGGCAGGGCAACTCCGTGACCGACGCCCGTTGGGCCCAAGGCCTCTCGGGCGATCAAAGATTCAACCACAACCACGGGATTCAGCTCATAGGCTGATTGCACAAGATCGCCGATCTCGTGAAAAAGCCGTTTCTTTGACGAGGCGGAGGTCACGACCTTAACCGCCTCGGGTTTCAAAAGAGTCCCAAAGTTCATTCTGCTCTCTCGTCGGTGCGCCGTAGCACCGACCCCTTACGGGTCGATCCAGCCGATGTTCCCGTCTTCGCGACGGTAGACCACGTTCAGCCCGTCTTTTCCTTCGTTTCGGAACACCAATACTGGGGCGCCCGCCAATTCCATTTGCATGACCGCTTCACCAACCGAAAGCGATGGAATCTTGGTTTCCATCTCGGCCACGATCATGGGTTGCAGCGACTCGGGTTCTGAGTCGCCCGCTCCTTCATCAGACGCGAGGATATAAGAGGCCGCGCCGGAGAGTTCAACAGGCTGCGCACGTTCCTTGTGATGGTCCTTGAGACGACGTTTATAGCGCCTCAACTGCTTTTCCATTTTTTCGGAACAACCATCAAAAGCTGCATATATTTCAGTGGCATGAGCCTTGGCTTGGGCTGTCAGACCCGTAGAGAGGTGTACCGTCGCTTCACATACGAATTCATGTGCTGACTTGGAAAACACAACTTGGGCATTGGTCGGACGCTCGGCATATTTCTGTACAACCGCGCCCAAATCGTCCCGCACGTGGGTTTGCAGCGCCTCGCCGATATCGATTTGTTTGCCACTGATTTGATACTGCATTCTTGCTCCTTCTGATGTGTCCGCAAAGCAACTTTTGGGGCGCCAAGTCGTTGGCGACATTGTGCTTTTAGAATTGCGGAAAAGGCATGCCGTAACCCTGATCTATGTCAAAACCCATAGGCGGGGCGACAACAATACAGATCCTGGTCAGCGCAAAAGCCATACCGTCATTGCACGCCAAAAGTGCAGTCCGAGTCAATGAAAAGCGGACATGCAAGTGTGCCATCGCTCAGCTGATACGGAAGTTTTCGCCAAGATACACGCGACGTACATTTTCGTTCTGCACCACCTCTTGCGGCGTACCCGACATAAGCACCTGCCCGTCATGCAGGATGTAGGCCCGGTCAACGATTTCGAGCGTTTCACGCACGTTGTGGTCCGTTATCAGAACCCCGATGCCCCGCTTTTTGAGGTCCGAAACGAGGTGCCGAATATCTCCGACCGAGATTGGGTCAACTCCGGCGAAAGGTTCATCAAGCAGCAGATACTTGGGATTTGCGGCCAAAGACCGCGCAATTTCGACCCTCCGCCGTTCGCCACCTGACAATGCCAGCGCGGGTGCGCGACGCATGTGTTCGATGGAAAACTCGCTCAACAACTCTTCGAGCCGCTCGCGTCGCTTGTGGCGGTCAGGTTCCGTTATGTCGAGAATGGCAAGTATGTTGTCCTGAACGCTCAACCCGCGAAAGATGCTCATCTCTTGCGGCAGATACCCAATACCCATCTGAGCGCGGCGGTACATGGGCAGGCTGGTTACGTCGGTTCCGTCCAACGTGACTGTTCCGCCCTCCGGCGTGACCAAACCGGCCACGGCGTAGAAAGTCGTGGTCTTGCCGGAACCATTTGGGCCAAGCAACGCAGCGACCTCTCCGCGATTCAGTTCCATTGAGAAATCGCGAATGACAAGTTTCTTCCGGTAGGATTTGCGCAAATGCGATATGCGCAGACCAGACGATCCGTCAGCCACTTTCAGATCGGGTTTTGCCATCAGTTGTTGCCAGTCTGCAGGATCGTTTTGACGCTGCCCTGCATGCGGGCCGTACCATCATCCAGATTGACGGTCATGCGATCAGATGAAATTGCACTTTGCCCTTGTGTCAGCAACACGTCGCCGGTCATGACGATCAGACCTGTGTCGATACTGTAATCGGCGCGCTGCGACTCGGCCGCATCTGGACCGGACACCAGCGTAACGCCTCCTGTCGCTTCCATCCGTTCGATACCTGCCTGATCCTCGCGATAGATCACCAATACGCGGGGGGCTGACAGGCGAATTTCACCCTGACCAATCACAACGTTGCCGGTAAAGACGGCTGCGCCGGTGGCCTGATCAACATTCAGTTCGTCAGCACTCACTTCCACTGGGGCTGATGTATCCTGCCGAATGGCGCCGAACGCGACCTGAGTTCCTTGGGCATAAAGCGGTGTAGTCAGGCCGACAATTATCAGGCAGGCTATGACACGAAAAATAGTCACGGATATATCACTCTTCCAATTCTTCCGGGCGGTATACCAACTTTACGCCCTTTGTGAAAACCAAATGGGCGTTTTCGCCATCGTCCGTTTTTTCAAGCCTCATCTGTCCCGCTTCCAGCGTTCCGGAAAGGCCGGTCCCGGTGACAGGCCCGGGTGATCTCATGGTCATGTTTTCGAAATCGGTTAAAAGTTCTTCCGAATTCAGCTTGTAGCCCGTCGACGTTGTGATCACGACATTTCCTGCCAACGACGATGCCCCGCGCGCAAGGTCGAACTCACCCGTGTCGGAAAACAGGACAACACGCGTTCCCGAAGACAGGTCGATATGTGCCGCCAAGTCGGTTGCCGCATTGTTCTGGTCGTCGGCAGTGGCCATTGTCCCGGCCGATACGGAGATACGGTCGCCGCTTGACGATGTCCCGGAATAGAACGGGGCAGTCACCTGCTGCCCGCGCAAACGCTCTTGAATTTCCGTGTCCGCGAAGGGAACAGAGACAACAGGATCAATGTTCCGTGACAACAGGAACAGAGTCGACAGCAAGCCAAGCGCTGTCAGTGGTAACAGCACCTTGAGCCAAGCGACGAGTTTTGAATAGCCGTCCATGCCATGTCCTTAACCCAGCCCCACGCGCAAACAGTCATGGATATGCAGAATCCCCTGCGGTTTGCCAGGGGCATTCGCGTCCTCGGCAAACACGCATGTGATCTTGCGCGCATTCATCACTGCTACAGCCTCTTCAGCGAGGGCGGCAACGTCGATCGTTGTGGGGGAGGTGGTCATCACATCGGCTGCTGTCAAGGACAACAGCCCGTCCATGTGCCGCCGCAGGTCGCCGTCAGTGATGATACCCGCCAACGTTCCGTCACTTGCGGTTACACCCACGACCCCGAGGCTCTTCTGGCTGATTTCAATCAAGGCATCTGTCATCGGAGTATCTTTGCCGACCAGCGGCATCGCCGCACCGGTATGCATCAGGTCGATCACGCGGCTCAGCTTGGCCCCCAACTTGCCGCCGGGGTGGAACTCGCGGAAGTGCTCTTCCGTAAATTCCCGATGCTCCATCAATGCCACGGCAAGCGCGTCGCCCATTGCAAGGGTCAACGTGGTCGAGGTTGTTGGAACGACGCCAGTGCCGCATGCCTCGCCGAGATCGGGCAATTGGAGGACCGCGTCGCAGGCGCGACCCAAAGCGCTCTTGGGCGCTTTGGTGATTCCGATCAGCGGGATTTCGAAGCGGCGTGAAAAGGCGATCATGTTCGCCAGTTCCGGCGCTTCGCCCGAATTGGAAATGGCAAGCACCACGTCTGATCGCGTGACCATGCCCAAATCGCCGTGGCTTGCTTCAGCCGGGTGCACGAATTGCGCTGGTGTGCCTGTGCTGGCAAGCGTCGCTGCAATCTTGCGTGCGATGTGGCCCGACTTGCCGATCCCCGTGACAATGACTCGACCGTTGGCATTCAAGAGCAGGTCAATCGCGGCCCGAAAGCTGGCATCGAGCCGGTCTGCCATAACGGTCAGCGCTTCGGCTTCGGTACGGATGACGCGTTTGGCAGTGTCGATAAAAGGGGTCTCGCTTGTCATGAGTGCGCAAAGATGTCCGTGTCAGGCCAGCCCGCAAGGTCCAGGCGCGCGCGCATCGGCAGGAAATCGAAACAGGCCTGAGCCATCTCCATCCGACCTTCCCGTTCCAGACGTTCGTTCAGTGTGTCGCGCAGCTTGTGCAGGTACAAAACATCGGATGCGGCGTATTCCAGCTGAGCGTCGGTCAGCGTGTCCGCACCCCAGTCGCTGGACTGCTGCTGTTTCGAGATGTCGATACCAAGCATCTCCTGCAAAAGGTTCTTCAACCCATGCCGATCAGTATAGGTGCGGATCAGGCGGCTCGCGATCTTTGTGCAATAGACCGGGGCCGTGACGGTGCCAAAGGCATTCAGCATGGCGGCAATATCGAAACGGCCAAAGTGGAAAAGCTTCAGCACCTTCGGATCTTCCAATAGGCGGCACAAGTTCGGTGCCTCCGTCTGACCCAGTTTGATCTGCACGATATGCGCGTTGCCGTCGCCACCCGACAATTGCACGACGCACAGCCGGTCGCGGTGCGGGTTCAGGCCCATGGTTTCACAGTCGATGGCGACAACCGGCCCAAGATCCAGGTCGTCGGGCAGGTCGGAAATATGCAGGTGGTTTGTCATGCGCCCGCTATAACGCGCGTTACGCCGTTGGGAAAGCGCGGTTTAACCTGCCTTGATTGCATCCAGGTCAGGCCTCGGGAAACGCATAAGCAGGTGTGACACCAGTGCGCGGCAGTCATGCCCACGCCAGTCCGATGAATGTGCCGCGCGCGGCAGGTCGGGATGCTTCAACGTCAGTCGCCGCCATGCATGTACGATCAAAACCCTGAGGGCCGCCGTTTGCAAAGCGCTCAACTCGTCCTCAAGCTCTTTCTTGATGTCGGTCAGTACGGCGTGAAGCGATTTGTACGCGTCGCGCATCGCCTCGGTTTCGATTTGCGCTCCCAACCATGTCGGCAAGGATTGCGGCGCCAGTTGCATGGCATCCGCGGGAATGTTGGCTGAAGGGCCGCACAGAAATACGCGGGGTGCGACCTGTGCGAATTGGGTCGGATCAAGCTCGATGGGGGCACCCGTCAGGATCATGACAGCCTCGGCGTCTAGCGGCTGACCATAGATGCGCCCCCGGGCGGCATCGCTGTCACTCTGCCCTTTCTGCGTCAGGCTGTGCAGGCTGGTCCGGCCCAGCTTCTCTGACCCAACCCATCCATCGCTCCGCAATCTGTGCAACGCGACGCGCGATGCTTCCGGCTTGATCCCGATCTCACCCATGATGGCGGACAGTGTGGGGCCTTCAAGCGGTCGATCCGGGGCCAGATCGCCAAAAACAGTCACTAACAAGGACCAAACGCGCATCGGTCCCAGATCGCTCAGGCTGCTTATGGCTTGGGAATAGGTGTCAGTAGGCATTCATCGTCAACAGTTCGTATTCGGCCACCGCCTCGTCATCCTGGTTGGTCAGGGTCACGTGCCAGCGCACTTCTCCGTATTCGTCGTTGCGCGGCGTCTTGGCCTTAACCGTCAGCCGCACCTTGATGCTGTCGCCCGCCTCGACGGGTTTCTTGAAACGCAGATTGTCCAGACCGGTATTGGCCAGAACCGGCCCGGGATCAGGCTGCACAAACAACCCGGCAGCAAAGCTAAGCAGCAGATAACCATGCGCCACCCGACCGGGGAAGAATGGATTCGCTTTGGCCGCTTCGTCGTCCATATGGGCATAGAACGTGTCGCCGGTGAAATGGGCGAAGGTCTCGATATCATCCAACTTCACCTCACGCGACGGACTGTTGAAGGTGTCACCCAGTGCAAGTTCGCCAAAGGGCCGCGTGAAAGGATGTGGCTTGTCAGAAGTCTCGATTGCACCCGGCACCCAGCGCTGCCCGATGGCCGTCAGGATGTCTGGGCTGCCCTGCACTGCCGTCCGCTGCATGTAGTGTTTGACGGCACGGATACCGCCCAGCTCTTCGCCACCGCCTGCGCGTCCCGGACCGCCATGCACCATATGTGGCAGCGGCGCGCCATGTCCCGTCGCCTCGGACATGCTGTCACGGTTGTTGAAATAGAGCCGCCCGTGGAACGCAGCCGAGGCCATCGTGATCTCGCGCGCAACATCTTGATCATGGGTGATGACTGACGCCACCAGCGATCCCTTGCCGCGGTTCAACAACTCGGCGGCATGGGCAACATCTCGATACGGCATGACCGTCGACACAGGGCCAAAGGCTTCCACGTCATGCACGGCCCGTGCCGCGTCGGGATCTGTGCAGTGAAACAGCATAGGTGGCAGGAATGCACCGCGGCTGTCCGCCATTGCGAAGGCCTCGGGATCGCCAAACACATGTTCGGCCTCTGCCCCGATCTCGATCGCCTTCTCCAGCACGTCGATCTTCTGCGCGCCCGAGACAAGCGCGCCCATTTTCGTGGCCTCATCCCGGGGATCGCCAACGGTCACCTTGCCCAGCCGTTCAGCAATTGCATCAATCACGGCCTGCACATGGGTGTCCGGCACCATGATCCGGCGGATGGCTGTGCATTTCTGCCCTGCCTTTGCCGTCATCTCGCGCTGCACTTCCTTTACGAACAGATCGAATTCAGGCGTCCCGGGACCCGCATCCGGACCAAGGATCGATGCATTCAAACTGTCCTGCTCAGCCGTGAACCGGACCGCGTTATCCAAAAGGTTGGCGTTACTGCGCAGTATGCGCGCCGTATCGGCGGACCCGGTGAAGGTCACCACATCCTGGCAATCCAGATGATCCAAAAGATCGCCAATACCGCCCGAAACGAGTTGCAGTGCCCCGTCAGGCAGCAAGCCACTGTCCATCATCAAACGCACGCACGCTTCGGTCACATAGGACGTTGCTGTCGCGGGTTTCACAATGGCGGGCACACCTGCCAGCAGAGTCGGTGCGACCTTTTCGAGCATCCCCCAAACGGGGAAGTTGAACGCATTGATGTGCACCGCTACCCCTTGCAGCGGCGTGCACATATGCTGCCCATGAAACTGACCCGACCGGCCCAACTGCTCTGGCGCGCCATCTAGATACACTTGCGCATCCGGCATCTCGCGCCGCCCTTTCGAGGCAAAGACCAGCATCGTGCCAATGCCACCATCCACGTCAATCAGGTGATCGGCTTGGGTGGCGCCTGTGTCAAAGCTCAGATCATACAGCACCTGACGATGTTCGCGCAGATGCAGGGCCAATGCCTTGAGCATTCGTGCACGGTCATGAAACGTCATTGCGCGCAGCGCCGGACCGCCGACGTCCCGCGCATAGGCGCGCATGCCCTGCACGTCCAAACCGTCATTCCCGGCCTCGGCAATCACGTCCCCCGTGATCGCGCTGGAGATTGACCGGGCGCCGGACCCGGGCGGCACCCACGCACCGGCGGCGAAAGAATGAACCTGGCGCATGATGCCCTCCTAGTGTTGATCGTAGTCGATGCTCAGCGTGTCGCTGATCGGATAGCATTGGCAGGTCAGGACAAACCCTGCCTCGACCTCATAATCCTCAAGCGCGTGATTGCTTAGCATCTCGTATTCGCCTTCGGTCACCTTGGCCTTACAGGTCGAACAGACGCCTGCCTTGCAGGCAAAGGGCGCATCCAGAGAATTTGCCAAAGCAGTCTCTAATACGGATGAATCCTTGGGCATTTCCATCTGATGGGTGGTTCCGTCCAGCGTGATCTTCACGCTGGTTTCTGCAGCACCTTCGGCCCGTGCGCTCACCGCCTGTTTTGCAAGGCGCCCCTGCTGCCCTGCGCCAAACAATTCAAACTTGATCTGCTCCTTGGACAACCCGTGCGCCTCAAGCGCCTCGGAAATCGCCAACATCATCGGTTCAGGCCCGCAGATGAACGCGGTATCGACAGCATCCACATTGATCCAAGATCTGAACAGCGCTGCACATTTCTCCTGGTCCACACGGCCGGAAAACAGGTCGATATCCTGCCCGGTTTCCAGCACGTGGATCAGGGTGAAGCGACCCATGTAGTGGTTCTTGAGGTCTTCCAGCTGTTCACGGAACATGATCGTGTGCACGGCCCGGTTGGCATAAATCAAGGTGAAGGTGCTGTCAGGTTCGCGCGCAAGCACAGTTTTCAGGATCGACAGAACGGGCGTGATGCCAGACCCTCCTGCAAAGCCAAGATATGATTTGACCTTGTTAGGCTCTATCTCTGTATGGAAGTTGCCCATGGGTGGCATCGCATATAGCGTATCCCCGACCCGCAACTCCGTGTTGGCATAGGTGGAAAAGGCCCCACCGTCCACGCGTTTGACGCCCACTTGCAAATGGCCCTCATCCAGCCCGGCACAGATCGAATAGTTCCGGCGCAGCTCGGTCCCGTCAAAATCCTGTTTGAAAGTGAGATATTGGCCGGGGATGAACCGGAATACCTCTGGATCTTTGGGTTCAAGGGTCAGAACCACCGCGTCGCGGATGGTGTGGTGGATCTCGGTCACGGTCAGGGGGTGAAATTGCGCCATGGTCATAGGTCAGAAGTGTCGAAACAGCTTGGCGGACAAACGCCACGTGCCGTCCGCGAGTTGGATGATCTGGAAATGGTTGTCAAAGGACATGCCAAGCAAGTTCCGCTCGGTGATCGAGGCTGTGGCAATCCGGTCATCGACCTGCAGTGCTACAATCTCAGCGCTGTAGTCGGCGCCAACCTCATTGGCTTCAAGCGCACCATAAAAGGGTTCTGGTCCGCCCTGCAGAAGGTCCGGCCCCATCCAACCGGTCATCACAGCCGCGTCGTGGAATATGGACTTCAAGAGGTCCACGTCACGGGTTGCTGTTCCCTTGATGTAGGACTCAACGACAGCTTCGGGTGACGATGTTGCGTCTGTCATGGCGATAGGTCCTTCAGATGCACTTGAAATAATCGAAAGGTTCCAGGCAGTTGGTGCAGCGCCATTGCGCCTTGCAAGGGGTCGATCCGAACTGGCTGATCTTTTCCACATGCGTGGATTGGCAGTGCGGGCATCTTTCGGGCCCACCTGCCGGTTGCGGCGGTGCGATCCCGTAGCTTTCCAGCTTGGCCTTACCCGCATCGCTCATCCAATCGGTGGTCCAAGGCGGCGCAATTTGTCTTTTTAGAGACAGGTTTTCGATCCCGTTGACGCGCAGTGCAGCCTCAATCTCGATATTGATGATGCTGGTCGCAGGGCAGCCGGAATAGGTGGGCGTCACCGTCACTTCCAGCGTGTCACCCTGCCATTGCACATCGCGGATGATCCCCAGATCGATAAGTGAGATGACAGGGATTTCTGGGTCCGGCACGGCGGCAAGCCACGTCCAAACGTCCTGCACCGAAGGACGGGTCGTTACCATGTCGCGTCCGGGTAGCTGCGGGGCAGCACCTGCATGGTGGCCAGCATGTGCCCCAGATGTTCGGTATGCCGCGCGCCCGTTTTCCCGCCAAGATGGGCAAAGTCGCTTTCGGGTCTGGTCAATGTCGCCTCGGCCAGCACATCCCCCACATACGCATCAAAGGCGGGGCGTAGCGCCGCCATATCAATCAGATCGTCATCGTCGGTGGTGAACATTTCGCCCACATAGGGCCAAAGCCGATCAAGGGCGGACTGCATCCGCGCGTGGCTTTCCTCTGTTCCGTCGCCCAAGGCAATGACCGTGTCGCTGGACCGCTCGCGGTGATAGGTCACCTCCTTCACGGATTTCTGCGCAATCGCGCTGATCTCTGCATGATCGTGTTTGGCCAGCGCGGTCAGCGCTTCCAGATGCCAGCTATCAAACAGGAACTGCCGCATCATCGTCATGCCGAAATCCCGGTTTGGCTGTTCGACCAGCAGCAGGTTGCGGAAGTCCCATGCGTCGCGGTGATAGGCCAGCGTGTCGGCGGTCCGCCCTTTACCTTCACGCTCGGCAGCAAGACCCAACCACAGTTGTGTTTGCCCAATCAGGTCCAATGCGGTGTTGGCGAGCGCAATGTCTTCTTCCAGCGCAGGTGAGTGCCCACACCATTCCGACACCCGCTGGCCCAGAACCAACGTGTTGTCCCCCATGCGTATCAAGCCAATGACGCTCACATCGCCCCCACATCGTCTGGAATGTCGAAAAAGGTCGGGTGGCGATACACCTTGTCGTCTGCGGGATCGTAGAGCGATTCCTTGTCATCGGGGGAGGAGGCGGTGATGTCAGCCGCAGGCACCACCCAGATGCTCACACCTTCCTTGCGGCGGGTATAGACATCCCTTGCATTCTGGATCGCGTGCGCAGCATCGGTGGCATGCAGTGAGCCTACATGCCGATGGGACAGTCCGTGCTGCCCGCGGATGAACACTTCCCAAAGGGGCCATTCCTTGGTCATTGGTCACCTCCATTCTCTTGCAAGGTTGATGGTGGACATATGGGTTCCGGAACCAGAGGAATTCCGGTCGCCTCGGCAAAGGGTCGTAGCAAACACAGCTTCTCATTGATTTCAGCGCGTTCGGCATCTGTTGCAATCAGGGCCAAGATAACTGTCCAGAACACTCGGTACGTCAGGGCCAGAAAAGCGGCCAATTCCAGAACTGTTGTCGCTAGAAATAGTGGTAATCCGACAAACCAAGCAAACAGGCGAAACAGCCTCTTGTCGCTACTATTTGGCCGGCTAACGAAGCAGTACCAAATTGAGCGCAAGATATTGAAGAACAAAAGCAAAAAGAACGCGACAAAGATTGCAAAGGCCGAGACCTGAACGTTGCCCTCTAAGCTAGAGTAAGGCGTTTCATAGGGCGTACTGTCGGCCAGTGACCTAATGAAGACGTCCGTACTTGGGTAAATTGCGATGAATGCGAGGGTGAGGCAAAACAACGCGCGAACGTGAAAGCCAACGAAATCAGAAAAAGCCTTGGCGTTTCCAAATGAAAAGGACGCCCACGATGCAATGTCCTGCCAATGCGTCGTCGACTTTGCGTCGTCCATTTCGGCTGGAGGCGAAGATGTCATTCCGCCGCCACCTTCGCTGCCTGCTTCTTGGCCGCATGTGCGAGCCGCGCCTCGCGCACCCAAGCGCTGTCATCCCACGCCTTCTGCCGCGCTTCGATCCGTTCGACCGAACAGGGGCCGTTGCCCTTCAGCACGTCAAAGAACTCGGACCAATCCGGCTCGGCAAAATCATAGCCGCCCTTTTCCTCGTTCCAGGCCAGCGTCTCGTCCGGGATCGTCAGCCCCAGGTACTCGGCCTGCGGTACCGTCTGATCCACGAATTTCTGGCGCAGCTCGTCGTTGGAATTCATCTTGATCTTCCAGGCCATCGACTGCTCGGAATGCACGCTTTCCTTGTCCGACGGGCCGAACATCATCAGGGATGGATACCAGAACCGATTGAGCGCATCCTGTGCCATGCGCTTTTGCGCCTCGGTCCCGTTCGCCATCTTCATCATGATGTCGAAGCCTTGACGCTGATGAAAAGACTCCTCCTTGCAGATGCGCACCATAGACCGCGCATAAGGCCCGTAAGATGTCCGCTGCAATGGCACCTGGTTCATGATTGCCGCGCCATCGACCAGCCAGCCCACAGCCCCCATATCTGCCCATGTTAGGGTCGGATACGCGAAGATGGACGAGTATTTCATCCGCCCGTCGAGCAGCATCTCGGTCAGCTCATCTCGGCTCACACCCAGCGTCTCGGCGGCGCAATACAGGTACAGGCCATGCCCCGCCTCATCCTGCACCTTGGCAAGCAGGATCGCCTTGCGCTCCAGTGTCGGCGCGCGGGTGATCCAGTTGCCCTCGGGCAGTTGGCCCACGATCTCTGAGTGTGCGTGCTGGCCGATCTGCCGGATCAGGGTCTTGCGGTAGCCAGCAGGCATCCAGTCCTTCGGCTCGATCTTTTCACCTGCATCAATGCGGGCCTGAAAGGTGGCCAGCTTTTCTGGATCGTCCTGCGTCGCTTCGGATTTGATCATCTGTGCATACATCGTCTCAAGCCCTTTCCAGAACCATGGCCACACCTTGCCCTACGCCCACACACATGGTGCACAGGGCATAGCGGCCACCGGTCCGTTTCAATTGATAGGCGGCGGTCATCACCAGCCGCGCGCCCGACATGCCGAGTGGGTGACCGATGGCAATGGCACCCCCTTGCGCGTTCACACGGGGGTCGTCATCTGCCACGCCAAGGCTGCGCAACGTCGCGAGACCTTGCGAGGCAAACGCCTCGTTCAACTCGATCACATCCATCTGGTCGATGGTGAGTCCCGTGCGCTTCAACACTTTCTCGGACGCGGGCACCGGCCCAATGCCCATCACGCGCGGCTCAACGCCGGCAGCACACATCCCGACAATGCGTGCCATGGGCGCCAATCCCTGCGCCTCAGCCGCCTCGGTAGAGGCAATCAGCATCGCCGCCGCGCCGTCATTCACGCCGGACGCATTGCCCGCTGTTACACTCAGATCAGGCCCATTGATCCCGCGCAACCCCGCCAGCTTCTCGACCGACGTGCCGGGGCGCGGATGCTCGTCCGTGTCCACAACAACGGGATCGCCCTTGCGCTGTGGGATCGTCACCACCGAAATCTCTTCAACAAAAACGCCCGCCTCATGCGCCGCAGCCCATCGGGCCTGCGACCGCGCGGCAAAGGCATCCTGTGCCTCGCGTTCCACCTGCCAATCGGCAGCCACATTGTCGGCAGTCTGCGGCATGGAATCGATCCCATACTCGGCCTTCATCTTCGGGTTCACGAACCGCCAGCCGATGGTTGTGTCGTACACCTGATTGGCACGTGAAAACGCGGCTTCGGCCTTGGGCATGACAAAGGGCGCGCGGCTCATGCTCTCGATCCCGCCGGCGATGACCAAGTCCATGTCACCCGCCTTGATGCCACGGGCGGCGATACCCACCGCATCCATGCCAGAGGCGCACAAACGGTTCACCGTGATGCCCGGTACATCGACGGGCAGGCCAGCCAGCAGCCCTGCCATGTGGGCCACATTGCGATTGTCCTCGCCCGCCTGATTGGCACAGCCCATGACGACATCATCGACCGCAGCCCAATCCATATCGGGGTTGCGCGCCATCAGCGCAGCAATAGGAGCCGCCGCCAAATCATCGGCGCGGACGCCAGACAAGGCACCGCCATACCGCCCAATGGGCGTGCGCTGCGCGTCACAAATCCATGCGTCCATGAAAGTCCTCCTACTTGGAAAATAGAGCGTGCGGTGATTCCGATCAATGATAAATGTTACACCTATGTGTGTGGTTGATGAAATTCCGTAACGCTTTTCACAGCCTCTGGACCATTTCGCATGTGCGCTGTTCTATGCAGGCATCGACCTCAACCACATCGGACCACTCCATGGATCGCGCCGCCATCGTTCACGACAACTTCCACCGGCGGCTCAAGGCCAATGACTTGCCAACGGGCAGTGACGTTGGCGACATGGATGCGGAAACGCTTCTGGCCCTTTACAGCGCGCAATGCCTGTCGCGCCAACTCGACCGCACCAGCCGTGCCATGCAGAAGGCAGGGCAGGGGTATTACACCATCGGTTCCAGCGGGCACGAAGGGATGGCGGGTGTCGCACATGCGCTGCGCCCGACTGACATGGCGTTCCTGCACTACCGCGATGCAGCGTTTCAGATTGCGCGCGCAGGTCAGGTGCCGGATCAGAACCCCGCATGGGACATCCTGCTCAGCTTTGCGGCCTCTGCCGAAGATCCGATATCCGGCGGTCGTCACAAGGTGCTCGGCTCCAAGGCGCTAAACATTCCGCCCCAGACCTCGACCATTGCCAGCCATTTACCCAAGGCGGTGGGGGCTGCCTATTCCATCGGTCTTGCCAAACGGCAGCGTCCGGAGCACGCGTGTCTGCCCGACGACAGTATCGTCATGTGCTCATTCGGAGATGCCTCGGCCAACCACTCCACGGCGCAGGGGGCGATCAACACGGCGTGTTGGACAAGTTTCCAGAACGCGCCTCTCCCGTTGCTGTTCGTGTGCGAGGACAACGGCATCGGCATCTCGACATCCACACCGTCCGGTTGGATCGCCGCTAATTTTTCGGCCAAGCCGGGCCTCAGGTATTTCTCTTGTGACGGTTTGAACGTCGCTGAAACGACACGGACTGCTGCGGAGGCCGCCGCCTTTGTCCGCCGCCAAAAACGACCTGCGTTCCTACATATACGTACCGTCCGACTATACGGGCACGCCGGTTCCGACGTCGAAGCCACCTATCGTGCCAAGGTCGATATCGAAGCTGACGAGGGAAACGACCCGCTCCTCCACACCGCGCGCCTTCTCCGCGATAGCGGGACCGCCACGCCAGAGGAGGCACTCGCGCTTTACGACCAGATCGGGGCCGAGTGCGAGGGCCTCGCCGCAAAAGCCACCAAGCGTGCGCGTCTGCAAACCGCCGCAGACGTCGGCGCCAGCCTGATCCCCCCAGTCCGCAAATGCGAGACCACAAACGGACCGTCTGTCGAACAACGCGCTCAGGTCTTCGGCACCGATCTGCGCAGCAGCGCAGAACCGCAGGTGATGAGCAAACTCATCAGCTGGGCGCTCACCGACTTGATGCTCGAACATCCCGAAGTCGTCATGGCGGGTGAGGACATTGGGAAAAAGGGCGGCGTCTATGGCGCCACGCAAAAGCTGCAAGCCCGCTTTGGCCCGCACCGGGTCATCGACACCCTGCTTGATGAACAATCCATCCTCGGCCTCGCCATTGGCATGGCGCACAACGGATTTGTTCCGATCCCCGAAATCCAGTTCCTTGCTTACCTCCACAACGCCGAAGATCAGCTACGGGGCGAAGCCGCCACGCTGCCGTTCTTCTCGAACGGCCAATACGCCAACCCGATGGTGCTGCGGATCGCCGGGCTCGGCTACCAGCGCGGGTTCGGCGGGCATTTCCACAATGACAACTCCCTCGCTGTCCTGCGCGACATTCCGGGTGTGATCATCGCCTGCCCGTCCCGCGGTGACGATGCGGCCAAGATGCTGCGCGAAGCTGTCCGCCTTGCGCGCGAAGAACAGCGTGTCGTGGTCTTCATTGAACCGATCGCGCTCTACCCAATGCGCGACCTGCACGCCGAGGGCGATAAGGGCTGGATGTCCGTCTATCCAGCTCCTGACGAGCGGATCGCGCTGGGCGACGTTGGGGTCAGCGGCACCGGCACCGACCTTGCCATCGTCACATACGGAAATGGGCGATACCTGTCCGAACAGGCGGCGCAAACCCTTCAAGCCGAAGGCATAAACGTCCGCGTTATCGACATGCGCTGGCTTGCGCCGGTGCCAGAGGCCGCGCTGATCGAACAGGCGCAAACCTGCGCCGCCACGCTCATCGTCGACGAATGCCGCCGCACCGGCAGCCAATCCGAGGCGCTCATGGCCCTGTTCACCGAGGCGGGGATATCAAACATCGCCCGCATTACCGCCGAAGACTGCTTCATCGCCACCGGCCCCTCTTATGCCGCCACACTCCCTTCGACGGATGGCATCGTGGCCGCTGCCAGGGCCCTGGTCGCCAAGTCCTGAGATTCCGGTTTCACGAAATTCACCCCAACCCTTGATCGCCCCTTTCCCTCCGGTCCACAGTCGCGCCAACAGGGAGAGAGGACAGTACCCATGACGCATCAGGCAGCGTTCTATCGCGGCGACAAACACTTCACGGTCGAACCGGTGGAGACCCGGGCCCCCGGCCCCGGTCAGGTGCAGATCGATGTCGCCTATTGTGGGATTTGCGGCACGGACCTGCACATCTATCTCGGCCATATGGACGGGCGCGTCGGCTTTGAACGCACCATCGGGCACGAGATGTCCGGCGTTGTCTCTGCTGTCGGGGAAGGCGTCAACGGGTTTGAACCCGGCCAACCTATCGTCGTGCGCCCGCTCGACCACTGCGGCAACTGTCCCGCCTGTGACGCAGGCCACCAGCACATCTGTCACAACCTCAAATTCATCGGCATCGACAGTGATGGTGCGTTCCAGCAGAAATGGAACGTCCCAGCCCACACCGTCCACGCCCTCCCCTCTGACCTCAATCTCGCCCACGCCGCCCTGATCGAACCGCTGGCCGTGGCTGTCCACGACGTGGATCGCGGCAAAGTTCAGCCCGGCGAAGACGTGCTTGTCATCGGCGGCGGCCCCATCGGCATGCTGGTCGCCATGGCCGCGCGCGATGCCGGTGCCAACGTCACGGTGGCCGAGATCAACGACAACCGCCTCGCCTTCGCGCAAAAGATCGGGTTCACCACAATGGACCCGAAAACCACCGACGTCGCCAAAGCCATGCATGAGGCGACGGGCGGCAAGGGGGCTGACGTGGTGTTCGAAGTGTCCGGCAGCCAACCCGGCGTCGACCTGATGACCGCCGCTGCTGCCACACGCGGGCGTATCGTCATGGTCGCGATCCACGCCACCAAACCGCAGATCGACATGTTCCAGTTCTTCTGGCGCGAGCTGGACCTGATCGGCGCCCGCGTCTACCGGCCCGAAGATTACGACAAGGCGATGGACCTGCTTGCCAAGGGTGTCGTCGATTGTGACGCCTTCATCACCGACGTCCAGGGGCTTGATGACATCGAAGGGGCGTTCAAAACGCTCACTGAAAACCCCAACGCCATGAAATCCATGATCCGTGTGACGGAGGGTCTCTAAAATGTCTGTTCTCAACACCTTCGACCTGACCGGCAAAACCGCCCTTGTCACCGGTGCAAAACGCGGCATCGGGCGCGGCATGGCCGAGGCGCTGGCCGAAGCGGGCGCAGACATCATCGGCGTAAGCGCGACGCTCGCACCCGGCTCTGAGGTGCAACAAGCTGTCGAGGCACTAGGGCAAAAATTCACACCATACGCTTGCGACTTCTCGGATCGCGCAGCGGTCAAGGCCTTCGCCGCCCAAGTGCTGACAGACCACCCGCAAATCGACATCCTGATCAACAACGCGGGCACTATCCTGCGCACCCCCGCCGCCGAGCACCCCGACGACATGTGGGATACGGTGATCGAGGTGAACCTCAACGCCCAGTTCATCCTCACCCGCGAGGTGGGCAAAACCATGGTCGAACGCGGGTCGGGCAAGATCATCTTCACGGCCTCCCTGCTTACCTTCCAGGGCGGGATCACGGTGCCGGGCTATGCCGCGTCCAAGGGTGGGATTGGCCAACTTACTATGGCCTTTGCCAACGAATGGGCCAGCAAAGGCGTGAATGTGAATGCCATCGCCCCCGGCTATATCGACACCGACAACACGGAAGCGCTGCGCAACGACCCCGTGCGCTCCAAATCCATACTGGAGCGTATCCCGGCGGGCCGCTGGGGCAAGCCGGAGGACTTCAAAGGCCCAGCCGTCTTCCTCGCCTCGGACGCGTCAGCCTATATGCACGGCCACTTGATGCTGGTCGATGGCGGCTGGATGGGGCGCTAGTCTTCAATGGGATTGGGACCGGTATAGGTCCAGCGATAGCCCGGCGGGGTCGGTCCCTTGTTCCGGCCGCCCTGCTGTTTCTGCTCCCACGCGTGCGACAGAATGCCAACCGAACGCGATAGGCAAAACAGCCCCCGAGCCAAGGGGGCCGGAAAGCCCAACTCTGCAAAAATAACAGCCGTTGCACCGTCGATATTCATGGGCAACGGCTTGCCTTTTTCTGCGGCAAGCGCCGCCTCAATGCTGCGCGCCACCGCAGCATACTTGCCGGATACGGTTCCGTATTCTCGAGCCTCGTCAACCAGCGCCAAAAGCCTTGGTGCGCGTGGATCGACCGGCTTGTGAAATCGGTGCCCGAAGCCCGGAACAAATGGCCCATGCTCCGCACGCCAAGCATCCAGAACCTCTGCCAGCGGTGCATCGCTGGCATCAATACGACCGTACAACTCTACCGCCTGTTCACCCGCGCCACCATGCACATCGTCCAACATGTTCACGGCCGATGCCATCGCCCCGTTCAACGACAAGCCACAGGTCATGGCCATCCGTGCAGCAGCAATCGACGGGGCTTGCGGTCCGTGATCCACGGCGGCGACCAAGGCCGCTTCGAACAGTTTCGCCTGCGCCTCGGACGGCATGTCGCCGCGGGTCATGAGCCAGATCACTTGCGGAAAGCTCACCGCGCCAATCAAATCCTCAATCGGATGTCCTCGCAGCCGGATTTGACCGGGCGCCATGTCGATGATCTCGGTAGACCACCAATCTGATACGTCACTCATATCGCCCTCTTCTCGGTCAGCTCCGCAACGTCCTTTTCGCTCAGACCCAGCGAACGCCAGACTTCGGGCGCATGTTCACCAAGTTGTGGCGGTGGCGTGGGCACCGTCAGCGGTGCGCCATCCAACTTGACCCCGGTATTCACCACTTCGATGTCCCGCCCCACACCGGGCACGTTCGCATAGCGCGACATCAACCCACGGTCTGCAATCTGTGGGTGAGACAAAACTTCTGGCACCGTCATTACAGCACCGGCTGGCACACCTATGGTGTTCAACACACGCGCAAGGTCACGCGCGGACCAATCCGCCAATGCCATCTCGATCTCTGTCCTTAGGACCGAACGGTTCTTTTTTCGATCTTCACGCGTGGCGTAGTCCGGCCGGTCACGCAGCGCTTGAAGTCCAAGAAAATCTGTCAGCAACACCCACTGCTCATCCTTGTTTGTAGCGATGTTGATCAGCCCGTCCCCGGTTTCGAACGTACCCGACGGGGCAGAGGTCGGGTTTTCGTTCCCGTTTGCGCGCGGCTCCACCCCTGCAATCACATGGTTGGACACAACCCACCCCATTGTGGCCAGCACACTCTCCAGCATTGAACAATCAATAAACGCCCCGCGGGGGCGGGCATTGAGGGCGGCGGCCACGGCAAAGGCCGCTGTTATCCCGCCCACGGTATCTGCCACGGGATACCCCACGCGCAGCGGTGCGCTGTTGTCATCGCCTGTGATCGACATGACGCCGGATACACCTTGCACGATCTGGTCATAGGCGGGGCGATCGACCCAAGGGCCATCCTGGCCAAACCCGGAAATCGCGCAATAGATCAGGTCTGGCTTGTGCTCTTTCAACACCTCATGACCCAACCCTAGTCGATCCATGACACCGGGACGAAAGTTCTCGACCAGCACGTCAGCGGTTTCAACGAGCTTTAGGAACAGCGCTTTGCCGTCCGCATGTTTGAAGTTCACGGTGACCGATTTCTTGCCTGCGTTCTGCGCAAGAAAAGAGACACCCATTCCTTTCGCATTCAGCTCGGGATCAGCCCCCAGTTGCCGGGCAAGGTCCCCGCGATCGGGGGCCTCGACCTTGATCACTTCGGCGCCCATATGGGCCAGTTGGTGACAGCAGAACGGTCCCGCCAGGACGTTGGTCAGGTCAAGGACCCGGACCCCGTCCAGCGGTTTAGTCACCGTCAGCGATCCCTGCTGCCCGTGCCCGCGCACGCCGCGCCCGGTAGCTGGGCAGGATGACCAGAAGTGCGGCGATGACGAGCAGACCGAGCGTCATGGGGCGCTCCCAGATGAAGCTGATGCCGTCATAAAGCTGCATGGACCGGCTGAAGTTGTCTTCAAGCATCCCGCCTAGGATGAAGCCGATCAGCAGCGGTGCCAGCGGGTAGTCGGCAAAACGCAGGATCGTGGCGCAGATGCCGAAGCCGACGAGCAGTAGCAATTCGGTGGCGTTGTTCTGCCCGATATAAGCCCCCATCAGTGTGAAGAAGAGGATGAACGGGATCAGGAAGTTGCGCGGCACCGCAAGGATTTTCGCGATGTAAGGGATGAGCGGCAGGTTCAGGATCAGCAGAACCAGGTTGCCGATATACATCGAGATGATGACGGCCCAGAAAATCTGCGGATCGTCGACCATCAGCCGTGGACCGGGTGTCACGTTCAGCGCGATAAGCGCACCCAGCAGGATGGCCGTGGTGCCGGAGCCGGGGATGCCGAGGGTTAGGAGCGGCACGAACGAGCCGGTACAGGCGGCATTGTTCGCGGTCTCGGGTGCGGCGAGGCCCTTGATGGAGCCTTTGCCGAACTGTTCCTTTTCCTTCTCGGGCGCGATGTTTCGCTCGACTGCGTAGCCAAGGAAGGACGCGATGGTCGCGCCCGCGCCGGGGAGGACACCGATGAAGAACCCCTGCAGGGATTGGCGGCCAACGACCGGCGCGATGGATTTTGCCTCGTCCCTTGTGATGCGCAGATCTTTGATGTCTCCGGACTGACCGGTCTTGGACCGGCTGGGGTCCATCACGAGATACAGCGCTTCGGGCAGGGCAAACATCGCCATGGCGAGGGTGATGAAGGCAAAGCCTGATTGCAGGTCCATCAAGCCCATCGTGAAGCGTGGCATGTTGAAGAGCGCACCTTCGCCCACCGTTGCCATGATGAGGCCCAGCAGGGTCATCATGATGGCCTTCGCCACCTGACCCGTACCTGCGAAGGCAGCGATGGCCGAGAGGCCCACGACCATGAGCGCGAAGTATTCGGCGGAGTGGAACAGGAGGGCGACTGACGACAGCATCGGCGCAAAGATCATCAGCAGGATCGCCCCGATGGACCCGCCGCAGAAGGACGCGATGGCGGCGATGGTGAGCGCTTTGCCCGCCTTGCCGTCTCGGGCCATCGGGTAGCCGTCAAAGCTGGTAGCGACCGTGCCTGCGACCCCCGGCGCGTTCAGCAGGATGGAGGAGGTCGAGCCGCCGAAGATGGCGCCATAGTAGACACCTGCAAGCAGGATCAGTGCAGCGGAAGGGTCGCCAAGCGAGATGGCGACCGGAATCATGATGGCGATTATCGACATAGGGCCAAGGCCCGGCAACATGCCGATGAATGTGCCGATCAGGCAGCCGCCGATGACCATGAGGAGGTTCTGGATTGAGAAGGCCGTTTGCAGGCCGATCAAGATACCTTCGAGCATGTCCTTACACCCCCATGAATGCAGGCAGCGGGCGCAGGAAGATGCCGAGCACCACCTGCACCAGATACCAGACGACGCCGGTGGCGATGCCCGCGACGACGATCATTGTTACCCAGCGGCGTTCGCCGAGGATGACAGAGCCCATGACGAGGAAGCCGACGGTAGCGATGATGAATCCGGCGGGGCGCAGCATCAGGGCGTAGGCGACCATGAGGCCGAGGAGCAGACCGGCTTGGCCGAGTTTGAATTCGCGAAGCTGGCGGTAGACGATGACCGAAGGGTTTTCCTCGCGTGGTTTGTTGCTTTTCTCAAGCCCCAGCACGATGATAAGGCCAACGAGAATGCCCATCACGCTCAGCACCTTGGGGAAGGTCGAGGGCCAGATGGGATTGCGGCGCATGAAGGGGGCGAGGCTGCCATCCATGGTGAACCATGCGGCGTAGCCATAGGCTGCGAAAATGCCCAATAGGATCAGTCCGATCCAGCGATCCAGTGCCATGATATCCCCCCGATTGATCTGTCCCCGCGGGGACACCCATGATTTCATTGAGAAAAAGGGTTAATTTTACTTAATTTTAACGGTTTGGCCCCCGTTCAGGGCAGATACGGGGCTGGGAAAGCCCCGCATCCAAAGCGATCAGATCAGAGGAAGCCGAGCTTCTTCATCAGGTCACCGATGACCTGTTCCTGACCTTCGAGGAAGGCTTTGAACTCGTCCCCGTTGTTGTGGATGTTGACCCAACCGTTGCGCGCGCGCACTTCTTCCCATTCGGGGGTTTCATACATCTTGGTCAGCGCGTCCTGATAGGCCGCTACCTTGTCTTCGGGCAGGCCGGGTGCGCCGAAGAAACCACGCCAGTTCACGAACTCGGTGTCGATCCCTTGCTCTTTCATGGTCATGGCATCGGGGGCCGCGTCCACACGCTCGGGGGCTGTTACGCCGATGATCTTCACTTCGCCTGCGTTGGCCAGATCAACCGCTTCGGAGAAGCCGGTGGACAGTGCCGCGATTTCACCGGACAGAAGTGCTGCCATGGCCTTGCCGCCCGCATCGTAGGGAATGTATTTCACGCCCAGCGCATCTTTGCCCGCGGCTTCCATCACCATGGCTGCAACCAAGTGATCCATGCCACCGGGAACCGAGCCACCGCCGATGGCCGTGCCATTCGGGTCGGCATCATAGGCGGCCAGCAGCTCCTCCATCGAGTTGATGGGGCTGTCTTTGCCCACAACCATGGCCGCGTAGTCACCAATGGTGCCTGCAACCAGCGTCAGGTCGCGGAAGTTGTGTGGGAACACGCCTGTCAACGAACGGATCACGATGGGGGTCGAGTTGACCATCAGCGTGCCGTGGTTGCTTTCCGCGTTTTCGATCAGGTAGCCGATGGCTTTACCGCCGCCGCCGCCCGACATGTTTTCGAACGATGCTGTGCCCACAAGGCCCGCACCCGTCAGCGCCTCACCGGTGCCACGTGCAGTGCCATCCCAACCACCACCGGCGCCGCCGGGGATCAGGAAGTGGATGCTGTCGACGACCTGGTGGCCGTCAGCAAATGCTGCGCCGCTCAGGCCAAATGCCATAGCTGCGCCAAGCAGGGCCCTGCGGCCCATCTGGAACGTTTTCATGATGTCCTCCCATTTGACTTCACGCGTTTTCACGCGAATGCTGCCCTGAAAACATGCGAACCTGACATAAACCTGTCATGGCGCCGCAGTTCTGGGCGGATTGGATGAAATACCTGCTGATTGAGGACAATGCAGAACTGGCCGGGGCACTTTGTACCCGGATGCGTCTGGATGGGCACGTTATTGACCACGCCGCGACGCTGTCCGACGGATCCGACTTTTTGCGTGTCGGAGAGTACGATTTGATCCTGTTGGACATCATGCTGCCCGATGGGGACGGCCGTGCCTTTCTTGAACGTCATCGGGCGCAAGAGGATGATACGCCTGTTATTGTCCTGACGGCACGCTCCGAAGTGTCGGACCGGGTGAGTATGCTGGACCTTGGCGCGGATGATTACCTGACCAAGCCTTTTGATCACGCCGAGTTGCAGGCCCGCTGTCGCGCGGTCTTGCGCCGTCGCACCGGGTCGGCCCAGACGGTCATTCGACGGGGCGATGCAGCCCTTGATCCGGTGGCGTCTGTCTTGACGATTGGCGGGCATGACGTGACCCTTCGCAATCGCGAACTGCGGCTGTTGGAGCTTTTCATGAACGCACCCGGCCAGATTTTTTCCAAGGACAAGCTGGTGGATCGGTTGTTTTCCTATGATGGGACGGTGACCGAGAACGCGATCGAGGTTTATGTGGGTCGGTTGCGCAAGCATCTTGAGCCGTCGAGCCTGACCATTTCGACCCATCGTGGTCTGGGATACCGGTTGGATGAGGGGTAGCGCGACATCTCTGCGTCGGCGGCTGACATGGACGCTGATTGGTGGCGCCGCGCTGTTGGCGGTGCTGTTTTTCCTGGTTGTTCGCACCTATGCCCAGCAGATCGCGCAGCAGGGGCAGGACCGCATACTTGAGGCGTCTTTGACGTCTTTAATGGATGCCGCGGTGGTGCGCGACGGGCAGATCGAAGTGGACGTCCCTTATGCTGCCTTTGCCATGTTGGATACGGCGGCTGATGATCGCGTGTTTTACGCCGTGCATCAGGGGGATGCGCTGCTGACCGGGTATGACGGTTTGGCTGAGGGTCCGTTTGATCCGTCCGTTGGATTGGATTTCCAGACGCAGGCGTTTGGCGGTGCAGAGGTGCGACTTGCGACGTTGACCCGTGCTTTGCCTGCCGGACCTGCGCCTGTGTTGTTGACTGTCAGCGTGGCCCAGACCCGGGACAGTCTGGCGGGAACGCTTTGGGCGATTTCGGTGAATGCAGCGCTGTTTGGTGGCGCATTCTTTGTCTTGGCGGCGGGTATGGCGCTGTGGACATCCCGATCAACTGTGAGACCGCTCAGCCAGATGGCCGAGGCTGTCGCGCGACGAGGTCCGCGCGATTTGCGGCCCGTGGTGCGTCCGGTGCCGACCGAGTTGTCGCCCTTGGTCACATCGTTGAATTCGCTGATGACCCGGTTGAGTGCGTCGCTGACCCAGTCCGAGACGTTCATTGCCGAGGCCGCGCATCGCGTGCGGACGCCTTTGGCGACTGTGCGCACCCATGCCGAGGCGACGTTGATGCGGGTGGACAAGGACGAGAACCGCGCCGCCTTGCGGTCCATGATCCGCGCGATTGACGAGAGCAGCCGGGCGGCGGGGCAGCTGTTGGATCACGCCATGGTCACTTTTCGCGGGGACCAGTTGGAGCGGAGGCAGATTGATCTGGTCGGCATCTGTCGGGAGCTGGTGGACCGGCTGACCCCCGTGGCCGAGATGAAAGATCTGGAGTTGGTGCTGCTGGCCGACGGTCCGGTAGAGGTGCAGGGCGATCCAATTCTGATTCAGAACGCTGTGCGCAATCTGATTGACAATGCGCTGAAGTATTCTCCGCCCGAGGGGACAGTGCGGATCGAGGTGCGGCGCGATCCGGTTGCCATTGTCGTGTGTGACGAAGGCGGTGGGTTTCCCGCCGAACAGATGACAGAGCTGTCGCAGCGCTTTCAGCGCGGGGCCAATGCAGGCGACACCGTGGGGTCCGGTTTGGGTCTGACAATCGCGCAGGATGTGGCCGAGGCCCATGGCGGGCGGCTGGAATTGGCGAACTTGGATGGGGGTGGGGCATGCGCAACTTTGTATCTGTGATCCTGTGCCTTTGGGCGAGTGCGCTCGCTGCGGCAGAGCTGGAAGACCGCCAGATGTTCCATGGCGAGGACGGTGTGACCCTGCGCGTGTTGTCGAGCACGGACACGGATATTTTCGCGCCCATTGTCGAGGGGTTTATTACCCGCAATCCGTCCGTTTCTGTCGACTACGCAGTTGCCGGTTCAGCGGACATCCTGACCTTGATTGCGGAGTGCGGTGATTGCTTTGATGTGGTGATTTCAAGCGCCATGGATCTGCAGTTGAAGCTGGCGAATGACGGGCTTGCCCGTCGCTTGCCAGGCTTGGCGCAGCAGGGCGGATCGCAATGGCGGCAGAGTGTTTTTGGCTTCACGCTGGAGCCTGCGACCGTTGTTCTGAACCGTGCGGCGTTCGAGGGGCGTCCTCTGCCCACGACCCGGCAGGAGTTGATCGAAGCGTTGCGTGCGGACCCTGAACATTTTCGGGGCAGGCTGGGCACCTACGATGTGCGTCTGTCCGGTCTCGGCTACCTGTTCGCCACGCAGGATGCACGCGCTTCCGAGACGTTTTGGCGGCTTATGGAGGTGTTCGGAAACCTGGATGCGCAGCTTTATTGCTGTTCGGGCGACATGATCGACGATCTGGCCTCAGGCGAGTTGTTCGTGGCCTACAACGTATTGGGCAGCTACGCCCAAACCCGGCCCGAGACGCTGGACAAGGTCACGATCATCACGCCCGAAGATTTTGCCACGACGATGATGCGCACCGCACTGGTGCTGGACAGCACGGATGTGGGCGGTGCGGCTGAGGCGATGGTGTCTTACCTGACGTCCGGTGCTTGGTCGGCGCAGGATCGGCCCGGTTTTCCGTTGCCCTCGATCGGGGATGAGGATGCGCAGGTGTTGAACGTCGTCAGCCTTGATCCTGGCTTGCTGGTTTATCTGGATCGGTTGAAACGAGAGCTGTTTCTTGAGGCGTGGTCATCGGCGCTGTTGCGCTGAGGCTTGTTGGTTACAAAATCAACAGTTACCGATGCGACGACTTTGGCAACGGACACCCGCATGACCGCTCCTTTGACCCTTTACAGTTATTGGCGTTCGACGACGTCCTACCGCGTGCGGGCAGCGCTGAACCTCAAGGGTGTGCCGTTTGAAACGGTACCTGTCGACCTGTTGGCGGGCGCGCAGAAGGATGCGGACTATGCCGAGATGAACCCCGGCAAGGGCGTGCCGATGCTGGTGCTGGAAGATGGGTCTGTGCTGACCCAATCGCTCGCCATTCTGGACTATATAGAGGCGCGTTGGCCTGAGCCTGCTTTGCTGCCCGCCGATCCGCTCGCGCGGGCAAGGGTGCAGGCCGCGGCCTATACGATGGCCGTTGATGTGCATCCGGTGAACAACCTGCGCGTCGTGACCCATCTTGGCGATGCCTACGGGGCGGACACGGACGGCGTGATGGATTGGATGCGGCATTGGATGATCGAAGGCTTTACCGCCTTTGAGGCACTGGTACAGGACGACACACCTTTTGCCTTTGGTCACGCACCTGACCTTGCCGATCTTTGCCTTGTGGCGCAGGTTTACAACGCGCATCGATGGGGTGTCGACCTGACCCCGTTTCCGAAAGTACAGCGGATCGAGGCGGCCTGTCTGAACGTGCCGGCCATTGCCGCTGCCCATCCTGACCAACAACCCGACGCTTCCTGAAAGGACCCGACACATGGCCAAAGCCTTCGCCTCGCAAGGTGACATGACCGAAAAGACCATCACCTTTGACGAGATCGGGGAGGGCCTTTGGGCCTTTACCGCCGAGGGGGATCCGAATTCCGGCGTGATCATCGGCGATGACAGCGTGATGATTGTCGAGGCGCAGGCAACCCCGCGGCTGGCCGAGAAGGTGATCGAGAAGGTGCGCACGGTGACGGACAAGCCGATCACCCATCTGGTGCTGACCCATTACCACGCGGTGCGCGTTCTGGGGGCGTCGGCCTATGGCACGGACCAGATCATCATGTCCGACACGGCGCGCGGAATGGTGGCCGAGCGCGGGCAGGAGGATTGGGACAGTGAGTTCCAGCGTTTTCCGCGTCTGTTCGAAGGGCACGAGAGCATCCCGGGGCTGACGTGGCCCACAACGACGTTTTCGGATTCGATGACGGTCTACCTCGGGTCGCGCCGGGTGGACATCAAGCATCTGGGGCGCGCCCATACGGCGGGGGATGCCGTCATTCACGTGCCCGATCAGAACGTGATGTTTACGGGTGACATCGTTGAGTATCACTCCGCCTGCTATTGCGGGGATGGGTACTTCGGCGACTGGGGCGGGACTCTGGATGCGATCAAGGCCTATGACGTCGATGCCATTGCGCCTGGGCGCGGGGATGCGCTTGTTGGGTCCGAGATGGTGAACAAGGCCATTGAGAGCACGCGGGATTTTGTGGACAGCACCTACCGCCCTGCAGCACGGGTCGCTGCGCGCGGCGGGTCGTTGAAAGAGGCGTGGGATGCGGTGCGCGCCGAATGCGATCCGAAGTTCAGCGATTATGCCATCTACGAACACTGCCTGCCCTTCAACGTCGCCCGCGCCCATGACGAGGCCCGTGGCATCGCACATCCACGCATCTGGACGGACAAGCGGGACATCGAGATGTGGGAGGCACTGCAGGGGTGAGTTTGGAGGCTATCGGTCGCTTTGTTGTTTATCTTGCTTTTGCGCACGCCTTTGTCGCGTTTGATTGGGCTTTTTATTGGCAGATTAAGCTCATAGGGACGCTACTTTACAACACAGCAAGCCTGATCCGTGCTGGCCAAAGCTCACTCGAAGCAAGGAGTCGCGCTTTGAGCAGTCTTTTTAACGACGAGCGTTATACCGAACTTCGAAGGAACTGGGGGCGCGCAGTACTGTGGGTCATTTTTGCCTTCGTTCTTGTTTTCGCTTTGGTCGGCTGGATTGCACCAAGTGGTATCAACTGAAGGTAACTTAAAGAAATGGTCGATGTTCGCTACGACATAGCCTTCCAACTTTACCCATACGCCCCCGTCGCTGCGCAAACGATGCCCGCGCAGCGTCATCCGGTGGTCATTGTTGGCGGTGGGCCCATTGGAATGGCCTTGGCGTTGGACCTTGGGCGCAAGGGTACGCAGGTGCTGGTGTTGGATGACCATGACGGTGTGGGTCAGGGCAGCCGCGCGATTTGTTTTGCCAAGCGCACGCTTGAGATTGCCAATCGGCTGGGCGCGGGGCAGCGCATGATCGACAAGGGTGTTGTCTGGAACGTGGGCAAAGTCTTTCACGGCGACGACCGCGTGTTTCAGTTCAACTTGCAGCCTGAGGATGGGCATCGGTGCCCGGCCTTCATCAACCTGCAGCAGCCCTACTTCGAGAAGTTTCTGGTCGATGAGATCCGTGTGGCGCAGGACGAAGGCGCGCCGATTGAGATACGGGGACGCAATGCCGTTACAGCCCTGGATCAGCGGGACGATCATGTGCTGCTGGATGTGGACACCCCCGATGGCCCCTATCAGATTGAGGCCGAGTGGCTGATTGCCTGTGATGGCGCACGGTCGCCGGTGCGGGACATGATGGGGTTGAACTTTGACGGGCGGGTGTTTGAGGACAATTTTCTGATTGCCGACGTCAAGATGACCGCCGATTTCCCGACCGAGCGGTGGTTCTGGTTTGAGCCGCCCTTCAAGGATGCGGGGCAGTCTGCGCTGTTGCACAAGCAGCCCGATGACATCTGGCGCATCGACTTTCAGCTTGGTTGGGACATCGACCGCGAGAAGGAGTTGCGCGAGGAAAATGTGCGTGCGCGCGTCGATGCGATGCTGGGCGAAGGGGCGGAGTATGAGTTGGAGTGGACTTCGATATACACCTTCCAATGCCGCCGGATGCAGGAGTTTCGGCATGATCGCGTGATCTTTGCAGGGGACAGTGCGCATCAGGTGTCGCCCTTTGGCGCGCGCGGGGCAAATAGTGGTGTTCAGGATGCAGACAATCTGGCGTGGAAGCTGGATTTCGTGATCCGGGGTCTCGCGCCCGAGGCGCTACTGGACAGTTATTCCGAGGAGCGGGTGCATGGGGCGGATGAGAACATTTTGAACTCCACCCGTGCGACCGATTTCCTGACGCCCAAGAGCGAGATCAGCAAGGTGTTCCGCAATGCAGTGCTGGAACTGGCGCAGGATCATGCGTTTGCCCGACCCTTGGTCAATTCGGGGCGGTTGTCGGTGCCGTGTGTGTATGACGGGTTGTCATTGAATGGGCCGGATATGCTGGATGGGCCGGAGCGGACTCGCGTCGGGGCGCCTGCGGTGGATGCGAAGCTGGGGCAGACCTATCTGCTGGATCGGTTGCCGGGTGGGTTTACGCTGCTGTCTATTGATGCACCTGCGCCGGAAATTGACGAGGTGGACGGCGTGCCGTTGACCCATCTGGGTTTGACCGCCCGGGGCAATCCGTTTCTGAAAGAGCGTTATCTGGGTGAGACTGAGGGTGCGGTGTACCTGATCCGCCCGGATCAGCACGTTGTGTCCCGTTGGCCAGAGGCGTCTGCCGAAGACGTTGCAAGTGCTATGCGGATCGCATTGGGAAAGGGGGTGTGATGGAACTGAACCTTGAGCCGAACATCGCGGACCCGGATGGGTTCTATGACGAGCTGCTGGCGGTGCATCAGGGGCTGAGCAAAGAGGACAGCGATGCGCTGAACGCGCGGCTGATCCTGATCCTTGCCAATCACGTTGGGGATCGGGACGTGTTGACCGCCGCGTTACAGGCGGCGCAGCGCTAGCTGGTTTCGACGCAGTGGCGGCGGAAGGCGCGTTTGAGCATGTCGAGCTCTTCGCGCAGAAGCGCCACCTCGCCCCGGATATCGTCGCCCAGTGCCTCACCCGCGATCAGGGTGAAGTGGCCCAGCTTTTCGTCGTCCGTCGCATCGGTGATGACAAAGACCTGAACGCCGTCGGCGATTGCCTCGGCCGGGATCGGCACCTGTAACAACCATTGCCCGCCATCGCCCTGTTCGGTGACTTGCACGTCAGGGACGTCACTGTTCAGGTGGATCACCTTGATCTGGGGCACGCCAGTGCCATTCTGCTGGATCAATCCCTGCCAGATCCCATAACGCATCTTGGTCGGGGTGAGGGTCAGAGTGCTCATCGCTTCCCTTTCATCACAAGGCGGCGCGGGGTCGGCGCGAGAATGTGAGATCACGCAGGGTGATCTGGTTCATTTCCGGACCTTCAAAAATCAGATCGATCCAGGCCCGTTCGACCCGCTTTT
Organism: Tateyamaria omphalii; assembly: GCF_014651375.1. GTDB lineage: Bacteria > Pseudomonadota > Alphaproteobacteria > Rhodobacterales > Rhodobacteraceae > Tateyamaria > Tateyamaria omphalii. Next base: position 495,117 of record NZ_BMWT01000001.1, read on the forward strand.
CGTTCAGCTTGGAATAGGCAAGGTCAAATTCGACCGTGACGTCCTCTTGGTTCAGAGGCAGTTCGCGCACGATCTGTTCGGTGTTGGGGCCATGGCGCACATTGAGGCGGGCAAAGATTTCGAGCGGCTTTTCCATCTCGACAATGGTGTTCATGCCCAGAAGGTGGTTCTTGGTCAGCCCTTTGACTGCTGCGTCAGGCAGATCGACCACGAGGGACAGGAACGAGCCGTCAAACTTGAAGACATCTAGGCGGACCCCGTAGGGGGCCAGGTCCTCTTCCCGCAGATTGCGGAGTTGTCGAAGGGTCAGTTCGCTGACAGCGCAATCGTGGAACAGGGTCACTTCGTTGCCCAGCATGGACTTCGTCTGTACCGAAGACATGCCCGGGCTGGGCAGCGAGCCGCGCCACAGTTCGGGGCGCCAGGCCCAGTCAGCATTGTGCGGGCGCGGGAAGCTTGTCGATCCTATGGCGGGCAGGGCCAGCCGTTCATCAGCGCGGTGGATCAGCCGGTCAAGATGGGTGCGCAATAGGCGGGCGGCTGAGCGCAGTCCGCGCAATTCTGACATGTGGGCATCATTGGCATTGCGCGCCGCGCGCGCCCAGCGCCGCACCGTGTGTCGGTGCGATACCCTGTCGAGGAATGAGATGCGGTTGCCTGCCATATGCCCCTGCGCCGGTTCTCTTGCCGGTAGTTTATCTATGCCAAAGGTTTCACTCAAATAAACCCGAGACAAACCCCCTACCTGCCGGTTTCGGAGTTTGCGTTGCAGAATTGTCCTGCAATGCAACAGCGGCGACGATGGATTGTTCCTGCGTTTGCTCGACCGTTTGGATTAACAGATTGGGTGCAACACTGCCCAAATCCGTGTTACTGGCCTTTTGATACAGCGCAAGGCCAATCACCTGATCCCCGATCCTGGCGGCGCCGCGCCAATAGGTGTCGCGCATGCCCGGGCTGGGTGGTTTGCCCTTGACCTGAACAAGGGCAAGCGGCGCATCATCAATGCGCTCAAGCACCGTTTCTGACGCACTTTCAAAGTCTGACGTGCTGACTTGGGTCACGCCGGTCGCTGTGACCGTGGTCGCCGTGATGATGGCGAGCGGGGCGTTTGTTGTGAGCCTGCCGCCCAACGTGTCGCACCTCGCCATGAGCGCAAAGTTTTGCCGCAAGCTGCGCTTGTCCACACAGAATCCGGAAGGCGGCACGAGAGATATTGTGCCGCCCGCCAACTTGGCGTTGTTCAGAGCCAGGTTTTCGCCGGTCGCGCCCCCAAGGTTGAGCCCTGCGAAATCTTCGCAAGCCGCAAGTCCAAAAAGCAGCGCGCCGAGCAGGAGACCCTTAGAGGTCCCAGTATTCATGCCGTTCCGCCTTGGCGCCCGGATGCGTGACTGCGCCCTTGTATGTCTCACCCACCAGCTGCGCGTACTTCCACAGGGCGCCCGAAGCATAGATGGTTTCACGCGCGCCAGCCCATGCCGCCTTGCGTTCTGCCAGCTCTTCATCTGTCAGGTCGACATTGATTGTCCCTTCGATCGCGTTGATGGTGATCACGTCACCGTCCTTGAGCAATGCGATGGGGCCACCATGGGCCGCTTCGGGACCGACGTGGCCGATGCAGAAACCGCGTGTCGCGCCCGAGAACCGGCCATCGGTGATCAGCGCCACCTTCTTGCCCATGCCCTGACCGGACAGAGCAGCCGTGGTTGCCAACATTTCACGCATGCCTGGGCCGCCAGAGGGCCCTTCGTTGCGGATCACGAATACGTCGCCTTCTTCGTAGGTGCGGTTCTGAACGGATTCAAACGCGTCTTGCTCGCATTCGAACACGCGCGCCGGACCAGTGAAGATTTGGTGCTGCGCTTCCATGCCCGCGACCTTCACGATAGCGCCCTCGGGGGCCACATTGCCTTTCAGACCCACAACGCCACCCGTTTTTGTGATCGGGTTTTCGATGGGGTAGATGACGCGTCCGTCGGCTTCGAGGCTGATCTTGTCCAGCTCTTCGCCAATGGAATTGCCGGTGGCGGTCATGCAATCCTCGTGGATCAGGCCCGCCTTGCGTAGTTCCTTCATGACGACATAGATACCGCCCGCTTCGTACAGATCCTTTGCCACGAACTGACCACCGGGTTTGAGGTCAACGAAGTAGGGCGTGTCGCGGAAGATTTCGCACACGTCATCAAGATAGAAGTCGATACCCGCTTCGTGCGCCATGGCAGGCAGGTGCAGACCGGCGTTTGTCGAGCCACCCGTGCACGCCACGACGCGAGCTGCGTTTTCGAATGCCTCACGGGTGCAGATGTCGCGTGCGCGGATGTTCTTTTCGATGAGGTTCATGACCGCAGCACCGGATGCTTCGGCATATTGGTCACGGCTCTCGTAAGGTGCGGGGGCACCAGCAGAGTTGGGCAGGGCCAGGCCAATGGCTTCGGACACACAGGCCATGGTGTTGGCGGTGAACTGACCACCACAGGCCCCGGCGGACGGGCAGGCGACGCGTTCAAGCACATCCAGCTCTGCCTCGGTCATGGTGCCGTTTTGCTGATGGCCGACCGCTTCGAACATGTCCTGCACTGTGAGGTCACGGTTTGCATATTCCTCGGGTACTTTGGCCCCGACAGGCGCGCGACCCGGAAGGATCGAACCGCCATAGAGAAAGACAGATGGTACGTTGAGACGGATCATCGCCATCATCATGCCGGGCAGGGACTTGTCGCAGCCAGCAAGGCCGACAAGCGCGTCATAGCAGTGGCCGCGCATGGTCAGTTCGACGGTGTCTGCGATGGCTTCGCGGCTCGCCAGTGACGAACGCATCCCTTCGTGCCCCATGGCGATGCCGTCGGTGACAGTGATGGTGGTGAATTCTCGGGGCGTGCCGCTGGCCGATTTCACACCCATCTTCACCGACTGTGCCTGGCGGTTCAGGGCGATGTTGCAGGGGGCGGCTTCGTTCCAGCAGGTCGCTACGCCGACGAGCGGTTGGTGAATTTCCTGCTCAGTCATGCCCATGGCGTAGTAATAGGACCGGTGTGGCGCCCGCGCGGGCCCTTCGGTCACGTGCCGGCTGGGTAGCTTGGACTTATCGAACTTGCCTTTAAGCATCTGGCGTCTCCCCTGAAAGCGTCCGCACTGCAATAGCCATTGCCCTGCGCTGCTGCAAGCGCCCGCGGTTGTAATAAAGCGTTGCGGGCACTAGTTGTTTCCAACGCGTGGCGCCCGGCTGTATTGGCAGCCAATTGGATCGTGGGCGCTGCCGATTGGGATAGACAATGGATTCCAGTATCTTTGCTTTTATCTGGAAGCACTCGAGACGCGATCAGTTGATGCTGCTTGCGCTGACCGTCGTGACCTTCCCGTTTCTATACGCCACGCTGGAATTGCCCAAGCGTATCATCAACGATGCCATCGGGGCGACGGATAGCATCATCAACGTCTTCGGTTATGAGCTGAGCCAGATTCAGTTTCTGTTGGCCCTGTGCTTTGGCTATCTGGTGGCCGTGCTGGCGCATGGTTTGCTCAAGATGCGGCTGAACACGATGAAGGGTGTGACAGCTGAGCGTCTGCTACGCCGCTTCCGGTTCCAGTTGATCAGTCGCATGCTGCGGTTCCCCCGCAGTTACTTCCGCTCCACCAGCCAGGGTGAGCTGGTGAGTATGGTCACGTCCGAGGCTGAGCCGATGGGTGGCTTAATGGGTGACATGGTGGCCCAGCCCGTGTTCCAGGCAGGCCAGATGCTGATCATCGTGGTGTTCCTGTTCCTGCAATCAGTTTGGTTCGGGCTGGCCGGTATCGCGCTGATCCCGCTGCAGGCGTGGATCATCCCCATGCTGCAGCGTCGGATCAACCTGCTGAACAAGGACCGGATCAAGCAGGTCCGTGCCTTTTCGGCCGAGATTGGCGAGAGTGCGGCGGGTATTTCGGATCTGCGCACCAATGGCGGTCTTCGCTATCGGCAGGCGCAGTTCACCGACCGGCTGGGCCGGATTTTCGAGTTGCGGTTCAAGATCTACCAGCAGAAGTTCTTCATGAAGTTTCTCAACAACTTCATCACGCAACTGACGCCCTTCTTCTTCTATTCGGTGGGGGGCTACCTTGCCATCCGGGGTGACATCACGGTGGGTGCTTTGGTGGCTGCAATTGCGGCGTACAAAGACCTGTCCAGCCCATGGAAAGAGTTGCTGACCTACTACAACCAGACGCAGGACATGTCCTTGCGTTGGGAGATTGTGACCGATCGCTTTGCCCCGCGCGACATGATCGACGAGGCGCTGTTCGAGGGTGAGCCAGAGGTCATTCCGCATCTGCAGGGTGATATCGTTCTGGACAACGTGACCATCCGCAACACAGAGAACACGCCCGTTCTGGAGCGGATCGATCTGACAATCCCCAAGGGTGCGCGGGTTGCGATCCAAGTTAAGAACCAGACCGAGCGAACGGCGCTGGCTGAGTTGCTGACGCGAGAGGTTTTGCCGACGCGCGGGGCGATCACCATCGCAGGGCACGACCTGTCAGAACTGCATCAGGAAGTGGTGTCTGCGCGTATCGGTTATGCCCAATCACGCCCATATCTGTTTGACGGTACGTTGGGCAGCAACCTGTTGATGCCGCTGATGACCCGCCCGAACACCGTGCCTTGGGACCAGGGGCGCAAGGACCGGTACGCGACCGAAGCGCTGCGGTCCGGCAACAGCCTGGACCGCGTGGACACGGATTGGGTGGATCCAAGCCTAGCTGGTCTGGGCACCGAGGATGAAGTGCGGGCGTGGTGGTTCGAGTTGGTCGAGGCCATGGGCATCGACGAGTTCATGTTCCGCCGTATGCTGGTCAGTCACATCGATCCGCAGCAACACCCGGAACTGGCTAAAGCCATCGTGGACTTGCGTCCGGCCGTTGAGGACTGCCTGCGTGAAAAGGGTGTTCTGGATGCGGTACATCGCTTTGATCCAGATGAATTCAACCCGGCGGTGCCCTTGGGGGGGAACTTGTTGTTTGCGTCCCCCTCGCGCGAGATTTCCCAACAGGGGCTTGCCCGGGATCATCGGTTCATCAACCTTGTCTTCGAGCACGGGCTGGCGGAACAGGGCATTGCCATCTCGCAGACCTTGATCGAGACGCTGCACCAGACCTTTGGTCGCGACGGCACGAGTCATCCGCTGTTTACCGCGCTCAACATCGAAGAAGAGATGTACGAGCAGCTTGTGGACATTTCCCAACGCCGTCGGGAACGGGGCGATGTGGCGCTGACCGATGACGAATTTTCATTGCTGCTGACGGTGCCGTTTGCCTTTACGGCAGAACAGATTGGTCCCGCCTTTCCCGAAAGCTTCAAGAACGAGATCGTGCAGATCCGTAGGACAAGCGGTGCCGCCTTGCGGGCGCAGACCGAGGAAATCTTTATTCCCATTGCGCCGGATACATACCTGCCGCGCCTGACCTTGTTGGAGAACGCTTTGTACGGTCGGATGTCTATGGTCGCCGGCACCAAGGGTGAGGTGATCGAAGACTTGGTGGCCGAACTGATCAACGACAATGGGTTGCGCCGACAGGTGGCCGAAACCGTTTTTGATATTCCTACCGGACTTGGTGGGGCGAATTTGCCCACGATCTTCCACGAACGCGCAGCCTTTTCCCGCGCAGGGATCAAGCGCCCAGATGTGCTGGTTCTGGATCGCGCCCTGGCGAGTCACAGCGCTGATCAAAGGCGCGAGACCCGCGCCGCGCTGCGCAAGCTGTTGCCGGATGCAACGCTGATCTTCCTCGAAGAGAGTTTCAATAATCCCGACGCCTATGACCTGTTTGTCGAGATCAAGGATGGGCGTGTGGACGGTGTTCAGGCCCATGACGAAGATGACGAAGAAACCGATGATCTGAGCCGCAAGCTACGCGTCATCGCACGGGCAGAGCTGTTTTCTGGTGTGGAAAGCCGGAACCAGCGCCTGTTGGCCTTTGCGGCGCAATGGTACACGGCCGAGCCGGGGCAGCGCATATTCTCGATGGAGGAAAAGCCGGACGCGGCGTATCTGTGCGTCAAGGGCAGCGCTGTGCTGAGCTATGACAGCGATAACGGTGAAGACCGTCAAGTGTCGATCATCGAACCCGGCCGTTTGATTGGTGATCTTGCCATCATCCTGAACGAGCCTCGCCAGCTGCACTTGACCGCTTTGACTGAAGTGACATTCCTGCGTATCGGCGCAGCCGAATTCCGCGCGGTGCTGGAGGAGGATTCTACGGTTCTGATGAGCCTTTTGCACACGGTTGCCGGCCATTTGACCGGTGCGGCCGAGTTGTTGCGCCAAGCCAACGTGCAGATTCCGCAAGATGAGGGGCCGCCACCTCCGCCGTTGGACGCGTGATGGGTGTTCTGAGTTTCGACTACCGACCGCATGACATGTTCGTTGCACCGGCACGAGAGCGGGCACAGATTTGGCGTCTGGTTTTGGGTTTTGTGCTTGTCGCGGGCTTTTTCCTTGTGCTCAGCCAGTTGGTGTTTGGCACCATTCTCGGGTTGCTTGAGCCGGCGGCTGCCCGCGCGCTTTTGCAGGATGCGCAAACGGGTCAGACCGCCGGTGGTATGCTGCTTTTGCTCTTCCAGCTTGGCCTGCTGGCCGTTGCCGCCGCCATGGTTGTGATCATGGTGCATAATCGGCGTCCCTCGACTCTGATCGGGCCGATTGGTCTGGCCGTGCGGCAGTTCGGGGCGGTTTTGTTCATGATGTTCCTGCTGACCGTCGCGCTGTTGGTCCTGCCGCCCTATGACGCGGGTGAGCCGCTTGCTCTGAACATGCCTGTTGGCCGCTGGTTGATCCTTTTGCCCTTCGCCCTTGTCGCAGTGCTGGTCCAGATCGGCGCAGAGGAGATTGTGTTTCGCGGCTATCTTCAGCAGCAGCTGGCGGCGCGGTTCAGATCGCCCCTGGTCTGGATGCTTGCCCCTGCCGTTCTGTTCGGAGCGGGTCACTACCTTCCGGAAAGTGCTGGCAGCAACGCGTTCACCATTGCGCTTTGGGCAACGATGTTCGGCCTGCTTATGGCCGACCTGACCGCTAGGTCCGGTACGTTGGGCCCGGCCATGGCAGTCCACTTTTCCAACAATGTTTCTGCCATGGTTCTGACCGCAACCCCGGACGAGATGTCGGGCCTTGCCTTGTACGTTCTGCCCTTTGGCATGGGGGACGAAGCAGCGATGGCGGCGTGGCTGCCTGTCGACTTCGGGTTCATGCTGGTCAGTTGGTTGGCGGCCCGCCTCGCAATCCGCGCCTGATTGCATTTGCTGGCCCACCGGATTATCTGAAATGCGGAACGGCAGCAGGAAGCCCATATGAACTGGATCACCAATTACGTCCGGCCCCGGATCAACTCGATCTTTTCGCGGCGCGAAACCCCGGACAATCTGTGGACCAAGTGTGATGAGTGCGGCACCATGCTTTTTCACCGCGAGCTGTCGGACAATCTGAACGTCTGCACCAATTGCGGCCACCACATGGCAATCACGCCGCGGGATCGGTTCACAGCGCTGTTTGACGGAGGCGTCTTTGCCGAAATTGAAGTCCCTGCGCCGCTCGCTGATCCGCTGAATTTCCGTGATCAGAAGAAGTACCCTGATCGGATGAAGACCGCCCAGAAGTCCACGGGCGAAAACGAGGCGATGTTGGTCGCTGCAGGTGAAATGGGCCGCACGCCCATCGTTGCCTGTGCGCAAGACTTTTCGTTCATGGGCGGGTCCATGGGCATGTATGTGGGCAACGCGATCATTGCTGCCGCTGAAGAAGCAGTGAAACTGAAACGCCCGCTGATCCTGTTTTCGGCCGCCGGTGGCGCGCGGATGCAGGAAGGCATCCTGAGCCTGATGCAGATGCCGCGCACGACCGTTGCCGTACAGATGCTGAAAGAGGCGGGCCTGCCTTACATCGTTGTCTTGACCCATCCCACGACCGGCGGTGTGACGGCCTCGTATGCCATGCTGGGCGACGTGCATATTGCCGAACCCAACGCCCTGATCTGTTTTGCCGGGCCGCGCGTGATCGAACAGACGATCCGCGAAAAGCTGCCCGAAGGGTTCCAGCGGGCTGAGTATCTGCTGGATCACGGGATGCTCGACCGGGTGACCAAGCGGACCGAGATGCGGGAAGAGTTGATCACCATCACGCGGATGCTGATGGGCCAACCGCCAGCCATCAAGGGTGATCTGCCAGCCCCTGAACCCGATGCTGAACCGGCACCCGAAGAACCTGTTGCAGAAGACGCCGCCAAGGAATGACCAAAGGTTCTGACGCCATCCTTGCACGGATGATGGCGCTGCACCCCAAGGTGATCGACCTGACGCTGGACCGCGTGTGGCGACTGCTTGAGGCGCTGGGCAATCCGCAGAATGATCTGCCACCCGTCATTCATATCGCGGGGACCAATGGCAAGGGATCGACCCAGGCCATGATCCGCGCGGGGCTTGAGGCTATGGGTCATCGGGTGCACGCCTACACATCCCCCCATCTTGCGCGCTTTCACGAGCGGATACGGCTTGCCGGGGCGTTGATCTCGGAACCCGATCTGACCGCCTATCTGGATGAATGCTATGCCGCCAATGGTGGCGAGGACATCACCTATTTCGAGATCACGACCTGTGCGGCCATCCTTGCCTTTGCCCGCACCCCGGCGAACTATACGCTGCTTGAGGTTGGCCTGGGTGGGCGGTTGGACGCAACCAATGTCATTGATGCCCCCGCACTGACGATCATCACGCCCGTGTCCATGGATCACGAAGCGTTTCTTGGCGACACATTGGCCAAGATTGCGGGCGAAAAGGCTGGGATCATCAAGCGCGGGGTGCCCTGCATCGTTGGTCCGCAGGACGAAGATGGGCTGGATGTGATCGAGGCGCAAGCCGCGCGGTTGGGGGCGCCTGTGCAAGCGTATGGGCAGCATTGGCATGCAGCGCCCGAGCGCGATGGCATGATTTATCAGGACGAGGTGGGCCTTTTGGACCTGCCGCGCCCCGTTTTGCCAGGCGATCACCAGATACAGAATGCGGGCATGGCCCTTGCCGCATTGCGCCAGCTTGGCTGTGATGAAGCCGCATGCCACGCTGCAGTAACGCAGGCACATTGGCCTGCTCGGATGCAGCGGTTGCGCTCGGGACCTTTGGCCGAACAAGCGGCACAAGCGGGGGCAGAGCTGTGGCTGGATGGCGGGCACAATCCTGCGGCTGGGGCGGCGCTGGCCAGCGTGTTGCGGAGCCTTCCGAAGCGCCCCACGCATATGATTTGCGGTATGCTGAACACCAAGGATGCGCGCGGTTACATCTCACCCCTCGCGGCTGAAGTGGACAGCCTGACAGCTCTTTCCATTCCGGGTGAGGCCAATACGTTATCTGCGGCGGATACAGCCAAAGCGGCGCGCGGGGTGGGCATGGTGGCGCACGAAGCGGAAGATGTGGGCGCGGCTTTGGAGGCGATCCTTGCCCGCGATCCAAATGCGCGCGTTCTGATCTGCGGGTCGCTTTACCTGGCTGGCGCGGTTTTGCGCGAAAACGGGTGACAATGCTCAACCCCTGAGCAGTGGAACATCCAGAAAATCACAGGATATTGACCAAATGACGTCGTTTTGGCTATATCTAGTGTAGTTTTTGGCCCCAACACGGATCAACCGTGACGGGTCTGCTTTTGGGGAAGCAGTATGTTCAGGCGTGATGATGCGACAGAATTGGCGTCGCGGGCGGCTATAGAGCCGGAGGAATACTCCTCATCCAACATCAAGATGCTGGTGATTGCGGCAACCTTTTTGGTCGTGACGATTGTGTTGATCCTGATGCAACCAGGCGGGCCCACGGTCGAAGACCAATCCTTTGCCGAGACTGCAATTGGAGGCGTTGAGGCCGAGGCCGAGGTTGCGCGTGCGGATACATCCATGTTGGAGCCGCAACCCCTGTCCGCCTCAAAGGCCGTCAGCAGGCTGCTGCGTCAGCCAATCCGACTGACTGATACCGATGCGCGCCATACGGACCTGCGTAGCCTGACGGGGATCGTACTGATCGGTTTTGGTCACACGCCTGCCCAAGATGACCGTTTGCAGGCATTGCTGGTGCAGGCTCTGACCGAGGGGCAATCAAATGCTTACATCGATGCGCTCTTGAACACAGCAGCGGCACGCGGTGAGTTCACGTTGCCGCGCCAGCTGACCACGGCTGCCGGGCGTCTGGATACGGAAACTCTTTTGGCGGCATTGATCAGTCAATCGCAGGGCTAGGCAGCCCAATCTACGCTTTGCATCTCGCGCAGGCGCGACGCCGTCCGTTCAAATTCAAACGTACCTTCGCCTTCCAGATACAACATCTCGGGCGTGTCCGCGGCCGAGCAAATCAACCGCACGCGCGCCTCGTATAGTGCGTCGATCAGGGTGACGAACCGCTTGGCTTCGTTGAAATTGCTGCGCCCCAGGCAAGGGATGTCATCTATCATCAGCGCTTTGCAAGCTTCGGCGATGGCAAGGTAATCGGCGGGACCCAGTGGTTTTGAACACAGGTCGAAAAAGCTGCTGCGCCCGATCCCGTTGCGGAACAGCGGTACGGTCACAGTGCGCCCGTTGACCGTCAAATCAAGCGGGTCAGCCGCGCCGCCGGACAGGTCAGCCCAGATGTCATCCATCTCTGCCCGTGCCGTGGCACCTAAGGGCGTGAAGTAAACCGGGCTGCCAGACAGCCGGTCCTGGCGGTAGTCGGTGGGCGAGGCGAGTTCCCAGACAAGCATCTTGTCCTTGAGCAGGTCGATGAAGGGTACAAAAAGCTGACGGTTTAGCCCGTCTTTGTATAAATCATCGGGCACGCGATTTGATGTGGTGACCACCACAACCCCTGCCTTGAACAGCGCCTCGAACAGACGTCCGACGATCATGGCGTCGGTGATGTCCGTGATCTGCATTTCATCAAAAGCGAGAAGGCGAACCGATGCTGCAACGTCTGCGGCAACGGGGGCAATCGCATCGTCCACACCACGTTTTCGTGCTGCGTGCATCGCGGCATGGATTTCCTGCATGAAGGCGTGGAAGTGCACGCGCCGTGCAGGCACATCGAGCCGCGCGGCAAAGAAATCCATCAACATGGATTTTCCACGTCCCACGCCGCCCCACAGGTACAGCCCCTTGGGGGGCTCCGGTGCCTTGCGGAACAGCCCCTTCTTGACGGGTGCTGCAAGGGCGGCGCGGATGCGCTCGAACTCGGGCAGAACAGCGAGTTGTGCAGCGTCGGCCTGTAGCTCGCCTTTGTCTACAAGCGCCTGATATTCAGTCAGCAAATCAGTCATTTCCCTGTGGTAGCGCGCAGGTTCGTCCATGGGAAGCATCGTCAGTTCAGGATTGGTTAAGTGAGGCACAGAAATCCTGATTTGACCTGCGCGGTCATCTCCATACAGTCGCGTTGATTGTTTGAAGGAAACGTCATGACGGCCACCCGCCAATCCATCTTCACCCCGGTTTTGATCGTGGGCTGTGTCATCATCATGGTCAGCTTTGCTGTGCGGGCGTCCTTTGGTGTCTTCCAGATCCCGATTGCCGAAGAATTTGGTTGGCTGCGGACCGAGTTTTCGTTGGCTATCGCGATCCAGAACCTTGCATGGGGCATCGGGCAGCCGATCTTTGGCGCGATTGCCGAGAAGATCGGGGACCGCAAGGCGATCATTATGGGTGCGCTGACCTACGCGGCAGGGATGGTTTTGTCGGCTTGGTCGACCACGCCAATTGAGCACCAGCTGTATGCCTGGCTCGTGGGCTTTGGTGTCGCGGGGACCGGCTTTGGCGTGATTCTGGCCGTCGTGGGCCGCGCATCAAGTGATGAGAACCGGTCTATGAGCCTGGCCATTGCAACGGCGGCCGGGTCTGCCGGTCAGGTGTTTGGCGCGCCTTTGGCCGAATGGATGCTGACGGTGATGACGTGGCAGAGCGTGTTCCTGATCTTTGCCGCCGCCATTGTTGCCTTGATCCTCTGCCTGCCGCTGATGCGGGCCCCCGCCATGGCGTCGAAAGCTGAACTTGAAGAGAGCATGGGAGAAATACTGGTCAAGGCGTTCAAGGATCCGTCCTATACCTTGATTTTTCTCGGGTTCTTTTCCTGCGGCTATCAGTTGGCGTTCGTCACTGCCCATTTCCCCGCCTTCGTCACCGAAGTGTGCGGGCCGATTGTGCCCGGCAGCATGCTGCACAATCTGGGCATCACAACGACATCAGCATTGGGGGCGTGGGCCATTTCGCTGATTGGCCTCGCCAATATCGCCGGCACGTTGGCTGCGGGCTGGGCGGGCAAGCGGTTTTCAAAGAAGTACCTTTTGGCGGGTATCTACACCGCCCGCACGCTGGTGGCCGCGCTGTTCATCATCTTCCCAATGACACCGATGACCGTGATCGTGTTTTCCATAACGATGGGTTCCCTCTGGCTGGCGACTGTGCCTCTGACCAGCGGGCTCGTCGCGCATATCTACGGGTTGCGGTACATGGGCACGCTCTATGGCATCGTGTTTTTCAGTCACCAGTTGGGGTCGTTCCTGGGGGTCTGGCTGGGCGGCCGGATGTACGACCTCTACGGTTCTTATGAACAAGTGTGGTGGATTGGTGTTGCCGTTGGGGCGTTCAGTGCGATCGTGCACCTGCCGATCCGCGAACGGCCTTTGGCGCAGACGGCTGCCACCTAACCGCGCGACGACCGGATTGCGTCCAATACCGCGTCGGTATGCGTGTGCGGCAATGCGTGACCTGCGCCATGTATCACAGCTTGCTTTGTCGCCGGGTTCCATGCCGCGAGTGTATTCTTGCTGGTCAGGGGGATCACATCGTCCTGATCGCCCCAGACGGCGAGAACCGGAACGCTAGCCGCTGCGATGGCGCGGTGTTGGTCTTCACATGGAGTTCTCAGCAACCCGCGCAAGCTGGATAGGACGGCGGGAAAGTAGCCACGGCGCCCGGTTTCTTTTTCTTGCAGGTCATAGATACCCTCGACCGACGTGGGCACATGTGCTTCGGACGCGATCCCGCGGCGAACTTCCCACGGGTAGGCGGCCAGAAACAGCCAATCTCCGATAAATGGCAGGTCACGGGCAACCGCGATCTTGCGACCTGCGAGTTCGAACATCCCTGCGGGAGCCAAGAGGATCAGTTGTTTCACCCGTTCAGGATGGCGTGCAGCGAAATGGGCCGCGATTGCACCGCCCATCGAATAGCCAAGGACCGTCAGATGATTGCCCACATTCTCATGTGCCAAGAGGTCGGTTAGCTGTTGATCAAAGAAATCGGCATCCTGCCTTCCGCCCGCGCGGTCCGAATATCCGCGACCATAGAGGTCATAGACCAGCACCCGGAACCCCATGAGCGCCAGCCCTTTGGCCATGCCGTACCAGACAAAGGATGGTGTGGTCAGGCCGTGAATGCACACGGCGACGGGGCCACGTTCAGGCCCCAGCCATTCGAAATGCGTGGTGCCTTGCGACAGCAGTGCAAACTGACCCGGGGCCTTGGCCCGCACCGCATCGGTCATGCCCGAGCGGGTGAGTTCGGTGGTGATCGGGATTGCCAGCAGGCCAAGCAGCACCAGCGTGACCCACATCATTTTGCCGTCCACCGATTCAGGATGTAGCGGCTGGTCATCAGGTCCAAATGCGCGCCGCCCCCGTTCTTGAATAGGGTGATATCATCGGGCGCGCGTTGGAACGCATCCAGATCATAGTAATCAGCCAATAGGTGGTCGCGGGTGATTGCGCCTGCCTCAAGAGGGATTTTCACCTCGCCTATATGGCCGATGGTGGTGTCGAAACTGTCAACAAAAACGCGGGACGTCAGGAGAGCCTTGTCATCCACTTCACGCATGTCTGGCCGATAGGCGCCGATCAGGTCGATGTGTTGTCCGGGCTGCAGCCACTCGCCACGTATCAGCGGTTCGGTCGACATGGTGGCGCTTGTGATGATGTCGGCGCTGCGGACGGCCTGTTCCAGATCATTGGCCACGGTCAGCATTGGGCGTTCTGTTGCCATGGCCAATGCATTGGCGCGGGTACGGTTCCAGACTTGAAAATGTGCCTCCGGGAAAGCGGCCGAGTACGCATCATGCAGCGACTGCCCCACCGTTCCTGCCCCGACGATCAGGATGTTTTTGCTGTCAGGGCGTGCCAACCTGCGCGCCGCCAGCAGGCTGTCGCCCGCCGTCTTCCACTTGGTCACCAGATGAAAGTCGATGATGGCCTGTAGTGTCCCGTCACCATCGGAGTACAGGTTCACACCGCCATTGATCATCGGTGCGCCGCGACCGGGATTGCCCGGAAACACGGTGGCGGTTTTGACTGCCATGCCCATCCCGTCGATCCAAGCTGCCCGGCTCAGCAATGTGTCCGGATCGCGATAGAGGAACGTGTCGCCAATCTCGGCCTTGGGAAGCGTGTGTCCTTCGGCCAGCGCGTCGGTCAGGCCGATCCAGTCCAACAGGGCCTCGCCTTCGGCAAAGGGGATGAATGGAACGGATGTCACGCCGCCTCGCTTTCGGTCAGTAGCCCCTCTGAGACAAGGCGTTTGGCCCAGCCTTCGGGCCCATTAAAATGGTGGGTTCGCCACCCGCGCGCTTGTGCGGCGTTGATGTTGTCGGCGCGATCATCCGTGAAAATCAGGCTGTCCCCGCTCAATCCGCTGGTCTGCTCCAGCATCTCGTAGATGGTCGGGTCGGGCTTGATGACCTGCATGTGGCCCGAGATGAAATCGCGGTCGAAGTCGTTCAGAAAATCGTAGCGGGTGGCGGCAAAGTCGTAGCTTCCAATCCCGAAATTCGTCAGGGAGAAGACGGGGATGCTTTTGGTCTGTAGCGCCTTCATCAAACGGACCGAATGGTCGATGGCGGGCGATGCCATCTCGATCCAGCGGTCATGCCACATGCGAATCTCGTCCCGCCATTCTGGGTAGTCTTCGGCTGCAGAGTAGATGGTTTCCTTGAACGGGTGGCCCATGTCCACCTTGTCGTTCATGCCGTGCAGGTCGACCTGCTCAAACATCGCGCGGCGGCGTTCTTCTCCGATCACGCTGTCATAGAAGCGCTCGGGTTGCCATTCGATCAGCACGTTGCCGATATCAAATACGACGGCTTTGATTGTCATCTTTTTGCTGCTCTCAATTCTCGCTCCAACGCGTCCAGAAAACGCGATCTGTCGGCCTTGGTAAAGCCCTTGCCACCGCCCTGCCGGAACGGGTCTGCTGCGCGCAAGTCCGCCATCAGGTCCCGGGTGGCCAGCACATTGCCGATATTGGCCTGTGTCAGGGCCTCGCCATTGTGTTTCAGAACCCGTGCACCGGATTCTACGCACTTGGCGGCGAGGGGGATGTCTCCGGTGATCACCACGTCACCCGCGCCCGCCCGGTCGGCGATCCACATGTCGGCGACATCGGGGCCTTCGGGCACGATAACAGTCTCTACCAAGGGGTTTTGCGACGGACGCAGGCCACCGTTTGAAACGATTTTCATGGGCACTTTATGCCTTGTGGCGACCCGCTCCGCCTCGGCTTTGACGGGGCAGGCGTCTGCATCGATGTAGAGCGTTGTCATGCCCAGAGGTGTTCTGCGTGGAAGGCGACGTGATCTTCCATGAAGGTAGAGACGAAGAAGTACGAGTGGTCGTATCCCGGTTGCAGCCGGAACTGGATCTGCTGGCGTTTCGCAGCGGCGGCTTCGGCCAATGCTTCGGGTTTCAGCAGGTCCATGAACTGGTCGTTGGTGCCTGTATCGATCAGCATGGGCCCATCAAAACCGCGATCACGCATGCACATGGTTGCGTCGTGTGGCGACCACAGTTCTTCATCAGTCCCCAGATAGGCCGTCAGCTGCTTGCGTCCCCAATCGCTGGCCGTGGGGTTGGTGATGGGCGAAAAGGCGGAGACCGACCGGAACTGTCCCCGCGGGGACATCGCCATGGTCAGTGCGCCATGCCCGCCCATGGAGTGCCCGGTGATCGATTGGCGGTCCATGTCGAGGGCGAAGTTGTCGCCAAGAAGTGCGGGCAGCTCTTCCATCACGTAGTCCCACATGCGGTAGTGTGGCGCCCACGGCTTTTCGGTCGCGTTCACGTAGAAGCCCGCGCCTTTGCCCAGATCGTATCCATCATCGTCAGCTACGTCATCGCCGCGTGGGGAGGTGTCGGGAAAGCAGAGAGCAATACCGTGCTCGGCCGCCCAAGCCTGTGCGCCCGCCTTTGTCATGGCATTCTCGTGTGTGCAGGTCAGGCCCGACAGGTACCACAGCAGCGGCACAGGCCCTTCCTTGGCCTCTTCCGGCAGGAACAGGCCAAAAGTCATTTCGCATGAACAGGCGGTCGAGGCGTGGGTATAGACCCCTTGGGTGCCGCCAAAGCAGGCGTTTTCGGATTTGGTTTCCATGGGCGTGATCCTTTCGTTGTTCTATCGCTATCCGGCGTCGGGCCGTGCGGCAAGTTTCGGGAGCCTCCGGCGGGAGTTTATTCGGCAAGATGAAGATGGATCAGCTGATCCAGGCAATAACTGCCGTTAAAGTTGCGACGCTGAGTGTGGTTGAGACAAGGATTGCTGCCGAGACGCGTTGTGGAGCAACGCCGTAGTGCTGGGCGAGCATGTAAATGTTGCCTGCGACTGGCATGGCGGCGCAGGCGATGATCATCGCTGCGCCAAAAGGTTCAACGCCGAACAGGAAGATTGCGGAAAACGCGACAAATGCGGGGTGCAGCACCAGCTTGCAGAAGCTGAGCCAGCCCGCGATCTGGATGCGTTCCGCTGATTTCGAAGCAAGGGAGGCCCCGATGGCAAAGAGGGCGCCCGGTGTGGCGGCGCCGCCGAGGATGCTGAGAAAATCATTCATTGGATCAGGGATCGGAATCTGCAGGCCGGACCACGTCAGGCCAAGTGCCATGGCGACGATCATCGGGTTTTTGACCAGTCCGATGCCAATGGTCTTGAAGATCGCGCGAGACATGCGCCCGTCCCGTCCCACGGTGATCAGAATGACGATCAGGCTGGAAAACACTATCAGGTCTGTGGCCAGCACTAGCATGACCGGGCCAATGGCTTGCGGGCCAAAGAGAAGCGCCAGCATTGGCAGGCCGAGAAAGCCTGCGTTTCCGATCACTGCGCACTGTGCTTCGACTGCATTGGTTTGGACGTCGAGGCCCCGCAGGAAGCCGACCAACGTCGCAATGCCGTACACGAACGCTGTGCCCCAGAGATATGCGGCAACCAAACGTCCGTCCCACACCTGCGCCAGTTCCAGGTTGGCTGCAAAGCGGAAGATCATGGCTGATAGCGCGAAGTAGAACACGAACTTGGTCAGGTAGGCGGTTGCCTCTTCCGTGAAGAAACGCGTGCGTCCAGCCCAGTATCCAAGGCCGATCAGGGCGAAAAAGGGCAGGGTCTTCAACAGGATCGGCAGCATGGGTCAGCAATAGCGCGTGTCGTATCGGCTATCCACTGCCGATCAGCACACCCGCTGCAAAAACAAGGGCGCCGCCCACAACCACCTGTAGTGTTGCGCGCCAGAACGGCGTGTCCATATACTTGTTCTGAATCCATGCGATGGCCCACAGTTCGACAAACACCACAAGGATTGCGGTGATAGTGGCCGTCCAGAAATCGGGGATCAGGTAGGGCAGCGCGTGCCCAAGACCGCCGACCGTTGTCATGATGCCGGATGCAAAGCCGCGTTTGATCGGTGAACCGCGTCCCGAAAGCTCGCCGTCATCGGATGCCGCCTCGGTAAATCCCATCGAGATGCCTGCGCCCACGGATGCGGCTAGCCCCACAAGGAATGTGGTCCAAGTGTCCTGAGTCGCAAAGGCCACTGCGAAGATTGGTGCGAGGGTCGAGACGGAGCCATCCATCAGACCGGCAAGGCCCGGCTGCACATAGGTCAGTATGAACTGGCGCCGTTCCTTGTCGTCCTCTTGCGTCCGGGTGTCGGGATCAAGATGGGCGGCCTCCAGTGTTTCAGCCTTCGCTTCGTGGCCAGCCTCGGCCGCCGCAAGGTCGCCCAGCAGTTTCCGTGTTGCCGCGTGGGATGATCGGGCAGCCGCCGCAGTGTAGAAGCGTTCAGCGTCGCGCTCCATTGCTTCGGCCTCTGAGCGGATGCGCGCAAGGCTCAGGTTTTCAACCAGCCAGACAGGTTTGCGCGCGTAGTAGCCGGACACGTGTTCGCGCCTGATCAAAGGGATTGTTTCGCCGAACCGGTCGCGGTGCAGGTCGATGAGGCGCTTGCGGTGGTCGTCTTCTTCCAGTGCCATGCCTTCGAAGATGGCGGCGCTTGCGGGGTAGTCTTTGCGAAGTCGTTCAGCATAGCCACGGTATATGCGTGCGTCATCTTCCTCGGAGGAAATGGCGAGGGCCAGTACCTCTTGTTCTGACAAGTCGCTGAAGCGTTTGCGTTGAGTGGTGAAACGCACGGGGGCCACCTGATTTTTAGAATCATTCCAAAGAATGAATGCATAAACCATGAGTGATGCAATCCCGCCTGTCGCTTTTTTATAGAAACTGAACGGAACAGTTTATATTGTGCGGTGGCTTTCATGTAGGAATCTTGATGAACGACGCATCCCCCATTGTCCGCAAGGGCCGGAAGTTCGACCAAGTGCTTGACGGTGCGCGCGATGTTTTCATGGTGGATGGGTTCGAAGGTGCCAGTGTGGACGATATCGCGCGTGCGGCCGGTGTCAGCAAGGCGACCTTGTATAGCTATTTTCCGGACAAGCGGCTGCTGTTCATGGAAGTGGCCAACATGGAATGCGCACGACAAAGCCAGTCCGCTATTGATTGCATCGACATGACTGCGGCCCCCCGAGACGTGCTGTGCCAGGCTGGCAAGCATTTTTTGCGGTTCATCACGTCGAAGTTCGGGCAGCAGGTTTTCCGTATATGCGTTGCAGAGTCGGATCGTTTTCCCGAGATCGGGCGCGCGTTTTACAAGTCCGGCCCGGAGCGTATGCGATCCGAAATGGGTGAGTACTTCCGTACTGCTGTGGAGCGTGGAGACCTTGATATCGAAGATTTTACGTTGGCTGCTGATCAATTCGGTGAATTGTGCAAGGCCGATATCTGGCCGCGGCTGATGTTTGGGGTGATCGATTCCGTGTCGGACGCTGACATTGATCGTGTTGTGGACAACGCGGTAGAAACCTTTCTGGCCCGTTACGGCACCTGACCCCCAAATCTGATTGCTCGACTCCGATAGGCGACTCAGCGTATTTAAGAGTGGGAACAAAAAGAGAACAAGGGATCGTGTCCACCCGCCGCATACTGTCCATCTGGTTCCCCTGTCTGGGTGCCGAGCGTCTGATCCGTCGCCAGCCCATGCTGGGGGACCGGCCCGTGGCTGTGGTCGAAGAAAACCAGAATATGCAGGTAATCACCTCTTTGAACGGGGTGGCGCAGGCCGATGGCTTGCAGGTCGGGCAACCTGTGCGTGATGCCCATGCCATGTGTCCGGGGCTGCTGACATTTCCCCGGAGCCCACAAGGTGAGGCGCAGTTTCTGGAAGCGTTGCAGCGCTGGGCGGGCCGCTTTAGCCCCTGGGTTGCGCCCGAGGATGGGGATGCACTGGTGGTGGACCTGACCGGTTGCGCGCATCTGTTTGGAGGCGAAGAGCAGTTAATGCAGGTCGTGCAGGACGATTGCACTGATCTGGGGCTGAGCGTGTTGGTGGGGTTGGCTGATACGCGCCGTGCGGCTTGGGCCTTGGCCCGGTATGCAGGCAAGGCAACGGGGTCGGATCGGTCAGGGGATTCCATCGATCAAGAGGCTCGTGCTACGCGGTCGCGCGCGGGCAAGCGGCGGCACTGGACCAAGGGCGGAACTGCCCCTGCTGTTACGGCCCAAGCCCCGGATACTAGGCGAATTGCACAACCGGGCCAAACGTATACTGCGCTGTCCCCCTTACCCATTGCTGCCCTGCGGTTAGAGCCTGATATGACAGCACAATTGGGTCGCCTTGGGCTGCGTCGCGTTGGGGATTTACTGGGTCAACCGCGCGCCGGATTGGCGCGCCGCTTTGGCCGTGGGGTGGTTTTGCGGCTGGATCAGGCGATGGGTAGCGCGCCCGAGCCTGTGTCCCCGGCCAAGCCGCCGGATCATTTTGCGGTGCGGATGACGTTGCCAGACCCTATCGGCTTGGCCGAAGACGTTATGGCAGCCATAGACCGTGTGCTGCCCCGTCTTTGCAAGATGCTTGAGGACAAGGGGAAAGGTGTGCGGCAGGTCATGCTGCAAGCCTATCGGAGTGACCATGCGGTCGAGACTGTTGAGGTGGGTCTGGCCCGTCCCAGCCATGACCCGCATCGCATCCGACCGTTACTGGAAATGAAGATCGAGGACATTGATGCAGGCTTTGGCATTGATATGATCCGCTTGTTGGCTGTGCAGGTCGAGCCCGTCCATGATGTCATGACTGTCGGTCATCGTGAGGCTGGGGCAGCCGTGCAGGCACGCTTGAACAATGCCAACGCTCTGGACGATCTGATCGGGCGGCTGGGCGCGCGTGTCGGGCTGGACGCGATCCGGCGCTTTGAACCGGCAGACAGCCATATCCCCGAAAAGTCCCATAAAATCATGGCGGCTGCATGGTCGAAGCCACACAAGGGGCCTTGGCCGAAGCCGACCAACCCGCGGCCTTTGTTGCTATGGCACCCCGAGCCGGTGCACGCCCCCGCGACACCTGTGTTCCCCGAGACGTTCCGGTGGCGCGGTATGGACTTGAAACGGCATCGTGCCATTGGCCCGGAACGGATTGCGCCGGAATGGTGGCTGGACGATCCGAACTGGCGATCAGGAACGCGGGATTACTGGGTTGCAGATACAGAGGACGGGCAGCGGTTGTGGTTGTTCTATGCGCACGGTGCTACGATGTCGCCAGGGTGGTTTTGTCAGGGATCTTTTGCCTGAGTCGATAACCCCATCAACCAGCGTCCGGGAATTTCCGGGTCCGCATTTTGTGCCCAATGCCGATGCCCGCAACCGCCTTGTGTGGGTCGGGATGACACATGAAGACCGTTGCGCGGTTTCTGGCTTACCGCTGGATCAAGCCGAGAAAGTGGATTGTCGAATCGGTGGTTGGATTTGATACCAAAAGTACATGCGGCCGTATGCAGAAAGCCAAATTCTGGCCTGTGCGTTTCCGCCCATGTCTTTGTAAATAAACCGCAAATTCAAATATTTTTCGAATTTGTGCATCAAGGAAACAAAAAATGAGCAGTACTCTAACCAACCGAAAAGGCGGGCGTCCCATGGCACGTATCCTTACGATTTTCACATTCTTTTTAACCCTATCGAGCGCGGCGACCGCTACCGAGGCACCGATCAACATATCGCAAGTGA
Organism: Tateyamaria omphalii; assembly: GCF_014651375.1. Classification (GTDB taxonomy): domain Bacteria; phylum Pseudomonadota; class Alphaproteobacteria; order Rhodobacterales; family Rhodobacteraceae; genus Tateyamaria; species Tateyamaria omphalii. The sequence goes on from NZ_BMWT01000001.1 coordinate 516,450, forward strand.
TTGTTGACGAGGGCGTCGATACGCAGGCATCGACAGTAATGGTCCAACGCCTGTCAGACGGTCAGCTTTGGGTAAGCAACGCCGAGCGATCCAAGGAGCGGTTTTCGCCGGCATCCTCATCCAAAATACCGCATACCTTGATCGCGATTGAAACCGGTGTCGCCACTCCGGATGCGACCTTCAAGTGGGATGGCAAGTTGCGCTGGGTCGAGGCGTGGAACCGTGACCACAGTTTGAAATCGGCTTTTCAGGTTTCAGCGGTCTGGGTCTACCAGGAAATTGCGCGGCGGGCCGGTTCGGCGACAATGCGGGATTGGTTGCAACGATTCAATTATGGCGACGCCAATGTTGGGACCGAAGCAACGCTGACAACCTATTGGCTGGACGGCACATTGCGTATTTCCGCCACGGAACAGATCGCATTTCTGCGTCAGTTGGCCGAACGCGACTTGCCGCTTTCAGACACCACCTACGCGGCGGCCGATGAGATCATGCAGGCTGACTCAGGTGATGGCTGGACAATGTACAGCAAGACCGGCTGGTTTTCGGACCGCGGCGCCATGGACATTGGTTGGTATGTCGGCTGGGTCCGCTGCAGTTCTGATACCTATGTATTTGCAATGAACATGGACATGCCCAACTCGTCCTTTAGAAACCTACGGATTTCTACGGCAAAGGCAGCATTGAACGATATTGGCGCCTTTGATTGCCAGTAAGGGCATTAAAAAAGCACGGCGCAGCGCGCCGTGCTGACCTGGCGCACGACATTGACCGCAAAAATCGCTCCATGTGCCAACACGTTTGCAGGAGAGCCAAAGTGATCCCAACAAAGTCATTTCAGAAGCAGACGATGAAGGCTCGGTGGGCAGAGTTGAAGCACCTATTGCGCATCGGCTGCCTTGCAATGCTTACCCTGTTGTGCGGTGGGCACATGGTTGTGGCCGAGGAAACGCGCCGTATTTCTTTCAGCTTCGATGATGCACCGATGGACGCTGGTCCGCTTTTGGATGGTCGGGCTAGAACGAACATGTTGATCGCTGCGCTTGATGCGACAGGCATTCGCGGTGCAGCATTCTTTGTTCTGACCCAGTCGCTTGTTCAAAATCCTGATGGGGCGGAGCGTTTGCGCGCATACGCAGATGCCGGGCATGTGTTGGCAAATCATACACACACCCATCCGTGGCTCCGTGCGACGGAACCACCGGAGTATCTGGCAGATATCGACCGTGCAGCGGAAATGCTGGCCGTGTTCGACAACGTCCAACCGTATTTTCGCTACCCGTATCTGGATGAGGGCAACACACGGCAAAAACGATTGGCGGTGATCGACGGCTTGCAAACGCGGGGTCTGTCGAACGGCTATGTCACGATCGACACCTATGATTGGTATATGCAAGCACTTGTTGCCGAGGCCGTTGAGGCGGGCCATCAGATCGATATGCGCAAGCTCGGACAGATCTATGTCGAAATTCTGGTCGAGACGATCGAGTTTTACGATGCGCTGGCCTTGCAAACGCTCGGACGTCATCCGGACCACGTGCTTCTGTTGCACGAAAATGACTTGGCCGCCATGTTTGTCGATGACTTGGCCGAAGCCCTCACGCGCGACGGGTGGGAGATCATCCCAGTTGCCGAAGCTTACACCGACACCATAGCCGATATGCAACCCGACACGCAGTTCAATGGTCAAGGGCGCGTTGCCGCTATTGCGCATTCCAACGGAGCGCATCCCAGGCAACTCGTATCACCCACGGAGGAAGAGGACATCCTCAGAGCGCGGTTCGTCGCAAGTGGTCTGCTTCCCCGCCAATGATTTTACGCAACTTGGAAACAAACCCATATTTGTTGTCTTACCGCGCCTTCTGCCTTGGATGGGCGAAGCAAGCAGTGTCCGTCGACTGACTCAGATGGTCAGACTTGAAATGACAGGGCGCAACCCGATGGTCATTTCCCCGTCTCCAATCAAAGTTGTGTAGGTCCCGAACTGCTTGAGAACCCCCCGTCGCCGGCGTTTTGCAGTTGTTTGAAACAGTCGAGATCGTCGCGTCAAATGGCCCATGAACGTCAAAACCCGGGGTGGGTGAACGGGAGAAACAACGACACCGAGCGGAATTGACTTCGGACATCTTGTCGGCGCCGCATTGGATGATTTTATCGCTGCAATGGATCGTCGTATTGCATTGGAATTTTTGCCGGGCGCTGCGTTTTTGCTGGGCTACGCCACGGGTGGACTGTTGTGGGCTGCCGGTCTGGCCGTCGGGGCGACAGCGCTGGCCGTTGGTGTGCGCTGGCGATGGGATGGCAGTGTTCCGTGGTTGGCGGTGTCGACATTGGTTCTTGCCCTGATCCTGACGGTGCTGGGCATCGTCCTGAATGATGAGACATTTGTGCTGATCCGTCCAACAGTGGGTGCCGTTGCATTTGCAGGTATTCTTGCGATCGGTGCTTTTGTGCGCCCAAGTTTGCTGGAGCGCACGCTGGGCCATGCTTTGGAGATCGAGCCAGAAGGTTGGCATGTGCTTCACGCGGCGTGGATTGCGATCACACTGCTGTCGGCTGGAGCGAATGAAGTTGCGCGACAGGCGCTCAACACAGATCAATGGGCTATCTACAATGTGCTGTCGGATCCGCTGTTGTTCGGTCTGATTTGGCTGGCAACGTGGTCGGTCGCATACTGGTACTGGATCGAAGAGGATGAGGCGTGATCGCGCCGTTACCTTTTGTCGACGATCCGCACAGCTTTGCCTTGTGATCGTTCGACGCGTCCGGGATCTGCCACGTCCACCGCGACACTGATCCCGACGGTTTGCTTGATCCGGCTGGCAAGCGTTTTCCCGGCATCTGCATGGTTTGTGTTGGCGTCTGCTGCCTCGCATAGTACGCGCATTTGGTCCATGCGATCCGGCTTGGTCAATTCGATCTGGAAATGAGGTGCAAGGCCGGGTGTGGCCATCAGGCATTCTTCGATCTGCGTGGGGAAGACGTTCACGCCACGCAGGATGATCATGTCGTCGCTGCGCCCTGTCACTTTCTCCATCCGTCGCATGCTGCGCGCTGTGCCCGGCAGCAATCGGGTCAGATCACGGGTGCGGTAGCGAATGATCGGGAAGGCCTCTTTGGTCAGCGAGGTAAAGACAAGTTCGCCCATTTCGCCGTCCGCGACTGGTTCACCCGAATTCGGATCAATGATTTCGGGAAAGAAGTGGTCTTCCCAGATGTGTAGCCCGTCCTTGGTTTCCACGCATTCCATGGACACACCGGGGCCGATGACTTCGGACAGACCATAAATGTCGACCGCATGCATGTCGAAGGCCTGTTCGATTTCGGTCCGCATGGCGTTGGTCCAGGGTTCGGCACCAAAGATGCCGACCTCAAGCGATGAGGCACGTGGGTCGAGACCCTGGGCATTGAATTCATCCAAAACAGACAGGGCGTAGGACGGGGTGACCGTGATCCCCTTCGGTTTGAAATCTTCGATCAGCCGTACCTGCCGGGGTGTCATGCCGCCCGAGATCGGGATCGTGGTCAGCCCCAGCGCATCCGCTCCCAGGTGGATACCAAGGCCACCTGTGAACAACCCGTAGCCATAAGCATTGTGCAACAGGTCGCCGGGTTGCAGCCCGGCGGCACGCAGGCTGCGCGCGACAACCTGACCCCAGTTGGCAAGATCGTTTTCGGTATAACCTACCACCGTGGGCTGGCCAGTCGTGCCCGATGACGCGTGGATGCGTTTCACCTGATCACGGGGGACGGCGAACATGCCAAACGGGTAGTTGGCGCGCAGGTCCTGCTTGGCTGTGAAGGGGAACTTGGCGAGATCGCCAAGAGACGTCAGATCGTCGGGGTGCACGCCTGCCGCGTCAAAGGCCGTCTTGTAGTGCGGCACGTTCGTATAGGCGTGGTTCAGGGACCATTTCAGGCGGTCAAGCTGCAGCGCTGTGATCTCGTCCCGGCTGGCAACTTCGATGGGATCGAGCGTGCTGCGATCAGGTGTGAGGTTTTTCATGTCGGGTCCTCGTCGAAATGCGTGCCTTTGATTGTGCGTGACAGGCCGCGGAATAGTGCGATCTGGCGGCCATCTGCGCCGGTCACCGTCACATCGTAAATGCCGGAGCGACCCTGCCGGTCTGTTTCAGTCGCGGTTGCTGTCAGGACTTCGTCTATCTTGCCGGGAGAAAGGTACGTAATCTGGTTTTGCTGAGCGACCGTGATCTTGTTGTAGGTGTTGCAAGCAAAGGCAAATGCGCTGTCGGCAAGTGTAAAGATCATACCGCCATGGCAGATGCCGTGCCCGTTCAGCATGTGCTTGCGCACTTGCATCGTCAGTGTTGCTGCACCGGGCGAAACATGCGCGATCCGCATGCCCAGTGCCTGGCTGGCTTCATCCGTCGCCCACATGACATCTGCGCAGCGCTGGGCGCGTTCCTGAGGCGTCATCCGGCATCCTCCCCATGCGTTTCAGACTTGCGTGACTTTGCCTTGGTTTTGTAACGCTTTCAAGCGTATTGGCATGACACTTGAAATTGTGCATGGGTCGCGCAACTGTGGCGGCATGACGCTGCACACGCCCCCCCCATCAAACCTGCGCGAAATGCCCAGCCCGCAAGTGGCTTTCCACAGAACTGAGTTGTCAGTGATCCTGTCGCTTTATGGCCGCATGGTGGCCGCTGGTGAATGGCGGGATTACGGGATTTCATGTTTGCGCGAGGTCGCCGTGTTCTCTGTGTTCCGCAGAACGGCGGAAAATCCGATGTATCGGATTGAGAAGCGGCCGAAGCTTCGGAGCAAGCAGGGCATGTACGCAGTGATTGGCATGGATGGTCAGGTGCTGCGCCGGGGGCAGGACCTGAAGACCGTGCTGCGGGTGTTGGAACGCAAGCTGATCCGCGCCGTCGATTAAGGTCCGCTCACGCGGGCGCGATTCATTTTTGCTGACGAGGGGCTGTCTGCCCCTCGAACTCCCCGATGGTATTTCTGGTCAGAAGAAGATCAGGGGCGTTTATGGCTGGTGATGTTGCCGTCACCTTGTTGGGCAATGCGTGTTGCCGCGCCCGCGATTGGTTCCTCGACCACTGACATGTGGAAGGAATTGGCGTGAATCATATGTCTCTCGCTGGTTACGAGTGCGACATGCCCTTTCCAGAACAGCAAATCCCCCGGTTTGTAAGGCCCGTTGGCGTCTGCGAATGCCGCTTCTTGCAGGTCGCTGTCGCCGGGGCATGGCGTGCCAGCGGTGGTCATTGCGATCTGCGCGAGGCCTGAGCAGTCGATGCCTGACCGTGTATTGCCGCCCCAGAGATAGGGTGTACCCAGAAAAAGACGGGCGGTCTGGATGGGGTTCGCTGTATAGGGGGTGGACGAGATTTGTGATTTCGGGACGTGGCCAAATCTGGTTTCGATGAAGTCCGGTGTGTCGGAGAGGGCGGTGAGCCGTGTTCCAAATGTCAGGCTCGCAGTGTTCTCGGATTTGATGTTGGCATCTGAATAAGCGTGGCCGGCGGGTGCCGTGACGACATGTGTGGGGTCAGTGACTGGGCCAAGTGCTGTAGCGGCGACGAATCCGACATAGCCGTCCTGCTCGGCCCGGATATAGGCATGGTCTTCACTGCTCCCCAACACCGCAACCCTTGCGCCGCCAATCAATTGGCGGTCACGGGGACCATTCGGTCGCGCCAGCAAATCTGCATAAGGCACGATGACTTGTCCCGGCCTGGTGCCGTCCACGAGGTGTGGGTCGGGTGTGGTTCTTCGGTCCGTCACAGTTTTAGCATCTCTGGCAGTGCGGCGAACAACGCCCGGGTGCCCTGACCCACACCACCTTTTGGACGGGCAGGTGCCGCACTGGGTTGCCAGCCGTAGATGTCGAAGTGCATGTAGCTGCTTTGCTCCACGAAGCGGCGAAGGAAAAGGGCTGCAGTGATCGATCCCGCAAACCCACCTTTTGGCGCGTTGTCAAGGTCGGCAATACCGGGTTCGATCATGGCCTCGTAGGGAGTGTGGAAAGGCATACGCCAGACCGGGTCCGCGGTGGCCCGTGCGGCAGTTTCAAGCGCAGCGACGAGACTGGTGTCATCAGTGTAGTAAGGGGCAAGGTCCGGACCGACTGCAACGCGTGCGGCCCCCGTGAGCGTCGCCATAGAGATAATGAGGTCAGGATTGTCCTCATCCGCCAATGCCAATGCATCGGCCAGAACCAAACGTCCCTCGGCGTCTGTGTTGTTAATCTCGACCGTGAAGCCTTTGCGGCTGGTCAGGATGTCCTGTGGGCGGAAAGCGTTACCCGATACGCTGTTTTCGACCGCCGGGATCAGGACGCGGAGTTGGACTGCGAGACCGGTTGCCATGATCATGTGCGCGAGGCCAAGCACGGCGGCAGATCCGCCCATGTCCTTCTTCATCAATCCCATGGATGCGCCGGGTTTCAGGTTTAACCCTCCAGTGTCAAAACAAACGCCTTTGCCCACCAGGGAGAGCTTTGGACCGGTGTTGCCCCACGTCATGTCGATAAGGCGTGGAGCGCGGTCGGCAGCGCGGCCAACGGTATGAATCATAGGGAAATTCTGGGCCAACAGGTCTTCACCTATGGTGACGTCTACCTGTGCTCCGAAAGTCGATGCCAGATCCCGGGCGGCTTGCTCCAGATCGGGCGGGCCCATGTCAGAGGCGGGCGTGTTGATCAAGGTGCGGCTCAGCGCTTCGCCATTTGCAATGGCTTCAATTTTTGCGGCGTCTATGCCCTCAGGGCGAACCAGCTGTGCGCGCATTCCTGTCTGATCTTTGTAATGATCGAACCGATAGCCGGCCAAAAGCCATCCAAGTGCTTCTGAGGCGAGAGTGTCGGGGTCAAGATCCGATACGAGTCTGTATGCCCCTGCTGGCAACTTGGCGGCACCAGCGGCCAGGTGAAAGCGATCCCTCGCGCGGGTTCTTTCAGTTCCATACCCGATAACCGCCCCCGCATCATCCGGCAAAAGCAGTGCTTGTCCCAGCGCGCCCTTGAAGTCGTGCGTATTGGCCCATTCCTGAACGGGTTGTGATTGCGTTGCCAACCAATCGAGTGCCGCTGCTTCATCGAGAAGATGAACGGGGCGGGTTGAATCGTCCGGCGTGGCAAAGCTGAGAGTCATGGCGGCGAAAGTCCTGCGTGGCGTGTGCGCAGACCCTAGACTGTTTGATTGCTACCGCAAGTGGTTGAGCAGATCACAAAGTGATGTTTTGCAGGTCCCAGATTGCACTTAGTGACCCTTCGCCCGTGCGCATGAGGCGACCAAGTGTGGCGGCCAGCGCCACCTGATCCCGTGCCTTGGCGCACCGGACCACGTCACTGGCGACATGGGCCAGAACGTCCATGCCGATTTGATCCGCGATCGCGATCATGGATTTGGCAGCACGGCGCAGATCATCCAGTTCACCTTTACGATAAAGGCGATCGCAATGTGCCAGACGCAAGGCCAACTCTTCCATTGCGCGGCACACGACATCTTCGGCATTTGTGGGGTCCATTTCCCCATAAAGCGCATCCAAGCGGTCGTGATTGACCTGCACAGCTTCGTGCAGTTTGATTTGAGTTACTGTCGACAAAACGATACCTCTACTCACCCAATTGTCGGTGCGCCCCCACGGCTTGGGCCGGTTATGGGTCAAAGACCCTTCCCAAATCGTTATGACAAGCAGGTCTTTTCGCTCGAATTTGTTGTTAATTCGGGCTAATCACCCTGCCAAACTGTCAGAGATCAGATGAACCGGGGACGCAGATGCACAGGATAAAGCCGCTTCCGACCTTCCTTTTGCAGCGCTATCAAGGATGGAAGGCAACGACTTATGCCGAGAATGGCGCTTGGTACAAACGCCTTGCGACAGAAGGACAACGTCCGCGCGCCATGGTCATTTCCTGCTGCGATAGCCGCGTGAATGTGACGTCGATCTTTGGCGCGGATCAGGGCGAATTCTTTATCCATCGCAACATTGCGAATCTGGTGCCTCCGTTCGAGCCAGATGGCGAACATCACGGAACATCAGCTGCTGTTGAATACGCGGTGAACGTCTTGGAGGTTGCGCATTTGGTCGTGCTTGGCCACTCACGCTGCGGCGGAGTGCAGGGCTGTATCGACATGTGTGAAGGTCGTGCTCCTGAGCTCGAGGAAAAGGGCAGCTTTGTGGGTCGCTGGATGGACATCCTGCGCCCGAAGTTTCCCGAAGTGGCGGATATAGAAACACCCGAGCAGAAAGCTGAACGGCTTGAGCAGTTGGCCGTAGTCACTTCCATGGAGAACCTGATGTCTTTCCCCTTTGTGGAAGAACGGGTGAACAATGGCTCGCTCAGTATTCATGGGCTGTGGACCGATATTGCTGAGGGCGGGCTTAAGCAGTTCATGGGCAAGACGCTTGATTTCCAACCGGTCTGAGCCGGAAAACCCCAGGGGGCAAATTTGGATCAAATCCTGAGCCTGGCGGCAACAAACTTGTTGTCGCCCATTATTTTGAGTTTTGCGCTGGGCGTTGCGGCTTCGCTCGCACGGTCGGATCTCAATATTCCCGAAGCGGTCGCCAAGGGTATGTCGATTTACCTCCTGTTTGCTATTGGTTTCAAAGGTGGCGTCAGTGTCGCCGACCATGGCATCGACGGAACGTTGGCGGCCTCGCTTTTGGCAGGGATCGTGTTGTCGGCGGCACTGCCGATTGTGGCCTTTGGTTTGTTGCAGGTGATGGGAAACCTGAGCCGTCTGGATGCAGCAGCGGTAGCAGCGCACTATGGCTCGATTTCCATCGTGACCTTTGTCGCCGCGTCGTCCGTGCTGGAAAGCAGTGGGATCGCGGCCGAAGGGTACATGGTGGCTGTCGCAGCGGCAATGGAAGCGCCCGCGATCCTGTCGGCCTTGTGGTTGATAACCCGCGGCGGCGATAGCCGTCGCATGGACCCGGAACTGATGCGCGAAATCCTGTTGAACGGGTCCATCGTGTTGCTGGTCGGCAGCTTCTTAATCGGCTGGATCACGGGCATGGACGGGTTGGCGAAAATCGAGGCGTTTATCGTGTCGCCATTCCAAGGGGTGCTGTGTCTGTTCCTTTTGGACATGGGGCTGGTAGCCGGGCGTGGTTTGCGCGGTGGGTCGGGTGTTTTGCGCCCCGGTGTCCTGACCTTTGGCATGGTGATGCCCTTGGTGGGCGCGACATTTGGCTGTCTAGCGGGTCTATTGCTGGGCGTAAGCACAGGAGGCGTGGCCTTGTTCATGGTTCTGTCTGCATCAGCCAGTTACATCGCGGTGCCTGCGGCGATGCGCGTGGCCTTGCCCGAAGCCAATCCGTCTATCTACCTGACCCTGTCGTTGGGGGTCACATTTCCATTCAATCTCACGCTGGGTATTCCGATCTATGTCGCCGTCGCCAGCGCGCTGACCGGAGGATAAGCCATGCAGACGCACAAGGCGAAACGTGTCGCCATTATCATCGAACAAGTGATGCAGAGCCGTTTGACAGACGCAATGACCGATGCGGGCGTCACCGGGTGGACCGTGTTACCCGTGCTCGGCGGATCAGGTCGGTCCGGGGCCTGGAGCCGAGAGGGTCAGGTCAGTCGCGGTACAGGCATGGTGCAGGTGATCTGCATCATCAAACCCGAGCGGTTGGAAGACATGCTCGATGCGGCTTTTGCTGTGGTCGAACGGCATATCGGTGTTGTGACAGTCAGCAATTGCGAAGTGTTGCGTGCCGAACGGTTCTAGGCAAAGAGCGTAGCATCGTAGTGGACTGTAATGTCCAACTGATTGTTGCTTAACCATTATTTGACATCTTCCCTATGCAGGCAAATTGCTCCGTTGGCTTTGTAGCGGGCAAGCACGCCTCCCGTTTGCGATGCCAACGCGAAGAGATATTGGTCCTTAGAACCGGAGGCAGGTTGTGAGAGCGGATTTAATAAGGTGGGTGACGTCAGCGTAGTACCTTGCCTTCCGGCCAAGTGAGCTTGGTGTTGATCGAAATGCTTTGTGTGACCCCAGCAGGCACCGACAGTTGCCATTCGAGAATACCGCGCTGATCGTCCACCGCGTCGATGTCAGGCGCGGGCGAAGCAGACCAGTCGATCACAAGGTCCTCTTGCTCCGAAAAGGGCACAACGTCACGCACAGTCACGTCCCATGATCGGTTGGTTAGATTTTCGACCTCGATCTGGACCTCTTCTGTTTCCTCATTCGAGCGGGTGATGATCCCACGATCCCCTTCGTTGCGGTCAAGCACGGTGCGGGTCAGGCGCAAACCGTCGATGCGGCCAAAGAATATGTCTGCATCTGCATTTGGCGGCAGCACTCGTACTTGCGTGTTGCCGACAAGCTGCCCGTCAACGAAAAGCAACGCCCGCCCCGGCAGCAGGATTTCAGTGCTGGTATTGGTGACACTTGCCAATCGGAATGCGGTGTCGTCAAAGAGTGGGATGGCGCGTGCACTCAGAGTGGCATCCATGGACAAGGTGTCCAACGCGATTTCAAATTCTTCGCTCTGCGCACGGATCGTAACCGGGGCGGGCAGTGTATAGGCTACGCCGATGCCTTCGAAGTTCGCGGTGGCGGCAGCCTCTTGGACCATCACAGGTGATTCTATTACGGGTTCTGCGACGGCTCGTGGGCTGTCGGACTGTATCCGCAACAGTTCACGTTTCTGGGTCACAGGGTCCTCGATCCGGCGCAGTTGCGGCCGCAATTGACTGGGCTCGGACTGAGCAAAAGGTTCAAGCGTGGACAGGGTCAACTGGATGTCCGTCCAATCCTCGTTGGTGAATTGCGAGATGACGGCACTGCGTACGATAGACAGGGACGTCTCGTCGACCAAATCGAAGGCATAGGTTGGTGCCCAAGACACCCCGCCAGTGATGTAGGACAGATCGAGTGTTGCTTCGACCGGTTGCGGGACGCTGACGTTCAACGCGAGCGTTGCTGGCGCGTTGTTGGTGGGCGTTACGGCATCAAGCGCTGCTTGGGCCTGTGCAACGGCAAACTCAAGGTCGGGCCGCTCGCGTTGCAGTTTCCGTACTTCGACCTCGGCACCGCGCATGGCTGCGCGTGCTGCGGTTCCGTCGCTTGCGATCAATTGCCCGATGGCCCGCAGCATATCCACATCTGTCGCTGTATCCTCGGGAACGGTCAGACCGTTCAGGAAGTCTATCTGATCCTGCGCCGCTTGGGCCGAGGCCAAAGCCAGTGTGATTTTGTCATCAAGGAGGGCCAAGGCTTCGGTGGAGGTATCTAGCACGGCCTTGGCGGCCATCCATTCGGGGGTGCGAGGGGCGCGGTACGGGCCGTCCGGTCGGGCAGTCCAGCTGCGTGAGGTGATGGTTGCTCCGTTCAAACGAATGTTCATCGCATCCAGCGACAGAGACGGGTCCATGTCCCGCAGCTCAAGTGTGTGCTGACCGACAGGCAATTGAAGGCTGGCATTGCGCGACACCAGCGCGCCTTGGGCATAGACCGTTGCGGCAACCGGTGGAGCCTGCACTACGAATGTGTCGGCAATAACGGGCAAGGGCAGCAGGGCGAGGATCGCGGCAATACGCATGGGGCACCTTCAATTTGATATCCCTACTCTGCACCCGTAGCGGCAAAAGAAAAGGGGCCGATTGGCCCCTTGTTCCCCGCGATATGTGTTTTGGCTCTAGCCTTTTTTCAGCACCCGCTGGCCCAGCACCTCGGCAATCTGTACGGCGTTCAGGGCAGCGCCCTTGCGCAAGTTGTCCGACACGCACCAGAAGTTCAGGCCGTTGTCGATTGTGCTGTCCTGCCGAAGGCGGCTGATGAACGTTGCAAAGTCGCCCACACATTCGATGGGCGTGACGTAGCCGCCGTCCTCGCGCTTGTCGATCACCATGACGCCCGGCGCCTCGCGCAGGATATCGCGGGCTTCGTCCTCGTCCAGGAAGTCTTCGGTTTCGATATTGATCGATTCCGAGTGGCCGACGAAGACGGGCACGCGCACGCATGTCGCCGTGACCTTGATCGACGGATCGACGATTTTCTTCGTCTCGGCGACCATCTTCCATTCTTCCTTGGTCGAGCCATCGTCCATGAAGCTGTCGATATGCGGGATCACGTTGAACGCGATCTGCTTTTGGAACTTCTTCACTTCGATGTCCGATGTGGGGTTATAGACCGCCTTGGTCTGATCCCACAGCTCGTCCATCCCTTCCTTGCCGGCGCCGGACACGGATTGGTAGGTGCTGACCACCACGCGCTTGATTTTGGCCCGGTCGTGCAGCGGCTTGAGCGCCACGACCATTTGCGCGGTCGAGCAGTTCGGGTTGGCGATGATGTTCTTCTTCGCATAACCCTCAATCGCGTCAGCGTTCACTTCGGGCACGATCAACGGCACATCGGGGTCGTAGCGATAAAGCGACGAGTTATCGATGACCACGCAGCCGGCCTTGGCCGCGATGGGCGCGTATTTCTTGGTCGCGTCCGAGCCGATGGCGAACAGGGCAATATCCCACCCTGTGAAGTCGAATGTATCAAGGTCCTTCGTCGTCAGTGTCTGATCCCCAAAGGACACTTCCGTGCCCAACGAACGGCGGCTTGCCAGTGCGGCCAGCTCGTCCACGGGAAACTGGCGTTCAGCCAGGATGTTCAGCATTTCGCGGCCCACGTTACCGGTGGCGCCCGCGACGACGACACGATACCCCATTTTAGACTCCTTTTCGGGTAGGTGCGTGGCCCTTACACGCAATACCTGCCAGTGGAAAGGGCGCGCGGGTTCGAACAACACCGTTTGGTTTGAGGTGTGTGCAGATGGGCGGCAAAATTGGGTCAATTTTGGTTGAAGCGCCTGCGATGATCTCAGCAGCGCGCCCATTCGGCGGTTTCACGACTGGAGGCTAGCTGACAGTTTCACATCGGTATTTGTGGAACGGAACATTGTCATAAAGAACATCCTCCACCTTTTTCGCGCCGAGCCGTTTCAATGCACCCAGATTCTTACGTGAGGGAGGCAAAAGGAACGTAACAAATGGGATCCGCGCATCGGCTGCCGCGAATTCGAGTGCCTTTTTGGCAATCCGTACCCCAAGGCCAAAAGCGTCGGGTTTCAGGACGAGCCCAAAGTCCCAACCTTCGCTCTCTTTCTGGAATCCACCCCAGCCGACATAGCGGTCGCCGTGGAGTATTGCCCAATGCCCCAGACCATCCCGTTCCCAACATGCTTCTTTGGCAGTGACGAATTCTGTGACGGCAATATCGTCCCAAGGTTCTGTCAGCAGGGGCAAGTGCTCCCCCACACGGGGATTGGACATATGCTCCAGGATCTCGGATGGGTCGATCGATGACAGTCGAACGAATTGGATTCTGTTTTCCGGTATCGGTTTCACATGACACTCAATCATAAGCAGGCAGTGCGTCAGCCGTTACTCGGTCGAGTCGCGACTGAAGGCGTAAATGGCCACTCCAGCCGCCAATGCAAGTGCGAAAAAGCTGAAGATCGCGATATAGGGGGCGGTTGGATCACCTCCGGCGGTGGCCGTGTGGATGCGGCCTGAAATGGTTTGCATCACGCCAACGCCACCGATTCCAAAAAGGTTCATCAGTGTCACTCCGCGCCCGGTCAGGTGTGGTGGGAAGAAACTGCGTGCGTGGGCGATGATGACAGGAAAGGATGCGCCAAGCGCACCGATGGCGGCAAACAGAATGATCGAGGTCCATGGGCCTTCGTCGATCCAGAAGATCACAAGGGCCAGCATCGCGACCGTCAGCGTGTTTCCGGCAAAGACCACCCATTTGCGTGTGCCAAAGATTCGGTCGAGTGGGCCGTAGGCGATGGTGCCGAGGATCATGGCGAGGCTCATAACAAGTGTCGCAATGCCGATCTGTGCTGTCGTCTGATCAAAGACATCACGCAGGTACGGCCCGATCCAAAGACCGCGCACGGCGGCGACGGGCGCGTAGTTCACGAACATGATCGGGATGATGAACCACAGAACTGGCATGCGTAGGAGGTCAAAGAGAGATCCGTTGCCAGCGGCTTCGACCTTCGCTGGGTCGTGGACAGACCGCAGGACGCCGATGGCGACAACAGCCGTGGTCGCGGACAAGGCCCACATGCTAAGGCGCCAGCCCATCGCATCGACTGCAAAGGCCATGGGGTAGCTTGAGATCAGGTTGCCGATGGTGCCGATCCCGATCATCAGCGCCGCCAATGTGGCAAAGCGCGCCGGGTCAAACTCGCGCGCGAAGATGTAGAAGCTGGCCATCAGGACGGGTGAACAGCCGATGCCGATCAGGGCCATGGCGGCGTGGATGTAAAGCGGTCCTTGGGCGACGGCGAAAAGGGCTGCACCGCCAGCGCCACCGATCAGGAACAGCCAACCGCCGGTTCGGCGAGGCCCCAGCGTGTCGAGCGCCTTGCCCACGGGCAGCTGCATGAGTGCGAAGGCCAGAAACCAGTAGCCGGATGCCGTGGCCAGTACATCAGGTGTGATTCCCAACTCGGTCTCGAGCGGGCCGGTCAGTACAGCCAAGAAGGCGCGAAAGAACTGGCTCAGCACATAGGCCAGTGCCAGCAGAATTAATCCGGTTTGCATGGGGTCCTCACTCCTGCCGCTTGGGTGACATGGGGCGCGGGGAGGTGCAAGGCGCATTGTGTGGTGACCGGCCCGTGATAGGGTCGGGTCGAAGAGGTACAAGATGTTTTATGACGATCTGCCGCGGTTGACGGTCTTTGGGGATGTCGCCGACTTGAGCCACTACACGCCTTTGCCGGATGATTGGGTGGTCGGCGTTTCTGACATCATAGGGTCCACTGACGCGGTGTCAGCGGGCAAGTACAAGACGGTGAACATGATTGGGGCGGCGGTGATCTCGGCCCAGATGAATGCGGCTGGTGGTCGGGCTTTTCCTTTTGTCTTTGGCGGGGACGGGGCGGCATTTGCACACCCGCCGGAGTTCGCGAAAGAGGCGGGGCAGGCGCTGGCTGCGGTCCAAAACTGGGCACGCACCGAATTTGATATGGGGCTGCGGGTGGGGCTGTATTCCGTGGCCGATATTCGGGCGGCGGGGCCAGAGGTGGCCGTGGCCCGCTATGCCGTATCAGATGGTGTTGATTATGCCATGTTCGCCGGTGGTGGAGTGAGCTGGGCCGAGGCCGAGATGAAGGCAGGCGCCGACACCGTGCCGCCTGTCCCCGCGGGGACACAGCCCGATCTGACCGGCCTAAGTTGCCGTTGGAGCCATATGAAGGCGCGGAACGGGACGATCCTGTCTTTGCTTTTGTCCCCCGTGGAAGGTGTCGATGCCGCACGCTTTGGTGCGGTGGTCGAGGCGGTTCTGGCCGAGGTGGCGCATCTGGACCGGGGTGGGCACCCATCGCCGCCCGAGGGGCCGGGGACGGATTGGCCGCCGGTCGGTGCGACGCTCGAAGCCCATGCGAGCCATGGCGGCAAGGGCGTGAAGGCAGCACGGCGCAAGGTGCTGTTCGAAACCTTTATTGCCTGGGTGCTGATCAAGACCGGCATCAAGCTGGGCGGGTTCGATCCGACGCATTATCGCAAGACGGTTGGCGGCAATGCGGATTTTCGAAAATTTGATGACGGCTTGAAGATGACCATTGATTGCGATGCGGGGACGGTGTCGCGCCTGCGCGCCATCTTGGATGAGGCGCGTGCGGATGGTGTGGCGCGCTACGGCATGCACACCCAGGACGAGGCGATGATGACCTGTATTGTGCCGTCCATCATGGACGACACGCATGTGCACTTTATCGATGGTGCGGCAGGTGGCTACACGCAGGCGTCGGTTGGGCTGAAAGCCACGCCCTAGCGTTTCCAGCGTTGCGCCAACTCGCGCAGACTTTTGGCGAGGATCAGAAGGTCGAGGCCTGTGGCCACGAACCGTGCACCCCAGTCGAGGGCGTCCTGTGTGAATTCGGGTGTCGTGGTGAGGATGCCGGGCGCTTTGTCAGCTGCTTCGATCTGGGCGATGGCACCTTTGATCGTGGCCTGCACTTCCGGATGAGTGAGCTGGCCCATATAGCCCATATCGGCAGAGAGGTCCGCTGGGCCGATGAAGACTCCGTCGATGCCGTCAACCGCGAGAATGTTGTCGAGATTGGCGATGCCTGCGCGGTTTTCGACCTGGATCAGCAGGCAAATTTGATCATCTGCCGTGGGGCCATAATCCGTGATTGCACCAAAGCGGCTGCACCTCGCGCCGGAATAGCCTACCCCGCGCCCGCCTGTTGGGGGGTAGCGGACGTCATGCACCAGTTGCCGAGCCTGTTCCGCCGTTTCCACCATGGGCACCAACACGGTTTGCGCGCCCGCGTCGAGGACTTGCTTGATGATCCATGTCTCGCCTACGGGCACGCGCACGGCGGCGTGACTGTCGGAAGCTTCCAGAGCCATGAGTTGCATGCGCATTTTCGAGATATCATAGGGCGTGTGTTCGCCATCGATCAGAAGCCAGTCGAACCCTGCCGTGCCTGCGATTTCCGTGGCAAGCGGGTCGCCGAGGCTGAGCCAGCAGCCAATGACGGTTTCGCCATTTTTGATCGCGGTCTTAAACGGATTGGTGGGGGCGGGCATGGGTGGTCTCCTTCGTTTGGCGCACCCTAGACCTGCCGTTGCACTCGTGGCTACTGGTGAAATGAGGCGCATGCGCGCCGTGCGATTCTATACATCTGCTTCCAGAAGATGGGTTTTGCCTCCGGCGGTGGTATTTTCAGTCAGAAGAAGATGCGATCAGAGAACTTTGATCACATCCTTTTCGACCGCCAACATGTAACCGCGGCGTGCGATATTCTTGACCAGCAGTTCGCTGACGATCTGGTTGCCGAGCGTGTCCCGCAGGCGCTTGATGCGGGTAGCCCCTGCGGCCTCTTCGCAATCGGCGGCGCTGCGGCCTGAAATGACCCCTTCGATTTCCGAACCCGAGAGAACGTCATCGTCCATGCGCGCTTCGGCCAGAACCGACATGGTTTCCATGGCGGCATCCGTCAGTTTGAAGCCGAGGTTGTTAAGGTACACGGTGTTCTCCTCGCGGCTGATCAGCAGGGAGTTCACCTGAATGCCGGCGCGTTCGATTTGGGCCATGCGGCGGTTGAAGCCCACGAGAAGCAGCAGGAAGACCAGCGCTGCGATCATCATGCCGGTGGCAAAGACCAGCAGCACGAAGATGACGAGCCGATAGCTGGCCAACGTATCGGCAAAGGCGGTGCCGGACTGGGCGAGGATTTCCAGAAGCTTGATTTCCGCCTGGCTGGTGAGGTCGGCATTTTCGATGAACATCCGCTCGACGCGGGCGTCAAAGGCACCTGCATCCGGCAAGGTGAAAAAGAGAAGGGCAGCGGCCAGAACCAGAAGAAGGAGGATGCCCGCGATGCCAAGGGTCACGAGCCGACTGCCTGTGCGCCGCATGTCAGAAGCGGAGGTAGTATGGTCCTGCACTTGCTTTCCTTTGATCGAGACCTTCGGGGCCAAATACAGATTGGACCTGCAGCAATGTCCAGCCTTGCGCGGCCAGTCGTGATTTGAGTTGTTGCGTGGCATTTCCGGCGCTGCACGCACCTGAGACCTGCGCGACACCATAGTGCAGGCGCAGCGGGTTGTCCTGTTTGGCCTTGTAGTCCGCAAAGCACTGGGCCTGGGCGGCCCCGGCCAGTGCCAGTGAAAAGGCTATGGATATGGCGATCTTTTTCATGGCTCCAACCTGCTCTGACTTTGACAGATATTCAATAACATCAGTGGGCTGAGATGCCTGATATTCGATAACAGGGGGGTGTTATTGCCTGTCTGGCGGGGGCGCCCCCAAGTTTGACCCAGCGCAGATGCTGCTTGGTCTGCTCAGTCAAATCTCTTTGGAAAAGGACGCCCCATGACACTTCGTATTCATCGCCAGTTTATCGGGACCATTGCCGCTGCTGCCATTGCTATCACAGGTTTCACCGCCGCCCCTGCGCGGGCGGGTGATGACGAGGTTGGGGCCGCACTGGCCGCCTTGTTGGGCCTCGCGATCGTGGGTGCTGTCATCCATGAGAAAAAGAAAGATAAGAAGAAGCGGCAGACGGTTCACACGCCGGTGCACCCCAAACCGCTGCCGAAGCGGGTAAACCGCAAGTTGTTGCCTCAACACTGCCTGCGCAGTTTCCACACCGATCAAGGCAAGCGTCGCCTGTTTGGCGAGAGATGCCTGCACAAGCACTACAAGTATGTCGATAGCCTGCCGTATCGCTGCCACCGCGAAGTCTATACGCACCGCGGCTGGCGTCAGGGATATGGTGCGCGCTGTCTGAACCGCCATGGGTTCCAATTGGCCCGTCACTAAGAACGGGCAAATGGGCCACGCATTCATGGCCCACCTTGCAAAGGGCGGTGTTCGGGCACCGCCCTTTTTTAGTTGTGCCACCTTACAGTGGTACGCGATGTTTGCACTTTCCTTTGGAAAGTGCGTTTTTTGCCTCCGACGGGGATTTTTTTGAAACAGGGAAGAGGACGGTCGGTGCCTGACTTTGAGATGGAAACGCGGATTGGCGGGCGCGTTGCAGGCGTGGATGAGGTGGGCAGAGGACCATTGGCGGGGCCCGTGACGGCGGCCGCTGTGGTTCTGGACCCTGATGCGATTCCTGATGGGTTGGACGACTCCAAGAAGTTGACTGCGCGCAAGCGTGAGGCCGTTTGGGATGCCATTCTGCAGACGGCAGAAGTTTCAGTGGCGCATGCCTCGGTATCCGAGATCGAAGAACTGAACATCCTGCGCGCTTCGCACCTGGCGATGGAACGGGCCGTTGCAGGGTTGCGCATGTCTCCGGATCACCTGTTGATTGACGGCACCATGTTGCCGCGTGGATTCACCCTTCCGGCGACCCCGGTGGTGCGCGGGGACGGCCGGTCGCTCAGCATCGCGGCGGCGTCAATTGTGGCGAAAATATGTCGCGACCGGATCATGGTGGATTTGGCGCAACAGCATCCCGGCTATGGCTGGGAAACGAACATGGGATATCCGTCAAAAAGCCACAGGGTGGCGTTGGAAAATCTTGGGGTGACCCCACACCATAGACGTACCTTCAAACCTGTCCACAATATCTTGTATCAAGAAAAAATCGTAAGCCGCTGATTCAAAAAAGAATTTGACGACGAATCGGGTACGCTACACATTGGCTGCAACCAATGAGCGCACAAAGCGCCGGGACAGAGGCAGACGATGACGAAACATGTAAAGGGCGCCGACGCGCTTCCCTTGAACCAGATTATTGCGGGTGACTGCATTGACGTGATGAACAGCCTGCCTGCGGGCTCTGTTGATCTGATTTTTGCCGATCCGCCCTATAATCTGCAGCTCAAGGGCGAACTGCATCGCCCTGACAATTCGAAAGTCGATGCGGTTGATGATCATTGGGATCAGTTCAACTCGTTCCGTGCCTATGATGAATTCACGACCGCCTGGTTGAAAGCTGCGCGCCGTCTGTTGAAGCCCAATGGCGCGATCTGGGTCATTGGCAGCTACCACAACATCTTCCGCGTTGGGGCTTCTCTGCAGAACGAAGGGTTCTGGATTCTGAATGATGTGGTGTGGCGCAAGTCCAACCCGATGCCAAACTTCCGCGGCAAGCGGTTCACCAATGCCCACGAGACGATGATCTGGGCTGGTAAGGACGAGAGCAGCAAGTACACTTTTAACTACGAGGCGCTGAAGGCGCTCAACGAAGGTATCCAGATGCGCAGTGATTGGGTTTTGCCCATTTGCACGGGTCATGAGCGTCTGAAGGACGAAGCTGGCGACAAGGCACATCCGACACAAAAACCGGAAAGCCTGTTGCATCGCGTTTTGGTTGGGTCGACCAACCCGGGTGATGTGGTTCTTGATCCCTTCTTCGGCACCGGCACAACTGGTGCCGTCGCCAAGATGTTGGGCCGTGAGTACATCGGGATTGAGCGTGAAGCCGCTTATCGCAAAGTGGCGGAAAAGCGCATCGCGTCCGTACGTAAGTTCGACAAGGAAGCGTTGTCTGTTTCCGCTTCCAAACGTGCTGAACCGCGTGTGCCCTTTGGCCAGTTGGTCGAACGCGGCATGCTGCGCCCGGGCGAAGAACTGTATTCCATGAACAAGCGCCACAAGGCCAAGGTCCGTGCGGACGGCACGTTGATCGGCGACGATATCAAGGGCTCGATCCACCAGGTTGGCGCACATCTTGAGGGCGCACCAAGCTGCAATGGCTGGACCTATTGGTGCTTCAAACGCGAGGGCAAGGTTGTGCCCATCGACGTGTTGCGCCAGCAAATCCGGTCTGAGATGCACGACTAATTCACGAAACACCGCCAGGTGCCTGCGGCCTTTCAGAAGGCCCAATAGGGCACTGCACCTATGCCCCGCCTTTTTGGCGGGGCTTTTTTGTTAGGAGCACTTACATTGGAGCACAGAAGCCAAGAGGGCAGAGATCATGGTGGATGCAAGCAGCGCGTTGCCGGTGTCGCAGCGCACGGATCGTGAAGACGAAATTCCCGCACATCGGCACGCGCAAGAAGCGCTCGCCCGCAACAAACGCGAAGGGATGGACCTGGCGGTAAAAGCACGGGTCGGGGCGCTGTCTGTCACCGCCGTCATGCTGGTGTTTCTGAACCCGAACTGGGATGTGGTTTGGTATCTTTTCCTGTTGTTCTGCCTTGTACTGGTGGGACTGGCACAGCGGCGTGTTGGTCGGGTGGGGCAGTCGCGGGCGGAATTGGCCCTGTTGTTTGCTGACCTCTTGTTGATGACCCTGGCGTTGCTTGTGCCCAACCCATTGCAGGACGATCCGATGCCGACGGCGTTGATCTACAATTTCGAGGTCTTTCAATACTTCTTCATTATCTTGGCGGCGGGTGTGCTGACCTATTCCTGGCGCACGATCATTGCCATCGGGAACTGGACAATGGCGATGTGGCTGACCGGTACGCTCTGTGTCTGGTGGTTTGGCAGGACCTTTCCGGAACTGACCGATGCGGCCAATGCGATGTTTCCCAACCATCCGGATCTGGCTCAGCAGTTTGACCCGAACAATGTGAATTGGGATTTGCGGTTTCAGCAGGTCGTTGTGTTTCTGGTTGTGGCATTGATCCTGGCCGTGGCTGTGCGCCGGTATCAGATGCTGGTCCTGGACAGTGCCGAAATGGCGCGCGAGCGGACCAATCTGGCGCGGTATTTTTCACCAACAATGGTGGATGAGTTGTCGACCAAGGACGAACCATTGGGCCAGATCCGCAGTCATGACGCGGCGGTCCTGTTTGTCGATATCGCCGGCTTTACTGCCTATGCAGACAAGCGACCGGCCCAAGAGGTGATCGAGACCTTGCGTGCCTTTCACGCCAGGATGGAGAGCGAAGTATTTGCCCATGGTGGCACCCTTGACAAGTACTTGGGCGACGGGTTGATGGCGACCTTTGGTACACCGTTGCCGTTGCTAGATGATGCGGTCCGTGCTGTTGCGTGTGTGAAAGCGATGGTGGACCGGATGGATGCGCTGAATGCTGACCGTCGTGCCGAGGGCTTGCCTGAAATCGATGCACGATTTGGCCTTCACTACGGGCCAGTTGTTTTGGGGGACATCGGCGCAAATCGGCTTGAGTTCGCGGTTCTGGGCGACACTGTGAACGTGGCAAACCGGCTCGAAGCGATGACCCGTGCGCTGAATGTGCGGGCCATTGTGAGCGACGCTGTTGTGACCGCCGCAGGCGTGTCAGAGGGTTTCCGCCGCGCACCTGACCAGTCGGTACGCGGTGTGGCAAAACCTCTGTCATTATGGGTGATGGACTAGCGCGGAAGCGGGTTCGCTGCCTTGTTGTACGCGGTCCAGTCCGTGATTTCGGGATAGTACATATCCCGCCACTTCTGCACGCGTGGGTTCATGACGCGTTTCCACACCTTGGGCATCATCGCTGCAATGGTCATGACCGGATAACCGTAGGGCAGCTGGGGTGCGTCAGCTTCGGTATAGTTTTGCAGCACCGGGAAGCGGCGGTCGGGCTTGTAGTGGTGGTCCGAGTGCCGCTGCAGGTTGATCAGAAGCCAGTTCGATGCCTTGTGCGCGGCGTTCCAAGAATGGCGTGGCTGCACGTGTTCATATTTGCCATCGCCCAGGTGTTTGCGGGTCAAACCGTAGTGTTCAATGTAGTTGACCAGCTCAAGCTGCCAGATCGCAACGCCCGCTTGCAGGATGAAGAGGCCCACGCCTGCCCAGCCACCAAGCGCAAAGGCCAGAAGAAAGCACACCAGTTGCAGGTAGGCGTATTTCCAGAAGGGATTTGAACTGTCTGTTGCGGGTAGGTCCTTGCGGGCCAGCATCGCCTTTTCGGCATTCCATGCAGACAAGAAGCATTGCTTCAGAACGCGGGGGTAAAAGCGGTAGAAACTTTCGTTCATGCGGGCGGTGACCGGGTCGCGCGGGGTGGCGACATAACGGTGATGCACAAGCAAATGCTCGGACCGGAAATGGGAGTAGAGCACCATGGCCAAGAGCGCGTCGCCCAGCCAGCGTTCGAGCTTGTTCTTCTGGTGCATCAGCTCGTGGCTGTAGTTGATCCCGACCGTGCCGGTGATGACGCCAACGCCAAAGAAGATCACCAGCTTTTCGATCGTGTTGAGGTGATCGGCCGGTGCGACATAGGCAATCAGGCCAAACAGCATCAGAAATTGCGCAGGCACCCATGCGGTTGTGATCATCCGGTACCAGAACAGGTCATCCTCGGTCGCTTCAAGATCGGCGTTGTCGGTGTTCAGGCCCACCGCGAGATCAAGGATAGAGAACATGTACCATGTCACCACTGGCAACAGGATCACGGTCCAACCGCCATAGACGGCGCTAACAATCGCCAGCGGGATTAGCAGGAATGACATGGCGAAGGGCAGGGCATTCTGCACCTTGGCAACGGTTTCCGGCGGCAGTGTCATGTCGGTTGATCCTCTGGTTGCGCGCACCGCAGCTTAAAGACAAGTGGCCGTTTCTGCCAAGGGTGACGCCACGGTGCGAATTGTCACTTCTGCGCCAGATCAAAGGCCTTGCGCATGACCGTCGGCAGGTCGGAGGGACGAAATTGATCGCGCGGCAGGTAGAAGCCGCGCTCGGGCTCGGCATTGCTGACGTTCGCGACCATCACGTCAAGGATCAGGTGGAAATGGGTGAAGGTGTGCCGTACCTCACCGTCGAGCTTGATCCAGTCAGTTTCAAGCGGTGCGTTTCGGGGGCGGGGTTCGGATGTATCCACCCATTCTGATCCTGGCCAGCCCATCATTCCCCCCAACAATCCCTTGTCCGGGCGCGTTTCGACCAGCCAAGCGCCATCGTTGCGCTGGGCAAGGTAGACGGTGCCGTGGCGGATGGGTTTTGCTTTTTTCGGTGTTTTCTTCGGCAGCTCTGGCGCTGTTCCAGCGGCACGCGCCTGACACGGTTCACGCCACGGGCAAATGCCGCAGGCTGGGGATTTCGGGGTGCATATTGTGGCCCCCAAATCCATGACCGCCTGCGCGTGGTCGCCGGGACGGTCTTGGGGCGTCAACCTGTCAGCATGTTCGGTCAGGATCGGCTTGGATGCTGGCAACGGCGTATGTTCGTCGAACATGCGTGCCATGACCCGCTCGACGTTTCCATCAACAACGACGTGTCGCAGGTCGAAGGCGATCGAGGCGATGGCGGCAGCCGTGTAGGGGCCGATGCCTGGTAGTCTTAGCAGTGCGGCGTGGTCCGCAGGAAATGTACCATCGTGATCGGCGACCACGGCACGGGCGCATTTCAGCAGGTTGCGGGCGCGGGCGTAGTAGCCCAGCCCGGCCCATTCACCCATGACCTCTGCATCCTCTGCAGCGGCGAGATCGGACACCGTGGGCCAGCGTGTTATGAACCGTTTGAAATACTCGGTGACGGCGGCAACAGTTGTTTGTTGCAGCATGATCTCGGACATCCAGACGGCATAGGGGTCGGGGCGCACGCCTGCTTTCTTGTCCGTTGGCCCCACTCGCCACGGCATTGCGCGCGCATGTACGTCGTACCAATCCAGAAGTTCATTGCTGAGGTCACGCAAGAGTTATGGCTCTCCTATTGAGATTGCTGGTGATCACGCCTTGATCCGTTATGATCACGAGTGAGTGACAGGGAACATAGCTATGGCCATGCGGCGTGCCAGTACAAAAGGGTTCAAACGGACAGCATCTTTGCTGACCGGACAGATTCGGCAAGCCAGCGAAAGCCGCGGCTTTGCTCAAAGCCGCTTGCTGACGGATTGGGCCGAAGTGGCGGGGGCAGATGTGGCCGCGATCGCCCGTCCTGTTGAGGTCAGTTATGGCCGTGGAGGTATGGGGGCGACGCTGACCTTGCTGACCACGGGCGCACAGGCCCCCATGCTTGAGATGCAAAAGGACCAACTGCGGGAGCGGGTGAACGCGGTCTACGGCTATAATGCCATCGCGCGCATTCGGATCACGCAAACGGCAGCCACCGGTTTTGCTGAGGGGCAGGTTGCCTTTGAGCATCGACCCAAGGACACCACGCCTCCAGAGCCTGCGCTGGAAATGACCCGGGCCGCTGCCCATGTTGTCGCCCCTGTTGAAGATGAAACACTGCGCGCGGCCCTCGAACGGCTGGGCGCACATATCCTGACAAAAGAAAAACAAGGAACACGCACATGAACCGTATCGTTGCTATCCTCGCCGTTATTGTCGGCGTTGGGGGGTATTTCCTGTATAGTTCGATGCAATCCAACGGACCGAGCGCGCAGGAGCAGGCACAAGCCGAACGCTTGCTTGGTGCGGCCAATGCACAGGCGGCATCGGATGACATCGACACGTCGTCGGTGGTTGAGATGCAATTGGGCAACCCGGACGCACCTGTCACAGTGATTGAGTATGCCAGCTATACCTGCCCACATTGTGCAACCTTCCACAGCGGTGCGTTCAAGCAGCTCAAGTCGGACTACATTGATGCCGGGAAGGTTAACTTCATCTACCGTGAAGTATATTTTGACCGGTTTGGGCTGTGGGCTTCGGCCATTGCGCGGTGCGCAGGCACGCCTGAAACGTTCTTTGGTGTGACAGATCTTTTGTATTCTGGCCAGTCCGAGTGGGCGCGCGCCGGGGGTGGTGATCCAGCACAAATCGCAGATGAGCTGCGCAAGATCGGGCGTTTGGCTGGGCTGTCGAGCAATAAGATCGAGGCATGCCTGACGGATGCGGACAACCTCCGTACGCTTGTGGCTTGGTACCAGCAAAACGCGGCAGACGACGGTATTAATTCGACCCCGAGCTTTGTCATCAATGGGACCAAGTACAACAACATGGCTTACAATGAGATGGCCCGTCTGATCGACGAGGCGGCTGGCAGCTGACTTGATGTTGCAATGCCCGGCCTGATGGTCGGGCGCTGCGCCCCGATTGTCTGTTGAAAGGACGCGCTGGCGCGCGGCATAATGATTCCCATCCGCATACTGCGGATGGGCTTGTGCCTCCAGCGGTGGTATTTTCAGTCAGAAGAAGCTGAGTTCGGCAGAGCGTTGAGCGCTGCGTCGAGTTGTTCCGGGTTTTCAAACGCGAGGCGTACTGGCAGCGTGATCACCCTTGATCTGAAAGCGGGTGGCAATCGCGCGGCATCCTTTTCCGTCGTGACCAGTTGAGCACCGATGCTACGCGCCTCGCGTTCCAGGCGTGTGAGGAACGCGGTGCTGAGTTTCTGATGGTCCCCCAGTGCTTCGCTGCGCAGAAGGTGCGCGCCCAGCCCACGCAGAGTGTTAAAAAACTTGTCTGGTCGTCCGATGCCCGCGAAGGCAACGAGCGGCGTGTTCGTCCAATCCATCCCGGTTTGCAACGGTTGAAGATCAGCACGGACGTGTGGCAACGCATTTGGTAAATGCGAGGTGTCAAACCGGCTTTGTGCTTCCTTAGGGCCAATCGACAAGATCATGTCGGCCCGTGCGAGTCCGGTTTCCACAGGTTCGCGCAAAGGCCCTGCTGGCAGGCAAAGCTTGTTCCCAAAGCCGGTTTCTGCATCCACAACAATGATGGCCATATCGTGGTGCAATGCCGGATCTTGAAAGCCGTCATCGAGGATGATCGCTGTGGCTCCTGCGGCTATGGCGGCGTGGGCGCCTGCAACGCGGTCGCGGGAAACCCATGTCCTGGCAAATGCGCTGAGCA
Organism: Tateyamaria omphalii; assembly: GCF_014651375.1. Taxonomy (GTDB): domain Bacteria; phylum Pseudomonadota; class Alphaproteobacteria; order Rhodobacterales; family Rhodobacteraceae; genus Tateyamaria; species Tateyamaria omphalii. The sequence continues at coordinate 542,567 of NZ_BMWT01000001.1, forward strand.
GCAGGGGTTCGTCCCCTACCTGTTCAGCACTGTGCCGTGCCGGGTCCACCTCAACTGGGCCTGTTTCCGTGCCGCCGTAGCCCCGGCTGACGATGTGAGGGTCCTGGAATGCGGTGCGCAGACGTTCTGCGATCGCAATAGCCGTGGGAGTTTTGCCCGTTCCACCGGCGTTCAAATTACCGACACAGATCACGGGAACAGGCAGTGTTTCTGGTGTACCCCGTGCGAGGCGTCGCGCAGTGGCCCGTGCGTAGAGTGCGCCGAGGGGCCAAAGCAACAGGGCCCACACGTCAGGTCGCTGTTTTGACCAAAAGCTCGGTGCGCGCATCAGGGCTTTCCTTTTTGGCGTGCATCGAGGCGGGTTTGCGTCAGCGAGATGATCCTGTCGAGACTGTCCGCCCCCCGTGTCACCACATCCCACCCCGCCATGGCCATGTGTGCGGCATGGTCAGGGGTAATCATCTGGCTGACGGCCCGACCGAGCGACGCGGTGTCGTTCACAATGCGTGCGGCACCAGCGTTCATCAACCGTGTGAAAGCGTCGACATGGGGGCCGACATGCGGACCGTAAATGATCGCTGCTCCATGGGCTGCAACGGAGTAGGGATCACAGACGGTGGTGGAAGATCGCATTGATCCGCCCAGAAATGTGACCGTTGCCACACGGAGCCAAAGTCCGAGTTCCGTGTCATCATCAGCAATCAGCACTTGGGTGTTGTCATCGGGAAAGGCGCCGTCGCCCCAGTTTGCAGACGTCAGCCCCTGATCAAGTGCATGCCTTTCGGCATCTTGTGCTTGTTTCGGATCGGCGAAATGCAGGATCAGAAGCAAGCGGTGTGACGTTTTGAGTGCAGATTTGTGTGCGGACAATACACTGGCGCATTCCAGGGGTGATGTGCGTGCTGACAGCCAAGTCGGTCGTCCGCCCAATTCAGCAGTAAGGTCTGAAAGATCACTCTCCGTGGCAGGCATCATCTTGCCAAATGGATGCAAGGGCTGCGCCAGTTCCATTGCAGAAACAGGGCGTCCCATCTGTGCAAGGCGCAGATGTGCATCTTCATCGCGTGCCGTGACGTGATCAAACTGCGCCAAGAGCGCGCGGGGGACTTCCGGCAACCAACGGTCGCGTCTGCTTTCAAACCCATCGCGCGCGACGTCGACCAACATCATATGCGTGCCTTTTTCGGCCGCAGACAGGATCAGATTGGGTAACAGGTCGCCCCAGGCCCAGATCAGAACATCGGGTGCCCAGTGGGCGATAAATGCGTCTGTGACGGCAGGATGATCGGGCGGCGTCGCTTCTTGCCATATGCATTCGGAACCGCGATCTCCAAAGCCGTCTTGTGCGGCTGTCAGCAACACGTTGCATTCAGGACGCATTGCGGTCAGCCGGTGGGCCAGATCGTTGAGCGCGCGATTGTTCCCTGGTTCAGCAGCATGAATCCAGACCAGTTCTCCGGGTGGCCTGTCCCGAGTTGGCGCAAAGGGTGGAGGCGCGCGCCGCCCCGACACTGTGCGATAGGCCGACAGCCCAAGCGATCCACGCACGTGGCTATCAGCCGAGTTCTTCAGTTGCGGTTGCTGCGTTCTCTTCGTCGCGCAGGCGATGCAAGTGCGCGATGTAATATCGCATATGCGCGTTATCCACCGTGCGTTGCGCTTCGGATTTCCAGGCATCGTAGGCCGCCTGGTAGTTCGGGAAAATCCCGACGATATGCAAATCTTCAACGTCCTTGAACACGTTCCGGGACGGGTCCACCAGTTCGCCACCAAAGACGAGGTGCAGGCGCTGTGTCATTGCAATTTCCTTTAACTATGGGCTGGGCTTGCCGCGCGCAGTTTGCGCATATGGGTCGGGGGGTCAAGGTCGTCAGGATGATCAGACGGGTTCCAGTCGGCCCACCAATGCGCTGTGAAGGTGCGGTCCTGCGGCAACCACACCGTTCAAGGCTGGATGGGCGTTGTTGAACTGCAGTGGCGCTCCGGTGCGGTCTGTGATCCTGCCGCCTGCTTCGGTCACGATCAGTGCACCGGCGGCAATGTCCCATTCCCAGCTGGGTCGCAACGTGAGCATTCCATCAAACCGACCTTGGCCAACAAGCGACAGGCGATATGCAAGTGATGGCCGATAGTGCCGATCGATCAAAGGAGCGCCATCGCGCCAATGCTTGTCATGGAGCGTGGGTCTCGCGGCGAGGACGGTGCTCTGCGGCGCCATGCCAGCCTGCGTCGCCGAAAGTGAAACACCATTCAAAGTTGCTCCCATTCCAATGCCGGCGGCATAGAGCTTGTCATGTCGTGGCAAGTAAATGACAGCAGCGCTGACTTGACCCTTGTGCGCGACAGCAATCGAGATGGCCCAAGTCCGACCGCCTTCCACAAAGTTTCGGGTCCCATCGATTGGATCGACGATAAAAACCGTATCAGCGGTCAGGCGTGCCGCACTATCCTCCGTCTCTTCCGACAACCAACCATAGTTGGGACGGGCAAGACGTAGGGTTGTCTCGAGGGAGTGATTCACTGCCAAATCGGCCTCGGTCACAGGGCCCGCTTCGTCAGGCTTGTCCCAACGGGCCGCCGATGGTCCGGCAAAGCTGGTCGCAACCCGCCCGGCGATCCGGGCCGCATCGACCAAAAGGGGCAGGTCAGCTGCCGGCAAGAGTCATACTCGGGACCAAAAGCGATGGAACCACGCGGCTCAGGTGCGGACGCGCATCATTCGCTGGCGTGATCTGGCGCAGCATATCGATCAAGTTGCCCGCGATGGTGCATTCATTGACCGGATAGGCAATCTCGCCATTTTCAATCCATAGACCAGCGGCCCCGCGAGAGTAGTCACCGGTATTCGGGTTGATCGTCGATCCGATCATTGAGGTTACGAGTAATCCTGTACCCATGTCTCGGATCAGGTCCTTGCGTGACGCGGCACCGGCATCAAGGGCAACATTCCAGTTGGATGGGCTAGGCGGGGCCGATGTTCCGCGTGCGGCATTACCTGTGGGCGCCATATCCAACTTGCGCGCCGTCGACAGGTCAAGCGTCCAGCCGACCAGCATGCCGTTTTCCACAATAACTCGGCGACGTGTCGGCAACCCTTCGGCATCGAAGGGTCGTGTGCCCGATGTTCGTGGGCGGTGTGGATCTTCAACCAGGTTCAGACCCTCCGGCAACACCGTTTGGCCCAGTTTCTCGCGCAGCCAGGACGATCCGCGTGCGATGTTTGATCCATTTGCAGCAGCGAGTAGATGGCCAACAAGCGATGACGAAATCCTTTCGTCGAACAGCACCGGATAGGATCCGGTCGGAGGCTTTCGGGCACCGGCACGCTCCACTGTCCGTGTGCCTGCCTCGGTGCCGATATCCTCTGGGCTGCGCAAGTCGCATTGAAAGATTCGGCTGTCGCCGCTGTAATCCCGCTCCATCTCGGCACCGCTGCCTGAAATCGCAACGCAGCTCAGCGCGCGATCTGTGCGGCGGTAGCCACCGGAGAACCCGTTGCTGGCGGCCAGCCAGATGTTGCGCACGCCGTAACCCGCCGATGATTGTTCGACCTGGTTGATGCCTTTCACGGCTCTGGCCGCTGTTTCGGCAGCAAGGGCGTCGGACTGCAGTTCTTCAGCGGCGGGTTCTGGGGATGTGTCGTTCAACTCCAGCGCTTCGATATCCCACTCGGTCGCCAGTTGATCGGCATGTGCCAGTCCGGCAAATGGGTCCTCAGGTGCTTCGCCTGCCATCGCGACAGCGCGCATTGCCATCTCTTCAATCGTGCGATCACTCACATCGGACGCTGACACGTTGGCCTGTTTCTGACCGACAAAAACACGCAGACCAATGTCGATGGATTCAGACCGTTCGGCCTGCTCCAGCGCCCCGTTCCGGACATCGACAGACAGGGACGTACCTTGGACTGCAATCGCGTCCGCTGTATCCGCACCTGCGGACTTGGCCGCGTCCAGCAAGCGTTGGCTGAGTGTCGATAAGTCGGGTGGGGTCATTCGTCTGCTCCGCATTCTTGCGCCTGAGGTAGCGGTGCAGAGGGACAGGTGCAAGGGCGGCGACCTGCGCCGCCCCGCCGGTTTACATCAGCGGATGCGCTGGCCGTTGGCCAGAACATGACCTTCTTCATTGACTTCGATTTTCGAGTTGAGGGTGTCTTCGCCCTCTCCCGGAACGGCAAACAGGCCCATCATCATACGGGCGCCCATGGCCTGATCCTCTGGCAGCAGGCCCATGCCGACCAGTTTGTCCAGCAAACCGTTGCCACCGACCAGTGTTACATCAACTGCGCCTTCTGGACGCGGCATGCCATCGAATGTGGCCAGGTCTGTGTTGTCGAATACGAAGTCGCCTGCGCCGGTAAGACGCGCGCCAACGGCATCAAGTTCAAGCTTGTTTACAGTCAGAGCGTTCAATTCCCCCGGAATTGTATCGGACTGCTCAAGCACTTCGGCCTGTGCCGGGTCAAGGAAGTCAAACAGCACTTTTGCCTTGCCGCTCAAATCAACGACCAATGTCGCCGGGTTGCGAGGCAGTTGCGAGGTCGGATCAAACAGGCTCCAGATCGCATCGGACATCGAAAATTCGCTGAGCGTAACCGCGAGACCGAAATCCTGCTCTTCATTTGACTTCTGCAGCGGCATCAGGAAACGGGTTCCAATCTCTGTGGCAGAAAAGGACAGGGGCAATGGCAATTCAGTGAGCAGCATGTTCATGTTCACACCGCTTTGCGCCACATCGTAGAGCAGGCCATCCGGCCCGATGGCGACGTCAAACTTTGCGCCGGTCGACGTGGCGTTTGCTGTACCGCTTCCGTCTTCTTCGCTGCTGAACGACATGTCGTAGTTGCCGCCAGTTGTGGTGAAAGACGCCTGTGCCTTGAAACCATCGTTCAGCATTGCGTTCAGATCCTGAACATCCGCTTCCAAGGGCAAATCGCCGGTACCGTCCAACTTCAGGCCGCTCATAGCGCCCTTGATCTGGAAGTTGTCGTCGCTTTCCGGATCGTTGAACGCGATGTCATAGTCGACGGATGCGATGGACATGTCTTGCGCCATCTTCCGGACGTCGCCCACGGACGTTTGAACGACCTGTGCGAGATCGGTCATGTTCACGTCCACCTTTGCGATCTCGGGGCCAACCGAAACGCCATCAATTGTGACACTTTGCAAGGCCATGCGCGCGGCATCGGCCGCGTAGGTGTATGTCAAGTCACCGGGATCACCAGATGCAACCATGCTTGGCGCCGTTTGGATAAAATCTACAGCTACTGTCACATCCTCACCGGATTCCGGCACAAATGACATGTTCATCGTTGTGCTTGCGGGCAGCTCGATTGCCACAGTGCCATCGCCTTGCTCGACGAAGTTGATGGACTCGATTGCCACTTTGAAAGAGCCTGCGCCGGTATCGTCGGCAAATTCCACGTCCAAGGTCATGTCGGAGACGGAAACGGTTCCAGCCTCGACGGCTTCAGATGCTGTGATAGCGTAGCCCGCACTGGACATGTAGGACTGCCAGTCGGCCCAAACCTCCTCGGCGGTCAAATCCGCCAAAGCAGCGGTCGCGGGCAGGCACAGCGCCAATGCAGTGCCGGAAAAAAGATGAGAAAAACGAGACATATCAGAATCCTTAAACAGCTTTGGCCATATCGTCCGGAACAGAGCGCGGAGCGTCAAGGCCGCAGGCTGGACCTAAGCTGCTGTTGTCCGTACCACAAGGCCAAGTCTAGGAAGTGGAGAACAGAATGCATGATATGAGCGGAAAGACGACATTGATCACCGGTGCCAGCCGCGGGATTGGCGCGGATACTGCCCGCGTTTTTGCCGAAGCTGGGGCAAATGTCGTCCTTGTGGCGCGCAGTTCCGACGCCGTCGCTGCATTGGCGACTGAAATTGGCCCGAAGGCTATCGCGCTGCGCTGTGACGTGAGCGACTATTCCGCGGTTGAGGGTGTTGTGACCGAAACGGTGCGCCGTTTTGGCGGATTGGATGTTCTGGTTGGAAACGCGGGTGTGATTGAGCCGATCTCGCATTTGTCCCAAGCTGATCCCGAAGCTTGGGGCCACGTGATCGATATCAATCTCAAAGGTGTCTTCTATGGCATGCGCGCCGCACTGCCTGTCATGCTGAAAGCCGGTGGCGGCACGATCCTTACGGTCAGTTCGGGTGCGGCCCATGGCCCAGTCGAAGCCTGGTCACACTATTGCGCGTCCAAGGCAGGAGCAGCGATGCTGACCCGATGCGTCGACAAGGAAAACGGCCATTCTGGCATTCGGGCCATGGGGCTTTCACCAGGCACTGTGGCGACGCAAATGCAACGCGAGATCAAGTCCAGCGGCATCAATCCGGTCAGTCAGCTTGACTGGTCCGATCACATTCCTGCGGATTGGCCTGCCAAGGCTCTGCTTTGGATGTGTTCTCCCGACGCGGATGATTGGGTTGGGCAGGAAATCTCTCTCAGAGACCCTGACATTCGTGCACGGGTCGGTTTGACATGATTGAAGTAGATTGCGCGACCCCGATCTGGACCATCAGGATCAACCGCCCAGACAAGGCGGGTGCGCTGACTGAACAAATGCTGATCGATCTTCGTGACGCGGCGCAGGCTGCTCGACAGGCGGCTGCTGTGGTTCTGACTGGGACGGGCAAAGTGTTCAGCGCGGGTGCGGATCTGGATGCGGCGCGTGCGGGTTTGGCCACGTCCCCCCTTTGGGAGGAGTTGTCGAGTGCCATCGCCGATTTGCCGGGCCTGACCATCGCGGCCTTGAATGGGACGGTGGCAGGTGGCGCAACCGGTATGGTGCTGGCGTGTGACCTGCGCATCTCGGTACCAACGGCCAAGTTCTTCTACCCAGTCATGAAGCTTGGGTATTTGCCACAACCCAGCGATCCTGTGCGCATGGCTGGCCTGATTGGTCCGGCACGAACCAAGCTAATTTTCCTGGGTGGCCAGAAAATTTCGGCTGCAACGGCTTATGAATTCGGTCTGGTTGATGAACTTGTTGAAAGTGGATCTGTGCAAGAACGGGCCCAGCAACTGTGTGAGGACATCGCCGCCGCAAAAGCTGACGTGGCATTTGCGATCAAAGCCATGTGTAAATAAGGTAAATACAATAGTTGTCAACTTTGCGTTACACGTTGTAGGCTTTCTGTCGATGGCCCGTGATGGACGCATAGACTACGCAAAGCGCGACCCCAAACCTGCTCAAGCTTCGCGGGAACTGACGACGTATGAGCGTGTAGAATTGTTGGTTTCGGGGGTATTGCGTGATGTCAGCATTCGGCTAGAGGAAAAGCGTACAGTCGACACAACCCCGCGCGAACGTTAACGCTTGCGACGGGTCCCGGGGACCTTTGACGCAAAGCTCGGCGGGCGCTTTGCCACCCATGCTAAGAACTTTGCCAATCGCGGATGCCCGCGCAACGCCTCGGGCGTGTTGTAGGCACGTGCCAGTTCGGTTTCGGTCAGTGTGGCGTGGATTTCACGGTGGCAGATGTGATGCAGCAACACCGTTGGGCCGCCTTTGCCGCCTTTCAGTTTGGGAATCAGGTGGTGCAGGCTTTGTGGTGCGTCGGGTGGGATGGGACGGCCACACAAGGGGCAAATTGGTGCATGTAGGGTGTCTGGCAGCTGTATGGTCCCTTGCGCAATGCTGATTGCCCATGACAATTGGCGCGTTGTTGGAACGATGCAAGAGGTACGGTGTGGAGTTTGATCTCGAAAGCCAGCCCGAGATTGTACAGACCATCGCGGGCTATGCCCTGCAAGGGTGGGAACTGGCGCTGTCTTGGTTGCTGAGTCCTGCCGCGTGGTCACAGTTTGCGCTGTTGATTGTTGCCTATCTGGCTGCAGTCCTGATCACGCGCCGTTTGCAACCGACACTGGCGCGGGTCCTCGACCCCGGTGAAAACGATACCGTCTTCGCCAAGGCGCGCCGGTTCGTGATCCAGTTTCTGCCTCTCGTACTGCCGCTCTTGGCCTATGTACTGACCGGGATCGGTGAAAGCGTTGTTCGATCGATCTTTGACAGTGGGGCCGTGATTGCTTTCGGTAAACGGGTTTTCCTTTTTCTCGCAGTGCGGGCGCTTGTGCGGGACATCGTCACTGACCCGTTCCTCAAGTTACTCGGCCGATATGTCCTGATCCCGGTCGCGGCACTCTACGCTCTCGGTCTTCTGGAACCCGCCGCGACGCGACTGGAAGCCACTGTCGTTCCGTTGGGCAATCTGTCCTTCAATCTTCTTTGGCTTTTGCAGTTCGTGGCCGTTGCCGGGATTATTTTCTGGCTCGGCCAATGGTCCAACAGTCAGTCGAGCACTTTCATCCAGAAACAGGAGGAGATGCGCCCCTCGCTTCGGCAACTCGTGGCCAAGTCCATCGAGTTCCTAATTTTCGGCGTCGCGTTCCTGTTGCTCATGAATATCATGGGCATCAACCTGTCTGCCCTCGCCGTGCTTGGGGGTGCGATCGGTGTCGGCCTCGGCTTTGGGCTGCAAAAGATCGCGTCGAACTTTATCTCCGGTGTGATCCTGCTGGTCGAAGGCCAGGCGACGGTTGGCGACTACGTTGAACTGGATGGCGGTGAAGCGGGTACAATCGTCAAAATGACGGCCCGCGCCGCGATCCTTGAAACCTATGATGGCCGCTGGATTGTTGTCCCTAACGAGGATTTCATCACCACCCGCGTCGTCAACTATTCTGACAGCGGATCGGCAAACCGGTACGAGGCACCATTTTCGGTCAGCTACAATACCGACATCAACGCTGTGCCCGACATCATAAACGCCGCCGTCGCCAAGCTGCCCTTTGTCCTCGCCAAGCCCGAGGGGCCGGATTGCGAGCTTGTGGGATTCGGTGACAGCGGGATCGACTTCGCCGTCGAATATTGGGTCAACGGCATTGATGACGGGCGGAACAAGTACAAGAGTCACGTGCTTTTTGCGATCTGGAATGCGCTCAAGGACAACGACATTGAAATCCCCTACCCGCACCGCGTGGTTGAGATGAAGGGCGAACTGCGGACCACGTCGGAGTGAGCCGCGCTGCTGTGATTGGTGGCGGCCCGGCAGGGTTGGCTGCAGCAGAAGTGATGGCGGACGCTGGACTGCAGGTCAAGGTTTACGAGGCCAAACCAAGTGTTGCACGCAAATTCCTGATGGCGGGGAAGTCCGGGCTAAACCTGACCAAAGCCGAAGACCTGAGTATCATGTTGCCACACTACACCGACGCCGCAAGCTGGCTCACCCCAGCGCTGCGGGCTTGGGACAGTACCGCCGTCGTGGCATGGGCCGAAGGCCTGGGTCAGGAGATGTTTGCAGGCTCAACGGGCCGCGTCTTCCCCAAGGCGATGAAAGCATCACCGCTTTTGCGTGCATGGCTGCGCCGTTTGGATGGGCGGGGTGTGAGCATTTTGCCTCGGCATCGGTGGGTCGGTTGGGACGGAAAACTGCCAATCATAATGGGACCCGACGATACCGTTTCGTCTGTCGATGTCGATGTTGTCGTATTGGCCTGTGGGGGTGCCAGTTGGGCGCGGCTGGGCTCTGACGGTGCATGGGCGGATTGGATTGGAGCGGACGTGCAGCCTTTTGGGGCAGCAAACGCGGCGGTCGCCATTGAGTGGTCTGATCACATGGCGAAACAGATGGGGCAGCCGGTCAAGGGCGTCGCATGGCGCGCGGGTCGCCATCGATCACGAGGCGAGGCCGTGATTTCACATCGCGGACTCGAAGGCGGCGGTGTCTATTCGGTATCGCGGGGGGTGCGGGAAGGCGCGACCCTCTATCTAGACTTGTTGCCTGATCTGAGCGTCGATGATGTCGCCGCGCGGCTGGACCGTCCGCGTGGCAAGGCGAGCTTGGCCAATCATCTGCGCAAGACGCTTAGGTTGCCTCCTCCAAAAATAGCGTTGGCACAGGAATGGGGCAGACCTTGGCCAGTTGAGACCTTGAGAATTGCCCGACGGCTCAAGAAACTGCGGATCGCGCACGCTGGACTGCGACCGATCGACGAAGCGATCTCAACGGCGGGGGGCGTGCCTGCCCCTGCGTTTGATGATGCGCTCATGTTGCGGACCAGACCAGGTGTGTTTTGTGCCGGAGAGATGCTGGACTGGGAAGCGCCTACAGGCGGCTACCTTTTGACAGCTTGCTTTGCCACGGGGCGTTGGGCAGGGCGCGGTGCAGTGAAATTCGTGCAGCCTTAGCGCCCTGCCGCTGCACGAAACGTGGGCCTCGCACGCAGGCGCTTTGAATACGCCTTCACACTGTCGGGCAGCGCCGGAAAATCAGCGCCGAACGCCCAGCCGAAACAATGTACGGCCAACAGGTCCGGTACCGAAATCTGGTCGCCCATGATGAAGTCGCCTGCCTGTTCCAACCTCTTGGCAAAGGTATCGACATTTCGCGCGAACTCTTTGTGCAGGGTCGACGCGATCGTCGGTTGGCGTAGTTTCTCGGGCAATACAAAGGTGTGTTTGCTGTGGGTCCAAAGCAACGCGTCCACTTCGTCAATCAGCCAAAGGGTCATTGCATCCTGTTGGGCGCGGGCTGGTGTTCCGGCAGGGGCGGTCAAGGTGCCGTGCTTGTCTGCAAGATAGGTCATGATCGCGACACTGTCCGTCAAAACGTCCTCACCATCCACCAAGGCAGGGATCTTGCCCAAAGGGTTGTGCTTTGTTGCCTCTTCCGAACGGGGAAATGCCTCGACCAGTTCATAGGGCTGTCCCAGCTCTTCCAACATCCAGAGCACGCGAAAGGCGCGGCTTTTGACGGTTCCGATGACGCGGTACATGATGCCTCCAGGTTTGTTGCTCGGAAGATCGCAGGCCCGGGGCGGCACTGCAAGGCTACTGTCAGAATTTGGCAGTTGGGTCGCTTACACCAAAGGTAGCCAGCCAGAGGAGGTTACCATGTCGCGATCAGGATCCTGCATGTGTGGAGCCGTGAAATTCACCATTGCTAAAACCATAACAGAAACCGGCGCGTGCCATTGCAGCATGTGCCGCAAGTGGTCCGGCGGCGTTTTTCTGGGCGTGCAGGTGCCCAAGGGTGGAATGCAGATTGAGGGGGAGGATAACCTGACCGTTTACACGTCGTCTGAATGGGCCGAACGGGCGTTCTGCAAACACTGCGGCTCATCAATGTTCTATCGAGTGACGGCGCCCGGTCCCATGAATGGCGAGATGCATGTTGGAATGGGAACCTTTACGGATGCTTCGGGCATTCCTTTGACGGGCGAACTGTTTATCGACCTGAAGCCTGATGGCTATGCCTTTGCCGGTGAGGGGCGGCATCAGATGACCGAGGCCGAGGTGATGGCCATGTTTGCGGCCCCGCCCGAGGAGCATCCGTGATCCAAAGGCCGCTTGCGCGACGACACTATTGACGAGGCTGCGCCTCGCGACCCCTGCTCGGATGAAAAAGACACGCGTCCCCGAACTATCGACGTGCAAGCATGGCAAGCCGGATAAAGCAGCGTTCGACCAGTGCAAGCGCCGGCGCATTCTGGCCAGCAGAGCGCAATTGCAGGTCTGTATCCGTCAGCTCTGTCAGGGCAAGTTCCAGCTTCGGTGCACCCCAGTTCCGCGCTTGCGTAAGCATCTTGTCCCGGTTCGGTCCCCAGATTTGTGGACGACCTGATGTATCACAGGCCGCGCGATGCAACGACCGGAAATGGCGCATGGCACCAATGCACAGGCTGACCGCGTTAACCCCCTGTGCTTGAAGGCGCTGCATGACGGGACCGATGGCTGCAGCATTGCCATCGCCGACGACTAGCAATACGTCATCCACATCTGCCTCGATGGATGCGGGTGCGCACGCACTAATGTCGTCTGCACTCAGCGGTTCGGGATCGTTGAGTTTGTACAGTCCCAACTTTTCGAGCGTCTGGCGGAAATCTCCAGGCTCCAGTTGCCGGGCGAGGTCCATCAGCAGGTGCATCGCCTCCTGTGGTGGGTTGGTGATGCCCGCAGCTGTCAGGTCGCGTTCGACTTCGTCGCGCGTTGGCGGATTGTCGTATATTCCAGCAGCAAAGGCCGATGGATGGGCCTCGAACGCCTTGCGGAGTTTCGACGTGGGTTTCAGCGCTCCTGCGGTCACAACGATCTGTGCATCGCCCGCCACCCAGTCCGACAGGGCCTCGGTGATGATTGGCCCGACGGTTTCGTTTGCATCTTCGACCAAGGCCACGCGGAGGCCGGGGAAAAAGCCGATGGCCTTCACGGCATCCAGCAAAAGGGCGGGTTCCTTGCGCAGATCACCGGCCGGAATTCGCGTCAGGCGCATTTCTTCTTCGCCCTGCGGACCAATAAGTGCCGCCACAACCTGTTGCCGCTTCAGTGCGATGCGCATCCCATCGGCACCGTAAATCAACAGGCCCGCCGCATCCGGGTCCGGCTTGGCGAAGTACGCGGTGGCCTGGCCTGCATTCAGCTTCACAGGTCAGAGACCTGCAATTGAAGCACAATTTCGTCTGCAAGGCTGGTCATCAACCGTTCGGTTGCGTCGCTTTTGGCTGTGAGGGTGGCAACCGTCGTGCCGGTTGCAGAATACCCAACGAAGTTATTCACATCTTCCGACAGCAAAACCGCACCTGTCGCGGAATCGGTGAGTGTGTATGTTGCGTCACCGATCACGTGAAACCTGCGGATGTCTCCATCCGGGTCGATGGCGCGTGCTTCTTCTCTCACCGACAGCACAATGCCCAAGCGGTATGCAGGGGCCGTCGCGCGCCCCAACCGCTCTTCCAGCTGACGCACCAACAAGAAGCCTTCACGGTCAATGGGTGTATCAACCTGCACGCGGTTTTGCAGCTTTGTTCCTGCACCGCCCGGGCCATAAACGGGTTCGAATCCGCAAGCGGACAGGACTACGGTCAAGGCCAGGGCTGCAAAGATACGCATGTTGGTTAAACCACCACGTTGACGATACGGCCTGGCACGACGATCACCTTCTTGGGTGTTCCGCCGTCCAACGCCTTTTGCACAGCTTCGGTTGCCAGCGCCTGTTTTTCAACCTCGGCTTTGTCCATGTCGGCAGGAACGGTGATTTCACCGCGCCGCTTGCCGTTGATCTGGATGGGCAGGGTGACGGTGTCAGACACCAGCATTGCCTCATCCGCCTTCGGCCACGGGGCATTGATCACAAGTCCTTCGCCGCCTTGATGCGCCCAGATGTCCTCGGACAAGTGTGGCGTCATGGGGGCCATCAGTTGAGCCAGCGTCATCATTGCGACGCGCTGGGCCGCATGGCTGGCCTTGGACTTCTGCAGAACCGCGGTAAAGCCATAGAGCTTGGCGATGGCCGCGTTGAAGCCAAAGGATTCAACGCCCATTGTCACGTCGTGGATGGTCTTGTGCATGGCGCGCAGCAGATCATCGTCACCGCTGCCTACGGCGTCTTTGTCCATCTTCCCGATACGGTCACAAATGTTCCACACACGAGCAAGATGCTTAAAAGCTGCTTCGGCCCCGCTTGCGGTCCACTCCACATCGCGCTCGGGCGGTGAGTCGCTCAGGACAAACCAGCGTGCTGTATCCGCGCCGTAGCTTGCAATGATGCCCAGCGGATCAACCACATTCTTTTTCGACTTCGACATCTTGGCCGATGGGACAACCTCGACCAAAGCGCCAGTCGCACCAAGGCGCGCGCCGGATTCGGTCCACTCAATATCCTCGGGCAGATGGTAGACAGGCCGATCATTCTCGTCCCTGGTCACGTAGATTTCGTGCGTCACCATCCCTTGTGTGAACAGCGCGTCAAACGGTTCCTCGCAGCCTTGCGGCAGGTGACCGGTAATACGCATGGCCCGCGCAAAGAAGCGGGAATAAAGCAGATGCAAGATTGCGTGTTCGATGCCGCCAATATACTGGTCCACATTCATCCAGTAGGCTGCATCCTCCAGATCCGTAGGCGTTTCCGCCTTCGGCGCAGTGAAACGCGCAAAGTACCACGACGAATCCACGAACGTGTCCATGGTGTCCGTTTCACGCTTGGCGGGTTTGCCGCAGGACGGGCAGGGCACATCCCGCCATGTTGGATGGCGATCAAGCGGGTTGCCAGGAATGTCAAAGCTGACATCGTCGGGCAATTCGACCGGCAGGTTTTCTTTCTTCTCAGGCACCACGCCGCAATCGTCACAATGGACAACCGGGATCGGGCAACCCCAATAGCGTTGGCGGGACAAGCCCCAGTCGCGCAGACGGTATTGTGTCTGACCTTTGCCAAGCCCATTGGCTTCGAAATAGTCGATGGTGGCGTCGATGGCGTCCTGGCTTGTGACCTCACCAATACCTGCAAAGTGGTCAATAAAGGCGACTTTTTCCGTCTTGGTCGGAACAAGCGCTTCGTTCTCGACCTCGGTGGTGTCGCCCGGCATGTAAAACGCGTTTTGGACGTTCAGGCCGTATTTCCGCGCAAAGTCGAGGTCGCGCTGATCATGCGCAGGGCAGCCAAAGACGGCACCGGTACCGTAATCCATCAAAACAAAGTTTCCGATCCAAACAGGCAGTTCGACATCAGGATAGACGGGGTGTTTGACCCGGATGCCCGTATCGATGCCCTTCTTCTCGGCCTTTTCCATGGCCGCTTCGGTCGTGTCCATCTTGCGGCATTCGTCGATGAACGCGGCAAGGTCAGGATTGTTGGCCTCAAGCGCCTTGGCTACCGGGTGGTCTGGCGATACAGCAACGAATGACGCACCGCGCATCGTGTCGGGACGGGTCGAATAGCAAAGAATAGTGCCCTGCCCATCCGTGCGGACAAAAGGAATGTCGATCCCACGGCTCTCACCGATCCAGTTTTCCTGCATCAGGCGCACCTTGGCGGGCCAGTTGTCGAGCTTGCCAAGCGCATCCTTCAACTCACCTGCCATATCGCTGATCTTGAAGAACCACTGCGTCAGCTCGCGCCGCTCAACCTCGGCGCCCGAGCGCCAGCCTTTGCCATCAATTACCTGCTCGTTGGCGAGCACGGTCATGTCGACCGGGTCCCAGTTCACCTGCGCATTCTTGCGGTAGACAAGATCGGCTTCGAGCATATCGAGGAAGAGCGCCTGCTGCTGGCCGTAGTATTCCGGGTCGCACGTCGCGAATTCGCGTGACCAGTCAATAGACAGGCCCAGCGGCTTCATCTGCGAACGCATGTCGGCAATGTTGTCATATGTCCACGTTTTTGGGTGGCCTCCGATGGCCATGGCCGCGTTTTCGGCAGGCATCCCGAAGGCATCCCAACCCATTGGGTGCAGCACATTGTGGCCCGTCGACATCTTGTAACGGGCAATCACGTCACCCATCGTGTAGTTGCGCACGTGTCCCATGTGGATGCGGCCCGAAGGGTAGGGGAACATCTCGAGCACGTAGTACTTCGGCTTGTCGGCACTGCGGGTTGCCGTGAATACGCCGGCCTTGTCCCAGGCGGCCTGCCAGCGGGCTTCGATCTCGGATGGGGTGTAGGTGGCCATGGGTTCTGGTCCTGAATGTAAAAACGCCGGGCACGAAGCCCGGCGCATCTGATAATGGGGAATGGGTTGCGCTGAAAGGGCCTAAAGGCGGTTATCAGCCACCCGTAGCTGACGGGCGCGGGTCAGGATAGCATCTTCGATCGCGCGCACGGTTGCGGTGCTGGCTGGACCATTCCGCGTTTGCAAGGCCACATTGAGTGACCGTGCGTCCAAGGCAGGATCGCTGATGAGAACAGTCGCACGATATGCACGGCCGCCACCTGGGGGTGTACCATAGCCGGTTACGATCACCCCAGTGAAAGGATCAACAGACTGAATCGGCAGGAAATCCAGCACCTGAAGGCTCGCCGACCAGATGTATTTGTTGACTCGAACAATGGATTCCTGATTGCGCCGCGCGCGCAGCGCTTCGCCCAAAGTTGTCTGGTTCCTCTGGCCCCGCTCCCGTCCGGATGTCTCGGGATCAGAGGACGGTGTGCTGCCGCGAAAGTTCAGCCCTCCGCATCCAACCAGAAATACGGCCATGCCCATTATGGCCATCCGGCCGATTACCCGCGTTTTAAGCATCGGAATTCCTAACCCCTATCCGTCGATGCCCGTGATAGCCAAGTTGACCTGTGCTCGCAAGACGGCGCCATCTGCCGGAGTTTCGCACCCAAAAGTCGTGGGGCACTGATGGCGCGACTGTGGCAAAGCTGCACCAACCATGTCGGAATTGCGGCCACGACCCGATGCGTTGCTTGAGATGCCGCGGCAAATGGTTGAGACAGCATCCATCCCCTCGCCGGATTCCCCGGTTAGGGCGTGTGACTGAAAACCGAGGGAAAACTCATGAAAAAAGTTCTCTTCGCTACTACTGCGCTGATTGCCACTACGGGCATGGCAGCTGCAGAGATTAGCTTTGGTGGCTTTGGCCGTTTCGGCCTGATCTACAACGACGGTGCTGACGACGAAACCAGCATCGAGCAGCGTTTCCGCCTGAACATCACGGGTACTGCAACAGCCGACAACGGTCTGGAATTCGGCGCTCGTGCCCGTATCGAGACCAACGATGGTGCAGATTCCGACGTTCGCGCGGCTGAGTTCAACGTTGAATCCGGCGGCTTCCGTCTGGACGTTGGTAACACATCCGACGTGATCGACTCTGGCGACGTTCTGGACTACTACGGCTACGGTGTTGGTCTGACGGCGCTGGTTGAAACATCGACCAACTTCGCTCTGCCAGCTTCCGGCATCAGCGGCGACGGCGACGTTCCTGCGACCATCAAGTTGCGCTACACCGCAGGTGATTTCACTGTTGCTGCATCGGTTACTGATGACCGTGACGTGACATCGATTACTGTTGCGAGCACAGCAGGTACTGCGACGGCAAACACTGCGACAACCGTGTCGCGTGAAGAATGGCAGATCGGCTTCGGCTACAACTTTGGCAACTACAATGTCGGCGTTGCTTTTGGTAACGAAGACGTCACCACCACGACTCTGGTGAACGGTGCTGCGGCAGCGACTTCCACCAACGTGGACAACGACTTCTGGGCCCTGGGCTTCGGCGGTGAAATCGGCGCATTTGCCTTCACCCTGCTGGTTGCAGACACAGACGCGAACCCTGACACCGCCTACGGTGTGTCGGCCAAGTACGACGTTGGCGCAGCGACTGAAATCCGCTTTGCTTACTCCGACACAGGCGCAGCTGGTGATGACACCGACGCGTACGGCATCGGCTTCCGCCACTCGCTGGGCGGCGGTGTATCGCTGCAAGGTGGTGTTGGTGAAGTTGCCGGCAACACCGTTGCCGACCTGGGTGTTCGCTTCGACTTCTAAGTCGTGCGACATCCAAAGATTTGGGGCGGGCCTTTGGCCTGCCCCTTTTTGTTTCTGGACCTTTGCAATTGTCTGCCGACCGTGCTTTCTGCCCAATAGACCAGATGCAACAGGTGCGCCCATGTCCCTTTCCGAAATCAACTCCAGGATCGAAGCTGCCTGTGCCAAGGCCGGGCGGGACGTGGATACCGTCAAACTGATCGCTGTCAGCAAGGTGCAGCCTTTGGACAGGGTGCAAGCGGTTCTTGACGAGGGGCACCGCCTTTTTGGTGAAAATCGGGTGCAGGAAGCAGCGGGCAAATGGCCTGACTTCCGACAGCAATGCGGCTCGATCGACGTGCATCTGATTGGCCCCCTGCAAAGCAACAAAGCACGGCAGGCAATGGAGTTGTTTCAGGCGATCCATTCCGTTGACCGCCCCAAACTGGCAAAGGCAATCGCCCGACTGGCGCAAGAGTTGGGACATTGCCCAGAGATTTTTCTTCAGGTCAACACTGGCGAAGAAGCCCAGAAAGCGGGTGTTTTGCCAGCAGATGCCGACGGCTTCATTGCTGAATGCCTTGGGCTCGACCTGCCTGTGCAGGGCCTTATGTGCATCCCGCCGCTAGACGAAGATCCGTCTTTGCACTTCGCACTGCTGGCCAAGATTGCGGCGCGCAATGGCCTCAGCGGGTTATCGATGGGTATGAGCGGAGACTTTGAAAATGCGATCGCGCTCGGAGCAACTCATGTCCGTGTGGGGTCCGCCATTTTTGGGGACCGCGGGGTCAAGTGATGCGATCTGTCTTGTTCTTAGCTCTGTTCTGGCCAGCTGTCGCACTTGCACAAGCCGTGAAACCTGGGCCCATCACGCCCACCGCTTGGGATGATTACAGTCGTGCGGCAGAACTTTTCAATGAAGGTCAGCGGGTGCGTGCGGGCTGCGTTATGTATCGCGGCCAATTTCGTGCGCGAGTGATGCTGCTTGCAGACCCGAACCAGTCGCCCGACGGTGGGCCAGCGTTGTTTGCTTCTCTAAACGAAACTGTGGCCAAACCGATCAATCAATGGCTGGGTGGGGATCGCGACGACTGGATTGCAGCATTGAAATGCGCCCGCGCATGGGCCGCTCAAAACGACGACCCGGACTATCCGCGCAGGCGGCACGGCGCGATCCACGCTGATGTGCTTGCTGGTCTCGATGAGTTGATCGCGGCGATCCCGTCAAAATCTGAATTGCGTGCGCAACGGCGCGCCGCAGGTCTTCCCAACCGCTAGAGGACAATCAATCGGGTACCGTAACCGATCCGAGGGGCGATCCAGCGCAGATCGTTTGGCCGCAACCCGATGCACCCTTCTGTCGGGTAGCCGGGCCTGCGCCATCGGTGCATGAAGATGGCCGACCCGCGCCCTTTGACTGCATGGGGCCAGTTCCAATCCGTTAGGATGACCAGATCATACAGCGGATCGGCCCGGCGCAACCGTTCATGGCTTGGCGCATAAGGCGCGCGGACCATGTGATTATAGTCTTCATCACTGCTGTCGTCAGACCACAGATCACCCGGCCGGATGGGTACGGCCCAGTCTGTGGGGCACGCCATACGGTCGGGGCGGTACAACATGCCAACAATCTGGTGACAACCGCGTGGTGTCGCACCGTCCCCTTCTTGCTTTGTATCGCTTAACCCGCCTCTGCCAATTGTGCAGGGAAACAACCGCCCGGCAAAACGCATGCCGCGCGGCGTCACAACCATATCCATCGGTGTCACAGCAGATGTCCTGACTTGGCCGCCTTTGTTGCAAGGTAGTCCCTGTTAAATCGATTTTCGCCGACTTTCAGCGGTACGCGTTCGGTGACCGCGACGCCGCTGGCTTCCATCATTGCGACCTTGTTGGGGTTGTTGGTCAGCAAACGCACGGACGTGAATCCCATGGATTTCAGGATATCGGATCCCAGCCGGAAATCCCGTTCGTCATCCTCAAACCCCAAGCGGTGGTTCGCGTCCACTGTGTCGAAACCCTGATCCTGCAAAGCGTAAGCACGCATCTTGTTGGCGAGGCCGATGCCGCGCCCCTCTTGGTTCATGTAGAGCAATACGCCAGCGCCTTCGGTGCCCATCTGGGCCAATGCACCACGCAATTGTGGTCCGCAGTCACACTTCAGACTGCCCATCACGTCGCCCGTAAAACAGGCCGAATGCAATCGTGCCAGAACGGGCTGACTGCGGTCCGGGCGACCAATCTCGAACGCATAGTGCTCTTCACCCCCATCCTCTGGTCTGAAGACATGCAAACGCCCGGCTTCGGACGCTTCGACCGGCAAACGGGCCTGCACCACCGGATGTAACAGGCTTGAGCCGCCCAGCAGAGGTGCTGCCAAGGCAAGAGGGACCGCAGTCAAGCCATGTGTGGCTGCAAAGGCCAGGCCATCCGCGATCTCAACGCAGAGGGCAGCAGGCAACAATTGAGCTGATTTACAAAGCTGCAACGCCGCACGATGTGGTCCCGCGTCGCCCTCGCGGACCGAACGCAGCGGCCCTTTCATCGGAGTGGCTAAATCATCGGCCGGATCAGCCAGCGACTTCAACCATCCCAGCGCAGCAGCACCAGGCACCGAAATTCGGGCCACATCACCATCATACACACGGGCCTTGAGCGTATCGGCGCGCCAGCCCGTCAAAGCCAGCTCAAGGGGCGCACCAAGCGCGCGCATCCCAACCAACCTTTCCTCGGTCAACGTCTCAACCGCCACGGCCAATACATGCGTGTCACCCAGCACCACAATGGGCACGCCCATACGCAGATCGGCCCGTGCCCGCGCCAGCGTCTCCACGATATCCGGGCCCAGCCCCATGTAACAAATCCTCTTCTACACCCCGCCCGACATAAGCAAATCGCACGAGAATTGAAACATTTGCCCGTTCACCGACACATGGGCGTGAAAGAAATGGTCCATAACTTGCTGAAACAGTGAAGGCAGCGCATCTATCATTCAACATCAAGGGAGACGAAGCCCATGGCGCAACTGAAGAAAATTCTGCTGGTCGACGATGATGAAGATCTGCGCGAGGCGCTCAGCGAACAGCTGATCATGACCGAAGATTTCGACGTGTTCGAAGCTGGCAATGGTCAGGACGCATTGGTCAAGGCCAAGGAAGCGATCTACGACCTCGTGATCCTCGATGTCGGCCTGCCCGACACCGACGGTCGCGAACTGTGCCGGGTCATGCGCAAGCAGGGGGTCAAGTCTCCCATCCTTATGCTCACTGGCCACGACACCGATGCGGACACGATCCTTGGGCTCGATGCAGGCGCCAACGACTACGTCAGCAAGCCGTTTAAATTCCCTGTTCTGCTGGCTCGCATCCGCGCCCAGCTGCGCCAGCATGAACAGTCCGAAGACGCTGTGTTCACCCTCGGGCCGTACACGTTCAAACCATCCGTCAAGATGCTGATCACCGAGGATGACCGCAAAATCCGTCTGACGGAGAAGGAAACGAACATCCTCAAGTTCCTGTATCGCTCGACCGAGGGTGTGGTGGCGCGTGACGTGCTGCTGCACGAGGTGTGGGGGTACAACGCCGGGGTTACGACCCACACGCTTGAGACGCATATTTACCGTTTGCGTCAGAAAATTGAACCAGATCCGTCCAATGCCCGCCTTCTTGTGACCGAATCTGGTGGGTATCGTTTGATGGCCTGAGATTGATTTGGGTCAAGGCAGACATCTTTGCCATGGCCCAGATTGAAGGCACGAAAGCCCGCACATGCCGGGGCCGCCGCGCGGCAAAGCATGTACCTCCCTGTTGGACTTGCCCGGGTCAGAGTGCCCGGGTTTTTTTTGGAACTGCGGTGCGGTTCTTAAGGCGGCGATGTGATTCAACCCAAGCGAATCGATCACGATGTCATTGGTCGCTTGAGCATGCCCTTCATCTTGGATGAAGCGCTGCGCACAGCCGTTGATGCGAAAACCCCAGTATTCATCCCGTGATTTGAACATCTTGCCGGGTGAGGGATTAGCTCTTGCCAAAACTGGAACGTTCCAGTAGAAAATTATGGAACGTTCCAAAAGCGACAAGCTTGGCGTGGGGAGGATACTATGAAGAAGGTCGTGACAGCTGCCGAAGCCGCGCGTCAGATTCCTGATGGGGCCGTACTGTCCGTATCTTCTTCTTCGACGTTGGGGTGTCCAGACGCGACGCTCAAGGCAATTGGCGAACGGTTCACGACCGAAGGACACCCGCGCAACATCACTTCACTGCATCCGATTGCGGCCGGGGATGTGTATGGCGTCAAAGGCATGGATCATCTTGCCAAGGACGGTTTGCTTGCCCGCGTATTGGCCGGGTCCTATCCGTCCGGTCCATCCAATGTCGAAATGCCGCAAATCTGGAAGATGATCGTCGAAGATCGCGTTGCCGCCTACAACGTTCCGTCCGGCATCATGTTCGACATGCATCGCGAGGCAGCGGCGCATCGTCCCGGTGTCCTGACCAAGGTCGGGCTTGAAACCTTCGTGGATCCAGAGCTTCAGGGCTGTGCGATGAACGACAAAGGCGCCGCAGCGCCCATCGTCAACCGCGTGGCATTTAATGGCGAAACCTGGCTGCATTTCCCGAATGTCATACCGAATGTGGCCATCATTCGGGCCACCACGGCGGATGAGCGCGGCAACCTTACCTACGAACACGAAGGCGCCTATCTGGGCGGCCTGGAACAGGCCATTTGCGTGCGCAACAACGGCGGCGTGGTCATTGCGCAGGTCAAACGCGTGACTGCCAACGGCAGCCTTCGGCCCCATGATGTGCGGGTTCCCGGCCATCTGGTCGATTACGTGGTGGTCGATGCGGATCAAAAACAAACCACCGAAACACCCTATGACCCGGCCATTTCCGGAGAGATCATGCGGCCCTGGGACAGCTTTTCGCTGGCGGACCATGGCATTGAAAAAGTGATCGCCCGCCGCGCCGCGATGGAACTGCGTCGTGGGATGACTGCCAATCTTGGCTTTGGGATCAGCGCGATGGTGCCGCGTGTCTTGTTGGAGGAAGGGCATCCAGATGCCGTGACCTGGGCCATCGAGCAGGGTGCCGTCGGGGGCGTGCCGTTGACCGGCTTTGCCTTTGGATGCGCGTCGAACGCGGATGCGTTCGTGCCCTCACCGCAGCAATTCATCTACTTTCAGGGCGCTGGCTTTGACATGTCCTTCCTGTCCTTCCTCGAGGTTGATGTGGAAGGGAACGTCAACGTCTCGAAGCTGGGCAAGAAACCATATCTGACGGCGGGATGCGGCGGATTTGTGGACATCACAGCCCGGGCCAAGAACATTGTATTCTCCGGGTGGTTTGAGGCAGGGGCCAAGGTCAACCTGCACGAAGACAAGATCGAAATCGCAGCACCCGGCAAGTTCACCAAGATGGTGGATGAGGTGGAGCATGTGACGTTCTCGGGAAAGCGGGCACGCGAGCAAGGGCAGAACGTGCTTTACATCACCGAACGCTGTGTGATCGCGCTGACCGGCAACGGTCTGGTCGCAACCGAAATCATGCCGGGCATAGATCCGGCAGAGCATATCATTGGCCCCTCCCAAGGCTGTGTGCAAGTGGCGGAGAACGCAACGATCATGCCGAAGGCGTTGCTTGCTGATGCTCCCATGGGCCTCGCATTATGAATGAGGTTGTCTGCACATATCATCAGGACACGGCCGTTCTGACGCTGTCAAATGAAGCGAAGCTGAACGCCTTTACAACAGCAATGCTCAGGTCGCTTGAGGCGCATCTGATCGACATTGAACACCGCCCGGACATTCGGGCTGTCATCGTGACTGGCGCGGGCACCAAAGCGTTTTGCTGTGGTGCAGACATCGCTGAATGGGGCGCACTTGGCCCGGCCGAGTTTGCGCGCCATTGGGTCCGGGACGGACACCGCATCTTTGACATGCTGGCACGGCTGTCCAAGCCGACCATCGGGGCCATCAACGGACATGCGTTTGGCGGTGGTTTGGAGCTGGCCGCCTGCTGTGATGTGCGCGTGATGTCTGCTCAAGCGACGCTTGGGCTTCCCGAAGGCAAGGTCGGCATTGTGCCGGGGTGGTCCGGCACGCAGCGCCTTGTGCGGCTCTTGTCAGAACCGGTTGTAAAAGAAATGGCGATATTCGGGCGGCGCATCACTGCGGAACGCGCCCACATGCTCGGGTTTGTGGCGGATGTAACCGACGATGCGCTGGCCACTGCAAAAGACATGGCTGCATCCCTGAGTGCCCTGTCGCCACGCGCAAATGAACTGACCAAGGCAATGATCCACGGTGCCGTGGGCGAAGATCGGGGCGCCGCAATTGAGGTGCTTGGCAGTGCGGCAGCCGCCGCCAGCGCCGACCGTGATGAAGGCGTGCAGGCTTTCCTTGAAAAGCGCACAGCCAGTTTTGATGGATCCTGAGACGATGAATGACCTGACGATCAATACGGCGATTGACTACGCATTGCCTTCTGCCTTTGCCGGGCGTCATCTGATTGATGGCAAATGGGTTGAAGGCACCGAGACATTCGACCGTATGTCGCCGTCACATGGCTCGGTTGTCAGTGTATCGGCCAAGGGCGACGTGGCGGTCACAGAGCAGGCCATTCTGGCCGCGCGGCGCGCTTTTGATGCGGGGGTTTGGAGCCGCATCTCGGGCAAGGAACGTGCGACCGTTCTGCTTCGGGTCGCTGATCTCATCGAAGCCAATGTGGAACGCATCGCGGTTCAGGAGACGTTGGAAAGTGGCAAACCGATTTCCCAAGCCCGTGGCGAAGTGGGCGGTGCGGCAGACCTTTGGCGCTACGCAGCATCTCTTGCGCGGACCACGCACGGGGACAGCCACAATACGCTTGGCGCGGATATGCTGGGTGTTGTCGTCAAGGAACCCATTGGCGTGGTGTCCATCATCACACCGTGGAATTTCCCGTTCTGGATTCTCTCCCAAAAGCTGCCTTTCGCTTTGGCGGCTGGCTGCACGGTGGTGGTCAAACCGTCCGAGATGACGCCGTCTTCGACTGTGATGATGGGGGAACTGCTGATGGAGGCTGGATTGCCCGCAGGCGTTTGCAACATCGTCCTGGGCTACGGTGAGCCGGTCGGCAGCTTGATGTCGACCCATTCTGACGTCGATATGGTGACCTTCACCGGCTCAACCGCGGTGGGCAAACTGATCACGCAAAGTGCCTCTGGGACGCTGAAGAAGGTTGCGCTGGAACTCGGCGGCAAGAATCCGCAGGTGATCTTTCCCGACGCTGATCTGGAAAGCGCTGCTGATGCCGTGACCTTCGGCGTCTATTTCAACGTTGGACAATGCTGCAACTCGTCGAGCCGTATCATCGTGCACGAGGATGTCGCGGACGCGTTCGTGGCCCGCGTGGTTGCGCTGTCCAAACAGGTGAAGTTTGGCGATCCGCTTGATCCGTCCACGCAGGTCGGCGCGATCGTCACACCCGAGCACAACGCCAAGATTGACGGATATGTGCAGGCCGCCATTGCCGCCGGTGCCACGCTGGAACTGGGCGGGGGTGCTCTGTCCATCGATGGGCTTGGCCGACAATTCTATCAACCGACCATCATCAGCGGCGTGACACCCGACATGGCGATTGCGCGGGAAGAGGTCTTTGGCCCGGTCCTGTCCGTCTTGACCTTCCGCACACTGGACGAGGCCATCGCGCTGACCAATGACAGCAATTACGGCCTCTCCGCAGGCGTTTGGAGCGAAAACGTACACACCTGTCTGGAGTTTGCACGTCGCGCCGAAGCGGGTACGGTTTGGACCAACACCTGGATGGACGGATACCCTGAGCTGGCCTTTGGCGGCATGAAGCAGTCCGGCCAAGGGCGCGAAATTGGCCGCTACGGCTTTGATGAATTTCTCGAGGTGAAATCAATGGTCATGCGCATCGGACGCAGCCGGGCACCTTGGGTCGAGGCGTGCGCCTAGCGCGCGTCACTACAAACGCAAAATGGGAGGAAACCAATGCGTTCTTTTTTGAAGACCAAAACAGCAATCGTGCTGGCGCTGACGGTCAGCGCCGGTGCCGCCCACGCAGATGGGCATGGCGGTGTCGAGGTGTTGCACTGGTGGACATCAGGCGGTGAAGCCGCAGCGCTGAACGTTCTGAAGGATGACCTGGAAGGTCAGGGTGTCGGCTGGACCGACATGCCCGTTGCAGGGGGCGGCGGCGAACAGGCCATGACGGTTCTGCGCGCGCGCGTCACTGCTGGCAACGCCCCCACGGCCGTTCAGGGCCTTGGCTTTGACATTCTCGACTGGGCCAATCAGGGCGCTCTGGCGAACCTCAATGATGTTGCCGCGGCCGAAGGGTGGGACGACGTGATCCCGGCCGCCCTGCAGCAATTCGCCAAGGTGGATGGCAAGTGGGTTTCGGCCCCTGTGAACGTGCACTCGACCAACTGGGTCTGGGCCAACAAGGCAGTGCTGGACGCCAATGGCATCGCGGTGCCAACCACATGGGAAGAATTCACCGCCGCACTGGATACGCTCAAGGCAGCAGGTGTGACGCCGGTCGCGCATGGTGGACAGGCGTGGCAAGAGGCCACCGTCTTTGACGCCGTGGCGATGTCCGTGCTCGGGCCAGATGGCTACAAGGCCGCGTTCATCGACCTTGATGAAAGCGTTCTGGGTGGTGACGGCATGAAAGAGGCGTTCGACCGCATGGTCGTGATCCGCGAAAACGTGGACGAGAACTTCTCGGGCCGTGACTGGAACCTCGCAACAGCGATGGTCATCAATGGCGAAGCCGGTTTCCAGATGATGGGCGACTGGGCCAAGGGCGAGTTTCTGAACGCGGGCAAGGTTCCGGGTCAGGACTTCCTGTGCTTCCGCTTCCCTGGCACGTCTGATCAGGTCACGTTCAACGCGGACCAATTCATGATGTTCGACCAGGGCGGGGCCGTTTCCCCGGAACAGGCCAAGCTGGCCACAGCGATCTTATCGCCCTCGTTCCAGTCTGCCTTCAACGTGGTGAAAGGGTCGGTGCCCGCACGGACCGACGTGTCGAACGAGGCGTTTGACGATTGCGGCAAGAAAGGCATGGCCGATCTGGCAGCCGCCGCATCTTCGGGCAACCTTTTTGGCTCCATGGCCCACGGTCATGCTAACCCTGCATCGGTGAAAAACGCGATCTACGACGTGGTCACGGCGCATTTCAACGGCGAGTATGACAGCGAAACCGCCGTCGCAGAACTGGTCGATGCGGTGTCCATCGCCAAGTGATCCTCCCTTGGCGGGGCGGTGGCACAGTGCCGTCGCCCCGCCGCTTTGGATGCACAACAAACCAATGACTTCTGGGTGAGGAGGGCGCGTCATGGCACAGGCTGCCAACGCGGATTTCAAGACACGGCTACAGACATGGTTGCCCAAGCTGGTACTTTCACCGTCGCTGGCCATGGTCCTGATCTTTGTCTACGGGTTCATCGCTTTCTCGGTCTATCTGTCCTTTACCGACAGTCGGCTTCTGCCGTCCTTCGGCTGGGTCGGATGGGAGAACTATTCCAAGCTCTGGCGCCTCAGCCATTGGGAAACGTCGATCACCAACATGGGCATCTTTGCCCTGCTCTATATCGGCATCTGCACGGTCCTCGGGCTCAGCCTTGCGATCTTCCTTGATCAGAAAATCCGGGCCGAAGGGTTCATTCGCACCGTGTATCTGTATCCGATGGCGCTCAGCTTCATCGTGACGGGCACGGCGTGGAAATGGTTCCTCGATCCCGGCATTGGGCTTGAGAACGTCATGCAAAGCTGGGGCTGGACCAGTTTCGAATTCGATTGGATCAAGAACCGGGATTTCGCCATCTACACCGTGGTTCTTGCCGCCGTCTGGCAGACAAGCGGCTTTGTCATGGCCATGTTCCTCGCGGGTCTGCGTGGGATCGACAACGAAATCCTCAAAGCGGCGCAGATGGACGGCGCCTCCAACTGGAACCTTTATCGCCGGATCATCATTCCGCAGCTGCGCCCCGCCTTCCTGTCGGCCTTCGTGATCCTCAGCCACCTCGCCATCAAGACGTTTGACCTCGTGATCGCCCTGACAGGCGGCGGGCCCGGGCGGGCAACCGAACTGCCCGCAACCTTCATGTATTCCTACACCTTCTCGCGGAATCAGATGGGGATTGGTGCGGCCTCGGCCACGATCATGCTGATGACCATTGCGGCCATCATGATCCCATACCTCTACGCCGAATTGCGGGAGAAGAAATGATGGCGCACGCAACCCAAGATACCGCCATCCGCACTGGGCGCGCCGTGCGCATGCTGATCTACCTCGTGCTGGTCCTGTTCGCGCTGTTTTACATGCTGCCGCTCTACGTGATGCTGGTGAACTCGGTGAAGCCGCTGGACGAGATCACCGGCGGTGGCATGATGAACCTGCCGCAGGTCTGGACGCTGGCGCCGTGGGCCAAGGCGTGGTCCTCGGCGCAGATCGGGGTCGAGCCGACGGGCCTGTCCCCCTATTTCTGGAACTCGATCAAGATGGTCGTGCCTGCTGTGGCCATCTCGACCATTCTGGGTGCCCTCAATGGCTATGTGCTGACCAAATGGCGGTTTCGGGGCGACACGATCCTGTTTGGCCTCATGCTCTTTGCCTGTTTCATCCCGTTCCAGATCGTTTTGATCCCCATGGCGCGGATGCTGGGTCTGATGGGGTTGGCTGGAACCACCTGGGGTCTTGTGCTGGTGCACGTGGTCTACGGGATCGGGTTCACGACGCTGTATTTCCGCAACTACTACGCGGTCTTCCCGACCGAACTGGTGCGCGCGGCGCAGATCGACGGAGCAGGGTTTTTCCAGATCTTCTGGCGTATTCTGCTGCCCTCGTCAGGCCCCATCGCAGTGGTGTCGATCATCTGGCAGTTCACGAACATCTGGAACGACTTCCTCTTTGGCGCCTCCTTTGCGGGCGCTGACAGCCAGCCCATGACGGTTGCGCTCAACAATCTGGTGCAGGCCAGCCACGGGGTGAAGGAATACAACGTTCACTTCGCCGGTGCGATCCTGGCCGCACTTCCCACACTCCTCGTCTACATCGTCGCGGGCCGCTATTTTGTGCGCGGTCTGATGGCTGGCTCCGTCAAAGGATAAGACCCATGGGCTTTCTCGATATCGACAACACAACCAAGTCCTATGGCGCGGTCGAAGTTCTGCATAATGTGGACATCTCGATTGAAGAAGGCGAGTTTCTCGTCCTCGTCGGCCCCTCGGGCTGCGGGAAATCCACGCTCCTGAACATGATCGCCGGTCTGGAAGAGATCAGCAGCGGCGAGATCAGGATCAAGGATCAGGTGATGAACGGGGTCCACCCGTCCAAGCGCAACATCGCAATGGTGTTCCAATCCTACGCGCTCTACCCGAACATGAAGGTTGGACAGAACATCACCTTCGGGCTGGAAATGCACGGCACACCCAAGCCTGAGCGTGAGAAGGCGATGCGGGAAGTGGCCAACCTTCTACAGATCGAACAGCTGCTTGATCGCAAACCCGGCGCTCTTTCCGGTGGCCAGCGGCAACGGGTTGCCATGGGCCGCGCGCTGGTGCGCGATCCGGACGTGTTCTTGTTCGACGAACCGCTGTCTAACCTCGATGCAAAACTGCGCGTCGACATGCGGACAGAGATCAAGAAGCTCCACCAGAAGCTGGGCACCACCATCGTCTATGTGACCCACGACCAGATCGAGGCGATGACGCTTTCAACACGCATCGCGGTGATGAATGGCGGCTACGTCCAGCAACTTGGAACGCCACAGGATATCTACGACACGCCCGCGAACATCTTTGTGGCGACCTTCATGGGCTCGCCTGCGATGAATGTGGTACCGGCACGGGTCGCGGTCGAGAATGGCAAGCCCATGGCGCGCGTTGCATTGCACGATGGAACCGAAACCGCGCTGCCATTCAGCCAGGACAACATGGCGGACTGGGACGGCAAAGATATCCTTCTGGGCATCCGACCTGAAACGATCACAGACGAGGACGCGGCAGACCGTAAATCCTCGAACATCGCGCACATGACCAATCGGATCGTGGTGACCGAACCCGCTGGCTCCGACACTTTCGTGACGATGACCATGGGTGGCAAGGACGTGATCGCGCGCATGCGTTCCGATGCCGAGGTACATCCGGGTGCGGATTTTACGTTTGCCGTGAACATGGAAAAAGCGGTCGCCTTTGATCCTGCGACCGAGGCGCGCATCGCACCCTGATGCAGCCCGACGTTATCATAATCGGCTCGGGCATGGGCGGTGCGACACTGGCCGCAGTGCTTGCACCCACAGGCCGCCGTATCCTGATCCTCGAGCGCGGGGACCACCTGCGCCCGTCGCCAAAGGATCGTGACGCGCAGGCGATTTTCGGGGACGGCGTCTTTCGCCCGGACGAGGTTTGGCTGGATGGCAAAGACCAACCGTTCAACCCCGGCAACTACTACAATGTCGGTGGCAATTCGAAATTCTACGGGGCCGTGCTGATCCGCTACCGGGCTGAGGATTTCGGTGTGGTACAGCACGCGGGCGGCGCGACGCCGGGTTGGCCGATCAGCTATGACGAGCTTGAACGCGACTATCAGGCGGCTGAACAGCTCTATGCCGTGCGGGGGGCTTTGGGCGATGACCCGACGGAGCCGCCCCACACCGGCACCTACCCGCATAAACCGGTGCGGGATGAGGACGACATCGCTGATCTGCGCGCCCGGTTGAAACGTGTTGGATTAACGCCCAGCCATCTCCCGCTGGGTGTTGATATCGACCGCTGGCTGTCGGCGGGTCAGACCACATGGGATGCCTATCCCGACACCTGCGGCGGTAAGATGGACGCGGAAACCTGTGGTCTGTCCACGGCACTGGCCCATGACAACGTCCAGATCCGCACCGGATGCCGTGCAACGGCCCTGATCGCTGACCAGGACGGCCAGGTGACAGGTGTCACTTGCGAAGTGGATGGCGGCACCGAAACGCTGACAGCACCGATCATCGTGCTGGCTGCTGGTGCGGTGCAGACGGCTGCACTGCTGCTTGCCTCGGCCAATGACACCTGCCCGACAGGCCTTGCCAACCGCTCGGATCAGGTGGGGCGCAACTTCATGAACCACAATTGCAGCGCCCTGCTGGCCCTGCATCCGTTCCGGCGCAACCGGGCGGTGTACCAGAAAACGCTGATGGTAAATGACTACTACCTGGGCAGTGATGGCGACGGACCTTTGGGCAACATCCAGTTGCTTGGCAAAATCACCGGCCCCATCCTTGCGGCGAATGCGCGCCTGCCGCGCTGGCTGGCCCACCAAATCGCCGCGCGCAGCTTTGATTTCTACGCCATGTCCGAGGATTTGCCGAACTCCGACAGCCGCGTCACGCTGAAAGACGGACAGATCAAACTCGACTGGCAGCGGTCGAACTGGGTCGCGCACAAGCGTCTGGTGAAAAGCCTCACCGCCAAACTGAAACAGGCGGGCTTCCCCATCGTGATGTCGCGGCCATTCGACCGGCGTACTCCATCACACCAATGTGGCACGGCGCGTATGGGGATCGACCCGACCACAAGCGTCGTGGACACGTTCTGCCGCAGCCACGACCACAAAAACCTGTTTATCGTCGATGCCTCGGTCCTGCCGACATCTGCCGCCGTGAACCCCGCATTGACCATCGCGGCCCTCGCCCACAGGGCCGGACGCCACATTGCGCGGACGGAGTTTGCGGCATGACGGCCAAGGGCTACGATTTCATTGTCATCGGCGGCGGGTCGGCGGGATCGGTGATTGCAGCGCGGCTGTCGGAAAATCCTGATGCGCGTGTCTTGCTGCTCGAAGCTGGCGGAAGCGACCGCCACCCGTTTTTCCACCTGCCCGCAGGTTTTGCCAAAATGACCAAGGGCATCGGATCATGGGGTTGGTCGACCACGCCGCAGCGATCCATGCAGGACAAGGTCTTCAACTATACCCAGGCCAAGGTGATCGGCGGCGGTTCGGCCATCAACGCGCAAATCTATACGCGCGGCGCGGCACAGGACTACGACGAGTGGCGGCAAATGGGATGCGAGGGGTGGAGCTATGAAGACGTTCTGCCCTACTTCAAGAAGTCCGAGGATAATGACACCTACAATGGCGAGTATCACGGCCAGGGCGGTCCACTGGATGTCTCCATGCCAGCCGCGCCGCTGCCAATCTGTGACGCGTTTATCGAGGCCGCAGGACAACTTGGCATCCCCAAGACCACAGATGTGAACGGGGCCAAACAAGACGGGGCAGGCTACTATCAGCTGACACAGCGCAATGCGCGCCGGTCCTCGGCTGCGATGGCGTTTCTGGCCCCGGCCAAGTCACGACCCAACCTGACCATCCAGATGCAGGCACAGGTCCGTCGCATCACGGTCGAAAACGGGCGCGCCACCGGGGTTGAGATGGCGGACGGCACCAAGGTGACGGCGGATCGCGAAGTGATCCTGTCCTCTGGCGCCATTGGATCGCCCCGCCTCTTGCAGCTGTCGGGTATCGGTCCGGCGGATCACCTGCACGGACTTGGCATCAACGTGGTGCTTGACCAACCGGGGGTCGGCGCGAACCTTCAGGATCACCTTGACCTCTACGCGATCTGCGAAGTGACCGGCCCGCACACCTATGACCGCTTTGCCAAGCTGCACCTGAGCGCGCTGGCCGGGCTGCAATACCTGTTCACACGCAAGGGGCCGGTTGCCTCCAGCCTCTTTGAAACCGGCGGCTTCTGGTATGCCGATGAAAACGCGCGTTCGCCCGATATCCAGATGCATCTCGGGCTGGGCACAGGGATCGAGGCTGGGGTCGAAGCCATGCCAAACGGCGGTGTGACCCTCAACGCCTGCCACTTGCGCCCGCGCTCTCGGGGCAGCGTCAGGCTGCAAAGCGACAATCCCGCCGATATGCCCCTGATCGACCCGAACTATCTGTCAGACCCATATGATCGCGAAATGTCGATCCGGGGCCTGAAGCTGGTACAGGACATTCTGGCGCAGGATGCTCTGAGACCCTTCATCATGGCCGAACGCCTGCCCGGGCCGGATGTGCAGACGGATGAGGACTACTTCAACTTCATCTGCGTGCATTCCAAAACATCGCACCACTGCGCGGGCACCTGTCGGATGGGCAATGATGCCGATGCCGTGCTGGACCCCCGCCTGCGGTTCAATGGGATCGAAGGGCTGCGCGTGGCCGACGCCTCGGTCATGCCTACGGTCAACTCCTCCAACACCAACGCTCCATCCATCATGATTGGCGAAAAGGCCGCTGACATGATCAAGCAAGATCAGGGACTCATGCAATGATCCGCCATATCGTACTCACCAAGTTCAAGCCGGACACGTCCGAAGACAAGATTGCCGGTATCTATGCGGGCCTGTCGGCCCTGGCGGACAAATTGCCCGGCGCACAGAACTTCACCGGCGGCCGGTCCGAAAGCCCCGAACAGATCGAACGCGGCTACATGCATGGCTTCGTGATTGATTTCGATGGCTGGGAAGCGCTGCAAACCTATGCCGAAAATGACGAACACAAGGCACTTGGCGGGCAACTTGTTGAAAATGCCGTGGGTGGGATCGACGGCATCCTTGTGCTTGACCTCGATCTCTGAGACCAGAAAAGGCTGATAGCGAAGGGACGCCTGCTGATGGGTCAAAGACCAACCATACTGGATGTTGCCAAACGGGCGGGCGTGTCGAAATCGACCGTCAGCCTTGTCTTGCAAGGCAACAAGACGGTCAAGGAATCGACCCGGCAGGCGGTGCGGCAGGCGATGGCCGACATCGGCTATGTCTACAATCGTTCGGCTGCAACCTTGCGCTCGTCTTCCTCCGGGCTGATCGGTCTGGTGATCAACGACCTGCGCAACCCGTTCTTCACTGAATTCGCGGCCCTGTTTCAGATGGAACTGGCCAAGAACGGCTTTGCGACCGTGCTTGCCAACTCGGACGAAGACCCGGACCTGCAGACGCGCATGATCTCTTCGCTGGTTGAACATGGTGTGTCCGGCTTCATCGTGTCGCCCAGCTATGGGTCCGAACAGGACGCCCTCGCCGTGCTCGAAGCATCCAACACCCCAACGCTACAGGTGTTCCGCGCGCTCGATGCCAGTGATCGCAAGTTTCCCTTCGTCGCGCCGGATTATGAACTTGGTGGGCGCCTCGCGACCGAGCATTTGCTTGAGATGGGGTGCAAGCGCATCACCTTCCTGGGTGGGCTGGATGGTCGCCCTGTCACCGAGGAACGGATGAGCGGCTACCTCGCGGTCTTGTCCGAGGCCGGGATCGAACCGCTTGTCATGACCGGTCAGGCGACGCGATCCTTCGGCAAATCCATGGCTGCCGACCTGCAAGCCAAACACCCGGATGTCGATGGCGTCCTGTGTTTCAACGACCTTGTGGCGCTAGGTGTGCTGGCGGCCTGTCCCGAGCTTGGCGTGCGCGTCGGCACCGACCTGCGGGTCGTGGGTTTTGACGATATCGAAGATTGCCGCGACAGCTATCCGTCCCTGACCTCGGTCAGCTGCAACATCCCTGACTTTGCAAAATCAACAGCCGCGCAAATCCTTGGGTGGATCAAGGATGGCAAACGCCCCGCGCTGACCGCCCGCAGCCCGGTCCAACTGATCAAGAGGGCATCCAGCGGACCCTGATTACAAGGCGCCCGACAGTGGGTGGCCCCGAAACACGCTGCGTTAAAACGATGGAACGTTCCAAGCGCCGGCAACACAGAAGGAAAAGCACATGACGGAAGTAAGAGTCGCAGTTCTGGGCGCGTCTGGCTGGATGGGCAAGGTTCACACCATGGCCTACCAGACCTTTCCGCATTTCTTCGGAGACGGCGGTGGCACAGCCCGCGTCACGGCCCTTGTCGAGGCTAACCCCGATGCGGCCAAGGGTCTGGCTTTTCGTGCACCGGGGGCCAAAATCCTGACCAACTGGCAAGAGGCGGTCAACGACCCCGACATCGACCTGATCGACATCTGCCTGCCGGACAAGCTGCACTATGACGTCGCCAAGGCGGCCCTTCTGGCAGGCAAGCACGTCTATTGTGAAAAGCCATTGGCCGACACCGCCAAAGAGGCACGCGAGCTTGCGGATATAGCCCGCGAAAAGGGTCTGATCACGCGCGTCGGCCACTCCTTTCCCCGCAACCCGATCCATGACCGCGCCAAAGAGATCATCGATGCGGGCGAGATTGGCGAGATCAAGCTGTTCAAGGGCTGCCAGCACGTGGATATCTATGCCGACCCGCTTGCCCCTTACATGTGGCGCGCCAATGGTGATCTCGCCCCGACGGGCATCATCGGCGACACGGGAAGCCATGTGTTCAGCTTCATGGATTTTTTGATCGGGCGCGTTTCATCGCTGATCGCCGACAGTTACATCACCGCCCCGAAGCGTCCCAAGATCGACGGGGTGGATTTTGGCGGCGCAGCACCGGAGATCACGGATCAGACCGAGTGGGGGGACGTCACCAACCCCGATGGCACAAACCTCCTCTGTACCTTTGAGAACGGCGCGAAAGGCATCGTCGATTTCAGTCGCGTCGCCACCGGCCGCAAGTTCATGCAAACATATGAAATCTACGGCACGAAGGGCAGCCTCGCGTACACGTTCGACGAGATCAATCGCCTGCGGTTCTATTCCAACGATGATCCAACCGGGCGGCGGGGTTTCCGCGAAATCGACGTGGGCCCTGAACACCCGACCTATGGTGCGTTCCTGCCGCTGCCCAACTTTGCCTTGGGGTATAACGAGAGCAAGATCATCGAAGTGGCCGAAGTCATTAAATCGATCACAACTGGCACGCACATGTGGCCCACCTTCGAGACCGGTCACCATATCTGCCAAATCGTGGATGCCTGCATGGCCTCTGCGAAGCAGCGTGCATGGGTCGACATCTGATCAGTGAAAGGAAGACCAAGTGGTGCTCTCCGTCCCACAAGACATTCTTGATGCGCTCACGGACGTGGTCATGCCGCGTTTGCCGGCAGAGCCTGCACCGGACCGGCACATAACAGCCTCGGGCTACGACATCCCTGTGTTTCCTTGCGGCGCCGTAGTGATCGGCAGCGGCGCGGCGGGCCTGCGTGCCGCGGTCGAGATGAAGCGCCGCGACGTGGATGTCGCGGTTATCAGCCAAAGCGCATGGGGGGGAACCTCGGCCTGTTCCGGGTCGGACAAGCAAACGCTGCACACCGCGAATACCAAGGATCAGGGTGACAATTTCCAGGCCATGGCTGCCGCCATCCGCGCAGGCGGCGCGATGGACGAAGACACGGCATACATCGAGGCTGTCGGCTCGATCCGCGCCATGGCGTCACTGCAATATCTCGGCCTGCCGCTGCCGCAGGACGATCTTGGTGGCACACTCCGATATCAGACCGACCATGACGAGGTTGGACGCGCCACCTCCTGCGGGCCGCGCACCTCCCGGCTCATGGTCAAGGTGCTGGCCAAGGAAGCAATCGGCCTTGGCATCCCGCTGTTCAATCACACCACGGCCGTGAAGGTGCTGACCGACGGTTACGGGGACCAGGCGCAAGTGACCGGTGTTCTTACGATCCGGCCCAAGGCACGTACTGAAACCAACCCGCTTGGCCTCGCGCTGTTCCAATGCGCGGCGCTCGTCTTTGCCGCCGGTGGTCCGGGCGAGCTCTATCGCGACAGCGTGTTCCCCAACGGGTGTTTTGGCACGCTTGGGCTCGCTCTGGAAACCGGGCTCGAACTGGTCAACATCACGGAAAGCCAGTTTGGCATCGGCACCCGCCGCGAAGGATTCCCATGGAACCTGTCCGGCACTTATGTGCAGGTGATCCCGCATATCTATTCTGTGGATGACACCGGGACCGAGCACCACTTTCTCGCCGACTACTATCG
Organism: Tateyamaria omphalii; assembly: GCF_014651375.1. Lineage (GTDB taxonomy): Bacteria > Pseudomonadota > Alphaproteobacteria > Rhodobacterales > Rhodobacteraceae > Tateyamaria > Tateyamaria omphalii. Next base: position 578,730 of record NZ_BMWT01000001.1, read on the forward strand.
CACCACACAGGAAATGGCGTCGAACATCTTCCGCAAGGGCTATCAATGGCCCTTCCACGCAAGTCGGATGCTCGATTTCCAGTCCAGCCTCGTGGACCTTGCGATCTTCACCGAAAGCCAAAAGGGGCGGCGGGTCTTTATGGACTTCAACCGCAACCCGCTGCCCGTGCCGGGGGATCAGGGCTTTGATCTTGAACGGCTGGATGACGACGTGCGCACGTATCTTTCAAATGCCGTTGCCTCGCACGATCTGCCCATTGATCGGCTGCGCCACATGAACCCGCTCGCGATTGAACTCTACAAACGCTACAAGGTCGACATCACCTCGGACCCGCTGGAATTTGCGGTCAACAACCAGCACATGAACGGCGGTATCGCGGTCGATACCTGGGGGCGGACCAACATCGCCGGGATTTATGCGGTGGGCGAAGCGTCGGGTACCCATGGCGCAACCCGGCCCGGTGGGTCCGCTTTGAATGCCGGTCAGGTATTTGGCACCCGCGTGGCCGAACATGTCGCCGCCAGCGGCAAAGCCCATGCGCGGTCAGATACTAAGCCGCACATCGACCGCGCCATTGCTGAAATACAGGCCGTTATCAAAACGGACAGCCCGCACAGGATCAAGGACATCCGCACCGACATACAGGCCCGGATGAGCGATCACGCAGGTATTCTCTGCACCGCCAAGGACGTGACATCGGCACGGTCACAGGCGCAGCACCTGAACGACGCCATCCGCCAGAACGGAATTGCATACACGCGTGAAAATGAAATTGGTCGTGCCCTGCAATGGCAACAAATGGCCCTCGCGTCCGAGGCTGTTTTGACCGCCCTTGATCACTACATCTCGAACGGCGGGGGCAGCCGGGGGGCACGGGCCATATGCGATCTGGCAGGCACCGCCTTGCCCATGGCCCGGACAGGGCCGTTGCCACATGTCAGGTTTCGCCCCGAACGTGATGCAGATATGCGCGAACAAATCCTCGTGCGGCTCGACGGCACAGACATGGTGATCTCGACCCGCCCCAACCGCGCTTTTGACCCCAATGCGAAATCCTTTTTCGAACGGGATTGGCCTGCCTGGCTCACTGGCGGCATTTACGATCTGTCTGCCGAGCATGATCAAACGAGCTGATCAAGTGCAGTTAGTGCCGGGCCTGATCCGCGAAGCCGCCCGCCTTCGTGGGTCAGTCTGTCTCCGCACCGGTTAAAACCGGCATAATCCACCGTCCGCACACCCAACCTACTGTCACGTCGTGACAATAACGAAATCATTGAAATCCCGTGAACAGGGCGAAGGGCTTGTCCCCGCGGGGACAAAACGCATTTTCCGGGTGGAGACTGCGGTTTCCGGCGTCTACTCTGGCCTCCAAACCCGGATTTCTGGAGCCGCCCATGCCCTTCACCCTCGCCACCTGGAACATCAATTCGGTCCGCCTGCGCGAACCCATCGTGCTCAAGCTGCTCAAGGAAGAAGGCCCCGATGTGCTGTGCCTGCAAGAATGCAAAAGCCCCGTCGACAAGATCCCGCGCGAAGGGTTCGAGGCGCTGGGCTACACCCACATGGTTGCGCGGGGGGACAAAGGCTACAACGGGGTCGCGATCCTGTCGAAAATCCCCATGGTCGAATCCAGCGCACAGGATTTCGCGGGCCTTGGCCACGCGCGTCACATTGCCGGACAACTCGAAAACGGCGTGACGGTCCACAACTTCTATGTCCCCGCCGGGGGCGATGTGCCGGATCGGGAAAAGAACGAGAAGTTTGGCCAGAAACTCGACTACCTCACCGACATGCGCGACTGGTTCCATGGCGACAAACCGCAGAAATCCATCCTCGTGGGTGACCTCAACATCGCCCCGCGCGAAGATGATGTGTGGTCCCACAAACAGCTTCTGAAAGTCGTCAGCCACACGCCGATCGAGGTCGAGCATCTTGCCGAAACCCAAGACGCAGGCGGCTGGATCGACGTCACACGGGCCGACATCCCCGAGGGGCAGCTCTATTCCTGGTGGTCTTATCGCGCCAAGGATTGGGACGCCGCTGACAAGGGACGCCGCCTGGATCACGTCTGGGCCACCCCCGACATCTCGAACGCCGCCCACTCCAGCCGTATCCTGCGCGACGCCCGTGGCTGGGAAAAACCCAGCGACCACGCTCCGGTCTTTGCGAGCTTCGACCTTTGATCCGTCCTGCACGTCTTGATGAGTTGGACGCACTGACCGATCTGATGCATCGGTCAAAGGCCCATTGGGGCTATGATGAAGACTTCATGCAGGCAGCTCGTGCCGTTCTGGTTTTGACACCGAAAGATGTTGAGACCGGCGAACTGCGCGTGTTTGACAGCGACGGTCCGCAGGGTCTGTGCAAGCTGGTGGTGTGTGAGGATGGTGCCGAACTCGACAAGCTGTTTGTGGCCCCCGAGGGAATGGGCAAAGGTGTCGGGCGTGCCCTTGTGACCTGGGCAATTGATCAGGCCCGCGCGAAGGGTGCCAAAACGATGCAGATAGAAGCGGACCCGGATGCAGTGCCGTTTTATGAACGCATGGGCGCGCGTGTGATCGGGGGCGTTCCGTCCGAAGCCATTGCAGGTCGAACCCTGCCGTTGATGCAGATTGACCTTAGTGGCTTGGCACCGGACGCCTGCGGGTCCATATAAAGCGCGACCCGCCGCGCCAAGAAGGAATGACACGATGATGGATTTGGGATTGTCCGCAGGCCCCGATGACGCCGACCTGATCAAGGACGGCTCCGAAGCAAGCTTCATGCAGGATGTGGTTGAAGCCAGCCAGACCGTGCCGGTGATCGTCGATTTCTGGGCGCCTTGGTGTGGCCCGTGCAAAACGCTTGGGCCGATGCTCGAGGATGCGGTCAAGGCGGCCAAGGGCGCCGTCAAGATGGTCAAGATCAACGTGGACGAAGCACAGATGATCGCGGGCCAACTGCGCATCCAGTCGATCCCGACGGTCTACGCTTTCTGGCAGGGCCAGCCGGTGGATGGGTTCCAGGGCGCGGTGCCGGGGTCCGAAATCACCGAGTTCGTGGACCGTGTGATCAAGGCGGCGGGCGGCGAAGCACCCGGCGACAACCTGAACGATGCCGTAGCTGCAGCCGAAGAAATGCTCACTGAAGGTGCTGCCGTGGATGCGGCCCAGACCTTTGCCGCGATCCTTGGAGAAGACCCCAACCATGCAGGTGCCTATGGCGGGCTTGTCCGCGCGCATATCGCGATGGACGATCTGGATCAAGCCGAGGCGATCCTGAACGGCGCGCCCGCAGAAATCTCCGAGAGTGCCGAGGTTGAAGCCGCCCATGCCCAGTTGCAATTGGCCCGTCAGGCCGAAGATGCAGGCCCGGTTGCCGAGTTGCGCGCAGCGGTCGAGGCCGATGAAAGCAACCTGCAGGCCCGTTTTGATCTGGCACAGGCGCTGCATGCCAGCGGAGATGCCGAGGCGGCAGTCGATGAATTGCTCGAGATCTTCCGCAGGGATCGCGAGTGGAGCGACGGCGCTGCCAAGGACCAGCTTTTCACCATATTCGACGCGCTCAAGCCAAACGATCCAATTGTTCTGAACGGACGTCGTCGTTTGAGCTCAATGATATTTGCCTGATCCGTTTCCCGGGCTAGCTGACATCCCATGATCAAAGTGGCTGACCTTCCCGGCGTGATCCCGGTCTTTCCATTGCCGGGGGCACTTCTGTTGCCGCGGGCGCGCCTTCCCTTGCACATCTTCGAGCCACGCTATCTGCAAATGCTTGATGATGCTTTGAAAACACCGCACCGCCTGATCGGTATGGTGCAGCCGAATGAGGTGGAAGGGCGCAAGGGCAATGGGCTGCAAACGATTGGCTGCGCGGGCCGGGTCACACAGTTTTCCGAGACCGAGGACAACCGGTACCTAATCACCCTGAGTGGCATCTCGCGCTTTCGGGTGCAGGATGAGGTGGATGGATTTACGCCCTATCGTCGGTGTGAAGTATCATGGTTTGGTTTTGACCGTGATCAGGGCCGCTGCGAGGAAGACCCAAGTTTTGATCGGCCCACGTTCCTGGACCTTCTGGGGCGCTATTTTGCTGCGCAATCCTTGTCGGCGGATTGGGAGACGTTGAAGGACGCGGATGACGAATTGCTGATCAATTCATTGTCGATGATGCTGGACTTTGACCCCGAGGATAAACAGGCCTTGCTCGAAGCGCCGTCCCTCAGTACCCGTCGCGAAACCTTGATCACTCTGATCGAGTTTGCGTTGCGTGGCGGTGAAGGGGAAATGATGCAATGAGCACGGAAATTGATCGTCGGGTGCTGGAGGCGCTGATCTGCCCACTCACCCATGTGACCCTGCGCTATGATGCCGAGAAGCAAGAGCTGATTTCCGAGACGGCGCAGTTGGCCTATCCCATCCGCAACGGCATTCCAGTCATGCTGGAAGATGAGGCGCGCAAGTTGGACTGACGCGCGGGGCGGACGACACGTCCGCCTTACGATAGCCAGGTAAGGCGCAGCTTGCTGCGACCCAGCGACGATGCTCTGGAAGTGATGTTTTCAAACTGTAAGGCGCACGTGCCGTGCGCCCGGCGGAGGGTACCTCCGCCTTACTCTCAGAGGGGCTGGCCCTGCATCAGGCGCGGCAACTCTCCGGTCAGTCCGGCAGCTTCGCGGATGAAACTGCGGCGCAGGCCGGGCAAGGCATTCACAACGCCCATGCCGATGTCACGTACACTTCGCATGAGTGTATTATCGTTTGAGAACAAACGGTTGAACCCGTCTGTGGCAAGCGCAAGCGTAGTATTGTCAAAGCGCCGCCATTCTTCGTATCGCTGAAGTACGGCGATGCTGCCCGGGTCCTCGCCCCGACGCACCGCGTCCGTAATTACCTCTGCCAGCGCTGCAATGTCGCGCATGCCGGCATTCAGACCTTGCCCCGCAATTGGATGCACGCCGTGCGCTGCGTCTGCGATCAATGCCAGTCGATCGCTTGCCAGTCTATGTGCCAGCGACAGGGACAGCGGGTAGGTGTAGCGTTGGCCTGCAAGGCTAATCTCACCCAGAAAGTCGCCAAAGCGCGGGCGTAGCATCGTCAGGTAGTCCGCATCCGGCAGCGCATTGAACGCTTCCGCGGTCTCCGCCGTTTCGCTCCAGACGATGGAGCTGACATTGCCCGTCAGGGGCAGGATCGCCAAAGGCCCCGGGGGCATGAAGAACTGGTGCGCGATCCCATGATGGGGTTTCTCATGAGCGATGGCGCTGACCAGCGCCGTTTGACCATAGCCCCAGCCGGTGCGTTTGATCCCCGCCCGTTCCGCCGTTCCACTGCTGCGCCCGTCGGCCCCGATCAGAAGTTGGCCCGTCAGAACCTTGCCGGAGGCCAGCGTGACCGATGCCGCGGCGGGATCGATATGCTGCGCTGTCACCGTTTCGCCCGACAGGTGCGTGATGCCATCCGTGGCGGCCATCGCGTCCAGAAGTTCGCGCCGAATGTGCCGGTCCTGCACCATGTAGCCCATCGGGCCTTCCTCGATCTCGGCATGGTCGAAATGCATGAAGAAGGGCGATGGCCCTTGGCAGGCGCGGCCATCCGTGACCTTGATCTCAAGGATGGGCTGGCTGTTGTCAGCGATGGCGTCCCAGACGCCAACCCCTTCAAGCAACCGTTGCGATGTCAGAGCAACCGCATAGCTGCGCCCGTCAAAGGTCGCGTTCTTGCGGACCTTTTCCGTGAGCGCGTCGATCACGGTCACACGCTGTCCGGTTTGTGCGAGGGCGAGGGCGAGAATTGGGCCAGACAGCCCGCCGCCGACGATCAGGATATCGCTGTCATGCGTCATGTCGCGCAATATGGACGGGTGCTTGGGATTGTCCATGCGTTGTCGCGTCGCTACCGTCCGAACAAAGCGGACGGAGGGCAGGACATGCAGGCGTGGTTGAACAAGAGTGCAGCGGATTTGGGCCGCGCCATTGGGGCTGGCGAGGTCGATCCCGTCAATTTGACCCAAGCCTTTCTTGAGCGGATCAAGGCGCATGAATTGTCGGACCGCATCTATGCCCGGTTGACCGAAGATCGCGCGATGGCCGAGGCGCAGGCGGCGTCTGTCCGGGCCAAGGCCCGTGCACGCTTATCCTTGCTGGACGGTGTGCCGATCAGTTGGAAGGACCTGTTTGATACGGCAGGCGACGGGACCGAAGCTGGGTCCAAGCTGTTGGCGGGCCGGGTGCCGGACCGGGATGCCGTCGTTTTGCAGAATGCGACGGCGATGGGGTTGGTGTGTCTGGGCAAGACGCATTTGAGCGAGCTTGCGTTTTCCGGTCTTGGGTACAACCCGTCCACCGCGACGCCCCCGTGTGTGAATGATGCGGATGCTGTGCCGGGTGGGTCATCCTCGGGTGCTGCGGCGTCAGTTGCCTTTGGGTTGGCGCCGGCGGCCATTGGGTCTGACACGGGTGGGTCGGTGCGTATCCCGTCGGCCTGGAACGATCTGGTGGGCTTGAAGACGACCCATGGGCGGTTGTCGCTGGAAGGGTGTGTGCCCCTGTCGCTGAAGTTTGACACCGTGGGGCCACTGACCCGGACGGTTGAGGACGCGGCGTTGCTGATGGCCGCGCTTGAGGGGCGCGATCCGGGGGATTTGCGTGGTGCGTCCTTGAGAGGTCGGCGGTTTGCGGTGCTGAAAACCGTTGTGTTGGACGATATTCGTGATGCGCCGAAGGCCGCATTTGAAGATGCTGTCGAACGTTTGCGGGCAGCCGGAGCAGAGGTTGAGCCGCTGGAGGTGCCGGAGTTGGAGGAGGCCATGGCGCAAGCCGGGCCGTTGATGCCGGGCGAGGTCTATGGGTTGTGGCGGGATGTGATCGAGGCGCAGCCGGATGCGATGTATTCCGAGATATTGCAGCGGTTCCGACTAGGTAAGGATTTCAGCGCGCCGGACTACAATGCAGCCTGGGCCAAGCTGGACTCAGTGCGGCAGGCGTGGGATGTGGCGGTTGCGCCCTATGATGCCATGCTGGCGCCGACCGCCCCGATTCTGCCGCCGAATCTGGAGCGGCTGAACAGTGATAGTGAATACTACAAGACCGAGAACCTGCTGGCCTTGCGGAACACGCGTGTTGGCAACTTGATGGGCATCTGTGCCCTGACCTTGCCGACGGGCGTGCCGAGCTGTGGTCTGATGATGATGGGTATGCAAAACGGGGAAGAGGCGCTGTTGCGTCTGGGGGTTGCGGCAGAGGCGGCTTTGGGCTGATCCAAAGGCCGCCTTGCGGCGACACCATATTTTATTGGGGGCTTTGCCCCCGGCCTTGGGCCTCCCCCAAGGTATTTTCAGTCAGAAGAAGGGGCTGATTGGCGGATTTGCCACAAGGTGACGATTTGGAGTGGTTTTTCTGGACGAGGGAGTCACGCTTGGGGTACATTCAGGCAAACGGGGCGAAAATGATCCCGAACCTGAGGCAGTTTGATGAAGTTTCCCGAGCGGTTTTCGAACCTTCCGGCTTATGCGTTCCCGCGTTTGCGCGCCCTTTTGGATCATCACGATCCGGGTGGCGACGTTGTGCATATGACCATTGGCGAGCCGAAACACGCTTTTCCGGCTTGGGTCACGGATGTGATCGCCGAGCATGCGGCGGGCTTTAACAACTATCCGCCGAACGAAGGTTTGCCAGAACTGCGGCAGTCGTTTTGTGATTGGCTGGGCCGCCGCTATGGCGTGTCGATGGATGCCGATGCGAACGTGATGCCCCTGAATGGCACGCGTGAGGGCTTGTATAACGCCGGTATGGCGTTGTGCCCGGAGGTGAAGAACGGGCAGCAGCCGGTCGTGTTGATGCCGAACCCGTTTTACCAAGTCTATATGCTGGCCGCGATTTCGGCGGGGGCGGAGCCGGTGTTGGTGCCTGCGACGGCTGAGACGGGGCATTTGCCTGATTACACTACGGTCGACCCGGAGATTCTGAACCGCACCGTGGCCTGTTACATGTGTTCGCCTGCGAACCCGCAGGGGGCCGTTGCGGGCAAGGAGTATTGGCAGGATTTGATCGCGCTGGCAGAGAAGTACGATTTCCAGGTCTTTGCCGACGAGTGCTATTCCGAGATTTACCGCGATGAGCCGCCCGTAGGCGTGCTGGAGTGTATCGGCGATGCGAACCCTGAGCGGGTCGTGGCATTTCACTCGCTGTCCAAGCGGTCAAACCTTCCGGGTTTGCGGTCCGGGTTCATCGTGGGTGGGCCTGCGACCATTCGTGAGGCCAAGCAGTTGCGCACCTATGCGGGCACGCCGTTGCCTTCACCGCTTCAACACGCGGCGGCGGCGGTTTGGGCGGATGAAGAGCATGTCATCGAGAACCGCGCGCAGTATCACGAGAAGTACGACATGGCCGACCGCATTCTTGGCCATGTGCCGGGATACATGTCGCCCGAAGCCGGTTTTTTCCTATGGCTGCCTGTGGGTGATGGCGAGGCGGCGGCGTTGAAGCTGTGGAAAGAGACCGGCGTGCGGGTGCTGCCGGGCGCGTATCTGGCGCGTGAGATCGATGAGTTCAATCCCGGACATGAGTTTATCAGGGCTGCACTTGTGGCCCCAAGGGCTGAGACGGAGCGGGGCCTGACGGCCATTCGTGACGTTCTTTACGCCACATAAGAAAAGACGAGGCGAAGCATGGCATATCAGACACGGCGGGATCCGCTTTTTGACCACGGAATGCAGGCGGCGTTGGAAAAACGCGGGCGCGAATTGGTGGGCATTGGTCTGCTGATCGCGGGCCTGATCGCGGCGGCCATGATGCTGAGCTATACGCCGGATGATCCGAACTGGATGGCCTCGACCGATGCGCCGGTGCAGAACTGGCTGGGTCGCACGGGCGCCTCGATTGCCGCACCTCTGTTCATGATTGGCGGCTGGGGCGTGTTTGGCATTTCCATTGTGCTGATGGCCTGGGGTGTGCGTTTTGGCCTGCATTTGGGGACCGAACGGGCGCTGGGCCGTTTGATCTTTGCCCCCATCGCGATTGCATTCGGGTCGATCTATGCCGCGACCCTGCAACCGGGGGAGGTGTGGCAAGCGACCCATGGCTTCGGTTTGGGCGGCCTGTTTGGCGATACCGTCATGGCCTTTATCCTGACGGTGCTGCCCGTTGGATCGAGCTTTACCGTCAAGTTGATGTCGCTCTTGATGGGTATCGGTATCGTGGTGTTCGGAGCATTTGTTTTGGGCTTCACCCGTGCGGAAGTTGCCCGTCTGGCCCGTTTCCTGCTGGTTGGGCTGGTCATGGCCTATGCCCTGCTGATGACCGTTCTGGGCCGTGGCGCGAGCGGTGCAGTGCAGGCTGCGCGGACCATGCAAGAGCGTCAGGCCGATCGCCGTGCCGTGCGCGAAGCCGAAGCTGCGGAGGCTGAAGCCTATGCCGCCGCAGCGCCCGAGATGCCTGTCTACGATGAGCCACTTGTCGAGGAACAGCCCAAGCCGAGCCTGTTGTCGCGGATGCCGGGGCTGATCAAGCGCCCCGAGCAGATGCCGGACGAGATGCCCGAACAGGAACTGATCGAGACCTACAGCGACGTGGATGTGGGCGAGGGCCCCGGCGACGAGCGGATCAAGACGAAGATTGCCGATGTGATCAAGGCGCGTGTGCGGTCGAACCCGGCTGTTCAGGCGGAAAGCGTCGCACCGTTGACAAAGGGCCGTGGGCGCGGACCGGATCCGCTGGTGTTGAATACGGCGCCGCAGCCGATCCTGCCGCCAGAGCCACCGCTGACCGCTGCTGCGTCACTGGGCCGGGCAGAACCACCTTTGACGGCCGCGCCGGAGGCATATGCACATGAGCTCGCGCAAGATTATGTGCCCGAGCCTGTGCAAGATTATGCCCCTGAGCCCGAGCAACTGGACGCCCCCATTCCCGAGCCTGTTGAAGCGGCCCCTGCCATCCCGGTGGCTGAACCGCGCAAGGTTGTGCAGCAACCAACCCGCAAGCCGGTGCAACCCAGCACCCGGGCGCAATTGGAAGCGCAGCCCAAGCTGAGCTTTGAGGATACGCATCCCGGTTTCGAATTGCCGCCCCTGAGCCTGCTGGAAAGCCCTAGCGTGGTGCAGCGCCACCATCTGAGTGACGAGGCATTGGAAGAAAACGCGCGCATGCTTGAGAACGTGCTGGATGATTATGGCGTGAAGGGCGAGATCGTATCGGTCCGTCCGGGTCCTGTTGTCACCATGTACGAGTTGGAACCCGCGCCCGGTTTGAAAGCCAGCCGCGTGATTGGTCTGGCCGATGATATTGCCCGGTCCATGGCCGCCCTGTCGGCCCGTGTGTCTACGGTGCCGGGCCGGTCCGTAATCGGTATCGAACTGCCGAACGAGAACCGCGAAAAAGTTGTTTTGCGCGAAATCCTTGCCAGCCGCGACTTTGGCGATGGCAACCAGAAGCTGCCGCTTGCCTTGGGCAAGGATATTGGTGGTGATCCGGTTGTGGCAAACCTGGCCAAGATGCCTCACCTGCTGATTGCTGGTACGACGGGTTCCGGTAAGTCGGTGGCGATCAACACCATGATCCTATCGCTGCTCTACAAGCTGACCCCCGAGGAATGCCGGTTGATCATGATCGACCCCAAGATGCTGGAACTGAGCGTTTATGACGGCATTCCGCACCTGCTGTCGCCTGTTGTAACCGACCCGAAAAAGGCGGTTGTCGCCCTGAAATGGGTCGTGGGTGAGATGGAAGAGCGCTATCGCAAGATGTCCAAGATGGGCGTGCGCAACATCGATGGCTACAATGGCCGGGTGAAAGAGGCGCTGGCCAAGGACGAGATGTTCAGCCGCACGGTGCAGACCGGGTTTGATGACGAGACGGGTGAACCCGTGTTCGAGACCGAAGAATTCGCGCCCGAAGCGATGCCCTATATCGTGGTCATCGTGGATGAGATGGCCGACCTGATGATGGTTGCCGGCAAAGAGATCGAGGCGTGTATCCAGCGTTTGGCGCAGATGGCGCGGGCGTCGGGTATCCACCTGATCATGGCGACGCAGCGCCCGTCGGTCGATGTGATCACCGGTACGATCAAGGCGAACTTCCCGACGCGGATTTCCTTCCAGGTCACCTCGAAAATCGACTCGCGCACCATTCTGGGCGAGATGGGGGCCGAGCAGCTCTTGGGCATGGGCGACATGTTGTACATGGCCGGAGGCGCCAAGATCACCCGGTGCCACGGCCCGTTTGTGAGCGATGAGGAAGTCGAAGAGATCGTGAACCACCTCAAGGCCTTTGGTGCGCCGGACTACGTGTCGGGTGTGGTTGAGGGTCCGTCCGAGGACAAGGAAAGCAACATTGATGCTGTTCTGGGTCTAGGTGGAAACACGGATGGCGAAGACGCGCTGTATGATCAGGCGGTTGCGATTGTGATCAAGGATCGCAAATGCTCAACCTCGTACATCCAGCGGAAACTGGCCATCGGCTACAACAAGGCAGCGCGTCTGGTTGAGCAGATGGAGGACGAAGGTGTTGTCAGCTCGGCCAACCATGTGGGCAAGCGAGAAATCCTGGTGCCGGAACAGGGGTAAGCGGGGACCTGCCGCCTCGTATGGCCTGTTGATATCGTATAACAGGCCGTGGCGGCCTATATCATCGCCAAGACCAAGATGTGAAAGGTGGGCGATATGACCCTTTGGACCCGGATGGCAGCGATTTCTATCGCGGTGGTAACAGCACAGGCTGCGTGGGCCGACAAGCTGCCGCTGAATGCGATTTCAGGCTATCTGAACGATTTGCGCACGGCGGAAGGCACGTTTACGCAGATCAATGATGATGGGACCGTTGATACCGGGAAAATCTATATCAAGCGTCCCGGCAAGATGCGGTTTGAGTATAACGCACCCAACGAGACGCTGATGGTTGCGAGTGCGAACGCGGTTTACATCGTCGATTCAAAGTCGAACCAACCGCCCGAGACCTACCCGCTGCGCCGGACACCGCTATCGCTGATCCTGGCGCGCAACGTGAACCTTGGTCAGGCCAACATGGTGGTTGGGCATGACTTTGATGGTACGGCAACGGTTGTCACGGCGCAGGACCCTGAGCATCCGGAATACGGGAATATCGAGATGAAGTTCACCGGCAACCCGGTGCAATTGCGCCAATGGGTCGTGAATGACAGTGGCGGGGGGCAGACAACCGTTGTTCTGGGTGAGCTGCAAACAGGCGGATCACTGTCGAACCGCCTGTTTGATGCGCCGCGTCGCACGTCAGATTAACTTCGGGCCCTAGCAGGACCGTAGCTGCCGCGCGTACAAATCGGACCTTGCATCGACCTCACCTGCAACACGCATCAGCCATGCCTTGTTGCGGTAGCTGCCGCGTGTATAGCCCGTGCGTCCTTCGTGGTAGGCAAGGTACTGGTTGCGGGTGTCGCTGAGCGGAATGCCCAGCCGTGCGTTGGTTTCCGCCATGTACCAGCCCATGAAGTCCGTTGCGTCGCGGATACGATCGCGTCGGGCCACGCGCTTGCCGGTGGATGTAAGATATTCATCCCATGTTCCGTCCAGGGCCTGACTGTAGCCAAAGGCACTTGAAATGCGGCCCGTGGGAATGACGCCAGCCGCATAGCGATACGGGGGGCGCGCATCCGACACGAATTTGCTTTCCTGATAGATGGTTGCCATCTGCACATGCACCGGCACACCATATTTGCGTTCAACCGCCTTGAAGGCGCGAAGGTATTCAGGGCGCTCACGGACAATGGAACAGGCGTTGTCCAGCTGGTTGGGGGCCGTGCCCGACCCGCCACCACAGCTGGCAGCCAAAAGAACCAAAGCCATTGCGCGAAAGAGTCTGCTCATCTGCCTCACTCGCTTTTATGTTTTTTTTGTAAGTTTACAGGAAAATGAGCCGCGTGGAAATCACGTTTTGTCAAAGGACCAGTGCGAGGATCAAAGGCAGTGCCGCGACCGCCATCAGGGTGGAGGCAACGACGAGTCCCGCGACCTTTTCGGACTGCGCGCCATACTTTTCTGCAAGCAGATATGACGTCACTGCGACGGGTGTAGCGACCTGAAGAACCAGCACCCCGAACGCAATTGGATCGAGGGCGAAGAACCGCCCAACGACCCACGCAATGCCGGTGCACAGGGCCAGCTTGATCGCGGATAGCCCCGCAGCTTGCAGCAATCCCTTGGTCGACAGCCGGGCCACGGCGACGCCCAGTGTGATCAGCATCATGGGGATCGCCATTTGCCCGATCAGGTCAAGCGCGTTCGTCAGAAAGGTTGGTGTCTGCCAGCCCTGCCACAGAAACAGTGCGCCGAGAACAGTGCCCCATACCAGCGGTTCGCGCAGCACCTTGCCGAATGAGCCAGCCCCAGCCACCAGCCAGATGCCAAAAGTGTAAGACCACAGTGCCATGATGGCGAACACGATGATCGCATAGCTGAGCCCGACATCGCCGAACGCAAAAAGGGCGAGGGGCAGGCCGAGATTGCCGGTGTTTCCAAAGATGAGCGGGGCAGCATATGTGCGTGTGTTCAGACGCGCCATGCGCACCAGTGCCAACATGACCACAGTGACGGCGGCGTAGGCGACGATCGATGCGATGGACAAGGCTGCCAAGGCGGCAGGATCAATCTGTGTCCGCATCAGGGAGACGAAAATGAGGCAGGGCAATGAGAGGGTCATGGCCAGCTGCGTGACGAACTGAATACGGTATTCCAGCCCGATCTTTACCCATGCGAATCCGATCCCTGCCAGCAGGAATACGGGGGCCACGATTTGCAGGACTGTTAAGGCAATGTTCACAAACTGTTTCCAGCGAAATTGTGCTCAATTAATGGACAAGTGTCCCTTGCACCGTGTAGTCACGTGCCTTAGGGGGCGCAATGTTATGCTTAGAACACGCGCAAAATATCACTTGGGCCAGGTGGTCCGCCACAAGAAGCATCCTTTTCGCGGGGTGATCTTTGACGTGGACCCCGAGTTCTCGAATACTGAAGAGTGGTACGAGGCAATCCCCGAGGACAGCCGCCCCAAAAAGGCGCAGCCGTTCTATCACCTGCTGGCCGAAAATGATCAAAGCTATTACGTGGCTTATGTGTCTGAGCAAAACCTCGTGGCCGACTATTCCGGGCAACCGGTGGATCACCCGGACATTCCGGATTTGTTTGGTCCGTTTGAGGACGGATCCTATCCGCTGCATTTCCAACTGAATTGACGTGCGGGGCGGAGGACACCTCCGCCTTACCCGGTTCCTAGTATCCCAGCGCGCCGCCGTCTTTGCGAGGGTCGCTTGCGCCTTCCAGCACGCCGTCGTCTCGGATCAGGATTGCTTGTGCGCCGCCGATTGCGGTGTCGGGGATGCTGACTTTGTGGCCAAGATCGGCAAGCTCTGACCGGACCTGATCGGAATAGCCCCGTTCGACCTTCATGTCGCCCGCATCTGAGAAGGCGCGCGGTGCGTCGATTGCCGTTTGCGGGTCGAGGCCGAAATCCGTGAGGTTTGAGACAAAGCGCGCGTGCCCATTGGGCTGGTATGCCCCGCCCATCACGCCAAATGGCATGATCGGTTTGCCGTTTTTGGCCAGCATCCCGGGGATGATCGTGTGCATCGGGCGATTGCCACCTTTCAGCTCGTTCGGGTGCCCTTCTTCCAGTGTGAAGCCGGCGCCGCGGTTCTGGAACAGGATACCGAACTTGTCGCTGGCGATACCTGATCCGAACCCGTGGAAAATCGAATAGATCAGCGAAACCGCCATGCCGTCGCGATCCACGACCGTGATATAGATTGTGTCCTTGTGCACCTGTTCGCTGAGCGTTGTGGCGTTTGGCATTGCCTTGCCCGGCTCGATCAGCGCGGCGAGCTGTGCCGCTGTTTCCGGCGACATCATGTGGTCCATGCGCGTGGCATAGTCCGCATCTGCGATAAAGCGGTTGCGGGCGTCGTAGGCGAGCTTGGCGGCTTCTGCCTCGATATGCGCGCGCTGGGTACCCCACGGGTCCATATCCGCGACGTCGAAATGCTCAAGGATATTGAGCATCAGGTTCGCTGTTGCACCTTGCCCGTTTGCCGGGTGTTCGATCAGGTCGCGGCCCTGATAGCTGCTGCTGATCGGCGTGGTATCTGTGCATTTGGTCGATGCGAAGTCTTCCGCTGTGTGCTTGCCCCCCAGGGCGTTGAGGGTGGCAAGCATGTCTTCGGCCACTTCTCCACCATAGAAGGCGTCGCGCCCGTTTTTGGCGATGCGGCGCAGGACGTCTGCTTGTTTCGGCGCGGCAAACATCTGACCAGTTGTCGGGACAGCGCCGTTTACAAGGTAAGTGTCGCGGGCGGACCCCTGAAGGACAGCTTCGTCCTTGGCCCAATCAAAGGCGACGCGGGGGGCGACGGGGACGCCGGTTTCGGCATAGTGGATTGCTGGCGCCAGAATGCGGTCGAGGCCCAATCGACCGACGCGGTCGGATAAGGTGCAGAAGGCATCGATGGCGCCCGGTATTGTGACGGCATGTGCGCCATAGGGTGGAACTGTTGTTTCGCCCGCCGCCCGCAACTCTGCGGCATCAAGCGCCTTGGGCGCGCGCCCGGATCCATTGAGCGACTGCACATTGCCGTCCGCATCAGACCACAGGACGAAACAGTCACCTCCGATCCCGGTCATCTGAGGTTCACAGATCCCCAGCAAGATCGCTCCGGCAATGGCTGCGTCCATGGCGTTGCCGCCTGCTTTCAGGATTTCCACGGCTATTTGGGAAGCAAGCGGGTGTGACGTGGCACACATGCCGGACGATGCAAGAACAGGTGAACGGCCGGGCAGGTGAAAGTCGCGCATGGAAATCCCCATAGTCTGATTGCACCGGGCAACCTAACTGTCGCGGTTGTCTTGTCCACAGAAGAATTGGGGGAGAAGATCCTCGGTGCCGCGCACTGGGTGGGGGCAATTACACGCGACACCGAGGGAAGCTATTTGCAGCTACAGGTATCGGTATGCCAAAGGATTCGGGCAGGAATGTGGTCCGCTGTGGGCTGTTTTGCGGAATCCAGCGCGCCGTGGGGCATCAAGAGACTAAGCCAGCGCCACGGCGAGGCGCAGTTGCAACTGGTTTTCTTTGTCCTGACGCTTATACGTCACGTCCTTGGCCAGATCCTTGATCAGGAACCAGCCGAAGCCGCCCTCTGGCATGTCGCACAAGTCCACGTTGATATCGGCAGCAATTCCCACGGGTGTCTGACCGTCAGGCATCGCCCGCCCCGAATCCACGACCGTCAGGTGCAGACCGTCCGATGCATGCGCACATGTGATATCGATTGGTCCACCTTCCTGGTTCTCAGGATAGGCATGCTCGACAATGTTGTTGAGTGCCTCTGCCATCACCAGTTCGACTGTTCCTGCTTCCTCGACATCAAGGGACAATGGTTTCAGCCCGTCCAGCAGTTGGCCAAGCGCGGATCTGACGGCCATCTGACCACTCACCACCGAAATATGAAATGCGGGCAAGAATGTTGTACGTGTCATCGAACGGACTTTCATCTGGGTCGACAAGGTTAGGTCTTCAGTTCGGCAATCGCACCGTCAAGTGTGGGGAAAACTGGGAAAACACTGTCCATTCGCGTCAGGCGGAACACTTTCTCCACCGTCGGCGTCAAGCCAGCGAGGGCCAATTTGCGTGATTGACCCATCTGTTTCATGGCTGCGACGATTGCCCCGAGGCCACTCGAATCAATGAACTGAACCTCGCTGAGATCCAGTACAACGGTATCGTCGCCGCTGTCGGTCGCACTGCGCATTGCTTCTTTGAATTCAATGGCTACAGCCGCGTCAATGCGGCTGTCATGTACAGACACCACTTGCAGGCTGTCTTCTGATCGGCTGCGAAGATCCATGCGCGCCCTCTTGCAATTCTCTGGTTACATTGTCTGTCTAGGCCGCAATCCTTACTATTCGGTTGCCACCCTCTGACAGGAGACCCAAAGCATGAAACCAGTTGTGATCGCCGGCGCATCGCGCACACCCATGGGTGGGTTTCAAGGGGCATTGTCAGACATGTCTGCTTCTGCCCTAGGCGGGATCGCGATCAAGGCCGCAATAGGCGAGGCCGGTGTGACGACCGTGGATGAGGTGTTGATGGGCTGCGTTCTGCCTGCAGGTCAGGGTCAGGCCCCTGCGCGTCAGGCGGGGTTTGCAGCCGGTCTGGCAGAAGATGTTCCCGCCACGACGCTGAACAAGATGTGCGGGTCAGGTATGAAAGCGGCGATGATTGCCTTCGACCAAATCGCATTGGGCCATGCTAGCACTATGGCTGCTGGTGGGATGGAGAGCATGACAAATGCACCATACATGCTGCCCAAGATGCGGGGTGGCGCGCGGTTGGGCCATGGGCAGGTGATCGATCACATGTTTCTGGACGGTCTCGAAGATGCCTATGACAAGGGCCGCTTGATGGGCACCTTTGCCGAGGATTGCGCTGAAGCCTATCAATTCACACGTGAGGTGCAGGACGAATACGCGCTTGCGTCGCTGAGCCGGGCACAGTCCGCGATCCAGTCAGGAGCCTTTGCCGGAGAAGTGACGCCGGTCGAGATTTCAACACGCAAGGGTTCCATGACCGTGGACACGGATGAACAGCCGAGCAGCGCAAGACCGGACAAAATTCCGCATCTGAAACCAGCCTTCCGGGATGGCGGCACCGTTACAGCGGCCAATTCGTCTTCAATCTCGGATGGGGCCGCCGCACTTATCCTGGCGTCCGAGGAGATGGCTGAGGCGCAGAACATGACTGTAAGGGCCCGTGTCCTAGGTCACGCAAGCCACGCGCAGGCCCCCGGCTTGTTCACCACGGCACCTGTGCCCGCTGCGCAAAAGCTGCTGGATCGCATCGGTTGGAGCAAGGGTGACGTGGATTTGTGGGAGGTGAACGAAGCCTTTGCTGTTGTGCCACTTGCGTTCATGCGTGAAATGGGCCTCGACCACGAGATCGTGAATGTGAACGGAGGCGCTTGCGCTTTGGGTCACCCGATTGGTGCATCCGGCACCCGCATCATTGTCACGCTGTTGAACGCGCTGGAAAGACGGAACCTCAAACGCGGCGTCGCAGCCATCTGCATTGGTGGTGGCGAAGGGACGGCCGTCGCCATAGAACGCGTTTGAGTTTCTTCTGACTGAAAATACTACGGGGTCCGGGGCAGCGCCCCGGTTTTATGCGACCTAAGGGGGCCTGCCAGTGCCAGACTACAACCTGCTTGCCAAAACGATCCGCAGCCTGACCGAAGGCGAGGACGATCCGATTGCTTTGATGGCGACGGTTGCATGTGAAGTGCATCACAGCGACGCCCGGTTTGATTGGACAGGGTTCTATCGTGTGGCGGGCCCAGAGATGTTGAAGATCGGCCCGTACCAGGGTGGGCATGGCTGCCTGCAAATCCCGTTCTCGCGCGGGGTATGCGGCGCGGCGGCGCGGACGGGCGAGGTGCAATTGGTCGCGGATGTGGATGCCTTTGCGGGACACATCGCGTGCTCAAGTTCGACGCGCTCAGAATTGGTGCTACCGATCACGTCAGCCTCGGGTGAACTGATTGCGGTTCTCGATATCGATAGCGACCAACCGGATGCCTTCACACAGGGCGATGCCGACGCATTGGCAGCGATTCTCGGGAATGTTTTTGCTCGCGCATGAAAATCTATCTTGATTTTTCATTTTGACTTCCCTTACGTGAAATTCTGAAAGGGAATTTCACGGCTCATGCTGCAATCCGATCCAACCATTGCCCACAGCCTTGGCGCTGACCTGCGTGCCTTGCGGAAGGCGCGTGGGCTGACATTGCAGGATTTGGCGGACGCACTGGGTCGATCCGTGGGCTGGGTCAGCCAGGTCGAGCGTGATTTATCCGAGCCTTCGATCACCGATTTGCGCCACATCGCGGCCGAATTGGACATTGCCGTCTCGACCCTGTTCCGCCGGGGCGCAGCCCCTGCCAACGAAGAGGGTTATGTCGTGCGTAGCGGCGCACGGCGTCCCATCGGGTCGCGTACGGCAGGTCTGGTGGAAGAACTGCTGTCGCCAGATCTGACGGATGATTTCGAGATGGTGCACTCGACTTTTGAGCCGCACAGCGAGATTGTCCAAGCGGTCACCCGACCGACACAAGAGGTGGGGTATCTGATCTCCGGTCGTCTGGACCTTGAGATTGCTGGCCAGACCTATGCCATCGCACCGGGGGACAGTTTTCGCATCCGGGGCGAGCCCTTTCGCTGGAAGAATCCCTATGACGCGCCTGCAGTCGCGATCTGGGTTATTGCGCCTCCGGTGTACTGATGTCGTTTGAAGCCTGGGTCATATTCGCGATGTTCTGGGTGGTCTTTGTCACCACCCCCGGCCCAAACGCTATCAATTGCATCAACAACGGCATGGCCCTGGGGTTTCGTCGGTCGCTTCCCGGCGTCCTTGCGATTCTGACACAGGCGTTGTTGTTCCTCATCTTGTCAGCAGCGGGCATTACGGCGCTGATCATCGCATCCCCGACCGCGTTTTTCGTGGCCAAGCTGATCGGAGCAGGCTTCCTGATCTATCTTGGTGTACGAGGTTGGCTCATGGCTCGGACGCCGCCCAAACTGGCCGTCCAATCGGGCAAATCCGTTTACGCCCGCGCGTTTGCAATTGCGACGATCAATCCAAAGAGCGTGGCGGGTTATCTCGCTGCCTTTTCGCAATTCGTACAGCCGGACGTACCCGTTTGGGATCAGATGTGGCAGATCATTCCAACAGCGTTGACGATCACCGCACTCAGCTATTCGGGCTTTACCGCGCTGGGCGCAGGTATCGGACGAGCCGCGATCGGTGCGGTGTTCAACGTTTGGTTCCGGCGCGTGATGGCAACATGTTTCGTTGTCTACGGTTTCCTTCTGGGCACATCAGCAACGCCGGGGAGGTCCTGACATGAAGACAGGAAGCTGCTTGTGTGGCGGTGTCGCCTATACCCTTTCGGGAGAGCTGCGCAATTCCGTTGCCTGCCATTGCCTCCAATGCCGGAAGACGAGCGGTCACTATGTCTCCGCAACGCAAGTGGCACCCGACCAGCTTGAGATCACGCGCGACGACACGCTGGTCTGGTATCAATCCTCACCAAAGGCACAGCGTGGGTTTTGCAATCGCTGTGGTTCGTCGCTTTTCTGGCGGCACGAGGACGATGGCGGTGCTGTGTCCGTCATGTCGGGGACGTTGGACGGGCCGACCGGGATCACCACGGAAAAACACATCTTTGTCGCCGACAAGGGCGACTACTACGACATTGCGGATGGACGTCCGCAACACGACCAATAGGGAGCTACTCAAATGGCAGATTTTCCAACAACGGCCCGCGTGGTCATCATCGGGGGTGGTGTCGTTGGCACCTCAACCTTGTACCATCTGGCCAAGGCGGGTTGGACCGATTGTGTTCTGCTTGAGAAAAACGAACTGACGGCGGGCTCCACCTGGCACGCGGCGGGCAACTGCCCGAACTTCTCGTCCTCCTGGGCCGTGATGAACATGCAGCGCTACGGGCTCGAGATGTACCGGACGCTGGCCGACGACGTTGACTATCCGATGAACTACCACGTCACCGGTGCGATCCGTTTGGCGCATACCAAAGAGCGGATGCAAGAGTTTGAGCGCGTCGCAGGCATGGGTCGTTATCAGGGCCTTGAGATGCAGATGTGCACGCCGGATGAGTTGAAAGAGTTCAACCCGTTCATGGAAACGCATGATCTGGCCGGTGGTCTTTGGGACCCGCTGGATGGTGACATCGACCCGGCGCAGCTGACCCAGGCCCTTGCCAAAGGCGCGCGTGATGCCGGTGGGCGAATTGAGCGTTTCTGCCCCGTCATCGGCATCGACCGCGATGGTGACGAGTGGATCGTGAAGACCGAAAAAGGCGAAATCCGCGCCGAATACGTGGCCAACTGTGCCGGTTACTACGCGCAGCGCGTGGGTGAGATGTTCAAACCATTCGGTGGTCGCACCGTGCCCATGGTGGTCATGTCCCACCAGTATTTCCTGACCGAAGAAATCCCTGAATTGGCCGAATGGACCAAGGAAAAGGGTCACAAGATGCCGATGATCCGCGATGTGGACATCAGCTATTACCTGCGTCAGGACAAGAACGGTCTGAACCTTGGACCGTATGAACGGAACTGTAAGGCGCACTGGGTCACCCCCGACGATCCGATGCCCGAAGACTTCAGCTTCCAGCTTTATCCGGACGATCTGGAGCGTCTGGAATTCTACATTGAAGACGCGATGGAGCGTGTGCCTGCGCTGGGTACTGCCGGCGTTGGTCGCAACATCAACGGCCCGATCCCCTACGCGCCCGATGGGCTGCCGATGATCGGCCCCATGCCCGGCGTGAAGAACGCGTTTGAGGCGCATTCGTTCACCTTCGGCATTGCTCAGGGTGGTGGCGCAGGTAAAACGCTTGCCGAATGGATCATGCATGGCGAGACCGAGTGGGACATGTGGGCCGTTGACCCACGCCGCTACACCGACCACGCCGATCACGACTATTGCCTGTCGAAAGCACTGGAAACATACGGCCACGAATATGCGATGCACTTCCCGCATCACGAATGGCCTGCCGGGCGGAACAAGAAACTGTCGCCGAACCACGACCGTCTTGTCGCCGATGGCGGCCAGATGGGCGCCTATAACGGGTGGGAGCGCGCCAACTGGTTTGCAAAGGACGGCGACGACACATCCGAAGAGGCGACACAGACCTGGGATCGCAACGGCCCGTGGGAGGCCCGCATCAAGGAAGAGGTCGAGGCTGTGCGCGATGGTGTGGGTGTCATCGACATGTGCGGCTTCTCACGCTACTCGCTTAAAGGTGCAGGTGCTGCGGAATTCCTGCGCGAGCAGATCACCGGTGCGCTGCCCAAGGCAGGCCGGATGAACCTGTCCTACTTCGCAGACAGCCGGGGCCGTATCCTGACCGAGGTGTCGGTCATCCGCCATGACGAAGACGACTTCACGATCATGACCGCTGCCGTTGCGCAGTGGCATGACTTTGAAATCCTTGCCAGCCGTGCGCCGGAAGGCGTTGAGCTGACGGACCTGTCCAAAGAGGTCACCACCATGCTGGTCACCGGTCCCAAATCGCGGGATTTGTTCGCGGGTATCTCGGATGCCGACCTGTCCCTTGGCTGGTTGACCCATCAATCCGCAAACGTGGCGGGCGTGCCCGTGACCATGGCCCGCGTGTCCTTTGTGGGCGAGCTGGGCTGGGAGGTGCACGCACCGACCGACCAGGCGGCCAAGGTTTATGAGGCGATCCGCGATGCCGGTGCCACACCGTTTGGCATGTATGCGCTGAACTCCATGCGTTTGGAGAAAAGCTACCGCACGTGGAAGGGCGACCTGTCGACCGACTACACCATGTTCGAAGGGGGCCTTGATCGCTTTGTCCGTCTGGACAAGCCGCAGGACTTCCCGGGCAAGGCGGCATTGCAAGCCGAGAAACAGCAAGGGTCGAAGAAGCGTTTTGTCACCATGTTGGTCGAAGCCGGTGATCAGGACGCGCCGTACATGTCCACCATCTGGAATGGCGACGATGTTGTTGGTGAAACCACATCCGGCGCGTGGGGCTATCGGATCAATGCGTCCATCGCGCTTGGCGTAGTTCGCACCGATCTGGCCGAGCCTGGCACCGAGCTGGAGGTCGAAATGTACGGCAAACGCTACAAGGCCGTCGTGCAAGCAGACCAACCGCTGTGGGATCCCGAAAACGAACGGTTGCGGGCGTGATTGGATCCCTTTCGGAGTGAACTGATGGCTGAGATTACGCTGTTGGACGGTGGCATGGGGCAGGAACTGGTGCACCGCGCCGGGGACAAACCCACGCCCCTATGGTCGACACAGATCATGCTGGATCATCCCGGCTTGGTCACGCAGGTGCATGCAGATTTCTTTGCTGCAGGTGCCACGATTGCGACCACCAACAGCTACGCCATTCATCACGACCGTCTGACGGATACACCCGTCGAGGGCGCGTTTTCGGCCCTTCACCAAAGCGCGCTATACGAAGCACGCACGGCGCGGCGCGAACATGGTTCGGGTCGCATTGCCGGGGCGATTGGTCCGTTGCGGGCCAGTTATCGCCCGGACCTGCACCCCGCTTCGGATGTGGCCGTGCCCCTTTTCGCCGAGGTGGCAGAGTTGCTTGCACCGGCGTGTGATTTGCTGATCTGCGAGACGGTCGCGTCCTTGGCGCATGCGCGTGATATTCTCGCGGCCAGCGTGCCAATGGGCTTGCCAGTGTGGCTTGCCCTGACCGTCGATGATCGCGACGGATCCAAACTGCGGTCGGGCGAACCGGTTGCCGATGCCGTGCCGGTGGCCGAAGAGGGTAGTGCCAGCGCACTGCTCATCAACTGTTCGGCCCCCGAGGCGATCCCGGCTGCACTGGCTGCGCTGACAACAAGCAGCCTGCCATATGGCGCCTATGCCAATGGCTTCGAACAGATCACGTCTGATTTTCTTGAAAACAAGCCCACCGTCGACAGCCTGTCGGCGCGGCGCGACTTCACCCCTGTTCTCTATGCCGACCATGCGATGTCGTGGATCGACGCAGGCGCCACCATTGTGGGCGGCTGTTGCGAGGTTGGCCCCGCCCATATCGCTGAAATCGCCCGACGCCTGAAAGCCGCCGGGCATATAATCGTCTGAGGATGTACTATGCCTGATCTTCCCTCCAACGCCCGCGTTGTCATCATTGGTGGTGGCGTCATTGGCTGTTCGGTTGCCTATCACCTGACCAAGCTCGGGTGGAAAGACGTGGTGCTGCTGGAACGCAAGCAGCTGACATCGGGCACCACGTGGCACGCTGCCGGTCTGATTGCCCAGCTGCGCGCAACGGCCAACATGACCAAACTGGCCCGCTATAGCCAAGAACTCTATGGTACGTTGGAGGCTGAAACCGGTGTGGCCACAGGGTTCAAGCGCGTCGGGTCGATCACCGCTGCCTTGACCGACGAGCGGCTGGAAGAGCTGCGCCGTCAAGCCGGTATGGCCCGGTCCTTTGGCGTGGATGTCGAGGAAATCTCGCCCTCCGAAGTCAAAGCTCGCTACGAACACATGAACATCGACGGTGTGACCGGAGGTGTCTATCTGCCGCTGGACGGTCAGGGCGACCCGGCCAACATCGCGCTGGCGCTGGCCAAGGGTGCACGTCAGAACGGGGCCAAGGTGCAGGAACGTGTGGCTGTCACCAACATCGTGCGAGAAGGCCGCAAGGTGACCGGTGTTGACTGGAAAGGCGAGGATGGCAGCGATGGTCACATCGCCTGCGATATGATCGTGAACTGTGCAGGCATGTGGGGACACGAGGTGGGCCGTATGGCGGGCGTGAACGTGCCGCTGCAAGCCTGCGAACACTTCTACATTGTGACCGAGTCCATCAAGGATCTGAAGCAATTGCCCGTGCTGCGCATCCCCGACGAATGCGCCTACTACAAGGAAGATGCGGGTAAAATCCTGCTGGGCGCGTTTGAGCCGAACGCCAAGCCTTGGGCTGTGGATGGCATCCCGAAGGACTTTGAGTTCGACCAACTGCCCGAAGATTTCGACCATTTCGAGCCGATCCTTGAGGCTGCTGTGAACCGTCTGCCGATGCTGGCCGAGGCGGGGATCCACACCTTCTTTAACGGGCCCGAATCGTTCACCCCTGACGACGCTTACCACCTGGGCCTTGCGCCCGAGATGGACAATGTCTGGGTCGCGTGTGGTTTCAACTCGATTGGTATCCAGTCGGCGGGCGGCGCGGGTATGGCGCTGGCGCAGTGGATGCAAGATGGCGACAAGCCCTTTGATCTGGGCGATGTGGACATCAGCCGGATGCAGCCGTTCCAGGGCAACAAGACCTATCTGGCTGAACGGTCGACCGAAACATTGGGCCTGCTTTACGCAGATCACTTCCCCTTCCGCCAAAAGGCAACGGCGCGTGGCGTTCGCCGGTCGCCATTCCACGGGCACCTTATGGAACGCGGCGCGGTCATGGGCGAATTTGCTGGCTGGGAACGCGCAAACTGGATCGCCCGTGCGGGCCAGACGCCGGAATATGAATACAGCTGGAACCGCCAGAACTTCTTTGACAACGTGCGTGAAGAGCACATGGCGATCCGCCAGAATGTGGGCATGTATGACATGTCCTCTTTCGGCAAGATCCGGGTCGAGGGGCGCGATGCCGAGGCGTTCATGAACTACGTGGGTGGCGGTAACTACTCGGTGCCGAACGGCAAGATCGTCTATACCCAATTCCTGAACAACCGCGGTGGGGTCGAGGCGGATGTGACCGTCACTCGGTTGACCGAAACGGCCTATCTGGTGGTGACTCCGGCAGCCACACGTCTGGCGGACCAGACATGGATGGAACGCCATGTGGGTGATTTCAACGTCGTGATCACCGACGTCACCCCGGGCGAAGGCGTGCTGGCCG
This sequence comes from Tateyamaria omphalii, assembly GCF_014651375.1. GTDB lineage: Bacteria > Pseudomonadota > Alphaproteobacteria > Rhodobacterales > Rhodobacteraceae > Tateyamaria > Tateyamaria omphalii. Next base: position 604,152 of record NZ_BMWT01000001.1, read on the forward strand.
TCATGGGGCCACGCTCGCGCGAGTTGCTGAATGCGGTTTCGCCTGCGGACTTATCGAACGAGAACAACCCGTTTGGCACTGCGCAGCAGATCGAAATCGGCATGGGCCTGGCTCGTATCCACCGCGTGACTTACGTGGGCGAGCTGGGCTGGGAGGTTTATGTGTCCTCCGACATGGCGGGGCACGTGTTTGAAACGCTCTATGAAGCGGGTCAGGACATGGGTCTGAAGCTGTGTGGCATGCACATGATGGACACTTGCCGGATCGAAAAAGGCTTCCGCCACTTTGGTCATGATATCACCTGCGAAGACCACGTGATGGAGGCGGGCCTTGGCTTTGCCGTGAAGAAGGACAAGCCGTCCTTCATCGGGCGCGACGCGGTCCTTCGCAAGCAGGATGAAGGGCTGGAAAACCGGATGCTGCAGTTCAAGCTGACCGATCCCGAGCCCCTGCTTTATCACAACGAGCCGATTGTGCGGGATGGTGAGATCGTGGGTTACCTGACTTCGGGCGCATACGGGCACCATCTGGGTGCCGCTATGGGCCTTGGCTATGTGCCGTGCAAGGGTGAAGCGGCAGCGGATGTTCTGGCCTCGACGTACGAGATCGATGTGGCCGGTACGAGGGTCCGGGCAGAGGCATCCCTGAAGCCGATGTATGACCCGAAATCCGAGCGCGTGAAGGCGTGACGTCACCCAAAACGGGTGATAGGGCGGATGCGAAAGGATCTGCCCATGTCGCAAAATTCTGGTGATACACCTGCAGGCCTCGGGTTCGCGCTCGGGGCCTATTTCCTGTGGGGATTCCTTCCGCTTTATATGAAGATGGTCAGCCACATGAGCGCGGCCGAGGTGGTGGCACATCGGGTGATCTGGTCTGTGCCCATTGCCGCCGTGGTTTTGATCTTGTTGAAACGCACAGGCGATCTGATGGCGGCGTTGCGCAGCCCACGTATGCTGGCCATGGGATGTGTGACGGCCGCCTTGGTGTCGATCAACTGGGGCATCTATGTGTGGGCCATTGCGTCGGATCAGACGGTAGACGCGGCCCTCGGTTATTACATCAACCCTTTGTTTTCGGTGGTGTTGGGCGCACTGGTTCTGCGCGAGCGGGTCACGCGATTGCAATTGGTTGCCATTGGCCTTGCGGCCATCGCCGTGGCGGTTCTGATCTGGCAGGCGGGCTCTGTGCCGTGGGTCGCTGTTGGTCTGATCCTGTCCTGGGGCCTGTATGCGCTGGCCAAGAAACAGCTGCCCATCGGGCCAAATCAGGGCTTTATGCTGGAGGTCCTGATCCTGCTGATCCCTGCCATCGTTTACGCCACTTGGATGAGTGCAGACGGACAGGGACATTTTCTCGCAACCGGTCTGAATGACACTCTTTTGTTGCTGGGATGTGGTGCGGTCACGGCGGTCCCACTGCTGCTGTATGCCAATGGAGCCAAGGGCTTGCGCCTGACCACCATTGCCATTCTGGGCTACCTCGCGCCCACGCTGATCTTTCTGATTGCGGTCTTTGTGTTCAAAGAGCCGCTGGATCAGGGGCGGTTGATGGCCTTTCCCATGATCTGGACAGCATTGGTGATCTATTCGGTTTCGATGATCAGGGAAATGCGCGCGGCGGCCTAGGACGCTTCGAACCAGTTGCGGGCAAGGGTTGTCCAGCCGCGCGGCATCCCGTGGCCGCCGTCATGTTCGCAGAACTTGATCGCGCCGTCCGAACAGCTTGCGTTCCAGTCGCGGCAGCGGAAGCGGTCACCAATATCGATAGTGTCAGGATGAGTACGACACTGGTTTGCGGTGCGGGCGAGCGCAAGACTGTCCCAGAGGCTGCCCTGATGCCAGTCGCGGATTGCGCGGCCTTCGAACGGGACCTGGTTGTCGGCAAAACCGTGGATTTGCAGAAACCGAACAGGCTTGGTCGGGCAGCCGGTCGTATCGTTGGGTTCGCGCAAAGCTCCGGAAATCGATGTGAAGCCAGCAAACTGTTCCGCCACTTTGCAAGCCATCAACCACGCCATTGACCCACCAGCTGAAAACCCGGCCACATAGATACGGTTCGGGTCGATGGAGGCTTTGGTCTTGGCGTCTTCAATCACGTCGAGTGTGAAGGCAATGTCGTCCCGTGCACTGCCATCACGACCTGGCCAGAAGCGTGTTTGTCGCCCCGGGATTTGTTGACCATTTGGGGCGATCACAACATACCCCGCGTCCGCAAAATCTGACTTGATCCCACCGCGAAAAATCATCTGTCCGGTGGCGTTATGACCATGGAAAAAGATCAACGCGGGCGCGCCTTCATTGCCGCCACCTCCGTCGATCATGTGATAACTGCCCCCGTCAATTTCACAGGCGGTGTCGGGGCCGCACTGGGCGATCGCGAAGGTCGGAAGGGCGAGCAGGAGCGAGATTAAATACTTCATGCGATGCAAAGTGCATTTGGATACGGCAAAGCAAAGAGCCAATCGTACCCCTCCCTGAAACGTGAATGGGGTTGTCATCGGTCTGCGCATTTGAGAGGCGGGACATATGGATGACGTCTATTCCCCGCCAAACGATCCGTTGGAGATATTGCACGACGACGCAGAGTTGCTGGTGGTGTCGAAACCCTCTGGTCTGCTCAGCGTGCCAGGCAAGGGTGAGCACCTGTCGGACTGCCTGATTGCGCGGGTGCAAGCGGTGTGGCCGCACGCGCTGCTGGTACATCGACTTGATCGCGATACAAGCGGGGTCATGGTGTTTGGTCTGACGCCGCACGCGCAGCGTTTTCTATCAAAGCAGTTCGAGCTACGCGCAGCCAAGAAAACCTATATCGCAAGGGTGTGGGGACGAATGACGCCAAAGACAGGGCGCGTTGATCTGCCCCTGATTGTGGATTGGCCGAACCGACCCAAGCAGCATGTTGATCATGAAAACGGCAAACCGGCGGTGACGGATTGGCGCGTGCTGCGCGACACCGAAACGGAAAGCCGCGTGCGACTGATGCCGCAGACCGGGCGGAGCCACCAATTGCGCGTCCACATGGCGGAGTTAGGCCACCCTATTCTGGGTGATCCGTTTTATGCGGAAGGGCCTGCGCGGGACTTTGAACGGTTGATGCTGCATTCCGAAGAGTTGCGGATCAAGCACCCGAATAGTGGCAAGATGATGCGTTTCCGGGCCCCCTCACTGTTTTGAAGATAATCAACCCGCGCGGCGATGTGGTGCAGGCAGACATCGCGCTTGGTACGAGTGCGGTGGGTGATACTTGGCAATTTGATCCCTTTCCCGCCTTCTGTTTTCAGTGGAGTATGAGCGACCGACCCCACAGACTTTGGAGTTCAATCTTGCACAGCCAGACTGCTGCCCTGCTGCAGTGGAGGGTTTTTGCATATGTGGTCAGTCAGTGCTGCGGACGCGAATGGGTTATATTGTGCAAATGAGGCACTTAACTGCACCTTGCGATCTCTATTCCACAACCATGGGGCATTTGCAGTTCGGCGGACGCTAGACAGACGCTTGACTGCGGCGCCAGTGGCGACCAACCGTGCAGGAATATCTATGTTCTCCAGGTTTTCAGGGCGTGAATACGCTGCCACTCGAAGCGCCTGGGCAGTCATTTCGTTTTTTTGGGTGAGGCTCATAATTGCCCAAAGACTTAAAGCACCTTTTAAATCAAGGGTGAAATAATTCGGACGAATTACAGCCAAAGTCATTTTGAAATTCGTATGTGCTTCTAGTCAATCATCTAAAAGCTGTTAATGGCGAAAGCACCCGAGTGCTCATTTTCGGGTTTGAACAGCTGACTTTCCCAGACGATACCGTTTGTTCGATGCGCACCTGTGGCTTGCCTTGATGGCTCGTCACCCAGCTTGCATGGGCAAAATACCCCGGCGTGTGTGGTTGAAGTGCTAAAAGTGGCGGTTCTACAGGGATAAAGTGCGACTTGTGGCGGATTTTCTGCAAAATCGTTCGAGGCACCCCTCATGGTTGTGACTTCCATGCGACAGTCGCTGGCCGAGTTCGTAGGGGGAAAAATCTGAGGAAAAAAACGTTGATGACTTGCGGCTGGCGGTGCCAGTTTGTTGCAAAGTTCGGAAATATCGAATTTCCAAGATTAGTACTCGCGTAAAACGAGCAGAAAATCTGCCATTGGTCGCGAAAATGAGGGATGGTGATGAAAACACTGAGTAGAGCCTTGCATTGGGCGCTGGCTATGGCTTGCGTATCTTTTCTTGCAGCTTTTCCAGCGCACTCCACACCCTTCACGACCAACGTCCCGGGCACGAGCATCGCTCTGCCCGGTGCATATCCCGAAGCCGGCGGCGTCGCCATTGTGATGGAGGGAGTCAATGGGCAGATCTACTATCAATTCAGTGATCCGAATGGAGCTTTTCGTGGCTTCAACTCGAACGGTCAGCCAACTCGATTCCGGGGCAACCCGTTTACCGTCAATGACCCCATTCCGTTGGATTGCGGCATTCGAAGCTGCACGGACTATTTTGGTGGCGCCATTGCACGGGTTCATGTCCGTTTCTCTGCCTTTGATGGGGACACTCAGCCGGGTGGGTTCGACGAGAATGACATCAGCCTGATCTTGAACGGTGTGAATGTCGGTAGCTGGTCAGGTCTGACCACAGAGCGAACCAACAACTCGGGTACTGTCAGCCAGGGGTTTCAGACGGGCTTTGGGAACAACAGTTTCAACACAGGCTGGTTCACCTCAACCAACCCTACGTTGCTCAACAGTCTGCTGACGACCGGTCAAACCACAACCCAAGTATTGGATGACGATCCAAACGACAACTTCTGGGACTTCCGGAGGGGGCAGAGCCTCAGCGATGAAGCGCTGCGCACGATTGCACCCGGCTACGAGTTTGAGAAAACTACAACTGCGACCGACTATACCGCCGTTGGCGATGTCATCACATACACTTACACCGTCACAAATATCGGGTCGGTTAACATCAACAATCTGACCGTGTTTGATGACAAAGTGGATGAGCAGGGCGGAACCGTATCCTGTGATCGCACAACCATCAACGAGACAACGGGCGGTGGTGCGCCTCAGGTGGCCACTTGTACTGCTACCTACACGGTCACTCAGGATGACATCGACAACGAGAGCCTGACCAATATTGCCCGCGCCAATGGCGACCCGGAATTTGGCCAGTTGGGTGAAGTTCAAGACACCGTGACGTTGCCTGGTCCCACGGCGTCTGCCGATATGACGCTCACCAAGGTCGCGCGTGAGACGGCGTTCAGTGTCGTGGGTGAGGTGATCACCTACGACTACACCTTGGAAAACACTGGCAACACAACCCTGACGAACCTGAGTGTGTCAGACAATCGCATTCCAGCATTGTCCTGTGCACAGGCAACGCTGCTGCCCACCGAAACACTGACATGCACTGGTACCTATACCGTCACGCAGGCAGACTTGGACGACTTTGCCCAGAATGGCACGCCGCTAACAAATACGGCGACGGCCAATGCGCAAGATCGCGGCCAGTCCACACTGACGCGTAGCGTAGATGAGACTGTAGATGGTCCGGCGGCAGCACCGGCTCTTGTGGTGTCCAAGACAGCACTGCAACAAGACTTCGACAGTGATGACGACGTTCTGCAGTTCCGGATCGAAGTGACAAATACGGGCAATGTCACCTGGCCCGGTCCACCAACGATCACAGACGCCTTGATCACCGATGCTGGTGGGACAGTCAGCTGTCCTGCGGGTGCGATACCCCCCAATGGCGCTGTTATCTGTACTGCGGATTACGCTGTGGAGCAGGCGGATCTGAACGCTGGTGAGGTGTTGAATGAGGTGACGGCCTCGATCACCGTCGGAGGAGTCGCGGCAAGTGCATCGGGCTCTGTGACTGTCCCCGCTGTGCAGACGACCGGACTGACGTTGGTCAAGCAGCTTAATGCGACCAGCGCGACCAGCTTTGACGCGGCTGGCGTGACTCTGGTCTATGATTATGTCCTGACCAACACTGGCAATGTTACCCTGACCAGCCCGCGCATAACCGATGACAAGGTGTCTGCGACCTGCACCGCAACCGAGATCCTGCCGGGCACCAGCGTAACGTGTACCTCTGATGACTACATTACGCTTCAAGAGGACGTAGATTTAGGCTCAGTTACTAACATCGCCACGGCTGCTGCAGATGATCCGGATGCAGCGGAAGTTTTGTCCGACCAAGCACAGGTCACGGTCGATGCTGACCAGATGCCCGAACTGACACTGGACAAGCTGGCGCCAGTGATCCCCGCTGTTGATTTCTTTGAGGGGCAAACGGTCACTTACACATATGAAATTGAAAATACCGGCAACACGACCATCACGGCTCCGCTGACGGTAAACGATGACCGGTTCCCTGACCCGATTGACTGCGGCACGGGCGATCTGCTGATTGGAGAGACGCGGACATGCCAGGCTGTTTACACGATCACTGCGGCTGATGAGTCGCTTGGATTCGTGTCGAACACCGCCACAGCGACGGATGGGACAACAACATCCAACTCGGACACCGAAACAGTTCCGCAAGCAGGCACGGATGCGATCGAGCTGACCAAGACTGCGGATTTGGCCAGCGTTTCGAGCACGTCGGATGTTATCACCTACACATTCACTGTGACCAATGTGGGCGACCGGACCATTGGCGTAAACAGAACAATATCCATCAATGACCCGCGCTTGAGTTCGGTGACATGTGTGCAAACCGGCCGAATATTCCCGGTGGGGCAAGGCACGCCGAACTCGGTCACTTGTACCGGAACCACGACCCCGACCCAAGCCGAGATCGATGCGGGCGAGGTGGTCAACACCGCCACGGCCCAATTCACCCGCAACAATGGCGGCAACCCGTTTGACGTCGTATCCCCGTCCGCAGAGGCCACGGTGCCAGTTGGCATCACGCCGTCTTTTACCTTGGACAAGATTGGCCCGTCGCAATTCTCCAGCGTTGGTGAAATTCTCACTTACACGTTCCGGGTGACGAACGACACTGAACAGACAATTGCATCTGCAACGGTCACAGACCCATTGATCCCGGGTCTGGTTTGCGATCTGACCAATATCGGTCCGCTTGCTTTCCAAGAATGCACAGGTGCCTACACGGTGACCCAAGCAGATCTGGATCGGGAGACGATTACAAACATTGCGACCGTGAACGGTATGTCCAGCACGGGCGACACCATCGATCCCTCCTCGGACACCGAGGTTACGCCGGTAGATCCTGCTTCTGCGACACGGGCTGTCAACCTGTCAAAGACCGCGAATGTGACAGAGTTTTCGGCGGTTGGCGATGAGATTCGATACAGTTTTGCGGTTGCCAATACTGGTACACAGACATTGACCGACATTGTCGTCACCGACCCGTTGGTCAGCCTGACCTGCACCATCCCGACACTCGCCCCCAGTACCACTGACACAACGACCTGTCAGGCCATCTACCCCGTGACCCAGACCGATCTGGACAACGGGCAAGTCAACAATATCGCGAGTGTGGCAGCACCCGGGACGACGGGCGACAGCAGTTCACTCACTGTGCCAGCCATTGGTCGCAATGCGGACTTCACCGTCGAGAAACAGGCCGATGATGCAGTGAACGTGATCGCAGGACAGGTCATTACCTATTCCTATCGCGTCCGAAACACCGGCAACGTCACACTGACAAACGTGTCCTTGACGGACGATCACACCAGTGCGTCGGGCACTCAGGCACTGACCATTTCCGGGGGCGGCGATACCGGCAACATTGCGCCCGGTGCTGAAGTAACCCTGACATCGACTTACACGGTGACTCAGGATGACATTGATGCAGGTGCGGATCTGACAAACATTGTCAGCGGCACCGCAGTTCCTCCCAGCGGCCTTACACCGCCCACGGACAGCGACACCGAAACTGTCACGGTGGCCGCCGCCAATCCGGCGCTGCGTGTCGTGAAGACCGAGGTGGATGGATCAGGGACTTTTGGTGCCGTCACGAGTGCAGAGGCTTATACGTTCGAAGTCTTCAACGATGGGAACGTGACGCTCAGCAACCTGAGTTTGAGCGATGACCTGACTGGGTTCTCCTGTACGTTGGCAGACCTTCTGCCGGGTGCATCAACCACCACCTGTGCCGATACGACTCCGCTGGCTGACAGCTATACCATCACGCAAACGGATGTGGACGCGCGGTTCCTGACCAACGAAGTTGAGGTTACGGGCACCGCACCGGGTGGTGCATCCATCAGCGATACCGACACTATCACTTTGGCTGGCCCGACACAGGCGCCGTCGATTGATATGACCAAGACTGCAACAGCCGGCGATAACTTCACGGCAGTGGGCGACGTGGTCAGCTATGACTACGTTGTCTCGAACACAGGGAACATCACGCTGACAGCGGATATCACCGTCGCAGACGATCGTACGACAGTAAGCTGCCCGGCGCTGCCACTCGGTGGCCTCGCCCCCGGTTCGACACTCACCTGCACAGCAACGTACCAGATCACGCAGGACGATCTGGATGCCGGTAGCGTGCTCAACCGTGCCACCGCGACCATCACGCAAACCGTAGTGCCGGATACGCCCGGCGGCCCGACCGAAATCACCACATCTTCGCCCGAGCAAACCGAGACCGTGACTGCCGCCCAATCTCCTGCGCTGTCAGTTTCGAAAGCACTCGCCGCCAGCTCAGCCAGCAGCTTCACCAATCCGGGTGACACGCTGACCTACGCTTACACGGTTACCAACACCGGCAACGTTACGATCACGGACACTATCAATGTTACTGACAACCAGATTGCGGGCGGTGCGCCGCAACTGTGTTCCGAAGATGATCTGGCTCCGGGTGCCAGCCTGACTTGTGAACTGATCTGGACCGCAGACCAGCCTGCGATTGATGCCGGAAGCATTACCAACATTGCTTCGCCGCAGTCGACATTCGGTGGTGTTCCGGTTCCGTCGACGTCGGACACTTTGACCGTTCCCGCAGTCCAGACACCCGCACTGACCATGCTGAAGGAGTTCGTTTCAATCCAAAACGCAAACCCGCCCCCGGCTGCTGGCGACTTTGCTGCGGGTAATGACGTGATCTATCGCTACACGGTCACCAACTCGGGTAACACGACTATCACAGCCGAGCCTGTGGTCACGGATAACCTGATTTCGGCTGCGTTTATTTCCATCGATGCCCCATTCCCGGCAGCAGGTCTCGCGCCGGGTGATAGCGTAATCTACACAGGTGTGTACGAGCTGACCTTGGCCGATATCCAGCTTGGCAGTGTCACCAACAACGCGACCGCAACATCAGGTGGCGTGACCTCGAACCCGGCAACAGAGACCATTCCAACCGGGGCAAACCCGGCGCTTAGCATTACAAAGACCGCCATCGAGGCGAACTTCACTGCGGTAGGTGATGTGATCAACTACGAATATGTGGTTGAGAACACGTCGCAGGGCTCACCGGCGCCTGCCTTTGCCAACGCAATCACAGTTGATGACGACAGAACGACGGTAACCTGTCCGGCCGTTCCTGGGGGGCAGTTGTTGGTGGGGCAGTCCATCACCTGTGAAGCAGAGTACGTAGTTACGCAAGCAGACCTGGACGCGGTGGCCGCTGGCCAGCCCGGTGGGTTCGTGACCAATGTGGCCACGGCCAATACCGTGTTTGCGGGGCAACCCGTTCAATCCCCTGCTGCAACTGTAACCGTTCCCGCCGTGAACGATCCCGCGCTGTCCGTGGTCAAATCCGTATCAGCCGGACCTGATCCGGCAGGCGAGGGGGATACAATCACCTTCGCGATCCTGACAACCAACAGCGGGGATACGACTGTTTCCGGCATCGACGTGTCAGACCCGTTGCTTGCAAGCCTGAGCTGCTTTGATGGTGGGGCGAATACTGACCCGGCGGCGACCTTGCCCGCCACGTTGGCTCCGGGCGCGCAGCTTCTGTGTGAGGGGGATTACACCGTCACGCAGGAAGATGTGGATGATCAGAGCCTTGTGAATACGGCGACTGCACAGGGTGTGACACCCAATGGTGATCCGGTGGTCGCCACCGGGTCAGTTACTGCGCCGCTCGAAGATGATGCGCCTGCAGTCGAGGTCACCAAGGCCCTGAGCGCAAGCGAACCTGACAGCAGCTTTAGCGTGGTTGGGCAAGAGATTGAGTTTACCGTGACGGTGCGCAACACCGGAAACGTGACCCTGACATCGACGACCGTTACCGATGACCTGGTGCCGGGTGAAACATGTTCCGTGCCCGGCCTTGCCCCCGGTGAAGAGGATCAGAGCTGTACGTTCCTGTACACCGTCACGCAGGCGGACGTAGATCAAGGTGACTTCACCAACGTGGCGCGTGCCTCTTCGGTTCCGATTTCTGATCCGACAAATCCGGTGACTGATGATGGACCGCTTCTTGTCGACGGCCCAGACGCTGAGCCGTCATTCAGCCTGGTCAAAGACGCTGATATCACAAGTTTCGCTGCCCCTGGCGTGACCATCACCTATAGTTACACAGTCTCTAACACGGGCAACGTGACCCTGACCGCGGAGCCTACGGTAAGCGATGATCGCATTGCCAGCGTCAGTTGCCCCGCCTTCCCGACGGGTGGTTTGGCACCGCTCGACAGCATTGTTTGTACTGCGACTTATGAAACAACGCAGGATGACGTGGATGCGGGCGAGGTCACAAACATAGCCTCGGTTGCCAGCAGCGAAGTTCCTTTTGATCCAACTGATCCAAACCGTGCCGAAGCGACTGAGACAGTTCCGGCGACTCGTGGCCCAGCCTTCACCATCGACAAGACTGTTGATGACGCGACCGATGTGCAGGCGGATCAAGAGCTGACCTACAGCTATCTTGTGACGAATACCGGCAACGTGACCCTGACCGATGTGACGCTGACCGACAGTCACACGAGCGCGGCTGGTACGTCCCCTCTGACACTGAGCGGCGGCGGCGTGATTGCAACGCTGGACCCGGGTGAAAGCGTCACTCTGACCGCGACCTACACGGTCACGCAAGCGGATGTGGATGCCGGTGCGGATCTGACCAATGCCGTCACCGGGACAGCGACCCCGCCCGGCGGTCTGACGCCGCCCACTGCCGATGACACGCAGAGTGTCAGTGTCGAAGGTCCAACCCCAGAGGTCACGGCCTTGAAAACCGTGAGCGCCAGTACTGGAACAGATGTTGGCGACAGTGTCACCTTTGACATTACCGTCTCTAACACCGGCAATGTGACGCTGGATACGGTGACGTTGACTGACACGCTGCGCGACGGCAACGGGCAGACAATCCTGCCCGCGCCAGTGCCGGCGTTGATCGCCGGAGACGGTGTGACGCTGAACGTGGATGAGACATGGACCTACCAAGTCACCCACGTATTGACCCAATCGGATATCGATAGCGGAGGGTTGAGCAACTCGGTCCTCGTTCAGGCGCAAGACCCAAGCGACACGCCTGTGAGCGATCTGTCGGACAATGGTGTTCCCGGCGATGGGAGCGACAACCCAACCACCTTTACCGTGCCACCCGCACCCGGAGTGACAGGGATCAAGACCATCACGTCCACCGGAACGGCTGTGGGTGACACCGTCAGCTTCCTCATCGAGATCGAAAACACGGGCAACGTCACCCTGACAGATGTTGACGTTACCTCTGACACCTTGGAGCGGCAGGACGGGACATCCCTGACCCTCGCAACAGGGCCAATATTCAGCTCGAACGATGATGGATCGCCTGCAGGGACGTTGCAGGTGGGTGAGACGGCCACCTACACGGCCACTTACGTGCTGGTCCAGGAAGACCTCGATGCCGGTGGTATTCGAAACTCTGCGATCGTGAGTGGCACCCCGCCCACCGGGCCGCCAACAACGGATATTACCGACAACGGTGTTCCGGGCGACGGTGACGATACACCGACAAGCCTGGACATCGCCGCTGCCCCGTCCTTTAGCTTCGTCAAAGAATACACGGGTGCAGACGCAAGTTTCGATGCTGTAGACGACGTGCTCGACTACACATTCACATTGGTCAACACCGGCAACGTGACCCTGACCGATCCGATCGTGATCACCGATCCGTTGCTTATCACCCCTACCATCTGCGATCCCGTCTCTGTCGCGGCGCCCTGGGCGCCAGACGATACGCGGACCTGCACGGCAAGCTACACCGTTACCCAGGAGGATCTGGATCGTGGTGAAGTCGAAAACACCGCGAGCGCGGCTGTAGGATCCGCGCCGGGTCAGACCGACAGTGTAACTGTACCGGCTAGCCAATCGCCCGCTATGGAGCTGTTGAAAGAAGCGGAAAGCGTTGATCCAGCCACCGAGTTCTTCGTCGGTGCCGTAGTCGATTACACCTATACTGTAACTAATACGGGCAATGTCACACTAACCGCCCCGATCACGGTCACTGACAACCTGATCCCTGCGGCTGATATCATCTGCCCGACCTTCCCGACGGATGGCATCGCACCGGGCGGTACATATGTCTGCAGTGCAAGCTACACGGTGACGCTGGGTGATGTTGACCTGACGTCTGTCACCAACCTCGCATCCGCTTCGGATGGCACCACCACATCCCCGCAAGTGACAGAAACCATTCCCAACGCCGCCACGCCGGCATTAGATGTGACGAAGGAACTGGTTCAGATCACTGACGCGACCGGCGCAACCGTGCGGACGGGTGGGTTCGAAACGGTCGGCGACCGCCTATTCTATCGTTTTACGGTCACCAACTCCGGCGGTTTGGCCTTTGTGAATGATGTAGTTGTGAACGACGCGCGTCTGGCGGCGCCGCTGGTCTGTTTCTCCAGCACCGGCGCCGACCCTGATTTCCGGCCCGGCGAAACGGTGACCTGTGAAACCGACCTTCTCCAGTCATACGAAGTTACCCAAGAGGATTTGGACGCGGGCGAAGTCTTTAACGAAGCCATCGCGGAAACGAGCGCATCTGGCTTGACCGCGCCAGTGATCTCGGACGTTTCAAGCGTGACAACGCCTGCGGCAAGCGATCCGATGATTGAGTTGGTGAAATCTACCACTGCAACGTCATTCGCCAACGTAGGCGACACGATCACCTTTGACTTTGTGCTGAGCAACACGGGCAACCAGACGCTGACAGATGTGAGTGTCACGGACCCGCTGATCCCGGCACTTGTTTGCGAAGCTGACACGTTGGCACCAGGCGATGATCTGACCTGTTCTGGTGACTACTTGGTGACGCAAGAGGACGTTGACAACGGCACCCTCAGCAACACGGCCACGGCAGGGGCGATTGATCCAACCGGTACAGCAGTCACGCCAGACACCAGTAGCGTTACCGTTCCTGGACCGCTGACTGAACCACTCAGCCTTGCATTGTCCAAAACCGCCACCCCAACGCCGTTTGGAGCGGTGGGCAGCACGGTGTCCTATGGGTTCGAGGTTGAAAATACATCACGCTTCACTCTGGCTGATGTGACAGTCACGGATCCGCTGATCCCCGGCTTCAGCTGTGTGATTGCCACACTCGATCCGGGTGCGACAGACACGACAAGCTGCGCCGCTCTCTACACCGTGACTCAAGAAGATGTGGATCGCGGAAGTATCGAAAACACGGCCCAAGTCACCGCGCGCGATCTGCTCAACACCCGCACCGTGACGGTCGAGGATACACTGACCACGGCAGGACCTGCACGCACCCCGGCGCTGGAAGTCACCAAGACGGCGGATGTGCTAAGCGTGACCCCGGGGTCGACCATCACATATACGCTAAGGGTCGAGAACGTGGGCAATGTGACCGTTGAGGTCACCGGCATCACCGACACGATGACGCGGATCAACACTGGTGCACCCACATTCCTGACCACGCCGTTCACCTTCGTGACGGGGGATGCCAACAACGATGACCTGCTCGATGTAGACGAGGTCTGGGAGTATTCCGCGACCTACGTGCTCTCTCAGTCCGACGTGAATGCCGGTGGGGTCAGCAATACCGCGGCTGTCACGGCCGATGGACCGGCAGGCACGGGAACGGTCAGCGATACGTCGGACAATGGCAACGACGGTGATGGCAACACGACAGACGATCCGACAATTGTCGACATCACGTCGAATCCGCGACTGGACGTGACCAAGACAGTTGTGACGACTGGCAGTGAAGCAGGTGATACAGTCGTCTTCGAAATACGAGCGGCCAATACCGGGAACGTGGATGTCTCGGGCCTTGCAGTTGCCGATACGTTGAGCCGTGCCAACGGTGAGGTGATCGGTACGCAGCCCGCGACCCCGGTTGGAGTCATCGCTGATCCGCTGGCACCGGGCAGTTTGGCAGTCTGGCGTGTCTCGTACACCCTGACGACCGAAGATGTGGATGCGGGTGGCTTGTCGAATGTGGTTGTCGTGTCGGGCATGGGGCCCGGCCCTGGCAATGTTCCCGTCAGTGATGTCGGTGACAATGGTGATGATACGGATGGCAACACCACAGATGATCCAACTGTTCTGACCATTTTGCCGATGCCAGAACTGGTGGTGACCAAGACGTCGGGCAACCAAACCGTTGAGCCAACTGCGCCTGGTGAAACCGTCACCTTTGACATTCTGATCGAAAACCTTGGCAACGTGACCTTGCGCGATCTGGTGTTCACCGACACGCTGACGCGTCTGGACGGGACTCCTCTGGACCCAGATACGCCGCCGCTTGCGGGCTTTGCTGAACTGGGGGCCGGTGAAAACACAACCGTCAGCGTGGCCTACACCCTGACGCAAGAGGATTTCGACGCGGGGGGCATCCAAAACATCTTTGCTGCGACGGGCAATGATCCGCTGGGCCTGCCGGTGACGGACAATTCGGATGACGGGGACGACACTGATGGGAACGTACTGGATGATCCGACACTGGTGCCGATCACCGCTGTTCCAACGGTTGTTCTGACAAAGACAGCGAATGTGCCGACGCGCGTTTCGGGATCAGTCTTTGAAGTCCTCTTTACCATCGCGGTTGAAAACACCGGCAACGTGACGCAAGCCGATCTCGTTTTGACGGACGACATGACCGTGTTTGTCACGCCATCCACGCTGGTCAATGTCGGGGCGCCAACAGCTTCTGGATTTGCCACAGGTGGTGCCAACGGAGCCTTTGACGGTCAATCCGACACAAATACGTTGAGCGCGGGCACGTCGCTGGCGCCGGGTGAAACGGGTACGGTCACGATCGTCGTTCAATATGACACGGCCGCCGGATCGCCTTCGGGGACCAACACGGCCTCGCTGACATCCGACCGGATCGCAGCGGCTGTAACGGCCTCCGCAGCCGTCGCCAGCAGTGAGCCCACATCGGACATAGTCGCGACAAAACGCGCAACCAACAGCGGTATTCTGCAGCGTGGTTCCGTGGTGACGTTCGAACTGACTTTCGAAAACCGGAACACCACCGCAGAAAGCGGACTGACATTCGTGGACCAATTGCCACCAGGCCTTTTGTTCCTGCCTGGCTCGGCAACGTTCAACGGTGCATCGACGCCCGAGCCGGTGATGAATGGGCGCTCAGTCACATGGCCAGGTCAGACCCTTGCTCCGTCAGAGGTGGTGATGATCCGCTTGAGCGCCAGACTGACTGGCGGGCCAGGCGAGTACATCAATAGCGCTTACGCCCTCGGGCCAACCGGCGCGCGCGTATCAAACACTGCGACTGCTGCGATACGGGTCACGCCCGAGGCGGTCTTTGATTGCGGTGACATCATCGGCAAGGTCTTTGATGACGTGAATGGCGACGGGTATCAGGATCCGCCCGAGGCATTGAAGCGTTCGGCCAACTCCTATGCGGTGCAGCGGGCGCTTGAGAAACTGACACCTGCCGAAATCAAGGCGGATGGCGGTGAGCCAGGCTTGCCGGGCGTGAAACTGGTGACGCCGCGCGGCGACATTATCACAACAGACAAGTACGGGCGCTTCAACGTTCCATGCGCCTTGCTGCCGGATGGTTCAATCGGGTCGAATTTCCAACTCAAGCTGGACGACCGGACGCTGCCAACTGGTTACCGTGTGACGACGGAAAATCCGCGCGTGATCCGCGTGACAGCAGGTAAGCTGGCAGAGCTGAACTTTGGTGCGCGGCTGGGCAATTTGGTCGAGATTGACCTAACTGCTGCGGCCTTTGCCGGCAACGGACCGAATGCGGCCTTGATCAAGGGCCTGCAGGCGCTGGTGGAACAAATCCGGCAAGAACCCTCAGCCATCCAGCTTCGATATTACCGCGCTGACGAAAGTGTCGAGACGGCCCGCGCGCGTCTCAGGACTGCCGAGGAGGCCCTGAGAAAAGCGTGGCGAGGCAGGGGGACCTATCGGCTTGATGTCGACCGGTCCGTCCGGCGGTTGCAGTGAGGAGTGCGGACATGAAACGGTTTATTGCGACTTCCGCCCTTCTTCTCAGCAGCACGGCACTTCCTGCACTTGCGCAGGATGGTGGCTTTGTCATCACCCTGAACGGGGACAAGGTGGCAGGTGACGACCCTGTGCTCGAACGCCAGGTCAAAAAGGTGGACGAGGTGCTGGAACAGGCAGATGTCCGGGTTCAGTACGACGGGCTGGACGTGACGCCGCGCCTTGATCTGGAAATTGAGGGGCCGGACGGTCAGCGACGTGTGGGCGACAGCGTCACGCTACAGTCCGCACTGAATTACCCTGGCTTCGTGACACGTGGCGAGGTCCTGATCGTGGATCAGAATGCCCGTGGTGGACCAAAAACGCTTGGGCGCTATGACGTTGCACCCAATGGACAGGTGACAATCACCGTTCCAGAAGGCGACAGTATTGTCGCTGTTCATCGTGTTTATGATGCCAACGGCAGATATGATGAAACCACACCATTGCCTTTGACGCGCGGCGATGACCGAGGGCTTGTCGACGGTGTCGACGACGGCAATGACGCCACTGCCCGCCGTCGTATTCCGGTTCATGGCGGTTCCGTAACTGTATCGGGAAACAGTGTGGCGCCCGGTGCGCAGGTCACCACGCTGGGAGAGGTTGTGCGACCTGACCCGTCCGGGGCGTTTGTCATTCAGCGCATCCTTCCACCGGGCGACTATGCAATCGGAGTGCAGGTGCAAGGCGCAGGTGCAGTGCCCGTCGATGTTGTGCGCGAGGTTGAGGTCCCACGATCTGAATCCTTCTATACAGCCCAGATCGATCTGACGCTGGGATACACTGACAGCGACCTCGACGGCAGCAACTCGTATGAGCGCGGGCGCATCGCTGGCTACTTCAATGGTCGGTATGCCAATGGGGTTGAGCTGACCGCCCAAGTCGATACTGGCGAAGGGGATCTGGACGAGATTTTCTCGACCTTAGATGAACGTGATCCGCGTTCAACATTTCTCCGGCTTGATCCGGACGACCTGTACCCCACGTACGGCGACGACAGCACGTTGGTGGATGACACGCCGACCTCTGGCAAATTCTATCTGCGGGTTGAGAAAGACAATAACTACGCTGTCTGGGGTGACTGGCGCGCTGATATCGCCAACACGACATATCTACGCAATGACCGCACGCTTTATGGTGCACGAGGGCATCTTGAATCCGCCAACACGACGTCTCTGGGTGAACCTGTCTGGCAGCTGGATGCCTATGCCGCGCAGCAGGACACACTGCCTCAGCGCGATGTATTCCGTGGCACAGGTGGTTCGGTGTATTTCCTGAGCCGCCAGGATCTGACCATTGGATCAGAAACACTGCTGGTACAGGTGCGCGACGCGACCACCGGGCGCGTGATCTCAACGCAATCGCTTGTGGCGGGGCGCGACTACTCGATCAACTATATTCAGGGCATCATCACCCTCAGCGCGCCATTGCAATCCGGCACCGGGTCCAACGGTCTGGTTGTGACAGATGTTGGCGGCGCGGCCGATGTCAATCTGGTCGCACAATATGAATTTACCCCAGATGCTGGTGACGTAGATGCGTTTTCATATGGTCTGCGCGGGGAAGTCTGGGCGGCGGATCGGTTCCGTCTGGGTGCAACTTTGCAAAGCGAAGAAACCGGGCTTGGCACTCAGGATTCTTATGGCGTTGATCTACGGTATCAATTGAACGAGGACACGTATCTGAGCGCGGAATACGCATGGTCTGATGGTCCGGGCTTTGGGTTTGATACCTCAACTGACGGCGGGCTTGTGTTCGATGAAACACCAGCCAGCGGTGGTCGAGGTGAGGCCTATAAGATCGAGGGTCGCGCGGCCCTTGGCGATCTGGGTTTGGCCGCAGAGGGTTCGATCAGCGCTTATTTCGAGGAAAGGTCCGAGGGCTTCACGACACTGGACTACTCGACCACTGCGGATGAGACGTTGTGGGGCTTTGCTCTGGATGCTGAGGTGTCAGAACGGCTGAACATCTCTTTGTATTTTGACAGCTTCAAACAAGACGGCGGCAAAACGGATCGAGAAGGTGGAATCGAGGCCGAATATGCCCTGTCGGATCGTGTGACCCTTGGCTTTGGCCTCGAAAACCTAGACCGGGAAGGTGTTTCAGGATCGGGTGATGGGCAGCGGACGGACGCCGTTGTGCGTTTGACGTACAAGCCCAACGACAATCTGTCGTGGTATGTTTATGGCCAAGAGACGTTAAGTCGGTCCGGCACGCTTGAGGAGAATGACCGTATCGGTATCGGGGGCAGCTATCGCTGGGCTGAAACCTGGGAGGTTGAAGGCGAGTTGTCCGAGGGTGATGGCGGTACGGGCGGCCGTATCCTGCTGCGCAACGACCGTGGAGAAGAGGGGAACACCTATTTCGGATACGAGCTTGATCCCAGCCGTGAGATTTCCGGTCTGACTCGTTCCGAGACTGGGCCGTCCCGGGGCCGATTCATCTCGGGTGGTGAACGGCGGGTCAGCGGCACTGTCACCATGTTCGGCGAGAACAGCTTTGATCGCTTTGGTCGCTATGAAAGCCTGACGACAGCCTATGGTGTCACCTATGAACCGACGGAACGCCTGTCTTTCGTGACGGCCTTTGAAACCGGTCAGGTGCGTGACAGCGTAAACGGCGATTTCGATCGTTATGCGCTGTCCCTTGGTATTCAGTACCAGAACGAACAATTCGAAGGCAAAGCGCGGCTCGAATTCCGCAACGAGGATGGAGAGCGCAGCAATTCAAACCGAAACAGCGACACGTGGTTGTTCACCGGCTCAGGTAGCTACAAGTTGGATGAAAGCCAGCGATTGGTCTTTTACGCCAAGGTGTCTGATACCGATGGCAATAGCGGCATTGCACCTGACAGCGACTTTACCGATCTGTCGTTCGGATATGCCTACCGTCCGATCTACAATGAACGCCTGAATGTATTGATGCGCTATCGGTACCTGGATGACAGCTTCGGCCAGCAGGTTGACGGCAGTGACACACCGGGTCCGGTGCAACGATCGCATGTCTTCAGCGTGGACGCCGAATATGACATCAACAGGTTTTGGAGCATCGGGGGTAAGTTTGGCGCGCGATTTACGGACAGTGCGGACAGTGTGAATGATGAGTACTCGTCGAACGATGCGGTTCTCGCCATCCTCAACACGCGCTGGCACGTGGTCAGTAAATGGGATGCCCTGTTTGAATTGCGCGCCCTGGATCTAAAAGACGCCGGGGTGACCGAAGTGGGTGGGCTTGCTGCGATTTACCGGCACCTGGGCAAGAATGTGAAACTCGGCGTTGGCTACAACTTTACCAACTTCAGCGATGATTTGACGGACTTGACCTATGATGACCGAGGCGCATTCATAAACATCGTTGCCAAGTTTTGAACGAGAGGCTCAGGCGGTAGATCACGCGCTAATCCCTCTGTCTTTTTCTGGCACTTTCAAGAAGAGAGTCCCGGCGCCAAAAGCGCCGGGACTTTTGATGAGCGACTCAGAAAATGAAGTCGTCAATGCTTAGATCGGATGAGAATTCCAAGCGAAACGCTGTATCCGCTTCGCCATCGCCATCGGTGTCTATCAAGACATGTGCTCCGAGGAAATCTTGTATATCTATGCGAATCTCACCGCTTCCGGAGCCGGAAAAGTCATCAACGATGGTGAATGTGCCGGTTCCATCAAGGCCTCTGATGTCGATTTTGTCCCGGCCACTTTCGAAGTATTGAATGATGTCAGTTTCTGCAAATTCGACAGCGCTGTCACTCAATGCGTTGAATACAAATGTGTCATTTCCTGAGCCGCCACTCATGGTATCTTGACCAGCTCCGCCGGTTAGAAAGTCGTTGCCCTCTTCACCGTACAAGAAATCATTGCCTTCGTTTCCGTAAAGGACGTCGTTGCCCTGACCACCACCCAAGGTGTCGTTGCCGTCCCTACCAAACAGTGTATCTTGACCGGCACCTCCTGACATAGTGTCATTGCCCAGACCGCCGAACATCTGGTCATTGCCTTGGCCGCCAATCATGTTGTCATCGCCATCTAGGCCAAACAGCCGGTCATCACCGTCCTCACCATACAGTCTGTCGTTACCGTCCCCGCCTGAGACGACATCGTTTTTAGAGCCGCCGAACAAAGTGTCGTCGCCCTCGTCGCCAAACAAACTGTCTTCGCCTTCATTGCCGTAGATCGTGTCGTTGTCCTGACCGCCTCTCAAGCTGTCATTGCCGTCGCGACCAAACAACCTGTCCCGACCATTTTCGCCGTCCATCGTGTCATTGCCCAAACCGCCGGACATTTCGTCATTACCGTCGCCGCCATACATGAGGTCGTCGTCGTTCATGCCGAACAGACTGTCATCACCTTCATCGCCATGCAGCGTGTCGTTTCCATCACCACCGGACAGGATATCGTTTTGCCTCTCCCCCGAGAGAAAGTCATTGCCTTCATCGCCGAATAAAGTGTCGTCGCCGTCGAAGCCCCAAATGGTGTCGTTGCCCTGACCACCCCTTAGGCTGTCGTTTCCTTGCCAGCCGAGCAACTTATCCCGACCTGTTCCGCCGAACACTGTGTCGTTTCCACGACCACCGCTCAAATCATCGTTGCCCGCGCCACCGAAGATGAGGTCATCATCGTCCTGTCCAATGAGCGTATCATCACCCTCATCGCCATACAGAGTGTCGTTTCCGTCTCCGCCTGCAAGCGAATCGTCGCCGGCACCGCCTGACATACTGTCGTTGCCCCAGGCGCCGATGAAGTCGTCAGAGTCATCCCCACCCAACAATGTGTCGTTGCCGCTGCCACCATTAACACTGGTTGACTCTCCGTTGCGTCCGTCAAACAGGTCATCTCCACCTTCCAAACGAACACCTCCTTCGATGACGCCGTTGTTGATGACCGTTTGTGCGTTATCGTTGCCTCTGACGCCGTCACTTCCGAAGGCGGTTCCAGTAGCACCTATGAACCCGTTGTTCACGACGATGCCGCCGACCGCGTTATAGTCAAAGTAAATACCAAAGCTGGTGCCGGAGATGGATTGCCAATTCACGATTTCAATATTGTCAGACGAGACATTGATGCCTATTCCACCAAAAATTGAGCCTCGGTTCAGGATGTAGTTATCCTCGCCTTCATCATTGATGCCAACTCCATTGAAGGCGCCCCTGATTTGACCCGAATTGGAAATCGTGCTGCCGAATCCTGTGTTCTTGATTGCCGTGTGGCCAGAAATCTCAGAGAAAGTACTATTTACAATGGTATTCCCGAGGCCCGTCAAGTTGAGGCCGGTCGCTGATCCGCTGATGGTTCCCCGTTGATTGAGGAAGGTGCTTTCCGAAACTGTGGCGTTGATGCCTTCTCCGTCGCCTTCGACTGTCCCGAAGTTGGTCAGATTGGCACCAGAGATGCTATCGATCCGAATTGCCGCGGCACGAGTGCTATTTGTATTTGTGATCGTCACATCCTGATCGACGATAAAGGGGCCGGCATCGAACTCGAAGAAAATCCCTTCGTCCGTCGATTCCAAAAATTCAGTGCTCATTTAGTGCTCCAAATCTAAGCTCGGTCTTGTTTGAATCCGAGCGTGTCAAAAACACCCGTGGCCTTTTGGCGCGCCGGGCAAAGCAAAGCTGCGAAGAAGAAGCCACAAACCGAGAGTCTCAAACGTCCCATAAAATGGTTCGGGTGGTTGCCTTGAGGATTTGTTCCGAACACTCAGGCGAGCCCTTGATGCAAGGGGGTGGCCGACCATCCGGACGATATTGAAGTTTCCAAACTCAAGCTGGATACCCCTAATCTAGGCGGGAGCTTGAGTAAGTTGTTGGTTTAAATGGCTTCTTGCCGTAGCTTATGTCGAAAAATTAGCAGTGATTACATTTTTCCGTAACCAGTTTTTGGGACGCCCCGGCAAAAAGGAGGCGGTACATCGCCCATACGCAGGCGATGTTCCGCACACGAGGCGGGGGCAAGCGGAAAATGCGCTTCGGGATGCATCAGTCACCGATCTGGGTCGCAAGCAGGTTGCAACCGAAGCCCGCTGTAAGAGCTAGTGACCTGGCCGGGATTGAGCGTTCCGTCCGAGATGTCATTCGCTTTCCTTTTTGCCAGATAGAGTGTTGAACCGCGCGCGTTCCACATCCATTGCGGCCCTCCACTCGCGCCGTAGGATGTCCATGCGGCGCGGAATTCGCTCGGTCAGCACCTTCGCAGTGGCGATGCGGTCGCTCCGGAAGTAGCGGAAAGCCTGACGCAGCTCACACCACGCGGCGATGATCCGTCCAGCATCACGATAGCCAACCAAGATCGGCCAGATCACCCGATCTGTCGTGGCCCCGGTTCCATCAGCATAGGTCAGGGCGATCTTGAGGCGTTCACGAATAGCGCAGCGGATTTCGGATGCACTGAAAACCTCAGCGGATGGCGCGACCGGAGCGACACTTGTGTTCGGTTCCACAAAGAAGTGTTGCGAGGTATCAGGTGTCACGGCGGCGATCTTGGCAATCAGGCTGGTCGCTGCGGTGACGAGATCCGGTTCGCCCCGGGTTTGCACCCATTGCGCGCCTAGGACAGCAGCCTCGATCTCATCCGATGTCAGCATCAGCGGGGGCATGTGATACCCCTGTTCAAGCACATAGCCGACACCGGCTTCTCCGCGAATTGGGACGCGTTGTGCCATGAGGGCAGAGATGTCCCGATAGACAGTGCGTTTTGTTACTTCCAGTTCCGCTCCAATGGTCTCTGCCGAGATGGGGCTGCGGGCACGACGCAGGATTTCGATGATTTCAAACAATCTGTCGCCGCGCCGCATCTGTGCCTCCGTGCTTGGATGACAGCCTAAGCGATCAATGCTGACACCATGCTGTCAGCATGGGACCCTTAAGTCAGCCATGCAATCACTGAACAACGGGAGATGACATATGGAGATCAAGGGGAGTTGCATGTGCGGATCGGTGAAATTCGCCATCCGTGGGACACCCAAGATGATGGGGACGTGTCACTGTTCGCGGTGCCGTAAGTTGGGCACATCGACCATTGTGTTCGTGGACCGAGATCAGTTCACTTTGATTTCCGGTGAGGCCAAGATCGAGACGGTGCGTCCGGAACCACCCTTTACCTATC
The DNA here is from genome assembly GCF_014651375.1 of Tateyamaria omphalii. Classification (GTDB taxonomy): domain Bacteria; phylum Pseudomonadota; class Alphaproteobacteria; order Rhodobacterales; family Rhodobacteraceae; genus Tateyamaria; species Tateyamaria omphalii. Next base: position 627,626 of record NZ_BMWT01000001.1, read on the forward strand.
ACCGGTCGTTTTGCCGGAAATGCGGGACGTCATTGGGCGAGCCGCTGTCGCCCGATGCGAGCTTTCCCATCAATGCGCAATGTCTGGATGACGATCCCGTGGTGCGCAATTCGTTTCATGAGCACGAGAGTGATCAGCCCGCTTGGGTTGAAGGAGTGACTGGCTAAAGCCTTCCGAACCCTGATGTTGTTCCAGCGTCAGTATGGAAGCGCTGAAGGCGCGCGCCTACGGCTGCGCCTTCTTCAGATTTTACGGCACGATGAACAGCGCGTGTTTCTATTCGGCCGCCCAACCGGATACGGCTTTGACTTCGAGGAAGTCTTCGATTCCCCATACACCGCCTTCACGTCCATTGCCGGACTGTTTCATGCCACCAAAGGGAGAGCCCGCAGCCCGTGATGTGCCATTCATTTCGACCATCCCCGAGCGGAGCGCCTTGGCCATCCGATTGAGCCGCGCCCCGTCCTGTGTTTGGACATAGTTGGTAAGGCCATAGGGAGTGTCATTGGCGATCTGGATCGCTTCTTCCTCGGTCTCGAAGGGGATGATGGACAGGACAGGTCCAAAAATCTCTTCACGTGCGATGGTCATCTCGTTGTTCACATCGGCAAAGACAGTCGGACGAACGTAATAGCCTTTGTTGAAGCCTTCGGGCCGGCCCGTGCCGCCAGCAACCAGTTTGGCTCCTTCATCAATGCCCTTCTGAATCAGATCCTGGATCTTAGTCCACTGCACTTCGTTCACGACCGGGCCAATGTGCCGCCCTTCTTCGGAAGCCGGACCAACTTTGACTTTGTTTGCGACCGCTGCTGCTTCTTCTACGGCAGCGTCATACTTGCCGCGCTGGACAAGCATGCGGGACGGAGCATTACACGATTGCCCGGTGTTGTTCATCATGTGCAAGACGCCGCGTTTGACCGCCTTTTCGTCGGCATCCTCAAAGATGACGTTCGCCCCTTTGCCACCCAGTTCCAGATGCACACGCTTCAACGTTTCAGCTGCATTTTTCGAAATCAGGCGACCCGCGCGGGATGAGCCGGTAAAGCTGACCATGTCTACATCCGGATGCCCTGATAGGACTGTGCCCACGCCAGGACCATCGCCGTTCACGAGGTTGAAGACACCGGGGGGGAAGCCCGCTTCGTCCATCATTTCGGCAAAGATCATGGCGTTCAGCGGGGATTCCTCCGAGGGTTTCAGGACCATGGTGCAGCCCGCAATTGCGGCGGCGCCCACTTTGAGCGTGACCTGGTTCATAGGCCAGTTCCATGGGGTGATGAGGGCTGCAACACCGACTGGCTCGTAAATGATCCGGTCGCCTGGAGCGTGATCCCCCAAGGGTTTGATAAAGTCGAAGGACTTGGCCGCCCGGATGAAGTTCTTCAGGTGGTAGGTGCCAGCGCCGACTTGCTGGCTGCGCGACATATCAACGGGGGCGCCCATTTCGGAAGACATGGCCTGCGCCAAGTCTTCGGCACGCGTTTGGTACACTTCGATAAGCTTTTCGACCAGTGCAATGCGTTCTTCTACAGGGGTTGCCATCCAGCTTGGAAAGGCGGCTTTAGCAGCCGCGACGGCCGCTTCCGCGTCTTCTGTGCCGCCAAGCGAAATGACGGCGGTTGGGTCTTCGGTTGATGGGTCGATCACGTTGTGATCAGTTCCGTTCAGCGGTGCCACCCATTGGCCGTTGATGTAGAATTCGCGTTTTTCCAGCATTGGTCTCTCCCAGAGGTTTGAGTGGAATGTGGCACTGGCCTGCATTGGCGGCAAGATGGGGGGATGAAAAGGTGTGCGCGATGACTTAGGTTGCCTTGGCCACTACTATCCCTACGGAGGACGCCATGGGCTTGCGCATTAACGACACGATTCCCGATTTGAAGGTTGAAACGGATCACGGAACCATCTCCCTGCACGATTGGGTTGGCGATAGCTGGGCCATCCTGTTCTCGCACCCCAAGGATTTCACCCCTGTCTGCACTACCGAATTCGGCGCCGTTGCCCAGTTGGCAGATGAGTGGGAAAAGCGCGGGACGAAGGTAATCGGTGTGTCCGTGGATGGTGTTGAAGATCACAAGAAGTGGAAAAGTGATATTGAGCAGGTGTCCGGCGCAACGGCTGGGTTCCCAATCATTGCTGACGTGGGTCTGGAAGTGTCTAAGGCCTTTGATATGCTGCCTGCAGAGGCCTACTTGCCCGATGGTCGCACGCCTGCGGACAGCGCGACGGTGAGATCTGTTTTCATTATTGGCCCTGACAAGCAATTGAAGCTCTCGATGACGTACCCAATGACCGTTGGCCGGAATTTCGCCGAGATATTGCGCGCGTTGGACGGTCTACAGATGTCGTCAAAGGGTGTTGCGACGCCAGCGAACTGGGTGCCAGGCGAAGATGTGATCATCCCGCCGACCGTTTCGAACGAAGACGCGAAGGCGAAGTTCGGAGAGTTCGAAACCGTGTTGCCCTATCTGCGCAAGACCAAGGCACCGGAGTAAGAAGAGCAGCGCTGTGCAACTGATCAACGAGTTACTTGCGCAGCGCTATTTTAGGCCCCCAAACCACTTGTCCTTCCGCATCTTCAGGTAGCAAGGTGTTCGAGCACCTCAATGCAGATCGCGAGATCGTATCTCCGCGGTCCGTGTGTGGGAACTATGTTCCGAAGTGACCCTTCATGCAGACGCACAGCCATATCTTCGCGCGCCTGATGTTTGGCGTGAGGCGATATGTGAACGCCGTGAGAATCGATACCTTGGTTGCACATTGAAACAGTCCAGTTTCAGCACGACGCACAACCCGTGACTTGTCTTTGTCTAGACGGAAATGGCGCCGAAACCTTTCAAACTTGGGCGACTTGAGCAAACCGGGTGCAAAGCTAAGCGCGAGCGAACAATAGTGAAAAGCAGGATGTGCGGTTTTGTAGCCCCATTTGAGCGACAAGAAATCTTCACGCAGTACTCCTGGTATCCCGCAGTTTGAAACCGCACCGGCGAGATCTACGCCGAGCGCTTCTGCGTCTGTCAGCCAATTGGACTTGTCTGGTAGAGGATACTGGGCGTAACCGTTTGACAAACAAGACGATCTATCGTCTCCAAAGAATCCACCAGAGACAGCACGCCATCCCGGTACCCACCTGAATCATCCCTGAAATTCTCGCGTTCAATGTATTTTCACGGCACGACAGCAACCTTTCGCGGTCATGTTCAGGCAGCGTTAAGTTGGATACAACTGTGGTGCCATAGCGGTTTTCAACAAGATGTTTGAGTGTGAGTATGTGGCTGACCTGCAGCCCATCGGTGGTACAGATCACATAAACTGCAGCTTTGATATGGGCGACGTTTTGCGTCCCTGAACAAGTCTAGCGTTTCCGCACCAAAGCGACATCGTGGTCAGGGGGCTGGGGGTTCAGAAAAAGTCATATCAATCCATGTGAGAAAGTAAGCGACCGTCGAACCAAACGAATTGGCTCGTGGCAGACCTTCCATACAGACGACAAAGTCATCCTTCAGATTCCGGTTGTCGTGGTAATTTGGGGCTAAAGACACCCTTGGCGAAGCCGATTGCTTTCGCGCGTTTACTTGCGGAAAGCAGATTAAGAGGCGAAATAAAGTTCAGTAGAACTGTCCAACCCCAAAATACCCGCGGCATCGGCCTTTTGTGTTTGCGCATGGCATATAACGCCGACTGACCCATGTGAAAGGCTTTGAATGCGACCGTCGACGGAGTGCGTGCGCTGCTACGCCCTTCGGCATGCATGACACAAGCTGCATTTACATGGATGAGTGGCCCGCAAGCAGCGTTAAGCCGCACACTTAAGTCATCGTTTTCATGATAAAGAAATATCGCTTCATAAAATCCTCCAACTGCATCAAAATTGGTGCGAGATGCAAAGACCGCTGCGCCATTCAATAGCGGCACTGAGATGTCTGACGAGGGAGGCGCCCGAGTCCAATGCTTTGCCTTTGGTAGAAGGCGAGATCTCCGTCGAAATGCAGGTCTGTCCTTGCCATCAAGGACCCGTGGCGAAAACGCACCAGTCTCCGGATGTATGCGTCTGTAACCACGGTAGGTTCAGACAAACAAGAAGGCCTCGGCGTGTCCGCCGAGGCCCTGAGCCGGTTCCGAGTAAGCTTGCTTACTCTGCTGCTGGCTCTTCTTTTTTGATCTCTTCGCCGGTTTCCTGATCGACGACTTTCATCGACAGGCGGACCTTTCCACGATCATCGAAGCCCAAGAGCTTGACCTTGACCTCTTGGCCTTCCTTCAGAACGTCAGAAGGATGGTTCAGGCGGCGGTTTTCAATCTGGGACACGTGCACAAGTCCGTCGCGCTTGCCGAAGAAGTTCACGAAGGCGCCGAAGTCGACAATCTTCACGACGGTGCCGGTATAGATGGCACCCTCTTCGGGTTCGGCCACGATCGAGTGGATCATGTCGTAGGCCTTCTTGATCGAGTCGCCATTCGGCGATGCGATCTTGATGATGCCGTCGTCGTTGATGTCGACCTTGGCGCCTGACACTTCGACAATCTCGCGGATCACTTTACCGCCGGAACCGATAACCTCACGAATTTTGTCCGTGGGCACTTGCATCGTTTCGATGCGTGGCGCGTGGACGGAGAATTCGGCAGCGCCGGTGATGGCTTTGCCCATTTCGCCCAGGATATGCATCCGGCCGTCTTTGGCCTGTGCGAGGGCTTTCTCCATGATCTCGGGCGTGATGCCTGCGATCTTGATGTCCATCTGCAACGACGTGATGCCGTTTTCGGTGCCCGCCACTTTGAAGTCCATGTCACCAAGGTGATCTTCGTCACCGAGGATGTCGGACAGGATGGCGTAGCTGCCGTCCTCTTCGAGGATCAGGCCCATGGCCACACCTGCGACTGCCGATTTCAGCGGCACGCCCGCATCCATCATCGACAGCGAGCCACCGCAGACCGACGCCATCGAGGACGAGCCGTTGGATTCGGTGATTTCCGACACCAGACGCACGGTGTAGGGGAAGTCGGTGCTGGCAGGCAGGACCGCTTGCAATGCGCGCCATGCCAGTTTGCCGTGACCGATTTCGCGGCGTCCGGGAGGGCCCACGCGACCCGCTTCACCCACTGAGTAGGGGGGGAAGTTGTAGTGCAGCAGGAAGTTGGATTTGAAGTTTCCGTGCAGCGCGTCGATGAACTGTTCGTCATCGCCGGTGCCCAGCGTGGTTACGACCAGCCCTTGCGTCTCACCACGGGTGAAGAGGGCCGAGCCGTGGGTCCGGGGCAGGAGGCCCGTCTGGCAGACGATATCTCGGATTTCGTCCGTTTTGCGACCGTCGATGCGGGTGCCGGTTTTGACAACATCACCGCGCAGGATGGACGCTTCGAGCTTCTTCATGGCCGAGCCGAGGTTGGCGTCTTCCACTTGCTCTTCGGTCAGCGCAGCGACGATCGCTTCGCGTGCAGCGGCGACTGCGCTGGTGCGCTCTTGCTTGTCGCTGATGGCGAAGGCGGCACGCATTTGCGTTTCGCCTGCGGCTTTGACCGCTTCGTACAGCTCCGAGTAGTCGGGCGCTTGGAAGTCGAACGGTTCTTTGGCCGATTCTTCGGCCAGCGAAATGATCAGGTCGATCACGGGCTGGATCTGTTCGTGTGCGAAGTTCACCGCGCCCAGCATTTCAGCTTCGCTGAGTTCATAGGCTTCGGATTCTACCATCATCACGGCGTCTTTGGTGCCGGCGACAACCAGATCGAGGCGCTGCTCGGGGTTCAGGCGCAGGTCCTGCATGTCGTCGACAGTTGGGTTCAGGATGTATTCGCCATCCTCGAAACCAACACGTGCACCAGCGATGGGGCCCATGAATGGCGCGCCCGAGATGGTCAGGGCGGCGGAGGCCGCAATCATTGCGACGATGTCGGGGTCATTGACCAGATCGTGCGACAGCACGGTGCACATCACCAGCACTTCGTTTTTGAAGCCGGGGACAAACAGGGGGCGGATCGGACGGTCGATCAGACGGGCGGTCAGGGTTTCTTTCTCGGTAGGCCGGGCCTCACGCTTGAAGAAGCCGCCGGGGATCTTGCCCGCAGCGTAGTATTTTTCCTGGTAGTGGACGGTCAGGGGAAAGAAGTCCTGGCCGGGCTTGGATTGCTTGGCGAAGGTTACGTTCGCCATGACGCTGGTTTCGCCCAGCGTGGCAATGACGGACCCGTCCGCCTGACGGGCGACCTTGCCAGTTTCCAGTGTGAGCGTTTCTTCGCCCCACTGCATGGATTTTTTCGTCTCGTTGAACATCAAGTGTTTCCTAAGTTGGCCGGATGGCCATTTGCGTAGGGGGCGTATTCCCCCTGACCTCGGTATCTTTTTTGTCGGGCGCTGAGGTCCGGGCGCCAGGCTTTCAGATTTTGCGCGCATACAGCACTTTGGTCGGAAATGAAAGCGTTGCGGTTGCGGCGCATTCGCGCTCAGGTCCACGGTTTTTGCGGCGGTTTGGCAAAGGCGATGGGTGCGTCGGGGAACAGGTCATCAGTCTGACTGTTGGGTGCTGCAGTGCCCCATTTCTGCATCCAGCGCGTGGGCGGGGCTAGGGTGCCGCCCCGGGACCATTCGAAGTATCCAAGTGCGCCAGGGGCCGGGATCGGATCGCAGGGTTCGGGGTCTTTCAACGTCAGCCCAGCCGTGCCGCCAAACCATTCGCTGCCGGATTCGGTAATGATGCCTGTGACCTCGACCGAGCCGATGATGGCTCCGCGTGGCAGGTCGAGTGGGTGAGGGCATTTGACCCCATGCCTTTCGAGCCGCCAGTAGAGGTAGCGGAACTCCTCCTCTTTCAGCCCTGCGGCGGCGTGAAGCGCGATGCGCCCCGGTTCCATACGGCCGGCGCGGATTGACCCGAGTGTACGGTTTTCGATGGGTTTGTGACCCGCAATGATGGCCCAGGCCGATGGCTGTCGTACAGAGAGGGCGATGCTGGGCAGATCGGTCATGCCCTGGAATTTAGCGCGCAGGCCGGTTTAACCAAAGTGAACCAAGGCCAGATGCTAAAATGACGACCAGACCGATAAGCGTCAGTGTGTCCGGCCAATCATTGAACAGGATCAGGCCCACTGCCGTGGCCGAGATGAGCTGGGTATAGATTAGCGGGGCGACGATGCTGGCAGGTGTCGTTCTGCTGACCCAAACCAGCAGGAAATTACCTGCTGCGGATCCTGCTGCACTGCCTGCGATCAAGAGCATAGCGTGTGATGAAAGAGGCGGGATAGTTGTGGAAAGCCCAAGGGGGGTAAGTAAAATGGCTCCGATGCTGAGTTGCGAAAACAGCAATAGGCGCGGGCGAACTGATCCGGAAAGCCATCGAGTGGCAACCAGGAAACACCCATAGAAGAGCCCGGCGAGAAGCGCGAAACCGATCCCCGGCGTCAGGCCAAAACCCGGCTTGACCACAAGCATTACACCGAAAAAACCCAACGCAAGAAGAAGCGCTCGGGCCACGTTGATGCGTTCACCCAGCAGGACTGCTGACAGAATGAAAGATATGATCGGGCCGATGAAAAATGCCCCGAACACGTCGGGCAACGGCGTGGTGCTGAGCGCAGTTAGAATTGAACAAATGCCGGCGGTGATGAGGGCAGCGCGCAAAATGACCCGGCGATCAAGCAAAACAGTCAGCGCGGACTGTGACAGGCCGCAAAAAGGGGCGAGCGCAATTGCCGCGCAGGCAAAGCGTGTCCACGCCACGAAGAAAGGATCGAAACCCGAAGCCGTCAATGCCTTGCCTGCCGCGTCGCCAAGGACAATGCAGGTTGTGGCCACGAAGACCTGAGTGGCGATGATCAGCAACGGTAGTCCCCAAACGAAAATCGCACCCCGTGGGGTGCGATCGAACGTTGTGCCATGGCGCGCAGCTTAGCGGCGCAGGCCCAAACGTTTGATGAGGTCGGTGTAGCGCGCCTCGTCCTTACCTTTCAGGTAGTCAAGCAGCTTGCGGCGCTGGGCAACCATTTTCAACAGGCCGCGGCGGCCGTGGTTGTCTTTCTTGTGCGTCTTGAAGTGCTCGGTCAGTGTGGCGATGCGCGAGCTGAGTATGGCGACCTGGACTTCGGGCGAACCGGTGTCGCCGTCCTTGGTGCCGTATTCCTTCATCACGCGTGCTTTGTCTTCAGCAGTGATCGACATCGGGATCTCCTTTTCAGGTTCGAGTGAGACGCCGCCGGCCGGGATGTCGTCCAGCACGGGGCCAAAATAGGTCCACAGCTGTTGCTGCAGATGAGCGCATATAGGAGAGATTCGCGGAGTTGGCAACTTGGATTGGAGGTCCGACAAATCCAGTTGCCAATTGGGTTACGGTACCGGGCAGTCAGAGCGGTGCCATGCCCGCGCTTTGCGCCAGGCTGAGAGGCATCAATGCTATGTTGTCAATTGAAACCTCGGCCCCATTTAGGACGTGGGCTACTGCAACACCATTCATCATGATCTGAGTGACCGTTGGGTCATGAGATGCAATTTGCAACGATATCTGAGGATTCTCTTCACTGTCCTCATAAACCAGCAGGATGTTGTCATCTTCGGTGTCGAAGTCAGCAATCATCATTGCCGCGCTCGCCTCGGAAATCCAGTCGCCCGCTACGACAGTGTCAGCACCTTCGCCCGCCGTAACAACGTCATAAGAACCGGCAATAATAACATCGTCGCCACCGCCGCCGTTCAGAAAGTCGGGTCCGTCCGCGTCTTCGGTTTCTGCTTCGTCCGCGACGCCGTTCACCAGGTCGTTGCCCCAACCTCCAAACAGGGTATCCTGACCCGCACCACCGGTCAGTGTATCGTCGCCCAAGCCGCCATGGATGGCGTCGTCACCGTCTCCACCTGCAAGCTCATCTTCGCCCGTGCCGCCGTGAAGATGATCGTTACCACCTCCGCCATCCAGCGTATCGTCATCAGTGTGACCGAACACGTCATCTGCGCCCTCACCACCGACAAGCAAATCTGCCCCATAGTCTCCATGTAGTGTGTCATCGCCGTCGCCGCCGTTGACCGTATCATCGCCTTCTTCGCCATGTAGCGTATCGTCGCCATCCGTACCGGAAAGCGCGTCGTCGTCTTCGGTGCCAACGGTCAGGATGTCGCCATCTGGTGGGTCTTCAACCGGAGAGGTGTCTTCGACCATGTGCGCAGTGGTTTCATCCACTTGGTTTGACGTTTCATCATCCGTTTCGCTGTTTTCGTCGGCTGGCATCATGTCGATCACGCCAACGGCGCCGACCGCCACAAGTCCCATCAATCCAGCAAGCCACAGCATCGGCAAAATCCAAGTAATGGGCACAAACACCCAAGTTAAAGCTAGTTCAAACCGCAATTTGAAACCAAACTTATTCAAGGAAATGGTTAACGTTTGATGAGGCCGGGTCTACTATTGCCAGAGTTCTGGCTTCTGGGCGTAGGGCAGATAAAGAGGGTGTTTCGGGTGCCCCGCCTTGGACAGACCCAGGTGATACAGTGGTCGATCAACACCGCTCAGAAGCTCGGCAACATGTGCGCCGCGATCCAGATGTGCGCCATGTGTGCCCCATGCGGCAATCACATCATCGGCCCATGTCGCCCGTTCCAGGATACTTTCGTCATTTGCTTGTCCAACCGGATCCGTTGCCGCCCGCATCGCGCGCGGATCGGTGTCACGCCAAGCGAAGATGTTGGTGACCGAGAAGCTGCCGTAGCCAAGCGTCCGCGCGCGTCGTTCGCAGCGTTCGACGGTTGGGTCGTTTTGAACCTCGGTCGCCGTGGATGGGTTCAGCATGACAAAATTCACGCGCCGCCCCGCGTCATCCCAGATGCGTGTCAGGCTGTAGCGATACCGCTCACAATCGGAATAGACGGCGGTCGAGGGCGCATCGCCCTTGGTATGAGTTCGTACGATCATGGGGCGGTTCTGCCAGCCGCAGACCGCCCCATCAATCGATTTGTTCAGGTGTTACTATTCAGCGGGAACGGCCACGGGTTCACGGCGTAGGTCCAGAACAGCGCCCTTGGCCTCCATGATGCCAGCGGCAACCACGGCATAGAAGATGTGACCCCACAGAGCGACCCAGGTGATGCCGGTGAAGCCCAGGAACGGTTTGTTGCCCGTCACGAGGTGCGCCATGACATAGAGGGCAAAGACCCAAAGCGCGATGCCGTAGACTACAGCCGTGATCGACCAGTGTAGGCGGGGCATGACAGCCAGCTGGATTGGACGAGCAATGGCAAAGTAACCAACGGCATAGAAGATCAGGCCTGTCAGGGCATGCAGCAGATGTGCCGCGCCCGAGGGATTTGCGCCAAAGATCGCCTTGAGCGATGCGCCCGCCAGTCCAACCGGTGCAAGCTTGGCGTAGCCGAAGAGAGGGCTTAGCGCTTGGCCGAATGCGTCGAACGCGATGGTGGCGAAAGCGCCGGCGGTAAGAACGGTGCCAACGGTGCGGAGTGTAACGTGGGTCATGTCTGTCTCCCATAAAGGACGTGTGGACGTTGTGATGGGAATGATTTGGACCAATTGGTTCCAAATTTGGAGTCACCTCACGCAGGGCTTACCAAGACCCTGCGAGTTGTAACAATTCTGAGCAACAACTGCCGGAATTCCTTACCATTAGGGATAGGTAGTGAGCCGAGTGTTACAGGTTGAAGACCCGTGCGGGGTGCAACTCACCTGCCTTGTAACGGCCGACAGCAACCGGTTTGCCATCAAACGAGGCCCAGCACTCTTCTCCGTATTCGACATCCGCCGCCAGAACCATACCGGGGTTGCCGTTGCGCAGGCGCGCCGCTCCTTCGGCTGTGGCTCGCAATTCGGGCAGATCGGCGAGCCCTTCGGCAATAGGGCGCAGATGATCGTCCAGCGTGGGTGTCTGCGCCATCTCTTCGATTTGGTCGAAGGTTAGGCCATCGGCGGCCTCGAACGGGCCCGACCAAATCCGTCGCAATTCGCGCACATGGCCATAACAGCCCAAAGCCTCGCCCAGATCGCGCGCGATTGAGCGCACGTAGCCGCCTTTCCCGCACACCATTTCCAACTCGACATGATCGGAATCAGGGCGGTCGATCAGAACAAGTTCTTCAACCCACAGCGGGCGGGCCTCAATCTCAACATCCTCACCATCGCGGGCGAGTTTGTAGGCGCGCTGGCCGTCAATCTTCACGGCGGAGAACTTGGGCGGGACCTGCATGATGTCCCCGACAAATGAGCCAAGCGCATCCTTGATATCGTCGTCCGATGGGCGCGTGTCGGTTTGTGCGATCACTTCGCCTTCGGCATCGTCCGTATTGGTGGCTTGCCCCAGCCTGACGGTAAAGCGGTACGCTTTGAGCGCATCGGTGATGTAGGGGACAGTCTTGGTTGCTTCGCCCAAGGCGACAGCCAGAACACCGGTGGCTTCGGGATCAAGGGTACCGGCGTGCCCCGCCTTCTTGGCTTGCAGCGCCCACCGCACTTTGTTCACGACCGCAGTCGAGGTCAGGCCGGCAGGCTTGTCCACCACCAACCACCCGGAAATGTCGCGCCCTTTGCGTGAACGGCCCATGTCACCCTCGTTTTTGCGTGAGGGCTGCCGCGTATCGCAGGGCTGTGGGGATTGTCAATTGTGGGACGTGATGGCCTGTGCTGTGCGTCGATGGGCCGGCGGGCACAGTTAGGTGAAACTCTGCTGGCGTTGGGCAAATTGCTTGCGAAAACCGTTCATCTGTCGAAACAGTCCGAGAATGTATCAGATCACGATCTCCAACGCGGCAAATATTGACCCATCTCACCTGGCAGAGATTCGGGCGAATGCAATGAGACCCAGCCTCGAGGCCGTCGGACGTTTCGATGAGGAGCGGGTGCGCAAGCGGTTCCTTGACACGTACGACCCCGCGGACACGCACATCGTGCGCGCAGGGCAAGATCTTGTTGGTTTCTATGTTTTACGGACGCGCTCGGATCATTTGCACCTCACTCACCTGTACATCTCCCTGACACATCAGGGCGGCGGTCTTGGGCGCCGCATTGTTCTTGCTGTTCAAGATCAAGCGCGCGATATGGCGTTGCATGTGCGGTTGATGGCGCTGCGCGGAAGTCCGGCAAATGACTTCTATACATCGTGTGGCTTCGTGTTGGAGCGATCCGACGATCTTGATAACTACTACATTTGGGAACCGGCGTAGCTTGCGGGGCCACGGATTGGTCAGCTGGAAATTTTCGGTTCGATGTTTTGTACGCAGGCTTTGGTGTGCCAACTTCCAGGAGCAGGCTCATCGCGTTGCAGGTTCAACGGCGCCGACAATCGGCCCGAGGGCAAAGCCGAAATCGTCGCGTTTCAAGTCCGGCGCGTAAAGCCGTGAGATATTGCCATCAAAGAACAGAGCGTTCGGTAGTTTCAGGTGATCCCGGTACAGGCTGCCGAATTCGTGGAAAGTCACAGCATTGTTCGAGATGGCGAAGATGGCCTTGGACCCATCTGCTGTGGTACCAACCCCGTTGCGGATGAAACGCGAAGTGCTGTCAGGTAGAAAGCGCGGGTGCAACGCACCATCAATCACCAGCATTGGCCCGGATTGCGTCGCAAAGGCGCAGTTTGGCGATTGATCCACGTAGTCCAGTGTTTCGAACACATCCGCTCGCCCGGGTCGCAGACACAGGATACCGTTGGGCAGCAATCCGAAATTGCCGGGGCCGGGGTTGGCGATCACACGCATGACCTCTCTCCCGTTCTCGACATAGTGCCCGACCGGCGCGCGATCATCGTGATACATGCCCGCGTTCATGCCGAAGCTGAGTGTTTCGCCATCTGATTGCAGGGCGCGGTCTATCGCATTGAAATGGCCGTACGGCGCGCCCTCATCATTATAGAGGAACAGCCGTAGCTCTTCCTTGGCAGCGTCGACGGTACAGATGGTGTAGCTGTTGCCTTGATACCGAGTATCTTCGCAGGTCACGGCCCATGCTGGCAGCGCCCATGACAGCAGCACAAATGCGGCTGCTCTTAGCATCATGCGTCGGTATCCCGACGCACCGCATCCTGGTTCAGCATGCGCCGTGTGTCGTCCATCCGGTCAAAGGTCTCGTCCAACTGGAACCGCAGGTCGGGTGCAAATTTTAGGGACAGCTTCTTGGACACGGCACGCCGCAACTCACCCTTGTTGCGCGCCAGTAGCTTCAGCACATCCTCTTGCCCATGACCGCCCAAGGGCAGGACATAGGCCGTCGCGATCTTGAGATCGGGAGAGGTGCGCACTTCGCCCACGGTGATGGACATGCGGTTGAGGTCAGGATCATGCACGTCACCACGCGCGAGCACCTCGGACAGGGTGCGGCGGATCAACTCGCCCACGCGCAGTTGCCGTTGCGAAGGCCCGGGGCCGTCATGAAACTTGTTCTTTGCCATTTCCCCCATCTAAGACAGGCGCTGACCTTTGCCAAGCGTGGCAGGGCAAGCTAGTGAAGCGAGAAACCGCCAAGAAGGGGTGAGGGACATGTCGGATTTGCCGGGTATCGTGATTGCAGGTGCGTCTGGCCGTATGGGCCAGATGCTGATTGAATCTGTCCTGAAGGATGACCGGATGCGCCTTGTCGGCGCGCTCGACCGTCCCGGCCACGACTGGATCGGGCGTGATGTTGGCGAGGCAATGGGCGGTCAGCCTTTGGGTGTCATGGTGTATGATGATCCGCTGGAACCGATGGCCAAGGCGCAGGCCGTGATCGACTTTACCGCACCGGAGGCGACGATTGCCTTGTCCAAGATCGCGGCACAGGCCCGCGCGGCGCATATCATTGGCACCACCGGAATGAGCGACGATCAGATCGCAGAGTTGGAGCCTGCAGCGCGGCATTCGCCGATTGTCCGGGCGGGTAACATGAGTCTTGGGGTGAACCTGTTGGTGCAGTTGACCAAACAGGTCGCCGCGGCGCTGGATGAGGATTTCGATATTGAAGTGATCGAAGGGCATCACCATCACAAGGTCGATGCGCCTTCGGGCACTGCTCTGATGCTGGGCGAAGCTGCCGCCGAGGGGCGTGGTGTTGACTTGGCCAAAGTACGTGATGCTGCCCGAGACGGCATTACGGGTGCACGGAATCGCGGTGACATAGGGTTTTCCGTAATCCGTGGAGGAGACATCGTGGGTGAACACGAGGTGCTTTTTGCCGGTGCAGGTGAGCGTATTGTGTTGAAGCACATGGCGACCGACCGTGCGTTGTTTGCCAAGGGCGCGCTGCGTGCGGCCTTGTGGGCGCAAGACAAGGCGCCAGGACAGTACGACATGCTTGATGTGCTTGGAATGCGCGGATAAACGCCACCCGGCAGCCGTAATTTCTCCGTCGGAGTGAACCAATTCACGCGATCATGCGTACACGTTGGCAAAGAACGCCATCGCGTGAAGGTATTTTTGATATGCGCATGATGATGCTTGCGGCGGCAGCCGCGCTTGTTTCCGGGCCTGCTCTGGCCGACCTTGTGAAGGTCGATGATCAGCAGAAATTTGTGCAACTGGTGAATGGCAAAACGCTCACCCGCCCGTTTGTGAAGTTGAACGTGAAACCTGACGGCAAGATCGAAGGACGCGGCGCGCGCTGGGATGTCGAGGGCACATGGTCATGGAAAGACGGGTACTTCTGCCGAGATCTATTCTGGGGTGGCGACGCGCTTGGCTACAATTGCCAGGAAGTGCGGGCAACGGATGACGGTCGTATCAAGTTCACGTCCGACCGGGGTGCCGGTGACAGCGCGATGTTCCGTTTGCGCTGAACGTACTCAGAAGTCGACCGCGATCCCTTTTTTCTCCCAATCCCCATAGCGAACGGGCTCGGGCCCGTCTCGGCCGCCCAACTCTGTTGGCAGGTTCATTTCCTTCGCAGCCTTCCGCCGTTCCTCTGCTTCGGCCAGCGCGCGCTGGGCGGCAGGGGGCAAATCGGTGTCTGTTTGCGGCGGCACTTCTGTTGGTGTCTCGGGTGTGGGTGCGGGCGGATCGGTCTGCGGCGCTTCGGTTGGCGCGGGCGCAGGTATCGGGTCTGGTGTCGACGGGATACCCGGTGGCGCATCGGGGCGATTTGGGTCGTCTGACATGGTGGGTTCCTCTTGGGTCATGCCCTTGATATACGCCCGACCTTCGGCCCCGCAAGCGGGTGTGACAGCAAGCATCGGGAACAGACATGAGCGACAAACCCGCAAAAGATGGCGGCCTGCCCACACGCCGCAGCGCCATTTACCTGCTGGATCAGATTGTCGGGGAAGGCAAGTTGCTGCCCGAACTGATCGGGGCCGGTGCGCTGGATCGTCTTGATCCTGCCGACCGTGCCCGGGCGCAAAGGCTTGCCACCGAAACCCTGCGCGGCATGGAGCGGGCCGACCGCATCCTACAGAAGCATCTTCAAAAGTATCCGCCGCTGACAGTGCGCAACGCCCTGCGCGTCGGAACCATTGAGCTGTGCGCAGGTGAGGCGGCGCATGGCGTCGTCAACTCGATGGTGAATGTCGTGTCACGTCACAAGCGCTACGGGCATCTCAAGGGTCTTGTGAATGCCGTGTTGCGCAAGGTGGCAGACAAGGGGCCGGAGCAATGGCCGACCCTGCGCACACCGCGCCTTCCCAAATGGTTGCGCGGTCCGCTGGTCGATGCCTGGGGCGGTGAGGCGGTGCTGGCGATGGAAAGCGCGCATTTCGCAGGTGCGCCGCTGGATTTGAGTGTGCAAGTCAACGCAGTGGATGTGGCCAAGGCTGTTGGGGGCACAGTGTTACCGACCGGATCAGTGCGCCTGACGGATGCAGGTCAGGTCTCGGCCTTACCGGGCTTCACCGACGGGCAATGGTGGGTGCAGGATGCCGCGGCGGCCATTCCGGCCCGCGTTCTGGATGCGCAGAAAGGTGAGAAGGTTCTGGACCTCTGCGCGGCCCCCGGTGGCAAGACATTGCAACTGGCTGCGACTGGTGCGGAGGTCACGGCGGTCGATATTTCCGAAGGGCGTATGGAGCGCGTGAAGCAAAACCTTGTGCGCACCAATCTGTCGGCGAAGACACAGGTGGCGGACGCACTTGAGGTCACGGGCCAATATGATGCTATTCTGCTAGACGCACCTTGCTCTGCCACGGGCACCATCCGTCGGCATCCTGACCTGCCTTTTGCCAAGGATGGATCGGAGTTTGGCGCGTTGATCGACCTGCAAACGCGTATGCTGGATCACGCAGTGACCCTGCTGAAGCCGGGTGGGCGCATGGTCTTCTGCACTTGCTCCCTGCTTCCCGATGAAGGCGAGGTTCAGGTGGAAGAGGCGCTGGGCCGGCATCCATCTCTGACCGTCGATCGAGCGGCCTTGGACCGTCCGGGCATCGACCCTGCATGGACAACGGAAGAGGGTGGGTTGCGGTTGCGCCCGGACCATTGGGCGGATCAGGGCGGTATGGACGGCTTCTATGTCGCGTGCTTGCGCAAGACGGGCTGACATCGCGTGACTCGCGCAAAAACACTCGCTAGAGTGCTGCTCAAAACGCCGTAGACGCGTAGAGGCAGAGAGCATGTCCACCCTAAGCGGGCTCACCGCACGAAAAACACGGTTCCTGAACCGTTGGCACGCGCGCCGTGCAACCCAGGCACAGGCGGTGACCGCCTTTGTATCGTCGCCGGAGCCACGGACCATCGGCAGTTTTGCCAAGGGGCGTCAGCTTGTGGCCGGCAATTACCTTTTCGCAGGTGCGTTGATTGAAGCCAAAGGCGTGGTCGTCTGGGATGTGAACGCGCCGGATCGCGCGTATTTGGACGAAATTCATGGCTTTGCTTGGTTGGATGACTTGGCCGCCGTTGGCGACACAACCACGCGTGAGTTGGGGCAGTCTTGGTTGTGGGGATGGATTGAACGCTACGGCCGCGGGCGTGGTCCCGGCTGGACGCCGGACCTGACGGGCCGTCGTCTGATCCGCTGGATCAACCACGCCTTGTTTTTGCTGCGCGGTCACGAAGTGCCGGCGACTGATGCCTTCTATCTTAGTCTCGCTCAACAAACCCGTTTTTTGGCGAAGCGTTGGCATGGCGCGGCACCCGGCCTGCCGCGGTTCGAAGCGCTGACCGGCCTGATTTATGCCGGTCTGGCACTGGAGGGGATGGAAGACCTAACCCCACCAGCGGTCGCAGCCTTGGCGAAGGAGTGCACTGACCAGATTGACGAGCAGGGTGGACTGCCTACGCGCAACCCAGAAGAGCTCCTTGAAGTCTTCACCCTGCTGACTTGGGCCGTTGCCGCCTTGGAGGAAGCCTCCAAGCCCGTACCCGATACGTGCACAGCAGCCATCGAACGAATAGCCCCCACATTGCGCACCTTGCGCCATTCCGATGGTGGGTTGGCCCGGTTTCACGGCGGCGGGCGCGGACAGGAAGGGTGGCTGGACCACGCGCTGGCGGCGTCTGGCGTCAAGACTCGGCAACCCGATGGGTTGTCGATGGGATATGCACGCCTCAGTTCCGGGCGCACCAGCGTGATCATTGACGCCTCTGCCCCGCCCAAGCCGGAGGCCGGGTACAATGCACATGCCTCGACCCTTGCATTTGAGGTAACATCGGGACGGCGCCCGCTGATCGTGAATTGCGGTTCTGGTGCCAGTTTTGGCGCCGATTGGCGCCGCGCGGGCCGCGCCACACCGTCGCATTCGGCCCTGTCACTCGATGGCTATTCCAGTGCGCGTCTGGGTGACGCGGAGCGTGCCACGGCACGAGAAACGCTGATTGATGCGCCCATGCATGTCCCTATCGAAATCAATCACGCCCCCGATGGATTGCGCTTTCAAGGCGGGCATGACGGCTACGTTCGAACCCATGGCCTGACCCACGCACGCCAACTGGAGCTGACCTTTGATGGTCGGGGCATCGCGGGCGAAGACATGTTGCTGGCCATGGAAGACGGCGAAAAACGGTTGTTTGACAAGGTGATGGATACAAAGAAGCTGGCCGGTGTGCCATTCGACATTCGTTTCCATCTGCACCCGGAGGTGAATGCCGAACTGGATATGGGCGGGTCTGCCGTATCGATGGCGCTGAAAAGCGGCGAGATTTGGGTTTTTCGCCACGATGGAACCCGAGACCTGTCGCTGGAACCGAGTGTGTACCTTGAAAAGGGCCGCCTCAAACCCCGCGCCACGCAGCAGATCGTTTTGACCGGGCGTGCGATGACATTCGCCACCCGCGTGCGCTGGTCCTTGTCCAAAGCGCAGGAAACTGCCATGGGCATTCGCGATCTCAAACGGGATGAACCCGGTGAGGTATTTGACTAGAGGAATGCTGCCAACATGACCAATCTAACCCCCGTCCGCCGCGCTTTGCTCTCTGTGTCTGACAAGACCGGACTGGTTGACTTTGCCACCGCATTGGCTGGTCACGGGGTTGAGCTGTTGAGCACGGGGGGGACTGCCCGCACGCTGCGCGAGGCCGGGCTGACGGTTAAGGATGTGAGCGAGGTCACAGGCTTTCCCGAGATGATGGATGGCCGGGTCAAGACGCTGCACCCGGTAGTGCATGGCGGTCTGCTGGCGCTGCGGGACAACGACGATCATGTCGCGTCGATGACCGAGCACGGGATCGGTGCCATCGATTTGGTGGTCGTGAACCTGTACCCGTTCGAAGAGACTGTAGCCAAAGGCGCCGAATATGCCGAGGTGATCGAGAATATTGACATTGGTGGTCCCGCCATGATCCGCTCGGCGGCCAAGAACCATGGCTTTGTGAACATCGTTGTCGATGTCGAGGACTACGATGTCGTGCTGGCCGAGTTGGCAGCGCATAGTGGTCAGACAACCTACACCCTGCGCCAGCGGCTGGCACAGACGGCCTATGCCCGGACGGGGGCCTATGACACGGCGGTCAGCACGTGGATGGCGGCTCAAGTGGGTGAGACACCCCGCCGCCGCACCTTTGGCGGGCAGTTGGCACAGACCCTGCGTTATGGCGAAAACCCGCATCAAGCGGCAGCGTTCTATACCGATGGTTCCGCCCGCACAGGTGTTGCGACCGCCACCCAGCATCAGGGCAAGGAACTGTCATACAACAACATCAACGACACCGATGCGGCGTTCGAGCTGGTGAGTGAGTTTGCAGGGCAAGGCCCTGCCTGTGCCATTATCAAGCACGCCAATCCATGTGGCGTCGCAACGGGGGACACGTTGAAAGAGGCGTATTCCCGCGCTTTTGACTGCGACCGAACGTCGGCTTTTGGTGGAATCATTGCACTAAACCACGAATTGGATGTGGACACGGCGCGCGAGATTACTGGCATCTTTACCGAGGTGGTCATTGCGCCCGGCGCAAGCGATGAAGCGCGCGAGGTTTTCGCGGCGAAAAAAAACCTGCGTTTGCTGACAACGAACGGTCTGGCTGATGCTTCCGCTGCGATGCCGACGTTCAAGCAGGTCTCGGGCGGGTTTCTGGTGCAAGACAAGGATGTGGGGCGGATTAGTCGCGACGACCTGAAAGTCGTGACCAAGCGCAAGCCGTCAGAGCAGGAGTTGAACGATCTGCTTTTTGCCTGGATCGTTGCCAAACACGTTAAGTCCAATGCGATCATCTACGTCAAGGACGGCGCGACCGTCGGTGTCGGTGCGGGCCAGATGAGCCGTCTTGACAGCTCGACCATTGCGGCGACCAAGGCGGGGCGGATGGCGGACGACCTTGGTTTGTCCGAGACCACTGCCAAAGGCTCGGTTGTGGCGTCGGATGCATTTTTTCCATTTGCAGATGGTCTGCTGGCCGCGGCCGAGGCAGGGGCGACAGCCGTCATACAACCCGGTGGATCCATGCGTGACGATGAGGTGATTGCCGCCGCCGACGAGGCTGGGTTGGCAATGGTCTTTACCGGTATGCGGCATTTCCGGCATTGAGGACTAATGAAACTGCTCTGGATATCTACGGCGATCGCCTTCGTGCTCGACCAAGCGTCGAAATACTGGGTGATCCACGTGTTGGGCGTGTCGCAATTCAAGCCCATTGACGTGCTGCCGCCACTGCTGAACTTCCGGTATGGCGAAAACCGGGGGATCAACTTTGGCCTGTTCGGGGACGGCACCAGCGTGTGGGCTCTGATCGCTGTCGCGATTGTGATCTGCGCGGGCGTCTTGTGGTGGGTGTGGAAACATCCGCAGACGCGGTTGGCCTACGCGAGCGCGGGTTTGCTGATCGGTGGGGCCTTGGCGAATGTGCTGGACAGACTGCTTTATGGCTTTGTTCTGGATTTCCTGAACATGTCGTGCTGTGGCATCAACAATCCGTTTGTGTTCAATGTCGCGGACATCTTTATCTTCGCGGGTGCGATCGGCCTTGTCTTCTTTGGCAAGGACGGAGTGGCTCCCAAAAAGGGTGCGTGACAAGGTGGGCGAAGCTGCGATAAAGCTCGCTGACAAAGGGAGACTTCCGATGCGACTGATCGCATGTGCCATGATCGCCGTAACCTGCCTCGCTGCGTGCGAGAACAAGGGCCTGCGGCAGGTTACATCACGTGGCGATGGCCCGGACGAGTTCATTGTCGTGCCGTCGAAGCCTCTTCAAGAACCAGAAAGCTTCACTGCCTTGCCACAGCCAACACCTGGTGGGTTTAATCGGACTGATCAGCGCCCTCTGGAAGACAGCGCAGTTGCCTTGGGCGGCCAGCGCACCTCGCCGAATGCGCCGATCCCAGGCGCCGATGGTGCGTTGGTCAATCATGCCAGCCGCTTTGGTCGCGACGCGAATATTCGGGCAACCCTTGCCGCCGCCGATGCAGAGTTCCGCAAGCGTCAATCGCGCCTGACGCAAATTCGTATCGTACCCGAGGACGTCTATAATCAAGCTTACCGACGCGAAGCTTTGGATGCCGGCAAAACGGCGCGGACGTTCCAGAACGCAGGTATTCCGACCCCTACGGCACCACCGGTCTCGACTCGGCGCCGTAGGCGCTAAGCGCCAGTTCGCTCACAAACCTGCCAGCAACGCTTGATCCGCGGCGGTGTGGCCGTATGTCTTGATCAATACAAATTGTCCGAGGTTGCCCCTGATATGCTCCGATTGCGCGCTGCACTTGCCGGTTTTGTTCTGTCTGTATCACCTGTTGCTCTGCAAGCAGCACAGGATGCAGTCACGGCTTTCACCCTCGACAACGGAATGCAGGTGGTGGTGGTTGAAGACCATCGTGCACCGGTTCTGCAGCACATGGTTTGGTACAAGGCGGGTTCTGCGGACGAACCGGTTGGCGTGTCAGGTATTGCACATTTTCTCGAGCACCTGATGTTCAAGGCAACAAACACGCTTGCCGAAGGGGAGTTGTCGGCAACAGTTGCCGCCAATGGCGGAACAGACAACGCATTTACCAGCTACGATTACACCGCCTACTTCCAACGCGTGGCAGCTGACCGTCTGGGGCTGATGATGCGGATGGAAGCCGACCGTATGAGAAACATCAACTTCACGCCTGAGAACGTTGCGACTGAACGTGATGTTATTTTGGAAGAACGGAACCAACGGACCGACAGCAATCCACGTGCCCTGTATTCTGAACAAATCAATGCCGCGCAGTATCTCAACCACCGCTACGGTGTGCCAATTATTGGCTGGCGGCACGAGATGGAAACGCTGGATATGGAAGACGCGCTCGAGTTCTACGACACGTACTATTATCCAAACAACGCGATCCTCGTGGTCTCTGGCGATGTGACACCGGAAGAGGTGCGTGAACTGGCCGACAAACATTACGGCGTGATCCCTAACAACCCCGACCTGCCAGAACGTATGCGGACACAGGAACCCCCGCAGACCGCAGAACGTCGACTGATCTTCCGTGATGCCCGAGTAGGCCAGGAATATGTGAGCCGTTCCTACCTGGCGCCAGAGCGTGACCCGGGATCTCAGGAAACGGCGGCAGCTCTTACGCTGTTGTCCGAAGTGCTGGGGGGTGGGCAGACAAGCTACATGACCGAGAAACTGCAGTTCGAACAGAAGAAAGCTGTTTTCACCGGCGCGTTTTATCGCGGCACATCCCTGGATGACACAACGTTTGACGTGGTAATTGTGCCCGTTCCGGGTCTGTCGCTCGAAGAGGCCGAAGCCGCGATGGACGACACGCTTGCCCAGTTCCTTGAGGATGGCGTGGACAGTGAGCTGTTGGAACGCATCAAGTATCAACTGCGTGCCAGCCAGATTTACGAACGCGACAATGTTGATGGAATAGCGCGCCGTTACGGTGCTGCCCTATCCGTTGGTCTGACTGTAGAGGATGTGCAGGCGTGGCCGGACATTCTTCAGGCGGTGACGGAAGAGGATATCATGGAAGCGGCCCGCACGGTTCTAAACCGCAACGCATCCGTAACAGGCTGGTTGACCCGTCCGATGGTTGAAGAGGTGACCCAATGATCCGTTTTTTGGCCGCACTGACAATTGCGATGTTTGCCAGCCTGCCTGCGCGGGCAGAAGTCGAGATCACCGAGGTGG
Source organism: Tateyamaria omphalii (assembly GCF_014651375.1). Taxonomy (GTDB): domain Bacteria; phylum Pseudomonadota; class Alphaproteobacteria; order Rhodobacterales; family Rhodobacteraceae; genus Tateyamaria; species Tateyamaria omphalii. The sequence continues at coordinate 650,031 of NZ_BMWT01000001.1, forward strand.
TCAGCCCCGGAGGTATTACGGCGTGGCTGGTGCAAGAGCCGTCGATCCCGTTTATGGCGCTCGAGGTTCGTTTTCGCGGTGGCGCATCGTTAGACGCCCCAGGCAAGCGCGGATCAGTCAACCTGATGACGGGCCTTCTGGAAGAAGGGGCGGCCGATCTCGATGCCCGCGCATTTGCACGCGAATTGGAAGCACTGGCTGCATCGTTTGGCTATGACGTCGGCCCGGACAGCCTGTCCGTGTCCGCGCGTTTTCTGACAGAAAACCGTAGCGAAGCTGTCGAGTTGCTGCGCAAGTCGATCATTGAACCCACTTTTGGGCAAGACGCGTTGGACCGTGTCCGGGAACAAGTGCTGACGGGCCTGCGGTCTGATGCACAGGACCCGAACGAGATTGCCCGCGCTGCCTTCAACAAGATGGCTTTTGGGGACCATCCCTATGGTTCGAACTATCGCGGCACCCTCGACAGCGTGGCCAATCTGACGCGCCAGGACATGCTTGAAGCGCATCAGGCCGTCCTTGCAAAGGACAGGCTTTATGTTGGTGCGGTGGGAGACATCACGCCAGAAGAACTGGGGCCGCTCCTTGATGAACTTCTTGGGGCACTGCCGGAAGAGGGAGCGCCACAGCCCAAACCGGCTGAGATTCTCATCCAAGGCGGTACAACAGTTGTCCCATTCGATACGCCGCAATCCGTAGCCATCTTTGGGCAAACTGGTATTGAGCAAACGGACCCTGACTTCTTTGCCGCACGCGTTCTGAATCAGGTGATAGGTGCTGGTGGGTTCGAAAGTCGCTTGATGACCGAAGTGCGAGAGAAGCGCGGACTGACCTATGGCGTTTACTCGTTCCTCGTGCCGCAGGATCATGCAGCGACCTACCAAGGCCAGGTTGCGTCGGCCAATGACCGTATTGCCGAAGCGGTGTCGGTGATCCGTGACGAGTGGACCCGCGCAGCGGCCGAAGGCGTCACCGAGGAGGAACTGGATGCCGCCAAGCTTTACGTCACGGGTGCTTACCCCCTGCGGTTTGACGGCAATGCCCCGATTGCGCGGATTATGGTTGGGATGCAGATGCTGGGCCTTCCCATCGACTACATCGCAACACGCAATGAAAAAGTCGAAGCCGTGACGCTTGAGGATGTTAAACGCGTGGCTGGCGAGTTGTTGGACCCCGAGGGGCTGCATTTTGTCGTTGTGGGGCAGCCGGAAGGTCTGGAAACAACTGTCGCCAATTGAGTGCTGCGCACGCGCGACCTATTTTTACTGACGAGGGGGCTGTCTGCCCCCTCGAACTCCCCCGAAGGTATTTCGAGCCAGAAGAAGTGCTATTCGCCGTAGGGCACCCAGATGGTCTTGACCTCTGTGGCGGCCTGTAGGAACGCCTTGCCTTCACCTTCTGATCCCATCCAGTCGCGTGCCTTGCCGTGGTTCACCCACGTGCGTTTCAGGTTGCCCGCGGCTTCCCGTTCGATGGTGGCGGATAGGTCGCCGCCCGAGAAGGACCAGACGGCGTCGACATTTAGATGTTTCGCCATATGCGGTGCAAGTTCTTCATGCTTGCCCGTCAGGATATTCACCACCCCAGCAGGAACGTCCGAGGTTTCGAGGACTTGATAGAAGTCGGTTGCGGCAAGTGGGAAGGGCTGTGATGCCACCAGCACCGCGCGGTTGCCCGTGGCGATGGCTGGTGCCATGAGGGAAACGAGGCCCAGAAGTGGTGCTTCGTCCGGGCATAGCGCGCCAATGACGCCTGTTGGTTCATTCATAGCCAGCGCGATACCGCGGATGGGCACGCCCTTGGCTGCGCCATCATATTTGTCTGCCCAAGCTGCGTAGGTGAACAGGCGCTGGATGCTTGCCTCGACCTCTTTGTCGCCCGACCGACCGCCTTGCAGGGTGTTCAGGCGATGTGCGAACTCGTCGCTCCGGGCGGCGAGGTTTTCAGCAATGTAATACAGGATTTGCGCGCGCAGGTGACCTGTGGTCTTGGCCCACCTCTTGGCTGCCGAAGCTGCCTCGACGGCGTTGCGCACGTCCTTGCGGTTGGCGAGGCTGGATTGGCCGAGCAACGCGCCGTTCTTGCTGTAGACATTGCGGGAGTACCCGCCGTCAGGACGGGCCTGTTTGCCCCCGATATAAAGTTTGGCGGTCCGGTCCAGCGGATCGCTTGGGGTATCTTCGCCCGTGAAGGCCGCAATCGGTTTCAGCGCCTTGGGTGATCCTTTGGGCTTGGTATAGGCTTGCAACCCTTCCCATCCGCCCTCGCGTCCAAAACCGCTTTCGCGCACGCCTCCAAAGCCTGCCGCCGCATCAAAAAGGTTGGTGGCGTTCACCCAAACCACGCCTGCCGCCAGTTTCGGCGATACATCGAGGGCGAGGTTGACGTTTTCCGTCCAGAGTGTTGCAGCAAGCCCGTAGCGGGTGTTGTTGGCCAGTTCCACCGCCTCAGCCGGGGTGCGGAAGGTGGTTGAGACAAGGACGGGGCCAAAGATTTCTTCCTGCATCAGCGGGTCGGCGGTGTTCAGGCCGGTGATGAGGGTCGGTGGATAGTAGCAGCCGGTTGCAGGCAGGGTCGATTGGGGTTGGTAGACCTCTCCGGCGCTGTTTCCGCTGACCATTTTTGCGATCGTGTCCAACTGAATCGGATCGACCACCGCGCCAACATCAATCGATTTGTCCAGCGGATCACCGATGCGCAACTTGTCCATCCGCGCGCGCAGCTTGGCATAGAAGGCTTCGGCCACGGGCTCGTGCACCAAAAGGCGCGACCCTGCGCAGCACACCTGCCCTTGGTTGAACCAGATCGCGTCAACCAGCCCTTCGACCGCCGAGTCCAGATCGGCATCGTCAAAGACGATGTATGGGGACTTGCCGCCCAGTTCGAGCGTCAGTTCCTTGCCCGTGCCTGCCGTAGATTCACGGATACGGCGGCCCACGGCGGTTGAACCGGTGAAGGCGATCTTTTCCACGTCTGCATTCACGATCATCTCACCCACTGCGCCGTCGCCTGTGACGATGTTGACCACGCCCTTCGGCACGCCTGCCTGGCGACATATGTCGGCAAACAGCAGGGCGGTCAGGGATGTGTATTCGGCAGGTTTCAGAACAACCGTGTTTCCCATGGCGAGTGCGGGCGCGATTTTCCAAGCCAGCATCAGCAGCGGGAAGTTCCACGGAATGATCTGGCCGCAGACGCCAAGGGCCTCGCGGTCGGGCAGTTCGGCCTCCATCAGCTGCGCCATGCCTGCGTTGTAGTAGAAATGGCGCTGGGCGAGGGGGATGTCGATGTCGCGGCTTTCCCGGATGGGTTTGCCGTTGTCGAGCGTTTCAAGGACGGCAAAGAGGCGGCTGTGTTTCTGCAAGAGCCGCGCAATGGCATAGAGGATGCGGGCGCGAGCATGACCGCCGGATTTGGCCCATTTGGGCTGGGCGGCACGTGCCGCTTTGACGGCTGCATCCACATCCGCTTGCTTCGCTTGTGACAGGGTGGCAAGCACCTCGCCCGTGGCAGGGTTCTTGCTTTCAAAGCCATCCGCCGGATCCGTGAACTGTCCGTTGATGAAGTGCCCGAACCGTGCGCCCTGATCGACGATCCAGGCGAGGGCGTCTCCGGCTGCTTCCGGTGCGGTGCCGTATTCCATGCTCTCGAAAATCTCTTTGACGGTCATCATGTCGTCCTTCGTCTCGATCCGGAGGCTGTTCACTCTGACAGACAACGATCCGGCATTCTGAAAATTCGGGCTACCCGATCGCGTGGCGGTAACCAGCGGAATAGGCACCGGTCAGGTGGTGTTCCAACTGGCGTTCGATGTCGCCCAGTAGCGAGGATGCGCCAAAGCGGAACAGGTCTGGTTGCAACCAGCGGTCGCCCAACTCTTCCTTGATCAGCGATAGGTAGACCAACGCGTCCTTGGCCTTCGAAATCCCGCCCGCCGGTTTGTAGCCGACGCGGTAGCCCGTGTGTTCAAAGTAGTCGCGAATGGCCCGGATCATCACCAAAGTCACAGGTAAGGTCGCGTTCACGCTTTCTTTGCCGGTCGAGGTTTTGATGAAATCCGCCCCGGCCATCATGCAGACCAGCGATGCGCGGGCCACGTTGCGCAGGCTGCCCAGTTCGCCGGTGGCGAGGATTGCTTTGACGTGGGCGTCACCACATGCCTCGCGCATCTCTGCCATTTCATCATAGAGGGCCTGCCAGTTGCCTTCCAGCACGTGACGGCGAGAGATCACGATGTCGATCTCTTCTGCCCCGACCGCGACGCTTTCTCGGATTTCCTGAATGCGCAGGTGGAAGGGGGACAGGCCCGCCGGGAAGCCGGTAGAGACAGCAGCCACGGGAATGCCGGAGCCTTTCAAGGCAGTCACGGCTGCGGGGATCATCTCGTGATAGACACAGACGGCACCCGTGGTCAGACCGGGCATGCCAAGGGCCTCCAGCATCTCGGTCCGGACCGGTTGGCGCGCCTTGGCGCACAGCCGGTGTACGCGCCGCTCGGTGTCGTCGCCCGACAACGTGGTCAGGTCAATGCAGCTGATTGCCTTGAGCAGCCACGCGGCCTGATGGTCCTTCTTGATCGACCGGCGCCCGGGCAACGTCGCGCAGCGCCGTTCGATGGCCGAGGTGTTGGCCTGCACGCGCGCAACCCAATCCAGATCCAGCTTCATGCCGGGATTGCGCGGTTCGGTGACCTGCGGCAGGTGCGTCGTAGTGGCGGTGTCTGTGGTCGTGGTGGTCTGCATCTTCGTGATCCTTCCGGACGGCGACAGAGTCCCGAAGTGGCATGGTCGGGCGGTTTTGGCAACCACCACCCTCTGCACAAGCTCTGCACAAATGGGCACGGTCGATCTGCACCAGTGCCTGTCAGGTTCATCTCAAAGCAATTGACCAAGAGAGGCAGGACAGTGAAGGCTTTGACGATACCCGGCGTGCCATTGGCAATGCAGCAGGACGGCTGGTGGCTGGATGCACCGGCAGACAAGACCGAAAAACGGCGCAAGACGCGGCGCGCCGATGGGGGCAAGGCACTGCTGCTGCTTGCCCTGATCGCGTTGGGCGACGTGCTGGTGTGGGACACCGTGGCAGGGCTGAACATCGCCGTCTTTTTCGGGGCTGTGCTGTTTGCGGGCCTGGGGGTAGCGTGGCCGCGCCTTAGCGCGCGCACACGCGTCGGCATCGTGGCGGGCGTGGTGCTTAGCCTTTTGCCGCTGGTCGAGCTGGTGCAACCGCTGTCGCTTCTGATCGCTCTTGTTGGGCTTTCTCTTTGCACGGCTGCCCTTGCGGGCGTGTCCCGCTTTGATCTGCTGCGCGGGGCCGCGCGGTTATGGTGGGTTGCCCCGGCGCAGACCTTTCAGGACGGGGTGCTGGGCGCGCGGCAACTGAACGATCTTAATTTTTCCCGGGTGGACATGCGAAGCTTGGTGATGACTTGGGGTGTCCCAGCGGGGACAAGTCTGGTTTTTGCTCTGCTGATCCTGGCCGCGAACCCGGTTCTGGATAGTTGGGTGAGCGGCATTACGGCGCTTGAGCTACCGGCGCCCGATTGGTGGCGCGTGTGGTTCTGGTTGTTTCTGGCGGCGGCCATCTGGCCCGCATTGGTCACGTGGCGCATGCGGGAACGTCTGCGCGCACGTGAGCCACGGCGTGCGACCGTGCGGCGTGAGGGTGTGATCAATGCAGGCTCTGTTGCGCGGTCTCTGATTGCATTCAACGCGCTCTTTGCTGTGCAGACCGGGATGGATGTGCTGTTCCTCTATGGCGACGCTGGTCTGCCCGATGGGATCAGCCCGGCCGCCTATGCCCATCGTGGTGCTTATCCGCTGTTGGTCACTGCATTGTTCGCGGGTTTGTTTGCCGTAGTGGCGCGCCCTTATCTGGCCGGACGCCCGGTGTTGCGGTGGCTGATGTTGATCTGGTTGGCGCAGACGATGGCTTTGGTGGTTGCGTCGGTCTGGCGGTTGGACATCTACGTCGATGCCTTTGGTCTGACGCGCCTGCGACTGGCTGCATACATCTGGATGGGGTTGGTCGCTGCCGGGCTGGGCATCGTTGTCTGGCAAATCTGGCGCGATAAACCTGCCGCCTGGATGATGCTGCGCAGCGGTGTGATGGGGGCGGTGGTTTTGTATCTTTGCACCTTTGTCAGCTTCGACGCTGCGGTTGCGCGTCATAACCTGAGCCATCCCGTGCACCAGGATATGTTCATGTTGTGCCAGCTATCCGAAGATGTGATCCCCGCACTGGCATCGACCTTTGGGCACAACTGGCAAGCCGCCTGCGTGTCGGAATACATGCAACCGCATCTCTTCCAACCGGATGACTGGCGCGAATGGGGCTTTCGCAACTGGCGGACGCGCAATAGCCTTGCGTCCATGTTGACTGATCCCGCAATACCATGACCAAGACGCAACTGTTGGTGGTCGATGATGACCCACATATCCGGTCTGTTCTGCGCATTGCCTTGCAACAGGCCGGTCACGCCGTGGACGAAGCGGGCGACGGGATCGAGGGACTGACCAAGGCGCGGTCCGGGCGCTATGACCTGATCGTTTTGGACATCGGCTTGCCCGAGATGGATGGATTGGCCGTCTGCCGCACCCTCAGGGAAACAGACCAGACACCGGTCCTCTTTCTGACCGCCCGCGAAGACGAGATTGACCGGGTCCTCGGGTTCGAACTGGGCGGAGATGATTATGTCACCAAGCCGTTCTCCCCGCGCGAGCTGGTGGCGCGGATCGGGGCGATCCTGAAGCGGGCGCGCCCCGTTGCCGCCCCTGCAATGATGCGGGGTGTCCTGCGTGTCGACCCGGCCCAGCATCTGTGCGAGGTCAACGGTATGCCACTGACCCTCACGGCGCGCGAGATGGAGATATTGGCCCACCTCATGGCCCATCCTGACCGCGTGTCTGCGCGCCCCGCCCTTGTTGATGCGCTCTATGGCACGAATGGGCAGGTCAGTGATCGGACTCTGGACAGCCATTTGCGCAACCTGCGCTCCAAGCTGGCAGCGGCGGGCTGTCCTGACGCAATCGAGACAGTGCACGGCATTGGCATTCGGATGGGCCCATGCGCAGGATCATAAAGAAATGGCGCCCGCCCCTTGCCTTTGTGCTTGGGGGAACACTGGCTGCAGTGCTGACCCTGCCGATCCTTGGCATCGTCAACCTGCGCCTGTGGGGCAACGTGATGGGCTGGGGCGAAGCGGCGTGGCTGGTTGCCTGGATTGCGATTGTCGCAACAGCGGTGCTGGCCTTTCTTTTGTGGCGGTTGGTCTTGCGACCGGTCTGGTCACTGGACCGCTATGCGCAAGAGGTACGCAAAGGGGCACGGCCAGATGCGCCCACGCATCTTGGTACACCCGAGTTCATGGGGCTCGCTGCCAGCGTTATGGGCATGGGGGACAGCCTGCAAAGCCGTGCGGACAGTTTGCAGGCCTACGCAGATCACGTGACACACGAGTTGAAGTCCCCTCTGACCGCCATCCGCGGCGCCGCTGAGCTGTTGCAAGCTGGTGCAAAGGGTGAGGATGCCAAGGCATTGAACAAGACAATCACCGATGCTGCAGCTCGCATGCAGAACCTTCTCGATGATCTGGTGCGACATGCGCGGGCGGCTGCATCCACAGGGCCGGGGACCGTACGCGTGTCGGATGCGGTTGAAAACTTGAGAGCGGATGTAGCGCTGGGCGTTGAAGCAGATGGTGTGCTGCCGATAAGTGCGGACGATCTGAGGACGATCCTGACCCAGCTTGCTGGCAATGCGGCAGCTCATGGTGCGAACCGCCTGTCGCTGCGTGTGTCAGATGCCGGACTGGATGTTTGGGATGATGGTCCCGGCGTTAGCCCGGGGAACCGGGATCGCGTTTTTGATCCTTTTTTTACAACACGCCGCGAGGAGGGTGGCACCGGCATGGGTTTGAGTATCGTGCGCAGCCTTGTTCAGGCACGCGGCGGACAGATCGCGTTGCAGGAGAGTGGCGAAGGCGCTCGGTTTTTAATCACGTTCGAGTGAGAGTGCCCCGCAGTCTAGGCACGTTATTGCGAGTCATTCTCATTCTTATTGACTTCTTGCGAATGATTCTCATATTCATCCTTATGAGACAGAAAAACCATTTCCCGCTCTCCCGTCGTGCTTTGCTGGCTGGTCTAGGCGCATTGGCTGTCACGCCTGCATATGCAGCGTCCTCATCCCTCAACATCGTGGCAACGACCGGTATGATCGCTGACATGGCCCGGGCAGTTGGCGGTGATCAGGTGGTGGTCAAAGGCTTGATGGGAGCGGGTGTTGATCCGCACGCTTATCGCCAGACCCGCAGCGACATTGTTGCGATGACCCGCGCTGACGCGGTGCTGTGGCATGGGTTGTACCTTGAGGCGCAGATGGAGGATTTCTTTCTTGATCTGAGCCGCAAGAACGCAGTGCATGCCATCGCTGAAACATTGGATCCCGCCCTGCTGGTGGCGCACGAGGACTATGAGGGTCGTTTTGATCCGCATGTCTGGATGGACCCGGACCTGTGGGTGCAATGTGTACCTGCGGTGGTTGCTGCGCTGTCTGACTTGCGTCCTGACGCCCGCGGCATGTTTGAGGCGAATGCAGCTTCATTCGTATCCGAGGCGCAGGCACTGTCTGTCTATGCTCGGGATTTGCTGACAAGTGTTCCTGCAGAACGCCGCGTGCTACTGACGGCTCACGATGCCTTTGGCTATTTTGGCACCGCTTATGATTTTGAGGTGATGGGCATTCAAGGGATTTCAACCGAAAGCGAAGCTGGTCTGAACCGCATCGGAGAGCTGGTTGATCTTCTGGTTGAACGTCAGTTGCCAGCCGTGTTCGTCGAAACCTCCGTGTCCGATCGCAACGTCCGTGCGCTGGTTGAAGGCGCCGCGGCGCAGGGGCATGAGGTGATCATTGGCGGATCGCTGTTCAGCGATGCGATGGGGCCGGACGGTACTTATGAAGGTACCTGGCTGGGCATGATCGATCACAACGTGACCACCATTGCCCGCGCTTTGGGCATTGATGCGCCTGCCGGTGGACGGCTGGGCAGATTGAAGGCGGCAGCATGAATATTGCCCTTGTAACATCGCAGGATACTGACCACGCCGTACGCGCGGCCAGCCCGCTGGCGGTGCGCGGCATGACCGTGTCTTACGGTCAAACGCCCGCAATCTTTTCGGTCGACATGACCGTGCGGGCGGGTGCGATGACCGCCATCGTGGGGCCGAATGGCGCGGGCAAGTCCACGCTGCTCAAGGCGGCGTTGGGTGTGATCACCCCTCTGGCCGGGTCGGTGACGGCCTTTGGCGAACCGATGGCGGACATGCGTGACCGGATCGCCTATGTCCCACAACGGGCGAGCGTGGACTGGGATTTTCCAGTGCGTGTCATCGACGTGGTGATGATGGGCATGTACCGCAAGCTAGGTTTGCTGGGGCGGGTACGGGGCCAGCACAAGACGTTGGCAAAGAATTGTTTGGATCGCGTCGGCATGGCCGACTTTGCGCATCGCCAGATTGGACAACTCTCAGGGGGTCAGCAACAGCGTGTATTTCTGGCGCGCGCGCTGGCGCAGGAGGCAGATGTTTACGTTCTGGACGAGCCTTTTGCTGGGGTGGATGCCGCCACCGAGAAGGCGATTATTGCTGTTCTGAAAGGACTGAGAGATGCAGGTAAGACCGTTCTGGCCGTGCATCACGATCTGGCCACCGTTCCGGATTACTTCGACGATGTGCTTTTGCTGAACACGCAAGTGGTGGCTTTCGGAGCCGTCTCCGAAACATTCACCGAGGACAATTTACAGGCCGCTTACGGTGGTCGATTGACCACCGCACGGGCGGACCCTGAAAGCGTGGCAGGCTAGGCCATGCTGGCCGACGCGCTGCTTTTGCAGCTGGGCTACAACGCCACGCTTGTCACCATTGGTGCGGCCCTTTTGGGGATCGCGTCAGGTGTCGCTGGCACCTTCTTGTTTCTTCGCAAACGCGCGCTTGTCAGTGATGCGATTTCCCACGCCACACTGCCCGGAGTCGGTTTGGCCTTTGTCGCCATGGTGGCGATGGGGGGCGAGGGGCGCTCACTGATCGGATTGCTGCTTGGTGCCGGTGTGAGTGCGGCGTTCGGTCTGTTGTGTGTGCAGTGGCTGACCGACCGCACCCGGTTGGGTGAAGACGCCGCCATTGGTGCAGTATTGTCAGTGTTCTTTGGCTTTGGCGTTGTCATCTTGACCGTGGTCCAGACCATGAATGCGGGACGGCAAGCAGGGCTTGAAGGGTTCTTGCTTGGTTCGACTGCGGGCATGTTGCGCAGTGATGCGATCCTGTTGGCCGTGTCTGCGGCGCTGGTGCTGCTTCTGGTTGTGATCTTGCGCAGACCGCTTGGCTTGGCGGCGTTCGATCCAGATTATGCTGAGGCTGCCGGATGGTCACTCCCGCGGGTTGATCTGGCGATGATGGGGATCGTGTTGGTGGTGACGGTCGTGGGCCTCAAGGTCGTGGGCCTGATTCTGATTGTGGCACTTTTGATCGTCCCGCCGGTCACGGCCCGGTTCTGGACGGAACGTGCGGATCATGTGGTGATCATCGCAGGCATTGTTGGCGGAGTGTCTGGTTATGCCGGGGCGGCTGCTTCGGCGGTGGCACCTGCATTGCCCACGGGTCCAATCGTCGTGTTGGTTGGCTTTGGTATCTTTCTGTTCTCGTTGCTGCTTTCCCCGGGACGTGGGGTGTTGGCTTCGGTGCTGACTCATCTCCGCTATCAACGCCGTGTACACGTGCGGCAGGGGCTTTTGGCATTGGCGCAAGGTCAACCAATCTACGAAGTCCTGACGCGGCGCCTGTTAGAGCGCCGAGGGTTGATGTTGCCCGATGGGGTGCCAACTCCGGCGGGGCAGGCAGCAGCGTCGAAGGCTCTGCTGGACGAGACACGTTGGGCTATTGTGCGGGGGGATCAAGCCTTTGCGCTTGCGGCGATGCGATATGACGGTTTGACGCCGATCGAAGATGTGCTGACCCCTGACCAGCTCGTTGAAGTTGATGGTAAAATTGCGACACCTCAGGTGGTGGCATGATGGGGACAGAGTTTGTTGCGCTGTCGTTGCCGCCTATCCTGATTGGCGTTTTGGTAGCTGTGGCTTGCGCGTTGCCCGGCAACTTTCTGTTGCTACGTCGGCAAGCACTGATCGGTGATGCCATCAGCCACGTTGTTCTTCCGGGAATTGTCGTAGCCTTCCTTTTGACAGGGATGGTTGCCACGGGTCCGATGTTGTTGGGGGCGGCGGCGGCTGCGGTGCTTGCCGTGGTTGCCATCGAAGCGGTGCGAAGACTGGGGCGGATCGAGGCGGGGGCCGCGATGGGGGTTATTTTCACAGCCATGTTTGCCGGTGGCGTGTTGCTCTTGGAGCAGTCGGATACCTCAAACGTGCATCTGGATGTCGAACATGCGCTGTACGGAAATCTGGAAAGCCTGATTTGGCTGGATGCAACCGGCTGGGCCTCGCTCTTGGACCCGGCAGCACTTGCCGGTTTGCCGGTAGAGCTGTCGCGCATGGCCTTGGCGTTGATCGTTATCACCATGTTCCTGGTCATCTTCTGGCGACCGATTGCATTGTCCACCTTTGATGAAGGATTTGCGCGCGGTCTTGGAATACGCACGGGACCGCTGGGTCTGGCGTTGGTCATCATGTCGGCGATCGCTGCTGTTGCAGCCTTTGATGCGGTGGGGTCGATCATCGTGATTGCCATGTTCATTTGCCCGCCAGCAGCGGCGCGCATGATGACCAATCGACTGGGCCGTCAAGTGGCATGGTCAGTCCTTTTCGCAGTGTTGGCGGCCGTGTCGGGATATGTGCTGGCTGGTTATGGACCGCTTTGGATCGGGGCCAATGCATCCGTCAGTGCGGCTGGTATGATTGCGACCATGTCCGGGATCATCTTGGGCATCACTGCCCTCTTCGGACCACACCGTTCGAGCAGCAGTTAACGCAGCGAAACGCCCTTCGGCGTCCAGACGTGTTGGCCACTCACGGTTCCTGAGTGGGGTTGGTACAAACGACCGGTTTGATCCAATAATCATCGATGTTGCACCTGTTCAAATCGCCGCGGTGATCGCTAGGTGCGCATTCTGGGGACGTCAAACGGATCCAAGTGCATGTCGATGACCAGAGGACCGGATCGAACTTTGATGGCCTCCTCTACTGCCGCCAAGTCACGGGCACTGCGCAGGTCAATTCCCTCTGCGCCCAAGCTCTTGGCGACGCCGGCAAAGGATGGCCAGTTAAACGTACTTGCGGCCGGATCCATCTTTTTATCAATGAGTTGGATGTGTTCAGCGCCGTAGGCGGCATCGTTACAAATGACAACGATCAGGTCCAACCTCTCTCGGACGGCCGAGTTCAACTCGGTCAGCCCGCCCATCATAAAGCCACCATCGCCGGTAAAAACAACGACTGGTCTGTCAGGGGCGGCGGCGCTTGCCCCGATGGCGGCTTGAAGCCCGAGACCGATAGATCCAAAATTCGTGGTATCCAGAAAATCTTGTGGTCGGTTAACGTCGATACGGCACCAAACCTCGGTCATGAACCGACCGCCGTCGGTAGCGAGGATCTTGTTTGTGGGTAGTATTTCGTTCAGCCATTGAATGGTCTCGACATAGGGAACGGTGTTTGCGGCGCGCTTGTCGAACGAGGGTGGCGTCTCGTGCTGACGAAGCGTTGCAGAATCCAGTTCGCGCGTGAAACCAGATGGCGCAATCTCTGCCTCATCCAGCCAGTAGACGATGTTGTCCGCACTCAGCCTGGCGTCAGCGATCAACGCGGCATCCGGGTGGATCGTCCGCCCAACGGCAGCCGCATTTGTATCCACTTGAACCACACGCTTTCCTTTGAAGAGCTTTCCGTAATCGCTTGTCCATTCCGTCAGGCTCGCCCCAAAAGCAACAATGCAATCCGCTTTGTCGATGGCCTCATAACCAGCGGGCGAGCTGAGTGTTCCACAGATATCGATCGAATAGGGATGCTGGTGGAAAAGCCCTTTGGCTTTGAGCGTTGTTGCCAATGGCGCTTCTAAGCGATCCGCCAAGCGGCTGAGGGCGTCACCTGCATGGATTGCGCCTTTGCCGGCAAGGATCAGTGGCCGTTTGGCCGAGGCGATCATGCCAATCGCCTCATCCAACACGTCACCTTCGGGGGCATAGGCCGGGGTCTCAAAGACTGAATGGATGGTCTTCTTGTAGTCGATGTCGGCCCACATGAAGTCGGCTGGCATGTTGAAGATGACCGGGCGGCTTTCCGTCTTGGCAAGGTAGAGCGCGCGTGCCAAATCTTCGAGCGCGGTTTCGGGTGCGCGCAACTGCTCAAAGCCTGCACCGCATAGGGTTGCCGCCGCTCTTTGATCGGTGTTCTGCAGATGCAGCGGATTGGAGCCAGGCGTGTCACCCGCCATCAGGACAATGCCCATCTTTGCGCGTGCGGCGTCAGTCAGCGCTGTAATGCAATTGGTCACCGCGGGGCCGTGGGTTACGGTCGCCACTCCCACTTTCCCACTGACTTGCGCATAACCTTGGGCCATCAAAACGGCGCTGCCTTCATGCACGGCCGGAACAAAGCGCGCGTTTTCTTGCTGACGAAAGTTGTCCACGAGAAAAAGGTTCGCGTCGCCCATCAGGCCAAAGAGTGTGTCAACTCCATTGTCGATCAGGCAAGCTGCAAGGGCTTCAAACACTTTGGTTTTCGCGTTCTGCATCGGGATGCTCCGTGTCCAAACGTTTGTGCCATTTTAAATCAGGCGTTCCTCACAGAGCGTGCAAATTGACATTTCGCGGTGGATAATTTCCCAGCTTCGTGCAAAGAATTAGGCTTCTTTGCGCGGTTCATGCATGAAAGGGTATTTTTGTGGCATCGCTTGCCTTGGATTCCTATGATGTCCGCATTCTGGACGCACTCCAAAAGGACGCGTCCCTGACCAATGTCGACCTTGCCGAAATTGTTCACTTGTCGGCGTCCCAATGTTCCAGACGCCGCGCAGCGCTTGAAGCGTCGGGTGTCATTGAGGCCTACCATGCGAAGCTCAATGCCGAAATTCTGGGACTGAAGTTGCGTGCCATAGTCAGGCTAAACATGAAAAACCACGACCAAGTTGATGACGTTGCACTGTCCAAATGGCTGACAACACAGCCCGAGATACAAACGGCATTTTCGGTATCTGGCGATGCTGACTATATCCTGACTGTCAGAGTTGATGATCTGGACACGTTCTCGGGATTCATTCACGATAAGCTGCTTCGCCAACCTCAAATCGCACAGGTCCGTTCTGAATTTGTGTTGAAGACACTCAAAGACACTTCGACCATTAGTATTGAAGCAACCAGCCAAGTGAATGTTGGGTGAGTCACGTGATGCAGTCATTCGGATTTCGGGGTTTGATGTCTGAACAGTCCGCATAGCAGAACCTGTTCCCGCGCAGGTGCGAACCCGGGTTTTCAGATTTTTGATGTGATGCGCAGGGTTGCAAAACCGTGCACTACTCTGTGACAAAACGCGCAGGCGCACCCTGTCGCACCCCCGCTGATCTGTCAGGGCGCGCTGCTATATGAGGCTCAAGACCAAACACTTAACCGTTTTTCCTTGAGCGGAGACTTCGCATGGATACCCTCATGCTTTCCCGAATTCAGTTCGGTGCCAATATCTCGTTCCACATTCTGTTCCCTACGATCACCATTGCCCTGGGCTGGGTGCTACTTTTCTTCAAGTTGCGCTTCAACGCGACGGGCAATGCGCGCTGGATGGATGCCTATCGGTTTTGGGTGAAGGTGTTCGCCCTGAGCTTTGCCATGGGTGTTGTGTCCGGGATCACGATGTCGTTCCAGTTCGGCACCAACTGGCCCGGCTTCATGGAAACAGTTGGCAACATTGCCGGGCCACTTCTTGCCTATGAAGTTATGACCGCCTTTTTCCTGGAGGCTGTGTTTCTGGGCATCATGCTGTTCGGCTTTTCTCGTGTGCCGGGGTGGCTACACACTTTGGCGACGTTCCTTGTGGCCTTCGGTACCACCATGTCGGCCTTTTGGATTCTTGTCCTAAACAGCTGGATGCACACGCCCCAAGGGTTCGAGATGCGCGATGGGGTGGCTCATGCAACCAGCTGGTTCGAGATTGTTTTCAACCCGTCCATGCCTTACCGCCTAAGTCACATGCTTCTGGCGTCGGGCCTGACTGTGGCCTTCCTGATCGCGGGGCTGAGCGCTTTCCGCTGGCTGCTTGGGGATCGGAGCAAGAGCGTACAGGTAACGCTCAAAACCGGTGTCTACATGGGCGCTTTGTTGATCCCGGTGCAAATTTTCATGGGGGATATGCACGGTCTGAACACGCTGGAACATCAGCCGCAGAAGGTGGCGGCGATGGAGGGGAACTGGGACACCCAGTCCCATGTGCCTCTCTTGCTGTTTGCCCTTCCGGATGAGGAGGCGCGCGAAAACCGCATGGAAGTAGCCATTCCCAACATGGCGTCGATCATCCTCAAGCATAAGGCTGAGGGTGTGGTGCCCGGGCTGAACGACTTCGTCACGGAAGATGGAGAGGTGATGCATCCACCCGTGGCGCCCGTTTTCTGGTCTTTCCGCATCATGGTGGGCATTGGTGTTGCGATGTTGCTGCTCAGCTGGACCGCTTCTGTGCTGATGCTGCGCAAGCGGCGCGGACCCGAGGCTTTGCCGAAGCTGATGATGCTTGCGATGGTGCCGATGGCCTTCTCGGGCTGGGTGGCGACTTTGGCTGGCTGGTACACAACCGAGATCGGACGCCAGCCGTGGTTGGTGCAGGGCGTTTTGACCACCGAAACGGCCGTCGCAGATGTGCCGGCACCTTTCGTTGGTACCACTTTGGGCGCGTATCTTGCGATCTATGCCCTGCTGCTTGCCGCCTATATCGGCGTGCTGTTTTTCCTGGCGCGCAAGGCTGTGGACGGTGATTTGCCGCGACCGCGTACGCCTTTGTCTGGTCACGCGGTTACCCGCGAAATTCCTGCGGAGTAAGACATATGGAACTCTTTGGCGATCCGGCAGTATGGCTGCCATTTACCTTCGCGGCGCTGATGGGCGTGTCGATCCTGATTTACGTTGTTCTCGACGGTTTCGATCTGGGCGTCGGGGTGTTGTTTCCGTTCGCTACGGACGAGGAAAAGGACAGGATGGTGGCCTCGATCGGTCCATTCTGGGATGCGAACGAAACCTGGTTGGTGCTGGCTATCGGTCTGTTGCTCGTGGCCTTTCCGACGGCCCACGGCACAATCCTGACGGCGCTGTACCTACCGGTGGCGATCATGCTGATCGGGTTGATCCTGCGTGGTGTGGCGTTTGAATTCCGGGTCAAGGCACCGACCCCGCACAAGGCCACTTGGAACTGGCTGTTCTTCATCGGCTCGCTCATGACGTCGCTGAGTCAGGGCTTCATGCTCGGTAAATACGTGATGGGTTTGGAAAGCACGCTTGGGACATGGGCCTTTGCGATGATCACGGCGGTGTTCCTGACTGTGGCCTATTCCATGATCGGTGCCTGTTGGTTGATCATCAAGACTGAGGGAATCCTGCAAGGCAAAGCCGTCGATTGGGCCAAGGGCGGCATCTGGGGTCTTGTTCTGGGACTGGGGGCAGTATCGCTTGCCACACCGCTGGTCAGCGCACGGATTTTCGACAAGTGGTTTACCTTTCCCGAGGTCTTTCTGCTTGCCCCTCTTCCCATCCTGTCGGCCTTGATGGTCCTGATGCTTTGGAGATCGCTGCAGCGTCTGCCTAACGCGACCGATGCGGGTGCGAAAGGTCCGTTTACCTACGCCATTGCACTTTTCATACTGGCGTTCAGCGGCCTGGCCTACTCGTTCTATCCCTACGTTGTTCCGGAAAAGCTGACAGTTTACGAGGCGGCGAGTGCACCGGAAAGCCTGATGATTATGCTTGTAGGCGCTGTCGTGGTTATTCCGATGATCGGGGGATACACGGCGCTGGCCTATTGGGTGTTCAGAGGTAAAGCGGCCGACTTGCGCTACGACTAGCCTTTCTTCTGACCAGAAATACCTCCGGGGAGGCGGAACGCGCCGGGGGCAGAGCCCCGGCACCCCTTTCGCATCCCGCGCGCCCTGTCTAGTTTGGCGCTCGGGAACGAAAGGACGCCAACATGTACGACTTCGCCGCCATGGGTGCGTGGCTGGAATTTGCAGTGCGCTGGCTGCACGTGATCACGGCCATCGCCTGGATCGGGTCGTCCTTCTATTTCATTGCCTTGGATTTGGGCCTGCACCGAGACCGCAACCTGAAAAGTGGTGCGGATGGCGAAGAGTGGCAGGTCCATGGCGGCGGGTTTTATCACATCCAGAAGTATCTGGTGGCGCCCGACAACATGCCTGACGGCCTCATCTGGCATAAATGGCAAAGCTACTGGACGTGGATCAGTGGGTTCATCCTGCTGGTACTGGTCTACTACCTCGGGGCCGAGTTCTACCTGATCGACCCCAATGTGATGGAGCTTGCCACATGGCAGGCGGTGGCCCTTTCGCTGGTATCGCTGGCCGCCGGTTGGGTAATCTACAACACGCTTTGCAAGGTCTTTGTAAACGCGGATCAGACCGTTCTGATGGTGGCACTGTTTGGTGTGCTGGTGGCAATGGCCTGGTTCTATACACAAGTGTTCACGGGGCGCGCAGCGCTGCTGCATCTGGGCGCCTTCACGGCGACGCTCATGTCGGGTAACGTGTTCTTCATCATCATCCCCAACCAGAAGATCGTTGTCGCCGACCTGATGGCAGGCCGTACGCCCGACGCGATCTATGGCAAGATCGCCAAGCAACGCTCGACCCACAACAACTACCTCACCCTACCGGTGATCTTCCTGATGCTGAGCAATCACTACCCACTGGCCTTTGCCAGTGAGTGGAACTGGGTGATCGCGTCCCTTGTCTTCCTGATGGGCGTGACGATCCGGCATTGGTTCAACACGCATCACGCGCGCAAGGGCAATCCGCATTGGACTTGGGGCGTGACTGTGATCCTGTTCATCCTCATCGCGTGGCTGAGCGTTGCGCCATCAGATGAGCGCGAGACGGCGGTGATGACACGCTTTGCTCAAGCGGAGGGGTTTACGGATGTGCATAACATCGTGTTGGGCCGGTGCAGCATGTGCCATGCGACCGAGCCAGGTTGGCCCGGTCTGCACTGGGCACCCAAAGGGGTCGTGCTGGAAACCGAGGCGGACCTGACGCGCAATGCGCGGGCCGTATACCTGCAATCAGGTGTAAGTCACGCAATGCCACCGGCCAACCTGAGCTACATGGAAGACGAGGAAAGGGCGGCCATCGTGGCTTGGTATCGTGCGGCGATCGACGGGTAAGGCGGAGGTCTCCTCCGCCCCTTCCAAGCGCTGATGCTCACTGTAAGGCGGACGTGCCGTCCGCCGCTGCGACGGGCATTCCCCAGGCCGAGATCGTTTCCTGCCGTCCGGGCAACACCAACGATGGAAAGGCTTGCCAGCCCGGGCCGACATTCTCCAACTGGTTCATGACCGCGTCTGAGATCAGCAGTGTCACACCTTGCGTCTTCGTCGCTGTCTCGAGCCGGGCCGCGACGTTCACGGCGTCGCCCAGAACGGTGTACTCCAACCGCCCCTCATCACCCACGACACCCACAAACACCTCGCCCAGATGAATGCCGATCCCCAAACGCACATCGTTGATATGCTCAAGGAGGTCATAGGCAAAGGCGACGGCGCAGGTGGCGGCGTCACCATGGCTGTCGTCAAAGACAACCATCGCGCCGTCGCCAACGAACTTGTCCACGATGCCACCTGTCGCATCCGCCGACTTCGAAATATGGGCCCGGTAGCGCGCCAGAAAGGCGGACAGGTCCGGTGCGCTCATGTTTTCGGCCATGGAGGTGAAACCGCGGATATCCACAAACAGGATAGCCATCCGCTGCTGATGGCCTTCGCGCATGGCGTCGATCCCGCGCGCGGAAAGCTGGTCATTCAACTCGGACGGCAGAAAGCGCGTGAGTTGGCCGCGTGCCTCGGCTTCGTCGATCGAGCGACGCAGCAACGCGCGAATACGCATGGATGCCAGAACCAACACCATCGCCGCTAAGGCGATCATGACGATGCGGACTAAGTTCGGCGGCCACCCAAAAAGAAAGATCAATCCCGCTCGCGCCTCGGCCTCGGTCGCCAGAAAAGGGATCGTCAGGATGGCGGCAAAACCAGCGACCAGCACCAGCGACATGCAGGCGAGAAGCGCCGGATTGAACCGCAGCGCACCGCAGGCCAGAACAACGGGGATCAGCCAAGTCGTTGGAAATGCTGCAACAAACTGTCCCGAAAGTCCCATATTTGACAAGCTGAGCCATGATCCAAGCAGGATGAACACGCAGTCAATCAATGCCGATGGCCACGCCATCCAGGCGCGAAACTGGCCCGCGCGGATGACGAAGATGATCACAAGACCCAAGGCAAAGTAGCTTGCCATCGTCATCGCGGCATAGACGAGTTGCGCTTCGAGCGCCTCGGAGTCTGGCAACCCCGTGAACCAGACGGTGACGAACAGAACCACAGCCAGAGATATCGACATGAGCATGCGCAGGATACCGATGAACCATTCCGCCTGCGCTTCGGCGTCGAAAAAGATACGTTGTGCCTGAGGCGTCATTCGGCGGCAGGGGGGCGGCTGTTCAGCGCGAGCGTGCCTTGATCATCCAGCTCTTCGAAGTCGAAATTGTCCAAACGGTTGGCCCGCTTGCCAGCCTTCTCGGCGCTGATCTTGATATCTTCGATGTCCTTCGAGGCCTGCGAAAAGTGTCGGTCCAGATTGCCAACCCGCGTGCCAAGCCGGTCCACATCAGTCACCAGCATCGACAATTCTTTGCGGATGGCCCCGGCCTGTTCGCGCATCCGTGCATCTTTGAGGATCGCGCGCATTGTGTTCAGCGTTGCCATGCAGGTGGTGGGCGACACGATCCAGACCCGTTTGTCGAACCCTTCCCGCACAAGGTCGGGGAAGTTGGCGTGCAACTCGGCATAGACCGCTTCGGACGGCAGGAACATCAATGCGCCGTCCGCTGTTTCCCCGTCGATGATGTACTTGTCCGAGATATCAGCAATGTGCTTTTTCACAGCCGTTTTCATGGATGCCACGGCCTGTTTCAGCTCGTGATCGGTCTCGGCCCGCCGCAGGGCTTCATAAGCCTCCAAAGGGAATTTTGAATCGATCACAATCGGTCCGGGCGGGTTCGGCAGATGCACCATGCAATCGGCCCGCTTGCCGTTCGAAAGAGTCGGTTGCCACGCATAGCTGTCATTAGGCAGGGCCTTGCCCACGATGTCGCGCAGCTGGATCTCTCCGAACGCACCGCGGGTTTGCTTGTTTGAAAGGATGTCCTGCAGGCTGAGCACATCGCCCGAAAGTTTGGTGATATTGTCCTGTGCCTTGTCGATGGCGGCGAGGCGTTCCTGCAATTGCGTCAGGCTGGTGGTGGTCTGCTTAGAGGAGCCGTACAGCGATTCCTTCATGCGTTCCTGCATTTCGGTCAACGCGCGCTGGCTGCGCATCGCGTTGTCGGCAAGCCGTTCCTGCATCTGCTGCTGCACCGCGCTCAGCCGCTGCTCGACGGTTTGCGCCAGTTGCGCCTGCCCGTTGGTGGCCGTGTCAGACACGGTCTGGATCGACGCGCGCAAGCCTTCTTGACCCTGTGCCAACCCCTGCACATGCTGGCCGAGATAGCCCATTTGCTGGGCGAGCGGCGCTGTGGCACGAGCGGATCGGCCGGCAGCCCGCAACGCCATGATCAGAAGGATCATGATCGCCAACAGGATCGCAGCCCCGATCAGGGCCATCATCACCAGCGGATCGCTGGTGTCCAATGTCGTATCGCCAAACTGGATCATGTGCGCCCAAACAGCCGTTCAATATCGGCCAGCTTCAACTCTACATATGTGGGCCGTCCGTGATTGCACTGGCCGGAATGCGGTGTCGCTTCCATTTCGCGCAGCAGGGCGTTCATTTCTTCGGCGCGCATTCGGCGGCCCGACCGGATCGACCCGTGACAGGCGACGCGGGACAGGATCGCTTCGACTTTTGCCTGAACGGATTGCGACGCCCCCATGTCCGCGAGTTCATCCAGAATGTCGTGGATCATGGCCTTGGCATCGACTTCGCCAAGGATGGCAGGCGTTTCACGCACGGCGACCGCATCCCCGCCAAAGGCTTCGATACCAAGGCCGAAGCGTGCCAGATCATCCGCAATTTCCAGAAGCCGCGCGCATTCGCCCGATGACAGGCTCACGATTTCGGGGATCAGCAAGGCCTGCGCGGCAACGCCGTTTTCAGCCATCTGGTTCTTCAGCTTTTCGTAGACGAGACGTTCATGGGCGGCGTGCTGGTCGACAATCACCATGCCGGTCGCGGTCTGGGCCACGATATAGTTCTCGTGCACTTGCCCGCGAGCCACGCCAAGGGGAAGGTCGGTTGGATCAGCCTCTGGCGCGGGCATTGGTGCAGGGTCGACTACCTGCGCGCTGTAGTCTTGCGCCATCTCGGCAAAGCCGGTTGCCATGGGTGCACGAGGCCCAAGGCTGGGCCGATCCATCTGGTAGACGCGCGGCTCAGTTGGTTCGGGCCGCATGGCCCCGAGCGTTGCGCCCGCCACCGTGGTCGAGGCGCGGTGCCCTGCATTTGCCAGTGCGTGACGCAGGCCGGATACGATCAAACCGCGTGCAACGCCTGGATCGCGGAACCGCACCTCGGACTTCGCCGGATGCACGTTGATATCCACGAGCTGCGGATCGCAGTCGATGAACAAGGCCGCCGCCGGGTGCCGGTCGCGGCTCAGGAAATCGAAATAGGCCGCCCGCAACGCGCCGGTCAGCAGTTTGTCTTTCACAGGCCGACCGTTCACATAGAGGAACTGGGCCACTGCCGCGCCGCGTGAGTAGGTCGGTAAGGCTGCATAGCCGGTCAGGTGCAGGCCTTCGCGTTCTGTATCGATTGGGATCGCGTTATCTGTGAAATCCTGGCCGAGCGTATCCCGCAAACGGCCCTTGAGCGCGGCCATGACATCGCCGCTCTGCGCCTCGACCTTGAAGACGGTGCGCGGGTCGTCCGACACATCTCGCAGTTCGAACCGCACAAAGGGTTCGGCCATGGCAAGGCGCTTGATCACATCGGTGATCGCTTGCGCTTCGGCCCGGTCGGTGCGCAGGAATTTCAGGCGCGCAGGCGTGGCGTAGAAGAGATCACGCAGAGTGATCACGGTACCAGCACTCAGTGCCGCAGGTTTGACGGCGCTGGTGGTTCCACCGGCGACACTGATTTCGGCTGCATCTTCGCCCGGGGCCCGGCTTGTGATGCTTAGTCGGCCAACTGCGCCGAGGCTGGGCAGCGCCTCTCCCCGGAAACCAAAGGTGTGGATATTGAGCAGGTCGCTGCCATCAATCTTGGATGTTGCATGGCGGCTGAGTGCCAGCGGCAGATCCTTGGCCGCGATACCGCAGCCATCGTCTGTCACACGGATCAGTGTTTTGCCGCCGTCCGCAATGTCGACAGAGATCCGTTTAGCTCCGGCATCAATGGCGTTTTCGACCAGTTCCTTGACCGCTGAGGCTGGGCGTTCCACCACCTCACCCGCCGCGATACGGTTGATCGCTGCATCGTCCAACTGCCGGATCACGGGACGTATATTGGGGGTGTGGGTGTTCATGCCACAAGACTTAGCATGCAAGCCCGCGATTCGACCATGACCGTTTTGGCGGACGACACGTCCGCCTTACGAAAGGAGCTGAACGCGCAGAATGGGCGGAGGAGGCCTCCGCCTTACACGGTTAGATTCGTGCGAAACGTTGTGCAATCTTTGGAAGCAAGCCCTGGAAGCGCAATGGCGCGTCCGTGACGGCCAGGCAAATGCAATCCTCGTGGATATCGGCTACGGGCGTGTGATGCATGTCGCTGTCTGCGACTTCTACATCGCCGCGGGCAAAGTAATCGTCTTCGTCCTGAAACGCGCCTTGCAGAACCATAG
This sequence comes from Tateyamaria omphalii, assembly GCF_014651375.1. Lineage (GTDB taxonomy): Bacteria > Pseudomonadota > Alphaproteobacteria > Rhodobacterales > Rhodobacteraceae > Tateyamaria > Tateyamaria omphalii. The sequence continues at coordinate 673,074 of NZ_BMWT01000001.1, forward strand.
TCATTTCGATCCCGTGGTGACCGTGATCGGGCATCGCAGCGCCAGCAGGTATGTAGAGCAGACGGGCCGATGCGTCTTTGGATGTCGGTAGAATGGCTTGCTTTACACCCATGCCAATCGCACGCCATTTGATGCTGTCGATGCCGCCGCCAACGTAGTCTTGCAACGGCTTTGGTAGCACCATGTCTTTCGGATGTTGAGTGCGGATTTCGTCCGGCGCTCCACCAGCGATCAGGGCCATCGTGGCTTCGAAGCTGCCAGGTGTCAGTGACACGTTATTCCCTGGGGCCTGTTCCAGAACAGCCCCACCTACCGCGTCGTAGCTTTCGACCCGGGCGCGGCATTCGTCGCAAAGCGATACGTGCGTCGCAACCATGAGGTTGAATGCTTCTGGCAGCGTCCCGGCTGCATAGCCCATCAGGATCTCATCCGTCAGGTGATGTGTGATCTTCTGTTCCATATCCGTCACTTCATCGCATGGCGTAGTCGTTCCAACGCCAATCTAATCCGAGATTTGATCGTGCCCAGGGGCAGACCGGTTTGAGCGGCGATTTCACTATGGGACAGGTCCCCGAAATACGCCTTTTGTATCAGTTCACGCTGGGCTTCCGGCAATTCTGCGATTGCCTGACCCAACTGTTCGCTTTCCTGCTGCAAGGCCATCACGTCGGCCTGGTCAGGTTCTTCTTCGGGTCCCCAACCCAGATCTTCGGGTTCGGGGCGGCGCTGCTTGCGCAGCACGTCAATCTTTCTGTTCCGCGCGATGGTGAAGATCCAGGTCGCCACCGACGCCCGCGCGGGGTCAAACATGTGCGCTTTGTGCCAGCAGGTCGCCATGACCTCTTGCGCGCATTCTTCTGCGAGCGACGCATCCGCGCCTGACTTCATAAGGAACCCTTTGACCCGCGGGGCAAAGTGGGCGAACAGCGCAGCAAAAGCCGCCTGATCCCTGTCGTCACGAATCCGGACCATGTGGTCGACCCACTGCATCCGTTTTCCATCGCTCTCTTGCATGAGTGCCGGTCCTGTTACCGCCCTCGGAAAACCTCCGACGACGGACTGCGCATCTGTTTCAGACGTGTCTAAACCCGCAAACATATCCCGTCTACGCGACACAAGGCGCGTCGGATCAAAAATAAATGTCTGGTTTTTCTACATCCGTTTGCGTCATCCCTCCGTAAATAAGTCAAACCTTGGGACGTACGGGACACGAACGACTGATGCCATTTGAACATGCCATGACCGCACCGAAACGCATTGCCGTGATTGGAGGCGGGATTTCAGGGATGGGGGCAGCACATACGCTGGCGTCAGACCACAACGTGACCCTGTTCGAGGCAGAGCCCCGTCTGGGTGGTCATGCTCGTACAATTATGGCTGGCAAGCGGGGGGATCAGCCGGTCGACACAGGCTTTCTGGTTTTCAACTATGCGAACTATCCGAACATGGCGCGGTTGTTTGATGAACTGGATGTACCGGTTGTCAAATCCAACATGAGCTTCGGCGCATCCATCGACGGTGGTCGGTTGGAGTATGGTTTGGCCAGTTTGGATGCGGTGTTCGCGCAGCGCCGCAACGCACTGAACCCGAAGTTCCTCGGCATGTTCCGCGATATCCTGCGCTTCAACAAGAATGCCCTGCGGGTCGCGAATGAGGATCGGACACGCACGATTGCTCAGTTCCTGGATGTCATGGGGACGGGGGATTGGTTCCGCGATTACTATTTGTTGCCACTCAGTGGTGCGATCTGGTCCACGCCGGTTGAAAAGATCATGGATTTCCCGGCCCATGCGATGATCCAGTTCTTTGAAAACCATGCGCTGCTGCATCATTCGGGCCAGCACCAATGGTACACTGTGAACGGTGGATCGGTCGAATATGTGCGTCGCATCGAGGCTGCCATGCTGGGTAATGGTGTCGACATCCGGCTTGGCGCCCCTGTTCAATCCGTGCGCCGCACGGCGGCTGGCGCACAGGTCAAGGCCTGGGGTGGCGAATGGGAGATGTTTGACGAAGTGGTCTTTGCCACGCATTCCGATGACAGTCTATCGCTGCTGGCTGATCCAACGGCTGAGGAAAAGGCGAGCCTTGGGGCAGTCAAGTATCAGCCCAATGACGTTGTGCTGCACTGCGATGCGGCGATCATGCCTCAACATCCACAGGTCTGGTCCAGCTGGGTCTATACCGAGGATAAGAACGTCCATTCTGACCGCATTGATCTGACCTACTGGATCAATTCGCTGCAACCGATCCCGATGGACGACATGCACTTCGTCACGCTGAATACAAAGCGTACGATCCGCGAAGAGTTGATTTATGATCAGACTGTGTTGCGCCACCCGGTCTATGATCTGGCCGCACTGGCCGCACAGGATCAGGTGCGGGCGATGAACGGGGCCAACAACACGTGGTACTGCGGCGCTTGGATGCGCCACGGGTTCCACGAGGATGGGCTGACCGCAGGGCTGGATGTGGCCCGGGCTTTGTTGCGCGCACCTCAGATGCAGGTGGCTGCAGAATGACGGCCACCGTCGATCATATCGCAGGCGTGACCTTTCATGGGCGCAAGGGATGCATCGAAAACGCCTTCCGCTACAGCGTGGACTACATGTTGCTAGATGCCGAAGCCGAGCTGCGCGTGCCCCGCCTGTTCGGGCGCAATCGGCGCGGACTCATGGCGCTTGATGACAAGGATCATGGTGGTGCGCCCAAGGCTGGGCGGGGTGCACCGTGGGTGCGCGAGGTGTTGCAGGCTCATCAGATCACAGGCGTGACCAGGATCGAACTTTTGGCCCAACCCAAGGTGATGGGCCACGTGTTCAACCCTGTCAGTTTCTGGCTCTGTCGCCGCGCGGATGATCAGATGATCGCGGTCATTGCCGAAGTAACGAACACTTTCGGTGATCGGCACAGTTACCTTGTGAACCATGCCGACCTGCGTCCCATCGCGCCCGAGGATCGGCTGCGCGCCACCAAGATACTTCATGTGTCGCCCTTCCAACCCATAGAAGGCGGGTACGAGTTTCGTTTTGATATTCGGGACGACAGGATCGGGGTCTGGATCGACTATTCCCGAGACGGTGAAGGTGGGTTGATTGCCACACTCACGGGACGTCGCTGTGCCCTCACCAACCGAGCCATTCTTCGTGCCGCTCTGCGCCGCCCGTTCGGATCGCGTCGCGTGTTGGCCCTGATCCACTGGCAGGCGCTGAAGCTTTGGTGGAGGCGCGCGACCTATCGCGCCCGTCCAGTTCCTCCGTCCGAGGAGGTGTCACGGTGAGCAACGCGCGGCCTCAACGACTTTCGGCATACGCGGTTTTTGCCGCGTTGCTGAGTGCAGCCGGGCTGCCGATCTATATACATGCGCCCAAGTTCTATGTGGACGAATACGGCGTATCGCTGGCAGCGCTGGGCGCCGTTTTGTTCGGGTTGCGTTTGCTGGACGTGGTGCAGGATCCATTGTTTGGGCGGTTGTCTGAGGCTTTGCGATCCCGGCGCGGCGTTGCCGTGCTGATCGGTTGCACGGTTATGGCGCTGTCCATGTTGGGTCTGTTTGCGGTGCCGCCACTCCTGCCGCCGCTGCTCTGGTTCGCGCTGATGCTGACCGGCGTGTTTTCGGCGTTCAGTTTCCTGACCATCAACTTCTATGCCCAAGGTGTGGTCAAGGCGGACCGCTTGCCGGGACAAGGCCATTTGATGCTCGCGCGCTGGCGCGAAACTGGCGCGCTGCTGGGCGTTTGCGTGGCGGCGATAACGCCGGTCATGCTGGGCGGGTTTATGGGCGCGCCGTTTGCAGGGTTTGCCGTTGGGTTCGCTGTGCTGGCTTTGGCTGCCATCGTGATGATGCGCGGCGAATGGGTGAGTGACGGCTTGCCTCCATCGGTCGGGTTCAAGGCTGTTCTGGGCGATGCGTTGGCGCGCAAGCTGCTATTAATCGCTTTGGTCAACGCTGCCCCGGTTGCGGTCAGTTCCACCCTTTTCCTGTTCTTCGTTGAAAGCCGGCTGGACGCGCCAGGGTTCGAAGGGCCGTTGTTGTTGCTGTTTTTCCTGTGCGCTGCCATAGCCGCGCCCATCTGGGGCCGCCTGGCGGAGCGGTATGGACCGAAGCCTGTTTTGCTGAGCGCGATGGTGCTGGCTATCCTCGCCTTTGGTTGGGCCGTCACTCTCGGATCTGGCGACTGGATGGCTTTCGCGATCATTTGTGCCCTGTCTGGTGCTACACTGGGCGCAGACCTGACCGTCCTTCCTGCTGTGTTTGCCACGCGCATGGCCCGGATCAGCCCCTCGGCCGCCGAAGGATTTGGCCTTTGGTCATTTGTTTCGAAATTCACCCTGGCCTTTGCTGCCGTCACCCTGTTGCCCGCGCTTGAGCGGGCGGGGTTTGACAGCGCAGCGGCCACTCACCCGCCCGAAGCTCTGACGCTTCTCACGCTGCTTTATGCGGCTGTGCCTTGTGGCCTCAAGGTCGTAGCGATTGCGCTGCTCGCCACGACCGACCTGAAGGAGACCTGACATGGACGCCTTGATACCTGCGCTTTTGGGTGCTGTCGTCGTGATGATGTGCGGCTGGACCAGATCCCGCTATGCCGACTTTCTAGCCCAAAGCCCGGATGACTATGCCAATGGAAACGGACCGCAATTCGATGTTCGAACGCACCTGAATGGCCCCATCATTTGCGAAGGGGTCATATTTGGTCCCACTGGACGTGTATCTTCCCGATTTGTCGGCGAGTTTGATTGCAGGTGGGAAGGCAATTCTGGTGTTATGGACGAGGTCTTTACCTATGATGATGGGTCTACGCAGACGCGCGCATGGCGACTGACCATAGGCAACGACGGCAAGATTGTTGCCCGCGCTGATGATGTTGTCGGTGACGGTACGGGGCAGCAGACAGGCAGTTCTGTCCAGCTGAAATACAAGTTCCGCCTGCCGGATGAATCAGGCGGACATGTGCTGGACACAGTCGATTGGATGTATCTCGCGCCCAATGGCACCATCGTGAACCGATCGCAGTTCCGAAAATACGGGATCAAGGTGGCCGAGTTGGTGGCGACCATGCGCCCTGCCAATCAAGAGATGAAAGAAGCAGCATGAATGACATGTCCCTTAGCGGCAAACGGTACTGGCTGGTGGGTGCGGGCGACGGTTTGGGTCGCGCGCTGGCCCACTGCATGAGCCGCGCAGGGGTCGAAGTGGTCGTGTCGTCCCGTGGTGAAGACAAGCTGAAGGAATTGGTCGAGGAGCTGCCCGGTAAGGCGTCATACCAGACAGTCGATATTTCTGATGATGATAGTGTCAAAGCGGCTGCGGAGGCTGTGGGAGAGATCGACGGGCTGGTACTTTTAGCGGGTGTTTATTGGCCCTTCTCGGCTAGGGAATGGAACGCCGAACAGGCGGTTGCGATGGCAGATGTGAACTTTACCGGCTTCATGCGGGTGCTGGGTCAGGTGGTACCAGCCTTCGTGAAGAAGGACGCAGGCCACATCGTCATCACGTCATCTTTGACCGGTTTTCGTGGGTTACCGGGATCAATTGGCTATACCGCTTCAAAGGCGGCCACGATGTCGCTCGCCGAATGCATGTATGCTGATCTGCGTGGCACGGGCGTGCGGGTTCAGGTGGCCAATCCGGGTTTCATCAAAACCCAGCTGACTGACAAGAACGATTTCAACATGCCGTTCATCATGGAGCCCGAGGCCGCCGCGCGCGAGATGTTCGAGCTTATGCTGACGGACAGTTTCAAAAAGAGTTTCCCGACCTTCTTTTCTCTGCTCTTCCGCGGCTCACAGTTTTTGCCGGACTGGATATACTATCGGATTTTTTCTTAGCATCCAAGATCGCTCGCCGATGGTGCGCCAGCAATCTCGTCCGGATTTCAGTTCCTGTGTTTGGAAGTGCAAACCTTGGCCGTCTATCTCACTGCACTGGTTTATGCTACAGTACATCGTGCTTTTTTGATGCTTTGGCGGTTGCAATGTCATGAGAGAAAGCGAGGCAACGTCGGTACGCTTGCTGAATACTTAATTGATACGGATCAAGGCGGCAGGTTTGCGGACTGAGCAGGATGAGCTCAGGAGGTTTGAACCATGAATCTTGAGATTGAACGGGCCATCGTCGCGCAGGTGGTATTGATGGGGCGCGAGCTTGAGCGGGCCGAGGGTGAATTACGTGGTCTGATTGATCGCCTCGATACTGACGAGCAGGCTGAACTGGTGGCGATCATGTGGGTTGGGCGGGGTGCCTTTGAGCCGGATGATTGGGAGGAAGCCGTCGCAACGGCAGAGGCCGAAGCCACCACACCATGTGCCGATTACTTGCTCGGAACGCCGCATTTTCCAGATCATCTGGAAGCGGGAATGGAAGCATTGGGATTGCCTCTGGGCGATGAAGAGGAGGCATTGCTTGGTAGGTAGAGCACCGGCGTTCCTTCTACATTCGAGGTCTCAGTTTGTTGTTTCGTATGGCAGGTCATCTGGGTCGATGCCGACAAAGTCGGGCGCGGGAGTGACAGGCAACCGGATGGCCTGAATTGTTGTGTCACCGGCCAGCAAAGCTTGGACAACGCGGTGCATTCCGTCCATCAACCGTCCCTCGGCATCAAGTATGATCGGGTAAGCACGGTTCGCCTGTTTCACCAGTTGCATATGATGGGCGATCGTCCGTGGCGTCGGGGTGACGTTGTGCGCGAACCACCAGTTTTCATCCACCTCCGCGATTTCGGTCAATCGAACAGGTTGGGGCAAGAGGCCCACGCTGGCTTCAGCGATCTTGCGCATATCCCAAGCCAAAAGTCCGCGTGGGCTGGGTCTGAAGTGATATTGCAGGCGCATCAGTGCTCCATGGCCGCGTCAAAAGTTGCCTTGGCGCGTTTCCACACGCCTGTGCTTAGGTCCGACAGGGTCAACAGGCTTGGCAGCAATTGATCCGCATAGTCTTCGCTGCTTTCTAACGGCAGCATCGACGGCAAGTTGTCGATCGCTGTAACGTCCAGCGGTGGTGCGTCATGCACGCGCAAGGCTGGCGCACCCCAGGTGGTTGTCCGATCATAGACCTTGATGGGGGAGAAATCGCTGTCTGGGTCACAGGCTATGTCGCCGATGACACTGAGGTTGCGTGCGGCGTGCGGTGTCCCCGCGGGGACAAAGATGGGTGTGCCGGGGCGTGCCAGAATGCAGTTGAAAAAGATGTCATGCGCCAACACTTCCGGGAATGGGCCACCATGGTTGGTTTCGGCCATGTCCCAGCGGGTCGTTGGAACACCCATCACCGTACACAAGTCTGCGGCACCTGTACCAACACGACCCAAGGCACCGATGATCAGGGCGGTGGGGCGGTGTGTGCCGGTGCCCACAAGGTCTGATTGCAGTTCGGCCAAAAGGTGGTTTGAACTCGGATACGAGTTAACTGGTCCGGTCATCTGATGTTTTTGCTGTGCGATCCAGCATTTGAGCGCAACGGCAGCGCCTGCGTAGCCTGCCCAGTACCCGAAGGCTGCAACGCGTTTTCCGGCCTCGTCCACGAGGTATTCCAGGTCATAAAGCGTGCCGCCACCCACCTTGAATCTTTGTAACAGGATTTGACCTGCTGGCTGTCCCTTGTAGGCGTGACCGAACATGATGTGCTTATGTGCCAAGGGTGTGCCATCATCGGGTAGTTCCTTGAGGCCAAAGATGATCGCATCCGCGGGTGCGGTTGGCCATGTGTTCTCGGCGGCGATGGTGGCGCCGGCATTGGCGTAGCGGTCGGTTGGGATGCAGCGGGTTTGGCTGTCTTCGACTGTGACTGCGATACCTGCCTCTATCAGCTTAGCTGTGCCTTCAGGGGTCAGGCCAACCCGGTCTTCGTTCTCTCGTTGCTCGGCCCGAACCCAAAGATGTGTCATCGCATCATGCCTTTGGCGCGGATGGTTTTGACGCTGTCGCGCGCGCCCATCGCGTCCATGAAGGCGCGAATTTTCGGGAAAGGTGCAAGGTCAACACCGTCACCTGGCAGCCATGAGCACACCATGAACAGGTATGCGTCCGCAATTGTGATCTGGTCGCCTAGGATGAAGGGGCCAGTGAGGCATTCGTCTTCGACAAACTGGGCTGAGGCCGTCATCGTTTCGGGCACTTTTGCCTTCATGTCCTGCCAACTGGAGTCCTGATCGGCCCAGCGGTGGCCGCGCATCTTGTGGGCGTGGTTCACATGCATGGTTGAGGCAAGGTAGTACATCACGCTGCGCGCCTTGGCTGCGTCGATGGGGTTTGCGGGCAAAAGGGCAGGGGCTTGGGCCGCGATATAGTCGAGGATCGCACCTGTTTCCGTCAGTATCGTACCGTCTATTTCAAGAGCCGGAACGCGCCCCTTCGGATTGACCTTGGCATAGTCGGGCGATTGTTGATCGCCTGCGGCAAAGTCGAGCTGGTGCGTGTCATAGGCAAGCCCCGCCTCTTCCAGTGCGATGGCGACTGCAATCGAGATGGTGCCGGTTGCGTAGTAGAGTTTCATGGGCGGATCCTCGGATCTGGTGCGTTAGACATGCGTTTGCGCATGATGGCGGTCGGGGTGTTCGAGGTGTGGCACTGCATTGAACATTACGGGCGACCATGTGCCCCCGATGGGATGCAGCCGGTGCATCGAGGTGTTCATGATCGCGAGTGCCACGTTGGCCATGGCCGAAACCTCAAGCCCCAGATGCAGCCGCATTGTCATGGCGATCAGCCCGCCGGACGTAACAACGAGAGCTGGTCCTTCGCCCTCGCCAATCTCGGTCAGGGCGTCCTTGATCCGCGTCTCGAACTCGGAAAATCGTTCGGGCACATTTTCGAGCTTGTCGCTCTGCCAGTGGCTAAGAACCTTGGGGAAGTGGTGCACGAATTCGGAGGGTGCTGCCGGGATGGGAATCCCGTGTTCGGCTTCCAACGCTTCGGCCATCGTGAAGTATTCCAGCTCGTTCAGGCGGGGGTCTTCTGTGGCTTTCATCCCAGTGTCCATACCGTTCGCGGTCTCGCGATGCCGTCGCAAGGTGCCGGTGTAGAGCCGTGTGTGGTGCTGATGCGTGGCGCGCATGTGGTCGCCCAGCCATGCCGCCTGTTGGTGGCCAAGGTCAGACAGCTGGTCGTAGCTCGCTTCGTCCTTGGCATGGGTGTTGGCTTGGCCGTGGCGGATCAGGGTAATGTGGGACATGGGTGCCTGTTGAGTATTTCACTTCGTTCTAGGCGAGCGATGCGCATGTGGAAAGTGCGGGAGCCTCCGGCGGAAGTTTATTTTGCAAGATGAAGACTGGATCAGGCGCGTTTGAGGCGCCCGACGAAGGCGGGCAATAGGATTGTCAGGAACAATAGGCGGGAGACGTGCGCGGCAGCAACGAACCCGGGATTGGCCCCCAGCACGACGCCCATGGCGATCATCGTTTCCAAGCCGCCGGGGGCAAAGGCGATAAGCACATGTGTCGGATCGAAGCCGAGCGCGTAGGCCACGGGCAGTGCGGCGGCCAGAGCCATGAGAACCGTCAGTGTTGTGACGGTGAGCCCGGCCAACAGAGACGTTGCCAACGCCCTTCGTGTGATGCCGTTGAATCGGGCGCCGATCAGGGTGCCCACAGTCATCAGCCCCAGATAGCTGAGCCATGGGGCCATGACGCCCGGTGTGACCTCGGCCGCGTGACCGAGGCTGGAGGCGATCATGCCGCCGATCAGAAGCGGTGCAGGCAGGCCGATCTTGTCAAGAATGAACCCAAGGGCGAGGCCAGCGGCCAACAGTGTGACAAGGTGCAGCCAAGCCATCGGCGGACCGGGTGGCAACACTTGTCCGGTCATTTCAAAACCGAAGGCAAGGGCTATGGCAGGTACGGTGAGTGTAAGCGCGAGCAGCCGAACCGATTGGATTACGACGATGCGCGTGGTGTCGAGGTTCAGCCCCGTCGACAGCCCGACGACAAAACTCAGATGCCCCGGGGCAGAGGCAAGGTAAGCGCTGCGGTGGTCCAGCCCGAAGCCGTGTCGTAGCAACCGCCCGCAGAGCCAGAGCGTCGCCCAAAGCATCAGTCCCAGTGCGGCAAAGGCCAGCGGCCAGCGCAGCATGGCATCTGTTGCGTTGCTGTCCACGCCGCTGCCAATGCTGACGCCTACGAGCAGAAAGACAAGGTTGCGTACGGTGTCGTCGATGCCCGTCCGCAGCCCGGCGAGGGCGGCAAGGCTGACGATAAGCGCGGGTCCGGTCAGGACGGCGATGGGTGCGCCGATGGCTTCTGCGATGGCGGCGCCGAGCCCTCCTACGATCAGGGTTTGTCCGGTGATGCGCAGGCTGGTGGGTGTAGGGCGGACAAGCATGCCCTTTGGCTATCCTTGTTGCCGGGGGTGAGCAATGGTTGCGGATCGGAAACCCGCATGGCGCAAAACCGGCGTGCGGCGTCGGGATTGGGAGTCAACTGGTCTGGTGCGCTCGCCTATATCGGATGGGTAATAGGGAGATTTGGCGCATGTCGGACAAGGTGACATTCACACTGGATGGGCAGGAAGTGCAGGCCGAAGCTGGCATGACCATTTGGGAGGTTGCCAATGGTCGCGGTCTGGTGATCCCGCATTTGTGCCACAAGCCTGCGCCGGGTTATCGCCCCGACGGCAACTGCCGCGCCTGTATGGTCGAGATCGAAGGTGAGCGTGTTCTGGCGGCCTCGTGTATTCGCGAGCCGTCGGAAGGAATGGTTGTGACGACCAACTCCGCGCGGGCCGAGAATGCACGGAAGATGGTGGTCGAAATGTTGGTGGCAGACCAGCCCGAGCGGGATGTGGCCCACGACAAGTCTGCGCATCTTTGGGACATGGCCGAAATGAATGGCGTGTCAGAAAGCCGTTTTCCCAAATTGGAAGAGGGCCGCATTCCGCTGCTAGATGATTCCCATGTGGCGATGTCCGTCAATCTGGATGCCTGCATTCAATGCGGCCTTTGTGTCCGCGCCTGCCGCGAGGTTCAGGTCAATGACGTGATTGGTATGGCGGGGCGGGGGCATGACGCCTATCCGACCTTCGACTTTGCCGATCCGATGGGCGAGTCGACCTGCGTTGCCTGTGGCGAGTGTGTACAGGCTTGCCCGACCGGTGCGCTGATGCCGTCGACCGTGGTTGACGATCAGCAAGTAGGCGACAGTGCGGATTACGATGATGAGGTCGAGAGCATTTGTCCGTTCTGCGGGGTGGGTTGCCAGATTTCGCTGAAGGTGAAGGATGGCAAAGTCAAATATGTCGAGGGCATCAATGGCCCAGCGAACGAGGGTCGGCTGTGTGTGAAGGGCCGTTTTGGCTTTGACTATATCCACCATGATCACCGTCTGACCAAGCCGCTGATCCGGCGCGACGATGCGCCCGCCAAAGGGTTGAACGTGGACCCCGGCAACTGGTCGACGCATTTCCGGGAAGCGTCTTGGGAAGAAGCGTTGGACTTTGCGGCGAATGGGCTGAAGGGTCGGGGCCGTGAGGTCGCCGGGTTTGGGTCGGCGAAGTGTACGAACGAGGAAGCCTACCTGTTTCAGAAAATGATCCGGCAGGGTTTTGGCCATAACAACGTCGATCACTGCACACGGCTGTGCCACGCGTCGTCCGTTGCGGCGTTGATGGAAAATGTAGGGTCGGGCGCGGTGACAGCGACCTTCAACGAGATCGAGAATGCGGATGTGGCAATTGCCATCGGCTGCAACCCGATTGAGAACCACCCGGTGGCGGCTACATATTTCAAGCAATTCACCAAGCGTGGTGGGAAACTGATTGTGATGGACCCGCGCGGTCAGGCTTTGAAGCGCTTCGCCAGCCACATGCTACAGTTCCGGCCCGGCGCTGACGTCTCGATGCTGAACGCGATCATGCATGTGATTGTCGAGGAGGGGCTGTACGACCAGCAATATATTGATGCCTACACCGAGAACTGGGAGGCAGAGAAAGAGCATCTGGCGGGCTTTACGCCCGAGAAGATGGCAGAGATTTGCGGGATAGAGGCGGATGTATTGCGTGATGTGGCACGCACCTTTGCCGGGGCGAAATCAGCGATGATTTTCTGGGGCATGGGTGTGTCGCAGCACATCCATGGGACGGATAACTCGCGTTGCCTGATCTCGTTGGCGCTGATGACGGGGCAGGTGGGCCGCCCGGGCGCTGGGCTGCATCCGCTGCGGGGGCAAAACAATGTGCAGGGTGCGTCGGATGCAGGCCTGATCCCGATGTTCTTGCCCGACTACCAGACGGTGACGGATGATGGCGTGCGGTCCGCTTTCACGGATGTTTGGGGCTCCGGCGACTTCTCGAACGAGAAGGGGCTGACCGTGACCGAGATCATGGATGCGGTCCATGCCGATCAGATCAAGGCGATGTATATTTTGGGTGAGAACCCGGCCATGTCTGACCCGGATGTGGAGCATGCGCGGGATGCGCTGGCCAAGCTGGACCATCTGGTGGTGCAGGACATTTTTATTACCGAGACGGCGAACTATGCCGATGTGATTCTGCCTGCGTCGGCATTTGCTGAAAAGACGGGGACTGTGACCAATACGAACCGTCAGGTTCAGATGGGCCGCCCCGCTGTACCGCCACCCGGCGAGGCCAAGGAAGACTGGTGGATCGAGGTGGAATTGGCGAAGCGTCTGGGCCTTGGCTGGACCTATGAGAGCCCGGCAGATGTGTTCGCCGAAATGAAGCTGAATATGAAGTCGCTGGACAATATCACCTGGGAGCGGCTGGAGGGGCAGAACGCGGTTACCTATCCGTCCCTGTCGCCGGATGATCCAGGTCAGGCCATCGTGTTTGGTGATGGGTTCCCGCGGCCGGATGGGCGTGCGCGATTTACACCTGCTGCGGTGATCCCGCCCGATGATGTGCCGGATGCCGACTATCCGATGATTATGACCACGGGGCGGCAACTGGAGCATTGGCATACCGGGTCAATGACTCGCCGCGCAACTGTACTGGATGCTGTTGAGCCGGAGGCAAACTGTTCGTTGCATCCATCTACCCTGCGAAAGCTGGGCGTGGTGCCGGGGGACATGGTGCGGCTGACCACCAAGCGCGGATCAATCGAGATCATGGCGCGCGAGGACAGGGCGGTGTCGCCAGACATGGTATTCCTGCCCTTTGCCTTCGTGGAGGCGGCGGCAAACATCCTGACGAACCCGGCGGTGGACCCTTATGGCAAGATTCCGGAGTTCAAGTTCTCGGCCGTTCGGGTCGAGGCAGTAACCGGGGCGGTCGCAGCGGAGTGATCTTGATGAGCGCCTGATGGCGCGCACGATTCACTTTTGTTGATGAGGGGCTGTCTGCCCCTCAAACTCCCCGAAGGTATTTTGAGCCAGAAGAAGAGAACAGTCTCAGGTGCAATGGACGCCGGTTGGTACGAGTTCGAAGCCGGTGATTTCGAATTCGTACATATCGGAGCGGTCGGGCTTTTCTGCGCGAGCGATCAGCTTGCCCGCGTCATTGGTATAAACTGCATGAGCCGTGTGCAGTGCGCGATAGCAATGTGTTCCGTCTGGATAGTAGTATTTGATCATTGATCAGCAGCCTCTTTTCTCAACTTTCTGGAACTTAAGCAGGTCTGGTGCCATGTTCCGGCAATAGCCAGCGGTTCGCGGTTGATAGGAGTAAACGAGCATGATCAATCCTGACCGGTTTCTCAACGACCTGCATGCACTGTGCCGGTTTGGTGCCTCGGGTGTCGGCAAAGGTGTTGTGCGGCCCGCCTATTCCGAGGCTGACATCGCGGCGCGCGATTGGTTGGCGTCGCGGATTGCTGACGCCGGCTTGACGCCGCATTTTGACGCGATGGGGAACTTGTTTGGACTGGCTGAGGGGCCGTCGTTGCTGCTTGGGTCGCATTCCGACAGTCAGCCGCAAGGCGGGTGGCTGGACGGTGCCTTGGGTGTGGTTGCGGCCTTGGAGGTGGCGCGGGCAAGCGTCGAAGCCGGCGGACCTGCGATTTCGGTTGTGTCATTTCAGGACGAGGAGGGGCGCTATGGCGTCACGACCGGATCCAACGTGTGGTCTGGTGGGCTGTCTTTGGCCGATGCGGATGCGTTGCTTGACCATGACGATGTTTCGCTTGGACATGCGCGCGCGGTTGTTGGGGATCGTGCAGGCGCGTCCGTCGATCCGGCGCAGTTCACCGGCTTTATCGAACTGCATATCGAGCAGGGCGCGACACTGGACACTGCGGGCGAGCAAATAGGTGTCGTGACCGACATTGTCGGCATTCGGGATCGAGTGATCACGCTGACCGGGCAACAGAACCATGCCGGCACGACGGCGATGGCGCTGCGGCGGGATGCGTTTCAGGGGTTGGTTGCATTTTCCAGCCGCTTGAACGAGCGGTTGCGAAATGTGGTCACGCCGCAAACCGTGTGGACGATTGGGCATGTGGCGGTCAGCCCCAATGCGTCGTCCATCGTGCCGGGTCAGGTGCGCTTTTCCATGCAATGGCGGGATGCGGATGTGGTCCGGTTGGCGCGGATGGAGGCGGTGATCGAGGACACTCTGTCAGAGATCGCGGCAGAATTGGACCTTGGCGTCGAGAAAGGACCGCTGCTCGGATTGGAGCCAGTGGCGATGGATGCTGATCTGCGCGCCAAGCTTGAAGCCGGTGCCGAGATGGTCGCACCGGGAAAATGGCGGCGAATGCCTTCGGGAGCCCTGCATGACGCGACAAATGTGGCCCGGTGTATGCCGGTTGCAATGCTGTTTGTGCCGTCAATCGGCGGCATCAGCCATGCGTTCGAGGAGGATACGAACGAGGCCGATCTTGTGGCGGGTCTGAAGGTATTGGCCCATGCCGCCGGACTTTAGGCGGCGCGGGCGTATCCGCGCTTGATGGCCCGCTGTCTGTAGCGGTCGGCGGCGGTTGATGCGGCCCGCAGATCGCTATGGCAGGTCACACGTTGGCATGGCTTTCCGCCGATCAATCCCCACTCGATAACCACGGATGCTTCGGCGAACAGGTTCAACGTGATTTCAACCCGGTAGAACCGGGTTTGACTGGAACGGTAGAGGAGTGCTTCAATCATGTTTCGATTCTGCCACGGGTTGAATCGTCATGTCCACTGCACATCGCCCAAAAAGATGTAACCGGCACCATAGATCGTTTTGATCAGGCGCGGGTTCTTGGGGTCTTCGCGCAGTTTTGTGCGCAAACGGCTGATGCGGACATCCATTGCCCGGTCAAAGCTGTCTCCGGCCCCGCCGCCCAGGCTCTCCTGCATCTGGGCCCGGCTGATCAGGCGTTTTGGCGCATCTAGAAACAGGCGCAAAACCTCACCTTCGGCATGAGAGAATGGTGTTTCCTGACCGGATTCATCCGTCAATGTGTAGCTGTCGAACGATGCCTCCCACCCATTGAAACGGGCGATCTGTCCTGTTTGTGTTGCTGTCTTGGGTGTGCGCAACCGCACCCGGATGCGGGCGACAACCTCCGCCGGATCGAAGGGTTTGATGATGTAGTCGTCGGCGCCCAATTCCAGACCGGTCACCCTGTCCTGCACCTGCGCCCGGCCCGAGATGATGATGACCGCTGCGCCCTGTTCTAGGGCGAGTTTGTGGACGAGGGTCAATCCATCGGTGTCCGGCAGACCCAGGTCGACAAGGCAGACATCGGGTTTGTGAGTTTTGAGCGCTGCTTCGAATGCTGCGGCGCGGGAAAAGGACAGGGTGCGAAACCCTGCTTCTTCCAAAGCGTCGGCTAGGATTGTGCGGATCGCGGGTTCATCGTCGAGGATCGTCACAAGTGGCTTGGTCATGCCGCATCCGCCTGAAGGAGTGCAGCAAGGTCGGACGCCTCAAACGGCTTGCGAAGAACCGGGGCGGACAGCGCTGCAGTCTGGTATAGTGTGTCACCCCGCGGAAGTGAGGTCATCAGGATCACGGGAAGGCTACCCTGCAACTGGTTTGCAAGGTCAATGCCGGTGCGGCTGCCGGACCCAAGGTTGATGTCAGACAGCACAAGGCCAATGTCAGGCAGGTCTGCCGTGAGGGCGATGGCTTCGTCCACGCCCGCAGCTTCGATCACGGCGTGACCCATGCCCATCAGCAAGTCGCGGTAGTATTGGCGCAAGTCTGGGTCGTCCTCGACCAGCAGCACGAGCGAGCCCGCCAGTTGTGGGGCAGGGCGGAGGGGCAGGCGCAGACGTACTTGTGCTCCAGTTTCTCCGTTGCCCAGCTTCAGATCGCCACCCGCCCGCTTGGTCATGTCATAAACCATGGGCAACCCCATACCCGATCCCTCGGAGCCTTTGGTGGTGAAGAACGGGTCGAAACCGTGTTCCAACGCGTCATTGGAAAAGCCGGGGCCGGTGTCGGTGACGGTGAATTCCAGCCATGTGTCGTGGACAGGGCGCGCCGTCAGGGTGATGTCCCCTTTGGTGCCGCAGGCGTCGCGGGCGTTCAGGATAAGGTTCAACAGGCTGTCTTTCACCAAGCCGGGGTCCAGCATGTGGGGCCCTGTGACCGTTGTGAATGTGCTGAGCGTGAGTCCGGGTGGCAGGGTCGATTGCGCCATGGTGGTCATATCGCCCAGCAGCGTTTCGATGTCAGTCGCGGCGGGACGCATGGCGCGTCCTGCAGTCATGTCAGCGATTGAATTCAGCAGCTCGCCGCCACGGCGGGTGGCAGAGAGTGTGCCGTCGATCAGGTCCTGGGCGCCCGACGGCAGCCCCCCCATGCGGGAAAGTTTGGACTGTAAGCCCAGGATGATGGTCAACAGGTTGGAAAAGTCATGCGCCATGCCAGACGTCATCTGAGCCGCAAGTGTGCGGCGCCTGTTCTGTTGGAGCGCGACGCGCGCCTGTGTTTCTTCCGTGATGTCCATGGACAGGATGTAGACGCCGCCCGAGGCCTCCGGTGTGAAGGCTACACGGATCCGTCTGGCGCTTGCCTCATCCGTGAACTCAAACACGGATGCCTCGCCCTTGTAGGCACGTGCCAGGTTCGATGCGATGCGTCCGTAGGCAAAGGCACCAAGTGCATCCGAGATGTGTTGGCCGACAATGTCCGACGGGCGGCTGGGAATAACCGTACTGAGGCGTCTGTTCGAGTAAGTGTAGTGACCGCTGGCATCCACAAGCGCGATGTGGGCCGGCATCATCTCGGTTGTCAGGCGGGTGCGGGCCTCCGTCTCGGTCAGCTGACGTTTGGCTTCTTCGAGAGCGGCAACGGTGGCGGCCAGTTGGCGGTTCGTGGCACTCAGCGCTTCGGTGTGTTGCAGCACCTGATCGGATAGTTCCGTAGCGCGGGCACGCAGGAGCGTTTCTTGCGCCTTGATGTGGGAGATGTCGGTGTAAACCGTGACCCAACCGCCCTGTGGCAGGGGGGAGCCTTCGACGCTGATCGTGCGGCCATTGGCGCGGGTGCGCTCCATGTAATGCGGCTCGAAGGCGAGGGCCTGATCCACACGTTCCTGCACAAAGCTGTCCAGATCGTCGATCGGGCCGTATTCACCGCGCTTGGCCAAATGCGTGATTGTTTCGCGAAAGGTGGAACCGGGGGTGACGAGTGCATCCGGTAAATCAAACATCTGCTGGAACGGCGCATTGCAAACAGCAAGTCGCAAATCCTGATCATAGATCGTCAGCGCCTGCACGATCAGGTTCAAGCCCGAGGCCGTCAGCGATGCCGTATGATCCTGTGCCATGCCATATGGCTAGCACTGGTTTCCGGGCTCGCACAACGGGTCGCGGCCAGCTTGTTACAATTCGTAAGGTTTGGGAAAACATCAGGAAAAAGTTGACGCGCAGCGTTAGGTCTACATCCTTAGACACAGTAAGAATCGTCTGAGCGATCACGCGTGCCCCTCGGGAGGGGGTGCGCTGGGGAGGAACATACGTGGTCAAGTCGTCTGAGGGCGCGAGCGGACTGAAATCCGTACCTGCGCTGCTACATCGGAATGCCAATGAATTCGGATCGGCCCCTGCCTATCGCGAGAAAGAGTTCGGGATATGGCAAAGCTGGACATGGGCGGAAACGCTGGAAGAGGTTGAAGCGCTGGCGCTTGGGTTGATCGACCTGGGCGTGCAGCCCGGTGATCATATCGCTGTCATCGGCCGCAATCGTCCCTACCTTTACTGGTCCATGATGTCGGCGCAGATGGCGGGTGCGATCCCCGTGCCGCTTTATCAGGACGCTGCGGCCGAAGAGATGGCCTATACCCTCGACCACTCCGGCGCGCGCTTTGTCATCGCGGGCGATCAGGAGCAGGTGGACAAAGTGATCGAGGTGCAGGGCCAGCTGCCGGACTTCGAGCAGATGATCTACCTCGATCCGCGGGGGCTGCGGAAATACGATCATGCCAAGCTGCACCAGTATAGCCATGTGCAGGATGCCGGACGGACCAAGCGGGATGAACTTGCGCCTGAGATGGCCAAGCGCATTGCGGCGCTGGATTACGACAGCACCTGCGTGATGCTGTATACCTCGGGTACAACAGGCAAGCCCAAGGGCGTGGTGTTGTCGAACCGAAATGTCATTGAAACGTCAAAGTCATCTTCTGAGTTTGATGGCTTGCGGCAGAGCGATGATATCTTGGCATACCTGCCGATGGCGTGGGTGGGCGATTTCATCTTTTCCGTGGGTCAGGCGTTGTGGTCCGGGTTCTGCACAAACTGCCCTGAAAGCGCCGACACGATGCATGTGGACCTGCGCGAAATCGGTCCGACCTACTACTTCGCCCCGCCTCGGGTATTCGAGGGTCAGTTGACCAATGTAATGATCCGCATGGAAGATGCGGGCGCGTTCAAGCAACGTATGTTCCATTACTTCATGGCACACGCCCGTAAGGTTGGACCGGCCATTCTGGATGGCAAATCGGTCGGGTTCATGGACCGGATGAAGTACGCGCTGGGAGAATTGATGGTGTATGGGCCATTGAAAAACACGCTCGGCTTTTCGCGCGTGCGCGTGGGCTATACGGCTGGTGAAGCCATTGGCCCGGAAATCTTTGATTTCTATCGCTCTTTGGGCATCAATCTGAAGCAGCTTTACGGCCAGACCGAGGCGACGGTGTTTATTACTGCCCAGCCTGACGGCGAGGTGCGCAGCGACACGGTTGGCGTTAAATGTCCAGGTGTGGAGTTGAAAATCGAACCCAATGGCGAGGTGTTCTATCGCTCGCCCGGTGTGTTCGTGGAATACTACAAGAACGCCGAAAGTACGGCCGACACCAAGGACCCTGAGGGGTGGGTGGCGACGGGCGATGCCGGGTTCATTGAAGAAGACTCTGGCCATTTGCGCATCATCGACCGAGCCAAGGATGTGGGGCAGATGGCATCAGGCGCGCTGTTTGCGCCGAAATATGTGGAGAACAAGCTCAAGTTCTTCCCGAACATTTTAGAGGCTGTGGTCTTTGGCAACGGACGCGATGAGTGCACGGCCTTTATCAACATCGATCTGACCGCCGTGGGCAACTGGGCGGAGCGGAACAACATCGCCTATGCGTCCTATCAGGAATTGGCGGGCCATCCGCAGGTGCTGACCACGATCACCGAACACGTGGAAGAGGTGAACCGGTCGGTGGCTGAGGACGAAATGTTGTCAGGATGCCAGGTGCATCGCTTTGTGGTCCTGCATAAGGAACTGGATGCAGATGATGGCGAGTTGACCCGCACGCGCAAGGTACGCCGTCGGATCATTGAGGAGAAATATGGCGACATCATCACCGCGCTTTATGACGGATCGCAGGAAATCTCGACCACAACAGAGGTGACCTATGAAGATGGGCGCAAAGGATCGATTTCGGCAACGCTTGAAATACGCGCGGCAGTGACATCGGCGGTTGCGCAAAAGATGGCGGCGGAGTGAGGATGCTGGTTCGACGCTCGGCTGCGCCATCGCCCCGCCCACCATCCCGTTTGGTGCACCATTTCATACGATTGGGTCGGCAGGCCAATCGACCCTCCGAGGGGGATTTCCTTGAAACAGGGAATGAGGACCGTCTTGGAAAGCCTCTGGTGGAGGGTTTCAGGTCCGAATCGGCGGAGCCTATGGCCTTAGTTCTTGAACACGTGTCGGATGGCACAGGTCAGGCGATTGTCGCCAGTAAAGTGGCCGATGTTGCGCCTCATGATTTTGCGTGTTTCCGCAGCGCTCAGCCCCTTTCGGTGGCAATCGAATGCGAGTTTCAGCAGGTAGCGTCGTTCAAGTGCGTCAAACATTGGGAACCCTCCGAAATGTGTCCCGAGCTTGCGCATAGATTGGTTAACATGCCTCCAATACGGCGGGCGATGGAGGTGATGGATGCTTGATCAGACCGAAGGCTACACCACCGCTGATGGCCGCAAGATCGGTGGCGTGGTGATGGAGATGAAGAACATCACGCTGCGCTTTGGAGGGGTTGAGGCGATCAAGGACATCTCCTTTGATATCCGCGAGGGTGAGATTCGCGCCATCATCGGCCCCAACGGCGCGGGCAAATCGTCGATGTTGAACGTCATTTCGGGGTTCTATGTCCCGCAAGAGGGGCAGGTGTATTACAAGGGTGCGCCGCGCCCGCCGATGAAGCCGTTCGAGGTGGCGCGACAAGGGATCGCGCGGACATTCCAGAACATTGCGCTTTTTGAAGGGATGACTGTTCTGGACAACGTGATGACCGGGCGGCTGACCCACATGAAGACCGGTTTGTGGGGGCAGGCTATCTGGAAAGGCAAGGCAGAGGCGGAAGAAACAGCCAACCGGGAAATCGCTGAAAAGATTATCGATTTTCTGGAAATCCAAGCCATCCGCAAGACACCGGTGGCCCGTTTGCCTTACGGGCTGAAGAAACGGGTCGAGCTGGCGCGCGCCTTGGCAGCTGAACCGTCGCTGCTGCTGCTGGACGAACCCATGGCGGGTATGAATGTCGAGGAGAAAGAGGACATGAGCCGCTTTATCCTCGACGTGAATGACGAGTTCGGAACCACCATTGCACTGATCGAGCACGACATGGGTGTGGTTATGGACCTGTCCGACCGCGTGGTCGTTATGGACTACGGCAAGAAGATTGGGGACGGTACACCGGACGATGTGCGCAACAATCAGGATGTGATCGACGCCTATCTTGGGGTGTCGCATGACTGAATGGACACCCGGCAACAGGGTGTCACCCCGCGTACACCTCTCGTACACCCCCTGTGCACCCCTAACGCGCTGTATTCTGGCGCTTTGCGCAACGCTTTTGCCGGGTGTGGCGCTGGCCGGGCCGGGATGGGATGCGTTTGTCGCGCGGTGTCTTGATCCATTTGAGCATCAAACACTGCCCATCGTAGACGATTTGACCGAACAGCCCGCGGACCAGATGCATGATGCGATCCGGGTCTATGCTGCGGATGCGTTCACCTTACTGCTGGATGCGGCACCTGCACTGGGTGACCGGGCTTGCGCCGTCGAGGTGCCAGAGGCGGCTGTGGATGCCATGGCGGAGGATTGGGTGTCTGCGCAAGTTGCTTCGGGTCGTTACGTGCGTGAAGCCGATTGGTTGGTGAGCAACGAATGGATCGAACCGCGCGTGATGGTGCGCGTCGATGATGGTGCGTTCCGCGTCGTGGAGACTGATCTTGAGAGCTAGGCTGCTGGCCATATGTGCCGCCCTTTGGGCCGGTCCTGCGCTGGCGGGTGAGCCTGCGATCTGTGATCCGTCGCAGCCCGATATGGCAGGCCTCTGTGACGTGATTGAAGCGCGGTGCCTGCCCTATTTGGAAGATCCGGCTAGCCTGTCGCCACGAGACATCATGCCGATCCCGCGCACGTTCCGCCGGTACTTTGAAAGCACACTGAATTCTTACGCGCTGGGTTATCAGGAGACGGATCTGCCTAACACGCTGGTGGTGTTCATGTATGACGAACCCGCCTGCGAGATCATCAGCCATGGGTTCAGTTATTCCGAGTTGCTGACGGCGTTCAACGAATGGCGTGATGGGGCAGGGTCGAGGTTCGTGTCGACAACCGCTTTTGAGCCCGTAAGCCGAGTGACCATGGATCGGGCTTTTGCCGCGGCATTTCTTGCCGCCCCGCGCCGCGATGGGCGCGTGACCGAGATCACACTGAACTGGAACCTGACATTCGAAGGGCTGACCCGTCTGCGGGTGAGTTACCAGCCGCTTCGCGATCACACGGCTGATTTGATGGGGGTGGGGTTGAAATGAGATTCATAGCGTGTGTCGCGGCCTTGATTGCCATGCCTCAATTGGCCACTGCACAGGATCAGGCGGCGTTTGAGGCGGGGCTTGGAGAATGCGCTCGGTACATTACGGCAAAGCCGGTTACCGTCTGGAACTTCCAAACACCACCGGCCTCTTCGGATGAGGATGAAGGCGGGACTAACGCAACCGTTCTTTATCCGCAGGGTTCAGGTGGGAATTTCGATTTCGCTGTCGGGTTTGCCCATTCAAAGGGCACTTCCACCACGCCCGGTAGTTGGACGTGCAGCGGATCGGGGCCGAAGTCGCCACAGTGGCCTCAGTTCAATGTCACAGGCTGGATCGGTGCAGATGCGCGTCTGCGTTCAAATGGATTGGTTGAGCTCAAGTTCCCGCCACCGCTGCGCGCCTATGCAAATTGCACGGCCGAAGCACCGGATGTGTATTTCTTGTTCAACGCAGGTGACGGGGACCGTGTGGTGTTTGCTGCAACGACCGGTCCGGCTGCGGCTGCGTTTTGTACCTCTATGGGATGGAAAGGGTAAATCGTGTCTGACCAACTGATCTATGCCAGCGAGGTGTTCCTCAACGGTCTGATGGCCGGGGTGCTCTACGCCCTTGTGGCGCTGGGCTTTGTCCTGATCTTCAAGGCGTCTGGCATCTTCAACTTTGCCCAAGGGGTCATGGCGCTGTTTGCGGCAATGACGCTGGTGGGTATCCAGTCTGGGCAGGTGCCATTCGCGCATTTGATCAATGCGATCTTCGGGACCAAGATTCACCATTTTGGATGGCATGTGCATTCGGTGGTCGCCATTCTTTTGACGGTGCTGGTGATGATCCTGTTGGCGTGGATGGTGCAGCGCTTCATCTTCAAGCATCTCGTGGGGCAGGAACCCATCATTCTTTTCATGGCGACCATTGGTCTGGCCTATCTGCTCGAAGGCGTTGCGGACCTGATGTGGGGGTCCGAGATCAAGAAGCTGGATGTGTGTCTGGCCGAAGGGACATGCCTGCCGCAGGGCATCAACCTTGCCATTGATGAGGCGACGTTCAACCTGTTTGGCTACGGCTTCTTCATCGACAATTTGGACATCACAGCCACGATTATCGCGATCCTTTTGGTGACGGCGCTGGTGATATTCTCGCAATACACCAAGCAGGGGCGCGCGATGCGGGCCGTGGCGGATGATCACCAGGCGGCGTTGTCCGTCGGCGTGTCGCTCAACTACATCTGGATTTTGGTGTGGTCGGTCGCGGGCTTTGTCGCGCTGGTCGCGGGAATCATGTGGGGGGCGAAATCGGGCGTGCAGTTCTCGCTGTCGCTGATCGCATTGAAGGCTCTGCCGGTGCTGATGCTGGGCGGGTTCACGTCCATCCCCGGCGCCATCGTGGGCGGTCTGATCATTGGTGTGGGCGAGAAGCTGTTCGAGTTCTTCATGTCCTCGGGCGATCTGGCGGGCGCACTGTTTGGCTTTACCATGAACGCGACTGAGAATTGGTTTGCCTACGTGCTGGCGTTGATCTTCCTTGTGTTCCGTCCGCAGGGCTTGTTTGGGGAGAAGATCATTGAACGTGTATAGTTTTTCGCAATCCTTTGCTGTCGCAGCCTTGACCACTGTCTTGGCTACTTCGGCATCGGCAAAATGTACGGCGATCAATGTCCCAGAACCGGTACGCGGCCTCGAAGAGTTTAAGGACTCCGTTGTGGATGGAGACTACAATCTGGCTATGCTCAACTTCGAAGTTTCAGACGCTGCCAAGCAACAGCTTGCAGGTGGATTGGAAGCGATTGCACCCGACGGCTTCAAGGAATGCACGACAATAAAACAGGTCCGGCAAAGTGGTTACTTCATTTCCGAAGTCTTCATGACTGAGCGTGACGGCACAATTCTGTATTGGACTATTTCGGGCCAAACTGATGGATCAAGCTTCCGTATGATCAATTTCACTTACCATGATGAGTTTGAAAAGATCCGAGGGTTGATCCACTGATGAAGCATCACTTTCAACTGTCCAGCTGTCGAAACAGCGTCACTGTCAATGCGGCAAGTACCGTGATGGACAGCGTCATCGCCAGCATGAGGTCGCCCGTCAGCAGCAACGTGGTACCGGCGCAAAGTGTCAGGACAAAGATGCACAGCAGCAGCGTTGGCCCAAAGCGCCCGGTTGGTCGTCGGGGTGCAGCCCGCGCTGTTGCTTGGATAACCACCTCATCGGCATCCGGCACGGATTCGAACAATTTGGCTTTGGCCGCTGCCAGATCGACGGCATTGATTTCACCCCGCGCATGCGCGGCATCCAGACGACGGATGTCGTCAAGTATCGCGGTCATAGATCCCACTCCATTTTCCCACACACAGATTGCCATGGGACAGGGTGGGAAATGTGGCAAAACGCGGAAAACCGGCACTGTGGTTAAAGGCGCATTCACCTTGCGCGCAATGGGAGGACGCATCTGATGTTCTATCGTGAAGCGGGCGATTTTTCGACGACATATCCGCAGGATAGCCAGACCTTCCCGATCAAGTTCGACCGCTACCGGTACTACTTTGTGCTGGCTGTGGCCGTGTTGGTCATGCCCTTCGTAATGACGGATTATTTGGTCAATTCTATCTTTTTGCCCTTTTTGATCTACGCGATCGCGGCCATCGGACTGAACATCCTGACCGGCTATTGCGGGCAGGTTTCTCTGGGTACTGGGGGGTTCATGGCTGTGGGGGCCTATGCCTGCTACAAGCTGATGACCGCCTTCCCAGATGTGAATATCTTCTTCCACGTGATCTTGGCAGGAGGCATTACGGCCCTTGTTGGAACAGCCTTTGGCTTGCCAAGTTTGCGCATCAAGGGGTTCTACCTGGCAGTGGCCACGCTGGCGGCGCAGTTCTTCCTTGTTTGGCTCTTCAACAAGGTGTCGTGGTTCTACAACTATTCAGCCTCGGGCCAGATCAACGCGCCCGAACGGACCGTCTTTGGCATTGAGGTTACAGGCCCCAACACCGAAGCGTGGGCCACGTACCTCTTTTGCCTTGTCTTCACCGTGGGTGCAGCGATCATCGCCCGCAACCTGACGCGGGGGTCCGTTGGACGCGAATGGATGGCCATCCGCGACATGGACATCGCGGCCGAGATCATCGGGGTGAATCCGCTGAAGGCCAAACTGACGGCCTTTGCCGTGTCGTCCTTCTTTGTCGGCATCTCGGGCGCGCTGTTCTTTGCCGTATATCTCGGCGCGGTCGAGGTGGGTGAGGTGTTCGGCATTACCAAGTCGTTTCTGGTTCTGTTTATGATCATCATCGGGGGCCTTGGGTCGATCTTTGGTTCTTTTGCAGGTGCTGCGTTCCTTGTGGTGCTGCCGGTCGTGCTCAAGATCGTGGGTGTGGACCTGATGGGCTGGCCAACAGACATCGTGGCCCACTTCCAGCTTGTGATCGTGGGCGGTCTGATCATCATGTTCCTGATCCTGGAACCGCACGGGCTGGCGCAGCTGTGGCGCGTGGCCAAGGAGAAATTGAGATTGTGGCCGTTCCCGCACTGACGGTGGCCACCAAGAATGGCGGGGTGAACCCCGCCCTACGGATGGGCCTCAGGGCTCGCATCGGACAACCACTAGGGAGGAATTACCGATGAAATACAAACTAGGCACCTACGCCGTCGCAGCCATGATGGCGGCAAGCCCGGTGATGGCGGACCTCGTGTTCCCGTCGCTCAGCTACCGGACCGGCCCATATGCGGCGGGGGGTATCCCCTTTGCCGATGGGTATGCGGATTACTTCACGCTGCTGAACGAACGTGACGGCGGCATCGGTGGGGTCGCGACCCGCGTGCTGGAGTGCGAGACGGGCTACAATACCGAGAAGGGTGTGGAATGCTATGAGTCGACCAAGGGTGAAGGCTCGCTGGTGTACCAACCGCTGTCGACGGGCATCACCTACCAGCTGATCCCCAAGACGACGGCTGACAATATCCCCATGCACACCATGGGCTATGGCCGGACTTCTGCGGCGAATGGCCAAGTGTTCAGCCATACGTTCAACTACCCTGCCAACTACTGGAACGGTGCCTCGGGTGCGATCAACTACCTGATGAGCCAGGGCGACATCGCGGGCAAGAAGATCGCGCTGGTCTACCACAACTCCGCCTATGGCAAGGAGCCGATCCGCACGCTTGAGGAGCTGTCGGAGAAGCACGGCTTTGAGCTGATGCTGGTGGCCGTGGATCACCCCGGTCAGGAGCAGAAGTCGCAGTGGCTACAAATCCGCCGCGAGCGCCCCGACAATGTCATCATGTATGGTTGGGGTGTCATGAACCAGGTGGCGATCCAGGAAGCGGCCAACATCCGCTATCCGATGGAAAACTTCATTGGCATCTGGTGGTCGGGTTCTGAGAACGACGTCCTGCCTGCGGGCGACGCGGCCAACGGCTACAAGGCGCTGACGTTCCACGGTGTGGGCAGCGACTTCCCCGTCTTTGACGACATCCAGAAGTATGTTGTGGATGCGGGCAAGGCGGCTGGTGCTGGCGACCAGATCGGTACGGTGCTCTACAACCGGGGTCTCTATGCTGCGATGCTCGCCGCCGAAGCGGCCAAGACCGCGCAGGAAATCCACGGCACCGCCGAGATCACGCCTGCAATGATGCGTGACGGCATGGAGGCACTGGAAATCACCGAAGCCAAGATGACCGAACTGGGTCTGCCGGGCTTTGGTCCGTCCTTCAATGTGTCCTGTGCAAACCACGGTGGTCCAGGCCTGATCGGTATGACCCAGTGGGATGCCTCCGCGGGTACATGGTCGCTGATCTCTGAATTCGCAGCGACTGATATGGATGTGATCCAACCGCTGATCGACGAAGACAGCGCGTCCTACGCCAGCGAGAACAATATCGAAGCGGGCTGCTAAGCCTGTGACCCGGCGGCGGCATCCGTCGCCGCTGGGATCCATGACAATTTTGACAGGACAGGTGGCACATGCTGGATGCCCAGGCACAGACCGAAACCGTTCTCGAGGTCAACAATATCGAGGTGATCTACAACCACGTGATCCTCGTGCTGAAAGGCGTGAGCCTTAAGGTGCCCAAGGGTGGCATCACCGCGTTGCTGGGTGGCAACGGGGCGGGCAAGACCACCACTTTGAAAGCCATTTCGGGTCTGCTGGCGTCTGAACGCGGTGAAGTGACCAAGGGATCCATCCTCTATCACGGTGAAAACACGGCCGAGAAGGACCCCGCTGATCTGGTCAAGCGTGGTGTGGTGCAGGTGATGGAAGGCCGTCACTGCTTCGAGCACCTGACAGTCGAAGAAAACCTGCTGACCGGCTCTTATACCCGCACCGACGGCAAAGGCGCGATCGCGGCGGACCTTGAGATGGTGTACAACTACTTCCCGCGTCTGCGCGAACGGCGGAAGTCGCAAGCGGGCTACACCTCCGGTGGGGAGCAGCAGATGTGTGCCATCGGGCGCGCGCTCATGTCTCGTCCGGAAACCATCCTGCTGGATGAGCCGTCGATGGGTTTGGCGCCGCAGCTGGTGGAACAGATCTTTGGCATCGTGAAGTCGGTGAATGAGAATGAAGGTGTGACCTTCCTTCTGGCCGAACAGAATACAAACGTGGCTCTGCGCTTTGCGCATTATGGCTACATCCTCGAATCCGGTCGCGTGGTGATGGATGGCCCTGCAGCGGAACTGCGCGAGAACCCGGACGTAAAAGAATTCTATCTCGGCATGTCGGACGAAGGGCGCAAATCCTTCCGCGACGTGCGGTCGTATCGCCGCCGCAAACGGTGGCTGAGCTAAGGGAGTTTGGACATGAAGCGATTTGCTTTGACCGCAATCGCCCTCGTGATGGCGGGCACCGCCTGTGCACAGGAGATCGCACGCGAAGAAATCCGTCGCGTGGCCGTGCCGGGATCGGACACGATGGAAGTGGTCGTGTTTCGTCTGACCGTGCCGGTCGGGGTAACGATACCGCTGCACACCCATCCCGGTGACGAACATACTGTGGTGGTGACTCCGGCGCGTGCCGAGGCCCCCAATGGCAACATTGTCGAGTTCGCTGTTGGAACGCCGCTTTATTTCCCGGAAGGGCAGGTGCATGGCGGTCTGACCAATGTGGGCGACGCGCCGATGGTGGCGATCACCACCTTTGTTGTGCGCAAGGGCGAACCGCTCACTGTTCTGGCCAACTGAGATGGACAAGATCGCCTGCCGCACCCCCGCCGAAGGGCGCGAT
This sequence comes from Tateyamaria omphalii, assembly GCF_014651375.1. GTDB lineage: Bacteria > Pseudomonadota > Alphaproteobacteria > Rhodobacterales > Rhodobacteraceae > Tateyamaria > Tateyamaria omphalii. The sequence continues at coordinate 701,416 of NZ_BMWT01000001.1, forward strand.
GGAGTGACGAACATCCCGGCGTGGAAGTTCGATGCTGTGCGGACAGCGATATTGGACGCGCTGGGCGGTGGGCCGATCCTCTACAAGGATCTGAATGCCGCAGTCGAGGCGCGGTTGGATGCAAAAATGCTCGCCGACTTGGGAAAGCTTGGGTGGCATGTCGTGACAGTAAAGCTTGAGATGGAAGTCCGGGGCGAAATCGAACGCCTTGATGTCAAGGGCCCACAACAGATCAGGGCGGTATGAGAGAGATGCTGGACAAAGTGTATTACGACGATCTGGAAACACGTTCGACCGATGCGCGTCATACGGCCCAGCTTGAGGCGGTGAATGCGCAACTGGCCCGTGTGGCCGAGGCTGCTGGCAATTGCCTGCCCGACATTGGCAAGCTCAAGTACCTGGACGATCTGGCCCACCTACCAGTGCTGCGCAAATCTGAGCTGGCGAAATGGCAGGCGGAAAAGCCGCCCTTTGGTGGCATGCCGGTGTCCAATGTCGCGCATGTCTTCCAATCCCCCGGACCGATCTACGAACCGGGCGGGATCAGCCATGACTGGTGGCGGATGGGGCGGTTCCTGCACGCGGCAGGCTTTGGTCCGGGCGACGTGGTGCAGAACTGCTTTGGCTACCACCTGACACCGGCGGGCATGATTTTTGAAAACGGTGCGCGCGCCGTTGGTGCCAAGGTACTGCCCGCCGGTACAGGGCAGACCGAACTCCAAGTCACGGCGGCGCGGGATGTGGGCACCACGGCCTATGCTGGGACGCCGGACTACCTGAAAATCATCCTCGACAAGGCGGATGAGATGGGTGTGACGCTTGGCATCACCAAGGCCGCCGTGGGTGGCGGTGCGCTCTTCCCGTCACTGCGCGAGCACTACAAAGACCGCGGCATCACCTGCATGCAATCCTACGCAACGGCGGATCTGGGCAACATCGCTTACGAATCTTCGGCCCTCGAAGGGATGATCGTGGATGAAGGTGTTGTGGTCGAAATCGTCACGCCGGGTACCGGCGATCCCGTACCCGAGGGTGAGGTGGGTGAAGTTGTCGTGACCTCGCTCAACCCCGATTACCCGCTTATCCGTTTTGCTACTGGCGACATGAGTGCCGTGATGCCGGGGCACAGCCCCTGCGGCCGCACTAACATGCGGATCAAAGGCTGGATGGGCCGCGCCGACCAGACCACCAAGATCAAGGGAATGTTTGTACGCCCCGAACAGGTGGCCGCACTGGTCGCGAAACATCCGGAAGTGACCCGCGCCCGCGTCATCGCCCGGCGCGAGGGCGAACAGGACGCCATGACAGTCCAGCTGGAAAGCCCCGGCGGGGATCAGGCAGCCTATTCACAATCCGTTGTCGACACGCTCAAGCTCAAGGGCGCAATCGAGGTGCACGCCCCGAACACCCTGCCCAAGGATGGTCTCGTGATCGAGGATCAGCGCAGCTACGACTAGTCCGTGATCAGCACGGGTGCGAAACCGCCAAAGATCATGCGCTGCCCGTCAAAGGGCATGGGATTTTGGTCTGGGGACATGCGCGGGTCATCCATGACCTTGGCCCAGGCGGCATCCCGTGTGTCCTTGTCAGGCCACATGATCCAGCCGAAGCCCACCTTTTCCCCTTCTTTCAGGGCGACAGCCTTGTGCATCGACGTGACTTCGCCTGCTGGCACGTTGTCTTCCCATGCGTCGACAATCGCATCGGCACCGTATTCCTTGAATATGGCGTGCTGGTCCTTGAGCCACGCGACGTAGGTGTCGCGGTCTTCGCTTCGTACGGGGGCCATGAAGGCATCGATATAGGACATAATGCGTTCCTCCTGCTTGGTGTGCCCGAAGCATATCAGATGTCGCGCATGTCTCGGGCGGTATGCGTATGGCCGGTGCTGCAAAGGGCTGGAAACCCGATAGAAAACGTAAGATAACGGCGCATCCGTAGATGCAAGGTGTCCTGTGGCGCTGACCTCAATCTTCCAGTCCGACGCACCTAAAGGCGCAACACCCCGTGTTCTGCCTGTCATGGGTTGGACGGTCGCGCTGATCTGCCTTTTGCCCATGCTGGCCGTGGCGCTTGCGGCGCTGACGGGCGGCACGGACACGCTGACCCACCTGCTTTCCACTGTTCTTTGGCACTACACGGGCAATACGCTCCTGTTGGTGATCCTCGTGTCCGTGGGCACATTTGCCATCGGCGTCGGTGCAGCATGGTTGGTCACGATGACCCGCTTTCCCGGTGCGCGCCTGTTCGAAATTGCGCTGGTGCTGCCGCTGGCCTTCCCGGCTTACGTGCTGGCCTATGCATACACCCATATCCTTGACCACCCGGGGATTGTGCAGACCACCCTGCGCGACGTAACGGGCTGGGGGCCGCGAGACTACTGGTTCCCTGAAATCCGCTCGCTTGGCGGAGCGGCGACCATGCTTGTGCTTGTGCTCTATCCTTACGTTTACCTGCTCAGCCGCGCTGCGTTCCTGCAACAAAGCGGGTCCACCTTCATGGCCGCCCGCGCGCTTGGATCGCGTCCGCTGGTCGCTTTCTTCCGGGTCAGCCTCCCACTTGCACGGCCTGCCATCGCTGCCGGTGTTCTGCTGGCGGTGATGGAGACGATCGCCGATTTCGGTACGGTTGCGTATTTCGGAGTGCAAACCTTTGCCACCGGCATCTACACCAGCTGGTTCTCACTCGGCGACCGGGCAGGGGCCGCGCAACTGGCGCTGTGTCTGCTGTCTTTCGCACTGCTGCTGGCGATCCTCGAACGGATGCAGCGCGGGCAGGCCAAGTACCATGATCCCAGCCGTGGCCAACGGCACCATCCGCCGCTCAAGCTGACAGGGTGGTCGGCCGCAGCCGCTATCACATTGTGCGGTATCCCAGTGCTTTTCGGAGCGTTCTTTCCCATTATTGCCCTGTTCAATATGGGGCTCGGGTCCGAGCAGGTGCTGACCAGCACGCGCTACCTTGGCTTCATACGCAATTCGCTTGTGCTGGCCTCCACTGCCGCTGTCCTGACGCTCGGGGCGGCCATCATGGTGGGGTATTACATGCGCAGCCGCCCGGGCCGGTCCTCGACCACAGCGGCCTACATCGCGCGGCTCGGCTATGCTGTACCCGGAGGTGTGATCGCCGTTGGCCTGATCGTGCCCTTCGCCGCCTTTGACAATGCGCTGGATGCGTGGATGCGCGCGACCTTCGACATCTCGACCGGGTTGCTCATTACCGGGTCGATCTGGTTGCTGGTCTTTGCCTACATGGTCCGCTTCCTTGCCGCCGCCTTGGGCGCTTACGAAGGCGGTCAGGCGCTGGTGCACGCCAACATGGATGCGGCCAGCCGGTCGCTGGGCAAAGGCCCCTTTGCCACCTTGCGGCGCGTGCATTTGCCGATCCTGACACCCAGCCTTCTGACAGCCCTGCTGATCGTCTTCGTCGATGTGATGAAGGAGCTTCCTGCCACACTGATCATGCGCCCGTTCAACTACGACACGCTGGCGGTGCAGGCTTACCGGCTTGCGTCAGACGAACGTTTGAACGGAGCGGCGGTGCCGAGTCTTGTTATCGTGGCAGTCGGGCTTTTGCCCGTAATCCTGATTTGTCGGCAAGTGGGACGGCAGTAGGGCCGGGACCACTGCCCATATGGTCGAACCAGCGGAACATCGGGAACGAGACCCATGGAGTCTGGTCGTACTCTGGATTGTTGGGGGATGCCCCGTCTCGGGACATCCCAGTATCAAAACCTGGTCAGAGCTTAGTGCACCACAGCATCATCGGGTCGCGGACGATTGGTGCCTGATACCCGGTCGCCAATGATCAAGCCGTCGGATCCAGCTGTCACCTCAACCGTCTCTCCATCCTTGATGTCGCCAGCCAGCAGCATTTCGGCCAACGGATTTTGAAGCGCTGATTGGATGACCCGCTTCAGCGGTCGCGCCCCAAAGACTGGATCATATCCTTCGTCAGCCAGCCATGTCCGGGCACCATCATCCAGCGACAACTCGATTTTCCGAGCGGCCAGGCGTTTGAGCAGCCGGGCCATCTGGATATCGACAATCCCGTCCATATCGCCGCGACCCAACCGATCAAAGATGATCGTCTCGTCCAGACGGTTCAGGAACTCGGGCCGGAAATGCGCCCGCACCGCGTCCATCACGTCCCGCCGCGCATCGCTCGCATCCGCGCCGTCCGGCAATTGGCTCAGCGCTTGGGCGCCCAAGTTCGAGGTCAGGATGATCAGCGTCTGCTTGAAGTCGACTGTCCGGCCCTGACCATCGGTCAGCACCCCGTCATCCAGCACCTGCAACAGAACGTTGAACACATCAGGGTGCGCTTTTTCGACCTCATCGAACAGCACGACCTGATAAGGCCGCCGCCGCACGGATTCGGTCAGAACACCGCCCTCGTCATAGCCAACATAGCCCGGAGGGGCACCGATCAGACGCGCCACCGCATGCTTCTCCATGAATTCCGACATGTCGATACGCACCATCGCGCTGTCATCGTCGAACAGGAACTCGGCTACGGCTTTGGTCAGCTCGGTCTTGCCCACACCGGTCGGCCCGAGAAAGAGGAACGAACCCAAAGGCCGGTTCTCGTCATTCAGACCCGCTCGCGCGCGGCGCACTGCATTGGCCACGGCCCGTACAGCGCTGTCCTGACCGATCACCCGGTTGTGCAACTGCTCTTCCATACGCAGCAGCTTCTCGCGCTCGCCTTCCAGCATCTTGGAGGTCGGAATACCGGTCCAACGTTCAACGACGCTGGCGATCTGCTCGGGCCGCACGGCCTCTGCCACCATCGCATCGGTCTCGGCACCTTCAGCCTCCTCAAGCTTGCGCTCAAGATCAGGGATCACGCCATAAGACAGCTCACCCGCCTTCGCCAGGTTGCCCTCGCGCTTGGCGATATCCAAAGCCGCCCGCGCGTGGTCCAGCTGCTCCTTGATGTCGCGGGCCGAGGCCAGCTTGTCCCGCTCGCCCTGCCACTGCGCTGTCATCTCGGCGCTCCGTTCCTGCAGGTCGGCCAAGTCCTTTTCAAGCGTCTCAAGCCGATCCTTCGACGCTTGATCATCCTCAAGGCGCAGCGCCTCAACCTCGATCTGCATTTGCAGAATCTGACGATCGAGTGCGTCCAGTTCCTCGGGCTTGGAGTCTACTTCCATGCGCAAGCGCGACGCGGCCTCGTCCACAAGATCGATCGCCTTGTCCGGCAGGAACCGGTCGGTGATGTAGCGATGGCTCAGTGTCGCGGCAGTCACAAGCGCACTGTCCGACACGCGCACACCGTGGTGAAGTTCGTACTTCTCTTTGATGCCCCGCAAGATACTGATCGTATCCTCAACCGTCGGCTCGGCAATCATGACCGGTTGGAAACGACGGGCCAGTGCCGCGTCCTTCTCGACATACTTGCGGTATTCATCGAGAGTTGTGGCACCCACACAGTGCAACTCACCCCGCGCCAAGGCCGGCTTGATCAGGTTGGCCGCGTCCATTGCGCCATCCGTTTTGCCCGCCCCCACCAGCGTGTGCATCTCATCGATGAACAGAATAATCTCGCCTGCGGCCTCGGTCACTTCGGTCAGAACAGCCTTCAGCCGCTCCTCGAACTCACCGCGATATTTTGCACCGGCAATCAGCGCGCCCATATCCAAGGCCAGCAACCGTTTGTTGCGCAGGCTTTCGGGCACGTCTCCATTCACAATGCGCAAGGCCAGACCTTCGGCGATGGCGGTCTTACCAACACCCGGCTCACCAATCAGAACCGGATTGTTCTTGGTCCGGCGGGACAGCACCTGCATGGCCCGACGAATTTCCTCATCCCGGCCAATAATCGGATCGATCTTGCCCGCCTCGGCACGTTCAGTCAGGTCCATCGCGTATTTCTTCAACGCGTCGTACCCTTCCTCGGCGCTCGCCGTATCGGCAGTCCGCCCCTTGCGAATGTCATTGATGGCAGAGTTCAAAGACTGCGGGTTCACCTTACCCGCCTCCAGCGCATCCTTTGCAGCGGATTTGACCATGCCCAGCGCCATCAAGACGCGCTCGACAGGCACAAAACTGTCACCTGCCTTCTTGGCCAATGCCTCAGCTTCGGCCAATACCTTGGCGGTCGCATTGTCCAGGTAGACCTGTGCGGCATCGCCGGTCACCTTGGGCATTTTCGCAAGCGTCTGATCCACATGGGTCAGAACGCGGGCCGGATCACCACCGGCGCGCGTGATCAGGTTGGATGCGAGGCCCTGCTCGTCATCCATCAATGCTTTCAAGATATGTTCGGGGGCCAGCCGTTGGTGGCTGTCGCGTGCGGCGATCGTCTGCGCTGCTTGAACAAAGCCGCGCGACCGCTCCGTGAACTTCGACAAGTCCATGGGTTATTTCTCCTTTGTCAGCGCCCCTTTAAGGTCGCGCCCTCTCAGAGGCACGCGACCCAGCGGGCCTACGAAAACAAGATGGGGAACGGCAAAGCGTTGCACAAGTGCCACAGGTCGAATTCCTGCACGTTTTTCAGGGCCACATCCGGTCGCACCTATACGGGTCAGCATCACGTCAATCCTTCACATTCGTACGGTCCATTCACGGCTTTTGGCAAAACCTTGCCGATTCAATGGGTTAGAAGAAGCGCCATTTTCCATACGCATCCGTTGCTGAAAAGTTAGCAATTTCAGAATCTTGCCTAAAATCAGCCGCTTAATCTGAAACGTTGGGCACAGGTCTGTGAATCAACGTGACGGGAATTCCCCCTTAAATCCTGAAATCTCTCACCCATGTTGAATGGCACACGAGCAGAACCACAACATGTAGGTGACCAAAATGCAGACTGTTCCGTTGCAACTGAGCGATGTGATCTACAACGCCGCCACGCAGTCTTTCGAAGCCCTCGTAACAGTGCATGACGCAATGGGCGCGCGCAGCTATGCCTGCGCTATCAATGCGCCCATCACGATGGAGTTCGCGGATGCCGCCGATGGCCTTGCAACCCAGGCGATGCGTCGTCACACACGGGGCCGGTCCGATCAAATACATATGCCTGCGGCCATGGCGCCGCGCCGTTCCAACCGGCTTGCCGGGTTGCGCCGGATGACGATCGACACGTTTGCCGCGCTGCGTCCACGCGCGGCCTGATTTCCCTCGTTTCGTTGCCCCATGGGCTTTGCGCATCTTCTGTCCCCGCGCAAACCCATCGCAACGGAACCACACAGAGACAGGTGCCTGCCTGCTAAGTCTCTGACACTGGCCCGGGTGCGTTCTGCATCCGGGCTTTTTTTCATCTTCAACCTGCCCTAAGACCACGCAAACGCCAGATGCGGGGGACCAGACATGGCAGACGATAGATTGATCGTGGCAATGGACGTGCCAAACGCAGTGGCCGGATTGGAACTGGCGGACCAGCTGGGCGACAGCGTCAGTTTCTACAAGATCGGCCTGGGCATGCTGACGGGTGGTGGCCTCGCCCTCGCGAACGAACTGAAACAGGAACGCGGCAAGCGCATCTTTCTGGACATGAAGCTGTTCGACATCGGCGCCACGGTCGAGGCTGCAGTCCGGGGACTGGCACAGTTCGACCTGGATTTTCTGACCGTGCACGGCGACCCCCACGTAGTGCGCGCCGCCAAGGAAGGGGCTGCGGGCAGCAACCTCAAGATCCTGGCCGTGACCATTCTGACATCCCTTGACCGGACGGACCTCGACGACTGCCTGATCAAGGCTGGCGACATCCCTGATCTGGTGACGGAACGGGCCAGGCGCGCCTTTGGCGCAGGAGCAGACGGTGTTATCGCCTCCCCCCAAGAGGCACGCGCGATCCGCGCCCTGCCCGAGGCGGACAACCGGCTGATCGTCACGCCCGGCGTCCGTCCAGCGGGCGCAGATGTAGGCGATCAGAAGCGAGTCGCGACGCCCGCGAGCGCCGTTGCCGACGGTGTGGATCATATCGTGGTGGGCCGTCCAATCTGGAAAGCGCCAAGCCCAAAGGCCGCAGCCGAGGCGATTTTGTCAGAAATGCTTAGTCCGCAGGCATCATCGCCAAACCACTGAGTTCACGCAGCTTTTCTTAACCTTTGGCAGTGGCGACAAGGCGACTGCATCAACAGTTTGTGCCATTTAAGCAACGCACCACAGGATATTGGAAGGGTCAGGAAATCCCGACTCGGAAAACTCCCGCAAAGGTGGTAACTTGACGCTAGGTGATACTCCCCGACGAACCGGCTCTTCCTGAGGTTCGTCACCTCCCCCCGCTCAGCGCGGGGGGCTTTATGTTAGGCCCTTTCAATCGTCGCAGACATGACACCGGCCAAGTAGTCGCGCAGGCGTGGTTTGAATTGTGGTACGACCAATTCGTGGTCCAAGAACGTCTGTACATCCATCAGATCCCACGCCTGACCCTCATCCCCAAGAGAGATCTGGCTGGCCGTATCCGCGGGCACATGGGCCGCAAAAAACCATGAAATCTCCCCACTGCTGGACCCGTAATCGCGGCCCCAACGTACGAGGTCAGGGTTAATGGTCAGGTTCAGCTCCTCTTGGGTCTCCCGCAAGGCACATTGCAAGGGTGTCTCACCCGCTTCCCAGCCACCGCCCGGCAAATCCCAGTGACTGGGCCACAGCAGTCCGGGCTTGTCATCGCGCAGCAACGTGGCCAAACGATCACCCACAAACAGGGCGAGTTTCGCCCCGATCAAACGTCCAGCCATGTTCAACCCCTCACCAGTTTGCTACAGGAAAAGGACTAGCCACAAAGCCGCCCCATGCCCAGCCTATGCCGTGATTGCCTGACGACCTTCGAAGCGGGTTCCCGCTGCCCGTCCTGTGGCGCGCCGCGCGTGGTCAGCCATCCGGAACTCTTTGATCTCTCTATTGCGCATATGGATTGCGACGCCTTCTACGCTTCGGTCGAAAAGCGAGACGATCCCAGCCTCGAAGGCAAGCCGGTGATCATTGGCGGTGGGCGACGCGGTGTTGTCTCGACCGCTTGCTACGTGGCGCGCATTCGCGGCGTCCGGTCGGCCATGCCGATGTTTCAGGCGCTCAAGCTGTGTCCCGAGGCTATCGTCATCAAGCCGCGGATGGAGGCCTATGCCGAAGCCTCGCGCGCCATCCGCGACATGATGGAGGAGATGACACCGGCCATCGAACCTTTGTCATTGGATGAGGCGTTTCTTGACCTCACAGGCACGGCCCGCCTGCACGGCGCGCCGCCAGCGGTGATGCTGGCACGGTTGATCAAACGTATGCGGGATGAGCTGGGTCTCACGGGCTCCATTGGCCTGTCCCACAACAAGTTCCTCGCGAAGGTCGCCTCGGACCTCGAAAAGCCACATGGCTTCTCGATCATCGGTGCTGCTGAAACCGCCGACTTTCTGCGGGACAAGCCTGTGCGGCTGATCTGGGGTATTGGCCCGGCGGCACAAGCATCACTCGACAAGGCGGGCATTCGCACTTTCGCCGACCTCCTCCGTTGGGAACAGACAGATCTGGTGGCCCGGTTTGGGTCCATGGGTGACCGTCTCTGGAACCTCGCGCGCGGGCGGGATGCACGTCGGGTCACGCGAAATGCGCCGATGAAATCCATTAGCAACGAAACAACCTTTGGCGAGGACACCAGCAACCCCGATATCCTCGACGGACACCTCTGGCGCATGGCCGAAAAGGTGTCCGGGCGTGCCAAGGCGCGCGGGCTTGCAGGCCGGGTGGTGACACTCAAACTCAAGCGGCATGATCATTCCTCCCTGACACGGCGGGTATCCATGCGCGACCCTGCGCAACTGGCCGACACGATCTATCGCACGGCGCGTGGATTGTTCGACCAGTTGGGGGACGAGGGACCTTATCGGCTACTGGGTTGCGGCATCTCTGATCTTGTGGATGCAGACAGCGTACAAGCATCGGGCGACTTGCTAGACCCCGACGCACGCAAACGCGGAGAGGCAGAACGGGCCGCCGACGCGATTCGGGATCGCTTTGGACCAGATGCCATCGTCAAAGGGCGCGCACTGCGCTGACAGCTATTCCGCGGCGAGCGGGAGGCGGCTTTGACCGACGCGTGACACCTCGGCCACCACGGCGCGCAACCGACCCCGCACCGCATCAAAGTCAGCGTTGGGTTCGATCAGGCGCTCGTTCATATACAGGGATCGGTCAATCTCGACCTGGATGGCGTGCTGATTGCGGGACGGACGGCCATAGGCTTGCGTCACATAGGCGCCTGCAAAGGGTGCATTGCGGGCCACCGTAAACCCGGCCGAGGCAAAGGCCGCTTCGACAACATCCATGATCTCGCCACCGGCCGCTGCACCAAAACGGTCGCCCAGCACAACGTCGGGGCGCTTCCGCGCACCTTGGGCAATGCCGTCCATCGCTTCGTGCGGCATCGAATGGCAATCGATCAAAACAGCCAGACCATGATGCTGGTGGGCACCGTCCAGCAGCTTTTGCAACATCTGATGATAGGGGCGCCAATACAGATCAATCCGCCGCTCGGCCTCGCGCATGGGCAGCTTGCCACGGTAGATCACGCGACCATTAGCTACCACGCGCGGGATGACACCCAAACCACTGGCAATGCGCGGATTGTGCCCCTGACGGCGCACGCCTTCTATCAGGGCCGGGTCCAGCTCATCTGCACTGCGGTTCAGGTCCACAAAGGCACGCGGTGCGCCAGCCTTAAGCAACGGCGCGCCGTGCTGCGGTGCCATGTCGAATAGCTTGTCCACAAAGGCATCTTCCGAGGACCGTATGGTGCGCTCGTCCAGCACTGTTCTCCGTAGAAAACTCCACGGGTAGTCGCGCCCGGAATGGGGCGATGCAAACACCACGCATGACGCGCGACGCTCAGGGTGCAGGACTTCGTACGCAACCTTTGGCATGGACCCTCCTCTGCTTTCTAACATAGCCCGAGAACTGGGGAAGCCAAAAGCCCTTGATCCTCACTTCGACTCCTTTTATACGCCCCTCACCCGGCGCGGATTTCCGCGCCCGCTTTCTTTGTGGGCAGGCAATTCGGGACGGTCACAGTGGGCGATTAGCTCAGCGGTAGAGCACTTCGTTGACATCGAAGGGGTCACAAGTTCGATCCTTGTATCGCCCACCACCTATTCCGCCAACCGGGGCAACCCGCACGGCACCAAAACACCGGCACCCACGTGCCAAAACGCAACCCGGCGCTGCTTCGCGCCATGAAACATGAGGAAGAAGCGCCATGAAGGTTCGCAACTCGCTCCGTTCGCTGAAAAACCGGCACCGTGATTGCCGTGTTGTGCGTCGCAAGGGCCGCGTATACGTCATCAACAAGACGCAGCGCCGGTTCAAAGCACGCCAGGGCTAAAACCCAAGCGACAGAATTCCAGAAGGCCGTTCCGTTTCGGGGCGGCCTTTTTGTTTGGTAACACGTGTGGCGTCAGAGCATGGGGAAAATCAGAGGTCTTGCGACCCTAACTACCGTCCCTGGCGACAACATGCTTCTCAAAAAGCCACACATCCAACGGGAAATCCCCTTCGGATGTATCAAGGTTCACCACCCGTCGACCCAGATTTACCCAACCTGATTTCTCATAGAATCGACTGGCCCGGTGATTGCCCACAGCACAGGCAAGCCAAGCCAGATCGTACCCATTTGCCGCGACACGAATCTCTGCGTCACCTATCAGCGCCTTGGCGACACCAGACCCACGCGCAACGTGCGAGACATACATCTGATAAAGCTCATCACCCTTGACCATGCAAAATCCAAGCACGTTCGCCCCATCAACAGCGATGCGGGTACAGGCAAGATTTTCCAAAGCGCGGTCCCGAAAGCTGTCCTCGGTGCGTAACTCGCACAGCCGGCGCGGAACAATGTCAGCATGTGCCTCGTGCCAACCAGACACCCAAACTGCGCAAATCTGCTCTACGTGGCCTTTCGTTGGTCTCTCCAGAGAATAGTGCATGGGATCACGCTATCTTTGCGCTCCGATTTGAGCAACGGACAAGACCAATACATCGTCAACCGAACAAGGTTATCAAGCGAAAATACATTTCAACCGTTCAAGCTTGCTCTGGGAATTTTACACGCCCGCAGTACAGTGCATTGCGGTTTTGACGAGTGGCGCATTTTGGCCTGGGCTGCGTTTTGTGATACTCTATTCCGCAGTTGATTTAGGATTTTGGAGTTTTATTATGACAACTGTCGCAAAGCTGAATTATTTGAGAAAACAAGCTGGACTTCCCCTGATACGATTTGATCTGACGCGCCTGCGCGACAATGATATTCAGGATTTGCGTGATGCGTATGCGGCGATGTACGAAATTTCCGATATCGCACAGGGGGATAATCGTGGGTATTACATATATGCACGCGGTCATGGATACGATCTTGACCTATGCCACAATGACGACCGTATCTTTCTCACGTGGCATCGGTCTTACATCTATTCATTTGAGAAAGCGCTAAACAGTGCGTTGCAATGGAAACGGCAGGACAGCGAACTTGAACTGACTTTACCATATTGGGACTGGACACAGTTTTTGACTGCCACCCATGCCTCGAATGGTTTGCCCAAAGTTGTGGATGACGACACCTACATCAATGCCCAAGGCGACGAGGTACCCAATCCGTTGGCCCGTGCCAAAAGCCTGTTCCGCATCGTCGGCCTGGGTCTGACAGGCGATGATCAGTACACAAGCCGTCTGCCCACAAGACTAAGGGACGACATACCTCTGCTGAAAAATGAAGTGGCCCGGTATCTGACCAATCCAAGCTTCAGCGCCTTTCAGGCCGACTTCAATTTCGCGGCCCATGGGCATATTCACGTGGTGGTCGGTGGCAGCGATCCGGCATCCCCTTTGCCCTTTCCGGCACGCGATATGGGGCGCACGGTTTCTGCCGCGTATGACCCGGTCTTTTGGCTTCATCATGCCATGTGTGACAAGGTTTGGGCGGATTGGCAGCAAATCTGGCCTAACGCCAATATCCCCCAGCATGTGCTCGACACCGTGGTCTATGACGGCAGGCTTGGCGCTGATCTGATCGATAACGAAACTTCGCTGCGATACATCTACTCCGAAGACTCGGTCGAGGCGGCCATTGGCGCTTTGGGCACGTCCGACACAGCCCCTACTGCTGCGCTTTCAGCTGCCGCCAGCCAGGTCAAGGAAGTGCAATTGGGCACGGTCGAAGCAGGTTTTGTGCGCGCTGAGCTGGAGTTTCACAAACTGCGGCCACCACGTGATAGTTTCGAGTTGCGCGTTTATATCGACAACCCGTCCTGTGACGCCTCGTCCGGTTATGAAGATGACTCATATGCCGGGCGCATTGTCTTTTTCGGACACGGCCCATGCCACGGCGCGCCCGGGCACTGCAATCCGGATCTGGCGATCCGGGATGAGTACGATTTGCGCCCCAAACACCCGCTCAGGCACGAACACACCCGCTTCCGCGTGGACATAACCCGCGGTTTGCGACGCTTCATCGGCCGCAAGAAGTCTGTGAAGAACCTGCAGGCCTATCTTGTGATTGTTGACGACGCGGGTCATCGTGTGTCGTCCGAGGTTGTCAGTTACGACCAGTGTTCGCTCAGAACATTCGCCAAGGATTGATGCCAGCATGGACGGGTCATGGAAGTCACGCTAACTGAAAATGCGCTAAAAGAAGGGGTTCTGCGGGTTTGGCTCCGCAGGATTCCTGACGAGGGCGGGATTGTTCATGCCTATGCCGTCAACAACCCGAACAGCGCGACCCCCGTGGCGTCAGCGACCCTTTATGGACGTGGGGCGGGTTCGGATGCCAGCGAACGTGTGATGTTGGTTTTTCGACTGAACCTTGATGACGTGGCCGGTGCGCTTTCAGCTGGCGACGTGCTGAACATTCAGTTGGAAGGTGATGACGATGGCACCTTTCAGTTTGATATTCTTGGGGTCGAGTAGAAGGCGTCTTGACCGTTTGGTGCCGGCGCGCGAAACCAAGATCGACTGGTATGAACACATCCCGAACAGCAGGTGTTTTGACGGAATCAACTGGCCGAAAACTGGGCACAGAATCACCCGTGTCCCGCTGGATCGACAACAGGCTTGGGTAACGCAAGGTTGAGACGGCATGGTGCGCCTCAAGCGGTTGGGTTGTCTCACAAATCCGGCATCACGCCTCCGGCCTACGAAAAAAACCGAAAATGTGATATGATGACGATATTGAAATAACTTTTTTAAAGGAAATAATGACATGGCTGATCTTGATCGTAAGAACCTGAAATTTGATGTCGATACCGCCTCTTTGGCAGACCTCCAGCAAATCCAAAGCATGATTATGGGCCGTATCGTACAGGACATTCAGGCAAAGGCCGACCCGACTGCAATGTATGACAGCCACGGCTCCAATCATACAAACCATTCGGATGCAGTTGCCGCGGCAGCCCTTGCGGCGCGCGTGAACCCCGGAAACCGTTAATCCGGTAATCCGGCGGGTCGGATCGGAAACTAAATCCGCTCCGACCCAACAACTCATTACAAGGTAAATCGGTATGAATAGCATGTCCTTTCGGGCAATGCCTGATCGTGCGCCATTGCGTTGGATTATTTTAAAGATTCACCAGCGCTGCAATCTCAATTGTTCTTATTGCTATGTTTACAATCGAGGGGATGACAGTTGGAAGTCGCGGCCCAAACAAATGGGCAACGATGTCATTGATCGCGTTTGTAAATTGATCGTCGAACATTGCGCACAATACGGTATTGATGAATTTGTCATTGAACTTCACGGCGGCGAGCCAATGCTTGTCGGCAAGGCGCGGTTTGTTGAAATCGTTGAACGGATTCGCAATGCCTGCGCACCCCTGCCCATAAAGCTCCTGATGCAGACCAACGGCACGCTGCTTGATCAGGAGTGGAGCGATATTCTGGCAGAACACGCCGTTGCCGTGGGCATCAGCGTCGATGGTCCCGCCGAGTTCGCGGATCAGAAACGGTTTTATCACAATGGCAAGGGCTCAACCAACGACGTGCTACGACGCCTGTCTTCGGTGAAGTCACATCCGGACAGGCCCTTTACGCACGGCTGCCTGGCCGTCATCGACCCGTCCATTCCCGGTGCGGACATGATCGACTGGCTGGTCGAGAACGACATCATGTATGCCGACCTGTTGCTGCCGCTCGGAAATCGGGCCAACCCACCGGACGGATGGACCGGCCCCGAGCCCTATACAAAATACATGTTGGATGCGTTTGAACGGTGGTGGGCGCTGGACGGAGATGCGCCGCATATCCGGTTCTTCGAAATGATGATACGCGCGCATCTGGGATACAAACCCGAACTGGACGCCCTCGGCGGTGATCTTGGCGCACTCTGCGTTGTGGAAACCAACGGCGCCATCGGCATCTCGGACGTGATCAGCGTGTGCGGCGGGTACAATGGCACCGACCTGATCAACATCTGGGACACCGGCCTGGACGAGCATGTTGAAAAGCTGGACGTTGATCTTGTTCAGAAACCCTGCGCCGCATGCACGTCCTGTACCGAGTTTGCGGCATGCAATGGCGGCTACCTGCCGCATCGCTGGGACGGGTCAGGTTTCGACAACACATCGCTCTACTGCGAAACACTTTTTGCGCTGTCCACCCGCATTCGCGAGGCCATCGCCGCCTCCCTGCCAGACAGCATGATCAAAACCAAGGAGGTTGCCGCATGACATCCCCTGACTTTTCGGCATTCGAATGCTTTGCCTGTGCTGACAGCGCACGCCCGGACCCCCTGTTCGGGTTGGTCGCACAAGGCTACGCGAACTCCGTGATCTCGAAAGTGGTCGAAGGGCCGGGTCACGCACATCTGATCGTTGCGCTGCAAGGTTGGATGGACCAGCTGCAGCCATTAACGGCAACATGGCAGGCCAGCGTTTCGAAGCTTGGCAGGCGTATCTTTGATGAAGGTCAAGCAGCCGACCCCGAGCGGGTTGGCCGATTGCTCCTGGACTTGAGCGACAGTTTGGTAAATGCGGACTTTGCTTTCGAACTGAGCAGTGGCCTGCCAGTGATACACGAGGGCCGGATACACAGCGCAACAGGTCCGGTGAATCTGATCAAAGAGAATGGTCAGGTTTCGGTTCGTGGTCTGGATGACGGGCTGACGCTTTCCACGGATGAATCGATTACCATGGTCGAAACCAAACAGTCCGTGGATTCCCTTTGCAACGATGGTGAACCCGCCGTGCCCCTCGATCTGTCCAAAGTGGACAACTACGGATGGGCAGCCGAGGTGTCAGAGGGGATAGGCCTGATGTCCACGGTCAACCCGGATTACGAAATCTGGGTCCGGCGCCTTCTCAACACCTTGATCCTGACCGGACGGCTTGAAAACCGGACATGTTCGGGCAGTTGGTCCGACACGTCCGGGACGGTGTATATGTCCCAGCCCAACTCCCTGCTCGAAGTAGGCGAGGTTCTGATCCACGAATGCGCTCATCAGCATTTTCACCTCGCCTGCCGGGTGTTCCCCATGAAAACCGAAACGGAGAATGGCCGTTATTTCTCGCCCCCTGTCGGGCGCGACCGACCCCTTGATATGATCCTGATCGCCTATCACGCGTTTGCCAACGTTCTCACTTACTATGAGTGCGCGTTCGACATGTCGCTGGGCGATCAACTGTCTCACAACCGGTACAAGAGCTTCAGTGAGGAGGTGGCTGTGCTGGAAAGCTATCTCGACAACAACAAGGGCCTGTCTGAACTGGGCCGTACCATTTTCTCGAACCTTCGGCAAAGTCGGCGGGATCAGATCAGCACATTGCCAAACATGGCTGCAGACGCATAAGCGCCTCGGCTGAAATCGGCGTAAATCCTGCCAACTCTCGTCGGTAGGATTTACGCGAGGTCCGGGACGTGTGGCACTGCATACACTGCGCGCCCATCAGAACCCGATGAAGTAATCGGCCAGCACCATGAACAAGGGAATGCTCAGAATTGCGACCGGGGTACCAAGGCCGGTGGATGTGCCGACATAGGCAGAGGGGTTTGCTTCGGGCAATGCACCGCGCATGGTCGGTGGGCCTGAGATGTCAGAGCTGGACGCAGCCATGATCGACAATAGAACCACACCACCTGCTGAAAACCCGGTCAGATGGTGCGCGATCATCCCTGCTCCAAACCCCAGCGCACCATGCACAAGTGGTGCCGTCAGCCCGTAGAACAGATAGGCATGTGCCACCCCTTTCAGCTCCGACAACCGCGACCAGGCTTCGATTCCCATGATCAGCATCAGTACAGACAGCAGACCCCGGAACAGTGGCTCGTAAAAGCTGGCATAGACACTCTCGGGCCGTGCAAACAGGCCAAGGGCCAATCCCAAAATCAGGGCAGAGATAGCGGGTGACCGCAACGTGTCGACGAGAATTCCTTTGATCAGACCTTGCTCGATCGCCGGCTCTCCGGTGCCGCCAACACCGCCCAGCGTCATTGTACCATCGCCCTGTACCATGGCCTCTTTGCGTGCCGCCGCCAGCCGCGCCAGCACAATCGCTGTCACCAGCGCGGCCACGTCCATGAAGGGATAAAGTGCCCCGATGAACCCTTCATAGGCAATGCCCTCATCATCCAGCACCGCCATACCCGCAGCCAGGGTGGAGGCCGAGACGGCCCCGAACAACCCGACCGTTGCCGTGGCATCCAATTGCGAAACGCCCCGCCAGCGGGCCAGAGACACCCGTCCCAGAAGGACAATCGCGACACCGATCGCTGCCGCCAGCAATGCAGGTACGACCAGTTCGACAAAGTTGGCACTGCGTACTGAAATGCCCGCTCCGATACCCACCTTGAGCAGAAGCAGGACAACAATGAATTTGTAGACAGGTTCGGGAATCTCGAATTTGCTGCCAAGGGCTGCCAGCATCATCCCTCCGATCAGAAAGGCGAGGGTTGGCTTTTGCATCTGGGTCAGGATGGTCGAAACGATGTCTGTTAGGATGTCCATGGCGGGCCTCTGTTCGGTTGCTCGGGCAGAGGTAGGCCAGCACGAGGTAGATAAAAAATATAACTATTGCAGAAAATCGTTCTATATTTTGAATGTATGGACGCATTGAATTATCATCATCTCCGCTATTTTCGTGCCGTCGCACACGAGGGAAACCTGACCCGTGCGGCAGACAAACTGAACCTGTCTCAGTCCGCTTTATCCACGCAGATCAAGGCGTTGGAGGCGCGTTTGGGTCATGCCTTGTTTGATCGTGTGGGGCGGCAGTTGAAACTGACCGAGGTTGGGCGGATCGCCCTTGACCACGCGGACCGTATCTTTGGCACCGGGCGGGAGTTGATGGAGACGCTGAATCGCAGCGCCAACCACACGCCGCCCCTTCGCGTTGGTGCGCTTTCCACATTGTCGCGCAATTTCCAGATCCAGTTTCTGCGTCCGATTCTGGATCATCCCGACGTCGATATTGTTCTGAAGTCGGGTCAGAACGTGCCTTTGCTACGGTCGCTGTCCGAACTCGCGCTGGACGTTGTGTTGACCACCGAAGCACCGACCAGCGCCGCTGGCTCCGATTTCATTGCCCATCGCCTTGCGGGGCAAGCTGTTGGCTTGCACGGAAAGCCGGATAGGATGAGGCATAAAACATTGAAATCGGTTCTTGAAACTGAGGCGGTTATCGTTCCGACCGAAAGCGCGATCCGCACCGGGTTTAACCGTCTGACTGCACGGCTCGGGGTTCAGCCTCGCATTGTCGCCGACGTGGATGACATGGCCATGGTTCGCCTGTTGGCACGCGAAGGTATTGGATTGGCACTTGCACCAGAGATTGTCTTGGCTGACGAAATTGCGTCCGGGCAATTGGTGACTGCCCCCTTCAACACCGGGATCACCGATACATTCTACGCAGTCACAACCCGCCGGAGTTTTCCGCACCCGATGCTGGACATGTTGCTGCCCGACTGAGATGGCGTTGTGCAGTACGGCACAGGCCCGCCCCTTGCGAGCCCCGTACAACGCCATAGGTTGCGACAATGAATCAACAGAAAGGCTCTTCCCACATGAGCGATCCGACATACACGCCCCCTGCCAAATGGACATGGGACGCCGAAAGCGGCGGCCAGTTTGCCTCGATCAACCGTCCCATTGCCGGCCCCACCCACGACAAGGATTTGCCGGTCGGTAAACATCCATTTCAGCTGTATTCGCTGGCGACGCCCAATGGGGTCAAGGTGACCATGTTGTTCGAAGAGCTGCTGGCAGCCGGAGTGACGGACGCCGAATATGACGCGTGGCTGATCAACATCGGTGAAGGAGAGCAGTTCGGATCAGGCTTCGTTGATGCAAACCCCAACTCCAAGATTCCCGCACTGATCGACCGCTCGGGCGACAGAGAGCTGCGTGTGTTCGAAAGTGGGTCGATCCTGATCCACCTCGCTGAGAAATTTGGCAAGTTCCTCCCGGCCTCGGGTCCTGCCCGGACCGAGACGCTGAACTGGTTGATGTGGCAGATGGGCTCGGCTCCGTTTCTTGGGGGCGGTTTCGGGCACTTCTACGCCTATGCTCCTGAAAAATACGAGTATCCCATCAACCGCTACGCTATGGAGAGCAAGAGGCAGTTGGATGTGTTGGATCGCGAGCTTGCGAACAAACCCTTCATCGCGGGGGACGAGTACACAATCGCGGACATGGCGATCTGGCCTTGGTACGGGCAGCTATGTCTGGGCCGACTCTATTCGGCGGCGGAATTCCTGGATGCGGAGAGCTACACAAATGTGCTCGCCTGGGCCAAGAAGATCGACGAGCGGCCCGCGACCCTGCGAGGACGGATGGTAAACCGGTCATTTGGTGAGCCGGCCCTGCAACTGCATGAACGCCATGATGCGTCGGATTTTGACACGCAGACGCAGGACAAAATCGGGCCCAAAGACGACTGAACCGGGATTTGTCCCCGCGGGGACAAGCTGTTCGGTGCATGCACCCAATATCAACCGATGTCTCAAACAAGTGCGAAAACAAGGCGCTATCGCACCGTACTGTGTGGTAGCGCATTTTAACCAACTGAACCGCACCCTCGTGCCCAATGGGGCGCGGTCGGTTGCCGGGAGCAAAGTGCGGACTAAGTCTCGGGGATCTGACCTGATCCGGAGACTTGTCCCCAATGCGTCTTGCTGCCCTTGCCCTTTTGACCGCCCTCCCTTCTGCTGCCATCGCTGATCTGACTGTCAGTTTCCGGGATGGTGCGCCGAAGGACCGCTTTACTCTCAGCTATGATGGCGCGTGCGCTTTGGATCAACTTGACGTGCAGATTGACTTGGGCACGGCACCTGCTGGGCTGATCTTTGACACCACAGGCGCCGGCGCGGGTGTTGAAGTGTTTCAGCCGCTGGAATGGGTGGCGGGCCGCGCGCGCACATCACAGGTCACGGATGGAGATACCGTTCTGTCCGTGTCGCTGGATGGCGTGGAACCAGGGACAAGTTGGGCATTTACCGCAGATATCGACGACACAACCAGCGCCCGCCAGATTACCGTGGATGCGTCGGAAATGGCAGGCGCGATGCTGCGTGTGGAAGGGCAAGCGGCGGTGTTTGATGAGTCTGGCGCGGCCACGGTCAAATTGCAGAACTGTCTGTCGTAGCGCGGCGGTGTGTTTGCCGTTTGCGAAATCTGAGCCCAAAGTCAGGAACTGATTCTGACAGCTTGATCTTAAAGTCCGACACACAGCTGCGGTGGGTGATTTGGAGACCAGAGGGCGGAGCAAACAAGGCGCTGGAGACGTTGCGAATCAAATGCTCCGGTTCCGCACGTCTGTTCACGTGTGGATTGCAAAGCCGTTTCGCTGGGTTCCTCTTGCGGCGCACAGACAAGTGGGCGTCCATATCACCACCGATGTCTGAACAAGCTACGAATCCTCAGCCCTTTACCCGATCGTGTTCGTGCTTTTTGAGGAACGGTCAACGTCCAGCGATTCGCTGAACTTTCGCAGTCAGTAGTATGCGACGTTGGGTTGCCATCACGCGTCGATTCGAGGGTTGGGCGACCTTTGAGGAGCGTGTTCAAACTGCTTTGAATAAGTGAACAACTCTGGTGTGTAAGGCCTGGTGCTTTGGGTGATTGAAAACACCCGTAACTGTCCGTCAAGGCACAGGCTTTGGATCAGCACTGAAGCCGGGTGTTTGGCCAGAACATGAAAAATCGGACCGACTGCATTTAAGCAAGCCGATCCGAATAAGATGCTGAAAATGTATGTATGAAAGGCTTAAGAGAAAGCTGTCTTCTGATCCGCTTTAGGACGCTTGACGTGTGACTGACAGCCTTGAAACATCCTCAATAAATGTGACGATGCGCGACTTGATTTTGTCGTCATCGATGGCAGCGAGTGCCCTAACAATGTCAAGCCCGTAGTCATTGTGCTGTGCAGCGGTGTTGTCTGCGTCCGCTAACCCATCGAAGAAATAGGACGTTGGGACGTCCAGAATTCGCGAAAGTTCAAACAGGCGGCTCGCTGCTACTCGGTTCGAGCCGATTTCGTATTTCTGGATTTGCTGAAAGGACAGATCCAAGCGTTTTGCAACGTCGGTTTGGGACATACGGCGCAATCTGCGCATCTGCTTCAAGCGTTTACCAACGTGCACGTCTATGGGGTGTGACATAACCGATTACCTTTGTTTAACTCTACCCCCGGTTTCGCCCAGTACACGCATCGGTTCAATTCTCTAAATGCACACCCTAAACCATAGGTTGATGTTAGGTTGATGTATGATCCATCATACATCGGATGGAAGCTGCAGTGTCCTGACAGCCGCCGGTTGTAAGTTCACCTATGTGACTGCTGTTTTCGGTGTGTCTGCCCTGCTTCGTGAGTATTCGATCTAGGTTCGCCAACATTGCTCTGAAGATTCACCAGTGAGCTGTCATGGCAAGGTGAGGCTGCGCGTCACTCCAATATTGTCCAGAAACTCCCGGTCGTGACTGACGACGAGGATCGCGCCGTCATATGCGCTGAGGGCGGCTTCCAATGTCTCGACCGCTTCGATGTCCAGGTGATTGCTTGGTTCGTCCAGAAGCAGGAGTTGACGTGGCTGACTGTGTCCAAGGGTACAGGCCAATCCGGCGCGCAAGCGCTGTCCACCGCTGAGCAAGCCAATGCGCTGATGGGCGTCATCGCCCCGAAACAGGAAGCGGGCGAGCGCCGCGCGCCTGTCGTTTTCGGTCGCGTCGGGGTCAAGGCGCGCGAAGGCGTCGCGCACTGTTTCTTCGGGATCGAACAGAGTGAGATCCTGATCAAGAAGTGCCACCGGGACATGCAGGTCAATGGAGCCGCCCTGCGGCTGGAGATCGCCGTGAATGCAGGCGAGCAACGTTGATTTGCCCGTGCCGTTTGCCCCCTCGATCGCAACGCGTTCGGGGCCGCGGATTGTCAGTGACACATCCTTGAGGATGGGGTGATCGTGTTGATATCCGAAGCGTAGGCTGTCGACCTGCAGTACATTGCGACCTTCAATCAAGCCGGAGGCGGGAATGTCGATGGCGAGGGGCTGTAGAATTTCGATTGCATCACGGGCTTCATCCAGCGTGGATTCCGCGTTGTCCAGCTGTCGGCTGCGCAATCGGGCGGCAGAGGCGCCTGATCCTTCGCTGCGTTCTTTTGCGGCGTCGAGCACCAGTTTCGATTGGCTTCCCGAGGCGCGCAATTGTCGACCTTGCCGGTCGGTGCGCGCCTTGCGTTCGGCGGCAAGTCGTACCCGCGCGCGGGTTTCTGTCATTGTCCGTTCCGCGCGTGCGAGATCTTGTTCTGCCGATGCCAATTCAGCGATTTTCATGTCCCGATAAGCCGCGTAGTTGCCGCCATAGGTGCGTGCGCCCAATGTCGTCAGTTCGACAATCGTATCCATCTCGGCCAACAGGGTCCGGTCGTGGCTGGCGACGATGACGCAGCCCCGCCACGTGCGGAGGGCTTGGATCACCTGTGCCCGCCCAAGGTGATCGAGGTGGTTCGTTGGTTCGTCGAGCAATAGGGCGTCTGGCTTTTCAAACATGAGTGCTGCGAGGCCTGCGCGCGTGCGTTGCCCTCCGGAAAGTGCGCTGAGCCGTGTGTCTGGGGGGTGATCCAGGCCCATACCTGTCAGGGCGGCTTCCAACCGCGTCTCTATCGTCCAATCTGCATCTGCGAGGTCGTCCGCCGTTGCCGCGCCCCGTTCTGCGCGTGCGAGGATGGCGAGCTGGTCCGTCGCGCCAAACAGGTCGGCCAGCGTCGCGCCCGCGCGCTGTTCGGGATTTTGGTGCAAGACCCCGATCTTTGGTGGTTTGGTGATAGTACCGGATGAGGGGGTGAGTTCGCCCGCAATCAGGCGCAAGAGCGTTGTCTTGCCTGTGCCGTTGCGTCCGACGAGGCCCGTCCGGCCAAGGCCGAACGTCAGGTTCAGATCAGTAAAAAGAGCTGTGTTGTCTGGGGTGTGCCAGCTGAGGCCGGCCAAAACGATAGGGGACATGGAAAGTGCTCGCGTTTGGAAACCGTTGGGTGGTCAAATGGCGAGTGTGAAATCCATGTTCGTGGTCCCTGTATCTATCTTTCAAGAATATAGGGGATGGCCCGACTTGGATACAATGCTCATGATGCGGTGAATTGTCGATTTGTGGCTGCTTTGCCCAATGACCGATGCCGCACTACGTGTCGCAAAAGCGCTGCACTATATATGTATCTTGCAATGGCAGTCGTGCGTCACGGACGCCGACGTTTTCCTGCTTTTTGTTTGATCAGTGCCCCAAAAAGCGCCGAACACTGGGCGCCTTCAGTGCGAAAGAGGCCCCGGGGGGCCTCTTCTGTGAGTAATACGGTGTTCAGAAACACCGCAGCATTCGTCAGCTGCTGGTTTCGGGCAGGATCACCTTGTCGATCACGTGGATCACGCCGTTCGAGGTTTCGATGTCCGCGCTGACCACTGTTGCCTCTTCAACTTTGACGCCGTCGTCCAGATCGATGGTAACGGCTTCACCCTGAACGGTGGTGGCTTCCATGTCGTCCTGCAGATCAGTCGACATCACTTTGCCTGGGACAACGTGGTAAGTCAGGATGGCCGTCAGCTGGTCTTTGTTCTCGGGCAGCAGCAGGCTTTCGACTGTGCCTTCGGGCAGGGCGGCGAATGCTTCATCCGTGGGCGCGAAGACGGTGAACGGACCATCGCCTTTCAATGTGTCAACTAGGCCTGCGGCTTGCACGGCGGCTACGAGCGTTTCGAAGGAGCCTGCGCTGACGGCTGTGTCAACGATGTCTTTCTTGCCTGTGCCTGCGAGTGCGGCGGTTGCAACGGCGGCGATTCCGACAGTGGCGAAAAGTGTCTTGCGGATCATTGATGTGTCTCCCTTAACAGAGTTGCGATAACCGTCATTCGGCATCGATAGGGAAACGCGCAGCACTGAGAGGTGGATCACGTGGAAATTTTTCCCACTTTGTCTTGAAACGCGTCGCCGAACCCCTAAGCTGGGCCGTCTTCACATTTCCACTCACGACTTTGTTAAGCATGGCAGAAACCCGCCTGTGCTTGCGTCCTTGCGAAACGCTTTGCACAGTGTGCCCAGCTTTCACCGGAGGATGTCGTGGGATTTGCAATGGCTGTGCTCGAGGTTATGGTCCTCGGCTTCTTTTTTGTTATCGGTCTGGCGGTTGCCGTGGCTTTGGTCATGTTCGTCATCGACCGCGTTCAGACCCATGATGCGATCCGGCGAAACTATCCGGTCATCGGGCGGTTCCGGCATCTGTTTTCAACACTGGGGGAATTCTTTCGCCAGTACTTCTTTGCCATGGATCGCGAAGAGCTGCCGTTCAACCGGGCGCAGCGCGAGTGGATCAAGCGGGCGGGCGAGGGGGTCAGTAACACGGTTGCCTTTGGATCAACCCGCAACCTGAATGTAGTCGGCACACCGATCTTTGTGAACGCTGCATTTCCGCCATTGGAGGATCAGTTTGCCCGCACCGCGCCCATGGTCATCGGTGAAGGTGCGCGTACACCTTATACGGCGCGGTCATTCTTCAACATTTCTGGCATGAGTTATGGCGCCATTTCCAAACCCGCCGTACGCGCGTTGAGCCGGGGTGCGAAAGAGGCCGGAGTGTGGATGAACACAGGCGAGGGCGGGATCAGCCCGTACCACCTTGAAGGCGGGTGCGACATTGTCTTTCAGATCGGGACGGCCAAGTTCGGCGTGCGCGACGAGGACGGGAACCTGAGCGACGACAAGTTGCACGAGGTGGCAGCCCACAAGCAGGTGCGGATGTTTGAGATCAAGCTGGCGCAGGGGGCCAAGCCGGGCAAGGGTGGCATCCTGCCCGGAGCCAAGGTGACGGAGGAGATTGCCGGTATCCGAGGGCTGCGCATTGGGCAGGACGGGATTTCGCCCAATCGGCATGCCGAAGTGAATGACTGGAACGATCTGTTGGATCTTGTGTGTCACATACGAGACGTGACGGGGAAGCCGGTGGGCATCAAAACCGTTGTCGGGGCCGAGCATCCCGTGGCCGAGCTGTTTGCAGCGATCAACGCGCGGGGTCCGGCATGTGCGCCCGACTTTATTACAATAGACGGCGGTGAGGGCGGAACGGGTGCCGCGCCGATGCCTTTGATTGATCTGGTGGGCATGTCGATCCGCGAGGCGCTGGTCGCCGTTGTTGATATGCGGGACGAAGCGGGCCTGAAAGAGCGCATTCGCATTGTAGCGTCAGGCAAGCTGGTGAATCCCGGCGATATTGCGTGGGCCTTGGCGGCGGGTGCTGATTTTATCACCACCGCGCGGGGCTTCATGTTCAGTCTGGGTTGCATTCAGGCGCTGAAGTGCAACAAGAATACATGTCCTACCGGCATCACCACTCATGACAAACGGTTCCAGAAGGGTCTCGTCGTAGAGGACAAGGAAAAGCGTGTGACCCGCTATGCCCGCGAAATCATCCATGAGGTCGAGACCATTGCCCATTCTGTCGGCGTGGCAGAGCCGCGGATGATGCGCCGCCGTCACGTGCGCATCATGCAGGATGATGGCCGGTCCCGGCCGCTGAACGAAATCACTCCGAGTTACAACCCGGTGACAAGGGCGTGAGCGAATATCATTTTGGTAGCCGGTCAGACCCATCTATGTGCCATGGTGCTTGAAACCGTAGGAGACACATGAATGGCCCAT
>NZ_BMWT01000001.1:732500-1137679 GCF_014651375.1 Tateyamaria omphalii
CGGACGAATTGACATCGTATAGAGAGATACAAGTTACTTTGAGAGCAATCTTGAAGTAACAATCAACACTGTTTGGTCGCCCGAGTGTGGGTATGACCTCGGTGTGGTTCCAAGACCTTGGTAACAAGGAGTTGGAAGGCGACATTTCTGGGTGCTTCCTCGCCCGTTATGACGTATCCCGCGCTGAAAAGAACAGAGTTGTCCAAGTCAAGTACACTAACCCGCGTGTCCGCACGGGCACGCACCGATCCTTTTGACCGACATCAAAGGGATCAGGGAAAGTATGCTTTTGACCAGAAAATGTTGATGAGTTGTTCCAGCTTCTCATCTCTTGAAGGCGCAAGTCTTTCTTTTTCTGGATCAAATCAAGCGCGAGAAGGGCGTTTGGTGAATGCCTTGGCAGTAAGAGGCGATGAAAGACGTGATACTCTGCGATAAGCCATGAGGAGCTGAGAATAAGCTTTGATCCATGGATCTCTGAATGGGGCAACCCACCTGACAGTTTCATATTGTTGCGCAAGCACTCAATATGTCGCTGAAACAGGTACTTTTAGACTGAATACATAGGTTTAAAAGAGCAAACCCGGGGAACTGAAACATCTAAGTACCCGGAGGAAAGGAAATCAATTGATACTCCCCTAGTAGCGGCGAGCGAACGGGGACCAGCCGAGCCATGAGTGTGACTAGAACGACCTGGAA
Organism: Tateyamaria omphalii; assembly: GCF_014651375.1. Classification (GTDB taxonomy): domain Bacteria; phylum Pseudomonadota; class Alphaproteobacteria; order Rhodobacterales; family Rhodobacteraceae; genus Tateyamaria; species Tateyamaria omphalii. Next base: position 733,200 of record NZ_BMWT01000001.1, read on the forward strand.
AGGTCGGCCATAGTGGGTGACAGCCCCGTATAGGAAGCATGATTGGACGTATTAAGTAGGGCGGAACACGTGAAATTCTGTCTGAAGATCGGAGGACCACCTTCGAAGGCTAAGTACTCCTTACTGACCGATAGTGAACCAGTACCGTGAGGGAAAGGTGAAAAGCACCCCGACGAGGGGAGTGAAACAGTACCTGAAACCGAACGCCTACAATCAGTTGGAGGCCCCTTGCGGGCTGACAGCGTACCTTTTGTATAATGGGTCATCGACTTGGTCTATCTAGCAAGCTTAAGCCGTTAGGTGTAGGCGCAGCGAAAGCGAGTCTTAATAGGGCGTCGAGTTAGGTGGATCAGACCCGAAACCGAGTGATCTAGGCATGACCAGGCTGAAGGTAAGGTAACACTTACTGGAGGGCCGAACCCACACCTGTTGAAAAAGGTCGGGATGAGTTGTGCCTAGGGGTGAAAGGCCAATCAAACTCGGAGATAGCTGGTTCTCTGCGAAATCTATTTAGGTAGAGCGTCATCCGAATACCCCGGGGGGTAGAGCACTGGATGGGTAATGGGGCCCCACAGGCTTACTGATCCTAACCAAACTCCGAATACCCGGGAGTACTAGATGGCAGACACACGGCGAATGCTAACGTCCGTCGTGGAGAGGGAAACAACCCTGACCTACAGCTAAGGCCCCCAATTCATGGCTAAGTGGGAAAGCAAGTGGGACGACCAAAACAACCAGGAGGTTGGCTTAGAAGCAGCCATCCTTTAAAGATAGCGTAACAGCTCACTGGTCTAAATAAGTTGTCCTGCGGCGAAGATGTAACGGGGCTCAAGCCATGAGCCGAAGCTTAGGATGCCGTAAGGCATGGTAGCAGAGCGTAGTGTGACATAGTTCCTATCCTCTTTAGTGGTCTTCGGACCACCTTGGAGGATATTTGGAGCTTTCAGTGAAGCCGGCGCGTGAGCGATCCGGTGGAGAGATCACTAGTGAGAATGATGACATGAGTAGCGACAAAGAGTGTGAGAGACACTCTCGCCGAAAGTCCAAGGGTTCCTGCTTAAAGCTAATCTGAGCAGGGTAAGCCGACCCCTAAGGCGAGGCCGAAAGGCGTAGTCGATGGGAACCAGGTTAATATTCCTGGGCCAGGAGGATGTGACGGATCATGAAGGTTGTTCACCCTTATCGGATTGGGTGGGCCGCTAATTGGTTCCTGGAAATAGCCCTCCATTAGATCGTACCCTAAACCGACACAGGTGGACTGGTAGAGCATACCAAGGCGCTTGAGAGAACGATGTTGAAGGAACTCGGCAAAATACCTCCGTAAGTTCGCGAGAAGGAGGCCCGGTTCCTAGGCAACTAGGGGCTGGGGGCACAAACCAGGGGGTGGCGACTGTTTATTAAAAACACAGGGCTCTGCGAAGTCGCAAGACGACGTATAGGGTCTGACGCCTGCCCGGTGCCTGAAGGTTAAAAGGAGAGGTGAGAGCCTTGAATTGAAGCCCAGGTAAACGGCGGCCGTAACTATAACGGTCCTAAGGTAGCGAAATTCCTTGTCGGGTAAGTTCCGACCTGCACGAATGGCGTAACGACTTCCCCGCTGTCTCCAACATCGACTCAGCGAAATTGAATTACCTGTCAAGATGCAGGTTTCCCGCGGTTAGACGGAAAGACCCCGTGCACCTTTACTACAGCTTCACACTGGCATCAGGCCATGCATGTGCAGGATAGGTGGTGGGCTTTGAAGCAGAGACGCTAGTCTTTGTGGAGCCTCCCTTGAGATACCACCCTTGCATTGCTTGATGTCTAACCGCGGTCCGTTATCCGGATCCGGGACCCTGTGTGGCGGGTAGTTTGACTGGGGCGGTCGCCTCCTAAAGCGTAACGGAGGCGCGCGAAGGTTGGCTCAGAGCGGTCGGAAATCGCTCGTTGAGTGCAATGGCAGAAGCCAGCCTGACTGCGAGACTGACAAGTCGAGCAGAGTCGAAAGACGGCCATAGTGATCCGGTGGTCCCGAGTGGAAGGGCCATCGCTCAACGGATAAAAGGTACGCCGGGGATAACAGGCTGATACTGCCCAAGAGTCCATATCGACGGCAGTGTTTGGCACCTCGATGTCGGCTCATCTCATCCTGGGGCTGGAGCAGGTCCCAAGGGTACGGCTGTTCGCCGTTTAAAGAGGTACGTGAGCTGGGTTTAGAACGTCGTGAGACAGTTCGGTCCCTATCTTCCGTGGGTGTAGGATACTTGAGAGGAGTTGCCCCTAGTACGAGAGGACCGGGGTGAACGATCCACTGGTGGACCTGTTGTCGTGCCAACGGCAGTGCAGGGTAGCTATGATCGGACAGGATAACCGCTGAAGGCATCTAAGCGGGAAGCCCCCCTCAAAACAAGGTATCCCTGAGGGCCGTGGTAGACCACCACGTCGATAGGCCAGAGATGTAAGCGTAGTAATACGTTCAGTTGACTGGTACTAATTGCCCGATAGGCTTGATTTGATCCAGTAGAAGCAAGACTTCTTCTGATCACACAAAGCATACGCTAACACAGCGTACGCGACTTGGACTTTTGTTGATCGCTTCGAGCGGTTTTTTCGGTTTGGTGGTCATAGCGCAAGCAAAACACCCGGTCCCATCCCGAACCCGGCCGTTAAGTGCTGTAGCGCCGATGGTACTGCATCTTAAGGTGTGGGAGAGTAGGTCACTGCCAAACCTAAAAAGCCGCTTGAAGAGTATCTCTCTTACGATTTCTTTCCCAAAAAACCGAATTGAGCGTCGATTCTGCACGTGAACATGTCGTGCGGCCCCGACTGTTTTGTAACTGACAGCCTTTGTTAAACACTTGGGTTGTATTGTCCGAGAGCCGGAAGGCACTGAACTGTCATATCGGGTCGTCAGACATGGGCACCACTTGCCACGATGAAATCATCAGCCATGAATTTTTGGCCAATGTTCTCCAGGCGTCGCGGTCCTTTGCGTACCGATGCAAGAACGACGAAGCTGTCACAATGACGTATCTGGCGGGAAGTGTGGTCGGGATTACCGGCCATACACCCGATGAACTGCTTTATAGCCGTGACCTGAATTATGCATCTTTGTGTCATCCTGAAGATCTGCAGCCAATGATTGATGATGTGGACGCTGCAATCGCGAATAACGAGTCGTGGGACATTGATTATCGCCTGATCCGCCGAGATTCATCGACCATTCTGGTTCGCGAACGTGGTGCAGCCGTCCGCAACGCTTCGGGCGGGGTCGAATATTTGCAAGGTCTTGTTGTCGATGCCACAAACGAGAGCGTCTTGCGCCGGCAACTACAGGCAAACATAGACGCTACCACAACAGCAAACCGCGAGATTTTGGCATTGGCTGACAACATCGCGGCGTCAGTGCGTGAATTGGCCATCCTGTCGATCAATGCCCGTATTGAGGCGGCCCGTGCAGGAGAGGCGGGACGCGGTTTTTCTGTTGTAGCGACCGAAATTGGGAATCTTGCGGACAAGAACGCAGGCTGGGCAGATGAGATCGCGTCGCGGATGACACGTTAGGGTCGAAACACACCCGACCTACTCTGGGTCTTCCGTGGAATTTCAGGTGAGGGTCTAGGATGTGCACAAATTTATGACGGTTTTCTGAAGGCAAATGCGTGACACGGCCTTGCGGTCCTCCGCGACTCGGCGTACATCACCTGAACCAAATGGCGCGGGATGGAGCAGCCCGGTAGCTCGTCAGGCTCATAACCTGAAGGTCGTAGGTTCAAATCCTACTCCCGCAACCAAAAAACGCCGCTTTTCGGAGCGGCGTTTCCCGTTTTAGCCCTTTGTCGGTTTGTCATGCATCACGTATTGGTCCGCATCGCGCCCGGCGGCCTTCTGCACAATTTCAGCGAGTTCGTTCAGCATTTTTCCCATTGGGTTCGAAGCACGCCACGCCAGACCAATGGATCGTTGAGGTGCCGGAGCATCAAAGCGGTTGACGCAGACGGGGGCAGAACGTGTTTCGACGTCAATCGCCATTTCCGGGATGAGTGTCACCCCAATGCCGGCGCCCACCATTTGAACCAGTGTGCCAAGCGAACTTCCGTCCAAGCCGCCGCCGGGACGGTTTGGGTTGATGTTGCAGAATGATATCGCCTGATCGCGAAAGCAGTGCCCTTCTTCCAGAAGTAGAAGGCGCATGGATGCCAGTGTATCCAGCCCGACCGGTGCCGCGTCCCGATCGGTATCGGGTCGAATCAACACCATTTCCTCCGTAAACAGCCGCGTTTCCACAAGTGCCGGTTCGTCGAGAGGCAGCGCAACTATGCCTGCATCCAGTTGCCCATCTAGAAGCTCGTCTATCAGACGAGGGGTGACTGTTTCACGAACATGCAGGTCGACTTGTGGGTGGGCCGATGTCAAAGCACTTATGAAATTTGGAAGCAGATAGGGCGCGATTGTGGGAATGACTCCAAGGCGCAGAAGCCCCAACCCACTTCCGCGCGCGGTCTGTGCCCAGTCTCCCAGCTCATCTACGGCTTGCAGGATTGGTGTGGCGCGTTCTGAGAACTCCTCGCCCCGCGGCGTTAATCGGAGAGCGCGGGGCTGCCGTTCAAACAGTTCGACCCCCAGATTTTCCTCCAAGTCGCGAATCTGGACAGAGAGGGCAGGTTGCGAGATGGCGCAACGGTCAGCCGCGCGACCAAAGTGCAGATCTTCGGCCAGCGCCTTGAAGTAACGGAGTTGCCGCAAAGTTATATTCATAGGATTTAATTATAGAGACCATTGGAAAATGCAACTTCTACAAATGGCAGGTTGTCTCTAGGTTCGCTTTTGTAAGTGTGCCGCTTTGCCTGAACCCAGGCGAATCGCGCATATCGGGCTGGATCGGCAGGGGGCGGAAATCATTCTGAAGACAAGTCTAGAATGATTCTTAACTTTCACTAGATCAGACCTTAGCAACGACACGCAACGCAGCAATGAACGGAGACTGACATGGATGGTAACGACATCGGTAAATGCCCGGTGATGCACGGCGCAAGCCTGCACAGCACCTTTGGTGGGCGCACCAACAAAGACTGGTGGCCGAATGCCCTCAAGGTCGAGGTGCTTCACCAACATGGTGCCCGGACCAATCCGATGGATCCCGACTTCGACTATCGGGAAGCCGTCAAAGGGCTGGACTACGATGCGGTCAAGGCGGACCTGCATGCGTTGATGACCGACAGCCAACCTTGGTGGCCCGCAGACTGGGGACATTACGGTGGTTTGATGATCCGCATGGCGTGGCATGCCGCCGGTACGTACCGGATGCAGGACGGGCGCGGTGGCGGTTCCGCCGGTGATCAGCGGTTTGCCCCTTTGAATTCCTGGCCGGACAACGCGAGCCTCGACAAAGCCCGCCGCCTGCTGTGGCCCATTAAGAAGAAGTATGGGAACGCTTTGTCATGGGCCGACCTGATGCTGCTTGCAGGAAATATTGCCTATGAATCCATGGGCTTGAAGACCTTTGGCTTTGGTTTTGGCCGCGCCGATACATGGGCGCCTGGCATCGACATCAACTGGGGTGAGGAAGCCGAGTGGCTGGCCCCAAGTGAAAACCGGTACGAAGATCTGGACGACCCGTCGACTATGGCGAACCCCCTCGCCGCTGTGCACATGGGTCTGATTTATGTGAACCCGGAAGGTGTGAACGGCAATCCCGATCCCGCCCGCACAGCGCTGCATGTTCGCGAAACTTTTGCCCGTATGGCCATGAACGATGAAGAAACGGCCGCGCTTACAGCCGGTGGACACACTGTCGGCAAGGCGCACGGCAATGGCGATGCAGGCGCACTGGGTGCAGAACCCGAAGGTGCCGGTATCGAGGCACAGGGCATGGGTTGGATGAACCCCAACCAGACCGACAAGGCCAGCTCACTTGTCACGTCGGGCATTGAAGGCGCGTGGACAACTGAACCGACCAAGTTCGACATGGGCTATTTCAAGCTGCTCTTCGGATACGACTGGGAACTGACCAAGTCGCCTGCAGGTGCAAACCAGTGGCAACCCATCGACATCAAGGAAGAGGACATGCCTGTCGATGCGTCCGATCCTTCGAAACGGGTCATGCCGATGATGACCGATGCGGATATGGCGATGAAAGTCGATCCGATCTATCGCGAAATCTCGGAACGGTTTATGGCGGATGAGGCTTACTTCCGCGACACCTTTGCCCGTGCGTGGTTCAAGCTGACCCATCGCGATATGGGTCCGCGTGCGAACTACATCGGTCCCGACGTTCCAGCCGAGGATTTGATCTGGCAAGATCCAATCCCCGCAGGCAACACCGGCTATGATGTAGACGCTGTGAAGGCCAAGATTGCGGCAAGCGGTGTCAGCCATGCTGACCTGATCGCAACGGCTTGGGACAGTGCACGCACGTTCCGTGGGTCGGACAAGCGGGGCGGGGCCAATGGTGCGCGCATCCGTCTGGCACCACAACGCACGTGGGAAGGCAACGAGCCGGAGCGTCTTGACACCGTCCTGACTGCGTTGGAGCCGATTGCAGCGGAAACCGGTGCGTCGGTCGCGGATGTCATCGTTTTGGCCGGGAGTGTTGCTGTCGAAGCAGCAGCAAAGGCGGCTGGTTTTGATGTGACCGTGCCATTCACGCCGGGCCGCGGAGACGCCACCGACGAGATGACAGATGCCGACAGCTTCGATGTGCTGGAGCCTCATGCAGACGGTTTCCGGAACTTTGCCAAGGCTAACCTTGCCATCAGTGCCGAGGAACTGACGCTGGACCGTGCGCAATTGATGGGCCTTAACGCACAGGAAATGACCGTTCTGCTGGGTGGTCTGCGTGTGCTCGGCACGAACCATGGTGGCACATCTCACGGTGTCTTCACCGACCGGGTTGGTCAGTTGACACAGGACTTCTTCGTGAACTTGACCGACATGGCTTATAGCTGGCATGCCATTGATGACGGCAGCTACGAGCTGCGTGACCGCGCAACCGGAGCCATCAAGTACACGGCCACAAGTGCTGATCTGGTCTTTGGTTCAAACTCGATCCTGCGGTCCTATGCTGAGGTCTACGCTCAGGACGACAATGCCGGCAAGTTTGTAGGCGACTTTGTTGCCGCCTGGACCAAGGTGATGGACAACGACCGGTTCGACTTGCTTTGAACCGCATCAAAACCAAAGAGACGCGGGCCCATCGTGGCCCGCGTTTTTCGTTTCAGACATCCAGAAAAACCGTTTCACCCGCTCCTTGCAAGTGGATGTCGAACTGAAAGACGGTTGGCGACACTTCCTTGGCAATCAGTGTTTCCCGCCGCGCCCCCTCAATCAGCGACAGCAAAGGGTCACTGTCCAATAGCGGATCATCAGGAAAATACATCCGGGTGTGCAGACCCACATTGATGCCACGCGCCACGATCCAAAAGATGATATGCGCTGCCCCAACGCTTGAAGCGCCGGGTCGCACTGTATCAAAGCGCCAGGCCCCCGTGCTTTGATCCGCAGGGCATCGACCCCACCCGGTAAATCCGCTGTTCATTGTTCCAAAGCGACCCAAAGCGTCGGCCTGCCAGATCTCAATCAAGGCATCGGTGAGCGGCGCGCCCTGTCCGTCAAAGACGGTGCCCGTAACCGTGATCCGCTCCCCCTCAACCGTATCGGTCAACATCTTCGCACCCGGGTCGCCGTCGTAAACGCCCTTGATACCAGCAAAATTGGGTGTGCAGCCGATATGCACATAGGGTCCGGCCGTCTGCGATGGGCTTTCTTTCAACCGTTTGGCTGCCATCAGTTTCCCTCCGGCCGGTTTTCGAATGGGGTCGAGCCGCGCCCGCGCAGGATGATGTCAAAGTGGTAGGCCAGTGCGTCCATGGGTGCTGTTGCCTCCATATCGAGGCGGGCGGTGAGCTGATCAATCGCCATCGGGTCCGAGATCGCACGGACGATGGGGCAAAGCTGGATCAGCGGGTCGCCTTCGAAATACATCTGCGTGATCAATCGCTGCGCAAAGCTGTGCCCGAAAACGGAAAAATGGATATGGGCGGGTCGCCAAGAATTGGGGCCGTTCGGCCAGGGGTAAGGACCCGGCTGCACGGTCATGAATCTGTAGGTTCCGTCATCAGCGGAAATCATGCGCCCGCATCCACCAAAGTTCGGGTCAAGCGGAGCCAGATACCCCTCCTTGGCATGGCGGTAGCGACCGCCTGCATTGGCTTGCCAGATCTCGATCAACGCGCCCGGCACGGGGCGCGCGTTTTCGTCAAGCACGCGCCCATGCACAATCATACGAGGGCCAATTGCCAGTTCCCCCGGTGCGGCGAAGTTGCGGATCAGATCGTTGTCGAGTGGGCCGAGCATGTCATGCCCAAACACGGGTCCGCTGTCTTCGTTTTGCGAAGGTGGAGCCTTGATCAGAGGCTTTTGCGGTGACCGGTATATGCTGGACTTGTAGTCGGGAAAGTGGGCTGCCGGATGCCAGCTGCGGTCACGCGGATAGAGCGGTTCAACCACTTTTTGCCTCCATCTCGGCGAAAGTGTCCTTGGCGATTTTCAGCGCGCGGTTGGCGCGTGGCACGCCCGCATAGATTGCGACGTGCTGGAATGCTTCGGTTACGTCCTGTTTGCTGGCCCCCGTGCGTGCCGTCGCGCGGATGTGCATGGGGATTTCATCGAAGTTGCCGGTGGCGGCAAGAAGCGCAAGGGTCAGCATGGACCGTTCTCGCAAGCTGATCGCGTCACTGGCCCAGACGGTGCCCCAAGCCCCTTCGGTGATCAGTTCCTGAAACGGTGCATCAAAGGGTGTTTTAACGGCCTCGGCCCGGTCCACGTGGGCATCGCCCAGCACGGTCCTGCGCACGCCCATGCCTCTGGCCCATTTGTCGTCCATCAAACCCTCCCTTTTCTGTGGTGATAGCATGGGGCAAACAGCGTTGTCGCCTTGACTTTCCACCCCTTGCCCGGTGTATCTGCGCCGATCAAAAACCGCAGCCCCGAAGGGATCTCGTCATGCATGCTTACCGCTCTCACTCCTGCGCCGCTCTGACCTCGGCCAATGTGGGTGATAATGTGCGTTTGTCGGGCTGGGTCCACCGGGTGCGCGACCATGGTGGCGTATTGTTTATCGACCTGCGCGACCACTACGGTATCACGCAAGTGCTGTGTGACCCTGACAGCCCGGTATTTTCCGAGGTTGAGAAGGTGCGCAGCGAATGGTGCATTCGCATCGATGGCAACGTGAAGGCGCGGGACGAGAGCCTCATCAACCCCAAGCTGCCCACGGGCGAGATCGAAGTCTACATTCGTGACCTGGAGGTGCTAGGCCAATCGGCAGAGCTGCCTTTGATGGTGTTCGGCGATCAGGAATATCCGGAAGAAACGCGCCTGACCTATCGCTACCTCGACCTGCGTCGTGACAAGATGCAGGAGAATATGAAGCTGCGGTCTGACGTTGTGTCCTCGATCCGCAAGCGCATGTGGGACAAGGAATTCCGCGAATACCAGACACCCATCATTACGGCATCCTCGCCCGAAGGTGCGCGTGACTTTTTGGTGCCCTCGCGCCTGCATCCCGGCAAATTCTACGCCCTGCCGCAGGCCCCGCAGCAGTTCAAGCAGCTGCTCATGGTGTCGGGCTTTGACAAGTATTTCCAGATCGCGCCCTGTTTCCGTGACGAAGACCCACGCGCGGACCGTTCGCCCACCGACTTCTACCAGTTGGACATGGAGATGTCCTTTGTCGAGCAGCAGGACGTGTTCGACACCATTGCCCCTGTTCTGGCCGGCGTGTTCGAAGAATTCGGTGGGGGCAAGAAGGTGGATGCGCCTGAGACATGGGAGCAGATCAGCTACCGTGACGCGGCGCTGTGGTATGGGTCCGACAAACCCGACCTGCGCAACCCCATTAAAATGCAAGTGGTCTCCGACCACTTCCGCGATTCCGGCTTTGCGATTTTCGCAAAGCTGTTGGAGCAGGAAGGCACCGAGATCCGCGCCATCCCCGCGCCAACAGGTGGTAGCCGAAAGTTCTGTGACCGGATGAATGCTTATGCGCAGAAAGAAGGGCTGCCGGGGATGGGCTACATCTTCTGGCGTGACCAGGGCGAAGGTATGGAGGCCGCTGGACCGCTCGCCAAGAACATTGGCCCTGAACGCACCGAAGCCATCCGCCAGCAATTGGGCCTTGGCGTTGGCGACGCGGCGTTCTTCCTTGGCGGCAAACCCAAGGCATTCGAAGCTATCGCGGGCCGTGCCCGCAACGTGATCGGCGAAGAACTCAAACTGATCGACGAAGACAGGTTTGCTTTTGCCTGGATCGTGGATTTCCCGATCTACGAGGCGGACGAGGAAACCGGCAAGATCGACTTTGAACACAACCCGTTCTCCATGCCGCAGGGCGGGATGGACGCGCTGCGGGGCGATCCGCTCAAGGTACTGGGCTATCAGTACGACCTTGCGTGCAATGGGTATGAGCTGGTGTCCGGTGCCATCCGGAACCACCGGCCCGAGATCATGTTCAAGGCGTTCGAGATCGCAGGCTATGACGAAGCGGAAGTGCGCAAGCGCTTCGGCGGGATGGTTAATGCTTTCCAATACGGCGCGCCACCCCACGGCGGCTGTGCAGCGGGTATCGACCGCATTGTCATGCTTCTGGCGGGTGAGCAGAACATCCGCGAGGTGATCCTGTTCCCCATGAACCAGCGCGCCGAAGACTTGATGATGCAAGCCCCGTCAGATCCCACGAGCGACCAGCTGATGGAGCTGGGTCTGCGCGTTATTCCGCAGGACTGAGCACGCAATTGCCAACATGCTAGAGGGTGCCCCGTGAAAAGTGGGGCATCCAATGCTATCTTGGGCCTGCTATACGGCAAACCAAGGTTCCAAAACTGTGCGTAATTTCGATCCAGAACTTGCGGAAATCCGGTTCGGATACGGCCTTTCCCCGCTTTACGATGCGCCGAAAAACGTCGCGCGGATGCTGGATGGGCTGACGGGACCAGATGATATGCAGCGTGCATTTCCCATTGAGCCGTTTGTGAAATTTCGTGCGCGCATGGTCGAAGTGCAGCGGCAGAATGCAATCCGTCGCAAAAACCGGGGTACCGAATTGGCTGCCGCGGCCCGGAAGCAGCGCAACGTAATCAACCAGGAAGCACGCGTGGCCATGTTCGACTGGTTGGGACAGACCATGCTGCGTCGCGTGCATACCCAAACGGCACTGCGCGAACGGATCGTTGCCTTTTGGGCGGATCATTTCACCGCTCGCGGCAAGCGGGGTGTGATCCGGCGCGGCACGTCGCCTTACATTGAAGACGCCATTCGACCGTTCATCACCGGGCGGTTCGACGATCTGCTTCAGGCCGCGGTCATGCATCCGTTGATGTTGGATTATCTCGATCAGACCCGGTCAATGGGTCCAGCCAGTTTTCGTGCGCTGAAACGCGGCCCCAAAAAAGCGGCTGGATTGAACGAAAACCTTGCGCGTGAGGTACTTGAGTTGCACACGCTGGGTGTCGATGGGCCCTACACTCAGGAGGACGTCACGCAATTGGCCGAGCTGTTTACCGGTCTGAGTTTTGACGCTCGCAATGGGTTCAAATTTCGAAAGGACTTTGCCGAACCCGGTTCAGAAACAGTACTGGGCGTGGACTACGGCGAGGAAGCCACCGTGAAATCCGTGCGGGCGGCTTTGCGCGATTTGGCTGCCCATCCCTCCACCGCGCGACACCTTGCATCAAAACTGGCAGTGCATTTTGTGTCCGATACGCCGGATCCCGCGTTGGTGGATGCGCTTGAGGCGGCGTATGTCGATCATGATGGGCAATTGATGGCGATGTACGATGTGCTTCTCAATCACCCATCCTCGTGGGAGCGGTCCGTATCCAACTTCAAGCTGCCGATTGATTTTGTTTCTTCGGCCTTGCGCGCGCTTGCCATACCCAAGGATGCGTTTGCGGATCGTGATGAAAAATGGATACGTAGATTTTTTGGAGCGCCCTTGGCGCACATGGGTCAGACTTGGGAACGTCCCATCGGTCCGGACGGATGGGATGAGGACGACGTCGCGTGGATTACCCCGCAGGGGGTGGCGGCCCGGGTATCTTGGTCCATGGCGGTGCCAGTGCGGATGATCGAACCTTTGCCCGATCCCAGAGCGTTTGCCGAACTGGCACTGGGGAGTTTTGCAAATGAAGCCGTACGTTTTGCCGCTTCCGCGGCCGAAAGCAGACCGGAAGCCATTGGAGTTGTTCTGATGTCCCCGGCGTTTCAGCGCAGATAGGAGCGTTTGATGGCCAAACCAGTTTCCCGCCGTGACTTTCTTGCCCGTATTGGTCTGATTGGCTGTTCCTTGGCCGCCAGCCCTCTTCTGACACCGGTCAGCTTTGCCGCGGCTCCCTGGGACACCCGATTGGTTGTCATCATCCTGCGCGGCGGCATGGACGGTTTGGATGTAGTTCAGCCCTATGGGGACCCGGCATTCAAGCGCTTGCGCGGGTCATTGGCCTTGGGTCCCGAAGGTGGGGCTTACGATCTTGATGGCTATTTCGCACTGCACCCCGGTCTCGCACCGCTTATCCCGCTGTGGGAGGCAGGGCAGCTGTCCTTTGCGCACGCTGTATCAACGCCCTATCGGGACAAGCGCAGCCATTTCGACGGGCAGGACTTGCTTGAGGCAGGAACGACCAGTCTGGCCGGTGTGCGGGACGGGTGGTTGAACCGGATGCTTCAAGCGGTGCCCGGTGTGACATCACAAACGGCCTATGCCGTTGGGCGCAGCGACATGCGCCTGCTACAGGGCGAGGCCGAGGTGGCGAACTGGTCACCAGATGCGCGTCTGAAACTGAGCCCTCAAGCGGTCCGTTTGTTGGAGCTGGTGACTGAAACCGATCCGGCTTTGCATGCGGCGCTGTCGGAAGCTCAACTGCTGTCGCAGGTGCAGGATGACGCGCCCAAACGTGGCAAAAGCGGTCATGTTCAGATCGCTGAATTTGCAGCAGCGCGTTTGTCCCAAGGCGCGCGGATTGCTGCGTTTTCCCTGAATGGATGGGATACGCACAGTGCGCAGAGCCGTTCAATTGACGCCGCTTTGAAACGTCTGTCGGAAACCCTCCTGACATTGCGTGGAAAGATGCGTGGCGATACGTGGCGCAAGACAGCAGTCGTCGCGATGACCGAATTCGGTCGAACAGCGCGCCAGAATGGCACCGGTGGTACGGATCACGGCACAGGTGGTCTGATGATTTTGGCCGGTGGTGCGATCAAAGGCGGGCACGTTTTTGGCGACTGGCCGGGGCTTGGTGACGGCAACTTGTATCAGGATCGCGATCTTATGCCGACAGGTGATGTGCGTGCCCATGCCGCCTGGGTGATGCGGGGTCTCACGGGGTTGGACAGGCACGTGATGGAGAGCGCTGTTTTCCCCGGCTTGGACATGGGCACCGATCCAGGCTTGATCCTCTGATCCATACCCAATGCCACTTGGCCTTGGGCGAATACTTGCCTAACGTCCCGCCATGACTGCGCTTTACAAAGTGAACCGGGCACCTGTCCCGAACTGGGGTCCTCCCCGGGCTCCAGACGCATCAACCGTTCTGACGGGTAAACATGCGCGGCTTGAGCCATTGCATGCGGAACAACACGCTGCCTTATTGTACCGCACATATGTCGGCCATGATCACGTATGGGATTATCTGCCATACGGCCCGTTTTCATCTTCCGCGCAATACCATCGTTGGGTGCGGGATGCGGAGCAGGATTCCGACTTGCAGTTCTACGCGATCTTCAACTCGGGTTCCGGCCAATACGAGGGTGTCGCCAGTTTCCTGCGCATTGCGCCGGACGCAGGCAGTATCGAGGTGGGGCACATCAATTTCAGCCCGGCTTTGCAAAAAACGCGGGCTGCGACCGAAGCGCTTTATCTAATGATGATGTGGGCTTTCGAGGCAGGCTACCGCCGATTCGAATGGAAATGTGACGCAATGAACCTTGGGTCACGTTCTGCTGCGCAACGGCTTGGGTTGAGCTACGAAGGTGTCTTTCGCCAAGCGACCGTTGTAAAAGGACGCAACCGCGACACAGCTTGGTTTGCTGCCATTGATGCGGAGTGGCCTGCCCTCAAGGAAGCATTTGGGGTGTGGTTGTCAGACACCAATTTCGATTCAAAAGGTTCTCAGATTGAACGTCTGTCTGATTTGACTCGTCTGGTGCGTGTGGCGGATGATCCTGTGCTGACCGACAGGTAAACAGCCGTCAAATCGCGATCTTCTCGGCCAACCGATCCTGGATCAGTCCCGCAATGACAGCCGTTTCAGATGCCGCGGCATCGCCCCTTGCACGCTTGGCGGCCAAAGCGTCCGTTGCTTGCAACAGCTCGGCATCCTGTGCGCTGCGTGCGACCCCGCCAAGGAACTGAACCACGTAGTCAAGCGTGCGAGCATCGTGCACGTCTTCCAGAACATCAGCAACATGCACCATGTCATCGCGATAGGCGATAGGGTCGGGTTCCACGTCTCCCTCTGGGAGCGTGCGTGGCCCCAGCGGTTGCCTGTCTTCTGGCAGGTGTACCAGGATTGCCTCCTGGAAGTTGGCGAGTGAAACCACTGGCTTTTCCAGGAAACCGTCTGCGCCAGCGTCCAATGCCCGGTTTGCGCTGTCTACATCGCCGGAGATGCCAAGGATGACATCAGGTCTTTGTCCCGCTGTAGCAAGGTCACTTATGAGATCGGCACCATTCCCGTCTGGCAGCCCTAAATCGATGATGGCGACGGACGGGCGGTACACCTGAAGGTGCCGTCGGGCGGCACGCATCGTATCAGCGCGCCTGATGCGGGCACCGCTGCGCAGGCAAAGCAGCCTCATCGCTTCGCAGGCATAGCGGCTATCCTCGATCACGAGAACGGTCAGGCCCAAGAGCGGTCGCAAGGCGGTTGGGGCCGGGTAATTCGGTTTGAACGGGTCCGTCGTGTCCATCAGATCCTCCAAATACTCTTGCGACTCATCGTTACGTCCCCATGCCTAACAGCGCGTTAACGTCACATTGCACCTTGTCTGTCTCTTGGTGATAAGGGCGCAAATGCCAGCCAAAGGAGCCTTAGAACATGATTGGTCGCCTGAACCACGTTGCCATTGCCGTCCCCGACCTTGAGGCCGCCGCCGCGCAATATCGCAGCGCGCTGGGCGCAAATGTCGGTGAGCCGCAAGATGAACCCGATCACGGCGTGACCGTCATTTTCATCGAGCTGCCGAACACCAAGATCGAGTTGTTGTATCCGCTGGGGGAAAACAGCCCCATCCAAGGGTTTCTGGACAAGAACCCCGCTGGCGGTATTCACCATGTATGCTACGAGGTCGAAGACATCATCGCGGCGCGTGATCATCTGAAGGCCAGCGGCCTGCGCGTACTGGGCAACGGCGAGCCCAAGATCGGCGCCCATGGCAAGCCTGTGTTGTTCCTGCACCCAAAGGATATGAACGGCACCCTGACCGAGCTTGAGCAGGTCTGATGGGCATCACATCTGCCCTTGTCCTGTATGCTGTCATCTGGTGGCTGTGCTTCCTGATCGCCCTGCCGATCAAGGTGCAAACGCAGGGTGACTTGGGCGAAGTTGAACCCGGCACGCATGCAGGCGCGCCGGAACATCATCACACGCGCCGGAAAGCATGGATCGTCACGTGGGTGGCCTTGGTTCTGTGGATCATCATTGCCGGTATCATCTTGTCAGGATGGATCAGTCTGGACGATATGAATTTCTTTGATCGGGCGATTGAGCCGCTATGACACTGTGAAAGATGTGGGTGAATGTTGCTGCCCCGATGATTGGGATCAGCAGATTCACCAACGGCACACTGAGTGGGATGGCCATGAGCGTACCCGCAAGCCAGATCGTTCCGCTATGGGCACGCCGTAGCTCCTTGGCTTGCGCGCGACCG
This sequence comes from Tateyamaria omphalii, assembly GCF_014651375.1. Classification (GTDB taxonomy): domain Bacteria; phylum Pseudomonadota; class Alphaproteobacteria; order Rhodobacterales; family Rhodobacteraceae; genus Tateyamaria; species Tateyamaria omphalii. The sequence goes on from NZ_BMWT01000001.1 coordinate 749,103, forward strand.
ACACGGCGTATGGCTGCGAGGGTGAAGTATTCCCGACCCAGCAAGAACCCGTTCAGGCCCCAGAAGATGAAGGGGGCAGCGGGCGTGAAGATCACGTAAAGGATCAGTGCCAATATGTTGGCGCCGATCAGCACGCCCAGAAAGTTTATCGTATCCACAACTGCATCCCCAAACGGGACGTTCTGTGCCGGTGGCAGGTTGGGGTAGTGCCGATCTTCGACCGCCTGCGCGACCTCATCGAGGAACATGGATGTTATGGCGGAGGCAACCGGCATCATTAGGAAGATCGACAGCACAAGGAACAGGAGGAATGAGCTCCATGTGATGATGTCGCCAAGCCAAGTGATGGTGCCGAACCAAGGGACGGATACACCGTCTGCCGTGAGCCAACCGATGAACCAGACAAAGCCTGATGTGGCTGCGACCAGAAGTGCGATCGTAAGGGCAATCCCCAGCAGCAGGACCCGCCGAAAGCGCGGGTCACTGATCTGGCCGAGGGCTGAGAAAAAGGCAGTCAGGATCATGCGTCGACCCACGTGGTGATGGCCTGTACGTCGGGGCGGGGTCGTTCCGGCGGGGCGGAGGTTTCGGTGCCGATATGGACGAACCCTGCGATCCGTTCGTTTTCGGCTAGGCCAAGTGCATCCGTCATGAACCCGCGATCATGGCTGGGCCACCCGCTGAGCCAGTTTGCGCCCCATCCCGCTGCGAGGGCGGCATTGAGCAGCGAGAGACAAACGGCGCCAGCCGAGTAAGTCATTTCCAAAGCAGGGATTTTTTCGACTGGGCGCGTGATTTCCACGACCACGACGGCAAGGTGTCCCTGATCGAATTGCGACCGTCCTTTCACGATCTGGTCGGGGTCAAGGCCAAGGGCCAGTCCTCGTTGTTCCGCCGTTGCGGCCAGACGGGGCATTGCGGCTTTGCCCAGGATGATAAAGCGCCACGGTTCCAGTTTGCCATGATCTGGGGTGCGGGCCGCTGCCGTCAGAAGCTGTTCGAGCGTTGCCCGGTCCGGCACGGGTTCTCGCAGCGTTTTGGCGGGACGAGACCGGCGGGTCATAAGGAAGTCGAGGGCAGCTTGGTTTCTTGTGGGCATATGTTACGCCTTTTTACATGTTGATGTGCATGTCGTGGCGATTGGCTGCGACGTCAAGGGGTTAGAGCCCAAGTTGTTGGGCCATTAGAACCCAAGTTGTTGGGCCACATGGTCTATTTCGGCGCGCAGGAAGGCATCGAATCTTGGTCCCGGTTGGCGGCTTTTGAGCGCCCGGGCCATGGGGTCTGCGGCCGTGATCTTGCTTCCTGATAGGGCTTCGAGTGTGGCGTGACCGCAGAAGGGGACGTAGATTTCAGAGTAGCCGCCCTCGTGGCTGAGAACCAGTTTGCCATCGCAAATGCGCTTGGCCAGGGCTTTGATTTTCAACGTCATTTCGCGAAAGGTTTCGGCAGTGGCGAGCATCCGGGCGAGAGGGTCGACAGCGGCTGCGTCAAAGCCGCAGGCCACGATGATCAGGTCCGGATCGAACGCTTCGATGGCGGGAACGGCAACCCGGTCAATGGCGTGGAGATAGGCGGTATGGCCTGCCCCGGCAGGCAAGGGGAGATTGACGTTTGCGTCTTGCCCGGCACCCTTTCCACGATCCGCTAAGTGTCCTGTGTCCAAGGGGTAATTCCCTTCCTGGTGAAAGGAGATGGTGAGTATATCTGACCGGTCGTAGAAGATGGATTCCGTGCCGTTGCCATGGTGCACATCCCAGTCCAGAACAGCGACTTTCAGGTCGGGGCGGCTGGTTTTAGCGGCCTCGATCGCGATGGCGATATTGGCCATCAGGCAGAAGCCCATGGGCGTTGCCGCCTCGCAATGATGGCCCGGCGGGCGGGCGAGGGCGTACGCGTTTTCATGGGTGCCTTTCAACACGGCTTCGACCGCTGCGGTGGTGAGGCCTGCGGCCAGCGCAGCAATCTCATATCCACCGGTGGCAAAGGGCGCGTGGTGACCAATCTCGCCCCCTTGAGCATCGGATAAGGCTTTGAATTCATTCAGGTAGGTTTCGGGGTGCACGCGTAGCAACTGGTCATGCGTCGCCGCGTCAGCCGTTGTGACATGTAGATCATTTGTCAGACCTGTAACATCCATCAGGTTCTTCATTCGCCGCTTGGTTTCAGGGCTTTCGGGCAGGCCGCCGGCGGCCAATGGTTGCACCAATCCACCCAAGGGTACGGTAAAGGCATAGTTGCCACCGCCGTGCCACATGGTGCGTTCGTCCCAGAAGAATGCGGTGCTCATGGTACCCTCCGTTTGGTGTCGGCAAGGTGGCGGAAATCGGGGGGCGACGCAACGTACGGTGGGGGTATCGCGCAGTAGCTGGCGAATCGTGGTTAACCGCCATGAAACAAGGGATTTCGGCGATGCACCATACGTGCACCCCCTGTACACCCCCCGTACACCGGTTGTGCACCATTTGCAGGTTTAACGGGGCGTACGGTGCCTTTTGTTACCAAAGGATTAACGGCCTTCCGCCAAGAGCGCGGGTACGTCCAGCGGAGCGTTGTTCATGGCAATGGCACCATCCGATGTGCGAGGCCAATCAGCCTCGGGGCGATCCCTATACAGTTCGATCCCGTTGCCATCTGGGTCGCGGAAATAGACGGCTTCCGATACGCCGTGATCCGCCGCGCCATCCAGCGCTGTGCCGTGATCCAACACACGCCCCAGGGCTGCGCCCAGGGATGCGCGGTCGGGGAAGACGAAGGCGACGTGATAGAGTCCTGCCGCCCGCTCGGGTGCCGGGCCAGCGCCGCGCGAGTGCCACGTGTTCAGACCGATATGGTGGTGATAGCCGCCCGCTGACAGAAACGCGGCCTGATCGCCATAGCGCTGTGTCAGGGTGAAGCCGAGGACATCACGGTAGAACATGATGGATTGTTCGAGGTCGGTGACCTTGAGGTGAATGTGGCCGACGCGGGTCTCGGCGGGAACGCTTTGGGTCATGATCTGTCTCCTGTGACAGGAGAGTTAAGTGTGCAAACCTTTGTTGCCTATTTGCGGATGCGCACAGAATAGGTGCAGAACAGCGGACAAGCCCATGTGGTCCGTGCGGCAAGCACAAAGGCGCCCTCAGGATCGGTGGCATCGCGCATTCCAAGGCTCATTTGGCCGTCGTGAACCAGTGGCGCGTTTGTTCATCGGCTGGCAGCAGCGTTTCGATCCGTAAATCGTCAAGAGTGGCGTCCATGCTCATGCCGACGGTAGCGATCAGCGAGAACAACCTTAACTCAGAGCCATCTATCAAAAACTCTATCGTTAGAACCGGAGCGGGATGCCCTTGCGGGCGGTCCGCAACGGCCTCGGCGACACCCGGAAGCGCCCTTAACTCGTCTAACAGCAGTTTGCCTTCTTGGTCATGTGGTCTGCGCGCAACCTCAAGGTCTAGCAAACGGAACAAAGCCCTGGTCACCTCTGACCAGTTGCGGATGTTATTGCGCAGCGTGCCCGGCGAAAACACATCGCGAAGCAGGTTGGGTTGCCCGGTGCCGCCCGCAGCCGCGAAGAATCTCATGGCGCTTTGATTGGCCTTTTGCAGGTTCCAGATCCGGTCGACCGACACCGCCGGGAAGGGTTCGTGCCCTTTCAGTACATGTTCGATTGAAACGTCCACGGCGTTGCGCACATCTGCGCTCCAGCTTGCGTCGGCGGACTGGGGTGCGAACCCGGCTGCGACAAGCATGACGTCATGTTCAGCTGCGGGCATTTCGAGTGCTTCGCATAACTGCCGCACCGCATACCGGCTTGGCTTGGAGCGCCCCGTTTCGAGAAAGCTGACATGGCGCTGAGACATGCCTGCGTGGAGGGCAAGCTCAAGTTGGCTGACATGCCGCCTGTTGCGCCATGATTTCAACAACGGGCCGAATGCGTCCTGTGGTCGGTTCATCAAGAGTGTCATGCCTCCTCGTTCGCACAAAGAACTGCGTGTTCCTATTACGTAAGAGGTAATTGAGACAAAGGGTTCCGGGTGGGAGTTTCGGTGGCGACAGATCACATCACCGGAGGTTCCTCATGCCACGTTCTGCAGCAGCCCGCGCTTTCCTCAAACTGAACAGCCAGTTTTCAGCGCTCAACGGTCTTGCCCTTTTGCTGGCGGCAGGGACCCTTACCCCTGTCCTGTTTGCGCATCCAGTCGATTGGGCAGCGTTGGGGTTGCGCGGTCTTGGGGTTGGCCTTCTGGCATTTGCAGGCGTGGTTTACCTGTTGTCCAGGAACAAGTTTCTTTCGCGCGCTGCGGTCAATGAAATCGTCGTTCTAGATGCGCTGTGGGTTATCGGAAGTGTTCTGTTGATCGCCTTCTTCGGTAGCGTGTTCACGACGTATGGCATGGTTATTTTGACTGTGGTCGCGATGGTTGTTGCTTTCTTTGCAGTTTCGCAATTTGCATCCGCGGCGAAAATCAAGCCACCGGTCCCGATTGCAGATGTGTCGATGCGGGACGGGAAGCTCCATGCAACTGTTCAGCGAAGAGTAAACGCACCGGCAAACACGGTTTGGGACGTCATGACGGACCATCCTGCCTATGCGGACGTCGCGGACAACATCTCGAAAGTTGAGGTTCTGGCCGGCGATGGATTGGGCATGACCCGGCGCTGCTATGGTCCGAAGGGCGAGCATTGGGAAGAAACCTGTGACCTTTTCGAACCGGGCCACACCTATGGGTTCCGGATCCACACTGAGGCAGATGACTACCCTTATCCGTTCTCCGAGTTATCCGGGCGCTGGACCGTTGAGGCGCAGCCAACGGGGTCGGAATTCGACATCAAGATTGTCGCCGCTTTGAAGGGGAATGTGTTGTCGAAGTGGTTGTTTGCGACGATGGCGAAACCGAAGTTCAAAGCAGTTCTCATTGACCTCGCTGATGCTTGGGCCAAGCGGATGGAGCGAGAAGCCAAATCCTAGCTGACCAAGGAGCGCCAAAATCGCGGGGCATTCTATGAGAAGCTAGTATGTCCCGTTAGCTGCCAACCATGCCCACGATCTCGTACGTCTTTTTGAGGATCGGTTGCGTGATCTCGCGTGCTTGTTCGGCGCCACGGGCCAGCAGCCTGTCGATCTCGGGCACGTCATCCATCAATCGAGTCATTTCAGACGCGATGGGGCTGAGTTTCTCGACTGCCAATTCTGCCAGTGCCGGTTTGAAGGCGCCGAATTGCGCGCCGCCGTGATCGGCCAGCACCTGCTCGACACTCATATCAGCCAAAGCCGCATAGATGTTCACGAGGTTGCGCGCCTCTGGGCGGTCATCCAGCCCTTTGTATTCGGAGGGCAGAGCGTCGGGGTCGGTCTTGGCCTTGCGGATTTTCTTGGCGATCGTGTCGGCGTCGTCCGTCATGTTGATGCGGGAGGCGTCCGAAGGGTCGGACTTGGACATTTTCTTGGACCCGTCGCGCAGGCTCATCACACGCGTTGCCGCCCCTTTGATCACCGGTTCGGTGAGGGGGAAGAAGTCAACGCCGTAGTCATGATTGAACTTGGCGGCGATGTCGCGTGTCAGTTCAAGGTGCTGCTTTTGGTCGTCGCCCACGGGTACGTGAGTGGCGTGGTAGATCAGGATATCAGCCGCCATCAAGGCCGGGTAGCCAAACAGACCAAGCGACGCGTTCTGCGCGTTCTTGCCTGCCTTGTCCTTGAACTGCGTCATGCGTTGCATCCAGCCCATGCGGGCCACGCAATTGAAGACCCAGCCCAGCTGCGCGTGTTCAGGCACCTGGGATTGGTTGATGAGAATCGACTTTTCGGGATCTACGCCCGCCGCGATATAGGCTGCGGCCAGCTCGCGGGTCTTGGCCGCCAGTTCCGCGGGGTCCTGCCAGACGGTGATCGCGTGCAGATCCACCATGCAATAGATCGTCTGGTAGGTGCCTTCGTCTTGCATCTCCACGTAGCGTTTTAACGCGCCAAGGTAGTTGCCCAGCGTCAGGCCGCCCGACGGTTGCATGCCCGAGAACACGCGGGGTGTGAATTGGCTGTCTGACATCGGCTTACCTCTGGGCAAATTTGCGTCGTTGGCTTACCCATGGCTTAAACAAAGTTCAAGCAGGCAGGCCCCCATGTCCGAGCATCATGACCCAAGCCCCGTGAACCCGTTGCCGCCAGCCGTCTGGCTGTTGTTTCTGGCGATTGCCCTGCCCGAGCTGGCGTTTTCGCTGGGCGAAGCGAACCTGATCGGGGGCCCGGGGGCGGTCGGGTGGAGACTACAGGCCCTGAACGACTACAGTTTTTCCGGCGAGGCCTTCGACTACATGCTGGGCAACGGCATCCTGTTGCCCGAACACATGCTGCGCTTTCTGACCTATCCCTTTGTGCATGGCACGTTCACGTCGACCCTGTTTGCCGGGGTCATCCTGCTGGCCATGGGCAAGATGGTGGGCGAAGTGATGGGCGGCTGGGCGGTGATCCTGCTGTTTGTGCTTTGCGGTGTCTTTGGTGCGCTGGTCTTTGGCCTGATCACCGATCAGGCGTGGCTGATCGGCGCCTACCCTTCCGTCTATGGCCTGATTGGCGTCTTCACCTTCTTGCTGTGGCAAAAGCTGGCGGCGACCGGCGGGCCGCAGGCACGCGCCTTTACGCTGATCGGGGTGCTGATGGGGCTGCAGTTGCTGTTCGGGATGTTCTTTCAGGTCGGCTATGCTTGGGTGGCGGAGCTATCTGGGTTTTGTGCAGGCTTTGCCCTGACGGCTTTTGTCATGCCGGGTGGCTGGGCGCGGGTGCTGACAACCCTACGCCGCCGCTAGCCACGCCGCACGGCGCCGCGGATGTCCGACAACTTCATCGCGCCGATGACATGGGCGATGCCGAAATAGCTGACCGCCCCGAGAATGATCAACACCACAAGCGCGACGTAGCGCACCCCGTCCGTGCCAAGGGCTGGTTTCAACAGGCTTGCGAAAACCCCCAGAACGATCCCCATTGCAAGCGATGCAATAACGATGCGCGGCAGGCGCTGGCGGTATCGGGCGTCAACCTGCACCACGTCTCCCATCCCCCGTAGCCCCAGATAGAGCAGACCCAGCATGGCCCAACCCGCCACCGTCGTGGCAATGGCCGGGGCGATCCAGCCGATTGCAGGCGACAGGCCGACGGCGATCGCAGCATTGATCACCATCGCCAAGAGTGCGTAGTGGAAGGGTCGCTTGGTGTCCCCGCGGGCGAAATATTGCGGCTGAAGCACTTTTTGCAGCACGAAGGCGGGCAGGCCCGCACCGTAGATGGCAACGGCAACTGCAATAGCTGCGGCATCATCCGCCCCTGTGGCGCCTCGTTGAAACAAGACCGACACCAAGGGCAAGGGGATCACCATAAGCGCCACGGCACTGGGCAACGTAAGCGCCATTGAGAACTCCGCGGCACGGGAATAGGCGGTGCGTGCGCCATCGGTGTCATTGGCCCTGAGCCTGCGGGACAGGTCCGGCAGCAGCACGATGCCCACGGCTATGCCCACAACCCCAAGCGGCAGCTGATACAGCCGGTCGGCCGCAAACAGCCAGCTGACCGCATTGTCATAGGTCGAGGCAACAAGCTGGCCGACAACTAGGTTCACCTGCATCACGCCAGTGGCCAGTGCGGCTGGTATCGCCGTGCGCACCATCAGGCTCATGTCCGGCGTCCATCGGGGGCGCCCAAGACGCAGGGCGAACCCTGCCTGCGCGGCCGCGCCCCATGTCAGCGCCAATTGCGCTACGCCCGCCAGTGGGATGGTCCAGATCAGCCAAGTGATCGCCGTGCCGCCTGTGGCCCACGCCAATGTCATGGCAGCGATCACCATCACATTCAGCAGGACGGGAGCGGCAGCGGCAGCCGCAAAGCGACCCGTGGCGTTGAGTACGCCTGAAAACAGGGCCGAAAGCGACATGAAAAAGATGTAGGGAAAGACGATGCGGCCAAAGCCGACCGCAAGATCAAAGCGTTCTTCCCCGAACCCGCCCGCCGTGGCCCAGACAAGGCCGGGCATGAAGATCATGGCAAGCGCAGTCAGCATCAATGTAACCAGCGCCAGCCCGTTCAGGGCATCACGGCCGAATTTTGCGGCGTCCTCGTCCCCTTCGAGCTTGCTGGAGAACATCGGAACAAAGGCCGCGTTAAACGCCCCTTCGGCAAAGAAACGGCGGAACATGTTGGGCAGGCGAAAGGCCGCGACAAAGGCATCCATCAGCGGGCCGGGACCGATCAGCGACAGGATCATGATCTCGCGCACGAAGCCCAAGATGCGGCTAAGCAGCGTCCAGACCCCGACGGTCAGAAAGCCGCTGATGAGGCGGATCGGTTTCATTGCAAAGGGGGTAGCGGGTGGCGCGCGCGGGCGCAATGCCCGGGGTTAAGGCGTCTGGTTGTCAAACGTCAGCGGAAACAGCTCTTCTGCATCCTTACAAAGGGATTCCAAAACGCGAGAAAATGCCTGCCGGGTTGGCCGGCCCTGTTCGTCCGACGCCTGCACGATTGCTTGACGCCCCACCCCCGCCGCCGATAGCCTTTCTCCAGTCTTGGGGGGCATCAATGACGCAGGCATCTGACCGCATAAAACTACCTTTGCACTTCGACGCGCAACGCATGTTGGACGAGCTTTCCACGGACCTTGCCAAGCCATTCTTGTATTATTCAGTCGTCATGCTGACCGTGCCACAGGATATGAACGCGCATACTGGTGCATCGCGATCCCCTTCAAAGGACAATGGTGATCTCAGCGATATTCCATACATCAAGTCGATTATTGATGGGTTTCGCGAACACACCGTAGTTACCTTGACGCGCTTGCTGCGACTTGAAGGCGGGGCCGAGGTCAAAGAACACACTGACCCCACCCTTGGCCTGGACGTTCCGGACAGCGTTGTCAGGCTGACGATCCCGATCACACCCACGGATGACGTGGATTTCCTGCTGAATGGCGAGCCGGTCCCGATGCAGCCGGGAGAATGCTGGTACATGAAGCTGAACGACCCGCACAAGGTTTTGCACCACGGCACGGCCGAGCGCGTCAATCTTGCAATCGATGTGGTTCCGAACGACTGGGTGCTAGAAAAATTGGGTCTCGCCGCTTAGGCAAACCAATTGGGCCGGGCACATTCGAAAAGCGATGGGTTGACTTGGCGTGTTTTCGGGCGGGATCGCCAAGGTTTGTACCTTTCTTCGTCACAAAGCCGGTGAATGGCTTACGTGCCGAAAAGGATGAATCGTGATGCCGTTCAAAAACGGTCATGGCTGATAACCAGGGTCGCTGATGCACAAGTCGCGGTTATTCGCGAGGCGATCATTCGATTGCATGTACATGGCATCCACCCGGTCAGTTGCGAAACTGATGATTTTTGCCTTGCCGCCGCTTGTCAAAGCGCTTTGAATGCCAATGCAGCATCTCTAATCAAAGGCAGAAGCAATGGCAGACGGACAAGACTGGTGGCGCGGGTCGGTGACCTATCAGATCTACCCCCGGTCCTTCATGGATGCGGACGGAGATGGGATTGGGGACATCAAAGGCATCATGGACCGGTTGGACCATGTGGCGTCGCTGGGTGTCGATGCGATCTGGTTGAGTCCGGTGTTTCCGTCGCCCATGGCGGATATGGGATATGATGTATCGGACTATCTGGACATCGACCCGACCTTTGGCACATTGGCCGAGTTTGATGCCATGGTCGAGAAGGCCCATGCGCTGGGCCTGAAGGTCATAATTGACCAGGTGCTGAGCCACGCGTCGGACCAGCATGCGTTGTTCACCGAGAGCCGTCAGAGCCGGGACAACCCCAAGGCCGATTGGTTTATCTGGGCTGATCCCAACCCCGATGGCACGCCGCCGAACAATTGGCTGTCGATCTTTGGTGGCCCGGCCTGGACCTGGGATGCGCGTCGCCGCCAATACTACATGCACAACTTCCTGAAAGAGCAGCCGGACTGGAATTTCCACAATCCGGAGGTGCAGGATTACCTGCTGGACTGCGTACGCTTCTGGTTGGAGCGGGGTGTGGATGGGTTCCGTCTTGATACCGTCAACTTCTATTTCCACGATCATCTTTTGCGCGACAACGCGGCCAACCCGTCCGATTGGGCCCAGGACGCCGTTCGCCCGTTCGAGATGCAGTACACGCTGTTTTCCAAGAACCGGCCCGAGAACCTCGGGTTCCTGAAACGTCTGCGCGCGCTGCTGGATGAATATGACGCCCGCACCATGGTGGGCGAAGTCGGCGACAGCCACCATTCGATAGATATCATGGGGCAGTACACCTCGGGCCATCGTCTGCACATGGCCTACAGCTTTGAAATGCTGGGGCCGGATTTTTCGCCCAAGCATTTCCGCGAGCGGATCGAGGCGTTCTTTCGCGATGCCCCCGAGGGGTGGCCGTGCTGGGCGTTTTCCAACCATGACGTGCCGCGCCATGTGGGCCGCTGGCTGGAGCATGGGGTGGATCAGGATGCGTTGGCCAAGCAGGCCGCCGCGTTGCTGCTGAGCTTTGAAGGGTCGATCTGCATCTACCAAGGGGAAGAGCTGGGGCAAGTGGATACTGTTCTCAGCTTTGATGAGTTGACTGACCCTGAAGGCATCAACTTTTGGCCCGAGAAAACGGGGCGCGATGGGTGCCGGACGCCGATGGTGTGGGAGGCTGGTGCCGCCAATGGGGGCTTTAGCCAAGCCAACCGCACGTGGTTGCCGGTGAAGGAGCCGCAGGCGGCGCGCGCTGTGTCAACGCAGGGAGAGAACAGCGTGCTGGCGTTTTACCGTGAGATGCTGGCGCTGCGCCGTGGGTCCGAGGATTTGCGGGAGGGCAAGACGGCGTTTCTTGATCTGCCGGAACCCGTGCTAGGGTTCACGCGAGGGGAGAACATGATGTGCCTGTATAACCTGTCGCCCGATCCGGTCACTGTGGATGCGCCCCATGCGGTGACGTCCATTCTGGACCAATCCGCCGAGGTGGACGGTGCACGCGTGACCCTGGGTGGCAGCGGTTTTCTGATCGGGCGTATCGCTTGATGGGTGGGGCGGACACGACCAGTTTGCCGCCCCATATGACCCAAGGGGATGTCGATGCGCTGCTTGGTGCGCGCCATGACCGGCCCTTTGACGTGCTTGGTTTTCACAAGACCGGACGCGCGGCGTGGTGCGTCGCCCTGGTGCCGGACGCGACCGCCGTTGTGGCGACCGTGGGGCGCAAGAAGGTTCCGCTGGAACGTGTTGAGGGGCCGCTGTTTGCGGCACAGGTGCCGAACTTCAAATCCGCGCATCGCTTGACGGCGACATTTACCGACGGGTCGGAATGGGCGTTCGAGGACCCGTATCGTTTTGGCCCTGTCCTGACGGAGATGGATCAGCACCTCATGGGTGAGGGCACGCATCGCCAGTTGTGGCATGCGCTGGGCGCACACGTGACTGAGGTGGATGGCGTCACGGGCACGCATTTTGCTGTCTGGGCGCCCAACGCTGCGCGTGTGTCGGTTGTGGGGGACTTCAATATTTGGGATGGCCGCCGACATCCGATGCGCCGTGTGGGAGAGACCGGTGTGTGGGAGATTTTCCTGCCGGGCATTTGTGACGGTGATCTCTATAAATATGAGATCGCGCCGCAGGAGGGCGCGCCGTTTCTCAAGGCTGACCCGGTGGGTTTTGGGGCGCAGCATCCGCCCGAGACATCCTCTGTCGTGCGGGACATTTCCGGCTATGGCTGGGATGATGCCCACTGGATGGCGGGGCGTGGTGTAGCCCAGCAGCGCGACAAGCCGATTTCCGTCTACGAGGTGCATCTCGGGTCGTGGCGGCACACTGCCGACGGACGCAGGCTCAGCTACAAGGAACTGGCGACCGAGCTTGTGGACTATGCCGTGTGGATGGGCTTCACCCATCTGGAGTTTCTGCCGATCAGCGAGTTTCCGTTTGATGGGTCTTGGGGCTATCAGCCCTTGGGCCTCTATGCCCCGACAATCCGCTTTGGCCCGCCGCACGAGTTCCGCGATCTGGTAGAGGCGGCGCACAAGGCGGGGCTGGGTGTGATCCTGGACTGGGTGCCCGGGCACTTCCCGTCTGATGCCCATGGGTTGGCACAGTTTGACGGCACGCATCTCTATGAGCACGCCGATCCGCGTGAGGGGTTCCACCAGGACTGGAACACGCTGATCTATAACTATGGCCGGAACGAGGTGAAGAATCACTTGACCGCCAATGCGCTCTATTGGTTCAAGGAATACCACATCGACGGGCTGCGCGTGGATGCTGTTGCCTCGATGCTGTACCGCGATTACTCGCGTGCGGATGGGGAGTGGGTGCCCAACAAGGATGGTGGGCGCGAGAATTACGAGGCCATCGATTTCCTCAAGGAGATGAACACCGTCTGCTATGGCGAGGTCGATGGGATCATGACCGTGGCCGAGGAAAGTACCGCCTTTCCGGGTGTGTCGACGCCCGTCGACGCGGGCGGCCTTGGCTTTGGCTACAAGTGGAACATGGGGTGGATGAACGACACCCTGCGGTACATCGAAAAGGACCCGGTGCATCGGAAATACGATCATCATCTGATGACGGCCCCGATTGATTATTCATTCTCGGAAAACTTTGTCCTGCCGATCAGCCATGACGAGGTGGTGCATGGCAAGGGGTCGATGATCGGCAAGATGCCGGGCAACGAGTGGGAGAAGTTTGCCAACCTGCGGGCCTATTACGGCTTCATGTGGGGACATCCGGGTAAGAAGCTGCTGTTCATGGGCTGCGAGTTTGGCCAGTGGGCCGAATGGAACCATGATGTGAGCCTGGATTGGGATTCGCTGCATGGGGAACGGCAAAAGGGCCTGCAAGCGCTGGTGCGCGATCTCAACCATTTGTATCGCGACACGCCTGCGCTGCATCGACGGGATTGCGACCCGTCGGGTTTTTATTGGATCGCCAATGATCCCGACCAGTCCCTGACGGCTTTTGTGCGGCGGGGCGAGGACGGCGATGCGCCTGTTGTGGTCGTGTGCAATTTCACTCCGGTGGAGCGTCAGTGGCGCATCGGTGTGCCTGCGTCCGGAACCTGGGAGGAGGTTCTGAACAGCGATGCGGCCGCTTATGGCGGTGGGAACCGGGGCAACGAGGGCGCGGTCCAGAGCCAGATTGGCGAGTGGGACGGGTTACCGCAATTTGTGGACATCACTGTGCCGCCTTTGGCGACCGTGATTTTCCGACACAAAACATAGGGAGGAACAGATATGGCGGACATGACACGCTTGTCTCAGAGGTCGATGGCATTCGTGCTGGCGGGGGGGCGTGGGTCGCGCCTGAAAGAGCTGACGGACCGGCGTGTGAAGCCTGCTGTTTATTTCGGCGGCAAGACCCGGATCGTCGATTTTGCCCTGTCCAACGCGGTCAATTCCGGCATCCGCCGCATGGCCGTCGCCACGCAATACAAGGCCCATTCCCTGATCCGCCATTGCCAGCGTGGCTGGAACTTCTTTCGCGCCGAGCGGAACGAGTTTCTGGATATCCTGCCTGCCTCGCAGCGCGTGTCCGAGGAGATGTGGTACCGCGGGACAGCCGATGCGGTAACGCAAAACATTGATATCGTTGACAGTTACGGTGTCGAATACATCGTGATCCTGGCGGGTGACCACATCTACAAGATGGATTACGAGATCATGTTGCGCCAGCATGTGGAGCAGGGGGCCGATGTGACCGTGGGCTGCCTGACCGTGCCGCGCGCTGACGCGTCTGCCTTTGGCGTCATGGCGGTGGATGAACATAGCCAGATCACGTCATTTCTGGAAAAGCCCGCCGATCCACCCAGCACGCCCGAGGACCCGACCAAGGCGTTGGCGTCGATGGGCATTTACGTGTTCAATTGGAAGTACCTGCGCGAGTTGCTGATCGCTGATGCGGCGGACCCGAATTCCAGTCACGATTTCGGCAATGACCTGATCCCCGAGATTGTGAAGGGCGGCAAGGCCGTGGCGCACCGGTTCGATGACAGCTGTGTCCGGGCAACAGGTGCGCCGAGTTACTGGCGGGATGTAGGGACGCTGGATGCGTTCTGGGAGGCCAATATCGACCTCACCGATTTCACGCCCGAGCTGGATTTGTGGGATCAGAACTGGCCCATCTGGACCTATTCCGAAAGCGTGCCGCCGGCCAAGTTCATCCATGATGAGAAGGACCGGCGCGGCGTGGCGATTTCGTCCATGGTGTCGGGCGGGTGCATCATCTCGGGCACTGAGGTGCGCAATTCGCTGCTGTTCACGCAGGTGCACACCAATTCATATGCCGTGCTGGATCATTCCGTTGTGCTGCCCAATGTGGTTATCAACCGGTCCGCGAGGTTGCGGAAATGTGTGATTGATCGGGGGGTGGAGATACCGACCGGTCTGGTTGTAGGGGAGGACCCGGTGGAGGATGCCAAGTTCTTCCGTGTGTCGGAGAAGGGCACGACCCTGATCACCAAGGAGATGGTGGAGGCATGGAAGGCCGCGCAATGACAAAGGTTCTGTCCGTTGCGTCCGAATGTGCGCCGCTGGTCAAGACCGGCGGCCTTGCGGATGTGGCTGGCGCTTTGCCCGGCGCCGTGGCGCCTCTGGGCATTGAGATGCGGACGTTGTTGCCCGGCTATCCAGCGGTGATGGATGCGCTGGGTGGCGCAGATACCGTTGCGGAGATTTCTGATCTCTTTGGCGGCGCGGCACGGCTGCTTTCAGGTCAGGCGGCGGGGCTGGACTTGTTTGTTCTGGATGCGCCGCATTTGTTTGATCGCGGGGCGGGTATCTATCTGAATGACGATGGCGTCGATTGGCCGGACAACCCGGAACGCTATGCCGCATTGTGCCGAGTTGCGGCGGATGTTGCGGGTGGAGTGTTGGGTGATTGGCGGCCCGATCTGGTGCACTGCCATGATTGGCAGGCGGGGTTGGTGCCCTACTATCTGAAGCGCAGCGGCTTTCCTGTGCCGAGCGTGCTGACCATTCACAACATTGCCTTTCAGGGGTTGGTGCCAATGGCGCGGGCCAAGGTGCTGGGTATTGCCAAGCGCGACCTGACCCGCGAAGGCGTGGAATATTGGGGGCAGATTTCGGCATTGAAAGCTGGTCTGGTCTGGGCTGATCGGTTGACGACCGTGTCGCCAACCTACGCCCGGGAATTGATGACGTCAGACTTTGGCATGGGGCTCGATGGCGTGTTGCAGACGCGCAAGGCCGATCTGTCTGGCATTCTCAACGGTATTGATCTGGATGTGTGGTCGCCCGAGGTCGACAGCCACATTCAGACCTACAAGACCCCGCGCGGAAAGGCGGCCAACAAGAAAGCCTTGCGCGCGGAGTTCGAGTTGCCGGAGACGGATGGTCCGCTGTGTGTGGTCGTGTCCCGGCTGACCGAGCAGAAGGGGCTGGACCTGCTTCTGGATGCCCTGCCAGCGCTGCTCGACAGGGGCGGGCAGTTGGCGTTGCTCGGGTCAGGTGATCCGACGCTGGAAAAGGCATTTGCCGAATATGATCACCCCCATGTTGCAGCTCGCATCGGGTATGACGAGGCGCTGTCCCACCGAATGATGGCGGGGGGTGATGCGATCCTTGTGCCGTCACGGTTCGAGCCGTGCGGGCTGACCCAGCTTTACGGTCTGCAGTACGGCACCTTGCCGGTTGTGGCGTTGACGGGCGGGCTGGCGGACACGGTCATCCCGGCTACCCCCGCGACCATGGCAAAGCAAGTCGCGACCGGGCTGCAGTTCCATCCGGTGACGGCGGACGCCCTCTCAAACGCGCTGATGCAGCTTTGTGACCTTTTCGCTGCGCCCAAGCTGTGGTCAAAGATGCAGCGAAACGCGATGGCGCAGCCCGTGGGGTGGGCGCCATCGGCTGCGGCTTATGCTGCGCTGTATGACGACCTGGTAAAGGCTGCTGGATGACACCATTCCAACTGAGCGCGGGCCGCCCGCACCCTCTGGGGGCCACCTTCGACGGTGAAGGCGTGAACTTTGCTGTGTTTTCCCAACACGCGACCCGTGTGGTGCTGTGTCTGTGCGACGATCAGGGGCGCGAGGTGTACCTTGTCGATCTGGCCGAGCGCGAGGGGCATATCTGGCATGGCTACATCGCCGGGCTGCGTCCGGGGCAGCAATATGGCTACCGCGTCCATGGCCCTTATGCGCCTGAGGAAGGGCACCGCTTCAATCCCTACAAGCTGCTGATGGACCCTTATGCCAAGCGGTTAGCAGGGCACGTACAGTGGCATGACGCGCTTTATGGTTACGAGATTGGCCATGCGGACAAGGACCTGAGTTTCGATAAACGAGACAGCGCGCCCTACATGCCACGATCTGTCGTGGTCGATCCGGCGTTTACATGGGGGCGCAGCGAGCGACTGCGTCTTGACACACCATGGTCCGACACGGTCATTTACGAGGCCCACGTCAAAGGGCTGACGGCGCGGCGCAGGGACGTGCCCCATGCAGGACGGTTCCTTGGGATGGCGTCAGACCAGATGCTGGAGCACCTGACCGATCTGGGGGTGACGGCGATCGAGTTGATGCCAGCGCAGGCCGCTGTGGACGACCGGTTTCTGGTGGACAAGGTGCTGAGCAACTACTGGGGCTACATGACTTACGGGTTCTTTGCGCCCGAGCCGAAATATCTGAGCAACCACGACATATCCGAGTTCCAGCAGATGGTGGCGCGGTTCCACGCTGCCGGGATCGAGGTGATCATGGATGTGGTTTATAACCACACCGCCGAAGGAGATCAGCACGGACCTACCTTGAGTTTCCGCGGGTTTGACAACGCGAGCTATTACCGGCTGACCGACGATCCGCGGTACTATGTGAACGACACAGGCTGCGGTAACACGCTGGATCTGGATCACCCCTTTGTCCTGCGCATGGTGATGGATTCCCTGCGGTATTGGGTTGAGGTGATGCATGTGGACGGGTTCCGGTTTGACCTCGCTTCGACCCTTGCCCGCACGTCTGGTGGGTTTGACCGCGACGGCCCCTTCTGCCGCGCCATCCGGCAGGACCCGGTGCTGAACAAGGTCAAGATGATTGCCGAGCCGTGGGACGTGGGACCGGGTGGGTATCAGTTGGGCGCCTTCCCGTCGCCCTTTGCCGAGTGGAATGACAAGTATCGGGACAGTGTGCGCAAATTCTGGCGCGGCGATGCCTGCATCACCCGCAAGCTTGCGGGGCATGTGACCGGATCGGCCTTGCGTTTCGACCACGACGGACGGCCCGCCACGTCGTCGATCAACTTTGTCACCGCCCATGACGGTTTCACGCTGATGGATACGGTCAGCTACAATGAAAAGCACAATGCGGCGAATGGTGAAGGCAACCGCGACGGGCATGATCATAACTGTTCCGACAATTGCGGGGTGGAGGGGCCGACAGAGGACCCGGCTATTCTGGCCCTGCGTGCCCAGCGGCGGCGCAATATGCTGGCGACCCTGATGCTGAGCCAGGGTACACCGATGATTCTCGCGGGCGACGAGTTGGGCAACTCACAAGGTGGCAACAACAACGCCTATTGTCAGGACAACGAGATTGGATGGGTCAACTGGGACGAGGCTGACCCGGATTTCCTGGCCTTCTGTCGCCAGATCATTGCCTTCCGCAAATCCAGCCCCATCCTGCGCCAGAAGCGGTTCCTGCATGCAGGCAAACGAGCGGTGGATGGAAAGCCGGACGTGTTCTGGCGCAAGGCCGATGGCACCGCGATGGCAGAAGAGGATTGGCAGCGGCCCGAGCTGAAATTTCTTGGGGTCGAGATGCGGATGGCGCGTGGCACCCCCGCCTATGAACCGCGCCTTGGCGCCATTTACATCCTGTTCAATGCAGGCGGCAAAACCCGGGCAACATTGCCCGAGGCCTTGCCGGGCCACCGCTGGCAGCGGGTCATCGACACCTCCGGTCAAGTGGGCGGGGCTGTGCGCGCCGGTGCCGTGACCATTGCGCCGAACAGTGTCGTTGCGCTTGAGCTCTGCCCTATTGGCGGCAGACCCGTGGGCGCGTCAGCATTTCAGAAAAGAAAGATTGAAGCATGAGTGTTCAGACAATTCAGACCACGCCAATCGACGGCCAGAAACCTGGCACCAGTGGCCTGCGCAAGAAGACAGCGGTGTTCATGCAGCCTGGCTATCTTGAGAACTACACGCAGGCCATTTTCGACGGCATCGGTGGGATTTCCAGTAAGACCCTCGTGGTGGGTGGCGATGGTCGGTATTTCAACGACGTGGCTATCGGGACCATCCTGCGCATGGCGGCGGCTAATGGCGCTGCCAAGTGCATCGTCGGGCAAGGTGGGTTGTTGTCCACGCCTGCGGCTTCGCACCTGATCCGCAAGCGCAAGGCCGATGGCGGGCTGATCCTGTCCGCCAGTCACAACCCGGGCGGGCCGGATGCGGACTTTGGCTTGAAGTACAACGGTCCCAATGGCGGGCCTGCGACCGAGGGCGTGACCGAAAAAATCTTTGCCCGGACGATGGAGATTGACGCCTATCACATTCTGGAAGGTGGTGATATCGACCTGGATACGCAGGGCGACAGCCAGTTGGGTGACATGCAGATCGAGATTGTCGACCCGGTCGCAGACTATGCCGAGTTGATGGGGACGTTGTTTGACTTTGATGCCATTGCAGGCCTTTTCCGTGGCGGTTTTCGCATGTGTTTTGACGCCATGCACGCGGTCACCGGACCTTATGCGCATGAGATACTGGAGAGGCGCCTGGGCGCGCCTGCGGGCACAGTGATGAACGGCACGCCGAGCCCTGATTTCGGGGGCGGTCACCCAGACCCGAACCCGGTCTGGGCCAAGGTGCTAATGGATGTGATGTGTGCCAAGGATGCGCCTGATTTCGGGGCGGCGTCGGACGGCGACGGTGATCGTAACATGATCGTCGGGCGGCGGTGCTATGTGAGCCCATCGGACAGCCTTGCCTTGCTGGCCGACAAGGCCGATCTGGCACCCGGCTATGCCGCTGGTCTGGCTGGTGTGGCCCGATCCATGCCCACCTCTGCCGCTGCAGATCGCGTCGCTGAGGCTAAAGGCATGGCCCATTTCGAAACGCCCACCGGCTGGAAGTTCTTTGGCAACCTTCTCGATGCGGACAAGGTGACGCTGTGCGGTGAAGAAAGCGCAGGCACCGGGTCAAACCATGTGCGGGAGAAGGATGGGTTGTGGGCGGTTCTGTTGTGGCTGAACATCCTTGCCGTGACGGGCAAATCCGTGTCGGAGTTGATGGAAGCGCATTGGACGACCTATGGGCGCAACTACTATTCGCGCCATGACTACGAGGCCGTCGACAGCCCGGTGGCCAATGATCTGATCGCCGATCTGCGCGAACGTCTGGGCGAACTGCCGGGGCAAAAAGTTGGCGTGCTCACGGTGTCGGGTGCCGATGAGTTTGCCTATGACGACCCGGTGGACGGGTCCACATCGACCGGTCAGGGCATACGCATCTATTTCGAAGGAGGCGGACGTGCAGTGTTCCGCCTGTCCGGCACCGGTACTGACGGGGCCACGCTGCGTGTCTATCTGGAGCAGTTGGAGACTGCCCCGGATGCGCTGGATCAGGACCCGCAAGATGCGCTGGCCGGGATCATTGCCGCTGCTGACACACTGGCCGAGATCAAGGCACGAACGGGCCGTGATGGCCCCGATGTCATCACCTGACCACGCGAGGGTGGTTACTGTGCCGCCCGTTCCGCACCTTCGGCGATGGCTGCCCGCAGCTTTTTCTCAAGCGTACGTTGTTTGGCCTCGGAGTAGTACTTCAGCCCGAACATGTCCTTGACATAGAAGGTATCGACCACCTGTTCGCCATAGGTCGCGATGACTGCGTTTGCGATGTAGACATTCGACGCCGCCAGCGTACGCGTCAGGTCGTGCAGAAGGCCGGGACGGTCGCGGGTGTCGACCTCGATAATCGTGTAGATGTCGGACCCGTCATTGTCGAAGGTGATGTGCGTGGGCACCCTGAACGCCTTTTCGCGCTTCTTGACCTTGTCGCGATCCTTGATCGCCTCGCGGGTGATCACCTCGCCCGCAAGCGTCCGTTCGATCATCTTGCGCAGGCGGGGCAGGCGGCTGGCCTCGTAAGGGTTGCCATCGGCATCCTGTATCCAGAACGCGTCGGTCACATACCCGTCCGAAGTGGTGTAGCTGCGCGCGTCGACCACGTTTGCCCCAACCAGCGCCAGTGCGCCAGTAAGACGCGCAAAGATGCCGGGGTGATCAGGCATAACAAAGCAGGCGCGGGTGGCATCCCGGTCTTCGTCCGGGTGCAGGTCCATGGCGATTTCGTTCTCGCCGATGTCGCGCAGAAGATTGGCAAAGACGACATGGGCCGTGACATGCAGGCCCTGCCAATAAGGATCGTAGTGTCGCGCGGTTTCGGTTTGCAGGTCCTTGCGCGGCCAGTCGGCCAACTCGGCCCGGAGGGTTTTCTTTGCTTCTGTCCCACGGCCTTCGCGGGTCAAGGCCTCCATTCCGTCTTCAAGCGCACGGCGCGTCTGGCGATAGAGTGCGCGGATCAGTACGGCCTTCCAGTTGTTCCACGTGGTGGGGCCAACGCCACGGATGTCGCAGACCGTCAGCACACAAAGCAGGTCCAGCCGTTTGACAGTCTGCACCGCCTTGGCAAAGTCGCGCACGGTCCGTGGATCGGCGATGTCGCGCTTCTGGGCCATGTCGGACATCAGCAGGTGATAGCGCACCAGCCATTCAACCGTATCTATGTCGTCCTGTTTCAGGCCAAGTCGGGGCGCGATCTTGCGGACCATGTGCGCGCCGAGGATCGAGTGATCTTCTGACCGTCCCTTGCCGATGTCATGCAGCAGAAGCGCCACATAGAGCACCTTGCGGTTCACGCCTTCCTTCAGGATCGAAGAAGCGACCGGCAGGTCCTCTTCCAATTCGTCGCGCTCTATCATGGCAAGCTGCGCGATGCATTGGATGATGTGTTCATCCACCGTGTAGGAGTGGTACATGTTGAACTGCATCATCGCGACGATGGGTTCAAATTCGGGGATGAAGGCCGATAGAACCCCCAGCTCGTTCATCCGTCGCAGGGCGCGTTCGGGGTTGCCGTGTTTCAGCAGCAGATCGAGGAAAATGCGCTGAGCTTCTGGCGTCGTACGCATGTCATCGTCGATCAGGTTCAGGTGCGACTTGATGAGGCGCATAGCGTCCGGGTGGATCAGCATGCCCGTGCGCAGCGCTTCCTCGAATATGCGCAGGAGGTTCAGCTTGTCTTCGAGAAATGCGTTGTCATCGGCGATCGCGATCCGATTGTGGATCACCTGATAGCCGTGTTTGATGCGCGGCTTGCGTTTGAACAACCGCTCCAGCAGCGGTTCTGCCTTGATATGCGTGGCCTCGAGCTTGGTCAGGAAGATGCGCGTAAGGTCGCCCACCTCGGTTGCATGCAGGAAGTAATCCTGCATGAACCACTCCACGGCACGCCGCCCATCCTTGTCTTCGTAGCGCATGTCGTCGGCTACGGCGACTTGCAGGTCAAAGGTCAACTGTTCCGTGGCCCGGCCCGAGATCAGGTGCATGTGGCAGCGGGTAGCCCACAGGAAATCCTCGGCCGCAACAAAGGCGTCGAACTCGTCATCCGTGAACAGGCCCAGCGGCACAAGGTCGGCCGCATCCTGCACCTTGTGGATGTACTTGCCGATCCAGAACAGCGATTGCAGGTCGCGCAACCCGCCCTTGCCCTCTTTCACGTTCGGTTCGACGACGTAGCGTTGTCCTTGCCGCACGTGCCGTGCGTCTCGTTCGGCCAGCTTGGCCTCGATAAAGTCGCGCTCGGTTCCGTTGAACAGATCGGTCCGCAGCTTGGTATCCAGCTCCTTAGCCAGCGCGGTATCGCCAAAGAGGAAGCGGTGTTCCAGCATGGCGGTGCGGATGGTGAAATCCTCGCCCCCAAGCCGCAGGCAATCCCGCACAGTGCGGCTGGAATGCCCAACCTTCAGCTTGAGATCCCACAGGATATACAGCGTGGTTTCGATCACGCTTTCGGCCCAGGGGGTGATTTTGTAGGGCGTAAGAAACAGCAGATCCACGTCCGAGAACGGGGCCATTTCGCCCCGTCCGTAACCACCTACAGCTAGTAGTGCAAGCCGCTCGCCATTGGTGGGGTTCGGGTTTGGATGCATCAGCGTTTGCGCCGTGCGCAGAGCCGCGTGAACCAGGCAATCGGTCAGGAAGGCATAGGCCTGCGTCGTGGGACGCGACGCAAATGGATCCGCCCGAAAGGCTGATGCTATCGCTGCGCGACCCGCTTTCTGCGCCTCTTTCAGATGGGAAACAATGGCGGCGCGCTCTGGCTTGGTGTCCAGAAGCGCATCAAAAGCGCCGCCATCGAAAATATCGGAGGCGGCGCAGATCAGGTGTTCGTCAGGCGTCTTTGGAGCCTGAATGGCGGTGTCGCTCAATACGCTCTCCGTTGTGGCCGTAGCGCCGGAATCAGAAGCCTGCGCCGCCAAAGCCGCGGGGCGCGGCGTCTATCACGACAACCTTATTGTCGCGAATCGTGGCAATGGCCAGCCCCCGTTGGTTGGTGCCGTCGGGCCGCAATCGAAAGATACCTGACGCGCCCTGAAAACCTGAACCCTGGGTTAGGGCCGCACCGGTGAGTGCGCCTGAGTTGCCCTGGGCGGCAAGGGCGCCGATGGCTGCAATGCCATCAAAGGCCAACCCGGCCAGTGGGTGCGGCGCGCTGCCATAGGCGGATTGGTACTTAGACTGGAATGCCGAGGACCGCGCCGGGTCCGGCAATGCAAACCATCCACCTTGAACGCCTGGAAGTTCCAGAGTTTGCGGTGGCAAATCCCAACGTGTGAGGCCGATATACTGCGTGGCAGTTGGGCTTATACCAGCCTCAGGAAGCAGTTGTGACAAGAGCGGTAGGTCTGCTGCAGACGCCGCAGTCAGAAACACTGCATTTGCGCCGGAACTGTCGACAGCCGACTTTACCCGCGGTACCGCTGCAACCAATCCTTGTTGTGACAGCGGATAGTCCACAGCGTCCACCATGGTGCCTCCACTGCGGGAGATCGCTTGCTGGATAGCATTGCGACCCAGTTGGCCGGCGACGTCCTGGGCGTGCACAACGACGACACGGTCCCTGCCTTGGCGGGTGGCATAGCTGACCAGCCGGTTTGCCGTGTTGTCAAAGGTCGATCCGAGGACAAAAACATTGCCGCCCGCAATTGTCGTGTTGTTCGAAAAAGCCAGAACATTCACGTTCTGCGGGGCGACAGCCACGCCTGCGGCATTTGCTGCCTCGGCATAGAGCGGACCCACGATGATCTGGGCGCCATCATTGACGGCCTGCGATGCTTGGCTGGCGGCGGTACCGGCATTGCCGGCGGTCCCGTATACCCGCAGGTCAATCTGCACCCCTTGCAGATCGCGCATGGCAAGACGTGCCGCGTTTTCCAGATTGTTCGCCAACAACTCATCACTGGCCTGGCCGGACCCGCGGGGCACCAACAATGCCACCGGAACCGGTTTTGATGTATCAATCCGAGGCCCGCTGGACGATCCTCCAATTCCGCCCAAGGCGGCTGGGTCACAAGCGGCCAGTGCAAGCGCGGCCACGGGCACGATTGCCCGCCGCGCCGCCTTGCGCAGAGTCTTGAAAAACGCAAACATATACTGTCACTCCCTAGGTGCAGGGCATGACATTCGCCTGCCCGGTCATTGGTGGCAGATAATAAACGTCAAGAAAGGCGGGTCCAGCGTTGAATCATGTCAAGGTGCCCTTGTCCGCGGGCCTGTGGTTCGTGGGTGTGCCGATCGGGACGGCGCGGGATATCACTTTGCGGGCACTTGACGTGCTTGCCTCTGCGGATGTGCTCGTGGCCGAAGATACGCGATCCCTGCGCAAGCTGATGGACATTCACGGCGTGCCGCTTGAGGGGCGCCGGATCGAGTCATTGCACGAGCATTCAAAGGGTACACAGGTCACACGGCTGGTCGCGCGCGCGGCAGGTGGCGAAAGCGTGGCTTATGCATCCGAAGCGGGAATGCCCTTGATCGCCGACCCCGGATTCGAGCTTGGACGCGCCGCGCGTGCTGCGGGTGTTGCTGTGACATGCGCGCCGGGTCCATCGGCCGTTCTGACGGCGTTGGTGGTCGGTGGATTGCCGACTGATGCCTTTCATTTTGGCGGGTTCCTGCCCGCATCGCGTTCTGCACGGCAGAAGGCGATGCAAGATCTGTCAGATGTAAAGGCCACGCTTGTGCTCTACGAATCGCCTAAACGTGTCGCCGCATTGCTCGCAGACGCGGTCGAGGTTCTGGGGGCGGACCGGCAGGCCACGGTGTGCCGTGAGTTGACCAAGAAATTCGAAGATGTGCGAACTGGCACGTTGGCTGAACTGGCGCAGGTATTCCAGAACACGACGCCAAAGGGCGAAATTGTCGTGCTGATTGGCCGCGCAGAGACAGTGGCTGTTAAGGAAAAAGACATTGATGGTGCGCTACGCTCAGCGCTGAATGATATGTCGGTGAAGGACGCGGCTGCGTTTGTGGCGGAAACACTGGATGTGCCGCGCAGGCGGGTCTACCAACGGGCGTTGGAATTGGCGCGTAACAACCAATGATGTGAAAGGTGACGCATGGCGCGGCACGAGCGATGTTTTGATACAGGCCAGCCGCTTGATACGCGTGTGGCGCGCGGTCACATGTCGTATCACGCCGGCATGGCAGCCGAGCAGATCGTTGCACGCGCCTATATTGCGGCGGGTTACAAGTTGGTGGCCGAACGCTGGCGCGGACGTTGCGGTGAAGTCGATCTGATTTTCTCGACGGCGATGGGGATCGTCATGGTCGAAGTGAAAACCAGCAAATCTCTTGCCGCCGCTGCTGCGCATCTGACCCCGACGCAGGTCAAACGCCTGTGTGCGACGGCAGATGAATACCTCGCAACCCTCTCCGATGGGGCGATGACCGATGTCCGGTTTGATGTCGCGTTGGTTGACCAGACGGGTGCAGCCGAATTTCTTGAAAATGCCTTTGCGGGGTATGTCTGAACCCGTGCGCAGGACGTTCTGCGACATTGCACAGCAGCTTGCCATTGCGTGACCGCCTTTGCTGCGCCATCTAGAGGCGCAGACTATTGCGGAGTTGCGCCATGAAGATTGCCTTTCAGATGGACCCGATCGGGGCCGTGGACATCAATGCGGACAGCAGTTTCCGCCTTGCAGAAGAGGCGCAAGCCCGGGGTCATTCCCTGTTTTTCTATTCCCCCGATCACCTTGCCTATCAGGAAGGACGCATAACGGCCCGCGGCCATGACTTCACGGTCCAGCGGGTGCAGGGAGAACACGCACAGTTTGGTCTCGAGCAGGAAGTCGACCTGGCCGATTTCGATGTCATATGGCTGCGGCAGGATCCGCCCTTTGACATGCATTACATCACCTCGACGCATTTGCTGGATCGCCTGAAAGGGCAGGCACTGGTGGTGAATGATCCGTTCTGGGTCCGGAACTATCCCGAGAAGCTGCTGGTGCTGGATTTCCCGGACCTCACACCACCCACCACGATTGCCCGTGATCTGGACACGATCAAGGCGTTCAAAGCCAAGCATGGCGATGTGATCCTGAAGCCGCTTTATGGCAACGGTGGTGCGGGCGTGTTCCGTCTGGACGCCAATGATCGCAACCTGACCTCGTTGCATGAACTCTTTACCGGCTTCAGTCGCGAACCGTTGATCGTGCAAAAATTCCTGCCGGATGTGTCGAATGGCGACAAGCGCGTGATCCTTGTGGATGGCGAGGCCGTGGGTGCCATCAACCGTGTGCCCGCTGCGGGCGAGACCCGGTCGAACATGCATGTGGGCGGGCGGCCAGAAAAGATCGGCCTGACCGACCGCGATCTTGAGATTTGCGCAGCCATTGGGCCCTTGCTGAAGGAAAAGGGGCAGGTCTTTGTCGGTATTGATGTCATTGGCGACTATCTGACCGAGATCAACGTGACTTCACCCACCGGCATCCAGGAGTTGGAACGGTTTGACGGCGTCAATATTGCCGAGAAAATCTGGCAGGCCATCGAGGCAAAGATCGGATGAGCCTTCTTCGCCCTCTTCTCAACACCTATCTGCGCCTGACGGAAAAGACGCATATGCAAAACGCGTCAGGACCCGACGCCTTGCGCCGCAGCCTGGAAACAAAAGCACGCCTGCTGTTTCATGCGCCTCTGTCCATGCGCTTGAAACGTGGGACACTTGCGGGGGTAGAGGCCCTTTGGGTGACGCCTCGAACGGGTGATGAGCCGCAAGCGACTATTTTGTACTTCCATGGCGGCGGCTTCGTATTCGGTTCGCCGCAAACGCATGGCGCCATGATCGCTGCACTTGCCAAACGGTCGGGCGCAAGGGCGGTGTTGCCCCGCTACCCCTTGGCTCCGGAGCATCCGTTTCCCGCCGCATTGGATCGCGCGATCGCGGCCTATCAAGCCTGCCGTGCAGAGGGTGGCCCCGTGATCATCGGAGGGGACAGTGCCGGTGGCGGCTTGGCGCTTTCCCTGCTTGCACATCTATTGACTGAAGGTGAGCAGACCCCGGATGCGGTTTTCGCATTCTCTCCGCTCACGGATCTGACCTTTTCCGGTGCAAGCATTCGCGAAAATGCCAAATCTGACGTTGTCTTGCCGGCTGAACGGGCAAGTGAAATGCTGCAGATGTACTTGAATGGAGAAGACGCCACCAATCCGCTGGCCAGCCCTTTGTTTGCCGATTTTGCCAGTGCGCCGCCAATTTGGATCACGGCAGGGGACACGGAAATCCTGCTGGATGACAGTCGTCGGACCGCTGAACGGATGCAGGGACAGGGAGTCGATGTAACCTATGTCGAGGAACATGATCTGCCGCACGTCTGGCCCCTGTTCCACAACACGTTACCCGAGGCGCGGCGCACCCTTAATGCACTGGCCGCGTGGATCAAATCTCAGACAGGAACCAGTGCCGGGACACGGTAGCTGACCGCCTCGGCCACGTGCGGTTTGCGCACATCGTCTGACCCGTCGAGGTCGGCAATTGTCCGGGCCACGCGGAGCACGCGGTGATAGCCACGTGCCGACAAGCCAAACCGATCCGCGACCTTGGTGAGTAGTGCGCGCCCGTCGGCATCAGGGGCTGCGTATTCATCCAGTGCGGCACCACTCAGGTCCGCATTGCTGCGCATCCCCGTATCGGCCAAGCGCGCGCCTTGTAGTTGACGCGCCGCATTGACCCGCGCAGCGACGGTGGCAGAGCTGTCGCCCGAAGCCGGCAGGTCAAGGTCCGTATAGGTCACCGGCGGCACATCGACCCGCAGATCGAACCGATCCATGAGGGGGCCAGAAATGCGCCCCATATAGTCTTCTCCGCAGGCAGGTGCGCGGCCACAGGCGCGGGAAGCGTCCGACAGGTAGCCGCATTTGCAAGGGTTTGCAGCAGCCACCAGCATGAACCGGCAGGGGTATTTGATGTGATTGTTGGCGCGGGCCACCATGACCTCGCCCGTCTCGATCGGTTGGCGCAGAGTTTCGAGGACGGTGCGCGGAAACTCGGGGAACTCGTCCATGAATAGGACACCATTATGGGCCAGCGACACCTCACCCGGCTTGGCCCCGCGTCCGCCACCAATGATCGCGGCCATAGAGGCAGTGTGGTGCGGTTCGCGGAACGGGCGATCCATTGAAATGCCCCCTGCATCCAGCAATCCAGCCAGGGAATGGATCATCGAGGTTTCAAGCGCCTCCATCGCCGAGAGCGGCGGCATGATACCAGGCAGGCGTGCGGCCAGCATGGACTTGCCGGATCCGGGCGTGCCGACCATCAGGAAGTGGTGCCGTCCGGCAGCGGCCACTTCCATCGCGCGTTTGGCGCGTTCTTGTCCTTTTACATCGCGCAGATCAGGAAGACCGGTACCACTGGCGATCTGCCCGGCCTTTGCGGGTTCCAGTGGGACCTGTCCCGTGTAGTGCCGCACGACGTCACCAAGAGAGGCCGCAGCGATCACCTTGGTGGCGTCGACCCAAGCCGCTTCAGCCCCGGATCCGGCGGGGCAGAGCAACCCTCGGTCCTGTTCGGCCGCAGCCATAGCGGCGGGCAATGCACCCAGAACAGGAACAAGGGTGCCGTCCAGTGACAGCTCACCAAGGGCAACAGTGCCCTCCACAGTGTCCTCCGGCAGTATGCCGAGTGCGGCCAACAGAGCAAGGGCGATCGGCAGGTCGAAATGCGATCCTTCCTTCGGCAGGTCTGCGGGCGACAGGTTGATCGTGATCCGTTTCGACGGCAGCGCAATGGACATGGCGGTCAGGGCGGCGCGCACCCTGTCTCGGGCTTCGGAAACGGCCTTGTCCGGCAAACCGACAATTGAAAAGGCGGGCAAGCCCGGGGTCATGGCGCATTGCACCTCGACTTCTCGCGCGTCCACGCCCTGAAATGCAACCGTATAGGCCCGTGCGACCATCACCATCTCCCTCACTCTTGGTTAACGGTTACGGCGGCTTGGTTTACGATTGGTTAAAGTGTGCTTGCTGGTGGGATCGCGCCGGGTCTGGTAGAATGAAGCATGACGCGAGGCTTGCGCGAACTGATTGAACGGCAGATCCAGAAGGCGCGCCTTGATGGCCAACTGGATGGTTTGGAGGACGAAGGCAAACCCCTACCTGACCGCCCCGGAGATGCTTTGACGGATGCTGGCGACGCGGTCGGGTTTCGGATCATGGCTCAAGCCGGTGTCATTCTCGAAGAGATACAGATCAAACAGGCGCTGGCCGAGCAGCGTGCACTACTCGCACGCCTGACCGACCCCCCGGCACATAAGGAAGCGATGGCAGAGCTTGCGCGGTTGGAATTGCGCTACAATATCGCCCGCGAAGCCCGCCAGAAGTTCATGCGCTAGGCCACTCTGTCGTGGGCAGGCCCATGTCATAAGGGAACGGGTCATAGACCGTCTTCTGCCCCTCTGCTCGCCACGCCTTGAACGCTGGATCGGTGACGGTCGTCATGCAGTAAGTGCGTGCCGCGTCAGACATGGGCAGGTCATAGCCCACGATTCGCGCGCATACCGGCGCATAGAACACATCGGCCAGCGAATAAGCTCCAAACAGCCACGGGCCGTCCGTCTTGAACTTGGTGGCATGGCTCCACAAGGTTTCGATCCGGTCCAGATCGGTCCGGACCGCCTCCGATACCTCGAACCCGGTGTTTACATGTTGCAACTGCATGGGGCAGGCGCCGCGCAGAGCGGTGAAGCATGATGCCATTTCGGCACACAGCCACCGGGCGGTGGCGCGGGCGGCGGCGTCCCTGGGCCACAGGCCGGCATCCGGGTTCTGTTCCGCCAAAGTCTCGGCCACGGCGATGCTTTCACCCACCACCGTTCCGTCCGGCAACTTCAGTGTGGGCACCAGCCGGGCAGGGGCCAGCGGCGCTAGGTCATCCGCCATGGTGCCGGAATACAGTCCAATCATGTGGGTGCGGTAGGGCAGGCCGAATTTCTCTAGCATGAGCCAACCGCGCAGCGACCAACTCGAAAAGGTGCGGTCGCCGATATAAAGGTCGTAAGTCATGCGCGCAGGCTAAGCCGCGGCACGCGCCTTTGCCCAACGGTGATTTGTGGGGGAATACATCACGGCGCGTGATTGATGACCTCTGCCTTTCCGGTTGCCCGGTTGAGGGTGGTCACGGACAGCGGGTCGATCTTTTGGGCTAGGACGTCATGCGCGGTGATACCCAGTACAGCTTGGACTTGGGTCAGGATGACGCCGAAGTGGGCTACGGCAATGATGTGGCGACCCGGATAAGCGGCTTCGATCCGTCGGACGGCCATGGCCACGCGGGCGGCGGAGGCGTTCCAGCTTTCTCCACCCGGAGGTGCGTGATCGCCAGGCGTTTCCCAATAGGCGCGGCTTAAATCAGGATGCCAGTCCGCCACCGTTGAAAAATGCACGCCGTCCCAAGTGCCAAAGTGAAATTCGCGCAAGGCCGGATCATGGGGCAAACGCGTGCGCACACCTTGCAACGCTGTAGCCGTATTGATCGACCGGGTCAGGTCGGACGAGATGACAACGGCATCATCGGGCAGATGGGCCGCCAGCCGGGAAATTGCGTCTGTGTCGCCCAGATCGGCATCAACATCCCGCCAGCCCGTAAATGTCTTTTGATGGGTCGGCCCATGCCGCACCCAATGCCACGTGGTCATGGCGCCTCCCCCTTACGCAGTTGCGGCAGGCCGGCCAGTACATGCCACACGGTGTCCGCCTGCGCGGCCAAGGCGATGTTCAGCCGCCCCTGTGCCTCTCGGAACCGGCGGGCGAGAGCGTTTTCGGGCACAATGCCCTGACCAACCTCGTTTGACACGACAACAACAGGGGCCGGGCAATCGGCAAGCGCGGCCAGCAGATCGGTCTGGGCCGCGCCAACGTCCGCCTCGTCCATCATCAGGTTGGTCAGCCACATGGTCGCGCAATCCAGCAACACGGACTGCTCTGGGGTTGCTTTGCGCAGCCCATCCTCGGCCCCGTCCGACGCGTCGATCGTCACCCACTCTGCCCCGCGCCGCGCCTTGTGCAGATCGACCTTGGCTTGCATCTCTTCATCCCAGATGCGCGAGGTCGCCAAATAGACTGGCGTTAACCTATTGTTAAGGATTAGAGATTCCGCCCATTGCGACTTTCCCGAAGCCGCTCCACCTAGAACGAGTGTCGTGTTGGGCAACATTTTTCGTCTCAAGAGTGAACCAATCGCGAGGTCGACCCGTATCCATATCAAGTGCGCAAAACAAGCATAACCATCCAGGGGGATGACTACATGGCATTGGATAATGTTCGAGACATGTCTCTATCGCGCACGGCGATGAAAGCCGAGTTGCTGGATGCAGAGACAGAACTGCGGCTTGCATATGCCTGGCGAGACGAGCGGGACGAGGCGGCGCTTCACCGCCTGATCACGGCCTACATGCGGCTGGCAATCTCGATGGCGTCGAAGTTCAAACGCTACGGCGCGCCGATGAACGATTTGATCCAGGAAGCAGGCCTTGGCCTGATGAAGGCGGCAGACAAGTTCGACCCGGATCGTGGCGTGCGGTTCTCGACCTATGCGGTCTGGTGGATCAAGGCGTCTATCCAGGATTACGTCATGCGCAACTGGTCCATGGTGCGGACTGGTTCGACCAGCAGCCAGAAATCCCTTTTCTTTAACATGCGCCGTGTGCAAGCCCGGCTTGAACGCGAAAGCGCGGCTGCAGGCGAGACATTGGACAAACACCAGCTGCGCCAGATGATCTCGACCGAGATTGGTGTGCCCCTGCACGACGTCGAAATGATGGAAGGCCGTCTGTCCGGGTCTGATTACTCCCTCAACGCAACCCAATCTGTCGATGACGAAGGTCGCGAATGGATCGACGCGCTGGAAGATGACAGTGCACAGGCAGCAGAAACCGTCGAGCATGAGCATGACACCGAACAGCTGCGCGAGTGGCTTTTGACGGCGCTGAATGGTCTGAACGAACGCGAGCGTTTCATCGTGCGCGAGCGCAAGCTGCGCGAAGACCCCCGGACGCTGGAAAGCCTTGGGCAGGAACTGAGCCTATCGAAAGAGCGTGTACGCCAGCTTGAGGCGGCGGCGTTCACAAAGATGCGCAAAGCACTGGAAAACCAAAGCCGCGAGGTCCATCATTTCCTCGTATGAGGACAATGATAACACCTGTCATTCTTGCCGCCGTTGCGACCCTGTCGACGGCGGCATTTCTATTTGCGGCAACGGATTGGTCTGACTTCTCAGGCGACGTGCTGATCTTGGGGGAGCTGCACGATAACCCACAGCACCACGCGGAACAGGCAAGTGCGGTGCGGATCATCCAGCCAAAGGCGGTTGTTTTTGAAATGCTGACACCGGATGAGGCGCAGTCATTGTCGGAGATACCCCGTGACCCCGGCGCAATGCGCGACGCAACTGATAGCGTCCAATGGTCCAACATCGCGGATTACGCGGATGTTTTGGCCGCCAGCCCAGTCATTGTCGGTGCGGCGCTGTCGCGCGAAGACATGCGCGCAGCTTTCACCTCCGGCGCAGCAGAGGTGTTTGGCACGGGCGCAGAAATCTACGGCCTGACCGATCCTCTGCCAGAAGACGAACAGGCCATCCGTGAACTCAACCAGTTCGATGCGCATTGCGAAGCCATGCCGCTGGAGATGATGGGCGGCATGGTTGAGGCACAGCGTCTGCGTGACGCCGCCTTCGCCCGGTCTGTGATCGAGGCGCTGGAGACCCATGGCAGCCCGGTGGTGCTGATCACCGGAAACGGGCATGCAAGAATGGATTGGGGTGTGCCTGTGTACCTGATGCGCGCGGGCCCAGCATTGGCCGTCACATCCATTGGACAGGGCGAACGCCAGGAGCCGCCCGATGGCGTGTTTTCCTGGACACTGAATGGCGCGGCCTCCCCAGACCGCGATGATCCGTGCGCCGTATTCAATCAATGACCTGACGCCGCAGGCCGAGGGGGCTGGCCCCCTGACATCCGAAGGGCTGGTTCTTGGAGCTGTGTCCGCCTATGGTCACACCGAAGACGGCCAGCCGGACACGCTATCATGCTGCAAGACAAACGAATTCTGCTGATCCTGACGGGCGGTATCGCAGCCTACAAAGGGCTCGACCTGATCCGCCGTCTAAGGGAGCGCGGCGCTGCGGTCACACCCGTGCTGACCCGCGCGGCTGAGCAATTTGTGACCCCCTTGTCGGTTTCTGCCCTTGCCGGGGAAAAGGTCTACCGTGACCTCTTCGATCTGACGGACGAGGCCGAGATGGGGCATATCCAGCTTTCCCGCTCAGCCGACCTGATCCTTGTTGCCCCGGCCACTGCGGATATCATCGCAAAGATGGCGCAGGGCCGTGCGGACGATCTGGCGTCGACCTTGCTTTTGGCGACGGACACACCAGTGATGATCGCGCCAGCGATGAATGTGCGCATGTGGGATCACCCGGCGACGCAACGCAATCTGGCACAGATTGCGAAGGATGGTGTTTCTGTCGTCGGTCCCAATGACGGCGACATGGCCTGCGGTGAATACGGGCCCGGCCGCATGTCCGAACCACTTGAAATCGTCGCGGCGGTCGAAACACATTTCGGCCCCAAGCCGCTTGCCGGCAAGCATGTGTTAGTGACATCCGGCCCGACCCACGAACCGATTGACCCGGTGCGCTACATCGCCAACCGCTCGTCCGGAGCGCAAGGCGCCGCTCTCGCGAGCGCGCTGGTTTCACTGGGGGCCGATGTGACCTTTGTCACCGGCCCGGCGGATGTTGCCGCCCCTGCAGAGGCGCGTGTCGTACCCGTACAGACAGCGCAAGAGATGAAAGCGGCTGTTGACGCGGCCCTGCCGGCCGATGCCGCTGTATTTGCCGCCGCCGTGGCAGACTGGCGCGTGGCGAGAGCCAGTGGCCGCAAGCTCAAGAAATCGAAGGACGGGTTGCCAGTGTTGGAGTTTGCCGAGAACCAGGACATTCTGGCCGGTGTGTCACAGATGACGAAAGGAAGGCCCGGGCTGGTTGTCGGCTTTGCTGCGGAAACAGATGATGTAGAGGCCCACGCCACGGCCAAGCGTGCCCGCAAAGGCTGCGATTGGATTGTGGCCAATGACGTGTCGCCAGAGACGGGCATCATGGGCGGGTCGGAGAATGCCGTGATCCTGATCACGGAAAAGGGCGCTGACCCATGGCCGCGCATGTCCAAGGCAGAGGTGGCGAAGCGTCTCGCCCAACGGATTGCGGACGCGTTGACGTAAGCGTGGCACCCACCGGCAGCGGTCGGACTTGAGTTTATTTGGCAAGGTGAAGATGAGCAGAGTTGCGTTGAAAATCATGCGTATCGCGGGCGCGGACCCGGCGATTGCCTTGCCCGCCTATGAGACAGAAGGCGCGGCGGGTGCAGACCTCCGCGCCAATCTTCGTGATGGCCAGACCGTGACGCTCGCACCAAGCGAACGCGCGCTGATCCCGACCGGGCTTGCAATGGCAATACCGCAGGGGTTCGAGGTGCAGGTGCGCCCCCGCTCTGGCCTTGCGCTGAAGCATGGGATCGCGCTGGTCAACAGCCCGGGCACGATCGACAGCGACTATCGGGGCGAGGTGGGCGTGATCCTTCTCAATACCTCGGACCAGCCGTTCGATGTGACCCATGGCATGCGGATCGCACAGATGGTGCTGGCCCCTGTCGTACAGGCCGCGTTCGACGTGTTGGACACTCTGGATGAAACCACCCGCGGTGCGGGCGGCTTTGGTTCCACGGGGCGCGGCTGATGCTTCTGGTCTTTGTACTGGCTGGGGTGTTGTGGGGCATCGGCGCCATGATGAACACGCCGCGCAAGGCACGGTGGCTGATGACCGGGCTGCTCTACGTGGTGGTTCTTGCCATTCAGGTGGCTTTGCCCGCCGGGCACCCGCTGCGCATGGCAACCGGGGAAAGCCCGGCGCTGTGGCTGATCGTGGGCGGTTTTGCCGCCATCGCCGCTGGCTACCGGGCCGTCCTGCGCAAGCTCCGCAGCCATGCTGAGGTGACGGAAGCCAAGGTCGCGCCGCCCGAGACCTCAGACGGACCGTTCACCGATACCGAACTCAATCGCTATGCCCGCCACATCGTGCTGCGCGAGGTGGGCGGCCTTGGTCAGAAACGGTTGAAGGATGCAAAGGTGCTGGTGGTCGGGGCAGGGGGCCTTGGTGCGCCGGTGCTGCAATACCTTGCCGCTGCCGGGGTTGGGACCATCGGCGTGATCGATGACGACACCGTCGAAAACACCAACTTGCAGCGCCAGACCATCCACACAGATGACCGGATCGGGATGCCCAAGGTTTTCTCCGCCCAGGCCGCGATGGAGGCCCAGAATCCCTTTGTCACTGTACGCCCTTATCACCGCCGCCTGACTGATGACGTGGTGGACGACCTTGTGGCCGAATATGATCTGGTGATCGACGGCACCGACAATTTCGACACCCGCTACCGTGTCAATGCCGCCGCTGTGCGGGCTGGTGTCCCTCTGATCTCGGGCGCGCTAACGCAATGGGAAGGGCAGGTGAGCGTGTTCGACCCGGCCCATGACGCCCCCTGCTATCGCTGCATATTTCCCGAAGCACCCGCCGCCGAACTGGCCCCCAATTGCGCCGAGGCGGGGGTGATCGGCCCGCTGCCCGGCGTGGTCGGCTCGATGATGGCGGTAGAAGCGATCAAGTTGATCACGGGCGCGGGCACCCCGCTCCGGGGCGAGATGGTAATTTACGACGCACTCTACGGTGAAAGCCGCAAGATCGCGCTGGCCCGCCGAAAAGACTGTGAAACCTGCGCCGGGGTGGTGGAGGGTTGACCCCCACCCTACATCGGTAGTCAAAGGAGACCTGCCCATGACCAACGTGCTGCTTGCCGACTGGGACACCCCGTTCCAGATCGCCCCCTTTGATGCCATTTCCGACGACGATTTTGCGCCCGCACTCGACATCGCATTGGACGCCCATAAGGCCGAGATCGACGCGATTGCCGGCAGCGATGCCGCACCCACATTCGCCAATGTGATCGAGGCGCTTGAGGCAGCGGGTGACGGCTTGGAAAAGGTGTTGGGCGCGTTCTTTACGGTCGTGGGTGCGGACAGCAATCCACAGCGCGAGGCGCTGCAACGGGACTTCTCTCCCAAACTGGCGGCGCACTTTGCCGAGATTTCCAGCAACAAGGCGCTGTTTGCCCGCATTGCCGCTGTGTGGGACGCCCGCGACGATCTGAACCTGACGGACGAACAGGCGCGCGTACTGATGCTGACCCACCGCAACTATGTCCGGTCGGGTGCAGCCCTTGAAGGTGCGGATGATACCCGCATGAAAGAAATCAAGGGACGACTGGCCGAACTTGGCACCGCCTTTACCCAGAACCTGCTGGCGGACGAACGGGACTGGTACATGGCATTGAGCGAGGGCGATATGGCAGGCCTGCCCGCTTTCGTGGTGGATGCGGCCCGGGCTGCGGGCGAAGAGAAAGAGGCTGGCGGCCCGGTTGTCACGCTGTCCCGGTCGATCATCGTGCCCTTCCTACAATTCTCGACCCGCCGTGACCTGCGCGAGAAAGCCTATCGCGCGTGGACGGCGCGTGGTGCAAATGGGGGCAAGACGGACAACCGTGCAATCGCCGCCGAGATCCTGAAGCTGCGCGAGGAACGGGCCAAGCTGCTGGGCTACGACAACTTTGCCAACTTCAAGCTGGAAACCGAGATGGCCAAGACGCCAGAGGCCGTACGCGATCTGCTAATGGCCGTGTGGGAACCTGCCAAATCACAGGCCAACGCGGATGCCTGGGTCTTGGAGCAGATGCTACATCAGGACGGCATTGATGGCCCGCTGGAACCCTGGGATTGGCGCTTCTACGCAGAAAAGCGACGCAAAGAACTGCATGATCTCGATGAGGCAGAGGTGAAGCCGTACTTCCAACTCGACCGGATGATCGATGCGTCTTTTGACTGTGCAACGCGCCTGTTTGGCCTCGACTTCAAACCACTCGACATTCCGCTCTACCACCCGGATTGCCGCGCGTGGGAGGTTACGCGAGAGGGTGAGCACGTGGCCGTGTTCATCGGCGACTATTTTGCACGCGGTTCGAAGCGGTCGGGGGCTTGGTGCTCGGCCATGCGATCACAGGCCAAGCACCCCAAATCGCAAACACCCATCGTCATCAACGTCTGCAACTTCGCCAAGGGCGATCCGGCACTCCTGTCCTATGACGATGCGCGGACATTGTTCCACGAGTTTGGTCATGCGCTGCACCAAATGCTGTCCAACGTGACCTACGAGTCGATCAGCGGCACTTCGGTGGCCCGCGACTTTGTCGAACTGCCCAGCCAGCTTTATGAACACTGGCTGGAGGTGCCCCAGGTGCTGCAGGAATTCGCCACCCATGCCGAGACGGGGGAGGCGATGCCGCAAACCCTGCTCGACAACGTGCTGGCCGCAGCGACCTATGACATGGGGTTCCAGACGGTGGAA
Organism: Tateyamaria omphalii; assembly: GCF_014651375.1. Taxonomy (GTDB): domain Bacteria; phylum Pseudomonadota; class Alphaproteobacteria; order Rhodobacterales; family Rhodobacteraceae; genus Tateyamaria; species Tateyamaria omphalii. Next base: position 786,104 of record NZ_BMWT01000001.1, read on the forward strand.
TATGTCGCCTCGGCCCTCGTCGACCTCGACTTCCATGACGGGGATGCCCCGGCCGATCCCATGCAGAAACAGGCCGAGGTGCTGGAGCGCCTTGAGATGCCGCACGCCATCGGGATGCGCCATGCCACGCCACATTTTGCGCACGTCTTTGCGGGCGACGGATATTCGTCCGGTTACTACAGCTACATGTGGTCCGAGGTGATGGATGCGGACGCCTTTGCTGCCTTCGAAGAAGCAGACGGCCCGTTCGATCCTGAAAAGGCAGCAGCGCTTGAGGAACATATCCTCAGCACCGGTGGCAGCGTCGATGCCGCTGACCTCTACATAGCATTCCGGGGCCGCTTGCCGGGTGTAGACGCGCTGCTCAAAGGACGGGGGCTGGCTGCGTGAAGCGTCGGCCCTAGCCCCGCTTAGCCGCGTCATACCAATACCGGCGTTATGACCGTACTTGGTCGATGCTATGATGGCGGTGAAAATCTTTGGGCTGATGGAGATGACCTGACGTGGGTATCACGGACTGCTTGCCGAGACCTCAAGGATCGCATGCGGTTCCAAGCATGGGGAGTGAGACGTGCTGAAGGGAAACTGCCATTGCGGTCAGGTGCGCTGGACATTTGAAACTGGGCCAGCCTCGGTCACGGCGTGCAATTGCACGATCTGTCGGCGCTATGGTGCCTTGTGGGCGTATGGGTATTTGGATCACGATATTCACACGAAGGGACACACAGGGACCTACACGCGCGCCGATGGCGGTGACATCGTTTTTCATTTCTGCCCCGATTGCGGGTGTGTGACACACTACGTCGCGCGCGATACGGACGAAAATGGGCGCAAGCGATCTGCAGTGAATGTCCGGATGTCCAATCTTGAAGCGATCAGCGCGCTTCCAATTCACCATTTTGACGGGTGCGAAAGCTTTACAGCGCTGGCAAGCGACGGGCGAACGGTGAAGGATCTATGGTTCTAGGGCGTGCCTGATTGAGCAGATACGCTATGGTCAAGCAGCCCTAAGGCCACAGTATACAATCCTGTGCGATCCCGGATGGATTTTCGGTTTCCCAAGTCGCGCCTTCAGAGCGGGAAACCCGTAACCAAGCGATGCGCAGGTGCACAGGCTGACCCCGGTTTCCCCGTGGATCAACGTTAAATCGTCTGCCTCGAATACAAGGTGGAAGCCTCGTGTTTCCAATGCGCTGGCCAAATCCGCCCAATCTTCTGACGCTTCAAAGACGGGACCGACAAAACAGGCCAGTGCCACGGCCGTTTCACAATCCAACGCGCTTTCGCTTTCTCCGCGGTTCCGTAGTGCCCAGACATTTGGTGTCACGCGGTGCTGATAAGCCTTTTGCCCAAGGGGGACGTGTTGCGCGTCTTCCGCATATGGTTGGTCAGAAAAGTTGAAACTATCAAACATGGTCTTTGCCCTTCTGTGCTCCGGTATCTTTCCCAAAGAGCATGACGGGACGGGGTGAAAAGAATTCCGCAAACAAATGAAAGCCGCCTAAATTCGGAATGAGCGGCGCGTTACCGGTGGTGCGCGAACACCCAGGCTGACGTGGCAGTCTGCGCAAGCCGCTTTCGGTTGTGCGTAGCTCTGGCCGAAGAGACGGTTCAGTACCCTGCTGATCGGTCCACAAGGTACAGGAATGGCTCCCCTGCCTCGCCCCGGCGGATATTCTCGGCAACGGTCTTGCTGGAATAGGCCGCGCGGGTCTCTGATGCGACATGCGGTGTCACCGTGACGCGCGGGTGGGTCCAGTAGCGGTGATCTGCGGGCAAGGGTTCAACGCGAAACACGTCCAGCGTGGCGTGATCTATGTGGCCCGTGTCCAGGGCCGCCAGCAACGCTTCATCATCGATCAAGGGGCCGCGTCCCGGGTTCAGGATGCGCGCACCCTCGGGCATCAAGGCCAGCGTGTGGGCGTTCAGAGTGTTCTCGGTTGCCGGGGTCTTGGGCAAGAGCAGAACGCAGTAATCTGCCATGCTGAGCGCCTGATCCAGCCCCTCCGCACCGGAGAGGCATGTGACGCCGGGAATGTCCTTTGGGGACCGGCTCCAACCCGTCACGGTAAAGCCCAGCCCAGCCAGCGCCGTGGCACATGCAGCCCCCAACTCACCCAATCCCAGCACTGTCACCCTGGTGTCAAAGGACAGGGGCGGTGCGTTTGGTTCCCATGTGCCCGGGGCAGCATTGATATGCGCATCCATGCCCAAGTGCAGGCGCAGGATATGACCGGTTACCCATTCGATCATTCCTTGGGTCAGCGCTGGGTCCACCATGCGGGCCAAAGGCAGGTGCAGGGTCGGATTGCCGACGATGGCCTCGACCCCCGCCCACAGGTTCAACACCGCCTTGGCTCGGGTGAACGGGGTGAAATCCTTCACTTCTGAATTGGGGGCATAGACGATGTAGTCGACTTGATCGGTGGGGATGTCGGTCGCGATATTGGCATCCACACCAACTGCAGCGATCTCCTTGCGCAAGGGCGCTTCGTATTCGGTCCAACGGTCTTCGGTGGCGGCAAACAGGACATTCACGCTCATGTGGCAAAAGCCCCGTCCAGATCGGCCATGCCCTTGATCTCGATCGGGTTGCCGGACGGGTCGGTAAAGAACATTGTGCTCTGCTCTCCCGGCTGCCCTTCAAACCGTATCTGCGGGGACAGGATGAAATCGACACCCTCGGCTTCGAGCTTGCTTGCCAGCGCGCGCCAGTCTGACATTGGCAGGACGGCCCCGAAATGGGGCATCGGCACATGATGCTCACCGACTTTGCCAGTTGGCGCACTGTCAAACGGCTTGCCCAGATGGCAACTCAGCTGGTGGCCGAAGAAATCGAAATCCACCCACGTGTCCGTGCTGCGCCCTTCGGCACAGCCCAGCAGATCACCATAGAACGCGCGGGTCGCATCCAGATCGGTCACGTTGAAGGCAAGGTGAAACAGGGCCATGGGCATCTCCGCGTCAAAGTCGTTTGGGTGTCGGTGTAGCGTTGAAGAGGGTGAATGCAAAACCGCGTCTTGTGATGCTGCCCACATGGATCCGCGATGGAACGATCAGGTGGCCGCCTTTTCCAAGTACGCCTTCAGCCTTTCGTGCGGGGCACCGTGATCGGTCAGCATCGTGGATGTCCATGCACGCGTTTCAAATGCCACGATCTCCATCTCCCAGACGCAGCCAAAGACCTCCGTCTTGCCTGTATCAAAGTGTGTGGGGTCGTCCCAAGGGGCGCGCAGCTGATCAATATGCGCCAACACGCTGCTCCACTGCCAATAGAACACCGGTGACACCACGGCGGTCTCGGCAAAATGGATCAATTGAAAGCCGACACCATGGTTGCTATCCGCATCGCCCAGGGTGCTAGCCTGCGGCAAGCGATTAAACGCGGCGGCGGTTGCAGCCGCTGCAATCTCGTCCGAGAACGCGCGGTCATCTGCCAGAATGGCGTATCGCTTCAACTGCCATCCTGCGGAGTGTTCGAGGTCCAATGGCAACACAGTCCGCGCACGAAACGGATCAAGATGATGCACGATCAGTGCCCGTGTCGGGGTCGATGCACATGCGCGCTTTGTGCCAGACCGAAGGCCAACATGAGAACCAGCATGGCCGATCCGCCATAGCTGACAAGCGGCAGCGGCACACCCACGACCGGGGCCAAGCCCATGACCATCGACATGTTGACGGCAAAGAACAGGAAAAAGTTCAGCGCGATTCCCAGGGTCAACAACGACGAAAACCGGTCCTTGTTTGCGAGGGCCGAGGCCACGCAGAACAGGATGATCAGGGCGTAAAGGACCAGCAGCGAAAACGCCCCGATGAACCCAAACTCTTCGGCCAGAGTGGTAAAGATGAAGTCGGTGTGCTTTTCCGGCAGGAAGTTCAGCCGCGACTGCGTGCCCTGCATGAAACCCCGGCCTGTCCAACCGCCCGATCCCAGCGCGATCTTGGACTGTGTGATGTGGTAACCTGCCCCTAGCGGGTCCGAGGCTGGATCAAGGAACGTATCGATCCGCCTGTACTGATAGTCCTTCAGCAACTGCCATTCGGTGCCACGGAACTGGAAGACGGCTGTAATCAGACCTACGCCCGCGCCGATCACGGCTGCGAAATAGGCCCAGTGAACACCGGCGACAAACATCATCCCGCCCCCGGCGGCCAGCAGCAGGATCGACGTGCCCAGATCAGGTTGACGCAGCACCATCGCCACAGGCAGCAGGATCAGCACAACAGGGATGAGCACCCAGAACGGACGCGATTTCTTGTGGCTGGGCAACCAGTCGTAATAGGCAGCCAGGATCATCACCAGCGTGACCTTGGCCAATTCCGAGGGCTGCAACCGCATGAAACCCAGATCAATCCATCGCTGCGCGCCCTTACCCACGGACCCGAACAATTCAACGCCCAAAAGCAACAGCAATGTCCCGGCAAACGCGACACCAGCCATGTTGCGCCAGAACCAGATCGGCACCATCGCCACGATCAGCATCAGCACAAAGCCCATGGCAAAGCGTTTCATTTGCGGCTCGGCCCATGGGCTGAATGATCCGCCGGCAACCGAATACAGCATGAGGAACCCAACGCCCGCCACAGCGGCCAGCAGCAGGGCGAGGGGCCAGTTCAGGAACAGGATCTTGCGTGGCCCCGTGGGGACATGTTTGACCGTGTATTCAAGATAACTCATGCCTGATCGCTTCCCGCGATGTTGGCGACTGGTTGCATACCGCGCAGCATCTGCTGCTGCGTTTCGATGCGGCCACGATCCTTGGTCGGGTAGGCCTCGAGCGGGGGCTCACCTTCGTAGAGCGCTTGTAATGTTATGTCCCGGGCAATTGGGGCCGCGACCTTGGCCCCGCCACCACCATGTTCAACCACGACAGCAACGGCAATTGTTGGATTGTCGTAGGGCGCAAAGTTCACGAACAACGCATGATCCCGCCGTTCCCATGGCAGGTCTTCGTTCCTGATAACCCCTGCGCGTCTTTCAGCGGCGCTGATGTTGCGCACCTGAGTGGTTCCGGTCTTGCCCGCCATGCGCATCGCGTCTTCGATGATGCGGCTGCCATACGCTGTCCCGCGCCGATCATTGACCACGGCGTACATGGCGCGGCGCATCTTGCGCAGGTTGTTTTCGTTCATCCCCATGTCTGTACCCGCATCAGAGGGCTGCTCAATCCCGTCAATTGTCTTAATTAGACGTGGCTTGACGGCTTTACCTGATGCCAAACGCGCCGTCATCACCGCCAGTTGCAGGGGGGATGCAAGTAGGAAGCCCTGGCCGATCGAGGCATTCACGGTGTCGCCCACGACCCAGCTTTGATCATGTACACGTCGCTTCCAGTCCTTGGTCGGCGTTAGACCTTTGGCCACCGCTGACATTGGGATGTCGTGGCGTTCGCCTAGTCCAAAACGATTGGCCATGGCGGTGATCTTTTCAATCCCTACTTTGACCGCAAGATCATAGTAGTAAACGTCGCAGGATCGTTTGAGCGATGTTTCCAGATCAACCCATCCATGCCCCGCACTTTTCCAACAGTGAAAGCGGCGACCGGCCACTTCCATATGGCCGGGGCAATAGACGGTCTCATCCGGGCCAATCAGCCCATCCTCAAGCGCGGCCATGGCCGTGATCATCTTGAAGGTCGAACCGGGCGGATAGGTACCCTGCACGGATTTCGAGGCGAGAGGGCGATACTTGTTTTCCGTCAGTGCCTTGTAATCCCGGCTGGAAATTCCGCGCACAAAAAGGTTCGGGTCAAAAGTGGGGGCCGAGGCGATGGCCAGCAGGTCGCCTGACTGCACATCCATCACGATGGCGCTGGCGCTTTCCCCGTTCAACCGGGCCTGCACGTAGCTTTGCAGCTTGGCATCAATGGTCAGCTGCATATCCGAACCGGGGATGCCATTTTGCCGATCGAGTTCCCGCATGACGCGGCCTGCCGCGTTAACCTCGACCCGGCGCGCGCCTGCCTTGCCCCGCAAGGTTTCCTCAATCTTGGCTTCGACACCGACCTTGCCGATCTGGAACCGGGGGATGCGCAGCAGCTGGTCCGGATCCTCGATCCGCTCGAGATCGTAGTCGCTGACCGGCCCGACATAACCCAATACGTGGGCATAGTCCGACCCCAGCGGATACACGCGGCTTAGGCCCACTTCCGGCGTCACGCCGGGCAGGGCCGGGGCGTTCACGCTGACGCGGCTCAGGTCTTCCCAGCTGACTTCCTCTGCAAAGGTGATGGGCAGGAAAGGTGCCGAGCGTTTCATCTCTGCCATTGCCCGTTCGACCTCGTCAGGGTCGAGTGAAACGAGTTTGCTGAGGTTCTGCACCACATCCTCGACCTCGCCGGCGTCTTCGCGGACGATGACAATGCGGTAGCTGGGGACGTTGCGCGCCAACGGCACGCCATTGCGATCAAAGATTTCGCCACGTGACGGAGGGATAAGCCGAATGTTGATCCGGTTTTCCTCGGCCAAGAGGCGGAATTGATCGGCCTGATCGACCTGCAGAAATTGCATTCGGGCACCGAGTGCACCGACAAAAGCCAATTGCACACCGCCAAGGATTGCGGCCCGCCGAGTGACCAGGCGGTGGTTTGCCTCAGTATCAACGCGAGGTCGCTTCATGACCGCACTCCCTTGCCATCAATGTCACCGGGTGTTGGTTTGCGCACGCCCATCAGCAGATGGGTCACGGCTACGACCGCAGGGTATGCAACCGCTGTCATCACGATCTGGATCAGGGCAGGACCGAGCTGAGGGACTTCGACCAGGAAAATGGCCAGCGCCAGACGGTACGCAATGCCGATGCCCACGATCCATAGCACGGCTGAGACCAGTTCGGTGGCAAGACTGGCATCGCGCAAGGACCGCGATTGCAACTTCATCTGTTCACAGGCGATCAGGGCAAGCAAAGCCCACAAGCCTGGCGGCCTTTGCAGCAGAAGATCGGCCATCAGAAAGGTCAGGGCCAGCAGCGTGGCTGGAACGTATTCCGGGCGGCGCACGGACCATGCCAGCGCGAAGGCCAACAGAAAGTCTGGCCAGATCAACCCATCGGTCGCCGTTTGCAGGGGCAGCAGGTGGAAGAACAGGATTGTGGTGACCAGAACCATGAACCAAACCCGCATGGCCCAAAGATGAGACGTGGCACTTTCGGTCATTCTGTCACCTCGGTTTCCAGCAGCGCAGCACCGCCAGGGGCTAGCACATTGCTGTCGTCGTTGACCGGTTCCGTGCCGTAGTGGCGCAGCACACGCAGGAATTCGAGCCGCTCGTAGTCGGCGGCCAGCCGGACTCGCAACCGTCCGCCAGGATCAGCGGCAACCTGTCCGATCAGCAGGCCTGCGGGGAACACGCCGCCATCACCGCTGCTGATCACCCGATCTCCTGGGCGGACCAGGTCCGGGTTTTCGAGGAAGTCGATTGGAGGCGCTGCAGAGTTGTCGCCCGCCACAATCGCCTGTTGTCCCGAGGGTTGAATGATCGCGGGCACGCGGCTTGAGGCGTCGGTGACCATGATCACCCGCGCCGTATTCTGTGCGACGCCGGAGATGCGGCCCACAAGACCGATGCCGTCCATGGTCGCCCAACCTTCGACGATGCCATCACGCGCACCCACATTCAGCAGGACGGACTGGCGGAAGGGTGAACCCGAGTCTGCCAATACAACACCGGTGATGTAGGTCAGGCGGGGGTCGAGCCGGACGTTGTTGAGGTCCAGAAGCCGCGCGTTTTCCTGTTCGAGCTGGAGCGCCGCCTCTTTCCACGCCTGCATCTGGCGCAACTCGCGGCGCAGTTCGGTGTTCTGTTCGGCAATGCGGCGGTAGCTTTGGAAATCGCGGAACAGGTTGATCGTTCCCGTGACCGGCGCCATGGCCCAATCCATGTTGGGCACAACCCGGTCCGTCACCTGCGCCCGGAACCGTTCGACGCGCGGGCTGTCAATACGCCAGAGCAGGAACGTGCCCGCCAGAACCAGCACCAGCACAGCCAGAACCAGCCGCCGCAGCGGGCCGCCGTAGTCTACCTGTGCGCGGTCCTTGGCCAAGGCGGTATCACCTCAAGATCTGGTCCGTTCCCCGAATGGTCCGACATTTACCACAACGTGGCAAGCGGCCAAAATCTGTCCCCGCGGGGACACTTCACTTTTCCCGAACCTTATCAGAGACTTAGGTTTGAGTAAAAGTTAATTTGCGTTAACTGTCATAGTCGATGGCGTGACGCAGTTGTTTTTCATATTCCAGCGCCTTGCCCGTGCCAAGCGCCACGCAGTTCAAGCTTTCGTCAGCGATGGACACGGCGAGGCCGGTCTGTTCGCGCAGCGCGAGGTCCAGATCACCCAGCAGCGCGCCGCCGCCGGTCAGCATCACACCCCGATCCACAATGTCGGCGGCAAGGTCTGGCGGCGTGGTTTCGAGCGCGGTCATCACCGCTTCGCAGATTTGCTGGACGGGTTCGGCCAGCGCCTCGGCAATCTGGGCCTGTGTGACTTCGATTTCCTTCGGCACACCGTTCAGAAGGTCGCGGCCCCGGATTTGCATCGACGTGCCGCGCCCGTCATCGGGCATACGGGCGGTGCCGATGCTGGTCTTGATCCGTTCGGCGGTCGTTTCACCCACCAGAAGGTTCTGCTGGCGACGCAGGTAGGAGATGATCGCCTCATCCATACGGTCACCACCGACGCGGACCGAGCGGGCGTAGACGATGTCGCCAAGCGACAGAACAGCCACTTCAGTCGTACCACCGCCGATGTCGACGACCATGTTGCCGGTTGGGTCGGTGATGGGCATGCCTGCACCGATGGCGGCGGCGATGGGTTCTGCAATCAGGCCCGCGCGGCGGGCGCCAGCGGACAGCACCGATTGACGGATTGCGCGCTTTTCAACAGGGGTTGCGCCGTGAGGGACGCAAACAATGATTTTTGGCTTCGAGAAGGTTGAGCGTTTGTGCACCTTACGAATGAAGTGCTTGATCATCTCTTCGGCGGTGTCGAAGTCGGCGATCACACCCTCGCGCATCGGCCGAATGGCTTCGATACTGCCGGGTGTCCGGCCCAGCATCAGCTTGGCGTCTTCGCCCACGGCCAGCACTTTTTTCACACCGTCCTTGACGTGGTAGGCCACCACCGAGGGCTCGGACAGGATCACGCCGCGCCCTTTGACATAGACCAATGTGTTGGCGGTGCCGAGGTCAATCGCCATGTCGGACGAAAACAGCCCACCCAGATTTCCGAATACTGACATGCCCCGTGCCCCTTGCCTTTGCGTGGCCCCAATGATGTTGGGTCCGCGACTCAGGACGAGGCGCGGACCGACCGCTTTATACGGGCGCGGGCATTGGGACGAAAGGGCCGAAAACAAGGGGCAATCGGCAAGGTCCTGCCAAGCCGTCGCCGTGCCATGAAAATTTTTTCCCGGACGCAGTGAATAATCATGGTGTGTGCGGTGTTGTTGTATGAACCGGGCGCATCTGCCTGGATCATTATTCAATTCGGGAGGACAACATGTTTTCACTTCGCACGGCCGCGCTGGGCCTTGGATTGGCACTGGCCGCGACCACGGTGCACGCCGACAGCTGGACGCTGGACGGTGGCGCATCGAAGCTGGCATTCGGGTCGATCAAGTTCAACGACACGGGCGAGGTGCACAGCTTTTCGTCGATCGACGGCACGGTTGCCGAAGATGGCAGCGTGACGCTTGGTATCGACTTGTCCTCGGTTGAAACGAATATCGACATTCGGAATGAGCGGATGGTCGAGCACGTCTTCAAGAACGCACCCCGCGCGTCGATTTCGGCCCAGATCGATATGGCTGCGATGGAAGCGGTCGCCGTGGGCGACAGCACCGTGATGGAGGTTGAGGGCAACCTTGATCTGCTGGGTGTCGAGGTGCCGATGTATGGCGACATGTTCGTGATGCGCCTGACGGAAAACAAGGTGATGGTCACGACGGACAGCATGATGTTCCTGTCCACCGCCGATGCCGAAATTGATCCTGCTGTAGACAAGCTGATGGAGCTGGCCAGTCTGCCGAACATCGTTCGTGCGGTGCCGGTAACCCTGCGCCTGATGTTCGATGCCGATGGGGCAAGCGGCTAAGCGCTGCCGACGATTTGGCTTAACCATGTAACGAGTGCGTCCTGCTGCCCCGGTGGCAAGACATGTGACACGTACTGATCGGGGCGCACGAGAACGAGCGCCCCGATTTCACGGTCTATCGCGCGCATGTCGAAGATGTTGGAACCGGGGTCCGGGCAGAAGAGTTTTTCCCTGTCTTGCAGGTGAAATTGTCCCTTTGCGGGCATGTGCGCCGCAGTTGCCTGAGCCTCGCGGTGCGGGGTTTGTACGATGGTGCGCAAGTCGATGATGGCGTCAGGTTCTGCGCCTTTGGGCGCGTGTTGCGCGATGATGCTGGCCAGCGTTTCTGTGTGGTCCGTATTGCCCGCAAAGTGGAAGAGCCGCCAGCGGCCATCGGCGAGGATCGTGTGGCCCAACTGCATCTTATGGGCGTCGGCCCAGCGGATCACAGGGGCGGAGTGGAACCGCTTGCCAATGGGGTAGCCTGTGGCGAGGTGTTGGTGTGTGTCGGCGGCTGTAAGTGGTCCGGGTTTGTAGTGCGTTTCGATCCCCGCAGTATAGCGGGCGTGCTTCTGAAAGTGGTTTTGGAAGGTTTGCGGATCCTGTCCCCGCGCGGCAAAGGCACGGGCAAATTCACGGTCGAAGTCGATCAGCTCCTGTGCGATAGCCCGCCGTTCGGCGGAGTATGTGTGCAAGAGGTCGTGCGAAGCCCGCCCATCAAGTACTGATTGCAGTTTCCAACCGAGGTTGAACGCGTCCTGCATCGATACGTTCATGCCTTGCCCTGCCTTGGGGCTGTGGGTGTGGCATGCGTCGCCCGCGATGAAGACCCTTGGAGGTATGTCGTCATTGGGGCCTGTGTCGGCGAACTGGTCGGTCACCCGCTGCCCGATTTCGTAGACGGACCACCAGACGATGTCTTTGACGTAGAGCGTGTAGGGCGCGAGGATGAGTTTTGCGGCTGCGATCAGGTCGTCGGGTGTCAGGTCACGGTCTGCCACCCGTTCATTGGGGTTGAGTTTGGCCAGTTCGATATAGAAGCGGACCATATACCCGCCTTCGCGCGGGATGATCAGGAGGCTGCCCTGGTTCTTTGACTGGATGGCTGTCTTGAGCCGGATGTCGGGGAAGTCGGTGGTGGCGAGGATATCCATGACCCCCCATGCGGCGTTTTCGGCCTCACCCTTGAGCGGGATGTCGAGTGCTCGGCGCACCGCACTGCGGGCGCCGTCGCAGCCGACGACGTAGTGTGCCTGGATCGTGCCGTGGTTCGTTTCGACCGAAACAGGGCCTTCGTCAGGGATGGTCAGGCCCGTGACCTGGGTGCCGTACTCGGGTTCGAGGCGCGTCGGGGCGTTGCGCATCAGGTCGAGGTAGAAGTCGTGCACCCGCGCTTGGCTTAGGATCACGTGCGGCATCTCTGACAGCCCGGCTTCGACGTCATCGATGCGGCCTGTGCGGGTGATCGTGCCCGTGTTGTCGGGGTTCCAGAAGGTGGTTTCGTTCACGTGGTAGGCTTCGCGGTCGACGAGGTGGGCAAAGCCGAATGCCTCGAACATCTCCATCGTGCGGCAGGCGATGCCGTCGGCTTGCCCCATGACCAGCGGGCCGTCGCGTTGCTCGACGATCCGGGTGCGGATGTGGGAGAATTGCGCGAGGTAGGCGGCGAGGGTGAGCCCTGCGGGCCCAGTGCCGACGATCAGGACGTCGGTGTCTGTTTTGGTGTTCTGGGTGGCTGGCTGGCGTTTGGGATCGCCCGGGCGGAAGCCGTTGAGGTGGTATTGCATGCGACCAATATAGAAGAAAGAAAGGCGGACGACACGTCCGCCTTACAGGGTGTGGGCAGCGAAGGAGTTGTAAGGCGGGCGTGTCGCCCGCCCAAGCGTTAGCTGACGTCCTTATAGCTGATCTCGGCCTTGTCCTTGCCGCCCTTTTCGCGCCGCACCAGCAAGCGGTTGAGGGCGTGGACGTAGGCTTTGGCGCTGGCGACGACCGTATCGGTGTCGGCGGACTGGCCGGTGACGATGCGGCCGGCTTCTTCCATGCGGACCGAGACCGTGGCTTGCGCATCTGTGCCCTCGGTCACGGCGTGGACTTGGTAGAGCTGCAGCTTTGCCTCATGCGGGAACAGCGCCTTGACCGCGTTGAACGTCGCATCGACCGGGCCGTCGCCGGTTTGGGTCGTCATGTGCCGCTCGCCGTCGATCTCCATCACCAGGTCGGCCACTTGCGGGCCTTCGGTGCCGCAGCGGACAGCCAGTTTCTCGATCTTGAGCCGTTCGTCTTCGGGGTCAGAGGACGTGCGCATGAGTGCGATCAGGTCGTCATCGAAGATTTCCTTTTTCCGGTCGGCAAGTGCCTTGAACCGGACGAAGACGTCCTTGAGCTGGTTGTCACCCACTTCAAAGCCCAGTTGTTCAAGCTTGTCGCGCAGGGCTGCTCTCCCTGAGTGCTTGCCCATGACAAGGTTGGTTTCGCTGAGGCCCACGTCCTCGGGGCGCATGATCTCGAACGTTTCGGCGTTTTTCAGCATTCCGTCCTGGTGGATGCCGGATTCGTGGGCGAAGGCGTTCTTGCCGACGATGGCCTTATTGAACTGGACAGGGAAGCCCGAGACGGCGGCCACGCGGCGGGAGATGTTCATGATCTTGGTCGAGTCGATGCCCGTCTGGAAGGGCATGATGTCGTTGCGGACCTTGAGGGCCATCACGACCTCCTCCAGTGCGGTGTTGCCCGCCCGTTCGCCCAGACCGTTGATTGTGCATTCGATCTGGCGGGCGCCCGCCTCGACGGCAGCGAGGCTGTTGGCCGTCGCCATGCCAAGGTCGTTGTGGCAGTGGGTGGCGAAGATGATCTCGTCCGCACCGGGCACGTTTTCGATCAGTTTGCGGATCAGGTCGGCGCTTTCGCGCGGGGCGGTGTAGCCGACCGTGTCGGGGATGTTGATCGTGGTCGCCCCCGCTTTGATCGCAATCTCAACCACGCGGTAGAGGTAGTCGAGTTCGGTCCGCGTGGCGTCCATGGGCGACCACTGCACGTTGTCGCAGAGGTTGCGGGCATGGGTCACGGTCTGTTCGATCCGTTCGGCCATTTCGTCCCGTGTCAGGTTTGGAATGGCCCGGTGCAGCGGCGAGGTGCCGATGAACGTGTGGATGCGGGGTTGCTTGGCGTGTTTCACGGCCTCCCAGCACCGATCGATGTCGCCGATCTGGGCGCGGGCGAGGCCGCAGATCACTGAAGTTTCGGCGTTCTTGGCGATCTCGGAGACGGCGTTGAAATCGCCCTCGGAGGCGATCGGGAAGCCCGCTTCGATGATGTCGACGCCCATGTCGTCCAGCAGGCCTGCAATCTCCAGCTTTTCGGCGTGTGTCATGGTGGCGCCGGGGGATTGTTCGCCGTCGCGGAGGGTTGTGTCAAAGATGACAACCCGATCCTGAGTTTTCGTGTCTTGGGTCATTTGAATTCTCTTTTTCTGTCCTAAAGCCTTGGCGCGAGAGGCATCCTCTGAGCGGTCGCGCCGATGGGCACGCTCAGAGGCGGATTAGGAGCAGGAGGCCACGCAGAGACGCGCCAGGATGGCGAGCAGTCGGGATATGCGTGGCGTGTGTCATGGTCGTATTTATACCGCGCTTTTGGTGAATGGGAAGTGGGGAATTCCGGATGTTGTGCCTGTTGCGGATCGGCCCTTCGGGGAGAGTTTATTTTGCAAGATGAAGTTGATAGATCGAGTTGGGCGGCTAGCTCTGCGTCCATGGATAAGGTTTTGATATTGGGTGCGTCTGGCGGGATCGGGTCTGCACTGGCTGACGGGTTTGCAGCACGCGGGGCCATGGTGGATCGGTTGTCGCGGTCGGTGGATGGTTTCGATGTGACAGACGCAGCATCCGTGGAGCGGCATCTGGCGGGGCGGGGTTCCTATGATCGGATCGTTGTAGCGACGGGCGCGTTGGAGATTGATGGGGCGGAGCCCGAAAAAACCATCAAGGGTCTGGATGCAGCTGCGATGCTGGATCAGTTTGCGCTGAATGCCGTTGGCCCGGCCCTTGTTCTGAGCCACGCGCACCGGCTTATGGTGCGCGACGCGCCATCGGTCTTGGCCGTCTTGTCGGCCCGGGTCGGGTCGATTGGCGACAACAGGATTGGTGGCTGGATTTCCTATCGGGCGGCGAAGGCGGCGGTGAACCAGATTGTGCGGACGGCATCGATTGAGTTGGCGCGGACGCACAAGCGAGCTGCTTTGGTGGCGTTGCATCCGGGGACTGTGGCGACAGCGTTTACACAAAAGTATGTCGGGCGGCATCCGTCTGTGCTGCCTGCGCAGGCGGCAGCTGAGTTAATTGCCGTCATGGACGGGTTGGGGCCAGAGCAGACGGGCAAGTTCTTTGACTATTCGGGGACAGAGGTGCCGTGGTGAGCCGGTTGGTTTTGGTGTTGGGAGATCAGTTGACCGAGAGCGTCGCGGCGTTGCGGGAGGCGGACAAGTCGCGCGATGTGGTCGTGATGGCCGAGGTGGCGGAGGAGGGGTCTTATGTGCCCCACCACCCCAAGAAGATAGCGCTGATTCTGGCTGCCATGCGCAAGTTTGCGGCGCGGTTGCGGGAAGATGGGTGGACCGTTGCCTATTCCGAGCTGGATGACACCGAGAACAGCCAGTCCATCCCGGGTGAGCTGTTGCGGCGGGCCGAGCAGCATGGCGTGTCCGACGTAATCGCCACGCGGCCCGGGGAGCATCGATTGATCGCCGCGCTTGAGGATTGTCCGCTGAAGATCACGCTGCTGGAGGATGATCGTTTCATCGCCTCGCACAAGGAATTCGAGGAGTGGGCCGAAGGGCGCAAGGCGTTGCGGATGGAGTACTTCTATCGCGAGATGCGGCGCAAGACGGGCTTGTTGATGGAGGGGGATAAACCTGCAGGGGGCAAGTGGAATTACGACCACGAGAACCGCAAGCCCGCGCCAGAGGATGTCGCGTTCAGCGGGCCGCTTCAGTTCACACCCGATGCTGTGGTTGAGGAGGTGCTGGACCTGGTGGAGCGCCGCTTTGGCAATCATTTCGGTAATCTGCGCCTGTTTTGGTTTGCCACTGACCCTGAACAGGCGCAGCGGGCGCTGACCCACTTCGTCACCTATGCCTTGCCCCGCTTTGGGGACTTTCAGGATGCGATGCTGGCGGACAACCGGTTTCTCTATCACGCACTGGTGGCGCCCTACATCAACATCGGGCTGTTGGACCCGTTGGAGGTTTGTCGGGCGGTTGAACAGGCATGGAAGGAGCGGCACGCGCCCATCAACGCGGCCGAGGGTTTCATTCGTCAGATCATCGGGTGGCGGGAATATGTGCGCGGCATCTATTTCCTAGAAGGGCCGGATTATCCACGCCGCAATGGGCTAAACCATCAGCGTAAGCTGCCTGATTTCTATTGGGGTGCGGAGACGCGGATGCGCTGTGTGTCCAAGGCCGTTGAGCAGACCAAGGCCGAAGCCTATGCCCATCATATCCAGCGGTTGATGGTGACCGGGAACTTTGCGCTTTTGGCGGGGTTGGACCCGGCCGAGGTGTCGGAGTGGTATCTGGCTGTTTATGCCGATGCGTTTGAATGGGTCGAGGCACCGAATGTGGTGGGCATGTCGTTGTTTGCCGATGGCGGTGTGATCGCGTCAAAGCCCTACGTGTCGTCGGGGGCCTACATCAATCGGATGTCGGATTACTGCAAAGGGTGTCATTACAAGGTGAGCGTCAAGACTGGCGACGGGGCGTGTCCGTTCAACCTGCTGTACTGGCATTTTCTGGATCGGCACCGGGATCGTTTTTCAAACAATGCGCGGATGGGCAACATGTACAGGACTTGGGACCGTATGGATGCGACGCGGCGCGAAACCGTGCTGCGCGAGGCAGACGCTTTTCTGGATCGGATGTCAGCGGGTGAGGTTGTTTGATTGCCGGACGTGTTTGGCAAACCGTTTGCGGATGGATAGATGGCCGGACACTGTACGCTTCCCCCCAATACAATACACAGGTGGGTTCCGGCCATTTCGGGCCACCTGGGAAAAACGGTGGCCCGAAACTGGGTTTAATGAATTTCACGACCGTTTCTGGGACGCCTTTGGGGCTTGGTCGTGGAAGAATGACTTGCTAAAATTGGGGTGTCGCGCAGCCGCTGCAAACGCGTAAATTGCGTTGCGGCATGTGGCTGCGCCACGTTACTTGAGGTCTTCCTGATGCACGCGATCTGACAGCTCAATGAGCCAGTAGAGTGCTTCGGCCTGATCCTGGGACAGGTCGAGAAGCCCATGAATCGACTTGGCTACAGGACGGAATTCGTCCCAGCGCAGGTGGAAATCGATGACGTCGCGCGCCGTCAATGGTCCTTGCGGCGCCTCCACTTCCGGTATGAACTTGGGTTTGATCGTCATCGCGTTTCTCCCATACGTTGAAAGCCACGGGTGCGGCCCTGTGTTCTGACACAAATATGGCAGGTTCCGAGCCGTGCCGCGCGTGAATAAAGCGTGAAGTCGCTTTTTCGCGTTACGGAGTTCCGCTAGGGTTGGTGTGTGGTGCTGGGGGCGTATCCGTGGACGGAAAAGTGCTGGAGATCAATCTGTTCGGGCCTTGTGTCGTCCGCAAAGCGGGCGCCGACGGTTATGAGATCACAGGAACCAAACACAAGGCATTGTTTGCTTTGCTTGCGACGGCTCCGTTTGGGCGCCGCACGCGTAGCTTCCTACAAGACACTTTGTGGGGCAGGTCAACTTTTGACAGCGGACGGCAGAGTTTGAGGCGCGCTGTCTCGGATATCAAATCGCACTTGGGCGACGATTTTGACCAGTTCCTAACCACAACGCATTCCGAACTGGCCCTGAACCTGCAGCATGTCCGTTTCCTGGGTCGACCCGGTGGCGCCACCTTTCTTGAAGGTTTGGACATTCGGGAACAGGGGTTCGAAGAATGGCTGGAGAATATTCGGCAGAACCCAAGTCAGATCTATGGCCTCTTCAGCACGTCTCACCAGCCCCCGCCGCCGTCGATTTTGCCCACGGTTGCCGTGGTCCCTTTTCGGCTTGTGTCTGGCGACCCCAGCCTGAGTGCAATGGGCGACTTCGTTGCCGAAGAGGTTTGCAGGTCACTCTCCAAGTCGAGCTTGATGTCGGTGATCTCGCACATGTCGGCGCGCCAGCTGAGCCAGCAACAGATCGATATGCAGACAGTTCACGACACGCTTGGTGCGCACTACTGTCTGACCGGATCACTGCGTGCGCAGGATATGAATGTGTCGCTGAACGCAGACTTCATCGATACCTCAACAGGCCGTATTCTTTGGACGCGATCTTTCACGGCTCCCGTCGGAGAGTTCTTGTCGTCTGAAAGCGACGCCATTGCAGAACTGACAACCGCAGTAGGCCGCATGATTGCGTCCGACACGGTGCGCTATGCGCGCGGGCGGCACATTGCTGATCTGGATGATCATCGTCTGCTATTGGCTGGCGTGGGCATGATGCACGAATTGAAGCTGGCCAATTTCGCGCGCGCGCGCCAATTGATCGAGGAATCTGTGGCCCGCGCCCCTTATGCACCCGAGCCTTTGGCCTGGCTGGGCGACTGGTACATCATGTCCATTTGGAATGGCTGGAGCTCGGACCCGAAGTCTGACGCACTACAGGCGTCTGAGCTAACGCAGCGTGCGCTCGACATCGATCCTGACAATTCACTGTGTCTTGCTGTGGATGGTGTTGTGCACTCGGCGCTCAACAACAGGCAAGGTGTGGCTGAGAAACGGTTCGCAAAAGCACTTGAAGTTAACCCCAATGACTCAATGTCGTGGTTGTTCAGCGGTGTCATGCATGCCTTCAGAGACAGCTCGGAGAAAGCGGTTGAATATGTCGAGAAAGCGCACCGCCTGTCACCCATAGACCCGTTGGGGTATCTGTTTCATTCATTTGCGGCCTTCGCACATGTGTCGGCTGGAGATTATCAAAGGGCCGTTGAGTTGGCCGACCTGTCGCTGGATTTGAACGCTCGCCATGTGTCGACCCTGAGAACAAAGCTATGTGCCCACTATCATCTGGGACAGGACGAGCTTGTTGCGCAGACTGGTGAACGTCTGCGCCGCCAGCTTCCCTATTTTGATTTGGAAGAGTATCGCCGATCGCATCCAGCTGCGGAATTCGACGTAGGCGGCCGCATGGTTACTGCATTGAAGGCGGCCGGTTTCTAGTTTTTACAAAGTTATTTGGAACACAAAGGGAGAGGTAAATGTCGTTATTTGGACCATTCCACGCTGGGCATGCGGGTCACGCCGGGCACGCGGGTCACGCCGGGCATGCGGGTCACGCTGGGCACGCGGGTCATGCCGGGCATGCGGGTCATGCCGGGCATGCGGGTCACGCCGGACATGCGGGCCACGCCGGATATGCCGGTCACGCTGGGCATGCCGGCGCATCTGGCGTCTATGCCGCGGGTGGGGCGGTACAATCCAGCACAATGGCGGTTGTTCACCTTGCAGGCACTGATGACTTCCCGGTGTTTGGCGGTGGGACACTGACCCCAAACGCCACCGATCACATGGATCGTTATGGGCAGGACGTCCGGTCAATGTTGTTGACCATGGAGTTTCTCGAAAGCTTCAAAGCTGCATATACCCCGGATCCCGATGCTGGCCGCGCAGCCTTGTCCTGGGCCGGCACCGATTTTGCCACTTTTGTACCAGCGTCCGCCGAAACGCTGGCCACCCAGGTCAACCTTGTGCGCTATTACATGGATCAGCGAGGCGACCGCGCCGCTGAAATCGTAGCCCAGACAGGTGGCGTGACCGAGTTTTTTGCGCCTATCATTGCCTTGCCCGCCGCCCGGTCGAAGCATCTCATTGAATTGCTGCAGTTTGTTCAGCATCTGGCGGGCCTGTGTTCGATGCCGGTCAAGCATGCCCTTGCCTGTCGTCGCCCGGACGAGCTGGACAGCCGTTTGGTTCCGCTGATCCCGACACCGTCCCACGGCAGTCTGCCAAGCGGTCATGCAACGCAGGCTGCGGCCCTTTCCACCGTGCTGGTGGCACTCCTTGAGGCGGCGGACACGGGTATCAGTCATGTGGCTGAGCGCCGTGACATGATCCATGCTACAGGGCATCGTATTGCCGTGAACCGGACCGTTGCGGGTGTGCACTATCCCATCGACAGTGCCGCGGGTTTCACAATTGGCATCAATGTGGGTCGCATTGTCGCCGCCTTGGGTCAGAACGCTGATGCAGAGCTGCTGAAGTTTTCTTTTGATCCAAACGACACGGCTGCGCAGGGTTCCGACTTTCTCCTGCGCGATGCGAAGGCTTTGTTTGATCCGACATCAGCCACGCCAATTGCGGGTGTCAGCATGGAACGGGCGACGGTCGCGGCACCATCGGCGGACAGCAAGTTCGCCTGGCTTTGGAGCCGCGCGCTGGACGACATCAACCACTTGCGCGCGACGGCATGACCCCCGCTGCAGCGCATGTGGAATGCGCAGATGGCCCTTACGAGGCGTGGGTGTACGGCACGGGCAAAGGGTACAAACACCCGGGCCTGGACCGCGCCTCGGATGCGTTGACTTGTGTCTTTGAGGCGTCCGAGCCGGTTGAGATGTCTGACATTCCCAGCCGTTGGAGCACCGACACGGGCGAGGTTCTGATCCCCGCCCTTTGGACGGCGCGGGGGTTCAAGTCGCGCTTTGCACCCGCTCTGTTTTATCAAAACGAGGACGCGCGCGAAGGCACAACCGCTGCCCGTTTGCAGGGCTTTCAAGCGTGTGTGGGTCAGACCGCCATTTCGACCCTCACAAGCCTGGCGCCCGGGCCGCGGATTTTCAGCCATGTGAACTACCCCGTGCGGGAGCAAACCGTGTTCCGCGATTGGGCAGACAGTGCTGAGCCGGACCCGGCCACTGATCCTGAAAGCATTGTCATTGTAGCGATTGTCGATGATGGGATTCCCTTCTGCCATCGCAACTTTGTCGATGCAGCGGGGCAGGGAACCCGCATCGACTATTGCTGGTCCCAATCTGCAACGCAGGCCGGACACCCGATGTTGTTTGGCCGGGAATATGACAAGGCCACCATTGATGCGCTTTATCACCAATGCGCGGGTGATGAGGGGGCGATTTATCGTGCCGCCGGTTTGGCCGGTGGGGGGGATCCGGATGTCCGCAATCCGCTGGATCAAGCGTTCTCGCACGGGGCCCATGTTCTGGACAGCCTTGCGGGGCAGACACCCGGCAACGGTGACTCCAAGCAGGACCGTGTCCATATCATAGCGGTGGACCTGCCCGCGATGGCGAGTGCTGAGACGTCCGGCTTTGGCAAGGACATGTTCGTGCTGTCGGCCATGCACTACATTTTTGACCGGGCCGAGCGTATTGCGGCGGCACATGCCAAACCGGGTGCACGGGTCCCGTTGATCGTGAACCTCAGCTACGGTCATTCATCGGGACCACATGATGGCAACGGCGTGATCGAAGCGGCCTTTGACGAGATGATTGCCGCCCGCCGTGCGCATCATCCGACGGCTGTTATTCTGCCTTCGGGCAACATGTTCATGCAAAGCATCCATGCGGTGATGACCGAAGAACACTTTGCAGAGGCTGATGGCGTGGCGACATTGGACTGGTTTCTACCGCCTGATGATCGCACGTCGAGCTTTCTTGAGATCTGGTTCCCGGATGGCCTGACCCCGGATGATCTGAGGGTGGAGTTGGTGCCGCCAGCGCACGGGCGGCTTGATGCAGGGGACTATGGTTTTCCCAGTGCAGATACGGTGGCACATTCCCCTATCACGAAAGGGGCGCAGCCCGTTGGGCAGCTTTCAACTCAGCACTATCGTGATGGCCGATGGCGGCATGTGATTGCCTTGGCGCCGACAGATGTCTTGTCGGATCAGGTGCCCGCGCCTGCGGGACGCTGGACCGTTCGGGTGACCAAGACCATGGCCGGTCCTGTTCCGGGATACACCGAAGACCCTGACGGGCAATCCGTGGCCGGCGGGCTGCAACTCTGGGTTCAACGAGATGAGGATTTTGGCGGTGCGCGGACCGGAGCGCGCCAGAGCTATTTCATTGATCCGAGGAACGCGCTGTATGCCGACGACGGACGGCTGGCAGAGACTGACAGCCAAAGCGCAATGGTGCGCCGGTTTGGCACCATGAGCGGCATGGCGACCGGGCAGCACGTGTTGCGCGTTGGCGGATATGACGAATCCACGCTGCGCGCCGCGCGCTACAGCTGTGCAGGCGCACTTCGGACCAAAGGTGATGATATGCTCCCGGCAGGTGCGCAGGTACAGCTTTCGGCTGCATCTGAGCGGTCCTTTACGCAGCCCGGCATCGTTAGTGCAGGCACGCGAAGTGGCACATACATCGCACAAAGCGGGACGTCTTCGGCGGCCCCGCAGGTTGCGCGTGCCCTTGCAGACGCCTTTCTGGACACACCCGACGGCGAGATGAAGACGGTTGCCGACTATCTGGAGAAGCTGGACCTGAAGACCGGCACAGGTGATCCCAAAGGGCCTGATCGGCTGGGTCTGTTTGTGTTGCGCGACCCGCGGATGTCCGGTGCCGATGATGAGCGCGCGCGGATTGCGCAGTTGGTGCAGGCGCGATCAGAACCGCATCAAGCAGAGGTCTAGAGGTCGCGGACTAGTCTTCGGCTGCAACGCAGCTGTCGAAGCCGTCAATGTCGCGGTCTTTGCTGATTTTGTCCGAGCAGGCTGTGACCTTCTGCACGCAGGTCACATCCAGTTTCGGGAACTGGCATGTGGTCATTGCGGCCAGCAGTGCCTGGGCAGCTGCATCGTCCCATTCATCCCCGGCCGAGGCGCCTTCGATGGTGATGCCTATGGCTTGGGCAATGGGCGTGCCGGAGGCGGCCATGGACCATGTTGCCGCATGCTCACCGCCGTCCTTCAGTGTGAAGGTTGCACTGATGCTGGGCGCTTCGATCATGTCGTGCAGGGTGCCGAACGCGGGGGCTGTTCCTTCGCCATGCCACAGGCGGTTGCGCAAAGCGCGACCCGTGCTGGCCGCAAACTCGACCACGCGGCCCTGTTCTGTGCGCGCTTCGATCACCTTGGTATCGAAGCCTTCGGGTGTGAGTGTCGCCACTTGTCCTTCATCGGCGATGTCACCTTTGTCCTCGGGCAGGGTGAAAAGCGCGTAAACCCGTCCGGCCGGGTTCCGATACAGATGCAGGGTGGTGCCGTCGTCTGCAGTTGAGACAGCCGCCTTGGTGTCAAATCCGTTGATGGGGTCGGTCCACGTCTCAACGAAAGTCCAGTCTGCCGCGGCGGGCGCGCCCAGCAGGCAAAGGGTGATGCAGCCAGCCTTAGCTGTCTTCATTCAGTGCACCACTTTCCCAATCGCCCGTTGCTTCTTCACCAGTGGCGTAGCGCATGGTGCCGGTGCCTTGCCGCTTGCCATCCTTGAACGTGCCTTCGTACACGTCACCGCTGGCGTAGGTGGCAACGCCCTGACCGTTGATTTCGCCCTGTTGCCATTCGCCTTCATAGGTAAAACCCGAGGCCATCACGATCTTGCCCGTGCCGTGGCGTTGGCCATCCAGAAACTGGCCGGTATAGACCGTGCCATCGGGATAGGTGGCCGTGCCTGTGCCCTGACGCTTGCCGTCGACCCACGCGCCTTCATAGCGGTAACCATCGGCATAGGTCATCACGCCCGCGCCATGGTTGCGCGCATTCTTGAAGCCGCCTTCATAGGTGATGCCATTGGCATAGGTGATCTTGCCCTGACCTTCGATCACTCCGGCGATCCAGTCGCCTTCGAACACCGAGCCGTCGGTGTAACTGATCTTGCCTTTGCCCTGCGGGAGATCATCTACGAATTGTCCTTCGTAGACGGAGCCATCCGGGTAAGTGACCCGCCCTTTGCCTTCAATCTGCCCCTCGGCCCATTGGCCGATATAGGTATAGCCATCGTTGCCAATGAACGTGCCCTGACCGTGGCGGCGGTCATCGCTGAACTGGCCTTCATAGACATCGCCATTGGCATATGTCACGCGGCCCTTGCCAGCGCGTTTGCCCGACACAAGGTCCCCTTCGTAGACATCGCCATTGGGTTGGGTCAGCGTTCCGGCGCCATCAATTTGCCCCTCGGCCCAAAGGCCAACATAGACCAGGCCATCTGGCGTCGTCAGTTTGCCCTCGCCCTGGCGTTTGCCCGCTTCAATCTGACCATCATAGACCGATCCATCGGGGTAGGTAATCACGCCCATCCCTTGCTTGATCCCGTCGATCCAGTCGCCTTTGTATTCATAGCCACCGGGTGATTGCATGACGCCCTTGCCGTGGTGTTTGGCGTTGCGGAACTGGCCCTCGTACCGGACGCCATTGGCGTAGAGGGCCACGCCGTCGCCAACAATTGCGCCAGTTTGCCATTCACCCTCATAGGTGCCGCCATCAGCAAAAGTAATTTTGCCGAAGCCTTCAGGTTTGCCCTTGGCAAATGTGCCTTCGTAGATCGAGCCATTGGGGAAACGTGCGGTACCTTCGCCCTTGATCTCTCCATCCACCCATTCACCGGAATACTCATATCCGTTGGGCAGCCTGTAGGTGCCTTGGCCATGCTGGAGGCCGCCGCGGAATGTACCCTCGTACACGCCGCCGTCGTCATATTGCTTGGTCAGTACCGTGCCTGATTGGGCCAGCACGGTGCCGGGCAAAAGACATAAGCAGAAGATCAGACCGCGTACGGGCGTGGACATGGCTCACCTCTCAGATTCGTTGGCCTGCCTCGTGAGCAGCAAGCGCCGTGAGGGTAAGACAGGGGCGCGCAAGGGGCAATGGGCTTAAGGCTCTGCGTCGCGTGCTTCGCGCGCAGAGAGAAAATTCTGCGAATTTTCTTGGCCGTCTCGTCGCGATGTCGCGGGTGGGTTCCTTCGGTCATGCTTTCTGATACATCAGCCAAGACGTTGAAGGAGCGCCAAGATGGCCGAGACATTCCGTATCACCCTGGGGCAGTTAAATCCGATTGTCGGGGACATTCCGGGCAATGCAGCCAAGGCCCGCGCCGTATGGGAAGCAGGCCGTGATGCCGGTGCCGATTTGGTTGCCCTGCCCGAGATGTTCATCACCGGTTACAACGCGCAGGATCTTGTAATGAAGCCCGTCTTTCACACGGCGGCAATGGCGGCGGTCGAAGCACTGGCCGTGGATTGCGCTGATGGGCCGACCCTCGCTATTGGGTGCCCTTGGACAGAAGGGACAGAGCTGTACAACGCCTATCTCATCTGTCGAGGCGGCAAGATCGTCAGCCGTTTGCTCAAGCACAACCTGCCGAATGAAACCGTCTTTGACGAGGTGCGTATTTTCGATGCCGGGCCTTTGGGTGGCCCCTATTCCGTCGGAAACACTCGTGTCGGCAGCCCGATCTGCGAGGATGCCTGGCACCCGGAAGTATCCGAAACATTGCAGGAGACGGGTGCCGAGTTTCTACTGGTGCCGAATGGATCGCCTTACTATCGCGGCAAGTACGAGACCCGGCTGAACCACATGGTGTCGCGTGTGGTCGAAACGGGCTTGCCGCTGATCTACCTCAACATGGTGGGGGGGCAGGATGATCAGGTGTTCGATGGCGGCAGCTTTGCTTTGAACCCTGGCGGTGCGCTGGCCGTGCAGCTTCCTGTATATGACGAGATGGTTGCGCATGTTGACCTTGAGCGCGGCCCAGAAGGCTGGCGTGTTCAGACAGGTGAAATTGCCGCCCACCCGGATGAGTGGGAGCAGGATTACCGGGTCATGGTCACATCTCTGCGGGACTATTGCGGCAAGACCGGGTTCAAGAAGGTGTTGCTGGGCCTGTCGGGTGGCGTGGATTCGGCGTTGGTGGCCACCATTGCCGCGGATGCTTTGGGGCCAGAGAATGTGCGGTGTGTGATGCTGCCGTCGGAATACACGTCGTCGCATAGTCTTGAGGATGCGGAAGCCTGCGCCAAGGCCTTGGGATGCCACTATGACTACGTACCGATCACGGAGACCCGTGCTGCCGTGACGTCTACCGTTGCCCCCTTGTTTGAAGGGCTTGAGGAGGGATTGACGGAGGAAAACATCCAGAGCCGCATTCGGGGTCTGCTGCTCATGGCCCTGTCGAACAAATTTGGCGAAATGCTGTTGACCACCGGCAACAAATCCGAGGTGGCCGTGGGTTATGCCACGATCTATGGCGACATGGCGGGCGGCTACAATCCGATCAAGGATCTGTATAAAACCCGCGTGTTCGAGACGTGCCGCTGGCGCAATGCCAACCACCGGGACTGGATGATGGGGAACGCTGGTGAGGTGATCCCAGGTCGTATCATCACGAAACCACCAAGCGCCGAATTGCGCGAGGATCAAAAGGACAGCGACAGCCTGCCGGACTATCCGGATCTGGATCGGCTGTTGGACATTCTGGTGGATCAGGACGGATCGATTGCGGATTGCGTGGCGGCGGGTTTCAACGCGGATGTTGCGCGCAAGGTCGAGCGGTTGATTTACCTGAGCGAATACAAACGCTTCCAATCCGCGCCCGGCGCGCGCCTGACAAAGCGGGCGTTTTGGCTGGATCGCCGTTACCCGATTGTGAACGGCTGGCGCGATCCCAGCTGATTTTGCGCAAATTGTTGGCGGATTTCGCTTTGAAAGGTTGCTGGGTTTAACGTGACCGAAGCACCACATGCGCTTTGGTGCGCGCGAAAGGATCGCGCGCGATGTCGTTTACGTTTTATGCCGAAGACAATGAATTTGCGGCTTCAACCGGCAGCAATGTCAATGCTGGCACAACCACAAGCACGTTTGATCACCCGCCGTCATCGACCACAAATCTTGTGGTTACGTCGCATGCGGATGACGAGGATCCGCGCCTTTTCGAAGTGGGTGAAACATATTCACTGAGCTTTGATGGCAATGGCGGTACAACACTTGAAGACGCAACCGTTATCCGCAGTGACACGTTATACAGCAACAAGGGTGCTGTTGTATTCGAAGGGACAAATTCTGATGGCGAATTGGTCCAGATTGTCTGGTCCCCCAATTTCGATCTTGGCCAATGGTACGACAACGCGTCTTCGTCCGGTGGATCACCGGGCTTTTACACCTATGACCGCGCTGACGGCGACTACAGCTTTGCCTGCTTTGCCAGCGGGACGCTGATCGACACCACAACAGGCCCAAAACCTGTGGAACAGGTTGTCCCCGGTGACTTGGTGCCAACCAGGGATGGTGACGCACAACCGGTCTTGTGGACAGCCCGGTCGACGGTGCCGGGATTGGGCCGCGCCGCGCCAGTAACCCTGGATGAGGGTGTTTTGGGCGCGCGGTCACCGGTCGTGGTGTCGCCGCAGCACCGCATACTGATCAGTGATCCACGCTGCGAGGCGCATTTTGGCGTGCCCGAGGTCTTTGTCGCGGCCGGTCATCTTGTGGATGGACAGCGTGTGCGCAGGCAAAGCCGCAAGTTGGTGACCTATCACCATCTGCTGTTCGAAGCGCACGAGGTGATCTGTTCAGATGGTCTGCACAGTGAAAGCCTGCTGTTGGGGGACGATATGCGCGGTGTGATGTCCGATTCTGCGCACAGGCAGTTTCAAGCCGACTTCGGTGGTCGCTTCCCCAGACGTCGGGCGCAAGTCATGGCACGGCTCGTGCTGCGGAAGCGTGATGCGCCTTTGATACGGCAGTGGCTTGGCCTGCAACCAAGTGACTCAACGGCCCAACCGCCCAGTTTTTTCTATGCAGCCTGAACTTGCCGACACGCGCATGTGAATTGTGCAATCGGTCTGGCTTGCCATTGTGGCGATGACAGTTCACCGCCTGGAGTATTTGCAGTGTTTTATCGGCTTTCGGTCTTGTTTCTCGCGTTGCTGGGCGTATCCCCGGCATTGGCCTGTGGTCCTGATACGGATTGCCTTTTGGGCGACCGGTATTACCGCATCGCGATGCCCGAGGATCATGATGGCGCGACACAAGTGGGCGCCATCATCTTTGCCCATGGGTATCGCGGGTCTGCGCAAGGTGTCATGCGCAATATGAACCTGCGCCGCATGGTGTCTGACATGGGTCTCGCTCTGATCGCGGTGAAGTCGGCTGGACCGGATTGGGACATCCCCGGCGTCCCCAGTGCCATGGACAGCACGGGCGAGGCCGAGATGGCCTATTTCGACGATGTGGTGGCAGATGTGACTGCGCGTTTTGCCATTGATGGGCAGCGCATCATGATGTCCGGATTCTCTGCCGGCGGCATGGTGACGTGGGAACTGGCCTGCAACCGTCCTGATTTGTTTGCTGGCTTCGCCCCGGTGTCAGGGACGTTCTGGCAGGGGCCGCCTGAAAGCTGCGCAGCACCCGCAAGCGTGATCCACATCCACGGGACTGAAGACCGAACCGTGCCCTTGTCCGGGCGTGAGATTGCCGAGACAAAGCAGGGGGACGTGGCTGAAGTCCTGTCAATGTATCGCGCCGAAGGCGCGTTTGGCACCATCGAGACTGGGCGCGCGATGGACGATCTGAGCTGTGAACGCCAGTCCAACACCGGTGGCGACGTGTTGGAGTTCTGTACCTTTCCCGGAGGGCATTCGTTTCGCCGGAGTTTTCTGAGCTATGCGTGGAATCGCCTGAGCGCTGCCGGAAAAGTGTAAGGCGGACCTGCCGGTCCGCCTCTAACTGGCAAAACCGTAAGGCGGAGGTGTCCTCCGCCTGGCTGGTCAGAGCATCAGCTGGTAGCTGTGTGCCTCGTAGCGGTAGCCACCTTCGCCATTGCGGACCACATAGCCGATGCCGGGCCACGGCATATGATAGCCGATGAACGCTGTGCGGTCCGTCGCCATCATGTCCAGAAGCTGCTTGCGTGTGGCTGCTGCTGCTTCCTTGTCCATGTCGAACCGGACTTCCCAATCGGGATGTGCCAGTGACCAGACATAGTGGTTGGCAAAGTCAGCACCGATGACCAGCTGCGTGCCGCCATCTTCGACCATGTAGACCATGTGACCGGGCGTATGCCCAAAGGCGGCCATTGCCGTGATGCCGGATGCAGCCGATCCACCATCATCCAGCATGGTAATCTGCTCGGCCAGCGGTGCGACCTTGCCATCAAAATTTTCGTTTCCGGTGCCTGACCAGGCGTCGAATTCTGTCGCCCCAGTCATATAGGCTGCATTGGCAAAGGTTGGTGTGCCGTCCGTCGAAAGACCACCGATATGGTCGCCGTGCATGTGTGTGATGACCACCTTGTCGACCTGGTCGGCGGTGTAACCTGCCGCCTCAATCGCAGCGACCGTGCCCGCGCCGGAAAGGCCCGTGTCGAACAAGACCAATTCAGATCCGTTGTTGACGAGTGTTGGTGTGAAAAAGAACTGCGCGGCATCGGTCGATAGTCCTGCTTCGGCGGAGACACCGTTGAATGTTTCCTCATCAACGTTCAGGCCAAAAATCTGGTGCGGGCCTTCAACCGAACGGGTGCCGGCAAGAAGTGTAGTAACCTCGAAACTGCCGACTTTCACGCGGCGAAACGGGGCTTGACCAACGCCCAGCATGGGGGCTGCAGCGCGCACTTGCGTTGCGGTCGCTGCGGCCAAAGGCACGGCTGCTGCGCCCATCAAGGCAGTACGGCGGTTGAATTTGGGGGATTGGGACATGGGTGCTATCCTTCCTGTCAGATACATCTAACATAGAGCGTGTCCCGCATAGTCACGCGTCACAACGCAGAATGGTCTGTTCATTTTTGCGAGAGGTGCCATGGCCGAAGCAAAAACCAAGCTTCTGAATGTCGATTTTCCCAATTGGGTGACAGAGGTTGAACCCGAGGTCCGACAGGCCGAGGCCCTGCAGTTGGACGACCTGTTTCGCCGCGTCACGGGTTTTGAGCCGCAAATTTGGACCGGTGGGATCGTCGGCTACGGGGCCTATGACTACACCTATGCATCGGGCCGGTCAGGGACGTGGATGGCCACGGGATTTGCACCACGCAAGGCCAAGCTCAGCATATACATCATGCCGGGTTATGCGGACTTTGGACCAATCCTTGAACGCCTTGGCCCGCACTCCAAAGGCAAGTCCTGTTTGTACATCACGCGATTGGAACGTGTTGACATGGATGTGTTGGGGGAGCTGATCGCAGCGGGGCTGCGTGATCTTGCAACCCATTGGCCAGTGCGGGCAAGGGCGGAACTGGACAACGCGCGGCCCCTGTGACAAGGCAAGCGTCAAGAGTCCGGAGAGCACCATGACCACCACCCGTTTTGCCCCGTCCCCCACCGGTTACCTGCATATTGGCAACTTGCGGACGGCCCTGATGAACTACCTGATTGCCCGCAAGGCGGGTGGAAAGTTCATCCTGCGTATCGACGACACCGACCCGGAGCGGTCGAAAGAAGAATATGTCGATGGCATTAAGCAGGACATGGAATGGTTGGGTCTGCATTGGGACCGGATTGAACGCCAGTCCGACCGTCTGGATCGCTATGCCGCTGCCGCTGACAAGCTGCGCGAGATTGGTCGCTTCTACGAGGCGTTCGAGACGCCGACCGAGTTGGACCTGAAGCGCAAGAAACAACTGAACATGGGTAAGCCGCCAGTCTATGACCGTGCAGCTCTGGCCTTGAGTGACGATGAAAAGGCCGCCTTGCGTGCCGAGCGTGGTCAGGGCGTATGGCGCTTCAAGCTGGATCACGAGCGCATCGAATGGACCGACGGGATCATTGGCGACGTCAGCATTGATGCAGCCAGTGTCTCTGACCCGGTTCTGATCCGTGGTGACGGGCAGGTCTTGTACACCATCGCCTCGGTTGTGGATGACACGGAAATGGGCGTGACCGACGTGGTGCGCGGATCGGATCACGTGACCAACACGGCCACGCAAATCCAGATCATCGAAGCGCTGGGCGGCACTGCACCGCGCTTCGCCCACCATTCGCTGTTGACGGGGCCGCAAGGCGAGGCGCTGTCGAAGCGTTTGGGCACGTTGGCCTTACGCGATCTGCGCAGCACTGGTGTCGAACCGATGGCAGTGCTGAGCCTTTTGGCCCGTCTCGGGTCCTCTGATCCGGTCGAGTTGCGCACGGAAATGGAAAGCCTGGTTGAAGGGTTTGATGTCAGCCGCTTTGGCACCGCGCCGACAAAGTTCGACGTTGCCGATATTGACCCGCTGACCAGCCGTTACTTGCAGACCCTTTCCGTTGAAGCCGTGCAAGGTGATTTAGATGCCGCGGGCGTGCCCGCCGATCAGCAGGATGCCTTCTGGTCCGTGATCTGTGAAAACATTGCCACGCGCGCTGATATCGCCACGTGGTGGGCGTTGTGCCGCGATGGGGCCAACCCGGTGATCGAAGACGAAGACAAGGATTTCGTGGCCGAGGCGATGACCCTGCTGCCCGACGGCCCGTTTGACGGTGACACTTGGGGCGCGTGGACTGGTGCAGTCAAGGCTGCCACGGGCCGGAAAGGGCGCGGCCTGTTCATGCCATTGCGTCTGGCCCTGACCGGGCAGCGGCACGGGCCCGAGATGGGATCGCTTATGCCGCTTTTGCAGGTTGTGAAGGCCCGCGCATGATCCTGGCGGAGGGCGCTTTTAGGCAGCGGCCCTCCGGGGGGAGTTTACCTGGCAAGATGAAGCGAGTGGCCAGTGGCTGAGGCGCAGGCAAAGTTCCTGTCCGGGTCGCTTCTGCGCCACGTGACGGTGATGTCGCTGACCGCGACCATCGGGTTGATGGCGGTGTTTCTGGTCGACTTCATCGACATGGTTTTCATCTCGATGCTGGGCAAGGCCGAGTTGGCGGCAGCCGTAGGCTATGCCGGATCGATCCTGTTCTTTACCACCTCGTTTTCAATTGGCATGGCGATTGCAGTGGGTGCGCTTGTCGCCCGCGATCTCGGGGCGGGAGACGAAGCCCGTGCGCGCGCTCGCAGTGCCCATGGACTGGCCTATGGTATTGGCTTTGGTGTTCTTTTTTCGGCCTTTGTCTGGTGGAACATACCGACATTCGTGTCGTGGATCGGGGCCGAGGGTGAGACGGCGGAGCTGGCTCAGGGCTACCTCCAGATCATTGTTCCGTCGCTGCCCTTTCTTGTGGTGGGCATGATGGGCAGCGGTATTCTGCGTGCGCATGGGGATGCGCGCCGCGCCATGATGGCAACTATCTGGGGTGGCGGTGTGAATGCAGTTCTGGACCCAATCCTGATTTTCGGGCTGGGGCTGGACCTGACCGGAGCTGCACTGGCATCAGTTGCCGCACGCATCGCGATTGGCACAGCGGCCCTGCTGCCGATCTTGCGCTATCATGGTGGTCTGCCGCGCCCCGATCTGCGCGGGATGCTCGGCGATCTGCGCCCCTTGGTCACCATTGGGTTCCCGGCGATCCTGACACAATTTGCAACGCCCGTCGGTCAGGCCATCGTGACGCGATCCATGGCGCAGTACGGGTTGGAGGCTGTGGCCGGCATGGCCATCGTGGGCCGGTTGATGCCGCTTTCCTTCGCCGTGATTTTTGCCTTGTCGGGGGCCGTTGGTCCCATTCTTGGCCAGAACTTTGGCGCAGGACGACATGATCGGGTGCGATCTGGTTTCAACGCAGCGCTGATCTTTGCTGGGGTCGTGATCTTTGTGATTGCTGGCGCACTGTTTGTGTTGCGTGGGCCGATCGCCAATCTTTTTGCCGCGACTGGTGTAACCCGCGATCTGGTGTTCCTGTTTTGCGGCCCGCTTGCACTGCTGTTCTTTTTCAACGGGGTGCTGTTCGTCGCCAATGCTGCGTTCAACAATCTGGGCCACCCGTTCTATTCCACATGGATGAACTGGGGGCGCAACACGGTTGCCATGATCCCGCTGGTCTGGATTGGCGCGTACTTTTTCGGAGCGCCCGGCGTGTTGATCGGGCAGGCGCTGGCGGGCGTCGTCTTTGGCAGCATCGCATGGGTCCTGGCACTGCGCGTGATTGCGGCGGACGGTGGTGCAGTGACGCGCGACAGCTTTGCACGCGAGGGGCGGCTTCTGTCCCTATTGAACCTGCGCAAGTAGCCGGTCTGTTAGGGCGCGTTCCGCTTTCGTAAGCTGTTGCGCGCGCGGATAGAGCGG
Organism: Tateyamaria omphalii; assembly: GCF_014651375.1. GTDB lineage: Bacteria > Pseudomonadota > Alphaproteobacteria > Rhodobacterales > Rhodobacteraceae > Tateyamaria > Tateyamaria omphalii. The sequence goes on from NZ_BMWT01000001.1 coordinate 818,248, forward strand.
TGTCGCCCGGTCATCATACACCGGCGTGTTCCAGCCATCGGTCGTGGCAAAGAAATGCTCTGCCCCAGCTTCTCCGAATTCGCGGTGGAAACCTTGCACCACGACGTCCAGGTAGCTGAGCAGGATGTGATGCTCTCCGTCTTCGCGTTGGCTGTCGGCTGGCACCTGGTACACGGCAATGTCGCTTGCCCCCGCATGATGCTGAACGGAATGGGTCGCGTCGACCCGGTCATACCCGCTTTCACGCAGATCCAGCGCCGCCCAGTCTGCGCCCGGAACGGAAGCGATCAGCCCGTTGATGCTGTGGCCCTCTGCCGGGCGCACGGACAGAAAGACAACGTCGCGCAGCGCCGTCCGCACCCAGACACGGCGCCAGCCGTTGAGTGTCGCGTGCTGGGCTTGCGGGTAGTCGTGCGTGGCGCGATTGACGAGGCTGCCGTACCCAAAGAACCACGGCGTCATGTGTCAGACATCAGGTCGGCAATATGTGCAGCCACAGCGCTCCACACTTCCGGTGATGATGCGGCCAGCAAGTATCCCGACTTGACGGTTGCGCTGTAGTCCGATCCGTCCAGCATGGCCGCTTTGCCGCCTGCTTGCTGGCAGATCAAAACGCCTGCGGCATGGTCCCAGCTATTAAGGTGGCCCGACAAGACAAAATCGACGGCGCCCGTTGCCAAAAGACGGTATTCGTGGGCGGAACAGCGCAAGCTGCCGACAAAGGCCAGCGCGCCCACCTTGGTCCACATCAGCGCGCGATCTGCCGGCGGCATCAGGCGAATATGCGCATAGCCTGCAAGTTGATCCAATGGTTTGGTCTTGGACGTATGGATTGCCCGCAGGCGACCGGTTTGTGTCTGCCATTGCGCGGGGGTGGTATTGTCCGCCATCACCAGATCGTCGCCTACCGGATCATAGATCAGGCCAAAGACGGGTTGGCCGAACCGACACACGGACACCATCGTCCCAAACAGCGGCATCCCTTTGGCAAAATTCCAGGTGCCGTCGACCGGGTCGATGATAAAGCACAACTCGGCCTCGCCCACACCGTCCAGCAATTCGGGCTTGGTCGACACCGCCTCTTCCCCGATGACAAGCGCATGTGGAAACGCCATTTGCAGGCCCCGTGTGATCATGGCCTCTGCCGCCGTGTCGGCTTGGGTCACAAGATCGGTCTCGTCCCGTTTGGTCTCGATCTCGCCCGCGTCAAGGCGGCGGAAGCGCGGCATGATCTCGGCCCGGGCGGCGCGTCGGATCAGATTGATGATCTGTGTTTTCTGAGCCTGTGACAGGGGGGCGGTCACGGGCATTGGCAATTGGTCGGTCATGACAACTTCCTTGATTCCAATATTTGACCCGGGTGTGCCACGCTTCGCCGCAGCGCCGCAACGCGACTTATTCCCGGCCCCTGAGCACCTGTGCAGGGCGCGCGGCCAAAGGCCCCCAGGCAAAGGCAAGACCTGCAAGCAGCGTGGCAGAAACCCCGCCGATCACGATTGCAAAGGCCGAGGGCCAGATCACGGTGAAATCCGTTTCCATCACATAGGTGCTGACCGCCCATCCCCCTGCGATCCCTGCGGCCAACGCCACTGCGCCTGCGCCCAGCCCCAAAAGCGCTGCCCGAGTGGCAAAGCTGACCAGGATGCGTTGGCGTGTCGCGCCCAATGTCTTCAGCACAGCTGCTTCATAGGTACGCGCCTGCGTGCCTGCCGCCGCCGCACCGATCAAGACCAGAAAGCCGGTCAGAAGCGTCGCTGCCGCACCGTAGGACGTTGCTGCAGCGAGGCCCGAGAGCACCTCGCTCACCCGGTCGATGGCGTCGCGGACGCGGATGGCGGTCACGTTGGGGTAGGCGTTCGCGATGTCGCGCAGGATCTGGGTTTCCGCCTGATCCTCGGCATAGACGGTCGAGATGAATGTGTGGGGTGCGCCCTGTAAGGCCGCCGGATTCATCGACAGGATGAAGCCAATGCCCGCGGTGGAAAAGTCGACCTCGCGGAACGATGTGACGGTGCCCGTGATATCGCGGCCCAGAATGTTGATTGTCATGCTGTCACCAATGGACAGCCCCATTTCCTCTGCTTCTTCGGCGGCAAAGCTGATCTGGGGTGTGCCCGTGTATCCCTCGGGCCACCATTCACCGTCGGTGATCCGCGTGTTTTCCGCAGGTGTTTCGGAGTAGGTGATGCCCCGGTCCCCCGAGAGAACCCAGTGGTCGCCTGCGACGTCTGCCGCGCGCTGACCGTTGATCTGAGTGATGATCCCCCGCAGCATCGGAGCGCTTTCGATGCGGCTGACGGCAGGGTCATTCTCCAGCCGTTCGGTGTAGCCCGGCATCTGGTCGCGCTGGATGTCGACAAAGAAGTAGCTGGGTGCGATGTCTGGCAGGTTACCGGTAATGGCGTTGCGCAGATTGCCGTCGATCTGCCCCACGGCGGCAAGGACCGAAAGGCCAAGGCCAAGGGACAACACAACCGATGCGGCCCCTTCGCGCGTCCCCGAGATGGCGCCGAGCGCCCACCGCAACGCTGGGCGTCCTTTGGCCCGCGGCGCGATCTTACGCGACAGCCAGCGGATCAATGTCGCGGCCAGCGCCAGCAGGCCAAGCGCAAATGCGATCCCGCCTGCGGTCCACAAGGTCAGCCACCATGTGCCGGAAAAGACGCCGGCGATGCCGAGCAGCGCGCCAAGCCCAAGACCGATCCACAGCAGATAGCTTGGGCGGGGAAGCATGCGCGCCTTGTCCAACGCGTCGCGAAACAGGGTGGCGGCCCGCACGTCTTCGGCCCGGGCCAGCGGCCACAAGGTAAAGACAAAGGCGGTCAGCAACCCGTAAATTGCCGCTTCGAACAATGGAGCGGGATAGATCGTGAAACTGGCCGGGATCGGCAAGCGCGCTTCAATGATTGGGGCGAGGGCGATAGGGACTATGGCACCCAGGGCAAGGCCAATGACGATGCCCAGCAGGGACAACACACCAATTTGTAGGAAATAGGTTTGAAAAATTACCCGACGCTCGGCCCCAAGCGTGCGCAGGGTCGCGATGACTGATGTCTTGCCCGCGAGATAGGCGCGCACTGCGGCTGACACACCGACCCCGCCCACGGCGAGGCCGGACAGGCCGACCAGCACAAGGAAAGCGCCCAAGCGATCTACGAATTCGGCGACACCGGGCGCGCCATTGCGCGCGTCGGTCCATCGCATGCCGGTGGCTTCGAACTGATCCCGTGACAGCGCCTCCAATGCTGCAAGGTCGGTGCCATCCGGCAGGTCCAGCCGGTATTTGGAATTGAACAACGTACCCGGTGCCAGCAGTTGCGCGTTCTCAAGCGCGCTGCGCAGGACGATGGTGCGCGGGCCAAGGCCAAAACCACCCGCCGCGCTGTCGGGTTCACGCGCCAGTGTCGCCATCAGCACGAAGTCCTGCGTACCTAGGCGGAATGTGTCGCCGACGCCCAACCCCAGCCGGTCAATCAGTGCGCGTTCCATCACCGCACCGGGCAGGCCATCCGCACCCGCAAGCGCGTCGGGTAGAGGCATTTCGGGGGAGAGCTCCACAAAACCGACAAGCGGATAGGCGGCATCGACGGCCTTGATCTGAGTCAGCCCACGCTCGGTCTCTCCGTTTCGGTCAACCACCGCCATGGAGCGGAAATCGGCAATCTCGGACACCGTGTCCGCGACCTCATCCATCCATGCGCGCTCGGTCTCGGTGGCAAAACGGTAGGTGAAATCCAGCTCTGCATCGCCGCCCAGCAATGCGGCACCCTCGCGCTCCAACCCGGCCTCGATGGCCGAGCGCACCGAACCGACGGCAGCGATGGCGGCCACGCCAAGGGCCAGACAGGCCAGAAAGATGCGAAACCCGCGCAAGCCGCCGCGCAGTTCTCGGCGGGCAAAGCGGGCAGAGGTTGCGATGCTCATTCGGCTGCGTCCTTCACCGGCCCCGCAATCCAACCGTCGGCAAGCTCAATCACACGGTCACAACGCGCGGCCAGATCGGGCGCATGTGTCACAAGCACAAGTGTTGCGCCGTGCCGGTCGCGCAGGGCAAAGAGCAGGTCCATGATCGCTTGCCCGTTGGCGCCGTCCAGGTTGCCTGTCGGTTCATCCGCCAGCAAAATCTCGGGCCGTGTGACAAGCGCGCGGGCCAATGCAACCCGTTGTTGCTCGCCCCCGGACATCTGGCTTGGGTAGTGGCCGCTGCGGTGGGCAAGGCCCACGGCGTCCAACTCTGCCTCGGCCCGGTCGAATGCGTCGCGCGCGCCCGCCAATTCCAAAGGCGTTGCCACGTTTTCAAGGGCGGTCATCGTTGGGATCAGGTGAAAGCTCTGGAACACGACGCCCATGTGACCACGGCGAAAGCGGGCGAGCGCGTCTTCGTTCATGTTGGTCAGATCCTGGCCAAGCGCGGTGATGCTGCCGCCTGTTGCACGTTCCAACCCGCCCATCACCATAAGCAAGGACGACTTGCCAGATCCCGAAGGCCCCACCAATCCAACCGTTTCGCCCTTAGCAACATCCAGGGTGATCCCATGCAGGATATCCACCCGTCCGGCATTGCCATCCAGACTAAGTGCTGCATTTTTGAGTGATAGGGCTGGATCGGGCATGCTCGGTGGCCTTTATATCGTCTACGGGGTCATATGGAGATCGGATCAACATGAGCAAGGTGGCAGGTGCAATTGTCATTGGTCTTTGGGCGGGGACAGCTTGGGCCGAAACAGTAACAATTGCAGCGTTGGGCGACAGTCTGACTCACGGCTACGGCCTTCCCGTCGAACAGGGGTTCGTACCCCAGCTTGAGGCGTGGTTGGAAGACGCCGGTCATGATGTCGACATCATCAATGCGGGTGTGTCCGGGGACACGACGCAAGGCGGCTTGAGCCGGGTGGACTGGACCCTGACACCCGAGGTGGACGCGATGATCGTGACGCTGGGCGGCAATGACCTTTTACGTGGAATTGATCCGGATGTGAGCCGTCAGAACCTTGAAGGCATTGTACAGGCGGGCCTGGACGCGGATGTCGAGGTGCTTTTGGTCGGGATGCGCGCACCGCTGAACTACGGACCTGATTACAAACAGGCATTTGACGCGATGTTTCCCGCAATTGCGTCCAGCTACGGCACGCTTCACTTCGAGGATTTCTTCATAGGCCTGGGTGGATCGGAAAGCGATCCCGCCGATGTGCAGGCGTTCATGCAACCGGATGGCATTCACCCGAATGCACTTGGTATTGAACGGATCGTTGAAAAGGTGGGCCCCAGCGTTGAGGCGCTGATTGCCCAAATCGAGTAACGATGCCGGGGCGGTTTTTCTTTACCGACCCTCTGTCGGAATTGACCGATGCCCTCGGTGTCCCCGCGGGGACAGTCGGCAATGAGCCTGCGCGATACAACATTTCGCCAGGCCAGGAGATCGTCGTGTTTGACGGCGCATTGAAACGCATGCGGTGGGGCATCGTGCCGGTCGGGCGCGTAAATTCGCGGGGCCGCCCGGTGATGGAGCAGATCATCAATGCCCGGTCCGAAACCGTGTTCGACAAGTCGGCTTTTGATGGTGTGGGTCGCGCCGTGATCCCGGTCAACGGTTGGTACGAATGGACCGGTGAAAAACGGAAGAAGACGGCGTGGCGGATTGCGCCTGAAGGGGGCGGGTTCTTGTACTTCGCGGCCATCACGGATGTCTGGACCGCTCCGGGTGGTTTGCAGGTGCCACAGGCCGCGGCCGTGACCTGCGCGCCAAATGCGGATGTTGCCCCTATTCATCACCGCATGGGTGTGTTGCTGGCGCGCGATGATATCCAGGTATGGATCGGGGATGATCTTGAGGCCGCCAAGGCCTTGATGGTGCCCTGGCCGGACGGTCGGCTTTTCATTGAAGAAGCGGCGGATGTCGATTGGACCGGCCCGTGATCCGATAGACGCTGCGCGACGCCATTATTTTGGGGGCTCTGCCCTGTCGCTGCCGCGACTCCCCGTGGTATTTTCAGTCAGAAGAAAGAGACTGATGCGCAGATTTGATGCAAGGCGCCGTGATCTGTTCTCATCAAAAGAAAAGGCGGCGCACATCAATGTGCACCGCCTGAAAATCTTGTGAAGCCTCAGGCCAATCAGGCCAGAGCGATATTCACAGCGCTTTCGCGACCATCACGGCCGGATTCCAGGTCGAAAGTGACCTTCTGGTTGTCGGCCAGGCCGGTGAGGCCCGAACGCTCGACAGCCGAAATGTGTACAAAGATATCTTTGCCGCCATCTTCGGGTGCAATAAAGCCGTAGCCTTTGGTTGTGTTGAACCATTTGACGGTGCCGTTGGCCATCGTCGTTACTCCTGTGTGGTGCTGCCCGCAACATGCGGCAGCCTTGGCGTCGTCAATAGATCGAATGACTGAGCCGTAAGGAGCAGTGGGTCGATAGATGAGGTAGCACGGCGACATATGGCACCGTTTGGCGGCATTGCAAGGCTTTCCGCTGTGCTTTTCGCAATCCGGCAAGGTGCCGCTTATTTGTGCACCTACCGCAAATCCATTGGGGCTTCACTTTTTTACCAGTTGATAAAATTTTGAACCTGTGAGACCGTTTCAAGCGAACGAATGTTGCGATGGAGCGGACATGACGCAATCTCCTTTCTCACCTGGTGTGGCGGCGGGCCGTCTGGATGATGCGGCCTATTCCGAGAATTTTTCTGACCTACATCCGGCTCTGGACCCGCATGAAGCGCTTGTCGCGGCGGACAGGTGTTACTTCTGCCACGATGCCCCCTGCATCACGGCGTGCCCAACGGATATCGACATCCCACTGTTCATTCGCCAGATCGCGACCGGTACCCCGGACGCAGCAGCAAAGACGATTCTGAGCCAGAACATCATGGGCGGTATGTGCGCCCGTGTGTGCCCGACCGAGACGCTCTGCGAAGAAGCCTGTGTACGCGAGATGGCAGAGGGCAAGCCGGTCAAGATCGGGCAGCTACAGCGTTATGCCACGGATCATTTGCAGGAGCAGGGTATTCATCCGTTCTCCCGTGCTGCGGTCACCGGCAAGACGGTGGCCGTGGTGGGGGCGGGACCTGCGGGTCTGTCCTGTGCCCATCGGTTGGCGATGCTGGGTCACGATGTGACTGCTTATGATGCGCGGGCCAAGGCCGGCGGGCTGAACGAATATGGCATCGCCGCCTACAAGACGCCCGAAGGGTTTGCGCAGGCCGAGGTGGATTGGTTGCTTCAGATTGGGGGCATCACGCTTGAGCATGGCAAAGCGCTGGGTGCGGATGTCAGCCTTGATCAGTTGAAATCCGAGTTCGACGCCGTCTTTCTCGGGATGGGCCTTGGCGGTGTGAATGCCTTGAACGTAGAGGGCGGCGACAAGGCTGGAGTGTCGGATGCCGTTGATTTTATCGCCGACCTGCGACAGGCATCTGATCTGGGTGCGCTGCCTGTTGGTCGTGATGTCGTCGTGATTGGCGGTGGTATGACAGCCGTGGATGCTGCTGTACAATCCAAGCTGTTGGGCGCCTTGAACGTGACACTGGCCTATAGACGCGGGCGGGACCGCATGAACGCAAGCGTGTTTGAACAGGATCTTGCCGCCTCAAAAGGGGTGCGCATCATGACGAATGTGGTGCCCAAGGCGCTGCACGGAAACGGTGCGGTACAGGAGATCGAGTTTGAGTACGTCACCGACGATATGACCGGTACAGGTGAAACTGTCCGGATCCCTGCGGATCAGGTTTTGCGCGCGATTGGTCAGACGTTGAAAGGCGATGGGTTGCCCGACCTGGAAGGCGGCAAGATCGCCGTAGCCGGCGCTGGTCGTACATCAGTGACCGGGGTCTGGGCCGGGGGCGACTGTGCCTCGGGTGGCGATGACCTGACCGTAACGGCCGTGGCCGAGGGGCGCGATGCGGCGATGGATATTCATGCAAGCCTGATGGGCTGAGCGGAGGAGAGACAGATGGCAAACCTTCAAAGCAACTTCATCGGGATCAAGTCACCCAACCCGTTCTGGCTGGCGTCGGCCCCGCCCACGGATAAGGAATACAACGTGCGTCGTGCGTTCGAGGCCGGATGGGGCGGTGTTGTCTGGAAGACACTGGGCGAAGCAGGCCCTCCCGTCGTTAACGTCAATGGCCCGCGTTATGGCGCGATCTATGGTGCCGACCGACGCCTGTTGGGCCTGAACAACATCGAGTTGATCACGGACCGACCTCTTGAGGTGAACCTGCAAGAGATCAAGGCGGTCAAGCGGGACTACCCTGATCGTGCGATGGTCGTGTCTTTAATGGTGCCTTGCGAGGAAGATCCATGGGCCCGTATTCTGCCTTTAGTCGAGGAGACAGGTGCCGATGGGGTTGAGCTGAATTTCGGCTGCCCGCACGGGATGTCCGAGCGCGGTATGGGGTCCGCTGTTGGGCAGGTGCCTGAGTACATTGAGATGGTCACGCGTTGGGTCAAAAAGCACACGCGCATGCCTGTGATCGTAAAGCTGACACCAAATATTACCGACGTTCGCAAACCGGCCGCTGCCGCCAAAGCGGGTGGCGCTGATGCGGTGTCGCTGATCAACACGATCAACTCGATCACGTCGGTGGATCTGGACCTGTTCTCGCCGGAACCGACGATTGACGGGAAGGGTGCGCATGGCGGCTATTGTGGCCCGGCGGTCAAACCCATTGCCCTTAATATGGTGGCTGAGATTGCGCGAGATCCGTCTCTGCGCGATGTACCCATCAGCGGCATTGGCGGGGTGACCACCTGGAAGGATGCGGCGGAGTTCCTCGCCCTCGGGGCTGGCAATGTCCAGGTCTGCACAGCGGCCATGACCTATGGTTTCAAAATTGTGCAAGAGATGATTTCGGGCCTGTCCGACTACATGGATGACAAGGGCCTCGCGTCGGTGGATGAGCTTGTGGGTCGCGCTGTGCCAAACGTGACGGACTGGCAGTATCTGAACCTGAACTACGTGAGCAAGGCGAAGATCAATCAGGATCTCTGCATCTCTTGCGGTCGTTGCTATGCGGCGTGCGAGGACACGTCACACCAGGCCATCTCGATGTCCGATGATCGTGTGTTCGAAGTCATCGACGATGAATGCGTGGCGTGCAACCTGTGCGTTAACGTCTGCCCAGTGGAAAACTGCATCACGATGGAGGCGATGGAGCCTGGCCTGATCGACCCGCGAACAGGAAAGGTCGTCGAGCCCGACTATGCCAATTGGACCACGCATCCGAACAACCCATCGGCGACGGCAGCGGAATAGATTTTTCGAACGAAAAATCTTGGGCATGAGAAAATTCTGCGAATTTTCTCAGAACAGAAGACGGATCGGTCCGTTGTGGCAAACAACGACCAGTTGATCTGCGGTTTCAATCAAATGGTAGCCGCGCCTGCGGACCTCCATTTCGAATTGCGTGCGACCAACTTCGCGGTGGACCCAGGCAATGGAACGTCGAACAACGGCACCTTTGCGCGCGGCTTTCGACGAAAAAAGTTGTTCTACCCAAGTCTCATTCGGGGGTGCGGTTCGGCTGCTATACATGGCAGAACCGTCACAGAAACGGGTTAACAAGTCCTCAAGGGGCGAGCAGGCTGCGGTACATCTGATCGAGAAACCGGGCTGCGCTGTCATGTGGATCATCGTCCAAAAGCGTGCGCACTTGCGTGTCGAAATCAGCGTAGTGTTGGGTTGTGGCCCAGATTGAAAAAACAAGGTGGCGCGGATCGACTTGCGCCAGCTTTCCCTCATTCATCCACGCCTGGATAATCGCACATTTCTCGTCGAACAGCGGTTTCAGATCGGCGCGCAAATGCGGAAGCATGCGTGGGGCGCCCTGCAGGATTTCGCCGGCGAACAAGCGGCTTTCGCGGGGCAGATCGCGGGACATGTCGAGCTTGCGTTGCACATAGTCCAGCAATTCTGTCATCGGATCGCCCGAAGCATCCATTTCGACCAGCGGGTCCAGCCACGTCTCCATCAACTGGTTCAGCAATGTGACGTGTATTTCTTCTTTGCCGGCAAAATAGTAGAGAATGTTGGGCTTCGACAGTCCGGCTGCTTCTGCAATCTGATCAAGTGTCGCGCCGCGATAGCCATGGGCCGAGAAGACATCAAGAGCCGCATCCAGGATCAGGCTGCGATTGCGCATCTGAATGCGGCTGGGTTTTTTCGATGTACCGTCGGCCATAGACGATCCTCATGTCCGGGTCTGCTGCAAGTCTAGGCAGATGAGGGTTGCTTGGGCAATTCTCTTCAAAGCAGTTCTTGACAGAAATGCATCGGCTGGCAATCGTAGCTTTACCAATTGGTCAAAAAGTGAACGACCATCGGCAAAAGGGGACATCACATGGCGGCACCGGGCGAAAATCTTCGGATCAACGGAGAGCGGCTGTGGGATAGCCTGATGGAAATGGCCAAGATCGGTCCCGGCGTGGCCGGTGGCAACAATCGCCAAACCCTGACCGACGAAGATGCCGAAGGGCGCGCACTGTTTCAAAGCTGGTGCGAGGCGGCGGGCTGCACGATGGGTGTGGACCAGATGGGTAACATGTTCGCGCGGCGTGAGGGTACGGACCCCGATGCGCTGCCGGTCTATGTGGGTAGCCACCTTGATACACAGCCGACTGGCGGCAAATATGACGGCGTGCTGGGCGTGCTGGGTGGCCTGGAGATCATCCGCACACTCAACGATCTGGATGTGAAAACGAAGCACCCGATCGTCGTGACGAACTTCACCAACGAGGAAGGCACGCGCTACGCCCCCGCAATGCTGTCGTCCGGCGTGTTCGCTGGCATCCATACGCAAGACTGGGCCTATGACCGCGAGGACGCGGAAGGCAAAAAATTTGGCGACGAGTTGAAGCGCATCGGCTGGCGTGGAGACGAAGAGGTTGGCGCCCGCAAGATGCACGCGTTTTTCGAGCTGCACATCGAACAAGGGCCCATTCTGGAGTCGGAAAACAAGGACATTGGCGTTGTCACCCATGGCCAGGGGCTGAGCTGGACCGAGGTCACGATCACCGGCAAGGACAGCCACACCGGCTCAACGCCAATGCCGATGCGTAGGAATGCGGGGCTCGGCATGGCGCGCGTGCTGGAGAAGGTTGATGAGATCGCTTGGTCGCACAAACCCCATGCGGTTGGCGCCGCGGGGCATATCGACGTCTACCCGAACTCGCGCAACGTGATCCCAGGCAAGGTTGTGTTCACCGTCGATTTCCGTTCTCCCGAGCTTGAGGTGATCGAGGATATGGAGACGCGGCTGCGCCTCGAAGGCAAGAGGATTGCGGCCGAGATGGGACTCGAGATTACCTTTGAGAAGGTCGGTGGCTTCGATCCCGTGGCCTTTGACGATGGCTGTGTGACTGCCGTGCGGTCTGCCGCGGAACGGTTGGGTTACTCTCATCAGAACATCATTTCGGGGGCCGGGCATGATGCGTGCTGGATCAATCAGGTGGCACCCACGGCCATGGTGATGTGCCCTTGCGTGGATGGGCTCAGCCACAATGAAGCTGAAGAAATTTCAAAAGAGTGGGCCTCGGCCGGTGCGGATGTTCTGATGCATGCGGTTGTGGAAACGGCGGAGATCGTCGGGTGATTGACCCGGACCTCAGCCTGGCCGACCGCATCGCCGACCTGGTGGCTGCAGAAGCACTGGATGCGCCGCGCGGATCAGAGGCGGAGCGAACGCTTGTCCAGGCCTTTGAAGACGCTTTGGTGCAGCCTTTTGAGACAAGTGTGAATTTCAGTGGGGGCATCACGCAGCGGTGCTGGACCGTGACACGCAGCGATGGCGCCTATCGCGTGGTATTCTTGCCCCGCGCAGGGTACTTTTCGCTGTGTGTGGAGAGTGATTTCGGGCCTTTGGACATCGGTGTGCATGGGCCAGCGTTGGGGTGTTTTGCATCCGTTTGACTGGGGCTCTGCCCCAGACCCCGTGGTATTTTTCGTCAGAAGAAACAGCTGACAGAGGAGAGATGACATGACCAAGGTGATCAAGGGCGGGCTGGTTTGCACCGCCGACCGGACGTGGAAGGCCGATGTCCTGATTGAGGGCGAGACCATCAAGCAGATTGGTGAGGACTTGGTCGGTGATGAGTATATCGACGCCGAAGGTGCCTACGTCATTCCCGGCGGGATCGACCCGCACACCCACCTGGAAATGCCCTTCATGGGCACCACCGCGGCCGAGACGTTTGAGTCCGGCACATGGGCTGCGGCTGTCGGTGGGACGACTATGATCGTGGACTTCTGCCTGCCCGGTGCGGATGGGTCGATCAAGAACGCCATAAACGAATGGCATCGCAAGTCCGCGCCGCAGATTTGCTCGGACGTTGGCTATCACATGGCCATCACCGGCTGGGACGAGAGCATCTTCAACGAGATGAAAGATGCCGTCGATATGGGCGTCAATTCCTTCAAGCATTTCATGGCCTACAAAGGCGCGCTGATGATCGAGGATGACGAGATGTTCGCATCCTTCAAGCGTTGCGCCGAGTTGGGCGCGCTGCCCATGGTTCATGCCGAAAACGGCGACCTGGTTGCCGAGATGCAGCAGAAATACTTCGAGCAAGGAATCACTGGGCCCGAAGGTCATGCCTATTCCCGCCCGCCAGAGTTCGAGGGCGAAGCGGCGAACCGGGCCATTACAATTGCCGATGCGGCGGGTGTTCCGCTCTATATCGTGCATGTGTCCTGCGAGCAGGCGCACGAGGCCATCCGACGCGCGCGTCAGAAAGGGATGCGGGTCTATGGCGAGCCGCTCATCCAGTTTCTGACACTGGATGAGAGTGAATATTTCAACACCGATTGGGACCATGCGGCACGGCGGGTGATGTCGCCACCTTTCCGGTCGAAGGACCATCAGGATTCGCTCTGGGCAGGTCTGCAGGCCGGGTCGTTGCAGGTGGTGGCGACGGACCATGCGGCCTTCAACACAGAACAGAAGCGTGCGGGTCGTGATGACTTCCGGATCATTCCCAACGGGTCGAACGGGCTAGAGGAGCGTCTGGCCGTGCTGTGGACCGAAGGGGTTGAGACGGGGCGCCTGACACCCAACGAGTTTGTGGCGACGACGTCCACCAATGTGGCGAAGATCCTGAACATTTATCCCAAGAAGGGTGCGATTGTTGAGGGCTCTGATGCGGACATCGTGGTGTGGGATCCGAAGATCACCAAAACGATTTCGCCCACTAATCACCACTCCGTACTCGACTACAACGTGTTCGAAGGGTTCGAGGTGAAGGCACAGTCGCGCTATACGCTCAGCCGGGGTGAGGTGATCTGGGCGTGGGGGCAGAACTCGCAACCGCAGCCGGGGCGGGGCAAGTTCGTGCCGCGTCCGGCGTTCCCGAGCGCATCGGTGGCACTGTCGAAGTGGAAGGCGCTCACGGCGCCCAAGATGATCGAACGCGATCCGTTGAATATTCCGGCAGGGATTTGATGAGCGCAAACTGGACCACTCATATCGCGGATGCACGCGGGCGGCTCAAACCGTGGCGCGGTTCGATCGAGGCGGCGATTGCGCGCACGCATCAGCGGGTGAACGACCGTGTGGCCATCGAACAGTTGGACATCGTCGTGCAGGATAGCGCGCGGGTCATTCCTGAACGTGGGCACGTGGGTTTTGCTCCTAATGGTTGGATCGTCTACCTGTCGTTCGATCCGGATGCAGAGGCGTTTGAGAGCAATCTGGGCGCGCCGCTGGAACGGACACTTGCACATGAGATCAACCACATCCTGCGCTGGCGGGGGCCTGGATACGGCGCGACCTTGGGCGAAGCATTGATCAGTGAGGGATTGGCTGGTGTCTTTGTGCGTGATCTTTATGCTTCTCCGCCCGAACCTTGGGAGCAGGCTGTGGATGACACAGGCGATTTCGCCGATCAGGTGATGGCGGGGTGGGACCAAGCCTATGATCACGCGGAGTGGTTTTTCGGGACTGGGCAATATCCGGTTTGGGCGGGTTACACGCTTGGCTACCAGATTGTGGCCCACCACGTGGACCATGCGACAGAGGATATCGTTGGGCTGACCACGCGCCCCGCATCGGATTTTAAGACATCGGCAAGACTGGCCCTGCAGTGACGACACAGAACGTAATTCAAGCCAAATCGCTAGATTTGACGTTTCAAACCAACGATGGCCCTGTGCACGCGCTCAAGGGCGTGTCGCTGGATATCGCAAAGGGTGACTTCGTGTCCTTCATTGGTCCATCGGGTTGTGGCAAGACCACATTCCTGCGCTGCATGGCCGATCTGGAGCAGCCGACAGGAGGGACCATCACTGTCAATGGCACGACGCCGGAAGAGGCGCGCAAGGCGCGGGCCTATGGCTATGTGTTCCAGGCGGCGGGGCTGTACCCATGGCGAACGATCGGGCGGAATATCTCGCTGCCGCTGGAGATCATGGGTTATTCCAAGTCTGAGCAGGCCGAACGCGTCGCACGAACGTTGGAACTGGTCGAACTGTCGGGGTTCGAGAAGAAGTTTCCGTGGCAACTGTCCGGCGGTATGCAGCAGCGCGCGTCGATCGCGCGGGCGCTGGCTTTTGACGCTGACATCTTGCTGATGGATGAACCCTTTGGCGCGCTGGATGAGATTGTACGGGATCACCTGAACGAGCAGCTCTTGCAGCTTTGGGCCCGGACGGAGAAGACCATCGCCTTTGTCACCCACTCGATCCCGGAGGCGGTGTATCTGTCGACCAAAATCGTGGTGATGTCGCCCCGACCGGGTCGGATCACGGATGTGATCGAAAGCACGCTGCCAAAGGAACGGCCGCTCGACATTCGCGAAACGCCGGAGTTTTTGGAGATTGCGCACCGGGTGAGGGATGGGCTGCGGGCGGGTCATGCCTATGACTGATCTGGGATCCTTGGCAAAACGACCCTCCCCTTACGGCGGCAAAGCCGCCTATCGGGCAATGGGGCGCGGTTTATCTGGCGAAATGAAGCAGGGGATGGCTTGATGCGGTCCGTGCTCCCTGTCCTGACCGTTTTGGCCGTCATCGTGGGCATTTGGTATCTGGCCGTGGCGCCCATGAACGTCCGCGTGGCCTTGGATCAGGCCGAGCGGGCGGGCGAAGTGATTGTACCCGAGGGGTCCGTGCCAAGGCGCGAGGTATCCGTCTGGCGGCTGATGCTGAGCAATTCCGACCATGTCGGGTTAGGTTACGCGCTTGAACGTCCGCGCCTTCCGACACCTGCGCAGGTGGGACAGGAATTGTGGAAGACCACCGGTGCTATGGTTGCCAAAGGTCGGCCATGGTCCAAGCGTGGCTTGATCTATCATGGCTGGATCACCCTGCAGTCAACGCTTTGGGGGTTTGCCCTCGGGACGCTTCTGGGCATCGTGGGGGCGGTGGCCATTGTCTATTCCCGCACGGCACAGCTGAGCCTGATGCCATGGGCCATCATCAGCCAGACCATTCCCATCGTGGCGCTGGCGCCCATGATCATCGTGCTGTCGAGCCAGGTGGGGATTGAGGGGCGTGGTGTGCCCAAGGCCATCATCTCGGCATACTTGTGTTTCTTCCCGGTGCTTGTGGGCATGGTGAAGGGGCTGCGCGCGCCGGAAACGTCTCAGCTGGACCTGCTTCGGACCTACAACGCCAGCGGCTTGCAGAGTTTTCTATGTCTGCGCTTACCCGCGTCGGTGCCTTACCTGTTCACTTCGCTCAAGGTTGGTATTGCGGCTGCGTTGGTCGGCACCATTGTGGGTGAGCTACCGACCGGGGCGATCAGTGGCCTGGGTGCGCGCATCCTGATCGGTGACCAATTCGGTACGCCGCTCGCCATCTGGTCAGCGCTGTTTGCCGCTGCAGTTCTGGCTGGGGCGCTGGTGACGCTGCTTGACCTGATCCAGCGCATCACGCTGAAACGCATGGGGATGGCGACATGAGTTGGCTGATCCTGGCACTGCTGATCTGGCTGGGTGGCTGGGCGCTGAACAGCTGGCTGGCCCATCGTAGCAACAGCCGAGCGGTTCGGATCGTGATCCCTGTGATCTTTGGTTTGACGCTGCTGGTTGTATGGGAGGCGCTGGTGCGCGGCTTCGGCATCTCGCCCGTGATCTTGCCAGCACCCTCGACCGTGGCACAGACCTTTGCCGCCTCTACCGATATCCTTTGGGTCGACTTCCATCAAACTGTGGTCAAGGGTGCGCTGCGCGGTTTTGCGATCGGGGCCATCGCGGCTTTTGTCGCCGCAATTCTGATCGACCGTTCCGCGTTTTTGACGCGGGGCCTGCTGCCCATCGGCAACTTCGTGGCGGCGCTGCCCATTGTTGGCATCGCGCCCATCATGGTGAACTGGTTCGGCTTCGACTGGCAGTCCAAGGCGGCGGTTGTGGTGGTCATGGTGTTCTTCCCCATTCTTGTGAATACCGTGCAGGGATTGAACGAAGCCTCGGCCATGCAACGCGACCTGATGCGGACCTATGCCGCCGGATATTGGCAAACGCTGGTCCGTCTGCGTCTGCCCGCCGCCATGCCGTTCATCTTCAACGGCCTCAAGATCGCCACCACTCTGGCGCTTATCGGAGCCATCGTTGCCGAATATTTCGGCTCTCCCACGCGCGGCATGGGTTTCCGCATCTCGACCGGCGTGGGAAGCTTGAGCATCGACCTTGTCTGGGCTGAAATTGCGGTCGCTGCCTTGGCGGGCACGGCATTCTACGGCATCGTGGCCTGGATCGAAAAGCGGGTGACCTTCTGGCACCCGTCACAACGCGGATAAAAAACTGCAATCACCTTGGAGGGTATCATGAAGATCAAAGCAACATTCGGAGCCGCAGCACTCTCGCTCGTCGCCGGTGCAGCCATGGCGGCGGATGACGTCACGCTGCAACTGAAATGGGTCACGCAAGCCCAGTTCGCAGGCTACTACGTGGCGCTGGAAAAAGGGTTCTACGGTGAGGAAGACCTGAACGTCACGATCAAGCCCGGCGGCCCGGACATCGCGCCGACACAGGTGTTGGCCGGTGGTGGCGCCGACGTGACGGTCGAATGGATGCCTGCCGCTCTGGCTGCCCGGGAAAAGGGCCTGCCGATGGTCAACATCGCGCAACCCTTCAAGTCATCCGGCATGATGCTGACCTGCCGCAAGGACGCAGGGGTCGAGACCACTGAAGACTTCCCCGGCAAGACACTGGGTGTCTGGTTCTTTGGCAACGAATTCCCGTTCCTGTCCTGGATGAGCCAGCTTGAGATTCCGACCGATGGATCGGATGCGGGTGTCGAAGTGCTGAAACAGGGCTTTAACGTCGACCCGATCCTGAACGGGCAGGCGGCGTGCGTGTCTACCATGACGTACAATGAATACTGGCAGGTGATCGACGCGGGTCTGTCACCTGACGATCTGACCGTGTTCAAGTACGAGGACAACGGCGTCGCAACGCTCGAAGACGGGCTCTATGTGCTGGAAGAGAACCTCACTGACCCGGCGTTCGAGGACAAGATGGTCCGCTTTGTCCGTGCCTCGATGAAAGGCTGGAAATACGCCGAAGAGAACCCGGACGAGGCTGCCGAGATCGTGCTGGAATTCGACGAGACCGGCGCACAGACCGAAAAGCACCAAAAGCGGATGATGGGTGAGGTTGCCAAGCTGACAGCTGGCTCCAACGGTGCACTGGCACCAGCGGATTACGAGCGCACGGTGCAATCACTGCTGTCCGGCGGGTCGGACCCTGTGATCTCCAAGGCGCCGGAGGGGGCCTGGACTCACCAGATTACGGACAAAGCGCTGAACTAAGCTGCGTTCCCATCTTGTGACCAAAGGCCAGCCTTCGGGCTGGCCTTTTTTGTCGCACAATGTGGACTTGTTTTGTGTGCGTTCCATCTCGTGTCTCGACCAAGGGAGTACGCAGAACATGACGCACAAGGAAAACTGGCAGTCAGGCCAAAGTGAACAAGACCGTCAAGACGCCCGGTTCAACGCGGCAATGGCGTCGATCAACCGGACCAAGATGGACCGGGAACGCCAAGGATATGTCGTGATGGCTGCGGCGATGACCTATGGCGAAGGTGCATTTGGCAACGGTCGGTTTGCCAAGATCCATCACGCGGCCAAGCTGTTCATGATTGCCTTCACCTGCGCTTTGCCAGTGATCTTTGTGTGGGCATATTTGCTGTAATCAACGGTGCCGAAGGGTTGGGTGTTCGCCGTTCTCTTGATGACCCGCACATCACCAAAATGGGTTCAAGGATGAAAAAACCCCGGCGCTTACGCACCGGGGCAGTCACATAACCGAGGGAGGTTGGTTAATTCTTACCAGTCTGCCGGGCCCTTTTCGGCAAAGGCATGAACCAGGAAATCGATGAAGGCGCGGACCTTGGGCTGCGTGAAGCGACCGGGCGGGTAAACCGCATAAATGCCTTGCGTTTCCATCGGTAATTCAGGGATCGCATCCATGACCAGACCCTGTTCCAGCGCGTCGGCATAGAGGAAGCTGGGCAGATACGCGATGCCAAGGCCTGAAATGGCGGCGTTCAGCAGCGATTGACCATCATTCACGCTCAGCCAGCCTGCGGTGCGTACCTGACGCTTTTCACCTGACGGGGCGGTCAGCTTCCACACGTTGCCGGAGGATTGGTTGGAATAGTGCAGCAGCTTGTGTTCGTTCAGATCGTCGATCTTTTCCGGGCGGCCATACTGTTCGAAATACTTGGGGCTTGCGATCATACGCTTGGTTGTTTCGGTCAGCTTGCGGGCCCGCAGGGTGCTGTCTTCCAGCTCTCCAATACGGATGGCCATATCGAACCCTTCGGAAATCAGTTCAACATAGCGGTTGTTAAGAACCATGTTCACCGTAATGTCCGGGAAATCCGCCAGGAATTCGGACAGGCGCGGCGACAGGTGATTGACCCCAAAATCTGTCGCGACCGAGATACGCAGCAGACCAGAGGGGGCGGATTGCATGGATGTAACAAGGGAATCCGCCTCACCGGCATCATTCAGAACGCGGCGGGCACGGTCATAATAGGCCAGACCAATCTCGGTCGGGCTGACGCGCCGTGTGGTGCGGTTCAACAGTCGGGCGCCAAGCCGAGCCTCCAGCGACGACACGTGCTTTGAGACGGCGGATTTCGAAATCCCCATCTTCTTTGCCGCGTCGGTAAAGCCGCCCTGGTCCACGACCGTGGCGAATGCTTCCATCTCTGTAAGGCGATCCATGCCTGCTGCCTCTCAATCCATGCGTTGTTGAGGTTCAGGTATGGTTGCGAATAAAGGCACGATCTTGGCGAGGGTTGGATAATATCAGGGAGATTGCAGGGATCGTTTATGGCATGGAAACGATCTGTTAACCCTCAGGTGGCGATATCCGCGCTCCAGTTTTGGAAGGTTTCCGCCTCTTGCTGCAGCGGGGCATTGTCCGTTCCACCGATCAGAAGAAAGCCATAGCCGGGCGTGTTCCAGCGGGCCAGTTCCAGACCCTCGGCCTGCCCCATGTTCACTGGTTTCGCATCTGGACCGGCCGGAATGATGCATAGGGCGACCGGCGTGCCGTCATCGCGGGTAAAGGCAATCTGGATCAAAGGTTTATCATTGAAACCAAGAACTTGTGCGCGTTTGAAGGTCAGGCCCTTGGCCTGTGGCAAACCGCTCAGGTCCACGCCCAACGCGTCCGATACACTCGCCAATTGCAAGGATGCGTCGGATGCCGAAGGATCGGCAAGGGCCAGCGTGTCTTCCGTATACAGCGCTTGATAAGAAGCAACAAAACTCACCCAGCCCTTGGGCGTGGGTTCCGGGGTGCCAAATCCGGTAAACATGGCCACGGCCAGTCCGGCGGCCAACCCCGTCGCGAAGGTGCCCATACCCCATGCCCAACGTCCCCGCGGGGCGGGCGCCGGTGCGACGACAGGTTCAGGCAGGGCAGGCATTGGGGGTGCGTCCTGCAACAGCGCTTCGTAGGCTTCGGCAATCGGTGCCAGCGGCACATCAAGTGCGGCAAGCTGCTCGCCCAAAGCCGCGTCGTGCTCAAGTGCTGCTTCGATCTCGGCGTGCAGGGCATCATCCGCTTCCCCATCCAGGAAAGCGGTCAACTCCTCGTCCGAAAAGGCTCGCACGTCCGTCATTGCACCTTCGCCTTGTCTTCGGCCATCTCGGAATTCAGCCGCTTGCGCGCGGCTGCCAACCGGCTCATCACTGTGCCGATCGGAATCTCCATTATTTCAGCCGCTTCCTTGTAGGCGTACCCTTCAACATAAACCAGAACCACCGCCTGGCGCTGTGCCTCGGGCAGTCCGTTCACCCTATTCAACACGTCACGCGCCAGAATATTCGTTTCTGCTTCAGGTTTTTTATCAGGAAGATCGATTTCTTCCACCGGGACCAATCCGCCCCCGGTCCTGACTTTGCGCGAGCGCAGCTCGTTCAGCCACACACGCTGCGCCATCCGGAACATCCAGCGATCCAGATGCGTGCCCGGTTCGAATTGATCCGCCTTGTCGAGCGCGCGCAGGCAGGTGGTCTGCACCAGATCATCCGCCCAATCCCGCCGGCCGGTCAGTGCAACGGCATAACGCCACAGCCGCGGATAGACAGCTGGAATACCGTTCCGAACGATGCTGACAGAATTTTCAGACGAGGTGTGAATGGAAATTGTCCCGACGTGCTACACTTGATGTCTACCCACCATGCCTCGGAGGAGAATAGAAATGAACTCATTTGTCAAAGTCGTGACATTTGCAACACTGCTTGCCGCGCCTGTCTTCGCACAGGACACGCCTGCACCCGCAGATGCCAAAGTCTATTTCGTCAACATATCCGATGGTGACACGCTATCGTCTCCGGTCACTGTGATCTTTGGACTGGAAGGTATGGGCGTGGCTCCGGCCGGGACGGAAAAGGAAAACACAGGCCATCACCACTTGCTACTGAACCGTCCACCGCTGGGCGAAGGACCGGAAGGCGCTGATGAGCTGACCTATGGCCTGCCAGCCGATGACAATCACATTCACTTTGGCGGCGGCCAAACGCAGGTGACGCTTGATTTGCCCGCAGGTCAGCACACGATGCAGCTGGTGATGGGCGATCTGAACCATGTGCCGCATACCACGCCTGTCGCAAGCGACGTGATCACGATCACGGTCGAATAACACCGTGCCGACCGGCGGACGACACGTCCGCCTTACCCCGTAAGGCGCGGGTGTCCCGCGCCTTTTCCAAAGCTGCTTTGGACCTAGAACGACGTCGACACTGCCGGACCCACAAGTTTTAAGACCTCTGGCTGAAACACGACGACATGCGAAAGCTCAGGGCGCGACCGCGACGAATACAGCATGGCTTGCGCCCCCACGTTTCGAGCCTTGTCAGAGTATACCCATGTCGGAGACGGCGCCCCCTTGGCGCGTATGTCTTGCCAAACAATCGATGCATCGCGATTGTTACGCTCGTCCGCGACCCGCGCTGCGTTCATCCACATTGGCACAAGCATTCGGACAACGCCGTCCTCGACATACCGCCTGATCGCAACGTGGGCGCCTTCGGCGCTTAGTGATGCATAGGCCGCCACCTGCCCCGAATGATGAAAGCGGCCTTCCGGTGCTTGCGCTGGTGTCGCCGGTGTCGTGACCAGTGCCTCAGGCAACAGCCGCCAGACCGGACCATCGAAGGATTTCAGTTGCATCTTTCAGACATCAGTCAAGACCTTGCACCACCATCACCATGATGGCGGGAATGCCGTGTGCAAGCCACGACAAAATCGCAGGTCACACAGTTTCGGCTCAGCATGTGCGCGCCAGCACGTAAGGCGGATCTTGATCCGCCTTACAGCGTTGCGGCCAGCCTTGTGCCTTGATCAATCGCGCGCTTGGCGTCCAGTTCGGCTGCTACATCGGCACCGCCGATCACGTGGCAGGTGATGCCCTCGGCCTCCAGCGCATCGGCCAGTGAGCGTTCAGGAACCTGGCCCGCGCACAGGATGATGTCGTCAGCCTCGATCAGCGTGGGGTTCTCGCGCGCGTCGCCAAAGGAGACGTGCAGGCCCTGATCGTCGATGCGTTCGTAGTTCACGCCGCCGACAAACTCGACATCCTTCATCTTGAGTGCCGCGCGATGAATCCATCCGGTTGTCTTACCCAGCCGCTTGCCGTGCTTTTCCGCCTTGCGTTGCAGCAGTGTGACCGCGCGGGCCGGGGCGTGGGGCTGTGGTCCCTGCGGGGACAATCCGCTGCGGTGTTCTTCGGTGTCTGCAACACCCCATTCTTTCATCCACTCGGGCAGGTTCTCGGTCGGGCTTTCGCCTTCGTTAACGAGGTATTCGGACACGTCGAAGCCGATGCCACCGGCCCCGATGACAGCAACCTTTTTGCCCGTGTCTACCTTGTGACGCAGCAGGTCGATATAGGAGTGCACGTTGTCACCATCCTGCCCGGAGATTTCCGGATCGCGCGGCAGAACGCCGGTGGCAATGATGACCTCGTCATAGCCTTTCAGAGTGTCGACGGTCGCCTCGGTGTTCAGGTGCACGGTGATCCCGGCCTCGGCCACCATGGTGCGGTACCAGTCGACAAAGCCCCAGAATTCTTCCTTGCCCGGCACCTGCTTGGCCATGTTGAGCTGGCCGCCGATCTCGCTCGCGCGGTCAAAGATCGTCACCTCATGTCCGCGCTCGACGGCGGTTAGGGCGGTCGACAGGCCCGCCGGGCCAGAACCGACGATCGCGATGGATTTCTTTGTCTCTGCCGGGGCCACGACCAGTTCGGTTTCATAGCAGGCGCGCGGGTTCACGAGGCAAGAACTGATCTTGCCCGAGAAGGTGTGGTCTAGGCATGCCTGGTTGCACGCGATGCAGGGGGCGATCTGTGCGGCCTTGTCCTGCATCGCCTTCTTCACGAAGTGCGGGTCGGCGAGCATGGGGCGGGCCATCGACACCATGTCGGCACAGCCGGTGCTCAGCACCTCTTCGGCCACTTCGGGGGTGTTGATGCGGTTGGAGGTGATGACGGGGATGCTCACCTTGCCCATAAGCTTCTTCGTCACCCATGCGAATGCCGCGCGGGGGACGGAGGTTGCGATGGTTGGAATGCGCGCCTCGTGCCAGCCGATGCCGGTGTTGATGATCGTGGCGCCCGCTTTTTCGATTTCCTGAGCGAGCTGCACCACCTCGTCATAGGTCGAGCCGTTGGGCACAAGGTCGATCATCGACAGGCGGTAGATGATGATGAAGTCGGTACCCACGGCTTCGCGTGTGCGGCGCACAACCTCGACCGGCAGGCGCATCCGGTTTTCGTAGGACCCACCCCATCGGTCCTCGCGTTTGTTGGTGTGGGTGACGAGGAACTGGTTGAGGAAATAACCCTCGGAGCCCATGATCTCGACCCCGTCATATCCAGCTTCCTTGGCGCGGGCCGCGGTGGCAACGATGTCGCTGATCTGCTTTTCGATGCCGTCCTCGTCCAGTTCCGCAGGGGGAAAGGGAGAGATCGGGGATTTCAAAGGGGATGGGGCGACACACATGGGTCCATAGGCGTACCGGCCTGCGTGCAGGATCTGCATCGCGATCTTGCCGCCATTTTCGTGCACCCGGTCGGTGACGATCTTGTGGTTGGCGACCTCTTCTTCGGTGGACAGCATCGCGGCACCCGGCAGCACGGACCCTTCGAGGTTGGGGCCGATGCCACCCGTGACCATGAGGCCCACTTCGCCCCGCGCGCGTTCGGCGTAGAACTCGGCGACACGGTTCCAGTCCTTGGTCTCTTCCAGCCCGGTGTGCATGGAGCCCATGAGCACGCGGTTTTTCAGGGTTGTGAACCCGAGGTCCAGCGGTGCGAGCATGTGTGGATAGGCTGTCATGGTGTCCTCCCGAGCGTGTGTCCTCTTGGTTTCAGACATAGTTCGTGTGATGTCACGCGCAACGCGGCGTCAAGACGGGCGCGCATCTGTCCCCGCGGGGACAGGTTTGTGCGGATTTTTGCCATTGCCACAGCCTGTTGGCGTTTGGCGCAGATGTGGGACGCGAAGGGGTCCTGTGTCTTGCCATGGGCATAACGGAACGGACGGTGACAGGGTGGACGAGGCAACGGATATGCACCTGCGCGGGATGATTGCGGGTGAGGCGGATGCGCTGGGGCGTGTGATGTTTCGGGCGGTGCGCGAGGGGCCAAGCGCCTACACCGAGGCGCAGAGGAATGCGTGGTGCGCCACGCCGCCCGCAGGCGACGGCTGGGCCGCGAAACTGGCGGCGCAAGAGGTTCGTGTGGTCGAAGCGCTGGGCGCGCCCGTGGGATTCATCACCCGAGACGGTGCCTATGTCGATCTGGCATTTGTCCTGCCTGGGTGGCAGGGGCGGGGCGTGTTTGCGATGCTGTATGACAGAACAGAAGCGGACGCCCGTGCGGCGGGGCTGCGTCGTTTGTGGGTACACGCGTCGCTGATGGCCCAGCCTGCATTTGCAGCGAAGGGGTTTGCCGTTGTCCGGCACGAAACGGTTGCGCGCCGCGGGGAAACATTGGACCGGGCGGAGATGGAGAAAGTGTTGGTTTAGCCGACTTGGAGCTGAAGGAGGGCGATCAGCGTCGCCCGCATCAGTAGGCTTGCTAGAACCAAGTACGAGATGACTTCAATCTTTGTCTCAAACGCTGACTGCAAAGTGAATGACCGCTCGTCTCTTGGACGCGGCGGTCGTCTGTTTCGACTCCAACCCAACCATTTAGGAAAATTGCCACTATCGGACTTTCTGTTGATGCACCCCGCCCATTGCCCCATAGAGACAGGGCGCAGAGTGCTTGTCGGGCCTCGCGCCCAGAGGGCAGGCGGCAAAAGCGCCACGAAGAACTCTCGTGAACATCCCCCGGCAGACAGCACATGCGACGGGGAGCCATGTCACTTCAACCTTCGAACGGGCGGGCCGCACCAACGGCCACGGATCCCGCTGGCCTGCGCGTCATGAAACGCGCTGTGCTGTTTCTGCTGGGCCCCTTTTATTTCCTCTATATCGCCTTTGTGCCCCTGCT
Source organism: Tateyamaria omphalii (assembly GCF_014651375.1). Taxonomy (GTDB): domain Bacteria; phylum Pseudomonadota; class Alphaproteobacteria; order Rhodobacterales; family Rhodobacteraceae; genus Tateyamaria; species Tateyamaria omphalii. The sequence continues at coordinate 843,199 of NZ_BMWT01000001.1, forward strand.
TTGTGGTAGGCGGCAGGGTTTTCGTGGCTGGTACTGGCCACTGGTCAAACGTGCCTGTTCGCGGCTTTTGTGGCTGCTGAGCATCCGGACAGAGATGACAGAGGCTGATAGGGCTGCGCTGGCCGCTGATACTGATAGCATCATCGTAATCAACCATCGCAGCCATCTGGATGGGTTCGCCTTGATGGACGTGATGCCTGATGCCAAGTGGATCACTTTTGCTGCCAAAAAGGAATTGTGCGACGCGGCCCTTCTGCGCAACGGCTTCAGGGGCGCAGGGTTGGTAGAGATTGATCGCAAGAGCGGCGCGGTTGCACTTGAGACGCTCAACTCTGCTGTCCACGCAATGCCCGCCCGCCGTTCTGTTGTGCTTTTCCCCGAGGGCACGCGCACCGGGTCCGAAAGTGTTGGCGCGTTCAAGGCAGGCGCAGTCCTTGTCGCCCGCGCCACGGGCAGGACAATACGGCCCATCGTCATTCATGCCTCCGACCGCCTATTGCCACGCGGCAAACACCTGCCCAAAAGTGGAACGATCCGCATCGAGGTATTGCCGTCATTCGAATGCGATCTGTCCGCATCAGTGGACGACGACGTTGCGCGCCTGAGAGGTGCCATGATGGCCGTTTTCGATGATGGGGTGGATCGGTGAGTCCCCGGGACAGATATCGCGCCACGCATGGAGATGGACTGGATCGATGCCCCTTTTTGTCCGCACACCCGACTATGTTGCAGTCGTGGAAGCGAAACACCTTCTTCACATCGCGCGGAGAATAGTATTTTCCGAATTCGGAACTACCGGAGACGCCCAAGATGACCCCTGAAGAGATCGAGAAGCTGCCCTATCGCAAGAATGTGGGCGTCATGGTGGTGAATGCCGATGGCCTGGTGTGGGTTGGGCAGCGCCGCGACCGATACCAGGATGCGTGGCAGATGCCCCAAGGCGGTGTCGACAAGGGCGAGGATGCGCGGACGGCGGCCTTGCGGGAGTTGGAGGAGGAAACCTCGATCTCAGCCGCTTTGGTCGATGTGGTGGCCGAGACTGCCGATTGGCTGCCCTATGAACTGCCCCATGACCTTATCCCGCAGCTGTGGAAGGGCAAGTACCGGGGGCAGAAGCAGAAGTGGTTTTTGCTGCGCTTCAACGGCTCGGATGACCAGATTGACCTTGAGACCGCGCATCCGGAGTTTTCAACGTGGAAGTGGATGACCCCGGCAGAGCTGCCGGAGGCCATCGTGCCGTTCAAGCGCGATGTCTATGTGCGGGTTCTGGCGGAATTTGCGCAGCATTTGTGAGTGCTATTGCATAACAGGCGGCGGCGTCCCCATGATCGACATCATGGTTTCGATGAAAGGTCTGCCCATGCTGCGTGTTCTGAGTGTTGTTCTGGCTTGTGCCCCGCTGCCAGCCCTTGCCCTGTCTTGCATGCCGCATGGTGTGACCAATGCCTATCAGGAGGCGGCAGCCGCTGAAGAAGGGTATGTGCCTGTGCTGGGCACGCTCGAATTCGACACCGAGCTGTTGCCCGAGATGGACCTGTCTGGCCAGAGCGACGTACCACCGCTGACCCTGATCCCTGCGACCTTCAAGGGCGATGCCCTGACTGTACGGGGGGTGAACCAGCCCTTTAAGGCGGAGGTGGTGCTGGAGGTGCAGTGTTTTGGTCCGTGGTGTCCGCGGCCGCAGCCAGGTGAGATGCTTGGGTTCCTGCGTCAGACCAGCCACAGCTATGTGCTGCACACCGATGCCTGTGGTGGGTTCCTGTTTGGTCGTCCGACCAAGGAGCAGGTCGAGCAGGTTAAGGATTGCCTTGCCGGGCGGTCCTGCGACGCGCGCAAGCTGCCCTAGGGGTCGATGATCGGAATGTGAGGGGCTAGATCGCGGTCGTAGCCGTGGGCCACGCGTGGATCGTCCGCGATTTCGATCCTGCGCCCGATGGGCGTGAATCCTGAGCGCTGGTAGAACCCAAGTGCTTGTGGGCTGTCGAGCGTGCAGGTGTGCAGGTGGAACCGCTTGATGCCCCGCTCAAAGGCCTTTTCGATGGCTCTGTCCATCAAGAATGCACCGGCGCCCGTGCCGATCAGTGCGGGTGTCAGCCCGAAATAGTCAAGCTCGCACTGGCCTTCCACGCTGAAGTCGAGTTCCAGCAGCGCTTCGGGCTTTCCGTCCTTTTCAAGTGTGAAGAGGCCGGTGTCTTTGTCCTTCAGAATGTCCGCCAGCTCTTGTTCGGGCATGATCGTGCGCCCGAACCAAAGCCACGGCGCGCCCACCCGCCGAAAGAGTTCAAGATAGGCTGTCGTGTCAGGTGACCACCTAATGAAGCTCAATCCTTCAGGGCAGTGCACGCCGCGGTATTGCGGTGTGGTCATCTCGAGATCGGTGACGACCATGGCCACCTTGCCCCTTGGCACGTCATGGCAGCCATTCGCCAGCATCAGAGCAGGCCGGCAGACGCAAACTGCTGCTTCATGTCGATCTGCGGGCGGGGGCCGATATGGCTGATCACTTCGGCGGCGCAGAGGTTGCCCATGCGTCCGCAGACATGCAGGTCCTTGCCCGTCGCCATGCCATAGATGAACCCGGCGGCGAATTGGTCGCCTGCGCCTGTGGCGTCCACGGGGGTGATCTTTTCGACCGGGATGTCGTGTCGCTCGCCGCCCCCGATGATCGTGACACCGTCGCCCGAGCGTGTGCAAACCATCAGGTCGATCATGTTGGCCGTTTTGTTCAGCGCTGCTTCAAGGTCGTCTGTTTCGTAGAGCGATTTGATTTCGTGTTCGTTGCCGATGACGAAGTCCAGCTCGTTCCCGATCATGTCGAGGAAGTCCGGGCGGTGGCGGTCGACGCAGAAGGGATCGGAGATGGCGATGCCGGCCTTGCCGCCTGCTGCGCGGGTCAGGCGGGAGGCTTGGCGGAACGCTTCTTTGCCCTTGTCCTTGTCGAAAAGGTAGCCTTCGAGGAACATGATTTCGGCTGCGGATGCGACGTTTTCGGGCACATCATCGGGGCCAAGCTCCGTTGAGATACCGAGATAGGTGTTCAGCGAACGCTCTCCGTCTGGGGTGACAAATATCATGCAGCGGGATGTGGGCAACTCGCCATCAGGGACAGGTGCGTTGACGAAATCGGTGCCGCTTTCGGCCATCGATTGCGCATAGAAACGCCCAAGTGCGTCGTCGTGTACCCGACCGATAAAGGCGGTGGGCAGGCCAAGCGCGCCGACGCCTGCGATTGTGTTCGCGACCGCCCCACCCGGCGTTTGCAGCCGTTCGGTCATGGAGGCGTAGAGCACCTCGCCCCGGTCCTGTTCGATCAACTGCATGATTCCCTTCTCGATCCCCATCAGGTCGAGAAAGCTGTCATCGGCATGGGTGATCACATCGACAACGGCGTTGCCGATGCCAGCGAGTGTGTATTTGGTCATTCGGTTTTGTCCTCAAACGGGCAGAGATCTTTGATGATACAGGTTGGGCATTGCGGCTTGCGCGCTTTGCAATGGTAACGCCCATGCAGGATCATCCAGTGGTGGGCGTGGAGTTGAAAATCAGCCGGGATGTTGTCTTCGATGGCGCGTTCGACCGCGTCGACCGTTTTGCCGGGTGCGATGCCAGTGCGGTTGCCAAGGCGGAAGATGTGGGTGTCGACAGCTTGGGCCGGGTGGCTCCACCACATGTTCAGGACCACGTTGGCTGTCTTACGCCCGACGCCAGGCAGCGATTGCAGGGCGGCGCGAGAATTGGGGATCTCACCGCCGTAGTCATCGACTAGGATCTGCGACAGTTTCATCACGTTCTTGGCCTTCTGGCGGAAGAGACCGATGGTCTTGATGTGGTCCGTGAGGCCGTCGATCCCGAGGTCCAGCATCTTTTGCGGAGTGTCTGCGATCTGGAAAAGCGCCTTGGTCGCCTTGTTCACGCCTGCATCGGTGGCCTGCGCCGACAGCGCCACGGCCACGACGAGTGTATAGACGTTGACGTGCTCCAGCTCGCCCTTGGGTTCGGGGTCCGCTTCCTGGAAGCGGGTGAAGATCTGCCGGATCGTATGGTAGTCGAGCTGCTTTGCCATGGCGCGGGGTTATGGGGGAGATTCGAGGAGTGGGCAAGCCGTGGTTGTCAGGGCCGCATCGTCTTGCCGGTGCGGCCGCTGTTTCGTTGTCTTGCTGCTTGCTCCCGCGACGTGTGCAGCCAGATCAGCCGACGATCAGTTGCTTGAGTTGCAACGCTTCGTGCTCCAGTTCGTTCAGGCGGAAGTTGATCACGTCACCAATGGTGATCATGCCCATCAGCTTGCCGCCCTTGACCACAGGCATGTGCCGGAAGTGCCCTTCGGACATTTGCCGCAGCACCTTGATCAACGTGTCATCGGGTTCGCATGTGACGACGTCGCGCGTCATGTTCTCGGCCACGGTCTGTGGCAGCGTCTGACCCGGTGTCTCGGCGAGTTTCCGCACAATGTCGCGTTCCGACAGGATGCCGGCAAGGGCTTGATTGGAGTCCACGACAATCAGCGCCCCGATGCGCTTGTCACGCAGAATGCCGACGGCGGTGGCAATCGTGTCGGTTTCGACGATGGCGATGGCATCCCGCCCTTTGTTTTGCAGTAGATGGTCGACCCGAGCCGTTTCTGTCGTCATGTTGGATGACACGGACTGGCTTGCATGTTTGTCCTTGGCTTTGTCGCCAACCATAGGGGCCTGATATGATGCGGGCATGTCTGAACGTCCTCCTTACTGACAGTGGAACTCGAGCTTGTTTTTGTACGGTAACAAAAATGCGAGGCGGGGCCGAATGAAATTCGCGCTTTGGTAGATCATTGCCGGAAGTGGCGTGCCGATTGCAGGATTTGCTACTTGTTTGAGATGGACACGCGCCACCACGACGGGCGACCGGTCCGGTAGGAATGCGCGGTGGGCGCCAGATCCTTGCGACCGGTGTCGTCGAATGTGCCAACCAACAAAGCGATCACCGGGTCGTCGTCGATCGCACCCAGCGTGCTGCCGCAGGTGGGGCAGAATGCACGGCTGGAATAGTCGGATGAGCGGTAGGTGGACGGTGCACCACCCGGGCCGGTCCACGACACGTTGTCCGCAGAAAACTCTACCCAGACTGTTGTGAGCGCGCCGCTGTGCCGCTGGCAAATCTTGCACGAACAGGTGTGGGGTTTGAGGGCTGGGCCTGTCGCCTCGAACCGGATGGCACCGCAGAGGCATCCGCCCGTGTGAACGGTTTTGTCTGACATGATCTACCCCTTGAGCTGCGTACCGTTGGTGCATGGATCATATTTGGGAGCGGAGCGGCACAGGTCCAAGGCAAGAACGTTGTTTTCATTGTGCAGACATGTCCAAGCTGGCCTGATTTGCACAGGAAACGGGTCGCATACGATGTGCCCATCGCCTAGATTTCCGATATGGAACAGACACAGCATACTGAGGCCGAATCCGGCTACCACTTCAATGTCATGCGGCGCGCCATCGAGCTGATCGACAGCGCCGACGGGCCGCTGAGCCTGGATGCGCTGGCGGCCGAGATGGGCATGAGCCCTGCGCATTTCCAGCGCATCTTTTCGCGCTGGGTTGGCGTGTCGCCCAAGCGGTTTCAGCAATATCTGGCGCTGGGCCACGCCAAGGCGCTGTTGAATGAACGTTTCACCACGCTGGAGACGGCCCATGCCACGGGTCTGAGCGGGTCGGGTCGTCTGCATGACCTGTTCCTGCGGTGGGAGGCGATGAGCCCGGGCGACTATGCCAAGGGTGGCAAAGGGCTGACCATCTATTGGGGGTGGTTCGACAGCCCCTTTGGCCTTGCGTTGGTTATGGGGACAGACAAGGGGATTTGCGGTCTGGGGTTCGCTGCCGAGATGGGCGAGGACTGGGCGATGGAGGACCTTGTGCGCCGCTGGCCCAAGGCGGCCTTTGTCGAGGATCCGATGCGTTTGCGCCCTTGGGTTCTGGCCGCGTTCGGGGCCGAGGATGCAGAGTTGAAGGAGGCACCGTTGTACCTGATTGGCGCGCCGTTCCAGATCAAGGTGTGGGAGGCGTTGCTTCAGATCCCGTCGGGACATGTCACCACCTATTCCGAAATTGCCGAGAGCATTGGCAATCCGCGCGCGGTGCGGGCCGTGGGAACGGCGGTGGGCCGCAACCCGGTCAGCTGGCTGATCCCCTGTCACAGGGCGCTTCGCAAGTCCGGAGGGCTTGGGGGCTATCATTGGGGATTGCCGGTCAAACGGGCTTTGCTGGCCTATGAATCTGCACGGGTTGAGGCCTGATGTTCCGGTAACCCGTTGATCACAATGATGGGCAGGATGCTGCTCACTGCATTTTCCCCCTATTTATAGCGGCCATACGCACCTATCTTGCTGTCCCATAAAGGGTCATGCCCGAACATGACCTTGTTTTGGAAGGCAGTAGGACAAGAGATATGCTTAAATTCCCCACCGTCATCGCCATGAGCGCCGTCGTCGCGCTGGGCGCGTGTACTGATCCCGGTGCATTGGGCACCGTTGGACCCAGTGGCGAACCGATCAATCAGAAACGCAACACTGGTGCCGCGATTGGTGCCGCGTCCGGCGCTGTGCTGGGTGCTGTGCTGGGCGACCGCAAGACCGCTGTGGCCGGAGCCGTTGCTGGCGGCTTGATCGGCGGCGCCATCGGCTATGACCTTGATCAGCAAGAGGCCGAACTGCGCCGTGAGTTGGCCAGTGGTGTGACCATCACGAACACGGGCGACCGTTTGATCGTGTCGTTCCCCGAAGCGATCCTGTTTGCGACAGACAGCTTTACCGTGCGTCCGGGTCTGAACTCCGACATGGCGGCGTTGGCGCGCAGCCTTGATCGGTATCCGGCGTCCACGGTTCAGATTGTCGGTCACACCGACAGCGATGGCGACGCTGCCTATAACCAGCAACTGTCCGAGCGCCGCGCCAATGCCGTCGCCGATGTGCTGTTGAACCAGGGCGTGCCCTTCAACCGCATCCAGACCTTTGGCCGGGGTGAAAGCCAGCCTATCGCGACGAACCTGACGCCCGAGGGCAAGCAGCAGAACCGCCGCGTTGAGATCGTGATCCTGCCCACAGCGCAGTAGTCACACCGCACAGATTGTAGGCAGGGGCCTCGGCAAATTGCCGGGGCCCCTTGCGTTGTGGGGCAATCGGGTCATGTTACCGGCAACAAAGACATGAGGGACGGATTATGACGACGCCAACACTGCTCGGCATTTCGGGATCGATGCGCAAGGCATCCACCAACACCAAGCTGGTGCGCGAAGCGGCGCGATTGTTTGGCGATTGCACCTATGTTGAGGCGGATTTGCAGATGCCGCTATACGACGGTGATCTGGAAACGGCCGAAGGTGTGCCGGAAGCAGCGCAGGTGCTGGCCCGTCAGATTGCCGAGGCGGATGCGGTCGTGATCTCGACCCCGGAATACAACAAGGCGCCCCCCGGTGTTCTGAAGAACGCGCTGGATTGGGCCAGCCGGGTTGAGGGGAAGCCCTGGGCCGACAAACCGGTTGCGGTGATGTCTGCGGCCGCCGGCCGGGCCGGGGGCGAGCGCGCGCAGATGGTGTTGCGCGGATACATGGTGCCGTTTCGTCCGCGTATCTTGCAGGGGCCGGAGATTCATCTGGCGGCATCGTCCAGCCAGTTTGATGACGATGGCCGTCTGACGGGTGAGATTTACGTGCGGGAACTGACCCAACTTATGCAATCCCTGAGGTCCGAGATTGGTCGCTAGGCCGGTGTGCTGACCTCGATCAGGTTGCCATCCGGATCGCGGATGTAGAGCGACAGGATAGGGAATTGCGCGCCGGAGCGTGGAACAGGGCCGTCTTCGATGGGCGTGCCAGTGGCTTTGAAATGAGCCTGCCAGTGGTCGATTGGTGTGTCCGTGAGAAAGCAGAGGTCAGCGCTTCCCATGGTTGGATGCGTAGCCTTGGGATCAAAGGTGTTGTCGGCCTGATGCAGGTTGATCTTTTGAGCGCCAAAGGCCAGCGCGTGCCGTGTTGATCCGTCTGCCACTTCGAACGGCATATGCGTCATACCAAGGATCGTGGTGTAGAAAGCGACGGTTGTGTCGATGTCCTTGACCGTCAGGACGAGGTGATCGAGCGCCTTAAGTTTCGGTTGTTCCATTTTCCCGCTCCCTGTCCCATGGTCCCGACATGGAGCATGACCCCGACAGAACCGTTCGTCAAAGCGATGTGATGGACCCCGCCCGCGCCCGTGCCATGCAGGTGGCCTTGGGGCAGATGCCGAACCTTGTGGCGGGTGTGCCGCTGCCGCCATTCTTTCATCAGCTGTACTTTTGGTCGCCTGAGCCGCCGGATCGTCTGGGTCGGGATGGGCACCCCAAGGTGGGAGGTGTTATCCCCGACATGGGGTTGCCCCGCCGCATGTGGGCCGGGGGGCGGTTGCAGTTTCATGCGCCGCTGCTGCTTGGCGTGAGCGCGGAGAAGGCAACGGTGTGCGAAAGTGCGACGCGCAAGGAGGGACGCACTGGACCTTTGGCCTTTGTCACTTTGCGGCACGAGATTTGGCAGGAGAGCGCATTGTGTGTGACCGAGTGGCAGGACCTTGTGTATCGTCACGACCCCGATCCGAGCGCGCCGCGTCCCGTGCCACCAGTTGCCGCGACAGATGAGGATGTCACGCACGAGCACAGTTTTGATGCGACGCTGCTGTTTCGATATTCCGCGCTGACCTTCAATGGTCATCGCATCCACTATGATCAGCCCTATGCCCGCGATGTTGAGGGGTATGACGGGTTGGTTGTGCATGGTCCGCTGCTCGCACAGCATTTGATGCTATTGGCCGAGGCAGGCTTGGGGCCGCTTGAGCAGTTCCGATTTCGGGCGACCTCGCCTCTGATGCATCACGAGGTGGGGACGTTTTGCCGGAAGGGGCGAACGCTATGGGTGCGCGGCCCGGACGGGCGGCAGTGCATGGAGGCGGAGGCCTAGAGATACGCCGATGCGGTGATAAACGCGTTTCGTTCCAAGCACCCGCCTGACGGGCACCGTCAGGCCGCGCCGACCCGCCCCATGGGGCGGCGCGATTGCGCCACACCTCGGTTCGGCGCGTGAACTTCCGTCGAGCGTAAGCATATGGTTCGATTGCTAAAACGAAGCTGCCACCTCAAACCCCTGCGGAATCGTGTCGATCCCATCAAGGATCAGGTCGGCCATGGTGTGCGCGACCTTGGGCGCCATGCCGAAGCCGATTTTGAACCCTCCGTTCGCGATGAAGTGCCCGGGTATGTCGGGCCACGGGCCGAGCATCGGGGCACGGCTGCGGCTGCGGGGGCGCAGGCCTGCCCAGCGCGCGAGCACCTTTGCATTCTGGAGCGCCGGGATGGCGGCGCGGGCACGGGTCAGGATGTCATCCAATTGCGTGTCTGTGTCGATGGGGCTGTTGTAGTCCCGTTCCGTTGTCGACCCGATGGCGGTTGTTCCGTCGGCATGGGGGATGATGTGCAGCGTGTCGGCGAAGAGTTGGGGGGCGTCCGGGGCGGCGAAGTCCAGAAGGGCCGCTTGCCCCTTGATCCCGGCGCCGACCATGCGAGTGTGCCCCGCGTTCAACTCCTCCAGCCCTGCGACGCCGGTGGCGTGGACGGTGATGTCGGTCTCGGGTGCGTCTCCCTTGATGTGAACACCATGGGTTTCGAGGGCTGCAGCAAGGGCTGCACACGCCTGCCGCGGGTGCATGCGGGCACTAAGCGTGTCGAAGATTTCCATGCCGGTCGGGCTGTGCGCCGCCCAGTTGGGGTTCGCGATGGGCCGGACGGTCCAGGTGGCGGCGTCGCCCCAGAGGGTTTTGGCTGTTTCGCCGCGCTGATGGGCGAGCGCCAGCGCTGCATCATCAGCGATGGGTTGGCAACGACCTGTGCGGGCGTAGCCGGGGGACATGCCGCTGGTTGCCTCAACCTCAGCCCAGAAACTTTCGGCCATCAGTAGGCTTTCCAGTTGGAACTGTTTTTTCGGGTTCCAGTTTTCCGGCACATGTGGGGCCAGGGCACCCACGATCCCGCCTGATGCGCCTGCGCCGAGGCCGTTTGGATCAACCACCTGCACCCGCGCGCCGCGCTGGGCGAGGACCCATGCAATCGACAGGCCAAAGATGCCCGCACCGCGCACGGTGATGTCTGCCGTTGCCATTCGTCATGCCTTTCGCCAAGGTCGCCGCGATACCTTCTACAGGGGCGGATGATGCAGGACCAGCGGGCAGAGCTTGAGTGGCGCGACGGGGCGGTGCCGGTGTCCACGCGCTTTGACGATCCGTATTTTTCGCTCGACAACGGGCTGGCCGAGACGCGGCATGTGTTTCTGGATGGGAACGACCTGCCGGCCCGGTTTCGGAATGGGTTTCACATTGCAGAACTGGGGTTTGGCACCGGGCTGAACTTTCTGACCGCTTGGGCTGCATGGCGGGCGGCGGGCATTGAAGGGCGCTTGTACTTCACCAGTTTCGAGGCGTTTCCGATGGCGCAGGCTGCGATGGAGAAGGCCTTGGCTGCCTTTCCCGAAGTGGCGGATTTGGCCGCGCGGCTTGTGGCGGTAGGTGGTGGGTCGGCTGAATTCGAGGATGCAACGCTGACCGTGATCCAAGGGGACGCGCGTGAGACGCTGCCCAAGTGGGATGGCAAGGCGGATGCGTGGTTTCTGGACGGGTTTTCGCCCGCCAAGAACCCCGAGCTGTGGGGCGCGAACCTGATGGAGGAGGTGGGGCGTCACACTGTCCCCGCGGGGACAGCGGCCACCTACACGGCCGCGGGTTTCGTGCGCCGCGGGTTGGAGGCGGCGGGATTTGCCGTCACCCGAACACCCGGCTTTGGCCGTAAGCGACATATGACGCGGGGCGTTTTGGAGTGAGCCAAGGCAACAACACGCGGTTGGGCATTGCGCTGATGATCGCGGTGTCGGTGGTGTTTGCCAGCCAGGATGGCATCTCTCGCCACCTGGCGGGCGAATACAACGTCTTCATGGTGGTGATGATCCGGTATTGGTTCTTTGCTGCCTTTGTCATCACGATTGCGGCGCGTAAAGCGGGCGGTGTGCGGGCGGCAGCACAGACGCGCCAGCCTGTGGTTCAGGGGCTGCGCGGCCTGCTCTTGGCTGCCGAGATTTGCGTGATGGTCACCGCCTTTACCGTGTTGGGGTTGGTGGAAAGCCATGCGGTCTTTGCCGCCTATCCGCTGTTGGTTGCTGCCCTGTCGGGGCCGATCTTGGGCGAGCATGTGGGTTGGCGGCGCTGGGCGGCCATCGGGGTTGGGTTCATTGGTGTGCTGTTCATCCTGAAGCCGGGCCTGGGTGTCTTTGATCCTGCAGCGGTGATCCCGTTGGCCTCGGCCATCATGTTTGCCGTCTATGGCCTGTTGACCCGCTATGTTGCGCGGGATGACAGCACCGCGACCAGCTTTTTCTGGACCGGGACCACGGGGGCTGTTGCCATGACCTGTGTCGGTGTCTGGTTCTGGGAACCGATGACCGGCGCGGATTGGGGTTGGATGGGCGCGTTGTGTCTGACGGGGGCCTTGGGCCACTGGCTGCTGATCCGCACTTATGAGGTGGCGGAGGCCAGCGCGGTACAGCCCTTTGCCTATTTCCAGATGGTCTTTGCCGCCCTGGTGGGCATCACCGTCTTTGGCGAGGTGCTGGAGATCAACGTTATCGTGGGGGCTGCCATCATCGTGGCGGCGGGCCTATTCACCCTTTGGCGCGAACGACAGCAGGGTTGAGCCGACAAGTTCCTCGCTGAACGGGATCGGTAGGGGTTCTTTGCCCAGCCGTGCGCGGTAGATCGGCAGGCTTTCGGTCACGCGCATGACGTAGTTGCGGGTTTCGCGGAAGGGGATGTGTTCAATCCAGTCGATGACGTCGAAATCGTCACGTGCCGCGCGCGGATTGCCATAGCGCAGCATCCATTGGTTGGGGCGTGAGGGACCCGCATTGTAGGCGGCGGACATCAGAACAACGTTGCCGTCAAAGCGCCGTGCCAGTTGGCTGAGATATGTGGCCCCCAGCTTTGCGTTATAGGCGGGGTCCGAGATCATGCGGCCTGTCGAGTGATCGTCAGACAAGCCAAGGCTGGCCGCCACCTCTCGCCCTGTGCCGGGCATGACTTGCATTAGCCCGCGCGCACCGACGCTGGATTGCACAACCGGGTCGAATTCGGATTCGCGTCGTGCGATGGCAAGCGACATTTCGGGGGCCATAGGCAGGTTTGCATCCGCGAGGGGGTGCAGCGGGTAGTAGGGCGCGTGGATCGTGATGCCGCGCCGTGCAACGCGTTTGCCGATCATCACAGCGAGATGGGGCTGGCCTGCGGCGATTGCGACATGGCCGAGGTATCCTGCCGCATCACGGTCGAGGCGTTCGGCGAAGTGGGTCCAAAAGCGCTCAGCCAGGCTGAGCTCGCCCGAGGCTTGCAGCAGCAGGCCCGCTTCGTAGAGGTCATTTTCGGTGAGAGGGGTGTCCTGCCCCGGGGAGAAGGCTTCTGATCCGTCAAGACCGGGGTCGATGGGGAGACCGCCCCTTTCGGCGGCGAGCAGTCCATAGAATGAGGTCTGGTATCGCGCGCCTTCGGTATAGGCGCCTTTGGCTTCTTCGGTGTTGCCCATCGCTTCGTGCGCCCGACCGATCCAATAGCCTGCGCGCCCGCGCGAGATGGGGGAACGGGTGGCGTTACGGTGGTTCTGGAAATGGCCAAGTGCGACCTCGGGATCCTTGAGCAAGCGCAGGGCGATGTAGCCGGACAGCCACTCCAGATCGGCGAAAGCGGACCCTTCGGTCAGGAAGTGGCGGGAGGCAAGCTGGTAGGCACGGGCGGCGTCGCCGTCCCGCATCTCGTCCCGGGCAAGGGCGCGGCGGCGGTTGGACCATTCGTCGGGCCGCCCGAGGGCTTCGATAGAGCGGGAGCGATCCATAAGCAGCGCCTTGGCATCGTCCCAGCGCCCCTTGCGCAGCCGCCATTCAAAGCGGGCGTGGGCGAGGCCGGGATCATCCTGCAAGGTGTCTGGAACGGCTTCGATCAGGGCGTCTACATTGTCTGCCAGTGCGCGCAGACCGATGCGGGCCTGGGCGAGGGCGCTTTGGCCCTTGTCCACGAGGGCGAACATGCGACGGGCGCTGGTGAAGTCCCCGGACCAGAGCAGGGCGTCGAGGCGCGCGGCATGGTGGGGTTTGAGAAGATCGGAGTGCGCAGCGAGGTAGCGTGATTGGGTAGTATCCGCCATCGGCATCGTGCGCCATGCCAGCACGAGGCTCGCCTCTGCCTCGCCCGTGCGGTCGGCGCGGATCAGGGCGGTGGCGTGGGCAAGGACACCCTCGGGCGTTTGAGGGCCGACATTTTCGAAGAACGACAGGATGTCGGCGTCGGGTTGATCGGCTACAACCTCTTCGGACCGTTCGCGCAGCAGGGGTTCACCGGGCCAATCGGGGCGCCGCTCAAGGAAGGCCACGATGTCGGCATAGGTGCCCCGTGCGGCACGCAGGCGTTGCCATTCGATGACATCTGCGGCGACGGCACCATCGCGGGCGGCCAGTGCTGCCGCGCTGTCCCAATTGCCTGCACGCAGCGCCTCCATCGCCCAGCCGAGGGGGCGGGGTCGTTCGGCCAAAGCCGCCACAGACAGTGTAAAAAACAGGGTCAAGGCAAGGGCAATCCGGGTCATGTCTTGCAATTCCTGTCTTCGCGTGGCTAGAGCCTAGAGCATATGTTCTGGGCGTGCCGTTTCAACTCACGTTTCCGGACATATGCGAAAATCATCCCAGGCCCTCTGCCTGCCACACGTAAAAAAAGGAGCGTGAGAATGTTTAAAGGTTCTATGCCTGCCCTCGTCACGCCGTTTCGTAACGGCGCTTTGGATCTGGAAACCCTCAAGAAGCTGGTCGAGTGGCATGTCGGCGAAGGATCGCACGGGCTGGTGCCTGTTGGCACCACCGGCGAAAGCCCGACCCTGACCCATGAAGAGCATGAGCTGGTCATCGAAACCGTGGTCAAAGCCTCGGCCGGGCGCATTCCTGTCATCGCAGGTGCCGGGTCGAACAACACGGTCGAGGCGATGCGCTTTGTCGAGTGCGCAGCCAAGGTCGGCGCAGATGCGGCGCTGGTTGTGACGCCTTATTACAACAAGCCGACCCAGCGGGGCCTGATCGCTCATTTCACAGCACTTCATGATTGTGCTGATGTTCCGATCATCATCTACAACATCCCCGGTCGGTCGGTGATCGACATGACGCCCGAGACGATGGGTGAGTTGGCCAAACTCCCCCGTATTGTCGGCGTCAAGGATGCGACCGGCGATCTGGCCCGTGTCTGTGATCAGCGTATGACCTGTGGTCCCGACTTTATCCAGTTGTCTGGTGAGGATGCGACAGCGCATGGGTTTAACGCCCAAGGCGGAGTTGGTTGTATTTCCGTTACCGCGAATGCGGCGCCCAAGTTGCTGAGCCAGATGCAGGAAGCCTGCCTGGCCGGTGACTATGCGAAAGCGCTGGAGATTCAGGACAAGGTGATGCCGCTGCACAAGGCGATCTTTACCGAGCCTGGGCTGGTTGGCGCGAAGTACGCCATGTCGAAGCTGGGCCTGTGTTCGGACGAGGTGCGGTTGCCGTTGACCGGTCTGTCGGATGAGACCAAGGCCAAGGTTGATGCGGCCCTCGTGCACGCCGGGCTTCTCTGAAAATGAAAAGGCGGGCCTGAGTGCCCGCCTTGTTTTTACCGTTTGCCGTAGTAGAGGCCAACCACGTGTTCGGCCTCTGCGAAGAACAGCCATCGTGAGGCGAGCGCGCCAGCGACGTGGCTGATGACTGCGAGCAGGGCGACCCAGTGCGAGAACGGGGCCGCCAGCAGCAGGACCGGAAGCCCCACCATCAGGATCAGGGAAATCACACGCAGCTTGAAGCTATGCTTGCGCCCGACGACATAGGCGAATTCCTTGAGCAGGTAATTGGTGCCGGTGTGGGGCGGTTCGAACGCGCGGACGCTGCCGTTTGTCCCAAGCCCTGTTGCCGTGGCAAGGTTGGTGCCGGATCCGGCCAATGCACCGTCACCCTGCATCCATAGCACGACCTGAATGACCCCTGCGATCAGCAGCAGCGCCATCGCCCATGTCACCTGTCCGGCCAGCAATGCGCCGCCCGCAAGACTGTAGCTAAGGAACATTACCGGGGTCAGCGGTGAGTTCCAGCGTGGGATGGTTTTGAGTTGGGTGTAGATCATCGACGTGGTGAAGACCGTCAGCAGTGAGAAGATCGCACCGATCAGGCCCAGCAGGCTCCAGCGTTGACCGAAGAACACCAGCCCGGCGCCGTAGAGGCCCATGACCACCAGCGCCACTACGGCGCAGACGCCTTCGCGGCTGAGCCATGAGCTGCGCCATTGTGTGAACGCTTTCATGGCCCGTTCGGGGTGACCGAGGTGGAAGGTGGACGAAATCAGGCCGCCCACCGCGCAGAGATAGGCGATGACGAAGAAGGCAAAGGCGCTCCACCCCGTGACCGCCGGGTAGCCGAGGCCAAGGAATATCAGGAGGCCGAAACCGATGCCGGAGAAGACCGTGAAAAAGATGACGGATGGTGCTGGATGCATCAGAGTTTCTCCAACGTCTTGTCGAGCCAGCCGAGGAAGCCGGTGGCTTCCTGCGCGACGGGTTCGAGGTAGGGGGCGAGGATGTCGATGTCGCCTGCGCCTTCGGACAGCGTGTCTTTGGGGCGGGGTGGCAGGTATTTGTTGACCGGCTTGGTGCCCTGTTCCGGCATCAGGTCCATGCCGCCGCGTTCAGCGGTCAGTTTGGACACGTTACTTTCGGGGTCAGCGAAGTCCCCGAAGTGCCGTGCGCCTGCCGGGCATGTGCGCACGCAGGCCGGTTCCCGGTCTTCCTCGGGCAGGTTTTCGTTGTAGATCCGGTCAACGCAGAGGGTGCATTTCTTCATCACCCTCTCGACCTGGTCCATTTCACGGGCGCCGTAGGGGCAGGCCCAGGCGCACAAGCCGCAGCCGATGCAGTCGCTTTCGTTGACCAGCACGATGCCGTCCTCGACTCGCTTATAGCTGGCCCCGGTGGGGCAGACTGTGACGCAGGGCGCGTCCTCGCAATGCAGGCAGGATTTGGGGAAGTGGATGAGTTGCGCTTCGCCTTGTTCCGGCTGCACCTCGAAGCTGTGCACGCGGTTGAGGAAGGTGCCCGATGGGTCGGCGCCATATGCATCCGTGTCCGAGAGGGGCGCACCGTAGTTTTCGGTGTTCCAGCCTTTGCACGAGATCACGCAGGCGTGGCAGCCGACGCAGGTGTCGAGGTCAATGACGAGGCCGAGTTTGCGGTCAGTGGATTGGGGTAGGGTGGTCATGCGGTTGTCCTCACTGAGAGGGCAGGACTGGGGCTCTGCCCCAGACCCCGGAGTTTATTTGGCAAGATGAAGGGGGATCTTTCTCTCAGCACGCCGATGGGCTCGGCCTTGGAGGCGTCCCAATTGGCGATGAAGTAGATGAAGGTGCCGACAGCGACTGCGATGAACGCGGCGATGGCGAGGAGGGTGCGTTGGATCGGTGTCATTTGCCCACCTTCCATGCCAGTTGCTTTGGCCCTTTGCCCACGGGTGATTTGATCGGACCCATTGCTGGTTGGGATTCCGCAGGTACTGGCGCTTTTTCAATGCGCACCTTGAGGTCGAACCACGCGGCCTGCCCTGTGATTGGGTCGGAGTTGGCCCAACGAAGGCCGTCGCCCTTGGGTGGCAGCAGCTCGTGGATCAGATGGTTCAGCAGGAAGCCTTTTGTTGCTTCGGGGGCGTTTTCATCGAGTGCCCATGCGCCTTTACGTTTGCCAATGGCGTTCCACGTCCAGACGGTGTTTTCGTTGAGCGCAGCCATTTCGAGCACGGGCACAGTGATTTCGCCGTGTGGCGAGGTTACTTTGGCCCAATCGCCATCGCTTAGGCCGTTTTCGCGCATCAGCTTGGTCGGCAGGTAGAGCGGGTTGTGGCCATGCAACTGCCGCAGCCATGCGTTCTGGCTGCCCCAGGAGTGGTACATGGCCATGGGGCGCTGGGTCAGCGCAGTGATCGGGTATTGATCGCCGTGGTTGTCGGGCGACGGGTCGTACCAGATCGGCAGTGGATCCATCGTGGCCTTGATCCGCTCGCGCAGATGATCCGGGGGCTGGCGGTCGCCATGCCCTTCGGCTGCGAGTTGGAAACGTCGCATCGGTTCCACGTAGAGCGTGAACAGGTAGGGTTGCGGGCTGTCGAAGAGGCCCATGCCCACGGCCCAATCCTGGTAGGCGCTGTTCCATGGTTTGTAGTAGAGCGCTTCGTCGGGGATGTGTTCGACGAAAAATCCGCCGTTCTCGATGTAGCGGTCGAGCTGGTCCGGGTTCACGTCGCCCCGTCCCGTGTCGTTGCCATCCCCGCGGAAACCTGCAAGCGGGCCGATGCCGGGCTTGCGTTCGTGGTTGACGATGTAGTCGCCGTAGTCGGCGTATTTCTGGCTGCCGTCCTCGTTGGTGAAGCCTGGCAGGCCCAGTTTCGCGCCCAGTTCGCACAATACCGACTGGAACCCGCGCACGTCGCGGTCGGGTTCTATGACCGGCCAGCGGATTGCGTCGGCTGCTGCGTCCGCTTCGCAAATGGGGCGGTCGAGCAGCGAGATGCAGTCGTGCCGTTCGAGATAGGTCGTGTCGGGTAAAACGAGGTCGGCATAGGCGACCATTTCCGAGCTATACGCATCCGAATAGATGAGACGCGGGATCACGTAGTCGCCGTTTTCATCCTTGTCCGTCAGCATGTCGATCACGCCACGCGTGTTCATGGACGAGTTCCACGACATGTTCGCCATGTACATGAACAGCGTGTCGATCTTGTAGGGATCGCCTGCGTAAGCGTTCGAGATCACCATATGCATCAGCCCATGCGCAGACATCGGGTTTTCCCACGAGAACGCCTTGTCGATGCGGGCGGGAGTGCCGTCTTCTTTCAACGCCAGATCATCGGGGCCGTGCACGAAGCCCAAATGGGGGCCGTCGAGTGGTTTGTCGGGCGTGGTGCCGCTATGCGGTTTGGGGTGGGCCGTGGCTGGTTTCGGGTAGGGCGGTTTGAAGCGGAAACCGCCTGGCACTTCGACCGTGCCCAAGAGGATTTGCAGGACGTGCAGGGCACGGCAGGTCTGGAACCCGTTGGCGTGGGCCGAGATGCCGCGCATGGAGTGGAAGGAGACCGGGCGACCCTGCATCGTTTTGTGCGTCTCGCCCCGGAAGTCGGTCCATTCCTGGTCCAGCTCGAATGCCTCTTCAAAGGCGACACGGGCAATCTCGGCGGCCAGTGTGCGGATGCGCTTGGCCGAAATGCCGACGCGGTCGGCCACAGCCTCTGGCGCGTATTCGTTGCTCAGATAGCGTTCGGCCATGTGCTGCATGACCGTGCGGTGGCTGATGCCCGCGTGACGGTGGGTCGCGGTGAGGTCGGGTTTGACGCCTTTCTGGTCGAAGGGTGTCAGCTTGCCCGTCGCGCGGTCGATGACCAGTTCCTTGCCATCATCGTCGCGCAGCAGCAGGCCGTGTTCCGGCGATTTTTCATCGCCGTTGATCAGGCAGGGCGCATTGGTGAATTGGGCGAGGTAGTTCACGTCGATCTTGCCAGCCTTCATCAAGCAGTGGACAAGCGACAGAATGAACAGGCCATCGGTGCCGGGGGTGATACCGACCCAATCGTCGGCAACGGCGTTGTAGCCCGTGCGGATCGGGTTCACGCCGATGACGCGTGCGCCGCGGGCTTTGATCTTGCCGATGCCCATCTTGATCGGGTTGCTGTCATGGTCTTCGGCCACGCCGAACAGCATGAACAGCTTGGTGTGATCCCAGTCGGGTTGACCGAACTCCCAGAACGCGCCGCCCATCGTGTAGATGCCTGCCGCCGCCATGTTGACCGAACAGAAGCCACCATGGGCCGCGTAGTTGGGCGTGCCGAAGTTCTGGGCAAAGAAGCTGGTGAAGCTTTGCGACTGGTCTCTGCCGGTGAAGAAGGCGAGCTTCGAGGGATCGTCCTTGCGAATCGGGGCCAGCCAATCTGTGGCGATTTGCAGGGCCTCGTCCCATTCGATTTCCTGGAATTCGCCGGAGCCGCGTTCACCCACGCGTTTGAGCGGCTTGCGCAGGCGCGACGGGGCGTTGACCTGCATGATGCCGGCCGAGCCTTTGGCGCAGAGCACACCCTGGTTCACCGGGTGGTCGCGGTTGCCTTCGATATAGGCGACTTTGCCGTCCTTCATGTGCACGTTGATGCCGCACCGGCAGGCGCACATATAGCACGTCGTCTTGCGCACCTCGTCCGAAACATGCGGCGACGTGTTGATCTTAGGTTGCTGGAACGTCATCTGGCCTCCCCTTCGCCTGATGCTCAGGCTAAATAGTAAATCCCCGCAAGTATCAGCGCTGCGATAAACAGGGTTTCGGTGACAAGCAGGGCAATGGCGGCTCCTCCGACCGCCAGTACCCGCTTGAGGTTTGTTTTCATGCCGACCGCGGCGATGGCGACCAGGAGCATCCAGCGCGAGGCCTGGCTCATCAGGTCGGTGACGGGGGTCGGGATAAGGTGGAATGAATTGAGTGTGGCCAGCGCCAAAAAGCCGATCACGAAGAAGGGCAGGAGCGGTGGGCGTGTGCCGTCTTCGGGCGCTTCGGCAAAGGACCGGATCAAAAGAGCGGCGATCAGCACTACAGGGGCCAGCATCGACACGCGGATCAGCTTGACCAGCGTTGCGGTATCGCCCGCCTCTTCCGAGATGGAGAAACCTGCGCCGACCACCTGTGCCACATCGTGGATGGTGGCACCCAAGAAGATGCCCCCGGCGGTGTCGTCCATGCCCAACTGCGTCACGAGGATCGGATAGGCGATCATGGCGACCGTCGACAGGACGGTCACACCCAGCACGGTAAAGATCAGGCGCTGCTCCGATCGTTCGTCTTTGGGCAGGATCGCACTGATCGCGAGGGCAGCAGATGCGCCGCAAATGGCGACGGAGCCCGCTGTCAGGAAGGCAAAGCGCCAGCCGTGGCCGAAAAAGCGTGCGATCATCAGGCCGAAACCGATGGTGGCTGCGACCCCGCCGATGACGAGCGCGACGAGTTCAAGGCCAAGCCCGGTCATCAGTTCGAAAGATATACGGACACCAAGGAATGCGATGCCCAAGCGTAGGATCGTCCGGGCGGCAAAGGCGATCCCTTCAACTGTTTTGCCCTCGTCCCCGAGGAAGGCCACCGCGATGCCGAGAAGCAGTGCCATCAGCATGGCGGGCGTGTCGTAGTGTTCAGCGAGGAATTGTGCTGTCACGGCGACAAGGATCGCCACCAGAACGCCGGGAAACAGGACGCGCACCCGGTCGGGGAGGTCATGCAGGAAGGAGTTTCCGGTTGCAGTCATGTTGTGAAGTGCTCCTGTTCCGTGCCCTGGCGGAAGACTGGAGCGTTGATCATTTGGTGTGTGCTTGTGCGGTTCACGGCTGCGCCCCTGTCATCAGGGCGCGTGCGTCGGTGGCGATCTGGCGTTCTTCGTCGGCTTTGACGACATGGACCGGCACATCGCCGAACAGCTTGAGGTGGTCCATGATGCGTGTGCGGATGGGTTCTGCGTTTTCACCGATGCCGCCAGTGAAGGCGACGGCGTCGAGACCGCCCATCGCGACGATGGCGGACCCTGCATGACGGGCCGCCCAGTAGCAGAAATGCTCGACGGCCAGTTTCGCGCGCTCCGTGTCGGCACCCAGCAGCAAGCGCATGTCGTTGCTGCCACCTAGACCTTTGAGCCCGCTTTCGTGGTTCAACATATGGGCCGCTTCGTCCGCGCCATAGATCTCGGCCAGCCGCAGAACAGCCATGCCGTCTATGGCACCCGATCGCGTACACATCGTCAGCCCGTCCAGTGGCGAGTAGCCCATGGATGTTGCGACTGAGGTGCCATTGTGGATCGCACAAAGCGACGCGCCGGAGCCGAGATGGAAGGCGAGCAGCCGCTCGGGCAGGGCATCGCCGAATTGCGTGACAATCCAGGCGTAGCTGAGGCCGTGAAAGCCGTAGCGGCGGATGCCCATGGAACGGGGTTCCTTGGGCAAGGCGTAGGTGGTTGCGACCTCGGGCTGGTGCGCATGGAACGCGGTACCGAAGCTGGCATATTGGGGCAGGTTGGGCGCGAGGGTTTGCAGCGCGCGGATGCCCGCGAGGTTCTTAGGGTTGTGCAAGGGCGCGAGCGGAGTTGCCGCTTCAATCCCGGCGATCACGGTGTCATCGATGGCGCAAGGGTCGACCAGTGATGTGCCGCCATGAACCACGCGGTGGGCGGCCGCTGTCAGTTGATCCGGAGTGATCCCCTGTCTGGTTAGGCTGTCGAGGATCGTTGTCAGTGCCGCGTCATGATCGGGTGCGGTGACGTTCTGGTCTTCGTTCCCGAGTGTCAGATGAGCCAATGCGCCGCCAATGCCGCTCACCTGTCCTGCCATCACTTCTGTCAGGTCCGGCTGGAACAGCGCGACCTTGATGGAGGAGGAGCCTGCATTGACGACAAGGATCATGCGGCGGCCATGATGGCCCCAAGGGCCACGGAAGAAAGCCGTGCTGCGGGCGGATCCGCGCGCGACGTCAGCAGGATTGGCACCTTGGCGCCCATGACGATACCGCCCGCACAGCCGCCTGCGAGGTAGACAAAGGATTTGAACAGGCCGTTGCCCGAGACGATGTCGGGCACGATGATTGCGTCGGCTTTGCCAGCAACCGGATCTTCGGTCATCTTCTTGGTCGCTACGGATTTGGGCGACATGATCAGGTCGAAAGCAAGTGGACCGGAGAAATCGGCGTCCGCGATATTCTCGCGCGCCCAATCGCGCAGGGCGCGGCCCTCCATCGAGGACGGTACACTTTCGATGGCGGATTCGGTGGCTGACAGGAAGGCAACCTTGGGTCGGGCATTGCCCAGCTTGTGCAACAGTTTGACCACCTCGCCTGTCGCGTCCTGGCGTGTCGCCAAGTCGGGGCTCACGTTGACGGCGGCGTCGGAGATCGTGATCGACCCGGTGCCGTCGGCGGTGGTGATGTGGAAGATATGGACGAAGCGGCGGCCCGTACGCAGGCCTGCATCGCGCGAAACGGCGGCGCGCATGAACGCATCCGTGTGAAGCTGGCCTTTCATCAGAACATCCGCACGGCCTTCGCCGCAGGCCAGTGCAGCGGCGGCACCGGAGGCCGCTTCGCCCTCGGCTTCGATCAGCTCGAAACCTGAGATGTCCCAATTCAGCTTCTCAGCTTCGGCTTCGATCATGTGACGTTCACCGGTGAAGACCGGGATCATCATGTTGGCTTCGGTTGCTTCCTTGGCTGCCAGCATCGGCAGGGGCGCACCGGCGCGGGCGATGGCCACACGGGGGCTCGCTGCCTTTTGCGCCATTTCGATGATGTGCGCAGGGGCGATTGCGTTGGCGTCGGACAGGAAGGATTGGGGCACGAAACCGCCTTTCAGAAATGAAAAAGAGGGGACGGGCGCCTGCCCATCCCCTCGGGTCTTAGCAGATTACGCAGAGACTTGCGGAACCATATCGTCTTTGGAGATGCCAGCCACTTCGACAGGCTTCTTCATCGCGTCGCGGCGGAACGGGTCGCCCAGTTCTTGGTTGATCATGGCTTCGATCAGCGTGGTGATGCCGTTTTCCATCTGATCTTTGATCGCCTGGTTCAGGGCTGCTGTCAGCTCTTCCTGCGTGCGGGCGACAACACCCTTCAGGCCACAGGCATTTGCGATGCCTGCATAGGACACCTGCTCGTCCAGCTCGGTCCCGACGAAGTTGTCGTCGAACCACAGGGTCGAGTTCCGCTTTTCCGCACCCCACTGGTAGTTGCGGAAGACGATCTGCGTGATGGCAGGCCATTCGCCGCGGCCAATCGCTGTCAGTTCGTTCACTGCGATGCCGAAGGCGCCGTCACCAGCAAAGCCTACAACTGGAACCTCGGGCTGGCCGATTTTCGCGCCCACGATGGCGGGCAGGCCGTAGCCGCAGGGACCGAACAGGCCAGGTGCGAGATACTTCCGACCTTCCTCGAAGGAGGGATAGGCGTTGCCGATGGCGCAGTTGTTACCGATGTCGGAGGAGATGATCGCCTCGACCGGCAGCGCCGATTGGATTGCACGCCACGCCATACGAGGGCTCATCCAATCTGGCTTGGCTGCACGCGCGCGCTCGTTCCAGTTGGTGCCGGGATCGTCCTGCTCTTCGTTCATGGACGTCAGTTCCTGGGCCCATGCCGATTTGGTTTGCGCGATCTTGTCTTTGCGTGCTTCGCGGCCTGCGTCGCCCGCATCATCCGCCAGTTGCGACAGGATGCCGTTGGCCACCTTGGCAGCGTCACCCACGATGCCCACGGTGACTTTCTTGGTCAGGCCGATGCGGTCAGGGTTGATGTCGACCTGGATGATTTTCGCATCCGTGGGCCAGTAGTCGATGCCGTAGCCGGGCAGGGTCGAGAATGGGTTGAGGCGGGTGCCGAGGCACAGAACCACGTCCGCTTCGGAAATCAGCTGCATGCCAGCTTTGGAGCCGTTGTAGCCAAGCGGGCCAGCAAACAGCGGGTGGTTGCCGGGGAAGGCGTCGTTGTGTTGGTAGCCCACGCAAACAGGCGCAGTCAGACGCTCGGCCAGTTCTTGCGACGCGGCTAGGCCACCTTTGGACAGAACAACACCGGCACCGTTCAGGATGACAGGGTTCTTGGCTTCGGACAGGATCGCGGCTGCTTCGGCAACCGAGTTCTGGCCGCCTGGGGACGCTTCGAATTCGATCGGGTCAGGGATTTCGATGTCGATAACCTGAGTCCAGAAGTCACGCGGGATGTTCAGCTGGGCCGGACCGGACAAGCGCTTGGCCTGGCTGATGACACGGGTCAGAACTTCGGCCACGCGGGACGGATCGCGTACTTCTTCTTGATAGGCGACCATGTCTTCGAACAGTTTCATCTGTTCAACTTCCTGGAAGCCACCCTGACCAATTGTCTTGTTTGCTGCCTGTGGTGTCACCAGCAGCAGTGGTGTGTGGTTCCAGTACGCGGTTTTCACAGCTGTCACGAAGTTGGTGATGCCGGGGCCGTTTTGGGCAATCATCATCGACATCTTGCCGGTGGCGCGTGTGAAGCCATCGGACATCATGCCGGCGGACCCTTCGTGGGCGCAGTCCCAGAATTTGATGCCCGCATCGGGGAAGATGTCGGAAATGGGCATCATGGCCGAGCCGATAATGCCAAAGGCATGCTCAATCCCGTGGCGCTGCAGGCACTTCACGAATGCTTCTTCGGTGGTCATCTTCATGGGGCAGTCTCCAATAGAGGCGGGGGCGTCGAATCGCCCCGGAAATGTTCCAACAGACGTTACTGTTGTGGTGGATGCTGGGTTAGGGCCAGTTGTGATCTCCGAATAAGTCCAGGCTAGTTTGGCAGTGTTTGTGCGATCAGTCCAATTCCATCCTTGATCCGATCGACGTGAATTGAGGAATATCCAAGGCGGTAGAAGCCTTTGGGTTGATCATCACCGGAAAAGAATGCGTGACCCGGTTCGATCAGCACACCTGTCTCTTGCAGCCGTTGCGCCAAGTCGCGTGTGTCCACCCCATTTGGTGCGCGCATCCAGTAGGAAGAGCCGCCAAAGGCGCCCTGGCCTGCGATGTCCAGCCCGTGCGCTTCGATGGCGGCCTGCATCGCATCCCGGCGGACGTGCAATGCGGCCCCCATCTTGCGGATTTGTGCATCGTAGTGACCCATCGACAGGAAGTAGGCTGCGGTGCGTTGAATGTGACCCGGCGGGTGGCGCAGAACGGATGTGCGCAGGGCGCGAGCTTCGCGCACAAAGGGCTCTGAACCAACGAGATAGCCCAAGCGCAGCCCCGGGAACAACGACTTGGAAAAGCTGCCAACATAGATCACGCGCCCGTCCGTATCCATGGATTTGAGGGCCGGTGAGGGCGGGTTGAGAAAAGACATCTCAAACTCGTAATCATCTTCGACAATCAGGGCATCCAGTTCCCGTGCGCGGTCCAGCAATGCTTGCCGCCGTGCTATGGGCATTGTGGATGTCGTTGGGCATTGGTGGCTGGGCGTGGAAAAGATCACGTCCGTATCCGGGGGGATGCCATCCGGGGGCAGCCCGTCCCGGTCCACGCGCACAGGCGCGAGGTGGCAGCGGGACTGGTTCAGAATCTCGCGCAGCGCGGGGTAGCAAGGGTCTTCGAACGCGGCGGTTCGGCGTTGCGTGAGCAGGATCTGCGCGGCCAACCACAGCGCGTTCTGCGCACCGAGCGTGATGAGAATCTGGTCTGCGTTTGCCGAGATGCCGCGGCGGGGCAGCGTGTTGCGCTGTATGAACTCGATAAGCTGTGGGTCGTCCTGATCAAAATAGTCGGATGTCAGGGCTGCGAAATCCCTTTGACCTAGGGCCTGCAGCGCACATTGACGCCAGTTTGCATGATCAAAGAGCTGTGGGTCTGTTTGCCCATAGATGAACGGGTATTTGAATCGTGCCCAATCCTGCGGTTTGCTGAGTGTGTGCCCGCCTGAGAAGCGCTGTCCGATGGCGCGTGTCCAGTCCACCGCATCGCCGGATGCGGGTTGTGGCTGGTAGCTTGGCGGGACGGGTGCATTTGCTGACACGTAGTAGCCCGACCGCCCGCGTGCGGTCAGATAGTCCGAGGCGACGAGTTCAGTATACGCCAGCGTGACCGTGATGCGACTGATGCCCAGATGCGCGGCCAGTTTGCGGGTGGAGGGCAGTTTTTCACCCGATCCAAAGCGCCCCGACAGGATGCCATGCGCGATCATCTGCTGCACTTGGCTTTGCAGCGTGCCCTGATGTCCCGGCTGTAAGAAGAAGGTTTCGACTGGAAGTGCCATGCCTTCAGGATATTCTGGACTTAGTCAGAAATCAATCTGGCATTAAAGTGCAGCGAAAAGAAAAGTGACTGCGTGGACCATGATTACAG
This sequence comes from Tateyamaria omphalii, assembly GCF_014651375.1. Lineage (GTDB taxonomy): Bacteria > Pseudomonadota > Alphaproteobacteria > Rhodobacterales > Rhodobacteraceae > Tateyamaria > Tateyamaria omphalii. Next base: position 869,186 of record NZ_BMWT01000001.1, read on the forward strand.
GGGTCTCAATTAATGAGATGATTTGTATCATTATTGCTTTGTGACCGCAAGGTGCTTTGCGCAAACCGCAGTACGCTTTGCGGATGTTACCACTCCAATAAAAGGTAAGGCCTTGGAAAACAGCCGAGGTTTCTGTTTTTGGCTTCAACAGCTGTTATGTGTTTTTAAGCGTGCGCGCTGTCCAACAGTGATGCGAGGGCATCCGTTCGCGCGGCCAGTGCGCCTTGTCGCAAGGTTGCCAATACAAGAACCCTGCGCAGCGGCTTGGGCAAAGGTATCTTTTGTACTGACCCGGTTCGATATCGGTCCACATCCGGTTCAGGAAGCAATGTGAAGCCAAGCCCGCTGGTGACGCACTCCATGATGGCTTCGAGATTATCCAGAACAACCGTATTGGTGGCTGTTTGGCGATCATGCTGCGCCATTTCGTTGGCGATGAGCTTTCCGATTCCGGTGTCTGGCATGAAATGGAAGAACGGGTGCTTGGCAAAGAGCCCGCGCATACCATCCGCCATCAACGTCGAATGCGCAGCAAAGACGAACGGCTCTTCGCGAATGACAGTCGCTGACAATGCGTCGGGCAGGCCATCTGCATCTGTCAGCACGGCAGCGTCGATCTGACCGGCAAGAACCTTGTCCTGCAGGGGTCTTGAGAGGCCCGTCTCGAATTCGAATGTCGCGCCGGGTGCATTCTTTCGTGCATTCTCCAGGAAACCCGGCAGCAACCGTACAGCGGCTGTTGTGATGAAGCCCAGCCGGAACCGTCCAACCAAGGAATCGCTCGGACGGCACAGTTCAACCAGGCCGTCTTCTTTCTGTAGCAGCGCGGCGGCCTCCTGAACGACGGAGCGTCCAATTGGCGTCAGGCGAGGGGGGCGCACGGAGCGGTCGAACAGATCAACTGCCAACTCGCTTTCTAACGCTTTCATCTGCATGGAGAGCGCTGGGAGCGTCATGTTCAATTGGCCCGCTGCCTTGGCGAATGACCCAACTGTCGAAATCTTGACCAGGCTTCTCAGTGCACGTGTCTGCATAACTTCAGGGCTTCTGAATATGGTATTCAATCTTATTCGATTGCTCTGAATTTTGGCAAGCGTAACTTAGTGCTAAAACCGAGGGACTCTTCCATGACACATCCTCTTGTTGACGTCGCAAGGGAACTCGCACCGGGTTTTGATAGGCGTGCCGCCCATTGGGATACAACCTGCAGCTACTGCTGGCAGAATGTGAAAGAGCTTGCAGATGTCGGGATCATGGGCATGTCCATCCCGCAAGAGTTCGGTGGGCGCGGCGCGGATTTCCTTGATGTGGCAATGGTTGTCGAAGAGATTGCCAAGGCTTGTACCCTCACAGCCCGCATCGTCGTCGAGGCAAACATGGGCGGGATCAGTGCTGTCATGGCCTATGGTACGGAGGCCCAGAAAGCCTTTTGCGCGCCGCATGTGCTGGCCGGGGACAAGCCTGCCATCTGCATTACCGAGCCGGAAGCTGGAAGTGCAGCCACGGAAATGCGCACAACGGCGCGTAAGCGCGGTTCGTCATACATCCTGAATGGAACGAAGCATTGGATTACCGGGGGCGGCGTGTCGAAGCTTCATCTTGTTTTTGCACGGGTGTTGGACGAGGCCGGGAGCGACCTTGGTATTGGCGGCTTCATTGTATTTGCTGATCAGTCGGCAGGGGATGTACCGGACGGTTTCCATGTCGTTGGGCGCGAACGCACGATGGGATTGTGCGGGATGCCGGAGGCAGAGCTGCGTTTTGAGGATGTTGAGGTCGATAAGAAATGGCTTCTTGTCCCGCCGTCCGGCTTGCGACGCGGGTTTGCGGATCTGATGAACGCCTACAACTCGCAACGTGTGGGGGCGGGCACGATTGCGATGGGGGTCGCGGCAGGGGCGCTGGGCCATGCGCAACGTTACTTGCTGGAGCGCGAGCAGTTTGGTCGCCCCCTGGCTGAATTCCAGGGGCTGCAATGGATGCTTGCAGACATGGACACACAGGTCCATGCCGCGCGTTTGCTGTTGCATGATGCGGCCCGGTCTCGCGGACCCGGTGGCAGTCTCTTTCCAGACATGACAGCGGCAGCGCGGGCCAAGCTCTTTGCGTCTGAGATGGCAATCAAAGTCGTCAATGATGCGCTTCAGATGTTCGGTGCGCGCGGCTACAGCGAGCGCGAGCCGCTGGAGCGGATGTATCGTGATGTGCGGATGTTCACTATTGGTGGGGGCACGGCGCAAATTTTGCGCACCCAGATCGCCGGGAACGTCCTTGGCATCAAAACCCCGCAGATGCGCGGTGGGTATGTTCAAACCCCGAGCGTTCCGCGGTTTGTTGCGGAGTAGGTGTCTCCCCGCAACCTCAGGCCGTTTTCCGGCTGATCTGCAATCCGCGGAACAGCAATGTGCCACCAATGGCGATGCCGATCAGGTCGGTTTGCCAGGACCCTGAGATCATGCACAGCGCACCGGCTAGAAGGATCAGACGGATCACTGGTCCGGCCGGTCCAATGAACCAGCCCTGCACGGATCCCGCCAGCATGTAGACCCCAACCAGGGCCGTCACCATGTTGCGCAAGATGATGTACCACGGTGCCTCCATCAGCAGGCCGGGGCTGTAGAAGAACATGAACGGCACGATGAAGGCGGCGAGGCCGACCTTGAAGCTGGTGACCGAGGTGCGCATCGGCTCGGACCCCGCAATGGCAGCACCTGCATAGGCAGCCAGCGCAACAGGCGGCGTGATGGCAGAGACCACCGCGAAATAGAAAACGAAGAAATGCGCGACCAGCGGTTTGATCCCGATCTCGATCAGCCCTGGGGCGACGACAGAGGCGGCAACGGCGTAGGCCGCCGTCGTCGGCATGCCCATACCAAGGATGATGGCGATCATCATCGCAAAGATCAGTGCGAGCAACGTGCTTTGTTGTGCAAGATCGAACAGCAGGTTGGAAAAGCGCGCGCCGACGCCGGTCAGAGAGATAACCCCAACGATCAGACCGGCACAGGCACATACCGTGATAATCTGAATGCACATGCGCCCACCAAGGCCAAGCGCTTCGTAAATCTGGCGCGGGCCCATTCGGTAGGGTGTCAACCAGCTGACCACCGCGGCACTGGCGATGGCGAGGGTGCCCGCGCGGATCACGGAATAGCCCGCAAAGAGCGCCCCGATCAGGATCACGATGGGCAGGAACAGATACACCTGACGTATCAGGTCCTTTAGCCTGGGCAATTCGTCCGCCCGCATGCCGCGCATACCTGTCCGGCTCGCCTCAAAATCCACCATCAGGTAGATCGAAGCGAAGTAGAGGATGGCGGGTATTAGGGCTGCGACGACCAATTCCGTGTACGGAATGCCGGTGATCTCGGCCATGATGAAGGCGCCTGCGCCCATAATCGGTGGCATGATCTGCCCGCCGGTGGAGGCGGCCGCTTCGATTGCGCCAGCTGATTGAGGGCGGTAGCCCACCTTCTTCATCAGCGGAATGGTCAGTGAGCCGGTGGACACCACGTTGCCTGCCGACGTGCCGTTGATCATGCCCATGAGGCCGGAGGCCAGAACCGATACTTTGGCCGGGCCACCGCGCGCACGTCCTGCTACGGCGAAAGAGAAGTTCACGAAATAATCGCCCACCTTGGAGCTTTGCAGGAAGGCGGCAAAGACGATGAACAGAATGATGTAGGTAGATGACACTGCGGTCGTTGGCCCTAACACGCCGTTGTCCGTAAAGACATAGGTGAAGAAGCGCTTGGCGTCATAGCCGCGATGTTCAAGGAAACCCGGCATCCACGGGCCCATGAATGCATAGGCAATAAACACAAGCGCGATCACGACGAGAGCCATGCCAGCCACACGCCGTGTCATCTCGGCAATGAGGACAACGATGGCGAAAGCCGCCCAGCCATTGTTCGGGTCAGCAAAAGGCGTTCCCGCCCGCAGGCGCAGGGACAGAGTATCGAGGCTGAAAAGGACGAAGCCGAAGCTCGCCAACGTGGCGATGATCAGTGCAATATCGGAGATAGGGAGTTGGTTCTGGCGTGCGGGATACACCCAGCCAGTTACCACGGCCAACAGTGTTCCACCCGCCAGTGTCCAGCCGAAAATGGCCAGGGTCCACTCGGGTGGTGCGGATTGCCCAGGTTCAAAGAACCACATGGCAGCAAGAACGGAACCGAGCGCAAGCGTTGTCGCAATCAGCGACAGGACCCCGAGACCGACGGACAGTCGGCTTGATTGACCACTTTCCTGGGCTGGCCGAACGGAGAGTGCAGAGCTTAGGACAAAGCCCAGGATTAACGCCCCGGCAATGTGCATGATCCGAAATGCCCATGTTTCCAGAGGCGCGATGTTCAAGACATAGAGGTGCCAGGCACTGTAGAGGGCGCAGAGCAGAAACCCGACTTTCGCCAACAAAGTTGTGTTTTGTGGATCAGGCGCGCTGTCGACGTCTGTTGGAAGCTTGAGGTCAGGAGCGGCTTGCGTGTCGGTCATTTTCGTATCCCTCGGCACATGCAAAGACGCACCCTGCCATCAGACAGGGTGCGCCTGCGATGTCAATCGGCGTTCAGGCCTTAGCCCTCAAGCTCGTCCGGGATGTCGAACCCGTTTTCTTCGAACCAACGCACGGCGCCGGGGTGCCAGGGAATGAAGGTGTTCTTGTCAAAGTTCTCGGGCAATGTTTCGACCGCCGACTTGTGGATTTCGACCATCTTGGCGTTGTTCGTCATGACCGTTTTGACAACTTCGTAGACCAGGCTTTCCGGCAGATCGGCATTGCCGACTGCGAAATTCCACATGGAGACGCTCAGCTGCTCTTCGGGCAGTGATGGGTAGATGTCGGCCGGGATGGTGAAGGCCGCGACAGGTTGCGAGTCAATGACAGCGGCCTGTTCGTCAGCTGTGAATCCAAAATATGTCACGTCCGTCTGTGCATCCAACTGGCTGAACGCCGGGTAGGGCAGGCCACCGGCCCAGGTCATCACGTCGATCAGACCGTCCTGAAGCTGTCCGGCCAAATCCGATGCCCCGCCGTTTCGGAACTCAACATCCTTGCCCATGCCTGTCAGGATGCGTGGCCAGTATGTCCCGGGTGTGCCACCTGCCGGACCGACGCCAACAACGGCACCGTCTGGGATTTCGGCAAAGCTTGTGATCCCGGAGCTGGACAGGGTTACGGCGTGAAAGCCGGTTTTGTACATTGGGAAAAGCGCGCGCAGCTTGTCATGTTTCAGGCCGGGTGCCAGTGCACTGTTGCCGTTGATGGCGTCAAAGGCTGGTCCCATGGTGACCATTCCCATGTCCAAGTCACCGGTTTGCACGAGTGCCGCGTTTTGCACCGGGCCGCCGGTGACTTCGGTGCCGCCGGGGATACCCAGCGCTTCGGACACCATATTGGCCCATCCTGCACCGTACACGAAATAAGTGCCACCCTGGCTTGCGGTGCCTACAGAGAAGCTATCGGGCCAGTCGCTTTTGTCCTGCGCTGAGGCAAGGGTTGCTGCGCCGCCAAGGACACCGGCAAAGACAAAGGCGGTGATGCCCTTCAGATTAAAGAAAGCAGTCATTAGTTCCTCCAGTTAATGCCGCGCCATGCACTGGCGCTTATTTTTTGTTATCGACTGAAGGTATATCTGCAGTTGTCCAAAACAAGTGGAACGGGAACGGTCCAATCTCTTTCACGCGGTGTTGACTGTGTGTGTTTGGGTTGAGGTGCCGCGTGGGCCGCTTTCAAAGAAAAAAGGCGGGGTTGCCCCCGCCCTTCAACAAGTTTTTTGAATTGATCAGCCAAACACGCGTGTCAGTGCTCCATCCACGGCACCAACGATCTGGTCGATGTCGTCCTTTGTGGCGATCAGGGCAGGCGAGAAGCAAAGCGTGTTGTTCTTGCCCGGCAAGCTGCGGTTGGTTGCGCCGATGATGACGGCCTGTGCCATGCAGTCTTTGACCACCGCCTGAACTTTCGCCTCTTCCGCGGGCTCGCGACTGTCACGATCAGCGACCAATTCGGCACCCAGGAACAGCCCCTTGCCGCGCACATCGCCGACAACGGCGTGCTTGTCTTTGAGTTCCGCCAGCTTGTCGAGCATGTAGTCGCCCATGGCTGTTGTGTTTCCAAGCAGGTCCTCATCCTCGATGATCCGCATATTTTCAAGCGCCGCTGCCGGGCCCGCCGTGCAGCCGCCAAAGGTCGAGATATCGCGGAAGTAGTTGAGGTGGTCGGCCGTGTCGTCCTTGAACATGTCGAAGACTTCGTTCGTGGTCGCAAGGCAAGAGATAGCGGCGTAACCGGAAGCGACACCCTTGGCCATTGTGACCATGTCGGGTTTGATGCCGTAGTGCTGGTACCCGAACCATGTTCCTGTACGTCCCACACCGCAGACGACTTCATCGATGTGTAGAAGGATGTCGTATTTCTTGCAGATTTCCTGGACGCGGTCCCAATACCCCTCGGGCGGCACGATCACGCCGCCACCGGCTGTGACCGGCTCAAGGCACAGTGCACCCACGGTGTCGGGACCTTCGCGCAGGATAACCTCTTCAATCTGGTTCGCTGCCCATTCGCCGTAGTTCGCATCAGGCGCGCCCTCCTGCTCGTGCTTGCGGTACTCAAGGCAGTGAGGGACGCGGATAAAGCCCGGTGTGAAGGGGCCGTATTGCGCGTTGCGTTCGTCCTGACCGCCCGCCGAAAGGCATGCAATGGTCGTGCCGTGGTAGTCACGGTCGCGGTACAGAATCTTGTGCTTCTTGCCCCCATAGCGCTTGTGCGCGATCTGGCGGACCATCTTGAACGCTTTCTCGTTCGCTTCGGAACCGGAATTGGCATAATAGACGCGATCCAGGCCAGGCATCTTTGTCAGTAGCTTCTCTGCAAAGAGCGCGCCGGGGATCGATCCGACGGTACCGCCGAAGAAGTTCATTTTCACAATGGCGTCGCGGACTGCATCACCCATCGACTCGCGGCCATAGCCGACGTTCACGGTCCAGACACCGCCGGAAACCGCGTCGATGTGCTCAGTGCCCTTTTGGTCCCAGACGCGAAGCCCCTTGCCTTCGATAATGATCTTGGGGTCCGCACCGGTAAAAAAGGGTTGGTGTTGAACCAAATGGTGCCAAACATTTGCGCGGTCGGCTTCGATCACGCGGGTCATATCGTTTTCGTTGAACGTTCCGTCCATGGGGTCAACCTTTCGAGAGAGAGTGCGGCCCATGAAACAAAGGGCCAATCAAGCTTGCTGAAGCGCACAATCGCTGAGAATCTGGTCGCAACAGTAGGGCCAGTTTATGATGACAAGTAAAGCCAGTTAAGCGGGGTTTGGGTATGCCAATTCACAAGCGGTCTCCGAAAACCCCATGTTTTCATGGGGCTGTTCGGAATTTGAGAATCCGAAAGACTTGGTTCACCTGCACAAAATTATGACAGAAGCCCGGATTTTACGTTGATCCGGGCGGCATTATCGGCTCGGATCACGCCAGCGACGCGGCAAGCCGCGTGCGACCAGAGGCGGAATACCGCCCGACATGATCCAAAAGCGGACCGGACGGGTTCGTGGAAAACACGGGAGTACTAAGATGACATTCAAGACAAAGCTGATGGGTGCTGTTGCAGCCACTGCAATGCTGGCCGGCGCACAGGGTGCTGTTGCTGCGGGCCATGGCGGTGAAATCACCGTTGCCTACTTCCTGGAATGGCCGATGCCGTTCCAGTTCGCCAAAGAAACCGGCATGTATGAAGAAGCAATGGGCGGCACCAAGATCAACTGGGTGAGCTTTGACACCGGTACCGCGATGTCTGCGGCAATGGCGTCCGGCGACGTTCAGTTGTCCGTAAGCCAAGGTATTCCGCCCTTCGTGGTTGCGACGTCGGCCGGTCAGGACCTACAAGTGCTCGACGTTGCCGTGTCCTATGCTGACAACGACAACTGCGTCGTGCGCGCCGACCTGGAAATCGACAAGGACAGTGCAGGCGAGCTGGCCGGCAAGAAAGTTGCCGTTCCGCTGGGCACCGCGGCCCACTACGGTTTCCTCAAGCAGATGGAGCACTTCAACGTCTCTCTCGACAGCCTTGAGGTCGTCGACATGGCGCCACAGGAAGGTGAAGCTGCGCTGAGCCAGGGTGCTGTTGACATGGCCTGCGGTTGGGGTGGTGCGCTGCGCCGCATGCTGAACTCGGGCAACGTGCTGCTGACTGGTGCGGAAAAAACCGAGCTGGGCATCCTGGTGTTCGACGCGACAACCGGTCCAACATCCTTTGTCGCTCAGGAAGGCGAGCTTGTGTCGCAATTCCTGGCGGTGACAGCAGCTGCCAACGCGATGTGGGCCGATGAAGCAAACCACGCCAAGATGCTTCCAGTGATCGCGAAAGACGCCGGTATGTCTGAAGATGACGCAGCGGCCACGTTGTCCACCTTTGTGTTCCCAACGGTTGATGACCAGTTGAGCAATGCATGGCTGGGTGGCAATGCAGCGACCTTTATGAAGGGTGTTGCAGACGTGTTTGTTTCGGCCGGATCCATAGATGCGGCGAAAGCGTCCTACACTGACAACGTGAACGCAGATCCGCTGGCTTCTGCCAACTAATCACGTCGTTTTTCGGGGGTGGGCGCTGGTGCATAGTGCCCACCCCTTTTCCGCTCTGAAGACAGAGCGTCCCATCTTGGCAAGAGGGGGATCCGGGTGTCTGGACTTCTCATAAATGATATTTCGATGCGCTTTGATCTGCCGAACGGCGGTCATGTGCAGGCGTTGAAGAACGTGACGCTGGACATCAAGTCCGGCGAACTGATGAGCGTGCTTGGCCCCTCGGGTTGTGGCAAGACCACGCTTTTGAACATCGTGGCGGGGTTCTTGGCCCCGACTGAAGGCAACATTCAGCTAAACGAAGAAGTGGTGCATGGCCCCGGTCCTGAGCGTGGCATGGTGTTCCAGCAGGGCGCGTTGTTCGAATGGATGAGCGTGCGGGACAACGTGAGCTTTGGTCCCGACATGAAGGGTATGAGCCGCGCCGAGAGCAAAGAGAAGGTTGAGCATCTTCTGGATGTTGTCGGTTTGCAGGACTTCAAGGAAAAGGCGGTTTACGAGCTGTCAGGCGGTATGCAGCAGCGTGTAGCCTTGGCCCGGTGTCTGGCTAATGACCCGGACGTAATTCTGATGGACGAACCGTTGGGCGCGCTGGATGCGCTAACCCGCGAAAAGATGCAGAGCCTTGTCCTTGATCTGTGGAAGGACACAGGCAAAACGATCATCCTGATCACGCACTCGGTTGAAGAGGCGTTGTTGCTGGGTGAACGTTTGCTGGTTATGGCGCCGCGCCCCGGTCGTGTTCACAAGGAATATCGCTTGCCGTTTGCCGACATGGGAGTTGGCAATGATCTGCGTGAGGTCAAAAAGCACAAAGACTATGCGCCGACGCGGGAAGAGATTCTCGAGATGATCTGGAACATGGAAGAAGAGATTATGGGCCGGACGGAGGAAAACGCATGACTGGGTTACTTGTTCTTGCGCTTTACGTAGGCGCCTTTTTCGGATCGTTCTTCATTGCAAAGGCCGTGTTCAAAAGCGCCTTTGAAAAGAAGGGTTTCAATAAACTGAAAACCGTCACCTTCGGTGATGAAAGCGCGATCACTGCGAACCGGGTGGCGTCCGTCATCTCGGTCATCACGGTGTTCTGGTTGTGGGTGGCCTTCACCAACTCGGCCATTCCGCTGCTGAAGTTCCCCGGACCATTCTCGGGCGATATGACTTTTACCTACACGGCGCAGCTTGAGGACGGCACGACCGACGACGCAACTGTGACGATGCGGGTGTATCGCGAAGACATTCAGCAGACCATTGACGACGAAGGCAACCCGGGCCGCGAGCCTGATCCCGCTGAAGTCGAACTGGGTGACGGTTTTGCCAAGAACGACAGCCTGACTGTTGCGCGCTATTCGTTCAAGGTGGTCAACGTCTGGGCCAATGACGAAGTTTCAAAGCGAGATGGTTCAACTGTTGTTGCCATCAATGGCCAGCCCATTGCACCGGGTGAGTCGATCAGGGTGGATGAGGGGACGATTGGCCTGACAGACAAGGGTACACCGACCTTTGAACCTGCCGTTGGACTCCGTATGGCCCGGCTTTATCTCCCCGCACCCGAAGTCGTGTTTCAGCGCTTCATCTGGCTGAACCAGGAAGGTTATCAGGGCTATACGCTACTGGAGCATACTTGGTTTTCGCTAAAGCGGGTCGTTTTGGGTTTTCTCATCGGTGCAGTTGTTGGTGTTCCGATCGGCTATGCAATGGGTCTGACAGGCTGGGCGCGGGGCTGGTTTGACCCCATCGTCGAGTTCATGCGTCCCATCCCACCCCTTGCCTTGATCCCGCTGATTATCATCTGGTTCGGGATTGGTGAGGTTGGCAAGGTTGTCCTGCTGTTCCTGGCGGCCCTGTGGATCATGATTATCGCGGCGCGGTCTGGTGTGTCCGGTGTGGCCATTTCCAAGGTTCACGCCGCCTATTCCCTGGGCGCGTCGAAATGGCAAATCCTGTCCAAGGTGATTGTCCCGAACTCATTGCCCGACATCTTTACCGGCGCCCGGGTTGCGATGGGTGTCTGCTGGGGAACCGTTGTTGCGGCGGAGCTTGTCGCGGCGAATGTCGGCCTCGGTAAGATGATTGTGACGGCCTCCAAGTTCCAGCTGACTGACATCATCATCGTTGGCATCATCATCATCGGCGTGATTGGTTTTGCTATCGAAGTCGGTATGCGATCGCTGGAAAACTGGTTGATCCCTTGGAAGGGCAAAGTCTGATCCGACTGGAGCCTGAGATACTTGGAAACGGCGCCCGGTGTGGCGCCGTTTTCATTTGAACCTGTCGCTGCGGGAGGCTTTCAGGTCGCCTTTCAAACTGTGAACCGCACACCGCTTGTCATTGTACGAAGAACACGGAATTATTTGGGTTTCAAACTCCTGAAGCCTTCACTACGTTGCCTATGATGATTGCCGTCGATTTGGACACCCCAGCCAACGCTGATGTACAGGCGCTGCTTCTGCGCCATTTCGAGCTGATGCGCGCCTCGTCGCCTGAAGAAAGCTGCCACGTACTGGAGCCCGACAAACTGCTGGAGCGAGACGCAGCCTTGTTCGCGGCACGCGATGGTGGCGCCGTGTTGGGTGTTGGGGCCATAGCCGTCATTGAGCCGGGTCATGGTGAACTGAAATCAATGCACACCGCGGCGGAAGCGCGTGGGCGTGGTGTCGCGCGTGCCATACTCAACGCATTGTTGGATCACGCACGTGACATTGGCCTGAAGCAAGTCAGTCTTGAGACAGGGTCGGCGGAGATGTTCGCGCCCGCGCGCAGGCTCTATGCTGCGCATGATTTCAAGGAGTGCCCACCCTTTGGTGACTACGTATTGGATCCACTAAGTGTTTTCATGACACGGCAACTTTGAAGACTTGCCCTACAGGCCGTGCTGCGGCATGACAACGTCAGCGGTCCCTTAGCTCAACTGGATAGAGCAGCTGACTTCTAATCAGCAGGTTGAGGGTTCGAGTCCTTCAGGGATCGCCATAGCGTCATCGACTGGCGTTCGACATCTAAAGTCCGTTTCGAAATCAAAAAACGGATTTCTGATGGCGACCGGATGTGAATTTGGGTTCGCCTGATACGTTTCGAGGCTTCGTGTGCTTATCGTCAAATCTACTGTTCTGGCCGTTTGGCCAAGGCTTTCTATGTTGGTTTGATTGTAAGTCAACCAAAGCAATTGTGCTGTGCTAACGTGCCGAAATTAAAAAATCGGCGCGTCTTTTTTTAGGAATCGGCGCACCTGACGGATGAAATCAGGTTAGGTTGGGGGCCGGGCCGGTTAAGCGAAAGAGGGCAACGGGCATGATATACTTGGACCTGGGGCTACGCAGCGGCGCCATTACGATGTTGTTGCTCTTTGCCCTTCTGATGTGGCGCGCGCCTGTCGGGTGGGAGGGGCGTTTGTCTGTGGTGGCACTTGCGCTGTGCAAGTCGGCATTTCTCGTAACGCAAGCGGCATTTCATTTTGATTTACCGCCTTCGGTGGAAAGCAATCTGATATTGCTGACGGCTTTGACGCCCGCGGCGATCACGTGGTTCATAGTCAGTATATTTCTCGACGGGCCGCGACTACGGTGGCCTTGGGCTGTCGCTGCTTTGGTGACAGCGGCTACGTTCTACATCGAGTTGGCGGTGCCGGGCGGTTTTCCGTTTTGTGTTGCCTTTGGTGTTGGACTTTATGGGGCGCTTGTCTTGATGGCGCTATGGACTGCGCGGGATGATCTCGTGGAATGTCGGTGCCGAGCCAGGCCAGCCTTCGCCGTCGCCATTGCCGGCTTGGCGTTTGCGCTGACAGGTGGGCAGGCCATCGGGATATTTAATGCAAACTCGATGCTGTTGGCGTTGTTGCAGGCCGCCGGAACGTTTGGTGTATGTGTGGCTTTTGCCCTGTGGCTATTGCGTCCTGAAATGGAACGGTGGCCTGGGAAAACAGATTCCGACACCGAGACAACCACCGCACCTGTGCCGACCAGAGGGGCGGATACGGTTCTGATTGGCCGGATCAAGTCGGCCATGGCAGCTGGTATCTGGCGGGAGGAAGGGCTGACGATCGGTGCCTTGGCGGCAAAGCTGGCCGTTCCCGAACACCGCTTGCGCCAGGCAATCAATCAGGGGTTGGGACACCGCAATTTCTCCAGTTTCATCAATCGAGCTCGGATTGAAGCGGCCTGCCAAGTATTGCAGGACCCCGCACACATGCACACCACCATGCTTGAAGTTGCCTATGATGTCGGTTTCTCCTCGATGGGGCCGTTCAATCGGGCGTTTCGAGCCGAGATCGGGCACAGTCCGACCGAGTATCGCCGGATGGCGCTGTCAGAACGACGCGCCGATTCTGAAAGGTCATCGCCGATACCTGCAAATCTGCACTGATTTTCAAACACGACGCGCATCAAAAGTGTGGTGGATACATGTCTTGGGGCAGACGCATCAGAGAATGGAGATGTCCCATGCGAGAATTCACTTTGGCTCTGGCGATTGCAATGGCCAGTATGGTCCAAGTACAGGCGATGCCTGCGCATATACCTTCCACCTATCCCGAGGATGGAACGTTCTGCGGCTTCATGCAGTTGTGCGCCCCGAAGGCGACCGCACCGCGTCCAAATGATGCCGCTGTGCAAGATCAAGATGAGCGCAGCAAGGAATCGTTGAAAAGGTTCTGACAAACAGCAGCAAGGATCTGCATAGAGACGATCCTTGCTGCAATCACAAACGAAACCTCGAACGTCTGCATGAAAAAGATGCTGCGCCGCAGCTCGGGTTGCAACTGCGACAGACTGCAGTGGAATGTGTCCAATTATGGCCATTCACCTTGGGGCCCAATTGGCCCAAAGACGGTCAGTGTTTTTGGACCAAAATGACGAGGCGTTGCCTAAGACACAGTATCGGGACCACAATCTGAAGCTGTTCAGTTATGTGCCGAGTGATCAACCTCGTCGGATGCCTTGCCGCGAGGCTCGACATGAAACATCACTTCCACCTCGCCTGCTTTCTCAAAAATCAGGGTCGCCGGGATCTTGTCGCCGACCTCAAAAGGATTGCCCCTCAATCCCATGAACATGATATGCTTTGCACCGGGTTCCAGCGCAACGGTTGCGCCAGCAGGTATATCAATGGCATCGACACTGAACATGCTCATGACGCCATCTTCGTTCTTGGTTCCATGCAGTGAAACGCGGGGAAAATCGGCGCGGATACCAATAAGGCGGTCGTCTTCGGTGCCCGTGTTCGTAACCGAGAAATAGCCCGCGCCTGACATGGCCGTCGCCATTGTGGGAAAGGCCATGGGATGATCCACAACCAGTGGTCCAGTCTTGAATTCATGGGCACCAGCGGATGTGGCGCAAAGGGCCAGGGCGGATATGACTAGTAGACGTTTCATTGAATTCTCCTTTTGGTGTTCAGAAAGGTTCTCGAGGTTGCCCGTTTCACTCCGCCGGGACGATTAACGTCCCTTCGAATGCGTTGAGCCGGGTTTGCATTTCACCTGGCAACCGCGCCTCGTTTTCTTGGAGCGCGTCAAACAGTTCGCTTGCAAGACGTGGCGACAGGCCCTGGGCACGCAGACCGGCAGGGCTTAGAAGGCTTCCGCCGGACAGAAGGACCAGCTGCCAGTTTTCATTGCGCTGCCGCAGAAAGGCGCGCCCGGCGTCGTTGCCCAGTGCCCACCCCACCACTGCAGCGGACCCTGCAACAGATGTGGTCAGAATGTCGGTTTCCGCCCCAAGGCGTGCGCGAAGTTGCCTTGCGATGTCTGCTATGGCGGCGTCATCGGGCGGTGTGTCGGTTGGCATTGCCAAAACCGGATCAGCAAGCGTTTCGGGTATGCCTTCAACCCAGAATTCGACGGTCACTTCACCCACCGTTTCGAATACAAGTGTGGCGAGGAACCTGTCTCCGATACGAAGGGGGGTGTCCAAGCCCGCAAAGCGGATTTGCAATTCATCCGGTCCTAGAGGGACTGATTGACCCGGTGAAATCTCAATCGCGTCGGCGACGCGAAGACCACGACCATCATCGCCCGTTGGATCAAAAAATGACACATCGGCAATCCCGCTGCGCACAGCGAGCAAACGCTCCGGTTCTGACCCGCCGTTGAAAAGTTCCATGTATCCGTTGGCGACGTTGATCTCTGGTCCGGTGGGCGGTGTGTGAGGGTGAATGATTGCCAGATTGCCGACCAGGTATTCGTGGGCCATAACCGGCGTCGCGCAGATAATTGCAAAGATAAAAAGCAGGACTCGCCGCATCAGTTCACCTCCTCTGGCATTGCACGGTTTGCCCGCGCGGGATGATCTTCTGGCCACGGATCAGCGTATGCCGGGTTCGTGAGAAATCTCTCATCCGTCAGGCTTTCGAGAAACGCGATCAGGTCATTGACCTCCTGTTCAGTCGCTTTGAAGCCGATGAGGAGCCCACTTTTGTTGGGATGGTCTGCGCCAACGCCCGAAAACGGTCCCTCTGCAATCGTACGCCCGCCCGCCGCATAGTGGTCGATAACTTCACGCAGTGTCTCAATCGAACCGTCATGCATGTAGGGCGCGGTCATGGCGACATTGCGCAACGAGGGTGTTCGGAAACGGCCAATGTCTTCGTCGCGCCCTGTGAACTCGGCCAAGCCTTGTGCGCCCGGAGGATACGCCCCGGTTCCGCCGATATTGTAGAGACCATTATTGTGGAACGCGGTTTCGACGAAGGGCGAGCGTGCTGTTTGCAGGTTGTCGGTGAACATGACGCCAAGATGGCAGTGGTAGCATTCAAACCTGTGATCAAAGAATAATTGTTCACCCCTCAAAGCGGCGGGTGTCATGGCCGAGGCATCACCGCCGTATTTGTATCGATCATAAGGGCTGTCGACCGAGATCATTGACCTTTGGAATGCCCCGAGTGCGCGGGTGATTGTGAACAGGTCAATCGTTCCGTCATGTTCGGGAAAAGCGGTCGCGAAGGCATCCGGGTAATAGTCATCAGCGGTCAACCGTGCAAACAACTCTTGTTCCATCCCTGCCATACCCATCTCGACAGGCTCTGTTCCGAACAGAGGGAACAGTGATTGGAATTCCAAAGTGTCTGCATGTGGATTGGACCATGTCAGCGCGGGGTTATAGCCGACATTCGCAAGGCCGGGGGCATTGCGCGCGGCCTCGGTGTCAAACACGCCGATAGAAAGCGCACGACCATCTGTAAAGGCCTGTTCCTGCACGTGGCAGGAGACGCAGCCAACTGTCCCATCGGCCGATAATCTTGCATCGTAGAATAGGTGCCTGCCGAGCTCGACTTTCTCGATTCTCATCGGGTTGTCATCTGGCACTGGCGGCGGCGCCAACCATGCAGGCATCAACCAGCGGAAGCCCAGATCGTTCAGGTCAGCACTGGCGGTACTTGGTACCGCCAGTGCCAGACCTGCGATCGGCCCAATCAGAGCGTATCGCATCAGCATGATGTCCTACCGCTTTGAGACGAGCAGTTGGTCTTCGGCGCCGAACGCGTTGAAGTCCAGCCCAAGCCGGGGAAGCACTGTGTTGCAGTCAGAATCGTTGGGGAACGACATACAGCCGGGGCTTGTCTCAGGTGTGTTCGTGGCGAGGTCGGCATCGGCAATGACCGGTGCAGGGTCAACGACGACGACGTGACTGGCCGGATCAAAAGCGTCAAAGGCAACCTGCATTACATTGGGATTTGCGCAGGCTTCGCTTGGCGCTTCGGTGCGCGATGGCGCGGCGCACATGGTTGATCCGAGATGCAGGAACCAGCCAGATGAAGCATTGTCGCCATGGCCATGCCCATCGCCCTCGCTATGTGCTGCGGATGCCTTGTTCATGCCGTCGCCTGCGACCGGGCTCGTTTCAAATTTTATGAACTTGTAGCCAGCACGCCAGTTCCAGAACATGGCCGTTAGGTTCAATGGCGATGGTGCAACGGTCGGATCACCGTGGTTCCAATCGAAGGGCACACCAATGGCAAAGCTTAGCCCGGTGTATTCACCGTCAGGTACAGTGCCCCGCAGCGTCATATTGGTTGCACCGGTGCCATTGGTACAGGAGCCGGTGGCGTTTTCGAAATCGAGCAGCGCGACATTCTCAACCTGCCAAGCGCCGTCTTGTTCAAGCGCAATGGGCACGGCAGTGCCATCGGTGGTAATCAGGGCGGGTTCGGACACAAACATTCGATAGTCCAGTACCTGAACCGGTGCGGTGCCCGCGCCGATACCGTCATAGGTTTCAAGGCAAGAGAAAGGTTGACCGCCAAGTTCGGCCGCAAATGTGATTTCGACAGGCTGGTCCGCAAACGCGGGATGCGCTGCGAGAAACACAGCACTCAAAAGAAACCGTTTCATAGGTCCTCCAGAAAAAACGTTACTGCGGCGAAAGCCGCAAAAGATGTCAGTCAGGTTGGGAGCTTATGAAAACGGTGGTGCGCGCGACCGAGGCCGCACGTGATGCGTGTCGCCTGTGACGAGGACTTGCGGTGGCAAAACCGCAATGACCTTTTCCTCGACAACAGGCACGGGGCAAGGGACATGACTTGCCAACTCGAAGATGTCGAGTTCCCGACAAAACGGGCAGTTTGCGTGATTGTGCGCACCGTCGTCGGTCACGCATAGATCGTCCAGGGAGCCACCCATCGCAAGATAGGCGACAAGCTCCGGATCGTGCGTTTCGGCGCGGATCGAATTGCCGGCAAAATGCACGCTTGCAACCACCAAGGTGGTCGCAAGGAGAATCGTAAACCAGATTTTTCGAACCATGGTGATCATCACGCTGACCGTACCATCGACGTCATATTGGGCGCCAGTTTTAGAATGTCGCAGTCTCGGCCGGATCATCATCAGTGTTTGACAAAAGCGTTGAACCCTGCAGTAGGTCGCGAAGTCTGATTGCGGCCATGCCGCTATATCAAGCGCTTCACCCAAATCAGGCTGGCGCACAACAGCAGTGATGGTGTGACAACGAACCCGACCACAATGCCCGTGAGCACATTTTCTGACTGGGTGAGGGTCGTTGACGTTCCTGCGCCTTCAACAAACCCGAAAAGCCCAAGGATGCTTGCCGCAGCGAATCCTCCGGTGGCGGCCGCAATCTTTTCGCTGGCCATCCAAATACCGGTAAAGCCTCCTTCTCTCGCCTCTCCTGATTGCTCTCGGTCGTTTGCAGCGATGTCGGCGAGGATCGAAAAAGGGAACAACTGTAAACCGGCATAGCCGAGACCTGAAACGGCGACGCAAAGGGTCGCCAACAGAATGGTTCCTTCACCAGCTGCCAACAGGAGTATCGTCGGTGCAAGAAAAAGCAGGGTTGATGTCAGGAAGGACCGCCCTTTGCCAAGTCGTTTTCCAATCAACACCCACAAGGGCATGGACAGAAGCGATGGCAACACGAGGCAAAGAAACAGGATGGTGGTTGTCCCTTCTGATCCACCGAGGATGTATTTGCTGAAGAAGGGCAACAGGGCCAGCATGGCACCGATAGCGATGGCCTGCAGGCCGTAGCCAACGAGCAAAATTAGAAACTGCTTGTTGCTACGCGCAACCGCGACAATGGTCCTCAATCCAGGCAAGGATTGAGTGCGCACCACGTTTTGCGTTCCGGCTGTCCCCACGACACAGATGATCATGGCCGCAGCCATGAGTGCGCCCAGCGTCATGCCCATTGCGCGGTACCCGTCAATGCCACCACCGGCTGCCTTGATCACCTCGGGGCCGGCTGCACCGGCCAAGAGGATGCCAAGAACCAACCCTCCCATGCGAAACGACAACACGCGTGTGCGTTCTCTTGGGTCGTCCGTAAACTCGGCTGGCATTGCAATATAGGGGATCGCAAAGACCGTGAAGAAGGTTGCCAACAATGCATAGGCGATCATCACTGCCCAAAAACTGCTCATGGTGTCACCGCTTTGCCCGCCATAGAACACCGCGGCAAAACAAAGGGGGGCGGTGAGTGCGCCGATCGCCATATACGGTCTGCGCCTTCCGAAACGAGACCGGGTTCGGTCACTGAGGATGCCGACCAGTGGGTCGGTGATGACGTCCCAAAGCCGCGGCAGGAAGAATGCAATTCCCGCAAGAAAGGGCGAAATCCCAACATATTCGGTGAGGTAGAAGACCAGAAACAAACCCGGTGCGGTCGAAAAAATCCCAGTTGCAATGGAGCCCACACCATATGAGGTGGCCTGGCGCAGGGAAAGCCGCGATGTCATCTAATCATGCTCAAGTACATTCCGAGTGCCTGATCGCGCATTTCTCCGGGCATCAGGTTCAGGATTGTGTTCAAGGTGGCGGACTTTTCCGGCAAGTCCGGACCGGTCAACCCGGCAAGCGGCAACATGGCACCCATCATTTGCTCCAGCGGCGCGCCTGCCACATTTGCGAATGCCGATTGTATGGCATCCAGATCAACACTGCTTCCGTCCAGTTTGAGCCGATCAGAGCAGCGGCGCAAATCGTCTGCAAAGCGAGGCATCTGGTCGAGCACACCCATATGGACACTCACATGCGCATTGGCGGGGCCGCCTCCGCAGGCGAATTGCGGAGTAAGCACCCAGCCCGCATCGCGCATCTCGTCATCGATTTCAAAGATGTTCACAGTGTCGGACGCCAGAGTGAACATACTCATTTCCGGATCCGCCAGAACACGTATGTCGGGGTTGTCGGAAATGGCGGTGATCGTCTTTGCCGTCGCATTTTGGCACACCTCGGTCATCGCTTCGTATCCGCTGTAGCCAAGATGCTTCATCACTGCCCATGCGGCGGCGATCGGGCCTGCCGTTCGTGTCGATTGCACGGTCGGATTGATCACCGCGTATTCCGTTGTTGTCGAGTTGATGAACCACGCTGCCTTGCGCAAGGCCCGGTGGCGAAACATCACCAGTGACGCGTTCTTTGGCGCGTAGCCATACTTGTGCAAGTCCGCCGAAATAGACGTCACCCCAGGCAGTGAGAAGTCAAAGGGTGTATCATATTGCCCAAGCCTCCGCAGGAACGACAGATAGAGACCACCGACACAACCATCAACGTGGAACAAGATATTCCGTTTGCGGGCCATCTCAGACATGTCTGCAATGGCGTCTACGGTGCCATGGGAATAGTTCGGGGCTGATCCGACCGCGAGAATGCACTGATCATCCAGGGCGGCTTCAAAATCGCTTAGGTCGGCACGGAACCCGGTCGGGTCCACCTTGGTGATGACCAATTCAACGCCAAGATACTGCGCCGCCTTGTGGAATGCGGGGTGCACCGTGATCGGCAGGACCATCTTTGGTGTCTTAATCTCGGGCCGTGTCGCACGGGCATAATCCCGAGCTGCCTTGACCGCAAGAATGATGCTCTCGGTGCCGCCGCTCGATACCATCCCGCAGCAATCGCCGCTGCCTCGCAACAGATCCAGCCCGGTTTCAACCAATGCACGTTCCATCTGAACGACAGAAGGGTAAAGGTTAAAATAGAGAGCGTTCTGGTCCAGAAACTGCATGTAGGCGGTCCTGGCCAGCGCGTTTACCTCGGCCCCGGCGTCATACCGTCCGGATACCAAGGCCACGTCGTCGCCTGACATATCGGTAGCGGCAAGAGCGTTCAGTTGCTCCAAAACGTCTTTTGCCGGAGTGGCCGTATCCAATATTGGTTTGTTACCCATGTTCCCCTCCCAAAACATAAGCATTGATTGTATTTTATGGGTAGCGCTTTTGACAAAGACCCGTCAAGTCATGTGATAAACGGAGGTCACGATGAGCGATGATATCGAGATGCGCAAAGCGCCGTCTCAGGCGCGCAGCAAAGGGCGGCTGGACTCAATTTTGAACGCCGCGTCGAAGCTCATTGTGCAGAAGGGTTTGCCAAATCTTGGTGTGCGGGAGATTGCCCGCCACGCCGACATCAACATAGCGACATTCTATCAGTTTTTTCCAAACAAAGCAGCCCTGATACGTACGCTATCCCTGCGCCACATGGAAGCGGTACAGTCGTTCCTGGATGGCTACGCGCCCACTATTGAAGGGCGCACCGCCGAGGACGTCATCCCGAATGTTCTCGACGCCGTTCTTTCCTACTACATGGACAACCCAGATTACCTTGAGCTGTGGTTCGCAGGTCAGGCGGACCCTGAGTTGCGGGCGCTCAATCTTGAAGATTCAAGAAAAAATGCGGGCGCAATCGCAAAATGGGTTCAACTATGGTTGTCGGAAAATGTGCACCATGACCACGAGGCCCTGAGCATGCACATTGTTCTGAGTACGGGTCAGGTTTTGCGACATGCACAAATAGTCGGCCCTGCAGAGGCGGAACCACTGCTTAACCTGCACAAATCCTACATATTGCGGATGCTCGGCTCCTGACACGATCTCTATCCTGTGAGGAGAGCGAATGAAGGTCGAGCGGCGCGCCGTCCATGTCCCTAGTGGCACATGCAGCTGCTTTAGCGACCGTGTCACCGTTTACTTGTGGGGACCGAAGACGTCGTTAGGTTCAAATAGTGACTATCTATTCAATCTGTTCCGCAACCAGTTCGTCACGCAATGCGGCGAACCGCGTCTCTAGGTGATCGCGCATTGCAATGCGCGCGGCGTCTGCATGGCCTGCTGCAATCGCTTCCACGATTGCAGTGTGTTCGCTGTTTGTGACTTGCAAAGATGTTTCGGTCCGGCTCTTGGCCCGGATACGTACCCAAGAAGGGTTAGACCTGATTTTATCTAGCATTGAATAGGCTGTCAGAAGCGGGCGGTTTCGGGCGCATTGTGCAATCAAGCGATGTAAGGATCCATCCCACAGCTCCATGGCTTGGGCATCGGTCGCTTCCCATTGTCGCTGAGCCAACATGCGCAAACGGGTTACTTCTTCGGGGAGTGCACGTTTTGCACACAATGCGGCCAGCTCTGGTTCGATGCACAGACGCGCTTCCATGACTTCAAGCGCATTGGTTTCACCCGTAATTTTCGCTGCCAGATCGCCCATCGGGTCGGCGGGTTGCCCGGCAAATGTCCCTTTGCCTTGTCTGCGCCAAACAAGACCTTCGGCCTCAAGCCCATCCAACGCTTGTCGAATAAAGCGACGGCCGACACCGAAACGATCCGCCAGCGCGCGTTCCGTTGGGAGCTTGCCTTCGGATCCGAGGTCCCCGGACTTGATCAGATCCAGCAGACGCGTTCGCACCTGTTGTTGCGGGCCTTTGGGCGGCATGACGTTCATTTCGGGTCCCAAGTCTCCTGACGATCACATCGTGCTTTAGCTGGTGCTCCCATTGCTATTCAAGTTCAACCGCATGCGATCGGCTCGGACGTCCGGCGGCGATGCGCTCTGCTTCCGCACGCGCGATGTCTGCGTCAATCCCGTCACGGGTTGGAAAACCCGAGAAGTGTTCGGCGCTAGGCATTCCCTTGGCAAAGTGTACATATCGTTCCTGTGCAACGTCCCAAAGGCGCGCCAGTTCCCCCAGGGGGTCTGCATGATCATCCGCGCGCAGGTCGAGCCAAGGGTGAGCCTGTCCTCGATGGATCATCAGACCAGCGGATTGGCGGCCACGTTTGTCCCCACCAGCCGTTTCACCAGCCCGCATGGCGGCAATCAAGCGCTCCGCAAAGGGGAGGTCGGACCCGTTGGAATACGCTTCCGAGGTGGCAGCAAGCACGTCTGGCCCGACCAGCATATTGCCTGCGACCGAATGATCGCTTTGGATTAGATGACCAGCCCAGTTAACGCATTCCGATCCCGTGTGCGCTGCGAAATTGCCACCGACATCCATCATGTGCGCTTGCCGTATCGCGCGTCCCTCATCCCGTTTCACCAGATCGTTCAGGACAGCCTCGGCCGCTTCACCTGCTATCATTCGTGCGCGCCCTTCGGTTCCCCAGACGGGGTTGCAGAACGCCTGGCTCGCGACTGCGACCTTGTCCGAAACAAAGGGTACCACGGCGCCGCAGGCAAAGAACTTGCTGGCGACAATCAGGCCGATGCTTCCATCGGTGTCTTTGGCAATCAGGGAAAATGTCATCGGCCTACCGCATATGCTTGCATCAATCGGGGGGTGGCGGCCGCGCGCAGTGTGCCATCCGGCTGGCGCATCGCAGCCGTAAGCCGTCCGACCGTCCACGGCTCAGCTACTGTTACCTTGTGTCCGCGCGCGCGCAGGTCATCAATCACGTCTGCGCCGACATTGGGCTCGATCATCATTTCACCTGTCTTGACCTCTCTTGGAAAGAAAGAGCCTTGGAAGTGCATGGAATGGAATAGCGGTTGGTCCATGCATTCCTGCAGGCCCATACCGAAGTGGACAAAGCGTAGGAACCAAATCAACTGCCACTGGTCTTGCTGATCACCACCGGGCGTGCCGAACACCAATTGCATGCCATCCTTCTCGGCGTAGCTGGGGGTCAGCGTGGTTCTCGGACGACTCTTGGGCACCAGCGAGGTCGGCAGGCCCTTCTCCAACCAGTACATCTGCGCCCGTGAGTTGAGTGGGAAGCCGAGGCCCGGTACAACCGGGTTGCTCTGCAACCATCCGCCTGACGGCGTGGCGGCCACCATGTTGCCCAAGCGGTCAATGATATCTAGATGCACCGTATCGCCGCGTTTCTCGGTCAGGTGTGACATCGTCGGTTCTTGTGCTGCAACGTTGCCGACCTTGAAGTCGCGCTGTGCGCGTTCAATGTAGGCATCCGCTTGTGCCTCGAACCCCGACACGCGCCCAGGGCGTTGGATGAGCGACGCATCGGCCCCGATCAGCTTGCGGCGCTCGGCGTTGTATTCCTCGCTCAGCAATACATCCATCGGGATTTCGCTGAAATCCGGGTCGCCGTAATAGGCCTCACGATCTGCATATGCGAGCTTCATCGCCTCAATCACGGTATGTACGAATTCGGCTCCGTTCGGATCCATCGCACCGATGTCGAACCCCTTAAGGATCGCCAGCGTTTGCAACAGCACCGGTCCCTGAGACCAGGCGTGGGTCTTGTACACGGTCCAGCCGTGGTAGTTGCAGTCCAGTGGCACTTCATATGTCGCGCGCCAGTCAGCCATGTCCGAAGGGGCCAGAACGGCACTGTGCTTGGCCTCTGACACGTCCATGACATGCGCATCCTCGAGGTAGTCGAAAATCGCTTTCGCGACAAAACCCTCGCGCCATTCCTGCCGAGCTGCGTCAATCTGAGCCTCTCTTGTGTCGCCTGACACCGAGGCCAGGCGATCATAGGTTGCCGCCAGATCTGGGTTTTTGAACAGCTCGTTTGGTTCTGGCGCGCGGCCACCGGGTGCCCAGACTGCAGCGGAAGTGGGCCATTCCTCTTCAAAGAAAGTTTGCAGTCCCGCAATCGTGTTGGCGACGCGCGGCAAGATAGGATGTCCGTCGCGGGCATAGTCGATGGCTGGTTGCATGACGTCCCGCAGTGTCATCGTCCCGTGGTCGCGCAACATCAGCATCCAGCCGTCAAAGGCACCGGGGACCACGGTTGCCAAAAGCCCTGAGCCCGGGATCAGGGTCAGACCCTGTGTTGTGTAGTGCTCAATTGTTGCGGCTTCGGGTGCTACGCCTTGAGCGCAGAGCACTTCGACCTTGCCGGTTTCGGCAGAATAGAAGATCGCGGGCATGTCGCCAGCGGGGCCATTCAGGTGCGGCTCTACCACTTGCAAAGTTAATGCCATTGCCACGGCGGCATCAAAAGCGTTGCCGCCCTTTTCGAGAATGCTCATCCCAACCGCCGATGCGATCCAATGCGTCGAAGTTGCGACGCCGAAGGTGCCTCTGATCTCGGGGCGGGTTGTGAAGTCGGACATGAAGCCTCCAGTTAGTGTTCGCGTGGGTCAAGCGCATCGCGCAGACCATCACCCAAAAGATTGAACCCCAGCACCACGAAGAAAATCGATAGGCCCGGCCACATGGCCATCCAGGGGGCTTGATTGAGGAAGTTCTTGGCAGTGTTCAACATGGACCCCCAGCTGGGTGCAGGGGGTTGCTGACCAAGGCCGAGAAACGACAGGGATGCCTCAGCGATGATGGCCGTGGCAATTGTGAGCGTTGCCTGCACCAGAATAGGTGGCAGGACATTGGGAAAGATGTAGCGCGACAGGACCTTGGGCGTCGGCAATCCGACTGCGCGCGCGCTTTCGACATAATCCTCTTCCTTGATGCTCAGGACTTGCCCGCGGGCCAGGCGTATGAATATCGGTGTTGCCGATATCCCGATGGCGATCATGGCATTGCTCAGGGATGGCCCTAGGAATGCGGCGAGTGCAATTGCGAGGATCAGGAACGGCACAGCCAGAAGAGCCTCGGTGCAGCGCGAAATGACGGCGTCGGTCCAACCACCGAAATATCCAGCCACGATGCCCAAGGGCACGCCGAAGAGAACGGCGATCCCGACCGAAACGACACCCGCAGCCAAGGATGCCTGCGCACCCCAGATCAACCGTGCCATGACATCACGCCCAATCTCGTCAGTGCCCATCCAATGGTCCCAGCTTGGCGCTTTACGCACCGCGCCCCAATCCGTCGCTGCAGGGTCGGGGATTGGGATTATAGGGGCTGCCAGCGCAATGAGTATGAAGAACACGACCAGCGCACCGCCGACCATCGCGCTCTTGTGGCTGCGGAATTTCTTCCACACGCGGTTCTCGGGGCGGGCCTCCAGAACGGGATCAACGGGCACTGTCGTATTGGTTGCGGTCTGGGTCATGTCACTGCCCCCTGAGACGCGGGTTGAGAACGAAGTACATCGCGTCGGCAAACAGGTTCATGAAGATGAACCCCACGGCGGTGACCAGAACAATGCCCTGCACCACGGCGTAGTCGCGGTTGAACACCGCATCGACGACCAGCTTGCCAAAGCCTGGAATGGTAAATATCTGCTCGGTGAGAACGGCACCGGCCACTAACTCTCCAAACAAAAGCGCGGTCAGTGTGACAATGGGTGTGAGCGCATTGCGCAAGGCATGTTTGAGGATGACGACGCGTTCGGACAACCCTTTGGCGCGCGCCGTGCGCACGTAATCCGCACTGAGCACGCCAATCATCGCCGAGCGGGTGTGCCGCATCAGCGTTGCAGCCAGCGCCGTGCCAAGGACGAAGGACGGCATCAGCATGGTACGGATCGATTGCCAGAGGTCCTCGGACGGCGGTACGTAACCAGACGCGGGCAACAACTGCCACTTCACGGACACCAACAGGATCAGCATGATCCCTAGCCAGAAATTTGGGATGGACAGGCCCGACAGGGCCACGACATTGGCGACGTAATCCGTCGCTGTACCCTTTTTGGCAGCCGACAGGATGCCCGCCGGGATACCGATAACAAGCGCAAAGATCATTGACATCAGGGCGAGTTGAATGGTGACGGGAAGTTTCTGTGCCATGAGCTCCGTCACCGGCTGATTGGTTCGTAGCGAAACGCCCAAGTCCCCTTGCAGCGCATTTCCGACCCACGCCAAGTATTGCAACGGGATCGGGTCGTTCAGACGGTACTTCTCGCGCAGCGCCTCCAACACCGCCGGATCACGCTCTTCCCCTGCCAGCACAAGAAGCGGATCGCCCGGCAAAAGATGTTGCAAACCGAAAACCATGATCGAGATGATCACGATTGTCGGGATTGCAATCAGGATACGTCGCAGCAGGAACGCCAACATGTCAAAGCCTCAGAATCAAAGTGCCCGCACTGTTCGCAGGGACAGTGCGGGCAGTCATGATTACTCTTCCCAGGTCACGTTCTCGAGGCGGATCATGCCGTCGGGATAGGGTGTGAAACCTTTCATGTTACTGTTGTAGGCCCAAATCCAATTGACGTGATACAGGAACACACGGTTTAGATCATCCAGCAGGATTGTCATGGCTTCATCGTAGAGTGCTTTGCGCTCTTCGGTGCTGCCAGCCACGCGAGCGGCGTCCATCAATTCGTCCATCTTCGGATCGGAGTACTTAGAGTCGTTGATCCCGCCATTGGTAGTCACGAACGGGTGGTTGTTCCCGTCCGGGTCAACACGACCCGACCAGCCGATCTGACTTGCCGTATAGTCGCCAGCGGATTGGTCAGCCAACAGTGTTGCGAACTCTTTAGAGGTCAGCTTGATATCGATCCCAGCCTCAGCCGCCATGGCTTGAACCACTTGCATGACGGCAAGCGGTTCGGTGGAATTGGGCACCTGCACTTCGAGTTCCAGACCATCGGCAAAGCCAGCTTCGGCCAGGAGCGCCTTCGATTTCTCAACATCGCGCGCTTCTAGCGGCAATGACTGATTGTACCACGGTGACGTCGAAGGGAACGGCTGGTTACCCGGTGCAAATGCACCCTCGAAGACCACCTGGTTCAGCGCCTCGCGATCAATCGAATAGCTTAGCGCCTGACGCAGACGTTTGTCGTTACCCCAAGGATTGTCTCCACTTGGGCCGTTGTTGATGTTGAAGGTGATGGCCTGGTAGCCGAGCGATACCGCGCTATCGACGATGATGTCGGGATCGTTGTTGGCTTGTGTCAGGTCCGTTGCGTTCAAGCGCTCCAACATGTCGATGTCACTCGCTTGCAGATTCGCAAGGCGCACGGTGGTGTCGGGGATCGGCAGGAAGGTGACGCTGTCAAAGTGGATCGCGTCGGCGTTCCAGTAGTCGGCGAACTTGGTCAGAACGATTTTGTCCTGTGCGACACGTTCGCTGAAGCTGAACGCGCCCGAGCAGACCGGGTTCAACCCGAAATCCACTCCAGCCGCAGCCGCCGCCGTGGGTGAGACCATCATACCTGCGCGGTCAGCCAGTTGCGCCATGAGGGTGGCGTCGGGTCCAGCGAGGTTGAGCACGATTTCATAATCGCCCGTGACTTCGGTCGAGGTGATCGAAGCCAGCTCGGATTTGCGGCGCGACTCGTCCATCGTCTGCGATCGTTCGATATTGGCGGCCACCGCTTCGGCGTTGAATGGCGTGCCATCGTGGAACACCACACCCTCGCGCAGTTGCATTGTAATTGCAGTCCCGTCCTCGGACGTACTCCAGGACGTTGCCAACTGAGGGATGATTTCGAGGTCGGGCGTGATATCTACCAACTTGTCGCATAGCGAGGCGTAGACAATCCGCCCCACAAATGTACGCGATTGGTCCGGGTCCAGCACGTCTGCGTCCGATTGCAATGCGATCCGCAGATCCTTGGCCAGCACCGGGCTGGCCGTAAGTGCGGTTGCGCCAACCAACGCAGTGACAATGGCCTTTTTAATCTGTGGCATCTTCAAATCCTCTCTGTTCATGGTTGATCTTGTTGTGTGTTGTGCGCAATGGTGCCGCCTTCTGTCGCCGCGCGATAAAGCGCGAAACGTGCTTCGGCAGTCTTGGACTTCTGTGTTGCGTTTGATGGTGGGATACGTCGCTGCAAAGCGTCAGCGAAGTGGCAAGCTACCTGGTGGGATGTCTCCTGCGCAGCGCTTAGATGCGGGGTCTGGATTTTGCATAGGTCCTGGGCGTGCGGGCAACGTGTGTGGAACCGGCAGCCTGGTGGTGGGTCTGATGGGCTGGGCATCTCGCCATGAACTGTTGCAGCGTGATCCGCCGTTGGACCGTTCATTGAGGGGATCGCAGCCAAAAGCGCCTGCGTGTAGGGGTGTTTCGGGTCCGAAAACACATCTTCGGTTTTGCCGATTTCAACAATCCGGCCCAGATACATAACGGCCACGCGGTCGCTCATGTGCCGGATCACGCCCAGATCATGTGCGATGATCACGAGGGTCAGCCCAAGGTCGCGGGACAGATCGCCCAGCAGATTGATCACCTGCGCCTGCACCGAGACATCCAACGCCGAGACTGGTTCATCCCCAATGATAAGCCTTGGACCGGATGCCAAAGCGCGCGCGATCCCGATCCGCTGTCGCTGGCCACCACTAAACTCGTGTGGATACCTGTCTGCATGTTCCCTGCGCAGGCCAACCTGTTGCAGCAGCTCAGCTACTTTGGCGCGACGGTCGGAGGCGGATAAGTCGGGTGCGTGGATTTCCAGAGGTTCGCCTACCAACCTGGCCACTGTCATCCGAGGATTGAGGGAGGAGAACGGGTCTTGGAAGATAAACTGCATGTCACGGCGCAGCGCCCGCAGCTCGTCGCCCCGGCTCTTGCTTATCTGTCTTCCGTCAAACAGCACCTCGCCCGAGGTTGGAGTCAAAAGTCGCATCAATAGGCGCGCGAGCGTCGACTTTCCGCAGCCGCTTTCGCCTACAATTGCGAGAGTCTCTCCGCGCCGAACTTGGAGTGAAACCCCGTCGACCGCTTGCACGACCGGCGCTCGAGATGGCCAGCCCGCATCTTTTCCGAAATGCTTGGTGACATCAATGGCTTCAAGGATGGTGTCTGGCATCATTGTGACACCTCGATATGTGCTTCGAGGGGCGCGAAGTGGCAGGCGGTGTCGTGGTGGGGCGCAATCTTCCTCAGTTTCGGGCGCTCTTGACATGTTGATGTGGCGAAGGCGCAGCGGGTCCGGAAACGGCACCCCTTGGGCATATTCGATATGGTTGGAACGGTGCCTGGAATAATGGCCAAACGCTTTCCCTCAAGGCCAAGCCCGGGCATCGCGCTCATGAGACCGATCGTGTAGGGGTGTTGAGGGTTGTCAAAAACGTCTCTCACGGCCCCTTGTTCAACCACCTGCCCAGCGTACATAACTGCAACTCGGTCAGCGATCTCGGCCACGACACCAAGGTCATGGGTAATCATGATCGTGCTCATTCCGGTTTCGTCGCGAAGATCCCGGATCAGGTCGAGAATTTGTGCCTGTATCGTTACGTCCAGCGCGGTTGTCGGTTCATCTGCGATAAGCACCTGAGGATTGTTGGCCAGGGCCATGGCAATCATGACGCGTTGCCGCATACCACCGGACAATTGATGCGGGTATTCACGCAGCCGCTGTGACGGATTGGCGATGCCAACGCGTTGCAGCATCTCTTTGGCGTGGGCGCGCGCATTTGCAGAATTAGTACCAGTGTGTCGAATGATCGTCTCGCAAATCTGGTTTCCAATGCGAAACGCAGGGTTCAAGGATGTCATCGGTTCCTGAAAGATCATCGCGACACGATTGCCACGCGCGGATGGTGGCAGGCTTTCGCGTGTAAGATCGAGGTCAGTGTGGCCAACCGTCAGATGTCCTGAGGAAATAACCGTATTCTGTTGAGGGAGCAGTCCCATGAGAGCCATTGCGGTGACGCTCTTGCCGCAACCAGATTCTCCCACGACGCAGAGTACTTCGCCTGATTTGACAGCAAGCGAAACACGATCGACGACATCAGCCGGTTGTCCGCGGAAGCGCAAGGCTAGGTCAGTCAACGTCATGGTGCAATCTCCAGATTGTTCCAGTACGGGTGCCTGCCGATTGTGCATATGCTGTGACACTTCGAAGCCTGCCAAGCGAAAATGGACCAATTTAGGATTGGTATGGGGCACGGCGAGTGCGCGTGAGTCAATGCCGAATCCAGCAAGAGTTCTTAAACGCGGGGATTTGACAGCCTTCTGTGCAAGTAATAGGCACCAACGGATGCCGCGGGGTTTAGGTTGGGCGTCGCTTCAGTTTGAACCAATATGCGCAATGGTTCATCGCGCAGAGCGATGAGGTGGCATCGCACAGTTGACGCTTGGGCGGACGATCTGTTGTGAAGCTTTGGCGGGTTCAGATGCTATCGCACTGGAAGTCGGGAATGATTTGAGATCTTCTTACAAACGCGCTCACATCTGTGCCGGCAAACAAGCCATGTTCGCGCACCAAAATTGTTTTGGCACCAAATGCACGCCCTCCCAGTATGTCTGTGTGCAGTGTATCCCCGACCATCGCAATACGCTCGGGTTTCACGCCTTCCAGACGGGCAGCGGCATCATCAAACGCGTCGCCGAAGGGTTTGCCATAGAAAGTTGGCAGTAGTCCAAGACGGTCGGCCAGAAGATGCGCATAGTAGCCTGGTTCTTTGCTAAGCCCATTCTCCCGCGGCGCGACAAGGTCGGGATTGGCGACAACCACTGGAATGGGTTTGTTGCGCAAGGCCTTTTCCAATTTAGCGAACAGATCAGGCGACAGAACGGCACTCGACAAGAACACCAGTGCATCGACATCATCCCCGTCCCAATGCCTGATATCTGCATCGATGTCCGCAAAGCAGTCTTCCGGGGTTGCCACAGCGCCCCATCGACCACTGGGCGCAATCTGTGCCAGTCTTTGAATGGTTACATCTCGGCTCGAGACGACCTCCTCTTTGTTGAAGTCAAATCCGAGACGGTGGTACCTCTCAACTGCGTCATCGCGTGTATAGCTGGCAGCGTTCGTCAGGATGATAAGGCGCTTGCCGGCGTCACGGAGGCGGGCGATGCATTGGGTGGCTCCGGGGATGGGGCGGTCGCCCACATTGAGCACACCGAAACTGTCGAGGAGGAAGGCGTCAAACTGGTCGGCAATGTCCGTGAGCCCAGAGCAATCTTTGCTACGATCCGCAAATTCAGCGGTTGGAAACCTTGATCGTACCTCTTCATAGCGCTGGAACGCGCCTTCTGTAGAGAGCGTGTTTTCGTAAGACATCAAATCAGCCCGTACTGTCGCGCTTTGCCCTTCAGAAACGGAAGCCCCTGACCAATCACTTCTTCGGCGCTGTCTGCCACGGGGCGCCATACGGACAGGCCATGCGCGATTTCGGGTGGCATGTTTATGAAACTCTCCATGGCCAGACCACCTTCGAAGCTGACAGCGGCCAGAGTTGCGAAGATTTCATTCCAGTCACAGGTGCCTGCCCCGGGCGTTCCACGATCGGATTCTGAAAGATGGATGTAGCGCAGATGCTCGCGTGCAGCGAGGATGCCGTTTCCCGCCCCCTTTTCTTCGATGTTCATATGGTATGTGTCCAGGTGCAGAAACATGTTGTCTGCCCCGATCCGCTCGATCATGTCGACGCCCTGTTTAGCCGTGTTTATCAAATGGGTTTCGTAACGGTTGACCGGCTCGATCCCGAACAGGAGACCGTGTTGGCCGGCAATTTTGGCGGCGGTCTCGAGCGCGCGGGCGACATTGTCGAGTTCTGAATTGGTTGGCGGTGTGCCGGATCGCTCTCCGATGCCGCCATAAGTTACGCCGGTCAGTGCGGTCGCGCCAAGGGCGGCACAGGTTTCGATGGCGGTGGACAGGAATTCAATCGCAGCTTCTGGGTCGCGTGAAGCCCAGTTTGCCTTTGGCAAGCCCAGTGAACACACAGCTGGTAAACTGGCATTCTCCAAAAGTTGGCGGCCTAGTGTGGGATCGGTGGATGCTGGATCAAGAAGGGCGATTTCTATGAAATCCATCCCGCATGCGGTTGCGGCAGCTATGGCCCGCGCTGCCCCATCGGCATCCCAAGACATCGTCCACATGGACGTATGTACCCCAAAACCGTTCATATGCTGGAATATCCCCCTTCGATCATCATGAGCGCGCCGTTCACAAGCTCCGAAGCTGGAGATGCGAGATAAAGAGCCATGTCGGCAATCTCGATAGGCTCCCCAAAGCGACCAAGCGGTGTAGCGGCGATCATTGGCCCCGACTTCTCGGGAGGGCTCCAGATTTTCTTGCCCATGTCGGTCATGACGACGGTTGGGCAAATGGCGTTCACCTGAATGTTGTGTGGCGCAAGCTCGGTCATGAGCGATTTCGTCAGGGTGTTGAGCCCACCTTTTGAGGAGGCATAGGCCGCGTGGTCAGGCAGTGCGATTACCCCCGTCTGGGACGAGATGTTGATGATCTTGCCCGCCTTTGCCGCAATCATGGCCGGGGCGAGGCCTTTGGCCAGCAAGAAAGGTGCGCGAAGATTGATTGCCATTGTACGGTCCCAGTCTTCGGCGCTGTAGCTCAGCACGGATCCAACCAACGCCACGCCCGCCGAGTTGACCAGAATGTCGATCCGGGGAGACAGGGCCAACGCATTCTTGACCAGTGCATTACACCCTTCTGCCGTCGAAATGTCAGCGACAATGGTTTCGCAACCGGTCGTTGCGGCAACAGCAGTCAGCCGTGTTTGGGATTGACCCGTCGCGATCACGCGCGCTCCGGCGTCTGCAAACACTTTTACGATCTCGGCGCCGATGCCTGATGAGCCACCAGTCACGAGTGCTGTTCTGCCTGCGATCGAGAAACGGTCCGTCCAGTTCATGGTCATTCCAGATTTGTATGGTTGGCGCGCATTTGATCGGGTGAAAGTCCCATCGCGTCGCGTAGGTGCAGGATTAGCAGCTCAAAAAACAGAAACTGCGTTGCTTCGAAAAGCGAACCCATCGGCAGTATCGATGTCGTCATGGTCCTGTCATTTGCCATGGTCTGCGCGGCGAGGTGTACGACGTGATCGACTGTTTGGGGGACTGCCGCCTCAGGTTCTGCCGTAACACACAACGTGGTTGCACCGTCCTGTTTCGCGACGCCGACCAGGCCAGCGACGGTCGAAAAATGCCCTGGCCCAGCACTGATAATCAGCAAATCTCCGGACCCGATGGGCGGCGTTGTCATGTCGCCAACCACATGCACGTCGTGCCCGAGGTGGAACAGCCGCATGGCAAGGGATTTCATCATCAACCCTTCACGACCCACCCCGTAAACAGCAATCCTGTTCGCCTTTTGAATCGGCGTAGCCATCGTTTCGATCTGGTCCGGCAATGCCGAGTTCAGAACACCTTGAACCTCCGAAAGCGCTTGTGCTGCTTTGTCTTGCCAACTCATTCCGTCGCCTCGGTACGCTTGGGCCCAAGAAGGGGCATCACGTGTTTCAGCGCCTGTTCTGTGAGGCCGGTTTCGTGCAGAAGGTCAAAAACGGTATAGCGTCGACGAATATGGGGTGCGGCGCGTAACGTACGCAAAAGATGATCTGGTGATACCCCGATCTGGTGAGCGAATGCAGGTGCGTTTGCTTCCCGTAGCATACCAATCATGTCTTCGGCGCGAAGCAGATGCGAGCACAGGCGCGATCGGATGTCGGGCCAGACTGACACAAGCAGTTCCAGGCGTGCACGGTGATCCACGCGGCCAAGGTGCTTGGCGCGCACCTCTTGCTCGGATTTGGCTGCAACATACGGGTCCGGGATGTCTTTTCGAACAGTCCGTAACCGTGCATCGATATCCGGTGCTGTGGCCAGCGTGGCATCGACGTCAAGCTGTGTCAGATCTTGCTTGATCAGCCAGTCGTAGACGGAAAGAGCGGCCACACACCCAACCGCGACAGCTGCACCATGGCTGACTTTGCGCCCGTTGTGGCTGTGGTCTTCCATTTCCCACATATGAGCGATCTGGTGGTCGGCACCGGAAGCTGGACGGGAAGAGCCGTGGAACTCCATTGCAAATCCAACGGCTGTGAGCCCGATAAACAGCCGCGCGACCGCATCAATGTCTCCTTTGAGGATCCCTGCAGGTCCGGCGAGCCAGCCACGCAGATGATTTTGTACCAATGGCCAAGCGTTGTCGTCGATGGCTTCGATGTTCAACGCATCAGCAATGATCCAATCACCCCCCGCGGGCATTTTGCCGGACAGATCGGCATACCCCCACCCCGTCATCTCTGCCGGTGCAGTGGCCAACACATCAAGATCAGCGATCATCGCAATCGGTGCCCGAGTGGGAATCGTGACTTTGAACCCTTCCTTGGCCAGCGGGGCACCGGCGCTTGTGTATCCGTCCATCGAAGCCGCAGTTGCCACGGTCAGATAGCGTTGATTGGTTTGGAATGCAGCGTATTTCACCAGGTCGTTGATCACACCCGAGCCAACAGACACGGGAAACAGTTCGTTGTCTTCGGCAAGGCGTGCGCGGAACGGCTCTGCAGTTGTAACCGCGGCTTTTGGCAAGGGGTCGCTTGGCAGAACAAGTGTCTCTGTTTGAAAGCCTGCATCGGCCAGCGAAGCGACGACAGCATCACCGGCTGCGCCAAATCCGGCGTCATCTGCCATGATCAGGGCGCGTGGTTTGTCTGTGACGCGGCGCGCCACTGCGCCTGTTTGTCTGGTCGCGCCGGGGGCGATTAGTAGCTCGTCTGTCGCTTCCGACTGGCGGACAGCCGGGCGGATGAGTTGGTCAAGCTGTGACTGCCAATTTGCCATCCCGAACTACCTCCGCGCCTTTCCGTCGGCATCGAAACGGTGAATTCGGTCCTCCATCAAAACCAGATGGATCGTATCGCCCGACGCGAGCGTATCTTCTCCGTCGGTTTTTACGACAATCTGCGTTCCGTCGCTGTCCGCCGTGTAAAGATAGCTCTCACCACCCAGTTGTTCCTTCACCTTTATGGTGACAGGCAATCCATCGGGCTCGACGCGAATGTGTTCTGGCCTGATGCCCAGCTTTGCCGTGTTTTTGTCCACGCCTACAGCCTGAGCCAATTGGCTTGCCGCGGGCACGATGTTCATGGCAGGGGACCCAATGAAGCTTGCAACAAATTCCGTGGCTGGGCGGTGATACAGGTCCATTGGCGCGCCTACCTGCTCAAGTTTCCCGCCATTCAAAACGACAATCTGATCCGCCATCGTCATTGCTTCCACTTGATCGTGGGTGACATAAATCATCGTTGCGCCAAGCTCTTTGTGTAGCGCTTCCAGTTCGATCCGCATTTGCACTCGTAGCTTGGCATCAAGGTTCGACAGCGGCTCATCAAAAAGGAACACTTTGGGGTTCTTCACAATTGAACGCCCAATGGCTACGCGCTGACGCTGGCCGCCGGACAATTGCGAAGGTTTGCGATCAAGTAGCTCCGAGAGCTGCAGAATTCTGGCCGCCTCTTCGACTCGGCGCGCGCGTTCATCGGGCGCAACCCCACCCACTTTCATGCCGAATTCCATATTGGCGCGAACCGACATGTGAGGATAAAGCGCATAAGATTGAAACACCATCGACAGGTCGCGGTCGGCAGGCTCAAGGTCCGTTACGTCTCGTCCGTCAATCTCGATCGTGCCGGTGTCGATCCCTTCAAGCCCTGCGATAGACCGCAAGAGAGTCGACTTCCCGCAACCTGATGGGCCCACAAAGACCACGAACGCGCCATCCTCGATATCCAACGACACCTCGGTCAATGCTTGTAAGGCGCCGTAAAACTTATTTATTTTCGAGAGCTTAACCTGAGCCACGCGTGTTTCTTCCATCTCTGTGCTACATGCCAGCATCGTGACATTTTACATTTGAATGTTGACTTATACATCTGAATGTACATTTGTATGCTTCCAGAAACAAAAGATTGTCAACCTTTTCTGGATGGGAGGATCACATGAATTTCAGAAAGCTAATGGCGTCGACCGCAATGGCGGCGACGATGGCCACGACGGCCGTCGCAGATGGCCACGGTTGGTCGCTGAAAGAGGCGGCGGCCCCCTATGCGGGCACCACTGTAGATGTCGTTTTTCTTCTGCGTCCTGGGTATGAAGCGATCGAAGCGATGCTGCCGGCCTTCGAAGAAGAAACCGGCATCAAGATCAACATCATCAAACACCCGTACGAGAATGCCTTGGGTGAGCAGGTCCGCGACTTTGTGGCCGGAGGGGATCTGGATATTGCCCTGATCGACCTCGTTTGGATCGGCAATTTTGCCGAGAATGACTGGATCCTGCCCTTGGCGGATGTGCAGGCGAAATTCCCGGATGCCGTCGATCCTGATCTGGACATTGACGATTTCTTTCCGCTGGTGCTGAACGCCTTCGGTGGCTGGAACGAAACCCTCTATGGGCTGCCGTTCGACAATTATTCCGGTCTGATGTTCTACAACAGCTGCATGTTGAAAGAGGCTGGTTTTGATGGCCCGCCTGAAACGTGGCAACAGCTCAAGGATGAGTACGGTCCTGCGCTCACCAAGGATGGGAAATACGCCTTTGCGCTGCAGTCCAAGCGTAACGAAACCCAATCGGCAGACAGTTTTGCCCGGGTCCTCTGGCCCTTTGGTGGCTCGTTCCTCAATGATGAATTCAAATCGAACCTCTTGAGCGAAGAAAGTCAGGCGGGTCTTCAGTTCCGTCAGGACCTGATGCAATACATGCCTGACGGTATCGTGGCCTATGACCATGCCGAGACTGTCAACGGCTTCGCCCAAGGCGATATTGCGATGATCACGGAATGGTCGGCCTTCTACTCGACCGTCGTTTCGCCTGAGACATCGACCGTGGCAGATTGCGTCGAGATTGCACCTGAACCCATGGGACCTGCGGGTCGCAAGCCTGCGCTGGGCGGTTTCTCCCTGGCCGTTGCAGCGCAAGCTGATGATGCTGAACAGGCGGCTGCCTACTTGTTCATTCAATGGGCCACCTCGAAGGCCAATGCGCGTGAATATCTTGAACGCGGCGGCGTTCCGGCCCGTCAGTCGGTTTACGTGGAAGATGGGCTTGAGGACTTCAAATTCGTCCCGGCTCTGGTCGAGTCCTGGCAAGACGGTGTGCCGGAATTCCGTCCACGTTTTGCCGAGTGGCCAGAGATCACCGAGATTGTCCAGGAGTGGGGCACCAAGATGATGCTGGGTGAAGTGACCACCGTGGAAGGGGCCGAAGAGATCGGCACCCGTATGGAAGCCGTCCTTGAAGAAGCGGGTTACTATTCCGGCGAAAAGCCAATGGCACAGTGACACGTATTCCTGAATAAAGACCGGAAGGGCGCCTTAGAGCGCCCTTCGCGCCGAGGTAATAGGAGCAGAAATGCGCGGAAAAGTATCCCGTAGAACGATCTTCGCGTTCATCGGCCCCGCGGTCATAGGGTTGGCAATGGTCGGTATTGCGCCGTTGCTTTACGCGCTGTGGACCTCGTTGCACTTTTTTAACCTGACCAAGTTGAAGAAGGTTAAGTTTATCGGGTTCGAGAATTACTGGACCGTGCTCACAGACGAAGTGTTTTGGCAGGCTATGGGACGCACCATGTTTCTGCTTGGCACCGCGCTGCCTCTGCAACTGGCCCTTGGACTTGGAATTGCGCTGGTCTTGCACCAGCCCGGTTTGACGCTCATTAAAACGCTCGCGCGTCTCAGCCTTGTGTTGCCGATGGCGACAACCTACGCCGTTGTTGGCCTGTTGGGCCAGGTAATGTTCAACCAGAAATTTGGCGTTGTGAACCAGCTAATGGGCGGGGCGAACATCAACTGGATTGGTGACCCCGAGAACGCCTTTGTGATGATTGTCTTTTGGGATGTCTGGCAGTGGACACCTTTCGTGGCTCTTGTATTGCTGGCAGGTCTGACAATGGTCCCGGGCGAGATCGAAGAGGCTGCACGGCTGGAAACCACGTCAAAATGGACTGTACTGCGTTACGTGCAACTGCCTTTCCTGATCCCCGGCCTTGTAGCCGTCTTGATCCTTCGTACAGCAGATACGCTGAAACTGTTTGATATGGTGTTCACCCTTACCCGGGGTGGTCCAGGGTCTTCGACCGAGTTTATCTCGCTCATGATCCAGCGCGTAGGTTTTCGCGGTTTTGATCAGGGGTTGGCGTCCGCCCAGGCCATCATCCTGCTGATCATAACCATCATCTTGGCGCAGATTTACATCCGCGTTTTCTATAAGGAGGTCAATTGATGGCCGCCGCCCGCACGCAAAGCCCGCTTTGGGGGCAGATCGCACTGTTAATCGTGATCATCGCCGTCTGCGTCTTCCCATTCTATTGGATGGTCACAACGTCGCTGAAAACCCATGTGGTCGCCCTCGAAGCCCCGCCAGTCTGGATTTTCGAACCGACTCTGGCCAATTATCGAGAGGCGTTGTTCGAAGACGGCGTTTTGCGCACGCTCATCAACTCGTTGGTGATCGCCATATGCACCACAGGCCTTGCTTTGGTGCTGGGGGTGCCGGCGGCCTTTGCACTGGCGCGCTTCGAGTTTCGTGGCAAGAAGGACCTTTGGTTCTGGTTCATCACCAACCGCATGGTGTCGCCCATTGTGCTGGCCCTGCCGTTCTTCCTGATTGCCCGCAACCTTGGCCTTTTGGACAAACACGTCACGCTTATCCTGATCTATCTGACCTTCAACCTGCCGATCGTGATCTGGATCGTCACGGATCAGTTCCGCGGCATCCCCTATGATTTGGACGAGGCCGCGCGCCTCGAAGGCGCATCGCAGTTCCGCATCATGCGTTCGATCTGCCTGCCCCTGGCGATGCCGGGCGTGGCCGTGTCCGCGATCTTTTCTTTCATCTTCTCTTGGAACGAGTTGATGTTTGGCCTGATCCTGACCCGTACCGACGCCAAGACTGCACCCGCCATGGCGGTCAGCTTCATGGAAGGGTACAACTTGCCCTATGGAAAGATCATGGCCACATCGACCTTGATCGTCATCCCTGTCTTGATCTTTGCGCTCTTGGCGTCGAAACAGCTGGTCCGCGGCCTCACGATGGGCGCGGTCAAGTAAGGGGCTGCCATGTCACGGCGAACGAAAACCGAAATCCTCGATGCAGAAGAACAGCTTCTGGTGCGGCTCGCCTATGCCTGCGAAGTGGAAGGCATGACACAAGCGCAAGCCGCAGAGACTTTTGGCCTGACCCGACTGCGCGTGAACAAGGCGCTATCCGACGCGCGCGAGCGTGGGATCGTCCGGGTGTCGATCAACTCTGCTCTTGGTCCCTGCGTTGCGCTGGAATCCGATCTTGTTGACCGGTTTGGATTGTCTTCGGCGACCGTGGCCCCGGTTGGGCAAGAGACATTCAACCCTCACACCATACTTGGCGCCGCACTTGGGCAGTTTCTGACCCGCCTGTTGTCACAGCCGGACATTCGTCTCTTTGGTATGTCCTGGGGCAACACATTGAACATGGCGACCCGTTTCATGGAGCCTTTGAACCGCCCCGATTTGGAAATCACCAGCGTTATGGGCGGTTTGACCAAGGGGTCGGACGTTAACAGCTACGAGATTACAACCCGGCTCGCGGACCTGTGCAATGCAGCCCACAGTTATTTCACTGCTCCGGTTTATGCTGCCAGTGTTACAAGCCGCGATATTCTGCGCGATC
Organism: Tateyamaria omphalii; assembly: GCF_014651375.1. Taxonomy (GTDB): domain Bacteria; phylum Pseudomonadota; class Alphaproteobacteria; order Rhodobacterales; family Rhodobacteraceae; genus Tateyamaria; species Tateyamaria omphalii. The sequence continues at coordinate 908,647 of NZ_BMWT01000001.1, forward strand.
AAAAGGAGTTTCGCGGCTCTATCGACAAGATATTGCAGGCTGATGGCTTGGCCCTCGCTGCAGGAGACATGAAAAACTCTCTCCTTCTTGCGGATGGTTTGCCGGACGATGTCTCGGTTGAGAGCCTCGCAGACGCCGGTGCGGTGGGTGACATTATGGGGTACTTTCTGGACGCGAGCGGTGCACTGCTCGACCACGAAATCAATGACCGGGTTCTTGGTATCGCACTTCAGGATCTGGATGATTTGCCGAACGTGGTTGTTGCTGCGGGAGGACTTCACAAGCTGGCAATCGTTCGTGCGATCCTGCTGCGCGGTTGCGTTGACCATCTGGTGACGGATGAGCATCTGGCGCGTGCCCTTTTAGAGACCGCATCTTGATTTTTGCGGGCGTTGATCTGGGCACCTCTGGTATCAAGGTTGCCTTGGTCGATGAAGACGGAGCATGCCTCGCCTCTGCATCGCAAAGGTCGCCCGTAGATATTCCGCAGCAAGGCTGGAGCCAACAAGACCCAGAGCAATGGTGGCGGCTGACCGCTGTGTGTTTTGATGCCTTGGCAAGTGAGCACGCTCATCTTATGGCGCGCCTGAAGGGCGTCTCATTTTCCGGCCATATGTTGGGTCAGGTTCTACTCGACAGAGATAATCACCCAACAACCCCTTGTATTCTATGGAATGATCAGCGGTCGATCATTGAATGTACCGAGTTGCTGGAACGTGTTCCGGATATCGGCTGGCGCACCAATGGACAACCTGATCCCGGCCTTACTGCGCCGAAACTGCTGTGGTTGGCAAAAAACATTCCTGAAGCGTTGGACCGTGCGGATATTCTGATGCTGCCCAAGGATTTTGTGCGGCTTCACATGACGGGTGAGCGCGCAACGGAACTCAGCGACGCTTCTGGCACGATGCTTCTGGATTGCAAAACCGGCACTTGGGACGATGAGTTATTGGCGGCAGCCGGATGGGACCGTGGACGCTTGCCAAAACTTCTCGTGTCTTGCGATCCCGCTGGGCAATTGCGGGCCGACCTGTGCCGTCGTTGGGGGACCCCGGACACCGTTCTTGTCGCGGCGGGCAGTGGTGACAACTATGCCGGCGCTCTTGGAGTGGGAGCAGCACTGCCTGGGCGCGCTGCGCTCAGCGTTGGAACCTCCGGTGTGTTGAGTGCAGTAGACGATCAGTTTCATCCGGCACCGGACAAGGCGATTTTGACCACACCGCATGCTGCGCCAAACACATTCCTTTCCATGGGGGTCGTCATGTCGGCCACTCAGTCCTTGGATTGGTTGGCGCAACTGACTTCGACAGGTCCGGCTGATCTTGCCAGTCTAGCAGAAACCGCGGCTGCAAAAGGTGTTGCGGACTTGCCGATCAGCCGTCCGTCCATCACCGGAATCCGAACGCCTGACAATCGTCCAGATGCAACTGCAATCATATTGGGAATGACAGCCGGACACAGTAAGGCTGAAATCGCCTATGCCGTGATGGAAGGCGTCGCAATGCAAATTTGTGCGGCCTACCAAGCGCAAAGGTCATCCAGCGTTCCAATCGACGACATTCAGGCCATTGGTGGTGGCACGCGGTCTGCGTTTTGGATTGAATTGATGGCAACGCTCCTTAGCACAGAAATCACACTACCGGCCCATGGTGACATTTCGGCCTGTCTTGGTGCAGCAAGGATGGCGATGGCTGCCGTCATGCCGTCCAACACTGAGGAAATCCTCAGTCGACAACCCAAGAGCAAAGCGATGGTCGCGCCGAATCCAGACCTTCACCAACTGTTATCCGAGCGCTACGCACGCCACCGCTCCCTGAGTTTTTGCTAGTTGTCCTTTTGGTCTTGACCATGGCGGTGACACTTACACGCAGCTTGATTGCATGACGCGGCTCACTACGTTTGACATTTGACTGCCCACCGGTGGCACGGCGCGTTTGAGTTCAGTGTTGCGCGCATCACTTCACATGCATGGAGTGAGAACGACCACCGAAAACCTCGCGTCAGCATCCGTATAGCGAATCGCAACGTCCCATCCGGTGCTTTGTGCCAACTCCCTCACGCTTTCGGGCGTGTATTTTCGGGCCGCACTGATATGAATCGCTTCCTCCGCCTGAAATGCGATTGTGTGCCCGGCGAGCCTGATATGTTGATCGTGGGCCGAGACAAGATGCATGTCGATCCGCGCCAGTTCCGAATCCCAGCTGGCTTGGTACCTGAACGCTTCGGTATCGAAATTGGCCCCTGCTTCACGGTTCAATCGAACGAGGATGTTTTTGATGAACTTTGCCGTTACCCCTTGGGCATCATCATACGCGGCCACAAGCTCTTTCGTGTCCTTTACCATGTCCATCCCGACGATGAATGCGGTGATGCCGTCCCAGGCGCGAACCCCGGCCAGCAGGGCCTTTGCGCGCTCTGGTGTAAGGTTGCCAATCGTCGAACCAGGGAAGAAGCCGACTTTCGGAATCTGTGCCAGTGGGTCGGGCATCGTGACTGGAGCGGAGAAATCAGCAACGAGCGGCGCAATCTTCAAAGCCGGGTATCGGTTTTGAAGATCATCTGCCGTCTGCATCAGGAAATCACGTGAAATATCAATCGGCACGTAGGTGCCAAAGTGAGACCCGACATCCAGCAAGGTGCGGGTCTTGATCGATGCGCCAGACCCCAGTTCGACGAGGGCACCGTCGTGCGGGACCAGACCAGACAGTGCAGCAGCATGGTTGCGTAGAATGCCTGCCTCAGTTCTTGTGGGGTAGTATTCGGGAAGATTTGTGATTTGTTCGAACAAGGCACTGCCATGATGGTCGTACAGCCATTTGGGGCTGAGCGACTTTTGCGGTGCCGTGAGACCAGTGAGTGCATCCGCGATCAAAGCGTCGAATTCTTTCTGATCGACCTCAGAAATTCCCAGCGTGCCATCCATTACGATACATCCCGTGCGAGGCGCAGGCCCAACATTTGCCAGCGTTGGTGCGGATAAAAGAAAGTGCGGTAGGTCGGCCGCATTTGCTCGCGTGGGGTTGCGCAGGATCCGCCGCGCAGCACACGCTGGTTCACCATGAACTTACCGTTGTATTCGCCAAGTGCGCCCTCGGGCGGCCGAAAGCGCGGATAGGGGCTGAAGTCTGAGGCCGTCCATTCCCAAACATCACCCCAGATGCCGGATCCGGGCAGGGGGCGCAGCGCGCCCGTCGCACCTGCGTCACCCATGAGGTTGCCTTGGATGGGTGTGTCGCGAAACGCGATCTCGTGCTCGGCCTCGGTTGGCAGACGCCCGCCAGCCCATCGCGCAAAAGCGTCAGCCTCGTAACAACTGACATGCACAACCGGGGCATCAAGAGCGACCGGTTGGGGCCCGCGCAGTGTGAATGTCCACCATTCATCGTCTTGCTGCCACCAGTACAGTGGATGCGACCACTGTTCTTTCTGTGCGACCGCGTGCCCCTCCATCAACCAATGGCGGGTGTCATCGTACCCACCATCTTCCATGAACGCGATCCAATCGCGATTGGTGACGGGCCGGTCGGCGATATCAAACGAGGCAACAAAGGTTTTGTGGCGGGGGCCTTCGCAATCATATGCGAAACCGGGCCCTTCATGCCCGATTTCAACAAGACCACCATCGTGGCGAGTGTACGTAAGCGGTACTTCTGATGTGACAGGAAGTGGTTCCGGGTCCTTGTAGACTGGCAGTAGCGGGTTGAAACTGAGCCCGTGCAGCAGATCCGTCACCAGAAGTTCTTGGTGTTGCATTTCGTGATGGCAGCCCAGTTCAACCAAGGCGGCAATATCATCAGTGTCATCACGTGAGGCGGTCAGCAAATCGACAAGGCTGTTTTCGACATGCGACCGATAGGACCGAACGTCATTGACTCCCGGACGGGAAACAAGGCCGCGCTTGTCGCGAGCATGCCGCGGCCCCGCCTGCGTGTAGTACGAGTTGAACAGAAAGGCGAAACGGTCGTCAGGTGATGTGTAGCCCGGCATTCTGGGTTTCAGGATGAACTCTTCGAAAAACCAGGTGGTGTGCGCCAAATGCCATTTCGCAGGTGAAGCGTCCTCCATGCTCTGCAACATCATATCTTCGGCTGTGAGCGGGGCCGCCAAAGCATCCGTGCGCGCCCGCGTGCGAGTGAACAGTTCAGTTACTCTGTTCGGCGCGATAGAAGAGTGAGTAAGCGTCATGACAGTGATGTTCCTTGGATTGCGAATGATGCGTTCATCTGATCCGTTTGTCTGAGCCAATGTTGTCAGGAATTGACGGCAGAACCACAGGCTACACGCGAAAGTGTAGTGCGTTGATTTTCCAAGCGATGCAGCGAATAAGTCGGCATGGTGGATCGAATTCGATCCGTTGCGAGGAAGGCAGCAATGAATTGGGATCATATGCGCATCTTGCTGGCACTGCATCGCGCGGGCAGCTTCCGTGGTGCGGCAAGTGCGTTGAAAGTAAATCACGCCACCGTTGCACGAGCATTGGAAGGGGCCGAGCACAGCCTTGGGACCCGGTTGTTTGACAGATCCTCTCGTGGTTTGACATTGACCCAACCTGGCGAGCTACTGTTGCCGCACGCTCAGGAAATGGAGCAACGGATGCTGGAAGTTCAGCGACGTTTGACCGGTCTAGACAATATCCCCAGCGGGACATTGCGGGTCAGTTTGCCACCGTCCTTTGGCCATTCATTCTTTGTTTCGATACTTGTGGAGTTTACAGAACGATTTCCGGATATTCGCATTGATGCGGTTCCAACCAACAAAATCTCGGACTTGTCGCGGCAAGAGGCTGACGTGTCGATAAGAGCGGCGAGACAGATAGATGATGATCTCGTGGGGCGAAGGTTGGTCGACTACGTGAACGCGGCGTTCGCTACGCCTGACTATATCAGGGACCATCCTGATCTAGCGGCCTCGCATGGCCAAGGCGCGCATTGGATTGGATGGGAGGCTGACGACAAGTGGATTGCTCAAACTCCGATGCCAATGGCTGCGCCGCGCCACAAACTTCCTGAAGTTTTTATGCAGACCGAGGCGGCGGCCGCGGGGCTTGGCATGGCCTGGGTGCCCGCCTTTCTTGGGGACATGCATTCTGGACTAGTGCGTGTTCCCGACGTGCCGGTTGGGCCAGGGCGCAGCATCTGGGTGTTGATGCACGGAGATCTGCGGCACAGTGCCCGTGTCCGCGCTTTTGTCGATTTCATTGCGGAATGGTTTGCGGTGCGCAGACCAATGTTTACAGAATAGCCGTCAGCGCGTGATGATCGGTCGTGCGCGATCACCGGACAGGGATGCAGCACTGCTTTGGCCATCCGCGGGTCGCAAAAGTGACGCCCGTTGGCCTTGCGCCTCTGGCACAAGAACAGCACGACGCGCAACGAACCGGCCCGTGTAGGGACCGAAATAGACTGCCCGGCTGTTTGCGAAACTGGCCAGCTGAAGGCGGTTGTCAAAACTGTGGCCCAAACCCGCCAGACGGAAGCCCGGCGCTTGAACCACAGGTTCAAGGTACCCCTCCACCGACAACTGTCGCAATGTCTCTCCACCCTCGCGGAAACGCCCGAACCGCAGGGAATGCGCTTGCAATGTGCCATGGGTGAATTGCCCTTTGGCCACCACGAATTGCCCGCCGATCAAGCTTTGTCCGCTTGGGGGCGTGATCGGGGTTTGACCTATTGTCCAGCCAGTGGATGCAGACCCCTCCAAAACACCTGAAACACTATCTTCAGAAGCCGATGCGCGTCGTATCAGGCTGGTGCGCACCGACCCGTCAGCTTGCCAAATCCCGCTCACAGACACCCGCTCGCCAACACGTCCGGAGGCATCATTGATGCCGCGCACCGGTGTGCTGTTGACCGAATAACCGTTTGCCTGCCTCAACAATATGCCGGTCAAAGGATCATCAATGTCTATGCGCTTCGCTTCGAAGCGACCCAGCCTAGCCCGGGCCAGCATCGTAAGTGTTCGACCAGGCACAAGCAGGGTGTCGTTGGTTCGTTCATTGGCATGGAAAATGCGCGTCGCAGATGTAACTTCGACCCGAAGCCCGTTCACGAGCACGCTGCCGGTACCCGTCATCAAGCCAACAATCCCGGTGCCGCCGATACCCCCCTCAAACGGGTCATCGCCCAGTTGGGACGTCGAGATGGCGGGGGAACAAGCAGTAAGTGCAGTGCCCCCCAAAAGCCCAAGCGCATTCCGTCTGGTCAAGCGTGTCACGGATCGTGCGCCTTTTCTTCTGTTTCCGCGTCTTCCCGATAGAAGTAAATGCCCAGCCGGTAGCGTTGTCGAGGGCCATCATGCCTTTTGCTTGAATGGTGAAGTTCGCTCGACTGCCTGTTCAGGTCTTCAAGAAGACCCTGAGCTTGCATGCGCGCAGCAGCCTCAATCGTATCGACAGCCTCTGGAGGAAGCTGGTTGTAAAATACCGCGCGTTCAAAAAATGGCGGTGCTTCGGCCAGCAGGTTTTCTGTCGCTGCGGCCAGGTGGTCGCCGACATTCGCTGCAAAGAACGCCTCTTTGTCTGGCGCGCTGCGCGTTCCGACGACGGCTTCTGCTTCCAGCTGCAACAGCCCGTCGCTGGTTTCCGTCACCATGCCGGCATACTGCAATTCGTCCAGTACAGTGCGCGGCCGCACGTCTCGGCTGACGGATCGAACGAGCGTCTCAAAATTCACTGCATCGTCTGACTGCCGCGGCAACCGAATTGGAGAACCATTGCTGTCCGTGAAATCCGGTGCAGACATCCACTGCCCGATCACCGTCGCGAGCAGCGCGCTGTTGCGGCGCGTCTGGCCCGTCGTGTCGGTGCCCTCGGCTTTAATGGTCCGAATATCCTTGCGGTGCACACCCGTCAAAAGGGCGATCCGACTGTCAGTCAAAGGTTTGTTATCAAGTCCAAAGGACTCTTCGGCGACTTCGACATAGACCCGCTTGAGCAGGTTGTAGATGGCTGGAGCGGTCAAACCACGCGCAATCATTGTACGCACTAGAGGCCGTAGTAACCCTCTGAGAACACGCAGAAATGCGTCGGATGCGTCGGTTTGCTCGCCTCTTGCCATACATCAACAATATCGTGCGTGGAAATTTTTTCCACGCAAAACCTTGAAATCTGATGGGTCTGCGTCATTTCGCCATGCGTGGGAAAAAATCCCACACAAATCTTCGGCCCCGCGCCATACCTTTGAGGAGACACACCTATGAAACGCCGTTCCTTTATGAAGATGACCGCCGTCGGCGCGGCCCTTGCCACTCTTGGCGCATGCGCCGACATGAATACACAGCCCGACATTGTTGATACTGCTGTCGCTGCCGGATCGTTTAACACGCTGGTTGCCGCTGTGCAGGCCGCTGATCTGGTCGATACGCTGAAAAGCCCTGGACCGTTCACTGTTTTCGCGCCAACGGATGAAGCCTTTGCTGCACTGCCTGCAGGCACAGTTGAAAACCTGCTGAAGCCTGAGAACAAAGACCAGCTGGTCAGCATTCTGACCTATCACGTTTTGCCGGGGCAAACCCTGTCGTCGGATTTGGCCGGTCAACGTCTGGGCGTTGCAACCGTCAATGGTGCCAACGTCCACATTGATGGTCGCAATGGCGTCAAAGTTGAGAAGTCGAACGTGATCCAAGCCGACATTCTTGCATCGAACGGCGTTATCCACGTGATCGACCGCGTTCTCATTCCCTGATTGCCCCCCAGGTTTCAGGGATGATGCTTGCTCGAAGCCGCAAACGGGTGGGCATCTAAGCGGCGGTTCTGCACGAAGTGGGAGCCGCCGTTTGTCTTCCGAGATCATTTGCGCATAGCGCTATTGCCCGAGGCTATGCGACAGCTGCACGTCTGTCCGAAGATGCCAGTTCACCTTGCGCAAAAACTGCCAGTGACCAAAACGTCCTGACTGCGCCCTTTGCTTGGGCGCGCATGTTCAAGCCACTTGGCGTCCTTGGCTGAACACTTCGCGCGCGACTGCACTTCCGTCCAATTGGGCAAAGCGGACCAAATCGGCCCGCTTGCCAATGGCGATCTCACCGCGATCATCAAGTCCGACCGATGTGGCAGGCGTGCGGGTGACTGTCGCGATGCCGCGGGCCATATCGCCCCACATGTTGCCCAATTGTACGGCAGACATAAGCAGTGCTGCCGGTACGTAGTCAGAGGACAGGATGTCGAGAAGGTCACGCTCGGCCAGATCCTTGGCCGCGACATTGCCTGAGTGGGACCTACCTCGCACCAGGTTGGGTGCGCCCATAATGATTGCAATGTCTTTGGATCGACACATCTCTGCCGCTTCAATGGTAGTTGGAAACTCGGCGACTGCGACGCCGTGTTGCGCAGACGTCACGACCTGATCAGACGTGGTGTCGTCATGGCTGGCCAGAACTGCACCCAGCCGAGCTGCTTCTGCAACCGCTGCTTCTTCGTGCTTCTTGCCAAGTCTGTCCTGCAAGCCTTTCAGTTTTTCGACATGTGCCGCGAACTCCTCCTCGCTGAGGCTGTTCTTGCCCATCACGTAGGCTTTCATCTTGTCGAGGTCACGGAACTGTCGTTGGCCGGGAGTATGATCCATTAGGCTGACGATGCCCACGCGATCCTCGGGCGTGAATTCTGTGAGTTCGTCCACAAGCGTTTCGGAACAGATCTCGGCACGCAAATGCAGAAAATGGCTGATCTTGAGGACACCCTGGGCTCGCATGGCTAGCATTTCCGAAGACAACTCGCGCGCATACTTCAAGTACCGCCCCTTGCCCGATGGAATTGAGCCGACGCGCATGGCGTCAAAGACCGTGGTGATGCCGGTGCCGGCAAGTTCCCGGTCATGTGCCAGGATCGCCGGACCGTGCGGCCACGGCACTTTGGGTCGGGGGGAAATATGTCGTTCGAGATTGTCGGTGTGCAGTTCGATCAGACCGGGGGCAAGGAAATCCCCACCGCAATCGAGTGCGCCGGTGGGCACGGATGCGCCGGCTCCAATGTCAATGATCAAGCCGTCGCGGACGACGACATGCCCAATGACCACTTCGTTTCGCAGTACGAGCTTGGCGTTGGCGAGGATCGTATCTTGTGTCATGTGCCTGTCACCTCGAACTGGAATGTGATGGAATATGTTTAAGCGCTACGCCGTCTACTACACGCCCGAAGAGGGCACGCCCCTGGCCGAATTCGGGGCGGCTTGGCTCGGGTGGAACAGCGCCAAGGGTACGACAGCTCAGCATCCCGAAGCGGGAGGTCTGGATGTTGCCGCGATCACGGAAACACCGCGTAAATACGGGTTTCACGGAACAATCAAGCCGCCGTTCCGGCTGGCCGAAGGTGCCTCGGTGGATGATCTGCAAACAGCCCTTGCTTCGCTTTGCACCTCGGAACCGGTTGTAACCCTGACCAGTCTGCGGCTGGCCCGATTGGGGCGTTTTCTGGCTCTCGTGCCATCTGATGATGCCAAGGCGTTGGGAAGCCTGGCCGCTCGCGCCGTCCGCGATCTTGATCCGTTTCGTGCGCCACAGACGCATGCGGAACTGGCCAAACGGCGGATCGCTCGGCTGACGCCGGCTCAGGACGCACATCTGGTCAAATGGGGATATCCCTATGTGCTTGACCAGTTCCGGTTTCATTTGACGCTCAGTGGAAAGCTGGACAGGTCCACGGCCGACCGGGCCGAAGCGGCGCTTGTACGGCATCTGGATGGTCTCACGCTTGAGCCGTACCAAATCACAGGACTGACTCTTTTGGGTGAGGACGCGAAGGGTATGTTTCATCAAATCCACCGCTATGCCTTGACCGGATAAAGAACGTCGAGCGCGGTTCGAACTGTTTTCGCCAGCGCGCCGGAATTATCGATGATGGTTGGATTCACGCCTGGAGGCATCGGCAAATCAGCGCGAGCAAGACGCTGGGAAATATCTTCGCTCTTTTCTCTTCCGCGCGCCGCCAATCTGTTCGCCAAAACATCCGGCGCTGCAGTCAGAGCAATGACAGTCATGCCCGGAAACCGCTTTTGTGCGCGGGACAATACCCCGCGTGACAGATTGGCCAACACATCCTTGCCGCACGCTAGCGTGGTGTCGACTGACGCTGGGATGCCGTAATGCAACCCATGTGCAGTCCAAGAAAGTGCAAAGGCCCCTGCCTGTTCCATGGCCTGAAAGGCGGGTACGGTCTGTCCATCAAACTGCTCGCCCCCGGCACCAGTTGGGCGCGTGATTACGCGCCGAACCAGTTCAAGCCGTGGCTCGGCGGATGCCAACGCTTCCATCACGGTGTCTTTGCCCACGCCGGACGGGCCGACAATGGCGATCAATCGACCTGTCATGCGATGTATCCAGGGGTAAACGTGCTTACATCCACTTCGCGGTCGCATACCTGCGCTCGCGCTGCTTCGTCATGAAAGATACCTACGATTGCTGCGCCGCGTGCCTTGGCCCTTTCAATTAGCTCAAGAACCACGGCGCGGTTGGTCGCGTCCAAGCTCGCTGTCGGCTCGTCCAGCAACAGTGCTGGATAGTCATGTGCAAAACCACGCGCGATGTTCACACGCTGCTGTTCTCCTCCGGAAAAGGTGGTGGGGCTCAGCGACCAGAGACGTTCCGGAATGTTGAGCATCGCAAGCAAGTCTTTTGCCCGCGCTTCGGCGCTCCCTGCCTCCATACCCACAGCGCGCAAGGGTTCTGCCACCACCTCCAGTGTCGGTACACGCGGTACCACGCGCAGAAACTGGCTGACATATCCAAGTGTTTCGCGTCGTAGTGCCAGGATATCGCGCGGCGGGGCCGAAGCGACGTCGACCTCTCCGACAATGATGCGCCCGGCTTGCGTGGTGTAGTTGCCATAAATCATGCGCATCAGCGTAGATTTGCCGGCACCAGAAGCACCGACCAAAGCGATACATTCGCCAGCGCTGACCGACAGGCACGCGCCGTCCATGACAGGGATGATTGCACTCCCTTGATTGTGCAGAACAAAGGATTTGGCGACGTTTTCAACTGTGATCATGTTCTATTTCCCAAATGAAGGGTTTGGCCCAGACAATCAGACCTGCAACACACTCGACACCAGCAGCTGCGAGTACGCGTGTTGCGGATCATCAAGCACCTGATCGGTCAAACCTGTTTCGACGACGTGACCGTCCTTCATCACCATCAGCCGATCAGCCAGCAGGCGTACGACGGCCAAGTCATGTGTGACGATAATCGCACTCAACCCCATTTCGCGTACCAACCCGCGCAACAGATCCAACAGTCGCGCCTGGACCGAGACGTCCAGCCCCCCGGTCGGTTCATCCATGAACACCAGCCGCGGGCCTGTTACCAAATTGCGCGCAATCTGTAGGCGTTGCTGCATGCCACCGGAAAACTGCTTGGGTCGGTCATCAATTCGATCAGCGGCGATTTCGACTCGACCCAGCCAGTCCATTGCTTGATCACGGATGCCTCCGTAGTGCCTTTCTCCGACAGCCATCAGGCGTTCGCCGACATTTCCACCGGCGCTGACATTCATGCGCAATCCATCGCGGGCGTGTTGGTGGACAAAGGCCCAATCGGTTCGACCCAGCATGCGCCTTTCAGGCTCACTCATTGTCACGACATCCCGCATTCCGTCTGTGCGGGTGTTAAAAAGAACCTGGCCAGCGTCAAGCGGTTGGTGCCCGGCCATGCAATTCAGCAACGTCGACTTGCCGGACCCGCTCTCACCGACAATGCCCATCACCTCTCCGGGATAGAGGTCAAAGCTTACGTCTGCACACCCGATGCGTTGGCCGTAAAACTTGGACAGCCGCTCAACTTTCAACAGTGGAGTCACGTGTTTTCTCCAATCGCAGCGCTGAATGCCGTTGGGGTCAAAACAATGTCTTCAATGCCGAGCACAAACGTGCCGTGTTGCGCAGATGTTTCTTTCTTGATTTGAGCCCATTCTTCGTCTGCCATGAAAGAAGCCCAGCGATCCGTCATTTCTGCTTCGCTGCCCCATGCGAGCAAGTAGACAAACCGCAACCGTTCTTCAGTGTGTTCTGTCCACATTGCTTGAATGCGGAAGCCATGGGTTTCCATCAGGCGCTTCGCGTGGTCGCGGAAACGGTCAAGGAATGGTACTTCATTCTCTGGTGGGACGTCATAAATACGCAATTGATTGATCATACCGCTTCCTCCTGAAAGGGCGCTCCTGAAGTGCCCGTATGACCCTTGGCCCGACGGGCGCTACAGAAGTCGGTGTCCGAACACATAAACATGCGCCCTCCTGCGTCATCGACGATCAGCTCGTCCAAGTAGCTGTCGGTCGATCCACACAAACCGCATGAGTGGTTGGCCTTGGTCGCCTCGAAGGGGTAGTCCTCGAAGTCGAGACTGACCACCTGTGTGTATGGGGGCAGGGCATAAATACGCTGTTCTCGTCCGGCACCAAACAGCTGGATTGCGGGCATGCTCAGCTTGGGATTGTCGAATTTCGGAATGGGGGATGGATCCATCACATAGCGATCTTCGACTTTGACCGGGTAGGCATAGGCAGTCGCAATTGCCCCATGGGCGCTGATGTCTTCGTATAGCTTCACATGCATCAGACCGTAGTCTTCCAGCGCGTGCATCTTGCGGGTTTCGACTTCGGACGGTTCCAGAAAACGTAAGGGCTCAGGGATGGGCACCTGGTACACAAGGATCTGATCCTCGGTCAGCGCCTGCTCGGGGATACGGTGACGGGTTTGGATAACCGTCGCCTCAGTTGTGGTTTCCGTGGTGCTCACGCCCGCTGTACGCTCAAAGAACCGCCGTATAGAGACCGCATTTGTGGTGTCATCAGCGCCCTGATCAATGACCTTGAACACATCTTGCGGCGTCATGATTGCAGCGGACACCTGCACCCCGCCAGTGCCCCAGCCGTAGGGCATTGGCATCTCCCGGCTTGCAAAGGGCACTTGATATCCAGGAATAGCGAGACCCTTCAGGATCGCACGGCGGATCATGCGTTTGGTTTGTTCGTCAAGATATGCGAAATTGTAGTCGCTCATTCTGCAGCCTCCTGCTGGCGGTGGCAGCTTGTCGCCTCACGTCTCAGCTTGCGGATAAGCTCCAGTTCAGACTGAAAATCGACGTAATGGGGCAGCTTGATATGTTCGAGGAAGCCGGTCGCCTGAATGTTGTCCGCGTGATAGAGCACAAACTCTTCGTTTTGTGCTGGTGCGCCGACATTGTCCTCGCCCAATTCCTCCCATCGCAGTGCCCGGTCAACCAACGCCATTGAAATCGCCTTGCGCTCGGACATGCCAAACACCAGGCCATAGCCACGGGTAAACTGAGGTGGCTCTGTCTTTGACCCCTGAAACTGGTTCACCGTTTCGCATTCCGTCAGCTCAACTTCGCCAATCTCGATCGAAAACCCGAGCTCGGGAATGTCCATCTCGACCGGGCAGGAGCCGATGCGCAACTCGGCAACAAATGCGTGGTTTCGGGCGTATCCCCGCTGGGTGGAATAGGCCATTCCAAGAATGAACCCTTCGTCCGCCCGGGTCAGTGATTGCAAACGCAGAGGGCGGTTTGTCGGCAATTCGAGAGGCTCTCTTGTCAGATCAGGCGGGCACTCTGCGCCCCCCGGTTCCGGTTGGATCAATCCCTCACGATCCAGAAATGACATGATGTGCGGCTTCGTGTTTGCATCGCCTTCACTTTGAGGCGTGTGTGTCGCTTCGCCCTCAGCGGCCAATTTGAAATCCAGCAGCCGGTGCGTGTAGTCGAATGTCGGACCAAGCACTTGTCCACCTGGCGCATCCTTGAACGTTGCAGACACCCGACGGTCACAGGCCATGTCTTCGGTATTCAGTGGTTCTGATCCTCCAAACCTGGGCAGCGTTGTGCGATACGCGCGGATCAGGAAGATTGCTTCGATCATGTCTCCGCGTGCTTGTTTGATGGCAAGTGCGGCAAGGTCGGGGTCGTAGAGGGACCCTTCGGCTATGACACGGTTCACGGCGAGTTTCAGTTGCCCCTTGATCTGCTCGATCGACAACTCCGCGACATCCAATGGCCCGCGTCGTTCTTCAGCCAACCAGCTATGGGCAGCGTCGATGGCCTTTTCGCCCCCTTTGACGGCAACATACATGTCAGGACACCTTTGTGGTTCGGGGCAGGGCGGCGATTTGGCCGCTGCATGTGAACATGAAATCAAGTCCAAGAGGGAACAGTGCAGCGTTGTTTTGGAGCGCCGCCAGATCGGGCAGATTGAGCTGCGCGGTATCTTTGATACCAGGCCCCACTAGCGTGTGCCCCGTAGCTTCGAGGGCTGGCATTTCGACAATGACGGTTGCTGACCTGTCGGGATATTCCGGGGAACCGGTCGCCAAAACGGTCAGATTCAAGTCTTCCCAACAACCCAGAACAAACTGAGCCATTTCGGCTTCAACCAATGGCGCGCCTGTCTGGAACGTGATCCAATCGCGGACGACTTGCGTGTCGGTGCGTCCCGCCAGATGCACCCCGGTATCGTGATCGCAAAGAGTGACCAGAACCGACCCCGCCGCGACGGAAAGTGGCGCGGGTGGTGTTGCGCCAGTTATGTCGCATATCGATCCCGGGCAGGACATGGCACGCATGATCCCACGAAAAGCGCGCGCGCTCTCTTGGGATGGGTCGGCGAAACCTCCTGCCAGACTCGAAGCTTCCATCAGTCTTCACCCCGCACCATTGTAAAGAAATCCACCTTTGTCGCCGCGGCCTTTGCGGCTCGCGTGGCGCGGCGTCGCTCGGCTGCTTTCAGCAACGGTGTGATGATCTGAGCTTCTACGGCCTTGGCTTCTGAGGTTTGCATAAGGGCGTCTGTCAGCGCAGCTTGTTTCGCATGGTTCTTGTCGCGCCCCTGGACATGGCCATGACCGACTTCTCCGGTGGCGAGACGAACGGAGCACCGCGTTATGGTCATTTCACCCAGATTGAACGGGGCTCCAACAGCACCCGCACGGCCACGGACCATGACGGCGCCAATCTCGGGGGCGCGCAGCACATCGTGTGCCGGATCAAGGCCAGCTTTGATCCAAAGGTCTGCGAGATGAGCAGCAGGTGCTTTGGCAAGCACTGATAGCCATGCCTTTCGCGCTGCATTGGGGGCGTTCGATCCGTCCATCTATACACCTTGTGAAGTTGTCGAGAGATCTATACAACTAGACAAATAATAGGTGAGTCGCTCCGGTGCGTCCACTGGCTTGTTGTGAAAGTTTCGTGACACATGGCGCGCACACCAATCTGGAAGTCTATTTCCGATACGCTTTCTGGCGAGATTGCCGACGGTCTGTACAGCCCGGGCGACAAGCTTCCGACAGAGGCACAGCTTTCAGCCAGGTTCGGTGTCAACAGGCATACAGTCCGCCATGCTTTGTCTGCTTTAGTCGAGGTGGGCACCGTCCACACGCGGCGGGGCGCGGGCGCCTTCGTTGCGCAGCGGCCAACAGATTACCCGATCGGTCGACGTGTGCGGTTCCATCAGAACCTCAGGGCTGCTGGCCGTACACCAGCCAAGAAAGTCTTGTCTGTCATTTCCCGTATTGCCAGCCCCAGAGAACGCGAGGCTTTGCACCTTGACGAGGGTGCTTACGTACATGTCTACGATGGTCTGAGCTTTGCCGATGCCCAACCAGTCGCGCTGTTCTGCTCAACCTTCCCGGCGAACCGGTTTCCCGGCTTGCCCAAAGCATTGGAAGCCTCGGGTTCGGTCACTGAGGCACTGAAGGCCGCCGATGTTTCGGACTATACGCGTTCCTGGACGCGTTTGACGGCAACGGCTGCGACACCAACGCAAGCTCTGCATCTACGCCTTTCCGAAGGGGCACCAGTTTTGCGTAGTGTGGGGGTGAACGTCGATCTGTCCGGCCGCCCAATTGAATTGGGACAGACATGGTTCGCTGGTGATCGCGTTACGCTGACTTTGTCCGACACGCCATGAAAGCTCCTTGATGTCACGGCGCTGACATATCCACAGGCTATTCTAGCAAGACGAGTATCAGAACAAGTGTTTGGGCAGATTGATGCAGCAGTCCTATCCTTCCATACGCATTGTCGGTGCGCAGGTTTTGCTTGGTGACACCTTGGTTGACGCACCCATAAGTATTGCGGGTGGAATGCTGGTCGAGTCCGCGCATCGCGATCTGAGCCTTGAGGGCTACCTGATCATGCCGGGCATTATCGATTTGCACGGCGATGCATTCGAACATCACATGGCGCCCCGCCCCTCTGCGCCTTTTCCCTTGCAAACCGGGTTGGTTGGAACAGACCGGGAAGCCGCTGCAAATGGTGTGACGACAGCCTGGATGGCCCAAAGCTGGAGTTGGGAAGGAGGACATCGCAGCCCGGAATATGCAGAAGCGTTCCTGGCAGCCCATGCAGCGTATCGTTCGCAGATGCAGACGGACCTTCGGGTGCAGATCCGGTGCGAAACACACACGATAGACTATCAGGATCAGTTATTGGCTGCGATCCGCGAATATGGGATCGACTATGTCATATTCAACAACCATCTCGACGAGGCTGTGGAAATGGCGACGGCTGTACCAGATGCAATTGCAATTTGGGCTGCTAAATCCGGGCGGACTCCAGAAGAGCATATGGCTCTGGTCAGAGCAACCAAGGAACGGGACGGGGATGTCCCGCGTTACCTTTGCAATCTCGCATCAGCATTCGACCGCCTTGGTGTGATCTACGGAAGCCACGATGACAACGACGCGGCTACGCGGGAACGCTACTCGATGATTGGGGCCAAGGTTTGTGAGTTCCCGACTTCAATGAGAGCAGCAGTTGTCGCCCGGACATGGGGCGACCCGATACTTATGGGTGCTCCCAATGTCGTGCGCGGGGGCAGCCAGTCAAACAACATCGCTGCTGCGACTTTGATCCAAGAAAACGCCTGTGACGCGCTGGTTTCAGACTACTATTATCCTGCGTTGGCACAGGCGGCTTTCGCGTTGTTTGACCAAGGTTTGCGCAGCTTGCCTGCAGCATGGGATATGATTTCCTCCCGTCCGGCGCAGATTATGGGGTTGGACGATCGCGGCACCCTAGATATCGGAAAACGCGCTGATCTGACCATTGTAAATGCTGACACACGCCGTATCGAGGCGACCATGGTTGGCGGGCGATGGACACATCTTTGTAGTGACGTGGCCAACCGAGTAACGGCACTGCCTGTACCGCTGTCCGTTGCGGCGGAATAGTTCAGCAGCTTTCGAATTTTTCGAGAAACGCCTCGGCACTCAGGCGGCGAAAGTCGTCAAGGCGCGCGCGCAAAGTTGCGTGGTCCCAATCCCACCAAGCAAGCGATATCATGCGAGCGCCTACACCGGGCGCATACCGGTCGCGAAGTTTGGTGGCGGTGACGCCGCCGACAATTGTGTACGGGGCTACGTCCTTGGTCACGATGGCGCCAGAGGCAATGACAGCACCGTGCCCGACAATCACCTCGGGTTTGATCTGCGCGTTGTGGCCAATCCACGTGTCATGGCCAATAAAAGCGCGTCTTGAGGCGCGATGGTCGAACCAATCTGAGTCATCTTCCACGTCCTCCCAATAACTGGCAGAGCGATACATGAAGTGATGCAACGACGCGCGATCCAGTGGGTGGTCAGTTGCACCGATGCGAACAAAGCTGGCGATATTTGCGAATTTGCCAACGGTCACATTGGCCAGATCACAATAGCGGTCGCAATAGCTGTAGTCGCCCAGGTTGACCTGAGCGAGACGGCTGCCTTTGCCAATCTCAGTGTAGCGCCCTAGCGTCGTGTTCACCATGTCCACTTCATCATGCAAAAGCGCAGTTTTGCTTAGTCTGGGCATCATTGGCCGCCTTCGTTGCCGTTAATCAGTTTGCGGCGCAGTAGTCCCGACAGCCAATCCATGAAGATCACCATGATGATGATAAGCATGATGTAGTAGCTGACCTCTTCCCAATCCTTTTGGGTGATGATGGCCTGCGTCAGCAACAGACCGATCCCACCGCCAGTGATAGCACCGATCACCGTTGCGCTGCGGGTATTGGATTCGAGGAAGTACAGGATCTGACTGATCAGTACGGGTGTGATCTGCGGGATCACACCAAATCGGTAGCGCTGTATCGGCTTGGCCCCTGTCGATTGCACGCCCTCGATCTGCTTCTTGTCCACGTTTTCCAACGCTTCCGAGAACAGCTTGCCGAAAGTGCCGGTGTCTGTAATCAAAATGGCCAGTGCGCCGGTCAATGGCCCAAGGCCAAAGGCGCGCGACAGGATGATTGTCCAGATCAGTGCATCCACACCGCGGATGAAGTCGAACAACCGCCGCGTCGCCACCCGTATTGCCGGCAGAGGCGCGAAATTGCGTGCTGCAAGAAATGCCAACGGAAGGGCGACGATGGCGCCACCCATGGTGCCAAGGAAAGCCATCAGAATGGTTTCGAAAATGGCCCATGCGACGTCACCGTGCCGCCACATCTTGTTGCTCCAGAAGTCATGCGCAATGGCGCTGGCCTCACCGCCAAAGGCCCGGCGGATCACCTCGCCAGCCCCCATGCCGTGATAGGGGCTGTCCAGAGTGAAGAAGAACAGTTCCCAGCCAACAAAGTAGCGGAACACCTCGGTCCGGTTGCGGGTGATCGACAGGCGTCCTGCCTCGGTCGTTACGGCCACGCGGTTTTTTGATGCGTTAATCCAGTCAGGAGTATCATCTGTCGGGTAATTTTGAATGACGCCTTGCGACCGCGACACTTCGAAGGTCATCAGCCCATATCCGGGGACATTATATGTCACACCATTGTTTTCGGGCAGATAGGTGATGATGTGACCATCACCCAAATCAATCACAGTTTCATCGTCAAGCGAAACCCAGGCCGGGCCCTCGCCGTCGGGATAGGTTCCCTTGTTCTCGCCCTCAATCGCGACACGTACAGCACCGTTTCGGTTGTCACGCGTCACATGCACTTTGTGACTGTAGGTGTCTGCAATCAGTGTGCGTGCATTCGCCCCGCTCGCCTTGGCGATCAGGTCAGGTACGCCGAAGGCAAAAAACACGTAAGTCAGATAGGCAAGAACCAGCGCGGGAAGGGCGAAACTCACGATCCGCTTGCGCGACATGACGCGGTCGGCGGACCCTTTCAGATCGGCTGTATCAAGCATGGTCATGAGCGGCGCTCCGATTTGGCCCCGTGGGTCAGGCGATCCCGGTAGTGGCTTGAGGTTTGATCAATGACGACAATCGTGATGAACAAGAGCAGAAAGATCGCAGCGGCTTCGTCATAGCGACCCTGGCCCCAGCTGATGGCGTTCTTGAGCTCGTAGCCAAGCCCGCCAGCACCCACAAAACCCAGAATGGCCGAGGCGCGCACGTTGATCTCGAACCGCAGCAGCGCATAGCTTAGCCAGTTTGGTGCGACCTGTGGGATGATGCCGAGTGCCATCTTTTGCCCCCATGTGGCGCCAACAGATGTAAGGCCGTCGAGCGGCTTCAAATCTGCATTCTCATTCACTTCCGAGAAAAGCTTGCCCAATGCTCCAGCAGTATGGATCGCAATGGCAATCATTGCGGGCACTGGCCCGCCACCCAGAATGAAGATCAGGACCAGCGCAACCACGATCTCTGGGATCGCCCGGCTGATGTCCATGAGGCGGCGAAAAACAGGTATCAGCGCCGGAAATCGCGCCATCCCGCGCGTTGACAAAAGCGACAGAAAGATCGCTGCCAAGGCCCCCAGCAATGTCGCCGCGGCCGCGATATTTACCGTTTCAACCAGCGCCGGAAAGAAGGTTACGAAGTGAGCCGGGAACTCGCTCAGCTTACCGCTGGCCTCAATCACCAATTCTGACGGGTAGTCGAAAAAGTTGTCCAAACCACCCCAGAACGACCCGGCGTTTCGCCCGCCTGCAACGGAAAAACCGGCAACCATAAGAGCGACAAAGATAATAAGCAGAACAAGGGAATACAGACGCTTCTGCCGCGTCAAGGCCATGTAATCGTCGTGGATGCCGCCCAGATCGCGCGTACTTGCTGTCGTGTCTGCCATGCCCCTATCCCCAATAAATTACCGGGTCCCCAATCCATTTTGGGGACCCGGCAGAGATGCACTTAAATCAGTTGGATTTGGCTTTACGTGCTTCAATCACGGACACATACGCCTCGTGGGTGATTGGGTCGAAACCGAGGCTTTCACCGGCCGAGATGTTGTATGTGCAATCCTTGTCAGTGTCGTACATGTTGTCGACCAGAGCGGTCATTGTCGCTTTGACATCTTCTGGCAGATCCTTGCGCAGAACGATGGGCCCCTCGGGGATCGGCTTTGATTTCCAGATTTGCACAAGGTCGTTCATGTCGACGAGACCGGCGTCGACCGCCTTGCGCAACGCGCCTGAGTTGTAGCCGTCTTCCCAATCGCCTTGGCCATCGGCCCAGGTCACTCCGCCGTCGATATCGCCATTGTTGACGGCAACGATGGTTTGCTCATGACCGCCCGTGAATTTTACTTCGCCGAAGTAGTCACCGGAGTCCATCGTGATGCCGTCTTTGTATTGTGGAATCTCAATGGACGGGATCAGGTAGCCGGAAGTCGAGTTCGGGTCGCCAAATCCAAAGACCTTGCCAACCATGTCGTCAATCGAAGCAATGCCAGCGTCTTTGCGGGCAAAACCGATCGAGTGATAGCCATAGGAGCCATCAAGGTTGATCTTGACCAGAACGGGTTCAACGGCGTCGGGGTTTTGCAGATATGTCGCGGCGTAAGAAGACGCGCCCAGCCACGCCATGTCCAGCGTGCCGCCAACCAGACCTTGGATCACACCGGCATAATCGGCAGGGGCAAACAGCTTGGTTTCGACACCCAGGGCTTCCTCGGTGTACGCGCGCAGGCACTCGTTCGAGTTCAGGCGGTCCTGTGCGTTTTCGCCGCCCAGGATGCCAATGCGGAATTCCGTGATGTTTTCGGCCTGCAAGGACGTTGCGACGCCGGCCGCCAGTACGGTTGTCGTCATTGCAAATGCGATGAAGGTTCTCATAGTTCTCTCCGTTGGAACGAAAAAACCCCGGCGCAGGATGGCGTCGGGGTTGAAGGTCAGACGTAGGCCTCGGCCTCCATCTTGGCTTTTTCCTGGGCGTCCAATGCCTCGATTTCGGTCGAGGTTGCGCTTTCGGAAAACTCTGCGCCAGCGCCGTAGATTTCGCGGGCCATGGATGTGGTCAGCTTGTCTGGCGTGGCGTCAAAAACGATCTTGCCTGCCCGCATACCGATCACTCGATCACAATAGCGCCGCGCGGTGTCGAGCGTGTGCAGATTGGCAATGACCATACGGCCATCTTCTTCATGGATGCGTCGCAGAGCTTGCATGACGACCTGGGCGTTCATCGGATCGAGCGATGCAATCGGTTCGTCGGCTAGAATGATTTTCGGGTCTTGCATAAGGGCGCGGGCAATCGCGACACGCTGTTGCTGTCCCCCAGAAAGGGCTTCAGCCCGCTTCGGCGCGTGTTCAGCAATGCCCAACCGATCAAGAATGTCGATGGCACGATGGATGTCCTCTGTCGGATACAGGTTGAACAGGGTCGCCATGGTTGAACGCCGGTTCAATGTGCCATGAAGAACGTTCGAGACGACATCCATCCGTGGCACAAGATTGAACTGCTGAAAGATCATGGCGCATTGGCTTTGCCATGTGCGTTTTGCAGCGCCCTTCAGAGCCGTGATGTCCTGTCCGTCGAAGTGTATGGTGCCCGACGTATGTTCGGTGAGGCGATTCAACATACGAAGCAAGGTCGACTTGCCAGCGCCAGAGCGGCCGATGATGCCAATCATCTGGGGCCGCTCGATAGCAACTGATGCAGCATCAACTGCGATATTCTGGCCAAACGCTTTGGTCAGTTTTTCGATTTTGAGCATACCATTCCCCGGTTTTTTGCGGGGTATGAGATGAATTGGATTCGAAAATGTATCAGCGAAACGAAACTTTTGTGACACGACCGCGTTAAAGGCTGTGAAACATAGCGGGATCGAAACCGTGCACTCCGCGTGGCGGCCGAACCGACGCGCGTAAATCAGCGGCACCGTGAAGATGCAAGTGCGCCGGATGGTGCGTTATGTTTGAAAGGGATGGTGGAGCACAGCGGGATCGAACCGCTGTACTCAGAGTGGCTGCGCAGCAGACGCGCGTAAGTCAGCGCCTACAGATACCAACCGGTGCGCCGGTGCGGTTGTGAATTTAGAGAAGGGATGGTGGAGCATAGCGGGATCGAACCGCTGACCTCCTGCATGCCATGCAGGCGCTCTCCCAGCTGAGCTAATGCCCCATCCTTGTTCAGCTGTTTCCAGCCGTGCGCCGCTGATTAGGCGCTTTGCCAAACGGGATCAAGCGAAAAAGACCCCGTTTGACGGATGCGTTTACGACTCGTCTTCTTCGGCGGCCACATCGGCCAGTTCGTCAAGCGAGACGTTGTCTTCGTCGTCGTCATCGTCGTCCAGAAGGTCATCATCCAGCTCGACATCGACATCATCGTCGTCCAGCACTTGATCCTCATCATCCGCAACTGTCTTGGCCTTGTTCTTGGCCGATGCGGCATCTTCGGCATCTGCTGCGATCATGCGGGTTTTCGAGCTGTCGACCTCGACCACATCGCCGGTATAGGGGCTGATGATGGGCGTCCGATTCATATCATAAAACCGTTTTCCGGTCGTCGGACAAAGTCGTTTCGTGCCCCATTCTTCCTTTGGCATGTGTCATCCTCTTGTCTGCGCGTGGCCCGGTCCGGCGCTGTGAAAGCGTGCGAAAGGGCGTGCCTCGTGTTGCGGCGATTCTGGGCAAGTGCCATAAGGCCAAGACGGAGTCAAAGCCTTATGGGCCGGAGTTGGCCCGCGATGCGGAGATGGGATGGCGGATCGGGTACTTCAAGGACACCCTGACATTGCTCTGACGTTGCGCCGGTCTGCCCGGGCACGCCGCATCACGTTG
The DNA here is from genome assembly GCF_014651375.1 of Tateyamaria omphalii. Taxonomy (GTDB): domain Bacteria; phylum Pseudomonadota; class Alphaproteobacteria; order Rhodobacterales; family Rhodobacteraceae; genus Tateyamaria; species Tateyamaria omphalii. Next base: position 931,566 of record NZ_BMWT01000001.1, read on the forward strand.
CGTATTTCATCCCTTGATGGCCGCGTCACACTGACCATGCCAAACCATGTGGCGGAACAAGAAGCTCTTGATTTCGCACGTCAGAAAGAGCGCTGGATTCGCAAGCATCTGGCGACACGGGTCGAAGATGTGGTCGTTGGAGCTGGGACACCTTTGCCGATCGAGGGTCAACTCCGCATGATTGTCCAAGGCAAAGGTCGCCGGGTTGTCATGACAGAGGATGAGTTGCTTGTGCCCGGCGGATCCGAAGCCGCCGCTGCCCGCACGCTTGGGTTTCTCAAGGCCCGCGCGCGCGATGTTTTGGCGGCAGCCTGCGATGACTATGCACGGCGACTTGGCCGACCGTACCATGGTTTGACCTTGCGTGATACGCGATCTCGCTGGGGATCGTGTTCGTCGGCAGGTCGGTTGATGTTTTCGTGGCGCCTTATCCTCGCGCCGCCCGAGGTTCTTCAGTATGTGGCTGCGCACGAAGTGGCCCATCTTGAGCAAATGAACCATTCGCCTGCATTCTGGAACGCGGTGACCCGCATTCACGGGCCTTATGACACGCAACGACGGTGGCTAAGGACTGAGGGTAACGCATTGCACCGATTCCGTTTTGGCGATTGACCCGCCTGACATCGTGTGATCACAAATGGTGATGCAGCAGGTTCCACGCACCCGAGATACCGCCTCCGCAGCCCATGATCGTGTCTATCGCCGTTTGCGAACACGTATCATGCATGGTGACATTGCACCTGGCCAGGCTCTTACACTGCGCGGGATTGGCAAGCAGTATGATGTGTCCATGACACCGGCCCGAGAGGCCGTGCGGCGCCTGGTGGCCGAAGGGGCGTTGTCCCTGTCGCAATCCGGTCGAGTATCGACGCCAGAGCTGTCCAATGAACGCATCGAAGAACTTGCAGCCTTGCGTGCCTTGATCGAGGTGGAGTTGGCGACCCGGGCATTGCCGCGCGCGCACTTGGCCTTGATCGAAAGATTGCAAAGCATCAACGGGGCCGTGGCAGAGGCCGTCGCCCATCGTGATGCCGTCAGTTACATCCGCACGAATCTCGAATTTCACCGCACGCTCTATCTGCGGGCACAAGCCCCTGCTATGCTGGCCATGGCTGAAACGGTGTGGTTGCAGATGGGTCCAACCATGCGCGCCCTTTATGGTCGCCTGCGCCGGACCGAGCCGCCGCGATATCACCGGCTGATCATTGCCGCCTTGCGCGCAGGAGATGAGCCTAGCCTACGGCTTGCGGTGCGGTCCGACGTGACGCAAGGTTTGAGGATGTTGGCGAGCTGATCAGGCAGCCAGGCCGGTGCTGCCAAGGCTAAGGAACTTGTGCCGACGATCGCTTATGAGGGCCGCGCGATCCTTGCTTTCAAGCTCGTCCAGCATGGCGGACAACGCGTTTCCGACGGAACCAATAGTATCTTCGCGATGTCGGTGCGCTCCGCCCACAGCTTCGGGTATGATCCGGTCGGTCACGCCCAGCTGCTTGAGGTCCTGAGCGGTCAGGCGCAATGCTTCTGCCGCCTCGCGCATCTTTTCTGCGTCTTTCCACAGGATCGATGCACAGCCCTCCGGGCTGATCACCGAGTACACCGAGTGTTCCAGCATCGCGACACGGTTCGCTGTGGCAAAGGCAACCGCACCGCCTGAGCCACCTTCGCCGATGACTACGGATACCAGCGGCACACCAATCTGAAGGCACTTTTCGGTTGAGCGTGCGATCGCTTCTGATTGCCCACGCTCCTCAGCACCTTTGCCCGGATAGGCACCGGGGGTGTCCACGAGGGTGATGACCGGCAATCCGAAGCGATCCGCCATGTCCATGAGCCGGATTGCTTTGCGGTATCCTTCCGGTCGGGCCATGCCGAAATTGCGTTCAATGCGAGACTTTGTGTCGTTGCCCTTTTCATGGCCGATCACGACGACCGGCCGATCATTCAACCGCGCCAAACCGCCCATAACTGCATGATCGTCAGCAAAATTCCTGTCGCCCGCAAGCGGAGTGTATTCCGTAAACAAGGCTTCAATGTAATCACGACAATGGGGGCGTTCGGGATGGCGGGCCACCTGGCATTTGCGCCAAGGAGTCAGATCGTCATAGAGATCTTCAAGCATCTGGGCCGCCTTGGCATCCAGCCCGGCGGCTTCGTCCGTCACGTCCATGTCCTCGTTCTGGCGTGCGAGGGCTCGAAGCTCTTCCGCTTTCCCCTCGATTTCAGCCAGGGGTTTTTCGAATTCAAGATACTGCGTCACGCCTGCGTCCCCGATGCGATTTTTCGCTATATGGCCGTAGGATGCAGCATTTGCAACGTTAGGGAAAGATCACGGGGTACAACGACGCAACAAGAAGCGCGGCCATTGACCAGTTGAACACCGACAATCGGGTCGGATTGGTGAGCACGCGCGCCATCTGTTGACCAAGCAATGTCCACGAGCTGACGGACGGAAGGTTGATGGCCCCGAAAACGATTGCGACGACAGCAATTGCCCAGAGGGTGGTCTCTGGCGTGTAGACGGTGACGGCGGTCAGAGCCATCGTCCATGCCTTTGGATTTACCCACTGGAATGCTGCGGCTTGCAGGAATGTCATGGGCACCCCCTTTGCGTCGCCATCTTTCAATGGCGCTGCGGTCGCAATCTTCCAGGCGAGGTACAGGAGATAAGCAACGGAAGCCACTTTCAGGACAGAGTGACTGACCGGGAATGCGTCGAAAACCTGGACAAGCCCTGCGCCGACCAGAAGCACCATGAACACAAACCCCAACCCGACGCCCAGCATATGGGGGATCGTGCGGCGAAAACCGAAATTTGCACCGGATGCCATAAGCATCAAGTTGTTGGGTCCTGGCGTGATCGAGCTGACAAAGGCAAATGCAGCCAGGGCGGTGAGAAGGTCATACGTCATATGCAATAACTGGCGGATTTTGTGCTGCCAGTGATTGTGATCTGAATGTTTTTTCGCGTACCTTTGCAATCAATGTCGAAACTTGACCGAATTAATGAACGAATATTGCATGAGTTGAGCGAGAACGGTCGGATCAGCAATATCGAATTGGCAGATCGTGTGGGGTTGTCTCCGTCCGCTTGCCTGCGACGTGTGCAAGAGCTGGAACGTGCAGGCATCATCTCCGGGTATCGGGCCGTACTGAACAGATCCAAAATGGGCGTCGGATTTGTAGCCTATATTGGTGTGGGCTTAAACAACCACTCGAAAGCCAGTCAGGAAGCGTTTGAGCGCGCGATTTCCCGTGCGCCGGAGGTGCGCGAATGCCACAATATAACGGGCACTATTGAATATCTTTTGCGCATCGAATGCGCTGATTTGCCGAGCTACAAAACCTTTCATACGGAAATGCTGGGTGCATTGCCGCAGGTGAATGCCATCACGTCTTACGTCGTTTTGGGATCCCCGAAGGATGAACGCGCCTAGAGATGCGTTTTATTGTGCAGCTTGATCCGAAATGGCAGTGAAGATTGCATCCAGCTCTTGGGCCAGAGTCGCGAGTTCCGGACCTGCTTCCTCAATGTAAGGCGCAAAAACCATCGAGGGTTTTTTGTAGCTGAGCGTGGCGGTCCCATCCGCATTTTCGGTGACGTATACGCGCACGGGTGCTTCGATCATTGCGGCCGTGGACAGGTTTAGGATGTTGACTGCGTAGACGTTGTTAAACAGGCCAATGACGCGGTTCCCGGGTATGGTGATACCGCGAGATTTTGCGGCCCCGGTTGGTCCTGCCTGGGTCACGACGCCCATCTTGTTGGCCTTTGCTGCGGTTTTGACGTCAGCAATCAGCTGGTCGTAACTTTTGGATGTTGGCGTGACGGACCATCCGTCGCGTTGCGTCATCTCCGCATGCGCAGTGAGCGTGGTGACGATCAAGGAAAGGGTGGCGATTGTCAGGCGCATGCGCTTCTCCGGTGGTGCGATTCCCTCTGCAAGGAAGCATGTGAGCGGGGACTTGCCTAATCACGTCTGTGTGCGTGGTGCAAAGGCTTGCCAGCCTTTAGGCATCCGGCATGACCCGATTTATCATGATTTGTGTTGTTGCCTTGCTGGCAGCGTGTTCTGGCCCGGAACCCGAAGCACCGCCAGTGTCGACGGTGCCCCTTTATCCAAACGAAACGCCGGAGTTGCGGCAACAAATCGAAGCCGCAGCAGCGGCCAATGACATTCCCGTCGCCTTGGTGCAACGCGTTGTCATTCGAGAAAGCACGCATCGGCCAGAGGCGCGAAACGGGCCCTATTACGGGTTGATGCAAATCCTTCCGGCCACGGCACGCAGCATGGGGTTTCGAGGCGAGCCCGTTGACTTGCTCGATGCGGAAACGAACTTGAAGTACGCAACGCGTTACTTGCGTGGAGCGTGGCTCGTGTCGGGTCAGGATATGGATGCGGCGGTGATGTGGTACGCGCGCGGCTATTATTTTGAAGCCAAGCGGTTGGGACTGATCGAAGAAACCGGTGTGGATGGCCGCAAGGTCTGGCCGGATTAGAAACGGTCGGCGGACGCTGTTTGCCTGCGGCAAAGACGCCCCGCCCACCGTCCCGTTCGATCCTCAGTTGGCAGCAATCATTTCTGATTGCCGCACGATGACTTCGGCCTGTTTGATTGACGCAATGTCGACAAGGCGGCCCTTATACACAGTTGCCCCTTCGCCCTTGGCTTTTGCCTCCTCCATCGCGGCGAGGATTTCCCGCGCTTCGGTCACGGCATCTTCGGATGGCGTGAACACCTCGTTTGCAAGTGCGACCTGTTTGGGGTGGATCGCCCATTTGCCGACCATGCCAAGCGTCGCGGAGCGCAGGGCCTGCGCCCGGAATCCATCGTCGTCCGAAAAGTCACCAAAAGGGCCATCGACGGGCAGGACGCCATGGGTGCGGCAGGCCGCGACGATTGCGGCCTGAGCCCAGTGCCAGGGATCGGACCAGTGCTTCTGGCCTTCATGCATCATGTAGTAATTGACCTGTGTTCCTCCGATTCCGGTCGTCGCCATCCCCATCGACGCGGCAAAATCTGCGGCCCCAAGGGACATAGCAGCGAGCCGCGGTGAGGCGGCGGCGATATCTTCAACATGAGCGATGCCCGCAGCGGATTCGATAATGACTTCAAATGTGATCGGTTTCGTGCGGCCTTTGGCGGTTTCGATGGACGTGACAAGTGCATCGACGGCATAGATGTCTGCCGCATTGCCAACCTTGGGGATCATGATCTGGTCCATTCGGTCACCTGCTTGCTCTAACAGATCAACGACATCCCGATACCAATAGGGTGTGTCGAGACCGTTGATGCGCACGGAAAGCGTCTTGTTTCCCCAATCTATGCCGCTGATGGCCTCAATCACATTTGTGCGCGCGCTGTCTTTGTCGCTGGGTGCGACACTGTCTTCGAGATCGAGGTTGATGACGTCCGCAGCCGATGCCGCCATCTTCTCGAAGATTGCTGGACGCGAACCGGGGCCAAACAGTTGGCAGCGGTTCGGACGGGCTGGAGGCGTGGGTTGAAGACGAAAAGACATGGCGCAACCTTTGGTAAGATAATTTCGTTTGAGGTCTCGTGGCTGGTATTAAATTGCGCCCCGCTTCGCAAGTTGGATTTTGCAGGTGCAGCATGACGCAGCGATTCTGCTGGGGTTGCTCACTGCGCAGAAGAATCTTCCAGCTTTTCTACTTTCCGTGCAAAATTCTACGTCAAACAGCGAGATCCGGTGTGGTTTCGCGATGTGATTGCATTCAGGGTAAGTAAAATACCGCGCAACGACAAAGGGGATGTCCGATGATTCAAACACCATATCTTTTGTTCCTTGGCGACGCGCCGGACCAGTTGGCTGCCAAAGTGGCACAAGGGATCAAGGACTGGCGTCCCGAAAATGCCGTGGGCCAGATTCGGCTGGAAGGGTGCGGTGCAGATATGGGCCTGACCGACATGACGCTCGAAGAGGGGCTGGCTGCAGGTGCCAAGACCCTTGTAATCGGCGTTGCAAACCGTGGCGGTGTCATTTCCGATGCATGGAAGGTCGTGCTCGTTAAGGCGTTGCAGATGGGATACGATCTGGCGGCTGGTTTGCACAACTTGCTGCGGGACGAGGATGAGCTTCAGGCGGCCGCACGGGTGAACGGGTGCACGTTGCATGATGTGCGCATTCCCACGATTGCATACCCCATCGCCAACGGGAAAAAACGCAGCGGCAAGCGTGTGCTGGCGATTGGCACAGATTGTTCCTGCGGAAAAATGTACACTGCCATGTCGATGGACGCGGAGATGCGTGAACGCGGTATGAAATCGGATTTCCGGGCAACGGGTCAGACCGGTATCCTGATCACCGGCAAAGGTGTGCCGCTGGATGCCGTGATTGCGGATTTCATGGCGGGTGCGGTTGAGTACCTCACGCCAGACAACGACGATGACCACTGGGATCACATCGAGGGGCAGGGCAGCCTGTTCCACGTCTCCTATTCCGGTGTGACAATGGCGTTGATCCACGGCGGTCAACCTGATGCACTGATCCTGTGTCATGAGCCCACACGGACCCACATGCGTGGACTGCCCCACTATGGGCTACCGTCGCTTGAGCAGTTGCGCGATACAGCATTGCCGATTGCCCGTGTGGCAAACCCGGATTGCTTCGTTGCTGGAGTGTCTGTGAACACCAAGGCGCTGGATGAAGACGCAGCACGCGCATGCCTGGCAGAGATCGAAGATCGCATGGGTTTGCCTGCTGCTGATCCGTTCCGCTTCGGCGCTGGCAAGCTGGTGGACGCTCTTTCATCCTGACGAAATGACAATGGAATTTTGCCCTCTCCAGGGGTGATGCTTGAACAAGAAATGGTGGGCGCATGCGCATTGATGTAACTCAGGATGTTTTTCGTCTGGCGCAGGCATTCACCATTTCTCGTGGGTCACGAACCGAGGCACATGTGCTGACCGCCAAGATCACAGACGGGGTGCATACCGGTGTTGGTGAATGTGTTCCCTATGCCCGCTACAACGAAACTCTGGACAGTGTTGCGGCAGAAATCAAAGCCCTGCCCGAGACTGTGACGCGGGCGGCGCTGTACGACCTTCTGCCCGCCGGAGCGGCCCGCAACGCTGTAGACTGCGCCTTGTGGGATCTGGAGTGCAAGCAAGCGGGCAAGCGCGCTTGGGAACTTGCGGGCCTTCCAACACCCGGCCCCGAGATCACGGCATACACGCTGTCGCTGGACACGCCCGAGGCTATGCAGGCGCAAGCCGCGCAGAATGCGCACCGACCTCTTTTGAAAATCAAGTTGGGCACACCGGATGATATGCCCCGGCTTGAAGCCGTTCGGGCAGGTGCTCCAACTTCCCGCATCATTGTCGATGCAAATGAAGGGTGGTCTGCCGAGATTTACGCTGATCTGGCACCGCATTTGCTGCGCTTGGGTGTGCAGATGGTGGAACAACCATTGCCCGCCGGAGATGACGAGGCCTTGATCGGCCTGGACCGTCCTGTCCCGGTCTGCGCGGATGAATCCTGCCATGATCGATCGGATCTGTCTGCCCTCAAAGGCAAGTACGACATGGTCAATATCAAGGTCGACAAGACCGGTGGGCTGACGGAAGCACTTGCCCTGCGTGAGGCCGCGCGGGCTGAAGGTTACGAGATCATGGTTGGTTGTATGGTCGGATCGTCCCTTGCCATGGCGCCGGCGACGCTGGTTGCGCAGGGAACTGCGGTTGTGGACCTGGATGGGCCACTTCTGTTGGCGGAAGATCGAAAAGCGCCACTGCTCTACGATACTGCTGGTGTTCACCCTCCGACCTCCGAGCTTTGGGGATGAGCGAAACCGCAGCCAATTCTGTTTGTGAATTCGCGACAGCGCCAAGTGCCCCGCTTGTCGTCACCCCGTTGAATGCCAGGCTGAATGCCGACACCGATAAAAATTGGGCGCAAATTGGCATGTCACTCGCCCATGTTCTGGATCCGCTTGACCCAATGCGGCTGTCCGCCCCATTGCCCGCATGCGATACCTGACTTAACGCCCGCATCAAACGCGCACTGCCAGAAGGAACCTCGCCATGACCAGAACCGTATACGTGAACGGGGAGTATCTGCCCGAAACGGAAGCGAAGGTTTCCATTTTTGACCGTGGGTTTCTGATGGCTGACGGGGTTTATGAGGTTACCTCTGTGCTTGATGGCAAGCTGATCGACTTTGACGGCCACGCCGTGCGCCTGCAGCGGTCGCTTGATGAGCTGGACATGCAATCGCCCATCACAAAGGACGATCTTCTCGAAGTGCATCGCGAGCTGGTCCGTGTGAACAGGATCGAAGAAGGCATGGTTTATCTGCAGATCACCCGTGGTGCGCCGGATGATCGGGATTTTGTCTTCCCCGACCCGGAAACAACCGAACCGACCATTGTGCTGTTCACACAGAACAAGCCCGGTCTGGCAGACAATCCGGCGGCCAAGAAGGGCATGAAGGTCATCAGCATAGATGACATCCGCTGGGGGCGCCGCGACATCAAGACGGTGCAACTGCTCTATCCGTCCATGGGCAAGATGATGGCCAAGAAGGCGGGGGCTGACGATGCCTGGATGATCCAGGACGGGTTCGTGACGGAAGGTACATCGAACAACGCCTATATCGTAAAGGGCAACAAGATCATCACCCGCGCCAAGTCAAACGACATCCTGCACGGCATCACACGTGCCGCGGTTCTGCGGTTTGCACAGGAAGCTCAAATGGAAGTCGAAGAGCGCAACTTCACCATTGAAGAAGCGAGAGAAGCGGATGAGGCATTCATCACATCTGCATCGACCTTCGTAATGCCGGTGGTCGAGATTGATGGCGTTGCTTTGGGTGAGGGTGTACCTGGCCGCGTCGCACCGCGCTTACGCGAGATATATCTGGAAGAAAGCCGAAAGGCTGCTGTCTAAGTTCTAAACTCAGGCCCGCTTTTCGATAACTCTTGAAAAGCGGGTTTTTTATACCCATCATGCTATGTAAATAATATTAACATGGAGGTGCATCTTGAATGAATGAAGACCTCATTCTGAACCTGTTGAGCGAGAATTCGGTTCTCATTATTGCTGCAGTCTTTCTGTTTATTTGTCTGTTCCTGGGAGTGCGCATCGTCCCGCAGGCTGACAAATTCGTCGTCGAACGCTTTGGCCGTCTGCATTCGGTGCTTGGCCCTGGCATCAACTTTATTGTCCCGTTTCTGGATGTTGTTCGGCACAAGGTGTCGGTGCTCGAGCGTCAATTGCCCAATGCCAACCAGGACGCCATCACATCAGACAACGTGTTGGTGCAGGTCGAAACCAGCATCTTCAATCGCGTGACCGAACCGGAGCGGACCGTGTACCGGATACGTGACGTGGACGGGGCTGTACAAACGACCGTGGCTGGTATCGTCCGCGCCGAGATTGGCAAGATGGAACTCGACGAGGTGCAGTCGAACCGGTCTCAACTGATTGACCAGATCAAGCATCTGGTTGAAGAGGCCGTTAACGACTGGAGGATCGAGGTCACGCGGGCCGAGATTCTTGACGTGAATCTCGACAAGGCAACGCGCGATGCAATGTTGCAGCAATTGAATGCAGAACGCGCGCGGCGTGCCGCTGTAACCGAGGCAGAGGGAAACAAGCGTGCCGTCGAACTGAATGCTGATGCCGAGCTTTACGCCGCTGAGCAGGCCGCCAAGGCCCGCCGGGTTGAGGCGGAAGCCGAGGCTTATGCAACACAGGTGGTGGCCGAAGCCATCGCGACCCATGGTATCGAAGCGGCGCAGTATCAGGTCGCCTTGAAACAGGTCGATGCGGTGTCGCACATTGCATCAGGGGCGGGGCAGCAGACAATTGTTCTGCCGGCCAGCGCCATGGACGCGTTTGGAGAAGCTTTCGGCATGCTGACTGGGAGGAAGAAGCAATGGCTGCTCTTTGGAGCGTCTGGTGGGTTTGGATCGTAGCGGCCTTTGTGTTGGCCATCATTGAGGTATTCGTGCCTGTCTTTGTTTTCCTTGGTATGGCCATCGGGGCTGTGGTCGTCGGCGTAGCCTTGGGCTTTGGTGCGCTGGGCTGGATCGGCGCCGGACTGCCTGTGCTGCTTCTGCTCTTTGCAGTGTCATCGGTGCTCGCAGCGCTTGTATTGCGCAACGTGATTGGCGTGCGGCGGGGGCAGGTCCGGATCGTGGATCGCGACATCAACGAGTGATACTCTGGGCGGAGGACACCTCCGCCTTACGACAAAATTGCGATTTTCGGCGGAGTGAACTCCGCCTTACGCGCCATTCCCAGAGCGGTCGACGGTCGTTTCTCCGTTGTGGACCAACCGTGTGGTCCAAGGGATCGGGTTGCGTAACGCGAAATGCGCCATGCACGCGCCCTCCGCCTCGGCCAACAGGGCCTCGATTTGTTCGCGGGGTTCGGGGCTTTCAATCAGCACATGGGTTTCAACTAGTTCCGTTTTGCCATCCGTCGTATGGCCGAAGTCGCGCATATGACCGAGGTTCGTGGCGAACCGAACGCGCTGCTCAAGGCGCAGAGATGTGATCTCGATCTTGCGGGCGGTGTAGATGTCCGTCAGGTGCGTCATCAGGCAAAAGCCGATGCCCGCGCAGAAATAGGCAAGCGGTGGCGGGGCCTGATCCTCGCCGACCGGGGGCTGTTCGTCACAATACAGGGTCAGTGGTGAAAACCCGGGGATGTTCACGGAAACAGACCCGGTCTTGTGCTGTTTAGTGCCGGCTTCGGCGACCAGATTAACCTCGAATTGCAACGGGTCAGGAGCCCGGGCGCGCCTGAACGGATCAGGCGTGAACGCAGAGGGTTCGGGCGCAGCGGTTGCCCGTTCACCTACGCGATAAATCTGGTCATCGGACATGATATTGAACCCTAGTTCTTTTCGACGTTTTCGGCGAATGCCGTTTTGAACGCATCCTGCTGTGCGGGCGATGCATCTGTCTGGTAGTTGGCTTTCCACTCGGCCATCGTCATGCCGTAAAACACCTCGCGTGCTTCGTCCTTGGACATTTCAATGCCCTTTTCGGCCCCGGCTTCCTGATACCAGCGCGACAGGCAATTCCGGCAGAAACCAGCCAGGTTCATCATGTCGATGTTCTGAACATCCGTGCGGTCCTCCATCAGGTGTTGGCGCAGACGGCGGAAGGCAGCGGCCTCTAGTTCAATGCGGGTTTGATCGTTCATGTGATGGTCCTTGTGATTGCGCGAGATCAGGTCGTGATGACCCACCATTGCCATTTCAGGTGACAAAATAAACCAGACTAAAGATTGGCCTCATTCCTGGCGGCTTCAAGATGAGTTGCGAGCACTGCTGCCCAATGCTGTTGCCCTGTGGGGTCCGAAATGAGATCCTGCCGGACTTCAAGTATGACATTGGGGCGTCCTGGAATATGTGCGTGCTGGCTCATTGCGTCGCCGGGAAAGAAGCCTGCATAGGGGGCGTTATCACCGACAGGGCTGCTCAGTGTCCGTTGCAATCCGGCGATCAACGGGTTCGCAATGCGCCGGTCTTGTGCCGAGAGAATACCAATCTCCCATGGTCGGCGCGGACGGTTCACAAGCTGGGGCGTAAAGCTGTGGACCGCGAGAAATGCAATGTCGCGCTGCGCGGCTGTACGGGCAATCGCATCGTGGTAGGGCGCATACAGTGTATCAATCCGGCGCTGCCGTTCCGTGTCAGGCAGGACCCGGTTCCCCGGAATGATTGTGCCGTCGTAAAGCTGTGGGATCAATGTTGGGTCATCAGCCCCACGGTTCGGATCGATGACGAGGCGCGAGAAGTTCGCGCTGACCACCGGGGCATTCAGCAATTCTCCCAACGCGTGGGCAAGTGCCAAGGCACCAATGTCAATCGCGATATGTCGCGACATCTCCGTTTCCGGCAGGCCCAACGTGCCGCCGTTCACATGGTTTGGCACAGTGTTCGTCGCATGGTCACAGGTGATCACCCAGCCACCATTGCGGTCCGCGCCATCGATGAGAAAGGGTGTGTGTGTCATCTGTCTGTCACCAATTGTGTCGCAGGTTTAGGTCAGTTGCCTCGGGATGTGAATTGGGCAATAAGGGCGCTGTTAGCGGTATCAGAAAAGGGCAAGACCATGCGACGCCTGCGGAACGTGAAAATCGTGGCCACTCTCGGCCCGGCCTCCGACACCTATGAAACGATCCGGGCGTTGCACGAGGCAGGGGCGGATGTGTTCCGCTTGAACATGTCTCACGGTAGCCATGAAGAGATTGCCGAAAAACACGCCATCATCCGGAAGGTGGAAGAAGATACAGGCTCCGCGATCGCCATTCTGGCCGACCTGCAGGGGCCGAAACTCCGAGTTGGCGTCTTTGCCGGTGACAGCGAAATGCTCGATGAGGGTGCAAAGTTTCGTCTGGACCTGAACGAAAAGGACGGTGACAGTAGCCGTGTTTGCCTGCCGCATCCGGAAATCTTCGAAGCGTTGGAAGTGGGTAAGACCCTGTTGGTCAACGATGGCAAAATCCGCTTGAAGGTCGAGGATTGTGGTCCCGACTTCGCCGATTGTGTCGTGGTTGCGGGTGGCGTGATCTCCAACCGCAAGGGCGTAAACGTTCCAGATGTTGAGCTGCCGCTGGCGGCGCTGTCCGAAAAGGACAAGGCGGATCTGGCATTCGTGGCTGATCTGGGTGTGGATTGGATCGCCCTCAGCTTTGTGCAGCGGGCAGCGGACGTTGAAGAAGCCAAGACTTTGATCAAGGGCCGCGCAGCGGTGCTGTCCAAGATCGAGAAGCCGAATGCCGTTGATCGGTTCGATCATATTCTGCAGGTCAGTGACGGGATTATGGTCGCGCGCGGCGATCTGGGTGTTGAGCTGCCGGTTCAGAACGTGCCGCCCATCCAGAAGCGTTTGGTGCGCAAGTGCCGCCATGCAGGAAAGCCGGTGATTGTGGCAACGCAGATGCTGGAAAGCATGATCGAAAGTCCCATGCCGACGCGCGCCGAAGTCAGTGATGTTGCTACAGCGATCTATGAAGGTGCGGATGCCGTCATGCTGAGTGCAGAAAGTGCTGCGGGCAGCTATCCGATCGAAGCGGTCACAACCATGGACCGGGTTGCAGCCGAGGTGGAACAGGACCCGACCTACACTCAGATCATCGAGGCCAGCCGGAGCGCCAGCCGTGCCTCCGTTGCCGATGGCATTGTGGCTGCGGCGCGCGAGATTGCAGAGACAACCGACATCAAGGCAATCTGCTGCTTCACCCAAAGCGGCACAACCGCTTTGCTGGTCGCGCGCGAACGGCCCCGTGTGCCGATCATTGCACTGACTCCGCTGGCGCGCACTGCGCGGCGCATGGCGCTGAGCTGGGGATGTAACTGCTACATCACGACAACGATGGAGCGTTTCAAGCAAGCAGTCGTCGGTGCAGCCCGTGCGGCGCGCGAAGGTGGCTTTGCCGGACCGGAAGATCAGATCGTCGTGACTGCCGGTGTCCCCTTCAACGTGCCCGGTACCACCAATATCCTGCGCGTTGCGCCATGTGATGAACGTTTGATTTACTCGACTGATCCGGAGTAACGTGACCTGACTTAAGGTAAGGTCACGTTCATGAGCCCCGACTACTACTTGGTTTTTGGCATCCTGCTTGCAGGGTTTTCCATACCTTCGGTGCTTTCCGCCATCTCTGATCGACGCGCGCCGCGTGCGTCGGCCATCACGATCCTAATCGCTGGCGGCCTGATCCTGCTGGCCATTCAGACCAAACCGGGTGGCTACAGCATCGAAGAAATCCCCGATGTCTTTGTCCGTGTGATTGCCGCCTTCATATAATCGAACGCAAGGTCGGCATTGCACTGCAAACCCCCCTTGCCATGGGGTGTATCTGCCCCTATACGCCTCTTTCATTCCGCGCGTCCGGCCCAAGTGGCATGCCGAGTCGCGCATCTACCGCACTCAAACGATGGAGACGGAAATGCCCAAGATGAAGACCAAGTCGAGCGCCAAGAAGCGCTTCAAGGTGACAGCGACCGGAAAGGTCATGTCAGGTCAAGCCGGCAAGCGCCACGGCATGATCAAACGCACCCGTAAATTCATTCGTGACGCCCGTGGCACCACGACCCTGTCTGCCCCCGACGCGAAAATCGTCAAGGGCTTCATGCCCTACGACCGCTAAGAAGAAGGAGCAGATACATGTCCCGCACCAAAGGTGGAACCGTCACCCACGCCCGTCACAAGAAGGTCATCAAGGCCGCCAAAGGTTACTATGGCCGCCGTAAGAGCACCTTCAAGGTCGCCCGTCAGGCCGTCGATAAGGCCAACCAGTACGCAACGCGTGACCGCCATAACCGTAAGCGCAATTTCCGCGCCTTGTGGATCCAACGTATCAACGCGGCCGTCCGTGCCCATGACGAAGCACTGACATACTCGCGCTTCATCAACGGCCTGAACCTGGCTGGCATCGAAGTGGACCGTAAGGTGCTGGCCGATCTGGCCGTGAACGAGCCCGAGGCATTTGCTGCCATCGTGGATCAGGCCAAGGCCCAGCTAAACGCGTAAGTACACGCGAGAATTGATTAAGGCCGTCCTCGCTTCGAGGGCGGTCTTTTTTTGTGCGATATGATGCGTTTGGCCGCTGGTTTCGCTTGATCATGTGGTTCATAGGACGCACCATACTAGATATGCCGTTTGTCTGGGGGGACGACCAATGAATTTGACGCGCCTTGTCTATTACTCACAGCGAAATCCGTCCGAAAGTATGGATGCGCAGGAATTGATTGCGACCTGCGAGCGCAACAACAAACGCCTGAACCTGACCGGCATGCTGCACTACAATGGCGATCACTTCCTGCAGGTGATCGAGGGTGGACGGGTCGAAGTATCGGCTCTCTATCACCGGATCGCCCGTGACCCACGGCATAGTAACATCATTCTGCTGTCATGCACCGACGTGCGCGAACGCATGTTCCCAAACTGGTCCATGGGTATGCATCAAGGCATGGATGACCGCGCGCGGGGCATCTACCTGCGCTACTTTTCTACGGATGATGTGAACCCCGAAACAGTGAACGTGGAGAGCCTGCTGGACGTGCTGCAGGACTTGTCGGTCGAGATGACCCCTCGGCTACGGGTCAGCAACGGTTAACGGCGTAGCCGTCGCCGTTTGCGCGTCAGTGCGTTCTCGGCGGCCTTGGCACGATCCTCAGCGTTGTTTGCGCGGCGACGCCATTTGGCAGTCTCACCGGCCAGCAAAGCAATCCGCGTTGCATTCTCGCTGCGATACCGCTGACGGGCCATAGCAAACCCGATGGCAGCCGCCACGCCCATGAATGCAATTGCCAGAACGAATTGAATTATGAAGGTCGTGCTGATCATGGCTGTGCCTCTGCCCGCATGACCCGTATTTCAACGCGGCGGTTCAGGTCTGACGTGGTGTCACTGCCCTGTTCCAATGGCACCCGTGATCCAAAGCCGACAGCTTCCATCTGGCTGATGTCGATCCCATAGACTGCTATCGCATTGACGGTATTTTCGGCGCGCGCCCAGCTGAGTTGAAGGTTCGAAAGATCGTCGCCAGAGCTGTCCGAATGCCCCGCGACCTGAACCTGGGCCTGCGGACATGCATTGATGCGTTCGCCCAGTCGGCGCAATCGCGGTTGTGCCGTCGGATCAATGTCTGCACTGCCCGGCTCAAACTGTAAAACAACACCTGAGATTTCAGATGTAAGGGTGGAAACGCAGTCCGTAATCTTTGTTGAACCAGCGGTTGCCTCAATAGGCGTGGCATTTACCTCACTAGTCGCCTCCCGAAGGGCAACAACCCAAGGCAGCTCGTCTGACCCCACGGGATTGGGCTTGAGTGTTCCGTCCTCCGCAGCCACTGTTTCAGCCACGGCGGTTTCGGTTTGTGAAACCTCTGCGGCAGGTCGCGCCTTGGGTGCAGTGGTTTCAGCCACGGGGGATGCAACTGCCAGATCGGCGTTCTCAGCCACCGGCAAATTCATGGTGTACACTCCAACTCCTGCCATCACTGCAATCGCTGCAGTGCCGACAGTGGCCAAAGCCCAGATCGATCCGCCCTTTTGTGATGCCAACCTGTCTGCGCTTGCGAGCGTTAATCCGGCCGCTCTGAGCGTGCGAAGGTCTTGGCCTTTCATGCGTGTTTTCATCAATTGTCCCCCCAGACAAACTCACTGATAAAACGTAACCGACACACTGCTTTCGTTTGGTTCAAAATGGACCTGGATACCGAGAAGTGATGCGGTTTCGCGGATCATGGCCTCATTTTCGCTTAGGCTGACTTCGGATCGGCCATCGTCCAGAACAACGGTCAGCCCCAGCTCGCGCACACTGTGCTGCAGAACCGACTTCAGCCGGTGCGAATACATAATGGGTGCCATGAAGCTTCCTGAACGCCAGTCTATTCAATTTGATCCTGCGTACACCAGATGCAGTGTTCTGAAAAGAAGTTTGGGCTAAATATCGTATTATTGTGCACGCTATTGAGTGGCTTACACGCGTCTTGTCGGTGTTTGCCATCCCGCTGCGTTGTGGTAGCAGGGCACCGAATAAAGGAGCACGTCATGGACGACCTCAAAGCCAAGTATTTGACACAGATCGCGGACGCGGCAAACGAGGCGTCTTTGGAAGACATTCGCATCGCGGCCGTTGGCAAAAAAGGCGAAGTCGCCCTGAAGATGCGCGAGCTGGGTAAAATGACGCCCGAGGAACGGCAAGTGGCCGGTCCCGCACTCAACGCGCTTAAGGATGAAATCAACAGTGCCATCTCGGCGAAAAAGGCCGCCCTTGCTGACGCTGCTCTGGACGAACGGCTGCGCTCCGAATGGCTGGACGTCACCCTGCCGACCCGCACCCAGCGCCGCGGTACGATCCACCCCATCAGTCAGGTCAGCGAAGAGGTTACGGCGATCTTTGCTGAAATTGGCTTCTCCGTCGCCGAAGGGCCGCGCATCGACACCGATTGGTACAACTTCGACGCCCTGAACATCCCCGGACACCACCCCGCGCGGGCTGAGATGGACACGTTCTATATGCACCGGGCCGAGGGCGACAATCGTCCGCCCCATGTGCTGCGCACCCACACGTCCCCGGTACAGATCCGGTCGATGGAGGCCACAGGCGCCCCCACCCGCATCATCTGTCCCGGCGGTGTGTACCGTGCCGACTACGACCAGACGCATACGCCCATGTTCCACCAGGTCGAAGGCCTCGCCATCGACAAGGATATCTCGATGGCGAACCTGAAATGGGTGCTGGAAGAGTTCGTGAAATCTTATTTCGAGGTGGACGGGGTCGACCTGCGCTTCCGCGCCTCGCACTTCCCCTTCACCGAACCCTCGGCCGAAGTGGACATCCGTTGCTCCTGGGAAGGCGGCACGCTCAAAGTGGGCGAGGGCGACGATTGGCTCGAAATCCTAGGCTCCGGCATGGTGCACCCCAAGGTGCTGGAAGCGGGTGGGATCGACCCCGCCGAATGGCAGGGCTTTGCCTTCGGCATGGGCATCGACCGGATCGCAATGCTGAAATACGGCGTTCCGGACTTGCGCGCGTTCTTTGACAGCGACCTGCGCTGGCTGCGCCACTATGGCTTTGCGGCACTGGACGTGCCGACATTGCATGGTGGTCTTAGCCGGTAGTGCCATGACCGCAAGTGAAAGCATCTACGCGGATTTCGGTGGATTGATTAAGTTGTTGTCTGATTTGGGCCCGGTGATTGTCGCGTTGATGACGCTTTCGGTCACGCTCTATGTGGCAGGACTGTACAAAAACCAAAAAGCTATTGATCGAGAAACTGAGATCAAGAACCTTGCCAGACAGATATTCGTTGATGTTCTTTATCAAGCAGAGCAACTCCGCAACGGAGCGCTGGCAGGAAAGCCCCAAGTCTCAGATATTGAATTTGACACCTTGCTCAGAGATTTTGAGTTAAATCGAAGGAAGCTGTCAGTCCTGAGCGAAGATGCTGTGTGTACCGCGATGAATGAGTACTACTACAACTGCTATCAAGGTAGGGAGTGGTTTGGCAGAGATGTGTTTCCTGAAGAAGAGCGGATGCACGCCGCAAAGATAGACAACGTCAATGCTGGCTATGATCACTTGACCACGGAAATGCAGAAATCCGTTTCTGCCTCTCACGATGTCAAAACGTTCAACTGAGATTGTATGCCAACAGGTATTGATTGCTGTGGGCGCGCTAATGTTGTTGAGCCAGAAATTAACCCCCAATCGGCGCAATTCAGACCACGACAATGTGACGTGACATGCGGAGCGGAATGGATAGCGTGCGGCGCATGACACGTCTTCTTGCTCTTCTCGCGCTCACCAGCGCGCTGCCTACCATCGCTGCTGCTCAGACCCAACGCGACATATGCCATCTGGATGTGCCATGTGCCGTTGGCGACCGATCCTATCACGTCAAGGAACCGGACGGTTGGGATGGCACCAGTCCATTGCCTGTGCTGATCCACTTCCACGGCTGGCAACGGACCGGGGCTTTGCCCGTGCAGCACCAGCGTATCTCGGGTGCCACCCGGCGGCGTGGGGTGCTACTGATCGCGCCCAACGGCAATCGCAAGACCTGGGACATGTGGTCACCCGAAACCGAGGACGTGCAATTCGCAGCCGACGTGCTCGACGATGTGATCCGGCGCTATCCTGTCGACACCGACAACATCTTTCTGTCCGGGTACTCTTACGGTTCCATAATGGCATGGCGGGTTGCCTGCGATCGGGGAACGGATATGAACGTGCGGGCCCTTTTGGGCATCTCGGGTACAATTAACCTATCCGAAGACTGTGCACAGGCCCCGCGTGAGGCGCGCCATGTCCACGGTCTCAACGACAACGTGCTTGATTTTCCCTACGGGGCAAATGGCGACACGACCTTTCCCGTATCGCTGTGGCGCGACCGGCTGGGTTGTACCGAGGCGCAAACCGATGGTGGTGACTGGTCTGCGGTTGAATTCCTGACCCTGTCGCGCACCGAATGGCAGGACTGTGCGGGCGGTATCAAAGTTGCGCTCGACACCCATCCGGGCGGGCACTTCATCCCCCATGGCTGGATTGCCCGGCAACTGGATGAGCTGTTGGACCGCACCCCGGTCTATCCCTGACCAGCGGGGCGGACGACACGTCCGCCTTACAAACCACACACCGCAAGGCGCAGGGGCTCTGCGCCCCTCCTTTGCTTGCACCTTGGCCCGATCTTTGCCATTGCAGGCTCGTATTGGAATGCAGGGGACGCTCCCATGAAATTCACGCTCAGCTGGCTCAAGCAGCACCTCGACACCGCCGCTTCGGTGGACGAGATCACCTATGCGCTGACCGACCTTGGACTGGAAGTCGAAGGGGTCGAGGATCGCGGGGCAAAGCTGGCCGACTTTACCATCGGCAAGGTGCTGAGCGCCGAAAAACATCCCGACGCCGACCGCTTGCGCGTCTGCCAAGTGGCGACGGATGAGGGCGAGAAACAGATCATCTGCGGCGCCCCCAATGCACGCGAGGGGATCACGGTCGTCGTGGCCAAACCGGGCGTCTATGTCCCCGGTATCGACACCACCATTGGCGTGGGCAAAATCCGCGGGATCGAGAGCTTCGGCATGATGGCCTCCGAACGCGAGATGGAGCTGTCGGACGAGCATGACGGCATCATCGAACTGCCCTCGGGCGAGGTGGGCGACCGTTTTGTCGACTGGCTGGACGAGAACGACCCGGCCAAGGTCGACCCGGTGATCGAGATCGCTATCACCCCCAACCGCCCCGACGCGCTGGGCGTGCGCGGCATCGCCCGCGATCTGGCCGCCCGTGGTCTGGGCACGATGCGTCCAAACCCGGTGCCCGAGGTCGAGGGAGCGTTTGTCTCCGACATCACGGTCAGCATTGATGACGACACGCTGGACGGCTGCCCCGCCTTCTTCGGGCGGCTGATCCGGGGCGTTCAGAACGGACCAAGCCCGCAATGGCTGCAGGACCGCCTGCGTGCTATCGGCCTACGCCCGATCTCGTTCCTTGTCGATGTCACCAACTATTTCACCTACGATCTGAACCGCCCCTTGCACGTCTTTGATGCCGACAAGGTCGCGGGCAATCTGCGGGTACACCGTGCCAAGGGTGGTGAAGAGATCGCGGCGCTTGACGAAAAGACCTACACGTTCCAGCCCGGCCAGATGATCATCTCGGACGACAACGGCCCGGAAAGCATCGCCGGTATCATGGGCGGGGCGGAAACCGGCTGCACCGAAGAGACGGTGAATGTCTTTGTCGAAAGCGCCTACTGGGACCCAATCCAGATTGCCTATGCGGGCCGCGCGCTCAAGATCAACTCGGATGCACGCTACCGCTTTGAACGTGGGGTCGATCCGGCCTTCACCCCCGTTGGATTGGATCATGCCTGTGCCATGATCCTCGAACATGCGGGCGGAACCGTCTCCAGCATGATCAGCGCTGGAGCCGTGCCAGACACGCGCCGCGCCTACAGGCTGGATGCCGCGCGGGTGCAAAGCCTGGTGGGCATGGACATCCACGAAAGTGAACAGCGCCAGACGCTGACCGCGCTTGGATTCAAGCTCGAAGGGGACATGGCCCACGTGCCCAGCTGGCGCCCCGACGTGATGGGCGAGGCTGATCTGGTCGAAGAAGTGGCACGGGTCGCGTCGCTGACCAAGTTGCAGGGCAAACCCTTGCCAAGGTTGACACCCGGTGTGCCGAAGCCAGTGATGACACCCATCCAGCGCCGCGAACAGATCGCGCGCCGGACGGCGGCAGCACTCGGCTACAACGAATGCGTGACCTACAGCTTCATTGATCAGGCCTCGGCCAAGCTGTTCGGCGGCGGCGATGATGCGACGATGCTGGAAAACCCGATCTCCAGCGACATGAGCCATATGCGCCCCGCGCTGCTGCCCGGTCTGTTGCAGGCAGCGGCGCGCAACCAGGCGCGCGGCTTTGCCGATCTGGCCCTATTCGAAGTGGGTCCTGCCTTCCACGGTGGTGAGCCGGGGGAACAGCATTTGCTGGTTTCGGGTCTGCTGGTCGGGCGGACCGGCCCCAAGGACGTGCACGGCGCATCCCGCCCTGTTGATGTCTATGACGTCAAGGCGGATGCCGAGGCAATCCTGTCAGCCATCGGCACGCCGGCCAAGGTGCAGATTCTGCGCGGCGCGCAGGATTGGTGGCACCCGGGGCGTCACGGCAAGATCTGCCTTGGTCCCAAGAAGGTGCTTGGCGTCTTCGGCGAACTGCACCCACGCGTGCTGGAAGCGATGGATGTGAAAGGGCCTGCCATGGCCTTTACCCTCTGGCCCGCCGAGGTGCCTTTGCCGCGCAAGGCGGGCGCCAATAAGGGTGCGCTGGACATTAGCGATCTTCAGGCGGTGGAGCGTGACTTTGCCTTTGTCGTCGATGCCGAGGTCGAAGGGCTGACGCTGGTCAACGCGGCCATGGGTGCGGATAAGACGCTGATCGAAGATGTGCGCATCTTTGACGAGTTCATCGGTGGCTCCTTGGGCGAGGGCAAGAAGTCCCTTGCCCTGACCGTGCGCCTGCAACCGAAGGATGCGACGCTGAAGGACGCTGATATCGAAGCGGTGGCGCAGAAAGTGGTCGACAAGGTCACCAAGGCGACAGGCGGCAGCTTGCGCGGATAGGTTCGGCGTTGGGGGCCAGCCCCCAAGCCCCCGAAGTTTATCCGGCAAGATGAAGGCGTGGGTCAGGTCTCGCTCAACATCTCTGCGAGCAGATCAAACACCAGGCGAATGCGTTTGCTTGTGTGCAGCTCGCGGTGGGTGACCAGCCACACCGGAAAGCTGAGGTCGGTGACGCCGTCCAGCAAACGGACGGCATCATCAAACTGGTCGCCGATGTGATCTGACATGGGAAAAATGCCAAAGCCTTTGCGCAACAGCTCCCATGTGGTGATCCCGCTGGTGGACCCGGTGCGCAGATGTGGGCGGCTTACGGGGATACCGTACTTGCCCATAGCCGCGACAAATGCGTCATCATCGGCCATGCTGATGAAGTCATGGTTTTTCAGATCATCAATCGTTTCGGGCATGCCGCGCGCCGCCACATAAGACTTCGAAGCATAAAGATGGGCCGATGAGTCGCCGATCTTGCGGGCAATCAGGTCGGGCTCTGTTGGCCGCACATGACGGATCGCAATGTCCGCCTCGCGTTTCAGGATGTCGCGGATGTCGTTGGCGGCAATCACGTCAACGCGTAGGCGGGGCGCAAGGTCGTGCAATTTCAGCAGGGTGTCGGGCAGGACATATGCACTCATCATGTCAGAGGCTGTTACGCGGATCGTGCCTTCCAACCCTTGGGTTCTGCCTTGTGCAATGACTGCGATGCGGGTGGCGGCATCTCCCATCTTGCGGGCTTCAACCAGCAGGTCGCGGCCCGCATCCGTTAGCGTCATTGCGCGGGATGTGCGCTCGAACAGGGCAAGCTGCAACTCGTCCTCCAACGCGCTGACTTGTCGCCCGACCGTGGGCTGCGTCAAGCCAAGTTGCCGTGCCGCTGCGGAAAGTGAGCCAGTCTCGGCGGTTGCCAGAAATGCGCGCAGATGCGCCCAATCAAATCCTTGATCCATGCAAATTCGTATACATCCCTTGCAGAATTCGTCAATTTATTGACCCGGCGGACACCCGTATATGCAGCTGTGAAGGAGATCTATGATGAAGCCGAATGCACAGTTCTGGGACAAGGTGGCCCTGAAATACGCCGCGCAACCCATCAGCAACCCGGATGCCTATGAGCAGACGCTCGATCGGGTTGTGTCTTACCTCAAGCCAACGGACCGGGTGCTGGAACTGGGCTGCGGGACGGGCAGCACGGCACTTAAACTGGCGCCGCATACCGGGTCGATCCTCGCCACTGACTTCTCCGAAGGCATGATTGCGCAGGCGGAGGCGAAGATGGGTGTGGACAACGTCCGCTTTCTGCAGGCCGATACGTTCAGCCCGTTGCTTGAAGATGGATCGTTCGATGTGGTCATGGGATTCAACCTGTACCACCTGGTGGAGCGCATTGACGAGGCGATGGCGCGCGTGCACGACCTGTTGGTTCCGGGTGGAGTGTTCATCTCGAAAACACCCTGCATTGGCGAGCGATCGCTCGGGTTGAAGTTCGGGCTTTTGAAACGGCTCATTCCGCTGATGCAGCTTGTTGGCAAAGCACCATTTGTCCGGTTCGAAACCATCGCGGGCCTTGAAGCGCGAATTGCCAACGCAGGGTTTGAAATCATCGAGACAGGAAACTATCCGCTGCGGCCGCCCAATCATTTCGTTGTGGCCCGCCGCCTTTGACCCTTGTTTTTGGCTGTGTCAAACGCAGGTTAGATGCAGCTGGCAACAAAGGAGCGCCGCGATGTTGAACGTATACCTGTCCGGGGAAATTCATACTGATTGGCGCGAGCAGATCGTGGAGGGCGCGCAGGGGCTTGATGTGACCTTTTCCGGGCCGGTGACGGACCATGCGACCAGCGATGATTGTGGCGTTGCTATCCTTGGAGCCGAGGACAGGAAGTATTGGCATGATCACAAGGGGGCGATGGTGAATGCCATCCGCACCCGCAAGGGGATTGCAGATGCAGACGTTGTCGTTGTGCGCTTTGGCGATCAGTACAAGCAATGGAACGCGGCTTTTGATGCTGGCTATGCGGCTGCGTTGGACAAATCCCTGATCATCCTGCATGGGCCTGACCACGCCCATGCCTTGAAAGAGGTCGATGCGGCGGCCCTGGCCGTGGCCGAAGAGCCGGGCCAGGTGGTGGATATCCTGCGCTACGTGCTGACGGGATCCTTGCCCGGATAAGTCGACGCGTGGCTCTGTTCCGGGCTTTTGGCCCGAAAGGCGCCCACCCGCCGACCCTTGGTCACGCTTGTCATGCTGCTGGTGCGCTCTTAGCCTTTTGTGAGGGAGGAGCACAGATGAAGTTCGACTACGTGATCGTTGGAGGTGGGTCCGCCGGATGCGTGATGGCGTCCCGGCTGAGCGAAGACCCTGCCGTGTCGGTGTGCCTGATCGAAGCGGGTGGGACCGGGCGCGACATTTTTGTCCGTGCGCCTGCACTGGTGGCTGGCATGATCTCTGGTCGTCCCAAGATCAATAACTGGGCCTTTCATACGGAACCGCAACCTGAATTGAACGGTCGACGTGGGTTTCAGCCGCGTGGCCGAACTCTGGGCGGGTCAAGTGCCATCAATGCGATGCTCTATGTGCGCGGACATCAGCGGGACTATGATGAATGGGCTGATTTGGGGGCTGAAGGCTGGGATTGGGACAGCGTCCTGCCCTATTTCAAGCGGTCCGAAGGCAATGCGCGCGGTGCCGACGATTTGCATGGGGGCGATGGCCCTTTGCAGGTGTCAGAGCAGTCCGAACCGCGTCGGATCACACATGCCTTTATCGAGGCCGGCGCACAGCAACAGTTGCGTGTAACAGAAGACTTCAACGATGCAGAACAGGCCGGTGTGGGCCTGTACCAGGTCACGCAGCGCCATTCCGGCCCCGCCAAGGGTGAGCGGTGTTCGGCGGCAGCTGCCTATTTACCAGATCAGGTGCTGGCACGGCCAAATCTGACGGTGCTGACCCGTGCCATGGCGCAGAGGGTGGAGATGGAGGGCACGCGTGCTGTAGGTGTCCGGATCAGGCATCAGGGCAAGATCAAGCTGGTGGAGGCGGGGCGCGAGGTGGTTCTGTGTGGCGGTGCATTTGGGTCGCCCCAGTTGCTGCTTCTGTCGGGGATTGGTCCGCGCGATGAATTGGTTGCCCACGGGATTGAACCCGTGCACGAATTGCCCGGGGTAGGACAGAACCTGCAGGATCATCTGGATTACATCCTGAGCTATCATTCAAAGCGCGACGACGTTGTGGGGCTGGGCCCCAAGGGGCTGATGGCGCTGGCCAAGGCGGGGTTGCAGTGGCGCAAGGATGGTTCCGGCATGTTCGCCTCACCTTTCGCGGAAGGGGGGGCATTCCTGCGCTCCGATCCGTCGGTCGACCGCCCTGACCTGCAGCTGCACTTTGTTGTGGGCATTGTGGATCAGCATATGCGGAAGATTCATGTGAAGTTTGGCTATTCCTGCCATGTCTGTGTGCTGCGTCCGCACAGTCGTGGTCATATCGGCCTGCAGTCTGCTGACCCGTCTGCACCGCCGCGGATTGATCCCGCGTATCTGACTGATCAGCGCGATCTCGACCTGATGATGAAGGGCGCGCGCCAGATGGAGGCTATTCTGACCGCGCCGCCGTTGGAGCCATGGCGTGGAAAGCAACTCTATCCCCATGATGGCAGCGACGCAGGGTTGGAGGCTGATATCCGTGCGCGCGCCGATACGATCTATCACCCGGTAGGCACTTGCCGGATGGGGCGGGATGAGATGGCGGTGACCGATCCTGCGGGTCTTGTGCATGGGGTTGAGGGACTGCGGGTTGTCGATGCTTCGCTCATGCCGCGTTTGATTGGCGGGAACACGAATGGCCCCACCATCATGATGGCTGAAAAGATCAGCGCCGGGATGCGTTTAGCCTGATCCAACGGGCGCTGCGCGACACCTTCCGTGATTGGGGGTCAGCCCCCAAACCCCCGAGGTATTTTCAGCCAGAAGAAGGGATCAGGGGCGGGGTGGAATGTTCTTGGCCTTGTCCACAGCGGGGCGCGCCATGAACCGGTCGAGGTAGGCCACAAGGTTCTTGTGGTCGTCCCAGCCGACACGTTCCTTGGTTTCGTAGAAGTTCAGGGCGTTCAGCCAGGGCGCGATTGCGATATCTGCGATTGAGTATTGGCCGGTGATCCAGTCCTTGCCCTCAAGTTCCCTATCGAGCACGCCAAGTAGGCGCCTGCTTTCGTCGACATATCGCTGTTGCGGGCGCTTGTCTTCCCATGCGCTGCCTGCGAATTTCACGAAAAAGCCCATCTGCCCCAGCATTGGGCCAAGCCCGCCCATCTGAAACATCAGCCACTGGATTGTTTTGGCTTTGTCGCTGGCGGTTTCTCCGATCAGTTTGCCGGTTTTTTCGGCCAAGTAGATCAGGATCGCACCGGATTCGAAAAGGCCAATGGGCGTCCCATCGGGGCCGTTCGGGTCGATGATGGTCGGGATCTTGTTGTTGGGGTTCAGCGACAGGAATTCGGGGCTTTTGACGTCTGCATCCGCCAGGGTGACCAGATGCGCCTCATAAGGGATGTCCATCTCTTCCAAGGCGATGGAAACCTTTATCCCGTTGGGCGTCGGAAAGGAAAACAGTTGCAGGATTGACGGATCCCGGGGGGTCCATTTCTGCGTGATGGGAAAGGCGCTGAGATCAGCCATGGGTCGTCTCCTTGAAATGATGGGTCCCAGATAGGCGAAATTCCCCCCCAAAATAGTCTTTGTGATGTGAGAAGATGTGTTAACCAGTGTTTGCACGCGCACATCAAAACAAAATAGAGCGTGCGGAAGCCAACAAGGGACTAAATATGCTAAACGAATTCAAAGATTTCATTGCCAAGGGCAATGTTATGGATATGGCTGTCGGGATCATCATCGGTGCCGCCTTTACCGCGATCGTGACGTCGCTGGTGGGTGACCTGATCAACCCGATCATCGGTCTGTTCACCGGCGGGCTGGATTTCACCAACAACTATGCCGTTCTGGCAGGTGATGTGGCAGAGGGCTCATCGCTGGAAGCCGCCCGCGAAGCCGGGGCAGCGGTTTTTGCCTATGGCGCGTTCCTGATGGCTGTCATTAACTTCCTGATCATCGCCTTCGTGGTGTTCATGCTGGTGCGCTATGTGAACAAAGTCAAAGCGGCCGCAGAAAAACCGGAAGAAGCTGCGGAGGAAGCCCCGGCAGGCCCGTCCGAACTGGATGTGCTGCTTGAGATTCGCGACGCCTTGGCCAAACAGGGCTGAGCCCGGAAACAAGATGAAACATGGCCGCCGGGTGTCACCCGCGCGGCCACTTTTTCATTTGAGGACGAGGTTTGGTGAAACCACGTCGATACCCAATGCCTTGCCAACCGCGTAGTAGGTCAGCTTGCCTGCATGCACGTTGAGACCAGCCATCAGGTGTGGGTCATCGGTGCATGCCTGGCGCCATCCTTTGTTGGCCAAGGCGAGCATGAACGGCATCGTTGCGTTGCCAAGCGCGATGGTTGATGTGCGTGCGACAGCGCCGGGCATGTTTGCAACACAGTAATGCATGATCCCGTCAACGTCGTAGATCGGATCATCGTGCGTGGTCGCGCGGGATGTTTCAAAACACCCACCCTGGTCAATGGCCACGTCGACGATTGCGGCACTCGGTTTCATTGTCGACAACTGATCACGTGTCACCAGCTTGGGTGCGGCTGCACCGGGGATAAGGACGGCTCCGACAACCATGTCTGCCTCGGCCACCAACTCAGCTGTATTTCCCGCGCTGGCGTAGCTTGTTTTGAACAAGCCTGAAAACACATCGTCGAGATAGCGCATACGGGGCAGGGACCGGTCCAAGACCGTCACGTCCGCGCCCATACCGGCAGCAACGCGCGCTGCGTGAGTGCCAACAACGCCGCCGCCGATGACGACAACCTTGGCGGGTCCTACACCAGGCACGCCGCCCATCAATACGCCGCGGCCACCATTGGCCTTTTGCAGCGTCCATGCGCCAACTTGCGGGGCCAGACGGCCCGCCACCTCGGACATGGGGGCAAGCAATGGCAGGCCGCCAGCGGGGTCCGTCACTGTTTCATAGGCGATCGCCGTGCAACCGGATTCGAGCAAGTCATGGGTTTGCTCGGGATCGGGGGCCAAATGCAGGTATGTGAACAGAAGCTGCCCTCCGCGTAGCATCTTGCGTTCGACCGCTTGGGGTTCCTTTACCTTCACGATCATGTCTGCAATGGCAAAGACCTCCTCCGCCGTGTCCAATACCTGCGCGCCTGCTGCGATATAGTCAGTGTCTTCGAACCCGGCACCTTTCCCGGCACCAGCCTGCACGCTGACGGTATGGCCATTGGCTACAGCCTCGCGCGCAGCATTTGGGGTCAGGCCAACGCGGTACTCTTGGGCCTTGATCTCAGTTGGGCATCCGATGTGCATAACAGTTTACTCCTCCAGTTACGTGTAGAGTCGCGCAATTGGCTTGCAATTGGACACGAGAAATGGATCGTGTTGGTGCGCAAACATCGAAGAACTGTGCGAACTTATGCTTTTTTGACGAAGGATCCTGCATGTATGGTACTTGACTCAACAGATCGCCGTATCCTGTCTGCGTTGCAAAAACAGGGGCGCATGTCGAATGCGGACCTGAGTGAAGCGGTGCATTTGTCTCCATCCGCATGTCACCGGCGTGTGCAGCGGCTCGAACAGGCGGGCTACATTCGGGATTATGTTGCCTTGCTCGATGCACGCAAAATGGGTGTGCCGACAACCGTTTTTGTCGAGATCACGCTGCAGGGTCAGGCCGACGAAGTGCTTGACGCTTTTGAAAAAGCAGTCGCACGCATCCCGGATGTGCTAGAGTGTCATCTGATGGCAGGTACCGCGGACTACATCCTCAAGGTAGTAGCAGAAGGGACTGAGGACTTCGCACGCATCCACCGTCAATATCTCGCGCGCTTACCTGGCGTGGCACAAATGCAGTCAAGTTTTGCACTTAGAACTGTTTTTAAAACAACGGCTTTGCCGGTCTGACCTGCACCGCGACATAGCGCCACTATTTTGGCTGTCGTCATACAGCGGTGATGTTCATCAGGCACGCACACGGAGGGCGCGAATCGCCGCAATCCAACTACTATATTTGGGAGTTCACGATGAAAGACGCAGATACTCAGGACTTGTCCTTTGACGATTGGGACGAGCTGACATTTCCACGTAAGACGACTCAGGGCTTTGACGAGGTTGTAGAGCGCGCAATTTCGCGACGCGGTTTTCTGGGGGGCGTGGTGGCCTTCGGGTCGGGTGCGGCAGTGATGGGCACCAGCATGCTCAAGGGCACGACAGCCATGGCCGGCCAAACTTCGCGTTTTGCCTTTGAACAGCTCCCGATACAGACCGACGGCACCGTACATGTGCCTGAAGGATACTCGTGGGACGTACTCGTCCGTTGGGGCGATCCGTTGTTCTCGGACGCACCCGCATTTGATCCGGCGAACGGCGTACCTGTGGAAGGGTCTGACCGCGTCTTCGCTGAAAACACCGACGGGATGCATCTCTTTACCGTGGGCAACAAGCAGATCCTCGCGGTCAACAACGAGTATGCCAACCGCAAAACCAACCTGCCCAACAACGCAGACGGCGTGCCTGCCTCGGCAGACGATGTGCTGATCTTCCAGAACCTTCAGGGTGTTACCATCATGGAAGTCGCCGAAGGCCACGATGGCTGGGGGGTCGTGGTGGACAGTCCCTACAACCGCCGCATTACGCACAACACGCCGATGACGCTGGACGGTCCTGCAGCCGGTCACGACTTGCTCAAGACCGAGGCTGACCCCACAGGCACGGCGTCTCTGGGCACCATGAACAACTGCGGTTCCGGCCCGACCCCGTGGGGCACCTATCTGACTTGCGAGGAAAACTTCAACGGCTACTTCGGTGCGACAGGCGACATGCCGTCTGACGAGACCACTGCCGCAGGCTTTGCGCGCTATGGCGTTGGTCCGGACGGGTGGGGATATGACTACCACAAGTGGGACGCCCGCTTTGATGTCAGCCAGAACCCGAATGAACCGCATCGTGTGGGCTACGTGGTTGAAATCGACCCAACTGACCCCGATGCCACGCCCGTGAAGCATACTGCGCTTGGCCGCTTCAAGCACGAGAACGCGGCCTGTGCCCTCGCACCCGATGGCCGCGTTGCCGTCTACATGGGCGACGATGAGCGGGGCGAGTTCATGTACAAGTGGCTGTCGCGTGACGTGTATGTGCCGGGTGGTGACACCTCGACACTGTTGAGCGAAGGGCAGCTTTATGCCGCCAAGTTCAACGACGACATGACCGGCGAATGGGTGGCGCTGACGCCCGATGCCACCGGCATGGACGAGGCGCATATCGCGATCTTCACCCGCACGGCCGCCTCGGCGGTTGGGGCCACAACGATGGACCGGCCCGAATGGGTGGCCGTAAACCCAACGGCGGTCGAAGCCTATTGCTGCCTGACCAACAACAAGAACCGTGGTGTGAAGCCGAACGCCGGGGGGGATGACACCTCGGCCAATGGTCCCAACCCGCGGGACGCGAACAACTTTGGTCAGATCGTTCGGTGGCGTCCCCACGGGGACAACCATGCCTCCAACACCTTTGACTGGGATCTGTATGTGATGGCAGGCAACCCCATGACTCAGGAAGGTGCCTACAAAGGGTCGTCCAACGTCAACGAAGGCAATCTTTTCAACTCGCCCGATGGCATGGTCATCGACACGACTGGCCTGATTTGGATCCAGACCGATGGCGATGACAGCAATGAGGGTGAGTTCGAAGGCATGGGCAATAACCAGATGCTGGCGGGCGATCCGGTGACGGGTGAAATTCGTCGCTTCCTCACCGGTCCCAACGGCTCTGAAGTGACGGGCCTGACCTGGTCAGCCGACCGCCGCACGATGTTCGTGGGTATCCAGCATCCAGGTGCACCATTCCCTGATGGCGACGGGTCGTTGCCCCGCTCAGCCATCGTTGTCGTCAAACGTGACGACAACGCTCTTGTCGGCTAAGCCGTATTGAGAACGGATCGGCGGGACCAAGTTAAAACGTGGTCCCGCCTGCATTGTGAGCTGTGCCAGCTCGGTTCGGACTCTCGGCAGACACGGATACCTACTGATTCAGCCAGGGTGCCGATGTGTCCCAAAAAATGATGTCCACCCCAAGATGATCATCGGCAAAATGACGAAAATCGTCCTCTGAAAACGGAGCGCCGGTTTGTGGGTTCGTATACGTCATCGTTGGCTTCTGCACTGCCATCGCCACAAGGGGCAGCTTTTCCCGATACTCATTGAAGAACCCATATGAGTTTTTCATCTGCGCTTTTTTGAACGGAATGATGTCAGGTCCGCCAAGCCCAAAGCCGATATCAGATGCGGTTTCGAACGTCTGTGACATGTAACCGTGATCATCGGCCCACTCGCAGGGCCAGAAGTTCACATATTGAACCACATGGGATTGCTTGAATGCCTCCCGCGCAAAACGTGCAGTTTCCAGTTGAGCTTCAAAGTACAGATCACAATTGAACCCAGCTTCTGTCTCATCTGACACGTCGATTGCCGATTCAGGAAGATTGAGACCATAGATACGCCCATCAAACTGATGTGCCAGTTCAGCAATCAGTTGCTGAAACCGTTCGCGGACGGCTGGGTTCCATTGCTTTGCAACCCACCCCTGACCGACCGGTTTGCCTTCGCCCGCGTTGTCGTACTGTCGGACAAGGCCGCCTTCGTATTCCGGGTCCTGCATGAGATAGTCCGGAACGTTTTTCGCAGTCGGCAGGAAAAAGCGATCCTGGAGCTGAACAAACAGCTTCTTGTCGAGCGCGGTCAGGGTTTTTAGATCCTCCTCGATCTTGCTGAAATCATAGACGCCTTTCCGCGGTTCAAGCTGTTTCCACGGGTATACAACCTGAACGCCCTCGATATCCGGGCGGCTGGCAAAGCTGAGATAATCTGTAACGGCATGTCCGCCGATAAAGACGAAATCGGACTGACTTGTTTCGGCGTACACGCCGTGCGCGCCGCAAAGGAGCGTTGTGAAGAGGAGCGTTCTGAAGCGTGAGAGTGTCAAATGTGGCCTCATCTGATGAAGTCTTCACAATCGGTTTCGACTAGAAGAACGTTTCGATGGATGGTGTGACTCCACGACTGACGGATCATCAGTTGCGGAAAAAGGATGTCGAGTATGGAAATCGGCACCGCGCAAATTTGCGCTTCGCCTAAAGAGACGCTAACCCCGCCAACGCGCTAGGACAAACATCAGAACGTTGTATGGGCGAACATCCGCAGAGTGCTGTGACTCCGTGGCTTTCCATAATGCTCGTGACAAACAAAAAACCCCGCAGCCGGGCGGCTACGGGGTTCTTGAATTCATCAGCTCTCGCTTACGGCTTAAAGCAGCCCTTCGCGTTGTGCTTTTTTCCGAGCCAACTTACGGGCCCGGCGGATCGCTTCAGCTTTCTCGCGCGCTTTTTTCTCGGACGGCTTCTCGAAATGTTGCTTCAGCTTCATTTCACGGAACACGCCTTCGCGCTGCAGCTTCTTTTTCAGGGCACGAAGCGCCTGATCGACATTGTTGTCGCGAACACTAACCTGCATGTGGTTGTCACCACCTTTCTAGATAAGAGTTGCAAGGATTTGCAGGAAATGTGCGCTTAGCAAACCGTATGCGCTTTGTCCAGAGTGCGGTTGGCTGATCAGAACAGGAAATCGTTGGCCTGCAAGGCATCGATGTCCACGTTTAGGAGGACCATGGTGTTCCCATCATGATCATCGATCACAGCATTGTCGGCGACTTGCCGTAAGTGGCCACCGTTCTTGAGGTCGTTGAACGATGTGATTTCCGATGCGGACCGCAAGTTGATGACATCTGACTGTGAGGTGAAGTTGAAGTCTCTGACCGTATCTCGACCGACGGAAAAGACAAAGACGTCGTTCCCGGCACCACCGACAAGCCAATCGCGCCCGTTCCCACCGTCCAGCGTATCACGACCCTCGCCGCCAACCAGAACGTCGTTTCCGCCGTCACCCGACAGACGGTCGTTGCCTTTGGCGCCCATAAGGGCATCATTACCATTGCCACCATTTAGTATATCAGCGCCTGTACCACCATTCAGCCGGTCGTTGTCGGCTCCGCCGCTCAAAGTGTCGAAGTTGTTTCCACCCTGAATAGTGTCATTCCCGTTGCCGCCCTGAATGTTGTCGCGGCCACTTCCACCCAGCAGAACGTCGTTGCCATTCTGACCGCGCAGTTGGTCATTACCAGCGCCGCCGTCCAGCCGGTCATTTCCGTTTCCGCCAACCAATACGTCATTGCCCGCGGTCGGACCCGGATTGGTTGGCGGTTGTGGTGCGCCGGTGTCCAGTTGGACCGGCGCAGATGTTCTGGCGAAGTTCTGCGTCACATAAACAGCGTCATAGCCGCGCCCATCACCTTCCTCGATCCCGATGCCTATCAGTTCGAAATCGGGATTCAGGATGTTGGCGCGGTGGCCCGGGCTGTTCATCAGTGAGTTGTGCAGATCGATAACGTCGTCAGAAATGCCGGGGGCGCCCCGTTCGGATTGGAAGGCGATGTTCTCGCCCCAAGTCCAGTTGCCGGAAAAGTTGAAACCGGCATCACGCATGCGATCGCCAGGGTCGGACTGGTTGATGCCGGTATGACTGAAATTTCCGGTTTGATCCATCCAGTCACTGTGATCCTCACTGGCGTCGTTCAGCCGCCGTTCGAGGGTCAGCGGATCAAGCCCGCGTGACGTGCGCTCTTGGTTGATCAGGTCAAGCATCTGGCGTTCAAACGTGCTTGCAACAGACATGGGTCTTCCTTTCTTGGATGTGTCGTGCTGCTTTGTGTCGGAATGGATGCAGTGTGCGGCAAGCAGGCAGGCAGATGCTGAAATTTTCAGCAAATCGGCGCGTAAACATGGTTCCGGAGCGGCGGCGATCCGCGGTCTGTTCCGGCCGGTGTTTCAATCGGCCAACTGATGCCGTCGTATGGGGCTCTATGCGGCGCAACACTGCTTGGGTGGAGGCCATCGGGATGCGACCGCACGTGCACTTGTCCAGTTACATGCCCAGCTCTACGTTTTTCGTATGACCGATTCACCACAAGATTTGACTGACGTGCTGTTGGACGCTGCCTTGATGCACGTCCCGTTTGATGGCTGGTCAGATGTCACATTCAAGGCTGCTGCGCTTGATGCGGGTGTAGATTTGACATTGGCTCGCGCGGTCTGTCCGCGCGGCGCGGTTGACCTGGCGCTGGCCTACCACGTGCGTGGCGATGCCGCGATGATCGAACGACTGCAGTCAGATGATCTTCCCGACCGTTTCCGCGACAAGATCGCCGCCGGTGTCCGTTTTCGGATCGAGGCGGTTACGGACAAGGAAGCCGTGCGACGGGGCACGACCCTGTTTGCCCTTCCGATTTATGCCGCAGACGGTGCAAAAGCGATCTGGGGAACGGCAGACAAGATCTGGGCGACCCTCGGTGATAGCTCAGAAGATGTGAACTGGTACACCAAACGCGGGACGCTTTCCGGCGTTTATTCCGCTACGGTGTTATACTGGCTGGGTGACGACAGTACGGACAATCAGGCTACGTGGGCGTTCTTGGACCGACGCATCGATGACGTAATGCAGATTGAGAAGGCTAAGGCGCAGTTGCGTGAGAACAAGCTGCTATCGGCCCTCATGACGGGACCAAACTGGGTCCTGAACCAGATCAAAGCTCCGGCGGGTGCGTCCGATAGTGACCTGCCTGGCACATGGTCATCCCCGCGCAACTGACCAGGTCACAATCGCCGCCACCTGAACTGCAACGACGACAAGATTTGTCAAAACCACCGGACTTGCCATTCCCAGAGCAACGACCGTTGCAAGCTTGTAGGTGATCTGAACACCGAACAATGCCAAACTCATTGGCACAGCCCAGTGATGATGTGTCAGGTTCAGGGTGATGAGCACCGCAGTTGCAACAGCGATGGCAATATAGATGCAGATGAGGATGCGCCGCGCATCCGTATCTGGGCCAAACGTTCCATCCATTGTCCCTATGATGAACCCGGCGATCACCGGGATCAGGATCAACAGGTTCAATCCAAGCGCGGCAAGAAGCATGTGGGTTCCTTTCCCTATCCATGCCGGGATACGGTGTGCAAAAGGAAAGGGATCAGAATGGCTCAGGACATGCGCGCTGTCGAAATCACCAAACCAGGCGGGCCGGAGGTGCTGCAGCTCGTCACTCGTCCCCGTCCCGGTGCTGGTCACGGTGAGGTGGTGATTGAGGTGGCCTGGGCTGGTGTCAACCGACCCGACGCGCTCCAACGGGCCGGCCTCTACAACCCGCCACCCAACGCAAGCGACCTGCCGGGTCTTGAAGCGTCGGGCACAATCGTCGAAGTCGGTCCGGGTGTCAGCGGCTGGGCTGTCGGGGACAAGGTCTGCGCCTTGCTGCCGGGTGGTGGCTATGCCGAGTATGTTGCAACACCTGCCGCCCATTGCCTGCCGGTTCCCGACGGTATGGGGCTCAAGGAAGCCGCATGTCTGCCCGAAACCTATTTTACAGTTTGGTCCAATGTGTTTGTCCGCGGTGGTCTTACCGGCGGCGAGCGCTTCCTGGTGCATGGTGGTTCGTCCGGGATTGGGACAACCGCAATTCAATTGGCCAACCATTTTGGCGCGCGCGTGTTTGCCACGGCCGGATCCGAAGAGAAATGCCAGGCCTGCCGCGATCTTGGGGCCGAGGTGGCCATCAACTACCGCGAAGACGACTTCAAGCAAGTGATGAAGGACGAGGGTGGCGCGCATCTGATCCTCTGCATGGTCGGCGGAGCCTATATCGCCCGCAACCTGTCCGCTTTGGCAGATGACGGGCGGCTGGTGCAAATCGCGTTTCTTCAAGGGCCCAAGGCCGAGGTCAACTTTGCCCAGCTCATGACCCGCAGGTTGACCATGACGGGCAGCACACTGCGACCGCAAAGCGATCTGGCGAAGGTGCGGATTGCTCAAGACCTGCGTGAAGCCGTATGGCCACTACTTTCAGCCGGCCGGATCAGCCCGGTGATGGATTCTGAGTTTGCGCTGGAAGATGCGGCGGGTGCGCATGCCCGCATGGAAAGTTCCGGCCATATTGGGAAAATCGTGCTTGAGGTCGGAGGCGGGTAGGAACTGATCCAAAGGCCGCCTGTCGGCGGCGCCACTGTCCAGGGGGCTCTGCCCCCGTCCTTCGGACTCCCCCGTGGTATTTTCAGTCAGAAGAAACAGAGTATAAGGTTAACGTGCCTATCTGTCCTCACGGTACAGGCTGTGGAGCCGATGACCGTGTCAGGAGAAGCGCTCGCTTCCCTCTTTCGCCCGTAGTGCTCACATTGGATGAGTGGCGCGGGCGTTCTTGTTTCTTCTGACTGGAAATACCACCGCCGGAGGCTCCGACATCTTTCACCAGCCTGATGGCTGGAAATGATTTGATCAGGCCTCCTTGAATACAAGAGCGAATCGAGACATATGTGTCTCATGCGAGACATAAACGTATCAACCGTAGATCATATCCTCGAAGCGGCCTTTGAGGTCTTCAGCCAAAACCCTGGCGCGTCATTGGCGGATATTGCAAAGCAGGCCGGTGTTGGCCGCGCGACGCTGCACCGTCATTTCGCGGGCCGCGATGATCTAGTGGTTGAACTGACCCTGACGGCAGCCAAGGAATTGGATGCCGCGGTGGAAGAGGCCACGGTCCACTGCCAGACTTACGCCGAAGCGCTGGAGGCGGCCCTCAACGCCATTCTTCCGCTGGCGGCCCGGCACATGTTCCTAGCCACGGAACCCGCCAGCCACGACCCGCGCGTGGCCGAGGTCTATGCCACCCAAAGCCGCGATCTGGCCCATGACATCGACATGGCCAAAGCCGAAGGCGCGTTCGATCCACATGTCCCAACGGAATGGATCGTGCAGGCCTATGAAAACCTTATCTACGCTGGCTGGGCGATGGTCGCTGCCGGCGATGCAACTCCGAAACAGGCCGCTGCCCTGGCCTGGCGCACCCTGACACAAGGAACCCGCCCATGAGTCCCGACAGTCTCGAAACCCTCGGCACCCAGATCGATGAGGTTTTCTTTTTCATCGGCATTGCCATTCTGTTGATTGAATTGGCCGAAGTGCTGTTCAAGGGCAGCCACAAGGGCCGTACCATCGCCGAAATGTTGGTGAGTGCCAGCACGCAAATCCCGTCGATTGCCGTGCAGATCTTTGTTCTGACCAGCGCCTACATCATCTACTACATCTTGGCCGAAATCGCCCAGCCGTGGCAGATTCCACTAACCTGGTGGGGCATTCTTTTGGCAGTGATCGCTGCCGACCTGACCTACTATTGGGAGCACAGGATCGCGCATGAGGTGCGCGTGCTCTGGACCCAACACGCGGTGCACCATTCTTCGCGTGATTATAATATCATCACGGGTATCCGTTTTGGTCCGCTCGAAGGGGTTTGGAGCCTGATCGTTCATATCCCCTTAGTCTTTCTTGGCTTTTCGCCCGAGATGATTTTTTTCGGCATCATTGTGGTGCTGGCCTACCAGACCTGGATCCATACCGAGCTGATCGGCAAGATGGGGTGGTTCGATAAGGTCATGAACAGCCCGGCCAACCACCGCGTCCACCACGGCTGTGACGACAAGTACATCGACAAGAACTATGGCGGCATCACCGTGATCTGGGACCAGCTCTTTGGCACCTATCAGGCGGAAGAAGAGACGCCACGCTATGGCCTCAAGCGCGACTTCGACAGCCGCAACCCGATCCGCGTCTGGTTCTCGGAACTGCCCGGACTCTGGCACGATGTGGTCAATGCCCGCAGCTGGGGCGAGGCATGGCGCTACCTGATGCGGCCCCCAGGCTGGCAGCCCTCAGCGGACAGGCGTGAATAACGCATCCTTCGCGCGACAGTCCCGCACCACATCCTGTCCGCACGGGACCGGGTCAAGATCGCGGGACAGGCATATCCGGGCTTCCTGGATATGCCCTTCGCGGCAGGTGATGGTCACGCCATCAGGCTCCAAACCCGGATTGGATTGAAGGAACGCCTCTTCCACCACGGATGCTGGCAGCTTCACCGTTTTGTCCAGTTTGCGGAACACAGGCGGGCGCACCACCCGGCCATAGGCCTCGCGCGACAAAGCGTAGTAGGCTGAGGCCGAGAGGCCGGAACACACCCCATGCTTCTTCCACTGATGCCAGGCCAAACCGGATGTACCCATGATATCAGCCATGTCGCGGGTCATCGCACGGCTGGGCGGACGCTCGGCTGTCTGACAGTACTCTGGCCAGCCGCGATGATACTGCGGCCACAGCCCGTGCAGTATCCACCCGTGATCATGCCGCGCGTCACACTGATCCGACCCGCGCGCATCGCCCTCGTAAGCGCACCAGTTCGGCGACCAGCTCAGGGACAGGACGTAATAGTCAAATTCCCCCGACCGATCCTGCGCCCAGGCCCCCGCTGCCAGAGCCAGCCAAATCAAAACAACACGCATCAGGCTTCCCTTTTCCCGTCGATCCGACTATATCGCCTCCAAGTTCCCCCACAACGGAAACCCGCCTTGGACCCCAAGGCCGCCTTTTCAGGCGACGGGAAAGATATGCATAGGAGCATGTGACAATGGCAAAACCGATCATGGCCAAGGCCACCGCCGTCTGGCTGGTGGACAACACGACGATCAGCTTCAAGCAGATCGCGGACTTTGTCGAAATGCACGAACTGGAAGTGCAGGGTATCGCGGATGGCGATGTGGCTGCGGGTGTCAAAGGCTTTGATCCCATTGCCAACAACCAGCTCACGCAGGAAGAAATCGACGCTGCCGAACAGAACCCGCTGCACAAGCTGAAGCTTAAATTCAACGCCGCCGCCGTGGGCGAGGAAAAGCGCCGCGGCCCGCGCTACACACCCCTGTCCAAACGTCAGGACCGCCCGGCGGCGATCTACTGGCTGGTCAAGTTTCACCCCGAACTGAGCGACGGCCAGATTTCGAAACTCGTGGGCACGACCAAGCCGACCATCCAGTCGATTCGCGACCGCACGCACTGGAACATCTCGAACATCCAGCCGGTGGACCCGGTAGCCCTTGGTCTGACCAAGCAGTCTGAACTGGATGCCGCCGTGCAGAAAGCCGCCGCCAAGAAAGCGGCGGAGGGCAGCGTGATGTCCGATGACGAACGTCGCAAGCTGGTCAGCACTGAACAGTCTCTGGGCATGGAAGCCGAACCCAAGATCCCGACAGCCATCGAAGGTCTCGAAACCTTCTCACTGGCCGACGATGACGAAGATGACAGCGAAGACGAAAGCACGCTCGTCGATGCGGACAGCTTCTTCAACCTGCCTAAGGGCGACGGCGAAGAAGACGAACAGCCCTAAATTCGGCCCTAAGTCTATGGTCAGGGCAGCAGCTGTCCTGGCAAGACCTCCGACATGTGATCGATGAACGCCCGCACGGCCGGGCGCATCAACCGGCGCGATGTAAACGCCAAGTGCACTGGCGCGCGGCGCATATGCCACCCAGGCAGCACCCGGCGCAGCGACCCATCTGCGACCGCAGGGGCAGCCACGATATCGGGCAGGACCACCACCAGGTCCGACCGAACCGCCGTTTCCAACAACAGCCACGGGTTCATTGCGATGATGCGGGGCTGGACCGAAACCTCGTGCACATGCCCCTCAGGCGATGTGATGCTCAGGCCAGGGGTTGCCGACATGCCCGGATGCATCAATCCGACGGGGCAAGCTGCCAGATCATCCAGGTTTGCGCACGCAGCGGCTTTCGATCCGCAAAACAGGCTGGCAAAGACCGTGCCTAACGGTTTCGCGATGATTTCATCACTTTCGGGTGGGCCAACCCGCACAACGGCATCGAACCGTTCTTCGATCAGATCGACATGGCGGTCTGATAGGTCCACCTCCAACGCGCAATCGGGATAGGCCGCCAGAAACCCGGCCGCTGCCGGTGCCAGCAAAGCCTGACCAAAGATGGTCGGCGTGCTGATGCTGACCGTCCCGCTTGGAACAGCGCGTAACCCATCTATGGTCAGTTCTGCCGTCTCGGCCGCTGCAACCATGCGCTGGGCCTCGTGGGCTGCGACCTCACCGGCCTCGGTGATGCACACTTTACGTGATGTGCGCTCGAACAACCGCAATCCGGCCCGCTCTTCCATTTTGGCGATCCGGCGGCTCACGGTTGTTGTCGGCACCTTCAACACCCGCGCGGTGCCAGCAAAACTGCCGCTTAAACGCAATTCAACCAGAATGCGCGCATCTACCAGATCACTGATGATCATCCCATTTCCGCCATCGCTGCATTCCGAATTTGTCCAATTGTTTCAATGCGATCCCGGGCCATGTCATGGCGCGGCGGGGCCAAGCCGTTGGTGGCACGGACCCGCCGGCCAATTCAAGACTGAACCCAGGAGAGACACAAAATGGCACTACCGACTTCCGATCTGACCCCCGACAATTGCGTGTTTCTAATGATCGACCACCAGGTTGGGCTGATGCAATTCCTGCCGTCGATCGACCCGCTCCAACTCAAGAACAACATCCTCGGCCATGCCCGCACGGCCAAGGCGTTCGACATCCCCGTGATCATGGGCACCAGCTGGCCGGACGGCCCAAACGGACCAACCATGCCTGAGCTGAAAACGCTGTTCCCGGATGTGAACGTGATCGACCGGCCCTTCGTGAATTTCTGGAAGGACGACACCTCGCGTGCCGCGGTCGAGGCCACGGGGCGGCGCAAGCTGGTCATCTCCGGCCTCGCAACCGAAGTATGCGCTGCATTCCCGGCCATTTCAGCCCTGCGTGACGGCTACGAAACCTATGTCGTTCTGGACGCCTGCGCCGACTTCAACCCGATGATCCAGCAGGTTACAGCTCAACGGCTGGCAGCCGCCGGAGTGATCGTCACCACATGGGTCGCCGTACTGGCAGAGCTGGCCTCGAACACCGAGGTCAATGGCCAGCACATCGGGCGGTTGCTGGGCGATCACATGGGCCAATACTACGCCGCGATGAACAATTTCCTCGGAACCGCAACACATGCAGATGCTGTGCGCGAAGGGGTTGGCTTGACGGGCAATCCGCCGATCCCGGCTATCCTCGACTGACTGTTCCGACCTTGCGTTCCTGGCGGGCGCGCCTACGATTGGCGCGCTCGTATCCATGTCCCGCAAAGGCGTTTCCAATGAACCAATACGCTCAGGTCGAGGGCGACAGCCCCGCCAACATCATCTGTGATCTGCGCAGCGACACCGTTACGCGGCCCGATGCTGCGATGCGCAAGGCGATGGCCGCGGCGGACGTGGGCGATGATGTCTTTGGCGATGATCCCACCGTCAACCGGCTGGAAGCAACGCTTGCCGAGCGGCTCGGCAAAGAGGCGGGATTGTTCCTGACCTCCGGCACGCAAAGCAACTTCGTGGGCATGTTGGCGCACTGCGCGCGGGGCGAAGAGATCATCACAGGCCGCCCCTACCATATCTATCGTTACGAGGCGAAAGGCGCCTCCGTTCTGGGGGGCATAGGGTTTGAGGCTTTGGACGTCGCCGAAGACGGTGCG
Source organism: Tateyamaria omphalii (assembly GCF_014651375.1). Lineage (GTDB taxonomy): Bacteria > Pseudomonadota > Alphaproteobacteria > Rhodobacterales > Rhodobacteraceae > Tateyamaria > Tateyamaria omphalii. The sequence goes on from NZ_BMWT01000001.1 coordinate 972,799, forward strand.
CTGAACCCCTCCGAAATCACCGCAGCGGTGAAAGAGGATGATCCCCACATGCCGATCACCCGGCTTCTGGGGCTCGAAAACACCCACAACGGCATGGCAATTCCGCTCACCCGCTTGGGCGAGGCGGTGCAGGCAGGCCGCGATGCAGGTCTTGCCGTGCATCTGGACGGCGCGCGCTATTTCAACGCCGTGGCCGCGCTCAACTGCCCCGAAACCGCGCTGGCCGACATGTTCGACAGTGTCTCGATCTGTTTGTCCAAAGGGCTTGGCGCGCCTGTTGGGTCTGTCCTCGTCGGTCCGCAGGATCTGATCGACAGCGCCCGCCGCTACCGCAAAATGTTAGGCGGCGGGACACGGCAGGCCGGTATCCTTGCCGCCGCCGGCCTTCACGCGCTGGATCACAACACCAACCGCCTGACCGAAGACCACGCCCGCGCCACCGCCCTCGCCGACGCCTTGCGGCCCTATGGAGATGTCCAACAGGCCACCAACATGATCTTCTTCACGCCGCAGGGCGGCGTCACGGCAGACCTGCCGCGCCACATGGGCGCCCATGGTGTACAACTGACTGGGGCCATCGGCACAACACGGCTGGTGCTACACAAGGATGTCACTGACGAGGGGCTTGAGGCTGCGATCACAGGATTCCGCAGCTATTTTGAATAGATGCGAGGGCGCGACCCGGCAAAGGTTACCACCAGAGCAGCAGAGGTGATTGCAAACACGCCCAGCAATCCGGCAACGCCTGGCAAAACTGAAAATAGGATCAGGTCAAAACCCAAAGCCCAGATCAAACCGGTGAAGTCAAAGGGGGCCAGTGTGCTGACGGGCGCGCGGGCCACCGCTTCGTTTCCGGCAATATGCGCGACACCGCCAATCACGCCGGCCAGAACCAGCCAACCCAGCAGTTCCATGTCCAATGTCACCCAGCCAAAGGGCAGGGTCGCCAGACCAATGAACGTCGACACAACAGCAAAGTAGAAGGCGATCGTCGATGCTCGCTCGGTTTGCGTCATTGTCTTGGTGTGCACCCGGACAAAGGCCATCGTCACGGCATAGACCAGACCAGCAGCCACCCCGATCAGAGCCCCTTCTCCTGGTCGTTCAAACGCGTCCCATAGCAGCAATACGACCCCGCCAAAGCCCAGGGCGATTGCGAGAAAAACTGCGTTTGTCAGTCTCTCCTTCAGCATGATTGCGGCCAGCGGCAAAACCAGCACGGGGGCGAGGTAAGCCAGCGCTTGGGCATTCGCAACGGGCAGATAGGCCAGAGACAGAAAGGACAGGGCCATGGAAAACGCGCCAAATACGCTGCGCGTGACATGCAGCCTCGGGCGGTTTGTCCGCAACCCGCTGGGAAATTCGCCCAGCCACATCATGTACAGACAGATCGGGATCAGCGCTATCGAGGACCGCCAGAACATGATTTGCCCAATGGGCACAGTGTCAGCGGCACCATGAACCGCTGCCGACATGGCGGTCATAAGGAATGCTGTCAGCAGGCGCAGCCCAACACCCTGCAGAAAGCTCTTGCGAGATGTCATGAATGTTGGTTTTGACAAAGAGCGGGCACAGGCTAGAGCGCCTTGCGTGCTTGCAGGGCGGCGGTGATCGTACCGTCATCCAGATAATCCAGTTCGCCCCCGATCGGCACGCCTTGCGCAAGCGATGTCAGTTTGACTCGTCCTTCCAGCTGATCGGCGATGTAGTGGGCGGTGGTCTGGCCATCGATTGTTGCGTTCAGGGCGAGGATCACCTCGGTGATACTCTCGGTTTGCACGCGGTCAATCAAACGCGGGATGCGTAACTCATCTGGCCCGATTGCATCCAGTGCCGACAGCGTTCCGCCTAGCACATGGTAGCGTCCCTTGAATACACCCGACCGCTCCATTGCCCAAAGGTCAGACACGTCTTCGACAACGCAAATCTCTGAATTCGCCCGTTTTTCCGAGGCGCAAATATCGCAGATGTCGTTTGTGCCGACATTCCCGCAATTCAGGCATTCGCGGGCCGTTGTCGCAACGGTTTGCATCAAGTCAGCCAAAGGGGTCATCAACAGTGCCTGCTTGCGGATCAGGTGCAGCACCGCCCGTCGGGCAGAGCGCGGTCCCAGACCCGGCAGCTTGGCCATCATCTCGATCAGGTTGTCTATGTCTCGGGTGCTGCTCATTGGCTTGATCCTATTGCGAATGTTGCAGAACAAAAAGGGCCTTGTGTGGTTCACGAGTTCGCAAGGAAATGCCCGTAGCGTTTGCCAAAATCGGCAATGAAAGCGGGCAAATGCGGCGTTTCCTCTCTCCACTTGCACAGGCAGTGATTGCGCTTGTGTTTTGGCAAAGTATGGCACTGGCGTGCGCCTACCCGGTCCCGCTGCGGGTGGCCAATGGGACGCTCCTTGCCATTCTTGATGCGGGCGGAAACGTGTCCAATCACCAGCGGGATCGTTTGGCGCGCGCGATGGCACAGATCGCGCCGGATGTCGTGAAGCGGACCTTATCCGACGAGGCACGGCGCCGTGACGCCCGTGCCGCCCACGCCGTGATCGACACGGCCCTCGCCTTGGCAAATGGCCGGGGCATGACAGTGGATGAGGGATTGCGTGATCAGGTTTTTCGACTGGATCAGGCAGTAGATGCGTCCTGTTCGGGCAGCAATAGTGCTGCCAGCGGTGAGGAGGACGCACATAGTTCAGAGCATGGTGTGACGCGGCAAACGGGTGGGGGTGGAAGGGCCCTCACCTTTCGAGAGGGTGTCGCGAGGCTGAGCCTGACGTTCACCCTCTACATGGTGTTTTTGGCATTCTTGTTCGGGTTGCGCAGGCATTTTCGCCAGCGCGCGGCCGATGCCGAGGAAACATCCGATCCTCAGCAAGTGGAGGATATCAAAGCGTCCTAGAACGGCAGTTTCATACCTGGGGGCAGACCCAGACCTTCGGTCAGCTTGCCCATCTCTTCCTGCGCGCGTTCTTGTGCCTTGGCCTGAGCGTCCTTGATGGCGGCAAGGATCAGGTCTTCGACAACTTCCTTGTCATCGCCATTGAATATGGATGGATCGATGTCGAGTGCAGTCAGTTCACCCTTGGCCGTCGCCGTCGCCTTGACCAAGCCCGCGCCGCTTTCGCCTGTGACCATGACGTTGTGCAGTTCGTCCTGCATCTCGGCCATCTTGGTCTGCATTTCCTGGGCTTTCTTCATCATCCCGGCCATATCGCCGAGTCCGCCAAGTCCCTTGAACATTTAGGTCTCCGATCCGTCTGGGCCGCTGGTTCGCGGCTTCGTACACAAAACAATCCCGACACATATCGCAGCGACGGCCACAATGAACAAGGTGGGTGGACCAACACAGCCCTCAACCATCGCCAGCGCCCGGACACCCGTTGGGTCTGCCATGGTGATGACAGTAATGAAAACGGTCCACAGGATCACCGCGACCAAGCCAATCCACTGGTGGCGAAAACGCAGTGCGACAAGCGACAGCAACAGTAGCGCGACACCCGCGGGTGACAGAAACAGATTGGTCGCTTCGCCGATCGCACCCACCGGTGCGCCATCCCAGCCGGGACGTTCCTTGTCGCACACCCCGGCCCACCCGGTGTTCGGAAAAAAAGCCGCAGCGAGTCCAAGGCCGTAACCTTGTCCCCGCGGGGACAGAAGGCCCATCAATCCTCTTCGAAGGGGTCCCATTCGTCGTCCACTTCCGGCAGCGCTTCGATATGAGCCTCTTGTGCGATCTCCTCGGGTGTGCGGATTGCGGTGATCTTGGCCTTGGGAAATTGCTCCATGACAGCCTGCACCAAAGGGTGAGCTTCGGCCTTGGATTTCAGTTCCAGATCAGCTGCATCTCGAACTTCTGCGATAGTCTTTCCACCGCCGTCACTGACAATCGACACCCCCCAACGGTTGCCAGTCCACACTTGCAACCGGGCACTAAGGCGTTGTGCCAGATCGCGCGGTGCGTCCTCGGTTGGCTCAAACTCGATCCTTCCGGGTTGATAGGCCGCGAGGCGAAGTGTCGTTTCCACTTCGACCAAAAGTTTCACATCTCGGTTCGACCGGATCAGCTCAATCACATGCTCAAAGGTCGGATAGCGGGCAAGGGCCTGTGCCGGGTCTTGCGCCAATGCGGTTGCTTGCCCATGGGATGACGGGTTCGCAGCCATGCGGGTCTGCGCCTGCTGTACTGCCTGAGCGCCGGATGACGTGCCCGCGCCCGTTGCGCCGCCATTCCCGATCGACGCGGCTGGTGGCGGGCTGTCCTGCAGCTTTTTCACCAGATCACCGGGGCTGGGCAGGTCGGCAACATGAGTCAGCCGGATGATCGCCATCTCGGCCGCCATCATTGCATTGGGTGCGCTGGCCACTTCGTCCAGCGCCTTCAGCAGCATCTGCCACAAGCGCGTCAGCACGCGCATCGGCAGGGTTTCGGCCATTTGCAGGCCCCGGCTGCGTTCGTCCGGCGAAATGGTTGGGTCGTCGGCAGCCTCAGGCGTGATTTTCACGACCGAGGTCCAGTGCGTGATCTCGGCCAGGTCGCGCAGCACCGCCATGGGGTCTGCCCCATCGGCATATTGTGCGCCCAGCTCGGTCAGCGCTCCCGCCGCATCGCCCCTGAGGATCATGTCGAACAGGTCCAGCACCCGGCCCCGGTCGGCCAGACCCAGCATGGCGCGCACTTGGTCGGCGGTTGTTTCGCCAGCGCCATGAGAAATGGCCTGATCCAGTAGCGAGGTCGCATCCCGCGCCGATCCTTCAGCGGCGCGTGTGATCAGGGCCAGCGCGTCATCCGCGATCTCGGCCCCTTCTGCCGTGGCGATCTTGCGCAACAAGGCGATCATCACCTCCGGCTCAATCCGGCGCAGGTCAAACCGCTGGCAGCGGGACAGGACAGTCACGGGGACCTTGCGAATTTCGGTTGTCGCAAAGATGAATTTCACATGCGCGGGCGGCTCTTCCAGCGTCTTCAGCAGCGCGTTGAACGCGCTGTTGGACAGCATGTGCACCTCGTCGATGATGTAGATCTTGTAGCGCGCAGATGCGGCCCGGTAGTGAACGGAATCGATGATCTCGCGAATGTCATTCACGGATGTGTTCGAGGCAGCGTCCATCTCAAGCACGTCGACATGGCGACCTTCCATGATCGCCACACAGTGCTCGCATTGCCCGCACGGTTCGGTTGTCGGGCCGCCTTTGCCATCAGGGCCGATGCAGTTCATGCCCTTGGCGATGATACGCGCTGTTGTCGTCTTACCGGTGCCACGAATGCCAGTCATGACAAAGGCTTGCGCAATCCTGTCCGCTTCGAACGCATTTTTCAGCGTGCGCACCATGGCGTCCTGACCGACAAGGTCAGCAAAGGTTTCGGGCCGGTATTTGCGGGCCAGCACCTGATATTTCTGGGTCTCTTCTGACATGGGCCTTCGCGCGGATTCGGAGTGACCCGTGGACACTACGGGGCAGGGCGGGCGGCGTCCACCACTGCTGTCAGGTCTGGGGCGTAACCGCTATCTTGCTCTTTGTCTCGCGTGTTTGGGAAGTCCTAGCCGCGCCGCACCTCGCTACAGGCGATCCGTCATCTTCCGGATCACGTCGGAATTGCGGCGCGCGCGGGCCAATGCCCAGCCACCCTGAATCAACATGAACAGGTGCTCAGATTTGGCTTGTGCGTCTTCCGCACTCAGGCCCAGCCGCGCGGCGTGATCCTGAACCTCGGTGATCCACCCTTCGTAAATGTGACTGGCGTGGTCTCTGAAATCTTCGTTGTCGGGGCCTTCGAACAGGGTCGCGGCGATTGGGCACGTGTCCCAACCCGTGATGTCAAAGAGCTTGGCGAGCTTGAAACACAAAGTTTTCGCGCCGTCATTGAAGGTTTCAGAGCCGTCAAAACTCGCTGCGATCAAGCGCAGCATCTCATCCGAAGCCCAGGTAGCCGCCGCCATCGCAAGGTCGGATTTCCCATTCGGAAAGTGGTGATAGAGCGACCCCTTGGGTGCTTTTGCGTCGGCCAAAAGGTCAGCCAAGCCGACACCGTGATACCCGCGTGTGCGGAACAAGGTGGCAGCGGACAGGATCAGGCGATCCTTAGTGGGGAGCGGACGATCATTCATATTTTGACCTTGACAGGAATAGACCGATTGGTCCAGCGTTGCAATTAGACCAATTGGTCTAGAGGTGATCAGGGAGGCACTCCATGTTTGATACAGCTCCGGTGCAGCGCGCGGTGACCGAAAGATCGCTCGCATTCAAAACTCAGGATGGTGCAGAACTGGTTGGTCGGATGTATCGCCCCAACCAACGCCCCTTTGCCGCCGTGGTGCTGAACAGCGCGACCGGTGTGCCACAAACGTTCTACACACATTTCGCCCGGTGGATGGCGGCAGAGCGTGGCATGGCCGTACTGACCTACGATTATCGCGGTCTTGGGCGCTCTTATGCGGGGCCTTTGCGGCGGGTGCAGGCGGATATGACTGACTGGGGCATTCGTGATCAGGTGGCTGCGCGCCGTGCCATGCGCCGAGAAGTTCCCGACACGCCGCTATGGATCGTCGGCCATTCCCTCGGCGCCATGTTGCTGCCCAACCAACCTGAAATGGAGGATGTTGCCCGTGTCATCGGCGTGGCGTCTGGCATGGTGCACCACAATGACCATCCATGGCCCTACCGCGCGATGGCGTTGAATTTCTGGTTTGTGTTGGGGCCATTGGCCACGCTGTTGTGCGGATACCTGCCCGGCAAGTCGCTCCGTTTTGGGGAAGACCTGCCATCAGATGTGTTCTGGCAATGGCGCAAATGGTGCACTTCCCGCAACTTTTATGATGCGGATATTGGGGCCCGTCTGCCTGCGCCGAACTGGCAGAGCAAAGCAAAGGTGCGCCTACATGCCTTTACTGATGACGATCTGATCCCGCCGCCGCAGGTGGCACGGCTGGCTGATGTCTATGGGGCTGAGCCTGTTGTGGTGGACCCGCGAGACCATGGGCTCAGGAATGTCGGACACCTTGGTGCATTCTCGCGCCGGAACAAGGCGATTTGGCCGGTATTGCTTGAAGGGTAGTGGAGTCTTCTCGCGCATCGCTTGTGCGATACGCTGCCAGACTTACGCGCGCCAAGGCGCGCTGAGGTGAGAGATTGACAACGACCCAAGCGGGGCTCGTTACGGCTGCTTCCTTCCGGATCTGACCGGGTTGGCGAGGCGCCTGCCCGCGCCAACCTCTCAAGTAGGCATATAAAGCGGGCACCCATCCAGCGCAAGGGGCGCGCATCTCGTCAAATCGTCACCTCAATCTGAAGAAACCCGCTTTCGTCCAATCCCAAGAGCTGCGGATCAAATTCCGAGATATAGGACAAATGACCTGCTGCCACCGGAGAGGTCTGAATAACGCGGCGCGCACTTTGGTTCGGCTTGAAACGCCAAGGCTGCACACCGGGGACAATGGTGGATGGAAGGTCATGGGTCACTGCCGCCCTTAGGGCGTCGCGCATCTCCACCTGCGTGCGCACAATCTCTGTTTGTGGGCCAATGCCGGGATAGTTTCCTCCGCCAGCGCCACGGTAGCTGGTCATGGCAACCACGAAGCGAGCTTGCGCCGAGACCGGGCGCCCAAGATATGTCAGTTGCCGAATACGGCTGTTATCAGGTCGGATCCGATGCCCGTCGACGCCAAATGCGGCAGGGGTTTCCAGATTCACCTCGACCTCCATGCCATGCAGCATGTCAAAGTTGAAAGCAGGTGCGTCTGGGTTTACCAACGCCGCGCCGTCACCATAAGGCGGGTTGAAAAAGGCCAAGCTGCGCTCGATCCAATTGTACAGGTCTGCTCCGGTCAGGACTGCGGCCCAGACAGTGTTCGGGTAGGGACACAACATGGCGACGTGGCGTTCACATAAAGGGCCTGCCGGAATGTCGACATAGTTGTCTGGACCGGTCCTGCCACCCAGCGCAACTGGCGCAACGCTGGCCAATATGGGTAACCCGTCAAGACCTGTCCCGGCAATGGCGTTCGCGATCGTGCCTGAAAGGGCTGATGCAATCAGCGCCTCGGCTGCGGATGGGCGCAGCATCGAAAACCATGTGTTCAGATGTTCGGGTGTTGTCCCGATTGGCTTACTCAGATGCGTTCGTGCGGTATCAATCACTGGACTGATTATGTCGAACAGATTTTGGTTCGGGGCGTCGCCGCTGCGCACAGCAGAACGCCGCACATTATGTTCGTTGACCTGCCATCCATTCTCGCCATGCAACAAAGTGAGGTCGATCAACCCAAGCTCTGTACCCGCGGGTCCCGGCATCACCGCCGGTACGCCCCAAACCGTGCCGTTGATCGCGTCCACACCCTGAAACCCGGTATGATCGGGGCCGGGAAATCTGAGATGGGTGTGGCCGAGGATCATCGCATCTATCCCGGAAACCTTCGCGGCGATCGCAGCCCCAAAGTTCTCCTCTGCCGCGTCGATATCGTCGTCCAGTCCGCTATGGCATAGTAAAACCACTAAGTCTGCGCCGGCATCGCGGAGGGCGGAAACTGCTTTGCCTGCGGCCTCGACACCGCCTTCGAAGTGTACCTTATCATCAAGGCAGCGCCGGTTCCAAATAGCAGTTTGCGGTGGCAGAACGGATGTCAGACCAACACGTAGTAGGCGATCCTGACCATCCGAGCATGGTAAACTGCGCTTGATGATTGTGAAGGAGGTTGTGCAGGTGATCGCATTGGTGGTCTCACTGGCGCAGAGCACCGGGCAACTGGCCTGCCCCATCACCGTGTTGAGGAAAGACAGCCCAAAATCGAAGTCATGGTTGCCGAGGCCGACCGCATCATAGTCAAGTGCGTGCAGAACGGCTGGCCATGGGTGTTCATCCGGAGAGTCCACGCAAATGTCCCCCAAGGAAGTGCCTTGGAGCGCATCTCCGTTGTCAAGCATGATGAAGCCGCCCTTCGCGCTGCCACGTGCGTCGAAGACCAGGTTGGCGAGACGATCCATGCCCTTGCTCGGCATGTGCTTGTCATGAAGCGCATCCCATCCGGTGAGTTGCATATGGACATCGGATGTGGCGGCGATGCGTAAACAAGCGGTCGGCAGGGTCATGATCTCACTTGCACCCTACGGTTGAGTTCATGGCAAGCTAAAAAGAACATTTCATGCGGAAACAGCCTCATCTGACCATACGCCGGCCCATTGCGTCACCGTCTGGCACATGCCAAGCAAGCACAAACGAAGAAGATGCGAGGGCAGGCATGAAACATGCAGAGACCGTGACATTCGGGGGGTCCAACCTCGACCGGGCGGCAGAGCTGAGAGGTGACGCACAGGCCATCGCAAGGGCGCAATCAGATCCAACGGCGCGTGCCATTCTGATATGGCGTGGTAAACCGCTGATCCACCGGGCTCGGCCTGCGTCTCTGGCACGTTTGGCGATGGATCACCCCGCTTGCGCCGTTGCTGACGCGAATGCTTCGGTGTTCCTTGGGCGTGAGGATGGGGCGCCGCGCTTTGCTCTCGACGTGTCTGGTTGGGCACCTGATGATCTTGACCCGTCAGCGCTTGGTGGTTTCCTGGACCCGACCGAGCAGCAGCATCCCGCCTGCGCCGAAGACGAAGTCTTTGCCGAGTTGCGGCGTACAATGACGTGGCTGACCCCGCGTGACGCAGAGTTGGCCGCCACGGCCAAAGCCGTCTTTGGATGGCATGACAGCCATCGGTTCTGCGCAAAATGTGGCGCAGCATCTGAAATGACCCAGGCAGGCTGGCAACGCACCTGCCCATCATGTGGAGCACACCATTTCCCACGTACTGACCCCGTGGTCATCATGTTGATCACGCACGGAAATTCGGTTCTTATGGGGCGTTCGCCGGGATGGCCTGACGGAATGTATTCATTGCTGGCTGGTTTTGTGGAGCCGGGCGAAACTCTTGAAGCAGCGGTGCGACGGGAAGTCTTTGAAGAAGCCGGCATTCGCGTTGGACCGGTTTCTTATCTTTCGAGCCAGCCCTGGCCGTTTCCGGCGTCTTTGATGTTTGGGTGTCTGGGCGAAGCGTTGAGCCGGGACATCACAATCGATCCAAACGAGATTGAAGACGCGATATGGGTTACGCGTGAAGAGATGTTGTCGATCTTTGCCGGTGAGCACAAAACGGTCTTGCCCGCACGTAAGGGGGCAATCGCACACTTTTTACTTGAGAACTGGCTTGCGGACACCCTTGATTGAGGGGACACTGTCCTTGGTAAAAATCTGCAGGCACATGGAATGAAGTTCTCGGCCCGGGAAGACGTTGCAGCATCAATCGACAAGGTGTTCGCGGCTCTCAATGACTTTGATGGTTTTGAACGGCAGGCCATGCGCCGCGGTGCCGAGGTGCAACGTGTGGATCCGCTGACCCAAGTCGGTGTTGGTATGCGCTGGAAGGTCTATTTCAAGATGCGCGGACGTCGGCGCGAGATGGATCTTGAGCTCACCCGATATGACGCACCGAATGAAATGGTCTTTGATATCAATTCCGCCGGGATCAGTGGCACGTTTTCCATCGAGTTGCTGGCGTTGTCGCGCAGTCGCACACGCATGGCTCTGGCGCTGGATATCACGCCGCTGACATTGTCGACCCGGCTTTTCATTCAATCGCTGAAATTGGCCAAGTCATCCCTTACAAAGCGTTTCAAGTTGCGTGTGGCAGATTATGCCAAGGGGCTGGAAGAACGTCTGGAGCGCAGCGCCTGACCCGGTCGCTGTGCGGCTCTGTTTGACCCTCCCGGGTCAAAGGCGCCCGCCCACCGACCCGTGATCAGTCTCGACCTGCAGCGGCAGGGTATACGCCAAGGATGTCCAACCGGTTTGTGAAATAGTCCAACTCTTCCAAGGCTCGTGCGAGCGGTGGGTCTTCGGGGTGGCCTTCCACATCGGCGTAAAACTGGGTGGCCGTAAACGCTCCGCCAACCATGTAACTTTCCAGCTTGGTCATGTTCACACCATTTGTGGCGAATCCACCCATTGCCTTGTAGAGCGCCGCGGGAATGTTCCGGACCTCAAAAACAAATGTGGTGATCATCGTGTCTGCGCGGCGCGTTGTGTCCTTCTCGGGCGCCATCAGCAGGAAGCGCGTGGTGTTGTGCCCTTGATCCTCGATATCCCGGGCAAGAACATTCAGGCCGTGAATATCTGCTGCGACGGACGACGCCAGGGCGCCGACACCCATTTCGTTTGCTTTTGCAATGGCCGCCGCGGCCCCTGCGCTGTCTGGCGCGGCTTCGGCTGCGATACCATGTGCGTCGAGGTAAGCGCGCGCTTGCGGGATCAAAACGGGGTGCGCACGGACCAGCGAAACATCATCCAGCGTCTGGCCCGGAAGCGCCATCAGCGCGATGCGCACCCGGACAAACGCCTCGTCCACGATATGTAACCCGCTTTGCGGCAGCAGGCGGTGGATATCTGCCACGCGCCCATAGGTCGTGTTTTCAACCGGAAGCATTGCCATGTCGGCCGCGCCGTCACGTACGGCAGCAATGACATCTTCGAAGGCATGGCAGGGGATTGGGGTGGCATCTGGCCGGGCTTTCAGAACGGCTTCGTGGCCGTAGGCGCCCAGATCACCCTGGAACGCAATCCGTGTCGACATCGTTTGTCCTTTGCTGTCGCGCCGCTGCCGATCGTCGGGCAGGGCGATTGGTCGCGCTTTCTATACCTTGCCAGTGACAAGGGGAAGCCGTAGATACCCGCCGGAACAACATGAAAAGCCACGGAATCGGAAGCCAAATGTTCGACACCATGACCTTTACCAAGATTGCGGCCAGCCTGTGTGGTGCGTTGCTGGTGCTTTTGCTCGGCAAATGGGCCGCCGAAGAGCTGTACCATGTCGATGGTCACGGCGAACAAGCATATGTCATCGACACCGGTGCTGACGAGGGCGCAGAAGAGGTTGTCGAGGTGGCCTTTGCCGACGTTTATGCCGCCGCTGACGCAGGTGCGGGCGCGCGTGTTTTCCGTCAGTGCAGCGCGTGTCACAAGCTGGAAGCGGGTGCAAATGGTGCTGGCCCATACCTCCACAATATCGTTGGACGCGCAGTCGAGACAGCTGATGGCTTTGGCTATTCCGGCGCCCTGAACGCCGTTGTCGATGTCTGGACGCCAGAGCATCTGAATGGCTTTCTGGAAAGCCCGCGTGGTTACGCACCTGGCACATCGATGGGCTACAACGGCCTTCGTGACATCGAAGATCGTGCCAATTTGATCGCCTATCTTGCGACGATCACAGACTGATCGTTTCAAAGTCAGACCGAATTTAAGCCGCATGCACCTCGCTTGCGGCTTTTTTCTTGGCAATTGTTACAACCACCTCACGTGCCAGGGATCAAGATCACAGAATCTCAAGTTGCATATTGGCATGTTGGGCATTTAGCTTACCTCCAATCACAAGACGGCCCTGAATGCCACGAACAGGAGTGTACCGATGGAACCCAACCGCAAACATGCCCAGGCACGAACCCGTGTGAGTACGGCGCGGGACAAACACATCCTGTGGGGCGCGTTAGGTGTTCTTGGGCTTTTGGCGACTTTGGCTCTGTCTGGCATGGCACGTGCCGATGAAGACCAAAAAATCATCTCTTCGCACGGGTACTCTTTTTACGGCAATCTGAAGTACCCCGCAGACTACCCACATTTCGACTACGTAAACCCCGAAGCACCCAAGGGTGGGGAATTGGCGATTGCGTTTGTCGGGACGCTTGACTCGATGAACGCGGCGTCGCGCCAGGGCCGAGCACATCTTTTCTCAATTATGATGTATGAAAGTCTTCTCGGGGAAGCGCCCGGCGGGGGTGCAGCGCCCGCGGACACATATGGCGAATACTACTGTCTGTTGTGCGAGCGACTAGAGTACCCCGAGGATCGTTCATGGGTGAAGTTCCATATGCGGCCAGAGGCGCGGTTTTCGGACGGAACACCTGTCAGGGCTCACGATGTTGCCTTTAGCCACAATTTGTTGCTGGATCAGGGTTTCAAATCCTACGCCGATAGCGTGCGTAAACTGGTCCCAAAAGTCGAAGTGATTGATGACCATACGATCAAATTCTACTTCGCTGACGGTGTGTCGCGTCGGACGTTGATCGAACAAGTCGGTGGCGTACCAGTATGGTCTGAGAAATGGTACGAAGAAACCGGCGCGAAGCTCAATGAATCTCGCCTTGAAAACTCACCTGGCTCAGGCGCCTACATGGTCGATACGGTCGACGTGACGCGACGCATCGTGCTCAAGCGCAATCCCGACTATTGGGGCAACGATTTGCCATTCAACGTTGGCAGAAACAACTATGACAGCCTCAGGGTCGAAATATTTGGTGACAGCGCCGCATCTTTCGAAGCCTTCAAAGCCGGGGAATACACCTTCCGTGCCGAGGGAGACAGCCGCATCTGGGCCACGCAATATGACTTTCCCAAGGTTCAGTCCGGCGCGGTGGTTCAGAAAGAGCTGAGAAACGGCGCACCACCCACACCCACAGGTATCATCTTTAACCTTGCATCCGACCAGTTGAAAGATCGCCGCGTTCGCGAGGCGGTGGCTCTGGGGTATAATTTCGAATGGACAAACGAAAGCCTGCAATACGGCCTGTTCAAACAGCGCGCCTCCTTCAGCCAAGGCACGCCCGTCATGGCCACCGATGCGCCAACGGGGATCGAGTTGGAGCTTCTGCAGTCTCTGGGCGACATCGTGCCAGAGGAGATGCTGACAGAACCCGCGCGCATGCCACATACATCCAATCCCGAAACCCTTCGCGATCGCCGCAATCTGCGCAAGGCCATGCGTCTGCTTGATGATGCAGGATGGGAGGTTGGCGACGACGGATTGCGTCGCAATGCAGATGGGGAGGTCTTGAAACTGAACTTCCTGTTCAACAGCTCCGCATCCCCAACACTGACCGGTGTTATGGAGAATTTTGTGTCGAACGTGTCCGACATGGGCATCGACATCACGCTGGAACGTGTGGACCCATCGCAATTCACCTCGCGTGAGCGCGACCGCGATTATGACCTGATCTACGACAGCTATTCAGCCTTTATCGGTACGGGTACGGGGCTTGAGCAACGGTTCGGTTCCGAGGACGCGGCGTTTTCCCTGTTCAACCCTGCCGGGCTCGCCAGCCCGTTGATCGACAAAATAATCGCAGTGTCTTTGCGAGCAGAAACGCAAGAGGAAGAAACGGCGTCAATGATGGCGCTGGATCGGGCGTTGCGCCATGAATTCTTCATGGTGCCTGTCTGGTACAACCCGAACCACTGGGTCGCTTATTACGACATGTACGAACACCCGCCGGTCATTCCACCCTACAACCTTGGCTACCTCGATTTCTGGTGGGTGAACGAAGACAAGGCCGCTGATCTCAAAGCGTCCGGTGCGCTGAGGTAAGGCAATGGGCCCCTATATCCTGCGAAGGCTGCTCTTGGTCATCCCGACCTTGCTGGGCATCCTGTTGGTTAACTTCACCCTGACGCAATTCGTGCCCGGCGGTCCTGTGGAACAGGCCATTGCACGGGCACAGGGTGGGGGCGACGTCTTTGGCGGGTTTGCCGGGGGCAACAATGATGCGGGGGCCGACGAGCTCGATACCGCCTCCAACAGTGAATATGTGGGGGCGCGGGGGTTGCCACCCGAATTCATCGAAGAACTGAAAGCCGAGTTTGGGTTCGACAAGCCGCCCGTACAGCGCTTTCTGAACATGATCTGGAACTATGCCCGGTTCGACTTCGGGGACAGTTACTTCCGATCTATCAGCGTCGTGGACCTGATTATCGAAAAACTGCCCGTGTCGATCACGCTGGGGCTCTGGTCCACGCTTATCGCTTATCTCGTGTCGATCCCGCTCGGCATTCGCAAGGCGGTCAAGGACGGCACGCCGTTCGACACCTGGACGTCTGGCGCCATCATTGCAGCCTACGCCATCCCCGGGTTCCTGTTTGCCATCCTGCTGCTCGTGCTCTTTGCGGGTGGCAGCTACTTCCAGATATTCCCGCTCCGCGGCCTGACCTCTGACAACTTCGATGACCTTAGTGCGTTGGGTAAAGTGGCCGACTATTTCTGGCATATCACCCTGCCGGTGCTGGCAGGTACGATTGGGGCATTTGCAACGCTGACGCTGCTGACCAAGAACAGCTTTCTGGACGAAATCAAGAAACTCTACGTCATGACCGCACGCGCCAAGGGCCTGTCAGAGCGCCGCGTGCTCTATGGCCACGTCTTCCGCAACGCCATGCTGATCGTCATTGCGGGTTTCCCTGCGGTGTTCATCGGCGTCTTCTTCGGCGGTTCCCTGATCATCGAAACTATCTTCTCGCTCGATGGGCTTGGGCGGCTCGGGTTCGAGGCGGCAGTGGCCCGCGATTACCCGATTGTCTTCGGCACGCTCTACATTTTTGGCCTCATGGGCCTATTGGTCGGTATCATCTCGGACCTGATGTACGTGCTGGTCGATCCCCGCATCGACTTTGAGCGGAGGGAAGGCTGATGGCTATGCCGGACCCCGTGATCGAGACGGACACCACGCCCGCCCCTGTGGTGCCAGCCCCACGCCGACCGTTCTTCTCCCTGTCGCCGCTGAACCAGCGTCGTTGGCGGAACTTCAAGAAGAACCGCCGCGCCTACTGGTCGCTCTGGATCTTCTCGATCCTGTTCGGACTGTCGCTGGTGGCCGAACTGATCGCCTACGACAAGCCGATCCTCGTGCGGTATCAGGGCCAGTTCTATACCCCGATCTGGAACTTCTACCCCGAAACCGCTTTCGGCGGCGACTTCCGGACCGAGGCGAGTTACCGCGACCCCGAGGTCGAGTGCCTGATCGTATCAGGCGGGCTGGATACCTGTTTTGACGACCCCGAAGGCGTCATCGAAGACGCGCAGGATGGCGAGGTTGATGGCGAGGCGATCACCAAGGGCTGGACCATCTGGCCTCTTATTCCCTACAGCTTCGACACCGCCGTGGACCGCCCCGGCGCGGCCCCGCTGCCGCCCAACGGAGAGAACCTGCTTGGCACCGATGGCACCAAACGGGACGTGCTGGCCCGTGTCATCCATGGCTTCCGATTGTCCGTCCTGTTCACCCTTGTTGTCACAGGGGCCTCGGCCATCGTCGGCATCTTTGCCGGTGCCATTCAGGGCTATTTCGGTGGGCGCACCGACCTGATCTTCCAACGGATCATCGAGATCTGGTCCTCCACCCCCAGCCTCTACGTCATCATCATCATGTTCGCGATCCTGGGTCGAAGTTTCTGGCTGCTCGTGTTCCTCCTGATCCTGTTTGGCTGGACAGGGCTTGTGGGGGTGGTGCGCGCCGAATTCCTGCGTGCCCGGAACCTCGAATATGTCCGCGCGGCGCGTGCGCTGGGCGTCAGCAACCTGACCATCATGTTCCGGCACATGCTGCCCAACGCCATGGTGGCGACGCTGACCATGCTGCCCTTCATCATCACGGGCACGATCTCGTCTCTCGCTGTGCTCGACTTCCTCGGCTTTGGTCTGCCGTCCTCCGCCCCCTCGCTCGGGGAGCTGACGCTGCAAGCCAAGCAGAACCTGCAGGCCCCGTGGCTTGCCTTCACCGCCTTTACCGTGTTCGCCGTGATGCTCAGCCTGTTGATCTTTATCTTCGAAGGCATCCGCGACGCGTTCGATCCAAGAAAGACTTTCTCCTGATGGCGCTCCTACAAGTCAAAGACCTGCGTGTCGGTTTCCGCCAGGACGGTCAACTGACCGAGGCGGTCAAGGGCGTGTCGTTCCATGTGGACCGGGGCGAGACGGTCGCGCTGGTGGGGGAGTCCGGGTCGGGTAAATCGGTGTCCGCCCTCTCTACCGTGTCCTTGCTGGGCGACAGCGCCGAGGTCACTGGCTCTGTCACCTATGACGGTCAGGAAATGATCGGGGCGGAGGAGCGGCTGCTGCGCAAGGTGCGGGGCAATGACATCTCGTTCATCTTCCAGGAACCGATGACGTCGCTGAACCCGCTGCATACGATTGCCAAGCAATTGGGCGAAAGCCTTGCGCTGCATCAGGGGATCGCCGGGGATGCGGCCCGTGCGCGCATCCTCGAACTTCTGGACAAAGTCGGCATCCGGGACGCCGAAAGCCGTCTCAATGCCTATCCGCACGAACTGTCGGGGGGGCAACGCCAGCGCGTGATGATCGCGATGGCGCTGGCCAACAAGCCGGACGTCCTGATTGCCGATGAACCGACGACGGCGCTTGATGTCACCATCCAGGCGCAAATCCTCGACCTTCTGGCGGATCTGAAGGCGGCCGAAGGTATGGGCCTCCTGTTCATCACTCACGACCTCGGCATCGTGCGGCGCATCGCGGATCGCGTCTGTGTCATGCAGAATGGCGAGATCGTGGAAACCGGCCCGACGAAAGAGATTTTCGACGCACCCAAGCACCCCTACACGCAGAAGCTGCTGAGCGCGGAGCCGACGGGCCAACCATCGCCGGTGCCAATGGACGCGGAACTGGTGGCCGAGACGGAACACCTGAAAGTCTGGTTTCCCATCACGGCGGGCCTTCTGCGTAAGACGGTTGGTCATGTGAAGGCGGTGAACGACGCCACCATCAGGGTACACGCGGGCGAAACCGTGGGCATCGTGGGTGAAAGCGGATCGGGCAAGACCACGCTGGCGCTGGCCATCATGCGGCTGATCTCGTCCGAGGGGCGGATCGTCTACATGGGGCAGGACATCCGGGCGTGGTCCGTGCGCGAGCTGCGGCGGTTGCGCAAGGATATGCAGATCGTATTTCAGGACCCATTTGGGTCTTTGTCCCCCCGGATGACGGCGATGCAGATCATTGCCGAAGGGCTGGGCGTGCACGGCATTGATGATGGGCGCAGCGCACGCGAGGTGGTGGCCGAGGTGATGACTGAGGTGGGCCTCGATCCCATGACGATGGATCGGTACCCGCACGAGTTTTCCGGCGGTCAGCGTCAGCGCATCGCCATTGCACGGGCCATGGTGCTGCGGCCAAAACTGGTCGTGCTGGATGAGCCGACCTCTGCCCTCGACATGACGGTGCAAGTGCAGATTGTTGAGCTTTTGCGCGGACTGCAGGAGAAATACGGGTTGGCCTTCCTGTTCATCTCGCACGACCTCAAGGTGGTGCGGGCGATGAGCCACAAGATGTTGGTGATGAAGCAGGGGGATATCGTCGAACAGGGCGTGGCCGAGGACCTTTTTGAACGGCCTCAGACAGATTACACGCGCCTGCTTTTACAAGCCACGCATTGACGGAGGGCGACGTGCGTTGCCCCTTCGGGCCAACGACACCCCGCCCACCGTCCCTTCAGGCCAGGGCCAGTCCGATCACCATGGCCGCCAGCGCGATGACATGGATCAGAGTCATCGCCATGTCGTTCCAACGCCAGCCCACGATCAGCCAACCGATCAGGCCAGCGAGGAACAGGTACATGTTCAACGGCGCCAGCCCAACGGCTGTTGCGGCATAGCCAAAAATCTGGATGACCGAGGCGCCCCATTTGATCGTGTTTGTTTCGGTGGAGCGTCGTACGAGCGCGTTCATAGCCGTTCCAGATCGATGCATTTGGTGCGTTTGCCGTGCCACCAGCGGGTTTTGGGGAGGTTAACCCGGACACAGCGCCGTTGGCGGGCCGCTGTCATGAAAGTTTGAGCGTAGATGTTAAGCATGGAACACCTCTTGGGCGGTTAAGGAACATGGATTATATATTGATCCATCGCGCTCCTTATGCGACTCAATTGGAATGCTCATGTGTAAGCTGAACTGACATATGGAGTGGCGTAGCCTTCCGCCTCTGGCGGCCCTCCGGGCCTTTGCCGCATTTGTTGATGCGGGCAGTGTTGTTGCTGCAGGGCAGGCGCTGTCGGTCAGCCATGCAGCTGTCAGCCAGCAATTGCGCGCGCTTGAGGCGCATCTGGGGGTGAGCCTTTTTGACCGCTCTGGGCGGGCCATGCGATTGACCTCGGATGGTGAGATTCTGGCGCAAGGCTGCGCAGACGGCTTTGCAAGCATCACGCGCTCCGTGGCACTTGTGACGGGGGCAGAGGCGGCACGCCCGCTGCATATCTCGCCCACACCCAGCTTTGCCTCTGCCTGGTTGATGCCCCGCCTGTCCGAGTTCCGGGTCAAGCATCCCGAGATTAATCTGGTGCTCAACCCGACATCAGACATTGTGAATTTGTCGCCCGGCGGTGTCGATCTTTCCATCCGCTATGGAGTTGGTGGATGGGAAGGGCTCGACAGCGAACTTCTGGTTCCAACATCGATGGTTGTCGTCGCGGCGCCTGACCTTGTTGCCGGTCGCGATGTGTCCGACCCGTCCGGCCTTGGGGCGTTACCGTGGCTGGAAGAGGTTGGAACCACGGAAAGTTCGAGATGGCTGACCCAGCGTGGAGCAGCCGACATGCCAAGGGGGCCGGTGACGCAGGTGCCTGGAAACCTCATGCTCGACGGTGCGCGGGACGGGCAGGGGCTTGCCGTTACTGTCCGCAACTTTGTGGCCGCTGACATCGCTGCCGGTCGGCTGGTTGTCCTGCACGAGGATGCGGTCGATGGCGCAGGGTATCACCTTGTCACGCGCCCTGGCATTCTGCGCCCTGCGCTGCGGGATTTTATGCGCTGGATCAGAAAGGCGGCGAAGGAATGATGTTGTTTCTTGGACTTCTGATCCTGATCGGTGGCTTTCTGATTTGGCGCGCGCGGTCGAAGCGGCAGTGGCAGCAAGAGGTGCTCGCCTCACGCCTGACGGATGAGGAATGGCGCATCATTCGGTCGCAGGTGCCCTTGGCCCATAAATTACCTCCTGAGCTCAAGGAACCGTTCGAGGGCAAGGTCGCGCTATTCCTCAGCCAGGTTGATCTGGTGGGGTGTGACGGGCTTGAAGTGACCGACGACATCGCGCTCAGCATTGCGGGGCAGGCGGCCCTGCTCGTTGTCGGTACGGATGCCTGGTACAAGCACCTGACGACCGTGTTGATCTATCCCGGCGCGTTCAAATCCAAGCAAACCCTGCAGGATGGCTATGTCGTGACCGAGGAAGAGGTGGTGCGCCTTGGTGAAAGCTGGTCACGTGGTCCTGTCGTGCTGTCGTGGCGGGACGCGCAGCACGGCGGTTTGAATGACAGCGACGGGTTGAACGTAGTCCTGCACGAATTTGCCCATCAACTGGATGACCTATCAGGCCAGACCGACGGGGCGCCTCCCATGGCTGAGGGTCAGAGTTTCGCGCGCTGGGCGCAGGTGATCATTGAGGCGTATGATCGGCATGTCACCAACACGCAGGCCGGACGGCGCACTGCCATCGACGCCTACGGCGCGACCAGTCATGAAGAGTTCTTTGCGGTCGCGGTCGAGCTGTTTTTCGAAAAACCGCACGCGCTTCAAGACGCCGAGCCCGAAGTCTACGCACAGCTTTCCAAGCTGTTGAACGTTGATCCAGCCAGTTGGCGCTAGGATTGCGGCCCGATCATAAAGCAGGTCATGTTGCGCGATTGCAGGCGACGGCAGGCCAGATCGGCCCCATCACGGGTCATGCCCATGAAATTGGCGTCAAAGCCCGTCGGGCGGCGGACAACTTTGCGCAGGCTGCCATCCAGAGATGACATCTCGGTCAACGCGGTCTGCAAGAGAACCTTCTCGGCCTTGTAGCGGCTGCCATAGCGACCCACGTTCACACCCCAATGGCGACCTCCGGAGGTGGATACACGGGTTACGACCTCGGGCTCCGCTCTCAGCGCCACCTGCGTGGGACGTGCCTCTGGGCGAACCGTTGGGGGCGCCAACGCGGCAGTGACGGCAGTTGCGGCAGCGGGCGCCGATGTCTCGCTGACTTGCGCCGCGACCAATGCGGTCTGGATGTCATCCGGCAAGACGGTCGATGCGACGGGCGCTTCGGCGACCAGAACGGGGGCGGCGCTGCCAGGACGCATCTTCGGGCGATAGCTGGTCTTGACCGCGCCACTCAGGCGAATGATCTTGCCTGCGCCCTTTGGCGCATTCTGGTTGCCCGCAACGATGACGGGCTCATCCCCGGGCACATAGTTGGGCTTGGACGGCTTGCGCAGGGGCGCACGGCTGGGTGCACGGCGGAACCCAAGGTCCAGCAGCTCTGCCACCTTGGCATTGCGCGATGCGGTGGACTTGCCGCCAAAGACGGTCGCGATGATGCGCTCATTCCCACGCTCGGCCGATGCAACAAGGTTGAAACCGGCGGCGCGGGTGTAGCCCGTCTTGATCCCGTCCGCGCCCTTGTAGTTGGCCAGCATGCGACGGTTCGTGTTGTTCACCGTGGCGATCCCCGCGTTTGTCGAGGTGCGCGAGAACAGGTTGTAATACTGCGGGTAATCGTACAGCAGATGCCGCCCAAGGATCGACATGTCGCGGGCTGTGGACAGGTGCCCGCTCTCGGTCAGACCATGGGCGTTCTTAAAGGTTGTGCGGGTCATGCCAAGTGACTTGGCCGTGCGATTCATACGGCGCGCAAACGCAGCTTCGGACCCCGAAATAGCCTCGGCAATGGCTGTGGCCGCATCATTCGCCGACTTCACGGCAGAGGCTCGAACCAGATAGCGCAGCTTGATGCTGGACCCGGCCCGCAGCCCCAGTTTCGAGGGAACCTCGGCAGCGGCCTTTTTCGATACCTTCACCTTGGTGTCCATTGAAATTTCGCCGCGCTCAACGGCCTGGAACACCACATAAAGCGTCATCATCTTGGTCAGGGATGCGGGGTGCAGCCGCGTATCCGCATTACGCGAATGCAGAACCTCGCCTGTACGCGCATCCATCACCATCGCTGCATAGGGCGCAGCCATGACTGAGGCGGGCACAATGACCACCATCCACAATAACGCAAAAAGAATAAGCCCTAGCCGGGCCGGCTGTGCGCGCCGAACCTTCACGGTAAACCTGCCTATGTCTGCCTCTGGCCGCCGATTATTCGACTGACCTTTTTTGTATTTGCCGTTACGCTAACACAGGTCGCAGTTTCGATAAAGTGTTGATGCGGCTCACGTTTCCGTTTTTCTGCACACGCATCAAACAACATGTGGGGGATGCGGCAACGCATGGCCCCAAAAGGGCGATTGTGGCAGGAATGTGGCGGCGGCTTATCGCTGCGTCTGCAAAAAATCGGACAGCGCACCAAGATCGGGTAGGGCGGCGTATCGTGGGTGTCCCTCGGGCGCGTCGGCCGCCTCCAGATCCCAGGCCAGATCATGGGGCACGAAGACACCAAAGCCGCCTGCGTCAATCATCGGGCGCACATCGGATTTCATTGAATTGCCAATCATCATGCCGCGGTCAGCGCCGCCAAAGCTCTCAAAGATGCGGGCATATACAGCCGGGGTCTTGTCCGACACGATCTCGACCCCATCAAACAGGTCACCCAGACCGGACTGCGCCAGCTTGCGCTCTTGATCCAGCAGATCGCCCTTTGTAATCAACAGGACCGGGCCGTGTTCCTTGGCGCGGGCCACGGCCTCGTCCGCGTGGGGCAAAAGGTCGATGGGATGGCGCAGCATATCCTGACCCGCCGCGATCAGATCGCCAATGACATCTCCCGGCACCCGGTTCTCGGTCACCTCAAGGGCCGTTTCAATCATCGACAGGACAAAACCTTTGACCCCAAACCCGTAGTGCCCAATGTTGCGCCGCTCTGCGGCCAGCAGTTGCGCATCCAGATCGGGCACATCCACATGTGGGGCCAACAACTCGGCAAACCGCTCCTGCGTCAGCTTGAACACACGCTCATTGTGCCACAGCGTGTCGTCTGCATCGAACGCTATACATGCCGTTTCAAAACCCATTCCGCTTTTTGTGACGCGACATTCCCGCGCCGCCCTCTTTCCTAAACACGCCCTTGCGTTATATAGGGTGATCCAAGCTCACCAAGAGATTCCCGTTTATGAGGACGCGCATGCAGTCTGACATGCACATGATGGCACCCAAGTCGGCAGGTCCGGCGGATGATGATGGCGACACCGCCGTCGTCACCGAAACCAAGCCCAAGACCAAGCGCCCGCCGCTCTACAAGGTGCTGCTTTTGAACGACGATTACACGCCCATGGAATTCGTGGTGCATGTGTTGGAACGGTTCTTTGGCCTCAATCACGCGCAGGCATTTGAAATCATGCTGACCGTGCACAAGAAGGGTCTCGCCGTTGTCGGTGTCTTCAGCCACGAGATTGCCGAGACAAAAGTGGGGCAGGTCATGGACTTTGCCCGCAGGCATCAGCACCCCCTGCAATGCACAATGGAAAAAGAGGAATAGGCCGCCTAGGTGCTAGGTGATCGTCTGCCTCTGGCGCTCGATGCGATGGACGCATGGGGCAATGGCCCCGTGGCCGTTCTGCATCCGTCTGAGGAAGCCGACCTGTCTGCACTGCCCAAGGACCGGGTGCACGTCGTGTCGCCCCTGGTCATGGTGTGCGACCGTTTTGAACAGATGGGGTATTCCGTCTCGCCGGAGTTGCCCAAAGACACCCGCTTTGCCGCCAGCATCGTCTGCCTGACCCGCGCCCGGGCCGAGGCGCAATCGCTCGTCGCGGCCGCCATGGCCCAAACCGATGGCCCCGTGATCGTCGACGGGCTAAAGACTGACGGCGCAGATTCCATGCTGAAGGCGCTGCGCAAACGGGTCGAGGTGGGCGCACCCATCTCCAAGGCGCATGGCAAGATCTACTGGATGGCCGGTGTTGCCGATCTCTCCGATTGGGCTCGCGGCCCGGAACTGCATCCCGGTGGGTTCTGGACTGCGCCAGGGGTGTTCTCTGCTGACGGAGTCGATCCCGCGTCTGAAATGCTGGTTGGGGCATTGCCCGAAGCCATGGTGGGCACCGTCGCCGATCTGGGCGCAGGCTGGGGCTATCTCTCGGCGCATGTCCTGACCCGTGATGTCAAAGCCGTGCACCTTGTCGAAGCACATGACATGGCGCTGCAATGCGCCCGCCACAATGTGACGGACCCTCGCGCGCAGTTTCACTGGGCGGACGCTGCCGTATGGTCACCACCTGAAAAGGTCGATGCGGTCATCATGAACCCGCCCTTCCACAAGTCGCGCAGCGCTGATCCGTCCCTCGGGCGGGCCTTCATTGCCAATGCGGCACGCATCCTGCGTCCCCACGGGGCGCTGTGGATGGTCGCCAACCGGCACCTGCCTTACGAAGATGCCCTTGCGTCCCATTTCACCAAAGTGGTTGATCTGGACGGCGATGCGCGGTTCAAACTGGTGCGGGCCGAACGGCCAAAGAAAAACAAGGGGTAGCCCCATGTCCTTTTCCATCAACGGCAAGACCGCGATCGTCACAGGTGCTGCCAACGGCATTGGCCTCGCCATCGCCCGGCATTTCGCGGATCGCGGTGCGAACGTGATGTGCGCCGACATGGATGAAAAGCGGCTGCACGAAGAGTTGGGCGATGTCGCCGAAGAAGGGAACATCCGTTACTTCGCTGGCGACCTGCGGCAACGGCTGACCATCGCCAATCTGGTCTCGGCCACCATTGACGCCTTTGATCAGATCGACATCCTTGTGAATGCATCCCGTCAGGTCATGGAAACCGACGCGCTGGACCCCGAGGATACCTCTGTCGAAACCTTGCTCGAACAGAACCTGATGACGGCCCTGCGGCTGAGCCAGCAGGTGGCGCGGCGCATGATCAAACAGGCCAAGGACAATGAGGATGCGGCCTGCGTCGGGTCGATTATCAACCTCAGTTCCATCGCTGCGCATCAGACACGTCCCGAGTTGCTTGGCTACTCCATTGCGTCTGCCGGTCTTGAGCAGATGACGCGGTCCATGGCCCTTGCGCTGGCCCCAGAACGTATCCGCGTGAATGCGGTAGCCTTCGGGTCTGTCATGTCGGCCTCGCTCAAAGCCTCGATTGCCGATAACCCTGACTGGCGTGAGACCATCGAGGGGCACACGCCTTTGCACCGGATCGCGAGCCCGACGGAGCTGGTGGATGCGGTGCAGTTTCTGGCCTCAGATGGATCCGGGTTCATGACCGGGGATGTGATGACCGTGGACGGGGGGCGCAGCCTGCTCGACCCGGTTGATGCGCCAGCGCATTAGAGTTTGCGCTTGGCCCCGCGGGGACCGTTGGGCTAGAAATCTGTCAACCAAGCAGGACAGCCCGCCATGACCGAACAGTTCGATAGCCAGAAAACCCGCGCCGCTGCGTGGTTCCGTCAGTTGCGGGACGATATCGTGGCTGCATTTGAAAAGCTGGAAGACACCCAAGGCACTGGCCCGATGTCCGATGAGGCGCCCGGGCGGTTCGAGGTGACGGACACCAAGCGCACGTCCGACGATGGATCAGACGCGGGCGGTGGGCTGATGAGCGTGATGCGCGGGGGGCGTGTGTTCGAGAAGGTTGGGGTGAATGTCTCGACCGTCTACGGCACCTTGGGCGAACGGGCGCAGAATGCCATGGCGGCCCGTAAGGGCATTCCGGGGATGAAGGATGACCCGCGGTTCTGGGCCTCGGGCATCAGTCTGGTTGCCCATATGCAGAACCCGCATTGTCCGGCGGTACACATGAACACGCGCATGTTCTGGACGCCCCATGCGTGGTGGTTCGGAGGAGGGTCCGACCTGAACCCCTGCATCGAGTACGCGGATGATACGGCGCATTTCCACGCCCAGCAGAAGGCCCATCTGGATCCCCATGGGGACGCCCATTATCCGCGCCTCAAGGAGTGGGCGGACGAATACTTCTATATCCCACACCGGAACCGTGCGCGGGGTGTCGGGGGCATCTTCATGGATGACCACTGCACCGGCGACTGGGAGGCGGATTTTGCGCTCACCCAGGACATCGGGCGGGCCTTTTTGCCAGCGTATCTGCCTCTGGTCGAGAAGCGTCGGGTGCAGGACTGGGACGAGGATCACAAGCACAAGCAACTTGTGCATCGCGGGCTCTATGCCGAGTACAACCTGGTCTATGATCGGGGGACGAAGTTCGGGCTTGAGACGGGGCACGATGCGAACGCTGTGCTGATGTCCTTACCGCCTTTGGCGAAGTGGGTGTGATTTGTCCCCGCGGGGACAAGCTGTTCGCGGCCTTATCTGAAGATTAATCTGTCTGTGAATGCGTCGTGTTTTCAGCGGGTTGAGCGCCGCACGGTTCGATATGCCTATTTTAACCCTGCGCGTTGCACCCTCGTGCCCAACGGGGTGTGGTTTTTTGAATGTCGGCGGGCGGCTCTGTTTGCGCGGTGCGCAAAGGCGCCCGCCCGCCGACCCGTTCAGCTTTCGAAACTGGCCAGAACGCTTGGGACATTGAGGTCCGTGGCGCTGCCTGCGATCTGACCTGAGGGCGCGTGGATACGGGTGTTGATGAACCCGTCTGCGACTGCAGAAGGCGCTTGGCGGATCAGAACGGAGGCCGCCAGAAGAAGCGCCGTGCGTTCGGCAAAGGCGCGCGCCTCGTGTTCGGCAGGCAGAGCAGGCCAGCGGGCGCGATGGTCTTTCAGGGCCTGGTCGTAGCGGGTGTCCTGCCCGGTCGCACTGTCGAGGTCTGTTGTCAAAGCGTCTCCAGCCTCTGGCTCGCGCGCCAGTGTGCGCAGTATGTCGAGGCAGATCACGTTGCCGGACCCTTCCCAGATGCTGTTCAGAGGCGCTTCGCGGTAATACACTGGCATAGGCGTATCCTCGACATATCCCATACCCCCCAGCACCTCCATCGCCTCCAGGGTCACGCGCGGGCATAGCTTGTTGTTGAGGAATTTGGCGAGGGCCACCGCGATGCGGGCAAAGGGGCGGGCCGCTGGATCGTCGAATGCTTTGGCGACATGCAGTCCAAGGTGTGTCGCAGCCTGCCAGTCGAGGATCAAATCGGCGAGCACGGCCCCCATCAATGGCTGGTCGATTAGGGTTTTCTGGAACGCGCGCCGGTGCCGCGCCCAGTGCATGGCGTGGGTCAGCGCCCCACGCATCAGCCCCGCGGGCGCGATGGCCGTGTCTAGACGCGTGTGGTGCACCATTTCGATGATGGTCTGTACGCCGCGCCCCTCGTCGCCGAGTTGATAGGCGAGGGCGTCGTGATACTCGATCTCTGACGAGGCATTCGCCTTGTTGCCCAGCTTGTCCTTGAGCCGCATGAGGTGGATTGCGTTCCGGTCGCCCTCAAGCCAGCGTGGGACCAGAAAGCAGGTTAGCCCCTTGTCTGTTTGGGCGAGAGTCAGGAAGCCGTCGGACATGGGAGCAGAGCAGAACCATTTGTGACCCGTGAGCCGCCAGTGATCGCCATCCGGCGCAGCGCGCGTGGTGTTGGCGCGCACATCCGAACCGCCCTGTTTCTCGGTCATGGCCATGCCAAGTGTCGCGGATGTTTTTTGATCGATTGGCAGGACGCTGGGGTCGTAAGAGCGGGCTGTCAGCTTGGGCACCCAGGTAGCGGCCAGTTTTGGATCAGCCTGCAGGGCGGGAACAGCGGCATAGGTCATGGTCAGCGGGCAGCAATGACCCGGTTCAACCTGGTTGGCCATGTAGACCATCGCGGCATGTTCCACGTGGCTGCCGCTATCCCAGGCGGTCGCGGCATAGCCTGCGCCTTGGCTGAGTGACATTATCTGGTGATAGGCGGGGTGAAACGAGACCTCGTCCAACCGCCGCCCGCCTGTATCGAAGAGGGTCAGTTCCGGTATATGCCGATTGGCCGCTTGTCCTGTTGCACGTGTGTCGGCCCGCCCCAAGGCAGCGCCATACTCTTTTAGGTGATCGGGCGCGGTCGTGACCAGAATGGGATCGTCTGCAAACAGGTTCACATCACCCAGCGGGTCAGGCTGGTTTTCGACCTCATGCGTGGGCAGATGACGGCGCGGTGTGGGCATGGTGCAAGCGTGCTGCTTTGCCTCTGAGTCGGTCAAGGCCTGAGCCTATTGTTGAGAAAAGCGGTGTCGGTCCGCTCTTCCCTGTTTTGAAAAATCCTCCCCGAAGGGTCGGGTGGCAACTGTGCCGTTCATTGGGGCTCTGCCCTCGGTCTGCGACCTCCCCCGAGGTTTACTTGGCAAAGTGAATTTGGATCAGTGCCAGTCGAAGAAGCCGGGGCCTGCGGATTTCAGAAGGTCTTGGGCCAGGTCGGTGCCCATAGTTGCACCATCTGCAACGGGTCCCTGGCGGGTACTGCTGATCGCGTCCGAGCCGTCGGGGCGCAGGACTTCGCCGGTGAGGGTGAGCGTGCTGCCGTCAAGCGTGGCAAGCCCGGCGATGGGGGTTTCGCAGGAGCCATCGAGCGTAAACAGGAACTGGCGTTCAGCTGCGAGGCGCTGGCCCGTTGGTGTGTCGTGGATGGCCGACAGCATCTCGGCTGTATTGGTGTCATCGATGCGCCGTTCGATCCCGATGGCCCCTTGGGCGATGGCCGGCAGCATATCGGATGGTTCGATGGGCGTGGCTGGCACGTCGGTCATGTTCAGCCGGCTGAGGCCCGCGCTGGCAAGGAAGGTGCAGTCTGCCACGCCGTCTGCCAATTTCTGCAGCCGGGTTTGTACATTGCCGCGGAACTCGACGACGTTCAGGTCGGGCCGCTTGTGCAGGAGTTGCGCCCGGCGACGCAGGGACGAGGTGCCGACCGTGGCGCCTTCGGCCAGATCGGTGATCCGTGTCAGGCTGTGCGACACAAAGGCGTCCCGCACATCTTCGCGCGGGAGGAACGTGTCGAGGATCAGACCGTCCGGCTGGACCGTGGGCATGTCCTTTGTCGAGTGGACGGCGATGTCGATACCGCCCTCGAGCAGCGCGTCTTCAATTTCCCGTGTGAAAAGGCCCTTGTTTCCAATCTCTTTCAGCGGGCGATCAACGGCGATCATCGACCGATTGTCGCCCGTCACCTTGATCACAACGATCTCGAACGCCTCTTGGGCCACGTCGAAGGCGCTGCTCAGACGCTGGCGCGTCTCATAGGCTTGGGCAAGGGCGAGGGGGGATCCGCGGGTTCCGATCTTGAGCGGGGCGGATGGAGTTGGTAGGCGCACGGTCATGACTTTATCTTTTAGATGTGTCAACTTATGTTGACAACTGGAAACGAATAGACAGGGGCGTGTGTGATGAAAGATGGCGGGACCGGCAAGACCATTTTGCGGGCTTTGGCGGGTGAGGTGTTGCCGACGCCACCCATCTGGATGATGCGGCAGGCTGGGCGTTACCTGCCCGAATATCGCGCGACCCGCGCGCAGGCCGGTGATTTTCTGTCGCTGTGCTACAACCCGGAGCTGGCGGCCGAGGTGACGTTGCAACCGATCCGTCGCTATGGGTTCGACGCGGCCATTCTGTTTGCTGATATCCTGCTGGTGCCGCAGGCGCTGGGCGCTGATCTGTGGTTTGTGACCGGTGAGGGGCCGCGCCTGTCGACCATTACCGATCAGGCGGGCGTGGATGCGCTGAAGCCTATGGATGACATTCACGAGACTCTGAACCCGATCTACGAGACGGTGCGCATTCTGCGGCAGGAGCTGCCGGAGGAGACGACGCTGATTGGTTTTGCTGGCGCGCCGTGGACTGTGGCGACCTACATGATCGCCGGGCGCGGGACGCCGGATCAGGGGCCGGCACATGCGTTGATGCAGGGGGATGTCGTGGCCTTTGAGGCGCTGTTGGCGCGGATTACGGCCGCTACGATTGAGTATCTTGCGGCTCAGATCGAGGCCGGGGCCGAGGTCGTGAAGATCTTTGACAGTTGGGCAGGGTCTTTGAAGGGGGAGGCATTTCAGAAATACGCTGTTGCGCCCTGTGCCGAGATCACGGCGGCGCTCAAGGCGCGCTATCCCCACATTCCGGTCATCGGCTTCCCGCGGGAGGCGGGGGATGGGTACATAGGGTTCCACAAGGCGACGGGCGTGGATTGCGTGGCGCTGGACAACTCGGTATCGCCGGACTGGGCGGCGGCCAATGTTCAGACCAGCGGCTGTGTGCAGGGCAACCTGGCCTCCTCGCACATGGTGACGGGTGGTCAGGCGCTGATAGACGAGACGCGGGCCATTGTGCAGGCGTTTTCCAAGGGGCCGCACATCTTCAATCTGGGTCACGGGATCACCCCGGATGCAGACCCGGACAACGTGGCGCTGATGATCGAAACGGTCCGGTCCACAAAGTCCTGATTTCTGTCTTGACGACACTGAGGCGCTGGCATAGGTCACGCCTCCATGGCGCGGTAGCTCAGCTGGTTAGAGCGCTCGACTCATAATCGAGAGGTCGGGAGTTCAAGTCTCCCCCACGCCACCATCATCCACCGGTACGTCTGCTTGGGATGCTGGGCCCGGACAGGGGCCCGACTTACACGCATCGCCATTGGCGTTCCGCTGAGTGCGCGCGTTCAAGCCTCCCCAAGCTACTGACCTATTCCAATGTGCAAACCATGGGTGTCAGTTCGCTGCATTAATCACAGGGTTTTTTGGACGGCACCTAGTCCTGATCCAGAGCAGAGGATTGCAACGACACTAACACCGACGCGGCGCGTTCCGCATCTGGCGCAGGAACGAAGACGTGGTCGTGGTGATAGGCTGCAACCACATTGCAACTTATGCCTGCTTCGGCCAGCGCCACTGCTACAGCCGCAGTCAACCCGATGCCTTCGAGGTCTGAATACACGTTCAGCGTAATCTGGCGCATTTCCAATGAAACATCGTATCCCAGAGTCGCCGCGGTGCCGGCAGGCAGGATGAGTGTCGCCCCCTCGGCCTCGCGGACCAGTGCAAATGCGTCTGACGGTATCGCCGCGGGCGCCGGATCGCTGCAAAACACCCAAGTGCCCGGGCGCAGATCGGGGGCCATGCCTGCGATCATGGATTGGGTCTCTTTCACTGGCATAGTGCTGCCTTTCACATCTTTAAATCCAAGTTTCGCAGACGCTGAAACCGAAGCACCCCAATTGAACGTTCCGGCTTGCCCTTCAATGTTCCTGACAACATGCAATGGAAAGGCGTTCCCATGAAGACTCAAACCCGGTGCGTTGTGATTGGCGGCGGCATTGCCGGTTGTTCCACCCTGTATCACCTGACGCAAGAAGGGTGGACGGATGTGGTGCTGGTCGAGCGGGACGAATTGACCAGCGGCACCACGTGGCATTCGGCGGCGCAAGTGACGAACTTTGGCATGAACCAGACGATGGTGGGCCTCAAGACGCATTCCATCAACCTGTATCAGGAACTGCGTGACGATCCGGATTACCCGGTGCAGTACAATCACGGGGATGGCGGCATCCGGTTGGCCAACACCGAGGCGCAGATGGATGGCTATCGCCATTTCGCGTCCATGGCGCGGGGCATGGGGGTGGAGTTCGAGGTGATTGACGCCGAGGATTGCGCGCGCCGCCATCCGCTGATCTCGACCGACAACCTGTTGGGCGGGCTGTGGGACGGGAATGACGGAGATATTGACCCGGCCTCGCTTTGTCAGGCGCTGGCGCGGCGGGCGCGCAAGGCAGGGGCGGAGGTCTATCGTCAGACGAATGTGACGGGGCTGACCCAATTGAAGGACGACAGCTGGATCGTTCATACAAACAGGGGCGATATCGCCTGCGAGGTGGTGGTAAACGCCTGCGGCTACCGGGTGAACGAGGTGGGCGCGATGATGGGGGTGCACCACCCCGTCATGTCGATGGAGCACCAGTACTTCGTGACCGACGAGATCCCCGGCATCGTGGCGGCAGGCCACCGGATGCCGCTGTTGCGTTGCCCGATCAGCGACTACTACTGCCGTCAGGAAAAGAACGGCCTGCTGCTGGGGTTCTACGAACAGGATTGCAAGACCTGGGGCATGGACGGGATTTCGCCGGACTTTTCCAATGATCTGTGCCCGGATGATTTGGACCGGATCACGGATGTTTTGGAGGGTGCCTTTGCCCGTATGCCCGCACTGACAGAGGTGGGGATCAAGAACGTCGTCAACGGACCGATCACGTACACCATCGATGGGGCGCCTCTGGTTGGGCCGGTCCCGGGCAAGAGAAATGCGTTTTGCATCATCGGGTTGCGCGCCGGGCTGGGTGAAGGCGGCGGCCATGGTTGGCTGCTGGCGCAGCAGATCGTGCATGGGGAAGCGTGCTATGACACGTGGTGTCTCGACCCTCGCCGGTTCACCGGACACGGCAACGTGGAACTGACCGCGCTGAAGGCCATTGAGGATTATCAGAACGAGTTTCGGTTCCATTTCCCGAATGAGCATCGCCCTGCAGGGCGGCCCATGAAGACAACACCGCTGACCCCGGTGTTGGCAGCGGAAGGGGCAGAGTTCACGGTCGTGAATGGCTGGGAGCGGGCGGAGTACTTCAAGCCGTCGCCTGACTTTGACGTGACGCACGGGTTCCAGTTTGACGAGGCGTTTGATGTCGTGGCCGAGGAAGTAACGGCGGTGCAGACCGGTGTTGGCCTGGCTGAGGTCAACGGGTTCAACCGGATCGAGATCACGGGGCCGGATGCACACGACTTCCTTGACCACGTGATCTGTGGGCGAGTGACGCGGAAGGCGGGCAAGGTGGGCCTCGGTTATTTGCTGAACCATCATGGTTGCGTGAAGGGCGAGGCGACGATTGCCAATATCCCTGATGGGCCTGTCTGGTATGGGTCGGCGGCCGCTGCCGAGTGGCATGACATGGACTGGCTGCGCGCACATGCGGACAGGTTTGACGTGTCGTTTCAGTCGCTTACGAACGGCTGGACGATCCTCGTTCTGGCGGGGCCACAGGCGCGAGATGTACTTTCAGCCGCCTCTCGTGGCGATTGGTCAGCGGCGGCGTTCCCCTGGTTGTCGGTGCGCCGCGCCTTTGTTGGGATTGCGCCTGCGGTCGTGATGTCAGTCAGCTTTTCGGGCGAGTTGGCGTATGAAATCCATGTGCCGAACAACCAGCTTTACGCTGCCTATCTGGCGCTGCGCGCGGCGGGTGAGGCGCATGGGCTGCGCCTGTTCGGGGCGCGGGCGGTCGAGTCCATGCGGATGGAGAAGGGGTATCTGCATTGGAAGGCCGACTTGATCACTGAGTTCGATCCGTTCGAGACCGGGCTGGACCGGTTCG
Organism: Tateyamaria omphalii; assembly: GCF_014651375.1. GTDB lineage: Bacteria > Pseudomonadota > Alphaproteobacteria > Rhodobacterales > Rhodobacteraceae > Tateyamaria > Tateyamaria omphalii. The sequence continues at coordinate 1,005,795 of NZ_BMWT01000001.1, forward strand.
TGAAGATAGACAAGGATTTCGTGGGCAAGGCGGCGCTTGAAATGCGGCAGACCAAGGGGCCGACGGCCAAGCTGGTGAGTTTGCAGATCGACTGCACCACCTCGCACGCGCAACCGGGGGCATCGTTGATGCAGGATAACTGTGTCGTGGGGGCTGTAACCTCGGGCGACTGGGGGCATCGGGTTGGGATGAACCTTGCCTATGCCTTTGTGCGTCCTGATTTGGCAGCGCAAGGCACTGAAATCACGGTGGATATGTTGGGTGAGCTTGTGCCGTGCAGGGTCGTTGCACCCGGCCCGTATGATCCCGAAACAACCCGTCCGCGTGGCTGAGCAGCATCGGCCAAAAGCGGCGATATAGTTACAAAGGCGGGTGACAGATTTAGTTGCGTTGCATAACAATCTCTCTGGAAGAGCGAGTCAGGCCGCACGTGCCCGACCGGATAAGGGAGGAAATTCATGTCACTTACACGCAAATCATTTCTGAACATGGTCGGCGCTGCCGCGTTCGCCATCGGCTCCGGCACCGCCGCACTGGCGCAAGAGGTGACGCTGAACCTGCACCAGTTCTTGCCCGCGCAAGCCAACGTGCCCAAGCTGGTGCTGGATGTCTGGGCTGACAATGTCGAAGAAGCCTCGGGTGGGCGGATCAAGGTGGATCGCTATCCATCCATGCAGCTGGGCGGGCGCCCGCCAGAGCTGATGGACCAGGCCATTGATGGTGTGGCGGATATCGTCTGGACCGTGGTTGGTTACACGCCGGGACGCTATCCCAGCACCGAGGTGTTCGAGCTGCCCTTCATGATGACAGATGCCCGCGCGATGTCATCCGCCTACTGGCAAATGTTTGAAAAGCATATGAAAGATACCGAGTTCAAGGATGTACATATCCTTGGGACATGGGTGCATGGGCCGGGCATGATCCACACCAACACCGAAGTGAAGACCCCGGCCGATATGGCCGGCCTCAAGATCAGGGGCGGGTCGCGCACCGTGAATACCTTGCTGGAAAAGATGGGATCTACCCCTGTCGGGATGCCTGTTCCTGCCGTGCCTGAGGGTCTGAGCAAAGGTGTGATCGACGGCACCACGATCCCGTGGGAAGTCACGGGTGCCCTGAAGGTACCGGAACTGGTGGGCAATCACACCGAGTTTGAAGGCAATGCCCTGTACACGCTGACATTTGTGCTGGCGATGAACAAGGATCGCTACGAGTCCCTGCCTGCTGATCTGCAGAAGGTCATTGATGACAACTCCGGTCTGGAGTTCAGCATCTTTGCCGGTGGCACGCAGGCGGACTCAGATGGTCCGGCCCGTCAGGCTGCTGTCGACAACGGCAACAATATCGTGACCGTGTCGGGTGGTGATCTGGAAGCATGGCGTACCGCAGCGCAGCCCATCTATGACGAATGGGTGGCTGATATGGAAAGCAAAGGTATCGACGGGCAAGCCCTGATCGATGAGGCGCGCGCGCTGATGGATGCCTACGAAGGCTAACCGTTTTTTTACCTTTGAAGTCGGGCCGTGGCAGAGATGTCGCGGCCCGATTTTCCAATAAAATGAGGCGGGTATGCACGAGGTGGTGAAATGGCTGTCGCGGATGTCGGCGGTGATCGGGGGGATCGTTCTGGTCATTCTGATCCTGTTGACCACGCTGTCGATCATCGGGCGCGAGCTGTCGAAGCTGGGGCATTCCATGGCCGATGGCTGGATGGTCACCTTGGGTGAATGGCTGGTAGCGACCGGCGTGGATGAAATCAACGGCACCTATGAGCTGACCGAGGCGGGTGTCGCCTTTGCCATTTTCGCCTTTTTCCCGGTCTGCCAGTTCTACGGCAATCATGCGACTGTGGACGTGTTCACATCGTCTATGCCGCGCCGTCCGCTGGGCTGGTTGCGCGCCTTTTGGGAGGTCGTGCTGGCCATCGTCATCGTGTTCATCGCCTTGCGCCTGTACGAAGGCATGCTGCGCTATCTGGGCAATGGTGAGACGACTTTGTTCCTGCAATTTCCGGTCTGGTGGGCCTATGCCGCGAGCGTGGGTGCCGCAGCCATTGCGAGCCTGACGGCTGTTTACTGCGCCTGGGCGCGGCTGGTGGAAGCCGCGACGGGTCGCCACATCTTGCCAGAGGGTTAACGGGCCATGGACTGGATTCGCGAGATTGTCCAATTTCTGGGCCTGACCCGGCTGGAACTGGGCTTCTGGTCGTTCCCTATTCTGCTGGGCCTGATTTTTTTGCGGGCGCCGATTGGGCTGGCCATGTTCCTGATGGGCCTGTTGGGCTGGATATTCGCGATGAACGGCAACCCGACGCCGATCCTCGCCAAGCTCAAATCCGAAACCTACACCACATTTTCTAACTACTCGTTAACCATCATCCCGATGTTCCTGCTGATGGGTCAATTCGCCACCCTGTCGGGCATGTCGACCGCGCTGTTCAAGGCGGCAGAGAGCTTTTTGGGTCACCGCCGGGGCGGGGTTGCGATGGCATCCGTGGGGGCCTGCGCCGGGTTCGGGGCGATCTGCGGATCGTCGCTGGCGACGGCCGCCACGATGAGCCGCGTGGCCCTGCCGGAGCTGAAAAGATACGGATATTCAGGGGGATTCTCGACCGCGACGCTGGCCGCGGGCGGTACGCTGGGCATCCTGATCCCGCCATCCGTGATCCTTGTAATTTATGCGATCATCACCGAACAGAACATTGCCAAACTGTTCCTGGCCGCCTTCATCCCCGGTATTCTGGCGGCCATTGGCTATGTTATCACCATCTCGATCTATGTGCGGCTATATCCGGACAGCGCGGGCACGCGCGCGGCGGTGCCGATGGCGGAACGCTGGAAGGCGCTGGCCGAGACATGGCCGGTTCTGGCGATTTTCGCGCTGGTTGTGGGCGGGATCTATGCCGGGTGGTTCACCCCGACCGAGGGCGCCGCCGTGGGCGCTGCCGGCACAGGGCTGGTTGCGCTGATGGGCGGCAACCTGACGTGGCGCGTGCTGGGCGAAGCCCTGATCGGGACGGCCAAGACCACCGCAATGATCTTTTTCATTGTGTTGGGCGCGTCGCTCTACAACAACTTCCTCGCCCTGTCGGGCGCACCGCAATGGCTGGCTGATTTCGTTTTGTCCCAAGGGTTTACGCCCATCCTGGTGCTGAGCGTGATCCTGTTGTTCTACCTGATCTTTGGCTGCGTGATGGACAGCCTGTCGATGATCCTGCTGACGGTGCCGATCTTTTTCCCGGTGATCTCGGGCCTTGATTTCGGGATGACGCCCGAACATGTGGCGATCTGGTTTGGCATTCTGGTGCTGATCGTTGTGGAGGTCGGGTTGATTACGCCTCCGGTGGGGATGAACCTGTTCATCATCAATGCGATGGATCGCGAGACGCCGATGACCGAGACCTACAAGGCCGTTCTGTTCTTTGTCGGGTCGGACATTTTCCGGGTGATTCTGCTGGTCGCTTTCCCGGCGATCACGCTGTTCCTGATCCCATGACGCGCAACGTTCGTTGGTCTGAACGGCGGGTTTTGCCTGACACAGGCGTTAACGCCATGAAAACAAGGGCGACGGGCCTGTCACCATCCGTACACCCCCTGTGCACCCCCCGTACACCGGCTGGGGCGTTTTCGGCGTGTCGAGCGGGGTTAAGGTCACGCTCGGTGGGTTAACCTTAATGAGCCGTTAAGGGCGGACTTGCCGGAATGGAGGAGGTGTGCTTGGATAGTTATGTAGCATAACTAAAGGGGCGTGCATGCCGGATTTACGGGTGGATGTTCAGGAGGCGGTTGCGGTTCTGACGCTCAATCGCCCGGACAAGCGCAACGCGATGTCGGACGGGCTTTTGGCCGAGATCGATGCGTTCTTTTCCACGCCGCCGGAGGGTGTGCGTGTTGCCGTCATAACGGGGGCGGGGGGGCATTACTGTGCCGGTCTGGACCTGTCGGAGCATGTGGCGCGCGATGCCGAGGGCACCTTGCACCATTCGCGCGGATGGCATGCGGTGATGGACAAGGTGCAGGGATCTGGCCTGCCCGTTGTGTCGGCCATGACGGGCGCTGTGATTGGCGGTGGGTTGGAGTTGGCCACGTCGACCCATGTGCGGATTGCCGAGCCTGATTGTATCTTCCAACTGCCCGAGGGGCGGCGCGGGATCTTTGTCGGGGGTGGGGCGACCGTGCGCGTTGGGCGTATCCTTGGGCCGGACCGGATGACCGAGATGATGCTGACTGGGCGCAAATATGGAACGGACGAGGCCGTGGCGCTGGGACTGGCGCATTATGCGGTTGGTCCGGGTGAGGCGCTGCCCCGCGCGTTGGAGATTGCGGCACAGATTGCCGGGAACGCGCCACTGTCGAATTACATGATGATCCAGGGGATCGCGCGGATTGCAGACATGTCGCGGCAGGACGGGCTGTTTGTTGAAAGCCTGGCCACGGCGTTGTCACAGACCTCTCCCGATGCTGCCGAAGGTTTGGCGGCCTTTCTTGAAAAACGCAGCCCGAGGTTCCGGTGATGGAAAAGCCAAAGGAGAAGCCCGAGGGTGGTGCGTCGGACGCGGCGCTGCGTGATTTTGTCGGCTACAACATGAAGCGTGCGTTCAATGTGTTGCAGGCGGATCTGGCGCGGACGTTGGAACCCTTTGGACTGCGTATGCTGACCTTTTCTGCCCTGTCGATGATTGTTGAGAACCCGGGTCTGCGCCCCAGTCAGTTGGCCGAGGCGCTGTCTGTCGAGCGGGCGAATGTGGTGGTCTATGTGGACCAACTGGAAGAGGCCGGGTGGGTGACACGCGCCCCGAGCGAGACGGATCGCCGCGCCTATGCCCTGCAATGCACGTTGGCGGGGCGGCAGGTTTATGAAAAGGCGCGGGCGGCGGTGCGTGCGCATGACCGGCGCATGCTGGACGGACTGCGCGAGGTTGAGATTGCCGCTGTAAAGAAGGCGCTGATGCGGATCGAGGGGCGGGGATGACGGACCATCTGGACCTGCGGCCGCACAAGGTGGTGCGGGAGGATCGTGCCGATGGGTCGATCCTGTTGCGGTCCGGATACGAGATGTCTGCCGTCGATCGCTGCACGGGGGTGTGGCTGGATCGGTGGGCGGCGCGGACACCGGATGCGGAGTTTCTGGCCGAGCGGTCCGGGGAGGGTTGGTATACGGTATCGTATGTTGATGCGCTTAACCGTGTCCGTGATTTGGCCGCCGGTCTGCTGGCGCGCGGTGTCGATGGGCCGATCCTGATCCTGTCTGGCAATTCGGTTGACCATGCGTTGCTGACGTTGGCCGCGCAATATGTTGGGCTGGTGACCGTTCCCGTGGCCGCGCAATATAGCCTGATCCCGGCGGCTCGGGGACGGTTGAAGTATGTGCGCGACCTCGTGAAGCCCGCGTTGGTCTATGCGGCCGATGATGACGCGTTTGGCCCTGCGCTGGATGTGTTTGAGTGCCCGAAGCTGGTGTCGCGTGTGGTGTCCGGTCGCGCGGCTGCGTTGGATGGTTTGACCGGGTCGGCGGATGTTGCTGCGGCCCATGCCGGTGTTGGGCCCGCGACGGTGACGAAGCTGCTTTTGACCTCCGGCTCGACGTCCGACCCGAAGGCCGTGGTGACGACCCACGGGATGATAACCACCAATCAGGCGCAGATCCGGGATGGTTTGCCCTTTGTCTCCGCCCGCCCGCCGGTGTTGGTGGATTGGCTGCCGTGGAATCATGTGTTTGGTGGATCGCATAACTTCAACTTGGTGCTGGCGAATGGGGGTACGCTGTATATTGACGATGGTGCGCCGATCCCTGCGAAGTTTGCGCGCACGGTCGAGAATCTGGGGCTGGTGTCGGGCACGATCTCGTTCAATGTGCCGATTGGGTTTGCCCAATTGGTTGCGGCAATGGAGCGGGATGCGACGCTGCGTGAGACGTATTTTCGTAACCTTGATATGATCTTTTATGCGGGTGCGTCGCTGCCTCAGGGGACGTGGAACATACTTGAGCGTATGGCGATGGATTCGGCGGGTCGGATGCCGCTGATCACGTCAAGCTGGGGGCTGACGGAGACGGCGCCTGCCGCGCTTTTGCAGCATGTGCCCGCCAAGGGCGCCGGCATTGTCGGCGTGCCGATGACGGGCGTGACCGTAAAGTTGGTGGATGACGGGACGGGGCGCATGGACGTGCGGGTAAAAGGGGACAACGTGTTCTCAGGTTACCACGATGCCCCTGGGAAAACCGAAGAAACCTTTGATGATGAGGGGTTTTTCATCACCGGAGATGCGATGCGTTTTGTTGATCCGGACGATATGGGCAAGGGCTTGCGCTTTGACGGGCGGTTGTCCGAAGACTTCAAGCTGAGCACGGGGATATGGGTGCAGGCGGCGCAAATCCGGCTGGAGATGCTGGCGCTGCTAGGCCCGTTGGCGCAGGATTTGGTGATCTGCGGTGCCGGGCGCGATGAGGTCGGGATGTTGGTGGTTCCGGGGCCTGATGCGGTGGATGGAGCGGCTGATAACGGTGCTTTATGCTGCGCAGCATCATGTGACATACGTAGTCGTATGTTTTCACGATCTGAAACCACCTCTGGCTCGGCCCGGGTGGTGGCGCGCGCCTTGGTTTTGTCGGAGCCGCCTGACATCGGGGCAGGTGAGGTGACAGCCAAGGGCAACCTCAATTTTGCCAAGCTGCTGGAGCGCCGGGCCCACTTGGTGGACCGGCTTTATGACGACAATGATCCTGCGAGTATTGTCCTATGATTGATCTGGAAAAGATCCGCGCCATCGACATCCACACCCATGCGGAAGAGCCGTGCGGGTGTCATGCGGATGACGGCTATGACGACTTGCAATCTACCATGGCGGAGTATTTCCGTGCGCCCTGGAAGCATCCGCCGACTGTGCCCGAGACGGCGGAACATTACCGGGCGCAGAACATCGCTGCCGTGATCTTTCCCGTCGATGCAGAGCGGGAGACGGGCTATCGCCGCTATGCCAATGAAGAGGTGGCAGAGATCGCTGCCGAGAACAGCGACATCCTGATCCCCTTTGCCAGTATCGACCCGTGGAAGGGCAAGATGGGTGTACGCGAGGCTAAGCGACTGATGCGCGACTTTGGCATCAAGGGGTTCAAATTTCATCCGACCATGCAGGGCTTTTATGCCAATGATCGCATGGCTTATGACCTGTACCGCGCTATCGAGGATGAGGGTGGCATTGCCCTGTTTCACACCGGGCAGACAGGGGTTGGTTCTGGCATGCGCGGGGGCAATGGGATGCGCCTGAAGTATTCCAACCCGATGTATATGGATGATGTGGCTGTCGATTTCGCAGACCTGAAGATCATTCTGGCGCACCCATCCTTTCCCTGGCAGGAGGAAGCGCTGGCCGTCGCGCAGCACAAGCCGAACGTCTATATCGACCTGTCCGGATGGTCGCCGAAGTACTTTCCGCCAATCCTCGTGCGATACTGTAACTCGATCTTGCGCAAGAAGATGCTGTTTGGGTCGGACTGGCCCATGATCGCGCCCGAACGGTGGCTCAATGATTTCGAGGGCATCGGCATCAAGGACGAGGTGCGCCCCGGTATTTTGAAGGACAATGCGGCGCGGTTGCTTGGGTTGCACTAAATTGCGCACTGTCCGGCGAATGGTTGCGGCAATTGGGCGCGGGATGCAGGATAAAGCATCTTCATGAGTCTTTGGGAGGGGACGCATGGCAAACGCGGCATCGTATTTCGTGGATCGACATGTCACCGAGGGGCGGGTCAACAAGGTTGCCTTTCGTGAGGTCGGCACGGGGCGCAGCCTGACCTATGGCGCGCTGTCTGACGCGTCGGGGCGCGCCGGAGCGGCGTTTATTGCGGCAGATATCCGGCCCGAGGAACGGGTGGCGATGCTGGTGCTGGATCAGATCGAGTTTCCGATCCTGTTCTGGGGCGCGCTCAAGGCCGGGGTCATTCCGGTGCCGCTGAACACGTTGCTGGCGACCCCTGTTTATGACGCCATCCTGCGCGACAGTCGCGCCACGATGTTGGTTGTGTCGGGAGCGTTGTGGGAGGTCGTGGCGCCCGTTTTGGCGGACAATCCATACCTGCGCCGGGTCGTGGTTATTGGCGACGCCCGGGATGGTGCAAAGACCTATGACAGTTTCATGGCTAGGGCTGATGGTCCGATTGCACCGTTCGACGCCAAGGACGACGAGACGGCCTTCTGGCTTTATTCCTCGGGCTCGACCGGGCAACCCAAGGGAGTGCATCACATTCATTCGGCCCTACGGGCCACGGCCGACACCTATGGCGCACAGGTCCTGCAGGTGCAGGAAGAGGACGTGGTGTTTTCGGCGGCCAAGTTCTTTTTCGCCTATGGCCTGGGCAATGCGATGACCTTTCCCATGTCGGTTGGGGCAACGGTCGTGATCTTTGGCGGGCGGCCCACGCCGGATGTCATGGTGCAGGTGATTGGGGATGAACAGCCGACCGTCTTCTGCGGCGTGCCAACGCTCTATGCTGCGATGGTTGCGCACATGGAGGCGGAAGGGACACCCGATGCGCCCTTGCGCAGGTGCATTTCCGCTGGCGAGGCATTGCCGGAGAATGTTGGCACCCGCTGGGAAAAGCTGACCGGTGTGCCGATCCTGGACGGGGTTGGATCGACCGAGATGCTGCATATCTTTCTGTCGAATGCGCCGGGCGATGTTGTGTACGGCACATCGGGTGTGCCTGTGCCGGGCTATGAGGTGCGGCTGGTGGACGAGCGTGGCGTGGATGTTGGCACGGGCGAAGTGGGCGAGTTGCTGGTCAATGGGGCCTCGGCCGCGGGCGGTTATTGGAACCGGCGCGACAAGACGCGCGAGACATTCGAAGGCGTATGGACATGGACTGGCGACAAATATGAGCGCCGTGACGATGGGCGATATGTCTACTGCGGACGGACGGATGACATGTTCAAGGTATCCGGCATCTGGGTCAGCCCCTTCGAAGTGGAGCAGGCCATTACGTCTCATGCGTCCGTGCTGGAATGCGCCGTTGTGGCGATGAAGGATGCAGACGGGTTGGACAAACCCAAGGCCTTTGTGGTGCCGCATGGGCAGCGCCCCGAGGGCTTGGAAGAGGTGCTGAAGGATCATGTGAAGGACCGCGTGGGCAAGTGGAAGTACCCGCGCTGGGTCGAGTGTGTGGACAGCCTGCCCAAGACGGCGACAGGCAAGATCCAACGGTTCAAGTTGCGCGAGGATGTGTGATGGAGTGGTCGGCGGGTACGGTTTCGGTTGCGGGGCAAGTGTTGGACTATGCGTGTTGGGGACCTGCGCCCGGTGACGCACCGACGCTGGTGATGCTGCATGAGGGGCTTGGATCTGTCGGGCTGTGGCGGGGCTGGCCTGCCGAGCTGGCTGCGGCAACCGGCATGGGGGTGCTGGCCTATTCCCGTGCGGGATATGGTAGGTCTTCGACCGTCACTTTGCCGCGCCCGCTGGATTACATGAGCCGCGAGGCGGTGGATGTTCTGGGGCCGCTCATGGATGCCGCCGGGATCGAACACGCGGTGTTGCTGGGCCATTCGGACGGCGCGACAATTGCGGGCATCTATGCTGGCACGGTGTCGGATATGCGCGTGCGGGGACTGATCCTGGTCGCGCCGCACTTCTTTACAGAGCCTGAGGGGTTGGAGGCCATTCGCGCGGCGAAGGTGGCCTATGAAACCGGCGACCTGAAAGACCGGTTGGCGCGCCATCACGATGATCCTTACGTGGCCTTTTACGGGTGGCATGACGCCTGGACGGCTCCCGGCTTTGCCGCTTGGAATGTGGCGGATGCGATTGATCACTGGCGCATTCCGGCGCTGGTCGTGCAGGGGGCCGAGGATGCCTATGGCACGCTTGCGCAGGTGTGGGAGGTTGAGGAACGCGCCTATTCCCCCATTGAGGCGCTGATCGTGGATGGCGCGGGACATGCGCCGCATCAAGATGCGCCCGAGATCGTGACGCCTGCGGTAGCGGGTTTCTGCGAGACGTTGCTCGCACTGGAGGGCGCGCATTCGGAGGCGCACTAAAGTGCATTAAATAGCTGTATGTAGCGGCATATTGTGCATCTTCATCCCATTGCGGTGTAACATACTGCCACTTTCGACCTTGCAAGGCGCATGTGATTCATGACCCAGACCATCGATTTTCGCACTGACCCGTCCCGCTATCGCCATTGGCGTGTGGAGTATGACGGCCCGGTGGCGACCCTGTGGATGGATGTGGATGAAGATGGCGGATTGTTCGATGGGTATCAGTTGAAGCTGAATTCCTACGATCTGGGCGTCGACATCGAGTTGAATGATGTGGTGCAGCGGATGCGCTTCGAGCATCCAGAGGTGAAGGTGGTTGTGATGAAATCCGCCAAGGACCGGGTGTTTTGCGCAGGCGCCAACATCCGGATGCTGGGCGGGGCGGCGCATTCTCACAAGGTGAATTTCTGTAAGTTCACGAACGAGACGCGCAATGCCTATGAGGCGGCGGAGGCCGAGAGTGGGCAGAAATACGTGGCGGCTGTGAAAGGCGCCTGCGCCGGTGGCGGATACGAGCTGGCGTTGGCGTGCAATCACATCATGCTGACGGACGATTCCACGTCGTCCGTGGCATTGCCCGAGGTGCCGCTCCTTGCCGTGTTGCCGGGAACGGGTGGCCTGACCCGCGTGACGGACAAGCGGATGGTGCGGCGGGATCGGGCGGATGTATTCTGTTCGACCGAGGAGGGCGTGAAGGGCAAGCGCGCCGTGCAGTGGAAGCTGGTGGATGAGGCGGTGCCCAATGCCCGCTTTGACGAGGTTGTTGCGGCACGGGCGGCCGAGTTTGCAGAGGCTTCGGACAAGCCGGATGTGGCGCAAGGGATTGCATTGAGACCGATTGAGCGAACCGTGTCTGACGATGGCTCGGTGACCTATGGACTGGTTGAGGTCACGGTGGATCGCGCCGCGCGGCGGGCGGAGATTTTGATCAAGGGGCCGGAAGGCGATGCCCCTGCAGACGTGGATGCCTTGGTGGCTGAAGGTGATCAGTCCTACATCCTGCGGTTGGCGCGTGAGTTGGAGGATGCCATTCTGCACCTGCGCCTCAACGAAATGGAGGCTGGCCTGTGGGTGATTCGCAGCCAAGGCGATCCGGAGGCTGTTCTGGCGCATGAGGCGTTGATCCTGAACAACTCTGACCACTGGCTGGCCAACGAAATCCGGCACTACTGGAAGCGTGTGCTGAAGCGGGTCGATGTGACCTCGCGGTCATTGGTGGCGCTGGTCGAGCATGGGGGTTGCTTTGCCGGTGTGCTGGCCGAGCTGATCTGGGCTGTCGATCGTTCCTACATGATGGAGGACGAGTTCGAGGGAGACAATCGACCCCTTGCCACCATCACCTTGAGCGAAGGGAATTTTGGAGCCTACCCGATGAGCAATGATCTGACCCGATTGCAGACGCGATTCTACGGATCGGACGATGCCGCGGGGCTGCGCGATCAGATTGGTAAGGCGCTTGAGGCCGAGGAGGCTGATGAGACGGGACTGGTGACCGAAATCCTTGATGACATCGATTGGGAGGATGAAATTCGCATCTTCCTTGAAGAACGTGCGAGCTTCTCACCCGATGCCATGACGGGAATGGAGGCGAACCTGCGCTTTGCGGGACCCGAGACAATGGAGACGCGCATCTTTGGCCGTCTTACGGCATGGCAGAACTGGATTTTCAACCGCCCCAATGCGGTTGGCGAAGACGGCGCGTTGCAACGGTACGGGACCGGTGTGCGCGGAGATTTCAATATGGAACGTGTGTAACGGGCCTGAGATTTTTCGTACGAAAAATCTTTGGCTCCCGGAGGATATGAAGACATGACTGTGATGAACGTCAGCTATGACACCCAAATCCCCAACAATGTGGGGCTGAGCCAGGATCGCAAGGTGCTGAAGGCGCTGGAGAAATGGCATCCCGGGTATATCAATTGGTGGAATGACCTGATCCCGCAGAATTTTCAGGAAAGCATGGTTTATCTGCGCACCGCTGTGAGCGTGGATCCGAAGGGATGGGCCAAGTTCGACTATGTGAAGATGCCCGAATATCGCTGGGGTGTCCTATTGGCCCCCGCCGTCGAAGACCGGCGGATTCCCATGGGTGAGCATTACGGCGAACCCGCATGGCAGGAAGTCCCGGGCGAGTACCGTAACATGCTCAAGCGCCTGATCGTGATCCAGGGCGATACTGAGCCGGGGTCGGTCGAGCAGCAGCGCTTTCTTGGGCTGACTGCGCCGTCACTTTATGACATGCGCAACCTGTTTCAGGTGAATGTGGAAGAAGGGCGGCACCTGTGGGCCATGGTGTATTTGCTGCAGAAGTATTTCGGCAAGGACGGGCGTGAGGAGGCGGATGATATGCTGGTGCGCTCGTCCGGTTCGGACGAGGCACCGCGGATGCTGGGCGCGTTCAACGAGGAAACGCCGGACTGGTTGTCCTTCTTCATGTTCACCTATTTCACCGATCGTGACGGCAAGATGCAGTTGGAAAGCCTTGCGCAGTCCGGGTTTGACCCGCTTTCACGCACCTGTCGTTTCATGCTGACCGAAGAAGCACACCACATGTTCGTGGGCGAAACGGGTGTGACCCGGACCATTCAGGCGACCTTGGCCGCGATGCAGGAGAACGGGATCGATGATCCCTATGACATCGACAAAATCCGCGATCTGGGTGTCATTGACCTGCCTACAATCCAGAAAAAGCTGAACCTGCATTACACGCTGAGCCTTGACCTGTTTGGGCAAGAGGTCAGCACCAACGCCGCCAATGCCTTTAATGCCGGTATCAAGGGCCGCTACATGGAGCAGCGGATCGAGGACGATCACAAGCTGACAAATGACACCTACAAGGTGGCGAGCATCGTCGATGGCAAGATCGTCACCGAGGATGTGCCCGCCCTGACAGCCATCAACATGCGCTTGCGCGATGACTATGTGCGCGATGCCTCTGGTGGTTTGCGCCGTTGGAACAAGCAGATTTCGCGCACGGGCATCGACTTTGAATTGAAGCTGCCGCATGAGGGATTCCACCGGAAGATCGGCGTTTTTGCAAACCAGCCGATCACGCCGGAAGGCCGTTTTATCACTCAGGAAGAGTGGGATGCGCGTGCGCCTGAGTGGCTGCCGACCAAAGAAGACGGCGCCTTTATCCAGTCATTGATGAAGCCGTGCTATGAGCCTGGAAAATACGCAAGCTGGATTTCGCCGCCCCGTGTGGGAATCGACAACAAGCCAGGGGATTTCGAGTATGTTAAGCTGCATATGGCCTGATGGAGGATGTTATGCAGATCGACAGAACAGCCCTTACAGACGATGCACCGGTCCAGCGCCCGTTTTGCGCACTGGAATGCGACGGATGCACCGGAATGTGCCTTGCGCTTTACATGATGCTGACGCGGGACGAGCAAGACGAAATGTGCCGTCGGTACAAAGCCGCGGAACCCGAACGCGTGCATTAGGGAGCGTTGAATGAAAGTTGGAATTTACTACGGGTCCGAAACGGGCAATTCCGAGATGTTGTGCGAAGACATCGAGGCGGAACTGGGGGAAGGGTTCGACTGCGATATCCAGAGCCTTGCTGATGTGGACCCGGCGGCGATGGAGAAGGACACGTTCTACCTCATCGTCACCTCGACTTATGGCAATGGTGATCTGCCATCCACTGCGTTGCCTTTCGAAGAGGCCTTGAACGAAGGCAAGCCCGACCTGAGTGGCGTGCGTTTTGCGATCTTCGGTTTGGGCGACATGGTGTTCGCCGAGACGTTCAATCATGGCTCCATGAAGCTGAGCGAAATGCTGAAAGCACAGGGTGCTGTTCAGGTGGGCGAACGTGGTCTGCATGATGCGTCGGGTTTTGACATGCCCGAGGATGTGGCCTTGCCCTGGGTGCAGGGGATCATGGGCCTGATGGCAGCGGACAAGGCTGCTTGAGCGCAGCTTTCCAACATGAAACCCGGGTCACATGGGGCGATTGTGATCCGGCCAAGATTGCCTATACCGGTCGCTTACCGTGGTTTGCGCTCGACGCCATAAACGCGTGGTGGGAGGCTCATCTGGGCGGGGATGGCTGGTATCAGCTTGAGCTGGATCGCAATATTGGCACGCCATTTGTCCATATGAGCATGGATTTTCGGTCGCCCGTTACACCCCGTCACCGGTTGATTTGTTCTGTTTGGCCCAGCCGTTTGGGCGAAAAATCCGTGACGTTTCGTGTGGATGGACATCAAGATGGGGTGCTGTGCTTTGAGGGCACGTTCACGTGTGTTTTTGTTGTCGCTGACCAATTCAAGAGCTGTTCCCCGCCCCCGGCGCTGCGTGAAGTGATTGCCCCGCACATATGCGACGTTTGAATAGTTGATCAGTTGGGAATGCGCCCTACAACGTCCTGATAAGACCAAAAAAACGTGCGCATGACATCACCACGACCCATACCCGACGGAGCTGTTCCGATGATTGCCCGCCTTGCGACCCGCGTTCGTGCGGCACGTGAGGCGTTGGGCTTGCCGCGACGTGCATTGTCTGAACGCTCGGGCGTGTCCCCACGGTATCTGGCGCAGCTTGAGGCCGGCGAAGGAAACATCTCGGTTATTTTGTTGGACCGTGTCGCAACCGCTCTGAATCTTCGGATCGAGGATTTGTTATCGGAATCTCCGCCTATGGATGGGGACGTGGCGCGGGTGGCGCGTTTGTATCAAGCAGCGCCTGCGCAGGTGCAGGGTCGCGTGCGTGCTTTGCTTGCGCCGCAAAACCCCATGGCGTTACGCGCTCAGCGTATTTGCTTGGTTGGTTTGCGCGGGGCGGGGAAATCGACTTTGGGCCGTTTGGCCGCGGACAAACTGAAGATACCGTTCGTCGAGTTGAATCAAGAGATTGAAGCCAAGGCCGGTATGCCGTTGTCCGAGGTCATGGGCCTGTATGGGCAAGACGGATACCGCGCGCTGGAAGCTGAGGCCGTATCGCAAGTGGTGGCCCGGCATGACAAGCTGATCCTTGCCGTGGCCGGTGGGATAGTGGGGGACAAGGTGACCTATGACATGGTTCTGGAACGCTTTCACACCATTTGGGTGCGTACCAGCGCGGGCGAACATATGGCACGTGTGCGCGCACAGGGTGATCTGCGGCCTATGGAGGGCAACCCGGCGGCCATGGAGCAACTGAAAGCGCTCTTGACCACGCGCACGCCGGCCTATGAACGGGCCTTGGCGCAGGTCGACACGTCATCCAAGCCTGTATCCATGTCAGTGAACGAGTTGCTGGCCATCATCGCCAAGCATCGTTTCCTAGAAGGTTTGGGGGCGTGAGCGCAGTTGTCACGCCGTTACAAGATACATTCTGGCGGGTTTGCGAGCGGTTGCTGTATCGGCACACGACACCCTGGGAACTTGACGAGGCGCTGGTGGATTGGGGGTATCGTCTTGGCCCATGCGAAGCGCAAGATCTGATTGGCCTTGACGCTGTACTGCACGTCCGGGATGGGGCTGATGTGACACCGGTGTTGCCGCGTATGGTCGCCGAAGGGCGCATGGGAAAGCGGTTTGGCTGGGGATACTATCGGTATCCCGGTGGCGGAGGTGCAGTCACCGACCCGTTGATCGAGGATTTGATCTGCGAAGAGGCATGGTTCGCGAAAGCTGAGCGTACAGAGTTGAGTGCGGACGCCTTGGTCTTCCGACTGCATGAAGAGATGCGGGATGCAGTGCGTGCGGATATGGATGCCGCCGTGCGGCTCTTGCATTTTCCTGCGGATCGGTTGGCGGTGATCTGAGGACGCCGTGCGGACGCTGTTTGGCAGCGCCAAATGCGCCCCGCCCACCGTCCCTCTTTTCAATAAGAAAAGGGCCGCGCGATGGCGGCCCCTTTCCGTTCCTTGATCCTGCGGATCAGGTCCATGCGACCTGTGCCGGGCGGAATTCATAGGTGATGTGATGCCCCGCACCGACCAGACCTTCCTTGGTGTGGTTGGTCAGTGATCGCCAGTAGGGCTGGATCGTGACGCCAGCGTCCTGGATCATCTTCTGGCCAATAGCCATCAGCTTGCGGCGCTCTTCCACATCCGCCGTGGCCAGTGCCTTTTTCAGGTTCTCGTCGAACTCGGGGTTGGACCAGCCAAATTCGTTCCACGCTTCGCCGGAGCGGTAGGCCAGCGCCCAGATCTGGACACCGAGCGGACGGTGGTTCCAGTTGGTCGAGCTGAACGGGTACTTTGCCCAGTCGTTCCAGAAGGTTGACCCGGGCAGAACCGTCCGTTTGACATTGATACCTGCGTCGCGCAGTTGGGCTGCGACCGCGTCGGTGGTGTCCTTGCGGTAGCCATCGTCGATCGAGATCAGTTCGTGTTCGAAGTCGCCCATACCGGCTTCGTCCATCAGCGCCTTGGCGCCTGCAGGGTCCAGTTCCTGCGCGGGCAGCTCGGCGTATTCAGGGTGGAACGGGGCCACGTGGTGGTTTTCAGCCACTTCGCCCCGGCCACCGATGCCCAGTTCGAGCAGGATGTTGTTATCAACCGCCATGGTGATGGCGCGGCGCACGCGCTCGTCCTCGTAGGGGCGCTTGCCATCGACTTCGGCCAGCTGGTTAGGCCGGATCACGACGGTGGCAGCGGTCACGATGTCGTTCTGCACCATACCGTCGATGGACGAGATGAGATCAACGAAATCACCATCGACCGAGTAGTTCATGTCGACTTCATCCGCTTCCGATGCGGCCATCCAGGCTGCGGGGTCGGTGCCGTAGTCGATATACTCGATCCGCTCCATGTAGGGACCGCCATAAACCTCGGTGCCCCACCAGGTGTGATCCGTGTTCTTGACCAACACACCCTTTACACCCACCTCGAGCGACTCAGGCAGATAGGGCCCTGTGCCAATTGGGTTGCTGAGTGCAGTATCTGCTGTGTACGAGCTGTGCACGATGGCGGCCGGATAATCTGCCATGCCTGCAATCAACGAGATATCGGAGGCGGGCAGGTTCAGTTTGATAGTATGGCTGTCGACCACTTCGATTGCGCCATCGAGGGCCTTGTTCGTATCGGCGTCGATCAGGGTGTTGAAGCGACCGGCCATCGAGTTGCCTTCGAGGTCTTTTTCACACCAACCCGCGATGTTGCGCGCGACGTCCTCAGCGGTGAAGTCCTCGCCGTTGTTCCACTTGACACCCTTGCGGACGTTCAGGGTGTAGACGGTGGCGTCGTCATTGATTTCCCAGCTTTCAAGAAGCGAGGGCTTGAAGGTGCCGTCGTTTTCGTAGGTGACCAGATACTCCAGCCAGCCGCGTGAGAAGTTGGCGATCTGTGACCAGTCGTAAGTGCGCGGATCCTTGAGTGCGCGGACTTCGATCTGGTAGCGGAGCGTGCCACCCACCTTGTGCCCTGCGGCCTTGGCAGCGGGCGCGGTCAGGCCGAGCATGCCGTAAGCAACGGCGGCCGTGGCACCAAAGCTGCTGGCTGTTGCAAGGAATTCGCGGCGGTTGATTGGATCGGTGCCGACTTTACCAGCCGAATCCACGATGGATTTCGGCAGCGGCTTGCCGGTACGTGTTACAAAAGTCATGTTCTTCCTCTCTGTTGGCGTCGCGAACAGATGTTCGCGTCCTTATGTGGTCAGGGTGAGTGCCCGACCCTTTGGTGTTGCAGTTTCTCTGCGTTTTTTCGCCACCCCTTCCCGGGAGACGCCCGAAGTTCAAACGATCAGGCGTATGGCGTCAACCCCATCCTCGGGGGCCGTACCCATAGAAATAGTCGACAAGATTCCGATGTTTTTGTGATTCCACGTCGTTCTCGAGCCCAAAACCGCCTTTTGACTGAATATGAGTACGTTATTGGACGCTTCGTGGTCGAGTACGCGGACCGTCGCCAGGTATTGTTTGTTGTTGCGAGCGGGTTTGTGCTTGTCCACCGAGTGCGGTGTCGCTCACATGAGTGTGTCAGGCGCCGCACGAAGCGGTACACGACCAGACAGCAGATTGGCGGTATGCGTGACGTCGCATGTCAGCATGTCTGCCAAGTGAGCACCATCAACTGTAGCAGCGGTCGCCCCAAGAGCGCGTGCCGCATCCGTCGTAATGGCAGGAAGCCAATCGCCCATAGGTGGATCCAGATGTGCGGCGACGCATGCAAGTGCCAATGCGGCACGAGGATCATGCGCGCCAACAGGGCAGAAGGCGTCTGCGACATTATCGGAACCTACGACGACGGGTACGCCCGCGTCCCGCAGTTCTTTGAGCCGGGTGATCCCGCGCCGGTCTGGTGTGCCATCGGTGCGACCTTGCAGGTAGAGGTTGGTCATGGGCAGTGCACAAACGGTGATGTGCGCGCGGACGAGTTTGTCTGCGATGCGTTGTACCTCGTGCGACGGCTTGTCTATCAGGCTCACGCAGTGGCCACATAGGATTGGACGGTCAAAGCCTGTTTCCAGGGCGACATCGGCGATTTGTTCAAGGCCATGAAGCGCACCGAGCCCTTCATCCACGTGGAAATCCAGCATTAGATTGTGACGGATAGCGGTCGCAAAAAGAGCCTCCAGCCCAGCGCGTGTTTTTTCATGTCCGTGAACAAATGCGCCCAGAACGCCATCAGTAAATTCCAGAACCTTGCCAACCGTTTCGGAAAATTCCGGGTGGATCCACTGTTCAATGCTGGTCAGCGCCGATAGCTGAAGGCCGGAGTGGTCTTCGGCCAGTTCGACCAATACCGACCAAGAGAGTGGCGGTGCGGGTTCGTCGCCCCAGTCCACATGGCTTCTTATCAGTCCGCAGCCGTTCTCATGTGCTTCTTTCAGCCCTTTGGATGCGCGCGCGCGGATATCATCTTCGTCCCAGTGGACTTTATCAGCCCGCTGACTGGCCAGAGCGTGGTGCAAGTCGCCGCCAACATTTTTGAGCCGTTGGACAGTGTGGCATTTGTCGAGATGGCAATGCGGTTCAACAAGCCGGGGCAGCACCATCTTGGTTGCGGTCTGCGTTGGCGCATCAAGGGCGATCAATTGACCGTCCTTTACAATCGGTGTGCCATGCACGCAGTCACCGTGATCCACCCCGCCAAATCGATGCGGGTCCGAAATCATGGATTTGGGAACGAGAACGTCAGTCATGCACGTCAGATGATTTCAATCGTGACTGCACGTGTCGAACGTTGGACAAACAGGCTTGTCGATCGGTTCATACTCGGAGGCGTAACGGTGGCCCCGGCAAAAATACACGTGTTCATATCCGTCTCAGTCCACGCAATGGATACCCACAGCCCATGTCAGCGCACGCGCCAGGGTTGCACCGGGACGGTTTCAAATTTCGAACAACTGTTCAAGTGCGTCGGCGCCAAAAAGCAGTCGACACATCAGGTCATCAAGCGGGGGCTTTCACGCTGAACAGCAACCTTCAACATTTGTAGGGATCATCCAGCGCGGCAAGGATTGTTCCGCTGCAAGTGCCAAAGCCGACCCTGTATCCGTCACCTTTTGCGTGGCCGGTCAGTGTCAGCCTATCGTCGTCTTCGAGGAAGGTACGCGTATCGCCGGTGTCGAGCGTGACCGGCTCTTTGCCGCCCCAGCTGAGTTCCAGCAGGCTCCCGCGTTCAGATTTCGTGGGGCCAGAGATGGTGCCAGACCCCAAAAGGTCCCCCACATTCATCGGGCAGCCGGACGTGCTGTGATGTGCCAGTTGCTGGGCCGAAGAGTAGTACATCTCGCGGTAGTTGGTTTGAGCGATTGTTGTTGCTGTCTTTCCCTCGGGCGCAAGCGTGACGCTCAGATCTATGTCATAGAGCATCGGGCCGGTGTCCTTGAGATGGTCGAGCAGCTCAAATTCGCGGTCGGGCGTGGACGTGCGGAAGGGTTCCAGCGCCGCCTTGGTTACGATCCACGGGCTGATGGACGTTGCCGTTGCCTTGGCCTGGAAGGGGCCGAGCGGTTGGTACTCCCACGCCTGAATGTCGCGTGCGGACCAGTCGTTCAGCAGCACATAGCCAAAGATTGCGGCATCAGCCTCGTCCACAGTGATGGGGCCGTCCGAGGCCATGCCGACAATGGCACCCATTTCCAGCTCAAGATCGAAGCGCCGCGATGGCAGGAAGGCAGGCAGGTCGTGATCCGGCGACTTCAATTGCCCCCAAGGGCGGCGGATGTCGGTGCCTGAAACAACCACGGAAGAGGCGCGTCCATTGTAACCGATGGGGATATGCAGCCAGTTCGGCGGCAGTGCATTTTCTGGCCCCCGGAACATGGTGCCCACATTTGTCGCGTGGTGACGGCCCGCGTAGAAGTCGGTGAATTCGGACACGACCAGTGGCATATGCAGAGTGGCGTTCGCCATGGGGACAAGCAGCGGTTCGACAAGTGCTTGATCCTTGGACCCCTCAGCCAGCAGGTCAGTGAGCCGGTTGCGCAAGGCCGTCCAGACGGCGGGCCCTTGCTCCATCAATTCGTTCCAGAAGGGTACGTCGAACAAAGGTTCGTCCGTGAGGTCGATGATCCCCTGTTCCTCGGCTGCGTACATGTCAAAGATCATGTCCCCGATGGCCACGCCACAGCGAGCATCGAGCGTGTCGGTCGAGAAGACGCCGTAGGGCAGGTTGTTCAGCGGGAAGTCGGTCTCAGCACTGTTCGCACTGCTCACCCATGAAGAATTCAGCGGCATCGTAAGGTCCTACGTGAAATCAGGAATTGAAAGAGTTGAAGTTTGGGCGGGCGCGGTCAGTCCGAAGTGCAGCCAACCTGTTGACGAATGAGAAGACGGGCAGGCAATCAATCCGATCCGCCCCCGGCAACGTGATCCGATCCTTCGAGGCGTCGACCCGGTTGGGCGCGGGTGTGATCCAGTGGAACGATGTGATCCTTCTTGGATCGCCACGACCAAATGACGCCACCGACAAGACCCACAAAGACAGCAATAGCAATAAGGCCGGGGTCAATCATTTCTTGCCCGGCGTCCCATCGAACTTCTTCTCAATATCCGTCCAACAGTCGATATAATCGTCCTGCAGCGGTGCCTCTTGCGCCGCAAACAGGGTCAGGTGCTGTGGAAAGCGTGTTTCGAACATGAAGGACATCGTGTTGTCGAGCTTGTGTGGTTCAAGCTCTGCATTGCTGGCCCCTTCGAACGCGTTTTTGTCCGGCCCATGCGGCAGCATCATGTTGTGCAGGGACATGCCGCCGGGCACGAACCCTTTCGGTTTGGCATCGTACTGGCCGTAAATGTTGCCCATCAGCTCCGACATGATGTTCTTGTGATACCACGGCGGGCGGAACGTGTCTTCCGCTACCATCCAGCGTTCGCGGAACAACACAAAGTCGATATTGGCGACGCCCGGCTGGCCGGAGGGCGCGGTCAGCACGGTGAAGATCGACGGGTCGGGGTGGTCAAACAGAATGGCGCCCACAGGGCAGTAGGTTTTCAGGTCGTATTTCAGTGGCGCATAGTTGCCGTGCCATGCCACCACATCCAGCGGTGAGTGCCCGAGGTCTGTTTCATGGAACTGGCCGCACCATTTGATCGTGAGGGTCGAGGGGACCTCTCGGTCCTCGAAGGCCGCGACCGGGGCTTTGAAGTCACGCGGGTTTGCCATGCAGTTGGCACCGATGGGGCCGCGCCCGGGCAATTCAAACTTCGCGCCATAGTTTTCGCAGACAAAGCCACGTGCGGGGCCTTCAAGAACTTCGACCCGGTACACAAGACCACGGGGCAGGATTGCGATGTCCTGCGGCTCCACATCGATGATCCCCAATTCGGTGCAAAAGCGCAGCCGCCCTTCCTGCGGAACCACCAGAAGCTCACTGTCGGCCGAGAAAAAGTAGGCGTCCTTCATCGACGCGGTCACCAAGTAGATATGGCTGGCCATGCCCACCTGTGTGTTCACATCGCCCGCTGTCGTCATGGTGCGCATGCCGGTCAGCCATGTCAGATCCTGATCGGTGTGTGGCACGGGATCCCAGCGGTATTGACCCAGGCTGGTCACATCCTCCGGGATGTGCGGCGCGGATTTCCAATAGGGCAGGTCAATGCGGTTGTAGCGTCCGGAATGTTTGACCGAGGGGCGGATGCGGTAGCACCATGTCCGCTCGGGCCGCACATCCGTAAAGGCGGTGCCACTCAGTTGCTCACCATAAAGTCCGTAATTGCATTTCTGAGGTGAATTCATCCCCTCGGGCAGGGCGCCCGGCAGCGCTTCGGTTTCGAAATCATTGCCGAAGCCCGGCATGTACCCTTCGGTGATACCGGCCCCGGACGGGGCCTGGATCATGGAATGCGGCGCGGATTGGCGGTTCATGGCGATCCCTCTTGCGGAATTGGTTGCCGATGTAATAGTTGTTTTTGTAACTAACAAGCGATGTGCCCATGAAAACGACCAAAGACTTCGATGTCCGCCAGTTCCTGCCCTATCTGCTGAACCAGGCGGCCGAGGCGTCGAGCCTTGAGTTCCAGAAAGTCTACAAAGACAAGTATGGCATGTTGCGAAACGAATGGCGGGTGCTGTTCCACCTGGGCATCTATGGCCGCATGACGGCCAGTGACATCGGGGCGCGGGCGCAGATGCACAAGACCAAGATCAGCCGCGCAGTGCAAAGGCTGGCAGAGCGTCGATACCTGACCCGCACGCGCGCAGATACGGATCGACGCGTGGAATATCTGACACTGACATCGGCCGGGCAGCAGGTCTATCGCGACTTGAAAGGCATCGCGCAGGACTACGATGCCGCCCTGACAGACGGTATTTCAGCTGAAGAAGCGAAGATGTTGCGCGGCTTGCTGTTGCGTCTGGCGCAGCGAGACTAAGATCAGAAGTCGACCTCGATCTCGGGCAGGTTCAGGGCCTTGATCAGATCCCGCAACTCTTGTCGCGCCGCAACATTCGAGATGTTGAGTTGCTTGACCCCGATGTCTTTGAGATCGAGCAGGGTCAGCCCACGCGGGAACAACTCGCGGAAGATGACGCGTTCGGAAAAGCCGGGCGCGATGCGGAAGCCGATACGCTTGGCCAGCATCTTGATGGCGCGTTCCATCTTTTCCTTGTTGACCATGCGCTGGGCACCCATGCGGTTGCGCAGCACGATCCAGTCGATGGGCTTCAGGCCCGCTTGGGCGCGCAACTGGCGGGCGTTCCACACCATCTCGGAATAGACCGAGGGGCCAAGGATCTTCTCACCCGTTGAATCGATACGTGCCAGCAGGTCGAAATCGACAAAGCTGTCATTTAGCGGCGTGATCAACGTGTCGGCCAGCGAATGGGCCACTTGGCTGAGCCGGGTGTGAGAGCCGGGGCAATCGATCAGGATAAAGTCGTTGTCAGGTTCCAGCGTTGCAACGGCGGCGCTGAGCCTGTGGTCATAGATGTTTTCACCGGGCTTGAGTTGCGCAGCGTCAATTTCGGGCAAGTCGTGCACATCGGGTGATGGCAGGTCGAGGTCAGCTGACGCCAGAAAACTGCGGCGGTTTTCGACATAACGTCCGAATGTCCGCTGCCGCAGGTCAAGATCAAGTGCGCTGACTTTCTTGCCCGCACGTGCCAGTGCCGTGGCCACATGCATCGACACGGTGGACTTGCCAGCCCCGCCCTTTTCGTTGCCGACAACAATGATATGCGCCATGATTGTCCCCTTACCGCACATCCGCTTTGCGAATTTTGGGCCACTATATGTTGTGTTCACACCCATTGAAAGCGGGCAAGGAAACTTTCCTGCGGCACCGTGGCGCGGTGATTGCACATCGAAGTTGTTAGCGCTATCAGGCGCCGTGTGATAAGCTATGGCCAAACCGAGATGAGGAGATAGGAGAGCAAGATGCCCCTGCACTCTACACTTGAGCGCGTGACAGAGCGCGTGATCGAACGCAGCGCACCGACACGGCGTCGCTATCTGGATCGTATGGCCACTGCCAAGTCCCAAGGTCCGGCCCGCGCGCACCTGTCCTGCAGTGGTCAGGCCCATGCGTTTGCGGCCGCTGGCCCTGACCAGTCCCGACTGGCCGAAGCCAGCGTTGGCAATCTTGGGATTGTCACGGCTTACAATGACATGCTCTCGGCGCACCAGCCGTTCGAGACCTATCCGACCCTGATCCGCGACGCGATCCGGGCGGAGGGCGGAACCGCGCAAGTGGCAGGCGGCGTGCCGGCCATGTGCGACGGCGTGACCCAAGGCGAGGCAGGCATGGAGCTGAGCCTGTTTTCCCGCGATGTGATTGCGATGGCGACGGGCGTGGCGTTGTCACACAACGTGTTTGATGCTGCCGTCTTTCTGGGCGTTTGTGACAAGATCGTGCCGGGCCTGATCATTGGGGCGCAATCATTCGGCCATATGCCAGCCGTGTTCTTGCCTGCGGGTCCGATGACAAGCGGCTTGTCCAACGATGAAAAGGCTAAGGTGCGCCAGAAGTTTGCTGCGGGTGAAGCCACGCGCGAAGAGCTGCTTGCCTCGGAAATGGCTGCCTACCATGGCCCGGGTACGTGCACGTTCTACGGGACAGCCAACACCAACCAGATGCTGATGGAATTCATGGGCCTGCACTTGCCCGGTTCGTCCTTCGTCAATCCCAACACCCCACTGCGTGACGCGCTGACTGTTGAAGGGGCCAAGCGCGCGTTGTCCTTGTCAGCCTTGGGAAACAATTACACGCCAGTCTGCAATATCCTCGATGAGAAGGCGTTTGTGAACGGGATTGTCGGTCTGAATGCAACCGGCGGATCCACCAACCTGTTGATCCACTTGATAGCCATGGCGCGGGCCGGGGGCATTGTGCTGGATTGGGAAGACTTCTGTGACCTGTCCGAAGTGACGCCGCTGATTGCGCGCGTTTATCCCAACGGCCTTGCGGACGTGAACCATTTCCACGCAGCGGGCGGCCTTGGCTTCATGATTGGCGAGCTGTTGGGCGCAGGTCTGCTGCACGAAGACACACAAACCGTCGCGGGTGAGGGGTTGGAGAACTACACCCAGGAACCCAAGCTGATCGACGGCGCGCTGACTTGGAAGCCGGGTGCGGGCAAAAGCCTGAATGAAAAGATTGTGCGCCCGGCATCTGATCCATTCCAGAAAACTGGCGGGATCAGCCGCCTTGTGGGGAACTTGGGAACCGGTGTCATGAAAATCTCCGCCGTTGCACCGGAACACCGGATCGTCGAAGCCCCGGCGCGTGTGTTCCATGAGCAGGATGACGTGAAGGCTGCCTTCAAGGCGGGCGAGTTCAACGAGGGCGATTTTGTGATCGTCGTTCGGTTCCAGGGGCCGAAAGCCAATGGGATGCCGGAACTGCACAGCCTGACGCCGATACTGGGTATCATGCAGGGCCGCGGGCAGAAGGTGGCATTGGTCACCGATGGCCGCATGTCCGGCGCTTCAGGCAAGGTGCCGTCGGCTATCCACGTCTGCCCAGAAGCGCTGGATGGTGGTGTGATTGCGCAAGTGCAGGACGGCGATCTGATCCGTGTTGATGCCGAAGCCGGGCAGCTTGGAATTCTGACTGAAGGTGTGCTTGACCGTCCCCACGCCACCGCCGATCTTTCGGCCAATCATTGGGGGGTGGGTCGCGACATGTTCCATGCCTTCCGCAATACCGTCGGGTCCGCCAATACTGGCGCAACCGTATTTGGAGACTTTTGAATGCTGACTGCCAAAGCCGCTGCCGTGCGTGCCCGTGAAATCTGTGACCTTGCGCCGATTGTGCCTGTGCTTGTGGTGGACGATGTCGCCCATGCCCAACCCCTGGCCGAGGCATTGGTGGCAGGTGGATTGCCCGCGCTTGAAGTGACCTTGCGCACGCCAGCTGCATTGGACGTGATTTCAGCGATGTCCAAAGTGCCGGGTGGGGTTGTCGGCGCCGGCACGCTGGTCACGCCGGACGATGTGAAGGCGGCCAAGGAGGCCGGTGCGCAATTCGGGGTGTCCCCGGGCGCCACCGAGGCACTGATTGCTGCCTGTGAGGCCGAGGAATTGCCCTTGCTGCCGGGCGCCGCCACCGCGTCCGAGGCGATGGGGCTGTTCGAGCGTGGATATGACATGCTCAAGTTTTTCCCTGCCGAGGCTTCGGGCGGTGCGCCTGCCTTGAAGGCCATTGGTGCGCCTTTGCCGCAGATCTCATTCTGCCCGACCGGGGGGGTGAGCATGGCCAATGCCAACAGCTACCTGAGCCTTCCAAATGTGGTCTGTGCTGGCGGATCATGGGTGGCGCCCAAAGATAAGGTTGTGGCCGGAGACTGGGCCGGCATCGAGGCCTTGGCGAAAGAAGCTGCAGTCTTGTCCCGCTAGGAATAGCTGCGCTCAGGGTGATGTTCCTGATGTCGTGCAGCTTGTATAGCCTGTAGAAAATCGACGCTCCACCTATCTAAGCGCACGGCACACACCATCCGAACACGTTTCGGGCATGGCACGGAATTGGACGAACCACGCTTTACTCTCTACTACTGGGGGAGTGGTGGGCTGGGTGAGGAGACCGTGTCGATGTTCAAATGTTGCCTTTTGACCGTTGTGACAAGTGTTTGGACGGGTGCTCTTTGGGCGGACACCACGGATGAAAGCAGCGTTAGTGCGACGATTGATGTCGAAGCGGCAGAGGCGATCTTCCGAAAATCGTGCCGCGCCTGCCATGGCAACAAGGCGCAAGGCGCCTCCAGCTATCCTGCACTTGCTGATCTGGAGCCGGCTTACATCGCCACACAGCTTGAACGGTATCGCGCGGGTGAAAAGATCGGACCCAATTCGATCCTGATGATCTCTCACGCCAAGAGGCTATCTGACGAAGATATTGCCAATATCTCGGTCTATGTGGCGACGGCATTTGACTGAGCATACGTATACGAATGTCGCGTCGGCATAAAGTTGCCCTAACGTAAGTCAAACATTGACCGGCGTATGGTACCACCATACCGTGAAGGTCTGGCTTGTCCGGACATAAAAATAAAGAGCACCCCCCGGATGGCGAATGATACCATTTAAGGGAGGAAACTATGTCCGGATTTACCACACATTCCAAACTATCGGTCATTGCATCACTGCTT
This sequence comes from Tateyamaria omphalii, assembly GCF_014651375.1. Classification (GTDB taxonomy): domain Bacteria; phylum Pseudomonadota; class Alphaproteobacteria; order Rhodobacterales; family Rhodobacteraceae; genus Tateyamaria; species Tateyamaria omphalii. Next base: position 1,032,791 of record NZ_BMWT01000001.1, read on the forward strand.
GCGGCGACGGCCATTTCATCCTTGCCGCTGCTGGCCCAGAGCGGCATGAACACCACCAGTCTGACGCACGAGGTTGTGCTGGACGGCCTTGATAATCCTTGGGACATGGCGTTCCTGGATGATGGCACGATGCTGTTTACCGAAAAGTGCAAGGGGTTGTCCGTGCGGATGCCGGATGGAACGGTGAATGCCCTCTATGGCGTTGCCGAAACAGCTGGATATGCTGCCAATGGCGCTGACCTGTTTTGCGAAGGGCAGGCGGGCATGATGGGTGTCGCCTTTGACCCCGACTTTGCTAACAACCGGGGCATCTATGTCTATTCCACATCAAACATGTCGGACCCGCACACCAACCGGCTGATGCGCTTTACGGTCAGCGATGATTTCGCCAGCGTATCTGACCGGACAGATATCATTGACGATGTGCCCTATAAGATGGCCGCGTCCGATCATCCGTTTGGTGGCCCCGGTGCCCATAACGGAGGTCGGGTGCGGTTTAGCGCGGATGGTGCGTTGTGGCTGACCACAGGCGACACCCATAATGGCGAGGTGCCGCAGAGCCCGACAATGATGGGATCGAAAGTGATCCGGATCGATACCGACGGCAATGCCCACGCTGACAACACCCCGCCCGAAGGCTTTGATGCACGGACCTATACCTATGGGCACCGCAACGTGCAGGGCATCGCGTTCCACCCCGTGACGGGACAGGCCATCACGGCAGAACATGGGCCGTGGCATTCGGACGAAATCACCATTCTGGAAAACGGGGGCAATGCCGGGTGGGATCCGCGCCCGAACATGGCTGGACGTGCCGATTGCCCGGACAACTACTGCGGTTATAGCCCCAATCAGGAGGAAGGCATGAACCGGTACGAACGTGCGGCTTTCATGCCGATGACTGATTTCGACACATATCCGGACGCCATGCCCCCGGTCTGGAACAACAATGGCTGGTCACAGGGCATGTCCTCGGCTGCATTCCTGGATGGGGACGCTTGGGGCGAATGGAATGGCGCGATGGTTGTCGGCATCATGGGGATCGGATTTGGCGGCACACCCATCGGCCAGCGCCTTGACGTGATCCATTTCAACGAAGATGTCACGGATGTGGAGGATGTGACCGAGATGACCCTGCCCATGGAGTCAGGTCGGTTCCGGTCGGTCGTGATGGGGCCGGATGGCAGCCTGTACACGTCCATTGACGAAGGTACGATCTACAAGCTGACACCCGGCGGCTAATCCGGGAAGACCAGCGTTTCGGGCAGTTCGAAGCGCTGGTCGTCTACGCGGATGTGGTAAGTGCCATTGGTCAGTTGCCATTCGGTATCCGTGCCGACCCCTGACATTGTCGCATTGCCGCGCAGGAATGCGCCGTCCGAGAATGTCAGGATGCGCGCAAAGCTGTTGGGAAAGGTCACAACCACTGCTGTCGATCCCGCGACGCGGGCGACGGAGGCGTCACAGGTGCCAAGAGCCTGTCCGACCTCTTGTGCACAGCGCACCTCGCCTTGTGCATCGAATTGACCGGACTTGGCCCGTTTGATGGCAGTTTTGCCGTCCGCTTGGGTCACGACCGGAGCGACCGCGATCAAGAGTGCAGCGATGAGTGGTGCGCGGCGCATCTTCGTCCCCCTGATGGATCGGGATACTATCGCGACCGCAGTGCCGTGCGGCAAGATGCCTTGGCGTGGTACGAAAAAAGCCGCCCCGGTTGGAGCGGCTTTGTCTTTTGCGTAGTGTGTGAGCTTTAGAAGCCCAGACCAGCGTATTTGTTCTTGAACTTGGACACGCGGCCGCCGGTGTCCATCAGGCGGGACGATCCGCCGGTCCATGCGGGGTGCACGGAGGGGTCGATGTCGAGCGACAGCTGGTCGCCTTCCTTGCCCCATGTGGATTTCATTTGAACCACAGTTCCGTCCGTCATCTTGACGTCGATGATGTGGTAGTCGGGATGCGTGTCGGCTTTCATGCTTCCGCTCCTTCGGACTTCTTGGGTTTGTAGTTAGAGACTTCCGCGATCCGGGCCGATTTGCCGCGGCGGGTGCGGAGGTAGTACAGTTTGGCGCGACGCACGCGACCGCGGCGAACCACGGTGATGCTGTCGATGTTGGTGGAAAACAGCGGGAACACACGTTCCACGCCTTCACCAAAGGAAATCTTGCGAACGGTGAACGAACCGGCAATGCCCGAGCCGTTGTTGCGGGCGATGCAGACGCCTTCGTAGTTCTGCACACGGGTACGCGTGCCTTCGGTCACCTTGTAGCCGACGCGGATGGTGTCACCGGCTTTGAAGTCGGGGATGTCTTTCCCCAGGGCGGCAATCTGTTCCGCCTCTAGCTGTGCGATCAGGTCCATTGACCATCACTCCTATCATGCTCGTGGTTTGCCCACGAAGGTTTGTCGCGCCTCAGAGCTCTGCGTCTTCACCGGGTCCGCCATTGCGCCCGCCAGAGGTCAGGTCATCATTCCTTGTCTCAACTCTGTTTGCCTTGCGATAAAGCGCCGAAGAAAGTGCCACAAGCCAAACACCCGATCAGGAAACCCTGAGTCGGAATGAGCGGTGTATAGGCGGGGCGTCGGGTTGGATCAAGGGGACAATGCCGTGACATGCGGCCTTAGCCGCGTCGATGAACCATTCCACGTATCAGTGCTGCACCAAAGGCGATCTGGCTCTGCATATAGCCACTGTAATTCGGTACGTCGTCATACATGTCGCGAACCCGTTTGTCATAAAAGATATGCAAGCCGGCGTCCGGCAAAGCCGAATGGTCAGTCAGATTTCGAGTGGGCACAATTGTCAGTTTGGGCATCAACGGCATGCTTACCTGCTCAATTGCCGGGAGCGTGCACACCGAACATTGGCCGCGCATGACAATAGCCGGTTTTTTGTGTGCCGTGTAGGTGACGTTTTTGTCGTCCTTTACCTCTACATCTTTGCGGTAAAAAACGGTCACGTCTGCAAAGTCGCTTTGGTTGAACCGTTGGCAGATGGTGCAGTGGCATATCGCGCGCACCAACGGCACACCTTTGGCCGCAAAGCGAGAGGAACCACAGCTACAGGTTATAGCGGTGCTTGCTTGCATCATTTGCCTTGATTGTCAGTGCGGTCTTTGTTCCGTCGCGTCTGATAGGCAGCCCACAAGTCGGGGCGACGGGTTTCGGTGAGGCGCTCAGCCATGGCATAACGCCATTCGGCGATCTTGCCGTGGTTTCCGGACATCAGCACCTCGGGAATGTCGCGTCCTTCCCATGTCGCCGGTCGTGTGTATTGCGGGTGTTCCAGAAGGTCGTTTGAATGGCTTTCCTCGACTGCGCTTTCCGCGTTGCCCAGAACGCCGGGCAAGAGCCGCACGGTGGCGTCGAGCATGGCCTGCGCCGCAATCTCTCCCCCGGTCATCACAAAATCGCCAAGAGACACTTCGGTGATCCCCCAGTGCTCAAGCACCCGCTCGTCGACTCCTTCGAACCGGCCACAGAGCATCGTGACGCCGTCGCAGCGCGCAAGATCGCGTGCCATGGTCTGATCAAACCGTTGTCCCCGCGGGGACATGTAGAGGATTGGCCATCGCCCGCGGGCGTGGACCTGTGCCTCGGTCAGTGCCGCGCTGACCACATCCGCGCGCAGCACCATGCCGGCGCCGCCGCCAGCGGGTGTGTCATCGACATTGCGGTGTTTGCCCACCCCATGCGCGCGCAGGTCGTGGGTGTGCAGTTGCCATTTGCCGTCCTGCAGTGCCTTGCCCGTCAGCGAAGCGCCCAGCACGCCGGGGAAGGTCTCGGGGAACAGGGTGACAATCCGGGCCTGCCAGACACCGACAAGATCGGGGGCTTCGTCCATCAGGGAAGACGGTTTCAGCGTTGGTCGGATGGCCTTGCGGCCATGGGATTTTGGTGGCGTGGACATAGCTGTCTGTTAAGCGATCCGGGCGGCAAGGGAAATGCCCGGTGTCAGAACAGCCCTTCGGGTGGGTCCGCCACGATGCGGCCCGCAGCCAGATCCACGGTTGGTACCGCGGCTTTGGTGAAGGGCAAAAGGACGGTTGTCGTCGCCCCCGGCATGTGCACCTCAAGCAGGTCACTGGCGCCGTGGTTCTGCACAGCTTTCACGAGACCCAAGGATGTGCCGCCTGTGTCGAACACGTCGAGTCCGACCAAATCGGTATAGTAGAATTCATCATCCGGCAGGTGCGGGAGCTGGTCGCGGCGGGCAAAGAGCTGTGTACCCTTGAGCGTGTCGGCCTCTTCCTTGGTTGCGACCTCGGCGATCCGGGCGACAAAGCCGTTTTTCATGGGACGTATGAGCGCAAGGGCAAAGGAGCGCTTACCATCTTCCGTCGTAAGAGGGCTGTAGGTTTCGATGTCCTCGGGCAGGGCGCAGAACGATTTCACCCGGACCTCACCATGTACACCGTAGGCACCGCTGATGGCGCCGACACAGATCAGGTCGTCACTCATTCCAACACACTCCATCACGCATCACGCCGCCTTGCTCTGTACATGCCTCTGCTCCCTGGCTGCGTTCGAACATCAGGCCCGCCACAAACGCGATCAGGATAAGGATGGGTGTGCGGATCAATCCGAACATGGGGCTCACTTTCTGCGGGGCGCTGGGCCGTTCAGGGCATTTGCGACACGTTGCCGTGTTTTGTCCAGTCCGCGCTTGCTTTGACGGCGTCTGGGCGGCTAGGTGCAGGGCATCCGTGCCAAGAGGCGCGGGAATGGAGATTTTATGCCGGTATAAACGGGCACATGCCCATGGCGTCGTGCAAACGATGCAAGCAGAAACACATCCGTCGCTTTCGCGGCGCCGTTGGCCTGTGCCCTGCCTTTCGTGTTCACGTGGTGTGAACCCTCTCAAATCATTCAATTCTTGACGAAAGGATGGCTATGCCAGACCTCTTTCAAACGCGCCCTGCGCGCGATACCGACATCCCTTTTCTTGCCCCCATTGCGGAGGCCACGCTGTTTCCGGGTGACATGTTGCTGGACATGATGGCCCCCGGCCTGAGTGGCGACAGCGATGACCTTTGGTGTGTGGTCGAACAGGATGGCGAGCCGGTCGGCTTTGCCTTTGTGCAAAGCGAGGCACTGACGGATCGCACGTGGAACCTGCGCGCGATTGCGACGGCCCCTGATCTGCATGGCAAAGGGGCAGGAACGGTATTGATACACGCCGTTGAAGCAGCCTTGGCCGATGCGCGGATGCTGGTGATCGACACCACCCAGACGCCGGACCAAGACCGTGCGCGCCGCTTCTACAACGCGCGTGGATACGATCATGTGGCGACTATTCCGGCGTTCTTTGGGCCGGATGAAGACAAGGTCACGTTTACCAAGATGCTGGCCTGACGGTTGGCATGGCATGCGCTGCGCTGTCTGCCCATGCCAATTCACTTTTCCCCTTGCATCTCGAAGGTGGTGATCTAGATTTGGAACCAATCAGTTCCAAAATAGGATGTTCGGAATGGCGTGGTTCTACCTTGGTCTGGCGGCCATTTTCGAAGTGACCTTTGCGATGAGCATGAAGTATGCGGATGGGTTCACAAATGCGCGGGCTTCCGTGTTGACCGTGGTGGCGGTGATCGCAGGGATCGGATTTCTAACTCTTGCCCTGCACGATCTGCCCGTCAGTGTGGCCTATCCGATCTGGACCGCTGTAGGGACGCTTGGAACCGTCGCCTTGGGCTATACGTTTCTGGGAGAGGCGCTCACGCCGCTCAAGGTGATTTCGGCCCTTGCCATTGTTGCCGGCGTTGCGGGGCTGAAAATCTCGGCTGGCTAGCGCGTCTCTATAATCAGGTTGTGCCGGTGTTCCCATCCGGCGCGTTCGAGTTCGGGCGTGTCGGATTGTTCCTCTGGCCAGCCGACACACATGTAGGCAACGAGTGACCAGCCCGTAGGAACGTTGAGATCGCGGCACAATTGATCGGGATCGAGGATCGACACCCAACCCATGCCCAACCCTTCTGACCGGGCCGCAAGCCACATGAGTGTGACGGCCCCGACCACCGAATAGCGGCGTGTCTCGGGCATGGTGGCAGCGCCCAACCCGTGGCCTTGCGCCGTGCGATCATCACAGAAAATAGCGAGGTGTTCAGGGGCTTCAACCATGCCAGACAGTTTGAGCTGGCTGTAGCTGGCCGCCTGATCGCCGTCATACCCGGCGAGGGCCTGGGCGTTGGCGACCTTGTAGTTTTCGAGAGCGGACGCGCGGGCCGCTTCGCTTTGCACGCGGATGATGCGCCAGGGTTCGGACAGCCCCACGGAAGGGGCCAGCCGAAAGGTGTCGAGGCAGCGCATCAGCACTGCCTCATCCACGGGATCGGTGCGGAAGCGGCGCACATCACGCCGCCACGCCATCAGGTTCAGAAGTTGGTCGCGAAACTCATTCGGGAATGTGTCCACGCGCCAACCCCCTGATTACTCTTCTGTTTCTTCAGCGGCGGCTTCTTCGGCAGGCGCTTCGGATGCTTCAGCGGCCTTGGCTGCTTTTTCTTCTGCGCGCTCTTTGGCTTTGGCGCCGGGTTCACCCTTGTTGGGGTTGTTGCGCTCTTTTTTCTCGAGCACGCCTGCGGCTTCCAGCATACGGCTGATGCGATCTGTGGGCTGTGCACCCTCACCCAGCCAGTACTGAACGCGTTCCATGTTCATTTTCACGCGCTCTTCGCTGTCCTTGGGCAGCAGCGGGTTATAGGTGCCCAGCTTTTCGATGTAGCGGCCGTCGCGTGGCATGCGGCTGTCAGCAGCCACGATGCGGTAGAAGGGACGCTTTTTCGAGCCACCACGGGCAAGACGGATTTTCATGGCCATTGTTTGTTTCTCCTTTAATGGCGGTCGCGGGCAAGTGCCCGTTATTCTTGAGCTTTCTTATGGTGCTGAATGACTTCAGCGATGATGAAGTTCAGGAACTTCTTGGCGAATTCGGGGTCCAGATCGGCCCGGTTTGCCAAATCTTCGAGCCGAGCGATCTGCGCGGCTTCGCGCGTGGGATCGGAAGGCGGAAGGTCGTGTGTGGCCTTGAGTTTCCCCACGGCCTGCGTGTGTTTGAACCGCTCGCCCAGGGTATAGACGAGGATGGCATCGAGCCGGTCAATGCTGGCGCGGTGGTCGGCAAGCACCTCGGCGGCGCGGGTAACAGCATCAGTCATGAGCGGTCCTTTCCGGGCCCAAAATGGCCGACAAACAGGGTGTCACCCCCGGTGCACCATCCGTACACCCCGTGTGCACCCCCACCGCGCAGGTGGTGTAAGGTTTCGTTAATCAAGTGCCCATCCTTTCGGCTTGAACATTGGGTCGGCGTAGTGGCCGATTTCCATTTCGATCCCGTGCGCCAGTTGCGTGCCATCAAGGGCGTCAGGCGAGGGGTGGCGGTAGACGGCGTCGGAGCCGTCGATGGTTTGCGCGGTCTTGTCCTTGGTCGCACCAAGCCGCTCGGCCAGCCGGATGCTGTCGAGGTTCATCGGGTCGAGGTAGCTGACTGCCCCGTCCCATCCGTTCGCGTAGTAGTGCGCGCGCACCGCGTGCGTGGCTTCGAGCGCGTAGCCCTTACCCGCCTTGTCGGGCCAGATGATCCAGGCGATCTCGCGTTCTGGCCAGCCAGCGGGCTGCCAGCCGCCAGCCATGCCGTAGGTGTCGTCGCTGTCCTTGTCGTGGATCATCCACATGCCGAAGCCGCGGATGTCCCAATGTCCGATCTCGGCGGCGTAGAGCATCCACGCCTCGTACGGATTGAGCGGTCCGCCCATGAAGCGGGAGCGGTAGGAGGCGAAGGTGGCCTTGAAGTTCGGGTAATCCTCGGGCTGGGGGCCGCGCAGGACAAGCCGCTGTGTTTCGATGGTGGGGATGGTTGTGTGGGACATCACATCACCTCCCGCACATAGCGGTAGATCAGCGTCGTTTCGCCATCTTCCGTGATTTCGCCATCAGGCAGGCCGCCAAGGCGCCTTGCCAGTTTGATGGAGCGCGCGTTGTCGGGGTCGATGTAGCTGACCAATGTGGACCAGCCGAGCGTGTCGAAGGCATAGGTGAGCGCTGCCTGTGCGGCTTCAAACCCAATCCCAACACCTTCGGCTTTTTGGGTGAGCACAAAGCCGAGTTCCGGTTCCTGGTCACCAGCTTCAAATCCCAGCAAGGCAAAGCCTGCAATGTCGCCCGCATGACCGATGGTCCAGAGGCCGTGGCCATGCAGAAGCCACGTGGAGGTCATCTGGGAGAAGTCGGTCCATGCGTCTTCGCGGCTCATTGGGCCGCCGATATGCTGACCCCGGTCGGAACAGGCGATCTGCGCATAAGTGTCGAAATCGGTGACGCGGGGCGCACGCAGAAGCAGCCGTTCGGTTGATAGCGTGGGCAGTTGGCCTTGCAGGGCGATGGCAAACAGGGCCGCCGGCCCGTCGCGTGGTGTTTCGCAGGGAAAAGTCATCCGCACGCCTCCGGTCCCGGGTGGCGCCACACCTGCATGTCACCAAAACGCTCATGCGTGAAATCACGGTCGTAGCTTGCACCCAGCCGTTCGGCCACACGGCGCGAGCCGTCGTTGCCCACGGCGATCAGGCTGGTGAGCGTTGTCCAGCCAAGCGTGCCATAGGCATAGTCGCGTGCCGCGCGCCCGGCCTCGGTTGCGTAACCTTTGCCCGTTGCGCCGTCGAACAGGTCCCAGCCCAGTTCGTTTTCCGGGAAACCCTCGGGATGCCAGAGGCCGACGATGCCCACGGTCGCCTTTGTCTCTTTCTCGATCACCGTCCAGCGGCCAAAGCCGCGCAGCACCCAATGTCCGGCTTCCAGTGCAAGCGAGCGCCAGCTGAGTTCACGGCTGAGCGGTCCGCCGACAAAACTGGCGCGGGGGGATGCGTAGAAGGCCGCAAAGGCGTCAAAATCCGACAGGTCCGGCGCGCGCAGGATCAGACGTTCGGTTTCGAGTTCAGGAGCTGAGAAGGTGACTGTCATGCCGCGGGCCTCGGGTGGCGGTAGACATAGGCCTCCTTGCCGGGATCTTCGGCTGTCTCATCGCGCAAAGCGCCCAGACGTTCTGCAAGCGCGACCGAGGCGTCGTTGCCGTGGGCGATGTAGCTGACGATGGTGTCCCATTTCAGTGTGTGCCACGCATGGTCGATACAGGCCCTTGCCGCTTCGAATGCGATGCCTTTGCCTTCGTGCTTGGCGTCGAAGAGGACCCAGCCGACTTCCTTTTCCGGCCATGTGTTCGGGTACCAGTGGCCCACGATGCCGAGGGGTGTATCGTCATCGTGATAGGTCACTACGAACATGCCAAAGCCATTCATCACCCAGTGGCCGATTTCCGTGCAGAAGAAATTCCAACCCTGTCGGTCGTTCATGGGGCCGCCCACGAATTGGGACCGGTCGGTCTTGTAGAACTCGATAAAGGTCGGCGCGTCCTGCGGTTGCGGGGCGCGCAGGGTCAGCCGCTCGGTTCTGAGGGTCGGGGTGCCGGTCAGGGTGATCATATCGCTACCTCTTGGGCGAGCTGGTAAACCACTGCGCCTTCGTACCAAGCGGGGGCTTGGACATCGGTTCGGATGGCCCCAATCCGCTCGGCAATGCCGATGGATCCGCTGTTGTCAGGCATGATATGTATGACCACTTGCGGCCAGCCGAGGTCGCCCAGCACGTGGTTGCGAACTCGATTTGCAGCTTCGGTTGCAAAGCCTTGGCCCTCATATGCGCCATCCCAGAGTGTCCAGGTGAGTTCGGGCGGCTGTGTATCATCCAGCTGCATGGGTCCGACATGACCGATGGGTGCCCCGTCTCGTTCCATGATATAGCGGCCGAAACCGCGCAGGGTCCAATGACCGGCGATGGCCGCCAACTTGTCGAAGGCTTTGGCCTGATCGAAAGGCCCCCCGACGAATTTCGTGCGGTCGGAGGCGCAATAGGTCGCATAGACCGACAAGTCGCCGGCTTGCGGCTGGCGCAGGGTTAACCGATCAGTACGGAGCGTAGGGGCAGCTTTCATGCACCCCTCCGATGACGGAAAACCGCCGTGTCTTGGGACGTTTCACCAGTGGGCAGGGGGGCATCCGGGTCATGGGTTGCGCCGAGTTTGGCTGCGAGTGCTTCGGAGCGGGTGTTGCCGGGTGTGATGTAGCTGACGACGCTTTCGGCGTTGGTATTCGACCAAAACCAGTTGCGTGCAAGAGTGGCCGCTTCGGCAGCATAGCCGTGCCCTTCGAATTCTTCGAGCAGAACCCAGCCCAGTTCCGGTTCGGGGAAGTGGTGCGGTTGGTTGATGCCGATCTGGCCCATGAACGCGCCATCGCTGTTGCGTTCAAGTCCCCAGCTGCCAAAGCCCTTGAGTTGCCAACTGCCTACTTCCGCGGCGATCCAGTACCACATCTGTTTGGCTGCAACTGGGCCACCCATGTACTGCGCGCGGTCAGATGCGAAGAGCGCGTAGAGCGGTTCGAAGTCCGACATCACGTGCGCGCGCAATGTCAGGCGGTCAGTCTTGAGGGTGGGGGCAAGGGGTGTCATAGGCCCAACTCCTGCAACGATGCGCCGTCGAGTACGGGGCGGGTGAAGGTGCGGTCGAAGCTGAGGATGCAGCCGGTGTCTTGCGCGTGTTTGTAGGCGCGTTGGCATTCGCCGTCCTGCGCCATTTCGGTGCGGTAGGCTTCGTAGGCCGCAAGCGATGGGAACGAGAACATCGCCCATGCTTTGTTGTTGGCCCCTTCGGAGGGCAGGAAATAGCCGTGATGCGTGCCGCCCATGCGGTTCACGAGGTGAATCCACGCACGCGCGTAGACCTCGAACGCATCGACCTTTTGAGGGTCGATCACATATGTGATCAGGGCGGTTATCATTTCTTCTTGCCGAACCCGCTCAGGCCCGGGGGCAGGGGCATACCGCCGCCAAGGCCCGGCAGACCGCCGGGCATCTTGCCGCCGAGTTGCTTGGCTGCCGCCTCAAGCTGGGCCTGATCCATGTTGCCCATGTCGGGCATGCCGCCGCCTTTGCCCATCATAGCCTGCATGGCTTTTTTCATCATGCCGCCTTTGCCCTTGCCGAGCTTTTTCATCATGTCGGACATCTGGCGGTGCATCTTGAGCAGCTTGTTGAGGTCAGAGACCTGCATACCCGAGCCTGCTGCGATGCGTTTCTTCCGGCTGGCCTGCAGGATTTGCGGGGCCGCGCGCTCTTTCTTGGTCATGGACTGGATCATGGCGATCTGCTGCTTGAGGATCTTGTCGTCGAAGCCCGCGTCCTGCACCTGTTTGGCCATCTTACCCATGCCGGGCATCATGCCCATCATGCCTTCCATGCCGCCCATCTTGATCATCTGTTCAAGCTGCATCTTCAGGTCGTTCATGTTGAACTGACCCTTGGCCATGCGCTTCATCATCTTTTCGGCCTGTTCGGCCTCGATGGTTTCCTGCGCTTTTTCGACAAGGCTAACGATGTCGCCCATGCCGAGGATGCGGCCCGCGATGCGTTCCGGCTCGAAGGTTTCGAGCGCGTCCATCTTTTCGCCTAGACCAACGAACTTGATGGGCTTGCCGGTGACGGCGCGCATGGACAAGGCGGCACCGCCGCGCCCGTCGCCGTCCATCCGGGTCAGGACCACGCCCGAGATGCCGATGCGGTCATCAAAGTTTTGTGCCGTGTTCACGGCGTCCTGGCCGGTCAGGCCGTCGACCACGAGGATGGTTTCGCGCGGGGTCGCCACGTCGCGGACCTGTTCGACCTGCGTCATCAATTCTTCGTCGATCGAGAGGCGACCGGCAGTGTCGAGCATGTAGACGTCGTAGCCACCCATGCTGGCTTGGGTCTTGGCCCGTTTGGCGATGGCGACAGGGTCTTCGCCCTTCACAATCGGCAGGGTGTCGACGCCAATTTGCGCGCCGAGGATGGCGAGCTGTTCCATGGCCGCCGGCCGGTTCACGTCGAGCGAGGCCATGAGCACCCGCTTGCCATCGCGTTCGGTCAGGCGTTTCGCCAGCTTGGCGGTCGTCGTTGTTTTACCGCCACCTTGCAGACCAACCATCAGGATCGGGGCAGGGGGGCTGTCGATTTTCAGCGCGCCGGGTTCGCCTTCGCCCTTGAGCGTGTCGACCAGCGCATCGTGCACGATCTTGACGACTTGCTGGCCGGGTGTGACGGATTTGGTGACGGCCTGACCGGTCGCCTGTTCCTGTACCGCTTTGACGAAGTCGCGTGCGACTGGCAGCGATACGTCAGCTTCAAGCAGGGCCACGCGGACCTCGCGCAGGGCGGTTTTGACGTCTTCTTCGCTCAGCGCACCCTGTTTGGTCAGCCGGTCGAAGACACTGGAGAGGCGTTCGGATAGATTTTCAAACATGGGCCTTCATCCTTTCGACCGTTGACGTTTGCCTGACAGGTAAGTGCAGGCGGTGCAGACCCCAAGGAAATGATCCAAACGAAAAGCACCCCCGTGGGCGCAACGCGCTGACGGAGGGCGATCCCGGGATATCCCAAGGGACCGGAAGTTTACAGACTCCCGGGTGTTGCGGGGGCAATAGGCTGCAAGTTGCAGTGAGTCAAGCTTTGCCGGGTCAGAACGGCGCAGTTCAGCAGGCGCGCTTTGCCTGTCTTTTTGCATTTCGACAGGTTGTCTGTGGTTTCGGCAGTCTTCTGGGCGTTTCGTCGCCGTTTGATCGCTGAACAGGTCTTTTGTTTGCCGGTGTTTTGCCAAGTTTGCTATGCGCGATCTTGGTTCAAAGTGGAATAGTACCGTGCCACCGTTCCGTTCGGGAAGCGATCTGCGTTGATTAAAGAAGCACAGCAGGTTCGACCACACCGTAAGCTGACGCCAGACAACGCGATCGAGGCGACGGCATGGGCGGTGCACAAACAAAAGAGGTTTCGCACGCGTGTTGGACCGCTTGCCAGCAGGTGCGATTAAATTTTGCCACATGGAGGTAGATGATCCGAGCGAGTTAGAGCAACGGATCATGTGGCGGATGTTCAGTCTTTGACGTCGAACCGATGCCACTCCTTAGCAAACGGGGCACACCCACTATTCCTGAATACTTTCCAGATATGCCATCAGGTCCACGATGGGTTGGCTGGTCAGGATCGGTTGGCCTGTTTCGGCTTTTATGGCTGTGTCTTCTCCTTCGAAATACCAGCCATAGACCGGCATAGGGGAGCCGTGGCTGACCAGCGGGTCGCGCCCGTCAATTCGCGACACCACACGTATGATGGGGAACGTACCGTCGTTGCGCGCGGCCAGGTCACGCAGGCTGGGCGGTTGCAGGAGGAGGGCCGGACGCATGGGGCCTTTGCCATCCGCATCGACCCCGTGACACGTTGCACAGTGGCGCTGGTAGAGCGTTGCACCTGTGCTTATGTCCTGAGCAATCGCGGTCAGTGGTGCAATGCATATAAAGGCGAAGGTGGCGATGAGGTGTTTCATGGTCCGTCTCCTGTCTGGTACTCTACTCAGGATAGGGGTCGGCTGAGTCTGCGCCGTGATCTCGATCAATTTTTTACAGAGTCTGCCAAGGCAGAGCTGGAAATGGACATTGCCAAATGACACCACTTTTTGCACCGCAAGCTTACAACAACGCATGGTCGAATTACCGCCTTCATCGCGCGTGTGCAGTTCTGGATATAAAGGAGCTGGAGGCCCGTCGTCCTTCCTTCTTTGGGTCCATCATAGCGACGCTGAATCACATACTGATTGTCGATCAGTTCTATGTATCGGCGCTTGAAGGCGCTTGCGTTGGCCCTGCCGCCTTTGCCGAGGAGGTGCCGTATCGCGACATGCCTGTCTTGCGCGCGGCGCAGCGTGACGTGGATCGGCGCCTGATTGCTGTAACCGAGGATGCAACATTGTCGGATCCGACACGCAGCGTTCAGATGGCCCGTGATCGTGGTGTTCAGGAGGAACGATTTGATCGCACCTTTCTGCATTTGATCCAGCACCAGATTCATCATCGTGGGCAGGTCCACGCTCTTTTGAGCATGACGACCGTTCCACCGCCGCAGTTGGATGAGTTTTATATGGCCTGGGCCGACGACGCGCGGCGCCGGGCGCCGGACTTGAATGATATGGGGTTGAGCGAAGCTGATATTTGGGGCGGACGCTAGGGAATACGTCGGTAGGATTTGAGCCAGCTGTTGATTGCATCTGCCGCTCGGTGTGGGCCATTGCCGGAGTTGTAGGCCTCGACCAGCGGATAGGGCGGGTGGGCATCATGGAATGTCAGGATCGCGCGGGCCGTGTCCGAGACATTGTCGATATCGGCACGGCGTACTGTATCAAGCTTGTAAACAGCGTTTTGGTATTTGAAGACTGTGCGGCGCTGAACTGTGACGGTTCCAGAATGTACGTCAAAGATGACTTGATCGCGCTTGATGGCTATTGCGAAAATCCCCAGCGGTACACCTGCACCCAATAGCACAATCAGTAAGCCGCTGCGTTCTCCGGCAGTTATAAGGACAAGACCTGCCGCCGCGCAGGCGACGATGCAGATAATCAATCCGCCGCCAAGCAGCCAGGGTGCATGTGCCAGAATCAGTTGCGTGGGTATGTTGCGTACGATGACCATATCGTGACGCTATCTGCACCGTCATGTGGTGGACAATGGGTGAACCCGCCCTGCTGCTGATACGTAGGGGCGGGTGAATGGCAAACAGGCGCCTCGTCTCTAGGCCGCGAGCCTTTCGATCTCGGCTTTGGCGTCTTTGACCGCCTCCTCGCCTTGCGCCATGACACGGTCTGCGGCGATCACTTCAACATCATGGATGCCTATGAATCCCAGGACGTGTTTCAGGTGGCCTGTGGCAAAGTCAATCTCGCTGCCAACGGCTGTGCCGCCTGTGGCTACGGCGATGATAGCACGCTTGCCCTCAAGCAGGCCGACCGGGCCGGTTTCGCTGTATTTGAAGGTCAGTCCGGCCCGCGCGACCAAATCAACCCATGCTTTGAGTGCTGCAGGAATCCCGAAGTTGTAAACAGGTGTGCCGATGACGATGATGTCTGCGGCCTTCAGCTCATCGACGAGGCTGTCGGAGAGAGCAAGCGTGTCGCGTTGGGCCGCGTCCCGATCATCGGCGGGGGTGAAATTGGCGTTAACCCAGCTTTCCGTGATCTGTGGCAGGGCTTCGATCAGGTCGCGGCGGATGACATCACCACCCAGTTTCGCAACGATGTCGGTTGTCAAGTCACGGGTCACGGAGCCTTGAGTGCGGGCGGAGCTGTCAATATGCAAGATGGTCATTGGTCGGGTCCTCTTATGGGATGTGAATGTCGTGTGCCGTTAGAATTGGCTCTTGCAAATTCGAACGCAATTCCTGAAACTCAACAGCATCTGTTAGGATTTGCACAAAGAGCTTTTGACCGATGGACAATTGGGACGAGATCAAGACCGCCTATCAAGTGGCCCGCATGGGCACGGTTAGCGGGGCGGCCGAAGTTCTGGGCGTTCATCATGCGACCGTCATCCGTCATATTGATGCACTTGAAGGGCGGCTTGGCGTCAAACTGTTTCAACGCCATGCGCGGGGTTATACCCCCACCGAGGCGGGTGATGATCTGTTTCGTGTAGCGCAAGCCACGGATGACCAGTTCAGTCAGCTGGTCGGACGTATCAAGGGGCGTGGCACCGAAGTGTCGGGCGAACTGGTGGTGACGTCCTTGGTCACGATGGCACCGCGGATGGCACCTGTCTTGACCGAGTTCCAGCAAAAGCACCCCGATGTTGTCGTGCGCTATCTGACGGGTGAGCGGCTGTTTCGCCTTGAATATGGTGAGGCGCATGTAGCAATCCGCGCGGGCAACGCTCCAGACCAGCCGGATAATGTCGTGCAGCCCTTTGTGCGGCAGTCGATGGGCCTCTATGCCACAAGGTCATACATATCCGAACATGGGCATCCCGAAGATATTGGATCGGCCGATGGCCACCGTTTCGTCAGCCATGACGCTGCTGACAATCGTGCACCTTTTCACAAATGGTTGCGCAGCCAGGTGAAAGAGGATGACATCACCTTCCGGTCTACTGATGTTCGTGCGCTGGAACAGGCCGTTCTCGCGGGGGCTGGCATAGGGTTTCTTCCGGTGATGGAGGCGCGGGCAAACCCCGATCTGGTTGAGATTGTAACCCCGCGAGAGGATTGGTCATCACCGTTGTGGCTGGTGACACATGTTGACCTGCATCGCACGAACAAGGTGCAAGCCTTCCTCACGTTCCTCAAGGAAAAGTCAAAGGACTGGCACGTCTTGTGAGCGCCGGACTGCGCGGCCATGCGGCCATGTTGCTGTTTTCGGCGCTGGTTGCCGGATCGTTTTCGCTGGGCGCCATGGCGGCCAATGAAATCGCGCCCGCCGCCCTAAATGCGGCGCGCTTCTGGATCGCGGCCCTTGTCATTGGTGTCGCCGTGGTGATGCGGGGTGGTGTGCCACGATCCGCCTTGCAGGCACCGTGGCGCTATGCGCTGTTGGGCGGGCTTTTTGCCATATATTTCGTACTCATGTTCGAGGGGCTGAAGACTGCGGCACCTGTCAGTGCAGCGGCTGTCTTTACGCTTACCCCGGTCATGTCGGGCGTCTTTGGCTATGTTCTGTTGCGCCAGGTCACGACACCCCGTATGGCGTTTGCCCTTGCTGTTGGGGCTGCCGGTGCGCTTTGGGTGATTTTTCGAGCTGACCTGTCGGCGTTTTTGGCCTTCGACGTTGGCCGTGGCGAGATCATCTATTTCTTCGGCTGTGTAAGTCACGCGATCTACACCCCGATGGTCCGCAAGATGAACCGGGGTGAACCGGCGGTCGTGTTTACCTTTGGCATGTTGATTGCGGGGGCCGTGTTGCTGACGCTGTGGGGGTGGCGCGATCTGATGGCGACGCCATGGGCGGATTTGCCGAGGATCGTTTGGATTACGCTTCTATACGTGTCTGTCTTTGCTTCAGCTGCAACGTTTGTCCTGCTCCAATTTGCGACGCTGCGCCTGCCGTCTGCCAAGGTCATGGCCTATACCTACCTGACCCCCAGCTGGGTCATTTTGTGGGAGGTTACGCTTGGCAACGGTGTCCCACCAGGCATTGTGTGGGCGGGCGTTGGCCTAACTATTTTAGCGTTGTCCTTGCTGTTGAGGGACGAAGAACGCGCTTAGAGAAATCCGTTGTCTGTCAGCATGGTCCGAAGTTCGTCCAATGACAGAGGGGCGGGGGTTTCACCGGTCAACGGGCGTTGACGCGGATCGATCAAAAGTGGTGACGGACCCGCAAAGCTTTTTATCTGGGTGGAGAGGTGCCGCAACATCTCGGGCCGGTTGCGGCGCATAAAGATCGCCACACTCGCATCCGACCGCATCACAAAGGACGCAAGGTGAAACGCTGACCCGTCCGAGCCAACGATGGTTCTTGCGGCGCGCAGGATCCCGAGCTGAACTTCAAGGTGGTGGTCTTGAGGGTGGAAAATGAAGTAGCCCGCATCTTCCATCATCGCCTCGATCTCGTCTTCGCGGTCGACGCGCTGGTGTCCGCGCTTCAAACCCCTGCGTGAGACATAGAGCTTTTCCGGCCCGTCTACTTTTACTCTTGCGAACCTCTTTTGGGTGTAGGCACGGAACTCTGGTGTACCGTTCAGCCATGGTCCATGTCCAAACCCGGCTGTGGGCAAAACCAGCCTGTCGACCCGTGTTGGCGCCCTTATGACCCTTAAGGGAACCCCATCGCAGAACCGGTCAACCACCGGCGCGAGGCTGTTTTCCAGAGCTGGTTCCATGTACATGTGCGCTCGTGTGGGGATGACCAAGCCGTCCAGTGGAGTTTCGAGATGGTCGAGCGCCCACAGACGCACGAGGCTTTCCAGCATGAAATGGCCAAAATGCGAATGCCCAAATCCAGCATAAAGATGTGTGCCGGGCAGGTGTTCCGTCGCCTGCTCTCGATTGGGGGCTATGCTCAGCCGTCGCCGAGACAGCCGTGCCTGCGACAAGGGTAAGAAGGAGCCACGTCTGTCAAAAACGCCGTGGGGTGCATTGTCTCCTGCAGCGGCGTTGGGCATGACAATGGCACTTCTGACAATGCGTATGCGCGCAGGTGGAAGTGTGTCCGGCAGTTTCGTTGCAACATCGATCAGAGCGGATCACCCTCTGATAACTCCGCCGCCAGAAACCGCTCGAATGCATCCATGTTCACAGGCTCGAACTGGCCAAATCCCTGCATCCAGACCGACGCCCCACGCATCGCGTCCGGGTCCAGCTTGCACCATTTCACGCGCCCGCGCTTTTCCTGCTGGATCAGTCCGGCGCGTGTCAGGATGGTCAGGTGCTTGGAAATTGCAGCAAGCGACATCTCGAACGGTTCGGCCACGTCGGTGACGGCCATGTCGTCCTCGAGCAACATCGTCAGGATCGCCCGCCGCGTGGGGTCGGCAAGTGCGGAAAAGACGGTGTCGAGCGGATCGGCCATGGCCTGTCATACCGGGCGCCGGGGCCAAGGGGAAGCGATCAGAGGTACGGATGCCTGCTTTCGCGGGACGGCCAGCGATGGGACATGATTGCGCGTTGATGCGGTGTAAGCCCGATATCCCGCGCAATCTGATCGGTCATTGGGGGCAACGCGGTGCCCTTGGTTGGCCTTATCTTGTGCTTGGGTTGCATGAAATTTGCACAAGTTGAGAGTGCGCGCAAAAGCGCGTTTCGACGAATGGTAAGCATGAAGAGCCTCGTGTGTTGAGGAATGCTTGCAGTTTGCCCGAACTTCGGCATTGCCACAAACAGAGTTCCCTGACATCACTTGTGCAGTTTTTGCACAGGTCAGCGCCATGTCCCGTACTTTGCCCCCGCTGAACGCGTTGCGCGCATTCGAAGCAGCCGCCCGCCATGAGAGCTTCAGCCGTGCGGCAGAAGAGTTGGGGGTGAGCCATTCTGCCATCAGCCGCCATGTCCGTGGTTTGGAAGCACGGCTTGGTGTTCAACTGTTCCGGGACGCCTCACGTGGTGTCGCGCTGACGGCTGAGGGTGGGCACTACATGCAGCGCATCCGTCCGGCTTTTGATGTGATTGCAGAAGCGACCGAGGGCCTGGCGGATACGCCAACTGGGCGCGTCGTGGTCAACAGTGAACCACTGTTTGCAACCAAAGTGATCGCGCCGCTGATGCGAAAGCTGCAGAAAGATCTGCCCGAGATCGAGTTACGTTTAATTGCCTCGGATCAATTGGCGGATTTGGACAGGTTCGAGGCGGATATGGCTATTCGCTTTGCCCACAAGGGCGTTTTGGACGTGCCATCGGACTTGATCAGTGATGCAAAGCTGTTTCCCTACGCCGCCCCGGGGCTTGTCCCCGGCAATCGCATCCGCACTGAACACTTGGGCCAGTATCAACTGTTCAGAGATCGGCACGAACTTGTCTGGTCAAAATGGTGTTCCATCGCAGGGTTTGATCCCACTCTTGTCAACGAAGGGGAATGGCGCGCGCGCATGCCTCTTGCGTTTGAGGCGGCGATACACGGCGCAGGTCTGTATATGGGGTCTGCGGATTGTGCCGCGGTCGAGGTGGCGGCCGGGCGTCTGGTTCGCTTGTCTGATGTCGGTTTCAGAATGGGGTCTTTCCATCTTCTGACCAGTGGGCAAGCCGGGCGTCGCAAGGCTGTCAGATCCGTGCGTACATGGCTGCTTGATCACACACGAGCGCTGCGCTCAGATGAAAATCAACCAAATGGTTGAATGACGGAATTGGCTCAATTCACTAGTTTCGGAAGGTGCGGCGGGTTGTCCTGTGTCGAATGGAATCCAAAAATATGCAATTAAAACAAAGGTTAGCGCAGAGTTTTCAGCACGCTCGCCCTGCGTTGACTCACGTCGCCCCGCGCCATATCCAACCCTCGAACCAAATGACGGGATGAAAGGCGCGTGACCGACCCCGAAGACGCAGATCGACTGAAGGCCCTGAGCGCCAAAATCGACGCTGTTAAGGAAGAGCACGCCCCGAAACCCCGCACACCGGATCATCACTCTCAGGCACAACTGGCCTGGCGCATGGTGATCGAGTTGGTGGCCGGTCTGGTGATCGGGTTTGGCATGGGATACGGGCTGGACGCGCTGTTCGGCACTTCTCCGTTTCTCATGATCATATTTATCTTTCTGGGCCTCGCGGCCGGCATCCAGACGATGATGCGCAGCGCGAAAGAGGTTCAGAGCATGCGAGAGGCCGAAGAGGCCGACAAGGATGACGCCCCGCGGGGCTAGGACGGAGAAAGCCGGATGGCAGACGAAGCGCACGGTGAAGGTGGTGGCCTTTCATTCCACCCGATGGATCAGTTCGAAGTCAAACCGTTGTTCGGTGGCTACGACGTGCATTGGTACACCATCACCAACGTGACACTGTGGTTGGCACTGGCGATCCTTGCGATCATCGGCCTGATGGTTCTGACCACGTCCAAGCGCGCCACCGTTCCGGGCCGCGGCCAATCCATCGCCGAGCTGATGTATGGCTTTGTCTACAAGATGGTCGAAGATGTGACGGGCAAGGACGGGATCAAGTATTTCCCTTACATCATGACGTTGTTCATGTTCATCCTCTGCGCCAACTTCCTTGGCCTGATCCCTATGTCGTTCACCACGACCTCGCATATCGCCGTGACTGCGATCCTTGGCTTCGGCGTGTTCATCGCTGTGACCGTTCTGGGCTTTGTTAAAAACGGTGCTTCGTTCCTCGGCTTGTTCTGGGTGTCGAGCGCGCCACTGCCACTGCGTCCCGTTCTGGCGATCATCGAGATCATTTCGTATTTCGTGCGCCCCGTCAGCCACTCCATTCGTCTGGCAGGCAACATGATGGCGGGCCATGCGGTTCTGAAGGTGTTCGCTGGCTTTGCTCAGGTGGCAGCCATTGCACCGGTCGCCATCATCGGCGTCATGGCGATCTACGGGCTCGAAGTGCTGGTGTCGGCCATTCAGGCCTACGTCTTCACAATCCTCACATGCGTGTACCTCAAGGACGCACTGCACCCGCATCACTAATGTTTGGTGGGCAAGACCGCCCATCCTACGCAAACTTCCAATCGTAAGGAGAATTCTCATGGAAGGTGAACTCGCACACATCGGCGCAGGCCTGGCAGCAATCGGTTCCGGCGCAGCCGCTATCGGTGTGGGCCACGTCGCTGGCAACTTCCTCGCCGGCGCCCTGCGCAACCCATCGGCAGCTGCCGGTCAAACCGCGACCCTGTTCATCGGCATCGCCTTTGCAGAAGCCCTGGGGATCTTCTCGTTCCTCGTCGCTCTGCTGCTGATGTTCGCCGTCTAAGCTTCTCTGGCGACATTCCTTACGGTCGGGCGGCGTGATACAGTCACGCTGCCCGATGTATGGCTCGCAATTCGGCCCTGATCGCAGGGCTACCTCAGGGGAACGACTGTTATGGCAGACAACACCAATGCGGCAGCCGAAGTGGCCGCAGGCACACAGGCGGGTATGCCGCAACTGAACGTGGGTACGTTCGACAACCAGATCTTCTGGTTGCTTGTGACCCTCGTCGTTATCTATTTCGTGCTGTCGCGCGTGGCCCTGCCGCGGATCGCAGCCATCCTTGCCGAACGGCAGGGGACCATTACGAATGACATCGCCGCGGCTGAAGATCTGAAGGCCAAGGCGGAGGCCGCCGAGGCGGCCTATGACAAGGCGCTGGCAGACGCTCGTGCCGAGGCGCAGCGCATCGCGGGCGAGACCAAGGCGGCCATTCAGGCCGATCTGGACGTTGCCATCGAAAAAGCGGATGCCGAGATTGCAGCCAAAGCCGCCGAGAGCGAAAAGGCGATTGCCGACATTCGCGCAGGTGCGCAGGACGCCGTCAAAGAAGTGGCCAAGGACGCTGCCAAGGACATCGTCGCCCTCATGGGTGGCAAGGCAGATGCCAAGTCCATCACGGCGGCTGTGACAGCCCGGATGAAAGGTTAAGATCATGCGTTATCTCACCCTGACATCACTGGCTGTTCTGGCTGCTGGTCCGGCCATGGCCGCATCCAAAAACCCGTTCTCGGCAGACTTCTGGAAGCTGAGCAACACGGACTTCATCGTCCTGGTTGCCTTCATCCTGTTCATTGCCGTTCTGTTCTACTTCAAAGTGCCTGGCATGATCTCGAAAATGCTGGACGACCGCGCAAGCGGCATCCAGTCGGAGCTCGACGAAGCCCGCGCCCTGCGCGAAGAGGCGCAGACGCTGCTGGCCTCTTACGAGCGCAAACAGAAGGAAGTGCAAGGTCAGGCTGACAAGATTGTCGAACAGGCCAAGAAGGACGCGGAAGCGGCCGCCGAACAGGCGCGCGCTGACCTGAAAACGTCCATCGAACGCCGCCTTGCTGCTGCCAACGATCAGATCGCTTCCGCCGAAGCAGGCGCCGTGAAAGAGGTGCGCGACACCGCTGCCATGGTCGCCGTACAAGCGGCCCGCGATGTGATCGCAAAACAGATGACGGCAACGGACGGCAACAAGCTGATCGACGACGCCATCACCGAGGTCGACGCACGCCTGCACTGATTGATCAGACGTGCAACCAATTGAAAACCCCGGGCATTTGCACCGGGGTTTTTTGTTTCTTCTGACCTGAAATACCACGGGGGAGGCGCGGATGCGCCGGGGGCAGCGCCCCCTGGTAAATGTCGTCGCGCAGCGACCTTGGGATCAACGCCGGGTCTCGTGATCCAGCCGTTGGCGTGCGATCTCTTCGTTATGCTCCGCTTTTTGCTGATCGCGCAGCGCCCGCTCCACATAGTCCAGATGGGCGTGCACAGCCGCTCTGGCTGCGTCCGGGTCGCGGCTTTGCAGGGCCTCGTTGATCTGGCGGTGTTGGTCCAGCAGCGCCTGTCGTGTTGTGCGTTGCTTGAACATGACCTGTCGGTTGTAGAAAACACCATCCCGCAGCAGTTGGTACATTGACCGCATCATGTGCAGCATGATGACATTGTGGCTGGCCTCGATAATCGCCATGTGGAACTGCGCATCAAGCTGTGCTTCTTCTTCGCCATTGCGCTTGGGATGGGCGGCTTCCATCTTTTCGAACACCTTTTGCACAACGGCCAGATCGGTGTCCGAGGCGAGACGTGCGGCGCGTTCTGCAGCCAGCCCTTCCATGTCCCTGCGGAAGCTGAGGTAGTCGAAGACCGCTTCGTCGTGGCGAGCAAAAAGTTCTGTCAAAGCAGGTGCAAAGGCCGATCCCAGCACGTCGGCGACGTAGACACCTGCGCCCGGTTTCGCCACCAGCAGGCCCGTCTCTTGCAGCGTGCCAATGGCATCGCGCAGGGAAGGTCGAGAGACACCCATGCGCTCGGCAAGCTCACGTTCAGGGGGCAGCCGTTCGCCGGGCCGCAGGATGCCGCGCAGGATCAGTTGCTCGATCTGCCGGATCACGGCGGCGGACAGTTTGTCGGGTTGGACGGGGCGAAAGGGCATGAAGACTCCGGTCGAATTGGTAAAATCATATGACCAATGACCCTGGCGTGCAATTGTGCGAATGGCCTCTGAGTAGATGGGCGCATTCACCTTGTTTTCATAGAGATTGACGCCGAACACAGGGTGTCACCCCCCGTGCACCATCCGTACACCCCCTGTACACCCCCAACGGACGCAGAAGCGGTGGTTAACGCAACGCACGCAGCATGCGTTAATCCATTCTTAACCGTGGGCCTGCTCATGTGCGCATATGCGTTGGATACTGCCCTTGCTGATGGTGTTGGCCGCCTGCAACACGCCCGGCCCCCATTTTCGCGGCTTGCCAGCCACGACAGTGACGGTAGATGGATCAACTTTTGACGTGCGCGTCAGGGGACGTTTGGCCGAGGCACTGCGCACCAACATGGAATACGCCCCGCGCTTTGGCCCCATCCGCCAACGCGCTGCCATGGCGATGGAGATTGTGAGCGGCTGCAAGGTCAAGGAGGTGCGGGGTGATCAGGCCCTTGCCACTGGCATCCTTGACTGTGGCAAGGGCGGACCAGCCATTGATCGATCCCTGCCGCATGACGAGCTGAGCTGCTACACGCTGGACAGTTACATCAGCCCCGCCACGGGTGAATTGGTGCTGGATGTCGATTGCACCCCGATCTGAAGCTGCAAACCGCAATATCTTGTGGATAACCTGCGGCTTCCCGCACATTCTGGGGTGTTGGCGTTGACAGGGCTGCGGAACACCGTCCACGATACCAGTCCAGTGAGACTCAGGCCAGAGGTGCGCGCTTGCGCTTTTCGAAACTCAGACTGACGGGCTTTAAGTCCTTTGTGGATCCCACCGATTTGATCATCGCGGATGGGCTGACCGGCGTTGTAGGGCCGAATGGCTGCGGCAAGTCGAACCTGCTCGAAGCGCTGCGCTGGGTGATGGGTGAAAACCGCCCCACGGCGATGCGCGGTGGCGGGATGGAGGATGTGATCTTTGCGGGGGCCTCGACCCGTCCAGCCCGCAACTTTGCTGAGGTCAGCCTGCATATCGACAACTCGGAGCGTCTGGCCCCTGCGGGGTTCAACGATCAGGATGCGCTTGAGATCGTGCGCCGCATCACGCGGGATGTGGGCAGCGCCTATAAAACCAATGGCAAGGATGTGCGGGCGCGCGATGTGCAGATGCTGTTTGCTGATGCGTCCACCGGTGCGCACTCGCCCGCGCTTGTGCGGCAGGGGCAGATTGCGGAGCTGATCAACGCCAAGCCCAAGAACCGGCGCCGCATATTGGAAGAGGCGGCGGGCATCTCGGGCCTGTATCAGCGTCGGCACGAGGCCGAGTTGAAGCTGAAGGGTGCAGAACAGAACCTGGCCCGCGTTGATGATGTGATTGAGCAATTGGCAGCGCAATTGGCACAACTTGCCCGTCAGGCCCGTCAGGCCGCCCGCTATCGCGAGATTGGCGACAGCCTGCGCAAGGCCGAAGGTCAGTTGCTGTATCGCCGTTGGCGCGAGGCGGACGATGCGCGCGCCGCTGCGGATGAGGAATTGAAGGGCCGGACCACTGCGGCTGCGCAGGCGCAGGGCGCTGTGCAGGTGTCGGCCAAGGCGCGGGCTGCGGCCGAAGATGCGTTACCTCCCTTGCGCGAGGAAGACGCAATTGCGGCGGCTGTTTTGCAGCGTTTGGCTGTTCAGCGCGACACGCTGTCGGATCAGGAGCAGCAGGCGGAGCAGGCCATTGAGACCCTTGAAAGCCGGATTGCGCAGCTTGCCCGCGACATCGAGCGTGAGGGCGGGCTGAACAAGGATGCGGGCGAGACCATTGAGCGTCTTGAGTGGGAAGCGGCCGAGATCGCCAAGGCCAGTGAGGGCCACGAAGGCGTGTTGGCGGCGGCCGCTGAGGCTGCGCGCGAGGCCGGGCAGGTGTTGCAGGCTCGCGAAGGCGATCAGTCCGACAAGACCGAGGATGTGGCGCGTTTGGCAGCCCGCCATGGCTCTGCCCAGCGTTTGCTGGAGGACAGCCGAAAGGTTGAAGCCAAATCCGAGGCCGAAGCCGAGAAGGCGCGCGCCGCGGTAGCGACCAGCCGCGCGGCACTGGACAAGGCAGGTGCGGATTTCGAGGCGGCACAGGTTGCCGCGACCGAGGCCGAGGCCACAGCGAAACGTGCCGATGCCGCCCTGATTTCAGCCGAGGAAGCGCGCGCTGAGACCCAGTCGCGTGAGGCGGATGCTCGGGCAGAACGGTCCGAAGCCGAAGGCGAGATGAACGCCTTGCGCGCCGAGGCCGGTGCCTTGGCCAAGTTGGTGGAGCGCGACACGGCGGAGGGGGGCCAGATTCTCGACCGCTTGCAGGTGCAGCAGGGCTTTGAAAAGGCGCTGGGTGCGGCGTTGGCCGACGATCTGCGCGCACCTGAGGTCGATGCGGATGGCCCGTCGGGCTGGGCCGTCTTGCCGCCCTATGACACGGATCAGCCTTTGCCTGATGGCGTGACGGCCCTGACCCAGCACGTGTCTGTGCCGGATGTTCTGGTCCGCCGGATGTCGCAGATCGGTCTTGTCGATGCCGATGACGCGGCCCGTTTGCAGCCCTTGTTGAAACCCGGTCAGCGTCTGGTGTCTCAGGAAGGTGACGTGTGGCGCTGGGATGGGTTCCGTGCCTGGGCCGAGGATGCGCCAAGTGCGGCGGCCCTGCGCTTGCAGCAGTTGAACCGGTTGGAAGAGCTGAAACAGTCCTTGGAGCGAGCCACGTCCCGTGCGGACGGGGCGCGGCAGGCGCATGAGGCGTTGACCTCGCGCATGGCCGAGCTGACCGAGGCCGACAAGCAGGCTCGCAATGCCCGCCGCGAGGCGGACCGGATGGTTGCGGATGCCGCCCGTGCCCTGAGTCGGGCCGAGGCCGATCGCAATCTGGCAGAGGGGCGGTTGGAGTCCCTTGGTTTGGCGGTGACCCGCCATGAAGAAGATGCGATGGCGGCGCGTGCCCGTGTGTCCGAGGCCGAGACCGCGCTGGCTGATCTGC
The DNA here is from genome assembly GCF_014651375.1 of Tateyamaria omphalii. GTDB lineage: Bacteria > Pseudomonadota > Alphaproteobacteria > Rhodobacterales > Rhodobacteraceae > Tateyamaria > Tateyamaria omphalii. The sequence goes on from NZ_BMWT01000001.1 coordinate 1,059,166, forward strand.
CCGATCTGGAGGCGGCCCGGGCCGAGGTCGAGGATCTGCGGATGACCGTCGAGGCGGCCCGCATCACCATGATGTCCCGCCGGTCGGCCCATGACGATCTGCGCCGCACAGGAGAGGCGCGTGTGAAGCGGGCGCAGGAGATCACCAAGGAAGTGAGCGGCTGGAAGCACCGTCTTGAAACAGCCGAGCGCCGCACGGCAGAGCTGGTGGACCGGAAGGTCACGTCTGAGGCGGACTTGAAGACGGCGCAAGCGGCGCCTGCCGAGTTGGCCGCCAAGCGCGAGGCGTTGAGCGAAGAGATTGCCCGGGCTGAGGCGCGCAAGGCGGAAGCGGCCAATACGTTGTCGGAGGGTGAAGGTCGTTTGCGTGATGCTACGCTGGCGGAGCGTGAGGCGGAACGGTTGGCGTCTGAGGCGCGTGAGGCCCGCGCCCGATCCGAGGCGCGGGCGGAGGCGGCGCGCGAGACCGTATCCTATGCCGCCGAGCGGATTGCCGAAGAGCAGCAGATGACCCCGAACCAGTTGCTGACGGCACTGGATGTCTCGCCTGACCAGATGCCGGGAGCCGAGGCGTTGGAAACCGAGGTCGGTCGCCTGAAGCGTCAGCGTGATGCGCTGGGTGCCGTGAACCTGCGGGCCGAGGAAGATGCCAAGGAAGTGCAGGAAGAGCACGATACGCTGGTGGGGGAAAAGGCGGACCTTGAGGAAGCCATCAAGACCCTGCGCAGCGGCATTGCCAGCCTCAACCGGGAAGGGCGCGAGCGGTTGCTGACCGCCTTTGAGCAGGTGAATTCGAACTTCTCGCTGCTCTTTACCCACCTTTTTGGGGGCGGTGAGGCGAACCTGGTTATGGTCGAAAGTGAGGACCCGCTTGAGGCGGGGCTTGAGATTATGTGCCAGCCGCCGGGCAAGAAGCTGTCGACCCTTAGCCTGTTGTCTGGTGGTGAGCAGACGCTGACCGCCATGGCGCTGATCTTTGCCGTGTTCCTGGCCAATCCGGCGCCGATCTGTGTGCTGGACGAGGTGGACGCGCCGCTCGACGATGCGAACGTGACCCGCTTCTGCGACCTGCTGGACGAGATGTGCCGCCGCACCGACACACGATTCCTGATTATCACGCACCACGCGGTTACGATGGCGCGGATGGACCGGTTGTTTGGTGTGACCATGGCCGAGCAGGGTGTAAGCCAGCTGGTGTCTGTGGACCTGAAGAAGGCTGAGACACTGGTTGCGTAATGGGGTGCGCTGTGCGCGTACCCATTCGACTTTGAACTGGGCTTTGGCTATGGCCTCAAATGTAGACCATTGGCAGTCAGAGCCGGTCCAGCAACGCTGGCGTTGGCCAAGCGTCAGCAGGTAGCCCCAACCGCGCCTGCTCAGCCTGTACCGCGGCGCGTGTGCCGGCGCCAAGGATGCCGTCGATCTTGCCCACATCGTAGCCACGCGCCTGCAATTTGGTCTGCAACCGCTTCATCTGGTCCGCCCCAAGCCCAGGCTCAGGATTGCCCGCGTCATAGACCTGTGCGCCGCCCAGCCGCGTTGCGAAGTAAGCTGCGGTCAAGACGTAGGTGAAGGACTGGTTCCATTCAAAATAAACATCGAAGTTCGGATAGGCGAGGAAGGCAGGCCCCTTGCGCCCTTGCGGCAGGATCAGGGAGGCTGGCAGGTCGCTCAGAGCGCCGCTGCGCGCCTCGACGCCCATGGCTTGCCATTGTGCAACGCTTTGCGGTTTGCCTGCCCCGCTCAGGCTCCAATCCATGTCGGCGGGTACGGTGACTTCTTGCAGCCAAGCCTCACCCGCACGCCAGCCGAAATGCTTGAGCATCTTGCCGCCGGACAGCAGGGCATCCGGTGCGGAGGACTTGAGCCGTACGGCCCCGTCGCCATCACCATCCACGCCGTTTTCGATGATGTCGGCGGGTAGCATTTGCACCATGCCAATCTCTCCTGCCCAAGCACCTGTCGTGCGTTGCGGGTCAAAGTCGCCCTGCGCAAACAACTCCATGCCTGCGAATACTTGCGGGCGGAATAGCTCGGGTCTGCGGCAGTCATGGGCCAGTGTGACCAGTGCGTTGGCGGTGTTGAAGTCGCCCTGAAACGCGCCGTAGTCTGTCTCAAACGCCCAGAAGGCCAGAAGGACGTTGCGGTCCACGCCATGGTCCTGTTCGACCCGGTCAAAGACAGAGTCCCATTGTTCGGCCTTGGCCTTGCCCGCGTTGATGCGGTTTTGCGAAATCAGACGACGGGAAAAGTCGATGAACGGACGCTGGAAGACGCCTTGCGCGCGATCGGCACGCAGCACTGCCGGGTCCTGACGGACAGAAGCAAGGAAACGATCCGCTGTTTCGGCTGAGATACCGCGTGATACGGCTTCGGATTTCAGGCCGTCCTTGAAGGCAGAGAAGGAGCCGCCACAGCTGGCTGTTGCCAGCCCCGGCAGTGCGCTCACTGCGGCCACAGCCATGATATGTTTCAGAATATGCATATGAAAATTCCCAGAAGAAAAAGAAGGCCTGTAACAAGACCCCACGTTTTCCACACCATAGATATGGCGGTGTCAATGTCGGTCGGGGTCAGGTCGCGCCGTCCCCCGCCATTGACCCATGCCAGGTCTTCGACCTGTCCGTGGTAGCTGCGCGGTCCGGCCAGCGCGATGTTCAGGGTGCGGGCCATGGCGGCCTCTGGCCAGCCTGCATTCGGTGATCGGTGAAGGCGCGCGTCCGATTTGATCATGTGCCACTGCGCCCCGGCAGCCCCTACAAGCGTGATCAGCGCGCCTGTCAGGCGCGCGGGTATCCAGTTCAGCACATCATCCAGACGCGCAGCGGCCCAGCCGAATTCTGCATGGCGCGGGGTCAGATAGCCCACCATGCTGTCCGCCGTATTGACCACCTTGTAAATCAGGATGCCGGGAACACCTGCGATTAGGAACCAGAAGGCCGGGGCGATCACGCCGTCGCTGAAGTTTTCGGACAGGCTTTCAATCCCGGCGCGGGTGACTTGCGAGGATGAAGACGTACTGACATCGCGGCTGACGATCATGCGGATGGCGCGGCGGCCTTCGGCAACGGACTGTCGAAGCCCGTGCGCAACAGTGGCCACATGCGCGACAAGGGATCGGTGCGCGAGCAGGATGGCGGTGATGAGCAGTTCGGCCATCCAGCCAATTTGGATGACCGCCCACCCGACAGCGGCGGCGACGATGACCAGCAGGGCGATGGCCAAGATACCTTTGGCACGTGCGCGTGGTTCCTGGTTCCACCTTGTGTCCAAGGCGCCTATCGCCCGGCCCATCAGCACCGCCGGGTGTGGCAAACGCGACCAGAGCCAGCGCGGCTCACCCGCGATGGCGTCGAGGCTCATGGCGAGCGCGAGGACGAGCAGGCCGTTCAAAGCGCGGCCTCGACCCGTGCCCAGTCTTGCGCCGCAGGCAGTCCAAGGCGCAGCCAGCGGGTGCTGTAGGGGAAGATGCGGCTCCAGATATGCGCGCGTGCCAAGTGCTGTTGGAAGGCTGCCGCGTCTCCCACATCGTAGAGCCGGAACAGGGATGTCCCGCCAACAAAGTCGGCGCCTCGCGCTGTCATCAGCGTGTCGAGCCGCGCCGCGTCGGCGGACAGCCTCGCGCGGGTTTCTGCGGCCCAGTCCGTATCCTCGAGCGCTGCCGCCCCGATGTCGAGCGCGATGCCCGATACGGGCCAGGGCCCCAGCATCTCTGCAAGTCGTTTGATCAGCGCAGGATCCCCGATGGCAAAGCCCAGTCGCAAACCAGCGAGCCCCCAGAACTTGCCAAAACTCTTGAGGACAAGCGTGCCGGGTTGTGTTGCTTGGTTGATCAGGCTGGCGTCCGGGGTCACGTCACAAAAGCTTTCGTCGATCACCGTCAGCTTGGCGTTGGCATCCGGTGCGGTCCAGAGATGCCCGTCCGGATTGTTTGGGTGCACCAGCACGCATGCATCTGCCTGCGCGTCGTTGCAAACGGTCCAACCATGACCGGCAAAGGCGGCGGCATGTTCGTTGTATGTCGGCGGTTTGATGCGAACCGTGCCAACAGATGCAAGGCGGGGAATTTGCGCAATGATTGCGGATGCGCCCGGTGTAGCAAGCACGTCTGCTCCGTTCGGAATTGACCAGAACCGGCGCGCAGCCTTCGTCAATCGCGTCGCTGCCCCAGTGTCGGGCAGAGCCGTCCATGCATCTTGTGCGACTGGCGGTACTGGATATGCTTGCGGGTTTATACCTGTTGACAGGTCGATCCAGCCACTACGCTGTCCACCGTACTGAGCAATTGCCTCGTCCAGCCCACCTCCGTGGTCTCTCACCTGCTGCAAGATGCAAGCCTCCTGTGCCCTTGACGCCGATCTCGGCGGCATCCAGCCCGCAAAAAGCGGAATGCTGCGCAGTTTTCAAGTGAATGTGATGGTGTTAACAAATTTTAGGAAACGTTAACTGATTGTTAAGACAAACTTGGCCAGTAGTTTCAGACGGGGCCGCGTTGGGGTGGCTCGGAGTGAATATGAATGTATTGATTGTAGAGAGCCGACCGGAGTTGGGGGTGTTGTGGCAGCGGCACCTTGAGCGTCAGGGCGCCGTTGTGTCTCTTGTTCAGGGACAGAACGAAGCCGTGGAACACCTGTCGGAGCATGCGGCCGACATTATTGTTTTGGACCTTGTTCTCGGGGAAGGCAGCGCGCTGGCTGTGGCGGATTTTGCAAGCTACCGGCATCCCAATGCGCGCGTTATCTTTGTGACCGACACATCCTTTTTCTCGGACGGGTCGATCTTCAACCATTCCAGCAATGCCTGCGCCTTTGTCCCCGCCGGGACACCGCCAGAGGATCTGGCGGCGATGGTGGAGCACTACGGGGTCAGCTGACCGCGTCACGCCCGTGAGGGGCATCAAAATCAATGGCAGGATTGATTGGCACGATCCGGTGCGGATTGATGCTTTCGTGGCTGTAGTGATAGTGGCGCACGATGTGATCCATGTTCACCGTCTCCGCCACGCCCGGCACCTGATAAAGCTCGCGCGTGTAGGCCCAGAGATTGGGGTAGTCCATCAGCCGTTTGCGGTTGCACTTGAAGTGCAGGTGGTAGACCGGATCGAACCGCACCAGCGTGGTAAAGAGCCGCCAGTCCGTCTCGGTGATCCGGTCGCCCATCAGGTAGCGTGACCCGGTTAACCGTTCCTCCAACCAGTCGAGCGTGTCAAAAAGTGGATGAACCGCGTCGTCGTAAGCGTCTTGCGTGGTGGCGAAGCCGGATTTGTAGACGCCGTTGTTCAGCGTGTCATAGATACGGTCGTTCACGGGGGCGATGGCGTCCCGCAGCTCCTGTGGCCAGAAATCCCGGGTGTTGCCTGTGATCCCGTCAAAGGCCGAGTTGAACATGCGGATGATCTCGGAGCTTTCGTTGCTCACGATGGTTTCGCGCTGTTTGTCCCAAAGGATCGGCACGGTGACACGACCGGAAAACTGCGGATCAGCCTTGGTATAGATGTCGCGGGCAAAGGGCACACCATAGAGCGTGTCACCTGTGGCGCCGTTGTCGTCCGTCTCGAACGTCCAGCCATCGGACAGCATGTCCGGATGCACTGCCGAGATGCTGATGTGATCGGTCAGGTCCTTGAGCTGGCGGAAGATCAACGCCCGGTGCGCCCATGGGCAGGCATAGGAGACATAGAGATGATAGCGCCCGCTTTCGGCCGGAAAGCCATCCGTCCCCGAAGGTCCCGCGCTGCCGTCGGCGGTGATCCAGTTGCGGAACTTGGCCTGGCTGCGCTGAAACTTCCCGCCGCTCGATTTCGTGTCGTACCACTGGTCGTGCCAGACGCCGTCCACCAAAAGACCCATGTCGCTTCTCCCGCTTGTGCTGGGTTTGATGTAGACGGCGTGCTTTGGCACGCAAAGCTGTGGGCGCGCGCATTGCGCCTGCGTTTGCGCACACACATATAAGAAATGCCAGAGTCACAGGAAAGCCACATTCCGAAAAGACTCGGAGTATGTCATTGGAATTTAACTGAAACGACTCACTTAGCTGGTCATCTTTTGACGTGGGGACTGAAAGGAAAGACTGCCATGTCCACATTCGTACCGAAGGAAGTGCAAGCCGGTCTTGATAGTGCGCGGCTGCAATCATTGAAAAAGGCATCGCGCCTGCGCCTTGCCGTTGACGGTGTGACCTACCCCGTTCTGCGCATGTGGAAGACCGGGTTTTCCATGCAGGCAGAGGCAGCGCCTTATCTGCGTGGGTACGTTGATTTGTATGACGGTGCGATCCATCTGTTCCAATGCCTGATTGTGGCCTCCGACGAAGAGACGGGCGAGATGCGGTACGAGTTCAAGCGCCTGACGGCCGTGGCCGAAAAGCCCGCGCTGGATTTTGTTCGAGCGGAAGATGCGCCGGTGGCGTTGCTGGCCAACAAGGTCGACTGACCCACGGTATCGGATGCGTCGGTGTCCGAGCGCTTTTGCAAACAGACTAATACAAATATTCTGAGGGGAAATCTGCTAGGGGGTGCCCCTCAATTCAGACCCATTCTCGAGCCATGCGCGGTCTTCTGGCGCCAAATGGGCATTCATTGTGGCGTCATAGGCGGCGAGCTCGTCATCTGTCAGATGACCCTGCCATTTTCCGCTGGTGCCGCTGTGAAAGAACGCCGCGTCCGACTTGAAAAATCCCTTCCCTCCTGACGGTGCATAGCGCTCCGCGTTCTGTCGCATATTGTCGAATGTTGCCGCCGCAACAAGCTGTTGCATGACAGCCTCTGAATACGGTTTGTCCAGCAACGCCGACAGCTCAGCGAAGACGCCGGTCAAGTCCCGTTTCATATCCGCGTAGTGGAAAAGCGATACGTTCGGTCGGTCGGCAAGCGCCTTTGCAGCTTGGTAGTGCCGCAGGATATGCGCGAGGGGCATGGCATCGGCATCGAACCCCTCGGCCCCACCATCCAGAAAGCGGCGAAATGCGATGCCGTCCTCATCGTCCTCGGGATACCAGTGATTGAACCAGGGCATCGGGATGTTGCGCATGTGTTGTCGCATCGAGAAATGCGCATCAAGTGGGTGGCGGAACACGCAAATGTAGTGCGCTTGATCGTCCAAAGGCAGTCCATCCATTGGCGTATGGCTTTTCATGCTGCGGCGTTGCGCCATGGCATCGAGCCGTTCAGCCACTTCCGCCATTTCCCGGATGCGGATATCGACCCAAGGCATCTTTACGGATAGTTCCGTCTCGACCTCGGGGTCGCCGGACAACAGCAGCGCCACGATTGTCTGCATCCACGTTGTCCCGCATTTGGGAGGCGTGACAACAAACACGTCGTCGGGCCGGATGTTGACCATGTCCCAACGCCTGTTGTCGGTCAGCGGACCAAGGTACAGCTTTCGGTTCGTCATGGCTGACCTCCTCGTGATTGCGGACGTGCTCAGAAAAAGTGGAGTACGACGGAAACACAACAAAAAAGCGCGGTTGGCAGGAATGGAGCAATAATGGCCGCCAGCGGCTGTTTGGTATCAGGGGCGGTTTGAAACGCTCCGGTTTTTCTGCTCTGCCGGTTCGGCAACCGGTATCTCGAATCGTAGCTGACCTTCGATGCCCGAAATACGCATTGAAATCACCAGATCCCACCATCTGTCCTGCGCATCATCGCGCCATGATGTTGTGGGACTGGATTTGGGAATATCGACGGTAATTCTTGCCGTGCCTTCGCCCAGATCGTCAACATGGCCGGGCAACTTGCGGTCCATGACCTTTTCGAAACTCACCCCGTCGCTTTCCTCATGGCGTACGACCTTAGTGTGTTCCAACCACGCGCTGATCTTGTCCGCTTGCTGTCCGGTCGTTGTGTTCACAAGGGCCGAAAATGTCTGTCCGATCCAGGCGGGACGGGCTTCACTGGTGAGCGATACATGTCGTTCGAGACGTAATGCCCGCCACGCCACAACTGAATTCCGCAAGAAATAGGCGGTGGCGACCATGGGAATGATGTTCAGCAGAACCCACAGGTTACCCTCGGGTAGGCCGTGCAGCATTGACGCCACGCCGATGAAGGCAAACACTGCCAGGATGACGGTAAAGGCCAAAGTGCCCCACAGTTCGGATTTGCTGCGGGATGTCATGGTGTCGGACTGCCATCTTTCATCCCACATCCATGGTTCATCGGGATGGGTGCTGATGGATGCGCGGCGAAATCTGTCTTTTCGGTAGTTCAGGACGCATAGAGCCAAAACGCCCGAAAAGAGTGTTCCGAACAAGAGGATGAATGGGACAACCCACCAGCCAAAGTCCTGATCTGCGACGGCTGCGATCATGATTGCAATCAGGCAAAGTGTGCCTGTTGCGATTGCCCCGTTGGTTCCGATGCGCACTTGAGTCAACTCCATTTGCCTGTCGGTGGTAAGGCCGTGCCGAGGGCGCTAACGGATATTCGGAAAGTGGCCGTCGGGCAACAGCGGTGCAATTTGCAAGGTTTCAAAGCCCGGACACCCACGTGATCCATGTCGAGAAACACAGGAAAGGACCAAAGGGCATGGCCAGATGTGTGATAGGCTGTCGGCGCAGTGCAGCGAGTGTCAACATCAGTCCGAGCGCGGAGAGGGTCGCGAACAGGACCATGTTCGCCGTTGCGACGGGACCGCAAAACAGGGCCAGTGGCACCATGAGTTTCACGTCACCAAAGCCGAGCCCATCGAACCCGGAGCGCCACAAGAACATGCGCCGGATCGCTTCGAACCCGATAGGCCAGAAAACTGCGCCGGCTATGTGCGCCTGCCAAGGGACACGAGGGTCAGTGGCAATCCAGAACAGGGCGGCACAGATCAGCCCGATGGTCGCGAGGTCCGGGATTTCGAATTGCCGGAAATCGACAATGCTGACCCAGATGAAACCTGCGCTTACCGCCCAGACCAGCCAAATGCCGGGCCACGGTCCGAGCAGCGCCAATCCACTTGCATAGACCGCCATATGCAGGACAATGACAAGGCAAGCTGCTGGGATTGAGTGACTTTGTGATGCGGCAAACTGTGAATGGATCATCCGTGCTCTCGCCTGATGCGAGGCGGCACGGGTATGCCCTGATTGTTGTGTTGGGGGCGTTGGTGATTCTGACATTTCTGGCATCCCTTAGCAGTAAAACACTGCTTTCAGAACATCACAGCAGTGTTGCGACACGTGAGTTTCAGGACCGTCAGGCTTTGTCTGCAGACGGTGTGAGCTATGTCATGGATTTGGCGCGTGGTGCGCGAACGCCCGCGCGGTTGGCCTTGCCGGGCCATGACGACGTCTGGGTTGATCTGGTCGACGTCGGCGGGTTGATTGATCTCAAGACCGCCCGCTCTGCATTGTCGGCCAAGGTGATGGCACATCTGGATCTGACACAGGATCAGACGAGGCGATATCGAAACTGGCAGCGCAATCCGGGTCAGGAGGCCGATCTGTCTGCTTTCCTGCGCGCGATAGGTGGTACACCAGATCAATTGGTGCCGTTGTCCCGAGTGGCGACATTGCGGTCCGGTCGGCCAGGTATCTCCCCGATGCACGCGCCGCGTGCGGTTCTGGAATTGGTGACCGAGGCGGATGGGTCGCGTGAAGTTTTGATGTCCCGTGTTCCGCCAGCCTTTGTCAGTCAACCGCGAAGGACGCTTCGACAAGTGTGGATAACGCGGGGCGATGTGCAATGGCTTGCTGGCGAAGTTCGCGTTTCGGATGGTTCCGGCGCCGCGTGGCTATGGGCGCCTTAACTCAGCACGCCGCAAAGATGAGGGATGCAAAGACAAAGCTGTTGTTGCGCTTGATCCTTTGCGTTTTTTGCCGGATATTCAGCCCATAGTTATTTCACAACATTATAGGTGACGTGTGATCCGGACCGTGAATCGGCGCCGATGGGGTAGCCGTGCTGGCGCGACCATTCTGGAGGTGCTTGTTGTCCTGTCTATTATCGCGATGATCGCGGCCGTTGTTGGTCCGCGCGTCATTGGGTATCTCGGGCAGGCAAAAGCCGAAACTGCGGCTTTGCAGATTGACCAGCTGCGCAACGCTGTGCAGCTCTTCTATATTGATGCCGGGCGCTATCCATCGGGGGCCGAAGGGCTTTCGGTGCTTTTTGAGGCACCGGCTGGCCTTGCACGATGGAATGGTCCTTATCTTGAGACATCAGATGCCTTAGTCGACCCTTGGGGACGGGAATACATTTATGCTGCTCCCTCCAACGAGGGCGATTTTCGAATTACGAGCCTGGGGCGCGATGGCGTGGCGGGGGGCACAGGAGAGGATGCCGACTTGCCCAGCTGACTAGTCAGCGGACAGGCGAGGCATGGCGATGAAGTCGGGCCATTCCCGTGCATCTGAACCCGATATGCGTATCAGGATCGGCAGAGCGCCTTGTTCGATCCAGCTGTCGTGCCAGCCAGCCTGTCCGGCTTGCATGCCGTAGTAGCTGAGCTGCAAGTTTGAACTGGACAGGGGCAGCGTCTCGCGCGAGGCATTTTCGTCATCCAGTAGGCGCAAGTCGGTACCGTCCTCACCCGATGCCACTTGGATAATTAGGTGGCCCGTGTTCCATGCCAGCGCTGTGTCACTGCGCGCCTGAAAGGTGAGTTCGTCTGCTGTACCAGCGAAGCGTGACAGCGCATCCGGATCAGCCCGGACAATCCAATCCCTGAGCAACGCCCGATGGTGCAACTGCTCAGACTGGCGTTGAAGGTCGTCGCTACGGTCGAAGAGGCGAACGGCGTAGCCCGTGACAGACGCTACAGCAGCAGAAATCATGGCCAGCAAAAGCAACGAGATCAACAGTTCGAGCAGTGTAAAGCCCGATCGAGCTCGGGTCACAATGTCGGCCTCCACATCTTTCGCTCCGCCAACAAGCGGCCGTAGGGACCATATATGGTCAATGTGATGGTGATGCCGGTGACGGAATGGAAGGTGTTTGGAACGAGTGTCCTGTTGATCCGCCAGCCGGGTGGCAATGCGAGGGTTTCTTCCGAAGCGTCGATGTTCGGAACACGTTCAATAGCTGCAAGTGATCTTATGATGTCCGTTGCCAGAAGTTGATCATTTGACCTTTGTGCCCGCGACAGCAAATCGCCTTGCCCGGGCAACAACACGGCAAAGACAAGGGCCATGATCACAAACGCCACCAGCACTTCCAGAATACTGAACCCTGATCGTGTATGCTTCATTGGGACACCGGGTCGACGAATGTCAGGCGGCCGGTTAGTGGAGTTGCCGCAATCCACAAGTTCTGATCGTCCATCCGGATGCAAAACGGTGAACCGAATGCTGAGCCGTCGGGAAGGTACAAAATTGGGGTGGCCGACTGAGTTGCACATAAGGGACTATCGGGGCTCCATGCCTTGGCGGACCCGCTGCGGATTGCGTTCAAGCGTGTGGCAAGCGCCCTTCGTTCCAGCGATGCCAGCGCCTCCTGTTCCGCAAGATGTCGGGGAGGGGACCTGAGCGTTGGGGCAGCCACGCCAAGGATCAACGCCGCAATTGAGAGAACGACCAAGACTTCAAGCAGGGACATCCCCAGTCTGTTTTCAGAAGGCGAGGTCATTGAGATCCATGATGGCTGAGATCGTGGAGAGCACAACAATGCCGATCCCGCCACCAATGAACAGGGTCATCACCGGTGTGATGAGTTGCACAAGTTGCTGCAGTGTCCGTGCGGATCGCTGTGTCAGATCAGCCGAGATGCGGCCCAAAACCTCGGTGAGTTGATCGGATTTTTCACCGGCGCGGATCATCGCGGCAGCGATTGGATCAAACCCTTTGGCTTCGCTGAGGTGTTCTGACAAATGTGCGCCGGACTGCACGTCGTTCAGTGCGCGATTCATCATATCTGCGGTTCGGGGTGAACGGGCTGCATCTCGTGCTGTTGCGATGGCTGTTGTCAGCGTCGCGCCGCTGCTCAGCATGAGGTGCAAATTTCTGCAAATTTCCAGTGTCGCGTGCTGTATGACTATTGGCCCGATGATCGGCACGTGCCGCATTGCAGGCGCAAGGATTGCAGAGAGTGCTTTTCGACCAAATACCAGTCCAATTGCCAGGAGCCCGCTCATCGCAAACATCAAAGGCCAATGGTCCAAGACCAGTGATCGCATGACAAGCATCAGCTTGAGGGATATGGGAAGCGTCGCGCCCGCACTGGAAAAGACCGGGGCCAGTGTTGGCACCAGATAAAACACCAGAACTGCCATCACCACGACCGCCGTGATCAGCAAGATAATGGGATAAATCATGGCGCCACTTATGTTTCGATAAAACGCGGCTTCGGCTTCCAGCAAATCGGCGATCCGTTGAGCTGTGCCATCCAAAGTGTTTGACGCTTCACCGATACCGACAAGAGTTACAAGGCGACTGGGAAATAGCCCGTCCTCTTCATGCAGAGCGGTTTCGAGTGTGGCACCGTTTTCAACCGATCGCGCCACGCGGCCGAGACTGCGCCGCATTCTCTGGTCGTTTGACTGTCGGGCGCAGAATCTCAGGCTGTCGACCAAAGGCAGCCGCGCCGACATCAAAGCCGCGAACGTCGTAAAGAAGCGTTCGATTTCCTTGGTCTTGTGCGTGTGCGACGCGCCAGCGAGCGAGATTTCCCGTGCCCACCATGGATCCTGTTCCGCGCCGTTTGTCAGGCTGATCGGGGTCACACCCATAGCCGAAAGAGTTGCCAGAGCTGCGGCTTCGGATGCAGCATCCAGATCTCCTTTGGAAATTTCGCCTGATGCGTCGAACGCCTCGTACGAGAAACGTGGCATTATTCAATTATCCGATGCCCAATTCCCGGCGTTCGAATGCCGGTCTGCACAAGGTTCTCCGCACCTCGAATACGCTGACGCAATTCATTGGTCACACTACGTGCGTCGTGCCCGTTGCTGACAACCCGGGGCGTGATCAGGATCAACAACTCGGTCTTGCGCACCTTGTCTGATTTGCTGCGAAACAGTGTTCCCAGAACGGGTATGTCACCAGCCCCGGGCACCTTGGTTCTGCCGATTTCCCGGTCTTCCTGAATCAGGCCACCCATCGCGATGGTTTCCCCGTCGCCCACCACGACGGATGTCTGCAGTTGGCGGGTGGAAATGGTGGGAGAGTCGATTCCAGAGGATTTCGTGTTGGAGACATCGGAGACTTCTTGTTCGATCTCGAGTGTCACAAGGCCGCTATTTGACGTCCTCGGCCGGACCGTAAGGATGACCCCGGTGTCCCGGAGAGAAATTGAGTTTATCACGGGCCCGTCCGGATCGTCAGTGTCGCGAACCTCACGCGTTGCAATCGGGACCTGATCACCGATTTGCAATCGAGCCTCTTGATTGTCGAGCACCAGCAGGCTGGGGGACGAGACCACTTCAACATCCGTAACAGCACTGATCGCGGACAGCGCAACCTTGGATGATGTGCTGCCTTGAAAGAGGACGGACAGTCCGGGGAAGCTGCCGGCCACGGCGCCGTTTTCCAAATCAGAGAACGTGGCGCCGAAGTTGCCGCTTTCAAAAAACCAGCGCAGGCCGAAATTCAACTCGTCGTTCAATGTGACTTCGGCGATTGTCGCCTCTAGCAGCACCTGAACCGGTGTGGTGTCCAGCGTTTGGATCAGCCGTGCAACCGCCTCTTGCTCGGCCCGGGTGCCCATAACAAGCAGTGCATTGCGGCCCTTGTCAGCTACGATTCGTGCGGTGGATCTTGCTTCGCCCTCATCGCTGTCGGTGCTTTGCGCCATCATCTCGATGAGAATGGGGGCAAGCTCTTCTGCGTTGCGGTGTTGCAAGGGGAAAACTGAGGGCTGTCGTTGCGCTCCTTCGGCGGCGCGATCAAGGTCGCGTATCCATTTCTCGGCCTCCGCCAGGTATTTTGACCGCGTAGACACCACAACGACGGCACCCAGCTGTTGGGAGGGCAGGAACGAGACGACATTTTCAAGGCTGCCGCCCTCTCCTGTCTCGAAGATCAAATTCAGTTCTTCGACCATTGCTTCGGGGGTTGTGAATTTCACGGTGAACAGGCCCACTGATTTACCTTTGAGGACGTCAACATCGAACAAGTTCACGGCCTCAATGGCGGCATTGATGTCGCCGCGGGTACCCGAAATGAGAACAACGTTGCGCTTGGGAATTGGCTGAAGCTGCACCTGCTCTCCGGCAATCGGCGTCAAAAGCCGGATCATTTCGGCCGTCCCGATGTACCTCAGCGGAACAGCGACGATCCGTGAACCGGCACCGGAAACGTTTGACGCACTTGAAATGCGGCGGGTGGCCCCTTCGGCGGGAACGATTGTGATCAGATCGCCAGCGGTCTGCAAAGTGGCGCCATTGAGCTCGAGCACCGTTTGAAATGTATCAAGCAGAGCACGCTGCGTCAGTGGTCTGGTTGTTTGTAGCGTGACCGATCCTGATACGGCTGGATCAATCGAGTAGTTTCGTTTCAGAGCGTCTGCCAGTACTGCCTTGGCTGCCTGTTCGATGGGTACGTTGACGAGGTTCAGGACAATGTCGCCGGTGGCGTCGACATCCACAAGCGGTTGCGAAGCATCCATCGTTTCGTTCACAAAACTGTCGGACCCTACAACCCGGCGATCCGCATTTCGGCGTCCGAACCAAGGCAGCCGTGGCCCGCGCTCACTACGCGTGCCGGACACTCCGACGGCGTTGGCAAGCAGGGGGGCCTTGGTCGATTGGGTGACTGGTTCAGGCAACGTACACGCCGCCAGTAACGCCAGTGTGAAGACCGCAACAAATGTGCGGGGTGCGATTTCCATGATTGGTCCGTCGCTTTCGTCAATAAAGCTCGATACGCAGTTCCGAAGTTTCGGACTGCAACAGGACGCCGTTTGTCTCGATTTTTGTAAGCGTCCAACCTGCAATAATAGATTTTTCTCCATACCACTCGGGCACAGAGCCATTCATTGATAACAATGCTTTGGACGATGCGCCGTTGAGAGCGACACCGTAGACTATAACTTCTGGTAGAATATCAGATTGAACCGTTTCCGCAACAGTTTGAGACCGTGAGAGAGTTTCAGACTCGTCCGGTGCCGCCTGCGGACGTCGATCAGGTGCAAAAAGCGGACGTGCAAGAGCGTCCGACAGATCAACGGTTTCCGGCGAGCCCGACGTTTCTATTTGGTTTTCGGTATCGGTCCGTTCGATGGCAGGGGCCGTGTAAATAGTGTAGGGTGTCATATCGCGGAAAGCTTCGCGTGCCTGCCAACCGAGGACGCAGGCAATACCCCAGATGGTAACGCTTCCGATAATCGGTAAACCACGTGATATCATTGCGCCACCTGTGTCTGTTGCGGAAGGGTGATGGCAATGATGCGGAAGGAGGCCTGCAGGACCGGTTGATCAGTGTCGAAATTCAGGCTTTGTGTCCGTCGCAATGTTGCCGCCTCGACAGTCAGAGGTGGTTGGTGCTGTTCAACTGCTTTGATAAACCGGAGAACGATGTCCAACGGAGCTTGCAACTCAAGGGCCAATGCCAGTGTCTCTACTTCCCTTTCGACTTGGGATTGCGCTGGTGACACTGCGGAGAAAGCGACACCCGTTTGCTGCGCCAGTTCTGCAAGCACCGATTGTATGTCCAGCATCAGTGCGCGCCCTTCGGTCGATCGCCAGATCACATGTTCAATGGGCGCGGATCGAATTTTCTGGCGATCTTGTTCCAACGCCCTGACGCTTTGGATCAGTCGCAAGTGGTTGGATTCCGCTCGGGTGGCCTCCTGAAGGGCGTTGCGCTTCCACCCGATGGCAGGTTCAACAAGAGCCGCCCAGGCCAATGCCATCAACGCCACCGTCAGCGCGAGAGCCAGATATCGCGAAGCATCCGGTGTCATTGACGCAAAAGATGATCGTGGCGAAGCCAGAATTCTTCGGTGCCGGATGAGGTTCTTTGAACGTCACCCTGCATAAGCGCGTTTGGCAAGAGCGCTTCGTCTGCCAGAGTATAAAGAAGGTCCACCGCAGAGCCATCGATATCCATGAACATGCGAACGCCTGCGGGATCGAATGTATATTGCGAAACCCATGCTGTGTCCGGAAGGATTGTGGTTGCTGCAACTATCGCATCCAGCAACCGAGGTGCACTGGAAATTCCAGTTAGAATGCCTTGCTGCCGGTCGTGGTCGGCGCGCAGTTCCCGGACGTGCGCGCGCAACGCGATCGCCTGCTCTTGCAGGCGCTCAGACTCGGGTTGCAAAACTGCCGCTTTTTGTGAGGCTTGAAGCCCTGGCAAAGCCCAAAGGTAAAGGGCGCAAGACAGGGCGAGGATTGCAGCAACTGTATTCGCTATCGGCCAGAACCTCCTGTGTTTGCCAAGCTCTTTGTCATAATCCGCAACAACGACATCCTTCTCTCCGACGTTTGCATAGATACGTCTAAGCGGTCGGTTTGCGGCCTCCATACGCTTGCGCCATGTGCCAAGGTCGGATTTCAAGGCGATGATTTGGGTCATGTGAACCTGATCCTTATCGCGGCGAACCGGGCCGATGGCCCAAACGATTTCCTCGGCCTTGAACGGTGTTTTCTGAAGCAGATCCAAGGTTCCGACCTGCTGCATCCGCGCGGCCGCCTTTCGGGGCAGACTGACGGTGCGCGTTAGGAACAACCGTTCTGGTAAAACGGCATCGGTGATTTGGCGAAGCCGCACCCGGGGCAGCATTGTCTTTCCAGTCAGAGCGTCAACGAAAAGGGTTCGGGAACGACTGTTTCCCTTGCCGTCCACGAAACGGCAAGTGCGGGCCATGGGGCGCCCGAGTGAGAGAGCTTTAACCCATTGCGGCACAAAGCTTCTCATGGACGAGAGGTACCACCGCAAAAAGCGGGACGGTTCACGAGTTGGCATGGAAATGTGGCTCGAAGTATTGTAATATACTTTTCTACAGACCTCATTCTAGGTCATGCTGTCGGCAGCGCAAAGCTGATTTTTCTCACAGGTTTACGGAATCCCGCCTTGGCCCAAGTTTCGGCAATGGATGATGCTGCTTTGTTGGCATCGCTCAAATCAAAAGACATTCTTGCGGATGCTGACGCCGAGAGGTGTATTGCTGCGAGCCGGGAAACGCAGCTGCCAATCGAGAGAAGCCTGCTTGAGTTTGGTTTGATTGAGGAAGAACTTCTGTTTCGTGAAATCGCCGACCAGTTGGGTGTTCCGTTTTCAACGTCTGTCGCGCCCGAACCGGATCTGGGTACGCGGTTGAACTTAAGCCGCGAATTCCTGAAGTCAGCCGAGCTGGTGCCACTGACATCAGAGCATGGTATTCTTGAGGTTGCTTGCGCCAACCCGCATCCGCAAGACGCGATTGGTGCGCTTGCGTATCGTCACAAGGTGCAAGTGAAACTGACATTCGTCCCACCATCGGTCTTGGCAGCCGCGCTTGAGGCCATGGAGTGGCCGCAATCCAATGCCGAGATTGCCGGCGTGTCGGATATGGATGTGGAGAAGCTGAATGCGCTGGCCAATGGGGGGCCAGTAATCCGCTTGGTAAACGATGTGATCAGCCGTGCAGTCGGGGCCGGGGCGTCGGACATCCATTTCGAAGAAGGTGAAACCGAGTTTCCAATTCGCTTTCGGGTCGACGGGGTACTGCGTCCCAGTGGCGTCATTCCGCATGCAAGCAGAGCGGCGGCGGTGTCCAGGCTGAAAATCATGGGCGGCTTGAACATCTCGGAGCGCCGTCGGCCGCAGGATGGTCGGGCGCAGGTATCCGTGCGTGGTCGGGCCATCGACTTGCGCATTTCGACTTTGCCAAGCCAGTTTGGCGAAAGCATCGTGTTGCGTATTTTGGACCGCTCGCGGGTTCGGTTGAACTGGGCACAACTGGGTTATGATGACGAAATGGTTGGGCAGTTGCAGGAGATTTTGCGGCAGCCGAACGGGCTGTTTCTGGTGGCTGGACCGACGGGCAGCGGCAAAACAACGACACTATATACTGCGTTGACCGACATTCATGATGGCAGCCGCAAGATTGTGAGCGTTGAGGACCCGATCGAGTATGCCTTGAAGGGCGTGGTGCAAGTGCCGGTCGACAGCGCGATCGACATGACCTTTGCGCGCGCACTGCGGGCGATTTTACGTCAGGATCCGGACGTTGTGATGGTGGGTGAGATCCGGGATGCGGAGACGGCGGAAATTGCCGTGCGGGCAGCATTGGTCGGGCGGATGGTCTTGTCCACGATCCATACGAATGATGCGCCAGCGGCAATATCGCGTCTGATTGACCTTGGTGTACCGTCTTACTTGCTGAGCGCCACATTGCGCGGCGTGCTGTCGCAAAGGCTGGTCGGTACGAAGTGTAGGAATTGCGGTGGGGGAGGGTGTGACGCGTGCGGGCAGACCGGAAATACTGGCCGTACTGTGTTGGCGGAATTGCTTGAAATGTCGCCTCAACTCTTGGCCGCTATTTCTGAAGGCCAGCCGCTTGACATGCTGCGCCGCTGCGCCGATCAGAATGGCTTTGTCAGTATGGCTCGGCGCGCAACCGATCTAGCCTTTCGTGAGCTGGTGGATCAGCGTCATCTTTCTCAGATTGTCGGGGCACTGGCCGCAGATACATAGCAAAAACTAACTTAAAATCTGAATGTTAATGTCGTTGGGTGCGGATGCTTGTTTGATAAGATGTTGTCTGTATCGGCCTGATCCAAGCAATGCGAAGTGGTTACGCTTTTACGGATTGTAAATTCAACTTTGGGTTGAATAATCGAGAGGCAACCGATAGTCTGAAAGTATCAGGGCTCGGCGTCGCAACTTGCGCCGCAGGACTTGAAGACAACCGGCGGGGCAAGCTGCCGGACGAGTTTTGTATTGATTGCACACTTTGGCTTAAGGGCGCGGAAATTCTCCGGCCGGAGTGTGCCTGCCCCAATATTCGGGGGAGTTTCGGCCTTGGTCCCAATTGAGTAGAATACCAGTGATCAGGCTGTCGCGATGTTGACCCTGCTTTCTGGTCCGTGGCGACACGTAATCCCGCAAGTCGGGAGCGATTTCGCCGACATTTCCATTACGTAGCCAGAGCCCAAAAAACCTTTTCCCCGAACACACCTCTGCCTTCAACAAAATCAAAACTTTGGAGAACCCGATGCGCAAGACCGTCTTGACGGCTGTGACCGCGCTATTTTGCGGTGGCGCCCTAAGTGGCGTGTCCGCGGACACGCTGCTTTCAGCACAAAAACCTGTGACGAGTAACGTCCCTGACGCGATCGGCACGCTTGCCAGTATCACCGATGGTGACATGAGCAATGACGCGCCCTTCATATTCAACAATCAGGCGACAACAGATCGCTCAGTTACAATCGACCTAGGACGCGATGCCTATGTGACCCGTTTGGGAATTCACACTGGCAACATGTACCGATCGCAAGCCATTCGTAAATTCCGTGTCTGGTACTCGGAAGATGGAGAGAACTTTCTGAACGTTCTGGGCGCGACGCGGCAAGGTCTGACTTACTCGGACATCAAGCAGGAGATCGAGTTGGCGCAGCCGGTCAAGGCCCGCTTTGTCAAGTTCGAGAGCCTTGAACGCTGGGGTGCTTCCAAAATCCGAGAGATCGAGGTGTATGGATCGGAAGAAAAGCCGGAAATGGACACGCGGCACTTCTTCCCTCTGACCAAGGCTGATTTCCCGAAGGGCGAGGCAGATCCTGCGTTCCAGGCACGCACTCGCGAGCTGAATACTCAGGTGCTCAACCGGTTTGAGGAAAACCTCCCACGCGCGCATCCGCGTTTACATGGGGATCAGGCGCAATACTGGTCTTACTTCCGGCCCTTCGAGACGGCGACTGCGTCGGACTATCGAGGCGAAAACTACAGCTATGCAACGATCAAAAACATCTATTCGGTCTATAATCGCAACACGTATGGAATGAACAAGGCGGGGTGGAACTATCCTCATACGCTTCGGAACATCCGTGCGGCGCGGTTCTATCTGGATGTGGATTTGAACCTGAGTGACAAGGATCTGCCGAAAGGCAACGGCGTGCGCGCAATGCAGGTCCTGCATTTGATCCGAATGATCGACGCTTGCCTCGAATTCGACCCGAATTGCCGTTTCTCTCAGGCCAACAGCGACACGCCAATGCACGTCGAAGGTGAGCTTTGGGCGCTAAAACGCAAGTTCATCCGGTATGAATTCCGGGATTTTCAGCGCTACCTCACACCCGCCGCCAAACCGAAATTCGGCTGCCACAAGATTGACGGCAAAACCTTGCCACGCCCGGGGGCCTGGCATCATGGTGACGATGGGTGCCATTTTGATCTTGGTGCAATCCGCATGTTCCGTCCCTGGACAGCGATCATGGACTATTTCTGGGACGACAACAGGTACTGGGCCACGCCTGATGACAAGGCCGAAGTGCTGGATGTCATGACGTTCTACGCCAAGATGTATCTTGAACAATCCAATCCCAAACATCGAAAGCACTGGACAGTCTCACTTCAGAACAACTGGAATTCCATTACGGGTGAAGCTGCGTTGCGCTTTGCAACCTTGGTTTATGATGAACCCGGGTATGAGCAAATGGCCCAGGATTTGTTGTCTAATGTCCTGAAGTTTTCCTGGAACCATCGTCGCATATACATGGACGAGGGGATGTATCAGGAAGGCAACGGATACATGGCGACGGACTACGCCTCGACAGGGCCTACCAACAACTTCTATATGCGCACCATCGGTGAACCGATGCACGCCATGAAATGGGGCATCGGGACGGACACTGCGAAGTGGTATGTCAATGCTATCGCACCGGACGGCCATGCCGTCAATTTCGGTGACGCATGGAAAGTGCAGGGTGCCCGCAATGCTATCCCGTTGGACCTATTGCTTTGGGAAGAGATGATCGGCTTGAAAGAGCCTGGAACTAAACAGCTTTCTCAAACAGAACAGTGTGTGGCTGCGCGCTTCTTTGCCAACCACTACTTTGATGACGGCCTGTCCACACCAATGTTGTTTGGCGCACATCTGGCGCGTGATTGGTACACAGAGGCGGAAAACTGTGCTGATCAGTATGCGGAAGAGGAATACGCGGCTTACTTCCCTTTCAACGAGTCGGTGTTCCGAACCAATGCCGAGTTCGACACATGGGCCGCGGGCGGGGAAAACCCGTCGCTGCATGTCCGACAGTCCAACCAGAACATGATGGCAATGAGCTGCGTTCCGAACAATTTTCCACACCGGGAACTGGATTGCTTTGATATCAAATGGTCCGTGCAGGGCAGCCGTTTCATTGACGACACTGGCTATGGCGATTTCAACAAAGGCTACAACTACTATGAGGTGGATGGCACCAAAGGGCATGTCCCGCTGACCAGCGCCGACGATATGTTGGAGTTCTTTGTCAAGCCAGTCAAAAACGTCAACATGGACAAGGCCATTATCTTGCTGAACGTGGGTGGCAAGTCTCAGGGTATGTCCATAGGCGCTTGGATGGCGAATACCACGCCAGACGCAAATGGCTGGCATCATGTCAAGATTCCGCTGACATCCTTTGGTGCCATCAAGCCGGATCATTGGAATGCTGAAATCAATGGAGGCAAGGGGGTTGGATCCATCACCTTCCTACAGGCGAGCGGTATTCATCTCTTTAGAGAAGCAAGTTTTGGCGTCGACGAGATCAGCTTTACTCAGAGTACCGGCGCGAGCAAGCTATGGTACGGCGATGCCCGGACCGATTCCGTTGAAGGGGATGCACTGCAGTACAGCAAGCACCGCCTGTTTGCAACCGAGCGCGCGGGTAACGGGGCGAATGGCACCGATGGATGGCTCGAGATTGGGACAAACATCAAAGCTACCGGTCCTGTTGTGAGCTATTACCATGATGTTCCGGAAGACCGCGTTGTGCGAAACTACTATGACGGTTTCGCGGTGGGGGCGAACTCTCTCGTCATTCCCGAAGCGAAGTTTGTCGACAACTGGTTCGCTCGACCGGATCAGACACATGCTGGGCAGATCTTTGGTAAGGCGGCAACTGGCGATACGTTTGAAATTGATACACTTGAGGGCGATCAAGGCCTCAGAGGTGTCTATTTCGACGCGTCTGAAGTCTACGGCAAAAGCGTCAACGGGGGCTGGATGGAAAAGGCCATCCGTTACAAGATTGCGCTTCCCAAAGGCAACTTCATCATTGTTGATGATTTCCAGACCAGTCATGTTTCGGGGAACTCTGGCGAGCGTAAAAAGTCTCTGATCCAGGAGTTCTGGTATACACCGTATGACGATGTTCAGACCTGTGCCTTGCCACGTAATGGAGGCACAAGCCACCACGTGGACGTAACTTACTCCGGAGTGAATACTGTAGATTTCACGCCGCGTTGTATGATCCTGTTCCGTGGGGGCAACGTGACACCGGAAGCCAAGGGCCGGATGACAGCAGCGTCTTTGGCTGGTGACGTGGAGTTGAAGTTTGGACCACCGTCGTTCATGGCGGATGATCCTTACTTCCGGCGTTTCGTCAACAATGACACGATCACGCAAGTCAATCGCAAACGCGGCACTGATGTGCGTCGCCTGATGCGTTTTGAACCGCCTGAAGCTGTCAGCGAAGACACGCGTGCATTCCTCTTCCAAGGTGCATTGGATCATCCAAACCCGGATGAAGCGCTCAAGCCGCAAAGCCTGGAGGTCACCACTGACCCTCAAGTATGCGTCACGGAAAGCTTCTGTGTGATCGCGACTATTGGTGAGGATACCTATACCCTGAATTTCGACGGTATTTGATATCTGAAGTCAGTTTTGGGGCTGCGCCAGTCGCCCCAAAAAGAAAAAAGCGGCCCGGAAACGGCGCCGTTTTTTTTTGCCATTGTCAGGCGTTGCTACTAGGCCGCGTCAGGGCGTGACATAAACTTGGGGTGCAATGGCAAGGAAGCGGCCCCTGCGGCCAGAGCGTCCTGACCAAAAGAACTGGGAATGATCGCTACGTCTTCGGAAAGAGCGTCGTCGATGGTGTCGATTAGAACCTGTAGATGGTCATTTGGTACATGTGTGGCCAGAACGACAGTCGGAATGCGGGCAAGAAAGGACGCGGCGCTGATCATGTCCCTGACCGCTTTTGCAGCGGCTGTGATCCAAGATGTATCCGCTTGGCCGATGCCTACTGGCGACGTCGTGTGAAATGGCGGAGGCGTTTGGCCCGAGTGAATACGGCCGCTTAGACACAGGCGAGGGTGCAGGCTAGAGTTTATGTAACAATATAGAAAATCTCCGGAGCGCCGCGTCGCGCCAAAGAGCGTTTCCGCGCTGGCCAGTGCCGTTACATCGTTTTGGATGAAGGTTTCAAGCCGCGTATGGTTTTCAAGCAGTTCTTCCAAGTCCCGAACCGCGTCTTCCTGATCATCGAAGTCATCTGAAAGAGATATGCCTACACCGGCGATCAGCTCTCTCATTTTTGGAGTGCACGTGTTCAGGAGACGATCCACCATCGCAATCAAATCCGACCCAAGCCGATCATCACTTGCCGCCGGCGCTTGCACGGTGTCGACGATTTGGCCCGTGAAGTTGACAATTGCGCCGCTCAATTGACCTTCTCCCACATTGACGCCCAGAGAAAACGCGCCCTCCGGGTTCAAGATAATCGGCGTTGTCGGAGGACCGACACGCCCACGGACCGCTTCGCCTTTTACGATCAGGTTGTCGGCCTCCAGTGCGCGGACAATGACCGAGATCGTTTGCGCGGACAGACCACTCTCTTGCCCAAGTTGGAGTCGGGTCATGCCATCATTCCGCAACAGTAATGAGGTTATCAGCCGTTCATTCAGGGTGCGCGCTAGTACTTGGTTCATGCCGCTTGCGGTATTGGACACCCGCACAGCGGGTGGGGGGGCGAATCTCATGTCTGGCAAGGTCAGTCTCCGCTGCTGCTCATATTGCTCTTAAGCGCCTTGCGGCTCTTCGGGTAGCCATCCGATGGACACGACCTCTTCTGCGATGGCCTGTCCCAGCGCAAGATGCGCGGCAGCATCGAGGTGAAATCCATCGGCATCGCTTGATTTGACCACGATGGCTGAATCAAAGAAGTGCACTTCATGCATCTCGGCAATGCGTTCGTATTCGGCTGCTAAAGCGCGTGATTTCTCCGGTGCACCTTGAAAGACACCCGACCAGTCCTTCAAATCCAGTGCCGTCGGTGGCGGTGCGACTACGAGCATCTCGGGAACGCCCCCATTGATACCGGCTGGCATCGATTTCACATCGGAAATGAGCGCACCGACCCCCATCGCGATCTCTCCGGGTGTTTTGTTAAAGCGGATCTTCAGATCATTTGTGCCAAGCATGAGGATCACCAGGTCGAGTGGCTTGTGGCTCATGATGCAGGGGCGCAGATACGTGCGACCATTCTTTTCGGCCCCTTCAATCGGGTCGTCGCTGACTGTTGTTCGACCACTCAAACCTTCTTCGATCACCATCCAGTTCGGGCCAAGCGCTTGTCTCAGCACACCCGGCCATCTGACGTCGTGAGGGTATCTGTCGTCCGGCAAACTGGCGGTTGTTTGCCCATATGTATTCGAGTCTCCGTAACAGAGTACTGTCCGCATGTGGTTCTCCAGGTATTCTAAGGCAATGATTTTAATTTGCTTTTTTCATTGGTGCCATTTCGCGTCAGGCTCGAAGCTAGGTGTCTTGTGAAGTTCAGTCAATAATCATTCACTCTGAATTATTATTATTGACATCATATCTGAATTCGGGCTGTGTCGGTCAAAGCTTCGTTCAGAGGTGCATGAATCACCCCAAGAACGGCAACCAAACAAAAGGGGAGGAACCAATGACAATTTTAAAAAGACTGAAGGCCGCAGTGACTGCCGTCGCGTTGAGTCTTGCTGCTGTTTCTGGAGCGATAGCCGATGAGAATGGGCCAATACTTGTGGTCAGCGGCCCGCTGTCTTGGCCTTTCTTCGCCGCCGTTAAACAGGGTTTCGATGATGGAGCCGAAACATTCGGGCTGGACTACCAGTACATCGCGGTCACAGACACATCGAACATGACCAGCGACTACCCGCGTTTGCTTCAGCAGGCGATCAGTCGCAATCCGCGGATGTTGTTGGTCGGTGAATTTTTCCCGGACGGCATGGATCCTCTGATCAAGGAAGCTACGGCCTCCGGTATTCCGGTCCTCATTCACAATTCCGGCCAAACCCTTTGGGAACAGAACGGCTCAATCGGCTTCATCGGTGAAGACCCGTTTCAAATGGGATACAAGGCCGGAGAGATTCAAGCCAAAGCAGGT
This sequence comes from Tateyamaria omphalii, assembly GCF_014651375.1. Taxonomy (GTDB): domain Bacteria; phylum Pseudomonadota; class Alphaproteobacteria; order Rhodobacterales; family Rhodobacteraceae; genus Tateyamaria; species Tateyamaria omphalii. The sequence goes on from NZ_BMWT01000001.1 coordinate 1,084,367, forward strand.
GTGAAGCTGGGGCTGTGCTTCAATCAGGTGCCAGGTAACCCGACAGTCGAAGAACGGTGCAACGGTTACGTCGCTGCAATGGAAGAAGCAGGCGTTGAAACCATTTACCAGACCATCGGAACAGGCGATGCAACAAACCCGCAGGCAATGACGCAGGCCATTAAGGGTACATTGCAAGCAAATCCGGGCATCGACGGCATTTACACCTTGAATGCTGTGCCTGCGATGTCGGCGTTGCGCGCTGTCGATGAGGTTGGCCGCAAAGGTGACGTTATGGTCGGAACGGCGGATTTGTCCAACGAAGCATTGCTGGCCATCCAGTCCGGCGACTTGGCATTCGCCATGGATCAGCAACCCTATTTGCAAGGATTCATGTCGATGCAGGTTGCCTTTCAATACCTGAATTACGGTTTGCAACCCATTGGGCACGTCAAAACCGGCCCCCTCGTTATTGACAGTTCAAACGTTGATTCAACGCTTGAAGTGAACCGGAAACATGCAGGGGTTCGTGGCGCATCCTAAGCGCCACCATTCTTGCCGCAGATGCAGTTGAAACGCCAAAGAGGCCAACTTTGAAAAACTTTGTGCGACGTCCGGAGGCTGGGGCATTTGCCGCCTTTCTCTTGACCTACCTTTTCTTCCTGGCGGCCACACCAGGAACAGGGTTTGTATCAATCAATGGCACGGCCGGGTGGCTGAACCTGGCCGCTGAGCTTGGCATCGTGGCGATCCCGGTTGGTCTCTTGATGATTTCGGGTGAGTTCGACCTTTCGATCGGGTCGACCGTTGGTGCGTCTTCGATGATCCTTGCGCTGGGCACCAATCAGTTTGGTGCGCCAACCTGGCCAATGATTGGTCTTGCTCTGATGGCCGGCGCGGCGATTGGTCTTGCCAACGGAATGGCCGTTGTGAAGACCAAGTTGCCCAGTTTCATCGTCACGTTGGCGACCAATTTCATCGTGATCGGTGCCACCATGGGCATTTCACGCCTGATTGCGAACGTGACTTCGGCATCCATTTTTGCGTCAGACAGTGCAAAGTTGGCCTTTGCGACGCGGCTGGGACAAGCAAACATCTCCATTTTGTGGTGGGTGCTTGTGGCCTATATCGGCTACCGCATTTTGAGCAAAAGCACTTTTGGGAACTGGATCTACGCGACCGGCGGAAATGAGGATGCGGCACGGGCCGCAGGTGTGCCGGTCGAACGCGTCAAAATCATGCTCTTTGTCGCGACTGGCGTGTGTGCCGCCCTTGTTGGCATCCTGCAGGGTGTTCAGTGGAATTCGGGCAACTCGACCTACGGTATGGGCTACGTCTTTCAAGCACCCATCGTGGTGGTGATCGGAGGTGTATTACTGACCGGCGGGTATGGGTCTGTCATCGGGATTGTCCTTGGCACAGCGTTGTTTGGCGTGATTTCCAGCGGAATCTTCTACACAGGTTGGAACACGGACTGGATTCAGCTGTTCCTAGGTTTGCTGCTCGCCCTTGCGGTGCTTGCCAACAACTATGTCCGGCGCCTTGCGCTGACCGCATCATAGGGAGTGTTGGGCATGGCGGATACGCTTATGGAATTGCGCAATGTCGACAAGTTCTTTGGTTCGACCAAGGCGCTCAAAGACGTTTCGATGTCGGTACAGCCTGGCAAGATTTTGTGCTTGCTTGGCGACAACGGCGCCGGGAAGTCCACTCTGATCAAGGTCTTGTCGGGCTATCATCAGCCCACGAACGGTCAGATTGTTTTCGAAGGGCAGGAAACGCGGTTTTCCGGTCCCCGCGAGGCCCGTCAGCGTGGAATTGCGACAGTGCACCAGAACGTCGGATCTATCCCGCTCATGAGTGTTGGGCGCAACTTCTTTTTGGGTGCAGAGCCGGTCACGGGCCGTTGGCCGTTTCGTAGGATCGACACGCAAAAGGCCAATGCAATCGCTGTTGAACAGATGCAGAAGTTTGGCCTGACCCGCGTCACCAACGGTGATCAGCTCGTCGGAACCATGTCCGGTGGAGAGCGTCAGGTGCTGGCCATTGGGCGCGCCATGTATTTTGGGGCCAAGATGCTGATTCTGGACGAACCGACCTCGGCCTTGGGGGTCAAGGAGGCGTCCATTGTACTCAAGATGATGCGTATTGCCCGTCAGAACGGCGCGGGCATCGTGTTCATCACCCATAATGCCCGCCATGCCATGAGCGTTGGCGATGACTTCTGCGTCCTCATTCAAGGAGAAGTGGCAGCACGGTTCAAACGCAACGAAAAGAGCCGCGAAGACGTCCTCAACCTGATGGCCGGGGGCGAAGACATGACTGAACTCGAAGACGACCTAGAGCAGATAGATTAATCAACATGACCTACTTCATCGGAGTGGACGTGGGCACTGGAAGTGCGCGCGCCGGATTGTTTGACGTGGAAGGGAACATGCTGGCGGCATGTTCACACGAGATACAGACTTGGCATCCTCAGCCCAATTTCGCCCAGCAGTCCACGGCCGATATCTGGGCCGGGATTTGCCACTGCGTTCACGACATTATCCGTCACACTGAAACGGATGTGCGGCAGATTTCCGGCATTGGCTTTGACGCAACCTGTTCACTGGTTGTCGCGGGCTCCAAGGGCGCACCCGTCTCGGTGTCGCCTGATGGTGCGCCTGAGCAGGATGTCATCCTGTGGGCAGACCACCGGGCAACCGACATCGCAAAACGGATCGATGCCACGGGGCACGAACGGTTGAATGCCTCGGGCGGCACCATCTCGCCGGAAATGCAGATACCCAAACTGGTTTGGCTGAAGGAGAACATGCCCTTTGCTTGGAACGATGCGGTATATTTCTTTGACCTACCTGACTGGCTCACATGGAAAGCCAGCGGATCCCTAAAGCGATCGCTATGTTCGGTTGTCTGCAAATGGACATACCGCGGGGAGAAGGGCGAAAACGGACAGGGCTGGGACAGCTCCTTCTTCAAGCAGGTTGGTCTTGGTGATCTCGCTAGCGAGAACTTCCGTCGTATTGGGCAGGAAATGGCAGCGCCTGGAGAACCATTGGGTAGTTTGACCGAAGACGCCGCGCGCGACCTTGGTCTATCACGAAAAACGCGTGTGGCAGTCAGCATGATCGACGCCCATGCAGGTGCGCTTGGCACGTTTGGTTGCGCCGGAGATGGGGCGACGATGGCGCTCATTGCCGGCACATCTGCATGCCACATCACTTTGTCCGGAACGCCAGCTTATGTACCCGGCGTCTGGGGACCTTATCTTGGCGCGGTCCTTCCCGGTCTCTGGGTCAACGAAGCCGGGCAGTCCTTGGCAGGGGGCGCTTTGGACACGATCATCAACCGTCATGCTGCCGGGTTCGAACTGCGTTTTAATGCTTCACAGGCAGGTAAAACACCCCATGAATATTTAGAGAGCAGTCTTCTCGGTTCTGGGGGGCGTGGCTATTATGATCATCGGGCGCGTGATCGTCACATCATCCCAGATTTCAATGGAAACAGATCACCGCTCGCGGACCCGCTGCGTTTGGGAATGGCAATCGGTCATAGCACCGCTGCCGATTTGGAAGACCTAGCGACCGAATACCTCGCGGGTGTACAATCCCTGGCATATGGAACGCGCCAGATCATTGAGCGGCTGGAAGAGCAATCTGTTCCGACGACGCAAATTGTTATGAGTGGTGGGTTGGCAAAGAACCGTGTGTATTGCCAGTCACATGCAGACATCACCGGTTGCAAAGTCGTCATTCCAGAACAGCCGGAACCGGTGTTGCTGGGGTCGGCGATGCTGGCCGCGCGTGCATCCGGCGCATATTCGACCACGCTGAAGGCAATGCACGGGATGTCAAAAGGGGGGCAAACCCTGATGCCGCGCCCCGATGTTCGTCCGTTTCATGACAAGAAATACAATGTCTTCAAGGGTCTGCAGGGGCACTATCAATCGATACAAATGATTATGCATGGGTAATGAGGCGTACATGGAACGCGGCAATACAGTCTATTTGTTTGCAAGTGGTGACAGCAGGCTCGCCGCCAACGTGACGTGCTGGCCAGCGCAAAGCGATATGGAAACGGCAGTCATTAGAGAGGTGGAAGCGCTTGGCTATAGTGTTGAGCGCGCGCATCCCTTCGATCCTGAAAAAGGCCATGGCTTCCTCGACAGCCAGCGTGCGGGTCTTGATGCGGTTGCATCAATCCCGACAGACGCCCCAGTGATCGTCGCCGAAGCCGTCTGGCAGTATTCGCATCACATTCTGCCCGGTTTGATCGGTCATGAGGGACCAATCCTCACGGTTGCGAATTGGTCTGGGCAATGGCCGGGGCTGGTGGGCATGCTGAACCTCAATGGATCGCTCGCCAAGGCAGGGACAATGTATTCAACGCTTTGGAGTGAAGATTTCACTGATGCCTTGTTTCGAACCGGGTTACGCGCTTGGTTGGAGCGGGGAGTGACCACCCATCCGCATCCCCATGTGGCAACGTTCGACATGTCCCTGGTGCCATCGAAACACCAAAAGATTGCGACCGGAATTGCGGCTGATTTACTTTACCGAAAGACGATCATGGGGGTCTTCGACGAGGGATGCATGGGCATGTACAACGCCATCATCCCGGATGAGCTTCTGGCACCGCTTGGTGTGTTCAAGGAACGTCTGTCTCAATCGGCATTGTACGCCGAAACGATGAAGGTTCCTGAACGAGAAGGGCAGGCCGTTTGTGAGTGGATGGTTGCCCGAGGTTTGCATCTTGATCTTGGCAGTGATCCGGCGTCTGAACTCACACTTGATCAGGTTCTACTGCAGTGCCGGATGTATGTCGCAGCCGTCCGAATGGCGGACAGTTTTGATTGTGATCTGATCGGCATCCAGTACCAGCAGGGCCTCAAGGATTTGCTGCCGGCGTCCGATCTGGTGGAAGGGATGTTGAACAACGGTGACCGCCCGCCGGTAACCCGCGCGGATGGCAGCGTTATCCGCCCCGGTGCGCCAATTGTCCATTTCAATGAAGTAGACGAATGTGCCGGTTTGGACGCCTTGCTGATCAATCGCGTTCACCAGGCGCTGGGTCAGCCTGTCGAGACAACCCTGCATGACATTCGTTGGGGCGATGTCGACCGCAGCGGGACCCGAGACGATTTCATCTGGGTTTTTGAGATTTCTGGGGCTGCGCCACCAGCGCATCACATTGATGGCTGGGCCGGTTCGGAAAGCAAACGCCAGCCTCCAATGTATTTCCCGTTCGGCGGAGGTACTCTGTCGGGTGTGGCCAAGCCGGGTAGCATTATCTGGTCGCGCGTCTATGTTGAGGATGGCGGTCTGTGTCTTGATATGGGGCTAGGCCACAGTATCGCATTGCCATCATCTGAAACCCGGCGCCGCCGTGATGCAACCACGCCGGAATGGCCGATCATGCACGCTACTTTGACCGGCGTGGACCGCGACCAGCTGATGGGCCGCCACAAATCCAACCATATCCAGGTTGTGTACGCCGATGACGACGTTGCAGCTCTCGATGCTTTGTACGTGCGAGCGGCACTGGCGCATCAGCTGGGGATCAAAGTGGCAATCCTAGGACTGGGAACAGATTTTAATCCAGCCTGATCGCCTTTGCGACGATTTGAAAGCACGCCTGTTGTGTTTTGGTGGCCTGCTATTGTAGGTCACCAAATGCTTTTGCTAGCCGTTCCACCGCTTCCTGGACTCGTGCGCGCGGCGTTGCGATGTTGAAACGCAGCCAGCTATCTCCACCCTTGCCGAAGGTGGGCCCGTGGTTGACCGCGATGCAGGCATCCTTTTCGACCCGTTTTGTAAACTCTTCGCGTGCCATTCCAGTACCATCGAAATCAACCCATGACAGGTAAGTTGATTCCAGCGGCATGGAGTAGAGCCCGGGGATGGCGTTGACGGCCTCGTCAAACAGTTTTCTGTTCCCGTCGAGGTAGGTGACCAGTTCGTCAACCCACGCAGCCCCTTCCGGTGAGTAAGCGGCCGTTGCCATGAACAGGCCGAACGAGTTTGGTGAGAGGCCCAACCCAGCCATCCGTTGGGCGAACTTGGCGCGCAGGTCCGGATCGGCGATGATCACATTGCCTGAGTGGCTTCCTGCGATGTTGAACGTCTTGGTCGTGGCCGTCATCATGATCAACCGATCCTCGATCCCCGGAATGTGGGACATCGGAATGTGCGTGTGGCCAGGCATGACAAGGTCGTGATGAATTTCGTCCGACACCAGGATCAGGTTGTGGCGTTTGACAAAGGCTGCGACGCCTTCCAGCTCTTCGCGCGTCCAGACCCGTCCGCCGGGGTTGTGGGGGGAACAGAGGATCAGCATGGTTTCTGATCCGTCCATTTGCGCATCCCACGCATCGAAGTCCATGGTGTAGCGCCCATCGGTCATGGACATTTCACATTCGACCACCCGCCGGTCATTGGCTTTGATGACCCGGGCAAAGGCGTGGTACACGGGTGTCATCAGCACGACGCCATCGCCGGGTTGGGTGAACGTATCCACGCACATGGCCGTTCCGTTGACCAGTCCATGGGTGGTAAAGATCTGGTCAGCGTGCACAGTCCAGTTGTGCCGTTCCTTCATCCACCATTGGATTGCTGCGCGGTATTCGCTTTCGTCCCCGAAATACCCCATGATCCCGTGATCGACCTGGGCCTGCACCGCGTCCAGCACGCATTGCGGCGGGCGGAAATCCATGTCGGCCACCCACATGGCGAGGCCCTTGTCGCCGTCCACGCCATAGATCGCTTCCATCATGTCCCATTTCACGCAATGGCTGCCGCGGCGGTCGATGATGGTGTCAAAGCTCATGGGTCTCTCCGGTTCCGATTTGGGCGCAGGCTAGCGTGCATATGGGCAGGTGCAAGGGGACATTGCGGTGTCGGGGGTGTTGGCTTACATGCAAGGGCATGAAACGACCCATAATCCTCCACCCTGATCCACGCCTGAAGAAGACGGCAGATGCCGTGTCCGATCTGTCGGACGAATTGCGTCGTCTGGCCGATGACATGTTGGAAACCATGTATGATGCGCCGGGCATCGGGTTGGCGGCCCCGCAGGTGGGCCAGTTGCAGCGCCTGATCGTGCTGGATTGCGTGAAGGAAGAGGGCGAAGCCCCACGCCCGCTGATCATGTTCAACCCCGAGATCGTGGCATCGTCCGACGAATTGAACACCTATGAGGAAGGCTGCCTGTCTATCCCCGAGCAGTTTGCCGACGTGACTCGCTCGGCTGAGGTCGAAGTGCGGTGGATTGATCGTGATGGCAAGGAACGGTCCGAGGGCATGGACGGTCTGTGGGCCACCTGCGTGCAGCACGAGATTGACCATCTCGATGGCAAGCTGTTCATCGACTACCTCAAGCCGCTCAAGCGCCAGTTGATCACGCGCAAGATGCAGAAGCTGAAACGGGAACGTGCCCGCGCATGAGCTTGCGCGAGATCCTGACATGGCCGCATCCGGCGTTGGAGGCGGTCTGTGAGCCAGTTGAGGCTGTAACCCCCGAGGTGCGCACCTTGGCCGAGGATATGCTGGAGACAATGTACGCCGCACCGGGGCGCGGTCTCGCCGCCCCGCAAGTGGGTGAGCTCTGCCGCCTGTTCGTCATGGATGTGACGTGGAAGGACGGGGAGCGCAATCCGGTCGTCTGCATCAACCCGGACATTCTGGAGCGCGGGGAAGAAGTTGCGCGCGCGGACGAGGGGTGTCTGTCCATCCCCAGTGTCACAGCACATGTCGAGCGACCTACCTCGGTCCGCATGGTCTGGACCGATCTGGAGGGCGTTGTGCAGGATCAGTGGCTGACAGGGTTCGCCGCGCTCTGCGCGCAGCACGAGTTGGATCATCTGGACGGCATCGTGACACTGGACCGAGTGGATGATGCGCAACGCACGACCATTCTGGACGCTTACGAGGTGCGGGTATGACGGTTCGCCCCTTTGTCCCTTGGCCGGACGCACGACTGCGCACGGCGGCCGAGGATGTGCCCGAGATCACCGAGGAAGTCCGCGAAATCTGGGCCGATATGGTCGAGACTATGGATGCCATGCCCGGCGTTGGCCTCGCGGCCCCGCAGATCGGGGTGATGCTGCGCCTTGCCGTGGTGGACGCCACGCAGGACCGCAGCCGCCGTATCCTGCTGGCCAATCCCGAAGTGCTGGAGGCCAGCAGCGAGATTGAGAAGCGCACAGAAGCGAGCCCAAACCTGCCCGGTGTCTCTGCCGAGATACCACGGCTCAAGACGGTCACGGTCCGCTTTCTGAATGCTGATGGCGTCATCGACCGCCGCACGTTTGAAGGGCTGGAAGCCCGCAGTGTGCAGCATCAGATCGACCACCTGGCAGGGCGAATGTATTTCGACAATCTGGGTCGGGTGAAGCGGGATATGCTGATCCGCAAGGCAAGAAAGGCCAGGTGACATGCGCGTGATCTTTATGGGAACGCCGGACTTTTCTGTCTCTACCCTGGATGCGCTGCATGCGGCGGGGCACGAGATTGTCTGTGTTTACACCCAGCCGCCGCGCCCAGCGGGGCGGGGGAAAAAGGACCGGCCCAGCCCTGTGCAGGCGCGGGCCGAAGCCTTGGGCCTGGAAGTGCGGCACCCTGTTTCGGTGCGCAATGCCGCGGCACAGGGCGAGTTTGCGGCGCTGAATGCAGAGATTGCCGTTGTCGTGGCCTACGGCTTGATCCTGCCGCAGCCCATCCTTGATGCGCCGACTCATGGCTGCCTGAACATTCATGCCAGCCTGTTGCCACGCTGGCGCGGGGCGGCGCCCATTCACCGGGCGATCATGGCGGGCGATGCCGAGACGGGCGTGTGCATCATGCAGATGGAGGCCGGGCTGGACACAGGGCCCGTCCTGATGCGCGAGGCGACGGCCATTGGCGCAACGGAAACAACGGCTGAGCTGCACGACAGGCTTGCCGGTCTTGGGGCCGCTTTGATCGTGAAGACGCTGGACCAGTTGCCTGCGCTGTCAGCTAAGCCGCAGCCTGAGCATGGCGTGACCTATGCCGCGAAGATCGACAAGGCCGAGGCAGCCATTGACTGGACACAGGATGCGTCTGTGGTCGACCGGAAAATTCGAGGGCTATCCCCCTTTCCTGGCGCGTGGTTCGACCATGACGGTACTCGGATCAAGGTGCTGGGTTCTGAACTGGCCGATGGCACCGGCGTGGCCGGGACGATCTTGGATGATGGTCTGACAATCGCCTGCGGTCAGGGCGCTGTGCGCCTGACCCACTTGCAACGGGCAGGCAAAGGCGCGCAGGATGCAGAAACGTTCCTGCGCGGCATGCCCTTGCCCAAGGGAACCCAATTGTAGGAGCGCCCATGTTTCCCACCCTGATCGGCACCGTCGTGATTGCGGGCATTGTCGGCTACATCTCGGAAAAATCGCGGTTTACCCATAATGGGATCGTGCAATCGATCATCATCTGCATCGGCGGCGCGTTCCTGTTTTACTTCGTCCGGCTGATGTTTGGATTTGGCTTTTCCAGTCCCGGGCTGAACGCGATTGTATCCTCGATTGGCGCGCTGATTATCGTTCCGACACATTGGAGGAAGTAATCATGCCTTGGGCGTTGGACTGACGGATCAGCGCTTGCGACTGTCCGCGCCATGCCCCGTTGTTCTGAAATTCGGACCAAGATGGCTGGATGGCTTGGCTGTGCGGAAATTCGGGCCCAAGTGACTGGATGGTTTGGCGGCGCGGACCCCGCTGGTGAACCGGTTTGGGGCCGGGCGCTGGATGACGTTTGGTTGCATGACGCTGCTGTTTGCGTTGCGCGTTGCGTTCTCAGCCGTGGCGGGGAGCGTCGTGCATATGAACGTCACGCCAATGATCATTTGAAGGTAGTGCTTTGGGTGAAACATGTGGTGCCTTCCGACAGGTTCGCCGCGATGCCTTGGGCAGATATAGTGTTGCAGGGCGGGCCACCCAAGCCTGTCCGGCGTTTGCACCTTGATCGTTCTTCCCTGAAGCGGAACGTGGCCCGCCGTGAGGGAAGGGGCGGGCCAAGTGCTATGCGGTATTCAAGCGTCGAGCGATCAGAAGAACTTCTTGATCAGCACCTTCTTCTTGAACTTCGTTTTCGGGCTCACGTATTTCTTTTTCTTCACGCCGTGATGGAACTTGTGACCGTGGTGATATTTGTGGCCATGGTGGAATTTATGGCCGCGGTGAAACTTGTGCTTTTTGACCTTCACTTTGAAGTTGGCGTCAATCACCTGCGCTGTTTCGGCATTGGCGGGAGTGCTGGCCCAGACGGCTTGTGCATTGGCCGGAGCGAAGCTGGTTACAGTGACGGCGGTCGCGATTGCAGCGATCAGAAGCGGGGTCTTGGTTGCTTTCAGTTTCATGGTTTCTTCTCCTTTTGCGTTGCGGCGCTGGTCCGTTCGTCTTGGGAAAGAGATAGCGGGAAGATGCTGTAACAATAAGGGACCGCTTGGTCACAAACTGTCATGGATATGGCAGGGTCGTGTGAGGGATTGCCATGTCTAGTGTGAGATAGTGTATGTTTTACAGATGGTTGATCGATCAACTGCCTGTAACAATCGATGTGACACTCATGTGCTAGATGCCCGTTTGAGCCTGGTTTGGCGGCAATGCCCCAGCGTCACTTTCCTTTGAAGGGCGCCATGCCTGCGCGCGCCAGTTCGTCGGCCCGCTCATTTTCCGGGTGACCGGCGTGTCCCTTGACCCATTCCCAGGTCACATCGTGCCGGGCTTGTGCTGCGTCCAGCCGTTGCCACAGGTCGGCATTGGCGACGGGTTTCTTGGCTGCGTTCTTCCAACCGTTCCGCTTCCAGCCGTGAATCCAACTGGTGATCCCGTTCTTGACGTAGTTGCTGTCGGTCACGACGGTGATCGTGGATGGTTTGCCAAGTGCTTCGAGGGCTGAGATGGCCGCCATCAATTCCATCTTGTTATTGGTTGTCTGTGCTTCGCCGCCTTTGAGTTCGCGTTCTTTGACGATCCGGTCGCCCTCGATGGCGCGTAACAGGGCGCCCCAGCCACCGGGGCCCGGATTTCCGGAGCAGGCACCGTCCGTATAGGCAAACAGCTCAGGCACGGGTGGCCTGCAGCACGATGAACGGGGCAACCTCGCCCGACAGCCCCGCTTCCTCGCCCGTGCGGCTGTACTGGATGTCGAACCCGGTGTGGGTCAGCAGGTCGGTCAATGCGTCTTCGGTCATGTAGGAATAGAGCCGTCCGATGCTGTCGCGGCTTTCGCCGGTGCCCAGCTTGGTTCCGAAATGGAGAATGCCACCCGGTTTCAGGGCGGTGCGGATCGCGGTGAACTGGTCGGGCCATTGTCCCAGCGGTGTGTGCAGCATCGAGAAGTTGGCCCAGATGCCGTCATAGGCTGCGCTTTCGGTCAGATCGCCATAGCTTGCCTGCCGGGCCGTGACACCGGCATGCGACCGGGCAAGCTCCAGCATCTCGGGCACCGGATCCCAGGCGTGTGCGTCGAGTCCCGCGTGCGCCATGGCAGCTGCGGCAAAGCCCGGGCCGCAACCGATGTCGAGGACGGTGCCGTTCTTTGGGACGTTTGCGATGAAGCGCTGCATCGTGGACCTTGCAGCTTCTTTGTCTGTCATTTGCGCGTATTCTGTTGCCTTTGCTGCATAGACGGAAAGGGTCTCAGGATCGCTCATCAGATCACCGTCATCGCCAGGCACGCCACGACAATGGCTGTAAGGAGTAGCCGCAGCGTCATCCACCACCTCGGTGTCAGGCCCCAACTGAAGAACGCAAAATCAAGCATGAGCAGGCCTGCGAAACCGAAAATCAGGTTCAATCCTGCGCTGGTTGGTCCACCACCCGTCATGAAGAAAGCCCAGAGCGCTGGTATGACCGACAGGACGTATCCGGTTGCCGCCTGTGCCCCTTTTGCCTTGGTCGCAAATCCCCACAACACGCCTGACATAAAGGAAAGTATGACCGAGCCATAGAACAGCTGCACGTAAGGTCCTACGAAACGGGCTCCCAATGTGTTTGCCCCCCAAGACGCAAGTCCGTCATGAAAAACGGTCACGGCGCCCCAAAGGAAAGGGATTAGGCCAGCCAGGCCCAAAGCCAGAGGTGCGCGGGGAATTCTTGTCATAGGTCCTTGACCAGTTTCTGTATGCGTTTGGCGCGTGTGTCGGCCCTTTTGGCAGTGTTGACAAGATGCAATCTGGATCGCTTCTACCCTGGCGTCAAAGCCGCCCAAGCATCAGTTTGTCCGGAGTTTCGGATCGCGTTTAGTATATCGTCGGGAACATCGACCAGATTGGGGTCGACAGGGCGAATACGCGCGTCAAATGGCGCGCCTATGGTAAGTCCACTTTCGTGTAAAAATGTCTTGCCTGTGTATACAAATGCGCCTGCAGCCACCGGCGCTTTTGTCAGGGCGAGGTTAATGGGAAACTCGCCGAACTCTCCTTCAATCCGCTTTGTGTTGGGCGGCAGGGACGCCAAAGCTGAGGCCGGCAAAAATACCACCGAATACGTTTTCGAACCCCACTTCATTGGTTCGATGACACCCTCGAACCATATCCAGTCGTCGTTCATGCACGTTCCAATGCCAAACGGCCTGCGAGCGCTGCAAAGATGGCTGCGAAGCTACGCGAAAGCCAACGCATGGCGACCTCAGACCCTAGAATCCATTGGCGAGCGAGGGCCGCAAACGTCCCGTAGAGCAGGAACACGGCAAAGGTCATGGCCATGAAAACCAACCCAAGGATCGCCATCTCGTTTGTTGCTGTAGCAGTGTTGCCAGACAAAAATGGAGGCAGAAGTGCAAGAAAGAAGATAGACAATTTTGGGTTGAGGATATTGATGAGAGCCGCCCGTCGCGCAACGCGCCAACCTGCTTCGGCGCAACGTTCGGATGCAATGTTCAGCGCGCCACCTTCACGCAAACTGCCCCAAGCGAGCCACAACAAGTAAGCTACCCCGGCGAATTTGACGACGTTGAACAACAGCGCTGATGTATGCAGCACCGCAGCTAGTCCCAGTATGGCGGCTGCCAGATGCGGCAATATACCAACTGTGCATCCAAGTGCTGCCCAGATAGCGGCGCGACGCCCTTGGCCAAGACCCAGCGCGAGTGTGTAGATCACGCCTGTCCCCGGCGCGATGACGACGACGAAAGCGGTTAGAAAAAACTGGAAAGAGAGCATGGGCACCTGCTGAGTTGAAACAGATGAAGGCTAGGCCGGGTGATTGCATTTGGCAATTGATGGTCGGGTGCGCCGGGCGGGGTGCCTGCCATGGCCGGAACACCAATGTGTCCGAATAGCCTTGCCAATGAGCCGCCACAGCAATGGACCCGGTGACCATTTGATGGCGTTGCAGTTGCCAGTTTCGTTCTTTACACTTTCCTTACGGTCGGCAGTCACCGAGGCGTCGCTGCTCCATGTGGAGTGCTAAACCTGCCATTGAAATGAAAACGCCATCGGATTCATCAGGGCGTCGTCTCGTCAAGTCAGCGACCAACGAAGCAGCAGTACGCCCGCTTGGATATACGATGACAAAAACGCCTGTCTCTCTACACGTCGATGACGTGACCCTCTTTGCCCGTTCGCTTTCGTCGCAACTTGGTGTGGACAGTCCCTCACATCTTGTTGTGATGAACATGATCGCTAGGGCAGCCGGATTTGAGAATTTCCAGCACATGCGCGCGGCTTCTGCTGCAAAGAAGCGGATGCTCAATCGGCCTGAGGATAGAGTTTCCGATGCTCGCGCGGTTGAGCGCACATTGCACCAGTTCGACGTGCGGGGGCGACTGCGCCAATGGCCCTCTCGTCGAGGGGTCCAAACCTTGGCCCTTTGGGCGCTTTGGGCAACTTTGCCAGCGCAAACCTTGATGGAAGAAAGGACCGTAAACGATTTTCTTTTCGACGAACATCTCTTCAATGACCCGGCAACACTGCGCCGGACAATGATTTCGTGTGGATTGTTGACGCGAAAGCAGGATGGAACCGATTACCTCAGGGTCGAGCAGCAACCATCTGCCGAAGCTATAGCGGTCATCCGGGTTCTTGGCTCGAGACGTCGTACACGATCTCGCCCCAGCGCCTTGGCAGAGGTAAAGAGATAGGGCCGGCTATGGGAAACCAGCACCCTCCAACTCCCTTTCAGCATCTGAAAACTGGCTTTTAGGGTTTCCTTGCGAAAGCTCAGAGAACTCTGCCCCCGTAGCAGGTTGAGTGGTTTTTTTGAGGCGAAGCTCGGGGCCGGTCGTCACATTCTAGGCCGGTTCCCGCAGCACTCGCGGGACTTTGAACTCGACATTCTCAACTGCCGTTTCAACCATCTCGACCTTGACATCATAGCGATCGCTGAAGGCCTTGATCACCTCGTTGATCAGCACCTCGGGGGCAGAGGCCCCCGCCGTGATCCCCATGGATCTGATCCCGTCCAATGCACGCCAATCGATGTCGCTGGCCCGCTGTACAAGCTGGGCATAGGCGCACCCTGCCCGTGCTCCAACCTCGACCAGCCTTTTGGAATTTGAAGAGTTGGGTGCGCCCACAACTAACATGGCATCGCATTTCGGAGCCATCGCCTTGACAGCTTCCTGCCGGTTGGTGGTCGCGTAACAGATGTCTTCCTTGTGCGGGCCAACTATGCCGGGGAAACGCAGTTGCAGCGCGGTTACGATGTCTGCCGTGTCATCCACGGAAAGCGTGGTTTGGGTTACGAAGGCGAGTTTTCCGGGATCACGCACTTGCACGGTCGCCACGTCTTCAACTGTTTCGACCAGAAGCACCTCACCATCGGGCAATTGGCCCATCGTGCCAACCGTTTCAGGATGGCCTGCATGACCAATCATGATCATCTGAAGCCCGTTGTCCGCATGCCTTTGTGCTTCGATGTGAACTTTGCTGACCAACGGGCAAGTGGCGTCAACGTAGATCATCTCGCGCGCCTGTGCTGCCTGCGGCACAGATTTGGGTACGCCGTGGGCTGAAAAGATCACCGGTCGGTCGTCAGGACATTCTGTCAGTTCCTCAACAAACACAGCGCCCTTGTCGCGCAGATCGTCTACGACAAACTTGTTGTGAACAATTTCGTGTCGGACAAATACGGGTGCGCCCCATTTCTCCAAAGCCATTTCGACGATCTTGATTGCGCGATCTACGCCTGCGCAGAACCCACGTGGCGCGGCGAGATAAAGGGTCAGTGCTGGCTTGGTCATGGCCACTCCTGTTGCTGTCCCAGAAGTAAGAGCTCCTGGCTATGCGGTAAAGGGTGTAACCTAGGTTGCCTTGTCAGACGAGCCAAAGACAAGGCGGGCTGCTTCTGCCCTATTGTGGATGCCAAGCTTGCGATAGGCTGACTTGGCGTATTCCGCCACGGTGTTGGTGCTGATCCCGCACAACCGTGCGGCTTCTTTGCGACTGAGGCCTCGGGCCAGCATATAGATGATCTCGGCCTCACGTGGGCTGAGCACGTCCATGGCGCTTGGCATATCAGGCGCAATCAGCGCAGGTTCGTGATCAGATTGCGCACCTGAAAGCTCTTCGATCCGGCGATGCACAAGCAAACAAAACAGGCGAAACTGCTCAGCCTGTGGCCACATTCGCGACCGAAAGGTTTCCCGGTCCAAATTGGTTCCGAGGTTGAAGCCGCCGTATCGGTCCGCGCCGCGCAGACGGGTCGGGATTCCAAAGCCCGACAAAAATCCCTTTGACCGCGCCATATTGATGAATGCCTTTGCCTCGTCTGGCAGATACGCATGTTGCGGCAGAAACTCAGGCCCGGTTGGTGTGATTTCGTAGCTGTCACAACAATGGCTCAAAAATGGATCGCTGTCCGGTGACGCGTTTGCATATAGGCTTGGGCAGGTGGTTAGAAGCCGGCTGGTTTTCGGCGGAGAGCCATGCGCCGTCAGATAGATGACGTGATGAATTCCGTGAGCGCGCAGTTTTTGGACTGCACCGTCCCAGAGCTCTTCTACCGTTGTCAGTTTTTCAAGTGTTTCTGCGTCTCGATGCACAGACGTATCCCCCCAATCAGGGGGATACTGACACAGAGGTTTGGTCATTAAAATACAAACGTGCGTTCGATCCAACAGCGTACGTTTGTATTTTAATGACCAAACACTTTGTGAACGGACAGCCAGCGGCACTGCAATGTCGCTGGCCGTCTTCGTGTTTGGCTTAGCCCTGGGCTTGAACCCGTTCTTCGCGCTCAGGCATTGGTTCGCGCGGCGGTCGCCCAATGACATCCTTCAGTTCGTCCAGCTCGATGAAGTTGTCAGCTTGACGCCGCAGGTCGTCCGAAATCATCGGTGGTTGGCTACGGATCGTCGATACTACAGAGACTCGAACGCCCTGACGCTGCAGGCTTTCCACAAGCGGACGAAAATCCCCGTCGCCCGAAAATAGAACGATGTGGTCAACGCGCGGTGCAAGTTCCATGGCGTCCACCGCTAATTCGATGTCCATGTTCCCCTTCACCTTACGGCGACCCATCGAGTCGGTGTATTCCTTGGCTGGCTTGGTCACCATGGTAAAGCCGTTGTAGTTCAACCAATCGACCAAAGGCCGGATTGGCGAATACTCGTCATTTTCCAACAGCGCGGTGTAGTAAAAAGCACGAAGCAACTTGCCTCGCCGCATGAACTCCTGCCTCAGTAACTTGTAGTCAATATCGAACCCAAGCGCTTTGGCCGCGGCGTATAAGTTCGATCCGTCGATGAACAGCGCCAGCCGTTCGTCTTTGTAAAACATAAAATGTCCTTCCGAAAATTCGGGTACCGCCTGTGATTTCCGTGAGTGAGTGCGTAAAAACGCGTGGAGACGGTTCTTGAAAAATAGGTGATTTTCAATATGTCGCAAGTCACTGATGACATGCAAATAGGCAAAACTACGCCATGTAACGGTACAAAATTGCTAGTTGCCCTAGGGTCAAACATGCATTCCAGTATCGGAACACCCGTCGAAACGCTCCAAAAGGCCGTCGATTCGATTGAAGAAATGGGGGCTGTGATTCGCGGGCGCAGTCGCTTTTTCCGCACTCCAGCCGTTCCTGCCGGCAGTGGCCCAGACTTCGTAAATGCGGCCATCTCGATAAATGCGCACTGGTCATCTACCGAAGCAATTGCCCGTTTGCACGAGGTTGAGTCTCGCCTTGGCCGCCGCCGTAAGGTGCGATGGGAGCAGCGTGTCATCGACTTGGATTTGTTGGCGCACGATCAAATGATCAGGCCAAGCGTTCAGGTTTTGCGTCGGTGGATGGAATTACCGGTGCAAAAACAGAAAGAAATGGCTCCTGGCCAATTGTTGTTGCCGCATCCCAGGATGCACGAGCGTGCGTTTGTATTGGTGCCTTTGGCGGATGTAGAACCCGATTGGATACATCCGATTACCCGCAAGTCCGTGTCGGAGATGCAGGACGCGCTGCCAGCTGCAGAAATTGAGGCGATCGTGCCCATCGAATAGGCGCTTGTCATTCTGTCCGATCGGGCCTAGATAACGTCCTTCTATCTATTCCGCCTGATCTGGAGCACACCCATGGCCCGCGTGACCGTTGAAGACTGCGTTGACAAGGTTCCGAACCGTTTTGAGCTGGTGATGCTGGCCGCGCATCGCGCCCGTGAAATTTCGTCTGGGGCGCCTATCACTGTCGACCGCGACAACGACAAGAACCCTGTTGTATCGCTGCGTGAGATTGCGGAAGAGACACAGAGCTCGGAAGAGCTGCGTGAGCGTCTGATCGAGTCCAATCAGAGCCAGATTGAGGTCGACGAGGCCGAGGAAGACGCAATGGCGCTTCTTATGGGGGCCGAACAGGACAAGCCGGAAGAAGACAGCATGTCCGAAGAGATGCTTCTGCGTCAGCTGATGGCGGCGCAAGGTCAGGGCTGACCCTAGTCAGGCGCGGACCGGATGATCTCTGACGACGATCTGATCGCGCTGGTCCGCAACTACAACCCCAAGACAAACGAAGACCTGATCCGCCGGGCGTATGCTTTTGGTGGCCAGATGCATGATGGGCAATTCCGGCATTCCGGGGAGCCCTACTTTTCGCATCCGGTCGCTGTTGCCGCAATCCTGACTGAGCAGCAGCTGGACGATGCCACCATCGTCACCGCCCTTCTGCATGACACTATTGAGGACACCAAGGCCAGCTATGCCATGGTATCCGAACTGTTCGGAGAAGAGGTTGCCAAGTTGGTGGACGGCGTCACCAAGTTGACCAACCTGCAGCTGTCGAGTGTCGAGACGAAACAAGCTGAAAACTTCCGCAAGCTGTTCATGGCGATGTCCAAGGATATGCGCGTCATCCTGGTCAAGCTCAGTGACCGCCTGCACAATATGCGCACCATCAAGTCCATGCGCCCGGACAAGCAGGTTCAGAAAGCTCGCGAGACAATGGACATCTTCGCCCCCCTTGCTGGTCGCATGGGGATGCAATGGATGCGGGAGGAACTGGAAGATCTGGCATTCAAGGTGCTCAACCCCGATGCGCGATCTTCCATCATTCGCCGTTTCATCACGATGCAGCGTGAAACTGGAGACGTCATCCAGCGCATTACTGGCGATATGCGATTTGAGCTGGAAAAGGTGCATATCGAGGCGGAAGTGTTTGGCCGCGCCAAGAAACCGTATTCCATTTGGCGCAAGATGCAGGAAAAGGATCAGTCCTTTTCCCGTCTGTCCGACATCTACGGCTTTCGCGTGATCACGGGTTCGGAAGAAGACTGCTATCGCGCCCTAGGGGCCATTCATCAGCGGTGGCGCGCGGTGCCGGGACGGTTCAAGGACTACATCAGCCAACCAAAAACCAACGGGTACCGGTCTATCCACACCACCGTATCAGGTCGCGATGGAAAACGCGTCGAGGTGCAAATCCGCACCCGTCAGATGCACGATGTGGCGGAAACGGGTGTAGCTGCGCACTGGTCCTATCGTGACGGTGTACGGTCTCAGAACCCGTTTGCTGTTGATCCGGCAAAGTGGATTTCGCAACTGACCGAACAGTTTGACAGTGAAGAGGACCACGAAGACTTCCTCGAGGCCGTTAAGCTGGAGATGTACTCCGACCAGGTGTTCTGCTTCACTCCAAAGGGTGAAGTGGTGAAGTTGCCGAGGGGAGCGACGCCCATCGACTTTGCTTACGCGATTCACACAAGGATCGGAAACGCCTGTGTCGGGGCCAAAGTCGATGGGATGCGTGTGCCATTGTGGACTCGCGTCAAAAACGGCCAGTCGGTTGATATCATCACCGCCGAGGGCCAGACACCACAAGCAACATGGCTGGAAATTGCTACGACTGGCAAAGCCAAGACAGCCATCCGTCGGTCTCTTCGCGAGGCCGATCGTGATCGGTTCATCACACTGGGGCGTGAGTTGGCCCGATCCGCTTTTGCCCATGTACGCAAGAAGGCCACGGACAAGGCGCTGGATGCCGCTGCCAAACGATTGCGACTTAAGAATGCGGATGAGGTGTTGGCGCGCCTTGGGTCTGCCGAGTTGACTGGGCGTGAGGTTGTGCAAGCCATCTACCCCGATCTTACACCGAAGTCTGGCAAGCAGGTGGATGCCCGCCGCGCCGTGATTGGGCTTTTGCCTGGTCAATCGTTCCAGCGCGCAACATGCTGCGAGCCTTTGCCGGGAGAGCGTATTGTCGGGATTACCTTCAGGGGTGAAGGCGTGGTGGTGCACGCCATCGACTGCGCCCGCCTTGTCGAGTATGAAAAGCAACCTGACCGCTGGTTGGATTTGCATTGGCATGATGGCAGCCATCCGGCGGTGTATGGGGTGACGCTTGATCTGACCATTGGCAACGACGCTGGTGTTCTGGGACGCATTTGCACATTGATTGGCGAGAGCAGGGCCAATATTTCAAATCTCGAATTCGTGGATCGTAAACCTGACTTCTTTAGGTTGATGGTCTACGTAGAGCTTCGGGACGCCCAGCATTTGCATACGCTGATGGGGGCGCTTCAAGCAGAGAGTGATGTGGCTGCCATTGACCGCTTCCGTCGCCCCGAGCCACCGGCAGGGCAAGCGATGGTCTCGGGATAAGGCGCAACGAAGGGCGAAAAGACATTGGTGTTCAAGCGCCGCGACCCCAAGCCATTTCTGCGCGCTGTGCTGGAATTCCTCTGGCCGCGCGGTGGGTGGGGCCGTGCGTTTCAGTATGTCAAACACCGTGTCCGTCGACTACCCGACCGCCCGGAAAAGATTGCGCGCGGCATTTGGGCGGGTGTCTTCACGACCTTCACGCCGTTTTATGGCCTGCATTTCTTTGTCGCGGCCATTATCGCAACGGCCATGCGTGGAAACATTGTTGCGTCTTTGATGGCGACCTTTTTTGGCAACCCGCTGACCTATGTTCCGATCGGCGTTGTGTCACTGCAGACAGGCCACTGGCTGCTTGGGGCCGAAATGAAGGAAGAAACGGAACGTTCCTTTGGGGGCAAGTTCGTCGATGCGGGGTCGGATCTGTGGCAAAACCTGAAGCATGTGCTGATCGGAGAGCCACGGGACTGGACCAAGCTGAGCATCTTCTATGACGAGATTTTCTTTCCCTACCTGATTGGTGGCATCATTCCCGGCATTATTGCAGCAACCATCTGCTACTACGTGTCGGTGCCCGTCATTCGCGCCTATCAGAAGCGGCGCAGGGGAGCGATCAAGGCAAAGTTCGAGGCGCTGAAGGCGAAGGCGGCAAGCAAGGCTGCCGCAGCAAAGCCAAAGACCGACTAGCGACTTGGTACAATTTTTCGGCTTTGTCCGTATGTTCAGGCATTTGCTTCCGCACTAGGTTGAGCGCGAAGACATTGGAAGGACGATGCCGATGACAGCCCCGCTGGGACAACTTCGCCTTGGTGTGAATATCGATCACGTGGCCACGGTGCGCAACGCACGCGGTGGCGATACACCGGACCCGCTGCGCGCGGCAAAACTGGCAGAGGCGGCGGGCGCGGATGGGATCACGGCCCACTTGCGCGAAGATCGCAGGCATATTTCTGATGCCGATATCGAAGGGCTGATGGATGTTTTGTCGGTGCCGCTGAATTTCGAGATGGCAGCGACCGAAGAGATGCAGTCCATTGCGTTGCGCCACAAGCCGCATGCCGTCTGCATCGTTCCAGAAAAGCGCGAAGAGCGGACGACTGAGGGTGGCCTAGAGGTTGCGCGGGAAGAAAACCGTTTGGCCCATTTTATTGCACCCCTGCGTGAGGCGGGTTGCCGGGTGTCCATCTTCATTGCAGCCGACAAGCGTCAGATTGAGGCTGCTCACCGTATCGGTGCACAGGTGATTGAGTTGCACTCCGGTGCCTATTGCGATGCCCATCACGAAGGGCGTTTTGATGACTGCGACCGAGAACTGGAGGCGATGCGCGAGATGTCGAGTTTCGCGCATTCGCTGGGACTAGAAGTGCATGTGGGCCATGGTCTGACCTATGAAACCGTGTCACCGGTCGCTGCCTTTCCAGAGGTGATGGAACTGAACATCGGGCATTTCCTGATTGGCGAGGCCATTTTCCTGGGGCTTGACCCGGCCATTCGCGAAATGCGGCGCCTCATGGATGAGGCGCGCGAGGTCATCACGTGATGCGCTTGTCGGCCCTGCTTTTTGCTTTGATGTGTGCCATTTCCGTGCCTCCGGCGAAGGGGCAACACAGCGAATGGCCTGATCTGGACCAACTGTTGTTTTCGACTTTGACGGCGTCGGGTACGGCAGAGGCGTCTTTCTGGTTGCCGGATCAAGCGGATCCCGCAGCGGCAACGCGGGCTTTGGGCATTGTTTACGAGCACATACCCGGTTCAGCCGGGAACACGTCTATCGCGGTGGGCCTTTTTCAGCGAACAACTGCAGGTTGGGGATTTGTCGGTCCGGTTGAGAACGTGTTTGGGCATTTGCCAAGTGACGCAACATTTGGTCCGACCCATGTAGAGCTGACCACAATCATGCCGGGGCCGGATGACCCACGATGCTGTCCAACACTGCCTGTGCGCTGGCGCATCAGCCTTGCATCTCGGACAGTACAGCGCTTGAATTGACCGGCGTGAGGCCAAAAACGAGGGGACCCGCTGGATGATCCGCCACTGTGTGTTTTTACGTCTGTCACCCAAAGCTGATACGGCAGAGCTGGACAAGATCATGCTGGATCTTGAGGATTTGGTGCGGCGATTGGACGGGTGTTCCGGGTTCCGCGCTGGTCCGAACCGAGACTACGAGGGTAAGACGCCCGACTATCCCTACGGTTTCACACTGGATGCCGAGAATGCAGAGGCGTTGGCCGCCTATGCGGTGGATCCAGAGCATCAGGCTTTGGGTGCGCAGCTTGTGACGCTATGTGACGTCGGCGGCGACGGTATTGTCGTTTACGATATTGAGGCACCTGCGTGATCCTGTCGTGCCCGAGTCGGCTCAGGGCCGCAAACCAAGGAGTGTTTGATGGGACCTGAATTCGTTGCCATATGGATTGCATGGCTGTTGGCCGGTGGGTCGCCGGGCCCGGCGACCATGGGCATTGCGGGCACTGCGATGTCTGCCGGGCGCGCTTCGGCGCTTGCATTTGCCACCGGGATTCTTGCCGGATCGGCAAGTTGGGGTATCGCGGCAGCTTTGGGGCTGTCGGCGATCATGCTGACCCATGTCTGGGTTTTTGAAGTCATCCGGTATGTTGGTGTGGCATACTTGGCTTGGCTGGCGTTCAAAGCCTTGAAAAGTGCTTGGCAAGGTGGAGACACCGCTGTTGGCACGCCATTTTCCGGCTCCGCGCGCAGTCTGTTTCTGAAAGGGGCAGCTATTCACATCACCAACCCCAAGGCCATCCTGAGCTGGGGATCGATCTATGCCATTGCCTTACCCGCGGATGCACAGCCGGCGGCTGTTTTCCAGTGTTTCGCCTATCTTTATGCAGGCTCCATCCTGATTTTCATCGGTTATGCGTTGCTGTTTTCAAGCGCGCGGGTTGTGACCGTCTATCGCAAGGCGCGTCGCTGGTTCGAACTGGCCTTTGCGGGCTTTTTCGGGGTCGCGAGCTACAAGATTCTGACGGCGCGGTTGCAATGATTCTGGGCGTCGGCACCGATCTGGCCAATATCGACCGCATCGCAGGCACGCTGGAACGGTTTGGGGACCGGTTTCGCAATCGCGTGTTCACAGACGTCGAACAGGCCAAGGCCGAGCGGCGCGCGGATACGCCCGGCACCTACGCCAAGCGTTGGGCGGCCAAGGAGGCCTGCTCAAAGGCGTTGGGTACTGGCCTGCGCATGGGAATTTCGTGGAAAGACATGGCTGTGACCAACCTGAGGACCGGTCAACCGGTGATGCATGTCACGGGCTGGGCCGCCGAGAGGTTGGCGGAAATGACCCCGTCCGGGCATGAGGCGATCATCCATGTGACGTTGACCGACGATCATCCGTGGGCGCAGGCATTTGTAGTCATCGAAGCCCGCCCGATACAATCTGAGCCTGCGCCTTGACACCTTCGGGCCGCGCCCGCATGTAGCCCTGAACCGACCCCGAAGGAGCGCGCAATGGCCGCCAAGGAAAAGTCTCAAAACAGCGTGATCGAGACGATCAAGACCATTGTGTATGCGCTGCTGATTGCAGGTGTGTTCCGCACCCTGTTTTTCCAGCCGTTCTGGATTCCGTCGGGGTCGATGAAAGAGACGCTGCTGATTGGTGATTTCCTGTTCGTGAACAAGATGGCCTATGGCTATTCCTATGCGTCCTGCCCATCAATCCCGGCGATTGGTCTGGATGCGAAAAAGCTGTGCGGCTTCATGGGGGATGATCGCATCTGGGCAGGTGAGCCCGAGCGCGGCGATGTCGTGGTTTTTCGTCATCCAGTTTCGGGCGCTGACTTTATCAAACGGGTCATTGGCCTGCCCGGTGACACGGTGCAGGTCCGAGATGGTCAAATCATTCTGAATGGTGAGCCTGTGCCACAGGAACCAGCTGGTACCTTTACCGAAGTCTTTGATCGTCAGGGGCCGCAAGGTTTGCTGCCGCGCTGTGAAAGTGGGGCCGTTGGGCAGGGGGCCGATTGCACGAAGTCTCGTTTCCTGGAGACTTTCCCCAATGGTGAACAGCATCTGGTGTTGAACGTCGGCGTGCAGCAATCGGACAACACGCCTGTCTACCGTGTTCCGGAAGGCCACTACTTCTTTATGGGCGACAACCGGGACAACTCGTCGGACAGCCGTTTGGCGCAAGTCGCGGGTGGTGTAGGTTATGTACCTTTCGAAAATCTGATTGGGCGCGCGGACCGCGTTATGTTCTCGTCCGCTGGTCGGTCGATGCTGTTCTTCTGGACGTGGCGCAGCGATCGCTACTTCAAGGGAATCGAGTGAAACTGGCGACCGAACTGACGGCCTTTGAAGGCCGGATCGGGCACCGCTTCGCGACGCCCGATTTGCTGGTAGAGGCGGTGACCCATGCGTCGATGTCTTCCCCCACGCGGTCGGACAATCAGCGTCTGGAATTTCTTGGGGATAGGGTCTTGGGTCTCGTGATGGCGCAGGCGTTGCTTGAAGCCGATCCAGGAGCAGCCGAGGGGACCTTGGCCCCGCGGTTCAATGCCTTGGTGCGGAAAGAGACCTGCGCCGACGTCGCCCGGGATGTCGATCTGGGGGCTGTGCTGCGATTGGGCCGGTCCGAGATGTTGTCCGGTGGTCGGCGCAAGCAGGCACTTCTGGGCGATGCAGTCGAGGCTGTGATTGCTGCCGTCTATCTTGACGCGGGATTTGATGCTGCCAAGGCGCTGATCCTTCGCCTTTGGGGGGATCGGATCGCCCGGGTCGACGCGGATGCGCGCGATGCCAAGACCGCCCTGCAGGAATGGGCGCAGGCCCGCGGTCTGACGCCGCCTCAATATGTTGAGACCGGTCGCTCGGGGCCGGATCATCAACCGATTTTCACAATTGCCGCACGTCTGTCCACGGGGGCCGAAGCCACGGCCACAGCCGGATCGAAGCGCGAAGCACAGCAAGCGGCCGCGCAAGCCCTCTTGCAGGAACTGGAGGGATTGGCATGACCACCCGCGCGGGCTTTGTCGCCTTGATCGGAGAACCCAATGCGGGCAAGTCCACCCTGCTGAACACCATGGTCGGTGCCAAGGTCAGCATTGTCACCCACAAGGTGCAGACCACGCGCGCCCGCATTCGTGGGGTGGCGATGGAAGGGAACAGCCAAATCGTCTTTGTGGACACGCCCGGCCTGTTCCAGCCGCGCCGCCGTCTGGATCGCGCAATGGTCGCTGCCGCCTGGGGCGGGGCTGCTGATGCTGATGTGGTGGTGCTGATGGTCGAAGCACACCGTGGCGTGACGGCCGGTGTCGAGCGCATTCTGGATGGCATGTCCGAGATCGGGCAGGGGCGCACTGTAGCCCTTGCCATCAACAAGATTGATCGGGTTGAAGCGCCGGTTCTACTGGGCCTGACCAAAGATCTGAATGAGCGGTTTGATTTCGCGGAAACCTTCATGATCTCGGCAGAGAAGGGCCATGGCGTGGATGCGCTGCGTCAGTGGCTGGCTGGGCAAGTGCCCGAGGGACCGTGGCTGTATCCAGAGGATCAGATTGCCGATCTGCCGATGCGTATGATCGCCGCCGAGATGACCCGCGAAAAGCTGACCCTGCGCTTGCATCAGGAATTGCCCTATCAGCTGACGGTCGAGACGGAAGCGTGGGAAGAGCGTAAGGACGGGTCTGCCAAGGTGGACCAGATCATCTATGTCAGCCGCGACGGGCACAAGGGCATCGTGTTGGGGCATCGTGGCGAGACCATCAAGGCGGTGAGCAAGGCGGCGCGGGAGGAACTGGCGGAGTTTCTGGGCCGCAAAGTACACTTGTTCCTGCAGGTCAAAGTGCGCGAGAAATGGCTGGATGAAGCCGAACGCTACGACCAGATGGGCCTGGATTTCAAAGATGGCAACGCCTGAGACATATGCCAACCGACCCTTCGGGGAGGATTTTTCTGAAACAGGGAAGTTGAGGACGTGGCACCCAAGCTGACATCGCGGTTCTGGGTGGATGCCTATCTGGCGCGGTTGCGTTTTGCTGACATTCCCGGGTTTGTCGTTGCTCATGGGGATGACACAGGCGGTGCGGTGCTGGTGAAGTTGAATACGCTTGATGGGCAAGCGGTGCTATACCAACGCTCGTTTGACCTGATGTCTGACACACGCGTCTGGGCAGAACTGTCATCTGGTGCCGAAGGCGATGTAGATGCGGCGGTTGCCCGGCAGCGTGGGTTTGATCCGGACCTTTGGGTGATCGAGGTCGAGGATCGCGCGGGCCGTCACTTGCTGGACCAGGACGGGTTGGCCTGAGATGGAATGGCGCGGCACGGGCATATTGCTGAGCGTGCGTCGCCACGGAGAAACCAGCGCTATCATCGATGTGTTTACCGAGGATCGGGGCCGTCATGCCGGGATCGTGCGGGGTGGCACAAGCCGCAAGATTGCGCCGATCTTGCAGCCCGGCGCGCAGTTGGATGTGACATGGCGTGCGCGTCTGGAAGAACATATCGGAACATTTGCAGTTGAGCCGGTGCGCAGCCGTGCAGCCCTTGTCATGGGCAATCGGTTGGCTTTGGCGGGGCTGAATGCCGTTACCGGCCTGCTGGTCTTTTGCTTGCCGGAACGTGAAGCACATGGCCCGCTTTATCGCAGAACCGAAGCGCTGTTGGATCTGTTGGGGCAGGACGAGCTATGGCCGCTGGCCTACCTGCAGTGGGAACTGGCGCTGCTAGAGGAGATGGGGTTTGGGTTGGACTTGACCGCCTGTGCCGTGACCGGTGCAACCGAAGGGCTGATCTATGTCTCACCCAAGTCCGGGCGGGCGGTGTCCAAGACTGCTGCGGGTGAGTGGGCGGACCGGTTGTTGCCGCTGCCCCCGGTACTACGCCGTGAAGGTGAGGCGCCGGACGCGGAGATTGCTCAGGGGCTGGTCACAACAGGGTATTTTCTGACGCACCATCTGGCGCCCGATTTGGGGTCGAAACCGCTGCCTGAGGCGCGCACGCGTTTCGTCGATGCGTTCAGTCGGGCGTTGTAAACACCATTTCGTCACCGTCATCGTTGCGCAGAAACAATGTGCCTTCGCGCACTTCGGACTGGGTCATGCGTGCCAGGGCATCAAGGTAGAGGACTTCTGCGTCGAGCGTGGGGCAGGCGAGATCGGTGGATACAATCGGGGTCAGTTCAAACCACGGATACGGCACCGTGTTTGTTGCACTGAACGTATTGCAAGGCGCTTGGCCTGACACCGGTCCGCCCGCTTCAAATTCGAGCGTGGCAGGGGTGGGCAATGCGGTTCCGTTCAGGCTTTGGAGTTCCCACAGTCGATCTGCTGCACCGTACCGCGCGACCGTTTCATCCGCCTGGCAGGCGGGGATAGACGCAAGCAGCGTCAGCGCGGCGGCACGGATCATTTAAGGGCCATTACCAGATCGACAAGCGCTGCAAAGCTCACCAACGCGTCGCCATCATCTGAATGCATTTGCTTCAAACCGACGAGGGAGCCATAGGCCGCCTTGGAAAACTCTTCGTTGGTGACACCGATGTCAGACATCAAATCGGTCAAGCGCGCGAGCCGTGTCTTGTCCACGTCTGCGAGTGCTTTGGCGACCGCTTTGTCCTGCTGCGCCCAAGCACGAAGCGCCGGACCAGCGGTGTCTTCCTGAACACTTTGTCCGAAGCGGATCATCTTGTCGGTGGCAGTGCCGTTCTGGGCGCTGTCTTCCTTCAAGGTGTTCAGAGCACGGGATTTCCATTCAGCAAGCAACGCTTTCTGAAAAGCCGGTACATCCTTGAAATGCCAATAGAATGAACCCTTTGACGTCTTCAGGTGGCGTGAAAGGGGTTCTGCCCGCAGGGCCAATGGCCCTTGGGCTGTGAGCTGTTCCAGCCCGGCGTCAATCCAGGCAGCGGGGGAGAGGGGAGCTTTAGCCATAGCCCTGCGATACGTCCGGGTATGCGGGGGTGCAAGCGAAAGACGCTTCAACTTCCGGTATGAGCGTTTTGCCGCACACGCAGCGAAAGAATTTGCCTATCATGCGATCAAGATGTGGTGATGGTGGGACGTCAGATTTCGGCCACCAGGGCCAGTCCAACCACAAGCAGCATTGATGCGGCCATGGCATAGTTGATCCGCCGTTGTGCGTGAGCCGGCAGGTCAAGTTGTTTCAGTCGAAAGCCGAACCAAACCCAGATCATGTGAATGGGCACCCAGATGGCGTTGACGATCAACAGTTTCAAAAATGCCTCTGCCAGAATGGCGTCGGGCATCAGTGTAAATCCCGAGAAGAGGGCTGTGTTGACGGCGTACGCCTTGGGATTGATCGGTTGAAGCAACACCCCATTCAGGACGCCAGGTTCGGTTGCGGCTGGTGCGAAGGCAAGTTTGGAGCCCGCAAACGCGATGCGGCAGGCCAAGTAGAGCAGGTACGCGGTGGAGAGAGCAAAGAGCAGCGTTCGATTGGCCAGAATGAGTGCCGCGAGACCCGTAACCACGGCCAAGATGACCAGATTGTTGCCGATGAACAGACCGAGGACATAGCGTAGCCCGGACCGTACCCCATATGCTGCTCCGACCCCCGCAGCAGAAAGAACGCCTGGGCCAGGTGTTATTATCAGAAAGAAAACGGCGGCGGCAAATGTGAGCATGCCGCCAGCTTGATGCTTTTCAGCCTATCGTCAATCGAGCGGTCGCAACAAATTCCGCTGCCGCTCGATCCTGTTGCATGCTAGCCAAGAAGCCTGCGCGCGATGACCTGTGCCTGAATCTCTGCCGCGCCTTCGAAGATATTCAGAATACGTGCATCACACAGGACGCGGGAAATCTTGTACTCCAGCGCAAAGCCGTTGCCGCCATGGATTTGCAGCCCATTGTCTGCTGCAGCCCAGGCCACGCGCGCGCCGAGCAGCTTTGCCATACCCGCTTCGACATCGCATCGACGTCCCTCATCCTTTTCGAAGGCAGAGAAGTAGGTGAGTTGCCGTGCCACCATGATCTCGACCGCCATCATCGCGAGCTTGTTTGCGACGCGGGGGAAGTTGATCAGCGCCTTGCCGAACTGTTTGCGGTCCAGTGCATATTGCATCGAGATATCGAGGGCCGATTGGGCGACGCCGATGGCGCGGGCTGCCGTCTGGATGCGCGCAGATTCGAAGGTTTCCATCAGCTGTTTGAAGCCCTTGCCTTCTTCGCCGCCGAGCAGGTTTTCACCCTTCACATGGAAGTTGTCGAAACCCAGCTCGTATTCCTTCATGCCACGATAGCCGAGCACTTCGATCTCGCCACCTGTCATGCCCTCCGTTGGGAAGGGGACTTCTTCGGTGCCAGGCGTCTTTTCCGCAAGGAACATCGAAAGCCCCTTGTAATCCGTGGTGTTCGGATCGGTGCGTGCCAGTAGAGTCATCACTTGTGTGCGGGTGGCGTGGGTGATCCAGGTTTTGTTGCCTGTAATCTTGTAGTCGCCATTGTCGTCCTTGACCGCGCGTGTGCGCAGTGAACCAAGGTCAGACCCCGTATTTGGTTCGGTGAAGACGGCCGTGGGCAATGTTTCGGCGCTTGCCAGTTGCGGCAGCCACTTCTGCTTTTGCTCTTCGGTGCCGCCGGCAATGATCAATTCCGCTGCAATCTCGGACCGGGTGCCGAGCGAGCCGACACCTATGTACCCACGGCTCAGTTCTTCCGACACGACGCACATGGATGCTTTGGACAGTCCAAAGCCACCGTATTCTTCGGGGATTGTGAGGCCGAAGACACCCATCTCGGCCAGTTCTTCGATCACCTCCATCGGGATCAACTCGTCCTTGAGGTGCCAATCATGCGCGAAAGGTTCGACTTTCTCGACTGCATAGCGGCGAAACTGCTCGCGGATCATCTCAAGTTCTTCGTCGAGGCCGGAGGCGCCCACCGTGATTTCGGCGCTGCGTTCCTGCATCAACTCGACGAGACGGATGCGCGCAGCTTGGGTATTTCCGCTTTGCGTGAGTGTTTGAACGGCAGGTTCCATCATCCCGCGCATATCGTCTTGTGTCAGACCAAGGTCCTGCAGGCGCAGGACTTCGCCCTGGTTCATCTGGATGCCGCCGTAGATTTGCCAAAGGTATTCACCAAATGCGATTTGAAGGATCAGCGATTCGACCTCACCCAGTTTGGACTGGGTGTTCAAAGCCTCCGCCCATTTGTGCATTTGCCGAAGCGATTCGCAGTATGTGGCAAGCCACGCAAGGCCATGCGCCGCAGTCTGATGCTTTTCAATAAGAGCACCAGAAACGCGTCCGTTATTGCTCAGCTGATCGCTTAGTCGCGTTCGTGCGAGTTCTGTAATTTTTTCTACAGGTTTGAGTGCAGCGCCGGTCAGCACGAGCAAATCATCGAGCAAAACTGGCGTCACCGCTCCCATATCCTGTCCGTCATGTGCCATCGCATAGCTCCTCGTTTTCCGCGTCGTAACCGCTTAACTAGTTTGCAGGTGCAGCGCAACAAATATTCATTTTTGTGCGGCTATTTGTTCAAATGTTGCGTGGCAGTATACTGCAGTGCAGCGACAGGTTGGCAAAAAGTAAGGTCAGGTATGCGTTTTGATGCATTCTTAAGGGTAGCATTGATGATCTGAAGGCCAAAGTGCCATCAGCTTTCCTGCGCCCTAGGAGCGAATCATATCAAGTTGAAACTAACCGTCTTACGGATGACGTCCGTGTGATGGATCGAGCCGTCCAAACAATTTCGAACCGACTGCAACGAGGCAAGCCGGTTCGAATAAAATACTGAAAATAGTCTATTAAATGACTTTAAGGAATATCGTGCTACGAAGCGCGACGCGCGACTGTCAGTCCCGAGACGTCTTCGATGAAGGTAACGATGCGTGATTTGATCTTATCATCTTCAATCGCAGCGAGAGCATTCACGATATCAAGACCACGATCACCGCGAGGAGCTGTGTTATTCGCATCCGCCAAACCTTCGAAGAAATAGGATGTCGGTACGTCCAGGATGCGCGACAATTCGAAAAGACGGCTTGCGGCGATTCGGTTCGAGCCGATTTCGTACTTCTGGATTTGTTGAAAAGACAGCTCCAAGCGCTTGGCTACGTCTGTTTGCGACATCCGACGCAAGGTGCGGATCTGTTTCAAGCGTTTACCTACGTGTACATCGACTGGATGTGACATGACTGATTACCTCCGGTTGTTCCACCAGAGTGATCGCTCAGTACACGCATTGGTTCAATTGAGTAGATTCACACCCTAAACCACACGTAAATGTTGCATTAATGTATGATTTCTTTAACATGGATGTGTTGTTGATCATACATCGAGTGGCATTGTGAACGCACCGACACCCAATCTGAGTGAATTGAACCAGCCTTTGCTGTTCGAGATGATCCGCTCGTTCACAACGCTCGCGGACACGTTGAATCTGTCGCACGCCGTGGCGAAGTTGAACAGTACCCGTCAAACTGTACGCCGCCACATATCGCAGCTCGAGGAATTGCGGGGCGAAGAGCTGTTCCGTACACGGGATCGGCGCTACGAACTCACAGAGGCGGGAGAGGCTGCATTGCCGGAAGCCCGTGAGTTGTTGATGCATGCTAAGGTGTGGTCACGTGGACAGACCGGCATGCGCGGCTCGCTACAATATCTGCAAGCCGAGGTAGATGGCCTAGTCTTCTACCAACAACAACAGCCGATGGGAGACATCTGGCAGGATGAATCGGTCCTCCTTCGTGAAACGTACCGAGCATGGGTTATGAGTGCGGGCGAAATCGAGAGCCCGCACCTCTCGCACGTGCGGCCATATCTTATGGTGTACCGCAATTCTGATTCGGGGTGGATCGTTGTCGAATTCGGTCAGCAATCAGCATACGTCGATTGGTTCGGTGTGGACTATGCACGTTCTAGTATTGGTCGTCCTATCGCTCGGCTTCCGGCGGGCGAAGAGTTTGGTCGAATGCTGGATCAATCCTTTCTGGATATTGAAACAACCCAGACGGCGCGTCTGGATCACGTTTATACAAGGATGCCAGCGCGCGATAACCCAAGTCAGGCCACAATGGCCTACCAACGCCTTATGATGGCTGGATTTTTTCCAGATCGGTCACCAGCTGTCATGACGCTCGTTGTGCCAACTATTAACGTGAACATCGCAGCCCTTGAGGAGGCACAGCGCGCTGCGATGACAAAGATCAAACAACCCGACTTTGACCTTGCGGAAGCCAAGTTCGAAAAAATGGCAGCAATGCCGACCTAATCGTTCTTGCACCTATTCGGCGAGTTTTTCGGGTAATTTGACAAAAATTGTCTTAGCTTTGACGTAAGTGCGTCAAAGGAGAGACTTTTATGACCATTCAATTCCCTGGAAACGCGGCGCCGTTCATTGCAACAAGCCGCAGTATTTTGATCTCACAGGGGATCACTCTGACGATCGGCACAGACTTTGAAGAGTATAAGGAAATCGTTGCCGAAGAACGGCCTATGCAGAAGCTTGGCGCACCCTTCGATCCCGAACTGCATGGCTTGAACCGATCGAATGCTTTCTGGCTAACAGGCCGAAACGAAGACGGTGAGCTGATTCATACTCAGGCAGCGAAACGCGTCCGTCTGTCGGGCAAACCGCTCAGTAGTTATTTGCTACGACAGTTTCGTGCGTTTCCTCCGCCGTTAAAGGGTGTGGATATGGCGCGGTCACGTTTCCGTGCGACGCCAGGTACTCACCGTATCGCCGGCATGGCAGCCTATCACGGAGAGTTCTGGGTCGCCCCGGAACGTGGCAAGTATCGCGGAGTTGGGCTTGCGCCCGTACTTGGGCGCACGGGGATGTTGGAGATGATGCAGCGCTGGGACCCCGACTGGATCTACGGCTTCATCCTGAATGTTGTGGCGTACAAGGGATTTGGAGCACGAATCGGATACCTGCATCTGGAACCCAGCGTACTCAAGTGGGTGGTCGATGGGCGCGATGCTCCAATTGACACTTTTCTTGCATACAACAGTAGAGAGGACTTGGAATACCTGCTCGATATTCCTTTGGCGGAAGTTGTTCCCGAGGCCGCATAGGCCCCGGTAACAATTTAGCTGATGGCGGCGGCTTTCACGTCGTCATCGATGTAAGGCAGATACTGCTCAAAGTTGTTCGAGAACATGTCGACCAGCTTGTTTGCCTGTGCATCGTATCCAGCGGCATCATCCCAAGTCCGGCGTGGATCAAGAAGAATATCTGCCACTCCAGGAACAGAGACCGGAACATCGAATCCAAAGTTCGGGTCCTTACGGAACTCGCCTTTGGCCAAAGTCCCGTCCAGAGCGGTAGTCAGCAGGGCGCGTGTCGCTCGAATCGGCATACGGCTGCCGGTGCCGTACGCGCCGCCAGTCCAGCCCGTATTGACCAACCAGCATGTTGCGCCGTGCTTGGCAATCTTCTCTTGCAACAGCTTGCCATACGCCTCAGGGCGACGCGGCATGAATGGTGCGCCGAAGCAGGTTGAGAATGTTGGCTCGGGTTCAGTCACCCCACGTTCAGTACCGGCAACTTTGGACGTAAAGCCGGACAGGAAGTGATACATTGCCTGAGCTGGGGTCAATCTTGCGATGGGGGGCAATACTCCGAAAGCATCGCACGTCAGCATGATGATATTTTTTGGATGACCGCCGAGTGCGCTGGATGATGCGTTCGAGATATAGTGCAGCGGATATGCGCAACGCATGTTTGCCGTCAGGCTATCGTCGTCGAAATCCAGATCTTTGGTTTCAGCATCAAAAACCATGTTTTCGATTACTGTTCCGAACTTCTCGGTTGTCGCGTAAATCTCAGGCTCGGCTTCTGCGCTCAGGTTGATCGTCTTGGCATAGCAGCCACCTTCGAAGTTGAATGTTCCGCGATCTGACCAGCCATGTTCATCGTCACCGATCAAAACACGGCCAGGATCAGCGGACAGGGTTGTCTTTCCCGTGCCGGACAGCCCGAAGAAAATCGCCGTATCCACTGGGTTGCCCTGTGCATGGTTGGCCGAACAGTGCATGGGCATCACACCGCGTTCTGGCAGCAGGTAGTTGAGCAAAGTGAAAACAGATTTTTTGTTTTCGCCGGCGTATTCTGTGCCGCCAATCAGGATCAGTTTGCGATCGAAATTCATTGCGATGACAGTTTCAGACCGGCAATTGTGTCGCTCAGGATCCGCCTGAAAAGAGGGGCAGTTGATCACGGTGAAATCCGCGATGAAGTCCTTTAGGTCCTCTGCATCGGGGCGACGCAGCATGTGTCGAATGAAGAGTCCGTGCCATGCCAACTCCGTGACCATGCGAACATTGATGGAGTAGCTGGGGTCTGCACCACCGGTCAGATCTTGCACATAATACTCGCGACCTTTCATGTGTTCGAGCATGTCGTCGTAGAGCGCGTCGAAGCCGTCCGGCGACATTGCGGCGTTGTTTTCCCACCAGATACTGTCAGCCACGCTGTCCGTCTTAACTACGTGCTTGTCCTTGGGGGACCGGCCAGTGAACTTGCCGGTGGTCACAAGGAAAGCGCCTCCCTTGCCCAAACTGCCTTCTTTGCGTTCGAGCGCGTGTTCGATCAAAGCGGGCTCGATCAGGTTGTAATAGACATCGCCCAGCCCTTTGATCCCTTGATCTTCAAGGCGGAACTGCGGGTTTACCCGTCCAAATGTCATGTGAACTCTCCTGATGCCGCGAAGCGGCTTTGTTAGGTCAGAGGGCAGCCAAAAGGCCCATAACCGACGTCCTGTCGGTCTGTTCCGGCCTCATAACACGTGGATTTACTTGATGAATAGGCCTGCAACCAAGGTTAGCGCCACCATGACGACCGGTTGCGCAAACAGTGACTCGTCGACATGCACCCGACACGGGAATGTGCGGCAATTTAGCCATTCCTAACCACTTTCTGGCCAGTCTGAAGCCCATTCTGGGCGTGATTCGCACTTATGGATTGATTCGGAAGGTCAAAGTCGAGACAATGTTCGAAAAACAAAAAGTACGAGCAGTATAAGGAAACAGGCAATGTCAAAGATTGCATTGGTGGATGACGACCGGAATATCCTGACGTCCGTCTCCATGACGCTCGAGGCTGAAGGGTTCGAGGTCGAAACGTATAATGATGGTCAGGCTGCGCTTGACGCTTTCAACAAGCGTTTGCCAGACATGGCCGTGCTGGACATCAAGATGCCCCGCATGGACGGCATGGATTTGCTGCAAAGGTTGCGCCAGAAAACGACTATGCCCGTCATCTTCCTAACATCTAAGGATGACGAGATTGACGAAGTTTTAGGTCTGCGAATGGGGGCAGATGACTACGTCAAAAAACCGTTTTCCCAACGCCTGTTGGTGGAACGTATTCGCGCGCTTTTGCGTCGACAGGATGCGGTCGCTGGTGATGTCGTTGGTGATACCGAAGAGACCAAGGTGATGGAGCGCGGGGATCTGCGGATGGATCCATTGCGTCATGCCGTTGCTTGG
The DNA here is from genome assembly GCF_014651375.1 of Tateyamaria omphalii. Classification (GTDB taxonomy): domain Bacteria; phylum Pseudomonadota; class Alphaproteobacteria; order Rhodobacterales; family Rhodobacteraceae; genus Tateyamaria; species Tateyamaria omphalii. Next base: position 1,119,804 of record NZ_BMWT01000001.1, read on the forward strand.
AAAGGCAAGGACGTGTCACTGACCGTCACTGAATTCCTGTTGCTGCAAGCCTTGGCTCAACGCCCGGGCTTCGTGAAGTCGCGCGATCAGCTCATGGATGTTGCATACGACGATCAGGTGTATGTCGACGACCGCACGATCGACAGCCACATCAAGCGTTTGCGCAAGAAAATGCGCAGTGCCGACAATGAGTTCTCCGCAATTGAGACGTTGTATGGCATCGGGTATCGTTACAACGAAGAATAACAGGCGCGTTTGGCGAAGCGCATGCCAAGAGGACTATCGTGCGAGACATGAGTTCCCCAGCATCCCGGGATGGTGACGTTGTCCTTGGTGAAGACTGGGTCGCACCGGAAACATCCGGTGCGACTGAGTTAAGGGATGGTCGTGCGCGGCGCGGCTTGATGTCGTTGCGCGCCTCGCCTCTGGCGCGCAAAATCATTACATTCAATCTCATCGCACTTAACGTTTTGGTCGCGGGAATTCTTTATCTGAATTCCACGAGAGAGAGTTTGGCGGTTCAAAGGTTATCCGCTCTCGTTTCACAAGCTGAGCTGGTTGCAGATGTGATCGAAGCGCAGCTTCCTGCGAATGCACCTGTGAACCTTGCAACGGGCGACGGTGCGAATGTCCCCGAAACACTCGCTCAGCTGGATTTGCGCATGGGCCATGAGGTCTATGTTTTCGACGCTGCAGAAGCCCTGGTTGGACAAAGCGAAGGCACTCTGAAACCGCTGGCAACCCAACTGCCAGAAACAGAAAATGTGGCTGTTCTGACGGATGGATTGAGCTGGCTTTGGCGGCAGGTGTCCCGACCGTTTTCCGGCCCTGACGCACCAACACCTGCATTGATTGAAGATCAATTGCGTCCGCTGGTCGCGCGCAGCCTGACAGGCGACACGCAAATCAGCGAAAACCTAACAGTGGCTGGAGGTGCCATTTTCAGCGTTGTCACTCCGATCCAGCATGAAGGGTCTGCCGTTGGCGTAATTGCGCTGACCAGCGCATCTGGAGAGATTGACGCCCTCGTAAGAGGAGAGCGCGAACGTGTTTTGCAGATGTTCGTGATCGCGACACTGGTATCAATCGGCCTCAGCCTTGTGTTGGCATCGACTATTGCCAACCCCTTAGCAGACCTTGCCACGGCCGCAGAGTTGGGCCGTGACAAAAATGCGCGGAAAGTGAACCCGGGCCGTATCCGTATTCCGGACCTGACGGCGCGCCCGGACGAGATCGGTAGATTGTCTGGCGCTTTGCGCGGTATGATAGCGGCACTGTATAATCGGATTGATGGCAACGAACAGTTCGCAGCTGACGTCGCACATGAAATCAAGAATCCTCTTGCTTCGCTGCGATCTGCCGTGGGTACGCTTCGTATGGTCAAACGTGATGACCAGCGCGAAAAACTTCTGGACGTAATTGATCATGATGTACGGCGCTTGGACCGGCTCGTGAGCGATATCTCGAATGCTTCGCGACTGGACAGTGAGCTCGTAAAGGAAGAGGAAGAGCCGTTCAACCTCTTGCAAATGCTTGGGAATTTGAGCCAATATCTCGGTGAGGATGCAAAGAGCAAAGGTATCGAATTCATCACCGATTTGCCAGCGCATCCCATCGAGGTACAAGGCCTGGAGGCGCGTTTAGCGCAAGTTTTCGTCAACCTGATCACGAATGCCATTTCCTTCTGCGAAGATGGGGATGCGATCCGCGTTTGGGCTCGCAAGCGTGAAAACCGGGTTTTGGTCGTGGTCGAAGACACCGGCCCGGGTATCCCGGATCAGGCGCTCACCAAAATCTTCAAACGATTTTATTCCCAACGTCCTGAAGAGCATTTCGGAAACAACTCTGGCCTTGGACTCGCTATCTCCAAACAGATTGTAGAGGCGCATGGCGGTGTGATCTGGGCGGAGAATATTCGCCCGACAGATGCCGACATAACGTCTGAGCCGCTGGGCGCTCGTTTCGTCGTTGGTTTGCCGGTCTAGTCGCAGATGCGTCTGCACGCGAGCGCTGTAGACGTAAGCGGACGGGGTGTACTGATCGTCGGCGCATCCGGAAGTGGCAAGTCGAGCCTTGCGCTTCAACTCATGGCTTTGGGGGCGACGCTCGTGTCAGACGATCAAACTGAGCTTGCCTGCGTCGATGACATCATACAAATGACGGCTCCGGACAGTATCAAGGGCCTCATTGAAGCGCGTGGTATTGGTGTTTTGCGTGCAGATGCCGTAGATGCCGTATTGCATCTGGTGGTCGACATGGATGAAGTTGAGTGCAAGAGATTTCCTGAACATCATTCAAAAACAGTTTTGGGGCAAACATTGCCTTGCCTTCACAAAGTGGACAGCCCCGCTTGGCCTTCTGCGATTGTGCAATACCTCAAATGTGGAATTGAGTATCCGGAATGACAGTTGCCATGACCGTGCCGCGTCGCCTTGTATTTGTGACTGGACCATCAGGCGCAGGAAGGTCTAGTGCGATTCGCGTCTTGGAGGATTTGGGGTACGAAGCGATCGACAATCTGCCGGTGCGTCTGATTGAGGCCCTTCTGAACGACCCGATGCCAGATAAACCGATGGCACTAGGCGTGGATCCGCGCAACCGGGACTTTTCGAGTACAGCCATTGCGGACGTGCTTGGACAAATCTCGGGTGTTCCAGGAATGGACCCCGAACTTCTTTATCTGGATTGCAGCACCGAAGTGCTGCTTAACCGGTTTTCGGAAACACGACGTAGGCATCCCCTGGCAGAAGCGGACAGGGTCGAGGCTGGAATTCTGCGGGAAAAGGAGTTGCTTGCCCCAGTGCGTGAGCGGGCGGATGTATTGATCGATACATCGGAGCTTAATGTGCACCAATTGCGTGCGGAAGTGGAACACTGGTTTTCTCCAGGCGAGCAAACCCAACTGGCTGTTGCGGTGCAGAGTTTCAGCTACAAGCGAGGACTGCCTCGCTCGATAGACATGGTCTTTGATTGCCGGTTTTTGAAGAACCCGTATTGGGAACCAGAATTGCGCAACAAAACCGGTTTGGACGTGGAAGTTCGCAGGCACATCTGGGCTGACCCACGCGCAACCGAGTTCGAGACTCGTTTGCGTGATCTTTTGCTTTGGCAATTGCCAAGTGTGCTCGAGGAAGGCAAGTCTCACCTCTCGGTTGCATTCGGTTGCACGGGCGGTCAACATCGATCCGTCGCCATGGCGGAAACCTTGGCTACAGCCCTTGCAGACGCTGGCTGGCAAGTGTCTATTCGGCATCGGGAACTGGATCGCCGCAAACGCGAAGAGGCTTCAGCTTGATCGGGATTGTGATTGTCGCACATGGCGGGCTCGCTACTGAGTATCTGCGGGCCATAGAGCATGTCGTTGGCAAACAGGCTGGCGTGCGCGCGATCGCAATCGAAGCCGACCACGATCGCAAGGCCAAAGAAGATGAAATCTGTGTTGCAGCGGACGAGGTCGATACAGGTGATGGTGTTGTTGTTGTAACCGACCTGTTTGGCGGTTCCCCCTCAAATCTCAGCTTGTTGGCCTGCAAGCCGCAAAACCGCCGCATCCTCTATGGCGCGAACTTGCCCATGCTGATCAAACTTGCAAAAAGCCGTAAGATGCATGTGACGGATGCCGTGCAAGCCGCACTGAGTGCTGGCAAGAAATACATCGACAGCCAGAATATAGGCGCAGATACCTGAAGATGACTCACCGCAAACTGGAAATCGTGAATATCAAGGGTCTGCACGCACGTGCGTCAGCCAAACTGGTTGAAGTGGTCGAGGCATTTGACGCGCGGGCGACTGTGACACAGAATGGTATGTCTGCATCGGGCGACAGCATTATGGGTCTTTTGATGTTGGCAGCGCCAATGGGAAGTTTTATTGACGTTGAAACGTCCGGCCCGGACGCTGAGCCATTGGCAGATGCCCTCAGCGCGCTGATTGCTGACAAGTTCGGAGAAGAGGCCTGAGCCGCGAGTGGCTTGAGAGGTCCATACGTCGATAGAAGGTGACGATCGTATGGTCGATAGCACACATAACATGACGAAGGTTACGAAACCTGAACCTGATCAGGTGACTTTCAATACATACGACCGTCGCAGTCTGTCATACGCGTCAACATTCGATGATCCGTGGAAGGCAACCTTCATCCGTGTGATGGAAGCGTTTACCGGGAAACTGACGATCCTGCGCCTGATCCGGAAGTTCGAGCGTCAGGGCGCACCATCGGGACAAGCATTCTGGCGTGCGTGCCTCGATGTGATGGGTATCGATCTTACCACTCCGCAGGAACAGCTGGACCGCATCCCAAAAGAAGGGCCTGTGATTGTCGTTGCCAACCACCCGCACGGCATGGTGGATGGCATGATATTTGCCGACCTGATCGGGCGCGTGCGCCCAGACTACCGCATTTTGACACGATCCTTGCTGACGGTCATTGATGAGGTCGCAGGCAGCTACATGATCCCGGTCCCGTTCCCACATGATCCAGACGCACAGCGCAAGGGAGTGGAAATGCGGGCTAAGGCAATGGCTCACCTCAAAGAGGGCGGGGTTGTTGCACTGTTCCCATCGGGTGTTGTTGCGACGTCTGAAACGTGGTGGGGACCAGCCGTGGAAGCCGAATGGAATGTCTTTACGGCGCAGCTTATTCGCCGCTCGGGCGCAACCGTCGTTCCTATGCGCTTTCCTGGAGCAAACAGCCGTGCGTACCACATTGCGGACAAGGTATCGCCGATGCTGAGGCAAGGCCTTCTACTGCATGAAATCGTGCGATCCTGTAACAAGCCGCAAGGCCCCGTTGTAGGCCACGCCCTTGATCCGCAGATTGTTGCGGACTTCAAGGACGATCCGCGCGGATTCATGGCGTGGCTACGCGATCACACCATGGCGCTTAAAAACTGACCACGCAGGTTTCAAACCAAGGCTAACGCGTTGGAACAGGAGTTTCTCCGCGATAATCATAGAATCCGCGCTGAGTTTTCCGGCCTAACCACCCAGCCTCGACATATTTCGTCAATAGCGGGCATGGACGGTACTTGGTATCTGCAAGCCCGTCGTGAAGGACATTCATGATAGCCAGGCAGGTATCCAAGCCGATAAAATCGGCCAGTTCCAACGGCCCCATCGGATGATTTGCGCCCAGCCTCATTGAAGAGTCGATGGATTTGACCGAGCCGACCCCTTCGTACAGCGTATAGACGGCCTCGTTGATCATTGGCATGAGAATGCGGTTCACGATGAACGCGGGGAAGTCCTCGGCCGTTGCAGCCGTTTTACCAAGCTTCTCTACCACGGTTGCACAGGCGTGGAACGTTTCCGTATCGGTTGCGATTCCCCGGATCAGTTCCACGAGTTGCATAACTGGAACGGGGTTCATGAAGTGGAAGCCCATGAACTTTTCAGGCCGATCTGTGCGGCTGGCCAGACGCGTGATCGAAATGGATGACGTGTTCGACGTCAGGATCGTATGCGGTTGCAAGTGCGGAACGAGATCTTCGAATATCGCCTGTTTAACAGTTTCCCGCTCGGTTGCTGCTTCGATCACCAGATCGGTCTGGCCCAAATCAGTCAGTTTTTGGGTGGTTTGAATGCGTGCAATTGCCGTTAACTTGTCGTCCGCGCTGATTTTTTCGCGGCTCACTTGTCGTTCGAGGTTCCGGTCAATGGTGGCCATGGCTGCAGCCAATGCGTCGCCCGAGATATCGTTCAGCATGACATCATACCCGGCAAGAGACATCACATGCGCGATGCCGTTCCCCATCTGCCCCGCGCCAACAATTCCAACTGTCTTGATGTCCATTTACCGACCTCATGCAACGTTCCCGCACCATATGGTCAGGCAGATGTTGGGGGCAAGGGGACGCGATGCCTCAATGATGATCATCTGCGTTAGGGGTTCTTCAATAATCTGCTGCCACAGTTGTCGTGGGTAAATAGTGAGAGTGGGTCTCATGAGTATTGAATCTTTGGGTCCGGGTGGGCTCGATTACTTGCCGTGTCGATACGGCAATTCCAAAGTCTTGTTTCGTGGGCCAAGGCGCGCTCTGGATAGGCCGTTTGTTGCCTTCTTTGGCGGGTCAATCACGTATGGGAAGTTCGTGCCTACGCCGTTTCCGGATTTGGTTGAACAATCTATGGGCATAACATGCGTGAATTTCGGATCGTTGAACGGAGGTGTCGACGTTTTTGCGACCGACCCCTATCTGCGCAAGGTCTCTGGTATGGCGCAAACGACGGTGATCCAGATCACCAGCCCACGAAACATGTCGAACCGGTTTTATCGGGTGCATCCGCGCCGCAATGACCGGTTTGTCGAAGCATCGTCTCTGTTGCGTGCGATTTACCGCGAAGTGGATTTTGCCGAGTTCAACTTTACCAATCATTTGTTGAACCGCTTGTACCTTCTGTCCCCGGAAAGGTTTGAAGCGGTCGTGGAAGAGTTACAAACCGCTTGGGTCGCGCGTATGCGGCTTGTGCTTAGTCAGATACCCGGCAGGACCGTGTTGTTGTGGGCCAGCAGGCAAACGCCCGAAGCATCGGCAAATGACCTTGATGCAGATCTTGCATTGGTCTCCAGGGGAATGATCCAAAAGGTGTCAGAGCTCGCGACGGACTATGTCGAAGCGGTCATTTCGGACGAAGCTGTGGATGCAGGAACGGAAGGTATGGTGTTCAGCGAAATGGACGCGCCGGCGGCCCGCACCATGCCTGGGCCCGTTGCACATCACGAAATTGCTCAGGCCCTAGTTCCAATCCTGACGTAACAATAAAAAACCCGCCGCTGGCTTGCGGCGGGTTTTTCGGTTTTTAAGCCGCTATTTTTTACAGCTTTTCGATCATCTCGGGGACCGCGTCGAACAGGTCTGCAACCAGACCGTAATCTGCCACTTGGAAGATCGGGGCTTCTTCGTCTTTGTTGATAGCAACGATGACTTTAGAGTCTTTCATGCCAGCCAAGTGCTGGATCGCGCCTGAGATGCCAACGGCAACGTAAAGGTCAGGGGCCACAACCTTACCGGTCTGACCTACCTGCCAGTCGTTCGGCGCATAGCCCGAGTCAACCGCTGCGCGCGATGCGCCAACAGCGGCGCCCAGCTTGTCGGCCAGTTTCTCGATCAGTGCGAAATCGTCTTCTGACCCGACACCGCGGCCGCCGGACACAACAACACCGGCCGAAGTCAGTTCGGGGCGATCGCTTTCGGCCACTTTGTCTTCAACCCAGCTCGACAGCGCAGGATTGGCCGCCGCACCAATTGTTTCGACCGATGCAGATCCGCCTGTGCCTGCCGCATCAAATGTCGACGTACGGAAGGTGATGACCTTTTTGCCGTCGCCAGCCTTTACCGTCTGGATTGCGTTGCCAGCATAGATGGGGCGTTCGAACGTGCTGCCGTCAACAACCGCTGTCGCGTCGGACACCACCATGGCGTCCAGCAATGCTGCAACGCGGGGCATGATGTTCTTGGCGTCCGTGGTCGCGGGCGCCACGATGTGTTCGTAGTCGCCAGCAAGCGATACGATCAGGTCTGCCACCGGTTCGGCCAGACGTTTGCCATACAACGCATCTTCGGCGCACAGCACTTTGCCTACACCGTCGATAGTGGCGGCAGATGCCGCTGCATCGGCACAAGTCGCGCCCGTTGCTAGCACGGTCACATCGCCAAGTGCCTTGGCGGCAGTAACCGCCTTGGCCGTGGCATCCATGGCCAATTCACCGTCATTGATTTCTGCGAGAAGAAGAACAGCCATTACACAGCCCCCGCTTCTTTGAGTTTCGCCACAAGCTCGTCAACGGAGCCCACCTTGATGCCCGCAGCACGCGCTTCGGGCTCGGCCGTTTTCACGATTTCGAGCCGCGGTGCGGTATCAACGCCATAGTCAGCGGCTGTTTTTTCATCCAGCGGCTTCTTCTTGGCTTTCATGATGTTGGGCAGCGACGCATAGCGTGGTTCGTTCAGGCGCAGGTCAACCGAGATGACGGTCGGCATGTTGACCTCGATGGTTTGCAAACCACCGTCGACTTCGCGCGTGACCTTGGCCTTGTCGCCAGCAATTTCGACTTCCGAGGCGAACGTGGCCTGGCTCCACCCCATGAGGGCTGACAACATCTGGCCAGTGGCATTCATGTCGTTGTCGATCGCCTGTTTGCCGCAGAGTACCAGCCCGGGCTGTTCGTCCTCGACCACTTTGGCAAGGATCTTGGCAACCGTCAGGGGTTCGATGTCAGTGTGCACATCATCAGCCGCCACGACCAGGATCGCACGGTCCGCACCCATGGCAAGGGCCGTACGCAGCGTTTCCTGAGCTTGTTTGACGCCGATGGAGACCGCCACGACTTCTTCTGCCTGACCCGCTTCTTTCAGGCGGATGGCCTGTTCGACCGCGATTTCGTCAAACGGGTTCATCGACATTTTGACATTGGCGAGATCAACACCCGATCCGTCCGCTTTCACGCGTACCTTCACGTTGTAGTCGATCACGCGTTTGACGGGCACAAGCACCTTCATGAGCGTTCCTCTCCTTAAAATAACGACTCAGCTGTGACAGCCGAGATAGCCAATCCCGAGTGGTTTACCCAAGACGCCGCAACGGAAACAGGACAAAATCGTCACGTCACAGCAATTGAACGCCGCGTTTTCAGTGTGATGCCGTGGAACGGAAACTTTGATACACTGTGGGAAAGGAGGATTGCCATGGAACATGTTCAGGGTTTTGGCGGTTTTTTCTTCCGGTCCAAAGATCCGGAAACACTGGCGACATGGTATCGCGACACGCTCGGCATTGATTTGGTGCCGACCGTTTCGGACCAAAAACCGTGGATGGCCAAGGGAGGAGCAACGGTCTTTGCGCCCTTTGCGTCAGATACCGACTATTTTGCCGCTGATAAAACGTTCATGCTGAATTTCCGTGTGCGCAGCCTTGATGCGATGGCAGCCCAGCTCGAGGACGCTGGGATACCGGTGAAGATGGTTGGCGACATGCCCGGGATCGGTCGTTTTGCGCATCTTTCTGATCCCGAGGGCACACCGATTGAGCTTTGGGAGCCAGAGGACGGCTAGTCGCGGTTCGCCCCTGGAACCCACAACACATCGTTCTTGCCACCGTTGTTCGCAATGCGGGCGGCCACAAAAAACCAGTCACTGAGGCGGTTCAGGTATTTGACCGCAGCCGGGTTGACCGATTCCATTGTGGCCAATTCGACGGCAAGTCTTTCGGCACGACGGGCCACAGTGCGGCAGACATGCAGATGCGCGGACAAGGCAGAGCCGCCTGGTAGAATAAAGCTGCGCAATGGTTCAAGATTGCCGTTCATGGCATCAATCTCTGTTTCCAAACGTGTCACCTGGGCATCGGTCATGCGCAAAGGAGGGTATTCTGCCTCGGCGTCTTTCTCCATGTCTGGTCGGCATAGGTCTGCGCCCAGATCGAAAAGATCGTTTTGAATCCGGCTCAGGGCCGTATCAGTGTCCCCGTCAGCTACCAGGCGGGCAACTCCAAGAAAGGCGTTCAACTCGTCAACGGTGCCATAGGCTGTAACGCGCATTGCATGTTTTGCGACCCTTGCTCCGTTCCCAAGCGCTGTCTCTCCTGCGTCGCCCGTTTTTGTATAAATCTTGTTCAGAACAACCATGCTCAGTTCCCTGTTCCACGCAAAGCCACATAGGCAAGAATCAAAAGGACGGCTATGAATTGTGCACCGATCCGATAGCGCATCAGACGGTTCGAGTTGTCTTTGGCCCAACCCGACCCCTTGGCAAATCCGCCAAGCCCCAGCATGAGCACAACGACGACTGCCAGACAAGCCAGCACAATCAAGATGAATAGCGGGTCAAAGCCCATGTTTTTCGGTCCCTTTTCCTTACATGTGGACCATGTAGGTGACACAGGTATAAAAGCGAACGCGTCGTTCCGTCACCCGATGGACAAAATGCGATCTAATCCGCGCGTGGTCAGTACGCGGCGACAAGCGGCCATCAAGAACGTAGGCGTCGTCACCATGTAAACCGGGCGTGGTTTCCGTGCTTCCAACGCGCGTCGCAACTTCTTGACGACAGCCTCGGGGGGCAACTCAAACGCATCTGGACCAGAGTCAGAATACAGTCTTTTGCGCAGTTTTTCCCTGTACTGCTCGACGCGTGGGGAGTTCTCCCAATCAATCCATTTTTCGAAATGCGGGATCGAATTTGCACGTATCTTGCTGGTGATTGGACCGGGTTCGATTAAGATCACATCAATCGGTGTGTTTCGCATCTCGATCCGCAATGTATGGGTGAGTCCCTCGAGTGCGAACTTGGTTGCATTGTATGCCCCGCGCCATGGCATGGTCACAAACCCAAGCACAGATGAGCATTGCACGATCCGTCCGTGCCCCTGCTTGCGCATTGCGGGGATGACCTGGCGCGTCAGTTCATGCCATCCAAAAAAATTTGCTTCGAAAATTGCCCGCAGTGCATCTGTCGGCAGATCTTCGACTGCGCCAGGCGTGCCGAACGCACCGTTGTTGAACAGGGCATCAATCGTGCCGCCGGTAGCCTCCAGTACCTCGCTCACGCCTGTCGCGATTGTTGTCTTATTTGTGTAGTCGATTAGGGGGCTCTCGAACCCTTCGCTTTGCAGGCGCGCGCAATCTTCGGGTTTGCGGCATGACGCAAAAACCTTCCAACCTGCATCACGCATGCCATGCGCTGACGCATACCCGATACCGGACGAACTGCCCGTAATGAGAATGGATTTTTTTGTCATGTCTTGTCCCGTTGAAACTCGGCCGGGACAATAGAGCGATCCGCCTCGCGTGCAATCAGCCTTTGCTTAGTAGGTAGTCCGCCATCCATCCGATCGTGCCACCATTCAACGGACGCAGCTTCACCCATCCGTTTCCTGGGTCTTGCAAGACCTCCACCTCGTCTCCGCGCGCTAGTCGGTTGACGACAGAGTAGCCAGTGCCCGGGCCTCCACGCACATTCACGCTGCGGGCAGATACTGCACGCACGTCATTGGACGTCTCTTCTGAAGTGTTCGGCGCGTTGAAGTCCACGGGAGTGATAATGGCATCGTCGACAATCAGGCTTGGCAGAATGATTGTGGGTTCTTCTTCGCTTAGGGCGATGTCTGTTTCACTCTCCGCTTCCGTTGCGGCTGGACGAGCTGCTGTTGTTCGAACGGTGCGCTGCGGGCGTAACACATCGCCCACGCTGTTCAAGTTAAGAGACACGCGCGTTACGTTTTCGGGGATGACGGGCGTAGCTGGGGCTGGCTCGGCTTGCGCGAGCGTCTCTTCTTCGACCTCGGCCGGCAATTCGATGCGAGACAAGCGGGTCTGTTCGGCGTCGAAATCTGCGCCTCCGCTCAGCTCGTAGAATGCGAACGCAAGAAATCCAAATGTAACAATAATGAACCGCACCATACTATGCGTTCCCCCCAACGTACTTTGTCTGTCCAATCAGCAGCTTGATAAGACTCGGTAATTATTAACAAACAGAACGATTCCAAACACTGGTAAAATCCGGTCAACTTTCCTCCCAGGCCAATGTTGTTGTGTCAAAGCAACGGAGTCGCCGTCCGAAAACTTCCCGAACGGCAGATCACCCACCTGACCGCTTGTTCCCGACAGGGTGGGCGGCTACACATCATCTATGTCCGATCAGACCGATACCCCCAATATGGACCTGTCCGAACCGTTGCGTCGTGCACTGGGTGAAAGGTACCTCACTTACGCGCTGTCCACGATCATGCACCGTGCGCTTCCGGATGCGCGCGATGGTCTTAAGCCGGTTCATCGACGGATTCTGTTCGCTATGCGGGAATTGCGGCTGTCCTCATCGGGAGGATTCCGCAAGTCGGCCAAGATTTCCGGCGATGTGATGGGGAACTATCACCCACACGGGGATGCCGCGATTTACGATGCCATGGCGCGCCTCGCACAGGATTTTAACGTGCGCTATCCGCTTGTCGATGGGCAAGGGAACTTCGGCAATATTGATGGGGATAACCCGGCGGCCTCGCGCTATACGGAAGCGCGGATGACGGCGGTGGCCGAAGCGTTGTTGGAAGGCTTGAACGAAAACGCTGTTGATTTCCGCGAGAACTACGACGGCACGCTCACCGAACCCGTAGTGCTGCCCGCGCAGTTTCCAAACCTGCTGGCGAATGGTGCATCGGGGATTGCCGTGGGAATGGCCACGAATATCCCGCCACACAATATCGCTGAACTGTGTGATGCCTGCCTGCATCTGATCAAAACACCTGATGCGCGCGATGACACGCTTTTGAACTACGTTCCCGGCCCCGATTTTCCCACGGGAGGTATCATCGTGGAGCCGCCTGAGGCGATCGCTCAGGCATATCGCACCGGCAAGGGCGGGTTCCGTTTGCGTTGTCGGTTCGAAGTCGAGGATTTGGGCCGCGGTCAATGGCAGATCGTCGTGACCGAAATCCCCTATCAAGTCCAGAAATCCAAACTTATCGAAAAACTTGCCGAGGTCATCCAGACTAAGAAAGTGCCGATTTTGGCAGACGTCCGGGATGAAAGTGCTGACGATATCCGTCTGATACTCGAGCCGCGTTCCAAGAACGTTGATCCTGATGTGCTGATGGGCATGCTCTATCGCAACTCCGACCTTGAGGTGCGGTTCAGCCTGAATATGAACGTGCTGATCGACGGGGTGACACCCAAGGTTTGCAGCATGAAAGAAGTGCTGCGCGCCTTTCTTGATTTCCGCCGCGAAGTTTTGATCCGGCGAAGCCAGCACCGGATGGAAAAGATCGATCACCGGTTAGAGGTGCTTGAGGGGCTGATAGTGGCCTTTCTGAATCTCGATCGGGTGATTGACATCATTCGCTATGATGATGACCCCAAAGCTGCCTTGATGCGTGAAGACTGGGGTAAAGATCATCCACGCGCGATGTCCGAGGCTGATTATGTTACGCCTCAACCTGGCGACGGCGAGCTTAGCGATGTTCAGGTCGAAGCGATACTGAACATGCGTTTGCGATCCTTGCGGCGCCTGGAGGAGATGGAACTCCTTCGTGAGCAAGCGGATTTGATGGAGGAACGCGCCGCGCTCGAAGATCTATTGGAAAGCGAAGATCTGCAGTGGCAGGCCATATCCGATCAAATGCGCGAAACGAAAAAGAAGTTCGGTAAGGACTATGAGGGCGGTGCGCGCCGTACGACTTTTGCCGAAGCGGGCGACGTTGAGGATGTGCCACTTGAGGCAATGATCGACCGCGAACCCATAACCGTTGTTTGCAGCCAAATGGGTTGGATCCGTGCCATGACTGGCCATATCGACCTGAACCGCGAACTGAAGTTCAAGGATGGGGATGGCCCCCGATTCATATTCCATGCCGAGACGACGGACCGCTTGGTGGTGGTAGGGTCCAATGGCCGGTTCTACACCGTCTCTGCCGCAAACCTGCCAGGTGGGCGTGGTATGGGAGAACCATTGCGCCTGATGATTGACCTGCCAAACGAAGTACAGATTCATACCTTGATGACGCACAAGCCCGGTCGCAAGCTCTTGGTCGCATCCTCGGCCGGTGACGGGTTCATTGTGCCCGAGGACGAGGTGATCGCGCAAACCCGTGCCGGCAAGCAGGTACTGAACGTGCGTGGGGATGTTCGGATGGCTGTCTGCAAACCGGCTCTGGGGGATTGTGTTGCGGTTGTTGGTGAGAACCGCAAGGTTCTGGTGTTTGGCCTTGGAGAGTTGCCGGAAATGGCGCGCGGCAAAGGTGTGCGACTTCAAAAGTACAAGGATGGCGGCCTTAGCGATGCTACCACCTTCACATTGGCGGACGGTCTGAGTTGGCTCGACCCGGCAGGACGAACCAGAACAGAAACCGACCTTGCAGAATGGCGGGGCAAGCGCGCTGGGGCGGGGCGGATGGCACCGCGCGGTTTTCCACGCGACAATATGTTCACCTGATTTCGCGCGGTGTTTGCGTGCGTGTAGGGTTGCCTTGTCCTGCAGGTTCAGTAGTTGGAAGTGAATTTAATGAATACACAGATTGATGGTCGCTATTTTGGAAAAGGCGGACCACTGTTCAAACTTTACCTTGTCACAGCGGTCCTCACTGTTTTGACGCTTGGGGTCTACCGTTTCTGGGCCAAAACACGGATCAGGAAATACATCTGGTCTTCTGTCAGTGGTGATGACGATAGTTTTGAATATACCGGTACGGGTCTGGAGAAGTTCCTCGGGTTTCTTGTCGCCATCGTTATTCTGGCAATCTATCTGGGCATTGTTCAGATGGCTTTGTTTTTCTTCGGCCTAAATCTCTTTGTCTTACCAGATACGCCGGGGCAAGAAATTGCGCAGTTCTTTGCGATCTATGTCACCCTTCTTGCGGTCGTACCGCTGATGCTGTTCGCGCGATACCGCGCGCGGCGTTACAGAATGGCGCGCACGCGCTGGAGGGGCATCCGGTTCGGGATGGAGAATGGCGCGTGGGGATATGCCTTTCGCGCAATTGGTTACTACCTACTGGTTCTCCTGAGCCTTGGACTTCTAAATCCATTGGCGACATTCAAGCTGGAGAAGTACATGGCCGACAGGACCTGGTACGGTGACGGAAGGTTTGTGCAGACGGGGAAATGGACGGACTTGTATGGCGGGATGAAACACCTCTTAATCGCTTTCGCCATACTCGCTGCGGGCATTATTGCCGTCGCGATGGCAGGAACTCGGAACGAGGTTGGTACGGGCGTTTTTGGGGGTGTCTTGTTGTTTGTCGGTTATGTCTGGGCACTGATCGGGCTGATTTACTACCGTGTCTATGCATTCAACTACCTGACGGCCCGTAAAAGACTGGATGATCATGTGACGTTTCTTGCGCGTCTGGAAACATCCGCGATCATAGGCAAAATCGTCGTTGGGTCGATTGTTGTCGGGGTGGTTGTCACTGTTGTGTTTGGTGTCATCGGCAGCATAGGTGCAGGCATCTTCATGTCGATGTCATCCGGTACCGACTTTGATCCGAACGCAGGCACTTTCTTGGGGTTGGCGCTGATCGGGGTCCTCTACGCAGGTGCGATTCTGGCGACAGGAGGTCTGAGCCTTGTGCTGATCACTCAGCCCGTGATTGCCCATGCCGTGGAACATGTCACCGTCCTTCAAGCCGAACACCTTGATTCCATCCGTCAACGCAGTGCCGATAAAGGCGCCGATGCTGAAGGTTTTGCCGACGCGCTGGATGTGGGTGGTGCCATTTGATGCCTGCAATGGGCCGGTTCTTTGACGGGGAGACGGGCCAGCGATTGCATGTGGATCTCTACATCGATCCGGTCGCAGAAACACTGCGGCTGGAACATTCGGATTTGCCGATGGGCTCGCAGTACTGGCCACTTTGGGCAATCCGCGCGCTGTCAGAAAATGCGCGTGAAGATCAGCTTGTCCTAAGTCTCAAGGCAGATACATCATTGGATAGTGCGTTGATCGTTACGGCCCGGCTGACGGTCGATGATCCTGATCTCACTTTCCGGCTGCTCAAGCTTTGCCCAAATCTCCAGCGCCGCGATATTGCTCCGGGTGCAATACGCAAAGTGGCGATCTGGTCGACCGGAGCTGTGAGCGCGCTTCTTCTGATGATCTTTGTCATTCTACCTGCGATGGCGAACACGCTGGCCACCTTCATACCGATTGAACGGGAAGTGGCCTGGGGACGCACTGTCGTAAACCAAATGGAACGATTTCTGGGAGATGGCAGCGTTGGTCGCCTTGCCTGCGACAATACCGAAGGACTGAGCGCGCTTTCAGAAATGACGGATCGTCTGACCGAGCGCGCGGCTCTGCAATACGATCTGAACGTTACTGTCTTTGACCACAAGATGGTCAACGCCTTTGCGGCACCAGGCGGTCAGATTGTTCTGATGCGCGGTTTGATCGATACGGCTGACAGTCCAGATGAAGTGGCCGCGGTTCTCGCACATGAGATTGGCCACGTTGAATCCCGTGATGTCACCCGCAACGCATTGCGGACTGCGGGTTCTGCTGGGCTTCTATCCTTGTTGCTTGGCGATTTCGCAGGCGGAGGTGCGGCGGTTGTCGTGGCCGAATGGACCCTCAATGCCTCCTACTCGCGTGAGGCGGAGGCACAGGCAGACCAATTTGCTCTGAATATGCTGGACGCATCCGGTACGGATGCAACAGGTATGGCGGAGTTCTTTGACAAGATTGGAGAACTGGATCGTAGTGGTTTGGATTTACCAACTTATCTCGCCTCCCATCCGGAGACAAAGACACGCGCTGACGCTGCCCGAGTATTTGCAGAGGCCCAAGGCTTAACTGCACCAATCCTGTCACAGCGGGAGTGGGAAGCGCTGCGCGGAATTTGTTCCTGACCGGGGGGATCAAGCAGGTTTCAGCCGCCAGCTGCACAGTGCATGTGACGGTAGGGCAAGCTCCTCGCAACGTTGCTGTGGCAAGTGCCCACGGTGTTGAATTGAACCAGTGCGCCCACGGTATCCAAAAAAGGAGAGCATTCCTGGATTCCACGTGCCGATTTCCTTTGTCACTGGCGGCACGCAGATCAAGAACGGTGGGACACCGCTGTGTCCCACATGCCACCCTCTTTAGATACCCGAGGATATATGCAGTGTTTCGCACCCTGCAATTGCGTGATGGCCGCCGCTGCGGTATCCGGTATGCCATAAAAACGGGGAGTGTGCAGGAATGATGCGTTGGGTTCTTGGCCTTGTGATATTGGCTGGACTGTCGGCATGCGCCAGCAGCCGCGATCTTAACGAGGCTCCTGTGCCGTTGGGTGACTTTCGGCTCGAACATAACATCGTCATAGCCAACAACGCGCAGCGTGGACCGCTGAGCCGGCCTGCGACCGAGGAACAGCTGACTGCTGCGGTCAAGGGTGCGGTGGCAGAACGTTTTGGGCGTTACAATGGTGCCAGCCGTTACCATTTTGGCATTTCGGTCGAAGGCTATGTCTTGGCCCAACCCGGCATCCCGCTTGTATTGGCGCCCAAGTCAGCTCTGATCCTGAACGTCACTGTCTGGGACGATGCCGCTGGGGGCAAGTTGAACGATGAACCCGAGCAGATTACCGTATTGGAAACGTTTGGTACTGCGCCGATCATCGGGACAGGCTATACAATGACAGCCGAGGAACAGCTCAAGGAATTGAGCCAGAATGCGGCAAAAGCCGTTGAACGCTTTCTCGTGAAGCAAAGGAACGAGCAGGGCTGGTTCTCGCCTGAAGAGACATCGGCAAATGGTCCCGAGACACAGCAGTCCGCCACCGAAGTCGAAGCCCCTGCCGCAGGCTGAACTGCGTCGCATAGGGCACGAGGTATGAATGCGTCTGGCAGTTCTGTCGCCGCCGGTGTCAACACAACGACAAAATGGGGTCGGTGTGTCGATTGACCCGACTTGATTTTCCCAACCAATCACAATAAATGCCGCGCGGAGTGAACCACGGGTTTCCCACCCATAACTTAACAAAGGGCGTCTTGAGAGATGGCAAAGGAAAAGTTTGAACGTACGAAGCCGCACGTTAACATTGGCACGATTGGCCACGTTGACCACGGCAAGACGACGCTGACGGCGGCGATCACGAAGTATTTTGGTGATTTCCAGGCATATGACCAGATCGACGGCGCGCCCGAAGAGAAAGCGCGCGGGATCACGATCTCGACCGCGCACGTTGAATACGAAACCGACGCGCGTCACTACGCCCACGTCGACTGCCCCGGCCACGCCGACTACGTCAAGAACATGATCACCGGTGCCGCCCAGATGGACGGCGCGATCCTGGTTGTGAACGCGGCTGACGGCCCGATGCCCCAGACGCGCGAGCACATCCTGCTGGGTCGCCAGGTTGGCATCCCGAAGATCGTCGTGTTCATGAACAAAGTGGACCAGGTCGACGAC
>NZ_BMWT01000002.1:0-5390 GCF_014651375.1 Tateyamaria omphalii
CGTCACAAACGAAATACCGTTCGCAACAAAATCAGCCGTGATCTTCGCGTCTATCGTCATTTATGTGCTGTCTCCGGCATCAGGGGTGAAGGATAATTTTGGGGGCTGCAACGGCTCCGCTGCGCAAGTCTGCAAAGGCACGCGCTCCGTCTGACAGCGGGCGTTGCTCGGTCCAGTCAAGCGGACCGAGACGACCGTCAAAGATCGCTGAACATGTGTCGCGGAAATCCTGCGGCGTGTAGGTGTACGTACCGATGAATGTGATTTCCTGCAGTGTCATGCGCCGAATATCGAGACCGCCAATGTCTTCGCCAAGCCCGATATGAACGATCACGCCGCCAGGTTCCGTGAGTGATGAGACTGAAGCCCGAGTGGCGGCGTATCCTACGGCATCGACAGTCAGCCCGTAGCTGCCTGTCCCCGCGGGGACACATGGAAGATCACACCGATTTTCCAGAAAGCTGCGCCTGGCTTCATTCGGCTCGGCGACAGTAACATTGGACAAACCCTGCGCTTTCAGCGCCAAGGCAGCGGCAAGACCAATTGCGCCGCCGCCCAAAACAAGCGCGGAGCGGCTGGCCGCCGGATCCAATGCCGCCAACCCAAGACGTACAGCGTGCCAGCTGACCGCGAGTGGTTCTGCCAAAGCGGCTTTGCCCAGAGACACAGCGTCTGGGACCTCAACCAGGTTTTCCGGGCGCATCGCCACCAATTCGGCGAACGCTCCTTCGCGTGGAGGCATCGATATGATTGTGCGATCCGTACACAGGTTGTCGCGCCCGGATGTGCACGCAATACAACTCCCACACCCGACAAGAGGGTTAATCGTGACACGCGCACCAGCACGATCCCCGCCGACAATTACACCAGCCGCCTCATGCCCCAGGATCAACGGGGCCGGACGTCGATCATCGTGCCCCAGATAGGCATGCATGTCCGAACCGCAGATACCCGACGCTTTCACGCGCACCAATTCCTGCCCCGAGCCTGCAATTGCATCAGGCATATCACGCAATGTCAGCGTTTCTACGCCATCGTAAACAAGCGCTTTCATCTAACGGGTTCTCTCCCTCTTCATCACATCAGCAAGAAGGATCGCTGATGTGACCCGGATCAGCCTTCGGCACTCAGATCAAAGTTCTCGCCCGGGAAATACTTGGCCAGACGCACATCCGCCGCGCGGGCGTGACCCTCCATCCCTTCAAGTCGCGAGATACGAGCTGTTGCTTCTGCTACTGGTTTCGACCCCTCCCGGGTCGCGCGCTGCCATGTCACGATCTTCATGTACTTATGTACGGACAAGCCACCTGTGTAGTTTGCCGCCCCGGAGGTCGGCAGCACGTGGTTCGTGCCAGATGCCTTGTCGCCATAGGACACGGTTGTCTCTTCCCCAAGAAACAGTGAACCGTAACATGTCAGACGGTCCAACCACCAATCTAGGTCTTCCGCCTGTACGGTAAGGTGCTCTGGCGCGTAATCATCGGAACAGGTCGCCATTTCTTCACGGTCCGCGCACAAGATCACCTCGGCATAGTCGCGCCAGGCTGCCGTCGCGTTCTCGCGGTTCACCTCCGGTAAATCAGCGATCAGTTGGGGCACCATGTTCATCACGCGCTCGGCCAGATCGCGGCTGTCCGTGACCAACCATACAGGTGAGTTATACCCATGTTCGGCTTGACTGACGAGGTCGGTCGCAACGATATGCGCGTCGGCCTTGCCATCGGCAAGGATCAAGCTGTCGGTCGGGCCCGCAATCATATCAATGCCCACGCGGCCAAAAAGAATGCGCTTGGCTTCAGCAACAAACTGATTGCCGGGACCGACAAGGATGTTTGCCTTGGGCAGGCCGAACAAGCCAAAGGTCATGGCCGCGACACCCTGCACGCCGCCCATCGCCATGATCTTGTCCGCGCCACAGATGTGAGCGGCATAGACAATGGCCGGTGCCACACCGACGCCGGGACGCGGCGGTGAACATGCGGTGATGTGCTTGCAACCGGCAACCTTGGCCGTTGTGACTGTCATGATGGCGCTGGCAATGTGGCTGTACCGACCACCCGGCACATAACAACCGGCTGCATCAACCGGGATCGCCTTCTGACCGGCGATCAGACCGGGCACGACCTCAAGCTCAACATTCGCGACCGTTGCTTTTTGGGTTTCTGCAAACCGCCGCACATTGTCATGGGCAAACCGAATATCTGCTTTCAGCTTGTCAGGTACTTGCGCGATGGCCGCTTCGATCTCGTCCGCAGTCAAAAGAACATTGCCTTCGTACTTGTCGAACTTGGCCGCATATTCCAATGCCTTGGCATCGCCGCCAGCTTCGATATCGGTCAGGATATCGTTTACAATCTGGTTGACGTCAGATGCCCCTGATGTTGCTGTCAGCGTTGCTTTCTTAAGGTATTCACGTGCCATCGGATGCCTTGGTTCACTTTTGAATTCTGGCGCACGCTAGGGGTTTGTAGTCGGGCGACGCAAGGTCAGCCGAGACCGGATTTGTGACATTCACGAACAAGCTGTCACACTTTTTATTATTCGAAATATACGCTGCCGAAATGTCTCAATTTTCGGCGAAATATGCGGACGCAGAATTCACAACCTGAATACTGCGCCCGCAAACACGCTGCCGATGAACAAGCCCGGCAGCGTAGGATTCTTAGCCGTCAATCAGAGCATTCAGAGTTGCAGACGGGCGCATGATGCCAGTCACCTTTGCCTCATCGGTGTTGTAGTAGCCACCCAGATCGACCGCTGCACCACGTCCGTCCATCAGTTCGGTTGAAATCATGTCTGCGTTTTCGCCAAGCGAACCCGCAAGATCAGCAAAGGATGCGGCAAGATCCGCGTCATCGCTTTGTGCGGCCAGCGCTTCTGCCCAGTACAGGGCAAAGAAGAAATGGCTGTCACGGTTGTCCGGCTGACCAACCTTGCGGCCCGGGGATTTGCCTTCGCCCAGCAGCTTGATGATCGCGGCATCCGCAGCATCGCCCATGATGGACGCCTTCGTATTGCCGTGTGCATCGCCAAAGAAGCGAAGGCTTTCAGCAATGGCGCAGAACTCACCCAGGCTGTCCCAGCGCAGGTGATTTTCTTCGACCAGCTGTTGGACGTGCTTTGGGGCGGACCCGCCTGCCCCGGTTTCGAACATGCCGCCGCCATTCATCAGCTTCACAACCGACAGCATCTTGGCCGACGTGCCGACCTCAAGGATCGGGAACAAGTCGGTCAGATAGTCACGCAGCACGTTGCCGGTGATAGCGATGCAGTTGTCACCCACTGTGATGACTTTGAGCGCATGGCGCGTGGCAGCGGCCGGGTCCATGATCTGGAAGGTGTCGGTCTTGCCCTTCTCAGCCAGGATCGGCGTGATCATCTTGATCAACTCAGCGTCATGACCCCGCGTGGCATCCAACCAGAAGACCGACGCGTAACCCGTTGTGGATTCGCGCGAAACCGCCAGGTCAACCCAGTTCAGAACCGCTTCCTTGCGGGTCGAAGCCATCCGCCAAATATCACCAGCTTCCACGTCGTGGCTGGACAGCACATCACCATTGCTTGCAATCACCTTGATCGTACCGGTAGCAGGGATTTCGAAGGTAGTAGGGTGCGAGCCGTATTCCTCGGCCTTTTTCGCCATCAAACCGATGTTCTGCACGGTTCCCGCAGTTGTCGGGTCCAGCGCACCATTGGCTTTGAAGAAATCAACCGTCTCGGCATAGACCGGAGCGTAGGAGCTGTCGGGGATCACGCAGTTCGTGTCCGCCTCTTTACCATCCGGGCCCCAGCCCTTGCCGCCGGCGCGCAGCACGGCAGGCATAGACGCATCGATGATCACGTCGGATGGCACGTGCAGGTTGGTGATACCCTTGTCGGAATTCACCATGTACATCGGCGGGCGATCCGCCATGACCGCGTCAATCTCAGCCTTGATCGCTGCGCCGTTGGACATACCCGCGATGACGTCCAGCATAGTGCCGAGGCCAGAGTTCGGATTCACACCCGCAGCGGCGAAATCGTCGGCGTATTTGTCAAAGACAGGTTTGAGGTAGGCGCGAACGGCGTGGCCAAAAATGATTGGATCCGACACCTTCATCATCGTGGCCTTCATGTGCAATGAAAACAGCGTACCGTCGGCCTTTGTGTCGTCAATCGCTTTGCCAAGGAAGGCCATCAAAGCGGTCCGCGACATGTAGGTCGCGTCAACAATGGTACCCGCATCCATGCTCAGTCCGTCTTTGAGCACCGTCACGGTTCCATCTGCTGCCGTATGTTCGATTTTCAAAGCACCGGCCTGCGCGTCGCTCAGGGTCACCGATGTCTCATTCGAGCGGAAATCGCCAGCGCCCATGGTCGACACCTTGGTCTTGCTGTCGGCGCTCCACGCGCCCATCGAATGCGGATTGTCCTTGGCATAGGCTTTGACAGCGGCAGGTGCACGGCGGTCGGAGTTGCCTTCGCGCAGCACCGGGTTCACCGCAGAACCCTTGATCGCGTCGTAGCGAGCACGAATGTCGTTCTCTTCATCCGTGGCAGGTGCTTCCGGATAGTCAGGAATATCAAAGCCCTGATCTTGCAATTCCTTGATCGCCGCTTGCAGCTGCGGCACCGAGGCAGAGATGTTTGGCAGCTTGATCACGTTTGCGTCCGGCGTGGTCACCAACTGCCCAAGGGCCGCCAGATCGTCACTTTGCGCCTGCGCGTCCGTCAGGCGTTCGGGGAATGTTGCCAGGATACGGCCCGCAACCGAGATATCGCGCGTCGACACGTCGATGCCTGCGGCAGACACAAATTTGCGCACGATAGGCAGCAGCGATGCCGCCGCCAGTTGTGGGGCTTCATCCGTGACGGTGTAGATGATGTCGGGAGCGGCGTCTTGGGACATAATGCAGTCTTTCGCTTGTTTCAGACACGAGGGGCGCATGGCGTGACGTTCTGCACACCATTGTATGCCGTGCAGATAACGGGTCAGCGGCAAAGGCTCAATGCCAGTCACGCAAGCGCGACAATTGTATCCGTTTTCCCGGCTTTTCCGCGCAAAAGATGCCATGGAAACCACCTTGAGCGCATCAGAAAAGCGCGAAACATCCGGTCCGCCTCGCGGAAACTGAAATCATCCGCCGTGGAGTCGTTCCGGCCGCGAAAGACCCGACCGTTCGAAATTGAAAGATACCGCCGCAATTCTTTATATTCTGCACAGTTGACGCGCAGCTTTTTCACCGCAATGCTCAATACATGAGCAGAATAAAAACGATGTGCGCAGCGTTCGTCGTTATGGCAACCGGGATCACACAGGCCGCAGCCGACAACGACATCGCCTTTTCCTTCGCCGAATGTGCTGGGCGTTTCTCGGCTGAAATGGAGCATGCATGGCTTCTGAATGATCC
>NZ_BMWT01000002.1:5476-1006766 GCF_014651375.1 Tateyamaria omphalii
GTCACAGGATAGAAGTCAAACTGGCCCATGCGGCTCTTTTGCGGCAAGTCAGCTTTGGCACACGCGCTGACCGTGCCAGAACCGCCCGCCAAGTCGCCAACGCTCATCTGGCGATATGTCGAACCCTGCTGCTTGGCAGCTGAGTCAGGCATCTGGCCATCGCGTTGAACGCCACCTGTTTACAGGGTCTTGAGCCTTCGAATGTCGCGTTGCACAGTGCGAAACCAATTCCTGATCCGTCGAAAGGCTGCCAATGACTGCTGCGTCACAAATCCTGCTTGGCAGCGCACTATTGACCCTGTGCGCTCTGGTCCATGTCGGGGCCGTTGCGATGCTTGTTCCATTTCTGACCCGTGTGGCCGACCGATTGGAACGGACCGAATCCCGCCTTCGGACCCTGATTATCACCAGTCTCAACGTTCTTACTCTGCTGGTCGCACATACGATTCAAGTCTGGTCTTGGGCCTTGGCCTTCTTCGCCATGCGCGCATTCGATGATTTTCCAACCAGTTTTTATTTCGCGACGGCAACCTATACGACCTTGGGGTACGGAGACCTTCTGTTGGGTCCGGGTTTGCGTATCTTCGGAACGTTTGCTGCCATCACCGGTCTTTTGACATTTGGCATCAGCACCGCATTGCTCATGGGGGTCATCGTCAGGTTGCTGCCTTCGGTCGACGAATACGACGATCAATAGACTACGCGGCGATTGGTTGGGGTTGTCACCAGATATGGCGGTAATTGTGATTTAAGGTGCCAACCAAGTGCCCTGCCAACCGTCTTCCCGAACATATGCCGCGCGCTGGTGTTTTTGACCGAGATACACCAGATCAATGTGATCTATCGCGCAACGCAGCACGGCAAAGCGCTCCCTGACCGGCGGCTTTTCGTAGGCAAAGGCGCCTTGGATGGGTGTGCCGGGGTCCGGTGTTGTTCCATAGGATACACGCGACGCAACTGGAACCCTGTCCCATTCGCGCTCAACAAAGGCACCGGTCAGTATTTTTACGGTTGTGGTTAGGCGGATTTGCAGATGCGATCCGGGAATCCATATGTTGAGGGCGGCCCGCGGCCACTGGCGCAAAGCCTCCGTCTTCTGCGTCGCCGCATCTGTATGAACTTCGACCTCGCCGTCTGGTTCGTTCGCACGCCGCAACGCAACCGTGCGGGCCTCCGGGACGCCTGATGGTGATACGGTGGCAAATGTTGGATGGCGGGCCGGTGACCTGGCATCCGCAACGCCCCGGCGCATTTCCTGCCACGCCTTGCCCAGAAAGGCTACCAAGTCGTCGGGGTCATTCATATCCCGTCATCTCCAGATAACCGACGCCACTATGGCTGCCGGTGATATGCACTGGTCCTTCCCAGTAGGGAATGGTCAATGGCATCCAAGCATTTGAATTCATCGCCGTTACGGAAACATCAACGCCCTTGTCAGCCAGTTGAACACGCCAGGTTGTCGGCACCTTGCGACCCGCAACCGCGCTCAGCGATACGGGCTCAGCACGAAACGCACCATCCGGATACGCGGTAGTGCCGCCATCCGCTTCAATCCACGTCGAAGCAGTGTAGCCGCTCCCATCCTGCTGACGCAGCTGAAAGCCCATCAACTTTTCTCCGCCCTCAAACGACAGTGAAAACCAATCCCACCCTGATTGTGTTTCGGACAAAGGCTGCGACGACCATTCGCGATCCAACCATGCAGAGCCAGTGACCTCAACCGGTCCTTCCGGCAGGTTTAAGGTTCCCTCAATCCGGTAGAATGGTTGGGAATAGTAATAGCTGGCTTGGCCTTCAGCGGATTTGACAGAAAACCCATTCTGCCCATGAAACACCAAGGGACCTTCAGCAGCCAAAGTCATTTCATAACCAAACTCTGTCCCCTGGGCTTTTAGCGACAGGGTATTTAAGTCGGGACCTTCCATCGCCCATTCGTCAATCCACGCCCGAAACGGTTCGGCCTGAACACCCGCTTGTCCTGTTCCACCTCGCGCAAAACGTTCGGTCGCAAAATGCATGTCCGGGGTCGTGACGGCGGCGTGGGCAAACCAAATCTGTGGCGATGCCCACCCTTCTTTGTCGCCCGGCGCAAGAGCCGACCGGAACAGCGTCCATTGCAGCCCGTATGGTGTGCCATCTGCAGCCTGCAAGTTCGCCGTCAGGTACCACCACTCAATCCGGTAGTTCGGATGCGGGCCGTGATCGGCAGGAAAACTAAATGACGGGTCCGGTTGCGGGGTGGCAAAGCCATCTGCACCGGACCCCAGACCGGCAAACCCTTGCGCAAATGCAGCAAAGGGCCACAAGACACAGAAAATCAACGCTCTAACGTTCATGAGCAAAGACCTTGAGAAGCGCGTTGGGAGGCGTGCGCGCCAGCCGCCATGCAGGCCAGGCAGCCGCAGCAACCGCCGCGAGTATCGCGTAGATTCCCAAACGCACATAGTCAGCCGGGAACAGGAACATCGGTAGACGCCAACCAAAGGCCTCGACATTGATCACGGCCAGCAGCACCCAGGCCAGCCCAAGACCAACCGGCAATGCAAACAGGCAGGCCAGCGCGGCAAAGACAACGGCGCGCAGCAACTCAAGTTGACCTATTTTGCGCCGCGTCAGCCCAAGCGCCCACACCGGGGCCAATTGGGGCACCCGCAGATCGGCCAAGGTCAGCAGACTCATCAGCATGGCAAAACCGGCCACGGCCAACGTCAAGACATTCAACGCGGCCGTCACGGTGAATGTCCGGTCAAAGACCTGCAGGGAAAACGCCTTGATCGCTGACTGATCCCGTATTGCGCTGTTGGCAACACCCAAGTCATTCGTCAATACATCCCGGAGCTGTTGCGGTTCGGACGTGCGCAGACCAAACCTCTGTAGCGTAACATCGGGGTGCAATTGACGGAATAGCGTCTCTCCAATGACAACCTGCCCTTTGGGATTGCCATAATCGGCCACAACCGCACCAATGGGCAGTGACACTCCCGGCGCAATGCTGATTTCATCGCCAACCCAAAGGCCCGCGCGCCGCGCAAGCTGTTCATTGGCAATGACAGCGGCCCCGGCTTCCACCTGATCCCAAGCATCGGTCTCGGCATCCAGAAATGCCCAGTTGTCGCGATATGTAGGTCCCACGCGCACTCCAAACAGTTGCGCGGGTTGGGTCCTGACCTCGATATCAATGGTAAGCAGCGGCAAGACAGGGACGTCCAACTTTGCCATTGTTTCCTCAATCGACGCCGCGTGCGCGGTGTCTGTGGCCTCGACATACAATTCCGGCGCAAGCCGTTGATCCAGGAAATCCACAAATGTCAGCCGGAAACTGGACACCATGGTTGCCACACCGATATTCGCCGACAACGCAAGCAGAAGCGCCATCAAGGCAAGGCTCAGCCCCGGCAGTTGCTGCTGCGTGTCCGCCCAGAACCAACGGTATTGGGGGGTTTTTGCCGCATGTTCAGCGTACCGAAGAACCGGACGCACAACCACCGGCAACGCCAGGGCGGCCCCGATCAGGAACAATCCCAAAACGGCGAAGCCAGCCAACAAACCCGATCCGCCCCACAAAAACGCCGCGGCGCACATCAACAAACCAATGGCAGCAATGGATTGCACACGCTGTACCCGACCAGATGTCATGGCCCATGCACGGGGGCGCGCGCTGGCCAGTAACGGCATCTGCCAGATTTGCCACAATCGGCCACCCGCTGCTGCCAAAGTGCCAAGAACAGCAATCGCCAACCCCGAAGCCCACCAGGACGCGCGAAACTCGAGCGTGCCGGCGACTTCGGCGCCGTACAGTCCGCGCAGGGTTATGGCAACATCTGGCAACAAGACTGCAGCGATCAGATAACCCAGAACGATCCCCAATCCCGCCCCCAGCAATGCCAGCAACAGGATTTCGATCAGCATCAAGATGACCAAAAAACCCAAAGGCACACCAAGGGCGCGCAGTGTTCGCACCAGTCCACGCCGCTGCTCAAAGGCCAGACCAATGGCGCTGTAGACGATGAACAGCCCCACAGCGAAGCTGAGCAAGCCGAAAGCGGTCAGGTTCAAGTGAAAACTATCCGTCAGCTCGCCCACATCAGAGGTCTGGTTGGCAGGTTGCAAACGCAGTCCCGGAACAAGGTCGACAAGCGCGGGCCGGATCATTGGTTGCACCGGATGCAGCAAGAGCCGGGTTAAGTCGTTGCGCCCCAGCACATGTTGCACCACGCCAATATCACCGACTGCAATTCCCGGTGCGATGGCCGGATCGATGACGATCTGGATATCTGTCTGCAGTCGCTCGGCCGTCTCTGCATTTGAGTACAGCTGTCCCGGATCGAGAAATGCGGCGAGGTTACCGGTCTGAGCCACCTGCCCCACTCCGAAACTGGCAGGCGACGAAAGAGGGTCAAACCCGAGCAGTCGAACTCCGTCATGGCGCCCATCAATTACGGGCGAAACAAGCCATCCCGCCTTGCGCAAGGCAACAAAGTCCTGTTGCGTGATGCTGCCACCAGCTTTTGGCACGATCTGATCAAACTGACCTTCGCCCAGCGTCGCCGCCGCGGCATCATAGCTGGCGCGCGCTTCTGCGTTGATCGCCTGCACCCCGGCCCAAAGCGCGGTTGCCAGCGCGAGACCTGCCAGAAATGCAAACAGCTGCAAGGGGTTCCGTCGCCAGTGAGACAGCAGTGCAACCAGGCAGGCACGTATCATGCCAGACGTCCCTGCCGCAGGTTCAATTGTCGTTTCATCCGCGCAGCGATCGCCCGCGAATGGGTCACCAGAAGAAGTCCGGCACCTGTCTCTTCAACTAGTTGCAACAATTGATCCAGAACTTCGGCTGCGGTGACTTCGTCGAGGTTTCCGGTCGGTTCGTCAGCCAACAATAACTTCGGACGCGCCGCAATGGCCCGCGCGATGGCGACCCGTTGCTGTTGCCCGCCCGACAAGGTTTCGGGGTATTTGCCGAGGTGATCGGTCAAGCCGAGGCGCTGGGACAGACGCTTGATCAGATCTTGATCCACGCGTCCGGCCAGCCGCGCCTGAAACGCAATGTTGTCTGAAACCGTGAGCGAGGGGATCAGGTTGAACTGTTGAAAGACCACTGCAACGTCCTTGCGCCGCACCTCAGCCCGCGCGCTGTCTGAAAGCGGCCCCAGATCATGGCCCGCTACGTGCACCGTGCCCTCATCCGCGGTGTCGAGCCCCCCCGCAATATGCAAAAGCGTGCTCTTTCCACTGCCCGACTCTCCGGTCAGGGCCACTGTTTCGCCGGCATCCATAGACAAATCAACACCGCGCAGCACGGGCACGGCTGCGCTCCCATTGACGAAAGACTTCGTTACGCCCTTGAACTGCAAGACCGGGGCCAAATCCGTCACCCACCATCCGTATAGGTTGTTATCAACTCGGCAACCGGCACATGCGCACGCAATCGGTTGGCCAACAAATACATGCCCGCAATCTTGCGTTGGACATACAGCAAATCCATCGGAACAGGGTGCGGCACAAAACCGTCGGCCGCGAGCGCTTCGCCGGCCGCTTGCAATTTCTTGGAGAGGCCAGACGCGGAGACGTCCAGCACAGGACGCGCCCGAACTTCGTCGAAAACCAACATGATCATATCAAGGATCGGCTCACGATACCGCTGTTCGACAGCATCCGGCACCAATTCCATCGCAGCAACATATCGCGCGACATCGCTCCGAGATCCGCGCAGACCGGCCTTCAAAAGACCGCGCATCTGGTCTGAAAGTACGGACGGCACGCTGCGGGTCGCGCCGAAATCCAGCAGAACGAGACGCCCGGACGCGTGATCAATTCTGTAGTTGGCAAAATTAGGATCTGTTTGCATGACGCCAAAAACAAACAACTCGCGCAGCGCCAAGTCACACAAGACACGGACGATGTGATCACGTTGATCCTGCTGCATCTCGCCGACGCTCTCAATCTTGTCTGACGGCACAAAGGTCATTGCCAAAACCTTGCGCGTCGATAGCGATGCATGCAGATGTGGCACAACAACGTGAGGATCATCCGCCAAGAGTGTAGCAAAACGTTCAAGATGCTCTGCCTCAGCCTGATAGTCGGCCTCTTCCTTTAGTTGCGTGCGGGCTTCGTCCAGGTACGGGGTCAGCTCGAAACCGTCAGGCAATAGGCCGGACAAGCGGATCAACCGCCCGATATTCGCGACATCACTGTCAATGCTGCGCGCGATACCGGGATACTGTATCTTTATGGCAAGTTCGGTGCCGTCGGGCAGCTGGGCTCGATGCACTTGGCCAATTGATGCCGCGGCAATGGGTCGAACGTCAAAATGGGCGAACCGTTTACGCCAACCCGCGCCCCATTCTGCATCCAGCACATCGCGCAGTTGCTGTGGCGGCATGAAATCAGCGTCCGCGCGCAATCGCCCCATGATTTCTGCAAGCTCGGGCGGCAGCACATCGCCCGCATCCATCGACATTAACTGTCCGACTTTCATGGCGGCACCGCGCATCCGCGCCAGTTCATCCGCTATGCGACGCATATTGGTCGGGGTCAGCAACAGATCGCGTGCCACCGGGCGACGGCCCTGCCCCAATTCCAGTGCGCCGCCAAAGGCCATGCGCCCTGCCACACCGACAGCGAGCGATCCCATCCGGCCAAATCGGGACATGCGCCCTGCGGGTACCGCCAGCGGGCGCGACAAGTGTGAGTGGTCAGTCATATGCTCCGTCTGTCCTTGCCTTCAACTGAACCTAAGGGGCACCAGGGCGAAATCAATCGACCCACACGGGATCTTTTTGTGAACCGACATGACGTCTGGTGCCGAAACACAGATCACAAAAAAGCAATGGGGTGGTGGCGGACAGGAAGGGATTCGAACCCTCGAGACGGTTTCCCGCCTACGCACTTTCCAGGCGCGCGCCTTCGACCACTCGGCCACCTGTCCAACGCCGTCTCTATCCAATTCGGGTATGGGGATGCAAGCAGGTTACGAACTAATTTTCTCAACCATCAAGATGAAGGTACACGCGACGGTTCATCCGCCCTTTCTTTTCTATTTTTCCGATGCGCAACGCGCCGATTTCGCCGGTTCTGGCAACATGCGTCCCACCGCAGGGCTGAAGATCAATTGTTGCGTCGCCTTCGCCGATACGCACAAGGCGAATTTCACCGGCACCGCGTGGCGGTTGCACGGACAAAGTCTTGACCATGCTCGGGTTGGCATCCAACTCCGCCTCTGTGATCCACTCGGCGCTTACGCGCATGTCGCTGGCCACATGGGCGTTCAACATCGCTTCCAACTCGTCACGGTCTTCGGGTGCATCTGCCATGTCAAAATCCAGACGCCCTCGCCCTGCTCCAATGGATCCTCCGGTTACACCAAAGGGCAGCGCCACGGACAGTATGTGAAGGGCCGTATGCACGCGCATATGGGCATAGCGGCGTTCCCAATCGAGGCTTTGCGTGACGGTTGTTCCAACACCCGGTAGCGCCCGTGGCTCGGCCGGGACAAGAATGATGCTTTCGTCATCTCCTTTGATCGCGGTGGCAATGTTCAATGCGCCGCCCTCCCAACTGAGTGTACCGCTATCACCCGGCTGCCCGCCGCCTGTCGGGTAGAAGATGCTCTGATCCAGAACAATGCCGCCTTCCGGCGTATGCCCCGTCACAACCGCTGAGGCATCGCGTACATAGGCATCGTCGCGGAACATGTGTATAGTCATCTGCCGTCTCCATCTTCGGCGGGCGTCTCCGGATCCATGTCGCTTTCGTCCAGATGCGCTTTGGTTGGCGGCGCAGGCTGCGGTGTTTTTGACTTGGCACCTGCCTGCAACACTTCGGGATTGCGCAGCCAGACATCACGCTGGGCAAAGGGTATCTCGATCCCTTCTTCTTCGAACCTAGCAGCAATCTGGTGATTGATCTCGTTCTTGACGGCGAGCATCCAGTTCACATCGCGCAGAATGATGCGGATTTCAAAATCCAGACTGTCTGCGCCAAAACCCATGAACAACACCGCAGGGGGTGGGTTGGCCAGTGCCATGGGGTGTGCATCGGCAATCTCTTTCAACACGGCTTCAACGCGGCGCGTATCCGTACCATAGGCGACACCAACAGGTATTATGACGCGGCCCACCGTGTTGCCACGTGTGTAGTTCGTCACTGTGCCTGAAATCAGGTCGGCATTCGGAACAATTACATCAGTACGATCAAAGGTTTCGATCCGCGTGGATCGGACCGAAATCGAGCGCACGTAACCCATCTGCCCTCCCACCTCGATCCAGTCGCCTTCGGATATCGGGCGTTCAATCAACAGAATGATACCGGACACGAAATTCGAAACGATCGTTTGCAACCCGAACCCGATGCCAACCGACAAAGCGCCCGCAACGATGGCAAGGCTGGACAGATCGATGCCAGCCGCCGTGATGGCAAACAGCGCAGCCAGAAAAATCCCGACATACCCCAGCCCAGATACAATCGCGACCTGGCCACCGGGATCGATCCGGGTCTTTGGCAGTACCGATACCTTCAACGCATTCTGCACGGCACGGGTGACCAAGTACCCAATGGTGAATACGATGATCAGGGTGAAGAAATTGCCCGGCGAAATGGTCATGTCACCAATGGTCAGCCCGGATCGAACTGTCGCCCATACTTCGGTGATGTCGGTAACGCGCGCACCCCAGATCAGCGACAAGGGAATGGTTGAAACCAGTACAACAAGGAACCCAAGCAACGTGGGAACAAGGCTATCGCGGGCATCTTCGCCCGGTTTCAATGTCGCATAGATATCACGGATCACGCCCTGTAACAGAACGACAGTTCCGATCAACGCAAGCGTCAGTATCATCGGGTAGGTCAGAAACTGCGCCGCAGCGTTAAAGCCGACAGCAGCAAGGATCGGCGCAACAAACCCCACCACGATCAGCACGCGACCGATCGTTCCTACGATCCTGTCCCCATATGGCAGGTCCTGGCTCGGGTCCTCGGCCGTGTCGCGCACCCGACGGCGTAACAGCCAGCCCAACCGCATGAGGATCAAACACGCCAGGACAATCAGTGGAAAATTCAGAACGGCGTCAGAGGCCGGATCGTAACGGTCAAAATCGGAAAAATCCGTCAATACGATGAACAGACCGTACACAAGCCCAAGCAGCACCGAATAAATGCGCCCTTCCGCCCGACGTGACTGCGGTATCGCAAGCGGCGCGCGCACGGCATCAGTTTTCGGGAACAATCTGCCGGCCAGCCAGCGCGAAAAGAACAAGGACAGCCCGACAACAACAATCAACTCAAGCAACAGGTCCCCGCGCGAACCAAAAAGCTCAGTGGCGCTCAGAGCCAGCACAAAGGCAAAGAGACCAAACATGGGCAGTATGATCTGCCCAAGCGACACGACGAAACCCGCAACATCAGAGCTTGAGCGGGTGTTACTTCGTTGGATTCGAGTGGCCAATAACTCGGTCCAATAGCGTGACCGTGCCAACAGGACAGAACCCACGATAAAGAAAACAACAATCAGCGGAAGGTTGTCCCGCGCATTCGCACGACGGGAGGGATTGTGCCACGCTTGGCGGGCACCAGCGCCCAACGCCGCCAATGTGTTTTGTGCATGCCGCACCGCGCTTGGCCAATTGGCGGGATTGACTGGCCAGGGTCCCATGTTCAACAGCGCGTCGGTCTGCCGTGTTCGTAAAATATCGTCGATCTCGGTGATCACACCGTTTGCGCGACTGAATGCTTCTTCCGCGGTGCGGCGTGGGGTCACTAGGCGTTCAAGCTGGGCATTCAACTCTTCACGACGATCAGCAATTTCCGAAGCTTCGCTCTGCCCCTCTTCCGGCGCTGGACCCAGTGCCGCAATCTGATCACGCAGGGTTTGAAGGCGGCTGTCATTGGCAGTCAGCTGATTCTGGAACTGCTCCCGCCATCCCGCAACTTCCGCCCTCAGAATTTCGAACGCCTGATCCGATGCGCGGCCAGCCTCGACCGCTCGTTCGGCCCGCGTCGCGGTGCTCTGCCATTCCAGATAGTCCGGCCCGTTCGATTGCGCACCGGAAAACGTAGCAAACAAGGCAAAACAAACAGACAGAACTGCAACGCGAAACCACGTTACAAGCATCACACGTCCTCGAACACGCCAGGTATGCTGGACGGCCCCTGCTCCAGCCATTCCGGCACTGGCAGGTCTTTTTCCCGCAGGAAGTCCGGGTTGAACAGCTTCGACTGATAGCGCGTGCCGAAGTCACATAGAATGGTGACAATGGTGTGCCCCGGGCCCATATCCTTTGCCAGGCGAATGGCGCCAGCCACGTTCACACCCGAGGATGCCCCAAGGCAAAGCCCTTCATGTTCCAGCAGGTCAAAGACGATGGGCAACGCTTCGGCATCCGAAATGTTGTAGTTAAAATCCGGTGTGAACCCTTCCAGATTTTTCGTGATCCGCACCTGCCCAATCCCTTCCGCGATCGAGCTGCCCTGCATGGCGATTTCGCCAGTGGCATAATAGCTGAACAGGCCAGCACCATCGGGATCGGCCAAACCGATTTTGACGCCCTTGGGCTGCAAAACCTCGGCAACTCCAGCCAATGTACCGCCAGAACCAACGGCACAGATGAATCCATCCACCTTGCCATCGGTCTGTTCCCATATCTCGGGTGCGGTGGTTTTGACATGCGCCTTTCGGTTCGCAACATTGTCAAACTGGTTGGCCCAGATCGCGCCATTCGGCTCCGTCTTGGCCAATTCCTCTGCCAGTCGCCCAGAATAGCGCACAAAATTGTTCGGGTTGCGATAGGGTGCGGCGGGCACCTGAACCAATTCAGCCCCAGCCAGCCGCAGCATGTCTTTCTTCTCTTGGCTCTGCGTCTCGGGGATCACGATGACGGTTTTGAACCCCATCGAAGCCCCCACCAAGGCGAGGCCAATGCCTGTGTTGCCCGCGGTTCCTTCGACAATCGTGCCACCCGGACGAAGTTCACCGCTGGCCACCGCCTCCTGAATGATGGACAAGGCAGCGCGATCCTTGACCGACTGGCCCGGATTCATGAACTCTGCCTTGCCCAGAATTGTGCAACCAGTCTCTTCGCTGGCGCGGCGCAGTTTGATCAGCGGCGTGTTTCCAATGGCCGAAGCCAGATCAGGCGCATAACGCATGTGCGAATTCCTTTTGTCGTTCTCCAAAGGTGTAGCTTCGGTGTCCGGCGACCTCAAGGCGCGTCGGGTCACACAGCAGCGCGCAAACGCGCACGGTGGCGAGCCAGCCAATAGGCCAGTAGCGCCAAAGGCGCATTGGCCAATAGGCCGTCATCGGCCAATTCAAGCAAATCCGTATAGGACATCAGGTGGCTCCGGATGTTTTCACCCTCTTCCTCCTGACCGCCAATGCCTGCGCTGCCATCGGGCAAATCGCAAATCCCGACAAACAGATGAAAAAAGTCAGTTGTCGCACCTGGCGAGGCATAGCACTCTCCCGCCGGCTCGAGCAGCCGAAACTCCAACCCGGCCTCTTCGACCCCTTCCCTGCGGGCGGCCTCTTCCGCCGTTTCACCGGGATCGATCAATCCGGCCACAGGCTCCATCTGCCACTGCACAGGGTCGTTCCGTCCGATGGGGCCCAGTCGGATTTGCTCGACCAGCAAGACGCGATCCAGCGCGGGATCATAGGGTAAAACGATGGCTGCATCAGATGATACGAATACGGCCCGCTCGATCTGGTCTGACATGCCTCCGCCGAACGTCTCGTGGCGCAGCGCGATCTCATCCATCGCAAAAAAATTCGTGTGGGCCCGTTTCCGCTCCACAATCTCGGTCTGACCCTCCAGAACCCCCTGCCCGTGTCGACCGGATTGGGCAAGCACCTTGCTCCACGCTCGCGCACGAATACGGGGGAACCTGCGGGCTACCTCGTCAGTACTCAGTTTGCCAAACCCGTCCATCACCTCTTCGGCGGCCCAGAGGGTCATGGCCCCCCACTGTTTCTCCCAAGCCAAAAAGTGCCAAGTGTCATCAACGGAAGACACAGACTGCCCTGGTAGGTAGACCTCCGCAGTTTCTCCCGAGGTCAATGTGACGGTGCGCAAATCGTAGTCGAAACCACCCTCGTAGTAGTTCAGACGCGCAATGTCCTCGGTCGACAGGTCACGCACAACAATGCCCGTTGTGTCGGCGTTGGCCCTCGGCCGGAGCACAGGATAAAGCCCCTCCGGCTCGGACAGAGCAACGTAGCCCCTCAAAGACGCCGGGGACAAATCAATACTGTCGGCGCTGCGTCCCAGAACGCGTTCAAGCAGCGGCACGCACTGCAACGTGCCATAGAAAAACAGATTGTTCATTGCATTACCGCCAGGTGCGCCAAGCGTACTCGGTTAAGACACCGGTGATCACGCCACCCATCAACAATGTCGCCCAGATGGGAATGGTGCTCATCAAAAGCGCCCACTCCGATCCAATCTGAAAAATTGCCACCAACGCCTCAAAGGCACCATCATACCGGTTCTTCATGGCAATCCGCACCATCTCGTTGCAGGACTGTACGAACAAGGCCCAGAACACCATAACAATGGGACCTGTTAGGCCGACGTTGACAGCAGATGTCATTCCGCGCCCTGCACGCGAGCCGATCACCATCCAGCCAGTAACCGCTCCTACAGCGACATTCACGTAGGTAAACCAGCCGAAATTCGTGTCTTCCTCGAACAGCGGCATGATCATGCCCGACACGATAAAGGCCAATACAGCAAGGCCCAAAGCGGCCACGAGTTTGGCTGCGTCAGGCATCTGTTTGGTCTTTCATGGCTATCCAGGTCGTTTGATCGTGATCTGCGTTACGTCGCAGTTGGCACTTTCAAAGGTCGCCGCGCAAGAGGTGAGGTAAAAATTCCACATCCGGCGAAACCGGTCATCAAAGCCCATGTCGGCAATCTGATCCCACCTCTGGTTGAAAGTCTCGTGCCAACGCCGGAGCGAGATGTTGTAGCTTTGACCAAACTCAATGGACTTCTCAACGCCAAGACCTGCCTTGGTGATCTGCTGACGCAGAACCGACGGGCTGGGCAGCATCCCACCCGGGAAAATGTATTTCTGGATGAAGTCGACGCCGCGTTTATAGACCTTCCACCGGCGATCCTGGACTGTGATGATCTGCAGAGTGGCGTTCTTTCCGGGTTTCAGGCGTTGCTTGACCGTTTCAAAGTAGACGGGCCAATACTTCTCACCAACAGCCTCAAACATCTCGATCGAGGCGATACCATCATAGGTACCACGCTCGTCCCTGTAGTCTTGAAGCTTGAAATCAACGAGATCGGAAAGTCCAGCATCTTCAATTCTCTGCTGCGCATACTTAAACTGTTCTTCGCTGATGGTCAGACCTGTGACCTTCAATCCGCGTTCCTTGGCCGCATACTCAGCGAACCCGCCCCAGCCACAACCGATCTCAAGAATATGATCCCCAGGCTGCGCACCCATCTGGTCCACCATGCTGGCATACTTTGCGATCTGCGCCGCCTCATGGCTTTCCTGCCCCGTCTCAAACAGGGCGGATGAGTACGTCATCGTGTCATCCAGCCACAGGCCATAGAACTCGTTGCCCAGATCATAGTGATAGCTGATGTTCTTACGGGCCTGCTCACGGTGGTTGCGCTGCAGCCAAAAGCGGAACTTTTCGAACCGACGCACGAGGCCCATACCCGGAAACCCGTCATAGATATCGTCGTTGTCCGCATGGACCCAATCCATAAACACTTGAAGGTCTGGCGTACTCCACCACTCGTCCAGGTAGGCATCGCAAAACCCCAAGTCACCCTCGCGGATCAATCGCGCAAACAGCTCGTTGTTGTGAATATGCACCTCTGCCACCGGACCTGGGTTCGGTCCTTCGGCTCGAAAGTGGCGGCCATCCGGTAGGATGAAATCCACCCGGCCGTTGTTCATGCCCTGGGCCATGCTGAAAACACGGGCGAAATAGCGTGGCAACCCCGTTTGGCCGTCAGTGGTAGTAAGGATCATACACGCTCCCCGTTCGTGTTTTTGTCAAGTTATCTTGACACATTGAGCCGCGCAACCATGCGCACGCGGTTGTCATCAGAAATTACGGTTTTCATAAGCACTTAGCGCCCGCTGCCGCCCTTCGTCCGCTGGTACAATCGGGCTTGGATAGTCACCATTCGGCGACATATTCCAACACCGCGGGATCGCATCAAAATATGACAAGGCCTCAGAGGCAGGATTGCGCCGTCCTTCGGCAATCCATCGGCTGACGTAGTCGCGGTTCTTGTCGAACTTATCCAGCTGGGTTACCGGGTTGAACACGCGGAAATACGGCGTTGCATCCGGGCCAGACCCGGCAGACCATTGCCAGCCCATTGCGTTGCTGGCCGGATCCCAGTCGATCAGACAGTCGTCAAACCACTGTTGGCCGATCCGCCAGTGCGTCATCAGGTGTTTGCATAGATAGGAGGCCACGATCATGCGGCCCCTATTGTGCATACGCCCG
The DNA here is from genome assembly GCF_014651375.1 of Tateyamaria omphalii. Classification (GTDB taxonomy): domain Bacteria; phylum Pseudomonadota; class Alphaproteobacteria; order Rhodobacterales; family Rhodobacteraceae; genus Tateyamaria; species Tateyamaria omphalii. Next base: position 19,953 of record NZ_BMWT01000002.1, read on the forward strand.
GTCACGTACATCTCGCGCATCGCGGCATCGACGAATTGAATACCTGTACGCCCCTGCTTCCACGCGAGAACTTGTTCAGTTTCGTCCTCGTTCCAGGGAAAGCCGTCCCAGTCTTCCTTCCAGTTGTGGTCCACGATGTGAGGGGTGTGATGCATCAGGTGATATGCAAATTCACGCCAGACAAGCTCCTTCAGGAACACCTCGGCTCCGGCTTTGCCTTCATGCAAGGCGCGCATGCCCGCGTGCCAACACTGGTGCGGACTGATTTCACCAAGAGCCAGGTTTTCTGACAGATTCGACGTGCGATCCTCGGCCGGGATATCCCTGCCCTCAACATACCCGGCAACCTTCGTCTCAATAAAATCTTCAAGCCGCGACTGCGCCGTCCCTTCGCCAAGCCGCACATAAGGGCGAACCACACCTGCACCGCGTTTCATCGCAGCATCAAGGTTCCAGTCGGCCAACTCCTCACTCTCTGGCCAGACATCAGGCGTTGCAATACGCCCCGGCGCAGGCAGCGGCGCATCAACGTCCCGGTCCTTCACCGAACGCCAGAATGGCGTGTAGACCTTGTAAAACCCACCCGTCTTTGTCTCGGTTGTCCATGGTTCGAACATCAAATGGCCGCCGAAACTGCGCGCTTCAATGCCATCGGTCTTCAAGACGGCCTTAACCTCAGTGTCGCGCGCGACGGCCTGAGGATCATATAGGCGAGACCAATAAACCGCCCCGGCCCCGGTTTCGGTGATGAGCTTTTGCAAGACATCCAGCGCATCACCAGAGCGGAAGATCAATCTGCTGCCTGTGTCAGCCAAGGATTGGGCAAGATGTTCAACGCCCAAGCCCCATCGCCATTTTGGCGCAGCGCCCAAATCATTCACGCTGGCGTCACGGATCACGACCGGAATGACGGGCCGATGGCTGTCGCACGCAGCCTTCAAAGCCGGATGATCGCTCAACCGTAGATCACGGCGAAACCACATGATGATCGGTGTGCTGCTCAAAGCCCCGTTCCCCTTTTCTTATCGAGGCTTACGTAGCACGTGCGCCGATGGATCAAGTTGTCGCAGATTGCCTTTACGTCAAAAAACCGCGTCAAGGGCCGTCAACAGCTGATCAATCTCTGCATCATTCGTGTAGTGCGTGAAGCTGAGCCGCAAAACACCTTGATCCGGGTTGACCCCCATGGCTTGAAGCGCCCGGACCGCATAGAAATCTCCACCCCCAGCCATGATGCCATGGTCCGCCAAACGGGCGGCCACTGCGACCGGGTCACGCCCCAAATCAAGCGCCACGGTTGGCGCACGGATTGCCGGGTCCGTAGGGCCTATGACACGCAGATCGTTGCGGTCTTTCACGGCATCCATAACGCGGGTCAGCGCCTCGACCTCGCGGGCCCGCATGAGGTCATGTACAACTTGTCCCCGCGGGGACAGTCGTGTGTCGCCACTGTTTGTATGGTGGTCATAAAGCGCGTCCACATAGTCTACCATACCCGCGCATGCCGCCACTTGAGCATGATCAGGTCCGGCGGGCGTGAAGCGTTTGTAAAGGCTGCCGGCGTTGAAATAGTGCCCCTGGTTCGGCAACAACTCGGCCAAGGCACGCCGGATAACCATCAGACCCTGATGCGGACCATAAGTCTTGTAGGCCGAGAACAGGTAGATGTCGGGGCCAAGGTGCCCAACATCCGGGAACCCGTGCGGCGCGTAACTGACGCCATCGACACAGACGAAAGCCCCGGCAGCATGAGCGAGCGCGGTGATCTCGGTCACCGGATTGATCTCTCCCACGACGTTTGAACAATGAGGAAAGCAGACCAGCCGCACCTTTTCATCCAGCAGGTTTTCAAGAACAACGGGGTCCAGATGCCCTGTGCCGGGATCGACCTGCCATTCGCGCACCTCAATTCCCCGGTCGGCCAGTCGCCGCCACGGTCCGGTGTTCGCCTCATGGTCCTGATTGGTGACGATGATCGCCTCGCCCGGTTGCATCATCTGTGCAAAGGCTTGTGCCAACACATAGGTGTTTTGCGTGGTTGAAGGGCCAAAGCTCAGCTCATCAGCATCGACACCCAGCAAGGCCGACATGCGCATGCGCGCCTCGTCCATCTCTTCGCCTCCAAGGCGCGAAGCCTCGTAGTCCGAATAGGGCTGAACCTTACGCTGGGTGTAGAACCGAAACAGCCGGTCAATGACCTGCTTGCAAGTGTAACTTCCGCCCGCATTCTCAAAGAACGCCCGCCCTTGTAGCGACGGTTCGGCAAAAGCGGGAAACTGGGCGCGGACGAAATCGAGATCAAGGGTCATGGGGCAGGCCTTTCACAGTTGCGGCCAGATTAAGAAAAAGGCCCCGGCGCGCAAGCACCGGGGCCTTTTCAGAGTATGTATCAGACGGGTTTATTCGGCAGGCGACAGACCGTTGCCGGTAGCGCCCGGAATTTCCGAGTGCACCGCGGGCACGCCAGCCGCTTCACGGCGGCCGTCGTTGTAGATCGCCTTGATCAGCGCCAGGCACATCAACGCCATCACGATGGAGAATGGGAGCGCCCCGATCACCATGGCGGTCTGGATAGCTCCGGTCCCGCCCGAAATAAGCAGGCCCGCAACCACAAGGCCAAGGGCGGAGCCCCAGAACAAGATGTGCGGACGCGCCTTGGGACCTTCGTCACCAGCCGCATTGATGGTGTTCACGATCAGCACGGCAGAGTCCGCCGACGTCACGAGGAACGTCATCAGCAGAACCACGATCACAACCGCCATACCCCATGCGAGGAACTGTGCGATGGGCGCAAGCATGAACTCGGTCATGGCAAAGATCTTGTCGCCATTGGCCGCGTCCAGAATGACACCACCGGCATCACCGTTCAGTTCCAGATCGATGGCAGTGCCACCGGCCCATGAGAACCAGACAAAGCACATCAACGACGGCACGATCATGGCGCCCAGCACGAATTCGCGTATCGTCCGACCACGCGAGATGCGTGCCAGGAACAGCCCCACGAAGGGTGCGAATGCGATCCACCAGGCCCAGTAGAACACCGGCCACCAGCCCTGCCATTGCGCCAGCAGGAACGCTTCGGACCCTTCCACACCGTCAGAGGCATAGACATTGAAGCTGAGCCAAGGCAGCGCGATCAGGTAATCCCAGATGCCCACGAAGAAGGCTGCGGCACCAAAGAATGTCGCCCCGAACAGGATGAAGAAGCTGAGCAAGAAGATCGACAATACCATGTTGATGTTGGACAGCCATTTGATGCCCTTGCCGACACCGGACAGCGCCGACAGGGTCGACGCGCCCATGATGACGAGCAACGCCACGATGATACCAAGCGTGGTTGCAGAGCCTCCGTCTTCCATGAGACCACCAATCCCGATCCGGGTCAAACCGGCCACGAACTGTTCCACACCGAAGCCAAGCGTTTGCGCCACACCGAGGATCGTCGCCACAACGGCCACGATATCGATGAGGTTGCCAAGAAAGCCCGAAAGACTGGATCCAAAGAGCGGCGTCAGCGACGACCGGATCGTCAGCGGCAGACCGCGACGGTAGCTGAAGAATGCCAATGCAAGGCCCGCAATGGCATAGCAGGCCCAAGCGCCCAGCCCCCAGTGCAGGAATGACCAAACATAAGCCTCACGCACGTTATCCTCACCCAGCGCGGTCGTGGCGCCCTGAATAACAGAGGGATTGTTTTTGAAGTGCGCCACTGGCTCAGCCACGGCCCAGGTCAACATGCCGACGCCAATACCGGCGCCAAACATCATCGAGAACCATGAGAAATTGCTGAACTCCGGCTTTTCGCCTGGCTGGCCCAGGTTCAAGCGTCCAGCGGTTGGCCAGAGGGCAAGCCCCAGGCAGACAAGCACAAAAAACGTCACGACCCAAATATACCAGGCGGCGAAGTTTTCCAGAATGACGCTGTTCCAGTCGCCGAGGATCGTGCCAGCCTCGGTTGGCCAGACGATACACCAGACGACGAGCATACTGATGATGATCTTACTGATCACTGCAACGTTGACACTGAACCCTCGATAAAACCCCGAGTCGGCGGTTTTGATCGGTAGCTCCGTCAATGGAGGTTGAATTGACATGGTTACCTTCCTGTTGTCGTTTTTATGACACGAGGAAAGCACGGGTAGAGACATAAACGAAGTGTTAATTACTACCGTACAGGTCGCATTAGACATCAGAACGCCGTTTTTGTTTCTGATATGAAAAAAGGCCGGGTGATTTTCAAAATCCGCGCGGAAAAACGGGCCATAAATGGCGGGTTCACCCTCCAAAAGCGTCTCAATTTTTGAGATTCGCTGCTCTAACGGTTCCCTGAGCGGTAAGGCATGGCAATGCCTGCTGGGCGCAAAGACCGCCAAAAAACGTCAAATCACCCCCGTTCGCTGTCGTTGAATCACCAGTATTCGACCTGAACCCTGTCACCCTAAATGCACGCAACACGAGAGGCGCAGACGAGGGAGTGTCGTTTTTGAACCACGCGAAATGATGATCCATTGCTGCTGAAACCACGCAAGATGGCCGACCAACTCAGACACAGGGAGCCAAACTCATGGCGATAAAGGAACCGTTTACGGACCTTGATATCAACAAACAGGATTCAGGGTTCTACGAAGGCTACAGCCTTCCCATTGCACTCAAGTCCAAGGCGATCATGGTGGCCCTTGTCTTGTGGGCCATCATATTTCCGGTGAGCGCCAACGGCACGCTTGATGATTGGAACTGGGCCTTGTTGCAGGGTTTCAACGCATTCTACATCATCTCTGTTGGTGCTTTTGCATTCTTTCTATTTGCGCTGGCTGCACTGCCCACGGGCAAACGCAAGTTGGGAGATGCCGATACTGTCCCGGAGTTTTCCAACTTTTCGTGGTTTTCGATGATGTTTGGCGCGGGTCTCGGTGTTGGCCTGATGGTTTTTGCAACGGCGGAACCGCTTGGGCTGTGGGGGTCAAACCCGGTCATTGTTGCCGGTGGTGTCGCTGGAAATTCTCCTGAAGCCTTAACATCTGCCTATCGCTACACATTCCTTCACTACGGTTTCCATGCCTGGGCGATCTACGTGGTGACGGGGCTGAGCCTTGCCTACTATGCCTACACTCGCAACATGCCCCTAACGATCCGCTCCGCGCTGACCCCTCTTCTGGGAAAAGTTGCGAATGGTATCGTTGGCCATATCGTTGACGTGCTTGGTGTCGTCGCAACGATCCTGGGCGTGTCTGTCACCATCGGTTACGGGGTAAGCCAGTTCGTTGATGGCGTGTATGCAGTGACTGGAATGGAATGGCTGATGGGTGTGAGCGAAGGCGATGCCCCACCAAAACCGTCCACCGTTGGCCTGCTGTCAGCGCTCGCGATCATCATGTTCTTGTCGATCTTGTCGGCGGTCTCAGGTGTCGGACGCGGGATCAAGTATTTGTCCAACCTGAACCTTGTTCTGTCGATCATCCTGTTGATGACCTTTGTAATCTTCGGCAGTTTCCTGTTCGCCATGACAACCTATGGCACGGCGCTGGTGGACTATATTATCCAGTTCCTTCCGCTCAGCTTCGAGGCCTATAGCCCGCTGAGCCAAGATGCGTTTGCCAACAGCCTGCCGGAAGAAGCCGCACCGCTTGCAGCCGATCTGTACAGTGGAGCAACCAACGCGTGGGGGAGCCTTGAAGGGTTCACAGGCGGCCTTGAAGGTGCTGCGGCCTCTCTGCCGCCGGAAGTTCAGGCGGCTGCATACGATGCTGGCAGTCCGGGCAGACTGTTCGGCTGGCAATCAGGCTGGACCACATTTTACTGGGCCTGGTGGATCGCGTTCTCTCCCTTTGTGGGCCTGTTCCTGGCACGCATCTCGAAAGGTCGCACCATACGCGAGTTCATCCTGGGATGCGTGTTTGCGCCGGCACTGGTGTGCTTTGCATGGATGACCATTCTTGGCGGCACGGCCATTGATTTGGAACTGCAAGGCGTTGCCGAGGGCGCCATCGTCGGGGCATCGAACACCAACAAGCTGTTTGTCACCCTGAGCTACATGATCGAAGGCGGGTTCCTGTCGGCCATCACCATCATGTGCGTGGTGCTGATCATGACCTTCCTGGTGACATCGGCAGACTCGGGTATCCTGGTCATGAATACCATTATGTCCGGCGGCGAACAGGAAACGGGCATCAAGCACAGGATCATCTGGGGCCTGATTATGACCGGGGTGATTGGTGGCTTGATCATCGCGGGCGCATCCGGGCGCGGAGGTGATCCGCTGGCATCCCTACAGGATGCGATGATCATCGGCGCCCTGCCCTTCACTATCGTGATGGTCCTGATGATGGTGTCTCTGGTCAAAGCGCTGATCAATGACAGCCGCCGCACCAAGGCCGGTGATGTGGTTGGTCAACCGGCAGAATAGCGGTTCAGAAACGGCAAAGGGGCATCCACAGTGGTGCCCCTTATGTCATTCGTTTCGCGCAATCAAAGCGCCGCAGCGATCTTCTCGGCATGGCCTTTGATCACATCCATATCGCCCATCTTGCCCGGTGGGCGCATGGACACACCGTCGTGCCGGGGATGGATGTGGAAATGCAGATGAAACACCTCCTGACCGCCCGCGGTTTCGTTGAACTGCTGGAGGGTGATACCTTCGGCCTCAAACGCAGTTTTAGCTGCATTTGCAACCTTTTTGACTGTCGACATGACCGCAGCCAATTGAGCATCGCTGGCATCTAGAACATTGCGGCAGGGTCTCTTAGGGATCACCAGGCAATGCCCGTCCGTCCGCGGCATGATATCCATGAAGCACAAGGTTTCGTCGTCTTCATAGACTTTGAAGCACGGGATTTCACCCCGCAGGATCTTGGCAAAGATGTTCTGGTCGTCATAGGCGGGCATGCGGGTCTCCGAATGGTGGTCGAAGACCCGTTTAGACCGATCAGGTGTTCACGTCGACCACGACGCGACCCTTGACCTGGCCCTTGAGAATGTCTGCCCCCAATTTCGGCAGATCGGACAGGGTCGCGGGCTGCACCATGGCCTCCAACTTGTCCATGGGCAGATCTTGGGCGATGCGGTTCCAGGCACGGACGCGGTTTTCGTAGGGTTGCATGACACTGTCGATGCCAAGAAGGTTCACGCCGCGCAGCAGGAACGGAATGACCGTCGCAGGCAAGGCTGCACCACCCGCCAACCCTACGGCAGCAACAGAGGCGCCGTACTCCATCTGTCCCAATACGCGGGCCAGCATGGCGCCGCCCACAGCATCCACGCATCCGCCCCAGGTTTCCCCCTCAAGCGGGCGCTTGGTGGTTTCATTGATCTCTTCGCGGGCCACGATCTGGTTGGCGCCGAGCGCGGTCAGATAGTCGGCCGTTTCGGGCCGCCCCGTAACGCCCGCAACCGTATGACCAAGATTGGCCAGAATGGCAGTGGCAACAGAGCCAACTCCACCCGCAGCACCGGTGACCAACACCGGACCGCTCTTGATCCCTTGGTCTTCCAGCGCCATCACTGCCAGCATAGCGGTAAAGCCCGCAGTCCCCACGGCCATGGCCTGCCGCGTATCAAGACCGTCCGGCAGCGGTACCAGCCAATCTGCCTTGACCCGCGCCTTCTGTGAATAGCCGCCCCAGTGCGCCTCACCCACACGCCAGCCGGTTAGCAAAACCTTGTCTCCGGGCTTGTAGCGGTCATCGTCGGACGCCTCGACCGTCCCGGCAAAGTCAATGCCCGGCACATGCGGATATTTGCGGACCAGCCCGCCGCCCGGGCCGATGCAAAGACCGTCCTTATAGTTCACCGTCGAATATTCAACCGCCACGGTAACCTCGGCCTGTGGCAGATCATCAAGCGACAGCTCGGTCACCGCTGCAGAGGTCTTGCCGCTGTCTTCATCCTTGTTGACCACCAGTGCATTGAACATATCGCTCTCCATCTCGCGAAGGGATCGCCCCTTCCCTGTTTCAAAAAAATCCCTGGGTCCGGGGCAGCGCCCCGGTCCAATGGTTCAAATCCAGAACGCCTCTTGCACTGTGGCGCGGCGCATACCGTCAAGCGTGTCGACTTCCAGTTCGGTTCCCGCATCCCAATGGGTCATCCGCACCATACCAATGGCAACATTGGTCTTGAAGTCTGGGGACCACGCTGCGGATGTGATCTGTCCAACGCGCTTACCACCGGCAAAGAGCGGCCAGGGCCGATCGCATGTCGGAACTGCGTCGCCATGGATCGAAATGGGTCGGATCTGTTGCACTGGCCCTTCCTTGGCAACGCGCAACAACGCGTCGCGACCAATACATCCAATGGCTGTTTGCGTATCACAAAACCGGCCCAACCCACATTCATGGGGCGTGTTGTCGTCCGTCATGTCGTTGCCGTAGCTCAGCAATCCCCCCTCGATCCGCTCGATCCCGTTGGGGCATCCGGCGCGGACCTCCAAGTCCTGGCCCGCATCAAAAAGAGCGTTCCACAGCGGCATCCCCTGCGTGCTGTCTGGCACATAAATCTCGAAACCGCCCTGCTTGGAATAGCCCGAACGTGCGATGGCAAGGTCACAGCCTTCGAACTGGAACATGTCAAAGCGGAAAAAGCGAATGTCGCGGACGCGTTCACCGAACACACGCTCCATCAGTTGATCGGCCTTGGGCCCCTGTATCGCGAGGGGTGAGACATCAGGCTCATCCACCAGCACATCAAGCCGGTATCCGTTAGCAATACCTTTGACCCACAAGAGCAGATCCGAGTCCGCAATGGAAATCCACCAGCGATCTTCGCTTAGCTTAACCGCCACCGGGTCATTCAACATGCCGCCCGTCTCGTCCACTATTGGCACGTAATAGCATTGTCCCGGCAACATCCGACGCAGGTCTCGCGGTGTCAGCATCTGCATCAACCGACCTGCATCCGGGCCGCGCAATTCGACCTGCCGTTCAACGGACACGTCCCAGACCTGCACATGGTCCTTAAGGTGACGGTAATCTGCATCCACACTTTCGAACACAGTGGGCAGAAGCATGCGGTTGTAGATTGTGTAAGCTTTCACGCCTGCTGCCTCGACACCGTCGGAAAACGGCGTGCGGCGCAGGCGGCGCGATGGAGAGATAACGGCCATCAGTCGTCCTCGGGCATAAAGACAATATCGGTGACCGGAGCGGACAATCCTGCGGCGGTCATCATGGCGTGGACCTGACCCCGGTGGTGGGCCTGGTGCGTGAATAGATGCGTGACGCAGACTTCAAACGGCGCATGAAAGTCCCTCTTCAACATCCCAGAATACCAAGATAAATCACCCTTGAGTGCGATCGTATCCAGATCATCAGCCCAAAGCCGAATCGTGCCGTCCATGCGGAACCGTTCGGCGGTCCAAACGGCAAAAGTCGGTGTGAAGTCCTTGTGATCTTCTGCAGGAACGCGTGGTGCCGGAATCTTTGGGTCAAGCCGGCTCATCCACATCGCGTCGCCCCACAAGATGTGGTTCAACGTCGCCATGATCGAGCCGAAAAAGGCACCTCGATCCTTGCGCAGCTCAACGTCTGGAACGCCGGTCAGCATCTCGGTCAATTGCCGGTTCTGCCAGGCGTTGTAACGGGCCATGATGCGCACATAACCCGCTTCGATCATGGTTTGGGGCCTTTCCAATCAATGGGGCAGATCTCGGCCGACTTGCCGCCGAAATCCCAGATGCGACCATAGTCGCGCACTTTGGATTTCACACCGCGCGCCGCAATGATGTCAGGGCCCATCCAGTATTTCGAGTTCGAGATCATCACCGGATGATCGGGTGACTTGCCGTCCAGCATCTCGATCTCACCCTGGATTTTGCGCCCGATATAGAGGCCGCGTTTCTTGCCCTCGCGCACGATTTCGACCTTTTCGCGCTCGGCGCCCACGATGTCGCTGACCAGCATGGTGAAGAGACCCGTTGTGCCACCGGCAGCGCCCGAGAAGATTTGCAGGATGCCGTTGTACGCTTTGCCGCTGGCCCGCTCGTCCACATAGGCCGCAACGCGCCAGCCGCCCTCGCCCATGCGGCCCGGAATGTCGACCATCAGGCCCACGTTCAGGCCCGACAGGTCTTCGCCCTCATAGTGGCCCTCATCAATCGCGATGGCCATCCATGCGTGGCAATGCCCTTCTGTGGGCGGATGGGCGCCAAGTGAGACCACACAAGGACAGAACACTTCGCACGAGCAGTTCAGGAATAGCTCGCCCTTGATGGCCCACTCCGTAGGCGACATTTGGCGTCGGCCGGGGTTCGGCATCCGGCTGTCGATCCGTTGGCTGATGGGCAGCCTATCGGCGTCGGGACGTTTCTTCACGGCCATCTTAACCTCCTGAGACAAAGGGATATGCGAGCACGCCAATGCCACCCAGCACAAGCAGAACCCCCATGGGTTTTGTAACAACATGCCCGATCTGGGGCAGTTTTTCGATCACCATAAACAGCGTGGCGAGGCCCATCCAAAGCAAGCTCATCACGCCGCCGACAAAGCCAAGAGCCATAAAGCCCCAACAGCAGCCCACGCAAAATGCGCCGAGGCCGAGGCCCATACGCAGCCCGCCCCTAAAGCCGGTGCGCCAGTGTCCAAGAAAATACGTCATCGGGCTATGGCATACGCCATGGCAGATTTCCTTCGCTCGGGTGAATTGGAACAGACCAACGACCAGCAACAGCAGGCCCGCAAATGTGGTGGTCTTGGATATGCCAAGCATGTCGATGACGCCGCCAAAAAGCAAGGCCAGTTGTACTGCCGTGATGAGCGCAGCGAAAGCCACCCACACAATGGAGTATCCTGCGATCACGCCCAGCCACCCTGCCCGCGTCCCATCCGCGGAAACCATCAAGTCCTCGTAACTGCGCAAAGTCGGTACGAGCGTCGGCAACATCATCGCCGCCATCATGATGGCCCACATCGCGAACAGCGGACCAAAGTTTGCCATCGGCATATACATGGGCATACGCGGGTCCATCGCGGCCATGCGCGCACCCATCTCGCCCGGACGCCCGATCAGGTCGAGGTCCATATCCATCGACATGGAATACATGACCCACCATGACACCAGGATGGCCCCAAAGAACCCCAGCCAGAGCGTTGATCTGACGAGATGCGGCATGTGTCCTCCCCGACAGCGCGCGACTCAATACTTGCCAGATTAAATGTCAGACATTAAAATGTAAGACAAATGAAAATTGATCCTGACAGCACGGTTGATCTCTCCGCCCAGATTGCAAAGGCAATCCGGGATGCGATCATCGCAGGTGATCTGATCGTGGATCAGCGTCTGCCGTCCGAGGCGGAACTGGCCGATCACTTTGATGTGTCCCGTCCCACGGTGCGCGAGGCCTTGAAGCGGCTGGCCGCCCAATCACTCATCCGCACACAGCGTGGCGCATCGGGAGGTGCCTTCGTCAACCGCCTGCGATTCGAAGACGCCTATGCCCAGCAGGTCACAACCTCGACCCTGCTTTTGTCCATGAACGCCGTCAGTTTCGACGTGGCGTGTGAGGCACGGTACGCGCTTGAACGCGCCTGCGCCCCGCTTTCTGCACAGCGCCGCACCCCTGACCAGCTGGCGACCATGCGCGCCGAAATTCATCGTCAAGGCCAACCGGGTCTCACGGACGAGGCGTTTTGCGCCTCCGATGTCACCTTCCACCGCGCTTTGGTGGATGGCGCAGGCAACAAGGTGCTCAGCTACCAGCTTGCCGGTGCTGTTGAGGCCATGCAGCCCCTGATGAACATGATCACCTTCACCGCCCGATCGCGCGAAGCGATTGTGGCATTGCACACGGACATTGCAGATGCCGTCGAGGCGCAGGATGCGCCCAAGATCGACGCGACATTGGTTGAATTAGAAGCCTACACGCGGGAGCTGGCCCATTCGGTCGTCACCGCCCGCGCCCAAAAGGCCGCAGAAAAGGAGCACAAGACCGCCTGATCCCTCCCATACGAAGTCGCAAAGGCAACCGAGGGGCCGGGCACCGATTGACACATGCTTCAGGGAGGAAGCCATGAATTTGAGACCCGACCCAACATTCTACCCCTCGCCCAACGATGCCATGCAGGCGCCGGTCGAGAAGCTGGCATTCACGCTGATGCTCAGCCCGGATGGGACCAAGCCGGATGGTTTGGCTGTCGTGGATGTTGATCCCGAGAGCAAGACCTACAGCCAGATCGTGCACGAGCTGTACGTCCCCAACCTTGGCGACGAATTTCACCACTTCGGCTGGAACGCTTGCTCGTCAGCGCTTTCGCCACTGACCGGCCACGCCTTTCTGGAGCGGCGTTACCTGATCATTCCGGGCATCCGGTCTTCCCGCATCTACATCATTGATGTAAAAGAGCCGCTCAAAGCCAAGATTCACAAGATTATCGAACCGGAAGAGCTGTTTGAAAAAACAGGATATTCCCGCCCCCACACGATCCATTGCGGACCCGAAGGAATCTATGTCTCGACCTTGGGCGGCGGTGGCGAGGATGGCACAGATGGCCCTCCCGGTATCTTCATCATGGATTGTGAAACTTTCGACATTCTGGGCCGCTACGAGATGGACCGAGGCATTCAAGACAAGCACTATGATTTCTGGTGGAACCTGCCGCGTGACTACATGGTCAGCAGCGAATGGGGCCTGCCGCCGCAATTTGAAAACGGTGTTGTGCCCGAAGATCTGTTGTCGAACAAATACGGCCACACGATCCACTTCTGGGACCTGCGCGGGCGCAAGGTGACAAAGTCCATTGATCTGGGTGAACACCACCAGATGGCTCTGGAAATCCGCCCTGCTCACGACCCCGTCAAGGAATACGGTTTCTGTGGCGTTGTTGTTGACACCACCAACTTGCAAGGTGCGATCTTTACTTGGTGGCGGGATGATGATGGCGAATGGCAAGCCAAGAAGACGATCACCATCGACCCGGTGCCCGCAGATGCGGACGACCTGCCTGACTTGCTCAAGGGGTTCGGTGCCGTGCCGCCGCTGGTCACTGACATCGACCTGAGCCTGGATGATAAGTACCTCTATGTCGCGTGTTGGGGCCTTGGCGAAATGCACCAATACGACGTGTCCGACCCGATGAACCCGGTTCTTGCGGGCAAGGTCGAGATCGGCGGTATCGTAAAGAAAACCAAACACCCCAACGGCCAAGACTTTGGCTACGGTCCACAGATGGTTGAGATCAGCCGCGACGGCAAACGCGTGTACTGGACCAACTCGCTCTATTCCACTTGGGACGACCAATTCTACCCCGGTGAACGTGGTGCGGCGATGGTCATGGCCCATGTTGGTGAAAACGGTGGGCTGACACTGGACGAAAACTTCTGGACCAAGTTCCCGGAAGGCTACCGCAGCCACCAGATCCGGCTTGAAGGCGGCGACTGTTCGACCGACAGTTTCTGCTACCCCTCGGTCTGATGGATATGACGACGGCGGCGGGCCTCTGGCTCGCCGTCATCCTCTCCGGCCTCTACCACGGCCTGAACCCCGGCATGGGCTGGCCCCTTGTCGTTTCGTCAGCCCTATTCGAACGCAGACGCAGCGCGCTCTGGCCCGCTTTAGGTGCCCTATCGCTTGGTCATTTCGTGGCGATGCTGGGTATTCTGCTGCCATTTTCGATGATGACATTGCTGATCGATTACCAAGGCGAAATACGTATTGGCGCGGGGCTAATCGTGATCGCGATGGGCCTCTATCTTGCCATCACGCGCAAGCACCCCCGGTTCCTTGCCCGCATTCCGCCGCACAAGCTGACACTGTGGTCGTTCCTCGTGGCATTGGCTCACGGTGCTGCGCTGATGCTGGTGCCCATATACTTGGGCCTTTGTGCCATTGAGGAACTGGATGCGGGCCACCGCGCAGCGTCGGCCCTAATGGCCACGACGGCGTTGGCCCTCGGCGTGGCAGTACTGCATACCGTTGCCATGATGGGATCCGGCGGAGCAGTGGCCTATGCCGTGCATCGCTGGTTGGGCCTCAATTTCCTCAAACGGGGCTGGTTCGACTTGGAGCTTGTCTGGGCGGTCAGCTTGATTGTCGTGGGTGGTGTTGGGCTTTGGACCGCGCTGTAAAAAAGGCATTGACCTAACAGCAACAGACCGCAACTGTCGGGCAAGACACGTGCGGTACCGGAATGCCCAATATGTTGCGATTGATCGATGAGACATTGGGTAAATGGCTGCGCCACTTTTTCTTCGCCATCGTGCGCACGTATTTCTCACTGTTCTACAATGTCAGCTGTTCCGGCAAACACCTGCTGCAGGACACGCGAGGCGCGCTGATCCTCGCTACCCATGTCAGCCGTTTCGATGGACCGCTGATTGCCGCGATACTCTACACGACACAGCGTATCCGGCCCGTGGTACACTACAATGAATACTACAACTGGATGCAATGGTTTCCCATGTTCGTGGCCCGTGCGATCCCGGTCAGTTCCCCCAAGTCTTGGCCAGCGGAAAAACGGCAGGCCCAAAAAGAGGCAAGCATGCAGCGCATCCTGTCTGCGCTCGACCGCGGAGAGAGCATCCTGCTGTTCCCGTCGGGCCACACAAGGCAGCAGGAAACCGAGGTGATCGCACCACACCTGTCCGGGGCGCGGGATATCCTACAAACTAAACCTGACAGCCCGGTATTGCTGCTTAGGCTTGACGGGTTGGGCAGGTTCCAACCCGCGCGATATGACTATTTCTGGACGTTTATTGGACGCAGCAAAGGGCGACGCCATATCTCGGTCGACATCAAAACGGTCGATGACCTCGACCCGACCACTGATCTTGAGGCTTTCAACAAAGACCTTGAGGACCGATTGAACACGCCGATAAGAGACAGCTTCTAGCCTTGCCTCGGATCGCACATGGCCCTACGTGCCGCCCATGATCGACTTCTTGAACATAGTCGCCGCAGTGCTCACGATCGCTTTCGGCCTCTTCGGTTTCGTTGCACCGCGCTATACTGCCTCTGCTCTCGACCTCGCACCTACACACAGCACAATGGGGCTCAGCGAGATGCGTGCGTCCGTTGGCGGGCTGTTCGTCGTGGCAGGACTTGCTGCCATCTGGATTGACGAACCGTTGGCCTATGCAATGATCGGCTTTGCCTTTGTCGGCGCGGCCTTGGGGCGGTGTTTGTCTTTGCTGTTTGACAAACCACCTGTGAAAAAAGTGCTGATTTTTGGGGGTATTGAAGTCATGCTGGCGGCATGGTTTTTGGCCGCTAATCCTTTTTAATCAGCGTTCTACGCAAGAAAATTAATGTCGACCAGCGCTGATTTCTATGTCAGGAGAGTCCTGAGCTGAGCGTCTCACAGATTGCAAAGGGTGCGCTCTTCACATATCTAACTCCTGTCCCTCGGGACTATGGACATAAACGCGCTCGTAATAAACGGATCGGACCCGGGGGCGGTACCCGGCGGCTCCACCAACCATCCCTTCGTTTGGGGGATCATGGGGCCGAAACAGGATCGACGGACGTCTAAAGGGGTTAGCTTTGTCTCGGCTGTCTGCCACCGTTACCGGCGAAAACAGTACAATTGCAAACGACAATCGTGCTCCGGTTGCTATGGCTGCGTAAGCAGTCCTAGTCGAACCGACTTTAAGCCCTAGCGCCTAGCCGCGTTAGGCGGGGTTCGCAGGCACCTGGCAACAGAAGCCTGCACTTTCAAAAAGACTTTGGTATTTTTGCGTCGGGTTCAAGGATTGTTAAGTCCCGGGCGTTATCGCTGTTGTGCAAATTGTCTGATTGAGAACGAGGGGCGCATGCCGCACAAGGTCAAGACCCTGCAAGGCTGGTACGACGAGGTGTGGATCAAGGGAGACCTAGATGCGATTCCGAAGTTCCTTGCACCCAACGCACGTTCGCGCGGGATCATGGGCGATATGCCCTTTTCGATTGAGGACCTTACCGAGTTGGTAACGATGGTGCGCGAATTGCTGGGTCCCATAGAAATCACCCTGCCCATCACAATGGAACAAGACGATTGGCTGTCGGCTCTGGTCGAAATCAAAAGTCATTCGGCGGATACCGGCGACCCTGTGCATGTCTTCGGGCAAGTGATCGCACGGTTCGAAGGCATCCAGATGGTCGAGATTTATACCGGCACGGATTCACTTACGCTGTTCGAACAACTGAGTTTACTTCCCGAGAACGCGATGGCTGTGATGCTTGGTGGAACACGCCTTCGGTAAGGGTGGCAAACTGCATTGGCCTACATCAGGTGTCGTGCTACCAATTCCCGAATGACCGCAAGTGTGCTGAAGACGCTCTATGCACAACTGACGTTTCATGTGTTTAGGCAGCCAGTTGGATGAGCACATTAAGCACCTAAATACATCATCCAGTTACTCACACTGCGCTGGATGGGTGCAGGGCTTACCTCCGACCTGTCCAGACGTTCAACAGATCAAAGGGTTGACCTGCAGAGCATCAATGCGCAAGCTCCCAGTTGGGGCCACTGCGACTGCCCCATCAGGCTAACCACACATTGGCCCAAGCGTCGCATCCTTTTGTTGTGATCAAAGGATGCCACAATGGACCATAGACCCCACTCAATTCATGCAACAGAGTTGCTGCCTCTACTTGGAACAGGCAAAGCACCATGTCTGATCGACGTATCCATACCCGAGGATGTAGCTTCTGATCCTTGGCGCCTGCCAACAGCGCGACATGTACCGCATCTGAACGTGCAACATCAGTGTGCTTTGCAGGCACCGGACTCGCCGATTGTAACCATTTGCCAAAAGGGTCTGAAGCTGTCGCACGGTGCCGCAGCTGTGCTGCGCGGCATGGGCTTTGACGCGCGTGCATTGGAGGGAGGGAACAGCGCTTGGCGTACTGCGGGTTATCCATGTCTTGCATTGGACACTGCCCCACCCCCAGGAACGCCGTGGGTTCTGCCCGCAACACGAACCCCGAAGGTCCTTGTCACCGCGTGGGTGATCCGACGCTGGTATGATCAGGATGCAATAGTGTTGTGGGTCTCGCCCGTGCATCTACATGACGTCGCCGCACGTTTTGACGCCCACGCCTTGCCTGAAGCACCGCCAGGCCAAAGCTTTGCCGCCACGGGCCTCATGTCTCCTGATCTGATGGGTTTTATTGCGTCCATTGAAACAACAACATCTCCTGTCACATCGCTGCTTGGCGTATTGCCCAATCTTCACGAACGTGATGAAGACTTGGCCCGTGCCGCCCTGCCGTTTCTTGATGCCGCTTGGTTGCAATATCGCCAATCTGATCGGCAGGAGGTTGTTTGATGGAACAGAGCTGGTCGGAACTGACCCGGGTCTTTGGCCGTATTGGCTTGCTGTCTTTCGGCGGCCCAGCTGCACAGATCGCTCTGATGCACGAAACATTGGTCTCGCGCCAGAAATGGCTGACCGAAGATCAATACCTGCGAGCACTGTCACTTTGCATGCTCTTACCCGGCCCCGAGGCCATGCAATTGGCCACGTATGCAGGATGGCGGTTGCGCGGCATCGGTGGCGGTTTGCTTGCCGGGTCACTTTTTGTTGTACCCGGAGCCGTGGTGATCCTTGCCCTTGCGTTGGCGTACATCCACTTTGGCGACATCCCTATGGTTCAAGCTGCTTTCCTCGGCATCAAGGCGGCTGTGATCGTGATCGTTTTGCAAGCGCTGTTACGGCTCGGGCGAAACACACTGCAGAGCCCGGTGGCGTGGGGTCTGTCTTGCGCGGCCTTCCTAGCCTTATTCGTTTTCGGCATTCCCTTTCCGTTGGTTGTTGTCGCCGCAGGCATCGTAGGCGCACTACACGCCAAAGGCGGACCCACGGACGCGCTGCCTGCCCCGGCTCAACCGAGAAGCGGACGCACAATTGTCATTTTCGGAACATTGTGGATCACGCCGCTGGCGGTGTTGTGGTTCACCGCGCAAGGCTTTCTGCTCGAGATCGGCCTGTTCTTTTCTAAGCTCGCAGTCGTCACTTTTGGCGGCGCCTATGCCGTGTTGGCCTACATGACCCAGCAAGTGGTTCAAGACCATGGCTGGATCAAAACCAGCCAGATGATAGACGCGCTGGGCCTCGCAGAGACGACGCCCGGCCCCCTCATTCTGGTGACAGAGTTTGTTGCGCTGCTTGCTGGCTACGCACAGGGCGGTCTGGTGCTTGCGCTGGCGGCAGGAGCGTTGACACTTTGGGTGACTTTTGTGCCATGTTTCCTATGGATTTTTGTGACAGGCCCATATCTGGACAACATCGCTGCACGCCCCCGGCTGTCTGCAGCGTTGCATGGAATTACGGCTGCTGTCGTCGGTGTCATTCTGAATCTGTCAATCTGGTTCGCGTTGCACGTTTTTTTTGCAGATGTCGGCACCGCAACGTTTGGTTCTCTGCCCATTCCCGACCTGTCTACATTCAATCCGTGGGCCGTCGCACTCGCTGCATTTGCAGGGCTTCTGCTGCTGCGCTTAAGCGTCAATTTGCCTGCTACATTGCTGGTCCTGGCGGCGTCTGGATGTGCACTCTCAATTTTGGGGCTGCTTTAGTCTAATTGGGCTCTGCCGCCTCTTCCCTCTGCGGTAAATTGGGATATGGTTGGCACACGCAGCACGAGGATCGCCATGAGCCGGAACATCGATTACGGCAACCTGATGCATGAGGCCATGCGTGGCCTTATCCGCAAGGTATTGACGGATGTTGCCCAGAACGGGCTGCCCGGCTCACATCACTTCTTCATTACGTTTGATACCAGCCATCCAGATGCAGAACTGGCTGACTGGTTGAGCGACCGCTATCCAGGGGAAATGACAGTCGTCATGCAGCACTGGTACGACAAGCTGGATGTCGGTGCCGAAGGATTTGCCGTGACACTGAATTTCGGTGACGCTCCGGAGCCGCTGTACATACCCTATGATGCAATAAAAACGTTTGTTGATCCATCAGTCGAGTTTGGGCTTCGCTTCGAAACCCAAGGTGACGACGAAGAAGACACTGCGCCAGCAACCCCACCGGAAATCCTGCCAAGCCGCGCGCCGGCGGCTCCCAAACCAGCGCAGGAACACAGTGCCACGGCGGATGATGACGGCAAAGATGCCGACATCGTTTCATTGGACAGTTTCAGGAAATAGACGAAGCGGTTAGTCCCGGACCAAGAATGTCTCTACGGCACGCAGGATTTCTCCGTCCTGTATGTTTTGGAAGTTCAAGTTCAAGCCGCCTTCCGTAAGCGTGCGATCATATCGCTGCAGGCTGTACCCGCCATCTGTATCAACAAACAGGGAATACACAGTCAGGGTTTCCCCATCGATGCGCGCCCAAACATAGGGTTCGCCTTTCATTGGATCGAGTTGCACCTCGTGACCGAAAACGTTCTTTCTTTGAGCTGCCGCGTAAACGTCACCTCGACCACTGGGCACAAAATCAATGGAATAGGATTTTTCAGATAACTTACCAGATGCCCTGTGCGTGACTGACGACCACTTAACCGTGAACCCCTGTTTCGTCTCATTGATCTCAACACTCATGTCGCGCGGAATTTTTGTTCCATTCGCCTGCATGACTTCAGCACTGCCAGAGTATTGCCCAACAAAAGGTGTAATATCGGCGCGCACGGGTCCCACCATCGCGAACATCGCAGTCCCTAGCACAACGATAGCAACAATGAAGGGCCGCATTGAGCCACCAGGAAATGCACGTGATAGGGTCATGAGTTGGTCCTTTTTCCTCCCGTTTTCTCAGATATAGGAACGCTCGCACACGGATGCACCCTCCCGTCGTCATTGTGATATGACACAGTCGATGAACTGGCCACCGGTGCTTGTCTGTACAGCTTGTGGCCGGTAGATGCATGACACAAGAACGACACGCGCAAAAGGAGCCACGTCATGGCCGATACCCGCACCGAATCTGACAGTTTTGGCCCGCTTGAGGTCGCAGCCGACAAGTACTGGGGTGCGCAGACACAACGCTCCATCATGAATTTTCCGATCGGTTGGGAAAAGCAGCCGGTGCCTGTGGTGCGCGCGCTGGGCGTGATCAAGAAGGCCTGCGCCATGCAGAACAAGGCGCAGGGAACACTCGATGCAAAGCTGGCCGATGCAATCATTGAAGCGGCGGGTGAAGTGGTGGACGGCAAGCTGGATGACAACTTCCCGTTGGTTGTCTGGCAGACGGGCTCCGGCACGCAGTCCAACATGAACGCCAATGAGGTGATTGCAAACCGCGCGATTGAAATCCTGGGCGGCGTCATTGGCTCAAAGGAGCCGGTGCATCCAAATGATCACTGCAATATGGGCCAATCGTCGAACGATACCTTCCCGACGGCCATGCATATCTCGACGGCGATGACCGCACGCGACGTGCTGTTGCCGGGCCTAGAAAAACTGCATGCGGCGCTTGAAGCTAAGGTCGCGCAGTTCGACGGCATCATCAAGATCGGACGCACACACACTCAGGATGCAACGCCGCTTACGCTCAGCCAAGAATTCTCGGGCTATAGCCACCAGGTCGCCATGGGCATCCAGCGGGTCAAAGACGCGCTGGGCCGCATCTACGAACTTGCACAAGGCGGTACGGCTGTCGGCACCGGCCTGAACACCAAAGTTGGCTGGGCCGAGGCGGTCGCGGGTCACATGGCCGACATCACCGGCCTGCCCTTTGTCACCGCTCCGAACAAATTCGAAGCTTTGGCCGCACATGACGCCATGGTGGAAATCTCTGGCGCGCTGAAGACAGTCGCTGCATCCCTGTTCAAGATTGCCAACGACATTCGCCTGCTGGGCTCTGGCCCTCGCTGCGGATTGGGTGAACTTGTTCTGCCCGAGAACGAGCCAGGGTCATCCATTATGCCGGGCAAGGTGAACCCGACCCAATGCGAGGCCCTGACGCAGGTCTGTGCACACGTGATGGGCAATGACGCGGCAGTGGGCTTTGCCGGGTCGCAGGGCCATTTCGAACTGAACGTCTATAAACCCATGATGGCCTATAACGTGCTGCAATCCATGCAGTTGCTTGGGGATGCATGTTCAGCTTTCACCGACAACCTCGTGGACGGATTGCAAGCAGACGAAACCCGTATCGACAAGTTGATGCGCGAGTCGCTGATGCTGGTTACCGCGCTGGCGCCCGAAATCGGCTATGACAACGCCACGACGGTCGCCAAAACGGCCCACAAAAATGGTACCACGCTGATCGAGGAAGCGGTGAAACTTGGTTTCGTGACCGAGGAACGGTTCAATGAGGTCGTGCGCCCCGAAAACATGATCGGGCCAAAATGACCACGCCCATCAACCTGAACAAGGTGCGTAAGGCGCGCGCACGTGCAGATAAGAAAGCACGTGCCGACGCCAATGCGATCACGTTCGGATTGACCAAGGCAGAGAAAGATCACGCAAAGCGGGAAAACTCCCGGTCTGCGCGAGATTTGGACGGCAAAGCCGCCGAAACGTCCCCGTATGGTGCAAATGGTGGCGATAAAAAGCCATAAACACAGGTCAAATTGTCTGCGCAAAGAGTTACAGGTGTTCTATGACACAGCCCCATAACACAGCCGTGCGCGACCAAATTCGTGCCTTGCGTCGGGCGCGACGCTACATTCGTGCCAACCAAGGTTCGTTGGCGCGCTTGCTGAATACGTATGAGCGTATTGCGCAGCTCGATCCGTCCCGGCGGTTCTGGGCTGAGCAGTGAGCACCCGGCCACAAAAGCACTCCCTCACCCTCAAAGGGCACCGAACCAGCGTGTCACTGGAGCCTGAATTCTGGAAAGCCTTTCGCATGATCGCGGAAGAAGAGCACAGACCGATCAATGACTTGGCCGCCGAAATTGATGCAAGTCGTGGCACAGATGTCGGTCTTGCATCAGCCATTCGCGTCTATGTACTCAAGCGTTGGATGAACCGTTAAGCACAAATGGCCATGACAAGTCGCCGTGCTGAACGACGTAGCACGGCGATTCAGTAAACTCAGACAAGACGCCACCCGCCCTCATAAAAAAGAGCGGGTTCAGAGTGTTCGTCTTTGGTAAACTAAGCGATAGACGCTTCAAAAATCTGGTTGATGTTGCCACCAAGCGCGGCGTGGAACCCATCATCACTCATGTCGCGCTGCAAACCTTCGGTCAGGGCACGGCTGAAGCTTGCGATCATCTTGTGGTTCTGGGACAGCCGCGCGCTCGCATCTTGCGTGGAATATCCGCCAGACAAGGCCACAACACGCTGAACACGCGGATGATCGGCCAACGCATCATAGAGGCCGGGCTGCTCGGGCAACGTCAACTTGAGCATGATGTCCTGCCCGTCCTTCAGAGCTTCGGTTTGCGCCATCAATGCGTCGGCCAGCATCTCTTCGGCCTGCGCCTTGGTTTCGGAATGAATATTCACCTCCGGCTCAATGATCGGAACCATACCAGCAGCAATCACTTCTTGGGCGACATCGAACTGGTTGGCGACGATCGCCTTGATCCCAGCTGCATTGGCCGTGTGCACAACCGACCGTTCCTTGGTGCCGTAGATGCCCATTGCCTTTGCTTCGGCCAAGGTGTCTGCAAGGCCGGGAATAGCCTTCAGCAACTGAACGCCGTCAGCTTCGTCCTGCAACCCTTTGTCAATCTTCAGAAAAGGAACAACACCCCGCTTGTTCCACAGATAAGCAGGAACCGCCTGTCCCTCGATCCGCTCACGAAGCGTCTTTTCGAACAGAATCGCACCAATGACTTTGGAACTTGTGAAATCCGGGCTCAGGATAATGCGCTCGCGCATTTTCTGGATCTCGGCAAACATCTCGTCCTCGGACGCGTAGTCCGATGCATCCACACCGTAGAGCGCCAACGCCTTGGGCGTGGATCCCCCCGACTGGTCCAATGCAGCAATAAAGCCGCTTCCGTTTTCCATCTGGTCCCGCATCTTGGCAAAGTCGGTCATACCGTGCTCCAAAGTCATGACTTCAATTACGTCAGACCTAACGCATTCCTGACCCGCAAGAAATCCCGCCAAGCCACTGTTTGCGCTATCTTTTGCCGATCTGGAGCCAGATTCCACCTTTTGACCGGACCGTCAGGTGCGCGACGGGTATGGGGACACGCCCCTCTGCGCACGATACCCTCGCATCACGCAGCAGCCGAGCCAGAATCAGCGGCCCTTCGACCATGGCAAAGCCAGCGCCTGTACAAACGCGCGCGCCGGCGGAAAACGGAATGTAGGCGTCTCGCCCGCAGGTCTTGCCGTTCTCGGTTTGCCACCGCGCCGGATCGAATTCATCTGGACGCTCCCACAGCCGCTCGTGACGGTGCAAATGCCAAGGGCTTAGCACCAACTGGCTGCCCTTGGGCACGTCCCGATCCCGAAACCGTTCAGGACAGGTCGCCTCACGCACCATCATGGGGACGGGCGGGTAAAGGCGAAGCGTCTCGCGGAATACGTCCCGCGTCACCGGCAGTTTGGACATGACTGCGAAATCACAATCCTTCAAAGCCACCGCCTCAGCTGCCACTTTCTCCTGCCAGTCAGGAAACAGCGCCAGCAAGTACAGAGCCCACGCCAAGGCCGATGCGCTGGTTTCGTGTCCCGCAAGGAAAAAGATCGCAACCTGATCCACCATTTCTTCGGGGGAAAAGGTTTCGCCCGTTTCAGGATCAGGGGTCGTCATGATTTTGGTCGCCAGATCATCCGGCGCCGTGCCCTCGGCAATTTCCTTTGCGCGTTGATCAACCAACTTGGCAATCAACGCCCGAATACGCGCCGCGCTGGCCCTGGTGTCACGACGGAAAAAGCGCGGCATCCAACGTGGCAACGGTACGAAAGCCGCAATATTCAGGATGGGCTGGCTGCGTTGATACGCACGGAATTCGTGGAAAACGGCGCTCGCCAACGCGTCCTCGATCGGAATGGAGAAGAGTGTGCGAAAAATAACATCGGCCGCCGCATGGCTTGTCTGTTCCTCAATCTCAACCAAACCTTCGGGTAAACGCACCGCGGCAGCTTCAGAAGCATCCCACATGGCGGGGAATGTCTCGCGCAGGCGCCCGCCCTCAAACGCCGGATCAATGATGCGTCGCTGTCGTTTCCACGTCTCGCCATTGGTCAGAAACACGGAATTCCCAAGGAGAGGACGCAGGCCCTCGCTCACGCGGTCAGATTTCGGAAAGTCCGCGGGACGATCTTTTAGGACTGTTTTTACCAACTCCGGTTGATTCATCAGGTAACTGCGAAAAAACGGCGTCCGAAACTCGGCCATCCACGCGCGATAGAGACGAGCCGGCTGAGCCGACAAGATGTCCTGCCGAAAAAGACGTGCATATCGCCGGAGAGACACACGATCAGGGCGGCTGGGTGGTTTGGGTGGGATCATGCGGCAACTGACGTGTATTTCGACACCGCGTGATCGATGCGCGATTTGGACGGTGGTCGACCGGCATAACGGTCCGCCAAAGTCAGTGGACCTGCTGTGATCTGGAAATAGTCATAGTCCCTGGGGCGATCGAACGCACACAGATACTGAAAATGCAGCCGAAAGAAACGCCATCGCAGCTCTTTCCATCGCGCCGGGCTAAGTGTTTGAGTGAAGGCAGCCGAGAACACCAAAGGCCAACGCTTGTTGTGCGGTGCAACACCAGAGACCGAAACGGGATCACACAGCGCAAAGGCGCATCCATCGCCCGGAGCCGTTACGTCGACCCATGTCAACGCGTCCTGCGCCGACAGATATTGCAGATCGGCACGCAGGCGGTGTGCGTCCGGTAAGAAGGAGACCATGGGCACGACCTGGCCCAAGGACAGAAATGCCAGAGCAGGGCCATTGGCGGGCACCTGCCCCGTCCGGATCAAGTCTGCCAAGATCGAAACCGCCAGATGGGCACCAGACGAATGACCAACGATCAGCACTTCATCCACGTCTTCTGACAGGGCCGACGCTATGCTGCAGCGGAAGTCACGCATACGCTCTTCCAATGCAGGTGGGTTCGCCCCATTGGACGCAGCAGAATAGGCATAGTCATGCATGAGGTAGTAGGCAAAGATCTTGCCATCCTTTGCCTTGAACCAACGTAATAGAGTGATACAGGCCGCAGCGCCGAGAAGCAGGCCGCCCCATGCTCCAACGGACCCAAAGGCTGCGCCGACGCGCCACAGGCCGTACCAGAGAAGGAGGCCCAGCAACGCCTGTCCCAGCAACATGCCAACGGGATACAAGGCCGCAATCACAGGCCCCTTCCGCAATCGCATCAATCGGCGCAGAGCACCCGAGGCAATGTACGTCCATGCGGTCTGCACCAATTGCAGGTATGTGTCGGGTATCGAAGCCTCCATTGACCCACGCACAATGTCGGACCAGACCAGCACCTCGATATCTGCATGCGCATTTGCGCCATCGATTTCGGCATCAACCTGCCAACCGTAATGTTCGGATTTGGAGGCCGGATGCAGCGCAATCTGGTAGCCCGAGATTTCCGCCTGAGCCGCACCTTCCTTACGATAGAGTTCACGGTAGCGACGGGGATGAATCGGGTCATAGCCCGGAATGTAGAACACCCGGCGACGCGAGACGGATTTTGGATGCGGCCTGCTCATTCATGCACCTTTTGGTGCAACCTAACGCGCTTCTACGGCCAAAGTAAGGCTGTGACTGCTTAGCCTAACGTGGCGAGTGCAGGGAACTGTTCAAGCAGCCAGAACGAGAAGCGTGTGAACAGCCCAAACAGCATTGCGGCGCCGACCACCAACAGCAACCCGCCCATAACCTTTTCAATCAAGGCCATGTGCCGTTTGATCCTGTTCATGAAGCCCATCGCGCGGCTCATGAACATCGCGGCCAACAGGAATGGAATGCCCAGACCGGCCGCG
Source organism: Tateyamaria omphalii (assembly GCF_014651375.1). GTDB lineage: Bacteria > Pseudomonadota > Alphaproteobacteria > Rhodobacterales > Rhodobacteraceae > Tateyamaria > Tateyamaria omphalii. The sequence continues at coordinate 45,724 of NZ_BMWT01000002.1, forward strand.
TATATGCCAAGCAGGAATGTCCCCCGTGTGACCGAGGCTTCGGATGCAGCAAGGGTCAGAATGGCACCCAGTTGCGGGCCGATGCACGGGGTCCAGCCAAATGCGAAAGCCAATCCAAGGATATACGCACCAAAGGATGACCCACCCTGATCCCCGGCATCCATCCGGGCCTCGCGATCGAGGAACGGAATGCGGAACACGCCCAGAAAATGCAGGCCAAACACCATGATCACCGCGCCGGATATCTGTGCGAACAGTATCTGGTTCTGTAAAAAGAACGCGCCAAAGGCCGACGCGGCGAAACCGAGAATGATGAAGACGGTCGACAGGCCAAGCACAAAAAACAACGCAGTGACAGTGGCACGGTTGCGACCGGATTGCCCTTCCGACATCTCTCCCACGGTCATTCCCGACATGTACGCCAGATAGGGCGGCACAATCGGCAGCACACATGGGCTGAGAAAGCTGATGATGCCAGCAAGAAGCGCAACGCTCATGGCAGGGATCAGGCTTGCGTCGATGATATCGATTCCGAACATATCACCCACCTAACCGTCCTTGTCCCGCACGTCACCTGCGACACGGTCACATGTCTGTGGACAGGATGTAACATCGCGCCTATTTCGGATTCCATGAATGACGCACATGAACTTGATGCGGTTGGGCTGCTATGTCCCCTGCCCGTCCTAAAGGCGCGCAAGCGCATGCAGAACCTGGCCTCCGGCGATTTGCTGGTTATCACGGCTGACGATCCGGCGGCTGTGGTGGATGTACCCCACTTTTGCACAGAAGCCGGTCATACGCTTGAGTCAGCCGACACGGATGGTCCGATCCAGCGATACACCATCCGCAAAGGATAAGGGCGCGCCACCGGCACGCCCCTTTTTCTTATTTGCCAAGCGACCACCAGCCACGCTTTTTCGGCTTCGGCGGCTCCTCTGGCGCCGGCGGAGAAACTTCGGCCACGGCTTCGGGCACCTTCACCTCTTCGATTGGCGCGGGGTCCGTTGCTACAACCGCCACGTCCTCGGCACTGGCCTCGGCAGCCACTGGAGGCGTCTCTTCGGCCTTGGCCGTCTTCGACTTGGTGCTGCGTGATCGCGTTGATCGCGTGGTTTTCTTAGGCGCTGCTTCCTCAGCAGGGGCATCCTTGGCTTCGGGTGCACTCGGCGCTTCAGCTGCCGGTTCTTCCGGCGTTGCGTCAACCTCTACCGCATCGGTTTTAACCTTTGCCTTGGTCGAAGTCCGCGACCGAGATGAACGGCTACGGGTCGTTTTCTTCTTCGGTGCGTCCTCGACCTTCTCCGGCGCAGCCTCGGCCTCCTCGACCTTCTCCGGCGCAGCCTCGGCCTCCTCGACCTGCGGCACGGCATCATCGGTCACCGTTTCCGCGTCATCCACAACCTCTGCGTCGGATTGGTCTGCAGTTGCGTCTGTCACCTCGGTGGAGGACGATTTGCTACGGCTCCGGCTGCGACGCCGCCGCCGACGGCGCTTGGTCTTGGGCTCTCCGTCTTCACCAATAGGCGCGTCCGGAGCATCCGCCAGCGCGGCATCCTCTTCCTCATCCACCTGATCCATGATCGACGTGTCAACGGACACGACAGGCATATCCACGGCCTTGACCACACGGGTCGCTGTCTTGAATTTCTCAAGCGAGAAGTCAGGGCTGACCAGATGCGGATCACCTTCGATACGCACCGACAGACCGTATCGGCCCTCGATCTGCGCGATATGCTCGCGTTTCTGGTTCATCAGGAAGTTTGCAATCCCAACCGGCGCTTTGATCAACACCTCGCGCGACCGGCGGCGTGTGCCTTCTTCCTCGATCTGTCGCAAAATAGACAGGGCAAGGTTATCGTCCGAGCGGATCAGACCCGTGCCGTGACAGGCCTGACAGGGTTGCGTCGTGGCTTCGATCATGCCGGGACGCAGTCGCTGGCGGCTCATCTCCATCAGGCCAAAGCCCGAGATGCGACCCACTTGAATACGCGCACGGTCGGTCTTCAACCGATCTTTCATCCGCTTCTCAACGGCCGAGTTGTTCTTGCGCTCATCCATATCGATGAAGTCGATGACGATCAGACCAGCCAGGTCACGCAGGCGCAACTGGCGGGCGACCTCATCGGCGGCCTCGAGGTTCGTCTTCAACGCGGTCTCTTCAATCGACCCTTCCTTGGTCGCGCGACCCGAGTTCACGTCGATGGCGACAAGTGCCTCTGTCACACCAATCACGATGTAGCCACCCGACTTCAACTGAACGGTCGGGTTGAACATGCCTCCCAAATACGTTTCGACCTGATAACGTGCGAACAGCGGCAGGCTGTCCTGGTATTGCTTCACGTTCTTGGCGTGGGACGGCATGATCATCTTCATGAAGTCCTTGGCGATGCGGTAGCCGCGCTCGCCCTCGACAAACACCTCGTCAATCTCGCGATTGTACAAATCGCGGATCGACCGTTTGATCAGGTCACCCTCTTCATAGATTTTCGCTGGCGCAATGGATTTGAGAGTCAATTCACGGATTTGTTCCCACAGCCGCTGAAGATACTCATAATCGCGCTTGATCTCTGCCTTCGTGCGTTTGGCCCCTGCAGTACGTACAATAAGGCCAGCGCCCTGCGGCACTTCGATCTCGTTAGCGATTTCCTTGAGCTTCTTGCGGTCTGCGGCGTTGGTGATCTTGCGGGAGATGCCGCCACCTCGCGCTGTGTTGGGCATCAGGACGCAGTAGCGACCCGCCAACGACAGGTAAGTGGTCAGCGCAGCGCCCTTGTTGCCGCGCTCTTCTTTGACGACCTGCACCAGCAAAATCTGACGGACCTTGATGACTTCCTGAATCTTGTAACGGCGTGGGCGCGGTTTGCGCGGGGGACGAATGTCTTCGCTGTCATCCTCATCTGCAACGGATTCAATGCTGTCATCCTTGGATGTCGCATCCGATCCCTTTGCTTTGACGTCATCATCCTCACCGGCATCGGCAGTCGAAGCATCTTGCTCCGCCTCATCAGCCTCGTCCGCATCTGCAGCTTTTTCTGCTTCTTCTACCGCCGCCGCTTCGGAAGCCGAACTTTCTTCATCGGCATCCGTTTCAACCGGTTCAGCTCTCTCAGCGGTGTCGTCAGCCTCGGCAAGCTCTTCGCCCGCTTCCGGCGTATCAACCGGTGTATCCTTGACTGTTTCCATTGGAGAGGACGCCTCTCCCTCGGGCACGGCCACATCAGTTTCAGAGTCAGCGCCTGTATCGAGGTCGATGGTCTCCATCCCCTCAATCTCGGTCGATACCTTAGCATCCGTATCAGCGGCTTTCGACGCCTTGGACTTTGACCGTGACGACCGTTTTCTTGTCGGCTTGGGTTTGTCCTCATCGTCGTCGCGCGCCTTCATCGCCTCGGCATAGGCGCGCTCTTCCTCCATCAGCGCCTCACGGTCGGCGACAGGAATCTGGTAGTAATCCGGATGAATCTCGGAAAAAGCCAGAAAGCCGTGGCGGTTGCCGCCATAGTCCACAAACGCCGCCTGAAGCGACGGCTCGACCCGTGTTACTTTTGCAAGATAGATGTTGCCAGCAAGCTGGCGTTTGTTTTCGGATTCAAAGTCAAACTCCTCGACCTTGTTTCCGTCAACCACCACAACGCGAGTTTCTTCCGCGTGGGTGGCATCGATAAGCATTTTCTTTGGCATGAAAGTCCATTGCGCGCCCGCAATCGTCTGGCACCTGGCGGCGCAAGCGCATTGGGGGCGTGTCTTGTCTGGGCGAATATGGACGCGCTGCAGATCAGGCCGGAGGGGCCTTCTGCCGGGAACTGTACTGTCCTCACGCGCGTCATCGCGGTTCTTCTCCGACACGGTGCTTTGCTGCAGCGTGTCCGTTCATAAGCTGCGCCAGACCTTGGTCCGCGTCAGCAATTCGTGGCCATTGCTGGCCCAATCGGTCTGTGAACTGCGGCAGGGGGTCCTGTCCGTTCCGTCCAACAGCGAAACTCATACGAAGTGACGCGCAATGCGTCTTTGCTTCATCCCTTTAGATAAGTGTAAGGCGGGGCAAATGACAATGGGCAATCGCCCGAACCGGCAAATGACGCAGTTTCCCATTCTTTTGCCGTTCGAAGAAATCCACCGCCCATCGAAAACACCCGGCCGTCAAACGGTCGCCTGACGAACACCCGGACAACGGATCAGATGGACAGGATCAAGGGTCGGTGATCTGACACTTGGGGTCGCCCCGGCACATCAAAGGCCGCACCGAACAACAAATCCCGAGACACCAGCATGTAGTCCGCAAAGCGCTGGCTTTTTTCATAAAGGGCCGTGCGGGTGTCGGTGATGCCATGATGCGCGATCAGATCGTGCAGCCCAACATGTTCAAACTGCGCAAAGCTGGCGCTGTCTGGCAACAAGTTGAAATCCCCGGCAAGCACCGCCGGGATGTCTTGCGGCCAAAGCGAGCGAAATAGGGCAATCGCACGTTCTGTCTGCAGGGTACGTGCTGCTGTGTCCCCCTTGCCTGCCGGGTCACGCAACCCGTGAAAATGGCCGACGCACAGCCCCAGACCCGAACTGGGGTCCTGCAATCGCACCACCTGCATCGTGCGCGGCACGGGTTCCGCACCCCACCCGTCCGGCCGAAACTCGCCATGGACAAAACCCTGTGCCAGCTCTGTGACGGCCAAGTCGCGCCGGACCCATAATCCCAAACCATGTTCAGAGGGAACGGCAGCACCTTCGTGATCTGTCAAAACACCGCGCGTGGCCGCCGCGAAGAAGGATTGGTGGTCCGGAAGTAACGCAGAAATGTCGCCGAACAGGTCCGCCCGCTGCGCCAAGTCGCGATAGGGATCGACATAACGCAACCATTCCGGGCTCCGCACCGGCGCGCGTGTCACCTCTTGGAGGCACAAAACGTCCACATCCAGACTAGCGACCCAAGACGCAAGCGCATCCCAGACCTGCCCACCCCAGGCATTCAGGCTGACAATCCTCATCCTCGCATGCCCCCACCAACTACATACCTCACGCCATTGCACCGTCTCACCACCGGCGAGGACAGGCAAGCGTGCTTAGCGGATCAGTGCCGGGTGTTCTTATGTGGCTAGGGGAAAGCTCCAAATCCGCCAACCTCTTCGATGGCGGCCCACAAATCGGGGGCAACCCGCTGCCCGAGCGGAGGCAAAGGCCGGTCAGCAGGGCGCAAATCAGGCACCTGAACAGCGATGCAACCGGCACGCACAGCCGCTGTGATCCCACTGTCGCTGTCCTCAAACGCTGCGCAGCGGGTTGGATCGATGGCCAACGCCGTGGCCGCTTGAAGATAGGGCGCGGGATCCGGTTTGCGCGCCGGCACTTCATTACCGCCGACGACCACTTCGAAATGCTGCAAAAGCCCTGCCTTATCCAGATGTCCGCGGGCCGTGTCGCCATTGGTCGAGGTCACAACAGCCATCCTGGCCCCCTGCCCGGCCAACCGTTCGACGCTGTCTCGCACCGTGGGGCGTAATGGTACGGTCTCCGCTACACGGCGAGAGACCTCGGAATGCCAGACAGAATCAAATCCGGCCAGATCGAAATCCGGGCCCAAAAATGATGCAATCCGTTGACGCGCCGCATCGCCCGAAACCCCAACCAGTGTCAGAAAATGTGCCTCAACCTCTGGCGCCGCAAATCCATGCGGCACCAGCAATTCTTGCGCTACCGCGGAATAGATCCGCTCGCTGTCCAAAAGCAGCCCATCCATGTCAAACAGGAACGCATCCGGCATCATCACAGCAAACTCCCAACACCAATGCCGCACTCATGCCACGCGCGCAGACGAAACAAAACGACCGCCGAGTTCCCCGGCGGTCACTTGTTTCAACAAGCTGTCACGTAAGGTGATCAGAGATAGTCAGAACGCTGCAAACCGTACTTGGCCATCTTCTCGTTTAGCGTCCGACGCGGCAGGCAAAGCTCTTCCATGACACTGGCGATGGACCCTTTGTGCCGACGCATCGTGTTGTCGATCAGCATACGTTCGAACGCCTCTACATATTCTTTCAAAGGCTTGCCTTCGGTCGTCATCACCGGCTGCATTTCTTCGTGATCGTTCATCAACAGAGACGCAATGGAACCGGTGCCACGACGCGCCTGCAACACGGCACGCTCGGCAATATTGATCAGCTGGCGGACGTTGCCCGGCCACGGCGCCTGCAACAGTTGGGCTGCCTCTTGGGCCGACACCTTGGGTGCCTCACATCCATATTCATCAGCAAACTGGTCGCTCAACCGTGTGAACAGGGTCAGAATATCCTCACCCCGTTGGCGCAACGGCGGCACGGTGATTTTCAGTGCCGCCAGACGGTAGTAGAGGTCCGGACGCAGCGCATCCTCACAGGTCCGGCCCGCCTCCTGCATGTTACAGATGCCGACAATGCGGGATTCAGCCGGAGTGCCCTGTTCGTTGATCACGGACAACAGCCGCGCCTGCAGGGCTTCGCTCAGGGCCTCGATATCCTCAAGAACAAGGGTCCCGCCACGGGCTTCTTCGATTGCGGGCAAGGCACTGTCCTCGGGCAACATGGGACCAAAAAGGCGCTTGGCGAGCGCCTCTTCTTCCCAAGCCGAACAACTGACCAGCACGAATTTCTTGCCAGCGCGGCTACCAACGGCATGCAAGGCATGCGCCACCAATGTCTTGCCGGTGCCGGTCTCCCCATCAATCAGAACATGACCATCGGCCTGACCCAGATCCAGAATGTCCTCACGCAGGCGTTCCATTACCGGTGATTGACCAATCAGCTTCTTCATCAGCTGGCCGCCATCACTAAGCTCACGGCGCAGGGCGCGGTTGTCCATGGTCAGGCGGCGGGCGCCGGTGGCGCGCTTGGCAAGCTCGCTCATCCGGTCGGGGTTAAAGGGCTTTTCGAGAAAATCGAACGCCCCCACCCGCATCGCCTCGACCGCCATGGGCACATCCCCGTGGCCCGTAATCATGATGACGGGCAAGGCGCTGTCATTGCCCATCAACTTCTTCAAAAACTGCATCCCGTCCATGCCGGGCATCTTAATGTCTGAAATCACGATACCGGGATATTCTGGCCCCAGCACCTTCAGCGCATCCTCTGCACTGGCAAAGGTTTCGGTGTCGTAGCCTGACAAGGCCAGCCATTGGCTGATAGATTGGCGCATGTCCTGCTCGTCATCGACGATGGCAATTTTCATGGCTTGTGTCATTGTGGCTTACTCCGCCGCTCTGATCTTGTTGTCTTCACCTCCCGAACCCTCATCATCGAGGATCGGAAGCTGCATTTCAAAGACGGCACCGCCCGCTTGTCCGTTGCGGGCCACGAGCCGTCCGCCTAAATCGTTTACAATGCCGGAAGAGATAGCAAGGCCCAACCCTACGCCATCGCCTGGCTGCTTTGTGGTGTAAAAAGGTTCAAACAGACTGTCCAAATCCTCAATACCCGGTCCATTGTCACGCACGGTCAAGGTCGCCGTCTCGCCCGCAGAGAGGATGATATCAACCTGCGGCTCCCGTTCAGACTTGGTGGCATCAATGGCATTTCGCAACAGGTTCACCATGACCTGTTCAATCCGCATCCGATCCCCAAGCACTTCGATCGGTTCAGGGGGCACAACGCGGTTGATCAGAACCCGCCGCTGCCGCAGCTGCGGTTCCATCATCGACAGGCTGGACGCCAGCGCATCGCCCATGTTTACAGGGCTCAGCGCGTCCTGCCCCTTACGGGCATAGGACTTGAGCTGCCGGGTAATTGCACCCATCCGCTCAATCAGATCGTCGATGCGTCCGAAGCTGACCAAAGCCTCGTCCGGGCGGTTTCGGCGCAGCAGTAAACGCGCGCCTGCCAGGTAGGTTTTCATCGCCGCAAGTGGCTGATTCAACTCGTGACTGACCGCTGCCGACATCTCGCCCAACGCGGCCAATTTTGACGACTGCTCAAGCGTTTGTTCAGCCTGCGCGAGGTCTTCCTGCACACGTTTTCGCTCGGCGATTTCTCGCTGCAACTGCACATTCAGATGGCGAAGCTCTGCCGACTCCCGCGCAAACAAAGCCAGCCGCAAAGCTGACCTGCGGCTCATTGCATAAAAAGCGAGCGCCAGAAGAATGGCGAATCCCATGATTTCAAGCGCCAGAACACCGTTTACGCGCTCACGCACACTAGCATAGGTGGTAAACGAGGTCATCCGCCACCCACGGAATGGGATACGCGCCTCAAGGCGCATCACACCTTCACCTTGCAGATATGCGTCAGGTGGCAGCGCCGTCCAATCAGCCGTGGCCCGGATGGCACGTTCAATTGCGCTCTGAGGTGTCTGGCGCGCGAGCGCATCCTCTTCCGTCCGACCACGCCAACGCGGCTCGGTACTCAGGACAATCTGGCCAGCACTGTCCGTCACCAGTACGGCCGCAGATATGCCTGCCCATGCCCGTTCGAACTTCTGCAAATCCACCTCAACAGCGATCACCCCAAGCACGTCCCCACCTGCTGTCACACGCCGAGAGTAGGTGAAGTCAAAGCCCCCCGCCTCGCGTTCTGCCAGCGTGAAGATGGTGCCGCTTGCCCGCAATGCGTTGATGAAAAACGGCTCTGTTCGATGATTTGACCCGAGGCGATTGCGGTCCGTCGCCGCGACAGTGCGCCCGTCGCGATCCAGCAGGTACAGGTTGGCTGCACCGATTTCTTCTACAAAAGAGATCAAGCGTTGAGTCGATTGTTGATAATCCTGACTGTTCAAAGCGCCGATCAATGTCGGATCTCGCGCCAAGAGTTGCGGAACAATCTGATTTTGGCGCAGTTCACTCAGCAAGTTGCCAGAATACAAGGCGAGCCTCAGCTCGGCCCGGTTCCGCGTGGTTTCGGTGAACCTGTCTGTCAGCAACCGGTTGGTGAAAAACACCGTTGTGACCGCCGCAACGGTCAGAACTACAAGTGCAATGCGCACGCGCCAACTTGTGGCGGAGGTGCGGGGCGCATTGGATCTATTAGCAGCTGACATGGCATGGAACCTACGGCGTCGATGGTTCCGGCTCAAGTCACGCAGACGTCAATTGCCCCACTACTGCGCGGAAGAGCGCCTGTCCGTCGGTTCCACCATGGCCACTATCGGCCGCCCGCTCCGGGTGGGGCATCATGCCAAGAACCCGCCGGTTCTCTGACAAGATGCCTGCGATGTCATGCTGCGAACCATTCGGATTGTCGGTGTAACGAAATGCAACGCGATCAGTATCTTCAAGAGCGTTCAACGTGCCTTCGTCTGCAAAATAGTTGCCGTCATGATGGGCGATCGGGATGTCGATCACATCGCCCGCATTGTACCCTTCGGTAAAGGCCGACTGCGAAGTCTCAACCTTTAGGCCAACTGGCTTGCAGATGTATTTCAAACCGGCGTTGCGCAATAGCGCACCCGGCAAGATACCGGTTTCGGTGAGAACCTGAAAACCATTGCATACGCCCAGAACGTAACCGCCTTTGTCCGCGTGGTTCTTTACCGCCTTGCAGATCGGTGAATTGGCCGCAATGGCCCCACATCGCAGGTAATCACCAAACGAAAAACCGCCCGGCACACCCACCATGTCCACTCCTTTGGGAAGAGCGGTGTCCTTGTGCCAGACCATTTCGACATCCGCACCCGCATTGCGAAAGGCAACGGCGAGGTCACGATCACAGTTCGACCCGGGAAAAACGACAACGGCTGCTTTCAAGTTACACACTCCTTCGTGTCCAGGTTTTGCCAGCATCTCAACTAGACACTCGCGCCACATCCCCACGGCTTCAGGCGATGAGATACTCCAGTCTCAACTCGAAACCGCTAAGGGCCTAGCTCATTTCCACCCGGTAACTCTCGATCACCGTGTTTGCCAAAAGCTTCTCGCACATCGCGGTCACCTCGGCTTCGTCGGTGCCTTCCGCAAGGTCCAGTTCGATCACTTTGCCTTGGCGCACGCCATTCACACCTCCAAAGCCCAAGGCCCCAAGAGCGTGGCGCACAGCTTCGCCCTGCGGGTCCAGAACGCCGTTTTTCAGCATCACGTGCACGGTCGCTTTCATGTCGGTCTCTTTCAGTTGATAAGCGTCGGTTTCGAAATGGCGGCGGCGTTCTTGGGCATCACACCAAGTCTCCGTGCAACTTCGGTATAGGCATCGGTGAGGTTACCAAGATCGCGGCGGAATACATCTTTGTCGAGTTTCTGACCCGTCTCAATGTCCCACAAGCGGCAGCTATCGGGGCTAATTTCATCAGCCACAATCAAGCGCATGAAGTCACCGTCATACACACGCCCAATCTCGATCTTGAAGTCTACAAGACGGATGCCAACGGCCAACATGACCCCACTTAGAAAGTCGTTGACTCGCAGCGCGAGCGACAGAATATCGTCCATATCTTGCTGGCTGGCCCAACCGAAGGCCGCAATATGCTCTTCGGTCACCAACGGATCGCCCAGCTTGTCGTCCTTGTAGCAGTATTCGACGATCGGGCGCGGCAATTGCGTGCCTTCCTCGATCCCGAGACGCTCGCTCATCGTGCCCGCCGCGTAGTTGCGCACGATCACTTCCAGCGGCACGATTTCACAGGCACGCACCAACTGTTCGCGCATGTTCAGCCGTTTGAGGAAGTGGGTGGGCACCCCGATTTGGCCAAGGCCGGTCATGAAGAACTCACTCAGGCGGTTGTTCAACACGCCCTTTCCTTCAATAACGTCTTTTTTCTGGGCGTTGAAGGCAGTGGCATCATCCTTGAAGTACTGGACAATCGTGCCGGGCTCAGGGCCTTCGTACAAAACCTTGGCCTTGCCTTCGTAAATCTTCTTGCGTCGCGCCATGGGCGTCCTTTCGCGTGTGCAGGGGTCGTGAGTCTCCCCGCCGATGGCCACCTCATAAGCAATCGACCCAATTGCCGCAAGCAATGGGGTTGCGCGGCACGCCCTGGCCTGCATATCTGGAACAAAGACAAGCCAGAGAGGGGGTGGCCAATGAGCACCTTTGACGAGCGCGAAAGCGCGTTTGAAAACAAATTCGCCCATGACGCCGAAATGCAATTCAAGGCCGATGCCCGCCGCAACAAGCTGTTGGGCCTTTGGGCCGCAGACCTTATGGGTAAAACCGGTGACGCCGCCGAGGAATATGCGCGTGAAGTGGTAAAATCCGACTTCGAAGAAGCCGGCGACGAAGACGTGTACCGCAAGGTGGCAGGCGACCTTGGCGCCAAGTCGGACGAAGCAACCATCCGCGCCAAAATGGCGGAACTAATGACAGAAGCCAAAGCCCAATTGATGATCGAAATGGAATAAACCCAATCGTTTGCTACCTGATCTTGAACCTTTGAAGAGCGCGCACCGTCTCGAGTGCGCGCTTTTTAGTTTTCATTGTCGCCAATTGCTAGCCGACCGTTAAGAAAAGACACACCCTTGCCCACTAGCCCTTGATCGGGGACTGAGGGAAAGGGTTGGGATATGCAGCGAAATCAAGCATTGGCAGTGGTGCGCGCTGCCCTTCGTGTCGGCATGCCAATGATGATCCTGGCGGCATGCATCATGCTTTTGTCCCGACAAGTCCCGATGGACGTGGTAACAAGCCTGCCTCAACAACTGGCCAATATCACGACCTTCCAATGGGTTCTGGCGTCTATTCTGACGGCCGGCAGTTTTTTCGCAGTCGCCCAATATGACGTACAGGCCCATCGCACATTGGGCACCGAGGTGCCCGAAGGACAGGCGCGCATCACAGGCGCCGTCGGAATCGCCATTGGTCAGACAATCGGTTTCGGTCTCGTTTCAGGCGCTCTGGCGCGGTGGCGCATGCTGCCCGACATGTGCATTACACAAGCGCTGAAACTGTCGACATTCGTATCACTGACCTTCGTCGTCGCCTGGGCGTGCGTCACCGGGCTGGTCAGCGCTGTCTTGCCTGCCCCGTCATGGACGATTCCACTGTCTGCAGGCGCCTTTGTACTGCTGCCTACCGCTGCCGCCACTTTGTTCTGGTGTCCAACCTTGCGCATCGGGCAACACCTCATTGCGCTGCCAAGCCTGCGGATTGCCGGTTCAATCCTGATCTGGGCGTTGGCCGACATGGCGCTGGCAGCAGCCGCGCTTTGGGTGTTGTTGCCGCCAGCCACAATGACGTTTGCCGTTCTGCTGCCCCTGTTCATGGTCGCCCTGGGCTGCGGATTGATGTCGAACACACCCGGTGGTGTTGGCCCTTTTGAGTTGATCCTGATTGCCGCCTTGCCTGCCGGAGCCGGTGCTGAGGCGAGTGTCCTAGCAGCCATTCTGGCATTTCGCATCGTCTACTATGCGGCACCGGCCTGTCTGGCCATTCTCGCCATGTTGCGCCCCCTGCCAACTGTGATGAAAAAAGCGCGAACTGCACCGCTGTGGCAAACACTGTTGCGCAGCGAGGCACAGGCCTTGCGCCAGAACAACGGTTACGTGGAACCGATGACATCCGGTGCACGCGCGCCAATCTGGCCGACATCGCAAACGTGCACTCTGTTCACCGATCCAGACGGGCGCGCCGATGCGGCCCTATTGGGATGGTTGCGCCGAACCGCACAGGCCCAAGGGCGAAGCCCAATGCTCTACAAATCCGGTCCGCGGTTGGCGCAACAGGCGCGGCACGCTGGGTGGGCTGTGCTTCATATTGCCGATGACGCCATCGTTGATCTGGAACGCTACAACATTGAAACGCCTTTGCGCCGCAGGTTGCGCCGCAAGTTGCGCGCCGCCGAAAAGGCAGGGATCACTTTGCGTTCAGATGCGCCATTGCCACACGGCGCGGCCGCGAAAATTGACGCCGAATGGCAAAAGCAGTGCGGGAAGGCTCGCGGCGGCAGCATGGGGCGATATTGCCCATATTATGTTTCAAGTCAATGGGTTGTCAGCGCTTATTCAGGTGAAGATCTGATAGGGTTTGTAAGTTTCCATCATGGCCCTCGAGATTGGTGTCTCGACATCATGCGCCACGGCGCAGACGCGCCAGACGGTACAATGCATGCGCTGGTGCATCGTGCCCTGTTGGACGCAAGGGCCATGAAGTGCCGGCAGGTCAGCCTCGCCTCGGTCACCGCCTGCCCGGACCCGAGCAGCGCGTTTTGGCGGTGGGCTGGGCAGGTGGCCCTACGCCATGCGGGCGGCACCGGTCTGCGCCAGTTCAAATCCGCATTCGCGCCACGTTGGATCCCCAGATATGCTGCCGCGCCGACCTGGGCGGGCCTTGTGCTGGGATTGGCCGATATCGCCCGTACAGTACGCGTACCGGATCCTCTGCCCACGACCCTGATCGCCTCAAATGCAAACGCGGCTCATCAAGAAGATGAGAATTATGAACTGGCTTCACGTCGTGTGGCATGACAATTGGTCAAAATTCCTCGCGCAAAAGGTTCGATCATGTCCGACGCTCTGACAACTCTTCTGGCTGAAAAAGGCACACTACTGGCTGACGGTGCCACGGGCACCAATCTGTTTGCCATGGGACTGATGTCGGGCGACGCGCCTGAACTGTGGAACGAAGAGGAACCACAGAAAATCAATGCGCTGTACAAGGGGGCCGTTGACGCGGGAAGCGATATCTTTCTGACCAACTCGTTTGGTGCAAACGCGTCGCGCTTGAAATTGCACGATGCGGGCCACCGCGCGTTCGAATTGAGCCGCATGGCAGCGGAGATAGGCCGCGACGTAGCCGATGCTGCCGGACGCAAGGTGATTGTTGCCGGATCTGTTGGGCCAACCGGCGACATTATGGAACCTGTCGGCAACCTGACCCACGCAGACGCGGTCGATATGTTTCACGAAACCGCTGCCGGACTGAAAGCGGGAGGTGCCGATATTGGCTGGCTGGAAACCATTTCAGCCCCCGAAGAATACACGGCTGCGGCCGAAGGCTTTGCTCGCGCCGAACTGCCCTGGGTCGGCACAATGAGCTTTGACACTGCAGGCCGTACGATGATGGGTGTGACGAGCACGGATATGGCGACGCTGGTGGCGGGTCTGGACTTCCCTCCCATTGCCTTTGGTGCCAATTGCGGCACAGGCGCGTCCGATCTTTTGCGGACTGTTCTTGGATTCGCTGCCACTGGCACCACTTTACCGCTTGTTGCCAAGGGAAATGCAGGCATTCCCAAATACCATGACGGTCATATACACTATGATGGAACACCTGAGTTGATGGGAGATTACGCCGCCATGGCCCGTGATTGCGGCGCGACCATCATTGGTGGTTGCTGTGGCACGACCCCGGCCCACCTGGAGAAGATGCGCGAGGCACTGGACACGCGCCCAGTACAACCTGCCCCGTCTCTCGAAGCCATTGTTGCAGCGCTTGGTGCGTTTTCTTCTACCGGTGACGGCACCGGCGATGATGGCAATCGTCCGGCACGCAAGCGTCGTGGGCGCCGTGCCGCTTAGAACAGGCTAAGCTGGGCGGTGGGTGCACGTGGCGGCTGGAACAAGTCCGTGCGCATCGGCGGCAGCTTTTCTCTCAACCCCAAACGCTTAATGGCAAGTTTGAACCGATGTGCGACAATCTCGGCATAGGGCCCATCGCCCCGCATGCGGTGCCCCCAACGGGCATCGTAATCCTTGCCGCCGTGCATCTCGCGCAGGCGCGACATGATGCGGTGAGCGCGGTCGGGGTAGTGCGCAGCCAGCCATTCCTGCCAGAGCGGCGACACCTCTTGCGGCAACCGCAACATGATCCAGCTGGCGCTTCCAGCGCCTGCTACCGCGCCCGCTTCAAGGATCGCTTCAAGCTCTGGGTCGGTAAGCGCGGGCACCATGGGAGAGGCCATAACGCGCACCGGAATGCCCGCCTCAGTCAATCTGCGCAGGGTTGCGAGCCGTCGCCTCGGGGTCGGCGCACGCGGTTCCATTGCCCGGGACAGTTCAGCATCAAGCGTCGTGAGCGACAGGCCAACCCGCGCGAGCCCCTTGGCTGCCATACGCGACAAGATGTCGATATCCCGTTCAATCAACGTGCCCTTGGTCACGATAGCAACCGGGTGATTGCAGGCCTCAAGCACCTCAAGGCAGGCACGCATGATGCCATGTGTCCGCTCAATCGGCTGATACGGGTCCGTATTGGTGCCAATAGCAAGCGTGGCTACCTTGTAACTCTTGCGCGCCAGTTCCGCGCGCAGCACATCGGGCGCATCCGGCCGCGCCACCAGACGCGTTTCGAAATCGAGGCCCGGCGACAGGCCCAGATAGGCATGCGTGGGGCGGGCAAAACAATAGACACAGCCGTGTTCACACCCACGGTATGGATTGATCGACCGATCAAACGGCAAGTCGGGCGAGCTGTTGTAACTGATCACAGTGCGCGGGTGTTCGATGCTGACCTCTGTTCGCAAGGTCGGCAAATCCTCTTCCAGCTCCCAGCCATCAGCATCGGCATGCCTGCTGATCCTGTCATAGCGGCTTACGACATTGCTCACTGCTCCACGGCCCTTTGCAACGCGTGTCTGGAGATCCGGTTTCATATTCGGATGATAGAACACAACAAGAACATTTTCCAGCGCAGACCCGTCAAACGCAGCAGAAACGTCATAAGACCGAAGACAAAAGTGACAACCTGCGTCGCACGCGAAGCTGGCCATGTCGCAATTCGGACAGTCCGCATGCGACATTCTGAACGATAACTCGAAAAAACTAGGCACCGGGTCCGGCACCCATTCAAGAGGAATGCCCATGTCAGACGAAGACGAAATCATCCTGTCCGAGCTTGATGACGAAGAGCTTGTCCAGCAGATGTTTGACGACCTTTATGACGGTCTCAAAGAAGAGATCGAAGAAGGTGTCAACATCCTGCTCGAACGGAAATGGATGCCCTATGACATCCTGACCAAGGCGCTGGTTGGCGGCATGACGATCGTCGGCCATGACTTCCGTGACGGCATTCTGTTCGTGCCCGAGGTTTTGCTGGCCGCCAACGCGATGAAGGGTGGCATGGCGATCCTCAAGCCGCTCCTAGCAGAAACGGGCGCGCCGCGCGTCGGAAAGATGGTCATCGGCACGGTAAAGGGTGATATCCACGACATCGGCAAGAACCTTGTGTCGATGATGATGGAAGGCGCGGGTTTCGAAGTGGTCGATCTGGGCATTAACAACCCGGTCGAAAACTACCTGGAAGCAATCGAACAGGAAGGCCCGGATATCCTTGGCATGTCCGCCCTGCTGACAACAACGATGCCCTATATGAAGGTCGTCATCGACACGATGGTCGAACAGGGCATTCGCGATGACTATATTGTTCTGGTCGGTGGCGCACCGCTGAATGAAGAGTTCGGCAAGGCCATCGGCGCTGACGCCTATTGCCGTGACGCGGCCGTGGCGGTCGAAACGGCCAAGGAATTCGTCGCGCGAAAGCACAACCAGTTGGCGGCGGGATAAATCCCTGTCGCCCCGGCCCAACCGGAGGACGACATGCTGCTTGATACACCGATCTGCGACTTTGGCGCGCCCGCGCCACAGTTCAGACTCCCCGATGCGTATGGCACCTTGCACAACCTGTCCGACCACACAGGCGAAAACGGCGTGCTTGTGGCGTTCATCTGCAATCATTGCCCCTATGTCATTGCAATTGCGGACCGATTGGCGGCGGATGCAAAGGCTTTAAAAAGGCTTGGCGTCGGCGTGGTTGCGATCAACGCGAATGACTATACCGCCTACCCCGCTGATGCTCCGGACAAGATGCCCGGTTTCGCTGCAAAGCACGGGTTTGACTTTCCCTATCTCATTGACGCGGATCAGTCCGTGGCACAGGCCTATGGCGCCGTCTGCACACCCGATTTCTTCGGCTTCAATCGGGATGGGCAGCTGCAATATCGGGGACGGCTGGATGACGCGCGCATGGGTCACACCACAGGGCGCACGCCCGAATTGCTGAACGCTATGCAACAGGTGGCCGAAACCGGACATGGCCCCCAAAACCAGACGCCAAGCATGGGATGTTCAATCAAATGGCGCTGACGGATGCGCAGTTGACTGACTCTGGTTTGCCCGCCAGTGGCGCAGGACCAATCCTGCTGATTGCCTGCGGTGCGCTCGCTCGCGAGATTTTAGACCTCAAACATGCAAACGGCTGGGATCACATGGACCTGACCTGCCTGCCGGCCAAGTACCACCTGTTCCCCGACAAGATCACGGAGGCCGTGCGTGAGGCAGTCGCCAAACACCGCGACACCTATGACACCATCTTTGTTGTCTATGCAGATTGCGGCACGGGCGGCCAGCTACAGGCTGCCTGCACCGAGATGGGAGTCGAGATGATTGCGGGGCCCCATTGTTACAGTTTTTTTGAGGGAAACGAAAAATTTGCACGGCAAAGCGAAAGTGAAATCACCACGTTTTACCTGACCGATTTTCTTGTCCGCCAATTCGAAGCCTTCGTGATCAAACCCATGGGGCTCGACCGGCATCCCGAATTGCGCGACATGTATTTCGGCAATTACGAAAAACTTGTTTACCAGGCACAAACGGATGATCCAGTCCTGACTGAAAAAGCGCGCGCGGCGGCTTATACCCTTGGACTGACATTTGAACGCCGCTTCACAGGATATGGCGATCTGCAAACCGCGTTACAGCGGCTTTGATACCATCTTCTTCTGACCAAAAGTACCACGGGGGAGCCGCAGGCGGGGGCAGCGCCCCCTGATAACTGGCGTTGCCGAACGGCGGCCGCAGGATCACGCAGCCGCAGCCACCAACTGGATCCGCTCGATCATCGCCCGAAGGCCGTTTGATCTTTGCGCTGACAGGTGGTCGTTCAACCCCAGCCGCGCCATTTCGGCTCGCGCATCCACGGCACGGACCTGAGCCACTGGCAATCCATTGTACAGCCGACGCAGAACCGCGATCAGGCCCTTTACGATCATGGCATCGCTATCACCGTCAAACCGGAATACGCCGTTTTCGATCTGCGGATGCAGCCAGACCTGGCTGGCACAGCCGTCTACTTTGGTTGCAGGCACCTTGAGTGCATCTGGCAGCGGCTCCATCGCCTTGCCTTGCTCAATCACGTAACGGTAGCGGTCTTCCCAGTCTTCGAGGAACTCGAAATCCTCCACGATTTCTTCAAAGCTGTCGGTCGCCATCAGATGTCCCCGCGTCTTTCCCGTTCGTCTTGTCACCTAGGCGCAGCTGCACCAAAGGTCCAGAGCGGTAATGGACGCTTTTCAACGGCGTCAGCATCCGTTACCACATGTGCCAAAAGCAAGATATGCGAGCGGAAGATGCGCCTGATCCTACCTGCCCTACTGATTGCCACGCTGACCCTATCGGCCTGTGCCGCCGTGCGCGACAGCCGGGTGAACCCGATCAACTGGTTTGGCAACAGCCGGTCAGGACCCGTTCAACCTGATCCGCGCGCAGCAACCAACCCGTTGATCCCTGAGACTCGGCGTGCGGGCCTGTTTTCCAGTCTCCGCGAACAGACCGAACTCTACGTTGGCACCCCCATTGATCAGGTCACTGACTTGGTGATTGAAAGGGTGCCCGGTGGCGCCATTGTGCGGGCCACTGGCATCGCCAGCGAAGACCGGGTTTATGACGTGCGCCTGACAACAGAGAGCGACGAAAACGTACCCGTGGATGGTACTTTGACCTACCAACTGCGCGCTGTGCACTCTGACCGCCCAACCAGAAGGTTGAGCCAGCGGGTACGCACAGTCACAGCGGCCCGTCGCCTTACGGATCAGGAACTGGCCGAGATCCGCGTGATCCGCGTTGAAGGGCTGCGCAACGCACAGACCACAACGCGCCGCTAAGCAGAAGCATTAGTCCAGCGGGATAATCTGTACGTCGGCGCCCTTGGCAGTCAATGCGACGCGCCCATCGCACAAGCGCAGCGCATCCGTGCCAAACACCTCTGACCGCCACCCGTGAAGTGCAGGAACATCCCGAACCCCGGCTGCCAACGCATCCAGGTCCGCCGCCGATGCTATCAGCTTGGCTGCAACGCCTGCACTCTCAGTTTTGGCCTTCAGCAGAACCCGCAGCAGGTCGGCAAGGGCCGGGTTCACCTGCAGCTTTTCGCGAGAGCGGTCAGGGCGCGGCATCGTATCCGGATCCATGTCCACGCCCCGTTTCACAGCCGCCAGGATTCCGTCGGCAATGTCACCTTTCCGTGCCTCGCGCAGCAGCAGTCTCGAGCGCCCCAGGTCTTCGTAGGATTTCGGCTTGTTACTGGCCAGTTCAACCAACGCATCATCCTTGAAAACACGATTGCGCGGCACGTTCCGCGTTTGGGCATGCGTCTCGCGGAACGCAGCCAGTTCCTTTACGACCGCAAGGAACCGCGCCGAATGCGTGCGTGTCTTTACACGTCTCCAGGCATCTTCGGGGTTGATGATGTACGTCTCGGGACTCAGCAGCGTTTGCAATTCTTCCGACACCCAACGCGCGCGTCCACTCTGCGCCAGTTTTCCTGCAAGGAATTCATAGATTTGGCGCAAATGCGTGACATCGGCGATGGCATAGGTTTTCTGCGCGTCGGTCAGCGGTCGGCGTGACCAGTCGGTAAAGCGTGAGGTCTTGTCGAGCGACTGCTTAGCAATCTTGCGGACCAGCGTTTCGTATCCGACCTGTTCTCCAAAACCGCAGACCATGGCAGCCACTTGGGTGTCAAAAAGCGGCTCAGGAAAGACCTGGGCATCGACATAGAAAATCTCGAGGTCCTGTCGCGCAGCGTGGAAAACCTTAACCACGGATGTGTCGCGAAACAGTTCATATAGCGGTTCGAGTGAAAGGCCATCGGCCAATGGGTCCACCAGCACGGCGTTGCTGTCGTCGGAACCCGGCATAGCCAGCTGCACCAGGCAGAGTTTCGAATAGTAGGTCCGTTCGCGCAGGAATTCTGTATCGACGGTCACATACGGGTGTGCGCGGGCTTCGGTACAGAATTCAGCCAGCGCGTCCGTGGTTGTGATGGTTCTCATATGCGGTACTTTTTGTTGCTTTTCACCGTCTGGTTGTCCGGTCCTACACCAACGCGCGCACGCTGGCTAGAGCATGAGCGGTGTCAAGTCGTCAGAGGCAAAGCGCCGCAGCACAGAAGGGTACAAAATGTGCTCTTGCTGCAGCACTCGGGCGGCAAGATCGTCAGGTGTGTCCCCGGCCCGGATGGGCACCCGCGCCTGCCCAAGGATCGGGCCGTCATCCAGTTCCGGCGTCACCAAATGTACCGTACAGCCGTGTTCAGTATCGCCAGCTTCAAGTGCACGGGCATGGGTGTGCAGACCACGATACTTGGGCAGCAGCGATGGATGAATGTTCAACATCCGGCCGCGCCATGGCGTCACAAAACCAGCTGTAAGCACGCGCATGAACCCGGCCAGGCAGATCAGGTCCAGATCAAAGGGATCAAGCGCGTCCGATATTGCAGCCTCGAAACCGGCACGATCCTGTCCAAAAGGCCGATGATCGACAACAACAGTGGCAAGTCCGGCCTCCTTCGCCCACGCGATGCCGCCTGCATCCGCATTGTTAGAAACGATGACTACGGGCGTGGCCGGATGCGACGCATCCATGTCGTCGACCAGCGCACGCATGTTCGATCCACCGCCCGAGACAAAGATCCCAACGCGTTTTGTCAAAGAAGCGCCCCGGAGTAGCGTACGCCCTGCCCTGCTTCGACCACGCCGATGCGGGTCACAACCTGCCCTTCGACCTCGAGGGCCGCCGTTACATCTGCTTCAGAGGCTGGGTCCACAACCACAACCATGCCGATCCCGGCGTTGAACGTCTTGAGCATTTCAGCCTGATCCATGCCGCCCTGCGCCGCAAGCCATTGAAACACCGGCGGCAGTTCCCAAGTCCCCAGATCAACATGCACACCAAGACCCTCGGGCAGCACGCGCGGCAGGTTTTCCGTCAGACCACCGCCGGTGATGTGGGCAAAGCCATGCACGCCACCCGCCTTGATAGCAGCCAGCGCCGCCTTGACGTAAAGCCGCGTCGGCGTCAGCAGGGCCGCACCCAGATTGCCTTCGCCCCATGGACAGGCATCGTCCCAGCCAAGCCCCGAGGTTTCGACGATTTTGCGGACCAGCGAATAGCCGTTAGAATGCACACCGTCCGAGGCAAGACCCAAGAGCACATCACCCTCGGCCACGTCTGCTGGCAGGGCCGCGCCCCGCTCCATCGCGCCGACAGAGAAACCGGCAAGATCAAAGTCACCGGCAGGATACATGCCCGGCATCTCTGCGGTCTCACCCCCGATCAAAGCGCATCCCGAAGCCTCACACCCCCGCGCGATCCCCTCGATGATGCGTGCCGCCTGATCAAGTTCCAACTTGCCTGTGGCAAAGTAGTCCAGAAAGAACAGCGGCTCTGCGCCCTGACAGACCAGATCATTCACGCACATTGCAACCAGATCGACACCCACACCGTCGACGTTGCCGGTATCGATTGCGATCCGCAACTTGGTCCCGACACCATCAGTGGCGGCCACCAGCACAGGATCGAAAAAACCGGCCGCTTTCAGATCGAACAAGCCACCAAAACCACCCAATCCAGACGCCACCCCAGCCCGTTTCGTTGCGGCGGCAGCCGGCTTAATCCGCTCGACCAGAGCGTTGCCCGCGTCGATGTCGACACCCGCCTGTGCATAGGTCAGTCCATTCTTGTTCGTGGTCATTCTCAATCTCCCCGGGGGCTCGCCTGCCCCTTAACGTGAAGAGAGGTGGCGTTGCAAAAGGAAATGCAGTTCTGCGCCGCTGCGCCGCGTTTTCACGCGTCCCTCACAGCGCGTCACCCTCTCGTGACACGTCGTATTCGAGGCCGCGAGAACGTGACACAGTTCTTCGAGCAACCACTCAAAGGACATCGCCATGACATTTCATCGCCTTCTCATCGGAACATCCGCAACGGCGATCGCATTGTCGATGTCCACCGCACATGCCGAGATCGTCAATATCGAAGATGGCGGTTTTTCCTTCACCTTGGGTGGCCAAATCAACCGCGCGTTTCTGTTCACCGATGACGGCGTAGAGAGCAACGAATTTTTTGTCGATAACGACAACTCGTCAACACGACTGACGGCGCGCGCCGCGTATAGTTTTGGCAACTATGTTGTGGGCGCGTTGATCGAATACGAATTCGAATTCTCATCTTCCAACTCGGTCAGCCAACTCAATTCCGATATCAGTTCTTCGGTGTCAAACGAACGTAAGTTCGAGCTGTTTACAAATACCCCCTTCGGCAACTTCGCCTATGGCCAAGGGGACGCGGCCTCAAACGGAATCTCTGAAATTGACTTGTCCGGCACAGCTCTGGGCAACTATTCCGACGTTGGCCTTATCGCGGGCGGCCAGATTTTCCGCACAGCAGCTGGCGGGTTCAGCGGCAATGATGTGGGCGACTTCTTCTCAAACTTTGACGGCATCAGCCGGATCGAACGGTTTCGCTATGACACACCCACATTTGGGGGTGGCTTCGTGACCTCGGTCTCATTTGGCGAAGACAGCAACAATGACATCGCCATACGCTACACAGGCACGTTCGGCGACGTACGTGTACGCGGCGGTGTCGCCTATGCACAGATTGACGAGGTCGACCGCATTGCCGGGTCAGTATCGGCATTCCATGATCCCACTGGTCTGAACGTCACTTTTGCGTCCGGCACAGACAATCTGGACACGGCCGGTCGCGAAAATCCCGGCTTCAACTATTTGAAACTGGGCTACCAAAAGAAGGATCTTTTGCCTTGGGGTAGCACATCCTTTGCCGTTGATTTTTATGACGGAAGCGATCTGGCTGTGAACGGCAGTGACTCCGAAAGCCACAGCATTTTTGCCGTGCAAAGGATTGATCGCTTCAATACGGAAATCTACGGCGGCTTCCGTACATTCAGCGCAGAAACACCCACAGAATCGTTTCGGGATATCGACGCTGTATTTATTGGCGCTCGCTACCGTTTCTAAGGTGCCGTTCGTCTTGACACCCGGGGTGGCAATGCTATCCCCGGGATCAGGCGGGCCTGTAGCTCAATTGGTTAGAGCAGAGCGCTCATAACGCTTTGGTTGCGGGTTCAAGTCCTGCCGGGCCTACCAACCGTCTTTTACGCTTTTCGAACGTGCCAACCAACCGTCATCGTGACCACCGTATCGCCGTCGCCGTCGCGGATATCCACATTGATGTCGAACGCCGTCTTGCCCACCTCTTGCAATTCCTTGACCAGTTCTGGGCCGGGCCGCTCAGTCTGCGCATGTGCTTCGAGCCGTCCTTTGGCGATCTTGACGTAAGAGATGCTTGCCCCGGACGCGACGGGTCGCGCCTGAAAGATCATCGGCCCAAAGGCACCGGCAAGAGCGGCACCGGATGCGGCTTCTCCCAACGTGAACATGGCACCTGCGTGCTGGGTCTGGATATGGTTCGACGTTTCAGGCCGTTGATCCAGTGCGGCGACACCTGTGCCATCGCCCACCTCGACCAGCTCGACACCTACGTGGTTGGCAAAGGGCACGGCCTTGCCCAGTTGGTCGCGGATCATGTCATAAGGTGTCATTTGGTGCGCTCCTGCTATGATGTCGGGCCAGTAAAGCCGATCCATCCGGCACGGCAAGCATGCCGCTGCGGCACGTCAACGCGCGATGACGATATCCGCTCGCAAGCCCCCCAAACGCTCGCTTTCTCCGAGCCGTAAAACACCACCGTGGGCGCGGGCGATGTCCGTAGCGATGGCGAGCCCAAGCCCAACACTGCCACCCTTGTCCTGATTGCGCGACGGGTCGAGCCGAGTAAACGGACGCTGCGCGTCTGCGCGACGATCCTGCGGAATACCCGGACCATCATCCTCAACCCGGAAACGCAGGGACTTTTCAGTAAGCGTCACGCTCACCTCGGCCCGCTTGCCATAACGCACCGCATTGCTGATCAAATTGCTTAGGGCCCTGCGCATGGCCATCGGGCGCAGCATGGCCGTGCCCTGCCCCGACACCTCGTGCAACGTGACGGGTTGATCGCCCCGCTGCGCGTCTTCGACCAATGCTCGGGCAAGCGCGGCAGGGTCAACAGCCTCCGGTTCACCTTCCGCCTCACCCTTGGCGAAATCCAGAAACGCGTCGATCATGTTCTGCATGTCGTCCACGTCCGCCTCAAGCGCTTCGCGTGTTTCGTCATCCACCATCGACAAAGCCAGTCGCATACGCGTCAAAGGCGTACGCAAATCGTGGCTAACGCCCGAGAGCATGAGCGTTCGCGTCTCCATCTGCCTCTCAATCCGGTTACGCATGTCGACAAACGCTGTCCCGGCCGCCCGCAACTCAGTGGCCCCTGCGGGTGTGTAAGCGAGGTGACGGCCCCGCCCGAACGCCTCGGCAGCCCGTGCAAGCCGCCGGATCGGGCGCAGCTGATTGCGCAAATAAATGAACGAAACAATGGTCGTCAGAACCGAGAACACGACCATGTAAACAAGCAATTGATGCGGGTTCCGCGCCGACACGCGCCGCCGGTCAAAAGTGATGGATACCGGTCCAGTCCCACTTTCAACGGCAAGCCGCACTAAGCCACTCTGCGACAGGTCAAAGGACCGTATCTCCGCCACCGTCTCGCCCAAGCGCCGGATCACGACCCGTCCGGAAAAATCATCCCAATCGCGTTGACTGGGTGCATCCAGTGCGTCTTTCGAGATGCGTTCCACGTCCATTGCCAATGGACCGGTCGCATCCAGAACGGTTTGCGTCACATCGGCATCTGGCGGCAGATCAGACAAGACGTCGAGAACAAGTCTCACCTCCCGCTCAACCGTGTCCGCCATCTGAACCGTTACGCCCTCGAAATGGCGTTGAGCAAACAGAACAGAGACGACGAGTTGAACAACAACAACCGGCAGCAGCAGGATCAGCGCTGCACGGGCGTAGATGCCGCGGGGCATATAATATTTGAGCCAGGCAAAGGACATGGCGTAAACCCTATCGGGCCACGATCCCGGACGAAAGACCACCATGCCGCCACCAGATGATTTTAATCCTACCGTCGGGACCCCCGAACACTTGGAGCCAGGACTACGCCGAATCGTGGCGCCAAATCCGTCTCCCATGACCTACAGGGGTACGAATACATACATCGTGGGTTCCACCGCTCTGGCGGTGATCGATCCGGGCCCGGACAGTGCAACGCATCTTGAGGCGATCCTGGGGGCCATCGGCCAGCCACAACACGTGTCGCACATCGTCGTGACACATGCGCATTTGGACCATTCACCCTTGGCAGCGCCTCTCTCCAAGGCCACCGGCGCTCCGGTCCTCGCGTTTGGAACAGCAATGGATGGGCGCAGCAGCGTCATGCACAGTCTGGCTGCAAGCGGGCTCGTGGGCGGCGGCGAAGGTATCGACACCGGTTTCGCGCCGGATGTACGCGTGGCCGATGGTGACGTGATCAAGGGCGACGACTGGCAACTCGATGTGATTCACACACCGGGGCATCTTGGCAATCACATCTGCCTCGGGCTCGGGGATGCATGCCTTACCGCTGATCACGTGATGGGATGGGCCAGTTCTCTGGTGTCTCCTCCAGACGGAGACCTGACAGATTTCATGTCGTCCTGCGAAAAGCTGAACCAAAGGGACTGGCGTGTTTTCTATCCAGGACACGGAGCGCCCGTGACTGATACATCCGCACGGCTGGAATGGTTGATCACCCATCGTCGCGCCCGTGAAACCGCTATTCTAAAGGCACTGGCCACCGGACCTGCGACCGCGACGCAGATCACCAAAATGGTCTATGAAGACACCCCGGTGGCGCTCTTACCCGCAGCCACGCGAAACGTCTTGGCCCATCTTATCGATCTTATGGGCCGGTCTCAGATCGAAGCCTGCGATCCACTCACCGATGGCGCACGTTTTGTACGCATTGGCGGACATTGAATTTTTTGTTCTTAGGCCTGCAAAACCCTCTGGACGACCTGAATCGGCCTTGCTATACGGCGCGAACCGTTCCGGCGTAGCTCAGCGGTAGAGCAGTTGACTGTTAATCAATTGGTCGTAGGTTCGATCCCTACCGCCGGAGCCAATTTCCCCGTTTTCTTCGTCAAATATGACGTGCGAATCCTTGATCGCGTGCATCTGGCCGTATGACTTCAGTGGTCAAGCAGGCAATTGCACAACCATCTCGACCTCAATCTTCAAATCCGGTCCCGCAAGTGCAGCGGCGCCAATTCCAGTCACACTCGGTTGAACCCCATCAAGAAACGTCAAAATAGGTGCCATCGCAACACCCATCGTTTCATCATTCAAATCCGTCATGTAGATGCGCATCTGGACAATATCCTCATTGCAGGCGTCCATGGCAGTCAAAGCGGTCGCAAGGTTTTTAACAACCTGCTCCGCTTGGTCTTCCAGAGTGTCAGGAACAGTGGAGCCGGCGGCATCCATCGCCACCTGACCAGACACAAAGGCCAGCCGCCCCGGATTGGCGATTGAAATCTGGGAATACCCGATCTTGCCGGCGTCAGGCAAAGTCGTTGGGTTCAAACGTGCTGGTGTGTTGGACATGAGAGTTCTCCCGGGGCTGCTGATTGCACCCAGTAGATAGTCACGCCAACCCGAGTTCAAAGCCGCTGTTTAAAACACTCCATATATGGATCAATTGCAGGCACCGGCACCCTGTCATTGCAACGGGCAGTGCGACATCAGCCTCGCAAAACCAACGCCACCACCTGCAACATCACGAACGATGCATGAAGCTGGAAAGTGTCAGAACACGAATTAAAGGCTTTCGAATCCTGGCACAGTCATGACACCGTATCTCATGTCATCTTCGTGCATGCACTGCTTGGGCAACTCGCATCCCGAATACGACGGCATCGCGTGACTGACTGTCATCCCCCTGCGGCAATCAATTGCTTGTACGTAGCACGCAGACGCAGAAATATTGGACCAGCCTTGCCACCACCAATGACGCGACCGTCAATGTCAAACACGGGTGTCTGCGCCCCAAACGTTCCCGTTAAAAATGCCTCGTCCGCTGCATAGACGTCCACCAGAGAGTAGTTCCGCTCAAACACAGGAATACCTTCGGCCCGACACAGATCAATGACCTTCTGGCGGGTGATCCCGTTCATGCAATAGTCCCCGGTCGAGGTCCAAACCTCACCCTTTTTGACAACAAAGAAATTGCAGGCATTGGTGGTGTTCACAAACCCAAATGGATCCAGCATCAAAGCTTCGTCTGCCCCTGCCCGCACCGCATGGTTCAGCGCAATGATACAATTGAGTTTTGAATGCGAGTTCAGCTTGGCATCCTGCGTCAACGGCAGGCCTCGATGGTGCGGCACAGTGTGCAAACGAATGCCCCGCTCGACGACGCTTTCATCGGGCTTCGAGTGTTCGGCGATGATGACGATGGTCGATCCCCACAGGCTCAGATGTGGATGCTGGAACGGCTTGGCCTTGCGGCCCCGGGTCACCATCAGGCGGATATGAACATCCGTGTCCATTCCATTGGCTGCAAGCGTGTCCCACACCGCCTGCTTCAGCGCTGCCCGGTCCAACCCAATCTCGATCTCGGTATAGGCCGACGCCTCGAATAGCCGGTCCAAATGATCATCAAAAAACGGGATGTGACCATCATATAGACGCAAGCCCTCCCAAATCCCGTCACCCAGCATGAATCCACTGTCATAAACCGACACGACAGCGTCGGCCCGCGGAACAATGCGCCCGTCCACATAGATAAGAATGTGATCGTTGCGGTCGTCTGCCGCCGCATCGTGAGTCGAGATTTGGGTGTCTGTCATAAATTACCCCTTTTGCAGTATGTCTTGCCACCGCGATGCGGTCCGGGGCAAGGGCAACCGCCGGGCCAATTCTGTGCTGACGCAAACAGGCGCGCATAGGATCACGCTGACGGTCTGTGTTCAAAGAAGCTGCATCAACTCGATCCGGTTTCCAAACGGATCAGAGACGTGAAATCGCGCAAATCCATCCAGTGGATCACCATCAATGCATACACACCCCGCCGCATCACAACGCTGCCGCATGTCTGACAGGTCGGAAACCACAAAGGCCGGGTGCGCCTTTGTAGCGGGACAGAAATCTTCCATGATACCCAGATGAACCTTCACATCGCCGCACTGAAACCAACAACCGCCACGCTTGATCAGGCTCTCGGGCTTTGGAACTTCGGACAGGCCGAGAACATCGCCGTAAAAGGCGCGCGCTGCGTCTTCCTCTCCCTCGGGAATGGCAAGTTGAACGTGATGTATGGTTGTTAGCATGCGCCCTCGTTGATGGGCCGGACCCACATTGGCATTCTGAAGCAGATGCGAAACCAATTCCACGAAATTCAAGAGGATACGCGCACTGTCATCAGAATCGGGCGGCGCGTTCGGACCAGATGTCGCATTTGTCGATCTGACCGAATTGCGTGTTTGCACCCGACAAAGGCCTTTGACATGGTGCGGCCATGTGCACGACTTACTCCATCCGGTCCAACCGCCTGATTGCAACCTTTGACCCCGACGGAGCGCGGATACGCAGCCTACACCTGGATAAAGGGGCGAACCTCGTTCTTGATGTGGACGATGCGGTGTCGCAGGACCTGCGCGATGCGTATGGGGGCGTGATTGTCGGACCGCTCGCCAACAGGGTGCGCCGTGGACAGGTCCCCCTGGGTGATACTGTATATCAAATGCCATGGAACGAAAACGGGACAACCGCACTTCACAGTGGTCCCAACGGGCTGGACCGGGTCAAATGGACCGTGGTTGCACAGGACAGGACCGCGCTGCACCTGAGGCACCATCTGCCGGATGGCGATGGCGGCCTACCGGGAAATCGGGACATCGAGCTTTGGTTCGAAGTTCTGAACAACACTCTGACACTCCGGGTCACGATGACGACCGATGCACCAACGCCTGTATCAATCGCGCATCATCCGTATTGGCGCGTCACGCCCGAACACAAATTGCGCATTCAGGCCACGCACTACCTGCCCACCGATCACGCTAACTTGCCAACAGGCGCGATGGCACCGGTCGCGGACACTCCGTTTGACCACAGGACAGCCCGCCCTATCGACCCCGGCACAGACCACAATTTCTGCATTGCCGATGCGCCCCGGTCCGCGCCTGCGCCGGTCGCGACCCTGACAACGCCGACGCATATTCTTGAGATTGCAAGCACAGAACCAGGCCTGCAGGTGTATTCGGGTGCGTTCCTTCCCAAGATTCCCGAAACGAGCATCGCCCCACTGGCTGGTGTTGCGCTGGAACCGCAAGGATGGCCGGATGCTGTCAACCATCCTAATTTTCCAAACGTGATCTGCACGCCAGATCACCCCTATTCACAAGTGACACAGTACACGCTGCAACCCGCCACATAATTGCCACATTTGAACCATCCCAGCGGCACAATTCCGTGCTGGGCTGTGTCTACCGCGCGCACGAACGCGGAGTGTTCAATGTATGAGGTGTCAAAATGTCGAGCAAAGAACGTCCCAAGCCCCCCAAACAGGGGTCCAAGAAGGACAGCAAACCAGCGCCCTACTTCACAGACTACGCCAGCATCTGATCGCAGGTGACAGCACCCGGGGCTGCGGCTAATCTTGCGCCATGAGCGAACCCGTTTCTTCGATCCGCAATCTTGGCCCTGCCATGGACGCGGCCTGTGCCAAAGCTGGCATACCGGATGCAGACACCTTGCGCACCCTCGGTGCTGACGATGCTTATGCCCGCCTGCTACGGTCCGGCATGCGCCCACATTTCATCGGCTATTATGTGCTGGTCATGGGGTTGCAGGGACGCCCGTGGAACGATTGCAAGGGCGAAGAGAAGAAAGCACTGCGCAGACGCTTTGACGCGATCAAGGCACAAGCCTTTGACAAGGGTCTCAGCGATTTCGAACGCACCCTGAACGAAATCGGCGTCATCGCCAAAGCCTGACTTGCGCATCTGCTGCAACGCACGGTGCAGTGACGTGATGGTAACCCGAAAAACCAACAGTCTTTGCTGCGCAACATGTTGTGTCAGCACCTCTGATTGCCCCAAAGCCGGTGTACGGGGGGTGTACGCATGGTGCACATGGGATGTCGCCAAAGATCTGGGGTAAATTCATTCATTTACAGACAGTTGCGCCGCAAACCTCACCTTAGGATAGGCAAAAAAGATAGCCGTTGCCCGCACGCCCCATTAATCCTTGCTCAACAAAAGAAAACCGGCGCACCCATGGGGTACGCCGGTGTCTTGTCTCTGTACGGGATGTGCGGTTGGCTTAGCCCACCA
This sequence comes from Tateyamaria omphalii, assembly GCF_014651375.1. Classification (GTDB taxonomy): domain Bacteria; phylum Pseudomonadota; class Alphaproteobacteria; order Rhodobacterales; family Rhodobacteraceae; genus Tateyamaria; species Tateyamaria omphalii. Next base: position 75,939 of record NZ_BMWT01000002.1, read on the forward strand.
GCTCCAGACCCGAGAAGAAATATGCGATCTCAACCGCAGCCGTTTCAGGCGCGTCCGACCCGTGGACCGAGTTCTCGCCAACGCTCTCGGCAAACTCGGCACGAATGGTGCCGGGGGCCGCGTCAGCAGGGTTGGTCGCACCCATCACTTCACGGTTCTTGGCAATGGCACCCTCGCCTTCCAGAACCTGCGCCACGATCGGCTCGGAGGCCATGAACTCGCACAGTTCGTCATAGAACGGACGCTCGGCGTGCACCTTGTAGAATTCACCCGCCTGCGCCTTGGTCAAGTGGATGCGCTTTTGTGCAACGATACGTAGCCCAGCCTCTTCGAACTTGGCGTTGATCTTGCCGGTCAGGTTGCGGCGGGTTGCATCGGGTTTGATGATTGAAAAGGTGCGCTCGAGGGCCATGGGTGTCTCCTGTCAGCCGCAGCCGGGACCGTCCCGGCGCGAAAATCTGCGCCCCCGTATCATGGGGTTTTCTGGTTGGAAACCCCTGTCTCACCCTGCTCCCAGGCCGCGGCGGCCAAGGCCGCAGCCAGTGCCAAACTCAACGCTGCAAGGATCAACAGAAGCAATCCTTGCGGCGTGGCTCCATCGCCCAGTACAGCGGTGGTCAGCCAGCTCAGTGCCGCCCCCAGCCCAAGCGCAATCGCCCCGCTTACCCCTGACGCACTACCGGCAAGGTCGGGCCGAACAGACAAGGCGCCCGCATTTGCGTTGGCCAGTGACAGCCCATTGCCGATCCCGGCGACAACTGTGCTCAGAAACAATGGCGCAACCGTTGCACCGCCATTCATGTAATAGATGATCGCCGCTCCCACCGCGAAAATGGGCAAGATCCGCCCCAGCAGGATCAAACGCATGGGTTCGATCCTTTGGACCAGCCTTGCCGACAGGCCGGCGCCAAGCATGAACCCCGCTGTTGTTGAACCAAGTGCGATCCCAATCTGCGCAGGCTCCAAACCAAACACGTCCGCAGCAACAAACGGTGCCCCTGTCAGAAACATGTAGAACGCCCCGACCCCCAGCGCCTGAATCCCCACATAGGCCCAGAACAGCCGCTCCCGCAGCAACGCGCCCACGCGCATCGACCGACCCGGACCGGGGGTGTGCGTCTCTCCCAGATCCCGCAGGCACCACAGCAGCAGTCCGCCTCCAAGCACGGCATAGGTCACAAAGACGGACCGCCAGCCGAATGCCGTTTCCAAGAGCCCACCCAGCATTGGCGCCAGCATCGGCGCAATGGCCATGGCCGACGCAATCAGTGATAGTTTCGCCGCCGCCTGCCGCCCATCGTACATGTCCCGCACCACGGCTGAGGCCAGAATGCCACCACCCACCGCCACGGCCTGACCGGTCCGCGCGAGCAGAAAAAGAGTGATGTTCTCAGCCATGAGGCACAGCACGGACGCCATCGCATACAGCACCAGAAGTCCAAGAATTACCGGCCGCCGCCCCAATCTGTCCGACAGGGATCCAAGCAACAATTGCAGCACAGCCGCCGCAAGCATGTAGAGCGAGATTGACCGCCCCATGACAGCCTCGGACACGTCAAACGCTTCGCGCATGGCAGGCAAGGCAGGCAAGAACATGTTCAACGTCAGCACGCTCAGCGCTGTCAGCAGAACAAGGGTTGCAAGGTGCGGTTGGGTCCGGGTCATCCGCAGGGGCTAGCACGCCCCTGCCCCCTCTGCTAGAGCGCCGCCATGCTGCGGATTTCTGACATCACCTACGCCATTGCGGGCCGCCCCCTTTTCGAGGGGGCAAGCGCCGTCATCCCGGACGGTCACAAGGTTGGCCTCGTCGGCCGCAACGGCACGGGCAAGACCACGCTCTTTCGCCTGATCCGGGGGGAACTGGCGTTGGAATCTGGCGATATCGCACTGCCGTCCGGCGCTCGTATCGGCGGCGTGGCGCAAGAGGTCCCAGCCTCTGACACATCCCTGATCGATACGGTTCTCGCGGCAGACACGGAACGCGCTGCCCTGCTGGCCGAGGACACCGATGACGCAGGCCGCATCGCCGAAATCCAGACGCGTCTGGCCGATATCGACGCTTGGTCGGCTGAGGCACGGGCAGCTACGATCCTCAAAGGCCTTGGCTTTGACGACGACGAACAGCTCAAGCCTTGCGCCGACTTCTCAGGCGGATGGCGCATGCGTGTCGCACTCGCCGCTGTGCTCTTTGCCCAGCCAGACCTGCTGCTGCTTGACGAACCCACCAACTATCTCGACCTCGAAGGGGCGCTGTGGCTGGAAACATACCTTGCCAAATACCCCCACACCGTCGTGATCATCAGCCACGACCGTGGCCTGCTGAACCGCGCCGTCGGCAGTATCCTGCACCTCGAAGACCGCAAGCTGACCTACTATCAGGGCCCTTATGATCAGTTCGCCCGACAACGAGCCGAAAAGCTGGCACTGGCTGCAGCTCAGGCCAAGAAACAGGAAGCGCGCCGCGCCCACCTGCAGTCCTATGTCGACCGGTTCCGCTACAAGGCCGACAAGGCGCGACAGGCGCAGTCACGGCTCAAGGCACTGTCCAAGATGCAGCCCATCACAACCCCGCAGGAGGCGGGGCTCAAGCGGTTCGACTTTCCAAACCCCGAAGAACTGTCGCCGCCCATCATTCACCTCGACGGCTCCAGCACAGGCTATGGCGACATAACAATCCTGTCCAAATTGAACCTGCGGATCGATCAGGACGACCGCATCGCGCTTCTGGGCAAGAACGGCCAGGGCAAATCCACCCTATCCAAGCTGCTGAGTGATCGCTTGCCCTCCATGTCCGGCAAGATGACCAAATCGTCCAAACTGCGGATCGGCTACTTCGCACAGCACCAGGTGGACGAGTTGCACGGGGACGAAACGCCGCTGGATCACCTGCGCCGCGAACGGCCTGCTGAAACGCCCGCCAAATGGCGGGCGCGGCTGTCGGGTTTTGGTTTGATGGCGGAACAGGCCGATACTTTGGTCGGTCAACTGTCCGGTGGGCAAAAAGCACGTCTGTCCCTCTTGCTCGCCACGCTGGACGCCCCTCACATGCTGATCCTGGACGAGCCTACAAACCACCTCGACATAGAAAGCCGAGAGGCGCTGGTCGAAGCGCTGACAAACTATACGGGTGCCGTGATCCTGGTGAGCCATGACATGCACCTGCTCGAACTCGTAGCGGACAGGCTGTGGCTGGTGTCGAACGGCACAGTCAAACCGTTCGAGGACGATCTCGAAGCCTACCGCAAGCTGCTGCTCAGCGACGGCAAACCCGCAAAAAAGGCTAAGACCGAAGCCCCCAAGGCCAAAAAGCCCAGTCGCGACGCAATGCTCGCCTTGCGTTCTGAAGTGCGCAAATCCGAGGCGCGTGTAGAAAAGCTGAACCAGATGCGGGACAAGCTGGCCGACAAGCTGGCTGATCCGGACCTCTACGAAGATGAAAACATCTCGGAAATGGAAATCTGGCAAAAGAAATATGCCGAAGTGATGGACGCGCTTGACCGTGCCGAAAGCATCTGGATGCAAGATCTGGAAAAACTCGAAACAGCCGAACGGGCCTGATACTTCTTCTGGCTCAAAATACCTCGGGGAGTTTGAGGGGCAGCGCCCCTCATTCAAAACAAAAGGAACGCGCCAGTGGCGCACATTCTGGCAATAACATGATCGATACCGCTTTCCTCATCACCGCTTTCGTGACCATGTTCGTGGTCATCGATCCCATCGGCCTCGCCCCTCTTTTTGTGGCCCTGACCCAAGGCGTACCCGAGCGGCAAAGGCGGGCAATCGCGCTCCGCGCGTGCGCAATCGGCATGATCATCCTGATCGTCTTCGCCCTGTTTGGCGAAGCGGTGCTGGGTTTTGTTGGCATCTCCATGCCAGCGTTCCGGGTCGCCGGAGGCGTCCTGCTCTTTCTCACCGCCCTCGACATGCTGTTCGAACGGCGCACCAAGCGCCGCGAGGATCAAGCCGAGGACGATGATCATAATGATCCATCCGTTTTTCCCCTCGCTATCCCGCTGATCGCTGGTCCCGGCGCCATCGCGTCTGTCATCCTCCTGACTGGCCAAAAACCCGGAGTTGAAGGGTTGGCACTGGTGTTGGCGATCACCGCATTGGTTTTGGGCGTCTGCCTGTTGCTCTTTCTTGCGTCAGGCATGCTTGAACGCGCGCTGGGAAAGACTGGGATCACCGTTGTCACCCGGCTCCTGGGTATGTTGCTTGCAGCGCTTTCGGTTCAATTTGTCTTGGATGGCCTGCGTAATTTCGGGCTGATGCCGGGCTAACAAACCCGGACACTTGGTATATATGTAGCACATGAGCGGCGATAGCATTGCACAACTGATCTACCTTGGAACTTTCGCGCTGGTGTTGGGGGGCGGGTTTCTTCTGACATCGAAACTCAAACTCGGCCAAACGATGCAGATGGCAGCGATCTGGGCGCTGATTTTCATCGGAGCGATCGCGGTGGTCGGTCTTTGGGGCGATATCCAGGACGATTTGCTCGCAAACCAAACGCGATTTGACGATAACGGCACCATCACCATTCCCCGCAGCTTTGACGGCCACTACTACCTGACGCTCGACATCAACGGTCAGTCGACCGACTTTATCGTCGACACAGGTGCAACGGATATCGTGCTGAACAGAGCCGACGCTGCTGCCGCAGGACTGGATCCGGCAACCCTGAACTTCCTTGGTCGTGCCGCCACTGCGAACGGGGAAGTGCGCACAGCGCCGGTTCGTCTTGATACGGTCGCCATCGGCCCGCATGAAGACACCAACGTGCCTGCCGTCGTGAATGATGGTGCGCTTGATCAATCCCTGCTGGGCATGGGATATCTGCAACGCTGGGGTCGGATTGAAATCGAAGGTGGGGAAATGACGCTCAGCCGCTAGGCGGCCAAGATCAGGTCTCGGCCTTCTTTTCCCACCGGCCACTTTCTTCGGACCAATACTGCGCGGATGCGCATGCTTCCTTTAGTGCCTTCCACTGCCCCCGGGCCACGTCCAGCGCAGCAGGATCATTCCCGTCAAAAAGCACACAGACCCGATCCAGTTGTGCCACCTCATCAGCAGTGATCTCAGCCCCATCTATGCTCATCACGCACGTCGCCCCGTTGGGCGCAGGTCCGGTCGTCAGCAAGACCGGCTGATCGGCATCATGCGGCCCACCGGCTAACCCGTGTGGCAGAAAGCCTTCGTCAGCGCCCAGCCACAGCTTTTCATCCAGCCAGCCCAAGCGACCGACATCCGGCCCACGCACAGCCACACGCCAACCCGCTTGCAGGGATTTGCCCAAAAGCATGGTCAGCGTGTCCTCAAGTGGGCGCCGCGTCAGGTGATAGAAATAGGCAGCCCCCATGTCACTCCGTCTCGTAACTGTCTGCCACAAGACGGCTCAATGCCATCACACCCCAGCCGGTCGCACCTGCGGGTGCCAATGCAGTCGCCGACTTGACCGATGCCACACCTGCAATATCCAGATGAATCCAAGGTGTTTCAGCTTTGACAAACCGTTGCAGAAACTGCGCCGCAGTGACCGAGCCCGCTGGCCGTCCACCAATGTTTTTCATATCCGCAATCCGCGACTTCAGCAGATCGTCATAGGCTTTGCCCAACGGCATGCGCCACGCACCTTCCTGCTCTTTGTCAGCCGCCTTCAGGAAGGCATTGCAGAAGTCATCATTGTTGGAAAACACGCCCGCGTTCTCGTGTCCCAAGCCAATGATTATGGCGCCGGTCAGTGTCGCCAGATCAATCATGCCAGCAGGCTCAAAGCGCTCTTGCGCGTACCACATGACATCACACAGCACCAAGCGGCCCTCGGCATCCGTGTTGATGATCTCGACCGTGTCGCCTTTCATTGAGGTCACGACGTCTCCGGGCCGGGTCGCATTGCCGGACGGCATGTTTTCGACCAACCCAACCAAGCCGACCACGTTCGCCTTGGCCTTGCGTTTGGCGAGCGCGCGCATCGTGCCTGCGACCACACCGGCACCACCCATATCCATGGTCATGTCTTCCATGCCCGCCGCGGGTTTCAAGCTGATGCCACCGGTGTCGAATACAACACCTTTGCCAACCAGCGCCAACGGTGCAGCATCCTTGGCTCCGCCCTTCCACTGCATGACGACGACTTTGGATGGGCTATCTGACCCCTGCCCCACGGACAAAAGCGTGCGCATGCCCAGTCGCTCCAGATCGGCCTCTTCCAGAACCTCGACCTCGAGTCCGAGGTCCTTCATATCGGCCAGGCGATTGGCGAATTCAGTTGTGGTAAGCACGTTGGCTGGCTCGTTGACGAGGTCGCGCGTCATGAAGGTGCCGTCCGCAATTGCCATAAGCGGCGCGGCCGCTGCTTCGGCCTCGTCCGGTTTTGAGCACATGACCGACACACCCGTATCTTTGACCTCGGCATCGGTCTTGTGAGCCAAAAAATCATAATCACGCATCACCAGCCCGAACACCATCTCGGCGACGCGACGCGCACCGTCGACGGCAAGCAGCATAGCCTTTCCACCGCGCAGTTTTCCGAGGGCTGAACCGGCTTTGCGTGCGTCTTCGACAGAATGGTTGCGTGCCAAACAGATCACGTCGAGTGATTCAGCCGCCAGACCCACCGGCCAATCGAATGTCGTCACCTGCCCCGCCTTGATCTTCTCAAACCCTTCGCTGTCCACGAACCGCTGAACTGCCCCCTTGGTGAGCCGGTTCACACGGCGCGCGCTTTGCTCCAACTTGCCTTCGGGAGTGACAATCACTGCCACTCGCCCCTCGTGCCCGGCAATGGCGTCAAGATCAGTGGCGGTGAAGGTGACATGGGTCAGGTCAGTCATCATATGCTCCGGATGTTTGTTTCAGACAGACGTAACCCGGCGCCGCCGGAGTGACCAGCACAATGGACAGTTTAGGAGTTTTCCCCGTCGATCCGTTGAGGTAGGTTCGCGGCACACGCTGCCGCGTTCCAATGCTACGAAAAAACACAACCGGGGGGCACTTGGTCAAATTCGACCGCTATATGTTGTCACAGCTTCTGTGGCTCTTTGGCTTTTTCGCCCTCGTGCTGGTGGCCGTCTTCTGGATCAACCGGGCGGTGCAATTGTTTGATCGCCTTATCGGTGACGGACAAACCGCATTGGTGTTTCTCGAATTTTCAGCCCTGGGACTGCCACGCCTGATCACCACTGTTCTTCCGATCGCAACCTTCGCTGCCGCAGTCTACGTGACAAACCGCTTGAACAACGAAAGCGAGTTGACCGTCATGCAGGCGACCGGGTCGTCTCCATGGAGGTTGGCGCGTCCGGTGGCCATCTTCGGCTTGATTTCGGCACTGATGATGTCTGTGCTAAGCCACATACTTGTCCCTGTCGCCGGTCAGCAACTGTCGGAACGCGAAGTCGAAATCTCCCGAAATGTCACCTCGCGGCTGTTAACAGAGGGCACGTTCCTGAGCCCGGCGCCCGGTGTCACCTTTTACACGCGTGCAATCGGAGAGGATGGCGTTTTGCAGGACGTTTTTCTTGCAGATCGTCGCGCTCCGAACGAGCGTATGATCTACACCGCCGCCGAAGCGTACCTGATACGCAACGGAGACGGCACATCGCTGATCATGGTGGACGGATTGGCGCAGCGCCTTGCAACCTCTGACAATCGCCTTTCAACGGCCAAGTTCCAGGACTTCTCATTCGACATTTCACCATTGATGACATCAAGCGAGCAAGTCGCGCCGTCCCTTCAGTACTTGCGTACCGATGCGCTGCTGAAGAACTGGGAAGAGCTGGCCGAAACATTGGGTACGACAACTGGTGCGATTGCTGAAGAATTGCACAGTCGGTTTGCCCGCGCCGCATTTTGCTTTGTCACCGCGATGATCGGCTTTGCGACTCTTCTAGTTGGCGGATACTCGCGTTTTGGGGTCTGGCGCGAGATCGTCGTCGCTTTCCTCTTGCTGATTGCACTGGATGGAATGCGCAGCACGTTGTCTGCACCCGTGTTGGCAGACGCACATATGTGGCCGATCCTGTATACCCCCTCGGTCATAGGTTTGGCGCTGACCGCTGGGTTGCTTCGGTACTCGTCTGGCGGGGGCCTCAGGTTGCGCAAAGTGCGGGAGCGTGTCGCATGATCCTGCACTTATATTTCGCACGACGTTTTGCATTGGCTTTGCTCATGATCGCCTCGGTGCTGACCGCGCTGGTCATTCTTGTTGACCTCATCGATCAAACCCGGGAGTTCGCAGATTTTGGAGTTGGCTTTGGGCAAAGGATTGGTTTGACACTGCTCAACGTGCCGAAAACACTGAACCAAATTCTGCCTCTGATCATGATACTTGGCACGGTCGCGCTGTTTGTGTCACTCGCCCGGTCATCCGAGCTGGTCGTAACGCGCGCGGCGGGCAGATCCGCAATGCGTGCATTGATTGGTCCGGTAGTTGTTTCAATCGCTATTGGTGTTCTGGCGACAACCACTCTGGGCCCGATCGTTGCCGCGACGTCCAAGCAATATGCCGTTCTTGCTGAAACCTACCGGTCAGGCGGCGTATCGGCTGTATCCATTTCCAAAGAAGGTCTGTGGTTGCGACAAGGCGGAGAGACCGGCCAGACGGTTATCCGCGCTGCGCGGTCCAATGCAGATGCCTCTGTACTCTACGATGTGACATTCATTGCATATGCACCTGGAGGCGGACCGGTTCGGCGAATCGAGGCTGGGAGTGCAGCGCTGAGCAATGGAGCGTGGTCACTTCGCAACGCCAAGGCATGGCCGCTCACAACCGGCATAAATCCCGAGGCTAGTGCCGTTGAGCAGCCTATTCTCGAAATCCCGTCTACCCTGACACTGGACGGCATACGTGAGCGTCTCGGCACCCCAGCCGGCGTATCGATTTGGGACATGCCTGATTTCATCGCACAATTGGAACAAGCCGGATTTTCAGCGCGTAAACATTTGGTCTGGATGCAAGCAGAACTTGCGCGCCCGATCTTTCTGATGGGCATGGTTCTGGTTGCCGCTTCATTCACGATGCGCCATACCCGTTTCGGGGGCACCGGCACAGCTGTGCTGGCTGCAGTGTTGCTGGGGTTTGGTTTGTACTTCATCCGGAGCTTTGCGCAGATATTGGGCGAAAACGGCCAGATACCCGTGCTGCTTGCAGCATGGGCGCCACCTGTTGCCTCGATTCTGCTGGCCCTAGGGCTGCTGTTGCAAGCAGAAGACGGCTGACATGCGTTTGATCATCAAAAACCTCGTCACAGTGGCACTTCTTCTGTTGGGGACAACGGGATACGCCACCGCACAGGCACAGCCCGATGCACCTGCAGTTCAAACACCGCCTGCCGTCCTTGTGGCTGATGATGTCGAAATTACCACAGATCGCCGATTGATCGCGCGCGGCAATGTTGAAGCCTTTCAGGGCACAACACGTCTCAGCGCTCAAGCCATTGAGTACAATTCCGACACTGGCACTCTGACCATTACGGGACCCATTGTGATTAATGATGGTGCCGGCATTGTCATACTTGCCAGCCAGGCAGAGCTGAGTGAAGATCTTCAAGACGGCCTTTTGAAAGGCGCGAGGCTTGTTCTGCATGAACAATTGCAACTGGCATCGGTGCAAATGAACCGGGTCGGTGGACGTTACACCCAGCTTTACAAAACAGCCGCCACATCCTGCCGCGTTTGTGAGAATGATCCTCGTCCACCACTTTGGCAAATCAGAGCAAAGCGGGTTGTGCATGATCGGGAGGAACGCCAGCTTTACTTCGACGGGGCCCAGCTCCGCGTCCGGAACATACCAATTCTGTACTTTCCGCGCCTGCGACTTCCAGACCCAACCTTAGCACGGGCAACCGGCTTCCTGTTTCCCGAAATCCGTTCGAACTCGCGCCTGGGTACAGGTTTGAGGATCCCCTACTTCATTAAGCTCGGCGACCATAGGGACTTAACCCTGACCCCTTACCTCACAGGTAAAACCAGAACGCTTGAATTTCGGTATCGGCAAGCGTTCAAGCGGGGCCGCATTATTTTGCAGGGTGCATACTCTGATGACGACCTGCAGCCAAATGACCGGCGCGGCTACTTTTTTGCGGCGGGCGAATTTGCGTTGAATCGTGGTTACATACTGGAATTCGATCTTGAGTCAGTGTCGGACGATGCCTATCTGAACGACTACGGTTTTTTCGGCAGAGACAGGCTGGACAGCTCGATTCAAGTATCGAGGACGCGCCGCGACGAGTACATCAAACTGTCTTACGTCAATTTCAAGTCGCTTAGGGACGATGAAGATGACGATTTGCTACCATCGGACGTTATTGATGTCCTCTACGAACGTCGATTCCACCCAAGTCTAATTGGTGGCGAGGTACGCTTGTCCGCTGCAGCGCATGGGCACGAGCGCCCGTCGAATGTGAACTTTGACGCAAATGGCGACGGTATTGTTGACGGGCGGGATGTCCTGCGATTCAATTTTGAGGCGGAATGGATACGCACGTATCAGTTGGGTGGTCTGCAAGTTCAAACCGACCTGGGACTTGCTGGCGACATCATCCGGGTCAGCGACGACATCACCTTTGACGAAGACAGCGGCATTGCACCCAAAGTCGGAGTGACCTTGCGCTACCCGCTTGTTCGCCGCAGCAAAAATGGGGTGCGACAGTTCTTTGAACCTCTGGTGCAGCTGTCGTGGGTAGGCGGTGATGGCCTGAATGTCCCGAATGAAGAGAGCACCCGGGTCGAATTTGACGAGGGCAACCTTCTGTCGCTCAGCCGCTTTCCCGCACCAGATAGAAGAGAGCGCGGCTGGGCGGTCGCGTATGGTGGAACTTGGGCACGCATTGATCCCAACGGCTGGACTGCAACTTTGACTGCGGCACAGGTGCTGCGGGAAGAGGCGCAGGCTGATTTCAACGATACGTCGGGACTGTCGGGCACGACGTCGGATTTCCTGCTGGCCGGGAAAATTGAGCTAGACGGTGGGTTTGCCATGTCAGGTCGCACCTTGTTCAATGAAAGCTTTGACGTGGCCAAGGCGGAGATCAGGGGCGCTTGGAGCAATAATCAGATATATGTTGGCGGCAGTTATATCTGGATATCTGAAGACACAGACATCGATTTGCCCTCGCCCATTGGTGAAGTAACGTTTGACGGCGCGTACAAGATTGACCGTTTCTGGACGGCAAACGCGAATTGGCGGTACGATCTGGAGGAAGGCCGAGCAGCCACAGCCGGTGCCGGAATTGCCTATTCAAATGAATGTGTGCGGGTGGGCTTGTCTATCAATCGCAGCTTCGCGGACTCAACGACTCTTGAGCCCTCGACCACTCTGGGGTTATCAGTGTCCTTGCGCGGGTTTTCGGTCAACACCGGCGACCGGGTAGAAACACGATCATGCGGAAAGCGGGCGAAATGAGCGGTAGAACAATTCGGCAGTCAGTGATTGCGGCATGTGCCCTTGCACTGTGTACAGTTCAGGCATCTGCACAAAACCTCTTTGCCCCTGTGGCTCAGGTGGATCAGGTTGTTATATCTGAATTTGAAGTGCAGCAACGTCAGCGCTTTCTGCGGGTTCTGGGGGCCAGCGGCAGCAGTCGAACGGAAGTCATCAATGAACTGATCCGGGATCGCCTGCGTGAAACGGAAACACGCCAGGCTGGCATCGTTCTGACACCAGAAGAGTTGGCACAGGGTTTGAGTGACTTTGCGGCACGTGCTGATCTTTCAACCGAGGAATTCGTTCAGGGCTTGGCCAGCGAAGGCATCGCGGAAGAAACGTTTCGAGATTTTGTAAACGTGTCACTGGTGTGGCGCGATTACATCCGCGCCCGTTACGGAAACCGGGTACGCATTGACGATCGCGAAATTGACCGCGCCGTCGCAAGTGCACGAGGCAATTCCGGGATCGAGGTCCTGGTCTCGGAAATCATCATTCCCGCTCCGCCGAACGAGGCAGAACAGGTACTGGAACAGGCCGAAATCATTGCCCAGACCACTTCGGAAGCCGAGTTTTCGAATTTTGCGCGCCGTTTCTCTGCGACAGCGTCGCGGGGTGCAGGCGGTCGCTTGCCCTGGACACCTATCAGTGACCTTCCGCCCGTATTGCGTCCGCTGCTTTTGGGCCTGGGACCAGGTCAAGTAACTGCCCCATTGCAGATTCCCAACGCGGTGGCGCTTTTCCAACTGCGGGACATCCGCGAAACAGAAGCGCCTCAACGGACTTTTTCCGCAATCGAATATGCAGCCTACTACATAGATGGCGGCCGTAGTCCGGAAGGTTTGGAGCGCGCTCGGGCAATCTCAGCGCGGGTTGATCGCTGCGACGACCTTTATGGTATCGCGCGGGGCCAGCCTGAAAATCTGCTGGATCGCGGCAGTCTGCCACCAGAGGAAATCCCGGATGACATCGCCATCGAGCTGTCAAAGCTCGACCCGGGCGAAGTATCGACGGCATTGACCCGAGCGGGCGGCAATACCCTTGTGTTCCTGATGCTCTGCGGCCGCACACCAGCCTTAGAGGAAGATCAGGAGATCGACCGCGGCGCTATTGCCAACCAGTTGCGCAATCAGCGTCTGAACGCGTTCTCTGATACGCTCCTTGCAGACCTGCGCGCAGAAGCCGACATACGCATTTTCGAATGACATCATCTCCTGTCGCCATCTGCTGTGGTGAACCCGCAGGTGTCGGCCCGGAAATCGCAGCCAAAGCTTGGCAGGCACTTCGGGATGAGGTGCCGATGGTGTGGATCGGCGATCCTCGCCATCTGCCCCATGGCACGGTTTGGACCGAGGTTGGGCAATGCACGGACGCTATCGGCGCGAAAACGTTCCCTGTCCTGCCCCACGCGTTTTCGGCGGACACTATTCCGGGCCAACCCAACCTGGAGAACGCGCAAGGCGTCATTGACGTAATCGCCCGGGGTGTCGATTTGGTGACTTGCGGCTCAGCGTCTGCGCTGTGTACGGCTCCAATCCACAAGAAAGTCCTGATGGATGGCGCAGGCTTTGCCTATCCCGGCCATACGGAATACTTGGCCGCTCTGACACAGGCCCCCCGCCCCGTGATGATGCTGGCCTCGGAAACGCTGCGCGTCGTTCCGACAACTATCCACATAGGTCTTCAGGACGTGCCCGAGGCTCTGACGCCTGACCTGCTGCGCCAGACGATCATGATCACCGCGCAGTCCCTGCGTGATCAGTTCCACATCCCAGAGCCGCGCATAGCTGTTACAGGCTTGAATCCGCATGCGGGCGAAGGGGGTGCCATGGGCACACAGGAAATGGACTGGATCGCGTCACTGGTTGACGAGATCGCAGCGGCCGGCATCGATGTCACTGGTCCATGGCCTGCAGATACGATGTTTCACGCCGCGGCACGTCAGCGCTATGATGCTGCGGTCTGCATGTATCACGATCAGGCGCTGATCCCCATCAAGACATTGGACTTTGATCGCGGCGTGAACGTGACACTGGGTTTGCCCATAATCCGCACCTCGCCAGATCACGGCACTGCCTTTGACATTGCAGGGCGCGACATGGCCAACCCCACCAGCATGATCGAAGCCATCAAACTGGCCCATCAAATGGCAGGCGGCACATGAGCGCCATTGACGACTTGCCCCCACTGCGCGAGGTGATCGCGACCCATGGGCTGAGCGCACGCAAGTCGCTTGGGCAGAACTTTCTGCTGGACCTGAACCTGACGGCCAAAATTGCACGTCAGGCCGGAGATTTGAGCGAATCCGATGTGCTCGAGATTGGCCCCGGCCCCGGTGGCTTGACCCGAGGCTTGCTGTCCGAAGGTGCACGCAAGGTTCTTGCTATTGAAAAGGATGCGCGCTGCCTGCCTGCCCTCGCGGAAATCGCGCATCGCTATCCAGGTCAGTTGCAGGTGATTGAAGGGGACGCGCTGGAGATTGATCCGCTCGCTCATCTGACGCCCCCGATAAGGGTTGCAGCGAACCTGCCCTATAACGTAGGAACAGAGCTTTTGGTGCGGTGGCTCACCCCACCGCGTTGGCCGCCGTTCTGGCAGTCTTTGACACTTATGTTTCAGCGCGAGGTTGCAGAACGCATCGTCGCGCAACCTGGCTCAAAGACATATGGCCGCCTGGCCGTATTGTCACAGTGGCGATCAGACGCCCGGATCGTCATGTCCCTGCCACCGGGTGCATTTACGCCGCCGCCGAAAGTGTCCAGTGCAGTCGTGCATCTGGATGCCCTGTCCGGACCAAGGTTCGAGGCGGATGCAACCGTCCTGAGCCGTGTTGTCGCCGCTGCTTTCAACCAACGGCGCAAAATGCTGCGCGCCGCGCTGAAAGGTACTGCACCCGATATCGAGGATCGACTGACCGCGGCCGGAATCAAACCTACAGATCGCGCAGAACAGGTGCCGCTCGAAGGATTTTGCGCTCTTGCACGCGAAGTGGCCAAAGGTTGAAACGAAAAAGGGCGCGCTCGTGGCACGCCCCAAATCCAAGCATCACATACCGTTCATTCGGCTGCTTCAGGCGCCTCGGGCGCGGACCCATCCGCATCAGGTTGCGGTGCCTCCGGCTGTTCGGCGGCAGGCTCTGCCTTGGGCTTGCGTGACCGGCTGCGCGTCGATTTTGGTTTGGGCTTGGGTTGGCTTTCCGGTGTTTCAACCAAACCCGACTCTGCCGCCGTTTCCACGACATCCGGCTGCGGGGCCTGCGCTGGATCGGTATTCGCTTCCTGCTCTTGTCGCGCAGCACGCTCGCGATCCCGTTCTGCTTGCCGCTCACGGTTCTGGCGCTCCTGCTCTTCCCGGCGCGCTTCTATTTCGCGCTGCGCTTCGGCCAGCATCCGCAAATAGTGTTCCGCGTGCTGTTGGAAGTTCTCGGTTGCAACACGGTCGCCGGACAATTGCGCATCTCGCGCCAATTGGTTGTACTTGTCGATGATCTGCTGAGGCGTCCCACGGACCTTTCCCTCGGGGCCGGAACTGTCGAACACGCGGTTGACGACGTTGCCGCCACCCCCACCGGAATTGCGGTTGCGGTTGTTCTTGGACCGGGACCGTGATCTCGAAGACTTCATAGGAATATAAGGCTCTCTGGCATAACTCTTTATGATCGCTCGTGCCGCATCATCTTGGTTGCGTGTCACAGTCTCTTGGCGATCTTGTGGATGGGACGCTGTTGCGAGGCCGAAGCCAATGCAACCGCGTCTGACAACTGAATAAGCACGGACATGGCCCGCCGACAAGGGTTAATGCCAAAATTTCGCTATTTTTGGTCGTTTCATGCCGGATTTCGCGCAAGAATGACACGGTCACGACCATCAAGGTCTGGCAACACGTCCACAGTGCCCCATCCGCCGCGCTCGAAAATAGCGCGGACGTCATCGCCTTGTTGCCATCCAATCTCGCATAGAACGCGACCATTGGCCGTCAGATAGCTGCCGGATTCGTCGGCAATGGCTCTGTAGGCCGACAGCCCATCGCCCTCATCTGTCAATGCCATGCGCGGTTCGTGATCGCGCAACTCTGGCGACACCTCCTCCATCTCGAAGGCCGACAGATATGGAGGATTCGCGACAATCAGGTCGAAACGCCCTTCGACCGGATCAAACCAGTCCCCCTGTTTGATCTGCGCGCGCGACGCCAGATCATGCAACGCAACATTGGCGGAAGCCTGCAGACAGGCCGCTTCAGACAGATCGACCCCCACACCATGCGCCTTAACACGCTCGGCCAGCAGGGTCACAAGCAGACAACCTGACCCGGTGCCAAGGTCCAGAACGCGTTCAAAGTCTTCGGTCAGCGCTGCTTCGACGACCGTTTCAGTTTCTGGACGCGGATCCAGTACATCGGCACTGACTTTGAAGCGGCGCCCATAGAATTCCCGCTCGCCGATCAGGTGGCTGACCGGCACTCGAACAGCACGCAAGGCGATCAAGTGATCATAGCGATCCGCAATATCGGGCGCGATGTCTTCCGGCGCAATCAACGTAACCCGTGCGGCATCCACCTGCGCAGCATGGGCCAGCAACACGCGTGCATCCCGCGCAGGATCCGGCACACCCGCCGCGCGCAGCCGGGCCGTGGCGGCCACCATGGCTTCGGCGGCGGTGGTCACGTGCCCATCTCGGCCATCAGGCGGGCCTGGGCATCGGCGGTGAGCGCATCGATCACCTCGTCCAGATCGCCTTGCATCACCTGATCCACCTTGTAGAGCGTCAAATTAATCCGGTGATCCGTCATGCGACCCTGTGGAAAGTTGTAGGTACGAATACGCTCGGACCGGTCCCCAGACCCCACTTGCGCGGCCCGATCAGCCGACCGTTCACTGTCCACGCGTGACCGTTCCAGATCATAAAGCCGTGCCCGCAACACCTGCATGGCCTTGTCCCGATTGCGGTGCTGCGACTTCTCGGAACTTGTCACAACGATACCAGTCGGTAGGTGCGTGATGCGCACCGCACTGTCGGTCGTATTCACGTGCTGCCCGCCGGCGCCCGACGATCGCATGGTGTCTATCCGAATATCCTGGGGCGCAATTTCGATGTCCACATCCTCAGCCTCGGGCAGAACCGCAACCGTCGCGGCAGAGGTATGGATGCGCCCGCCACTTTCGGTGGTTGGCACCCGCTGCACACGGTGCACCCCGCTTTCATACTTCATGCGGGCAAAGACGTTATCGCCGGTGATGTGGGCCACAACTTCCTTGATGCCGCCAAGTTCGGTGGCTTGTTCTTCAACAATGTCGATTTTCCAGCCCCGCGCTTCGGCATAGCGCTGGTACATGCGCAAGAGGTCTCCGGCGAAAAGTGCTGCCTCGTCCCCACCCGTACCCGGGCGGATTTCCAGCATGGCGGGTCGAGCGTCCGCTGCATCCTTGGGCAACAGCGCCAGTTGCAAAGCGGCCTCCGCATCTGGCAACGCGGCCTTGAGCCGCGGCAACTCTTCTTCGGCCAGTTCCGCCATGTCCGGATCGGACAGCATCAACTCGGCTTCTTCCATGTCATCAACGATCTGCTGATAGGCTTCGATCTGATCAACGACAGGTTTGAGGTCGGAATACTCCTTGGCCAACGCGGCGATGTCGCCTGACCCATCGGCCATGGCGGCCTCAAGGTACTGAAAGCGCTGTTTGATCTGTAAAAGGCGGTCATGGGGGATCATAACGCCGGTTTGATCCAAGGCAGGGTATTGGTCAAGGGGCACGCTATGCTATAATGTCGTCCATGCTACGCAACACCTTGATATTCCTACTTATGGCAAGCCCGACGCTTGCGGATGTTACCTCTCCATCTGGCAAAACGGTTGAATGCTATTGCACCGACAAATCAGGAGCACGCATCGAACTCGGTCAAACTATCTGCCTGCAGGTAGACGGTCGCATGTTTATGGCTCAATGCCAAATGTCGTTGAATTCGCCTATGTGGCGTGAAGTCCAGGAAGGGTGCCTGAGCTCATCCCTCTTGGGCGGCGACCAGCAACCGCTCCAATCGTTCCCGGTTGACGCCAAAATCTGAGCGACCGAACCGCAATCTGGCGTGCAGTTTCAGCACGCCACCACTGTACTCAATGGTGGTATAGTCCGGAAAACCGATCCATTTGGATCTGGTGACATAGGTCACCCGTCCATCATCAACAGAGCCGGCGATAACCCGAGTGCGTGGCAGCATACGCGCAGCAGCGTCAACGCGGACGAACGCGGCCTCATCGGCCTGCTCAACGCGGATGGCACCACCCATCATGTTCTGACTGTTCGTCTCGGCAACGGGCTGATGCCACCGCGTGGGCTCTGTCGGTGCCAAGCGAACAAAAACAAGCAATCCAACCAGAAGGACACAAATTAAAACAAATACATACATGACAAACTTCATTTCACTCCTTCAATATTTCCCGATCCGGACATTTCCCACCTAACGGAAGGTAACACCGGGCAGGATGCACAACAGTTCGTACAGAATATTGGCCCCGGTCAGAGCGGTGTTGCCCGAGGTATCATAGGGCGGTGAGACTTCAACCAGATCGCAGCCGACTATATTCAACCCCTTGAACGCGCGTATCAGTTGCATTGCCTGCGGGGTCGTCAAGCCACCGATCTCAGGTGTGCCTGTACCCGGGGCATAAGCCGGGTCAAGGCTGTCTATGTCATAGGTGACATAGGTTGGCAGATTACCGATATCACGTCTGATCTCAGCGCCGAGCTGGCTCAAGTCACGCCCCCACAACTCATGCGCCGGAAATTGTTGGAACCCCCATCCCTGGGCCTCCGTGAAATCCTCGGCCGTATATCCAGTCCCACGCAACCCAACTTGATAAACCTTGGACGGTTGGATCAGCTCTTCTTCATAGGCGCGCCGAAAGACGGTGCCATGAGTTTCCCGCTCGCCGAACATTTCATCGTTCACATCCGCATGGGCATCCACATGAATAAGCGCGACTGGTCCGTGCCGCTTGGCTATTGCACGAAGAATGGGGAGCGTTATCGAATGATCTCCACCGATCGCCAGCGGGACCGCGTCGTAATTCAATATCGCCCCGTAACTTTCTGCAATAATGCGCAAACTGTCACTGAGGGAAAACGTATTGATGGCCAGGTCACCAATATCCGCCACTTGGAGGCTGTCAAAAGGTGCCGCCCCGGTTTGCAGATTGTAGGGGCGGATCATGGCCGATTCTGACCTGACTTGCTTGGGGCCAAACCGTGTGCCCGACCGCCAGGACGTGCCAATATCCATCGGCACGCCCAGAACGGCCACGTCCAGCTTTTGCAGCTCGTTCGCGAAAGGCAAGCGCATGAATGTATTGGGGCCCGAGAACCGAGCCAGATCGTTGCCGCTCAGCGGTTGGTTCTTAGGCGCCACCGCGCATCCTCCATCCCAAAAGCTGGCAAATTTCGGTCGCCACATGCGCGCCCGAAATCGCTGTCGCCCCGGTCGTGTCAAAGGGCGGCGACACTTCAACCACATCGCCTCCCTGGATATTGATGCCAGCCAGCGCGCGCAGCAATGCAGCAGCCTGTGCCGAGCTCAAGCCACCCCATACCGGCGTTCCCGTACCGGGGGCATAGGCAGGATCAAGGCCATCGATGTCAAAACTCAGATAAACGGGCCTGTCGCCAACGATCTGACGCGCACGCTCGGCCGCCGCAGCAGGCCCAATGCGATGGAATTCGGGGGCGTCGATGATGTTGACGCCAAGTGTGTCCTCGTTCGTTGTACGAATGCCAATTTGAACCGACGTTGCGGGATCAACGATGCCGGACTTGACCGCCTTGTAGAACATAGTTCCGTGATCCACCCGGCTCATGTCATCATCAGCCCATGTGTCCGTGTGCGCATCAATCTGGATCAATGACATCGGCCCGTGTTTCTCAGCATAGGCCTTGAGGATCGGGAAAGAGATGTAGTGATCCCCCCCAAGCACCACGCTGGCTGCACCCGCATCCAGAATACCGCGAATATGGCTGGTAAGAGTGTCCGGAAAGGCCGGGATGTTGGCGTAGTCAAAGGCAACGTCACCATAGTCGATGATCGTGCGCTCACTGAGCACGTCAAACGGCCAACCATAGGGTGCGTCCGGTGCCTGCAGGCTCGATGCCTCACGGATCGCCCGGGGCCCCAACCGTGTGCCGGGCCGGTTCGTGACCGCCTGATCAAACGGCACGCCGGTCACCGCGATGTCCACACCCGTCAAATCCTTGGTATAGCGCCGCCGCAAAAAGGATGTCGCCCCACCGAAGGTTAGTTCGAATGATGGTCCACGTGGGTCTTCGCGCGTGAACGCATGATCCATCTGGGTTTTTGCATCTTCCAGTGCCATCAGCGCCCCACAGGCTGCGCTGTTTCGACGAGGCGCGCAAAGAAAGAGGCGCCTATGGGGGCAATCTCGTCATTGAAGTTGTACTTGGGATGGTGCACGCCTGCGCCGTCCCCCTGCCCCAGCATCAGATAGGCACCGGGGCGCGCCTCCAGCATGTACGAGAAATCTTCGGCGCCCATTACGGGTTCGACGTCTGGATCAACCCCTGGCTCGCCCGCAACATCGGCGGCGATGCGCGCCGCGAAGGTTGCCTTGTCAGCGTCATTTACCGTCGGGGGATAGCCAAACTCGAGCTCTAGCTTCGCCTCGCACCCGTACGCAGCGGCAGTGCCTTCAACAACGGCCTCCATGCGCCGCATAACCATGGCCTGCACCTCTTTGCTGAACGTGCGGACCGTACCGTTGATGTAGGCGGTCTCAGGGATCACGTTGTCAGTTGTACCGGTATGGATTTGGGTTGTGGAAATGACCAATTGCTCCAGTGGCTTGTGGTTGCGGCTCACGATGGTCTGCAAGGCGGTAACAATGGCACAGGCAGCAACAACGGGATCAATAGTGTCATGGGGTCGCGCTGCATGCCCGCCCTTGCCCGTTACATTGATATGGAACGTGTCCGCCGCTGCCATGATCGGCCCACCCCGCGTATGGAATTTGCCGAAGTCTTTGCCAGGAGCGTTGTGGATGGCGTAAACCTCGCCAATCTCAAAACGGTCCATGATGCCCTCTTGCACCATAACCTCGCCCCCGCCGCCATCTTCCTCAGCAGGTTGAAAGATCAAAGCGACACGGCCGGAGAAATTTCGCGTTTCGGTCAGATATTTTGCCGCCCCCAACAACATCGCCGTATGCCCGTCATGGCCACAGGCATGCATTTTGCCCGGATGGGTCGACGCATAGTCGACGCCGGTTTCCTCTTCGATGGGCAAAGCGTCGAAATCCGCGCGCAAGCCTATCGTTGGGCCATTTCCCTTGCCATTGATGATGGCAACGATACCTGTTTGCGCAATGCCCGCATGGACCTCGTCCACACCGATCTCGGCCAACCGCTCTTTGATGAAGGCTGACGTCTTGGGACAGTCAAAAGACAGTTCGGGGATCGAATGCAGGTGCTGCCGCCATGCGGCCATGTCAGGCGCAAGATCGCCGATGCGGTTGATGATGGCCATGGGTGGACTCCGATCCCTGAGATACGTCACATGTCAGCAAACCTGAAACCGCGAGGGGCTGCAATGGGTGACGATCTGATCCACGATCAAACGGCGGGTATCGAGAGGCTTCTCGAGATCATGCGCCGCCTGCGCGATCCCCAATCAGGCTGCCCTTGGGACATCGAGCAGACCTTCCGCACAATCGCGCCCTACACCATCGAAGAAGCCTACGAAGTGGCGGATGCGATTGAGCGCGAGGATTGGGATGAGCTTGAGGGTGAGTTGGGTGATCTGCTGCTGCAGTCGGTGTACCACACGGCGATGGGGGAAGAGGCCGGACACTTTAGCTTTCAATCCGTGGTGACAAACATCTCGAACAAGATGGTGGACCGTCATCCTCATGTCTTCGGCGACGAATCTCGTGACAAATCAGCCGAACAACAAACGCGTGACTGGGAAGCCATCAAGGCCGCCGAACGCGCTGGAAAGGCGCAGCAAGGTGCGCTGGACGGCGTGGCACCCAACCTGCCCGCCC
The DNA here is from genome assembly GCF_014651375.1 of Tateyamaria omphalii. GTDB lineage: Bacteria > Pseudomonadota > Alphaproteobacteria > Rhodobacterales > Rhodobacteraceae > Tateyamaria > Tateyamaria omphalii. The sequence continues at coordinate 97,405 of NZ_BMWT01000002.1, forward strand.
TTCTGCGCGCCGTGAAGCTTCAAAAACGCGCCGCGCGGGTTGGCTTTGATTGGCCGGAGACGACACAAGTTCTCGACAAACTCAAGGAAGAAGCCGCGGAACTTGTCGAAGCGCGTGACACAATGGACCACGAAGACGTTGTGAACGAGATGGGCGACCTTTTGTTCGTCGTCGCAAATCTGGCCCGACACCTGGAAGTTGAACCGGAAGAAGCCTTGCGCCGAACAAACGCGAAATTCACACGTCGGTTTGCGGCAATTGAAACCGCGCTGGCACGTCAGGGACGCACCCCTCAAGACAGTACACTCGAAGAGATGGACAAGCTATGGGATGAAGCAAAGGCGACTGAACACGCTAGGCAAAGCTGACATTCGTCATCCATTCAATCTGCTTCAAATCAGACGCATATCTCGCTGAGAGTTCAGCTTTTTCTTCCTCTCCAAACGAAGCAAAACCGGTCTTTTGCTTTGCAGCAGAATGCTCGCGAATGACAGCCTGCCATTCCTTGCGCGACAAAGTCTCGCCGCGCCGATAACGAACCTGAAGCGCATCAAGAGCCGCATCTGTGGCACTCTGGTTCACCTTGCCCTGTGGCTCGATCAATGCATCTGTGGAAAGGCCGGGAACAAGCCGTCGGAGCAAATCCAAATTCGTTCCCCGAACCTCGTAGGGCACAACAGTCAGAGCGTCGGGTTGCAGAATTTCCTGCATCAGTTGCACCAATTCGGGCCAGCCCCTGTCCATATTCATGTAGTGTTCGCTGGCATCGCGAAAGTCGGACATTTCATTGTCTTCCGCGCGTTTGCGGTACGCTGATTCAAACAATTGATCGTAAGGTCGTACGACCAGCAGCACATGGGCGATAGGACCAGACCATGCCGCCCGGAGGGCGGTGCAACGCATCTCCGCAAACGGATAGAACTGCCCTTGAAGGAAGTGAAACATGCGACCGGGAATGTTCTCTTCGGACAGAACAACCGGGCGGCCATCCCGGTAGGCATCCAAACCCAATGTAGCCTTGGCGGCTGCTGCCGCCGGATCCACGCGGTACCCGGACGGAAGGCGCAGTGCCAACTCACCGGAAGGGTTGCCATCACGACCCGGATAGGCCGATGTCCATCCTTCCTGATCCAGAGCCCGCCAATTCTCGTGCAGACACATCTGAAAGGACGATGTGCCGGTGCGATGCGCGCCAGCGTGGATATAGATCGGAGCGTCAGCCATAATTCCTGCCATTACGCCAGCCACTATGTGTCACGCAAGGTTTTGCGCAACGCTCTTCGCGGCTGCTGGACAAGAGTTGCCAAAGAGGCCACGTTGCGCGGAAATCAGCTGGAGAAATCATGGCACCGCGCAAAATTATCATTGATACGGATCCGGGACAGGATGATGCGGTTGCGATTTTACTGGCGTTGGCCAGCCCCGAAGACTTGGACATCCTGGGCATAACGGCTGTTGCAGGCAATGTGCCTCTGGACCTGACGGCCAAAAATGCACGCATTGTCTGCGAACTGGCCAGCAAAACCGATGTACCTGTGTACGCCGGATGCGACCGACCACTTGGGCGGGATCTCGTGACAGCGGAACATGTCCACGGCAAAACCGGCTTGGATGGGCCAAACCTGCCAGATCCCGAAATGCCCTTGCAAGACCAGCATGCAGTCGATTTCATCATCGAAACGATACGCTCTCACGACACAGGCACCATCACCCTATGTCCGCTGGGTCCACTGACAAACGTCGCCACAGCCTTTCAACGTGCTCCGGATATCATTCCAAAGGTTCAACAGATCGTATTGATGGGCGGCGCGTATTTCGAAGTTGGCAACATTACGCCCGCAGCCGAATTCAACATCTACGTCGACCCGGAAGCCGCTGATATTGTGTTCAAAAGCGGCATCGACATAGTGGTTATGCCCTTGGACGTCACCCACAAGGCGCTGGTCACAAAACCACGCAATGATGCCTTTCGGAATCTGGGTACGCCTGTCGGCATTGCCGTGGCCGAGATGACGGATTTCTTCGAACGCTTCGACAAGGAGAAATACGGATCAGCAGGCGCACCTCTGCACGATCCGTGTGTCACCGCGTACCTGATCCGACCAGACCTGTTCACCGGACGGCATATCAATGTCGAAGTCGAGACGACTTCGGATTTGACCATGGGAATGACCGTCGCCGACTGGTGGGGTGTGACAGATCGGCCTGCCAATGCGTTGTTCATTGGTGATTTGGACGCCGATGGATTCTTTGACATGTTGACCGAACGGCTGGCCCGGCTGTGAGCGCGGCCCTTACCCTCGCAACCCCCGAGCATTTCTCTCGTCTCGATGCGCTTGTCGCCGCGTTTCACGCAGAGGAAGGAATATCGCTGTCCGATGACGCACGGGCAGCCGGTTTGCAACCTTTGCTGGACGGTATCCCGCAAGGGGCCGCATATTTGATTGGGCCACCGCGCGCACCGATTGGGTACGTCGTGGTCACCTTTGGCTGGTCAATCGAGTTCGGTGGGATGGATGGATTCATTGACGAGATATTCATTCGACCCGGCGTGCGCGGTCGCGGCATTGCCACCGAGGTGCTCTTGGCTCTGCCCCGCGCTTTGGGGGGTGCAGGGGTCAAAGCCTTGCATCTGGAAGTCGCCGCCGACAATACCACCGCACAGCGTCTCTATGCACGGGCCGGCTTCCGTTTGCGCGATGGCTACCATCTGATGACACGTATGCTCTAGTCACGCGGTGCGTGGCCGCCTATCTCATGACCATGAGCATGCACATCCCTTTCGACAACAGCTACGCGACCCTCCCAAGTGGGTTTTACAGCCGTCTCAACCCGACACCCGTCAAAGACGCGCAAATGCTGGCGTGGAACGAGAAACTTGCTGCCGACCTAGGGATAGAAGGCACCGACCCCACCGTTTTTGCAGGCTCCCGCGTCCCTGACGGCGCGGCACCGCTGGCGCAGCTTTATGCCGGACACCAGTTCGGAAACTATAACCCGCAACTTGGCGACGGGCGTGCCATCCTGTTGGGTGAAGTGGTCGACACCCATGGTCAGCGCCGCGACATACAGCTCAAGGGATCAGGTCCCACCCCTTATTCCCGCATGGGCGATGGGCGGGCGTGGCTGGGCCCGGTTTTGCGCGAATATGTGGTCAGCGAGGCCATGCATGCCCTTGGCATTCCAACAACGCGCGCACTTGCGGCTGTCGCAACGGGCGAGCCGGTGTACCGCGAACAAGGGGCCCTGCCCGGCGCTGTCCTCACACGCGTCGCATCCAGCCATCTGCGCGTCGGAACCTTCCAGATCTTTGCCCATCGCGGGCAGATCGACGAGCTACGCACATTGGCCGACTATGCCATCGCGCGCCATCACCCGGACGCGGACGGCCCCATGGGCTTGCTCAGCGCTGTATGTGCCGCCCAAGCCGAACTTGTCGCTGCATGGATGTCTGTCGGCTTCATTCATGGTGTGATGAACACGGATAACTGCACGATCTCGGGTGAAACGATCGACTACGGGCCATGCGCATTTATGGATGCGTTCCACGAGGGCCGCGTGTTCTCCTCTATCGACCAGATGGGGCGCTACGCATTTGGCAACCAGCCGCGCATCGCGGTCTGGAACATGGCGCAGTTGGCCACGGCATTGATCCAGCTGTTTGAAGACAAGGATCAAGCCGTCCAAGATGCAACGGCCATCGTTCACGCCATGCCGCAGCAGTTAGAAGATGCGTGGTTGCGCCGCTTCGGGGCCAAGTTGGGACTTGCAGATGTCACTGCCGATGATCAGCCCCTGATCGAAGACCTCCTGAACCTCATGCAGACCGATGGCGCCGATTTTACCAACACGTTTGCAACCCTGCACGCAGATAAAACCCGCGATCAGTTCACTGATCGTGACGCATTTGACTCATGGGCGAAACGCTGGGCGCAGCGCAACCCCGACACGGATTTAATGCAACGCACGAACCCCCAGATCATTCCGCGCAACCATCGGATCGAAACGATGATCGAGGCCGCGGTGTCTGGCGATATGGACCCCTTCGAAAGGCTCATGACCGCTTTGGCAACGCCGTACGACCTGCCAGACGGCTTTCACGATCTGCGCCGCCCACCAATGCAGGACGAGATTGTGCCAGCCACGTTCTGCGGCACTTAACTCCTGTTGATCAGAACCAGTCCAACAGCCACCAAGGCAAGTGCCGCCCAGATGGTGGCGGTGATGTCTTCACCAAGGATCAACCAACCAAGGACCACAGCAAAGACGGGCGACAGAAAACTGAACGACGCGACTCCCGATGCCGGATAAATCTTCATCAGGAAAAACCAGAACAGAAACCCGAAGCTCGCGATAAACACGATCTGATAGGCAAGACCGACAACGTGGATCACCTCCAGGTCGCGCAAAAGCGGACCGAAAGCCGGTGCAAGGATCAGCAAAACCGGCGCCGAGATCAGCAATTGCCAGAACAATTGTTGTTCAGCCGGAATACGGCTCAACGGCGTGACCCGCACGCACAGGGCAATACCGGCCCAGCACAGCGCTGCGCCCAACGCAAAGACATCTCCCAACAAATTGCCCTGCCCCGCATCACGATCCGCTAGCGCCAGCACGACGCCGCCCATCGCAAAGGCAAGGCCGATCAGGCGCACGCCATTCAGCCGTTCGCCCGGCAGGAGCACATGTGCAGCCAAAGCCAGCCAAACAGGCATGGAGTAAAACAGGATCGACGTCCGCGCGACACTGGTCAGGTCCAAAGCAATGAACAGGCAGATGAACTCAACCGCGAACAACAGCCCAGCGATGATGCCGCCCGTCCTGCCCTCGGCTGGCAACCGCAAGGATATCCCCCGCGCCCACATCCAAAGCCCCAGCAGCACAAGCGCCCCAAGCGAGCGCAAACCAGCCAGAAAGACAGGCTGAAATCCCGCATTCGACACTTTGATAACGACTTGATTGAACCCCAGGTTCAGCGAAAACAACGTCAGCGCCACGGCGCCGATCAGGTCAATATGCGCCTTACGAGTCATGGCCGCACAACGTCTGGTTTAAAGGTCAATGTCAATCGGCCATGAACATTCCCCCCCGTTCGGTCGGAAAACTATGCAAGACTGCGTGCCAACGATTCCCGGGGAGATGGAGAACGAACATGAGCTTGATGAAAACATTGGCCAAAGTGGCCATCGGTGTTGCGGTGGCCAAAGGTGCGAGCGCGATGATGCAAAATCGCAGTGGGTCCGGCGGCGCTTCGACTGGCGCTGGCCTTGGCGGCTTGCTGGGCGGGCTGAGCGGTGGGCGAGCCCAGGGTGGCGCGGGCTTGCAGGACATGTTGGGCGGCCTGATGGGCGGCGCGCAAGGCGCTGGCTCTACCGGCGGCATGGGCGGGCTTGGCGGCTTGCTCGAGGGGCTTGGCGGCACAGGCGGCCAAGGTCAGGGGCTACAAGGGATGCTTGGCGGTCTGGCCGGTGGCGCCGGCGCAGGTGGCCTTCTGGGGGCCTTGGGCGGTGCCATGGCCAAGCGGCCGGCCGACAATGGCGCAAGCTTCGGTCAGGTCCTGAACTCGAACTTCGACCAGACGCCAGAAGACCCGATTGAACCGACAGCAGATCAAGAAGCCGCTGCAGCCCTCATGCTGCGCGCCATGATCCAAGCAGCAAAGTCAGATGGCCAGTTAGATGACGCCGAACAGGAAAAACTGATGGGTCAACTGGGCGGAGACGTGGACGCAGAAGAAGCCGCTTTCCTGCGTACAGAAATGCAACGGGATGTCGACGCAACCGCGCTCGCTCGCGATGTTCCCAAAGGGATGGGTCCACAGGTTTACGCCATGTCGGTTCTCGCCATCGACCTCGATTCACAGGCCGAGGCGAAATACCTGCATAGCCTTGCCCAAGCGCTTGGCATGGATGCAGCCAGCGTGAACGACATCCACGCGCAGCTGGGTGTACCCTCGCTTTACGCCTGAACAGGTGGCCGCGTCAGGTGCGCGGCCCCTTGGGCTTCGGTTTGCGCCGCCGGCGGTTCGACGGTTTTGACGTGCCTGGCGCACCACCGGGACGGCCGCCACCGGGCTTACCACCCGGTCGGCCACGTCCACGACCCCGGCCGCCTGCGGGTTTTGCATTGGGGTCGGCCACCGGCTCCCATGCCCGGCCTGACAGAACAGGAATGGTCATCTTCATGACCTTCTGAATGTCCTTGAGGTTGTCCATTTCTTCCGGTGCACAGAATGCCACGGCGGAGCCATCCTTGCCCGCCCGCGCCGTGCGGCCGATCCGGTGGACATAGGCTTCGGGCACGTTCGGAAGTTCGTAGTTGTAGACGAACTTGACGTCCGGAATGTCCAATCCGCGCGCAGCAACATCAGTCGCAACCAGCACACGCACCTCGCGCGCCTTGAACGCAGCAAGGGCGCGTTCCCGCTGACCCTGCCGTTTGTCGCCATGAATGGCCGCCACGGCAAAACCTTTGCGCTCCAGCGCACGCGCCAAACGATCCGCCCCGTGCTTGGTGCGGGTAAAGACCAGCGCCCGGTTTTCACGGTGCGTGTCCAGCAGCTCAATCAATAGCGCGGATTTCTCGGCCTTGGCGATGAAGTGTACACCTTGGGTGACCTTGTCAGCGGCCTTGCCCGGAGGGTTCACTTCGATCCGCAGCGGTTCATGCAGGTAGGATTGGGCGATCTCGTTCATCTGCTTGGGCATGGTGGCAGAGAACAACATGGTCTGCCGGTCATCCCCCATCAGCGACGCGATCTTGCGCAGGGCATGGACAAACCCAAGGTCCAGCATCTGGTCGGCTTCGTCCAGAACAAGGAACCCGGTATGCTCCAACTTGATAGCCTTCCGCTCAACCAGATCCAGCAAGCGACCGGGCGTCGCCACAAGGATATCAGCCCCCTTCGCCAAGCGCTGGATTTGCGGATTGATGGACACGCCACCCACAACAATCTGAACACGCATCTGCGTCATGGCGCGCAGCACCTGGGCGATCTGCCCGGCCAGTTCCCGTGTCGGCGCCAGGATCAACCCGCGGGCCGTCTTAGGTGCGGCACGCCCACCCTCTTCCATCAATCGTGCTATCAGTGGAATGCCGAAGGCGGCTGTCTTACCTGTACCTGTCTGTGCCAGTCCCATCACGTCACGACCGTTCAAGGCATGCGGGATCGCCTGCGCCTGAATCGGTGTCGGTTGGGTCAGGCCCATCTCTGCCACGCGTTTTGCAAGCTCCGCGGGCAGGTTCATCATATCAAAATCACTCATGCCCCCCAGTGAACCCATCCCATACCAGCGTCAACCGCAATTGCCCCTGCCTGCTTCCTTCGTTAAACCCCGATTTATGACTGCAAATCGTGCCAGCATCCGTGATCGCAGCGAAGCCAAGGGGCTGCGCATGACCCAGCCCCGCCGGGTCATTGCGCAAGTTCTCGAAGAGTCTGACGATCATCCGGATGTCGAAGAGCTGTACAACCGCGCCAGCGCCGTTGATCCGGGCATTTCCATTGCAACGGTGTACCGGACAGTCAAACTGTTCGAAGAGGCAGGTATTCTCGACAAGTTGGAATTCGGAGACGGCCGCGCCCGGTACGAGGACGCGGAACGGGAACACCATGATCACCTCATCGACATGAACTCTGGCGAGGTCATCGAGTTCGTCGATGCGGAGATCGAAGCATTGCAGGAAAAGATCGCCGAAAAGCTGGGCTACGAGCTGCGCGGCCACAGGTTAGAACTCTACGGCGTACCGCGTAAGCGTAGGTAAACAAGCGCATTCTTCTTTTTTGATCGCGACCACATGCGCGACCAGATTTAACTTGGCACTTCAGCCTAAGGACTAAGGGCACCACTACATGGATAACTTGCGTGGCGCCGGGCTGATGGTTCTGGCGATGCTGTGTTTCGCCATCGAGGATATGTTCATCAAGCTTCTGGGCGGCGCCATCCCGGTTGGACAGCTGCTGGCTTTTCTTGGCGCGGGCGGTGCAGCTATCATCGCGGTCGCTTGCCTGCGGCAGGGACAGCCGTTGATCAGCCGTGCGATGCTGGGGCGCGCTATGCTGATCCGCAACGCTGGTGAAGTGATCGGGTCCCTTGGCTTCGTGACGGCACTCGTGCTGGTGCCCTTGGCCACGGCCTCTGCCATCCTGCAGACGACACCGCTGATGGTCACATTGGGCGCCGCCCTTTTTCTGGCTGAACCGGTGGGTTGGCGACGTTGGGCGGCAATCATCGTCGGACTATGCGGTGTTTTGCTGATTGTGCGGCCAGGGCTTGAGGGTTTTGACTGGAATGTTCTGTTCGCTGTTCAGGGGATGATTGGCCTCTCGATCCGCGACCTGGCGACTCGCCGGGTGCCCGCAACGCTTTCCGCACTCCAACTGAGTTTTATTGCCTTCGCCCTGCTTGTGCCCACAGGCATTGGGGTCATGTTGGCCTCGGGCACTGCTTATGTTGCCCCAACACTGAACGAATGGGGCCTGTTGGGAGTTGCTGCGGCCATCGGCGCCATATCCTACCGCTTCATCGTCATGGCTATGCGCATGGGCGATGTCAGCTTCGTCACGCCATTTCGCTACACACGCATGGTGTTTGCACTGGTCATCGGCGTTCTGATCTTTTCCGAAGCGCCCGATATGCTGACGCTGATCGGCGTAGCCATCATCATCGCGTCCGGCCTTTTCACCCTCTGGCGCGAACATCTCAGGAAAACGCCAGATGCGGCGTAAAGACCCTTGTTGTTAGCGCCAACATAACGTTAGACGCTGCGTAACTTTCCGCTACAGGAGCCTCTTCATGAGCACCATCATCGACATTCACGCCCGCGAAATCCTCGACAGCCGGGGCAACCCCACCGTCGAAGTCGACGTGACACTTGAGGACGGCACCATGGGCCGCGCCGCGGTTCCATCGGGCGCATCGACCGGTGCATATGAAGCCGTTGAAAAGCGCGACGGTGACAAGGCCCGTTACAAAGGCAAGGGCGTGTTGGAAGCCGTCACAGCCGTGAATGGCGAGATTGCCGAGGCACTGGTTGGCATCGACGCCACCGAACAGGTCGAGCTTGACCGCGCCATGATCGAACTGGATGGCACGGACAACAAGGGCCGCCTGGGCGCCAATGCCATTCTCGGCGTGTCCCTAGCCGCAGCCAAGGCTGCTGCCGATTGGACATCGCAACCGCTTTATCGCTACGTGGGCGGCACCTCGGCCCGTGTCCTGCCCGTTCCCATGATGAACATCATTAACGGTGGCGAGCACGCCGATAATCCGATCGACATCCAGGAATTCATGATCATGCCCGTGGCCGCTGCGAATATCCGCGAGGCGGTGCGCATGGGGTCCGAAGTCTTCCACACCCTGAAAAAAGAACTCAGCGACGCAGGCCTGTCGACAGGTATCGGTGACGAAGGCGGCTTTGCCCCCAACATCAGCTCAACCCGCGATGCGCTGGATTTCATCCTGAAATCGGTTGAAAAGGCTGGCTATACGCCGGGCGACGACATCCACCTCGCCCTCGACTGTGCCGCGACCGAGTACTTTAAAGATGGCGCATATGTGCTTGCTGGCGAGGGCAAAACACTGTCCTCCGACGAAAACGTCGCCTATCTCGCAGCTCTGGTGAACGACTATCCCATCATCTCCATCGAAGATGGCATGGGGGAAGACGATTGGGACGGGTGGAAGGCCCTGACGGACGCCATCGGCGACAAGGTTCAGCTTGTTGGCGATGACCTGTTTGTCACAAACCCGGCGCGTCTGGCTGACGGCATTGCACGTGGCTGCGCAAACTCCATGCTGGTAAAAGTCAATCAAATCGGTAGCTTGACGGAAACACTTCAAGCTGTCGATATGGCCCACCGCGCCCGCTACACCAATGTCATGTCACACCGCTCAGGCGAAACAGAAGACGCGACCATCGCCGACCTCGCCGTTGCAACGAATTGCGGCCAGATCAAAACCGGATCTCTCGCTCGTTCGGACCGGCTCGCGAAGTACAACCAACTCATCCGCATTGAGGAGTTGTTGGGCGAAACCGCCGAGTTCGCCGGCAAGTCTATCCTGAAGTAGTCGACTGCCTCGTTTCTCCGTGGGCAGCAGAGTTGCCCACGGACCCAAACGCGCAGGTCAAAACACGCGCGCAGAGTACTCGATGAACTCAACGGCTCTGTTTGCATATTGCAACCGAACACCTCCGCGATTTACTCGTAGGTTATGACCAACCTCAAAATTCACTCGGCCCAGCTCTCTGAGATGGAAGATGTTTCCAGCCTATGCTGGGCATACCGCGATCTTCTGATCGAGCGGGCGACTGACCTACCCGATATGGTCGAAGCCTATTATGCCAAGGACAGCTATGCGGCCCTGATCGCGGACCTGCCGCGTATCCACGCACGCCCGACAGGCGACATCCTTGTTGCGGTCCTTAACGACCAAATTGTCGGCTGTGCCATGTATTACCCATTGGCCGAACCGGGCACGACAGAAATTAAACGGGTCTACGTCGACCCCTCCGCACGAGGGACAGGGGCTGGCCGCGCATTGATCCAAGACACCATGGCACGCGCCAAGGCCGATGGCTACACGCGGCTTGTTCTGGATACGATGAGCGGACTGACGGAGGCCATCGCTTTGTATGATCGGCTCGGCTTCCAGCCTTGCGCGCCATATTACGACGCAAAGCCCGCTTTCCTCCCCTATCTGCGCTTCTTCGACCATCCATTGTGAGTTGTGACCATGACTGCTGACCAAATCATCGCGCACCTGAACCTGCAACCGCATCCCGAAGGCGGACACTACCGCCAAACCTGGGTTGCCGAAAATGACGGGCGGCCCACCGGCACATGCATCTACTTCCTGCTTGCCGCGGGTGAGCACAGCCACTGGCACAAGGTCGATGCCACCGAGATTTGGCTCTACCACGCAGGCGCCCCACTGATCCTGTCAATGAGCAGCAGTGATGATGGCCCCGCACAGGATCATATGCTGTCCCCCGATCTGAACCAAGGCGCACCGCAGATCATCGTGCCCGAGGGGCATTGGCAAGCCGCGCGCAGCACCGGGGATTACACGCTGGTCAGTTGCACCGTCTCGCCGGGTTTCCAATTCGACGGGTTCACGCTTGCAGAGCCGGGGTTCGACATCCCACGTCAGGGATAGCTGACGGTCCCGCCTCCCACAGCGGCGCGCACACCGGTTGTTCCAGGGCAAGATGTAGGCAAGCCACGTGCGACGCGCACCGCCAGATAGGCAAAGGCCTGCGCCTCCAGCATGTCCCCATTCAGGCCTACATCCTCGACCGGGTGCACCGGGCAATCCAAAGATACCGCGAGCATTTTCATCAGAACCGGGTTGTGCCGCCCGCCGCCGGTTACAAGCACTTTCGACGGCGGGCGTGGACAGTGCTGCATCGCCTCAGCCACTCCCGCTGCACACATGGCGGTCAACGTTGCCGCCGCATCCGCATCACTGAGTTCGTGGACCAGTCCCACCATCTCGGCAAAATCGTTCCGGTCGAGTGATTTCGGCGGGATGCGCGCAAAGTACGGCTCTGCCAAGAACAGCTCCAGCGCGCCCGTCTCGACGCTCCCCGACGCGGCAACACGGCCCCCTTCGTCAAAGGGCAACCCAAGCCGCACCTGCATCAGATCATTGACCGGTGCGTTGGCAGGCCCCGTATCGAAGGCCAAAAGCGCGCCCTCACGCTCTGCGGCATCCGCAGTAGGATCAACCCAAGTCAGATTGCCAACACCCCCAAGGTTCAGAAAAGCGACCGGGCTCTCTGCCCCCATCCACTTGGCACAGGCAAAGTGAAAGAACGGCGCCAGCGGTGCACCCTCGCCCCCCAGCTCAACATCCGCCGTCCGAAAATCCCAGACAACAGGCACATGCAGCACTCGAGCCAGCGCAGCACCATCGCCCAGTTGCAGTGTTCCCTGCGCGCGCGGTGCATGTGCCACGGTCTGACCATGAAACCCAACTAAATCAACGCTGTCGAAGCCACTCAACAGCGCCTGATGTGCAGACATCACAACGTCCCTGGCCGGATCCAGCGTAGCCCCAGACCAATGCCCAAGCGCTGCGCGCAAGACGGTCTGCTCTTCGACCGTATATGCACGGTAGTCATGCGTGCCGAAGCCGTCAATCTCCACGCCATCGGTTCGTAAAACAGCTGCATCCACTCCATCCAGCGACGTCCCCGACATCGCGCCCAGAGCGGTAATGACCGCTCCCTTTTCTCTGACCTTTTCCATGGTCTTTTCCTTTGCCCGTCCCCCGCTTATAGACTGCGACGGAGCCGTTCCAAGGACAAGCCAAATGACTTACACACCCCGATCCGATTTTTTGCACGTGATGCAAAGCCGCGGGTTCCTGGCCGACTGCACCGACATGCAGGCGCTGGACGACGCATTGCTGGTTCCGGGGCAAACTGCCTATATCGGCTTTGATGCGACGGCCAAGTCGCTGCACGTCGGATCGCTGATCCAGATCATGATGCTGCGCTGGTTCCAGAAAACCGGGCACAAGCCGATCACGCTTATGGGTGGTGGCACAACCAAGGTGGGCGATCCGTCCTTCCGCGCCGATGAACGCCCCCTGCTCGACACTGCAGCGATCGACGCGAATATCGCCGGTATCAAACAGGTGTTTTCCGCCTACATCGACTACGATGCAGGCGCGCAGATGCTGAACAATGCCGAGTGGCTGGACGATCTGAACTACCTCGATTTCCTGCGGGATATCGGGCGGCATTTCTCGATCAACCGGATGCTGTCATTCGAAAGTGTGAAATCCCGGCTGGACCGCGAACAGTCGCTGTCGTTCCTCGAATTCAACTACATGATCCTGCAAGCCTACGACTTCATGGAGCTGAACCGCCGCTATGGCTGCATTTTGCAGATGGGTGGGTCGGACCAGTGGGGCAACATCGTTAATGGCATCGACCTGACGCGCCGAGTGATCCAGAAAGAGGTGTTTGGCCTGACCTCACCGTTGTTGGAAACCTCGGACGGCAAGAAGATGGGCAAGTCGCAATCTGGCGCAGTCTGGCTGAATGCGGACATGCTGTCGCCTTACGAGTTCTGGCAGTTCTGGCGGAACACGACAGACGCAGATGTGGGTCGCTTTTTGAAACTCTACACAGAGCTTCCGCTGGATGAATGCGACCGCTTGGGCGCGCTTGAAGGGTCCGAGATCAATGAGGCAAAAGCCCTGCTTGCCACCGAGGTGACAACCATTCTGCATGGCGCAGATGCCGCCGCAGCAGCAGCGCAGACGGCGAAAGAGGTCTTTGAAAAGGGCGGTGTGGGCGACGATCTGCCCACCCTGACCCTCAGCGCGGCTGACGTGGGCGATGGGATTTCCATCGTGCAGCTGATCGTCAAGTCTGGCCTCGCCGGGTCCGGGAAAGAAGCCAAACGCCTGATCGCCGAAGGTGGCGCACGGATGAACGATGCACCACTGACCGAAGCGGGCACGATGATTGATCAGGCTGCTCTGGCTGCACCGATCAAGTTGTCGGCTGGCAAAAAGCGCCATGCGCTTGTCCAAATTGGTTAAGGTTTGACCGTACGGTAAATTCTGTCCCCGCGGGGACAGATCACCCCAGCCGCCCGAGGACGGCCCGTGCAGCCCGCAGACCAGGATCCTTTCCACCGCGCCCTAAACGGTCCATGGTCAGCTCCATCGCGGCGCGTTGATCCTCTGCGCCGTTCAGAAGACCTTCCATCGCCGACACAACATTGTCGACCTTGAAGTCTTTGCCGACAACCTCTGGCACCACACGGGTATCCGTCACATGATTGATCAGACTGCCCGTGTCAGTCGTCACCATCCGGCTGATGATGGCACGGCTGAGCCAGTGCAGGTCGTAGGCGCTAACCATCGGCGTTCCGGCAGCGGCCAGTTCCAAAGACACCGTGCCAGAGGTTGCAAGGGCCACGTCTGCCGCAGCGAAAGCGACGCGCTTTTCTGTCAACGCTGCATCTTGGTCCTTCCCTGTGGGGTCAAGAACCAAAGGAGCGACAGGCCACTGCGCCACCTCTTTGTGCACCAGTTCCACGACCGATCCGGCGGCGGGCAGGACCATTTTCATTTCTGGCCGCGTCTGCGCCAATCGACCAAGGGCCTGGCCAAAAACCAGGCTCATCCGAGTGATCTCTCCACGGCGAGACCCCGGAAGGACAAGCACCAGCGGGTCTGCATCCTCCAGTCCATGTTGTGCTCGGAAGGCGGCCTGTTCCTCTGCCGTCGCACGCGGGACCGTTGCGGCGGGGTGTCCGACGAAATCACACTCCATACCCTCAGCTTCCATGTACGGAGGCTCAAATGGGAACAGCGCGAGGACCTGATCGATGACCTTCGCCATCTTCTTGGCCCGCCCAGGCCGCCAAGCCCAAACGGTGGGTGCCACATAGTGCACGGTCCGAATGTCGGAGTTTTCCTTGACCAGCTTGGCAACGCGCAGCGAAAAGTCCGGACTGTCGATTGTGATCAGCACGTCGGGCTGTGTGTCGATCACGGCCTGCGCCGTTTCAGCAATGCGCCGTTTCAAGTGGCGGTACTTCGGCAGCACCTCGGCAATGCCCATAACCGTCAGTTCGGACATGTCGAACCGACTTGTCAGTCCTTGGGCCTGCATCAACGGCCCGCCGATGCCGTCATAGGTCACATCCGCTGCTTCACTGTTCAGGCCGGCCATCAATGCTGCACCAAGGGCATCACCCGAAGGCTCACCGGCAAGAATAAAAACCTTCAGCGCACCCAAAGGAACAGCCCCGCTTCATCCAAGAGGCGCACAACCTCGTCCTGTTCAAGAACCATCACGCCATCCGCGGCAATGACCATACCATCAAGCTGCGCTTCGATGACGGCGCGGGCGGTTTCAGGCCCGATCGTAGGCAAATCAATACGCCGATCCTGACCGGGCTTCGGCGCTTTGAAAAACACGCCCCCTTTTGGTTTTGCGCGGGCTTCGGCGACCGGACCTGATAGCCAGTCTGCTGCATCGTCGAGCATGTCTCCGACAAAATCCATGGCAGCGCCGAAAGGGTCGCCGTCTGTCGATGGCATGGGATGAGGCGCGCATTTGTTCAATCCGCGCAGCATGGCATCTGTGCCCCTGGAGTCTTCGCGCGCGATAACCTGTTTATCGCGAATAACGCAGGATTGACCTTCATCTTCACGGCCCTGCTCAAGCGAAACTTGCTCAGCCGCTTCCAGGTGAGCCTCGATGCCATCGGGAACAATAGATCGGGTCAAAACACCGGGTTTCGGCAGCAAATCGGGCACGAGAACATGCGCCCCTTTTGCAATCATGCCGCGCTTTTCAAACAATCCAAGGATTGCTCGGAGCGCGGCATCCTCGCCGTCCTTGACGGCCCTAGCAAGGGTCGGCACCAGTGGCATGGTTCGCGCATCCAGTTTCAGTGGGCTGAAACCCGGTCTTTGAATGGCCCCGCAAAAACATACCTCAGTCACCCCTCGCAGTGCGAGCTTGTGCAACAAGGTCCCTATGGTTTCGAGCCGAAACCAAATGTCCACGTCCAGATCTTCGGGTTTGTGGCCTTCAAGCGCACAAATGATCGGTCGCGTGGATTGATGTTTAGCAACGACCGATGGCAGCGCGCCGGTCCCAGTGATCAACGCCAGCATCAGCGCGGTGTCAGGAACGACCGATCACTGTCGCCCATGACAAATTCGACGATCTCGCGGACATAGGCGCT
Source organism: Tateyamaria omphalii (assembly GCF_014651375.1). Classification (GTDB taxonomy): domain Bacteria; phylum Pseudomonadota; class Alphaproteobacteria; order Rhodobacterales; family Rhodobacteraceae; genus Tateyamaria; species Tateyamaria omphalii. The sequence continues at coordinate 113,129 of NZ_BMWT01000002.1, forward strand.
GTCGGTTTCTTTGCCCAAACGCTCGGCCCGATCGTGAAACGTACCTTCGCCCTGTGCCAGCATCTGGAATGCCGCGCGCAACGCGGTGATGTCACCCCGGCTGACACCGCGCCGTTTCAAACCAACAAGGTTCAACCCATCCAGTTCACCACGAGGTGCCTGAACCAGTCCGTACGGGATCACATCATTGGTCACCATCGTCACAGCTCCAATGATGGCCCCGCGACCGATGCGCACAAACTGATGAATGCCAGACAGGCCTCCGACGATCACATCGTCCTCAAGGATACAGTGACCGGCAACCGCAGCCGAGTTCACGACTATAACCCGGTCACCAACATAGGCGTCGTGCGCGATGTGGCAGCCTGCCATGAACAAGCCATCGTTACCGATCTGCGTGACCCCGCCGCCACCTTCGGTGCCACAGTTCATGGTCACATGTTCCCGGATGCGGTTGCGTTTGCCGATAACCAGGCGGCTTGCCTCACCCTTGAATTTCAAGTCTTGCGGTACTTCTCCGATGACGGCGAATGGGAATACAGTTGTACCTTGCCCGATTTCGGTATGACCACTGACAACAACGTGGCTTTTCAGGACGACATCGGCGGCGATCACGGCATTCGGACCCACGACGCAAAAAGGACCAACTACAGCCGTTGGATCAACCTGTGCGCCCGGTTCCACAACTGCCGAAGGATGAATACCTGCATTGCTCATGTGGCTGGCAAATCCATCATCGCGGTAAATTCGACCTCGCAAGCCATTTCACCATCAACCTCTGCGACGCCGGCGAACTTCCAGACTTTCCCACCAGGCTTCCCCCTAGTCGTTTTGACGTTCAGTTTCAAAACGTCGCCGGGAACAACCATCCGGCGAAATTTGCACTTGTCGATGGCCATAAAATAAACAAGCAGGTTCTTGTCAGCCAGATCAAGGGCAACGCCGACCATGACGGCTGCCGTTTGCGCCATCGCTTCGACAATCGTCACGCCGGGCATGATGGGTTGCCCGGGGAAATGTCCCTGAAAGTGAGGCTCGTTCATCGTGACATTCTTGATGCCTATCGCCGACTGATACCCGTCAATCTCCTCGACACGGTCCACCAGAAGGAAGGGATAACGGTGCGGGATCAGGCGCTGTATCATCCCGATGTCGGCGGATTTCATTTCTGTTGTCATGGGATGCCCGTGCCTTTGATCGTTGGTCTTTTGTTAGAACGTGCCTAGCAAGACAGACGCGGCCTCGCAAGCGCGCGGCTATTGCTGTTCTGTCCCATCGCCCAAGGTTGCATCCATCCGTGAAATGGCAAGATCGGTTATGTCGATGGCATTGGCGCTTACAAAAACACTGCGTTGCTCGAGGATTACACCGGCTCCTGCCTCGCGCATAATGTCTTCGAGTATCGGTGCCGCTGAGGCAAGAAACCGATCCCGGTTTTCTTCCAATAGATCTGCAATGCCACGGCTTCTGGCCTCGCGTTCGTTGCGTATACCCTCGACCCGTGCATCAAACGCGTCCGCCAATTCTCGAAATGCCTGCGGTTCCATATCCGGGCGTTGATCCGTCAACGCCTGTTCTTCCGCTTCAAGTTCCGCCTCGAGCCGCCGGTTGTCTTCAGCCAGCAGGGTTGTTTCAGCTTCAATGTCGGCTAGGACCCGCTTGCCAAACGCGCTGTCGCGATAGAAGCGTTCACTATCGATCGTCAGGATCGGGCTGCGGACATCTTGAGAGATGGTTACCGTGGCCCAAACCAGGGCCACGATCAATGTCAAACTGGCCTTGACAAGCCTGCCCATCACGTCAGAACGTGGTTGAGATGGTCAGGTCGAACGATTGTTCGCGGTCAAAATCTTCTTTCTTCAGGGCATTGGAGAAGTTCAAACGCAACGGTCCAATGGCCGTATCCCAGAAGATCGAGAAGCCAATAACATGGCGGAACGATCCGCCTTCACCGACAACGTTACCACCGGACAGATCGACCGAATCCAGATCCCAAAGGTTCCCGACATCATAGAAAAGCCCGCCGCGAATACCCAGTTCTTCGGGAAGGCCCAGTGGGAACTCAGCTTCGAACCGGGCCGCAAGGAACAGGTTGCCCCCCAGGGGATCGGGGTCATCGCCCGGCACATTCAGATCACGTGGGCCAATACCGCCTGGTTCAAAGCCGCGGATGATGCTTGGCCCAAGTACGAACCGGTCAACCGTACGGTTGGTGCCGCCGTTCCAGGCAAGATACCCGCCTTCGAGTGTTGCACGCAGGGTCACTTCCTCGTTGAATGCCAATCGCTGACCAACAATCCGGCCCCGTGTGCGGATAAACTCGGCATCTCCACCCAAGCCCGCAAAGTCTTGCGAGAATTCGACGAGGAAGCCGGCAGTGGGATTCAAACCGTCTTCACGCGTGTCATAGCTGTAGGTGTATCCAATCGACGAAGTGGTTTGTTCACCGGTATTGATTTCGCGCTGAACGATGTTGCCATTCGTTACCGTTTCACGCGCCAGCATTTCGTCAGCCAGATAATTGTAGTTAACCGACAACCGAGACCGTTCGCCAAGCGGGAATGTCAGGCTGGGTCGAAATACAAGAGCCTCTGTATCGTAATTGGCAAAACTCGAGTCTGACTCGCTGTATTGCAAGTTCAAACCAAAGGCGACATCGCGTCCCAGGAACGCCGGTTCGATAAAGTTCAAGCCGTACTGCTCAGATTCTTCGGCTGTGGAGAAGTTGAAGCCAAGGGTTTGACCACGTCCCAGAAAGTTGCGTTCAGTGAAGCTCACCAGCAAACCAAAACCGTCATCCTGCGAGAATGCACCACCGAAGTTCAGGGAGCCTGTTGGACGCTCTTCGACATCCACATCGATGACCACCTGATCGGGGCTCGACCCTTCGCGGGCATTTACATCGGCATTTTCAAAATACTGAAGCGCGCGAATACGCTCAGCCGCATCGCGAATTTCCCGTGGATTGAACGGGTCACCCTCAGCGACCTTAAATTGGCGCCGGATCACACGGTCAAGCGTCGTCGTGTTCCCTTCTATATCGATGCGCTCGACAAAAACGCGTGGCCCCCGGCTGAGAACAAACTCTACGTCCAGCGTGAGGTCCCGATCATTGCGAATGATCCGCGGTTCGACCCGGAGAAAATCAACGCCATCACGCTGCCCTTGCCTCTCGAGACGAGATATCTCTGCTTCAACCAAGGTCGGCGAGTAGACGACACCGGGACGCACTTTGAGGAGCTGTTGATAGGCGTCTCCGTCCACGTTTGGCAGCTCGCTGACCACCGTGACTTCACCAAACGAAAACTGCTGCCCTTCCTGAACATTGAATGTGAGGAAGAAGCCGTCACGTTCCTCGGTCAGTTCCGCATTGGAGCTTACCACCCTGAAATCAACATAACCACGCGAGTTGTAGAAGTCCGTCAGGACCTGTTTGTCAAACTCGATACGGTCCTCGACCAGCGTGTCGGTCTGAATCAGAAAACGCAGTAACCCAGCTTGTTTTGTTTCAAGAACCCGCCGCAATCTGCGATCCGAGTAAACACGGTTGCCGACGAAGCTGAGGCGTTCGACCTCGACCACATCGCCTTCAAAAATCTCGAAAACCAGATCAACGCGGTTGTCTGAGCGTCGAATGATGCGAGGGTTCACACGGGCCGCAATGCGACCCTGCGTACTATAGGCCTCTGCAATGGCACCTGCATCGCGTTCCGCCTGCGCAGGGGAAAACACACGCCGTTCCTGGCTTTGAACGATGGCGGACAGCGCCTCGTCATCGACGCGGCGGTTTCCCTCGAACGTCAGGCGATTGATGGTCGGGAATTCCGTAACCGTGATCAGGAGTGTGCCGCCTTGAGGTACGACTGAAACAGTCTCAAACAAGCCACTTGTTTCCAAGTTGCGACGCGCATCATTCACTTGCCCGGCAGACAGTGTCTGCCCAGGAGCGATTCCGGCACGCGCCAGAACCGCAGCGTCACCAATCCGAGTGTTTCCATCGACAACTATGCGGCTGAATTGAAAATTCTGCGCCTGTGCAGGAGCCAAAGATCCCACCCAAATTGCTGATAAAAAAACAAAAAAAGTTAGAATTCTTTGCGCCATGCGCCCGCACAACCGTGCGTGCTCTGCTGCGCCCCTCATCCCCAGTCCCATGGTTTTGCCCCACGTGTTCAGACATACAATAGACACGTGACTAACGGCATTGCGAGGTGTTGTCAAAAGCGCAAAACCCCGTGGGTCAGCACGGGGTCACTGGCACATCTTGTGGATAAATCTGAGTTCAGAGGGTGCCCAGCCATGCACCAACAGCCAAAGCCGCCACGAGCGTCAGACCATGCAGCGCCCGATCCCAGTTCAGCATCATCAAAAGGCTCAAGCCACGGTATCCGGTCTGAATCATCTGCATCGGTCAATCCTCTGTTTCGATGACTTGTTACAGACGCAATGCGGCGGGACATTGGACGAATGATGGCGGAATTAAGGCACGGTGGGTGCCCACACGTCAGGGGCAGAAAATGTCATTCCCCAACGCAAACAGCATGAGGGAGAGGACAAGTGTCAGGCCGACGGTCATCAAGATGCGCAATGCACCATCGCTCGGTGGCTTCCCCGTCACGGCTTCGTAGACATAAAAAACCAGATGCCCGCCGTCCAGGGCCGGAATTGGGAACAGGTTTAGAAGGCCAACAGCCGTTGAAAGAACAGCAATGAACCAAATGAAATCGCTGAGGCTGTGGCTGGCCGTTGTCCCCGCAACTTGCGCGATACCAATCGGACCGGAAAGGTTGCACGAGCTGATTGCACCGGTAACAAGGTGTCCAAGGCCATTAATGGACCCGGTGATGACCCCGATCATGCGATCGTACCCACCCGACAGGGCCTGCAACACCGATGGCGCCTCGCGGCCCATTTCAAACGCTTGGCCACCGCCAAGACCAATCCGCCAATTCTTTTCAAAACCGCCCTGCCCGTCAGGTTCGTCAACCAGTTTGGGCGAAAGTTCAATTTCCAATTCTGCCCCCGCCCGCCATACGGTCAACTGCACCGGCGCTCCGTCAGAATTCTCTATGACATCGGGCAACTGCCCAAAGCGAAAAACCGGGGCACCATTGATCGAGGTAATGACATCGCCCGCCTCGAACCCGGCCGCCAGACCTGCGCTCCGCGGAACAACGCGCGTCACGAGTGGGGGAAAAAGATATGGACCCGTCACCGTCATGACATCGCCGTCCCGGTCGACAAGGTATTCAAGCTGCGACTTTTCCGGAATCGCCTCAACAAAATCAACATAGTCTTCCGAGTTGATACTCGGGACAGTCAGACCCTCGATTTCCCGAACGACATCGCCTTCGCGGAGTTCATAGACACCATCAGGGAGTGGATTAATTTCGCCAACGGTAAGCGGGTCGCGTGGCACGCCGGAGAAGAAAATCACGGCGGCGAAAACAAGAATAGACAGCACGAAATTGAAAACCGGGCCTGCAGAAACCGTTGCGGCACGGGCCCAAAGAGGAGCACCGTGCATTGTGCGCCGCAGGGCGACTGGATCTGCCGCCGCCTCATCCATCGCATCAACGTCTTTGCCCGAGGCTGCATTCGCATCCCCCGCAAATTTTACATAGCCCCCAAACGGCAAGGCCGCGATCTGCCAGCGTGTGCCACGCTTGTCCATACGGCTCCATAACACTGGACCAAAACCGATCGAAAACACATCCGCATGGATGCCCGACCAGCGACCAACAATGTAGTGCCCGTATTCATGGATGGCGACGATGACACTCAGCGCCACGACGAAAAAGAAAATGGTCCAGGCAAATCCGCCAAAGGCGGGAATCAGGGCCGAAATATCCAAGGTTTTATCCTGCTCTTTGCTCGATCACGTCGCGGGCGGCTTGTCGTGCCATTTGGTCCGCTATGTGTACATTATCAAGGGTCATTGGGGCATCAATATGACCCGGATCGGTGCGAGTCAGCACCTCATCAACGACCTCCGCCATGGTTGGGAAGCCGATGTCACCGGCAATAAACCCGTCCAGTGCTGTTTCCTTGGCCGCGTTAAAGACGGCACCGGATAGTCCGCCCCGCTCCATGACTTCGCGGGCAAGGCGCAGCGCTGGCCAGCGCGCTTCATCAGGTGCACGGAACGTCAGGGCGCCGATCTGCGCCAGATCAAGGCGCTCTACCGGCAATTGCTGCCGATCTGGCCAATTCAGCGCATAGCCGATTGCGTGACGCATATCTGGAGGACCAACATGAGCCATCAAGGCGCCATCGTTGAAGCCGACCATTGCGTGAATCATTGACTCTGGATGGACCAGAACTTCAATCTGATCTGGCCTGACTCCAAAATACTCTCTTGTTTCAATGAGTTCCAATGCCTTATTGAACATGGACGCGCTATCGATGGTGATACGCTGTCCCATATCCCAGTTCGGGTGCGAAGAGGCTTCGGCTAATGTTGCATTGGCCAGCTTTTCCAGTGGCCAGTCCCGGAATGCGCCACCACTGGCCGTAATGATGATCCGCTCTACCGCTGACATGTCTTCGCCGACAAGCGCCTGAAAGACGGCCGAGTGTTCGCTGTCCACAGGCAGCAGGCGGGCATCGTGGGCATGCGCTGTTGAGAGGATCAATTGACCAGCGCAAACAAGGGACTCCTTGTTGGCCAAAGCGAGGGTTGCTCCTTGCTCTAGGGCGCACAGCCCCGGTGCGAGACCAGCGGCCCCCACAATTGCGGACATGACCCAGTCCGAGGGACGGCAGCCCGCCTCGGTCAACGCACTCGGCCCTGCGGCTGCTTCAACCTCGCTGCCGCTTAGAGCCGCGCGCAGGTCATCCAGCCCGGCCTCATCTGCTGTAACAGCCACGTCAGCACGCAGCCGGATGGCATCCTGTGCAAGCTGCTTAATGTTGGACGATCCTGTCAGTGCCACGACATCGTAAGCGTCTAGATCTCGAGCAATCAGGTCGATGGTGTTTTGACCAATTGACCCGGTTGCGCCAAAGATCGACACGCGGCGCATGTCAACCAAGCCCCCAAGGGAAAGCGGCAATCTGGGCAAACATCAGGAAAAAGACCGAGGCCCCCAACATGCCGTCGAACCGGTCCAGCACGCCGCCGTGGCCAGGAATCAGCGCCGAACTGTCCTTGACGCCCATGCGCCGCTTCATCGCGCTTTCTGCGATATCACCCATCTGGCTGGCCATCGACACGGCAATGGACACACCGATCAACTGCAATGAAGCCCCCGTGTTGATCGCGAAGATCGCACCGACAATACCAGCGCCAACCCAACCCGAGGCCGTCCCGGCCCATGTTTTCTTGGGGCTAACCCGCGGCCAGAATTTCGGTCCCCCGATCAAGCGGCCCGCGAAATAGCCAACCACGTCCGTCACAACGACCACCGCCACAAGCCAGACCATCCAGCCGATGCCCAGATCGTCGCGGACATGCATCATGCCGTATCCAGCCATTAAAACGAGCAGCGTAAAAATCATGTAGATCGACCGGTTTTGCGGCAACTGGCCCAGACCGACCATGCAAGGAGCCAGAAGCAAAGGCAGGGCAAATCCGGTTGGTAGATAAACGGCAAGCAGCGCGGCAATACCGGATATCGCACCCAACTGGATGGCGAGCGAAGGATGATCGGGCGAAACAATGCGCACCAGTTCCCACACCATCAGGCCACAAATCAGTGCGATTAAAACATGGAAAACGTCACCGCCAATCCATATTCCCAAAATGCCGATAAGGATCATGACCAGACCGGACGCCATGCGAGCCGCAAGATCTGACCACCGTTCCGTCACCGCTTGAGCCCACCGAATCTGCGTTCACGTCCACCGTAGGATGCACACAGGCGCGTGAATTCTTCCCGGCTGAAGTCCGGCCACAGCGTGTCGATGAATTCGTATTCCGCATAGGCCGACTGCCACAGCAGGAAGTTGGATATGCGCGCCTCGCCGCTGGTACGGATCACAAGATCGGGATCGGGCAAAACATATGTATCGAGGTATTTCGGCAGAGTTTCTTCATCGACATTCTCGGGCAGCAAGTTTCCGTCTGCCACATCCTCAGCCAAACGCTTGGTCGCCCGTGCAACCTCGTCCCGCCCACCGTAGTTCAACGCAATCGTCAGGTTCACGCTGGTGTTGCCAGAGGTCAGCGTCTCCAGCTCGTCCATGAGGGAGATCAGCTTGGCATCCAAACGCACCCGGTCCCCGATAAAGCGGACACGTGCGCCAAATTCGTTCAGCGCGCGGGTTTCCTTGGAAATATAACGACGAAACAGGCTCATAAGCCCGGCAACTTCGACCTGCGTGCGTTTCCAATTCTCGGTCGAGAATGCGAAGATGGTCAGGTATTCAACACCAATATCCGGGCAGGTTTCCACGACCTCACGCACGCGACGCGCACCGGCATGGTGACCAAACAGGCGCGGACGCCCCCTTTGCGTTGCCCAGCGTCCATTGCCGTCCATGATGATGGCGACGTGGCGTGGACCTGTATGTGCGGTGTCTGCGATAACACTATCCTTGGGTTGTCTGCGTGGATCCCGTCGTCAGAGGGCCCGCCCATTTATGACCCAAACGCTCGTGAAGAGCGCTTGCCCCGGCTGGAAGTCGGGGATCGGTCATTAAACCTGCATAATTTCGGCCTGTTTGGTTTCAAGTGCCCCATCTACGGTTTTGATGAACTTGTCTGTCATCTCCTGCACTTCGTCTTCCCAAAGCTTCTGGTCGTCTTCCGACATGCCATCGGCCTTGGCTTTCTTGATCTGATCCATGCCATCGCGGCGCACATTTCGGATGCTGACACGGGCATTTTCGGCGTAGCTGCCAGCTACCTTGCCCAGCTCGCGGCGGCGCTCTTCGTTCAGTTCGGGGATCGGCAACATGATGATCGTGCCGTTCAGCTGCGGATTGATGCCCAGCCCGCTTTCGCGAATGGCCTTCTCCACTTTGCCGACCAAACCTTTGTCCCAGACGTTGACCGTGACCATCCGTGGCTCGGGCACATTGACGGTACCGACCTGGTTGATCGGCGTCATCGACCCGTAGGCGTCGACCATCACCGGCTCAAGCATGGAAGCAGACGCCCGGCCTGTGCGCAGTGAGGCGAATTCGGTTTTCAGGTTGGCCATGGCACCTTCCATCCGGCGCTCAAGGTCATCAGTGTCGAGCATGAAGTCATCAGACATCGCAATCCCCGTCTTTTTCTTTTGGCCTTACGGCGCTTTGTAACGATATAGATCAAGCACTATACAGAAGGCCAGCAGCAGTTGTGCAGCTTAACCCTGAACGCGCGTAAACGTGCCTTTGCCCTCGAGGATTTCCTTGAATCCGCCCGGCGTGTCGAGCGGGAACACGATCAACGGCAAGTTATTGTCTCGCGCAAGTGCAATAGCTGAAGCATCCATGACGCCCAGTCGTTTTGCCAACACTTCATCATATGTCACCATATCATACCGCTTGGCGTCATCATGCTTGGCCGGGTCCTTGTCATAAACCCCATCCACCCCGTTTTTGCCCATGAAAATGGCCTCACAGGACATCTCGTTCGCGCGCAGGGTCGCGGCTGTGTCTGTGGTGAAGTACGGGTTGCCCGTCCCCGCCGCAAAGATGCAGACCCGCTTCTTCTCGAGGTGGCGCACTGCGCGGCGACGGATGTAAGGCTCTGCGACCTCGTTCATCGTGATGGCGCTGATGACACGGGTGAAAACACCCAAGCCTTCGAGAGCAGATTGCATGGCAAGGGCGTTCATCACAGTGGCGAGCATACCCATGTAGTCGGCGGTTGTGCGCTCCATCCCCTGCGCTGAACCCTGCAGCCCGCGAAAGACATTGCCCCCGCCGATCACCATGCAAATCTCGACGCCCATGTCGTGCACGGCCTTCACTTCCTGGGCGATGCGTTCCACGGTTGGTGGGTGCAATCCGAACCCCTGATCGCCCATCAGCGCCTCGCCCGAGATCTTGAGCATCACCCGTTTGAATGTGGTTGGTGTTTCGGTCTCGGTCATTGTGCGCCCCCGCTCTTTCAAATTGCGCGCAACCTGTCCTAAATGCGATGGGTTTTCAATGGACGACACCACATGATCCGCGATGAAATCGCATCTTTACCAAGTGACCTGCCTCTGCTGATTGCCGGTCCCACGGCGTCCGGGAAATCGGCGCTGGCCGTCGCGATTGCCGAAACCAGTGGCGGCGTCATTGTGAACGCGGATGCGAGCCAAGTGTATGATTGCTGGCGGGTTATTACCGCCCGCCCATCGCCAGAGGAAGAATCACGCGCCGCGCACAAACTTTACGGGCACCTGCCTTATGATGCGTCCTATTCTACGGGGCACTGGTTGCGCGAGGTTGAACCGCTTTTGTCCGGGCAAAGGCCGATCATCGTCGGGGGCACCGGGCTTTACTTTTCGGCGTTGACCCAGGGTTTGGCCGATATTCCGGCCACCCCCCCCGATGTCCGAACACGTGCCGACGGCATGGATATGACCGCACTTCTACGGGACATCGATTCAGATACTCTGGCACGCATTGATGTCGACAACCGTGCTCGCGTTCAGCGCGCGTGGGAGGTTCAAACAGCTACTAACCGGGGGCTCTCCTATTGGCAGGACAATACTGCGCCCCCTCTGCTCAAGAGCGGCGAATATGCCGGGATCGTCATGGACAGCCCAAAGGAATGGCTATCGCCCCGCATTGCCAGACGTTTTGATCACATGCTGCGTGGAGGCGCGTTGGAAGAGGCCCGCGCCATGCAAGCCAGGTACGATCCCGCACTGCCGTCTTGCCGTGCCATTGGAGTTGCAGAATCCATGGCGCTTTTGAAGGGCGACATTGATCATGACACGGCCGTTGAACGCGCGACCGTAGCGACGCGACAATACGCAAAACGCCAACGCACCTGGTTTCGATCTAAGATGGCGGATTGGCGCTGGATCGCATCAGCCGAACTGACTGGACTTTGACTTTTTCAGTGTTTCGCCACATAAAACGCGCTGAAAAAGCACGCAGTGTTGTCGAAAGCGGACAAAAGCCCATGTCCCTGCCTCCGATCGAGATCAAGCCGCTGGTCCAATTGACTGCTGGTCAAGAATGGCGCCTGTCGCTCGCGCACGACCGGCCGCAGCATGTTGTTATCTGGATCACGCGTGGCCAGGGGCGGCTCCTTTTGAACGGCACAAGGCGCGGTGTGGGAACTCACAACGCGCTGACAATTCCGCCCCATACGCTTTTTTCACTCGAATTGGGCCGCCAAGGCAGTGGGATGGTTGCATTGATTCCTGACGGCAGCGAAATTCGATGGCCTACTCGTGCGCGACAGTTGCGCGTAAGAGACGTCGACAGCATTGGAGAAATGACGGCCATATTCGAAGCTGCCCATCGCGAGGTCACCCAAGCACGTCCCCTGGCCCAGGATGCAATCGATGCGCATATGGCACTTATGTCCGTGTGGTTTCGGCGGCAGATTACCCTGCCCGACAACTTGCCCATCAACATGAACGCGGCTGCACGGCTGAGTACAAGGTTTTGCGAGCGTATCAGCAAGAACCATGCTGACGGGCTGACGATGGCCGACCACGCCAAAGCACTTGGTGTCACCGCAACACACCTGACACGCGCATGCAAGGCCGCCACCGGACGGACCGCAGCTGATTTGCTGACCGAACGCACACTCTATGCAGCGCGGATTGCCCTCACCGAAACCTCTGTGCCCGCGCAGGACATTGCGCGGCATCTTGGCTTTGGATCAGCAGCGTATTTCACCCGTTTCATGCAGCAACACACCGGACAAACACCGACGGCCTTGCGAAAAGCAGCGCGATAGGTGCGTCGCACCTTTACGCAAGGTAAGCACGCGGATGTCGCAAATGAAACGATCAAATGTCGCAAACGTGCACAGATTCATGAACGCGCACCGTTGACCTGTGTGCGCTTCTGTTGCCTCATAAGGGTAAGGGAACAACAGCGGTCGCGCATGTATCCACTCTCCTCGCCTGCGATGAGGGCGGCGCAAGACCCCCTGACAAAGGGGCGCGCAGACACGGGGGATGTAGGTATAGGCAAAACCATCAAATCGCAAAGCTGACCAGCAAGGACAGCATCCGAGGCGCATCACAAAACAAACCGCGCCCGGTACACAACAAGGGCGGCACGCACCCGCCTCAAGCCACCCAACAGGGGCACTTAATGGGACTCTTCATACTCAGACGGCTGGGCGTGATGTTACTGACGGCACTTTGCCTGACATTCATCGTGTTCTTTCTGACCAACCTCTATCCAAACCTTGAGAAGCTGGCCAAAACCCAAGGCAACTTCCGTATGACAGACGAAGCCGTCGCAAGCTGGTTGGATGATCGGGGATATATCGACAATACACTCATCAAATACGGCCGCTGGCTGGGTGTCGCACCTGGGTGGATAACCGAGAAAGAAGACGGCACCGTTACCGGACAATGCTTTAAGGAAAATGCGCCTGTCGAAGAGCGGCCCACGTTTTGCGGTGTTTTGCAGGGCGATTGGGGCTCTTCGCTGGTGTTCAAGGATGAGGTCAGCAGTCTGGTCGCAACACGGCTTGGCGCCACCGGCAAGCTGATGGGATTTGTTCTGCTCGTCATGGTCCCGATGTCGCTGATCGTTGGAGTCCTGGCGGGTATGCGCGAGGGTTCGGGGCTCGATCGGTCCCTCTCGACCTTCTCAATAGCGACGACAGCCACACCCGAATATGTTTCAGGCGTTATCTTCATCGCGATCTTTGCGTCATCCGCCTTTGGGCTCAAATGGTTCAAGGGGTCCGCGACCCAAGCCATCGAGAACGCAACTTTTGAGAACTTCACGCTGCCTGTGCTGACCATTGCGCTTTACGGCATGGGATACATCGCACGGATGACGCGGGCGAGCATGACCGAGGTGATGACCGCCCAGTATATCCGCACGGCCCGTCTCAAGGGCGTCAGCTTTGGCAATATCGTTCTGAAGCACGCACTCAGGAACGCACTGATCGCCCCCTTTACAGTTATCATGTTGCAGATCCCATGGCTGCTGAATGGTGTGGTGATTGTTGAAACGCTCTTTAACTACAAGGGCTTTGGGTGGTTGCTGGTACAGGCGGCGGGCAACAACGACATCGAACTGCTGTTGGCGGTATCTGTTGTATCGGTTGTGGTGGTTCTAATCACCCAGCTGATCTCGGATATCGGCTACGTTTTCCTCAATCCACGCATCCGCATTTCGTAAGGGAGGCTGACCATGGAACCTTTGACATGGACCGGCCCTCTTGGGCAGTTTTTGAACCCCGCACTGTATGTGCTATCAGCCGTTTTCCTGGTTGCGGCTGTCGTCCAGATCGTCCTCGGGATCGCCACCGGTGGGTCCCGCGTCGTGACCAACCCGGATGGTACGCTCAGCTCTGCAGGAGGCGCATATGACCTGTCCTCGACCGCGACGCGTTGGCTGGGCCTTGGCCTTTTGATCGTTGTACTGGCCTATATCGTGATCGGTATTTTTACAGGCCCGCAAGTCGCCGGCATCATTGGCGGCATGAGCCAACAGCTTACGCCGGTGTGGATCGCGTTGATCCTGACATTTGCTGTGTCCATCACATTCAAAAGAAAGCTGGGTCTTTACGGCAAACTCTTCGATTCCACTGTCGGCATGGTAGGTTTCGCCCTGGTGATGTTCTGGGTCTATGCCGGTGTCATGGCTGGGCTGTTTGACTGGATCACAACCCATGACAGCCTGAGCCAAGTGTCCGGCATGAAGAACAAAGTACCGGGAACACCAATGCGGGGCGCGGAAGATGGTGAATATGCCTGGTACTTACTGGGCGGTGACAATCTGGCGCGAGATGTTTTCAGCCGTCTGTTCAAGGGCGCGTGGGTTGTGGTGCAGATCGCGCCGCTTGCTACAGTTTTTGCTTTCATGGTTGGCATCACACTGGGTCTGCCCGCCGGGTTCTACGGTGGTCGCCTGGACACACTGCTGTCGTTCCTCGCGAACCTGATCCTCGCCTTCCCGGTCATCCTGCTATTCTATCTGCTGGTGACGCCAGAGATCGTGGCAACAGGCATTCCAAACTACATGGCGACTGTCTTGTTTGTGTTCCCGTTGGTCTTCGTCGGCGTGCTCTTGAACTCGCGCTACTACACCCAACCGAGCTTTCGCACGCCTTTGTTGATTGTCGTGCTCGGGATCATGGGGTGGATGTATCTGTCGCTGATTTCCGACGCCGGTACGAAGGTGGCAGTTTTGCCTGAGTTTCTGGACCTGTTCGACATCGACCCCGGCATTCTAGTGGTCTTCGTTTCGGTTGTCTTTGTGAACGCACCCACTGTTTTCCGGATCGTCAGAGGCCTCGCGCTCGACATCAAAACGCGGGACTACGTGGCGGCTGCGCAAACACGTGGCGAAGGTCCCTGGTACATCATGTTGTGGGAGATACTGCCCAACGCACGCGGTCCGCTGATCGTCGATTTTTGCCTGCGAATTGGATATACCACCATCCTGCTGGGCACCTTGGGTTTCTTCGGGTTGGGCTTGCAAAGCGAGAGCCCGGATTGGGGCACCACGATCAACGCCGGTCGGCGCTTGTTGTCCGCCTACCCGCACCCGGCCATCGCCCCCGCTTTGTCGCTGCTCACCATGGTTCTGGGATTGAACCTGTTGGCGGATGGGTTGCGCGAGGAAAGTCTGAAGGACTGATTTGAAACTGGCGGACCGGGGGCCAGCCCCCGGACCCCCGGAGTTTATTTGGCAAGATGAAGACAGCAATCTTCACAGCCACACGGGAGAGACGAAGATGGCGAAACAGGACTATGACGGCCCAATCCTAGAGATCGACAAGCTGAGCATTTCCTTCTTCACGCGGTTGCGGGAAATTCCGGCTGTCATGGACTTTTCAGTGACGGTGAAACCTGGAGAAGCTGTCGGGCTGGTTGGTGAATCCGGATGCGGCAAGTCGACTGTGGCTCTTGGCGTCATGCAGGACCTTGGCAAGAACGGGCGTATTGTCGGCGGGTCAATCAAGTTCAAGGGCCGTGATCTGCAGCAGATGAGCGCCGAGGAGTTGCGCGACATCCGTGGTTCCGAAATCGCCATGATCTACCAGGAGCCTATGGCCTCGCTGAACCCGGCCATGAAGATTGGCAAGCAGTTGATGGAAGTGCCCATGATCCATCAGGGTATGTCCGAAAAGGACGCCTATGACCGAGCGCTGCAGGTTGTCACGGATGTCAAGCTGCCCGACCCCAAGCGCATTCTGAACAGCTTTCCACACCAGCTTTCGGGCGGTCAGCAGCAACGCATTGTCATCGCCATGGCCCTGATGTCCGAGCCATCGCTGCTTATTCTTGATGAACCGACGACGGCGCTGGATGTGACGGTGGAAGCTGCCGTGGTCGAATTGGTCAAAGATCTGGGCAAGAAGTACGGCACATCGATGCTGTTCATCTCGCATAACCTTGGTCTGGTTCTTGAGACATGTGACCGTATTTGCGTGATGTATTCCGGCGAAGCCGTTGAACGTGGTTCGATCAAACAGGTGTTTGACGAAATGCAACACCCATATACGCAGGCATTGTTCCGGTCGATCCCGCTGCCCGGTGCGGACAAAAATGCGCGCCCGCTGGTGGCCATCCCCGGCAACTTCCCCTTGCCCCACGAACGGCCGCCGGGCTGCAATTTCGGGCCGCGCTGCGATTACTTTCAAGACGGCTGGTGCAATCAAGACAACACCATTCCGATGGCGCCTGCCAACGAGGATGCAAGCCACGAAACCCGGTGCTTGCGTTTCCAGGAAATTGACTGGAATGCGCCGATCACCAAGGGGGAAAAGAAGGAAAAGGGCGAGGTTGGCGATGTTGTCCTCAAAATGGACAATCTCAAGAAATACTATGAAGTCGCAGCATCAGCCCTGTTTGGTGGCGGTGACAAGAAAGTGGTCAAGGCCAACGAAACGCTCAGCTTTGAGGCGTGCGAGTCCGAAACACTTGCCATTGTTGGTGAATCCGGGTGCGGCAAGTCCACATTCGCCAAGGTGTTGATGGGGCTTGAGACGGCAACCGAAGGCAGCATCACACTCGGCAACAAAAACATTCAGGACGTCCCAATCGAGGATCGCGACACACAAACGGTCGCGGATGTGCAAATGGTGTTCCAGAACCCATTTGACACCCTGAACCCTTCGATGACCGTCGGACGCCAGATCATTCGCGCGTTGGAAATCTTCAAGGTTGGCAAGAACGAAGCGGATCGCAAGCAGCGTATGCTTGAGTTGTTGGACCTTGTGAAACTGCCCCGCGCCTTTGCAGATCGTATGCCAAGGCAGCTGTCAGGTGGACAAAAGCAACGTGTCGGCATCGCCCGCGCCTTTGCCGGAGACGCGAAGATTGTTGTCGCGGACGAACCGGTATCGGCTCTGGACGTGTCGGTTCAGGCCGCGGTCACAGACCTGCTGATGGAAATTCAGCGCGAGCATAAGACAACGCTTTTGTTTATCAGCCATGACCTGTCTATTGTGCGCTATCTCAGCGACCGGGTGATGGTCATGTATCTGGGTCACGTGGTTGAGTTGGGGTCGACCGAACAGGTCTTTGCCCCACCCTATCACCCCTATACCGAGGCCCTGCTTTCAGCCGTTCCCATCGCCGACACATCAGTGGAAAAACAGCACATCGTGCTTGAGGGCGACATTCCGTCCGCGATGAATCCGCCCTCGGGTTGCCCGTTCCAGACCCGGTGTAGATGGAAATCGGACGTTCCCGGAGGCCAGTGTGAAAAGGAAGTTCCGCCAGTGCGCTTTCTTGCGGAAGGCCATCAGGTCAAGTGCCACTTGGCGGAAGACATCCTTGCTAAGATGGAGCCGGTTATCAAAATCGCGGCTGAATGATTACAGATATTCGGAGGCCGCAGTGTAGTTCGCAACGAACTGCCAGAACGCCGGGATGACAACCGTTTCGACCCAATAGCGCAAGTCCGTGAAATTGGCGGCCAGAACGCCAATCAGGTAAGCTGTCCAGAATTGCCATGCGCGCGGTGCTGTCCTGGAAAAGATCAATGTCCCGAGAAAGGCGAAGGGTGCAAGGACCACTGCAGCGATGTATCCAGCGATTTTGAAATCAGCCAGGATAAGGCCATAAAGCGTCAGGTAATCGAGCGTGATGATGAACAGAAAACCGATATTGCTGGCAAAAAGAAGGCCAGCGATTCCGCCGGCGATCGCTCCTGCCACCAACATGTCAAAGTGAAACCTGCGGTCCTTGTACGCTTCGTGCACAAGCTTTGCCTTTGGCGATACGACATCGCTGGCGTTACGCGCTTCGCCACTGTTAATGCGACTCAGACGTTCCTCGAATGTGGACTGACCAGGTTTCATGCGTGCCCCTTTCGCTACTGCTCAGTTCCCGGGTTACGTGCATGAAATGGCGGTTTTAAGGCAACATCGGCGCAATCAAAGGGCGCGCGAAACGAATGGCAGATCAGCTGCCCCAGATGACCTTCACGTAATTTCGAGTCTCGCGAAATGGTGGGACGCCGTTGTACTTCTTCACGGCCCCCGGCCCCGCGTTGTAGGCCGCCAAAGCAAGGCGCCAACTGCCAAAGGTGCGGTACTGCGCCTTGAGGTAGCGCGCGCCGCCTTCAAGGTTCTCTGCGGGGTCGTTTCTGTCCACACCCAAACTACGCGCGGTTGCAGGCATCAATTGTGCCAAGCCGTACGCACCTTTGTGAGATCTGGCCTTCGCGTTCCAGCCACTCTCTTGCTGAACAAGCCGCAAGAACAGGTCCTCGGGCACGCCATGGCGTCGTGCTGCGTCCTTGGCCATGTTCAGATAGGGGCCGCGATACTTTCCACGATATTTCTTGGTCTCAGTGTCCCACTTGGTGGGGGTCACAACCTTGGGAGGCTGAAGACGAACAGAATTGGAATACTGCGTCGCCGCCCGGCTATCCAAAACCTTGGTTTGAGATTTGAACAAAGAACCGCGGTTTTTCGTGGAAAGCGTCTGCGCCGCTCCAGCATCAACCATGAAGGCGGCGATAATCGCCCCAGCCCAGAGTGCTCGCATCGTTTCCCGTCCCCAGATCGTACACTGCCACCGTTTCTCGCCGCGCAATATACGGCTTTTTTGCCAACTTTCCACCTCCGAGATTTAAGTCTGCATTAACCACGTGTAGTCTAGCCAGAACTTTAGGCCGCGGCACGGAATCAGCCCGGCATGGGACAAAGGGGAAGAACATGGCAGGGTCCGTCAACAAGGTCATTCTGATCGGCAATCTGGGGCGTGACCCCGAGGTGCGGACATTCCAGAATGGTGGCAAGGTGTGCAACCTGCGCATCGCAACATCCGAAACGTGGAAAGATCGCAATACCGGCGAACGCAAGGAACGCACGGAATGGCATTCTGTTGCGATCTTCTCCGAGCCACTGGCGCGGGTGGCAGAGCAATATCTGCGCAAGGGCTCAAAGGTATATCTTGAAGGCCAGCTCGAAACTCGAAAATGGCAGGATCAATCAGGTCAGGACCGGTATTCGACTGAGGTTGTCCTTCGACCCTACACCTCGACCCTGACCATGCTTGATGGCCGCGGCGAAGGTGGTGGCGGAGGGAACTTTGGCGGCGGCGGTGGCGGCGGCCAGATGGGCTATGATGATCGTGACGGCGGCTATGGCGGTGGCGGCAGCAGCAGCCAACCCAGCCCGGCCCCAAGCCGAGATCTGGATGACGAAATCCCTTTCTAAATCGCTTTTTCCAGACCAAAAGGCCCGCGCTCAAAACGCGGGCCTTTTGCCGTTCAAATACCGCGCCTAGTACAGCGTATCGCGATAAAGCTTTTCGACCGCATCCTGACCGGTGCGTTCGTCCGGAAGCGATGTGTGATCCTTGAGCATTTCAAGCAGTGTCGCGACCGGGCGGTTTGAAGGCCAGCTTTCAGGTTTCCAAAGGCCCGCCCGCATAGGCGCCTTACCGCAGTGGGTATAGATTTCATCTGCCGTGATACGCAGCACCGTCTTTGGGCTCCTCCCATTCACCTGAAACTGGTCGCATAGCACAGGATCATCGCTGATCTCGGCCGTTCCATTCACACGCAGGGTCTCATCCACGGTCGGAATAAGGAAAAGAAGCGCCACTTTCGGATGCGCCAGAATGTTCATCAAGCTGTCGATCCGATTGTTGCCTGGACGATCCGGCAACAGCAGCGTTGTGTCGGACTCAACCGTTACAAAACCCGCTGGATCGCCTTTCGGCGAAATATCCAAATTTTGACCATCAGATGTCGCCAGCACAAGAAAGGTTGAGTGTTCGATGAATTGTCGGCAATGCGCATCAAAGGCCGAGATAACCTTTGCGGCTGCCCTTTGATGAACTTCTCCGTACAGTTCCCGCAGTCTTTCCGGCGTCATCTTCCAATCTCCCTTCTAAAATCGTTACCTGCCCTGCAGTGCATCCTCCAAAACGGCCATCACTGCATCCTTCGGAACATCCGAAGTGACAAAGGCCTGACCTATGCTGCGCGCGAGGATAAAATTCAGTGTGCCGGCAACGACTTTCTTATCCTGGTCCATCAAGTCCAACAGACCGGCCGCATCGGGTAGATCACCGGGAATGTCGGTGATGTCGGCCTTCATCCCCATTGTCTTGATATGCGCACGCACCCGGCTGGGATCTTCCTGCGAACACAGCCCTAGTCGCGCCGACAGTTCGAACGCCAGGCCGCACCCGACCGCAACTCCTTCGCCATGCAGCAACCGGTCTGAATATCCAGTTGCCGCTTCCAACGCATGGCAGAACGTATGACCGAGGTTCAAAAGCGCCCGATCACCCTGCTCTGTCTCGTCACGCGTCACGATCTCGGCCTTCATTTCAACGGATCGTTTGACAGCCGCCACCCGCAACGCCATATCACCTGCCGCCATCGCCGGTGCATTGCCTTCGAGCCATTCAAAAAACGCAGCGTCCCCGAGCAGGCCGTATTTCATCACTTCGCCATACCCGGCAAGGAAATCACGCTCGGACAGGGACGCCAACACATCGGTATCCGCCAGCACGAGGCTAGGTTGGTGAAAGGCGCCGGCAAGATTCTTGCCCTGCACCGTATTGATCCCGGTCTTGCCCCCCACCGAACTGTCGACCTGCGCCAACAGCGAGGTGGGCACCTGCACGAAGCGCACACCACGGCGTAGTATGGCACAGGCAAAACCCACTAAGTCGCCGATGACGCCGCCGCCAAGGGCAACAACCACATCGCTGCGTTCGATCTTTTGATCCAGCAGCCACTCGGTTACTTGGCTTAGATACGTCCAGCTTTTGGTCGCTTCGCCTGGAGGCAGCTCCAAGGCGACTGCCTCTATCCCCGCATCAGCCAACCCTGACCGCAAAGCATCCACATGCAGAGCCGCGACCCGGGTTTCCGTAACGATGGCAACGCGCAGACGCGGCAGCAGTGGCGAAATGAGTGCGCCCGCTTCGGCCAACAAGCCCGGCCCGATCAACACATCATATGCTCGATCACCCAAGGGGACATGGACTGTCTCACGCATTCGTTTTCTCCAACACATCGGGTCTTTCAACCAACAAAGTGGCAATCACACGGTCGACCATTTCCTCGATACTGAGGTTTGGCAGTGACACAACAGTCACGTCCGCCAGCGCGTAAAGCGGCACGCGCGCACTGTAAATCTCGCTCAGGGTCGCGCGCGGGTCAGGGGTGCGTAACAACGGGCGCGTATCCTTGTTACGAACCCTCTGCCACAGAAGATCAAGACTTGCATCCAGCCAGACAGACACGCCGCGCGCGGATACATTGGAACGGTTCTCTTCCGCCAGGAAAGCCCCGCCGCCAGTCGAAAGAATGCCCCGTTCTTCGTCAAGAAGACGGGAAATCACCTGTGTTTCCTTGCTCCGAAAGAACGGCTCTCCGTCGCGTTCAAAGATTTCAGGCACAGTCATGTTAGCCGCGCTTTCGATCTCTGCATCGCTGTCCAGAAATGGCACCCCCAACCTTTGCGCCAGCGCACGGCCCACTGCCGTTTTGCCCGCGCCCATCATGCCAACCATCACCACGGTCTTCTTCAGTCGAAAGCTTGCCCCAGAATTATTATTTTGCTGATTTTCGCTCATATGGATGTCAATGACGTGATTTTGCAAAAAAGGCCATATATGCTGTGAGCAAAACAAAGAAGCACCACCAAGAATTCTGGGGCAGGCAAACACATGATCCGTCTATTCAAGCTGTTGATCTTTCTCGCGATCATCGGATTTATCGGGCTGGTCGGCTATGCCTATGTGGGTGAGTACTTCGGCGCCAATTTCTCGCCCCCACAGGATGAAACGCGCGTGCCTGTCACATTGGATGCAGAATAGTCTTGGACCTCTTCTTGCCGCGCTGGTCTGCGCTGGCACCAGCCTGAGTGCTCAGGAACAGGCCACGGCACCGCTGAGCGTGATCGACTGGCTTGACACGCAAGTGGCGGCGCCTGCCAACCAGCCCGTTCAACCCGAGCCTGATGTCACATCAAGCGGCGTTATTCCGCAGGTCACCGTGCAACCGTTGAGCGATGTTGCCGCACAACGCGTTGGGCTCGCGCCTTCCAACGTGACCGGCTTGCCCGATACGCTTTGGTCCGGCAGCAACGGATCTGACTTGGCCGAAGCGGTCAAGGCTTTACCCGATACTTCGCTGCCCGCGCTGCAATCGCTGACCATGACCCTATTGCTAGCGGAGGCGAACCCGCCACTCGGGAATGCCGCCTCCTTTGATCTGGCCAGAGTTGACGCGCTCATGCGGTTTGGTGCGCTGGACCCCGCGCTTGCCTTGCTGGAACAGACCGCGGTCAATCGCAGTCCTGCGCACCTAAAGCGGTACCTCGATTTGTCATTGATCGCAGGAACCGAAGGAGGTGCTTGCGCACTGACAACACAGGACCCTGGCCTCTCGCCCGCAAGACCTTATGACGTATTCTGCTCGGCACGGGCGGGCGATTGGGACAACGCCGTGCTGGTTCTTGGGACGTCTCGCGCGCTCGGCCTTATTGAACCTGCGATGGCCGACGCTCTAGAACGGTTTCTGGATCCGGAGCTGTTCGAGGGTGAGCCGCCCCTTCCCGTCCCAGCGACGCCGGACCCGCTTGCGTTCCGTCTATTCCAGGCGATTGGCACCCCCATCCCAACACGTGGCTGGCCGGTCGCATACGCAAATGCCGACCTGTCATCCAATTCAGGTTGGAAGGCGCAGCTGGAGGCAGCAGAGCGCTTGGCCCAGCGTGGTGCATTGGGCGACAATCGCCTTCTGGGTCTCTACACACAACGTCGTCCCGCAGCATCAGGGGGAGTATGGGATCGGGTCGCCGCCGTTCAACGGTTTGACACCGCACTGGCAACAGGCAGCCCGGCCGCTGTTTCCAAGACGCTTCCGGCAGCGTGGCGCGCCATGGGGGACGCAGGTTTGCAAACCGTTTTTGCCGCACTGTTTTCGGACAGGCTGTCTGAAATGGTCCTAAGCGGAACAACTGCCGATCTGGCGTTCGAGGTTCTGTTGCTGTCACCAAATTATGAAATGGCTGCTGCAGAATTCCCGGCGCGCGCCATGCGACGCCCGGTCTTGAGCGCCATCGCATCTGGTTCCATCCCGCCGGGGCTTAGCGCCGACGGAATTGAAGGGGCCGTGGTTGCCGCTTTTTCCGATGCGGAACCGGACCCTGAAATCGTGTCGCTTGCACAGTCAGATGCACTGGGAGCTGCACTGCTGCAAAGTATCCCACTGGCGCATGCTGGCAGTTCCGGTGACGTCGCGCAGCTGACAACCGGCCTTGCGACCTTGCGCGCGCTTGGCCTTGAGGATGTGGCGCGGCGCACCGCCCTTCAGGTCCTTTTGCTGAAAGGAACAGGATGAGCGACCGTTGGATCTCGACTTTTCTGGATGCGCAGGCCGCAGAATTGGGTGCAGCGCGCAACACCTTGTTAGCCTATGGCCGCGATCTCAAGGATGTCGATGGATGGCTCGCCAGCAAAGACACAGATTTTGAAACGGCGACGACAGCCCAAATTGAAGACTACCTGATCCATTGCGATGCACAGGGGCTTGCCAAGTCCACTCGTGCCCGACGCCTGTCAGCCATCAAGCAGTTGTACCGGTTCGCATTTGAAGAAGGTTGGCGCAGTGACAACCCTGCTATTCAGATCGCAAGCCCTGGTCAGGACAAGCGATTGCCCAAAACGCTGGATGAAGGCGAGGTCGACCGCCTTTTAGCGTCGGCGCGCAGCTTTGGGCGTGACGAACATGACAGGGTAAGGGACACATGTCTGATGGAGCTGCTGTATGCCACTGGCATGAGGGTCAGCGAACTTGTCAGCCTGCCTGTTTCGTCGGCCCGGGGTGATCCGCAGATGCTGCTAATACTGGGAAAGGGCGGCAAGGAACGGATGGTGCCGCTATCCACATCAGCCCGCCTCGCCCTGTTCGACTGGATCAAATTGCGCGACGACAAGCAGCAGAAGAAAGAAGACAATGGCGCGGCACCTTCGCGGTTCCTGTTCCCTTCGCGCGGGGCATCGGGCTACCTGACCCGGCACTGGTTTTATGCCCGTATCAAGTCGCTGGCCGTTCATGCCGGGGTCGATCCGAGCAAAGTCACCCCACACACGCTACGGCACGCATTTGCGACGCATCTGCTGGCTGGCGGCGCGGATTTGAGAGCCATCCAGACGATGTTGGGGCACGCTGACGTGGCGACAACCGAAATCTACACGCATGTTGTTGACGAACGGCTGACACAACTGGTGCTGGATCATCACCCCTTGGCCAAGGACGACCGCAAATCGGGTGGCAAAACATCTTCGGACGGCCAATAACCCGATCGCAACGCCTTGTGATAGCCCTGCGTCAACCCGGCAGCTTCCATATCGGCGATGGCGCCCCCAACGTCATATGTGAGGCGGTGCAAGCTGAGCTGCCCAGATGTCAACACAGCGAATGCCGTGTCCGCGTTGCCATCATGCGGTGGCATTCCGACAACGCCCGCATTGATCCATTCGCCTCGACCGACTGCGCGCCGAAACGGAATACCCGAATGACCGGCAATCACAT
Organism: Tateyamaria omphalii; assembly: GCF_014651375.1. Lineage (GTDB taxonomy): Bacteria > Pseudomonadota > Alphaproteobacteria > Rhodobacterales > Rhodobacteraceae > Tateyamaria > Tateyamaria omphalii. Next base: position 137,222 of record NZ_BMWT01000002.1, read on the forward strand.
GATCCACTGGCCCCACGATAGCCTCCAAAGCCTGGCATTCGAGTTCGAAGACGTCGGCAGGAGACGTAGACCACAGGAACCGCGCCACATCCGTCACTCCGCCATGGATGACACCGTAGCGCGCCCCGCAATGAGAGAAGGTGACAATGTCAGGTAACGCGCGCATCCAGTCACGATCATCACTTGAGATCTGATCATCCGCAAATCGAAACCATCGGACAGACAACAGATCACATGAACTTCCCTTTTCAAATCCGCACCCGCAATCAGATGCTCCGGCTGCCAACTGGATTTCGCAGTTTCCAGCAACCACCGGACATCCAGCTGCGCGTATCGCAGCAACCGTGTCAGCGGGCCGCCCACAATACGCAACGACATCACCGGTGCAGATGACATATGCACTTCGTTTCCGAGCCTGCTCCAACACCGCTTCGGTCGCCTGAAGGTTCGAATACGGCCCACCAAAAACCAGTATCGGATCATCAATCGCACCCAGATCCTGCACGCGCATCCTGTCGCATCCCTTGATTGCGTCGTCTGCCACCCCCATAACCGATCCAAGATCAAAGGATAAATCACGAATGGAAGACCCCTCATCGACGCTCGACGCGGCGTTCTGGATCACAAGCGGTGTGATCCTTGGACTGTTGGTCCTGTCCGGTTTTTTCTCGGGTTCCGAGACCGCCCTGACCGCTGCTTCGCGAGGCAAGCTGCGCGGCCTGGCGGATCGCGGCTCGTCCGGGGCAGAAAAAGCGCTTCAGATCACAGAGGATAACGAGCGGCTGATCGGGTCTGTGCTACTGGGCAATAACCTCGTCAACATCCTTGCGACGTCGTTGGCCACGGCAATCTTTACGCGGGCGTTCGGAGAGTCAGGCGTGGCCTTGGCCACATTGGTCATGACGTTGCTGGTTCTGATCTTTGCTGAGGTGCTGCCTAAAACCTATGCAATCACAAACTCCGAAACTGCGGCATCGCTTGTCTCGCGCCCAATCTCACTGGTGGTCACGGTCTTCTCTCCGATCGTTTCGGCGGTCCGTTTGCTTGTTCGTGGTGTGCTGCGGGTGTTTGGAGTCAAGATTGATCCCGACAGCCATATCATGGCGGTACGTGAAGAGATCGCCGGGGCGTTGCAATTGGGCCATTCGGAAGGCGTCGTGGAAAAGGAAGACCGCGACCGCATCCTTGGTGCGTTGGATCTGGGCGACCGCGTGGTGGAAGAAATCATGCTGCATCGTTCGGGCATCGAAATGATCAATGCCGAGGATGACCCACAGGACATTCTCGAACAGTGTCTGAAGTCGAACCACACACGTCTGCCCGTCTACCGGGGTGAGCAGGAAAACATCACAGGCGTGATCCACGCAAAGGATCTGTTGCGTGCGATGTACCAGGTGATCGGTGGGCCCGAAGGTGAAGCAGCCGCGCTGAAGTCCTTTGATATCAGCCAGGTGGCCATGGCCCCGTACTTCGTGCCGGAAACCACCACGCTGGATGACCAGATGCGACAGTTCCTGCGTATGCGGACCCATTTTGCGCTGGTCGTTGATGAATACGGATCACTTCAGGGCCTCATCACACTCGAAGACATTCTCGAGGAAATCGTGGGCGAGATCACTGACGAGTTCGACCCGGATGGTGAACACTCCGTACAAAGGGGCGACGACGGGCATTTCCACATAGATGGCGCTATGACAATTCGCGACCTCAACCGCGCTACCGATTGGAACCTGCCCGACGACGAAGCAAACACCGTCGCTGGCCTGGTAATTCACGAGGCGCAAACGATCCCTACAGTCGGTCAGGTTTTCAGCTTCCATGGCTTCCGGTTCGAGGTGACGGCGCGAGAGGGAAACCGGATCACAGCACTCAGAATTCGAACGCTGGACTAGCTTCGTTCAAACCACCCCACCCCGACCGGGATCGGTATGCATATCCATCCATGCGCGCACATCGTCCAAGCGACCCCGCGCCACCGGTACCGTTACGCCATCGGTCAACGTCAGTTTGGAGCCTGACAATGACTGTGCGGTCTGGCGGGCAACCCAATGTGACCGATGTGTCTGAATGCCCTCGTCCAGGCTGACTTGGTCAAGAAATGTGGACATTCGCTCACGTATCGTTTCGACAGCATCCAGCGTATAAATTTCCAGGTAGTGCTCTGCCGCCTTGACCCGCGAAATCTGCGCCAGAGCGAATTTACGACCCGCCAGAGTAATGTCTCGACCTGCGCTCATGGTGACCTTTCGGGCACGTTGCGTTGGCAGCAACCATAGCAAAGCGACCGTTTCAAAAACATGCGCAACAAACACATTTCTGAGGTTCATTTGCCACGTCATTGACGCAAACGCAGGTTTGTCCGGCTCAAACAACACCGTCAATGCCCCAACCGTAATGCACGTGGACACCAGCACCAATGGTGATGACAAGACGATCAGTGGAATGGGGCCTCCGAAAACGGATCGCCAGATCCTGCAACTGGCCAGTGCATAGAACATCGACAGCGTCAGATACAAAAAGAGTGCAACAAACCAAAACGCCAATCGCAGCTGAAAACTGTCAAATTGTGGCAAAGTCACCGGATGACCGGTCGCCATGATGAAAAAACCAAAAAGCACCAAGAGCCACATCTGCCAAGACGTGTAGAGCTCGTACATTTCGCGTATCGTGAAGTGTGCTTCGCTGCCATTCGAGACAAAAACACGCACTTCGTGGTCTAGCGCCTTCTTCAACATAAAAGTTGCCTAACATGTGACGCTAATTAGAGTAAATGCGTTCCAAAGGCCTAATGGGGTGTGGGCGGCAGGCAATTCGGTTTCAGTTACAGGCCTGTATCGATTGGTACGTTTTGTCGTCCGCACCCCGCACCTTATGATCTCAGGCGCATACCATCGGGATCAAATGGTGGTTTCTCAAGTATTTTTGCCTTGTGCCTGCGTCCAAGAACCATAACGTCGACAACATGTCCCGGCTCAACGCCACGTACGAAACCCAGCGCGAGGCTCATCCCGACGCCGAAACCGTACGCACCCGAAGTGACTCGTCCGACCCCAACGCCATCCCTGAAAATTGGCTCTCCGCCCGTGGCATCCGCACCGGACGTACGCACATCCGACTCATCCAACTGCAAAAGCACAAGCGATTCGCGCGGCGGATTCGACAAGACCTTCTCGACAGCATCTTTGTTCAAGAATTCCTTATCCAGCTTGACCAGCCTGTCCAAACCAACTTCCTGCGGCCAGTACTCCGGGCTGTATTCCCTGCTCCATGATCCATAGCCTTTCTCGATCCGAAGGCTCATCAATGCGCGGCTGCCAACCGGGCCAACATCCATGTCTGCCCCGGCTTCGATCAATGACGAATACAACCGCACTTGATCTTCCGTACGGCAATGCAACTCCCACCCCAAATCACCCGTGAAAGACACGCGTAGCGCCAAGACGTTCACACCAGCCAGTTCCATCCATTTTGACCGCATAAATGGAAACGCATCAGTGGCCAACGATGTGTTTGTCAGCCGCTGCAACAGCGCACGGCTGTCCGGCCCGGCTACGTTGAAGCCGCACATTGCCTCGGTTCGACTTTCAAACGTGGTGCCATGTGGCAGCGGAACCTCTTTGAAAAAGCGCTGGTGGTAACGCTCGGCCATACCGGACCCAATGATCCAAAAGACATTTTCTTCCAGCCGCGTCACGGTGAAATCACCGGCGATCCCCCCACGTTTTCCGATCAATGGTGTAAGGCAAGAACGACCAACCTCTCTCGGCATCCGGTTGGCAAAGACCGCGTTCAGCCAATCCTCTGCTCCGGGTCCCTTGCAGACGTATTTGGCGAAGTTCGAGATATCGATGATCCCGGCCCGGTCGCGCAGCATGCGACATTCCTTGCCCACAACGTCAAACCACGCTTGGCGGCTGAAGCCCGCCGTATCCTCAACATCACCAAAGTAAAGCGGATGCTCCCAGCCGTAGTTCAAACCGAACTTGGCGCCCAGCTGCTTCTGAACCTCATAGACAGGCCTGGTGCAGACGGGACGACCCGCGTCGCGTTCCTCGCCGGGGAAATGAATCTTGAAACGGTGTGCGTACTGATCGCCGACGCGAGCTTTGGTGAACGCCTTACCTGCCCACGCGCCGAACCGAGCCATGTCCCATGCGAACATATCGTATTTCGTTTCGCCCTCAACGATCCACTGTGCTGCCAATAATCCCATGCCCCCAGATTGGGAAAAGCCAGGGATGATCCCGTTACAGCAAAAGTAACCTGTCAGCTCGGGAACCGGGCCAAACAACACATTCGAATCCGGAGACCAGATCATCGGTCCGTTGATCACTCGCTTGATCCCGGCACTTCCTACAACCGGGACCCGGTCGATGGCCCGCATCATGTTGTCTTCGATCCGTTCGAGGTCGTCGGCAAACAATTCGTGGCCAAAACCCTGCGGCGTCCCTTCCTCTGCCCAGAAGCGCACATCTTTTTCGTAGGCTCCGACCAGCAGCCCCTGCCCTTCTTGTCGCAGGTAGTATTCTCCATCCCGATCCGCGACCGAAGGCAGGCGACGATCCATTGCTGCAATCTCTGAAATGGTCTCGGTCACAAAGTACTGGTGTTCGGTGGGTTGCAATGGCAGTTCGATGCCCGCCATCGCGGCCACTTCGCGCCCCCACAATCCAGCAGCATTTACAACCCAGGGCGTTGCAATATCGCCTTTTTCCGTCCGCACGATCCAACTGCCGTCGGCCTGTTGCTCTGTCCCGGTCACGGGGCAAAAGCGGATAATCTCTGCCCCGTTCTGTCGCGCGCCGGTGGCATAGGCATTTGTTACGCCCGATGGGTCCACGTTGCCGCCGTCTGGCTCCCACATGATGCAGCGGACACCGTCATAGTTGACCAATGGATGCAGGCGTTCTGCCTCGTCCCGGCTGACCTCATGAAAATTCATCCCGTACAGCTTGGCCTTCGATGCCTGCAACCGCAGCTGATGTTCTCGCGCTTGGGTCTGCGCCAGATACAAGGACCCAGGTTGAAACACGCCACAGCCCTGTCCGGTCTCTTGCTCCAACTCCTTGTACAGACCCATCGTGTAGTGCTGTATGCGGCTGATATTGGTGCTGTCGTGCAGCCCGTGGATATTGGCCGCAGCATGCCATGTTGACCCGCTGGTCAACTCATCCCGTTCCAGCAGAACCACATCGGTCCACCCCAGTTTTGTCAGATGGTACAGGATGGAACAGCCGATGACGCCACCGCCAATCACGACGGCCTGTGCATGGGTGCGCATGAGAATGCCTTTGCCAATGTTTCGCTGACGTTCAAACTGCGCCGCGGTTCGGCCAACTGATTGCCCTATCGCGACATGCCGCGTCGCTCGCAGGAAAACACACCGCGAAATGCCCGGTCACTCGCCGCGAAGACATCCAAGGACACCGCGAGCCCCTGCGCGAATGCGCCGCCCAGCATGACAATGCAATCCGGAAGGTCGTGAGCGACACAACCCGTCGCATTCAGGCTTTCCTTGATGGCTTCCTTCGGGCTCTATCGGCCTGCCAACCAAGGGAAACCCCATGCAAAAAACAACCCGTGTCGCCGTCATCGGCGGGGGCGTCGTCGGCGCCTCCGTGCTTTACCACCTGACCAAACTCGGTTGGTCAGACGTCATGCTTCTGGAGCGGTCCGAACTGACATCGGGCAGCACATGGCACGCGGCCGGTGGCTTCCATACGCTCAATGGCGACACGAATATGGCGGCTCTGCAAGGTTACACAATTAAGCTTTACAGAGAGCTGGAAGAGCTCACAGGCATGTCTTGCGGCCTGCACCATGTCGGTGGCTTGACGCTGGCCGACAATCAGGACCGCTTTGAAATGTTATTGGCCGAACGTGCCAAGCATCGCTTTATGGGACTGGAAACGGAGATCGTCGGCCCGGATGAGATCAAGAATATCGCACCGATCACCAACACCGATGGTATCATTGGCGCGCTTTATGATCCGTTGGATGGGCATCTTGACCCCTCTGGCACGACACACGCATACGCCAAGGCTGCGCGCATGGGCGGCGCCAGCATTCACACACACACTATGGTACGAGAAACCAATCAACGCCCCGACGGCACTTGGGACGTTGTTACGGACAAAGGCACCATTCATGCCGAACATGTGGTGAATGCTGGTGGTCTCTGGGCGCGCGAAGTTGGCGCGATGGCGGGCGTCTACCTGCCCCTGCACCCGATGGAACACCAATACATTGTCACCGACGATATTGCAGAAATATACGAGCGCGGCGCCGAACATCCGCATGTCATGGATCCTGCGGGTGAAAGTTATCTTCGGCAAGAAGGGCGTGGGCTTTGCATCGGCTTCTATGAGCAACCCTGCCGACCATGGGCAGTTGACGGCACGCCCTGGACGTTCGGTCATGAACTGCTGCCCGATGATTTCGACAAGATCGAAACCAGCATCGCCTTTGCTTATCAACGCTTCCCCGTGCTCGAAACGGCCGGGATCAAATCGGTGATCCACGGTCCTTTCACATTTGCGCCGGACGGCAACCCACTGGTGGGGCCTGTGCCGGGCTTGCGGAACTACTGGTCCGCATGTGGCGTTATGGCAGGCTTCTCTCAGGGCGGTGGCGTTGGCCTCATGCTGGCCCAGTGGATGATTGAGGGCGAGACGGAACGCGATGTGACGGCAATGGATGTTGCGCGCTTCGGCAGCTGGATTTCCCCCGGGTACACGCGTTTGAAGGTAATTGAAAACTACCAAAAACGGTTCAGCGTCGCCTACCCAAACGAAGAACTGCCAGCCGCCCGCCCTAATCGAACCACTCCTATGTACGACATTTTCACTGATTTGGGCGCGGTTTGGGGTCAGCAATACGGGTTGGAAGTGCCCAACTACTTTGCCAAAGACAGCGAGCCGACCTTTGAAACCCCAAGTTTCCGACGGTCTGACGCCTTCGCGGCCACCGCGCGCGAGGTAAAAGCCGTTCGAAACGGTGTCGGCATTAATGAAGTGCACAATTTCGGCAAGTATCACGTCACGGGACCAAGAGCACGTGCCTGGCTTGATCGCATTATGGCAGGCCGTGTCCCACAACCCGGGCGCATCTCGCTTACCCCCATGCTCAGCCCCAAGGGCAAGCTGATTGGTGATTTCACCATGTCCTGTCTAAGTGACACGGAGTTCCAAGTTACCGCGAGTTACGGCGCGCAAGCCGTACATATGCGCCACTTCATTTTACATGAAGAAGAAGGCGTAACCATTGAAAATATAAGTGACAAACGAAACGGATTCCAGTTGGCCGGACCGAAAGCGCGGGATGTCCTGCAAGCGTGTACGCGCACCGATTTAGGGGACACGAAGTTTCTTGATGTCCGCCCCCTTACCGTCGGCATGACGGACTGTATTGTGCAAAGGGTCAGCTACACAGGTGATCTGGGGTTTGAAATCTACTGCGATCCCATGGCGCAGCGCCAGTTGTGGCAGACCCTTTGGGATGCAGGACAAGATCATGGAATCGTGCCGTTCGGTATGCGGGCCATGATGTCATTGCGTTTGGACAAGTTCTTTGGCTCCTGGCTGTCAGAGTATTCCCCGGACTATACAGCCGCAGAAACAGGGCTAGATCGCTTCATCTCGTGGAAAAAGAACACCGATTTCATCGGACGTGCGGCGGCAGAGATGCATCGCGCAAATGGCGCTGACCGGCAACTCTGTGCCTTCATTGTCGATGCGGATGACGCTGATGTTCACGGCTATGAACCGATCTGGATGAATGGCTCAGTTGTCGGCTTTTGCACCTCTGGCGGCTACTCACATCACGCAAATGTATCTGTGGCCCTTGGGTTCCTACCCACAAAAAGCGTGAAAGAGGGGCTAAAGGTGGAAATCGAAATCTTGGGCCAAATGCGCAAGGCCAAGATGACAAACACTGCTCTATTTGATCCAGACGGCACCCGCATGCGCGGTTAAGTTTGCCGTCGCTACTTCAAGAACGCAAACAGAGGCAATGCTCATCCGACGGGTCGCCGTTTTGCGTGAATGCGCGGCAGTGTTGCGACCACGTGTCCAGCGACCTAGGATTTGTACATGATGCCAATCCTCATCCTCGCCGCAGGCGCTGCGTCACGTATGCGCGGCACCGACAAGCTGTTGGAAGATGTGGGCGGGCAATCCCTTCTGGCCAAGCAAGTAAAAGCAGCACAAGCCGTGAGCACTGATGTTCGCGTTGCACTGCCACCGGCACCCCACCCCCGATACGCGATTGTCGAACGTCTTGGTGCGCGTCCTGTTGAGGTGTCAGACGCCGCCGAAGGAATGGGTGCTAGCCTGCGCACGATCTTTGCCACGCTAGGACCCCAAGTTCGGTACGCTATGCTTTTACTGGGAGACTTGCCCGACATTACTGACCATGACTTGCGCACCGTGCAAAAGGCGGCGGAAACCCATCCTGAGGCATTGATCTGGCGCGGGGCAACCGAGAGTGGGCGTGGCGGGCATCCGATCATTTTTGATCGAATGCTGTTCCCCGCTTTCGATCAGCTTTGCGGGGACGATGGCGGACGCGACATCGTCAGACAGGCAGGTAACCGGGTGCACATGGTCCCGCTGCCTGGTTCGCGTGCGCGTCTTGACCTCGACTCACCCGAGGATTGGGCTGCGTGGCGCGCAGCACGCCATATCACCTAAGACGATTTACGAGTGTGTGCGCTTCGTGCTGCTTCAACGACAATCGTGCCGAGCTGTATGTATCGAGCCCGGCCAACGTGTCGAGTTCGGGGAACAATGTCAGGATTTCCCGCCGCTGCTCGGCACCGATCCCGCGTAGCGACTGATCGCCCGGTTGGAAGCTTTCAGACCATGCACCCTCTGCCAAGACAACTTCGTGCTGATCAAACATCAGGTGCAAATAGCTGACAGAGCCGGTCTGAACCTGATCCACTCCATCCAAGCCGGTCAGATGCTTGGCGGCAATCAACACTTCGCGTTCCTGGAACATAAGTTCGGCCAAATCCGATTTAACCAGCATACGGTGCTGTGGCGACACAAGCATATCGCGATCAGGCAGCCCTTTGCCGAGCGCACCCGCACGGATCAACACCGGTTGGAACGCGGCATTCATACGCATTTCGTCGGGCATCAGATCGCGGCGGCCGACCCAACGCAGGGTCTGTGCGCCGTTGTCACGGGTAATGACCTTGTCACCTGATTTCAGCTTCTCTACTGCAATCTCGCCCCTTGGCGTTGCGATGCGCGTACCCGGAGTGAAACAGATAATGATCTGCTCGATCTCGGAATAAGTGACGCGGCGCGCCACGTTTCCATTGTCGTCCAACAACTCAACGGTGCCGGATTCTGAACCTGGACCATCCGGCAGAACATTTGCCCGCACACCGGACAGGTCCAGAATGTCAATGTCGGTCCCATCTGCATCTTCGCCGCCAACGATGTTGTGATTGCCCAGACCATCAAAGGCAAAGCGGTCAGAGCCGGTTCCGCCCTGCGCCTGATCGTTGTCTGGACCAAGCGTGATCAGGTCCTCACCTTCGCCACCCAACAAAGTATCGTCACCGGTTCCGCCTACCAGCGTATCATTGCCGGCGCCGCCAATCAGCTCATCCTGACCCTGACCGCCATCCAGCACATCATTGCCTTCACCGCCGTCAATCTCGTCGTCACCTTGCCCCCCCAACAAGCTGTCATCACCACCTTGGCCAAAGATAACATCCTGGCCCGCGCCACCTTCAATTGTGTCATCCCCGGCATCGATTGGTGTCACCACGACATCGTCGATCAGGTCCCCAGAGAAAGAGAAACCCGAGTTCGTGTTCCGTGCTTCAAGCGTGAACTCAATGAATTCGCGATTCTCGAATGAAGCCGAGAACCAAGCATCCTGATCGCTCGGATTATTCTGTTCGGTCCCGGCGGCGGTGACCGTGCCACCGCTGGTCGTGACATTCAACGAAGTGTCGGCATCAGTTGCAAATGCAGTAAAGCTGCTTGCATCAATTGTGACGGCCTCTTGGTCGCCGGGACTGTTGCGATCCAGATCGTTGACCGTTGCGGTCGAGTTCAGAGCGACGGGTGTGCCGGTCGTCGCATTCGGGCTGTCGGGGATAAAGAATTCCATACGGAAGCTGGCGGTGTCGCCAGTTCCGTTCCCATTCATCAGGATTTCCGAACCGTTGCCACCCGATAGATCGACACGCAGGTTCGGGTCAGACTTGGATACCAACACGATCCGAGCTGAAACCTGAGTGCCATCCTCCAACTGAGCAACATTGCGATATACGGCAGACGTACCCGGCTGCGCACTGTTGTCCGCGTTGTCTCGTGTCACGAGGTTGTTGATGTCGATGACCAACGGCGTTGCATCGTTTCCGGGTGCGGTGCCTTCGCCCACATCCCCAAACAACGTGTCGTTGCCATCACCACCTAGAATGCTGTCGTCGCCACCTTCGCCCGACACCAGATCCTGACCGTTGAAGGCTTGGATCGTATCGTCTTCGTTCGTTCCCTGCAGAGTGTCGTTATTCGACGTTCCATTGATATTGGCCATGGCAGCTGCCCTTCATATCTGCACAAAATGAAAGGGGTCATGAACTGCCCCCACAGACCAACACCCAGACTCCGGTTTTAATTCAAAGCTGAACCAAATTCAGGGGGAAAAACTGAAGGATAGTAAACCTGCACACTATTCGCGCACAAAGATGCTGCAACGCAGCGCCATACGCCTCCGTAATGGAAACAATTTGGCAGTATTATCCATATTGAACACAGAAAACGGGCGCACCCCCCAATGCCCCGTCTTCTGCGCCCTCGCGAATCATCGCGAGGGGCTGCACCTGTCTCTCAGCACTGTGCCGAATGCTCAATGCGAGAGCAGATGCGCTTCGTGTTTCTTCAAACTCCGACGCGCTGCAGCGTAAACACCCGATTCTTCGGCATTTTCCAACTCGGGGAACAGCTCCAGGATTTCATTGCGCTGTGCATCATCCATAGCGTTCAACGTCATGTCACCCGGCTGGAAGCTCTCGGTCCATGCGCCATCGGACAAGATGACTTCATGCTGATCAAACATGACGTGGATGTACGTCGTGCCCGAAACATCAACGACATCAATGCCGTCCATGAAGGTCAAATGCTTGGCGGCCACCAGCACTTCGCTTTCATCGAAATAAAGTTCCGTCTTGTCACTGGCCATCAAGACCCGGTGCTGTGGTGACACAAGCATATCACGCTCTGGCAGACCGCGGCCAAGCGCCCCGTTCTGGATCAAGACGGGGCGAAGATGCTGTGCACGGGCAAGCTCTGTGCCAGACATCTCACGACGACCAACCCAACGGATTTCCTGAATGCCGTTGTCGCGGGTGATCACCCGATCACCAACATTCAGGTCCTCGATCCGGCGCTCTCCCGTCGGTGTCGCAATCAGCGTGCCCGGCGTGAAACACGGAATAACCTCTTCGATATCCGTAAAGGTCAAACTGCCTGCAGGGTCACCATTCTGGTCGAAATAGTTGACGACACCGTCGAAGCCGTTGCCGTTGTCATCCGGGTTCGTGAACACGACCTGCAGCGACCCATTGTTCGGAGCGGAGCCCCGCAAATCCAAGGTATCAAAGTCGTCACCGCCGCCGCCGCCTTCAACAACTTCACCGGAAGCGACATTGACAAAGAGATCACGATCATCGCCGCCACGCATGATGTCGGCACCACCGTTGCCACCATCGATCGTGTCATTCCCGGTCCCACCGTCAATCACATCGTCCCCGGTTGATCCGAGGATCGAGTCATTGCCCGCGTCGCCGCTCAGCGTGTCGTCACCGGTGCCACCGTCGATGACATCGTCACCGTCGCCACCAGACAGAACGTCAGCGCCGTTGCCACCTAAGATAGTGTCGTTGCCGTCGCCCCCGTCTACGGTGTCGGCCTGACGGCCACCATCAATGAAATCATTGCCTTCACCGCCAAGGATTGTGTCATTGCCCTGACCGCCCAACAGGCTGTCATCGCCGATGCCACCGTCGATCAGGTCGTCGTCGATCTCACCGTCGATGGTGTCGTTGCCCTCTTCACCAAACAGCTCGTCATCGTCATCGGCGCCAAAGATCAGGTCGTTGCCTTCGCCGCCAAACACAGTGTCCAAGCCATTGTCTGGACGCGGATCCGCCGGGAAGATCGGGTTTGATCCGTCATCCTCGATGTTCAACTGGTCCAGACCCAGATCGGGGTCGTTGCCTGCAAAAATGGTGTCGTCCCCGACACCGCCTTCGATCAGGTCATTGCCCTCACCGCCCACGATGCGGTCAAAACCTTCATCGCCGGAAATCTCGTCGTCATCGATGCCGCCATCGATGACATCGTTGCCGGTACCCCCAACGATGGTGTCCGCGTCATCTCCGGTGCTGATCGTGTCGTCACCCGCGCCGCCATCCACAAAGTCGAGGTCGTTATTCGGATCATCATCAGCGGGGAAACCAAAGGGGAAGCCCGGCACAGGCGTGCCATCGTCGTTGGGGAAACCCAGATCCGGCGCAATGTCACCATTGCCCGTCTCGATCAGATCATCGCCGTCACCACCATCAACAACATCATCCCCCTGACCCGCGATGACGGTGTCGTTGCCGCCGCCCGCTTCGATGATGTCATCATCCGCGTCTTCAGGATCGTTCGAGAAGATGTTGTCGCCATTGTCGACCATATCCCCTTCGGGATCGTCCACGTAATTCTCGTCGATCAGCTCGCCGTCGTCGCTGCCTTCTACAATCCCGTCCAACGGGTTCGGCTCGACCGTCACGGTGACTTGGGCGCTGTCAAAGCCACCGTTGTCGTCCGTGATGGTGTAGTCGATGGTCGCGTCGCCCTCGAACCCGTCATTGGGTGTGAAGGTCAGCGTTCCGTCACCATTGATGACGACGTCCCCATCGGGCGAGGTCGCGTCGGTCACCCGCAGCGCATCGCCATCCACGTCCGTGTCGTTTTCCAGCACGGGAACGGTGACAGCCGTGTTGAACGGCGTCGTTTCGGCATCGTCCACCGCCTCGGGCGCATCATTGACCGGTGTCACCTCAATGACCAGCTCAGCCGTATCGGTCCCACCGTTGCCGTCTGCAATCGTGTAGGTGATCGTCGCGGTGCCGTTGAAATTCTCAGCCGGCGTAAAGGTGATCGTACCATCAGGATTGATGTCAGCTTCACCTTGCTCTGCCGGAACCACGGCGGAGATCACGGTCAGATCATCGCCATCGGCATCACTGTCATTGCCAAGCACATCAACGGTGACGGGGGTATCTTCCTCGGTCGTTTCCCCGTCATCTGCGGCAACAGGACCATCATTGACCGCACCAACAGACACAACAGCTTCGCCGGTGTCTTCGCCACCATTGCCATCAACAACCGTGTACGTGATCGTCGCCGGACCGTTGAAGTTCAAAGCAGGGGTAAAGGTCACGGTCCCGTCGCCATTGTCGACAACCGTGCCCTCAGCCGGATCAACGCTCACGGATCCGATGCTCAGGTCATCACCGTCCACATCCGTGTCGTTGCCCAGCAGGTCCACGACTACGGCGACGTCCTCGTCCGTGGTTTCGATGTCGTCCACAGCCACCGGATCGTCATTGACCGGGTTCACGGTCACTGCAACTTCGGCAGCGGATGTCCCACCATGACCGTCAGAGATTGAATACGAGATCGTCGCATCGCCATTGAAGTTCTCGGCAGGTGTGAACAGCAGCTCATTGCCGACAATCTCGACCGTGCCCTGATCGGCGGGCACCGATGCGCCGGTGATGGTCAGATCGTCGCCATCCAGATCGGTGTCATTGCCCAGAACGTCGATGGTCACCGGCGTATCTTCGTCGGTCTCCGCCACATCATCATTGGCCGTCGGGCCATCATTGACCGCGCCCACGTTGACGATGGCCTGACCATCATCCGTCCCACCTGCGCCGTCCGACACGGTGTAGTCGATGGTTGCGGTCCCGTTGAAGTTCGGCGCCGGGGTGAAGGTTACCGTACCGTCCCCATTGTCAACGACTGCACCCTGATCAGCAGGCACAGACACCAACGCCAGCGTCAGGTCATCACCATCCACATCCGTGTCATTGCCCAACAGGTCGATGACAACGGTCTCGTCCTCCATCGTGTCCGCCAGATCATCAACAGCGACAGGATCATCATTGACCGGATTGACAGTGACCACGACCTCGGCCGTGTCAGTGCCACCATTTCCGTCCTCGATGGAATAGGAAATGGTCGCATCGCCATTGAAGTTCTCAGCCGGGGTGAACAGCAGCTCGTTGTTCACGATCTCGACCGTGCCCTGATCCGCAGGCACCGATGCACCGGTGATGGTCAGCGCATCGCCATCCACATCCGTGTCATTGGCCAATGCGTCGATGGTCACCGATGTGTCTTCATCCGTGCTGATCGTATCGTTGACCGCATCAGGTGCATCATTGACCGGGTTCACGGTTACGTTGACGGTTGCCGTATCTTCGCCGCCCTGATCATCCGTGATGGTGTATGTGATCGTTGTTGGGCCGTTGAAATTCTCATTCGGCTCAAAGGTCAGCGTGCCGTCGGGGTTGATAGCGACCATGCCATCCGGCGACGTGGCTTCGGTCACGCGCAGTGCATCACCATCCGGGTCGCTGTCGTTGCCCAGAACAGCGATATCAACGCTGCCGTCCTCATCAACTTCTGCTGCGTCATCAACAGCTTCTGGGCCACGGTTGATCTCGTCGCCAATGACCTCTTCAATCTCGGCAAAGGTCAGGGTCAGCCCATTTGGATTGCCATCAGCATCCACAAACACGACGGTGCCATTTATGCCGTTGCCGTTGCTGTCCGGCGTCACGTTGTCCAGAAAGAACGGACCCTGCCCCGTCAGATCAAGCACGTCACGGTCGGTATTGTCCGCCGGGTCGGCGCTAAAGCCACCAGCTCCGCCGTCAACTTCGTCACCCGCTCCGGCAAAAATTGTGTCAGCGTCGTCGCCACCGCTCAGCAGGTCCGCGCCGGTCCCACCTGAAATGACGTCATCGCCCTCTTCGCCAAAGATCATGTCGCGGCCAGCGCCGCCATTCAGTGTGTCATCACCGGATTGACCGTGGATCCAATCGTTGCCCGTGCCGCCATCAACCGAGTCGTCACCGGAGCCCATCCAGATTTCGTCATTGCCTGTACCACCAAAGCCGGTGTCATCGCCGGATCCGCCGATCAGGACGTCGTGCCCAGCACCACCATCCAGAACATCATTGCCCCGACCACCTTCAAGGCGGTCGTTGCCATCGCCACCGACAAGGCTGTCACTGTCATCCTCACCGCGCAGCGTGTCATTGCCACCTTCGCCGAAAATGGTGTCGTCACCATCGCCGCCTTCCAGGGTGTCATTTCCGTCCGCGCCATCATCCACGACGGGCGCATCGAAATAGACGTCGGTGATGTTGATACCCGAGTTATCGCCACCATCCTGATCATGTTCGATCACGATGCGAGCCACCGGCCCCGGAATGCTGACCAGCAGCGAATACTCTTCTGACGTGTCCGGCAGATAACCGCCATTGCTGTCCGCCGTGTCGTTGCCAGCAACACCATCGGTGTCCAACAATGTCAAATTGCTGCCACCCTCCAGATTAACGATGATCTGCTGACCGTTGGCGTCATAGGCCCGAACACGCACCACACCATCGCCGTCAATGTCGTTAATGCGGAAAGAAACATCATCTACCGGCGCCGAGAATTCAAGCTGGTAGTCCGCTGAATTTCCATTTCCATTCAGAACGTTGTCAAGCGAACTGTTGTTATCGACTGAATTGCCGTCACCGTCGATGTTCTGGACATTCTGGGTATCATTGGACTGGATCGTACGGGACGCCCCGGATTGATTGAGGACCGTAAAAGACACTTCAACATTGCCGGTGTCCTGCGTGAAACTGCCAAGGTTATTGCCATCACCGAAAGGCGATTTTTCCCACTCGAACACTTCACGTTCGGACACCCCTGCACCAGGACCGGCGTAATTACTGTCGCCAAAGATGACATCGTCACCGGCGCCGCCATCGGCACTGTCATTGCCACTGCCTGCATAAACTTCGTCATCCGCACGACCGGATTCGATGGTGTCGTCTCCACCCAGGGCATCCACGATGTCATCATCGCGGTCTTCGCCGGGCAGGATCTGATCGTTGGCATCAATGCAATCGCCCTCGGGGTCTTCGTCATAGGCGGCATCAATCAGATTGCCTTCGTTGTCACCTTCGACAACGCCATCAAGACCCGAGGTGTCGAACACAAGGTTGTCGATGGCGCCCGACCCCTTCAACTCGACTTCCATGCGCGACACACCGGACACATCGAAATCAACGATCAATTGACCGTTGTTGTCCGTCCCGTCGATAGTGACCTTCTCAATCTCGTTTCCGTGGACGTCGTAGAAGCGCACGTAGGCACCTTCTTCGACATCCAGAAAGGTCAGGCGGTTGATGGCAGACGGTTCATCAAAGACAAAGCTGATGGTTCCGCCGCTTGCGTTGTCATCCGGGTCATTGCTGTCGCCGTCTTCCGAGATGATCAGCGCATTGCCCAGATTGGTCGTCGCCAGATCACCGTCTTGGCCTGTTGGCTGGGCGGTGTTGAACACCATTGCCCGATTTGCGCCACCGGAGGCCGAAATCGTCACACCCTGGGTGGTGAACTCGTTGTCAACAACAGTCCCAGTTTCAAGGGCGTTGAAATCAATGAACTTGGTCATGCGTCAGACCTCCTAGGCGTGGTTGCGCGCAATACGCAACGCGACCGGAACAATTGCACTGTGAACGGAGGGTTTGGGCGCCATGGGTGCAGCAGCATGACAAGTGACTGCCGTCGTTGGCGTCAGCTGTCTGGGTGTTGGCCACATGGTTTGTCTCCATCAATCACTCACTCTTCACCCAAGACGAAGCGACGCACCTGTAGGTCGGGCGATCCGCATACACGCCTGAACAAATGGAGGAAAAATGATCGGCTACGACACGCAAACCGGTACCGGTCTGGCAAACGCATCTCAAAGCGGTTGCTCAGCAGCGCAGCGAACACACTCCCCGCATTTTTCAATGCGTCTTGTGCGGTCGCCCCCTTGACCTAATGACATCGCCCCCCAGTTGGGCAACTTTGTTCTTACGGTCACGTTTGATGCAAAAAAAGGGAAAAATGTCCGAAAAGTGGCGGTACATATGCCAACAGATACACACATTCCCCCATTGGGTGAATTTTTTTACCACCATCAAGTGAACCTGAAATCGTAATATACGCATATGTATGGGCGGATGTTCGCCTAAGCTACTGTAGAAAAACATTTAAAGTGCATTCACGCGTGTTGACGAATTCGCCTTTTAGTTCGACTGATCACGGCTTTTAACCATAGATAGTTTTGCCGTGTTTTCGCCAGATTTTGTGGTTTGCATGTTCACGAACCGCGATCAATGGTCAAAAAGATACCATAATGATGCGATCTGACTGACAAGGTCGCCGCGCACCACGAATCGCTTCGTATTTGTTAACCACAATGCGATGCAACGCCGCGCTCTCTCGGCTTCCAAACCGCTTCGAAAAACAAGACTTCGCCTTGGCTCGGCGTAAATGCGATGTCAGTTCTTAAAGGCAATAGCGGGACGAAACATCAACCAGACAGGTTTGAGCACACCGTATCCGGCCACCCAAAACTACAGAAATATTCAGAGGCTGGTACCCAAGGCCGGACTCGAACCGGCACGCCCGCAAAGGCGGGGGATTTTGAATCCCCTGCGTCTACCATTCCGCCACTTGGGCCTCAGGACTGTCGGATACCGAAGTGCTGCGGCAGGAGCAAGCGCAAAGCGACTTGACCTCTCTTCTCCTGCGTGGTCTGCCGCCTCGCATGATAAAGCGACTGTATGACTGGACCATGGGATGGGCCAATCACCCGTACGCGCTGTGGGTATTGGCTGTTGTTGCGTTTGTAGAAAGCTCGGTCTTTCCGATCCCGCCCGACGTTCTGATGATCCCTATGATCCTCGCCGCGCCACACCGCGCTTGGCTCATCGCCGGTGTGGCCCTCGTCGCCTCGGTTCTCGGGGGGGTGCTTGGCTATGCCATTGGTGCGCTGGCCTTCGAAACCATCGGACAACCCATCCTCGCAGCCCTTGGGAAAGCGGACGCGATGGAAGCGTTCAACGCACGCTTCAATGATTTCGGCTTCTGGGCCGTCCTGACAGCCGGTGTAACCCCCTTCCCTTACAAGGTTATCACCATCATGTCCGGCTGGACTGGTATGCCGCTGGCCACGTTCATGGCCACGTCTGTCCTTGCCCGGGGTCTGCGCTTTTTCATCGTTGCAGGACTGCTTTGGAAATTCGGTGCACCTATTCGTGATTTCATTGAGCGTCGTCTGGGGTTGATGTTCATATTGTTCATCTTGCTCCTGGTGGGGGGATTCTTGGCCGTGGGGGCTCTATGAAACGGCAAAACCTTATCATGCTTGCCACAGGCGGCTCGGTTGCATTGCTTCTGGGGGCGTTTGCCTTCCAGCACCTGGGCGGTCTGCCACCCTGCAAACTGTGTATCTGGCAGCGCTACCCGCATGTAGCGGCAATTGCTCTTGGTGCATTGGCGCTATTTATTCCCCTCCCCGTTCTCCTCAGCTTGGGTGCGATCGCAGCGCTCAGCACGGCAGGTGTCGGCGCCTACCACGTCGGTGTTGAGCAAGGTTGGTGGGAAGGACCAACCAGCTGCTCTGCCGGCGCCGTGGACAACCTCGACCCGGATGCCCTATTCGACCAGATCATGGCCGCACCCCTGATCCGTTGTGACGAGATTGCATGGCAATTCGCGGGGCTCAGCATGGCAGGATGGAACATGGTTCTGTCGGCAGTGATCGCAGGAATTTGGATCTGGGCACTCCGCGTCAGGCCGACTTCCGAGTAGACAGCAGCAAGGACGTCTCGCTCGCCACCACGCCATCGAGCTTCCTGATCCGGAAAAGCACCTCATCAAACTGCTCCAACGTGTCGGTGCCAATTTCGACGATCACGTCCCACCGACCGTTCGTCGAGTGCACCGCCCGTATCTCTACCATACCCTGCAACTGGCGAATGATGCGTTCGGTGCCCCTGCCTTCGATCGCGATCATCATGAGGCCGCGCACCGGGTCACGCGCAGCATCAGCGCGTAGGACAACAGTAAAGCCCAATATGTCGCCGCGTGCCTGCAACTTTTCAATCCGGGATCGCACCGTTGTTCGCGACAATCCCAAACGGATGGACAGGTCAGATAGAGAAGCGCGTGCATCATGACGCAGCGCAGCAATCAATCGATTGTCAGTTTCGTCCACACAAACCTCCGTTTTGGCCAATCACGTTTCGATACGGTCAAAGTGACAGCTTGTCTACGACGCGATTTGGGCAAATCTCTGTAACCACAGCGACGAGGTGCAGAATGGAAGCCAGAACAATAGAACTAATCGGCGTACCAATGGACAGCGGCAAGCGCCGCCAAGGTTGTCTGATGGGCCCAGATGCATTGCGTACGGCAGGACTGTTGCAGGCCTTGGCTGATCTTGGCCATTCTGTTTCGGATCGCGGAAACGTCTCACCGGCCGCGTTCACCGAAGACACGTCGGGACGGTTACACGCGCTGCAAGAGACAATCGCCTGGACCCGCACCTTGTCAGACGTTGCTCAGGGCGTGCCCGCAACATCCGTCCCGATTTTCATGGGTGGGGATCACGCGCTGGCTCTGGGAACCGTCCGCGGGGTGGCGAATGCCGCAGCTCAGCATGATCGTCCCCTGTTTGTCCTATGGCTCGATGCGCACACCGACTATCACACGCCGCAAACCACAGCGTCGGGTAATTTGCACGGCACCCCCATGGGATATGTTACGGGACGGCCCGGGTTTGAGGGGTTCCCCGAGATAACCCACCCGATACGGCACGATCACATTGCGATGCTTGGGCTGCGCTCTGTCGATACAGAAGAACGCGCGGCCCTCGAACCAAGTGATGTCACTTACATAGACATGCGCCACATCGACGAACACGGAATTGCGACACCGCTGGCCTCCTTTCTTGATCGCGTGGCCCAAGCAGATGGTCTTCTACATGTTTCACTCGATGTCGATTTTCTGGACCCATCTGTCGCGCCAGCGGTCGGTACGACTGTTCCCGGTGGCGCCACGATCCGCGAAGCGCATTTGGTCATGGAGATGATCTGTGACAGTCGGCTCATGACCTCGCTTGATATCGTAGAGCTAAACCCGTTTCTGGATGAGCGCGGGCGCACCGCACAGTTGATGGTCGATCTTGTTGCTTCTGCGTTTGGTCGCCGTGTCTTTGACCGCCCCACCCGCGCGTATTGAAAGGAAAAATGATGACACCTTCGGAGAAGGCGCTCGTACCATTTGTGTCGGTCGACCATATGATGCAACTGATCCACCACATCGGCGTGCGGAACATGCTGCGCGGGCTCGCATCCTACATTGAGGACGACTTCAGACGGTGGGAGCTGTTCGACAAAACGCCACGCGTCGCCAGTCACTCTGCCGAAGGGGTCATCGAACTGATGCCCACGTCGGATGGCGAAACCTACGGATTCAAATACGTCAACGGTCACCCGAAGAACACGGCTGAGGGGCTGCAAACGGTGACGGCCTTTGGGCTTTTAGCTGATGTAGACACAGGCTATCCCGTGCTTCTGACCGAGATGACGATGCTGACGGCTCTGCGCACCGCAGCGACATCCGCGCTGGTTGCGCGGACGTTGGCGCCCAGAGGGGCCAAAAC
Organism: Tateyamaria omphalii; assembly: GCF_014651375.1. Classification (GTDB taxonomy): domain Bacteria; phylum Pseudomonadota; class Alphaproteobacteria; order Rhodobacterales; family Rhodobacteraceae; genus Tateyamaria; species Tateyamaria omphalii. The sequence goes on from NZ_BMWT01000002.1 coordinate 158,024, forward strand.
GATGGCGATGATCGGGAACGGCGCGCAGTCCGAATTCCAGTCCATCGCCATGCAGGCAATTGCCGGAATTGATGAAGTACGGCTCTTCGACATCGACCCGGCCGCCACGGCGAAATGCGCCGCAAACCTCGCCGGATCTGGCCTGAAGATCACGGCGTGCAATACAGCCGAGGATGCTATCCAAGGCGCACAAATCCTCACCACTTGTACCGCGGACAAGGCCTATGCCACCATCCTGACGGACAACATGGTTGGTGCTGGCGTGCATATCAACGCCATTGGCGGTGACTGTCCCGGCAAGACGGAAGTCGCGCCGGCGATCCTGCGGCGTGGCGACATCTTCGTCGAATACCCGCCCCAGACCCGGATCGAAGGCGACATCCAGCAACTCGATGATGACCACCCAGTGACCGAGATCTGGCAGGTCCTCACCGGGCAGGCGCAAGGCCGCACATCAGACAAACAAATCACGATCTTCGACAGCGTCGGGTTCGCGATCGAGGATTTCTCAGCCCTGCGTTTTGTCCGCGACCGGATCGAAGAAACGGAATTTTATCATCCGCTGGACCTTTTGGCGGACCCGGATGATCCGCGTGACTTATTCGGAATGCTGACAAGGGCCAAAGGCTAGAAACCAATGCGACCATAGCAGCGGCATTTCGCACCATCCACCGTGGACCGACTAATTCACACTGCAGGATCAATGCGCACCCTTGGGGTCAGCCCAAAGGATGCATCTATCGTCGCGCAAGCATTGGCAAGATCACGCCCCAACGCGTCTCTTCCGGCGGCCCAACAACTTCGAAGCCCAGTTTTTGATAAGCATTTATCGCACGCTGGTTTTCCGGGTGCGGGTCGGTGGCTATGACGGGTGCTCCGTTGTTGAACAGGTCTTGCATCCGCGCGGCGATAAAGGCCGGACCATGGCCGAGGCCAATATACTCCGGGTCACCGATATACTGATCGATTCCGCGCGAGTGATCGGGGAGGTACGCAAAGTGATGAGCACGCCATCCATGCACGGTATAATCCTGCATGTACGCAAAGGGGCATCCATCAAGCGAAACGATCCACCGAGAAACCCGAGGGTCGTTTAGCTGTTCTTGAGTGTGCGGTTCTTCCGCCCCCCACCACTCTCGCACATGAGAATGAGACCGCCATTCCAATAGCAGATCAACGTCATCCATCGTCACCCGACGAAACGCGTACTTGTTAGGAGTCATCATTTGGCCGTTTTAGCACCCTGTCTGACTGCCAGTCACAATTCAATGTGGCATCCGCCCTCGCGCATGGACATAAAGTCAGCTTTGCAGCTTCAATCGCTCAGAGACACATTCGGCATTTAATGATCTGAACATCGGCAGAACCATGCCTAAATCTGTGCACTATCAAGAAACCGGATCATACGCTCCCGGCCTCGCTTGACACACCCGAGCAATCCGTCAAATCTGCAACTTGCTGGGGTACTGACCGAACCAGATCGGCGCCAGAACACCTGAGCGCATTGAATTTACTGTATTTTCAACAAACGCATCTCTTCCCGAGAACGACGTACGAGTCCGTGCGCAAACATCAAGGTCAAAAAATGTTCTTCAAGAACCCTCTTGAGAAGTACGCATCTTCTCTGTCCAAAAACTTCACACGAGCGATCAACGGCCCCTATTTTTGCAAGAGCCTTAAGGAGATATCAAAGGCCGGTTACGACGATATCGCAATCCAACCGAGCAGCGAAGTTTACTTGGTCGGGAAGCGTGACGAAACTGAAGAGCGGATGTTGAATGCGACGTTGTCAGACGATCAGATTTTCTATCGCGAGAACGGTTATCTCATAAAACGCAACTTCATTCCCGATGAACTGATTGAAGAATATATGGATCTTCGCGAACGGCTCCAGCTCGGTGACGCAGGCTTTGGTACTCCTGTCAGCTATGTCGAACATCCCGAAATCAGGCGCATCGCATTGTACCCGAAACTGGTTGAACTGTTTCGCGACCTTCACGGTATGGATATGGGCCTCTTGGTGACGCACACACGCCATCGGTCAACAGAACGTGGGTGGCACCCGGACGGCTATCTCGACGCTCAAGATGCGCTACCACGCGCCGGCGTCTGGTTCGCTCTCGACGACATTGATCCACGCTCAGGCCCGTTTGAATACATCGCTGGCAGCCATCGATGGAAAATGGTCAGCAACCAGATGCTGAATACCTTCCTCAAACCCGAGTACCGATGGCCGCAGGCACATTTCGGAGCGAAAAAGGGTGAGTTGACCTGGGGTGGTATTGTCGAGGCCATTATAGACCCGATTGTGATGAAGAAGATCGAGCAAGAGAACCTGGTCGTCGAGTCTTTCTGCCCCGCAAAGGGAGACATATTGATCTGGCACGGTCGTCTGATCCATCGCGGAGCCGTACCAGAGATACGTGGTTTGTCCCGCCCTTCAGTTATTGGTCAATACGTACCTTTACACGAAAAGGGACGCGGCATGTTCATGCGTAACTCAGGTGGTGGCTTCTTCCTTGTCAGGCCGGCCCTTTACGACGCAGTGAAATTCTAATCCTTCCCGATGATTCACGCCGGCTATCTCAGCCTCACCAGCTTTTGGGAGGCGTGTAACCGAGTTCTTCAACTTCGCGCCGGATTCGATCAACTTCGGGGCCAAACAAGTCTGGAAAGAAGTCCGGCATTGGGCGTCGGGGAGACACGTTGACCTTCCTGACCAACCGTTCGGCCGGATACTCAAATGCATCGACACCAAGAAAACCTTCCAGCGTCGCAAGTGTGTCATCAGTCCGGTCAAAGAGATCTTCATAGAACTGCACATGCAGCATATCCGTTCCGAGCCCATTGGTCATCTTCCGAAGAGCGTGCCCATATTCGCAATTGTCCCAGATAAATGGTCGCTTTGCGAACGCCCAGAATTCTTCAGGGGTCCATGTATCAAGTGCAGTCGCTTGACCAGTGACCTCAAGATGGAACTTGATGTGGCTCCATAGGCGATCAAGCGGATCGCGCATGGTGAAAAGCACTCTCAGCTTTTCAGATCTGTCGGCAATTTCGCCCCAGGCATGAGCGGGTAGCAAAGCGTGGAAGTTTGAAAAATCACAGCTATACGCTCCGGCGCGTTTCAGACGGAACAAGTTGGCATACCACGTGTCATCAATCGGGTCGCTGAAATAGTCACCCAGGAAAAGCATTTGGTGCCTGACCCGACGAATATTCGAAGCCTCGGGATCGATCCGGGACAGAACACGTGCTTGCGCATTTTTCATTCTGCGCTGGTTGCTCAGAATTCCCTTGTTACCGTACTTGTAGTGAAAGTAGTGCAGCTCTTTCTCAGGTGTAAAATGCAGCTGCGGGTGGGTCTGCAAGACCGAGTAAAGCCACGTTGTGCCACACTTTGAGGCTCCAACACTGAGAAACAGTGCTCCAAATGGTCGATCACTCACAATGCTGACTCCTTGTTTTGTTTGTGCAAAAGACGCTTCTGAACAGCGTTCATTCCGCTCTTCAGAGCACCCCCCATCAGCAAGTCCTCCCAACGCCCAAACTTGCCCACAAGGTGGACGTCAGAGTCAGCAAGTACGCTGCGTACACGTGCCACAAAATCGGAAGTTTCGGAGTTCATGTAGATTGCCGAATGTTCCACATGCGCTGTGTCCGAGAAGGTAAGTTGCGCATCGGATGAAAGCATGCCCAGTTCGATCAACTGATTTAGGGTCTGCCGCGGATTTGCAGTTGATTTCATACCCATTCCCGGCGCGTGGTTCGTCTCAACCATCAACAGCGTCTCGTCTGTCGGGCAGCATCGGTCCGAGTATGCGGACAAAACAGTCAAGCGATGAAAGGCAATTTTTTGCGATGCAATCCGTGCAAAATCGTAATCCTGAGCCCATTTCTCGCGAACTGCTAGATAGGTCAGCTCAGAACTGGAGTAAGGCAGAGCATGCTTGATCTCGTCCGGATCGAAAGGGCATTCTTCCAAAAGGTTCAACAGCTCTGGAAGCGGTAACGAGGAATAAAGCGTCGCATACCGAACGCTTGATCCATCCGAAAGATATGCTCTCTTTCTTCTTAGCGATAAACCAACCAGTTTGGTTCCAAACCTCAAGCGGTTCTGATCCAATCTTTTCAACAGGCACTTTGACAGCGCCCCGACGCCCACATCAACCGGATAGAGATAGGACGCTTCGCCAACTTTCGCCTTGCGTGCCGGTTGCACTCTTGGGTTCCACCTGGGCGGTAGCGTTTCAAGGTCAACGCACAGGCGTTTGCGGTCATATGGAACCAAAAATCGCATTGCGACATTGGGTCCGAAGGTTTCAATCAAATGCGATACGTAATTTGACTTGCCCGTTTTCGGTACGTCGTTCGCAGACATATTGGGAAGTGCGTCGATGTTGTCACTCAACGGCAGGTGCACCGGGACCGAGCGCCCCTCAACTTCGCAAAAAAACACGCTGCGCGAGCTGTGTTGCCGAAGCTCAATTTCTTCATTCAAATCCATCCACTGCAGCAAACTTTCGTCAAAATCCAGCATGATATGCGGTCCGAAATCGAGCCGATAATGCGAGACGTTGTTGCTTTGTGACCAACCCCCTGGAATGTGTTGTGCTTCGACCGCGAACCAGTTTTGCCCCGCTTCATCCAGTGACTGCACCGCGCCGATGCCACTCATCCCCAGGCCAACTACGAGGCGAATACCGTCGCTTCCCATGCTTGAGGTGGTCAAGGACGGTTCATTTGACATGAAGTACCTCATCATAGACATCGCGCAAGTCGTGGTATTGCTCCGCAACTGACCTCAGCGGCGTTGGTGATGGTGATTTTTTGTACCGAGCCGGATCACGATCGAGAATGCGCAGCAAGCCAACCAAATCGTCTATGCTTTCAGTTGCGAACGTGTACCCATTGATACCAGGGACTATAGGGTCGCCAGTGGCCCCCAAGTCAGATGCCAGCAACCAGCATCCAGCTTGAATTGCCTCTCGCGAAACCAAGCTGAAGCTCTCGGGCCAAAGGGAGGGAACTACGACAATATCCGCGTCGGCATAGAGAGTTTGCGTTTCCCCTTCCCGTACGTAGCCGATGGTCTGAACGTCGGTACTACCCCACAGGCCAGACCGACTGAAGCCCTCGCGACGTGCATGGTCTACTACCCGAATACTGACATTGGAAAGCTCTGCTTTCCTCACTGCCGCGCGCAGGAAATGATACCCCTTCCGTGCATCCACGCCTCCCAAGTACAAGAGCCTCGCTTTATCGCTGGGTGTTTTCGACTGCGACGGCACCGGGAACACGCCATTCTCGTTCACTGAGATGTCTTCGCAAAGCCCAGTCGAAAGAAGGATATTCCGAAACGTTTCAGATACCGTAAGTACTCGATCAAATTTGGAAATCGCTGTACGAAGTGCGCCCATGCGGCTGCGTGCAATGGTGGGCTCCTGTGTCGTATAGTCGTAAATAGCCAAATCCAAGTTACTGTCGATCATGAAGAGATCGTCCGCGACCCACCAACCGTCGTGGATTGTCAGTACCGATGGGATACCACGCGCTGCAACGGCCTCAACCAATTCCAGGCCCATCCTCTGGATGCAGTGGAAATGGACCAGGTCGGGCTGAACACGTTCGAGAAAGCGTGTGAACGGGTCCACCACATCGTCACGGCTGACCAGACGCTCCATATCGTCGCGCCACGGACAGGCAACGGCGAAAACGGGAACACCGCGATGGAGCCAGGTTTCATGTCGCTCAGGCTGGTTGTTCCCGACCAGAGAGCAAAACACACCGCAAGGGTCATAGCGATCATCATCAATCATGCAGTCGATGTTGCGCTGCACGACACGCGATGCGCCACCTTGGGATTGTGGTGGAAAGGTCACGTTGACGAACAACACTCGCCGCTGGGTCACTGTACCACTCCGATCTGGTCAAGGATGGTTTTCAGCGCTGCACATTGCCTGTCCGCAGAAAACAGGTGTGTAACTGCGGATCTCGCCTCATTGCCGATACGAGCCCTGTCTGTCGCAACCTGACAAAGACGACTAATCGGCGTCACATAGTCTTCATTTTTCACCAGAAGCCCTGTCGCGCCGTCGTCGACACAACGCGTATATGCGTCCGTTGCAGCCAAAACCGAGGGCACTCCAAGCAAGCTGGCTTCCAACCATTTGATTTCACTCTTACAATCAGTGAATGTGCTTTTTTCAAGGGGCACGACATTGATGTCAAAACCGGACAATGTCGAAAGATAGCTGGCATAGTCCCAGCCGAGTTCGATATGCCCGATGGCGCGACGCGCTGTGTCGTCCAAGTTGCGGTACAGATCGTCAAAGGACCCGCAGAGCGAAAACTGCACCTTGCCGGGAAACGCCTGGGCAATCTTGACCGCCTGCGGCACAAAAACTTCCGCTACATGATCCTTGTGCGATTTGGTGGCCGACCCCACAAAGACCCGAATTACATCAGGGGCATCAGCGGTACGGTCAGGAACAAGTGATTGCATGGCGCTCAGATGCCCAGCGTCGATACCGTTCGGAAGGACAAAGGATTGCCCCGACTGTACAAGCTTTGCCAGGTGCTCCGAGAGGGCGTCGGTGGAGGCGATACCGAAACGGCAACAGCGTGCAACGGCAGCATACAAGAATGGTAGAACTCTCAATTCTGCATACTGATCTTCGTCGATTGCGTTCCCGTAGCTATCGCGTGTTTCGGGGAAAAGCGTCGGATCCAGTATCAAATCGTCGATTTCGAAGACTGTCGGAATGTCCAAGGCCCGAGCTTGGCTCAACAGCTTCAAAACCCCGTAATATGCGGGTGTCCTGTAGCAAATCCAAAGATCAAAAAAGGCACATTCTGCGGCCGCCTTATCAACTTCGGAATGAACGTCAAAGACACAGGTATCAAGACCCAGGCTCGTCAGATACTCCACTTTCTGATCCACGCGGTAGCGCTTGCATTGAGGCAGCGACAGATCAGCCAGGATTCCGATCCGCCTTAGGCGTTGGCGAAGAATTGACTTGCGACCGCGTTCCGGGTTGGATTGGAACCTTGGTATAGCACTCAGAACCGCCGCAAATTCTTTGGACATGTCCTGCTCTTTCGGCATGACTTCGGTCGATCTGGCTAGAGCCTGAAGTGATCTATGCACATCCCTGTGCCAACGGCTGACGGTGTCGTGCCCTTTGTCCAAGGCGAAAGTGGAACCGCATTCGTACCCGAGGGCTCGTTGCGCATGACTGACGGCTTTGCGGTGCTGACCACTGGCCGTGCTTAACGTCGCCGAGTGGTAGTCAATCCAGAATGCGGAAAGCTGGTCGTCGGTTTTGGCAAACGCCATCGCGGAAAATTCAGGATTGTTGGCCGCATACTGACAGCTGAATCTGTCGACCACACTGCTACTGACCCCAGCCTGCTTTAATGTGAATGCTGCAAATGGGACTTGTTGGGATCCGGTTTCATCCAAACTTTCCAGCCGTGCTTCAATGATATTGAGCAGAGCGGTACTCAAATTCCGAGGAGGTCGGAGGCCTTGCTCCAAGCCAGTGGCAATAAAGTGTGCGAACGCTTGGATTTCGTTGAAACCATCGTCGAACGTTGGATTCTGGGCAATGTACCCTGCGTGGTCATACCCGTCGAACACCAGATCGCCGTCACCACAGTGATGTTTCAGGAAATGCGCCAAACTTACGAAAACGTCGCTGCTGCTGTCCGCGCAAGCCCATTCGCATTGGATTTGCAGCGCATTTAATTTGGTGCCGTAAAGAGCCTGGTAGAAGTCCACATCAGGGCGCAGTTCGTGCGAGAACGACAACAATCGCTTGGAGAATTCCTGTTCGAATTGACAGATGGCTTCGGCCAATGTGGTTTGCTTCAAATGCCACTCATCGCTGGCACGAATGTAGCACAGATCCACCTCCCTGTTGGCAAATCCGGGTCGTGCCCAGAAAGGTTTTCGGTGCTTGGACGATCGGCCAGCCAGCCGAATGACCGTACGCTTAGACAGTCTTTGCAAACGGGCTATTCGGCTCACTTGTCGCCGAACAGCGGCGTCCGAACCGAACATACTAAGCAACTCGTCCCAAATTCGCTGGTTCGAAAAAGTGGGCGACGGGGGTCTACCCTCCATCAAACCATGTGACAGGAAGTGCAAAAAAGGGTCCACTGCAGCTGCGGAAATATCCTTGTTTGCCAAAAGATAGTACTCATCGTCAAAAATCAGGTCGACCGCTCGAAAAAGAAGTTCTGTCTGGCGATCCAGCAAACACCGTTTCAGGACTAAATCCACGACGTGCAGTCGAAGTGTCTGCACACGGCACCGCGTTGGTCCACGTGCTGCAAGCGAAGTCCCGTTGATCCAGCTTCTGGCGAACCTCACCGTTCTGAGAAGTGGCATTTTGAGCATTCTAAGTCGTCCTTCAAATGCATGGACAGCGTTCACTACGGAAATCTCGGCACGACCTGCGATACGCGCCTTTCGAACCTCAGGACGAGCGGTTGGCCACGTTCATCATCACGCTGAAACGGTTAATTTGTCGGGTTCAACACGATGAAGCGGAAATAGAAGTGCGAACCAAAGATAGTCAGTTCAAATTCTTGTTGCTTCAATCAGTTTCAATTTCACGCCTGGACCTCAATGCGACAATCCGCGCGGCGGCTACAACAGCAACGGGCAGGCCCCCATGGCCAGCGGATCAAAAACCGCTTCACAAGTGCACCAACGGGCCAAAAGGCCAACCGGTCTATCTCTCTTGACGAGCAATATTGAAGGCTAGGCTTGCAGAAAGCGTGTGCTGACTTTTGATTCAGGACTTGCCGATTTCAGGACACACAAGGCTTAACGTCACAATGCCGAAGACCGCGCAAGCCAGACGCATCTGGCTATGCGAGTGCCCAAACAGTTGAAACCAGTCTTTGTCCACCTTTCATCCCGCTCTGAACAAAAAAGCCCAGAGCATTAAAGCGTCATACATGTAAAGCATTCGAACCTTGGTACGCCCGCAACACACTGGCCGTTGCTCAGGCCAACCGCGCAAAGGCGCGGTACTCAGCGGCACAGCCCTGAAGTTCGGGACGCCAAGTCATCCCGAACACCTTTTTCTGACCGATGGTATCAGCTCAATCGTCGCGATGGACTTTCTCGCGGCGTTCATGACGCTCCTGGGCCTCCAGGCTCATCGTCGCAATCGGGCGTGCGTCCAGTCGCTTGAGCGAAATCGGCTCTCCGGTCACCATGCAGTAACCGTATTCACCTTCATCAATGCGGCGCAGTGCACTGTCGATTTTGGCAACCAGCTTGCGTTGACGATCCCGCGTGCGCAATTCAAGCGCGCGGTCCGTCTCCTCAGATGCGCGATCCGCCACATCAGGGATGTTACGCGTTCCGTCCTGTAGTCCTTCGATTGTGTCTTTGCTGCCAGCCAGCAGCTCGGACTTCCAGTTCAGCAACTTGCGACGAAAATACTCAACTTGCCGTTCATTCATAAACGGCTCGTCTTCTGCCGGGCGATAGTCATCCGGCAGGAACACTTCCTGTTTCATTAGCTTCCCCTCGATACGACTGACGTTGGCCATCAACGGTTCCCCAGTTGGTCCAGTGTTTTGCCCCGATCAGCTCCCTGTCGCTGCGTCTATCCGAGGGACCAAGGATTGTCACTACCCATTCCCGCCTCAGATTGGCTAAAAGCTGCGTGACCAACACAATGCCGCAACAGGATGAACAAACATGAAATTCCAAGGCACAGACGCCTATGTCGCGACCGACGACCTCACCATTGCGGTAAATGCCGCCGTTACACTTGAACGGCCGTTGCTGGTCAAGGGCGAACCCGGCACGGGGAAAACTGAACTGGCGAAACAAGTGGCCCGTGGCCTCGGCTTGCGTCTCATTGAATGGAACATCAAATCCACGACGCGGGCACAACAGGGTCTGTATGAATACGACGCCGTAAGCCGTCTGCGTGACAGCCAATTGGGCGAAGACAAAGTCCATGACGTGTCCAACTACATTAAGAAGGGCAAACTTTGGGAGGCCTTCGACGCCGACGAAAAGGTTGTCCTCTTGATCGACGAGATCGACAAGGCGGACATCGAATTTCCGAACGATCTGCTGCAAGAGCTCGATAAAATGGAGTTCTATGTCTACGAAACGGGCGAAACGATAAAGGCCCGCCAACGCCCGGTCGTGATTATCACGTCGAACAATGAAAAAGAGCTGCCCGACGCGTTCTTGCGCCGTTGCTTTTTTCACTACATTCGCTTTCCGGACATGGACACCATGAAGCAAATCGTGGCCGTGCATCACCCAGGCATCAAGGAAAGCCTGTTGACCACTGCGCTTACCCAGTTTTTCGAAATCCGGGATCAGCAAGGACTGAAAAAGAAACCATCCACGTCGGAAGTTCTGGATTGGCTCAAACTGCTCCTCGCCGAAGACATGAACGCCGAAGACCTGAAGTCAGATGGAGCAAGTGCCTTGCCCAAACTGCACGGTGCGTTGCTCAAGAATGAACAAGATGTTCACCTTTTTGAACGCCTCGCCTTCATGGCGCGTGGTCAACGATAAGCAACAATGACATGTGGCAGTGCAAACTGCTTCCACCCGCGCCGGGCACTCTTGGATCGGCGCGGGTCAAATTCCATCGTTTTGGGGTCGCTGGAAAACGATACGGCCCGCCGCCACCGGACTGAATTGGCAGAGCGCAACCCGCACACAGCCAACAGACACGCAGACCGAGTCTTTTCCGCCACAGAAATTGACAGCGATCAGATCGCTTAAGAATTGTGGATAAAAAGTCTTTCTTTTGCCTGAATTGGTCCATACCTTGACCGTGATGAGAGGCGAAAACGCCCACATCCAAAATGCTAAAAGGCAGGCAGGCAGTAATAATGACCGGTTCCGACGCGCTTATTGTGCGCCCACTTACCTTGTCGGATCGTCCCGCGTGGGATGATCTGTGGACCGCATATCTGGCATTCTATGAAACCACGCGCCCGCAGGATATCTACGACACATATTTCGAGCGCTTGCTCGGCAATGATCCGCAAGACTACAACTGTCTTGTCGCCGAACTTGAAGGTAAACTCGTCGGCCTGACCCATTTTCTGTTTCACCGCCACGGCTGGAAAGTCGAGAACGTCTGCTACCTTCAGGACCTCTATGCAGACCCCGCCATACGCGGGCGTGGCGTAGGGCGTGCCTTGATCGAGGGCGTCTACGAAGCTGCAGATGCGGCTGGCGCACCATCCGTGTATTGGCTGACCCAAGAGTTCAACACCGAAGCGCGCAAGCTATATGACCGCATTGGGACCCTATCCCCTTTCATAAAGTATGATCGGGGATGAGTATGATGCGTCGCTTTGTTTTGCCGCTGGTGCTTGCGCTCAATGCTTGTGTGCCTGTCACACCGGGCGACACGCCAACCCGCGCCCTGCCCTATAATTCCGATTTGCCGCCGATGAAAACATTCGGCGCGCCACGCCCTGACAAGCCGATCCGGTCCAACAACGATCTTGCTCTGGATTTCATTGAACTCACCTTTCAACTTGAATCCGGGCGTGCACTGCCCGTGTTCACCCGGTTCGAAGGTCCGATTTCAGTCCGTGTCACTGGTAAACCACCCGCCTCTCTAGGTACCGACCTTCGTCGCCTTGTCCACAGGCTTCGCACTGAAGCCGACATAGATATTTACGAGGCCGCCCCCGGCAACCCGGCCAACATCACCATCGAAGCGGTCTCGCGCAAAGACATTCGCAAGGCGCTGCCACACGCAGCCTGTTTTGTGGTACCCAACATAACCACCATTTCGGAATACAAGGCGAACCGCCGCACACCACGCACAAGCTGGAGCAACCTGCGCACACGCAAGAAGCTGGCTATCTTCTTGCCCAATGATGCCAGCCCCCAAGAAGTACGCGATTGCCTGCATGAAGAACTGGCCCAGGCCATTGGTCCACTCAATGACCTTTACCGCTTGCCCGACAGCGTCTTCAACGACGACAATGTCCACACCGTTCTGACCGGTTTCGACATGCTGATGCTCAAGGCTTACTATGCCCCCGAACTCAGGTCCGGTATGACCCGTGGTCAGGTTGCCGAACGCCTGCCGCACATATTTGCGCGCCTCAATCCAGCCGGGGAAAACCTGCCCGCGAAATTCGCGACACGCACACCACGGGCATGGAGTCAGGCCGTGCAAACCGCTCTCGGCCCTGGCGCGACTGGCGAACAACGCAAGGACGCCGCCGTTCGTGCCCTAGAAATCGCACGAGCGATGGGCTGGCGCGATCATCGCCGCGCCTTCGCACATTACGCGAACGGACGCCTGCTTTTGTCGAGTGATCCAACCGCGGCGCAGTCACATTTCCGTGCAGCAGACAGGTTTTATGCTGCAACACCCGGTGCCGATTTGCACCGGGCCTACGTTGCGACCCAGTTGGCGGCATACGCAGTCAGTCGCGGTGACGGGGACACGGCGCTGATCACATTGGCCCCTCATATTGACTTGGCTGCACGCAATGAGAATGCCGCCCTGCTGTCAACACTTCTGCTGCTCCGCGCCGAAGCGCTTGATCTACAAGGTCGCAGCGCAGAGGCCCGCGCCGTAAGGCTGGACAGCCTGGGGTGGGCACGCTACGGATTTGGCTCTGACTGGGCGGTGCGGGCCAAGCTGCGGGAAATCTCTTCGCTAAGCCCGTTGAAAGGGTGAACTTTTCGCCCCAACACATTGAGGGGTAATAAGAATGATCGTTATCGCAGCCGCTGTTCTGGGCGCTTTGATTGGTGGCTTTACTGCGAAACGACGCGATGGTAACCGGCTGGACGTTTTACAATACGCAGCAGGTTATGCCCTCGCTTTTGTCATCGTCGGCATGATTGCGACGGTGTTGATCGACCGCGCAATGCGGGGCTGACATGTTCCTGCCCTTCTTCGAAAGCCTGCGAAAGAACGGCGTGCCCGTCTCTCTGCGTGAGTTCCTCGTCTTTCTTGAGGGCATGAAGGCCGGCCTTGCCACATACGACGTCGAAGCATTCTATTATCTCGCCCGCGTAGCGATGGTGAAAGATGAACGAAACATCGACAAATTTGATCGCGCCTTCGCCGCAGCATTCGAAGGGCTGGAGCAAATCAGCATCGATCAGGTCCTCGAGGCTGTCGACATCCCGCAGGACTGGTTGGAAAAACTTGCCGAAAAGCACCTGTCCGAGGATGAACGGAAGGAAATCGAAGCCCTTGGCGGTTTCGACAAGCTGATGGAAACGCTCAAGAAACGTCTTGAAGAACAAAAAGGCCGGCATCAGGGTGGCAACAAATGGGTTGGCACGGCGGGCACCTCACCTTTCGGGGCATACGGCTACAATCCCGAAGGTGTCCGTATTGGACAGAAGGAAAGCCGTCATCAGCGGGCTGTCAAAGTCTGGGACAAGCGTGAATTCAAGAACTTGGATGACACAGTTGAACTGGGGACACGCAACATCAAAGTGGCTTTGAAACGTCTGCGTCGCTGGGCGCGCGATGGTGCCGCCGACGAGCTTGATCTGAACGGAACGATACGCGCCACCGCCGAACACGGTTATCTTGATGTGAAAACCCGGCCGGAACGGCGTAACGCCGTGAAGGTGCTGTTGTTTCTTGACGTGGGCGGGTCCATGGATCCACATGTTAAGATTGTCGAAGAGCTTTTTTCAGCGGCCAAATCCGAGTTCAAGCACCTTGAACACTTTTACTTCCACAACTGTCTCTATGAAGGGGTGTGGCGTGACAATCGCCGCCGTTGGGACGCACAAACTCCCACGCATGAAGTGCTGCGCACCTATGGCCCCGACTACAAATGCATCTTTGTCGGTGACGCCAGCATGTCCCCTTACGAGATCGCCTATCCGGGCGGTGCAAACGAACATTGGAACCAGGAAGCCGGGCAGGTCTGGCTTGCGCGGGCCCGCGACCAATGGGCGTCCAACCTATGGATCAACCCGGTGCCCGAGAAGTACTGGCCTTACACCCACTCGATCAGCATGATCCAAGAGATTTTTGGGGCCGACGCAATGGTGCCCATGACGCTTGAAGGGCTCAGCCGGGGAATGCGCGCCCTGACCCGCTAGCGGGCAGTGCAGCATTCTTCAGCAGCTCAGCCAAGGCATACAGCCGCTTTTATTGGGCTTTGCGCAAGACGCCGTGGACCTTAGTGTTTCACACATGTCCAATGCACCCGTTGTCTCCATCGATCTGGCCACCTTCCACGCGGACCCGTATCCCGCGTTGGCGCAGATGCGCAAAGAAACCCCTGTTTGTTTTGTGCCAGAGTTGGGTGCCACCCTTTTCACGCGACGCGACGACGTGTTTCGAGACGAGAAGCGAGTCGACCTCTTTTCAAGCCATCAACCGGACGGGTTGCTGACCAAGGTCATGGGCTCAAACATGATGCGCAAGGACGGCGACGCGCACATGCGGGAACGCAAGGCGCTGTTTCCTGCGCTCAGTCCAAGGACCGTCCGGGACATTCTGGCACCAAGGTTTCACGACATTGTTCAAGGGCACATTGATCGCCTGAAGCCGCTGGGCGCGTGTGATTTGGTTAGTGACTTCGCAATGCCGGTCTCAGCCGATGCTTTGCGGCTCATGACCGGTCTCACCAATATGGAAGCCACCGAAATGGACGCAGCCAGCCAGGCGATGCTGGATGCCGCAGCGAACTATCAGCGAGATCCGGAGATAGACAAACGCGGATACCACTATGCCGATCGGGTACAATACTTGATCGAAGAACGCCTGCCAGCACTGCGCGCACAACCGGATCACTCCATCATTTCTGTCCTTGATCAGGCCGGGCTCACACTTAATGAAATTGCGGGCAATGTGCGCGTTATCATCGGCGGCGGCCAAAACGAACCCCGCGACGCCATCGCAGGAACGGCGTGGGCACTGCTGACATGTGCAAAGCAACGCGCGCAGATCTCTCAGGGTGCCGCGACATGGCGCGATGCCTTTGACGAATATGTACGGCTTGTTGCTCCGATTGGCATGTCGCCGCGCCGAGTTGCCCGGAACGGTTCAGCCTGCGGCATCGACTTTAAAGAAGGCGAGCTGATCTTTTTCATGTTTGGTTCAGCATGCAGGGATACTGTTCATTTCCCTGATCCAGACAGGTTCGACATTGGTCGCAACACCGGCCCCGCTATTCCTTTCGGCGCCGGCCCCCACTTTTGTGCAGGCGCCGCTGCCTCGCGCAGCTTGATCGCCGATCACGCCCTGCCCATGCTGTTTGGTCAACTTCCCGACCTGCATCTGGACGGTGACGTCATCTTTGCCGGATGGGCCTTTCGCGGTCCATTGGCCGTTCCTGTTCGTTGGGACGGCGCAACAAGCTTGCCGATGTCTGGAAACGCCCCCATATCCTCACCATGATCAAATTCCTGCCCATCCTTCTTGCCCTTGTTTACGGGCTGGCGATGTACCGTTTTTCCGTCTGGCGCACCGCGCGCGAACTTGATGCCAAGTCTACGGAACTCGCCGATCCGATGTTGCGCCAAATGTGTGACCAGATGGCAGCCGCGCTCGATCTGGATCGCATTCGGGTCCACATTTACGAGATCGAGCCGGTAAACGGCCTCGCGGCACCGGATGGGCGCATATTTATCACCCGCGGTTTCTACAACAAGTTCAGGCAAGGTGCTGTCTCTGCGTCTGAAATGGCCAGTGTAATTGCACACGAGTTGGGCCACGTTGCCCTTGGACATAGCCGGCGTCGAATGATCGACTTTTCCGGACAGAACGCACTGCGGACAGCTTTGGCCATGGTGCTGTCGCGGTTTATCCCCGGCATCGGCGTCATGATTGCAAATGCACTGACGACACTTCTGGCCGCGCGCCTGTCGCGCAATGATGAATACGAGGCAGACGCCTATGCCGCAGCGTTGCTGACAAAAGCCGGGATCGGTATTGGCCCTCAGATTTCGCTGTTCGAAAAGCTCGAAGTATTGACCAAATCGAACTCAGGGGCCGTGCCAGCGTGGTTGATGAGCCACCCAAAGACAAAAGAACGGATCAAGGCGCTGGAAGCACTGGATGCCAAGTGGAAGCAGGTCCCTGCGCGCTAACCGTTACGAAACGACCAACGGCTCATGACCCGAAAAACCTAGTAGAAGGTTGGATAATGCTCTAGGCAAACCGCTCAATTGCCTTGCCGAAGCGGGGCAAACGTGCCTTTTTCATCAGGCCACGCATCTGCCAATCTTCTCCAGACAGCCGCCTTGCCTCAGTCAACACACTTTCAGCAGCCCTGCTCACCGCCTCTGGCTGCGCCTCGAAACATCCCAGAAGAAAACCGTCAGGATCAGCGCGCGCCACCCCTTCTTCGGCCAGAATGTTGCGCGGGAAATCCTTGGCGTTTGAGGTCAGGATGATGTCCGCCGATCCTGAAATCGCAGCCGCAAGCACGTGCACATCCGCAGGGTCAGGCAACCACAGACGGTTCTCCAACTCGGGTGGGTAGGTCACGTTTGCACGTGGCCACCGCGCGCCAAGCATTACAATCTCGCCACGCGCTTGTGTCTCGCCTTCAGTCCCCAAACGCGCAGCAGCGCGCGCCCACTCTTCTAAAATGCGATCAGACCATTGCGGCTCAAACAGACCCGCCGCAGCCACACCCAAGACCACCTCGCGCATGACTGTTGGGTACAGCACGTTGGCGTCAATCAACACCTTCATAGGCGGAAGAACAATGCTTTGAGGTATCCGCTCTCTGCCAGTTGCGGCAGCTGAGGATGATCCGGCCCGGCAAACCCAGTGTGAAGCAAAGCGGCTGACCGCCCTGCCCTTCCTATACCCCGTACGGACGCGGCACGAAACTTGGACAAATCCGCAGCATGTGAACAGCTGCAAAGGCCCAAAAAGCCACCCTCATCAACGAGCGGCGCAGCCAACCGCGCAACTCTTTCATAGGCCCGCAAACCAGCATCCAACGACTTCTTGGATGGTGCGAAAGCCGGTGGATCACAGATGACAACATCGAACCGGGCGCCTTCATCCTGCAAGGCCGTCAGAACTTCAAAAGCATCACCTTGCCGCGTTTCGAACCGATCCGCTGAACCCATGGCCTTGGCACCAGCAGTGGCAAGCGCCAATGCAGCCGCAGACCCATCAACGCACAAAGCGCGGTCCGCGCCGCCTGCAAGCGCAGCCAGACCAAAGCCACCAACATGTGAAAATACGTCCAGTACGCGCGCACCCTTGGCAATGGATTGGGCAAGGGCGTGGTTCGGTCGCTGGTCATAGAACAGACCTGTCTTTTGCCCGCCAGCGACGTCTGCAAAATAGGTTGTCTCATTCATGGGCACGGCCAGAGGACCGTCGGGCATCCGACCCGCCAGCACTGTGTTTTGATCATCCAGCCCTTCGAGCGCACGCGTCCGCCCGCTGGCGTTCTTGATCAGGTTGGGAATTCGGGTGACGGTTTGCAGTGCCGCAACAAGGTCATCCAAACGATTATCGGCCCAGGCGGCGTTTGGTTGGATCACGGCCGTGTCACCAAACCTGTCGATGATCACACCCGGCAGCCCATCCGCCTCAGCATGAACAAGACGATAAAACGGCGCATCAAAAAGGGTCTTGCGCAATGCCAAGGCGCGCGCAAATCGGTCTTCGAACCACTTCTGATCCAGTACAGCGTTCGGATCGCGATCCAACATGCGTCCGACAATCTTCGATAGCGGATTGATCGCCACAAGGCCCAGCGGAGCGCGACTGTCATCTTCAAGGACACCGACCGTTCCGGGTGCCAGAGCTTTGGTTCGGCGGTCCAAAACCGCTTCGTTGCCATAGATCCAAGGAAACCCATGTCGTATGCGACGCGCATCCGTTTTGGGGCGCATGCGCAATTTGGGACGATCGGACGAAAAAGAGGGCGCTGTCATGGCGCCCTCCTGTAATCCCATCATCAGTCTTGTGAAAGATCAGATTTGGTTCATTGCCTGTATGAGGCCAAGCTGTGGGTTTTTGTAGCCTTCAGACGTCGTCAGTTCCTGCCGGATCACTTCAGCAAGATGGTTGGTGA
The DNA here is from genome assembly GCF_014651375.1 of Tateyamaria omphalii. Classification (GTDB taxonomy): domain Bacteria; phylum Pseudomonadota; class Alphaproteobacteria; order Rhodobacterales; family Rhodobacteraceae; genus Tateyamaria; species Tateyamaria omphalii. Next base: position 176,075 of record NZ_BMWT01000002.1, read on the forward strand.
TCCGCACTTTCTGGGTCTGGCCGCGCGCTTCGGCTTGCAGGGCCTGTTGTCCACCGAACCCATCAAGGTCAGCGCGCACGACGCGCGGCTCTGTCAACAGCACTCCGGTCTTCGGATTGCGCAATGTCAGCTCGAAATTGATGTTGTGGACGCCGCCCACGGTGTAGCGCGCTTTTTCTGAAAGTGCATGGAAGCGCAGCACTTTGATGTCCAGGGCGACCGGCACAGCGCCGGAAAGCGGGTCAGTGCCGCGACGCATGGCGGTGTCGAAGATGGCTGCGACCTGAGCATGACGATCACCAATCGCATCCCCGCGCCAAACAATATCTGCCTTGGGAAGATACCGGTTAGCTTCGGAGACAGAAAGAGAACGTGGTACGCGCACCGTAACGCTATCCACGCGGACATCTGTCAGGGGAACCAGCAACGGTGTGGTTTCGATTGGCGCGCTCTGCGCAAATGGCAGTGCAGGAGCTTCAAAGGGAACGTTGCGCGAAGCCACATTTGTGTTCGCACAGGCCGAAACAAGGCCACCCATCACCAACAGCAATACCAACTTCATGCGTTTCATCTTGGTCTCCAGTCAGGGCAGATTCACTGCACCCTTTGTGTTCTGGAGTTCAACCTGCGCGGAGAATTGGGCAAAAATTGGACAAATTTCGTTCAAATGCTCGATTGTTTAGTGGCGCAGAACAGTATCACGCGTCGCGCGGGCGGCTTCGCCACCCCCCACGGCGGCGAGGCTCAGCTATCTGTTCCTGCCCGTCTCGTAACGTCTGGGTCATCGGATGATCCGGAAAATCATCCCCGTATTGGCTCAACAATCCCGCAAGAAGGTCGGCAGGAACATGCGTACCTGGCACGCTGAGCGCCCAATCCAGAAATATGGTCCTGCATTCAGCAATGGTAATTCCGTCAATGCGGTATGCCTCAAAGATAAGACCTTTGGGGTCCAGATTGTCGCCTTTTGGCATTAGCTGATGTCCTCACCTCGCGTTGCCGCATCAATAATTTCGGCCGCACGCTCAGTTATGGCAGCCAGCCGGTTTTCCGCCTCTTGCCGCGTGCCCAACTCGACTGCACGCAGCAGAACCTCTTGCCCACCCGCGCCGACAGCATCCAGATCAACGGCATCCGTACTAAGCAAACGCGACGCAATTTGCACGCGCCACAGTAGACCGTGAGTCTGTGCCAGATGTTGTGCATCCGCGTCGCTCACAATGCCAGCGGCGACACATGCATTCAAACCATCCCGAACTCCTGACTTTACTTCTCCCGTCAATACCGCACCTGCCTGGGCAAAGAGTTCAATGTCTTGCAAACGCCCAGCACCGATCTTGGCATCCCAAACGGATGCGGGCTGTTTCGCGTCTGCGATGCGTGACCGCATTTCCGATAGCTCCGTCAGGACAGCGGCCTGATCCCGATTTTGCCCGATTATTGAGCGGCGAAACTGTTCCACATCCTGCGCAACGTCTGCCGGTCCTGCGACCACTGTTGCGCGTACCAGCGCCAGATGTTCCCACAACCATGCATCTTCGCGCTGGTACCTTTGAAATGCTGACCAGCTTGTCGCAACCGGTCCCTGGTTCCCAGATGGGCGCAAGCGCATGTCCGCCTCGTATAGTCGTCCCTGCGCCGTTTGCGCTGTAACTGCCGTAATCATGGCTTGGGTCAGCCGTGCGTAGTAGATGCGAGTCTGCAACGGCCGCGGCCCAACGGACTGGTCCACATCGTCCGGGTCATAGACCACAATCAAATCGAGGTCAGATTGTGGCGTCAGGTGCCCCGCGCCCAGACTGCCCATTCCAAGAATAACACCGCCCCGCCCCGGCGGCGTCCCGTGCCGTTTGGCAAAATGCGCCTGCACTTCGGGCCAGAGCGCACCGATACTGGCCCGAGCAAGATCACTGTATTGCTTCCCTGCCTCTGTTGCCGTTGTCAGCTGGCGCAGGTGGTGCACGCCAATGCGAAAGTGCCATTCCTTGGCCCATGCGCGGATGGCATCCAATTTGCTTTCGTAGTCCGGCACCTCGTTCAAACGTGCAATCGCAATATCGGTCAGGGCGGCGCAGCCTGGCCAAGCATCAAAAAAGCTGCCGCCGATCACCGCATCCAGGACACCGGCATTGCGCGAAAGATACTGCGCCAATGCAGGCGACGTGCCGACGATGTCTACCAACAGATCAACAAGTTGAGGGTTCGCCTCAAAAAGCGAAAACAGTTGGACCCCGGCAGGTAGACCAGCAAGAAATCCGTCAAACGCGGCCAGCGCTTCATCCGGTTTGGTCGCGGACGACAAACGCTCGAGCAATACAGGTTCAATACGGTCAAAAAGGGCCGCACCTCGCGCGCTGCGAAGCGCGGGGTAACTGCGCCATCGTGCCTGCATCGCATCATCAAGAGCAATGCTGGTCTTAGGGGTGCGTACGTCGGGAGCAAAGAAACCTTCCGTTTCAGTGTGCACGGATGACAAACGGTCCTTCAATTCAGCTTCAAGCGTGGCGCGGTCGGTGCCCACCATGGCCGCAAGACGTTCAAACCCTTCGTCACTGGCTGGTAACTTATGTGTTTGAGCATCGCGCTGCATCTGGATGCGATGTTCGATCATGCGAGCAAAGCGGTAGTGATCCGTCAGCGTACTGGCCGTCGCATCAGGCACCCAGCCCTTGATTGCCAAACAGCTTAGTCCACTGACCGTATCGCGCACTTGCAGATCCGGATCGCGACCGCCAGCGATCAGCTGCCGGGTTTGAGTGAAGAACTCAATTTCTCGAATGCCTCCCCGGCCCAGCTTCATATCGTGCCCCGGCAGGGTAATCGGGCCACCCGTGCCTTTGTGTGTCCGGATGGCAAGACGCATATCATGCGCGTCTTGCACCGCCGCAAAGTCCAAATGCCGACGCCACACAAATGGACGCAGTTCGTCCAAGAAAGCCTGTCCTGCCAAAAGGTCGCCCGCGCAGGGACGTGCCTTGATGTAGGCTGCCCTTTCCCACGTCCGTCCCAGACTTTCATAGTACCGCTCGGCCGCACCCGTCGACAAAACAACAGGCGTTACTGATGGATCAGGTCGCAATCTCAGATCGGTACGAAAAACATACCCATCCTCGGTCAGATCGCTCAGGAGCTTACACATCTCCTGCACAGCGCGCACACAGCTCTTGCGGATACTCGCATAGTCGGAAGGCGCGTGGCGCGTTTCATCAAACAGGCAAATCAGGTCAATATCGGATGAGTAATTCAGTTCGAACGCACCCATCTTGCCCATGGCCAGCACAAACAGGCCAACGTCGCTGTCTGGCAGGCGCCCCCGGCGCACCTGCTCAGCGATAGCGGACGACAAGGCCACATCACATGCCATATCCGCGAGCCGTGTCAGCGCGCCTGTCACCTCTTCGAGACACCAAGCCCCCGACAAGTCCGCCAAAGCCGCCAGCAACGCGACACGGCGCTTGGCTTGTCTCAGAGCAGGTTTCAGACTGCTCACGTCCTGACTTGGAGGCATCAGCACCTGTTCGAGGGCCGCGTCAAGATCATCCAACGCGGCTGGCAGCCACGTTCCTTCTTTCTCGATCAACCCGGCCAAATAAGGGCTACACCCTGCCGTTCCCACGATTAGATCCCGCAAGGCTCCGCCGAATGCCGGGACGGCAGACGCCGCCGCCTGCCCCCGTTCAGGGTCGAACGGGCGCGGCATCCGAGTAATATGATCTTCCAAACGCATGGGTGCACCATCAAAGGCAGACCAAGCGTCGTCAATGGCCCTTGCACATAGACCCTTGCTGGACGACAAGTTCGGACCATGAGCAAGAGCCTGAAACGTGTACGCGCCGCGCTGGACGCAGCAAAGATCGAAACCCAGATCCTGGAGACTCCTCTGGCCCGTACCGCCGCCGATGCCGCGAATGCCATTGGATGTGAGATTGACCAGATCGCCAAGTCGATCATTTTCCGAGGCCATGACAGCGGCAAGGCGATCTTGTTCATTACCGCAGGCGGCAATACCGTTGACCCGACCAAGGCGACCGCGGTTGCAGGTGAGGCACTTGGCAAAGCAGACGCCGCCCTGATCCGCACCCAGACAGGCTTTGCCATCGGTGGCGTTTCTCCTGTGGGACATCTCAACCCGATCCAGACCTATCTGGATCCCCGCCTTATGGATTTCGCGGCTGTTTGGGCTGCAGCGGGCACGCCGCATCACGTATTCAAGGTGAAACCGGATGATCTGCGCCAATTGTCTGGCGCGCAAATATCTGATTTTAAATCATAATATCAATCTATGTGAAAAAGATTTACATTAACTCTTGCAACCTGACCCCGTGATGCCAATCTTAGAGATGTGAAACGGCTTCACATACAGTCACACATCTTCGGGGCGCCGACCCCGCATCACGCGAAAGGTTCGAAAATGACGTCCATGTCCACCACTGCCCCCGCCCAGCACAGCGCAGGCGGTTGGTTTTCCAAGACCGAACGCTGGCTTGACGAACGCGGCAAGGGTGCCTGGATCGCGGCGATGGTCCTCGGTTTCATCTTCTTCTGGCCCGTCGGCCTTGCCCTTCTGGCCTATATGATCTGGAGCAAACGCATGTTCTCTAAATCCTGCACGACGCGCCGCATGGGCGGTGCAATGACCACAATGCGCTCGACCGGCAACTCAGCATTTGATGCCTACAAGGCCGACACCTTGCGTCGATTGGAAGAAGAGCAGCACAACTTCGAAGCCTTCCTGGAGCGTCTCCGCGAGGCCAAGGACAAGTCCGAATTCGATCAATTCATGGACGAACGCGCAAAAGCTGCAAAGTCCGAAGACTGAGTACATAGGTCCCGGTGCACACCGGGGCCGCACCCCTTGTTCCTTCGGAGAACGTGAATGCAGCTCGCTGACCCTATCACGCAACCTCAGTTTTATCGCGACGTGGCTGGGAAACGGTTCATGGCTTGGATCGTCGATACGATCATTATCGGGCTTATCTGCACGTTGATTTTGCCTTTTACGGCCTTTCTGGCTCTATTTTTCTGGGTCGGTCTCTACGCTGTCGTTGGCTTTATGTACCGGACAATCACCCTTGCAATTGGATCAGGGACCTGGGGTATGCGCCTCATGGCCATTGAAATCCGGGACGCGTCAGGCGCCCGCTTGGACTTGGGCCAAGCGTTTCTTCACACCTTGGGCTATACAATCAGCTGGGCTTTCGCACCGCTCCAACTGATTTCAATCGTGTTGATGGCGACATCCAACCGCGGTCAGGGTTTGACAGACATCGTGATGGGAAGTGCTGCATTAAATCGGCGCGCGCGGGCCTGAGAGGACGTTACGCACTTGCCAGCAATGCGTGTACTGATATCATTTGGTCGAACTTTTGCTGGATCACAATGCGCCACACGCTTCCCCTTGCCCCGCAGTTCTACGTGACTGCACCCCAACCCTGCCCGTACCTTGACGGGCGGATGGAGCGTAAACTGTTCACGGCGCTGCAAGGTGAGAACGCTGAAAAGCTGAATGACAGCCTGAGCCAACAGGGTTTTCGCCGATCACAAAACGTGTTGTACCGTCCGTCTTGCGCCGATTGTTCAGCATGTCTGTCTGCACGCATAGATGTGTCGGCTTTTGGGCCCTCCAAAAGCCAGAAACGCACGATCAAGCGCAACGAAGGCCTTGAACGGCGCGCGACATCGCCTTGGGCGACCGAGGAACAGTACGCACTCTTCCGCGACTACCTTGACAGTCGGCACGCCGATGGCGGTATGGCCGATATGGATGTCTTCGAATTCGCTGCAATGATCGAGGAAACACCGATCCGCAGCCGGGTGATCGAATACATCGACAAGGATTCAAATGAACTGACGGGCGTCAGCTTAACCGATGTGCTGACCGATGGTCTCAGCATGGTCTACAGCTTCTACAAACCCGGCCTGCAACGTCAATCGCTGGGCACGTACATGATCTTGGATCACGTCAGGATCGCACAAGAAGCCAATCTGCCTTATGTGTATCTCGGCTATTGGGTGCCGGGCAGTCAGAAAATGGGTTACAAGTCAAAGTTCTCTGGGCTTGAGGTCTACATTGGTGGACGCTGGCAAAAAATGAATGATCCTGATGCGTTCAGCCCCGAAATTCATCCGCTGTCCACAGACCCGATTGCCGAGCAAGTGGCCAACATTTCACTACCGGATACGCGCCCCACACGCTGATCCCTGCTTCAGGGACGACGCTGACCGTCAATCCGATATGCAACGATGTTGCCGCACAGGCACTTCCGCAGACATCCAAATACTTGAGCGCCGTCCGTCTCCTGAAATGAATCGAGCCACGTGTTCTCTGCAGCGCTGAGCCTTTGGCATTGCCAACAGTGGAGCACTTTGAAGCGTCCTTCGAACAGGTCTGCATTGAAATCCACTGGCACTTCAGCAGCGTCAATTTCAATCTGAGACCAGTGGCCTTCGCCGTTTGCGATGCGTTCCTGAAAGGTATGTAGGCGCTCAATCTCTTGCGAGATTTGAGATACGCCATTGCTCAGCGAAGTGTGTTGGCGCACCTTTGCCATCCGACCGTTCAGTGCCTGCGCGACCCGCTCCTGCAAATCATCAACAAGGAGATATGCGCGGAACCGGCCTTGCAACGCAGTGTAGTTCCAGCTGTCGTTTCGAACAGACACCCACCACGTCCGCATCGTCAAATCCTTTTAACAACAACCACAGCCGAAACCTGCCATTCGCAGCGGATGGATGCCAGCGGATACATGAACGATAAAACAAAGCCTTAAGTTCAGAACCACGTGACGCTGCATACGCCGCTTAGTGGCCCGTGTTCTGATCGTCCCACCCTTGGTTTGGCGTCCGGTTCGGAAAAAATGTCACATCCCAGGGACGTATCCTGATCAAGACCAACCTCACCACAGCTAACCAAAATCCGGTCCGACGCGATCAGTGTTCTCCAAGCGCATTTACAGCAAACCGGACCGCTTCCTGCGTATGGGCCAAGTCCGCTTCAGTAATCGCCAACGACGGATAGAGCTTTCCGGGGGACTTGAAGATTCCACGGTCGCGCAATGCGGCATTGTAGGTGATATTTTGCGCGGGATCGTCATGTTTGGCGGAACGATAGTCCCGACAGGCTGCACGTGTGAAATAGATATCAAACAAGGTCTCATCTCCGCAGATCTGGTGCGGTATCCCGGCCTCCACCAAAGCCCGACATTGCATGCCTTGCAGCGTCCTCCCGATCTCGCGCAGCCGATCGTAACTCCCGTCGCGCCGCAGCACTTCCATTGTTCTGAGGCCTGCCGCCGCAGCGACGGGATTGCCGGACAGCGTGCCAAGCTGCATGAGCCAGTTGTCACCGCCGACTATGGCCTTGTCAAAATGCTTCATAAGTTCGGTACTGGCCCCAAGCGCAGCAAGGGCGAAACCACCCCCGATGATTTTTCCCAGCGTACAAATGTCGGGCGTAACTCCATAGCGTTCCTGCGCCCCGCCATAGGCAAGACGGAACCCAGTGACGATTTCGTCGAAAATCAACAAGACATCATGTCTGTCACAGAGATCACGCAACCCTTGGAGGTAACCAGGCATAGCAGGAATGATCCGTTGCAACGGTTCGACAATAATCGCGGCAACATCGTTGTGTTCGATCAACAAGGCCTCAACCGCTGCAAGATCATTGAAAGGGGCGATCAACATCTGGTCCGCGACGCCCTGTGGGATACCCGCGCTATCGGGCGCAGCTGTGGGGAAGTTGACACGCATCTGAGGGGCGAGGCTCATCTGCGCTTCGGCGCTCATCCCATGATAGCCGCCTTCGAATTTCAGGATTTTGTTGCGGCCCGTATACGCGCGCGCAAGGCGCATGGCATACATGTCAGCCTCACCCCCAGACGCAACGTACCGTACCTGTTCGCAACATGGAACGGCTTCAACAATTGCTTCGGCCAATTCAATGCCCTTGGCGTTGTTGGCAAAAAACGTTGTACCCTTCGGCACTTGTTCAAAGACGGCTTCCATAACCTCTGGGTGACCATGCCCCAGCAGCATGGGACCAGAGCCGATCAGATAGTCGATGTACTCCCTGCCATCTTCATCCCAGATATGACTGCCTTCGCCCCGAGCGATAACGATCCCTGGGTCGAAATTGCCAAAGCCGCCAGCGGGCAGGACGGTTTGGGCGCGGGCGATCCATTCGGATTGGGAAGTGAGTTTTTGCATGGCGTCAATCCAGTTCGAGAATGGGTGCTCCCAGCACATCAGGATCAGGGGTGACGCCAAGGCCCGCCCCCTCCGGCGGGGCAATGCGCCCATTCCGACGTGTTGGACAGTCAGGGGCGATCCTGGGCTCAACATATGATGAAAGATCACAGGTGTTCAGCAAAGCCCCCTGGGGTGTTGACGCGGCAAAATGCAAGGAAGCCGCCGTCACAATGTCGGAACCCCATGTGCATTCGGCACAAACTTCGGCACCAAGGTGTACGGTTAAATCACGTGCACGGCGCATCGCTGATAGGCCACCAAACTTTGACAATTTCAACGCAACCGCGTCCAAAACACCAAGCTGTGCGGCCCGCATCAACGAAGCGAGGTCACTTGCACCTTCGTCGATTTTCATGGACAGCCCCGTGGCCTGCCGAACAGCGGCACAGTCTTCAAGCGTCTTGCAAGGCTGTTCCAGCATTACGTCGAGGTGAGAAACCGCACGCCCAGTGCGCGTGGCATGAAGTTTTGTGGCACCGCAATTCCAGTCACCATAAACCAGTGGCCCCTGCCCCACAGCCTCGCGCACACGCGTCAACCGTTCTGCATCCGCCTGCCAATCTGCATCCGCTCCAAGTTTGACCTGGAACTGGCGAATGCCTGTTGCATAGGCCTCTCTCGCGATACGGGCCATCTCGTCCGGTGCGACGCAAGTGATCGAGTGGTAAAGCGGCATGTCGCGCCGCGTGCGTCCACCCAGCAGCTGGTAAAGCGGCAGGCCCGTGGCTTTGGCAAAAAGGTCCCAAAGCGCCATGTCGACTAAGGATTTGACGTGGTTGTGTCCTTGCAGAAACCCATCCAGCTTGCGCATTTGTGCGTCGATGCCGAGGGGGGTGACACCCAGTACTTCTGGGGCCATTTCCGTTATGGCGCTTGGCGCGCCATCAGCGAATGCGGGAAGATAGTGTGGTATGGGGCAAACCTCTCCCCACCCTTTCAGGCCAGTATCCGTTGTAAGGCACAAGACATGGGTCTTAACCGTGTCACAGGTTTTTCCCTCAGCCATGTAGTAAGTCTCGTGGCTGGTCAGTCCGATGGACCACAGTGTGATGCGGCTGACTTTCATGGGATAGCCGTGACATTATCGGTGCGCACTTTGCCGACGACTGTTTTTGGCTGAGCGCCAGACACGTTCTGCAATTCAGAAGGCGTGCGGGCAGACATTACTGTCAATGTCTCCAGAGATGTCATGCGTCAGCTCTTGGTTTCAGGCTTAGCGGATCATAGGCCGGTTCGCCCAACACCCGCGCACTTCGGGATGCGCCGTGAATGATGACATCAAGCACAGTTCCCGGTTCGGCCGCCGACGGCTTGATGTATGCAAAGGCGAGGATCTTGCCGACGGTCGGCCCATAAGCAATGGAGGCCGTGGACCCGACGACTTTGCCATCATGCAACACGGCTTCGCCGCCATGACCATCGGTTTTGCCATCGGGTTCAATCTCGAGGTAGACACACACCCACGGCAAGTCGGCGTTCAATGTCCGGTCGCGCCCCAGATAATCCTTGTCCCTGCGCGCGAACCGCAGCACATCGGCCTCGGCCAGTGTCACTTCGTTGGTCAGTTCACCCGCCCCTTTGAAACCTTTCTCCATTCGCATCGCGTTCATCGCGAAGGAGCCATAGTCGGTAATTTGGTGAGCCTCACCAGCGGCCCACAACGCGGTGTAAACATCCATACAGGCCGCATTTGGCATGTGGAGCTCCCAACCCAGTTCGCCGGCGTATGACATGCGGAATGCCCAAACCTCATGTCCTGCCAAGACGATCTGCCGAGCAGACAGCCACCGGAATCCAGCGTTTGACAGGTCAGAGCCGGTGCATGCTTTCAACGTTACGCGTGCCTTCGGACCATTCAGAGACAGCGCTGACCATTCGGATGACAGCGCTGTCACTGTCACATCTTCGCCGTTCTGTTGCTGCGCAAGGTGATCCAGCAGGCGTTGCTCAAAAAACGCCGCACACACCAGGTAAAACTGGTCTTCGGCCATTCGTACAACTGTTGTTTCCAATTCAATCCGGCCCGCCCGGTTGAGCATGTGCGTCAGTGTGATCGATCCCACATTTTGCGGCATACGGTTTGCTGTTAGGCGGTCCAGCAAAGCGTATGCGCCCGGGCCGGAAATCATGACCTTGGTAAATGCAGTGACGTCCATGATGCCAACGCCCGCACGAACCGCTTGAACCTCGGCGGCGACCATGGCGTCTACCGGTGTCCGGTTGAAGGAATAGTGATCCTCCTGCGCAATGCCACTTGCAAAGAAACGCGGGCGTTCAAAGCCGTAAACCTCTTCGTGAACAGCGCCCTTGGACTTTAACAGGTCATGCAGAGGAGATGGCTTGAGCGGACGACCGGCGAGGCGGTTGAAGTGCGGAAATGGGATTTCATGGCGTAGGCAGTAGTCCTCTTCCGCCTTGATCACCTGCCAGTCCTTGGTCGCATAGCTTCCGAAACGGCGTGGATCATAGTCGCGCATGGATACATCAGCGGCCCCGTGCACCATCCAACGCGCCAGTTCGCGGGTCAGGCCGGGCCCCCAACCGATTCCGATTTGTGTCCCGCAACAGCACCAATAGTTTTGCACACCCGGTGCCGGGCCAATCAAGGGGTTGCCATCCGGCGGATGAGAGATTGCCCCATGCACCTCACGCTGAATGCCAAGCTCTGCAAAGATCGGCATACGTTTCAGGCTCTCTTCCAAGTACGGCATGACCCGATCGTAATCCGCATCGAACAGCCAGTTTTCATAGTCCCAAGGACAATGATCCTGCCACACGGCGTTCGGGTTTTCTTTCTCGTAGATCCCGATCAACCCGCGTTGTTGTTCCATGCGGATGTAACCCGACACCTTCTTGTCATCGCGGATGACAGGCAATTCGGTGTCCAGCGCAGCAAACTCAGGCACCGGTTCAGTGACAAAGTAGTGGTGTGTCATTGACGTCATCGGCAATTGCAAACCTGACCATTCGCCCACTTGACGCGCATAGGTCCCGCCCGCGTTGACCACATGTTCACACGTGATGGCGCCGTTTTCCGTCTGGACCCGCCATTCGCCTGACGGCAATTGCGTGATATTCGTTGCGCGGCAACGACGAATGATCCGTACACCCTTTTGACGCGCGCCGGCTGCCATCGCCATCGTGACATTTGTAGGATCTACATGCCCGTCGTCCGGCGTGTGAAGCGCGCCCAAAACGCCGTCGAGATTGTAGAACGGATGCAGCTTGGCAACCTCTGCCGGGCCAACCAATTCAATGTTGAAGCCCAGCGACCGACCAACCGAAAGCGTGTGCCGCAACCAGTCCATTTCATCTTCGGTATAAGCCAACCGAAAGGACCCGCACCCATGCCACGTAACAGGTTGTCCGGTCTCAGCCTCCAGCCCGCCAGAATACAAGCCGATGTTATAGTCGACACATTTACCGAGGCTGAAGCTCGACGTGGAATGCGTGATTTGCCCTGCTGCATGCCACGTGCTGCCTGAAGTCAGCTCTGCCTTTTCCAGCAAGACAGTATCATCCCCCCAACCTTCATGACCAAGGTGGTAGGCAAGACCAACGCCCATAATACCGCCACCGACGATCACCACGCGCGCAGTGGCTGGAACTGTATCGGGCACCTTTGCATCCCCATCCGAGTCGCATTTTCTCTCGACACGCTAAGCGGACAAAAGTACCATCGTCAATCATGAATGGGACAAATGTATCAAACGCGATTCTTGAAAGACTGGCCGGTGAGTTATCGGCGCTGACGCCTGAAGCCCGCAAAGCTGCCACCTATGTGCTTGAGAACCCGCGCGACGTGGGCGTATCGACAGTGCGGGAGATTGCTGAGGCCGCGAATGTCAAACCCAACACGGTTGTGCGTATGGCGCGTCAGGTGGGTTTTGAAGGATACGAGGATTTCCGCGCGCCCTTCCGCGATGCCATCCGTAAGGGTGCGGCAGATTTTCCTGACCGCGCGCGCTGGCTGCAGGACATCTCGAAGTCAGGCGACCTGGGCGGGCTATATGCCGATATGGTCCGAGATGTGATGACCAACGTCGAAGAAACCTTTGCAGGCATCACCACCCAAGAACTTAAAACGACTGCAGAAGCGATCTGGCAAGCGCGCCGCGTGTTCACCTTGGGTGTTGGAGTGAACCATTCCGTCGCGCGGAACTTCACCTATCTGGCCTCAACCGGTATGACCGAGTTCCATGCGATCCCTCGCCCCGGCTCAACGCCTGTGGACGACCTTGCATGGGCCGATGATCGCGACATCCTGATCGCAGTTACCTGCAAGCCTTACAGGTCAGAGGTGGTCGAAGCTGTCTCGATAGCGCGCGAACAGGGTATGAAGATCGTTGCCTTGTCAGACAGTCCGGCCAGCCCAATTGTGCGGATGGCAGATCATGGCTTTGTTGTTTCGGTTGAGACGCCGCAGTTCTTTCCCTCATCCGTCAGCATCATCGCCCTGCTGGAAACGCTGCTGTCCTTTGTGATCGCGGTTGCAAGCGACGAAATCCCGCAGCGTGTCGAAACATTTCACAAACGCCGTCATCAGCTTGGCCTCTATCACGCGGACGAAACATGAGTGGTCCAATCAGGTCATTGGATGCCCGATACTACACGGACCCGCAGGTGTTTGAGCAGGAGAGAGAAGGTCTGCTCGCACGGACATGGCAACTTGCCTGCCATGCGTCAGACCTGCCCGGCACGGGCGATTACGCGACTTTTGAGATTGCTGGTGAAAGCCTGTTCGCCATCCGCGGGCAAGACGCCAGGATCCGCGTCTTTTACAATGTATGCCAACACCGCGCCCACCAATTGGTCACTGGCGCGGGTAGAACCCGCGTCGTCGTGTGCCCCTATCACGCCTGGACCTATGAACTGACGGGAGAATTCCGTGCAGGTCCGAATATCAAATCGGTTGAAGGCTTCGATAAATCCACAATTTGCCTGACCGAAGTCCGAGCAGAAGAATTTCTTGGCTTCGTGTTTGTGAACCTTGATCCAAACGCAGCTGCAATGGACGAGTGGTTTCCCAAAGCCCGTGCCGAGTTGGAAGACTGGGTGCCCAATTGGGCGAAACTGCGACCTTTGGAATGGGTGGAAATCCCTGAGAACTGCAACTGGAAAGTCTCCGTCGAGAACTATTCGGAATGCTACCATTGCGCACTGAACCACCCCACATTCGCCAACGGGGTGGTCAAACCGGAAACCTATGACATTCAGCCTCAAGGCAAATGCCTGCGCCACACCACGGAGTGCCAGTCACTCGACCAGATGACCTATGATGTTGCGTCCGGATTTGCCCATTCGCACGCGTATTCCAGCTGGTTTCTTTGGCCGATGTTCAGCTTTCAGGTGTACCCGGGAAATCTACTGAACACCTACCATTGGCGAGCTGTTGATGTGGATCACGTCGTGGTCTGGCGTGGCTGGTATTCGTTGGGCGGAGCCGAAGACGAAAAAGTGCGTCAACTTGCGGTGCAAGACCGAGAAACGACCGTTGCAGAAGATATCCTTCTGGTCGAAAGCGTTCAGCGCGGGCTTGGCTCGCGCGGCTATGTGCCAGGGCCACTCGTGGTTGATCCCAAAGGTGGCGTGAACTCAGAACATCCCGTCATGCACCTCCAGCGCTGGATGAAAGACGCGATTGATGGCTGACGCCATGATGCTGGAAAACACACAGCCACTATAGCTGGATGCAAAGGCACCAGGAAGCCAACGTCATTTCTTGAGCTTCCGCAGGAAATACCTGCGATCAACTGGTGTAGCAAACCCGCAGGCCCAGCCTCCTCTATATGACCCGCAGGATCGACAGTGATGTTCCACTTTTTCACAAATGAAAAAGGGCGGCCAAAAGGCCGCCCCATACTTGCGTCACTGCGCAATCAATTCGGGATCAAATCCGGGATCAACGTTACGATGCCAGGGAATGTCCAGAGCAGGGCCAACCCAGCCACCTGGATCAACACAAACGGAATGATCCCACGATAGATGTGGCCAGTGGTCACTTCCTTCGGCGCCACCCCTCTCAGATAGAACAGCGCAAATCCGAATGGTGGCGTCAGGAACGACGTCTGCAAGTTCACTGCGATCATGATCGTCACCCATTTCGGATCAAAGGTGCCGCCGTAAATGACCGGCCCAACGATCGGGATCACGATGTAGATGATCTCAAGGAAATCGAGCACGAAACCAAGAATGAACAGCACCAGCATCACGATCAGGAAGACCGTGAATTCGTTGTCGAAGGACTTGAGAAACTGCTGGATGTAGTGTTCTCCGCCAAAAGAGATCACGACGAGGTTCAAGAGCTGCGAGCCGATCAGGATGGTGAAGACCATCGATGTCACCTTGGCCGTCTCGCGCACCACCGGGCTGAGAACACCCGAGGTGTAGAGGATCCAGCAAGAGAACAGCAGACCGAACAGGGCGTACAGGTAAGCGCCATAGGCGACGAAGAAGGCAAACCAGCTTTGGGCAGACACACCACTTTGATTGATGCGCAAGTCAAAGTTCACACCGACCAGGATACAAACGACAATGGCCAACGTGGACCAGATGATCACCTTCGGGCTGCGGTCCATGTCCGTCAGCTTGCGATAGGCGGCCAGCATGATTGCACCACCCGCACCCAGAGCAGCCGCTGGCGTCGGGTTCGTGATACCGCCCAGAATGGAACCAAGCACTGCCACGATCAGAACCAGCGGTGGGAACACGACCCTCACCAGTTCGTTCTTGGCGCAGCGTTTTACCCCCTCGACCGCCCCGTACAATACAAGTGCAAACGGGATGAACATCACGGCGACATAGTACCCCGCGCTGTTGAGCGGGCCGATAAGAAGGATGTCCGCCAGCAACACCAGGACCACACCGATCCCTCCGATGATCAATGGCTGATTTTCTTTACTTGGCGCAATGCCTTTGGCCGTGGTCAGGATCAGGCCCAAGAGGATCAGCAGGATCGCGGTTCCTGTGCCGATCGGGGCGGCCGACGCAACCTTGGCCTCAACCGCGGCTGCAAGCTCCTCTTCGCTCAACCGTTGTGATTGCTGAACACCCCCCGCGGCATCGATTTCCTCTTGCTGCGCGACGGCGTCGTCCCAAGCATCCTGACCGTGCAATTCGATCATGGATGCCTTGCATTCGTCACCCACATTGGTGCGCAGGCTTGCTGCTTGCCCGATGTCGGAGAACGCCGATACGGTGGCGGACTGGCTGCCAACGATGTTCAGATTGCCAAGCAGGATGGTCCCCACAATGATCAGGACGGGTGCGCCAAGGAACCATGTGAACGCTTCGCCTCGCGTGATCGGTTCGGCGTTTGTTGCGCCCATTTCGACTGCTGGCGCCTTTTCCGGGTTCAAGAGCGCGTAGCCGAAAGCGTACAGAGCATAAAGGAGTGCAAGCATGATGCCGGGCAACAGAGCCGCCTGGAACAACGTACCCACGGAAACCACCGCAGGCTCACCAAGGTAAGTCAGCGCGTCGGTACAACCTGCCACCTGGGCCCGGTTTTCCTGCGCAGCAGAGTAAAGGTCACCCGCAAGCGTGCCCAGCAGAACAATCACGATGGACGGTGGAATAATCTGCCCCAGCGTGCCGGATGCTGCAATCACACCTGTCGCGATTTCGGGTGAGTAGTTGTTCCGCAGCATGGTTGGCAGGGCGAGCAGACCCATGGTCACAACCGTCGCACCCACGATGCCGGTCGATGCGGCAAGGAATGCACCCACAACCACGATGGACACAGCCAAACCGCCGGGCAGCGGACCAAAGACACGGGCCATCGTTGTCAGCAGGTCATTGGCGATCTTCGAGCGTTCCAATGTGATGCCCATCAGAACGAACATCAGAACCGCCAGAAGTGTTTCGATGGACTGACCGGCCAGCACGCGCTCGTTCATCCGGTTCACAACGAAGGACACGTTCCGGTCCAGCGCCACTTCCCAACCGTTCGGGAACACAGGTTCGCCAATGCGGGGCAAGTCCGGGTATCGGAACACGCTTATGGTGTCGGGTTTGACCCCCGAATTGACCAGATCGCGATAGGCTTGCGCACTTTCGTCAATCGCCTGGTGGATCAGCAGCCCCGCACTGTCGAGCGACGCGATGATCCCGAAAGAGATGACCCCTGCCCCCGCGATCGCAAACGCAACGGGAAAGCCGGAAAGGATGCCGCCAAAGAGGCAGACAAAGACGATGATCAGGCCGATTTCTACGCCATCAAGTCCAAACAACATTTCTTACTGCCCCTAAATCAGTGTGTGCCTTCGTAGGCTTCTTCGCCCTCGCCCAGCGTGTCGCGGTCGAGGTATTTGCCTTCGCTCTCTTCGCCTTCCTTCCACTCAAGATACGAGCGGTAGAAGAAGGCGATGGCATGCAGGAACACGAGCCCCGCAAAGGCGACCAGCAGGATTTTGAACAGGAAGTACCCGTTGAAGCCGTTGGGGCTGAAACCGATGGTTTCAACATTCCAACGTACCGCCCTTGCCGAGCGCTCAGCGCGCTCAAGGTCCCAGCTGGCGGCTGGTTTTGGCGTCACCAGATGGCGCCACAAGAAATACCACCCATACATCCAGATCAATGTCGCCGATGGCAGCATGAACAACAGTGAACCACACATGTCGATCACGCGCTTGGTGCGGAATTTCACGGCGGAATAAATCAGGTCAACACGTACATGCCCGCCCTGCACGAAGGTGTAAGTGACACACATACACACAACGAGCGCGTTGTAGAGCTTTAGCTCTTCGGCAAACCACGAGATGTCGAATTGCAGGGGAATCCCGAAGCCAATTGAGATATCTGGCCGGGTAAAGATACGCTGCATAAACACGATAATGATCTGCTGCAACACCATCAACAGACCTGCCCATGCAAAAAACCGGCCGGTGGTGTTGGCGATCCCCTCCATCAAACGGACGCAGCCCCACATGAACTCGCGTTTCCAAAGGCCAATGGCAGTCACAACAAGGATGATGGCAAGGACTGCAAAGAAGAACTGCGTCGACCCGCCATAGTAAACAAACTTCATCAAGGACAGTTTGTCCTCGGGGGTATTGGCCCAAGTGACCCAATCCAGCCAGGATGCTGGGTGCGTGACCGCATAGGCGATGTTGTAAAAGGCCAGGCCAAGGCTCTGAAAGAACCACAGAACGCCATCGACAAGCGTTGCAAAGGTGCCCGCGGCTTCTGCGCCGGTTTCGTTTTCCATGAATGTGCCCCCTACGATGCTGTCAGCACTTGACCGACCGATCGCCTCAGTTCCTCACGTGAACCAAGGGCCCCGATCATCGGGGCCCTTGGTGCTTTCAGACAGGTTGGCTTAGCCGCCCAGCACGCGCACGCGCTGTTGGACATAGTAGCCATCCGACTTGTTGATCCAGCTTGCCGACGTGGCCAGGCTTTCTTCGAACGAGGCACGGGTCCGCGCGAACAGCTCGTCACCCATGTTTTCGTCCATTACCTCTGCGGATGCCGCACCAAACGCATCCCAGACATCGTCCGAGAATTGCAGCGTTTTCACGCCCTGCTGTTGCAGACGGGCCAGCGCAGCACCGTTATTGGCAAGCGTTTCAGCCAACTGGTAGTGCGTGGTGGCACGCGCAGCGTTTGTCAGGATCGACTGGTGCTGCGGTGTCAGGTCGTTCCAGACATCCAGGTTGACGTTGGCCGCCAGAGCGGAGCCTGGCTCGTGGAAACCGGCGGTGTAGTAGACCTTCGCCACTTCCTGGAAGCCAGCGCGCTCATCAGCCATCGGGCCAACCCACTCCAGACCGTCCAGAGCACCGGACGACAGCGCTTGATACAGTTCACCACCGGGGATGTTCTGCACGGATGCGCCCAGCTTGCCCAGCACCTTGCCGCCCAGACCGGGCATACGGAACTTCAGGCCGTTGAAATCAGCAGCCGAGTTGATCTCGTTGCGGAACCAGCCACCGGATTGCGAACCGGAGTTACCCGCCAGCAGACCTTTGAGGTTGAAGATTTCGCCCAGCTCGTCGTGCAGCTCCTGGCCGCCGCCGTGCTCGTACCAGTTGGTGACTTCCTGCGCGGTGCCGCCGAAAGGCACAGCTGTGTAGTAGGCATATGCCGGGTGCTGACCGATGAAATAGTAGTCAGCCGAGTGGTACATGTCCGCTTGGCCCGATGACACGGCGTCGAACACTTCGAACGCGCCAACCAGTTCGCCCGGGGCTTTCTTGTCGATGGTCAGTTGACCATCCGACATCTCGCCCACGAATTGCTCAAGGTAGCTTGCCGCGTCATCCAGAACGGCAAAGCCGCGGGGCCACGAGGTGACCATTGTCAGCGTGCGCTTGCCCTGCGCATAAGCCGGTGCGGCCAAGGTGGTTGCCGCGGCGGCGGAACCACCCAGTGCAGACGTCTTTAGAAAAGAACGACGATCCATAGAGATACTCCTCCCAAATATGATGCCCTACCCCTCCCAGGGGGGCGGATCGTTTCGAGTGCCGACACACTAGCGATGGCGGCCACGATGAAAATACCTAGTACTGCGTAGAAAGTCGGCAATTCTGCGCGTTTGGTCAGATTTTTTCACCAATTTTGACCGCATTTCATTCTACAGCGATCCTGTTAGCGCACGTAATTTTCACTGTTCCTCTTTGATTCGAGCGGTAATCCGCGTATCGAATCAGGCTGTGCGACACACCCTTTCCAACCTGCGCCTGACCTACGCGCAAAAGCTGTCTCTTGTAGCTGCCGTTCCGCTTATCCTTGCGGTCGCAGCAATCGCTATTCTCGTCGCTATTCAGTCTCGCGCACTGGCCGAGCGGGAAATACAAGCGCTGGAAACCCAACTGATCGAGGCCAAGAAAAGGGAACTGCGCAACTACGTGACGCAGGCCCGAAACGGGTTCTACTTCATCTACGGATCAGCCGCACCCGACGATCAGGAAGCTAAAGATCAGGTGGCCCAGATCCTGTCAGCCATGATTTACGGGGATGAAGGCTTCTTCTTCGTCTATGACTACGATGGCACAAATCTGGTCAACCCGCGCCAGACCGAGATGATCAACAACAATCACCTTGCGCTCACGGACAGCCGGGGCACGCATGTTGTGTCCAACTTGATCGATATCGCGCGGCAAGGGGATGGGTATCTGACCCATCTTTGGCCGAAGCCCTCCAACGGTCAAGAAGCCGAGATGATCACCTATGTCACCTCCTTCCCCTCATGGCGTTGGGCTGTCGGCACCGGCGTCTATATCGATGACGTCCTGACCTCGGTTGCTGCGGCGCGCGCCGATGTGGAAACCCGGGTGCAGCGCACATTTTACTATATATCAGGCATCACATTGGCCGCCTTGCTTTTGGTTTTCGGCTCAGGAATGGCCTTGAACTTTCGCGAACGGCGCTTGGCTGATGCAAAGCTGAAGAAACTGACACAAAGGGTCTTTGACGCGCAGGAAGAAGAGCGCAGCCGCGTTGCACGCGAACTGCATGACGGTATCAGTCAGATACTTGTGGGCGTGCGTTACGCGCTGGACAGCGCCCGTCGGCGCTTGGACAAGGGAAATGGAGACGCCACGGCCCCGCTCACCCAAGGGATCGACAATCTTGGCACAGCTATTTCAGAGGTGCGCCGCATCAGTCGTGATCTGCGACCTGGCGCCTTGGACGACTTGGGGCTGGGCCCTGCCCTCAAAGCCTTGATCGAGGACTTCGCAAACCGGACTGACATCGAGACCGATTTCCAAACGGTCGTCTTTCGCAACCGACTGGATCAAGACGCGAAGATCGCTTTGTACCGCATTGCGCAAGAGGCGTTGACCAATATCGAGAGGCATGCAGCAGCAACAAGTGTTTCCGTTGATCTTCGTGGTCACAAACGTGGAGCAACGTTACGCATTTCTGATAATGGTGTGGGTCTTGATCAGTCGCTGAGCCACCGATCGACCGGAATTGGCCTGCGCAACATGCAGGAACGGGTTGAACAACTGGATGGCACATTGCGCATTTTATCAGGCGCAAGCAGTCAGGGTGGCACCATAATCGAAGCAACAGTACCATTAACACACTTGTTGCCACCAGAAAGCTCGACACCGGTTAAGGAGCGCGCGCGCGCATGACTGAATCAATTCGTGTTCTGATCGTCGATGATCACCCCATGGTCGCCCAAGGTATCCAGTCCGTTCTCGAGGACCATGACGGTATCTCCGTCGTCGGTACGCTCGGTACTGGTCGTGCCGTGATCGACCAGCTCGACACCCTTGATCCGGATGTCATTCTGATGGATCTCAACATGCCCGAGATGGGCGGCCTGACCGCCACCGAACTAGTACTGGAAAAGCGGCCCGGCACTCGTATCCTCATTCTGTCCATGCACGACAGTCCCGAATACATCTCTTCCGCGCTGAGCCACGGAGCGATGGGTTACGTATTGAAAGACGTACCCACGCAAGAAATTGCGGAAGCAATAGAGACTGTCATGAAAGGTGAACGGTACCTGTGCACTGGTGCCGAAGGGGCCATTGCCCCCAAACGTGCGGATGTCGCTGGCGCATTGACCGGGCGTGAGCAAACCATCCTGCTGCAACTCGCGCAGGGGCTGTCAAACAAGGAAGTGGCGAACGCCTTGGACATCTCGGTGCGGACGGTTGAAACCCATCGCAAGAATATCAAGCGCAAGCTGGGCATATCGTCCACCGCGGGTCTGACACGCTATGCGCTTGAGCATGGCGTTCTTCAGGGAACCGGCAACGCGCTTTAGGGTATGCTTCCTAACGATTTCTAAAGTGATCGGTGGCAATGCTCGGGCATGTCACATCTGTATTTCCAGAACATGTTTGAGCCCGAAACGGACGCAGAACGCTTTGCACAACGCAGGGCAGCCATTGACCTGATCGCAACCACGCGAGCACGCGCCATCCGTTCCGCATTGTTTGGATCATACCTGTTTCGCGTGAATCCACTGGGTCCGGAGACCGGTGAAAAGCGGGCGCAATGGCGGGCCATTCTGAACGAACAACGAGACGCCATTGCACGGTCAGCGGCGCTTGTGCAGGGCACCGACCCGCAAAACGTCGTGCCTGACTGGGTCTGTGAATGGATCGGGCAGCACGGTTCTGAAAACCCCAAGACGGTCGCAGCATTTGTGAGGATGAGCGAGCTTACAAACGATGTCGCCCTTGCGGCCGAGGGCGACGATGTCACGCGGCTGCGCGACGCCCTCGATGTTCATTTGCGGGTTGGACGCGGTGGCTTCTTCGAAAGTGTGACGGGGTTTTGCGACGGGCTTTGGGCCAAGCTGGACGCAACCCGGCACGAAGAAGTGGAACGCGCAAGCGCGGCTGGGGACGCCATTTCCAAAACTCTGACGCGGCTTGAGCAAATCGGCAAACATGTACGTCTTGTGTCTCTTAACGCTTCGGTCGAAGCGGCACGCGTTGGTGACGCAGGCCGAGGTTTGGGTGTGATTGCCATCGAATTCAAAACGCTGGCAGAAGAGATTCAGATGCTGGCCACCACAGCACGTTCCGAGATTGCGGCGATGACGGGCAACGAGGATGACCATGACATCGTTGGAAACGGCAAAAAATTACCTTTAATGTCCATAGCGCGACCTCACACGCAATAAAGTTTCACATTTTTCCAACCCCGAGACAGTTTTTTCTGGTTTTCCACTGTTGACGCTCCGTGGGGGTACGCATAGTGTTCGCTCACGCAGAAAAGGACCTTAGGGTTAATGACTGAACTAGTCGTCATCGTAGTGGACACGCGCATGGGCCGGTAACGGAACTCCAGAACGAGACCCATGCGCCCCCGAAACCCGGGGGTTTTTTTATGCGCAACAGAAACCGCAAATCGGAGCACGCGGACATGACACGTCAAATGACCGGAGCGAAAATGGTCGTCCAAGCCCTCATCGATCAGGGTGTGGACACAGTATTCGGATATCCCGGTGGCGCTGTGCTACCGATCTATGACGAGATCTTTCAGCAAAACTCAATCAAGCACATCTTGGTGCGCCATGAGCAAGGTGCCGTGCACGCAGCCGAAGGGTACGCGCGCGCCACAGGCAAGCCCGGCGTATGCCTTGTGACATCGGGCCCCGGTGCTACGAACGCCGTGACGGGTTTGACGGATGCGCTGATGGATTCGATCCCGATCATCGTTCTGACCGGTCAGGTGCCGACATTCATGATCGGATCGGATGCGTTCCAGGAAGCGGATACAGTCGGCATCACCCGCCCCTGCACAAAGCACAACTGGCTGGTGAAAGAGACTGACGGTCTGTCCGCGGTCATTCATGAGGCATTCCACGTGGCAACCGCGGGCCGCCCGGGTCCGGTGCTGATTGACATCCCGAAGGATGTGCAATTCGCCACCGGAACTTACAACGCGCCCAAACCTTCGACCTCGCACTACCAGCCACAGGTCAAGGGAGACATGGAGGCAATCACCGAGCTGGTTGCCGCAATCGAAACAGCCAAACGCCCGATTTTCTATACCGGTGGCGGCGTCATCAACTCAGGCCCCGGTGCGAGCCAGCTGCTGCGGGAGCTTGTGGATGCGACAGGCTTCCCCATCACGTCGACCTTGATGGGCCTCGGCTGCTATCCCGCCAGCGGAAAGCACTGGATGGGCATGCTTGGCATGCACGGTCTTTATGAAGCCAACATGGCGATGCATGATTGCGATCTGATGATCAACATCGGCGCGCGGTTTGACGATCGGATCACCGGCCGCATCGACGCCTTTAGCCCAAAATCCAAGAAAGCACACATCGACATCGACCCGTCCTCGATCAACAAGGTGATCAAGGCGGATATCCCGATTGTGGGCGACGTGGGCCACGTCTTGGAAGACATTTTGAAGGTCTGGAAATCGCGTGGGCGCAAGACCAATCAGGCTGCGGTTGCGCAGTGGTGGTCCAAGATTGACGAATGGAAGGCTGTTGATTGCCTGAAGTTCACGCAAGAGGGCAAAACCATCAGACCCCAGCACGCATTGGCGCGGTTGGAAGCTCTGACCAAGGACCACGATCGTTACATCTGTACCGAGGTGGGCCAGCATCAGATGTGGGCGGCACAGTACCTCGGGTTCGAAGATCCAAATCGCTGGATGACATCGGGCGGCTTGGGCACCATGGGCTACGGCTTTCCTGCGTCAATTGGTGTTCAGATGGGTCACCCCGAGGCATTGGTGATCAACGTGGCGGGCGAAGCGTCTTGGCTGATGAACATGCAAGAGCTTGGCACAGCCATGCAGTTCAACCTGCCAGTCAAGCAATTCATCCTGAACAACGAACGCTTGGGTATGGTGCGCCAGTGGCAGGAATTGCTGCACGGTGAGCGATATTCTCATTCGTGGTCTGAAAGCCTGCCCGATTTCGTAAAGCTTGCCGAGGCGTTTGGCGCCAAGGGCATCATCTGCTCTAACCCCGATGATCTGGACGATGCGATCATGGAGATGATCAACCACGATGGCCCCGTTCTGTTCGATTGTCTGGTGGAAAAGCACGAAAACTGCTTCCCCATGATCCCGTCGGGCAAGGCACACAATGAAATGCTGCTGGGCGAGGCCGAGACACAGGGCGTGATTGATGCCAAGGGGAGTGTGCTGGTCTGATGTCGTTGGGAAGACCTATTCTCTGCTCGCTGCTTGCTCTGGGCGCGTTTGCCGCAGCATGCACGCAGCCAGCACCTGAGGTTGTTCCAAACGCAGCCGGAAGAGGACCACTGGCGATCCCGCAAAACGGTGCTGCCCTACGCGGGCTCGCAGAAAACAGGACATTCCATTTTAGCTTTGGGCAGCGGGGCGTTCAGCTAGAGTACTACGCCGCCTCGGGGGACGCACATCTATGGCTTCAGGAAGAAGCCGAAACCATCGTCGGCCAATGGAAAATTGTCGAAACGTCAGAACGGGACGAGCCTAGAGTCTGCTTCAACTACCCTTCATCGTCGCTTTTCACTAGTGGACAGAGAAGTGATGATAATTGGGAGTGTCACAGACAGTCAGACCTGCAACAGCACGTCATTGCGATTGTCGAAGGCGACCCGTTTGAATTGTCGTCAGGAGTACCGCCAATTGTCATTCCAAAAGACGCGCGATGGAGCACATCGCGTGTTGTCGCAGCGACACCGCAGCGTGAAGCCGTTGACTACGTCTATCTGTACAAGAGGTGAGGAGCACCATGTCAGCACTAAAGATTAAAAAAGGCTCTACAAGCCACTCCGCCTACAACCTGCGGCCCACATTCTCGGACGTGGAAGAACGGCACACGCTGGCCGTGCTGGTCGAAAACGAACCAGGCGTGCTGGCCCGTGTCATTGGCCTGTTCTCGGGACGCGGCTACAACATCGAAAGTCTGACGGTAGCCGAAGTAGATCACACCGGTCACCTATCGCGCATCACCATCGTAACCACCGGTACGCCACAGGTGATCGAACAGATCAAAGCGCAACTGGGACGGATCGTATCCGTGCATGAAGTCCACGACCTTACGGTCGAAGGGCCATCTGTCGAACGGGAACTGGCCATGTTCAAGGTGGCAGGCCAAGGTGACAAGCGGGTGGAAGCGCTGCGTTTGGCGGATATTTTCCGCGCCAATGTGGTCGACAGCACCCTGGAAAGCTTCGTGTTTGAAATTACCGGCGCCCCGGACAAGATTGACGCTTTTGCTGACTTGATGCGCCCACTGGGGCTGGTTGAAGTGGCACGGACGGGCGTGGCCGCCCTGCCCCGCGGCGACTAGGCAAACGGCTCGCCCACCTTTAGCAACCTTTTCTCGTACGGGGTCAATCCGTCTTCCGTGCAATAGCCCGACGCACGCGCTGCGGCCTTTGCAGGGCCAATCGCGGTTCCAAGATGCTCATAGATCATCCGCACGACCCGGTCATTGCTCAGAGTTTCCTGCACCGTGCGCGCCACGTATCCAACCCACACATTGTTTTCAAAGGACGTCACGCGGCTTAGATAATTGAATGAAGCCGTGTGGGACCCCCGCCGCGAGATCAACGCGCTTACGCCGTCTTCCTGGCGCAAAACCAGACCGCGAAATTCGCGTGCTTGCCGCGTGACAGGCATGCCCTGGACACTCAGGGCTGCCTTTGTCTCGTACCCCCTGACAATCGTCGCCCCATTATCTCTGAATACCCGTACGAGGCCTGTCACAAAACGATCGCTGTCGAGGAAACTCGCCCTCACAAATCGATAAAACCCGCTTGGGAACAGGTTTTCATCAATCAGTCCAACACCAGCGCCAACAAAATCCCGCAATAGCGGACCGGTTAGCGGATCAGCACCTGACATGATGTTTTGAACAGGCTCCAAGAGGACGCGCGCATCGACCTGAAAAAAGTCACAGATGCGTGCCAAGACGTCCGGACGCGGAAAGCTTTCTCCTGACAGGTATCGATTGAATTGAGTTCGGTTGATCCCCAGTTGGCGGGATAGTTCGGAAATGGACGGGTAGCTATCGGCAAGAATCCGCAAATTCGCACCGAACATGTTGCGCAATTCCGCCGGTGATCTGCGCGTATCAGGCATAGTCATCTCTGTGTTTGTGCTCGAATCGGAATGCAAATCGTTAACCTGACGCCCATTTGAAACAACCGCTCAAAAATTGACGCCCACTCGCGTCAACGGTGACGCAGAACTGCTACTGAACGATACTGCTACCGACACAAAATGCAAGCGGACGTTACGGACTTAATCATGTCGCAAATGTCTAGAATTGAGTTTGATAAAACTTGTCTAACTCTGGGTATAGCAATGATTGGTGTCATCCTTTGGAGCGATCCATCGACTGAGAAAGCGGTCATTTGGTGCGAGGACCAAGGCGACCTGGCTTTCCTGTCTCGGGACAATTGTTCCGCATTGCCGGACGACTTCTTTGACGTCGGCGACATGGTCGAATTTGATGTCTTTGCCGAACGGAACATGCGCAAGGTCAGCCGCGCCAACCTGCTGCGACAAACCCATGACACGTCATTGCCCGACAGCTTACGCAGAATAGGACGCGAGAAGCGTGCACTTGTTGATGTCACTGACTCGGCCGAAATCATTCCATTTCGGCTGCACTCAAGACGGCGGTCGGCTCCAGCAGGTATGTCGCGCCAGGTAGGCGGTATCTAAACGTCTCTCCAAATGTCGGGCACAATAAAGTCCTGTCGAAATCGCACGCACATCGGTCAGTCTGCCCTTTATCGTGTAGTCAAACAGCACGAGGGGCCTCCGAATGGACACAACCACCCTGAGCGCAGTGCGCCGTCAAATTTCGTCCGCGCATGGCTTGCCCAACGAACACTATACCAGCCAAGCGGTGTTCAACGAAGAACGTGAAGCGTTGATGATGGCAGGTTGGTCAGGCCTAGCCGTTGCTGCCGATGTGCAGGCCCCAGGTGACGCTGTTCCGCTCACTTTTCTCGGCATTCCCCTACTGCTGATCCGCGACAGGTCAGGCATTGTCCGAGTGTTTCACAATATCTGCCGCCATCGTGGCATGATCCTTGTCGACGCACCGCGCAAGATCGAAGGTGCCATACGATGCCCCTACCACAGTTGGTGCTACTCTACCGAAGGGCGCTTGGTATCCACACCGCATGTAGGTGGGCCGGGTCAAAATACTGCCGAAGGTATCGACAAATCTCTGCTCGGGTTAATCGAGGTGCGCAGTCATATTTGGATGGATGTCGTCTGGATCAATCTGTCTGGCGATGCACACCCGTTTGAAACAGCCAACGCGGATTTGATTGCCCGGTGGGCAGAGTTCGACAAACCACTCTACCATGGCGGGTCGGACAGCCGGTTTCAGCTCACCGTGAATTGCAATTGGAAACTGGCAGTCGAGAATTACTGCGAAAGCTACCATCTGCCGTGGGTGCATCCGGATCTTAACGTCTACTCGCGGCTTGAAGACCACTATCACATTGAGGCGCCAGGCAGATACTCGGGCCAAGGCACGCGCGTGTACCGACAACTGACAGATGATAAGGGCGGCATGTTCCCTGACTTCGCAGGACTAAGCAATAAGTGGGACACTGCAGCGGAATACATCACGGCCTACCCGAATGTCTTGCTTGGCGTGCATCGCGATCATGCCTTTGCGATCATATTGGTTCCACAGGGCCCAGGGCAAACGGTCGAAAACATACACCTGTATTACGCCCAGCCTGACACCGATCCCGCCTTGAGGATGCGCAACACCACGCAGTGGAAGCAGGTCTTCGAGGAAGACATTTTTGTTGTCGAAGGCATGCAGCGCGGCCGGCGAACCCCGGCTTTTGACGGCGGTCGTTTCTCACCGGCGATGGATGGGCCCACGCACCTGTTTCACAGTTGGGTTGCAGACCGAATGATGGCGCACCGTGCAACAACAAACGCATGCGAATGAACGATCTTGAGCAGCGTCTTCTGGCGGCCCATACCGATGGCAAGCAAGCCGCTTTGGTCAGTCTGTATCAAGAGGCGGCAACTGCGGCGCCGTCAGAGCATGAACGTGCTTTTTTCCTGACGCAAGCGCATGTCTTTGCCTTGGAAACGGCGCACCCCGATGCCCCGCTTCTACGTCAAATGCTGATAGAGATGGGGCGCGAAACACCGCTTTAACGTGCACCGGCAGCCATTTGCGCATAGATGTGCCAGGACGCATGTCCAAGCCACGGCAACACAACAACCAGACCCAACAGCCCAGGCAGCATTGCCAGAAACAGCAGAACCACGATGACAGCCGCCCAACTCAGCATGGGGACAATGTGGGCCTGCACATGCCCCCAACTGGCAAGGATTGCAGTCATGTAATCCACCTCTCGCGCCAACAGCAGCGGCAGGCCAAACACGCACATCGCAAAGAAGATGAAGGCAAAGATACCGCCGACAACGGTGCCAAGCCCCATCATCATCAATCCGTCGATGCTTAGGAACACATCAAATGATGTGGTGACGTTCACCATGGGTTTGAGGCCCAGAAAAAGCGCAAAAATCATGTGCCCCAGAAAGAACCAGAACAGCAGTGCAACCACCATCAGCATTGATAGCCATGGCAGCTGTCTCCCTCGCTCCTCCTGCAACTGCGCCAGGATGACGCCAATTCCCGCAGGTTGCCCCATCCCGATCCGCCGCGACACTTCGTAGGTTCCAAGTGCACAAAGTGGAGCCACCAGCGGGAACCCGAAAACGGCGAGGATGAGCCAGAACGTGTGACCGGCCCATATTGTGAGACCTATCAACACCCACCCTGCAATGACGGACGCAATCCCGGTCAAAAGGCCAAAACCCGGCGCCGTGCGGAAATCACTCCAACCGGCGGATAAAGCATGGCGAATGAATGCAGGCCGCGGCGCGTCAAATGGCGGCACACCTGCAGGGAGGCTGGGATACGGGTTCGCTTCCATTACATGAGACCCTCCATTCCGGGACGGCGCGCAGGCCAGTCTGTCATATCGTGCCATGCTTGGGCCAATCGCAGCAAGAGCGCGTCGCTGCCCCGCCGCCCGATCAACTGAAGTCCCATGGGCAGATCGTGCGGCCCACCGAAACCAGCCGGTACACATACTGCGGGCAAGCCTAGTAAACTCGCAGGCACCACGACCTCCATCCAGCGGTGATACGTATCCATGGCCGTGCCGCCAATCTCGCTCGGCCAATCCATTGAGACGTCGAAAGGCCACATCTGAGCAGAAGGCAACACAAGCACGTCGTAGCGTTCGAACAAGACCGTGGCGGCCTTGAACCAATGCGATCTTATCACGCTGGCCCGGTGCACTTCCATGGCTGACAGGCCGAGGCCACGTTCGATCTCCCAGATTGCAGTGTCTTTCAGGTGTTCGCGCTTGGCCGGGTCCGCGTAAAGAACATCAAGGTTCCCGGCGACAGCCCAACTGCGCAACGTAATCCAGGACGACCAAATCTCATCGCGATCAAAAGGGGCATCTATGGCGTCCACCGTAACGCCGAGCACCTCCATCTCCGTCAACGCCGCCTTACACAGGTCCAGCACACCGGCCGCCATGGGCAGAGCACCACCCCAGTCGCCCAGCCAACCAACACACAACCCGTCGGCACCTCCTTCGATCTGTGGCAATGTGGGCGGTGCATCGACGCCGTGCGGCTGACGCGGATCAGACCCGGCCATTGTATCCAGAAGGGCCGCCAGATCGCTGGGTGTACGGGCCATCGGCCCATTTGTTGAAAGCTGATGCAGGAAACTGTCACCCATCGGCTCAGACGGGACGAGGCCCCAGCTGGGCCGCATCCCATACACGTTGTTCCATCCGGCCGGGTTGCGTAGCGACCCCATCATGTCCGAACCGTCAGCAACGCTCAGCATACCAGTGGCCAAGGCCACCCCTGCCCCACCGGATGACCCGCCAGCGCTGCACTCAGCATTGTATGGGTTTCGCGTGGCGCCAAAGACAGGGTTGATGCTGTGCGACCCAAGACCAAACTCAGGAGTGTTTGTTTTTCCGATGATGATCGCTCCGGCTGCACGCAAACGGGCCACCATGACGTCATCGGATGGTGCAACCTGCCCGGCAAACAAGGGCGATCCCATTGAAGTCAGCAGCCCCTTGGCATTCGCCAAATCCTTGATGGCCATCGGGATGCCATGCAACCAACCCGCCTTGGGCGCAGCATCAGCTGCACGCGCTTCGGACATCAAGGTGTCGGCATCTCGCAACGAGACAATCGCGTTGACCTTGGGATTTATCGCGGCAATGCGGTCAAGCGTACGCTCCATGAGCGTTTCTGCGGTGATATTGCCCGCATCCAGTTGCGCCCGCAGTGCAAGCGCGCCATCTTCGATCATGTGATTGGCCTCCCTTTACATTGGCAGGCCAAAGGCGGATCAATCCGCCTGTGCCTCGGCCCGGGACTTGCCCGATACATCCAAGGCTAGCGTGGCCGCCATTAACCCATCAAGATCCCCGTCCAGAACGCCCTTGGTGTCGGACGTCTCGTAATTGGTACGCAGGTCTTTCACCATCTGGTAGGGTTGCAAGACATAGGATCGGATCTGGTTGCCCCACCCCGCATCGCCCTTGTTCTCGTGCATCTCGTTTACGGCAGCGTTCCGGCGATCCAGTTCCATCTGATACAGACGGCTTTTCAACGCTTTCATGGCGATGTCGCGGTTCTGGTGCTGGGATTTTTCAGAGCTGGTGACGACGATACCGGTGGGCGCGTGGGTGATCCGAACCGCCGAGTCCGTGGTATTCACGTGCTGCCCGCCCGCCCCGGACGACCGGTAGGTGTCGATGCGGATGTCGGCGGGGTTCACCTCGATCTCGATATTGTCGTCCACCACCGGATAAACACCAACAGAGGTAAAGCTGGTGTGGCGTTTGGCGGCACTGTCAAACGGGCTGATGCGAACGAGGCGATGTACGCCGCTTTCCGACTTCAGCCAGCCATAGGCATTTTGCCCGCTGATCTTGTAGGTCGCCGACTTGATCCCAGCCTCTTCGCCGGCACTCTCCGATTGCAGCTCGACCTTATAGCCCTTCTTTTCAGCCCAACGGACATACATCCGAGCCAACATGGCCGCCCAGTCGCAGGATTCCGTGCCACCGGCACCCGAGTTGATCTCAAGAAAGGTGTCGTTCCCATCCGCTTCGCCATCAAGCAAGGCCTCGAGTTCCTTCTGAGCCGCAGTTTCAGCCAGCGCCTTGATTGCCGCCTCGGCGTCAGAGATCACCTCTTCGTCTTCTTCCATCTCACCCAGTTCAATAAGCTCGATGTTGTCTGCGAGGTCCTGCTTGATGCGGTCGTGGGTTTCCATCGCATCCACCAACATCTGGCGGTCGCGCATCAGCTTCTGCGCAGCATCGGGATCATCCCACAGATTGGGGTCCTCGACACGCGCGTTGAACTCTTCCAACCGGTGCTGCGCCGTTTCGACATCCAATCGTTGAGCCAGCAAAGCCACCGACTTTTCAATCTCTTCCACGACATTCTGAATTTCGGCGCGCATGTCCAACCCTTCCTGGCAGAGCCTCGGAATAGCCCATGCAAGTCAGCACGACAAGATCACCCGAACCGCTTGGTTCACCCAGTCAGTACAAACCACCGGAACTCAATGTGCCGAAGTTCGCCTTGGGCCCCACAACCGCGTTTTTGCCGGTTGATGTGGTGACCTGACGACCACCTCCACCGACTTCCTCGAACAACGGAAGATCAGCCCCCATTGCAAAGCCACCATCGAATGTGATGCCGAATGTGGGTTCGAACCCGTCGCGGAAGCATTCGCTGACGACGTTATCGCCTGACGCGGTGTCGCTCAGGCGTGCGCCTGAAAAGCGATCGATCTTGATGAACATGCATTCGTCAGGGATCTCGAAAGCCCCGCCACCATACTTGGCGATGGCCTCTTGCATGAAGGTATTGAACACCGGACCGCACATCCCGCCACCACCCGCACTGCGGCCAAGGCTGCGCGGTTGGTCATACCCGATGTAGCAGCCCGCGACGATGTCGCTTGAAAACCCTACAAACCAAACGTCTTTTGCGTCATTCGTGGTGCCTGTCTTGCCAGCAATCGGAACTGGCAGGTTCACTGTGCGTGCAGCGGTTCCGCGATCAACCACACCCTTCATCATCGACGTCAGTTGATAGGCCGTTACAGGGTCCATGACCCGTTCGCGATTGGACACAACCCGAGGGGCAATGCCCGGATCCAGGCTGGCCAATTGTGTACAATCCCGGCACTCGCGTTCATCATGACGATAGACGGTGCGACCGAACCGATCCTGCACCCGGTCAATCAAGGTGGGTTGCACCCTCTCACCGCCATTTGCGAACATCGCGTAGGCCGAAACCATTTGATACAGGGTTGTTTCTTCGGCCCCCAGCGAGTTGGCCAAAAACAGCCCCATGCGATCATACACACCGAACCGTTCCGCATAGTCGGCCACGATGTCCATCCCGACTTCCTCTGCCAGACGAATGGTCATCAGGTTCCGGGACCGTTCAATACCTGTGCGCAGAGGCGTTGGGCCGTAGAACTGTCTGGACGAATTGCGCGGGCGCCAAAGGCCCTGGGGCGTATTGATCTCGATCGGCGCGTCCACGACGATTGTTGCTGGCGAGTAACCACTGTCCAGCGCAGCGGCATACACAAACGGTTTAAACGAAGACCCAGGCTGACGTTTGGCCTGCGTTGCCCGGTTGAAGACCGAGTTCTGATAGCTGAACCCACCCTGCATGGCGATGACGCGGCCCGTGTTCACGTCCATCGCAACAAAACCACCTTGTACACGAGGCACTTGGCGCAGCGTCCAACGAATGAAAGAGCCGTCGTTGTCGGCGGTCATTGCGCGCACATGCACCACATCGCCGATCTCGAAGTTGTCAAAGAAATTACCCTGAATCCATTTGATGTCTTCGCGCGGAACAACAGCGGCAGGCTCACTGTCGGTCCACCCTTCGATGCCAAGGCGCAACTGTTGATCTTCGACTTCCAGAACAACAGCGGGGCGCCAAACGCCATTCAAGTCAACGTCACGCGCAACCGAAACACTCCTGAGTGCGTCTTGCCAATTCTCCAGCTGATCCGCTTCAATGCTTTTGCCAGTGCCACGCCAAACACCAAGCCCACGGTCATAGCTTTCAAGCTGACGTCGCAAAGCGTAGGCCGCAACGGGCTGCATCTCTGCATCAATGGTCGCTCGCACGGTGTAACCACCGGTAAAGAACTCACCTTCGCCGTAGTCCTGACTTAGCTGTCGACGAATTTCATCGGTAAAATAGTCGCGCGGCGGCAATTCGGATTTGAAGCTGTCAAAGTCCCCATTCTGGACCGAGCGCAGAGGCATCTCCCGTTCAGCCTGGTAGACATTTTCGTCAAGGTAGCCGTTTTCGTGCATCTCCCGCAGGGTATTGTTGCGCCAAAACAGCGCGACATCACGATCACGCACTGGGTGCCTGTTCGACGGGCTCTTTGGCAAAGCGGCCAGGTATGCCGCTTCGTGTGGTTCAAGTTCGCTAAGCGTCTTGTTGAAATAGGTCAGACTGGCAGCCGCCACGCCATAGGAATTCTGGCCCAGGAAGATCTCGTTCAGGTACAACTCAAGGATTTTCTCCTTCGTCAGCGCTTCCTCGACCCGGGCAGAAAGAATAATCTCCTTGATCTTCCGCTCCGCCTGACGATCACCGCTCAGAAGGAAATTCTTCATCACCTGTTGCGTGATGGTTGATGCACCACGGCACCCTGCTCCGCGCGACACCACACAATCCAACGCAGCAACTGCTATACCACGCAAATCGTAACCATCATGGGTATAGAAGTTCTTATCCTCGGCCGAGATGAATGCTTGTTTCACAAGGTCCGGGATCGTCTCGGCAGGGGCAAAAAGGCGGCGTTCCTGGGCAAATTCATCAATGATCTGCCCTTCACCGGAATAGATCCGGCTGATCGTGGCGGGTTGGTACTGGGCGAGCGACTCGTGGCTGGGCAAATCCCGCCCATACATCCAAAAAACGGCGCCAACCGACAGGGCAACCATGGCTATGCCCATTGTCACCGTGGTGAAAATCCCGCCAAAGAAGGAAAGAATGAACCGAAACATGACCGCTCGCACCTGTTTTCAACGGTAGCTTTTGTTCCCGTATACGCGACGGCGCGGACAGGGTCAAAAGCGAACGGTAGCGCGATGTCGCCGACGTGAACGGCTATTGCCGGATCAGCGGTTGCATCGCCAGATCATCATCACGCCATTGCAGGATGCCGGCCGCCAAGGCTTCGACCATAACCGCGCGCCATACCGGGTCGCGCAGGTTGGCAAGGTCACGTTGATCCGACAAAAATCCCACCTCGACCAGAACAGATGGGATATCAGCGCTTTTCAGAACCGAGAACGCGGCCTCGCGCCGGGGGCGCTTGTTCATCGGTCCGCCCGCCGCTGCCATGTTGTCTATGAGTGCCGTCGCCAAAGTGTCCGTGCGCGGCATGGTTTCGGTACGAGCCAGGTCCATCAGAACGGAAGCAACCTGATCATCCGTACCACTCAGGTCCACACCGGCCAAAATGTCAGCACGGTCGTGCTGTGCCGCCAATTGCGCTGAAGCAGCGTCACTCGCTTCATCGGACAAGGTGTAAACAGTTGCCCCTCTTGCCTGACCTTGGCTTAAGGCGTCGGCGTGCAAGGACACGAAAGCATCCGCACCAACCTGATGCGCCAAAGCAACCCGACCGGTCAGAGAAACGAAAGTATCCGTATCCCGGGTCAAGACAACCTCAACACCGCCAGCCCGGCGCAATGCGTCGCGCAACGCCAACCCAACCCCCAGCATCAATTCCTTTTCGCTGGTGGTGTCGCGCACGGCGCCGGGGTCAATCCCGCCATGTCCGGGGTCGATGACAACCACGAAGTCCTCTGCCTCGATGGTCGGTGGTTGGTCTGCCGCCTGCACACCCCAATCTGCGTCCACAGGTGGACCAGCCCGTTCGGCGAATTCGTCGGCAGGCACTGCGTGCAATTTGATGGACAACGTGGCCTGCCCGGAAGACGGGTCTACGGGCATGGCGATCTCGTTGGGTAGCATCTGCGCGCCCAGATCCAGTACAAGCCGCGACCAACCGGGCTTGAAAGCCCCAAACCGCACAGCTGAAATGCGCCCCGGTTCCGGCAGCAAAGCATCTGGTGAAACGCCGGTAAAATCGACTTCACGAAAATCCACGACCAAGCGTGGCGGTTCGGACAATGAAAAGACCCGGTACGGCACCCCCTGGCTGAGCGACAACGTCAATTCGGTCGTGCCAAACCACCCATCGGAAATCTTGCTTTTGTTGACATCGACGCGTGCCAGACCAGACAAGTCCTGTGCCATCACCGGGACAACACTTACCCACATCAACACCGCGACAATAATCGCCCGCATCACCACTGCCCTTTTGTATTTTGCTCGCAGCATATCGGGTCGAACCGGTCGCGGGAATCCCCCATCAACGTTGATCCATGAAATCCTTCAAGCGCGACAGGCCTTCCACGATGTCTTCTGTCTTACGTGCATACGAAAAACGGAGCGTCTGGTGCCCACGCACTGGGTCAAAGTCGAGACCCGGTGTCACCGCAACACCCGCAACGTCCAGTATCTGCGCTGCAAATGCGCGGCTGTCGTTGGTCAGCTCTGACACATCGGCGTAAACATAAAACGCTCCGTCAGGCGGCGCGATGCGCGTGAACCCGGCTTTCGGCAGCCCTTCCAGCATCAGGGCACGGTTGGTGCGGTAGACATCCAGATTTGCCTCCAACTCGCCCGTTGCGTCCATGGCCGCAAGCGCGGCCACCTGACTGGCATGAGGCGGGCATATGAACATGTTTTGCGCCAAGCGTTCAACCACACGTATGTGATCCTCGGGCACCACCATCCATCCGGCACGCCAACCAGTCATCGAGAAATATTTGGAAAACGAGTTGATGACATAAACATCATCGCTGACATTCAGTGCGCTGATGGCTTTGGCCTCATATTCGATGCCGTGGTAGATTTCGTCGCTGATAAAGCTGGCTCCCGCCTCCTTCGCAGCACCGACCAGATGCGCCATGGTGGCACGGTCCAACATTGTCCCGGTGGGATTGGCCGGAGAGGCAACGAGCAAGCCCTGCAAATCTTGGTCTGCAAAGTCATCCGGCACAGGTTGATAACGGTTCGCGGCGGCGGTCTGCAAATCCACAGGTGTCAAACCCAGGCCCGTCAGGATTTGCCGATAACTTGGATATCCCGGGGCGCCAATGCCGATGCGATCCCCGCTGTCGAACAACGCATTGAACGCAAGGATAAAACCGCCCGAAGCACCGGACGTGACGATCACACGGTCCGGGTTCAGATCAATATTGTACCAATCGCCATACAGCCGTGCGATGCGCGCCCGAAGTGCGGGCAACCCCAAGGCAACGGTATAGCCGAGTGGGCCGTCCGACATCGCCCGTTCCAATGCGCGGATCGCCGCCTGAGGCGCTCCCGTGCCAGGCTGCCCTACTTCCATGTGGATTATATGGCGGCCCGCAGATTCCGCGGCTCGCGCGGCCTCCATCACATCCATCACAATGAAGGGATCGACATCGCTGCGTCTTGAGGTTCGCATGGCGTCTCCTATGATCGAACCATGACCTTTCATACCCTGACGCGGGTGGCGTCAATCCTGATCGTGTCGCTTGCGCTCGCCTTGCCTGCGCGTGCGGTATCCTTGTTACGTGACGCAGACATGGAATATGCGCTGGCGCAAGTCGCAGCGCCCGTTCTGAAGGCGGCGGGCCTGAGCGCATCGCGCACCAAGATCCTCGTTGTCAATGACAGTTCGCTCAATGCATTCGTGATCGGCAATGACGCGATCTACATCCATTCCGGCCTGATCAGCCGTATGGATCGGGCGGCCATGCTGCAGGCCGTGATCGCACACGAAGCCGCGCATATCGCTAATGGGCACATTACCCGACGGATCACGAACCTCGGCAACGCGCGCACGGCTGCGACACTTGGTCAAGCACTGGCGCTTTTGGCCGCTGCCGCAGGCGCCGGCGAAGGTGCAGCGGCCATCAGTCTTGGGACGCAAAGCGCGGCGCAGCGCAATTTTCTCAGCCACACCCGCGCCGAAGAAACCGCCGCCGACCAATCCGGCGCACGTTATCTGCGCAGCGCCGGCATTGAGCTGAGCGGCATGCTCGATGTCTTTCGTCTGTTCCGAGGCCAAGAAATGCTCAGCGCGAGCAGACAAGACCCGTATGTGCGCTCGCACCCTCTAAGTCGCGATCGGCTGCGCACGATCGAAGGGTTTGCGGCAGCCTATGGCGGGTCGGGCAGCGCAAACTCCGCGACGTGGGACTACTGGTTTGCGCGTGCCAAAGGTAAACTCACATCGTTCACCCGCCGCCCCAGCTGGACTCTGAACCGATTGGGTGAAAGCGGCCACCGAGACATCGCCTTGATGCGCGAGGCAGCGGCCCGACACCAGAACTCGCAAACCCGTCGCGCGATCTCGGCCATCGACAAAGCCATCGCTCTGCGACCGCAGGACCCTTTCCTGTACGATCTCAAGGGGCAAATTCTGATGGAAACGCGTCAGTTCGCGGCGGCAGCAAATGCACATGGCCGCGCCGTGCAACTGCGGCCCAACGATGGCTTGCTGCAAGCCGGATACGGACGTGCGCTCTTGGCCAGTGGAAATGTGCGGGCCGCCCTTCCCGCACTTGAACGCGCGCGCCGCATTGATTTCCGGGACGGGTCCATGTTGCGCGACCTGAGTGTGGCCTATGCAAAGTCTGGCCAACGTGGCATGGCATCCCTCATCACAGCCGAACGGTATGCCCTGCGTGGGCGGCTCGAAGATGCCGGTATCCACGCAAAACGGGCCGCAGGCCTTCTGCCTGAAGGTTCCGGCCCTTGGCAAAGGGCACAGGATGTGGTCCTTGCATCTGAACGCGCAGAAAAGCGCAAGAAACGGAGATAGAGCATGTTCTTCCGCCCCCTCGCAGCCGCCTCTTTTGCCATGGCGATTGCAATGCCCGCCCAGGCGCTTGACCTGAGCCAAATGACTGACGAAGAGCGGCAGATTTTCCGCGAGGAAGTGCGCGCGTATCTGATGGACAATCCGCAGGTCATTATGGACGCGGTGCAAGTACTGGAGCAACGGCAAGCTGCCGCGCAGGCACAGGCGGATCTATCACTGGTGTCCGACAACGCCGAAGATATTTTCAACGACGGCTTCAGCTTTGTCGGCGGTAACCCTGATGGGGACATCACACTGGTCGAATTCCTCGACTACCGTTGCGGGTTTTGTAAACGCGCCCACGGTGAGGTTGCCAAACTATTGGAAACAGATGGCAACATCCGCCTGATTGTCAAAGAATTCCCGATCCTTGGGGAACAGTCGCTGCTGGCCTCGCGCTTCACGATCGCGACAAAGCAGGTCGCGGGATCAGAGGCCTACAAAAGCATCAGCGACGCCATGATGGAAATGTCAGGGGATGTATCGATGCGCACGCTGCGGCGCATGGCATCGACCTTTGGCCTCGATGCCGAAGCGATTGAAGCACATATGGACAGCGAGGCCGTGACAGACGAAATTCGTCGCACCCGCGCCTTGGCTCAAAGGTTGCAAATCACCGGAACGCCAACATTTGTTCTGCAAGACGAACTTTTGCGTGGCTTCCTGCCTTTTGATGAGATGCTGGCATTGGTCGACGAAAAGCGGGGATGACCCGCTGACGTCTTCTGGGCGCCCGCCCCCTCCAGAACAACAAGCTACTCTGCCGCTTGCGCCTCGGCTGCGCTTGCGGCGTCCAGTTCCGCGGCTTTCTTCTCGACCTCTTCGACGATGTGATCAACCATCTGGTCGTTGTCCATCCGGTGGCTTTGCTTGCCAGCCAGATACACCATTCCGTGCCCTGCCCCGCCCCCAGTAAAGCCGACATCCGTCATAAGCGCTTCGCCCGGTCCGTTCACGACGCAGCCGATGATGGACAGGCTCATGGGTGTCTTGATATGCGCCAACCGGTCTTCCAGCACTTCCACAGTCTTGATCACATCAAAACCCTGCCGCGCGCAGGATGGGCACGAGATGATGTTTACACCCCGGTGCCGCAGACCAAGTGACTTGAGAATTTCGTAGCCGACTTTGACCTCTTCCACTGGATCGGCAGACAAGGACACGCGGATCGTATCGCCGATGCCCATCCACAGCAGGTTGCCAAGGCCAATCGCAGACTTAATGGTGCCCGACGTCAAGCCGCCCGCTTCAGTGATCCCAAGGTGGATCGGCGCATCCGTGGCATCAGCCAACTTCTGATACGCTGCGGCTGCCATGAACACATCAGACGCTTTGCAGCTGATCTTGAACTCGTGAAAGTCATTGTCCTGCAATATCTTGATGTGGTCGAGGCCGGATTCCACCATCGCATCTGGCGTCGGTTCTCCATACTTTTCAAGCAAGTGCTTCTCGAGCGATCCTGCGTTTACACCAATACGGATCGAGCAATTATGGTCGCGCGCGGCCTTGATGACTTCCTTGACCCGATCTTCGGAACCGATGTTGCCGGGGTTGATCCGCAAACAGGCCGCGCCCGCTTCTGCGGCTTCGATCCCGCGTTTATAATGAAAATGGATGTCAGCGACGATGGGCACAGGGCTTTCAGCGACGATCTCCTTCAACGCGTTGGAGGATGCTTCGTCCGGCACGGACACGCGTACGATGTCTGCCCCCGCCTCTGCGGCTGCCAGGATTTGCGCGATGGTCGCCGGCGCGTCGGTCGTCAGGGTGTTTGTCATGGTCTGAACGGTTATGGGGGCATCCCCACCGACGGGAACCGATCCCACCATGATCTGACGGCTTTCCCGCCTGTAGATGTTGCGCCACGGACGGATATGGTTAAGCGACATGAAACACCTTGCTCAGCATCGGCAGTTGACACAGAAGATAGACAGGCGACAGCACCCGGGCAATGGTGCGCAATGACTATTCGCTAATCCGGTTGGAAGCCGCCTGTGCTTCGGCATATCGGATCAGACCCTCGTCCGTGCTGACGTCAACCGGCAGATAGGTTTCCTTCAAACCAGCAATTTCAAGCGGCAGATTGGAGGTGACAGCGCCTGTTTGACCGACCGGGCCGTAGAACTTGCTGTTCATTGCAAAGTAGATCGCGCCGCTTTCACCGGTGCGCAGTGTCGGCGCCTCTTCGGTCAAGGGCGCTTCCCACGTATCGCCAGCCTGCATCGTTGCTTCGAATATCACGGTTCCATCGGCAGCCCGTACACGCACCCAAGACGGGCGCACAGCAACCATTGTCAGCGCAGGCGCAGTTTCCTCGACAACCTGCGGGACAGCCGGTGCGATCGCCTCTGCCAAGGCGCGATCCACCGCCCCGATAAGAGGCGTGTCGTCGGTGAGTTCAGGGGCAACAAATGTTCCAATCTCACGCGGGTCCAGCGTTGCAATGGGTGCGTCGCGGGCAACCAAGACCGGTACGTCCAATGCTTGCGGCCGATACAGCCGGTCCAACGCATCGGCGCGTGGTGTTTCAATCGATGGTCCCTGCTCGGCCTGGACAACGTTTGAACTGCTCAGCGGATCAAGGTCAGACAGAACAACAGGCGTTTGATCGACCGGTGCCACCTGGACGCGCTGCACTTCCTGAAGAACAGAGTAGCCGCCAAACCCGATACCGCCAATCAACGCAAGCAGAACGAGAGACGATCCGACCGCACGTGGCTCAATCCTCGACCAAACGGCCTCGCCTGTTGGAACGAACGGGGTCGAAGGCGCCGCGAAGATATCCGCGCCATGGGGCTTTTGAAGCCGATCTTCACGGGACGCTTTCTTGACGACGGACGCTTCTGCGGACATGCCGTGGGCAACCGAGAATCCGCTTTCAGAACAAAATGTGTGAAAGGAGCGATCGGGATCCATATTCAGGTAGCGGGCATAGGATCTGACATACCCGGCGATAAAACCAGGTGTGTCGAACGCATCCGGATCACAGGCTTCTATGGCAGCAATGTAGCTTGCCTTTATTCGCAGTTCCCGCTGAACGTCCAAAAGGGATTTCCCCATGGTCGCCCGCTCACCGCGCATAATGTCACCGAGGCGTAGCTCGAAATCGTCAAAGCCCTTTGGTTCGACGTTTTCTTCAGTTTTTGCAATGTCGGATTTTCGCCCGATCATTCAGCTGCCCCGTTGTCCCAAGTGATGACGAGCCGATCCCACTCGATTCGCTTCACCTCTGTTGTTTAACACACGGTAACATATGGCAACGATATTTGCGAATATTAGTGAATTAACCTGCACTCTCGGCGCGATTTAGCGCACAATGCGACCACAATTTATCCATGGCTTTCACAAGCGCATCAATCTCCTGTGGGCCATGCACAGGGGAAGGCGTGAACCGCAACCGCTCCGTGCCCCGCGGAACCGTCGGGAAGTTGATCGGCTGTACATAAATCCCATGCTCTTCCAAGAGCATGTCGCTCAGCACCTTGGTATGCACAGGGTTCCCGACCATGACAGGTACGATGTGGCTGCCATGGTCGATGATGGGCAACCCAAGACCTTTCAATCTCAGCTTCAAAGCCTTGGCTTGTGCCTGATGGTCAGAACGCAGATTTTCTGCCGTTTTCAGGAACGCAACCGAAGCGGCCGCTCCGGCAGCCACGGCAGGCGGCAAGGATGTCGTAAAGATGAACCCCGGTGCATAGGATCGGATCGCATCGCACATCTTGGCAGATGCGGCAATGTACCCGCCCATCACCCCATACGCTTTCGCCAGCGTGCCATTGATGACGTCGATGCGGTGCATCAGCCCATCACGTTCCGCAACCCCTCCACCGCGCGGCCCATACATGCCCACGGCGTGCACTTCGTCGAGATAAGTGAGCGCACCGAATTCGTCCGCCAGATCGCAAATCTCTTCAATTGGCCCAAAGTCGCCGTCCATCGAATAGATGGACTCAAACGCAATCAACTTAGGTGCTTCGGGATCATCTGCTTCCAGAAGCTCCCGCAGATGTTCAACGTCATTGTGGCGAAAGACACGCTTGGCGCCGCCGTTCCGCCGCACACCTTCGATCATCGAAGCATGATTCAGAGCGTCCGAGTAAATAATAAGCCCAGGAAACAGCTTAGGAAGAGTACTTAATGTTGCGTCATTCGCAATGTAGGCGCTGGTGAACAGCAAAGACGCCTCTTTGCCATGCAAATCGGCAAGCTCGGCTTCGAGCCGTTTGTGATACACCGTGGTACCAGAGATATTGCGGGTCCCGCCCGACCCTGCGCCTGTCGCATCGATCGCCTCGTGCATGGCTTCCAGAACAATGGGGTTTTGCCCCATGCCA
The DNA here is from genome assembly GCF_014651375.1 of Tateyamaria omphalii. Taxonomy (GTDB): domain Bacteria; phylum Pseudomonadota; class Alphaproteobacteria; order Rhodobacterales; family Rhodobacteraceae; genus Tateyamaria; species Tateyamaria omphalii. The sequence continues at coordinate 218,108 of NZ_BMWT01000002.1, forward strand.
AGATAGTCATTGCCGCACCAAACCGTGATCGGTGTCTTGCTACCATCCGGCCGCGTCCATTCCGCATGCGGGAACTGACCCTTTTGACGTTCAATGTCGATGAACGTCCGGTAACGGCCTTCGTCATGCAGACGTTGCAGGGCGGTGTCCAATTTGGCGGTGTAGTCCACGCGATACTCCATTTTGGTCTTTGCGCCAATGCGTTCGCACCGGCCGTTGTTTAGAACGAATATAGACAGCAAGATTGAGCTTCAATGCTAATCAAATGCGCGTCATGTCGCAGGTCCGGTATTCCCCACCCGTCCTGCAATCGCTTTGACCCAGATCAACCACTGGACACTGCCCCGCCGCGCCGTAGTGTTGCGGCAGCAGTCAAATCAAAGGAAACCTGATGACCCTCGACGCCGTTCTGTCCCGCATCGACACTGATCTGCCCCAAGCAACCGAACGGTTGCTGGAGCTTTTGCGCATTCAGTCGATCTCGACCGATCCGGCCTTTGCGGATCATTGTCAGACCGCCGCTGACTGGTTGGTGAGTGATCTGCAAAGCATTGGTGTAACTGCAGAAAAACGGGAAACGCCGGGGCATCCGATGGTTGTAGGTCATGTCGATGGCGATGGACCCCACCTTCTGTTCTATGGGCACTACGATGTGCAACCCGTTGATCCGCTCGAGCTTTGGGACCGTGACCCGTTCGATCCGCAGATCGAAGAGACAGCAAAGGGCCCAGTCATCCGCGGGCGCGGATCATCTGATGACAAAGGCCAGTTGATGACCTTTGTCGAAGCATGTCGCGCCTGGAAGTCCGAGCACGGCTCTCTGCCATGCCGCATCACCTTCTTCTTCGAAGGCGAAGAAGAATCAGGCTCCCCATCCTTAGTCCCCTTCATGGAGGAGAACGCTGACGAGCTGAAATCCGACCTCGCCCTGATCTGCGACACCGGCATGTTCGAGTCCCGCGTTCCGTCCATCGTCACAATGCTACGGGGATTGCTAGGCGAAGAGATCACGATCACCGCCCCCGACAAAGACCTGCATTCGGGCATGTATGGCGGCGTGGCGATGAACCCGATCCGCGTCCTCACCCGTATCCTGGCCTCTCTGCATGACGATCAGGGCCGCGTTACGGTGCCCGGGTTCTATGACGGCGTGCCTGAATTGCCGGATGACATTCGTCAGCAATGGCAGGGCCTGGCCTTTGACCACGGCACGTTCCTTGGGGACGTGGGCCTGTCGAAACCAGCAGGCGAACAAGATCGCACCCCGATCGAAATGATCTGGTCGCGTCCAACCTGTGACGTGAATGGCATTTGGGGCGGCTATACAGGCGATGGGTTCAAAACCGTGCTGCCGTCCAAGGCACACGCCAAGGTGTCATTCCGCCTAGTTGGTAATCAGGACCCACACAAGATCCGTAACAGCTTCCGCCAGTTGGTGCGCGACGCCCTGCCCGCGGACTGCGAAGTCGAATTCTCGGGCCATGGCGCCAGCCAAGCCTCAACGACGGAAACCACCGATCCGGCCTTTGAAGCAGCCCGTGTTGCGCTCACGAATGAATGGAATGTCCCGGCCGCCTATGTCGGTTGCGGCGGTTCAATCCCAATCGCGGGGCATTTCCAGGACATTCTCGACACCACCCCCATGCTCGTCGGCTTCGGCAAGGATGACGATCAAATCCACTCGCCCAACGAAAAATACGATATGGAGAGCTTTCACAAAGGCATCCGCAGCTGGGCTCGCATCCTTGACGCCCTGACATGACGACCTTCACAACCGCCGACGGCATCACCATCGCCCATGATGTGCAGGGCGATGGCCCTCCTGTTCTGCTGCTGCACGGTTTTCCGCAAACACGGGCCATGTGGCACGCCATTGCACCGCAATTGGCCCAGCATTTCACCGTCGTCACGGCTGACCTACGCGGCTACGGCGCCAGCACCAAACCTGCTCAGATTGAAGACATGAGCTTTCGCCATATGGCGGCGGATCAAAGGCTGCTGATGCAGCATCTGGGCTTTGATCACTTCCATCTTGTCGGACATGATCGGGGCGCACGCACGGCACACCGCATGGCGCTGGACAGTCCCGAGACCATTCTGTCTCTCACTCTGATGGACATCGTGCCGACCCATCTGTTGCTGGACGCGCTGACCCAGCAGGTCGCGCGCGCCTACTATCACTGGTTCTTTCTCGCACAACCTGCGCCGTTTCCCGAAACGTTGATCGGCCATGATCCCAACGCTTATTTCGAAAGCTGCCTGGCCGGTTGGGGCGGTGGCATGGACACGTTCGACGCAGATGCACTAGCTGCGTATCGCTCGTCGTGGAGAGACCCTGAGTGCATCCGCACAATGTGCAACGACTACCGCGCCGCCATCGATGTTGATTTCGACCTCGATGCTGCTGACCTGGGACGCACTGTCGATTGCCCTGCCCTTATTCTCTATGGCGCAGACGGGATCATGGGCCAAGCCTATGACGTAGCTGCAACTTGGGCGGACCGGCTCACGAACATGCAAGCAGTGGGTCTGCCAGGCGGGCATTTCTTTCCGGACACACATCCGGAGGAAACCACAAAAGCGATCGCCGAATTCCTGAAGTCTCAAACGTAAGGCGCACCTGCCGGTGCGCCCCGCACGTCAGATAACGCCGACAAACCGTTCAGGCAGAACATATTGGGTGCCATAGTCCGGGCGGTCGAAGTGATAGTATCCGGTGTCGGCGCGTGGCTTGAAACTGCGCTGCATCTTGCGACGCAGGGGCCGCATGTCGAACTCATCGACCATTTCTAGTTTCGCAAAATCTTCAAAAACCGCCCGATCCTCTCCGCGCGCTTCGGCAAACCAATGACGGCCAATCGAGGCCTCCTTGACCGAGGCATTCACCTCATCCGTGACGGCGTTGCGGTGATCCATAACCCCGACATAAGCGCCAAAATCGCAGAACTTCAGGTGCATCAGGTACAGATCGTCCGGCGTGAACAGCTTGTCGGCCTGCGTGAAATGCCCACCCCGCGCGATCTTGACCGGGGCCGAGATGATGCACGGTTTTGAGTAGTGCGGCGCCGGGCGAACATGGCGGCGCGGGCCGATGATGTGGTCCGTGATCTCGTCCTGTTCGAGGTCGATGCGGTGGATCACCTCAAGACCAAGCGGCGTCAGGACACGGCCCTCAGGTGCCGCTTCCAGAAACTCCAGCAATGTGCCGCCCGCCTTCGGGTCACGCACAACCAACTCGTCCACATCCCCCACGATCACATGGCGATAGTAGCGTCGCAGCCCTCCGACCAGGTTGTTCAGCAACCCCCAACGCTTGATGTCGAAATTCTTGTGCGGATCCCCTGGAATGCCAATGATGTTGCACCCGGCAGCCAGTTCAGCCACTTCGGCACCACGACCGTGATTGATGACATAGCAATTCTCGCGACCAAACATCTCACCGTAGTGGCGCAGCCACGCTTTCAGGAAAAACGCGTCATCGCGCACCATGGTCACGGCGGCCACTGTCTGCATCTGTTAAGGTCCTGCTCATAGGGTTATTTTTGCGCAATCTATCGCAAGGGCCCCAACAAGAGAATCGTTAATTTGCAGCGAAGGCCCTGAATGGCACTGCCCCCAGACTTTCCACAGACCGGCTTACATGTCGCGCGCACGGGCGACACACCGATCACGCGCTATCAGGTAATCGGCGAACGGTCTTCCGGCACAAACTTCGTCAAGCGCCTGCTGGGGCGAAACACCCCCCTTAAACCAACCGAAGATCTGGGTTGGAAACATGGCTTCACCCACATGATGGCTATCCCGTCCAACTTGGCAGTCATCGTTGTTGTACGGCGGGCGGACACATGGGCGCGGTCTATGTTTTCCAAACCATGGCACACCACACCCGCGATGCAGGCTATGACGTTTTCAGAGTTCATCCGCGCACAATGGGACACAATCATTGACCGCCCCCGCTACTTCGAAGGGCTGGTTCCCGAGGGCAGTGTGGGCCAACCTTTACAACACGATAGGCATCCGGCAACGGGGGCGCATTTTGAAACGCTGTTTGCCCTTCGCACTGCAAAGCTTAACGCCATGCTGTCACTATTGGGCCGGGGGTGTACCTGCGCCATTCTGCGCATGGAGGATACGCAAGACCAACCACAGGCAACGCTCGCAGCTTTGATGTCTTGTCTTGGCGCTGCTCAACCGCATGCCGAATACCGTCCCGTCATCAAACGCCTCGGCTCCAAGTTCAAACCTGCGGTGATGGACCGCCCGGCCCTGCCCGATACGTGGAGTGACGCAGACATGGACCATCTGCGCGCCAGCATCGATACGGACCTCGAAGCACGGCTTGGCTACACCTACTGATCCCACTTCATCTTGCCTGATAAACTCCGGGGAGCGCGAGGGGCTGGCCCCTCGTTCCGACAGCGACAATCACGCGCTTCAAGACGAATTTCAAATCTACAGAAGAAAGTGGCGCGGTTGACGGGGCTCGAACCCGCGACCCCCGGCGTGACAGGCCGGTACTCTAACCAACTGAGCTACAACCGCGCATTTGCCTTTCGGCGCGCCCATTCCTCCGGGACCAGAGAGCAGCAGTGGCGCGGTTGACGGGGCTCGAACCCGCGACCCCCGGCGTGACAGGCCGGTACTCTAACCAACTGAGCTACAACCGCCCGCTGCGTTTGGCGGGTTTATGATTAGCCCCCGGTCCCGTCAAGCGTCTTTTCGGGACTGTCTGTCAAAATCTGCCACCAAAGCGTCAAAGGCGTCTCCAGACCAATCAAATGGCACCATGCGCACTGTCTCCCCAAGCAATGCTTCGTCGTGGGCGGTGCCCTCTTGTCCACCCATGCGGACATAGAAGCGGCGAGCACGCGCGTTGTCTGCAATCACAACCAGACGCAAGGTGGATGCGCCCTCTTCCGCCAGACATGAGGCCACCATCTTCAACAGCCTGGCACCAATACCATTGCTGCGCGCGTCCGGATCAACGTGCAGATTATCCAAAAGCGGCACATCCGCCCGCACCACGGCGGCGAATCCAAGCACGGAATCGCTGTCTTCAGCCAGCAGGATCAACCGGTCTGCAGGCCAAGAACTCCACCGCGCCCGCATGTTGCTATCAAGCGGAGCCCCGAGGGCGTCCGCCGGAACATACGGTGCATAGGACGCCCGCCAACTGCGCGCGTGCAAGGCCTCAAGCTTAGGTGCATCATCTGGCACCGCACGGCGCAAACGCACCGTCATCGTTCCGGCAGCGGGATGAACTCGCTTTCATCTCCGGGCGGCAATTGGAACCGGCCATGCGCCCAATCGCCTGCGCGCCACGCCTCCTTTGCCGCATCAATGCGATCCTGCGACGACGCCACAAAGTTCCACCAGATGTACCGCGACCCCTCCAGCGTCGCCCCGCCAAGCAACATCAAACGTGCACCCTGTTCTCCAGCCGTCAGCGAAATGGCGTCTCCGGGACGAAACACCATCATTTGCCCCGCCTGATACAGATCCCCGGCCACGGTCACCGATCCTTCGACAACATAGACGCCCCGATCCTCGTGGTTATCCGGCAAGGGTATGCGCGCCCCCGCCTCAAGAACAGCGTCCGCATAAAACATTTCCGAAAACGTCTGCACGGGCGCCGTCTCGCCCCACGCATCCCCGAGGATCAGACGCACCTCTTTGCCTTCCCCTTCCAGAAACGGTAGCGTGTCCTTGGGTGCGTGCTGAAAATCGGCCGGGTCATCCTCAGCGTCCTTGGGCAGCGCAACCCAGGTCTGAATCCCGAACAGGTTGTGCGGTTTCTTGCGAATCTCGCCATCCGTACGTTCAGAGTGGGTGATCCCGTGACCTGCCACCATCCAGTTCACAGCGCCCGGTTCGATCCACTGATCCGTGCCAAGACTGTCCCTGTGATGTATCTTACCTTTGTAGAGATACGTGACCGTGGCCAACCCGATATGTGGATGCGGACGAACATCGATACCCTTCCCGGTCACGAATTCGGCCGGTCCCATCTGGTCAAAAAAGATGAATGGACCCACCATCTGCCGCTTGGGCGCAGGCAAGGCACGGCGCACCTCAAACCCACCCAGATCACGGGCCCGCGGCACAATAACAGTTTCGATTGCATCAACGGCGTCCCCTTTGGGACAATCGGGATCAAGGGCCGGGTTCCAGCTCATGGCGTGTCTCCTTGCGCGTCATGTGTTCAAGATAGTTGGAGCATGCAAACCAGCAAGCATATGTTGTCCACGCCCCCTTTGCGCTGGGGCACGGTTGGCGACGACAATGACACCCCACAACCCGAGATTGATTGAACGCGCAACTTTTACGAGCAAATTTCTTTGAGTTGCGACCATGCTCCCGTATAACGGGCGCAGGTACCCATAATCACAGGTACCCAGCAAACAGAGGACGCTATGAAAACTATAGTATGTGTAACTGCGGCTTGCGTGGCCATTGCAGGGCCCGTTTGGGCCGATAGTATTGTACCCACCGATATGGCCCCAACCTGCGTTGTGGCACCGGACACGTTCAAGGGCTGGTTTGCAGACGATACCATTGCAGCGAATGCGGCGGTGAACGCACCGGACTCCGTGACTTTCACCACAACCTACGGCGACCCCGACAAATGCGATTTCTATACCTGGGGCGCACAGATGTTCCTGTGGTTGACGTCGACAGACGGTACCAAACTGGTACTGGACAGCCCCAATTTCTTTACAATTGCCCCCGCAGACAGCGACGGCAACCGTGTGTTCATCGAAAACACCGATTCAACACCGGCAGCGCTGCAAGTCCGCAGTGAAAAGGCTGACACGCCTGCAGGTGACGATATCGGCGAAATCGGACAGGCTGGATCATCGGGCGTCCTGATGTCGCAAGACAACTCCCTCGTGTATTACGGTTTGGCCGCAAATGATGCCTACGCCTACTTCCTGACGGGACAAAAGGATCCAAATTCGACCCTCGCGTCGAAAACAACCTTTCCGTACAACCAGACGGATCTGGACGACTTGAACGCCTACATGAGCACCAGCTGGAGCGGGACGACCCTTTTGACCGGCAATCAGCTCGCGATGGAGCTCAAAACATCGTGGGTCGAAGCCAGCACCTTGGCTGACAGCAGCACCTACCTGACAATCGAGGGAACAATCCCGAACTTCGTCGCAAATGACGACAACAGCTCCATGTCCGTCGACACGACCAACCCTACCAAAACAGTGGCACTCGCCCTGACGGGTATGCACGTCGTGGGAACAGTCCAAGACCATCCCGAGTTTGTCTGGGCCACGTTCGAGCACTACAACAATGCACCGGACGCGCCATACTATTATCTGGCCGATGACGGCACGATCACCCTCAATGATTTTGACAGCGATCACGACTTTCTCTTCATGGCGAGAAACGGCACACAGGCTGGTGCCAACACTGAATGCATGAAAGCAAAGAGCGATGGCACGATTGCCGTCCAGATCAACAGTACCGGAGGGTTCATGTGTAACGGCGGAATCGTCCCCTCGAACACGGTACGCGAATACCCCTGGGGCAGCCTTGCCAATGATCCGTCAAGCGCCACGGTCTCGAACAACACATTGTTGCTGTCGATCAACAATTCGGTACGCAGCCAGCTGGCTGCCGGTGACATACGCGCCAACTACATCCAGACCGGCAGTGTCTGGACGACGACTCCGTCAGATGGAAGCGTGGCTCCAATCCCGAACCAAACTGCGAACCAGGCATTGAACCTGCGCGGCTCAACCTCGATCGCTAACATGACGATGGAAACCTACACGCAAGGGACCAATTGTTTCAGCTGTCACAGCCTGTCGGAAGGCGCACCAAACAGTTTCCAAGCGTTTGGCCTGTCGCATGTCTATTCCCAGATTGAGCCGCTACAGCCAGCCAATTGAAAACATGGGGCGTCGCGCATATGCGTGGCGCCTCGTCCCATACATTGCAATGCTATGACAGCGGCTTGCCCTTCAGCTGCAACGCAGTCCGCTCCATGTCGGCCGCCAAAACGATCAGTCGCGCCACCTGCCGGGCTTCGTCAGATTGAGCCACCTCATAGGCTGCATATTCAAGAAAGCGTGCCGTCACAGCCAGCACTGCAGAAGTCCTGCCCTCTTGTGGCAGATCATCCAGCTCTTGCAGCAAGTTTTGAACATAAACGCTCAACCCCGGGCTTGGCCTCTCGGTTTCCAGCATATCCTAGACACCTTGAACACATGTTTGATGACTGGGTTCTATAAACCAGACGCGCGGCGTGTCATGTCACGCATTCACGTGACATCCGTCACGGTAAGATGAGCCCTGCCCCAATCCCTTTGACCGCTGCAGTCGTTCGATCCGTCACGCCCAGTTTCGAAAAGATACGGCGCACCAAGGTGTCCACTGTATGAGGTGACAAAAGCAAAATGTCCGCGATACTGCTGTTGGACTTGCCACGCGCAATCCAACGCAGAATCTGGCGCTCGCGCGGCGACAGGTCAACGCCGGACAAAGACGTGGGGTTCAACTCGCAATACCTGATATGCCCCGCCTGTGCGACCACCTGGAAATCCAGAACAAGCGCATCGCTCGGAAAATCAACGGCAGTATCAACTCCAAGACCGACATAGCCATTGCGCACCCCGGGCCCAAAAACCTGAAAGGCAAGGCCATCCCCCACACCCGCATCGCGCATGTCGTTCAGATATCGCGTCTGATCCACTGTCAGGCGCACAAGGTTGCGGATGTCCGACCACCGGAATGGAATGGTCGCGCTTTGCGCAAATTCGGTTATCGGATCAATGGTGTATAGCTTTTGTTCGATATAGTGACACACCCATTCGTCCGAAAATCCGTACGCGTTCACATTTACCGCACCCTGCGGACCGACCGCCCCGGTGAAATGATGATAGCTGACCTTGGTTACGCCCCGGTCGTGAAAATAGCGCAGCAACAGTCCCCACAGTGCCGTGTTATCCGTTTCAGCGCGAATCGCCTCCAACGCAGTATGTGTCATCGCAATCCCACAGCTTAAATGCAGCCCATCACGCGCGAGGCCAACTTCGCGCCATGGCGGGCCCAACCAAAAAAACGCGCCAACATCCATGGACGGTTTCAACACAGCCAAACGGCGTCCCGCCCCTAAACCAACACTCTGTTTGTGAACAACGGAATGCTGCTGAAGTAAGCATGCAATATCCAAGGTCCAAGCATGGTCACCGGATTTTTCTTGGTGGAACAGAACAGTACCTCTATGATCGAGCGGTTTTTTAAAAATGGATAAGATTATGCTTCAATATTTTCGGGAAACCGCCACCGGTCACTCCATGACCAATGCCTATCTGCTTTCTGTTCTTAGCTTTTACGCCTATCACCAACCTTCTGTTGTAAACGGCAAATGGTCTGATGTTCTGAGGGCGCAGATACGAGCGTTGAGTGATCCCGACGACAAGGCCAAACTGGAAACCGTGGAAACGGCTGGCTCGATCACCTCAATTTTTGACGTCGAAGTCGCCATCATTGCCAACAGCCGCGTGATTTTTGTTGTCTTTCGTGGCAGCGAAAGCAACCGTCAGGATTGGATCAACAATATCAATCATCGAATGATGGACGTTCCAACCCACTTGGGCGGCGTTACCAATGTGCGTGTCCACCGCGGGTTCTGGATGTCGCTTAATTCGCGCTATCCAGAAATCTTCGCAAAGGTGAAGTCACGCCGCAACAACAACCAAAAGGTCTTTTTCGCTGGACACAGTCTTGGTGGGGCACTGGCCACCCTTTGCGCCTACAGGTTTGCCCGCGCCGAACCAATTCCCGTCGATGGTGTATACACATTTGGCGCACCCCGTGTGGGAAATCACAAGTTCCGGGACGCCTACGAACACCATGTGAACGGCCCCACGTTCCGCTGGGTGAACAACAAGGAATTTGCTGCCTATCTTCCGATATCCGACAATTTCGGGGTGGATGAAGTGTACTACCATGTCGGTCAGTTGAACTTCATTGAGCCGGATGGGTCTGTCACACTGGATCGCGATGAACACATCCTTGATGCGGTCCCAAGCCTTTCAGTTGTCAAAGATCACAAATTGCAAAGAACCTGTCAGGTCCTGCGCAAGCATCTGAGTACGAAAACCCGCCAAAGTCCCACCGACCCCGCACATCTTGTTCACAAGGATCCGCTGCGGGCCTTGTCGATCATGTAAACGGCGTTCCGGTTTTTCGAGCCAGACCTTTCCGAGTTGCAGGATAGGTCTGGCAACGAAATCACAATACGATCCGCATAGTCGCGACCACTGCCCAAGTGGTTTTCCTGCAGCCGAAACGGCATGCGCGAGATATAATTTGCCATGGCAGAATTCTGCTACCAGCCCGAAGCCGACATTGGCTCATCGCATTCGTAGGTCCGCGCCGCGGACAAAGTGAACCTTCAACTAGCGATCCAACCTCAAGCGTCTAGTTTTTGGGATTTTTGGTTGTCTAACGCGTTGGCAAAGCGCTCGCAGAAATCTTCGAAACTCTCGTATTTGTTAAAATACATGCTCTTGTATGCAACGGGCTTTGTCTTCGTGGCGACAATCAAGGCAGGACCATGATCGTGATAGTCCTTGTCAATTTTTGTACCGAGCACATCGTTCAAAAACAGGTAGTCGCTGTCTTCTTCGCCCTTAGTCATTGGAAGTTGAACTTTGTTGGACCATAGAGCAACCGTTTGAGATGCATGAAAATCTTGGTGTAGCCATCGAACTAAGAGAGTTGCACCAAGCAATAACCCTGAGCCCAACAACACAGCCCAAAAGAGGTCTTCCAACGCACCTGTGACGATGGTGCCGACGATCACATAAAGTCCGCTAAGTGCAAAAAAGCTAGCGAGCAATAGGACAAACGAAAGGGTGAAGGGACCAATCCTGTAGACATAGACGTGCTGCATGCTGGTCTCGTCCAATATTGCTATCCGTAACTTCTGCACCGCATAATTTTTGTATTTCAAGCAATCCGTCTGTCATGTCAATTTGGGCTCTTCCTTACTTCGAAATCGCCTCAGCCGCGCCAAGGTCAACCCAGCATTGAATTCCAAACCCGCCGCCTAACCTCATCGCGGCTTTCATATGCTTCAATCGCTGTTTCCAAATCTTCCGGAGCAAGAGCAGCCTCGCCTTTCGCGTTCTGTGTAATTTGCATCGTGTACCATGCCGTCACGCCGCCCTCTGGAGGGTTCTGGAAACGGGGAAACAGAGGCTTGCTACGCTGACCGGATAACCAATAGGACGGCAACTCAGGGTCGACTACCAACGCGCGCGCCAATCCTACGATATCTGCCATGCCATCCGCGATGGCACTTTCGGCTTGAGCGAGCGTTTTGAAACCGCCTGTGACCATCAACGGAATCCTTGTTTTTGCGCGGGCACGACCAGCAAAATCCAAAAAGTATGGGCCGGTACCCGCGCGATCAGACGATGACGCTGCTCCTGGAAAGTAAGTACCGCCGCTGATGTCGATTAGGTCGACTCCAGTCTTGTCTACTGCCGCGACAACGTCGAGGGCTTCATCCTCGGCAAATCCACCAACAAGCTGATCCGTGGCGTTCAATTTGATACCAACCGGAAACTCGGGGCCTACTGCGTCGCGCACCGCACTGATCACTTCAAGCAACAAGCGCATACGATTTTGGAGAGATCCTCCGTAGTCATCGTCTCGTTTGTTGAACAGCGGCGAGAGAAACTGGTTGAGCAAGAACCCGTGCGCGGCGTGCAATTCAACACCACCGAAGCCGAGTTGTTTGGCAAGGCGCGCAGTCCGGGCAAATTCGGCGGGCAAGGCATGAATCTCGTCCAACGACATCCCGCCGCAAATCAAGCCAGGAAGGTCAAGCGCGCTTGGACCTTTTGGTTTGCTGATCGGGGCGTCCGCCATTGCGCCTGCGTGTCCAAGTTGGAGCCAAAGTTGCGCGTTGTCCGTTGCGCCCGCGTTGGCAAGTCGCACCAACTGCTCCCGATCCGAATGGTTGTTCAATACGAGGTTGCCGGGCTTCTCTGCAAAATGGGGCGTGCCTTGGACCTCGCCTATGATCGACAACGCCAAGCCACCTTTGGCCCACCGCTCGTATAGCGCGATTTGATCATTGGTCGGATTTCCAGCCCCGTCACCAAGAGAGTCGGACATCGCGGACTTAGCGATCCGGTTCTTCAGCGTAGTGCCACATGGCAGCGAGAGCGGTTGGCTTAACATAGGAAGAAACTCAGTGGTCATTCGGTTACCCTAGTTCCCACCGCGACAATTGAAACCGATCATTTGAACAACGCGCAGCATCAGGCAGTTTGGGCTCACTGCTGACCTATGCCGCGCTTGGCTTCAAGGTCACCCCGCAGCCCAAACCGGACATTGCCACTTCCGACGAACTGCACATACATGGGGCTTATGCGCCTAACGGCATCAACCATATTCTTTCCAGAACTCGTCGAACTCGTCGTTCTGAATGTCTGGGGGGAGATCATCCAGAACAGTTCGATCAACGATAGAGTAGCTGCCGATACTAGATTTTACGGTATCCTTGGAAATCCAGTCGTTGACCCAAAGGCTTTGCGCCTTTTCATCATCGATGAGACGGCACATAGGTTCTTTGCTCAGGAAGCCCAAGTTGTTTGGATAGGCAACCCTTTGTAGCCAGAGTTCCATGTATCCATTGTGAGGAATTCTGTTTGTCCTTCGTCCAACGAGAGTGAAAAGGTCGTCTCGGTCGGAGTCCTTAAGATAAAGCATGATCTTGCTAACTGTCGTAGCGACCGCCGGAAACACGGCAGGGGTCTTCGCTGCTATATCCAATAGAATAGCAGCTAGCACCGTCGGGTTTTCGATCTTCCAAGCATTCCTTGGCAGGCGCGCCTCAAGGCGATCCAAAAATTCGCGTATTAGAAACTTAGTGGCTCCAGACCCAGGCTTCTCGGTGCAGAACCTGTGGATCACCAGTAGCTCTTTTTGTAAGGTCGTTTGTCGTCTCGTTAGCGACAACGCGTCGATTTTATCTTGTTTGACTGCGCCTAGGACGACGTTCGAAGATCGGGACGTCTTTGATGCACCCAACTTCATGCCAAAAATGTTCAAACACTCAGAAACAGCTTTGAGGCCCATTGCGCAGTCTGCATCAGAATTGGCAAAAATTCTGAAGTCGTCTCGATACCTCAAAATCACGATATCCTTTGTGCCCTTAAGCTTCTTGTCGATGTAGGTGTCACAGTACCCAAGCACCAACTCAGCGACGACGTGTGACAGTAATGAAGCTTGCGGGATTCCGTTTGTTTGCCCCTCTCTGGAGCTTCTGATCAGTTTGTCTAGCTGGTTCCCAAGTAAGTTAAGCTTGCGATGCTTCTTGGCATGCTCTCGGCCATGCAGTGCCCATGCGATTGCATGCGTGTAAATGGACGGGTAGCAATTCGAAACGTCGGTCAGGCTGACGTGGCTGAATTCGAGTGACAGCTCTAAAGATCGTTGTTCGATCAGCTTCCACCAGTTCAGAATTTGCTTCTTCTTGGGCTTGGGGTCTTCATCGATATCAACGACTGGTAACGAGCAACATTCAACTACTCCGCCAGAGAAGGCCTTCAATCGATCTTGAACAAACTTCCAATTTTTTTCTGTCGTTAAGACATCCACACACTTTGCGTACAACAGCGGATGCATCAGTTCGAAGGGTCGCCAGCCAATGTCGCCGTCTTTGTTGTACATCAACACGTAGTTCAAACCCTCAACTTGGTCGGGCTTCCAATCAAAAAGGTCCTTTAGTTCGATATCTTCTGCTTCGGCTAGCGAATGTTCCAACAAGGGTTGAAAATTGAAGTACGGCGGCAGCTCCATATCAAAATAGGACTTCGTCCTACAAAAATAGGCTCTAGCTTGCTGCGGGTTCAACTGACTTATCTGAAGTGGTTTTTCCAAAAAAGAGCTTTCGAAGTGCTATTGCGTTATTGACGGCGCTCGAAAATGAACCTCGAACATTCCACACCTTCTCAATGTCGGTGGGATACAGTGAAATCACAAGCCCAACAGCTACCTTCATCGTATGGTGCATAAGTCATAAGTTATGTACCATCCTTCGAAACCAGAAAAACAAGCTTGTGGACATGGTGCACAAATCCGGTGCGAATTTAGGCGCGATCTGATAGGTTGAAACCATGTTGATCGGTTACGCAAGAGTATCGACCCAAGCGCAAAGCCTCGATCGCCAGATCGGGGCGCTTAATGGCGCTAACGTGGACCGCATCTTCAGCGAAAAGGCCACAGCCAAGACGATCAAGGGTCGCCCACAGCTCGAAAAAGCTATCGACGCACTCGGTACTGATGATGTCTTTGTGATCGCCGAATGGGATCGGGCTACTCGGTCCATGACGGACGGTATTGCAATTATCCAACGTGTGGCCGACCGTGGGGCCACTGTGAAAGTACTGGATAAGCCTTGGCTTGATCTTACCAGTCCAATGGGGAAGGGTATCCTAGCTTTCCTTTCCGCGCTTGCTGAGGATGAACGCGAACGGCTATCTCGACGAGCGAACGAGGGTAGAGCGGCTGCCAAAGCCCGAGGAGTGAAATTCGGGCCAAAGCCAAAGCTCACAGAACATCAACAAGATTTAGCTCTTGAGCGTTTGGTAGCAGGAGACAGTTGCCGCGCAATTGCCAAAGACTTGGGTGTGGCACATACAACGATTTCTAGGTTGGGGAGATTTCATGGTAAATGCTAGATTATTGAAAAAGACGGCGGTTACCCTTCTTGCTGCCCTGATCATATCGAAGCCCACTCTGGCAGACGATTCAATCGTCATTGATGAACTTAACGAGCACAAGTTTCTTTCAGCCATTGTTGCGGATGGTCTTGAGGTAATGATCCACCACGAAGTGTGCAATCTTTCAGAAGCATCAAGTGGCTTCCTTTGGAAAAAAGCAGGAATGGGCGTAGATGCATTGAATCAACTGCAACGAGGATTGTGCGCTAGACGCGTCCAGAACGGTATCCAAAAACTGGATCGCGGACACTCGAAGGTTGTTTTTCAAGATGGCTCCAAAGGCAGCGTTGAAACAATTTTTCAATGTAACGTTTACTATGGAAGCGATAGCTGTGACACAGACTACATAGGTAAGTCGATATCGAGAGTGACTGAATTCACCTTCTTCCTTACGAAGCCCGACGAAAATAATGTGAGAATGGAGACTATTACTGTTGGACGCCAACCCATAGGAGGTGAACAGCATGAGCTATTTATAGAATCTACGAGCGGTGTTCAGAACTTTGCGTTGACCTTAAACCCAGAAAGCCTCGACTTGGAGCAAGTCCGAGAAATTTTGGGGGAGAATGATGCACTGCAAGTGAACACATTTAGTTTTTTCCGGGAAAATGGCGATATCGTTGAAAGCCTTCTTTCGGGACAGGTGCCAAGCGAGTCTCCAATTTTGTTTTTTTCCAAACCCGATGGAGACAGCATCGAACATAGATCAGAAATAAACTGGCGTATTATCAATGAATTAAGCGATATCATTTCTATTCTCGTGATTAATGAACGGAAAGTAGTGGCGTCCTCAGAGGTACTCTGGAGGTAGCTCGATGATCCGCAATGGGATCAAAGTTTCAGCATTTACTTTTGGCTTCACTGCTGTTGCGGTCTGGCTCTCGGGAGGTCCGTTGTTGTCCGGCGCGAGCTTGGGTTTGAAGTATGGGCTTACGCTCGGAGGGACGTTGGCGGGAATGTACATGGCAAACGCTATCTACAAGTCAGTTAACGCATCCAGAAAAACGGCACACATGCTGTACTCTGTCGTCGCATTCTTGATGTTGGCAGCGAGCTGTGCGCTCATTTTATCCTCTCGAATGTACTATCGGAATAAGGAAGCATATGGCGATCCTGAGATAGTAGTTTACTTTGTTGGTTTGTTTTTTCTGGCAGTGCTCATTTCTGGAATTACATTTTATGGGGGTAAAGCGAGAAATATTTTTTAACATAATGAACCTAGTGCGCGCCACTGGCTGTTTCCACCGCCATTGAAACGGTCAGACTTTGCAATTTTGCAGTGTCCGCTTTCTGCGCATGTCGCATGCTCGTTCCGCAACTGGTGCAACCCTTCCAGACACCATTTTTGGGAACACAGATGTAAAGCTGGGATTCAAACAACAGCTTTGCAAAAAATCACTTTTCAGGCTTCTGGTGGGTCGTGAGAGGCTCGAACTCCCGACATCTTCGGTGTAAACGAAGCGCTCTACCAACTGAGCTAACGACCCGTTAGACGCCTCTTAGCGCAAGGTTGTTGGGGCCTTCAACCCCCTTCTGCAAAACAAGCCTGATTGCCGTTCGACATGTGGTAAATCACGCCCTGCCCGCCGGGCAATGTATCAAAGGCGGCAGGCTCAAGCCCCAGATAGTGACATCGCAGCATACGCGACGTAATCCCATGCGTGACAACAACGGTAGGCCTGTTCAGCTCTGCCAAGAACGCGCCGGTGCGCGCATAAATTCCTTCAAGCCCCTCGCCTCCTGGAGCGTGGTCATACCAATCCATACCGTCCGCCTGATCGAATAAGTGCGGAACCTCGGCAGCAATCTCAGTACGCAACTTTCCGGTCCAATCGCCCAGCGTTATCTCGACCAGACGCGAATCTTCCTTCGCTGTGCCAACTCTGGTGCCCAGAGCTATGCGCGCCGTTTCGCGGCACCGCCCCTGCGGACTGATACAATAGCTCCAACCGGCCAGGTCGCGCTTGGCCAGAAGGCGCCCCTGCGTTTCGGCTTGCGCACGCCCAAGACCGGTCAACGGGCTGTCTTCCGCACCCTGCATGCGCCCCATTCGGTTCCACTCGGTTTCGCCATGGCGCAAGATCAAAAGGTCGGGATACATCATTTGCCCCGGCTACCCGTGCAGACGAGTCATCACAAGAGGCAACACGTCCTCAACAACCGATCGGATGGCAGGCGCATGCCTGCTGCGTGGATGAAGCATGTACCACAAGGGACGTGAACGCGGTTTCGCTTGTGTCAAAGGCAAACCCTTGGTCATGCACATTGGCAGCCAAGCCTTGCCCAACCCCTGGCGCACAGCTGCATGCGCCGCGTCTATATCCGAAATCCGTAGCCCAACCGCGCCAGCCTCGGCTTCGGTCCACTGGGCTTGGGGCAAATGCGCGACCTCATCCACGTACCCTACCCAATCACCACGACCTGCCACCGCAAACGGCACGTCACATATCTTGCGCGCCACGGCCTCACCCTCGTCTCGCGGCTGCGCCATTCGCAAAGCGATATCTGCCTCGCCATGCATCAGGCGCAAATTGGAATGGTCCGACAGCAAGGACAGCCGGATATTGGGGCTGGTTTCTGGCCAGCCTCCAACAACAGGCAGCACAGCAGTTTGAATGATCCACGGCACCGCTGTGATGGCAACCGATCCTGTCGGCCATCCCCGACCAGACAATGCATTGGCGGCCGCCGCGGCCTCTGCCTGCATACGGTCAATATGCGACAGCAACAGGTCCCCCTCTCCCGTGACGCCTGCCTCAGATCCGCGCCACAGCACATGACCCGTCACCTGTTCCAACCTGCGCACACGGCGCGCAATTGTGGTTTCATGCTGCCCCGTTGCATGGGCCGCCCTTGCAAAACTACCCGCGCGGGCAACAGCTTGAAATGTTCGAAGGTCGCCCCAATCCCAATCCTGCATTTTTGCAGCCCACTACCCCAATCACATACATTCACACTGGAATTTTGCAGGTTGATACTGGTCCTGACAACAGTGGAGCCCAAAAATGCCCTACCTCATCCTTCTTGAAGATGCCCCCGACCACGACCACGTGCGGGCGCAACACATGGCGGATCACCTCGCCTTTTTGACAGCGCACGCACATGCCATTCAATGTGCAGGCCCCTTGTTTGAGCATGAGAGCGGAGCGGGCGGCGCATGGATTGCAACAGTCAATTCCGAAACAGAAGCGCGTGCACTGGTCGAAGCAGACCCGTTCTGGCCCACCGGCTTGCGCCAATCTGTTCGCATCCTGCGATGGCACTATGTCTTCGCCGATGGTGCCGCCATACAGCCAAGGGCGGTCTGACTCGCCGCAACTGAATTCTACCGAAAAACAGGTCGTGAAAGATCAACTACACCCAAGAAAGGTGGGATGGTGGGTGATAACAGACTCGAACTGCTGACATCTTCGATGTGAACGAAGCGCTCTACCACTGAGCTAATCACCCAAAGTCCGCGCGTCTTAGCCAACTGCACCAGACCATGCAAGGCCCCCCGAACGCAATTCTCTATTCGGCAGCGGCCTTGTCCGCGGCAGTCGTTGTGTCCGCGACTGCAGGCGCATCATCACCAGCCGTCTTCGCATCCGAAGGGTCATTTTGACGAATGCGCGCAATCAGCAACCGGCCCGAGGCCAGCTTCTTCTCACGATTGATCTTGACCTTGCCCATGGGCTGCAGGTTCAGGGCCCGCCCGTCTCCGAGGGCTTCACCAAGCACAGCAAGGGTCGCTTCAACGGCTGGCTTGATGTCCTTTTTCTTCATGCCGCTGCGGGCAACCACAGCGTCAATAAGTTCCTTCTTGCGCATCATGGGCCCTGCAACCACCGGCGTGGGCGCATCAACCACAACCGGTGATGCCGCTGCCGGCGCTGCCTTGGTCGCCGTCTTGGCCGGTGCCATGCGTTTGGACGCCGTTTTGGCTTTTGAGGTCGTCTTCGGCTTCGCAGCCGTTGACTTTGACGTGGTTGTCCGGCTTGGCGCCGTTGTGCTCTTTGCTGCGGATTTGGTGGTGCGAGTTGCCATTGTGGCCTCTTCCGTTCTTGGGTGCTCATCGCTTGCATAGCGCGGAAAACTGACTCAATCCACAAGTTCGCAACAAATCGATTAAAACAACTTTGATTGTCGCGGTTTTGGCAACAGGCAGGTTTAAATAACAAACAATAAGAAAAAAGGCGCAAAAGCAAATTCTTGCGCGCCTTTCTTCATTTATTTTTGTCAGTGAGCCGTTGCACTGGCACCGCTGTCACGCGCCGCCGCCGCAGCCGCCGCTGCCGCTTCCTCCGCTGCCTCGTCCCATTCGATAGAATCCGGTTTTGAGACCAATGCGCGTTCCAGAACCTCGGTCACGTGGGTGACAGGGATGATCTCCAAGCCCTCTTTCACGTTGTCCGGGATGTCGGCCAGATCCTTCTCGTTCTCTTCAGGAATGAGAACGGTCTTGATCCCACCGCGCAGGGCCGCAAGCAACTTCTCCTTCAATCCACCGATCGGCATGGCATTGCCGCGCAAGCTGACCTCGCCCGTCATGGCGATATCCTTGCGCACTGGAATTCCGGTCAGAACAGACACGATAGACGTCACCATCGCCAAACCGGCACTGGGCCCATCCTTTGGCGTCGCACCGTCCGGCACGTGTACGTGGATGTCGATCTTGTCGAACTGCGGCGGCTTCACTCCGATTTCGGGGCTGATCGACCGGACATAGGACGAAGCGGCGTCGATGGATTCTTTCATCACATCGCCCAGTTTACCGGTCGTCTTCATTCTGCCTTTGCCGGGCAGCTTCAGCGCCTCGATATGCAGCAGGTCACCGCCTACGGATGTCCAAGCCAGACCAGTGACAACGCCAATCTGGTCATCCTGTTCAGCCAACCCATAGCGATGCTTACGCACACCCAAGAAATCGTCTAGATTTTCAGAGGTTACAACTACTTCTTCAACCTCTTTCTTGACGATCTTGGTCAGCGATTTCCGCGCCACCTTGGCAATCTCACGCTCAAGGTTCCGCACGCCAGCCTCGCGGGTATAGTAGCGAATGATATCGCTCAGCGCTTCATCGGTCAGCTCGAACTCTTTGGCCTTCAGACCGTGGTTTTTAACCTGCTTCGCGATCAGGTGCTGCTTGGCAATCTCGGATTTTTCATCCTCGGTGTAGCCCGCCAGCGGAATGATTTCCATCCGGTCCAACAACGGCCCAGGCATGTTGTAGCTGTTCGACGTGGTCAGGAACATCACGTTCGACAGGTCATATTCCACCTCCAAGTAGTGGTCGACAAACGTGCCGTTCTGTTCCGGGTCCAAGACCTCAAGCATGGCTGATGCGGGATCACCACGGAAGTCCTGCCCCATCTTGTCGATTTCGTCGAGCAGGATCAGTGGGTTCGTGGTTTTCGCCTTTTTCAGCGCCTGAATGATCTTGCCAGGCATCGAGCCGATGTATGTCCGGCGGTGACCGCGGATTTCCGACTCGTCACGCACACCGCCCAACGAGATGCGAATGAACTCGCGCCCCGTGGCCTTGGCAACTGACTTGCCGAGCGAGGTTTTGCCCACGCCCGGAGGGCCGACCAAACACATGATCGGGCCTTTCATCTTCTTCGATCGCTGCTGTACAGCAAGGTACTCGACGATCCGCTCCTTGACCTTTTCAAGGCCATAGTGATCGGCATCCAGAATGTCCTGCGCCCGGCCAAGGTCCTTCTTCACGCGGGATTTCACACCCCACGGGATCGACAGCATCCAGTCCAGATAGTTGCGCACAACCGTGGCTTCTGCGGACATGGGCGACATGTTCTTGAGCTTTTTCAGCTCCGCCTCAGCCTTGTCCCTGGCCTCTTTCGACAGCTTGGTTTCTGCGATTTTCTCTTCAAGTTCAGCAACTTCGTTCTTGCCGTCCTCGCCATCACCCAGCTCTTGCTGGATCGCCTTCATCTGTTCGTTTAGGTAATACTCGCGCTGCGTCCGCTCCATCTGGGACTTCACGCGGGTCTTGATCTTCTTCTCGACCTGCAGGACCGACATTTCGCCCTGCATCAGGCCATAGACCTTCTCAAGCCGCTCGCTCACTGCCAGCGTCTCAAGCAGGTCCTGCTTCTGATCAACCTCGATGCCCAGATGCCCGGCCACAAGGTCAGCCAGCTTTGCAGGCTCGGTCGTCTCTCCGACAGCGGCCAGCGCCTCTTCGGGAATGTTCTTCTTCACTTTGGCATAGCGCTCGAACTCGTCTGCAACAGACCGCAGCAGGGCTTCGGTCGTGGCAACGTCACCCGGCATCTCAGTCAGATACTCGGCACGCGCCTCAAAGAAGTTGTCATTGTCCAGATATTCGGTGATGCGCACCCGCGCCTGCCCTTCAACCAGCACCTTCACGGTGCCATCGGGCAGTTTCAGCAGTTGCAACACATTCGCCAGCACCCCGGCTTTGTAGATGCCAGAGGCTTCCGGGTCGTCGACGGACGGGTCAATCTGGCTCGACAGCAGGATCTGCTTGTCGTCGGCCATGACCTCTTCCAGCGCGCGGACCGACTTGTCGCGGCCCACGAACAGCGGCACGATCATGTGGGGGAAAACCACAATATCGCGCAGCGGCAGCACCGGGTAAGAGGCGTTCAAAGGCTCTTGCATGCTCTTTTCCTTATCATTGGCAAGACAACGTGGCCCCGCTCTGCGGCAACCGTTTGCTGTCTCCGTGCTTCGGACTGTCTGATCTGTGATCCCAGCCCCTCGGTTTCAAGGTGTATCCTGACGTGCGCAGACCAAGGGTGCAATGGGGCCAAGCAAACTGTCCCCAGATTTTTGGCACAATTTGTCGCGGAAAGACGGTCTGCACCCCCAAGATACGGGCCTGCCCAGCGCACTGCGGCAATCTGCACAAACACATTTACTTGATCCTTCAGCATCAAAACCGCTGTGCGTGCAAACTTGGGCTGCCGTTGGTGCGACTTGACCGTCGCCGGGGATGGTGGGCGGGGCGTCGTGGCGCTCCAAGCGACACGCGCGCCGTCAATCATCAGTCACACCAGAGTCAGGACCGCCAAAACGGATACAGAGAACCAAACAAACGAAAAAACAACAAATGGCATGGCGGTCCCTCCCCAGGGTGCGTGACTGCCATGAATATAAGCCACACATGCCATGCACACGATGGGGGAATTCCTGACCATCGCTCCCCTTTTGTCACAAAGGGTCGATATCCCCCTCGGCCCGCATGGCATGGAAATTGGCTTGCCACGCCTCGAACGTCCCCGCCGCAATCGCGTCACGCATACCCGCCATCAGCTCCTGGTAATAATGCAGGTTGTGCCAGGTCAGCAGCATGCCCGAGATCATCTCCTGCGCCCGGAATACATGATGCAGATAGGCCCGCGAATATCCCCGGCAGGCTGGACAGCTACAATCTTCATCCAGGGGGCGCGGATCATCGGCGTGACGCGCATTCTTGATGTTGACCACACCGCGCCGGGTAAAGACCTGCCCGGTCCGCCCGGACCGTGAAGGCAGCACACAATCCATCATGTCAATGCCACGCGCCACGGCACCAACGATGTCATCCGGTTTGCCAACCCCCATCAGGTAACGCGGCTTGTCCTGCGGCAGCTGCTCCGGCGCATAGTCCAGACAACCAAACATCGCCTCCTGCCCCTCACCCACGGCCAGACCGCCAACGGCATAGCCCTCAAACCCGATCTCCTTCAGGGCGTCCGCACTCTCGGCGCGCAGGTCTTCCTCAAGCCCACCCTGCTGAATACCAAACAAGGCGTGGCCCGGACGGTCCCCAAAAGCATCGCGCGACCGCTGCGCCCAGCGCATCGACAGACGCATACTCTCGGCAATCCGGTCCCGATCGGCTGGCAAAGCGGGGCATTCGTCGAAACACATCACGATGTCTGAGCCCAGCAGGCGCTGGATTTCCATCGACCGCTCCGGCGTCAAGGCATGCTTGGACCCGTCGATATGGGATTTGAAAGTCACCCCTTCCTCGGTCAGCTTGCGCAGGCCAGCCAGGCTCATCACCTGGAACCCGCCGCTGTCGGTCAGAATGGGCCGATCCCAATTCATGAATTTGTGCAAACCGCCCAGACGGTCGATCCGCTCAGCGGTCGGGCGCAACATCAGGTGATAAGTGTTGCCCAGCAGAATATCGGCCCCAGTGGCACGGACACTCTCGGGCAGCATCGCCTTGACGGTCGCGGCTGTCCCCACCGGCATAAAGGCAGGCGTGCGGATGTCCCCCCGCGGTGTGGTGATGGTTCCGGTGCGGGCACGGCCATCTGTGGCGTGCAAATCAAATGAAAATCGGGTCATGGCCCTTCATGCCGCGCAGACGCAGAAATTCCAATACCCCGCGAAACAGACGCAGAAAGACCCCGCAATCGCCCAATGGCGGCGCGTTTCGCGCCCGGTTTTAGACAAATTGTATGGATACGCCTCCGTCCTGAACATTTTTATCCCGTGCCCGATCCCGGGCATGGCCCATTCACAACGACGAGGCCTCGCCATGAGCAGCGCAGGACAGCCCCCAACAACGGTCACCATTGACGATACCGGCAACGACCAGAATTGGACCACAATCACGAACAGCTACGACTGTTCCGGCTTTTTGGTGGCCACAAACACCATCATGGACAATGGCAGCACGGTGTCTGAAACGTTTTTCGGCCCCCAGCGGCTCAGCCTGACCGTCACGGACACCAGCGCCAACAATGCAAACTGGGCCTCGCGCACAACCGAATGGAACTGGCAAGGTCAGAAAACAGCTCGAACAATTGAATACGATAATGGCGACGAACGGATCGAACGGTTCGACGCAGTGACGGGCACGCGCACACAACGCACCGATATCGATGGCAACGACGACAAACCCTGGACTTCGATCACAACTAGCTACGATGCAGCGACCGGCGCACGTATCGGCTCGGAAAAAGTACTCGACAACGGCCGCATTGAAACCCTGACATTCGATGCCGATACCGGCGTTCGCACCAGCCGGACACTGACCGATGGCGGAAACGACAATCCCTGGCAGTCCAAATCGTTGACCTATGACGCCAACACGGGGCAACTGACGGAAAGGGAAACCGTTTTTGATGACGGTCGTACCGACACCATCACTTACCAGAACGGCAAGAAAGCCTCTCAGGTTCTGACGGATGGTGACAATGACACGTTCGACTGGGTGACGCGCGAAACCACCTATGATGCCAACGGTCGCCTTGCCCTGGCCCAAGAGGTGCGCGACGATGGCGATCTTGTTGTCGAAACCTATGCCGGTGGCCGACTGACCGGGCAGACTACGTTTGACAATTCTGGAAACGAGGCCTGGCACGTTGAAGAGGTGACATTCAACACTGCAGGCGATGTCGTAGACACAACCTACTACGATGAATCGGGCAATCTTCTGATCTTCTGATCTTGCACGCGCGCCGGCCTTCCGCCGGATTGGCAAGGACCACACGCCGCCTCGCGTCGAGGCGGCGTTTCGTGTTGTGCCCACCCATCTGACCTACGCACTGGTCAGCTTTTCGCCCTGCGCGCAGCCTGTCCGTTGTGGGCGGCCACCACCCACGCTACGGTGTCAGAAAAATAAAGACACGAGACTACGGGGACAACATGGACACACTGAATTTCGGCTGGGAAGAATGGGTGTCACTGCCCGAACTGGGATTGCCCGCACTCAAGGCCAAGATCGACACCGGCGCGCGTACCTCGGCGCTCCATGCGCACGATATCGAAGTGTTTGGACCCGCCAAGCAACCCAAGGTCCGGTTCAACGTCCACCCCATCGCAGGCAAGGACCACGTGTCGATCACCTGCTCAGCGCCGATCCTCGACCGGCGTGAGGTCACGTCTTCCAATGGTGAGGCAGAACTGCGCTACGTGATCGAAACCCGGCTGGATGTGGGTGGTCAGTCCTGGCCCATCGAGGTCACGCTGACAGACCGCTCTTCCATGACGTCGCGCATGCTCCTTGGGCGTCAGGCCTTGCAGGACCACATTACGATCACAGCCTCGGAAAAGCGACTGCAGCCCGAACTCAGCTACGATGTTTACCATTCATCGGCGATGCGGAAAGTGGCCCCGGCCCGCTCCCTCCGCATTGCCGTCCTCAGCCGCGAAAATAACTACTCGACACGCCGTTTGGTGGAAGTGGGTGAAGCGCGCGGCCACACGGTCGAGGTGATCGACACCACCCGCTGCTACATGGCGATCAACTCAATGGCGCCCGAGGTGCACTACGATGGCAAGCGCCTGCCCCGCTACGACGCCGTGATCCCCCGCATCGGCGCCTCCATCACCGCCTATGGCACAGCCGTGATCCGGCAGTTCGAGACCACGGGCACCTATTGCGTGAACGGCAGCGCCGGGATCACGGCCAGCCGGGACAAGCTGCACGCCCACCAGATCCTCGCCTCGAAAAAGATCGGCATGCCCACCACTGCCTTTGCGGCCTCGCCCAAGGACACGGCCAACATCATGGGGCTCGTTGGCGCCGCACCCGTGATCGTGAAACTGCTGGAAAGCACCCAAGGCAAAGGCGTTGTGCTGGCAGAAACCAAGAAAGCGGCGGAATCGGTGATTGACGCGTTCCGTGGCCTGCGCGCCAACTTTCTTGTGCAGGATTTCGTCAAGGAAGCGGCAGGCGAGGACATCCGCTGCCTCGTCGTGGACGGCAAGGTCGTGGCCTCAATGAAGCGCACCGGGGCGGAGGGCGACTTCCGCTCGAACCTGCATCGCGGCGGCAGCGCCACATCCGTACGGATCAGCAAGGCAGAGCGTGATGCCGCCGTCCGGGCCGCTCGGGTCTTCGGGCTGGGCAAGGCGGGCGTTGACCTGCTGCGGTCCGAAAGCGGCCCCAAGGTGCTGGAAGTGAACTCAAGCCCCGGCTTCGAAGGGATCGAAAACGCCACGGGCAAAGACATCGTGGGCAAGGTTTACGACATGATCGAAGCGCGGGTGAAACCCAAGCCCGTGCGACGACGGGGATAAGGTCAACCGACGCGCCGCAGCTTTTCTGTCAGAACCCAACCCGTCGCGTACTCGCCTTTGTGGTCAAGGTATCGAACTTTCGAATACCCGGTTCCAAGCTCCCCGTATTGCACGATGTGTACACGTGTGCCTTCCGTAAGGGCATACAGCAACTCGGATGCCTCTCGCGGCTGAGCGCGCACATTCAACCCCGTCTTTTCGCCGTCCAACGTGTCAAAGACTTCGACCTCGACAAGCTCTTTCAATGTGACTGTCGGTGTCCCCAAGGGTGTGACAATCACCACAGGCGGTGCCGGCAAAACCTGTTCAGAGATCGCTGTCTCGGCGACGGGCGCGGTCGCGCCTTGCGCCACATAAGGCTCAACAGTTGTGAACAAGGCGCAGGCGGCAGATATTGCTGCAAATGCCCACAGGCTTTTTTCCTTCCAGGTCCAGCTCCGTTTCCGCAACTCTTCCTCGACGGCTTGTTTGATAGAATTTTGAAGTGCATCAATTGGCACTGGCGCGTTGCCATCATTGGCCGCACCGCGTTCTCGGACAGCCTGATGATACGCCGCGAGATGCGCCCCAAGGGCGTCCGGGTTCAGCGTCGCCTGCAAAACCTCTTCTGCACCGTCTTCCGCCGACAGAATGCGCTGGCTCGTGCCCAGATCTCGACCAAACACAGAGGTAGCGGGGTCGGACATCCGTGACGGTCGTGCGCCTTCGCTAGGGACCTCGCCAATATTGCCGATACCTTCGGTCGCCAGAACGGCTGGAGCTTTGGCCAATATCCGTTGTGCGGCACGCACAAAATCCCCAGCGAGCGCGTCAACTGCCGCAGCAACGCGGACCGAAATTGCGGAAACAGACTCTCGCAAACGCCGATGCAATGGTACGGGTGCCGTGGCGGCAGCGGCGGACGTAACCCATTGCTCACTGATCCAGCCCAAAATTGCCAATTCAACATCAGGTCGCACAATTGGCATCTGACGCATGGCAAGAACATTCGGAAAAGCGCGCACCATTTCATTTCGGAAATCGCTTAAAACAAATTCAGTCATATCAATTCAACTTGCACTTTTTTTCTTGATATTCTCGCAAGGGGCATCCGGCAAACGATAATGCACAACTCCAGTCCCAGACCGCACCGGCAATTGATCAACTCATAGCTTTGTCGAAAGTCACCCATAAACTGATGGCTCGAATGCAAACCATGGGCGACCCTTTACCGCCCTCGCCGCGTTCCCTATATAAACACTCAGGAACAAATCCGGGGATCCCATGAACCAGCCCACCGAACAGATGGAAGGCACGCCGCTGATCGCGCCCTCGTCCACCGATCACCCGCTGCACGAGGCGGTTGTTGAAGCCTGCCGTACGGTCTATGACCCCGAAATCCCCGTGAACATCTTTGAGCTTGGCCTGATCTACACAATCGACATCAATGCCGAGAACGAGGTGAAGGTGATCATGACACTCACCGCCCCCGGTTGCCCCGTCGCGGGCGAGATGCCCGGCTGGGTCGCAGACGCCATTGAACCCCTTCCAGGTGTCAAACAGGTCGATGTGGAACTGACATGGGAGCCGCCCTGGGGTATGGAAATGATGTCGGACGAAGCGCGGCTCGAACTCGGTTTCATGTAAGCGTCACAAAACCATCACGAACGCATTGGGAAACCGTCATATCGGCGCTTCATCCTGAATGGGTAAAGACCGCCGAAGGATTCTCAAATGCGCCTTACTGCAGCCAGCGTTCTGCTTGCCATGGCCCCCGCCACGGTGATGGCCGAAACCATCACCATCGACTACGGCCCACGCCCCGCCTACCTGATCGACAAGCTGCCCGAGGGCGATCTGAAGACAAAACTGCAAAGCTGCCAGGGCCAGACACCGGCCAAGACTGACTTCTCCATTGGTCATCGCGGTGCCCCGATGATGTTTCCCGAACATACGGTGGAATCGAATGTGGCGGCGGCGCGCATGGGGGCCGGTATCCTGGAATGTGACGTGACCTTTACCAATGATCATGAACTGGTCTGTCGGCACGCGCAAAACGACCTGCACACAACCACCAACATCCTGCTGACCAATCTGGCCAGCACATGCGCCACCCCCTTCTCGCCCGCCAGTGGCGATGCAGAGGCGACTGCCGAGTGCCGCACATCCGACCTGACACTGGCCGAGTTCCAGACGCTGACACCAAAAATGGACAGCGCAAACAAGGCCGCCACCACACCAGAAGAGTATCAGGGCGGTGTCGCGGGCTGGCGCACCGACCTTTACACCAACGGCGCACAACTGATGACACATGCCGAGTCGATTGCACTGTTCAAATCACTCGGCACCAAGTTCACGCCCGAGCTGAAGTCACCCTCGGTCGACATGCCCCACAACGGCTTTTCCCAAGCCGACTATGCCCAAAAGATGATCGACGAATACAAGGCCGCGGGTGTCCCTGCGACAGACGTATGGGTGCAAAGCTTTGACCTAAACGACGTGCTCTACTGGATTGAAAACGAACCTGAATTCGGAGCGCAAGCCGTCTATCTCGACGACAGCTACAACGTTGATGGCTTCGACCACAACGATCCCGCAACCTACCCGGACAGCATGGTCAGCCTCTATGACCGCGGCGTGCGCTACATCGCGCCGCCCATGTGGATGCTGGTGACGATGGAAAACGGACAGATCGTGCCCTCGGCCTACGCCAAGGAAGCCAAGGACGCCGGCCTGAACATTATCACGTGGACGCTGGAACGCTCTGGCCCATTGGGCAATGGCGGAGGTTGGTATTTCCAATCCATCGCGGACGCGACAACGCATGACGGCGTGTATTACGAACTGCTGGATGTGCTGGCACAGGATGTGGGCGTTGTTGGCGTCTTCTCCGACTGGCCAGCCACGGTAACGTACTACGCCAACTGCATGGGCCTGTAACCCCGTACCCGGCGCCATCCCCCCGCGCCGCCACAGGTCTGCAAAGGGCCGCCGATCCCCCGGCGGCCCTTTTTTGCTGGTGTCACAAACGGCGCAATATCCACATCAAAACCCGGCGGCGGCGCTGACTGCGCTTGCGAATTCGCTCCTCCTCTTGCATTTTTGCAAACAGGTCTTGCTCCTTTGCATAAAGGCTGTTCATTTCCAGTGACTTGTAAGGGTGCAGCATAATCACTCCTTTCGTTGACAATGCCAATATGGCAGGGGTTGTACGGCATTGTCAGACCTCGGATTCGCACCTACATTTGCAATCATGCAAATCACCGACTGGACAGATTACGGACTATTCGCCTCCGTGGCCCGCCACGGCTCGCTCGCACGCGCAGCCCGGGAAACCGGGCTGAGCCAAGCGACTCTGTCGCGGCGCATGACAGCTTTGGAACAACGCACAGGCCGCAGGCTTTTTGCCCACGGTGCCGCGGGCTATACCCCCACGACCGAGGGACGCGCCCTACTCGAACAGGCCAAAAAGATGGAGGCCGCCGCCCGCGGCATCGCCCATTGGTCCGCCGCACAATCCGGCGCACCTCGCGTACGCATCTCTGCTGGCACGTGGACCACGCTCTACATCTCGCGGCACCTTGCCACCTACTGGACTGACGGCGATCGCTGGACGCCGGAATTTGTCAGCTGCAACCTCGACATGGACATCGAACGACGCGAGGTCGACATCGGCATCCGAAATCGCCGCCCCGACCACGACTGGCTCGCCGGCCGACGTACCGGGCACGTTGAACACGCCGTCTATGCCATGTCCGAGGACATTCAGGGCTGGATCGGCCCCAGCGACGATACCGCCACCCTGCCCTCCGAGGCATGGACGGTGGCCAATCACGGCTCCGAACTTGTGGCTGTTTCAAATGACCCACTGGTCCGCATGGCATTGGCACAAAGCGGCGTGGGACGCGTCGTACTGCCCACTTTTGCGGCTGATACCGCCCCCGGCCTTGTCCGCGTGTCTGGCATCATCGACGCCCTCACGGCCGAAGAATGGCTGGTCTGCCATCAGGACACCCGCCACGACCCGGCGATCCGCGCCGCACTCGATGCCATCAGCGGTTTTCTCAAGCGTCAGCGCCCCTTGCGCGAAGATGCCCAAAGCCCTACTTTAAAAGTCGGATAAGCAAAGAGGCTCCCATGTTCTCGATCCCCGGCAAAAACGCCGTCAGCATCACCCCACGCGCCGCCGCGCAAATCTCCAAACTGATGGAGAAAGAAGGCCATTCAGGCCTCCGTATCGGCGTGAAAAAGGGCGGCTGCGCAGGCATGGAATACACCATGGAATATGTGGAAGAGGCTGATCCCAACGACGAAACCGTCGAACAGGATGGTGCCCGCGTCATGATCGCGCCCATGGCGCAGATGTTCCTCTTCGGCACCGAAATCGACTATGAAACCTCGCTGCTCGAATCCGGGTTCAAATTCAACAATCCCAACGTGACAGACGCCTGCGGCTGCGGCGAAAGCATCTCGTTCAAGGACGTGGACGAGTTGGCAGCAGAGCAGAACGCGGGCTGACATGGCCCTGACCGACGAAGAGGTCGAGCACGTGGTCGATCTCTTTTCCGGCGTCGGTTCCCTCTCTGCCCGCAAGATGTTCGGCGGAATTGGCGTTTATTCCGATGGCACGATCTTTGCCGTGATGATGCGGGACGGTCGCCTCATGCTGAAAGGCAAAGGCGACATGATCCCCCGGTTCGATGAGCTTGGAATGGAAAGATGGACCTACCAGCGGCCCGGCAAATCCGAAACCGCGATGCCCTATTGGATCATGCCTGACAGCGCTCTCGAAGACGCCGAAGAAGCCTCCGCCCTAGCGCGCGAGGCCCTTACGCACCTGTAAGGCGATCCCCTCTATACACGCGCTTCCCGCGCCAGGGTCTCCTGAAACACCCGCATGAACGCCACCCGCTCCTCAGCCATGGCACGAGCTGGCGCCGTGTTCAATGTCTCGGCCACGCCGAACAACTTCACCTGGAAATGATCCAGTGCATAGGCGCGGTCATCCAGTTCCCGATCTGCGGCCAGCGGATCCAGGCCATGCACCAACCCGGCGCCCATTTGCCCCGCCACGTTGAAACAGCGCGCAATGCCAAGCGCTCCCAACGCCTCCAAACGGTCCGCGTCCTGTAGCACCTGCGCCTCAAGCGTCTCACACGGCACGGCAGCCGAATAGCTGTGGGCGCGAATGGCATGGGCCACCGCGTCCTGCCCTGGCAGACCCCGCGCCGACATCCACGCGACCGCATGATCCGCTGACAAGGCCGCAGCCTCAATCCGACGTGGATCATCCTTGGGCACATTCACGATATCATGCAGATAGGCTGCGATCGTCAGCACATCACGGTCGACAGATGTGTCCAACCCATCCGCGATCCGCTGGCAATTTGCCCAAACGCGCCGCACATGCCAGATGTCATGCGACCCGTCATTCTGCGCTCCCCAAACGCGTAGGACTTCCGCTTCAAGATCACCCTGTAAGCTCATGATTTTACTTTCAGATGCACATAGGTTTCTTCAAACCGCGCGCTCAGATGATCCCCCGCAAGCATCACCTCACCGGTACCTTCCGGAGCGACATTGGTGTCATAGGTCGGATTGAAAAACAGCGGGATTGAGATGCGCTCGGCCAGGCCACCGACAACCCGGTGCGGTGTCGCCTTGACCTGCCCGCCGGTCCAGAATTCCAGCATCTCACCGAAGTTGATGATGAACTCACCGGGTGGCGCGCTGACCGGAATCCACCCGCCGCCCCGCTTGCGCACCTCCAACCCCGGCGACCCATCGGTTGCCAGCAAGGTCAGACAGCCATAATCGGTATGGGTCGCAATCCCGAAATCCTTGGCGCCCGCCCAATCGGGACGCGCCGGATAGAAATTGCCGCGCAACAACGCCATGGGCGTCTCGAACGCCCCATCAAAATGGGCTGGATCAGCGCCAATGGACCGTGCAATGGCAGTCAACAACCTCTTCGCGACACTCAAAGCATCGTCATAGTACTTTGAAATTACGCCCTTAAACGCAGGATCATCCGGCCACAGGTTCGGCGCATAGAACCGCTTGCCCCCAAGGAGATGTCCCTCAGGCAACTGGAACCCCACATCGAAAAACTGCTTGTAGTCAGGGTTCGCATCAGGATCGACCTGCTCTGACCCCGGCGCGCCCCAGCCCCGGTTCGACCCGGTGCGGGCCATATCCACCGCCCGCTTCTGCGCCTCCGGCAAGTGAAAGAACGCGCGATAAGTCTCAATCGCCTCCTTCACACGTGCCGCCGACAACGCGGTATTGTGCACCGTGGCAAAGCCCACCCCGGTCGCGGCCTCACCCAAGGCTTTCAGGCTTTCTGCATCTCCGGCAGCCAGTGCCGCCGCATCCAAACGTGGGATCATGTCATGCCCTCCATGCTGCACGTGCAGCCCTAGCGCAGCCAAACCCGCGATGCTAGGACCAAGGCACCAAAACCGGAGAGAGACATATGCGGCGCACATTGGCAGCAGGCAACTGGAAGATGAACGGCACCCCCGAGATGTTGGCGGAGCTGGCCACACTCACCGGCGGTGCATCGGACACCGCACCACAGATCATCATCTGTCCCCCCGCGCCCCTGCTCACCCGCGCCGCAGAAGCGACAGCAAACAGCCCCGTCGACATCGGCGGCCAGGACTGCCACGCCAATGCCAAGGGCGCCCATACAGGCGATGTCGCCGCGTCCATGCTCAAGGACGCAGGCGCCAGCGCCGTGATCGTCGGCCACTCCGAACGCCGCGCCGATCATCACGAGACCAACGCGCAAGTCCGGGCCAAGGCCGAAGCCGCCTACGCCGCGGGCCTCACCGCCATCATCTGCATCGGCGAAAGCGAGGAAGAACGGCTGGGCCCTGACTGCCTCGACATCATCGCAGCCCAACTTGATGGCTCGGCCCCGGACAGCGCCACAGCCGAGAACACCGTGATCGCCTACGAACCCATCTGGGCCATCGGCACCGGACGCGTGCCAACCATGGAACAGATCGTGGAAACCCACGACATGATCCGCGAAAAACTCATAAACCGCTTTGCCGACCAAGGCGAAAACATGCGCGTCCTTTACGGCGGCTCGGTCAAGCCCACCAATGCCGCCGAAATCTTCCAGGCCGAAAACGTAGATGGTGCCCTCGTAGGCGGCGCGTCCCTGAAGGCGGCAGACTTCCAACCCATCATCGACGCCCTCGCGGCTTCCTGATCCATTTCATCTTGCCAGATAAACTCCGGGGGGTTTGGGGGCAGAGCCCCCTATCAGCACAAGTGAATCGCGTCGCCGCAAGGCGTCCTTTGGATTAACGCTCCGTCACTGCACGATAATCTCCGGCCCCATCATCAAGGTCGGCAACCAGATCGAGATGGCCGGGATATAGGTCACCATGATCAGGAAGACGAAGAGCACGGCCAGGAACGGCAGTGCCGCCCGGACGACCCGCATCATCGGCATCCCCGCTACACCCGAGGTGACGAACAGGTTCAGACCCACAGGCGGTGTGATCATCCCGATCTCCATGTTCACGACCATGATGATCCCGAGGTGAATGGGGTCGATCCCAAGCTCAATGGCGATGGGAAACACCAGCGGAGCCACGATGACCAACAGGCCCGATGGCTCCATGAACTGCCCGCCAATCAGAAGGATCACGTTCACGATGATCAGGAACACGACGGGGCCAAAGCCCGCATCCAGCATCGCCCCGGCAATTTGCTGCGGGATCTGCTCATCCGTCAGAACATGCTTCAGGATCAAGGCATTGGCGATGATGAACATCAGCGTGACGGTGAGCTTGCCCGCCTCGAAAAACGCGTGCTTGGTATCACGGTGCACCAGTGCCAGAGGCATCCGGGCAAAGTCGGTAGCAATGGAAACTGGGTTCAGATCCAACCCACGCACGACCCGCTCCGCAACGGCGCCCACGGCCGCCAAGGCAAAGCCGATCAGCACGGAGGTGGTCAGGTCCAGACCGCCCGACACCAGCCAGATGAGGATCCCAACCGCCAGCCCGCCCATCAGCGTGATGCCGGTGAAATTACCCGCTCTTGGCGCGACCTTCGAAAACGGCCCCATGTCGCGATAGATGAAACTCGCAATCAGGAAGGAATAGACCGCCGCCACGGCCGCCGCCTCGGTCGGGGTAAAGATACCGCCATAGATACCACCCAGAATGATGATGATCAGGAACAGACCGCCAGATGCCGCCCCGGCGGAAGAGGCAACTTCGCCCCAGCCCAGCCAGTCGCCTTTGGGCAGATTCTTGATCTTGGCGATGGCATAAATCGTGACCATCAGCATGGTGCCTGCCATCAGCCCCGGAATGACGCCCGCAAGGAACATACGCCCCACAGAAACATCCGTGGCCGAGGCATAGACCACCATCACGATGGATGGCGGGATCAGGATGCCCAGCGTGCCCGCATTGGCGATAACGCCCGCCGCAAAGTCCTTGGAATACCCCACCTGCCGCATGCCCGCGATCACGATGGAACCGATGGCAACCACCGTGGCCGGAGACGATCCGGACAGGGCCGCGAACATCATGCAGGCGAACACGCCCGCGATGGCCAAACCACCGGGGAAATGGCCCACGACTGCGATGGAAAACCGGATGATCCGTTTCGCCACCCCACCTGTCGACATGAAGGTCGAGGCGAGGATAAAGAACGGGATCGCCAGCAGTGTGTAGTGCCCCGCCATCGCCTGAAACAGCGTCTGCGCAATCGAGGCGAGCGACGTGTCACTCAGCACCAGAAGGAACACGATCGACGACATGCCCAGGGCCACGGCGATCGGCACGCCGATCAGCATCATCCCCACGACGAGGGTAAAGAGAATTGCAACTTCCATGGTCTCAGTCGTCCTGGTTCAGGTGTTTGACGTCTTCGATGGCCTCTTCGGCCTCGTGACTGACGATCAGGCTGGTGGTCTTGCCCTGCCAGACTCGCACAGTCGCCTGCACGAAGCGGAACAGCAGCAGGCCCATGCCAAACGGCAGAATGGCGTAGGGAATGAAGCGCGGAATTTTCTCGTAGGCTTCACCCTCGTTCATCAGGGGCTCGATCCACTTCAGCCACGTGGGATGCGGGATATCGACCGTCTCGTACCAACCGCGATAGGACGAGCGCTTCATCTCTTCGAACCCCGTGGGGAACCAGCGACCCGTTGTCTGTGGCAGGTTGGCGAAGTTCGCCCAATAGTCCCACGCGCCCTTGAAAACGAGAAAGGCGTAGGCGATGCAGATCACCCCCGCCACCAATGCAATCACACGACGGACCGGTGCAGAGAACAGGTTGATGACTGCATCAACGCCAAGGTTCGCGGTGATCTTGACCGCGTAGCTGACACCGAACAGGACCAGCCACGCAAAGAGGAAGGTCACCATTTCGAGGCCCCAGATCAGGCCGGTGTTGTAACCGTAGCGCAGCACCACGTTGATGAAGGTGATGAGTGTCATCAACGCCAGCAGGATCGCGATGGCCGTTTCTTCGATTTCATTGACCCAGCGGCCAAAGCCCGAGCCGGGATCATAGGCGCTTGCCATGGTCCTGCCCCCTTCCCAAATTTTGCGAAAGAATGGGCCCGGCGGTCAGAGCCGCCGGGCCGGATCGCGTGACCTTTAGTTGGTCGCCGCGTTGATGGCTTGCGCCGCGTCGATGTTGTCCTGGCCCACGTCGTCCTTGAACTGCTCCCAGACGGGCTTCATCACGGCAACCCACGCTTCGCGCTGTGTAGCGTCCAGCTGACGAACGGTGCCACCGGCGTCGATGATGGCCTGCTTGGCCTCTTCATTGACTTCGAAGGCTTGCGTATTGCGGGTGGTTGTCACCTCTTCGACGATGGTGGCCAGTTGGTCACGCGCGTCGTCAGGCATGCTGTCCCAGAAATCCGTGGACGTCACGACAAGGTAGTCGATGATGCCGTGGTTGGTTTCGGTGATGCCGTCCTGCACCTCGAAGAACTTCTTGCCGTAGATGTTGGACCAGGTGTTTTCCTGACCGTCCACAACGCCGGTTTGCAGCGCACCATACACTTCCGAGAAAGCCATGGGCTGGGGCGAGCCACCGATGGCCGCCATCTGCGCCTTGAGCACGTCGGAGTTCTGCACGCGGAACTTCAGGCCGTTGGCATCCGCAGGTGTCATCAGCGGCTTGTTGGCCGACATCTGCTTCATGCCATTGTGCCAGAACGCAAGGCCCAGCAGACCGCGGCGGGTCATCGATTCCTTCATCGCCTGACCGGTTTCGGACGCCTGGAACGCATCAACGGCGTCGATGTCCTTGAACATGAACGGCAGGTCGAAGATGCGGAATTGCTTGGTGAACTGCTCGAATTTCGACAGCGACGGCGCGGCCATCTGAACGTCGCCCTGCAGCAGTGCCTCGAGCACCTGATCGTCGTTATAAAGGGTCGAGTTCGGGAACACTTCCATGCAGGCGGTGCCGTTCATTTCCTCGTTCACCCGCTCTTGCAGCAACGTGGCGGCGATGCCCTTGGGGTGTTTGTCGGTGTTGGTGACGTGGCTGAACTTGATGACGATTTCGCCATCGTCACAGGCTGCGGCCACGGCGCCTGCGCTTACGGTCAATGCCAGGGCGGCGGCGGTCAGGAATTTCATTGTCTGTCTCCTCCCAGAGATCGTGTTTTTGGTATGTGTCCCCGCGGGGACAGCGAATTGGATAAAAGCAGAGCGTACGGTGGGGTACATAGAAGGAAGTTCTTAACTTCCTTCAGCTCTCACTAATCCATTATTCTTCAATATCTTAAAGGACATTCTGAAAGCAACTGAGGTGTTGCGTGTCGCCTACGTGTGCGGATTTTCGCACGACCCCACGCAACACTGTGTGGAAACCCGCACAGTGTTAGCGCCGATAGTCCTCAGGCCGAATCCCGTACTTCTTGAGCTTGTCGTAGAAGGTCTTGCGTGGAAGCCTGAGCGCTTCGGCAGCCGCGCTGGCGTGTCCGTTCTGTCGCCCCAACGCCGCAACAAGCAAGGAGCGCTCAACCCGCGCCATCTGCTCGGCCAAGCCGAGATCAACCGCCTTGGACGCATCCTCGGGCATACCCAGTACAAAGCGCATGGCGGCACTCATCAAGGATCGCGCGTTGCCGGGCCAATCCTGCGCCATCAGGGCGGCCATATGGTCAGGGGCCAGTTCCGGCGGGGTCAGGCCCGCCTGCTCTGCCGCCTGAGCCACATAGTGGCGAAACAGAATCGGGATGTCTTCGGGTCGCTCGCTCAGCGACGGGATGCGGATCGGGAACATCTCAATCTTGTAATAGAGATCGGCGTTAAGCGCGCCCTCTTCAACGGCTGTGCCAAGGTTGCGCGTACTGCCTGCGATCAGTCGCGGGCCTTCGCCCACCTCAAGCGCTTCGAGTAAGGCCAGTTGGCTGGCATGAGGCAGCGCGGTGATTTCGTCCAGAAACAAGCTGCCCCCCTTGGCCTTGTCCATCGCCTCGGCCAGAGCGTTCGGGCGCAGATCGGCGGCAGCGCGTTTGACAAAGGGTGCCTTGGACCGAAGAGAGCTGAGATGAATGACCTCGGCGACCTTGGAAATCCCTGTGCCGGGCGCGCCAGTCACAAGCACCTCGGTCTCAAGCGGGGCCAGCAGGCGCACGCGGTCACGCAAGCCGTTGGCCAGATCGCTTTCGCCAAAGAGCATACGGGCAGCGGGATCGCCACTTTCCACCAGTTGCCGCAGGCGGCGGTTTTCAAGAACCAGGGCACGGGTTTTCAAGGCACGTTCAAGAACGGCCAGTAACTCACTGGGCGCGCAAGGTTTTTCGAGGAACCCGAATGCGCCATCGCGCATCGCCTGCACGGCCATCGGAATGTCACCTTCGCCCGTCAGCAGGATCACCGGCAGGTCCGGGTCGATCTTGCGCGTGTGCGCCAACAGGTGGAACCCGTCACGCCCCGGCATCCGAATGTCCGACAGGATCACGCCGTCAAAGTCGCGTGTGATGTGATCCTTGGCGACCACGAAAGAGCCCGCCGGGATCGGTTCAAGATCTGCAAGCTCCAGCGTCTGGGCCAGCGCGTCACGCACAGCGGCGTCATCATCGACAAGCAGCACTTGGGTGGTCACGCGGCTACCTCTTGTGTCCAGGGTTGCAGATCGACTGTGAACACCGCGCCGTCCGGGCCATTGGCACCGTGGATTTCACCGCCAAAGCTTTGCACGATGCCATACGAGATCGAGAGGCCCAGCCCCATCCCTTCGGATGCGCCAACCTCTTTGGTGGAATAGAACGGGTCGAACACGCGGTCCGGCGTTTCGATGCCCGGGCCGGTGTCAGAAATGATGACGGACGTGTTTTGGATGTCGATGGTCAGCGCGCGCGTGTCGCGCCCCGCCATCGCGTCGACCGCATTCGAGATCAGGTTGACGAAGACCTGGCCCAGCCGCACCTCACCCCCTGACACCCAGACGGGTGCGTCGGGCAGATTGAGCGTGAGCGTCACATCTTCGTTCCGTATGCGGGGCGTGGTCAGTTCCACAGCGCTTTGCACAACGTCCACAAGGTTCACGCGCAGGGCCGGTTCGCTTTCCTGCCGAGCGAAGGCGCGCAGGTTCTTGATGATGCGCCCCATGCGGCGGGCCATGTCGGCGATGCGGCCCAGATTGTCTTCGGCCCGGTCAGGTTTGTCGCGTTGCAGAAAGGCCTGCGCGTTGTCGGCATAGGTCTGGATCGCCATGAGCGGTTGGTTGAGTTCATGGCTGAGACCCGCGCTCATCTGCCCCAAGGCGCTGAGTTTGCCCGCCTGGACAAGGTCGGCCTGAGCGCGAGCCAGAGCGGCTTGCGCCTCTTCCCGCTCCTCCGCCTCGCGCCGGAGCTGGGTGTTGGTCTCGGAGAGGGCGGCGGTGCGTTCGGCCACACGTTGTTCCAGTTGCGCGTTCGCTTCCGCCAATGTGCGGCGCCGTTCCGTGGCAAGGAACAGCAGCGCGCCGAAGGCAAGGCACAGTCCGGCCACTGCCGCCGCCTGTAGCGTCGCAAGGCGGCGCGCCGGGGCGACATCCACAAGCGCCTCGCCCGTCATGCCGATCACCGGCAAGGGCCGCACAAGGTGCAGGGCGTTTTGCGGCAGGTACGGCCCCCACCCCAGCCGCCAGACCTCGTGCCGCCCCAGTTCGTAGCTGTCGAAAGGCAGCGCAGGGCCCGTGGCCGGTTTCAGGCCCGGCCCCTCGTCCGCGCGCTGCCAATAGACGATTTCGGACCGGTTGGTGATGAACACCCGGTCCTGTGCATCCGTGAAGAAGACCGCAGGGTTGGAGCCGACCCAATCCCATTCAATCCCGGCAAGGTCTGCCGTCACAACCACAATGCCAGTTATCCGCGACCGGGCATCAAAGACGGGTGCCGCATATGCAAAGACGCGTGTGCCCTGCGCCGTGCGCCCGTTGCCCCAGCCAAGTGCCCCTTGCGCCGCACGCGCCACCAGCGGCGCGATATCAAGACCGGGTTGATCAGAGCGCGCAGCGGCCAGCACGAGCCCCTCTGCATTGGTCAGGCGGATATCCTGCGCTGCTGTTTTGTCAGCGATTTCAAGGAACAGCGCTTCGACCTGGCTGACATCTTCCCCCGCAAGTGCCGCACTGACACGCGGGTGATCCGCCACCAGCACCGCCAGTTCACGGTAGCGCTGGAGCTGCCCTGTCAGGCGGTCCGAGGCGAGCGCAAGGTCCGATTGCCCCTGCCGCGCCAGTTGATCAAGTGCCTGGAAGTACCCATAGCGCCACACGCCAGCGGCTGCTGCCGCCACAAGCGCAACAAAGCCCAGCACCACGCTGATCCGTCTGAGGTATCCGTTTCCCATGACGGCCACCCTACCCGTGCGCGCGAAGGCTTGCCAAGGCGCGGTGGGCCTGAGACATGTGCGCCATGTTGATCCAGTCCCCACATGACCCCGCCTTTGTTCAGGACCCATACACCTTCTATGACCGTGCGCGGGCCGACGGCCCGGTGCTGTTCTGGCATGATTACGGGATGCACGCGGCCTTTGACCATGCCACCGTGCATGCGCTGTTGCGCGACCGGCGTTTGGGCCGTGCCGTGCCGGGGCGCGGGGCCGCCCCTGCCCATCTGACCGATTTCGATGCGGTGGAGCGCTATTCGCTATTGGAGCTGGAGCCTCCGGAACACACCCGCTTGCGTCGGTTGGTTCTGCACGCCTTCACCTCGCGCCGCATCGGGGGCCTTGAAGGCGACATTCGCGCCATCTGTGCTGATCTGCTGGCGGGGCTGTCCGAGGGACAATTCGACCTGATCCCGACTTACTGCCAGTTGGTCCCCGTCCGCGTCATCGCGCGCCTGCTGGGTGTGCCAGAGGAGATGGGATCGGACCTGTTGCGCTGGTCATCCGCCATGGTGGCGATGTACCAGGCAGGGCGTGATCGGGCGATCGAGGATGCGGCAAATGCGGCGGCCAGGGAGTTTTCGGCCTTTCTGCGCGGCTATATCGAGGAGCGGCGGAACGATCCCCGCGATGACCTGATCACCGAGTTGATTGCTGCAGACGAAGACGGCCAGACGCTGAGCCATGACGAGATGATCGGGACGTGTATCCTGCTCCTGAACGCGGGGCACGAGGCGACGGTGCACAGCCTCGGCAACGCGGTAAAAGCGCTCATCGAGACAGGCCAGACCAATGCGCTGGCGCCTGACCGCGTGGACCGAACGGTGGAAGAAGTCATGCGCTTTGACCCGCCGCTGCATATGTTCACCCGGCACGTCTATGAGCCTATCGAAGTGGGTGGGCACAGCCTTGGCCCCGGTGATGAGATTGCGCTGATGCTGGGGGCCGCAGGCCGCGACCCGGGCGTGTTCGACACCCCTGACCAATTCAATCCAAGCCGCGTGAAGAACACCCATGTCGCCTTTGGCGGCGGGTTGCATTTCTGCGTGGGCGCACCGCTCGCCCGGCTTGAGATGAAGATCGCCCTGCCTGCTTTGTTCGAGGCCATGCCCAAGCTGCGCATCACCGAAACGCCAGCCTATGCCGACAGCTACCACTTCCACAAACTCGACCGGCTGATCGTCTCAGCGTGAGTCGGGACCGGGTCAAGGATGGCCAAAGGCCACCGCCAAAGGCGGCGTGTCCTTGATGCGGGCGCGACTCACACCACCCTCGAACAGGTCTGCTTGAGACGCAAAGCGCCTTAAGCGACCTCTCAGCAAAACATTCCACACCGCCCAACCCGCGCGACGCCAAAAGCATAGCGTTGCGTCTCCACTGGCTGAATGTGAAATGCGCGGTAGCGCGCCTTTGGATCACGTTTCCAAGGGAAGCATCGTAGTGGACTTGATCTCTTCCATCGACAAAAGCGCGGTCACGTTGTGCACCCGCACCTCGGAAATCAACGCCTGATAAAACGCGTCATAGGCACGGGCGTTTTTCACCCGCACTTTCAGAATGTAATCGATGTCACCCGCCAGCCGATGCGCCTCTTGCACCTCCGGCCGCTCCTGAAGCGCGCGCAGGAACTTGGCCTGCCAGTCGGCCTCGTGCTCGGATGTGCGGATCAGGACAAAGAAACAAGCCTCGAACCCCAGCGCCTCCGCATCCAGCACAACGGTCTGCTGACCCACCACGCCTGCCTCGCGCAGCTTGCGAATCCGGTTCCAAACGGGTGTCTTCGAGGACCCCACCGCCTTGGCAATATCGTCAAGAGACTGGCTGGCATCGCGCTGCAGCTCGGCCAGAATTTTGCGATCCACGTCGTCGATGCGAACAGACATTCCAAAGCGCTCCAAATCGGGAAACAGGCGTTCTGCACCTGCACAGAGATAGAACAATCATCCTTATCTGCGCCGTTGTCTAGCGGAAAACCGGGATAATTTCCTATATTGAAGGTCAGTTTCACGGGATCGAGGCCGATATGAACCATTTCCCCATCTTCCTGAACACAGCCGGACGGCGGATCGTGCTGTCGGGCGGCGGTGATGCGGCGCTGGCCAAGCTGCGCCTGCTGATGAAGACAACGGCCCACATCACGGTCTTTGCGGTACACGCCGATGATCAAATCAAGGCGTGGGACGCCGACGGCAAACTGCGCCTGATCGACCGCGCGATGGAACCCGGCGATGCGATGTGCGCCGCCCTCTTCTATGCCGCCGATGAAGATGAGGCCGAAGACAAGCGGACCGCGGCCATCGCCCATGCAGACGGCGCACTGGTTAATATCGTCGACAACCTCGCCGACAGCCAGTTCATCACCCCCGCCATCGTGGACCGCGACCCGGTCACCGTTGCCATCGGCACTGAAGGGGCCGCCCCAGTTCTGGCCCGTGCGATCAAGGCCGATCTGGAGGAGCGCCTGCCCACATCCCTTGGCACCCTTGCCCGCATTGGCAAGGTATTCCGCAAAGCGGCAGACGCCCTGCCCTTTGGCCGCCCGCGCCGCGACTTCTGGCGTGATTACTACTTCAATGCCGGTCCCAAGGCGATGAGCGAT
This sequence comes from Tateyamaria omphalii, assembly GCF_014651375.1. GTDB lineage: Bacteria > Pseudomonadota > Alphaproteobacteria > Rhodobacterales > Rhodobacteraceae > Tateyamaria > Tateyamaria omphalii. The sequence goes on from NZ_BMWT01000002.1 coordinate 260,314, forward strand.
GGCGAAGAGGCCGTGCAGCCCGCACTTGACGATCTGCTGGCCGACCACCTGATGCGCGAAACCCGTAAGGGCCATGTCTCCTTTGTTGGCGCAGGACCGGGTGATCCCGAATTGCTGACCCTCAAGGCCCGCAAAGCCTTGGATGAAGCCGATGTCGTGATTTATGACCGCCTGATTTCCAAGGAAATCCTCGAACTGGCCCGCCGCGAGGCGACCATGATCGATGTGGGCAAAGAGGCTTTTGGCCCTTCCACCCCGCAAGAGGTGATCAACGAATTGATTGTCGAACACGGGCTGAAAGGCGCACAGGTCGTGCGGTTGAAATCCGGCGACGCCACTGTCTTTGGACGTCTGGATGAAGAGATCGAAGCCGTGACCGAGGCCGGTGTCGATTATCACATCGTGCCGGGCATCACCGCCGCCTCTGCTGCGGTCGCCTCCATCGGCCAGTCGCTGACCCGCCGTGGCCGCAACTCCTCTGTCCGGTTCCTGACCGGCCACGACACGCGCGGCTTTGCCGATCACGACTGGAAGGCGCTGGCCCAACCCGGTGAGGTCGCAGCCATCTATATGGGCAAGAAGTCAGCCCGCTTCATCCAGGGTCGCCTGATGATGCACGGGATTGATCCGTCGACACCCGTGACCTTCGTGGAAAATGCAAGCCGGGCCGACCAACAGGTCCTGTCAACCACTGTGGCTGAGATGGAGCCAACCCTGACCGAAGCTGGTCTCGGTGGCCCTGCTCTAACTTTCATTGGCCTGGCGCCCCGTGCCGCGTTGGCCGCCATCCCCGAGATCCCACTGCCGCAGATGCAAGAACAGATTCAGGAGGCGCACTGATGCCCAAGGCGTTCACCCCCAAAGTTGTCACAGCCAACCACCTGCTGGCTGGCGATGTCATCTACCAGACCGCCGACGGCTGGACCCGCACATTGGATGAGGCCGAGGTGCTGACCGATGAGGCCGATGCCGATTTGCGTCTGATCGAAGCCTCGCAACAGGTCGACGAAGTCGTCGGCGCCTATCTGGCTGACGTCGCCGTTGAGGATGGCAAGCCCGTCCCGACCCATTTTCGCGAAACCTTCCGGGCCACCGGCCCCAGCAACTACGCCCATGGCAAGCAAGTGGAGCTGTCCTGATGTATAGCTATTCCGAGTTCGACACCGCCTTTCTGGCCGAGCGCAACGCCCAGTTCCGTCACCAGGTCGAGCGCCGGATTTCCGGCGCGCTGACCGAGGACGAATTCAAGCCCCTGCGCCTGATGAACGGCCTGTACCTGCAACTGCACGCCTACATGCTGCGCGTCGCGATCCCCTATGGCACGCTGTCCTCGGCCAAGATGCGCAAGCTGGCCGACATCGCCGAACGCTGGGACAAGGGCTATGGCCACTTCACCACGCGCCAGAACATCCAGTACAACTGGCCCGAGCTGAAAGACGTGCCCGATATGCTGGACGCGCTGGCCGAGGTAGGGATGCACGCCATCCAGACCTCGGGCAACACGATCCGCAACGTAACGGCGGACCATTTCGCGGGTGCTGCGGCAGACGAGATTGCCGATCCGCGCCCTGTGGCAGAGCTGATGCGCCAGTGGTCCACCGACCACCCTGAGTTTCAGTTCATGCCCCGCAAGTTCAAGATCGCCATCACCGGATCGCCGAATGACCGTGCCGTGACCAAGGCACATGACATCGGTATCCGCATGGTCGAGCGCGACGGCGCACGCGGCTACGAGATCATCGTGGGCGGCGGCCTGGGCCGGACGCCAATGATTGGGAAGGTCATCACCGACTTCCTGCCGGAAGCGGACCTGCTGCCTTACCTTGAGGCCATCGTGTCTGTCTGGAACCAAATCGGGCGCCGCGACAACAAGTACAAGGCGCGGATCAAGATCACTGTGCACGAACATGGCATTGATGAAATCCGCCGTCTGGTCGATGAACGGTTTGTCGAGACGCGCAAGGCATTCTCGGGCGTGGATGTGCAGATGTTGCGCGAGATCGAGGGGCATTTTGCGCCACCGGACTTCGTACAGGCCGACACAGCGCCCTACACCCAGGCATTGCAGCACTACCCGGCCTTCCGCGCCTGGACTGACACCAATGTAACCGAACACCGCGATACAGATCACGCCATCGTCACCATCAGCCTGAAGAAACATGGAGCCACGCCCGGCGATGCGTCGGCAGCACAGATGCGCCTGATTGCGAACCTGGCCGAAACATATGGCTATGACGAGATCCGCATCAGCCACGAGCAGAACGTGATCCTGCCGCATGTGCACAAGGCGTCACTGCCGTCGATCTATTCTGCCCTGCGCGCCGAAGGGCTGGCGACAGCGAATATTGGCCTGATCAGCGACATCATTGCCTGCCCCGGCATGGACTATTGTGCGCTGGCCACCGCCCGCTCGATCCCGATTGCGCAGGAGATTGCGACCGCCTTTGACGATCTGAAACGCGAGCACGAGATTGGCGCGCTGAAGATCAAGATTTCGGGCTGCATCAACGCCTGTGGTCACCACCATGTGGGCCATATCGGCATCCTCGGCCTCGACCGAGCCGGTGTAGAGAACTACCAGATCACGTTGGGTGGCGATCACACCGAAACGGCTGCTGTGGGAGACCGGGTTGGCCCGGGCTTCTCGGCGGATGAGGTTGTTCCGGCCATCGAGCGGATCGTCGACACCTATCTTGAGCTGCGGACGGGCGAGGACGAAGAGTTCATCGACACGTATCGCCGTACCGGCCTCGCCCCGTTCAAAGCGGCCCTGTATCCCGAAACCAAGGTGGCCGCGGAGTAAGCACCCATGCTTCATTTCGCCAAAAAAGGGCTCCGCCCGTTCGCGACTAAAACGCTCTCCCAGAGCGTTTCCGGGACGTCGCTCATCCCCGGAGGGTCGGCGAGCCCCGACGCCTCCGTGATGGTCAGCGCGCTGAATGCGCGGCTGACCCATCACGGGGCCACGGATGTGTTGCGCGCCGCGTTCGAAGCGGTGCCGGACATCGCGCTGGTGTCCAGCTTCGGGGCGGAATCAGTGGTGCTGCTGCACCTTGCGGCGATGGTGAAGCGGGATGTGCCGGTGATTTTCATCGATACAGAGATGCTTTTTGCCGAGACTCTGGTCTATCAGCAGGATGTCGCCGAACGGCTACGGTTGCAGAACGTGACCGCAATCCGTGCCGATGACGCCCATGCACAGGACCCGGACGGCACATTGCATCAGCGCGACACCGATGCGTGCTGTGCCTTGCGCAAGACGGTGCCTCTGCAAAAGGCGCTGGCACCCTACAGCGGATGGATGACAGGCCGGAAGCGGTATCAATCGGGCACACGCGCCAAGCTGGAGTTCTTTGAAGTCGAGGCCGCCACGGGGCGCATCAAGGTGAACCCGCTGGCCCGCTGGGCCCCTGAGGACGTGCGTGATTACATGGAAGAAAACCGCCTGCCCCGGCATCCCCTGGTGGCCCAGGGGTATCCGAGCATCGGCTGTGCGCCCTGCACGTCCCCGGTGGCGGAAGGCGAAGACCCGCGCGCGGGACGCTGGCGGGATCAGGACAAGGACGAGTGTGGCATCCACTTCGTCGATGGGAAATTGGTGAGAACTGGAGCACCGACATGACAATTGTAGTGACAGATCAAGGCTTTGGCCCCGACACATGGGACCGTGGCTATACCCCTTTGGGCGAGGCGGCCAATGATGCTGCAGCGCTGGATGTGCCAAGCGATGCGGACCCCGACCAGATCCCGCTGAATGCGGATATCATCCGCGTGGATTTCCCCAGCTTCGCCGATGGGCGCGGCTTCACCATTGCCCGGATGCTGCGCCTGCGCGGCTATCAGGGTCGGCTGCGCGCCAAGGGGCACGTCATCTCGGACCAGTACGCCATGGCGCGCCGGTCCGGCTTTGACGAGGTTGAAATCAGCCAGGCGTTGGCCGCCCGTCAACCCGAGGACCAGTGGCAGTTCCGCAGCGACTGGCAGGCCCATGATTACCAGGCGCGACTGCGCGGTGCATCAAACCACTAAAACCCTCACCATCTGACCCAGATCAAGGTCCCGCGCGGCGTTGTGCCGTATCGCGGGTTGAAAAAACCCTTCCTAAATTGAGAGGCGCGGGTCTAAACCTGCGTTGACACACATATGACCGAGCAAACACCCGTGAACGAAACAACCGCCGTCAAGGCCACCCCGACCCTGCCCGATGCCCAGACGGTGACGGAGATCGAACACTACACCGATCGCCTGTTCCGTTTCCGCTGTACGCGCCCCGCATCGCTGCGCTTCCGCTCGGGCGAGTTCGTGATGATCGGCCTGATGGGTGATCCGCACCCTGAGACCGGCAAGCAGAAGCCGCTGCTGCGCGCCTATTCCATCGCGTCGCCATCCTGGGACGAGGAACTGGAGTTTTACTCGATCAAGGTGCAGGACGGTCCCCTGACCTCGAAGCTTCAGCACATCCAGCCGGGTGATAAAATCATACTGCGCCCCAAACCCGTGGGTACGCTGGTGCATGACGCCCTGCTGCCTGGCAAGCGCATCTGGTTCTTTGCCACCGGCACGGGCTTTGCCCCCTTTGCAAGCCTGCTGCGCGAGCCACAGACCTATGAAGACTATGACGAGGTCATCATCACCCACACCTGCCGCGAGGTGGGTGAATTGACTTATGGCCGCGACCTGATCGAGAGCCTCAAGCATGACGAACTTCTGAACGAAGTGATTGGCGAAGGGTTCTGGAAGAAGATCAAATACTACCCGACCACCACCCGTGAAGAGAGCCCCAAGATGGGCCGCATCACAGACCTGATGAAATCCGGTGAAGCCTTCAAGGATCTGGACGTGGAGCCGCTGAACCCTGAAAGCGACCGCGCAATGATTTGCGGTAATCTGGCCTTCAACCTCGAACTGAAAGAGATGTTCGAGGAATATGGGCTGGAAGAAGGCGCGAATTCCAAGCCTGCGCACTACGTGGTGGAAAAGGCGTTTCTGGACTAGGCGCATTCAAATGGTCACATGCGGTCGACAAGACCGCGTGTGCCAGGCGGTTGGCCACAGCAGCCCATGCTGCGGTGCAGCCTTCCCTAAGGCAGACGATGACTGCGCCCTAAACCCGCAAACTCTTTCCTGCAACTTCAGTCAACTCATGAACGCTTCGCGCCATATCCCGTAACGCACGCGAAAGCTGGGCGGCACACCCGACGGGGTCGCCTGATCGTCAATGAGGCCGGAGAAAGCAAGTCATCCGCCGAAGGTGTTTTCCACACTCGGGGGCTGTCCACAAATCGGCATCAATGCAAACAAACGAATATTCGGTTGCCAATTTCAAGCCACTCGGGAATCCTGATCGGTACTGTTTCTGGGAGGATACAATGTTTCACAAAGCAATAATCGCTGCCGCTGGCCTGTCTTTGCTGGGCACTGCCGCCATCGCGCAAGAGAAGATGCGGATTTCGTTGCAGCTTCCACTGACCAGCCATCTCGGTGAGAACCTTGTCCTTTTCGAAAAGGAAGTTGAGGAACGCACGGGAGGTGCGATCGACGTCGAAATCTACGACAGTGCAACGCTTTACAAGGACAAGGAAGTGCCTGCCGCCGTTGGCTCTGGCGCGATTGAGGCCGGTGTTGCGTCGCTGACCCGCTACGTGGGCGATGCACCGGTGGTCGACGTGTTCTACATGCCGTTCCTCTTCAACACCGAGGAAAAAGTGCGCGACGCCGTTGCCGAAGGATCGCCCGTGCGGAACATCCTGGAAACCGAGATCGCCAAGACCGGCGGCTCTGTTCTTTATTGGCAAGCCTATGGTGGCGCGATCATGCTGTCGCAGGATGAACCAATCCGCACTCCTGCGGACATGCAAGGCAAAAAGGCACGTGTATTTGGTAAGACACTGGGTGATTTTGTAACAGCTGCAGGCGGTGCGCCGACACTTATCTCGGGTTCGGAGCAGTATTTGGCCTATCAGCGTGGCACGGTCGATGTGGGCATGACCGGCGTTTCGGGCGTGAAATCCCGTAAGCTGTGGGAGGTCATGGACACCATCACCAAGACCAACCACGCAAACATCGAATTCGTCGTTGTGGTCAACAATGACTGGTGGGCCGGTCTGGATGCAGAAACGCAAGGCCACATCCGCGATGCGGCCAACGTGGCGCAAAGCGATGTGCGCGACCGCATGAGCCAAATCGAGGCGGATGCCTACGCAGCAGCCGAAGAAAACGGCATGAATATCGTCGAACTGACCGACGAAGAGCTTGCCGCATGGCAGGCAGTTTCGCAGCCAGTGATCGATGGCTATCTGGCCGCCACAGGTGCGGCCGGGCAGCAAGTGCTGGACGCGCTTGGCGTGGACTCCGGATCCTGATCCCAATGGCACAACAGATTGTGACAGGCGACCTTCGGGCCGCCTGTTTGCCTGCGACATGAAGGCCATAACATCATTGTCACAAGCGGCCTGCGCCCTTGGGGCGATCATGCTGGCGGCGACCGGCGTCATGCTGACCTACGAGGTCATCGCGCGCTATTTCTTCATCCGCCCCACGATCTGGGCTGCGGAGCTGAGCCAGCTTTGCCTGATCTGGGGCTGCTTGCTGGCCATGGCGTACCTGTTGACCCTGCGGCGGCATATCACCGTGAATGCGATCACGACCCTCCTGCCGCCTATGGCCCAAAAGGTTTGCGCTTCTGTAGCGCTGGCAATCGTCGTCGTCTTTTCGGCAATTGTCGCCTTCTGGGGGTTCGACATCTTTTTTGACAGTTTCGTTCGCGGTCGCACAACGGGCTCGCTTCTGAACCTGCCAGTGTGGATCGCAGAGGCATCTGTGCCCGTCGGTTTCGGACTGCTGGCACTGCAGGGCGTTGTCGAACTCATTCGGTTGCGAGGTTCTGACGCGACCCAGCTCGGAACAACGCACGAATGACCATCGTTCTGATCCTCGCCTGCCTTTTTGCCTTGCTGCTTCTGGGCGTGCCGGTGGCCTTTGCGCTGGGAGGCATGGGGCTGGGTATGTTGCTGTTGGGCGGTTTTTCTCCGCTGATGGCACCGCAATCCATCCTGTCCACTTTGGACGGTTTCATCCTGCTTGCAGTGCCGCTGTTCCTGCTGATGTCAAATCTGCTGTTGAAAGGCGGCGTCGGGCGCGATCTCTTTGCCGCCGTTCAAGCCTGGGTCGGGCACTGGCCCGGCGGCCTTGCTGTGGCAACCATCATCAGTTGTGGTCTGTTTGCTGCGATTTCCGGGTCGTCAGTGGCGACGGCCGCCACCATCGGAACGGTGGCGATCCCCGAGATGATCAACCGTGGCTATGAAAAGCGCTTTGTCTACGGGTTGCTAGCTGCTGGCGGCACGCTGGGCATTCTGATTCCGCCCTCAATCCCGATGATCGTTTACGGCTTCGTCACCGAACAATCGGTTCTCGCGCTGTTTCTCGCTGGCATCGGACCGGGGCTTGTGCTGGTCATGCTCTTCATCCTGTTTGCGATGCTGCATGCGAAGCTGTCGGACAACTTTGAAAATGTGCCCAAGGCCAGTATGTCTGAACGGATAGACGCCTCCAAGCGTGCTCTGCCTTCGGTGTCCCTCGCCGCTTTGGTGATCATCGGTCTCTATTCAGGTGCTTTTACCCCGACAGAGGCCGCAGCGGTCGGGTCGGCGGCGGCCCTGTTCATCGTGACCTTCTGGCTGCGCACATTGACCTGGGCGACATTGTGGGAGGCGGTGCGCGAGTCCGCCATCACCACCGCGGCGATCCTGCTGATCGTGGCGGGTGCCAAGGTCTTTGGCAAAGCCATCGCGCTCTACCGCATCCCTCAGGACATCTCCGCCTTCCTGACGCAAACCATCGACGGGCCGATCATGTTCATTCTCGTGGTGTCCGTTGTGCTCTTGCTGATGGGACTGGTGTTCGAGGCACTCTCGATGATCCTCATCATGACGCCGGTACTGTTGCCTGCGGCCCTCGGGATGGGCTTCGATCCGATCTGGTTCGGGATCTACATGGTCATCATGGTGGAATGCGCACTGATCACGCCGCCCGTTGGTTTGAACCTCTACGTCATTCAATCGGTCGCTCGAACCAGCCTTTCGAACGTGGCAAGGGGCGTGTGGCCGTTTCTGGCCCTGATGCTTTGCACGGTCGTGTTGCTATATGTCCTGCCGGACCTCGCCCTATACATCCCCTTTAAATGGTAGCCAGCCCCATGACCCCAACCGAAACCCTGCGCCACCTGCTTACGCAGGATACATGCCACATCATGCCCTGCTGTTTTGACGCGCTGTCGGCAAAGCTGATCGCGCAGGAAGGCTATGCACTGACTTTCATGTCTGGCTTTGCCGCGTCGGCCAGCCGCATCGGCGCCCCTGATCTGGGCCTGATGAGCTACGGCGAGGTTGTCGATCAAGTGCGCAACATCACCGATGCGACGACCATTCCGTTGATCGGTGACGGGGACACCGGATACGGCAACGCCATGAATGTGCGGCGCACCGTGGCGGGCTTTGCCAAGGCCGGGGCAGCAGCGATCATGATCGAAGATCAACTGGCACCCAAACGCTGCGGACACACACCAGGCAAGGCTGTGGTGGCGCGCGACGAGGCCTTTGACCGGGTGCGTGCGGCGGTGGATGAACGCGACGCGCTGCGCGCCCAAGGCAGTGATATCCTGATCCTCGCCCGGACGGATGCCCGCCATGAACATGGCCTTGGCGAGGCGATCGAGCGCGCCGCCACATTCGCTGATCTTGGCGCGGATATCCTGTTTGTAGAGGCCCCGAGGTCCGAACAGGAAATGCGCGAGGTCTGTACCTCCCTCCCGGGTCCGAAAATGGCCAACATCGTCGAGGGCGGCGAGACCCCGGATCTGCCGAATGCTGTCTTGCACGACATCGGCTACAGCATTGCCGCCTATCCACTGTCGCTGATGGCCGCCGCAATGCAGGCGATGGTCACAACCCTGCGTGCCATGCGTGATGACGAACGTCCGGCCCAGATGGACTTTGCCGACTTGCGTAGGCGGATTGGGTTCGATGACTACTACGCCGCTTCCGAACACTACGCGTCTTCGAGACGGTAGTATGTGGAGGCCCTGTCAGGCTTGGTTTGACGCAATGGCAAAGGCGGCCCATAACCGACATGCTCAATGTATGCGACGATGGTGAATTCACGATCTGCCGGAAGTAACCGTCCTTGATGGCAACCAGACCAATAGCGCGTTGGCTGACCGAAACATTGCGGTTTCATACGGATGCAACATGGCCGATGTGTTGCGACGCAATGTCATGAAGTGGGCAGCAATGTCGTCGGGAACGGCGCCCGATGAAACTTGGAATTGGCTTCGATCTTGGAAGGCAATGGTTCAATGCTTGCCTGATCGCAGTCGTGCTTCGCTCACTTTGCCAATGTTGAGGACCATTGCGCGAACGCTTCGGCAACGATGATCTTGTCGGACCCAATGACAAATGAAGACAGCCCCCGCGCCGTCCATTTGTTGATCAGTGCACGGCATTCGTCGGGATCAGGGGCGAACACGGGCATCATAACCGGAAGCCCTGCCGCTTGCGCCGCGGTCACGATGTCGGACACGGCTTGCGAGACCGTATCGTTGCGCCAATCTCCGCCAAAGCCCATGGAAACTGATAAATCAAACGGGCCAACCATAAGCGCCACCAGACCTTCGGTTGCGCAAATGGCGTTGATGTTGCGATGGCCATTTGCGGTTTCCACAAGGGCAATCGCCCCGGTGCGCGCTTCTTCGGCCAGGACGTAGTCCTGCCAATTGCGGATAAAATGCCCGCCTGACCGGCAACATGGGCACGCGCCGCGCAACCCGGCGGGCCCGAACCGTGTGGCTGCCACGGCCTGCGCGGCCTCTTCAGCCGTTTCCATGTTCGGCACCACAACGTGACGGATCCCGGCATCGAGGGCTTTCATGATCTCAACCGGATCGTTGCGTGACACGCGCAACGCAACAGCGATATTGTTGGCATCCGCCGCGCGAGCGAGGTTTTCAGCGGTCTCGATCCCGAAAGGCCCGTGTTGGCAATCGATGATCGTAAACTGGAACCCGTTGAGACCAATCAGGTCCACCATTTCCGGCGCGGCGATCTGGGTCCATGTGCCCAGAACCGTGGCCTCCGAGGCCAGCAGAGATTTCAGATCGCGGGTCATGCGTCAGACAGCCCAAGGACGGCCTTGCATTTGATTTCGACCAATATGCCGGGCATGGAGAATCCTTTGACGGCAAACCCCGTCCAGGTGGGGTAACGCTTGGTGAAGTAACGATCCTTGACCTCAAGAAAGATTTTCAGATCGGCCATACTATCGGCAAACCAGGTCTCGAGCTCGACCACATCGTCGAAGCTGGCGCCTGCGGCCTCCAGCACTTTTCTGACATTCTCAAAGGCCTGTACGTACTGCGCTTCGGTGCCTTCAACGACGTTGAGGTTTTCGTCGCGTCCCACCTGCCCCGACAGATAGAGTGCATCACCGACCTTTATGGCAGGTGCATAATGATAGGTGTCATAGATGTTCTCCATCCCTTTGGGGATGATGACTTTGCGCTTGGTCATGCTTCAACTCCTGTAACAGACGGATTTGATTGCTTCAGCGATGCGGCGGGCGTCGGGCATGTATTCCCGCTCAAGCCGGTCGTTGTAGGGCACCGGCATCTCGGGCGCCCCAATCCGGGTAACCGGCGCGTCGAGCCAGTCGAAGGCCTGTTCCTGAATGGCGGCGGTGATTTCCCCGCCGAACCCGCCGAAAAGAGGAGCCTCATGGACGATAACGGCGCGGTTCGTTTTCTTCACGCTCTCGCAGATCGTGTCGATATCCAGCGGTTTGATCGTACGGGGGTCGATCACTTCGACACTGAGGCCGTCACGTTCCAGCCGCTCGGCGGCTTGCAACGCCCGTTCGACCATCGCAAGCGTGGCGACGACGGTGCAATCGGTACCGGTGCGGACGACGCGCGCACGGCCGGGTTCAATCAGGTAGCGGGCTTCGGGCACCGGCTGCTCTGCCCCCAGATAGAGCAACTTGTGCTCCAGAAAGACGACCGGGCCGTCATTGGCGATGGCCGAGGCCATGAGCCCCTTGGCATCATAAGCGGTGGAGGGTGCATAGACCTGCAGACCCGGCACATTGGCAAAGAACATCTCGAGCGATTGGCAATGCTGTGCAGCCAGCCGAATGCCTGCGCCTTGCGGCCCACGAAAAACGATAGGCACCTTTGCCTTGCCGCCTAACATAAACCGCGCCTTGGCCGCCTGATTGACGATGGCATCCATCATCAGCGTGACGAAATCCCAAAGCTGCGCTTCGACAACCACGCGCTTGCCGCGCATCGCAGCCCCCACCCCACAGGTGGATATCGCCCCTTCGGAGATCGGCGTGTCGCGCACCCGGTCGGCGCCGAAGCGGTCGTAAAGCCCGGGGGTCAGGCCAAAGATACCACCGGTGGCACCCACGTCTTCTCCCAGGATAATGACGTTTTCGTCCGCCTCCATCTCCAGCGCGAAGGCTTCGGTGATCGCCTTGCGGTAGGTAATGCAGCGGGCGCCTGGTTCTGGTTCCGCATAGTTCAGTTGCGCGGGCGGCAGGACATTGGCCATGGCAAGGTCCATATCTGGTTCGGCCTGCTGTTGTGCCCAATCAATGGCGGCCTCGATCTCTTCCTCAACCTCGGACACGAGCGTGTCATAACCTTTGGTCTCAAGCGCGCCTGCATCGGCCAGCCGATCCCGCAAGCGCGTGATCGGGTCGCGGGTTTTCCATTCATCTTCCTCTTCTTCCGAGCGGTAAGACGGCAGGTTGGCGCGCATGGAATGATCATCCCAGCGGTAGGTCAGCGCCTCGATCAGTGTTGGCCCATCGCCCGCGCGGGCGCGCAAAGCGGCACGTTCGACCACCTCGAACACTGCTGCTACATCGTTGCCATCGACGCGCTCGTTTGGAACGCCGTAGGCGTCGCCCCGTGCGGCGATATTGGGGCCTGCGGTGACGGTTTCGGTTGCGGTGGTCAGGCCGTATTGATTGTTTTCACAGAAGAAAATCAGGGGTAAGTTCCACACGGAGGCGAGGTTCAGCGCCTCGTGAAATATCCCCTCATTGGCTGCGCCGTCGCCGAAAAACGTAATGCCGATATTGCCAGTGTCGTTCAACTGTTCAGCCAGTGCTGCCCCGGTGCCCAGCCCCATGCCTGCGCCCACGATACCGTTTGCCCCAAGGATGTTCCGATCGAAATCAGCAATATGCATCGACCCGCCCAAGCCTGCACAATAGCCTGGCGCACGGCCCATCAGCTCGGCGAACATCAACCGGATATCGGAGCCTTTGGCGATCGTATGCCCGTGACCCCGATGATGGGTCAGCACGAAATCGTCAGGTCCAAGGGTTGCACAGGCTCCAGCAGCGATTGCCTCCTGCCCCACGCTGGAATGAGCAGTGCCCTTGATCACGCCTTTCAGGAACATCTCTTTCGCACGCGTCTCGAACCGGCGGATGCGCAGCATCATGGTGAGCGCTGCGCGCAGCTCGTCCGGCCCCATCCGGTTGCCCGGCGGGGTTTGTGACACGGTATCCAGAATGTGCACACGTCCCATGGTCGGTTACCCGTAAACCAATTGCGGCAGCCACAACGACAAGCCCGGCCACATCACAACGATGATCAGCGCCAGAATCTGCAGCCCGATAAAGGGCCACTGCGCCGCGAAAATTTCAGACAGTTCCAACGTGTTCCCCGCCGCGCCTTTCAAATAGAAGCAGGCGGGCCCAAAAGGCGGCGTCAGATAGGCGATCTGCATCGAGAGGTTAAAGACGATGCCAAACCAGATCGGGTCATATCCCAGCTGGGTCAGCACCGGCAGAAAGATCGGCATCGTCAGAAACAGGATGCCAATCCAGTCGATGAAGAAGCCCAGAAGGACAAACACGCCGATCATTACGGCCAGAATGATCGCCGGCTCCTGACTGACGCCCGCCAGCATGTTCGAGGCGAACGTGATCCCGCCCATAAGGTTATAGACCCCGATCAGCGCATTGGTGCCGAAGACCAGCCAGAAAACCATGCCACAGGTTCTGAGCGCCTGAATCAATACATCGTTGAGCATGGCAAAGCTGAATTCATTGCGAACCCATGCAGCGATGGCGGCCCCAAACGCGCCAAGAGCCGCGCTTTCGGTGATGGAGGCAAAGCCCGCATAAATCGACACCAGCACGCCACCTGCAACGGCCATGGGCAGGGCCACACCTTTGAAAAGCGAAAGTTTTTCCAAAAGTGGCATATCGCGTTCTTCCGGCGGCAAGGGTGGGCCAAGATCGGGATTCAACCCGCAGCGGATCAGGATATAGGCGACATAAAAGCTTGCCAGCATCAGTCCCGGCACCAGCGTGGCGAGAAAGAGGTGTGAGATCGAGACCTCCGCTGTCAGCCCATAGAAAATCAGAATGATCGAAGGCGGGATCATCGTGCCCAACGACCCACCAGCCGTGATCGTGCCGATGGCCAGCTTGCGATCGTAACTCAGCTTGAGCATTTGCGGTAAGGCGATCAGGCCGAGCAGCACGATCTCGCCCCCGATGATGCCCGTCGTGGCTCCCAAAAGCACCGCAACGCCAGTTGTCACAACACCGATCCCGCCGCGCACCGATCCCGCCCAGACGTGGAAGGCGTGATAGAGATCCTTTGCCACGCCGGAGCGTTCCATTATTGACGCCATCAGCACGAACATGGGCACGGCGATCAGGGCGAAACTGTCCAAAAAATCGACCGTACGCGACCCCACGATGAACAGCGCGTTCAGACCAAACTGGCTGACCGCAAGAACAACGGCAATCGCGCCCGACACGAACGCGAGCGGCACGCCCAGGATCAGCAACGTTGCCATGGTCCCTATGATCAGGAAGGTGACGGTGCCGATATCCACTAGTCGACACTCCGGCTTCGCCGCTGAAGAAGGGCTGCTGCCTGTTTCAGGACCAGCAACAGAAATAGCGCGGACCCCAGAAAGAGCAGTGCCTTAAGGTAAGACGGCAATGGTGAATTCAGCGTGCTGCCAGACCGTTCCGGATCCCATGCGCCGTTCAGCGAAAACCGCCAGATCGCCCGTTCGGCCATGCGCCACGCCGCGTAGGACAAACCGCCCAGATAAATGATCCCGGCAATCAGCGATAACGCATCCGAGAACCGCGCAAACCGGGGCCGCTGTTCAACCAGGAGGGTGATGCGCATATGCGTGCCTTCTGCCATGCAAAAGGCCCCTCCAAAGATGAACCCGAAACTGGCCAGCAGGATCGAGGTTTCATGCGCCCAGGTCGTGGGCGCGTTGAACGCGTACCGAGCCACCACCTCATAGACCATGATCAGGACAATGGCGGCAAAGCACCACGCGGTGGTCCGGCCCAGCCAAATAGCAAGTCGATCAAGCATGTCTCACATCCAGGGCATTTGCGGGCCGTGGCTTGGCACGACCCGCTCGACTGCGTTCAATTGGACAGCCCGAGAGAAGACAAGAATGCGGTGTGACTGTCCACAATCGCTTGCGCATCTGGGCTTTTGGCACCCCAGTCTGCCCAGACCTCTTTGGTCAATCCCCGGAAGGCGGCGGCATCGTCATCCCCGAAGACAAGGAAGGTCACGCCCATTTCATCCTTGGCCTGCGCCTCGGCGGCGGCGTCTTCATCGCTGAGCGTGGTTTTGAGACCTTCGGACATGGCGTAGCAAGCTGCCTCGAACTTGGCTTGGTTTTCTGCCGAAAGACCATCCCATTTGGCTTTGGAAACGCTCATTTCCGTGGTTGCCATGGAGTGCCGCGCGAGCACCGAGTACTTCGCCTGATTGTGCATGCCCAAGGCCACGTTCAACGCCACATTGGCAAGGTCCGTGGCATCCAGCACACCGGTTTCCATCGCCGTGACACTTTCACCCACACCCATGGTTACAAGGGACGCCCCTGCCCGGCTCAGCAAGTCCGAGGCAAGGCCACCCGGGGCGCGCATTTTGAGCCCCTCCAGGTCTGCCACACCGTTGATCTCAACCTTGGACGGGATCTGTTCCGACGGCCAATAGACTGGGCAGATCATGTGTAGGTCGTATTTGTCATAAAGCGCGCGTGCCAGTTCCAGCCCGCCGCCTTCGGTGAACCAGCGGTCGCGGGTTTCACTGTCTGGATACGCGCCGATCGTGTCACCCAGAACGCCCATCGCCGGATCCTTACCTGCGAAATAGGTTGGAGCGGTGTACTGCCCATCCAGCAGGCCGTTTCGGATCGCTTCAATGGTTTCGGCCGCGCCCACAACGGCGCGGCCCGGCAACACCTCGATCTGGATGGCACCATCCGTGTCTTCAGCCAGTTGCGCAGCCATCCCTTCGAACGCCTTGGTGGTCGAAGCATTGGCGCCCAAGAATGTCTGCATCTTGAAGGTCTCGGCGCTGACCGCGCCTGCCATCAAGGCCAACGCGGCAGCTCCGGCCAGAAGTTTGGTCAGTTTCATGAATATCCTCCCGTTGGTCTATTCTGAAAACGGCCTTCAGGCCGCAATTTTGACTTTGGGCATGTCCAGGATGGCGCGGGTTTCGGTCACGGTTGCCGGCTCCCGGCCCATAGCGCGGGCCTGCGCGGCGACCTTTGCGATCACCTCGGCATTGGTCATGTGCCGTGCACCGTCCCTATAGGCGTAATCACCCAGCCCGATTGAGATATGCCCACCTTCGCGAATGATCTTTTCAGTCAATTCAAAAAGATCGCCCTTGTAGTTCACGACCGTCCAGACACAGCGGAATCCTTCGGGCAAAAAAGCAGTATGGGCATCCAGCCCCGCGACCGTTCCGGGATGGCCGGCAAAGATGATCTCGTCAGTCATGCAAAAGCAGATATAGGCCGGGTCGCTCAGCACCCCCATCTTCAGAAATTGTTCGATCTGGCGGGTAAAGCTGACGTTCCAGCTGACAAGATAGGGTTTCAGACCGTGATGTTTGATCCGTTCGGCGAAATGCATCAGCGTGCCAGTCGAATTTTTGTAAATCAGCTCGGTCGTGTCGTATCTCCCGTCATCCGGGTTCCACCAATCGACATTGACGCTGCCCGTGTCCATCGGCGCGAAATCCGGGGCTGTTTCGGGCGCTTTCATCATCTCTTCAATGGCCGCGAAGCGGCCCATCGCATCGGTGTCATTGGCGACATACCCCAACGTGGGGTGGATCAGGATATCGGACTGGGCGCGGATACCGGCATTGGTTTCCAGATAGAATTCGGGCGCGTGCTCCGGCTCACCTTCGGCGGTGCGGCCGTGATAATGGAATACCGATGCGCCTTCATCATAACAGGCCTTGGCGTCGGCAATAATCTCGACGGGCAGGAACGGCACATGCGGATTTTCGCGACGAGTAGCAAGCTCGTTTACACGGGCTTCGATGATGATCTTATCCAAATTGTCCTCCCGTACCGGTTTTCCGGATTGGGATTGGATATATATCTTTTTGCCCCAAGGTGATAGAAAAAGTTATATATTTCTTGTATTGATGCGAAATATATATTACTTAAGTAATACAATGACAGATGCAGACACCCCTATCCCGCGACCCGATGTTGCCGATCTTTTGGCTGATACTTTCCCTGGCCACACCATGCAGCGCATGCGCACGCCGGACGGAAAATACCGTTATATTTACGTAAGTTCAGGCGTCGAAAGCTCGTTTGGGTTAAACCCATCGCAGCTGATGCAGGCCAAAGAAGTGGACCATGCCTGGGTGCATCCGGAAGACCGCGAAAGGTTTGTGGCCGAGCTTGAACGGTCAGCGCAAGATCTGACCCCACTGGATACCGAAGTGCGGGTCGAATCATCTGGCGGCGGGTACCGCTGGGTACGGTCACTGGGCAAGCCCCGACGGCAGCAAGACGGCACCGTGATTTGGGATGGCGTGGCACTGGACGTAACAGACCGCCGCGAGGCCCTCGGCGCGTTGGAACGTGCCTTGTCAGAAGCACGCCGCAGCGAGGTTGCAGAAGGTCGTTTCAACTACATCGCTGCGAAAGATCTCGCCCCCCCTTTGAACGCACTTCGTGACGCTGTTGCAGCCGTTGCGGCGGTCGACAGGCAAGACACAGCCATGGTCGATACCCGCGTTGCCGAACTCACCGACTGTTTTGCAAACTTCGAGAAAGCGCTTCTTGCCACGCGGGGCCTAGTATCGTCAGGTAATCCAAAAGAAACCGATGAAAGTACACCTACGAAATCAAACCTGACGAAGCGACAAAGGGAAATCCTCGAAATGGTCCGAAACGGGGCCTCAAATCGCGAAATTGCGGCGAATTTGGCGATCTCCGAAGGGACCGTAAAGCTGCATGTCAGCGCCGTTCTCAAGCGTCTCGGCGTCAGAAACCGAACAGAAGCAGCACGCCTCAAGTTCGACTGAATTGGCAGTGCTCTGCCCGATCCATGTTGCGCCAACCGAAGGCGAAACCAAATTCGAACCGTTCCACCACAGTCGAAGCCTGTGCAGACATAAAAAAGCGGATGCCAAGACCCAACAAGCATTGGCATCCGCTCGGATCATTTCTGTTTCGCTCTTCAGTTCCGCACGGGTGCCTCGACGTTTGACCATTCAGCGACCATCGCTGGCATCCGGGCGCCCTGTACTTCTATGGCGGCAACCTGGCCATTCAATTCAGCCTGCTCAGCCGAACTGAACCTGAGATCTATAGACGCGATGTTCTCCAACAGATGTGGCATCTGTGTTGTACCGGGAATGGGGACAATCGACTGTCCTTGTGCCATCAGCCATGCCAAGGCGATTTGTCCGGGCGCCGCGCTCTTCCGTTCACCCCAGGCCTTTACCAGTTCGACCAGCGCCATATTGGCCGCGCGGTTCTCGGGATGCATGCGCGTTGTGTTTGCGCGGAAGTCACCGGGGGCGAAGCTGGTGGCCATGTCGATGGCACCAGTCAGGAAGCCGTAACCCAAAGGGCTGAACGGAACAAATCCAATACCCATTTCATCGCAGAGGTCCAGCAACCCGTCTTCCGGCCCACGCCACAGCATCGAATACTCATTCTGCACGGCGGCCACGGGCAGTTCCGCATGGGCGCGGCGTAATGTGTTCGGTCCCATCTCGGACAGGCCCCAGTGCAGCACCTTGCCTTCGTCCATCAGGTCGCGCACAGCGCCTGCCACGTCTTCAATTGGCACCGTCGGATCGACGCGGTGCTGATAAAGAAGGTCGATCCGGTCCGTGCGCAGTCGGCGCAACGAGCCCTCGACAGCTTGTTTGATGTGGGACGGATCGCTGATCAGACCGGGGGCCCATTGGCCGGTTTCAAGGTCAACGTTAAAGCCGAACTTGGTCGCAATTTGGATCTGGTCACGGATCGGTCCTGCGACTTCGCCAAGAATGCGCTCCGACTCATGCGGACCATAGACCTCGGCCGTGTCGATAAAAGTGACCCCCCTGTCCACTGCTGTGCGGATGATATTGTGCATCTCGGCGCGGTTCGGAATGGTCGTGTGGAATGTCCGGCTGTGGTTTTGCACGCCAAGCCCAATTGCGGACACCTCCAGCGCGCCCAGCATACGTCGCCCTTGTGGCACGGTCACAGATCCCATGGCCTGTGCGACGGTACGGGTTGGCGACAGACTACCAACGGCAAGTGCAGCGGCCGCTGCGGTCAAAATGGAGCGGCGGGTCGGATTGATCGATTTGGACATTGGATGTCTCCTCGGAGTCATGGTTTGGGAGGGATTTCGGTTGCAGTTCAGCTGCCGGGCGTATTGCGCACAAATGCGTTGCCGCGCTCGGCCGTGGCAGTGAAGGTCATGGCATCAACCTTCCAACCTGCTTCTGTCTCGACAAATCCATGCACATAAGTGCCCCAGACTTCCCAAAGGGTGTTGCCTCCATTCTCAGGCAACGCCGCCCTCTCCATCCGGTTCCAAGCATAGCCGTGGGACAACATCGTGGCTGACCCGTCGCTTTCAAATGTCACGCGATGATTGCCGCGGAGATGAAAGGATTCCTTCTCGGCCGTGAGGTTAGCGGACCAACCAGAGATCAAGACATCCGCGGGGATCGAGGCCGGTTCACCCCCCACCAATGAAGTAAAATCGACATCAATCGTGTCGGCAAAAAACGAGCGCGCCAGCGCCCAGTCCTTGGCATCGACGGCTGCATCGAGGGCATCCGCAATGCGGATCATCTCGGTTTGCGAGACGATCGTCTCAATCGTAATCGGTGTTCCCGCTGTCTGCGCGACTTCGGCAGAAACTGGCATAGGCGTTGCCAGAACTGTGGCAAGTAAGGGAGCGACGAGTGTGCGTTTCATTGTATGTCTCCATCAGTTCGTGTGATGGGACCAATCTGACGTAAGCCTCACATAGTAAAAAATTCTATAAAGGTATAAAAATGATATCTATCAGGCATCAACTTCTTCTACGATCGTGCGAAGCCTTTTGGTCAGCCCCTGGACGCTGTTTCGTGTCACGAACAGAAACTCGATGGGCACCGACAACCCTTTGACTTTATGAAACCGCACTTGCCGCGGCGGGCGGTGCGTATTGGCCGAATTAACAAAGGCGCAGCCAACCCCTGCCGATACGAGGCTCAGCATGGTCGTTTCGTTTTCGGCCTCCTGCACGATGACAGGATCAAACCCGATACCAGCAAGTGCAGCGTGCAGCGCATCGTGATAGGCGGGCGCGACCGCACGCGGGAACGAAACAATGGGCAGCCCGTCAATGTCATCAAGGTCCAGCGCACCTTCTTTTCCAAAATCGAGATCGGCGGAAGCCGCAAGCATCACACTGTCCACGCGCAGCGGCAGGATCGACAAGGCGTCCACTACGAGGTTTTCCTGCCGGTAGACAAATCCCGCGTCCAGTTCCTCCGCCAGCACAGCATCGATCTGTTCGACGGACCCCATGGGCACGACCTCCATGCGCACATCCGGGTAGGTACGGGCAAAACGGTTCAATGCCAGCGGCAAATGACCCGACCACGACGCACTTTCCAGCAAGCCAATCCGCAAGTGCCCCGCTTCACCCCTGCTGATGCGACGCGCCTCGTCCGCTGCGTCACTTGACGCGGCAAGCACGGCACGCGCCCGGATCGCAAAGGCGCGCCCTGCGTCGCTCAAAATGACGCGACGCCCTTCACGGACAAGCAGCTCTACCCCCAACTCCGCCTCAAGATCACGGATCTGACGGGAGACTGCAGGTTGAGCAATGTTCAGCCGCTCTGCCGCATGGGTGATCCCGCCGTAATCAGCGACGGCCACAAAGTAACGTAGATGCCGTAGCTCCATGATCTATATCTTTTTGCTATTGATACACGCCAAAACTAGTATTGGCGGATATGCCTATCAAACGCAATTCTTGTCCCAACTGATGATGGAGGCGAGAATGATGGTGAAACGCCACGCCGGATCACTGCTTGGCCTCGTGACGGTCTTGTGTTGGTCGGGATACAATGTCGCCGCCAAACACGGCATCGATACGGGTCTGTCTCCACATGCGCTCGCCTTCCTGCGTTTTGTCGTGTCAGGGCTGGCCGTTCTGCCCCTTTCTCATCCTCCTGCACATGCGCGGTAAGACTTTCGACATTCCATTCCGCCGCCTGTCGGTGCTTGTGCTTCTTGGCGGCCCGGCATTCGGGCTGTTCGCCGTCAGCGGATATGTGCATGCTCCTTTGTCGCATGGATTGCTTTTTGCCCCCGTTGCCGTGTTCGTCACCGGAACCATCCTCGGCCAACTTCTTTTGCAGGAACGCATCTGTTCCTACCGCCTGACGGGGGTCGCGATCATGTTTGCAGGCCTCGCCACGCTGGTCGGCCTCGACCTTGGTGGGCTTGGGGCAAACTGGGTGAAAGGTACGGCGATGTTCGTTCTGGCAGGCACAATGTGGGGCGGCTACACCGTTCTGCTGCGCCTGTGGCAAATCCCGATGATCCAGGGAACACTGACGGTCGCCAGCGGATCAGCCATCATCGCAGTGCCTTTGTTGGGCGTGACAGCCTCCGAAACACTGCTGACGGCACCCCCATCTGTGCTTGCATTGCAAGTCGTCATGCAGGGGCTTGTCGGCGGGATCCTCAGTGTCGTCGCCCTTATCGGGGCCGTGCGCACGCTACCGGCCCATGTTGCGGCACTGCTGCCTGTCTTCACACCGGTTGTAGCCCTTGGCATCGCGAGCGCTCTGTTCGGCACACTCCCCAAGACGGCAGAGATATTGGGGGCATTGATCATCGTCGTCGGGTTCGTCGTGAGCGTCGGCCACGTGCCCGGCAAAAGGTGGTCGCCAGCGCAAACAGCCGCGGGTCACTCCTGAACATCTGGCACATGCGGGCCAATGCGACACACCGAGGCATTGGAACACAGACCAAACAGAGACACACGATGACACCAACCGACACAGATCAATTCGCCAAAGAATCAGCAGCTCGTCTGATCCGGGCGGAACAAAAAGGTCTGCGCCTGGCGATCGGCTGTCGCACCCTCGTGACAGGCCTTGCGTTTGCTTGGTACGTCGGCGCGCCTTTCCTCTTCTCTGATTTCGAGCCTCGGCTTCCCGCCATCGTCGTTCTGCTGCTCTTCACAGCCGTCGGGGTGGCGCATCTGGCAGTTATCGGGACCCGCTTTGACCGCCGATGGATCAAATACGCAGTCTATGCCCTGGACACGCTGTCGATCTGCGCGTTCTTTGTGTTGATCCCGATCAGCCGTTCAGACGAAGTACCCCAGATCGTCGCCTTCCGCGCCTATGGCATCTACTACCTCTTCCCGATGGTCGCGATTTGCTGCCTGACCCTGTCTTGGCGGCTGGTCATATGGACGGGTGCAATGTGCGTGGTGGGTTGGTGGGGGGCGTTCCTGTGGGTGGTGTCGGGAATGGAGCGGACGCTGTCCTGGGCGGACATCCCGCCAAACGCGACGCGCGGTGACTATGAGCAGGTGTTCCTGTCCATCGACTTCATCGGGCGTGGCAACCGGATTGAGGAAACCGCTATGCTTACGTTTGCTGCCCTCGCCCTGGCGGTTGCTGTCTACCGCGCGCGTGGAGTGTTCTTTGCGCAAGTTGCCTCTGACCTGGAATGGCACCGCGAACGCAGCGCTCGGGAACGTGTAGCCACACTGTTCGGCAAATATCTACCCGCTGAAGTCGCGCAAGAACTGATGGCCAACGATGGCCCGCTGCGCCCGCAACGCGCAGTCGGCACAGCACTGGTCATGGACATCGAAGGGTTCACGAAATTCTCCGCCGCACACCCGCCCGAATACGTCATCGGCAAACTTGACGCTTTTTTGGGTGACGCGACAGATGTCGTTTCCGATCACGGCGGAATCGTAATGTCCTATTTGGGCGATGGCTTTCTGGTCAAATTCAATGCGCCCGTTGGCGTTGCAGACCCAGCGGGCGCGGCTATACGCACGGCGCGCGCTTTGCTGCAAACGGCCCCAAAGCATGACTTCACGATCCGGATCGGCATCGCCAGCGGTGACTTGGTGACAGGAACGATCGGCTCTTCCGAGCGTAAGTCTTTCACGGTCGACGGGGATGCCGTAAACCTTGCTGCACGTCTGGAAAGCCAATGTAAGACCATGGGCGTCCAGGTTCTTGCCGATCAATTGACACAGGAAGCCTACGCCACGTCAGCATCTCTGGAACCTGAATAAGGCTATTGGTCTTCCGCATTTTCGCAGAGCACAAGCTCGTGTTCTCATCACCAGATCGGACATGCATAGGCGCGTCAGCATTGTTTGTTGTGGGGTCGAAGCGGCCTTTGGCCCCGTTTTCAATGTGAGTTGTTTGATTGGTGGCCCGGTTCTCATCCCGGCCAGTTTTTTCCGCGTTTCTATGCCGCGCACCGCCGAAGCTGTTGTGGCCAGTGTTTTGACGACCACGAACATACGTCGAAGGGCCATTGGACGCAGTTTCGACCCACTGAACACGACCCATAGCACAAAAAAACCGCGCCCTGTTTGATCAGGGCGCGGCTCTGTCATTGAGCGATAGGACAGATCAGAGACCCATAGCAGATTTCAACTGATCCAGCAGGCCCTGCAGCACTTCGGGGTTGTTTTGCGCTTGCTCGATCCCGGCTTTGAGAGTGGTTTTCTGCACGACGCTCAGTGCTTCGGAACTGTCGATCATTTCCGCGACTTTGTCGAAATCGAAGCCATCGGTTGTCAGCAAATCTGCGATACCGCCATCTGTCGCTGCCGCGGCATCGGTTGTCGCGTCTTCCGCAACGGCGCTGGCGTCGCTTGCTGCGTCTTCGGCAGCGTCGGTCGCCGCCTCTGTGGTGTCAGTTGCTGCATCCGTGGCCGTTTCTGCAGCCTCGGTTGCACCTTCCACAACATCCGTTGCCGTGTCTGTGGCCGTGTCAACGGCGTCTGTTGCAACATCGGTTGCAGCATCCGCTGCCTCTGTCGCGGTTTCCGTTGCAGCATCCACTGCTTCTGTCGCCGTATCGGTGGCCGCTTCAGCGGCATCTGTTGCAGCATCGGTCACAGCGGTTGCCGCGTCTGAGGCCGTGTCTGTCGCAGCATCCACGGCGTCGCCGGCTGCTTCGGTGGCGGCCTCCACAGCATCTGCTGCCGCATCCGCCGTGTCTTCTACCAGTGACTGCGCACCTTCCACCGCGTCGGTCGCCGCATCTGCCACACCTTCGGCAGCTTCTGTTGCGGTATCGGCCACGGTATCCACTGCGGCCTCTGCACCTTCGGCCACAGCTTCGCCCGCATCGGTTGCCGCATCCACCGCCTCGCCCGCAGCGCTTTCTGTCGCCTCAACCGCATCGCCAACCGCATCGCTTGCGCTTTCCAGCGCTTCGGGAGCGTTCACGGCATCCGCGGCTTGCGTGGCCACCTCTTGCGGGGTCTGACCGGAATAGAGCAGGTATGCCCCGCCCGCGATCACGACCGCCACGATAATCCAAATGAGATTCCTCATTGTCCTCTCCTTCATTGCCTCGCGGTCACCCCCTGTGACCGTGTCTTTGGTTCCGGGTGTCAGATGCGCAGGCCGGTGAAAAGGTGCAAGGGGGAAAATTCCTGATTTCGGCGCAGGATGGCCGATTCTGAGGGTTGTAGAAAACCCGGCCAAAGGGTACGTTCTGGCCTCAGATTTTTTGAACGATCAAAGGACGACCACCATCGCTCGCAGACCCCACAACGCGCCGCCACAGAGAGACACCGGCCCGCGCGTCAACGACAAGATCCGTGCTAATGAAATCCGCCTGATTGGCGCCGACGGCGAAAATGTCGGTGTTGTCACCCCTGCCCGCGCCATGGACATGGCTGACGATGCCGGGTTGGATTTGGTTGAAATCTCGCCAAACGCCAATCCGCCCGTGTGCAAGATCATGGATTTCGGCAAGTTCAAGTACGAGACGCAAAAGCGCGAAGCCGAGGCCCGCAAGAAACAGAAAATCATCGAGGTGAAAGAGGTGAAGTTTCGCCCCAACACCGACACCAATGATTACGACGTGAAAATGCGCAACGTCTTCAAGTTCCTTGAGAACGGCGACAAGGTGAAGGTTACCCTACGGTTCCGCGGGCGCGAGATGGCCCACCAGAACCTTGGAAGAGAGCTGTTGGAACGCGTGGCCGAAGACACCAAGGAGATCGGCAAGGTGGAGAACTTTCCCAAGATGGAAGGCCGCCAGATGGTCATGATGATCGGGCCGCTGCCGCAGAAGTAACGACCAGTTCCGACTGGGAGTCTAAAGGGCGTCGCTTTCGAGGCGCCCTTTTTTGATGTCTGACTGCCTAGACGTTCACATTGTCATTCGTTTCTTTATCTGCAGAGGGTTCGAACAGTTTCGAACTCAACTCGATCATCTTGCCGGTTTCCGCCGTGTACTGATCAATCGCCTTTTGTAAAAAGGCCAGTTGCACCTCCTGCACCTCGGCAGGTGTCTTGGCATGGAGCAACGAGTGCTGCAAGGCAACGTCCTCGCGCACCCGTTCGGCAACGAAGGTCATCCATTCAGCGCCCATGTCGCTCATCCGTTCGATGGAAGAGACCCCGAACCAATTGAGCGCGCCAAGGCCCGCTGCCTGCCATTGTGACATTGCGTCCGTCACGGTGGGTTGTTTTGTTTCCTTCGGGTGTTTGTCTGTACATTGCATCGTGCGCAATCCTCCCTTTGGCGGGATTATGCTAACACGGGTGGTGCCCATGTACCTTGATCACCATCAATAATGACGCCCGCACGCGGCCCATTGCCGAAAAAAGAGGCCAACTTCCGTTGGCCTCATGCTGCGACAGGATCAGGTTTGTGGATTTGCCGCCGTATCGGCGACCACAACGGCCTGAACAAAGCCACTGAACGGGTCGTCAATGTTGCCTGAGCCATCGCGCAGAAGGAAATCTGCCGCCACAGTCACGGCATTGCCCGATATGCGGGTGATATCCAGATCAACCTCCTGCTCTAGTACGTGGTGATCACCGTTGTTATACCGCAGGCGAAAGCCTTTCAGCATCGCTTCGGCCTTTTGCACCGTGGATCCAAAGGTGACGGTCTGGGATTCCCGCTGTTTGCGCCCGCGGGTAGGATCGAAATGGATCGTCAGTTGGCGAAATTCGACAGCCATAATAGTAACTCCTTGAATAAAATAGTTTTTCAAATCACTGCTCAATATGCAGCGACACTATCATAACACGAATCCCTCAGTTTTACCTGACCTAATCTGTGTCGCCCTATCGAACTTGTGACGGCCTGCATGTGAGTGCTCCCAGACGCGGCCTTGACCTTGCCCGGGGTGCATTCGACAAGGGGCCGTCACCAACGGAGCCAGAAACCATGCCTGATTTTGCCCGCTACCCGAGCCTTGAAGGCGTACCTGTCCTTGTCACTGGTGGTGCATCCGGCATTGGTCGGTTGACGGTCGAAGCCTTTGCCGAGCAAGGGGCAAAGGTTGCGTTTCTAGACCGGGATGCGGATGGCGCGGCGGAAGTGACGGAAGCGACCGGTGCTATCCACGCCTTGTGCGACTTGCGCGACATTGCAGCCACGCGGGAAGCAATCGCGGATCTGGCCAGACAGGTTGGCCCCTTTGCGGTTCTGGTCAACAACGCGGCACGTGATGATCGGCACAACTGGCAAGACGTGACGCCCGAGTATTGGGACGAAAGGATGCAGACCAACCTGCGCCACATGTTCTTTGCCATCCAAGCCGTCGCCCCCGGCATGATCGAGGTCGGTGGCGGGTCGATCATCAACCTCGGCTCAAATTCCTGGTGGGAAGCCGGCGGCGGGTTCCCTGCTTACACCACGGCCAAGGCTGCCGTGCACGGGTTGACCCGCACCATGGCACGCGATCTGGGCGACCACCGCATTCGGGTGAACACGGTTGTACCCGGCTGGATCATGACGGACCGGCAAAAGGAGTTGTGGGCGACCCCCGAGGCGCTTGAGGCGCATCGTGCGCGCCAATGCCTGCCCGACCTTATCGACCCTGTCTACGTGGCACGGATGGTGCTGTGGCTGGCCTCGGACGATGCTGCCATGTGTACGGCCAACAACTTCATGGTCGAATCGGGTTCGATCTAGGGCAACGTGACATTCGCATATCTGGCGGCGGTGAACACGTCGCTCAGCCGCGCAAACGCTGCAATACTAGAGCAGAGAGTTTGGTCGAATGCCTTGCTATGTTGGTGCGCACATCTTTCGGTGGCGTCATCCGGATTTTGCAACCTGTCCAGGGTCCGGAGATAGAAACTCGGCCGGAAACCCACCCCTTCAATGACATCGGGCAAATGTGGAAGAGCTTGAGCAACGAACGTGTTCATGTCGCGCGTCATGTGCGCGAGGCACTCAAGAATTGGACCGCTCGCAGGTGCTTCGCATATATTTCCAGCTATGACGAGACAATGGCTCTGCATCTTATTCCGCATAATGTCTTCGAGACCGTCAACGGCTCGAACACAAGAAACGATGTCCGCACGGGGAAGCTCAGTATTCTGTGCTATGCTTGGCAATCCACACATCAAAAGGGCCGCCAAAAGGCAGCCCTTCCATAGTTGAGTAGAAGCGCAATTCACGCCGCCGCCGCAACCGCCCGCTTGGTCATCACAGCGCACAGATGCGCGCGATACTCACCCGTGCCGTGCAGGTCGCTGATCATGTCGTCGCCGGACAGGCTCAACCCATCAATGGCATCCGCCGAGAAGTTGGACGACAGCGCCGCCTCGGCCTCGGTCCAGCGGAATACACCATCGTTGCTGGCTCCGGTGATCGCCACGCGCACACCGTCCGCGTATTTGGAGACGAACACGCCCACGAGCGCAAAGCGCGAAGCGGGTTGCACGAACTTCTGGTAATTCGCTTTCTCCGGCACAGGAAAGCGGACCTCTGTGATGATCTCGCCCTCGTCCAGCGCCGTGGCAAACATGCCCTGGAAGTAGTCGTCCGCAGCGATCTCACGCGTGTTGGTCTTGATCGTGGCGCCCGAGCCCAATGCAGCCGCCGGATAGCAGGCCGAGGGGTCGTTGTTGGCAAGGCTGCCACCGATGGTGCCGCGATTGCGCACGGCGGGATCACCGATATGGGCCGCTGTGGCCGCGAGCGCCGGGTAACCTCCAGCCTCTGCCGCGACCGTGGCGTGGTTGGTCGCGCCACCCACACAGATTGATCCGTCTTCTCCGGTGCAAATACCACGCATCTCGTCGATGCCCGACAGGCTCACCAGCTTGTCCGGGCTTGCCAGACGCTGTTTCAGTGTCGGGATCAGGGTTTGACCGCCCCCAAGCGGCTGGCTTTCTGTGCTATCCGACAACTCCTTAACAGCATCTGCGATCCGGGTCGGTTTTACGACGTCAAAGTTGTACATCTTTGGTCCTTTCTGTTGGCAGGATGCGCTTCTTCATCTTGCCAGATAAACTTCGGGGGTCCGGGGGCTGGCCCCCGGTCCCTTACTTTCCATTCAGCCGTTCATTGCTGTCCAAACCCGGTCGGGTGACAGCGGCATGTCGATGTGGGTCACATCCTTGCCTGCCGATTGCAGCGCATCTACCACGGCATTGACCACCGCGGGCGGTGACCCGATGGCCCCGGCCTCGCCACAGCCCTTCACGCCCAACGGGTTGTGCGTACAGGGTGTCTGGCTGGAGTGATCCACCGCGAACATCGGCAGATCGTCCGCCCGTGGCATGGCATAATCCATGTAGGACGCGCTCAGAAGCTGGCCGTTTTCGTCATAGGCACAGTTTTCAAGCAGCGCCTGACCAATCCCCTGCGCTATGCCGCCATGGACCTGACCGGTCACAATCATCGGGTTGATGATGTTGCCGAAATCATCGGCGGCGGCGAACCGTTCGATGCTCACCTTGCCGGTGTCCGGATCCACTTCAACTTCACAGGCATAAGCCCCTGAAGGATATGTGAAGTTTGCCGGATCGTAGAAGGCCGTTTCCTCAAGCCCCGGCTCGATATCCTCAAGCGGGTAATTGTGCGGCACGTAAGCAGCAAGGGTCACATCGCCCCAAGCCACCGACTTGTCAGTGCCCGCGACGGAGAACGCACCGTCCTTCAGCTCGATATCGGCCTCGGAGGCTTCGAGCAGGTGGGACGCGATCTTCTTGGCCTTGTTGATGATCTTCTCGGTCGCACGGACCATGGCCGAGCCGCCCACTGCGATGGAGCGGGAGCCATAGGTGCCCATGCCCATCGGCGTGTTGGCGGTGTCGCCATGCACGATCTCGACCATCGACTCGTCGATGCCGATCATCTCGGCCACCACTTGGGCAAAGGAGGTCTCGTGCCCCTGCCCGTGACTGTGAGAGCCGGTCATCACAACAAGACCGCCTGTGGCATTCACGCGGACGGTGGCACTTTCATAAAGCCCAGCGCGTGCCCCTAGTTGCCCCACGAGGTTCGACGGCGCGATGCCGCAGGCCTCAATGTAGCAGTTCACACCGAGACCGCGCAGCTTGCCGTTCTTTTCGCTTTCCGCACGGCGGGCCGCGAATCCGGCGAAGTCGCCCATCTCTTCGAGCTTGTCCATGGTGCCGTGATAGTCGCCGGTGTCGTATTCGACGGCGACTGGCGTGGCATATGGGAACTCCGTAATGAAGTTCTGGCGGCGCAAGGCGATAGGATCGACGCCCAATTCGCGCGCAGCCTTGTCCACGACACGTTCAAGCTGGAACGTCGCCTCGGGGCGGCCTGCGCCGCGATAGGCATCGACCGGCACCGTGTTGGTAAAGACGGCTTTGACGTTCACGTAGATCAGCGGGGTCTTGTAGTTCCCCGCCATCAGCGTGCCGTGCAGCCATGTGGGCACGGATGGCGCGAAAGTGGATAGGTACGCGCCCATATTGGCGTGCGTTTCGGTCCGGATCGCGGTGAAGTTGTTGTCCTTGTCCAGCGCCAGTTCGATCTTGGTCACGTGGTCGCGGCCATGGGCGTCTGAGATGAACGCCTCGCTGCGCGAGGATGTCCATTTGACCGGACGGTTGCAGGCCTTGGCGGCGAAGGTGCAAAACGCTTCTTCCTGGTAGTGGAAGATCTTGGTGCCAAAGCCGCCGCCCACATCAGGGGCCACGACGCGCAGTTTGTGCTCGGGGATGCCGAGGACAAATGCGCCCATGAGCAGGCGGATCACGTGCGGGTTTTGCGATGTCGTATAAAGCGTGCTGTCGTCGGTGCCTTTTGCATAGTCACCTACGGCGACGCGAGGTTCCATCGGGTTGGCGACAAGGCGGTTGTTGACCAGCTCAAGCGAGGTCACATGGGCCGCGTCATCAAATGCCTTGTTTACGGCATCCTTGTTCTCTTCGACAAAGCCCCAGTCGTAGCAGAGGTTGTCGTTGAGATCGTCGTGTACCTTGGTGGCACCGCTTTCGAGCGCGGCTTTCATATCAACCACTGCAGGCAGTTCGTCGATGTCGAGCACGATGGCTTCGGCGGCATCACGGGCCTGTTCGGCGGTGTCAGCCACAACGGCAGCGACAGGTTCGCCCACGTGCCGGACCTTGCCCTGTGCAAGGATCGGGTGTGCGGGCTCCTGCATTGGCTGGCCATGACGGTCTGTGACCTGCCAGCCGCAGGGCATACCGCCCACGCCCTCGAAATCCGAGCCGGTAAAGATACGCACCACACCGGGCATCCCGGCAGCGGCAGCGGTGTCGATGCTTTTGATCGTCCCATGCGCGATGTCCGAGCGCAGGAAATGCACATAGGCCTGCCCACGGATGTTGATGTCGTCGGTGTAATTCCCGGCCCCTGTCAGGAACCGCACGTCCTCGCGCCGCTTGCTGCTGGCGCCGATGCCTCCGTCTTTTGGCATGTTGTTATTCCTCCCTGTTGGCGTGACGCGCCTCCCCGCGCGCCTGCTGACTGACAGCCCGGAAGGATATCCGGGCTGCGGAATTTGGTTCTATTCGGCGGCGATGGCCGACACGTCCTGACCACTGGCCGCCATAATCGCTTTGACGATGTTGTGGTAGCCTGTGCAGCGGCAGATGTTGCCCTCAAGATACTCCCGCACTTCCGTCTCGGTCGGCTTCGGGTTGTCCTTGAGCAGGGCCGCCGCCGACATCACCATGCCGGGTGTGCAAAAACCGCATTGTAGGCCGTGATGGTCCTGAAAAGCCTGCTGGATCACGTTCAGCGACCCGTCCGCGTTGGCCTGACCTTCGATCGTGGCCACATCGGCCCCTTCGGCCTCAACAGCGAGCATGGTGCAGGATTTCACGGCCTGCCCATCCACATGCACCACGCAGGCGCCACATTGTGACGTGTCGCAGCCCACGTGGGTTCCTGTCAGCATCAGCTGGTCGCGCAGGAAAGACGACAGCAATGTGCGTCCCTCGACCTCGCCAGACGCAGCCTTTCCGTTCACGGTCATCGAGACCTGTGCCATGGCATCCTCCCTTTTGGCGTTCTTGTTGGGATCAAGTTAAGCATGGGTCGTGGCAGTTGAGAACAGAAATCTTCGCCGCAACCGCGAAATCGCAAGATCGCGCAGTGCCTTAGCGCGTCAGCCTTCGCGGGGTCTGGGGCGCGTCGGGATTTCCTTGAGCAAGCCGCCAACCCCCATCTGCGCGATGTCCTGCGGGGTCAGATCCACACCACAGATCAACCGTTCCAGCACCCAGTCAGCGCCGTTGAGGGCCGGTGAGCGCGCGCATCCCGGCAGGCCGATCACTGGCCTGTTCTGGTGCGTTCCGAAAAAGAGCAGATTGCCCGGATCGACGGGCATACCATAGGCGGTGACGGTCCCACCCGCTTCGCGCACCGCCGCAGGGGCGACATCCTGTGTGTCCGAAGTGGCAGATGCCGTGAGAATGAAAACAACTTCGCCCTCTGCGTCTGCGACGGCTTGGGCCAGCGGGGCGTCGCGATGCGGCACCACCACCCGAGGCGTCAGCGAGACATTAAGGCGGTCGAGCCGGCCGGTCAGCGCCGCGCGGCCTTTAGACGACGGTTCGGCATTGCCAACCTGCGTTTCAATCAACGTTGCGGTTGCGTATTGCGGGTTCAGGATACGGATTGCATTGGCCGCATCCGCGGTGGCCCTGTCCAACGCGTGCTGCGACACGGCATAGGATATGATCTTGATCGTGGCGACCATGGTGCGCGCATCGACGCGATGGAATGGCGGCACCGTGGCGATGGTGATCATGGGATCAACCGCATTGATGCCCGAAAGCCGATCCACATCCAGCAGGGCGACACCCGGGCCCGTTGCGTAAAGGTTCACGCGCCCTGCCCCGGCCGCACTGATACGCAGCCCCTGTTCCTCGGGCGTTGGCACGACGGCAGCGGCCAGAGCTTCGGCGGCGCCGTTTTCTTCGATGTCACCCGGGTCGAGCGCTGCGACCGTCAGCGTATCGTGGCCCGCTGCTGTCAGTTCTGCAATGTCGTCATCGGTCAGCACGGTTCCCTTGGACACGCGACGGGAGTTCCCCGCCAAGGAGTGGGCGAGCGTTGTGCCAAGCGCATCCGCTGCTGGTCTTGGGCCGAACTTCATACGCCTTGCCTGAGCGTTGCGACCATCTGGGCCAGGATAGACACGGCGATCTCTGGCGGGCTGGCAGCACCGATGTCGAGACCAATTGGCCCTTTGATCCGCGCGATCTGGTCCGCGGTGAACCCTGCCTCTTCCAGCCGGGCCACGCGTTTGGCATGGGTGCGTGTCGAGCCAAGCGCGCCCACATAAAACGCGTCGGACTTCAACGCGATGTGCAGCGCCGGATCGTCCAGTTTCGGGTCATGGGTCAGCAAAACCAGCGCAGTGCGGGCGTCCACGCCGATCTCGGCCAGCGCGTCGTCCGGCCAGTCATTGATGACACGTTCGCCGGGGAAACGATCCGCGGACCCGAAGGCTTCGCGCGGATCAATGATGTAAGGATCGTAGCCCGCAAGCTTTGCCATGGGCACAAGCGCCTGCGCGATATGCACACCGCCGACAATGGCCAGCCGCAAGGGCGGGTTGTGGATGGCGACGAAGGTTTTGCCATCTTCCTCCATCCCCGTGCGGTCCTTGGCAAAGCGTGCTGTATGACCGTCATGGTCCAGCCGTCTGTCCCAGCTTTCAGTGTCGACGACATATGCCGCCCGCTGCCGTGACGCGCGCGCCGCGACCAGCGCATCCAGCGTGTCGGTTGGCATGGCAGTGCCCACAGGTTCCACGAGGATCTTGATCGTGCCGCCACAGGCAAGGCCGACCGCAAAAGCGTCGCCGTCGCTGACCCCGTATTCAAGCAGGCGCGGATTGCCGTCTTCGAGCGCTTCCATCGCCTCGACCACAACAGCGCCTTCAACGCAGCCACCCGAGACAGAGCCCATCATGTCGCCAGCGCCCGACACGACCATCTGGGCGCCTGCGCGGCGCGGCGCGCTGCCCCAGGTTTCGATCACGGTGGCAAGGGCGGCCCCCTTGCCTGCTTTGATCCATTCCAGCGCCTGTTCCGGCGCGGTTTCAACCGACGACATCTGATCCGTCCATTTTTGCTGGTTCCATCCCATGCAAAGCGTATGCGGTGACTTTGCGGGAACACAACCCTGACTTAAGCACAGGGTGTTGCGCGCGCTTATGCTTGCGCGTTCCCCGCCTGCGGCCTACATCCGTATGCAAGACCAGCCGGAGACCAGCCAGATGCCCATGCAAGCCCAAGAGATCGAAGACCTGATCCGCGAGAGCTTTCCCGACGCCAAGATCACCATCACGGATCTGGCGGGTGACGGAAACCACTATTCGGCCGAGGTCATCGACGCATCTTTTGCCGGTATGAACCGCGTGCAGCAGCACCGGGCCGTGACCAAGGCGCTGAAGGGCAAGATGGATGGCAGCCATGGAGAATTGCACGCACTGGCCCTGACGACGAAAGCGCCGGGCTGATGGACTGGACCTTTATCCTGATCGTGTCCGCACTGATCGTGGTGGTTGCCATTCTGCGCGCGGCGCAGTCGATCCGCCACTCACGCGGGACCGAACGGGGAAGCCTGCCCGGCAAAGGCCATCACATCATCGACGCTGCCTATCACTCTGGCGGCGGCGGCGGTGGCCATTCGACACAGTATCGCGTCCCGCGCGACCCGCAGGACTATGCCAAAACCTTTATTCCCAAGGACAAACGCAAATGACTGACGCAAGCAGCCGTATCACCGAAACCAACAACGCCAATGACGTGGTGCTTTATATGAAAGGCACAAAATCCATGCCGCAATGCGGCTTTTCCAGTCGCGTGGCTGGTGTGCTGAACTATATGGGCGTCGATTTCGCCGACGTGAACGTTTTGGCCGACGAAGAATTGCGCCAGGGCATCAAGGACTTTTCGGATTGGCCGACCATCCCGCAGCTTTATGTCAAAGGCGAATTCGTCGGCGGGTGCGACATCATAACGGAAATGACCCTGTCGGGCGAGTTGGACACGCTGTTCGATGAAAATGGCGTGACCTATGACAAGGACGCAGCCGACAAGATTCGCGAAGCGAACGGATAAGCAGAGGGGCGCACGACACGTGCGCCTTACGGTTCAAAGAAAAAAGGCGTGCCAGATCAGCACGCCTTTTTGTGTCCGCGAGACTGCGCGGCAAGCTGCGCGTTACGCTGTCTTTTCTTCCACTTCCGCGGCCAGGGCTTCGGCCCGCGCGGCCAACTCGGCCAGCGTGTCGGTTACCGCTTGCGGCACGACGGGCACCTCGATCCGCTCCGGCTCTGGCGCGCCCATGGTGCGCAACCCTTCCAGCTCCGCTTCGCGTTCGGCCAGTTTGGCTTCAACCTCTGCCACACGGTCTTCGACACTCGCCGTTTTGTCCGCCAGCATCAGACCGGCCATCAACAGCATCCGCGCTTCGGGCATACGCCCGGCCTGATCTGCCAACACCTGTGCTTCGTCATCGAGCATCTTGGCTGCCGATCGCAGGTAGCTTTCTTCACCCTCCTGACAGGCGACTTGAAACGGACGTCCACCGATATTGATTGTGACCTCAGGCATCTGCGTCCTCCTCCTCCGGGGCTTCGAGCTGGTCGAGCAGCGGGGTCAGCGCCCCGATGATGCTGCTCGCCTCGGCCACATCTGCGGCGCGGGCCGCGCGCAGGCCTTCCAGTTCGGCCATCATGGATTTGTTGATCAGATGCGCTTCTCCGACACCTTCTTCGTTCGCTGTGCGCAAGGCGGCGTTTGACTCGCGCAACTGTTCGTTGGCCTTACGCAACCTTTGAAGTTCCACGTCCAGTTCTTCGACCCGGGCTTGCGCCGCATCGGCAACAGCCTGTGCTTCAGATGCAGCGGCTTCCTGACGTTCTGACAATTTGCGCACTCGCTCAGACAGCTGTGCGTTTGCAACACGTTCGTCGTCCAATGCCGCTTGCAAGGCGGCTGTGTCGTCAGCCCCTGCCGTGTCCAGCCCATCAAGACCGGAGGCGATCCTGTCCATCGCGGCGGTGAGCCGCTGCTGCAATCCGTCGATATCGCTCATTTCCTGTGCCTGTCCCCTTTTTTACGCGCGCGGGCGCAATGGTTCCATCTGCCCGGACTGTTCGAATCGATTTAGCGTCCGGTTGCGCCCGAGTTTAGCCAAAGAGGTACGGAAATGCGCCCCCCTTTGCGATCAACCACTTGCGGGGCGGCTTTGATGTAGCAAGACGTCGCTTGCTCCAAGATGCCCCAATTTGCCAAGGCACAGCGCCTTGATCTTTGGTCTTTGCCTGATATGCAGCCTCAAACCTAATTCCAAAGGACGAGCAATTCCGTGGATCTGACAGCCCTTCGCACCGCCCATCCCGACCACTGGTCCAAGGCCACCGCCATCCGTGCCTTGACCCTTGATGCCGTGGCCGCGGCCAATTCCGGCCACTCAGGCATGCCCATGGGGATGGCCGATGTGGCCACTGTCCTGTTTGAAAAGCACCTGAAATTCGATGCCAAGGCCCCGGATTGGCCCGACCGCGACCGGTTCATTCTGTCTGCCGGTCACGGCTCGATGCTGCTCTATTCCCTGCTGCACCTGACCGGGTACGAGGACATGACCCTTGAGCAGGTGAAGAACTTCCGCCAGTGGGGCGCGATCACTGCGGGCCACCCTGAATATGGCCACGCCAAGGGGATCGAGACCACCACCGGGCCTTTGGGTCAAGGCATCTCGAACGCCGTTGGTTTTGCCATGGCCGAAGAGATCCTGCGCGCCCAATACGGCAAGAAGGTTGTTGATCACCATACATATGCCATCGCGGGCGACGGCTGCCTGATGGAAGGCGTGAGCCAGGAAGCCATTACGCTTGCCGGGCGTCACCAGCTGGGCAAGCTGATTGTCTTCTGGGATAACAACAACATCACCATTGATGGTCCTGTCACACTTGCGGACACCACGGATCAGCCGCAGCGCTTCAAATCTGCAGGCTGGGCGGTGATCGAGATTGACGGGCATGACCCCGAAGCCATCGACGCCGCAATTGCCAAGGCCAAGACCCAGAAAAAGCCGACAATGATTGCCTGCAAGACGCATATCGCGCTGGGTCACGCGGCACAGGATACGTCCAAGGGCCACGGCGCGTTGACCGACCAGACGCAGCTGCAAGACGCCAAGGCGGCCTATGGCTGGACCACAGGACCGTTTGACGTGCCTGCCGATGTCAAAGCCGCTTGGGAGGCCATCGGCACCCGCGGCGCCGAGGCCCGCGCGGCTTGGGAAGAGCGGTTTGCGTCGATCTCGGGCTCGAAACAGGCACAGTTCAACCGTACCCTCGCCCGTGAAGTACCCAAAAAGCTGTCGGCCACCATCAAAGCGTTCAAGAAGCAGATGTCGGAAAGCGCGCCCAAGCTGGCAACCCGCGCTGCATCTGAGAAAGCATTGGAAGTCATAAACCCCGTGATGCCCGAAACTGTAGGTGGATCGGCCGACCTGACCGGGTCGAACAACACCAAGACGGGTGATCTGGGTGTGTTCGACACCGACAACCGTGGCGGCCGCTATGTATATTGGGGGGTCCGTGAGCATGGCATGGCCGCAGCGATGAACGGCATGGCGCTGCACGGCGGCATCCGCCCCTATGGCGGTACGTTCATGTGCTTCACTGATTATGCCCGCCCCGCCATGCGCCTTGCGGCCCTGATGAAGATCCCCACGGTGTTCGTCATGACCCATGACAGCATTGGCCTGGGCGAAGATGGCCCTACCCACCAGCCGGTCGAACATCTGGCGATCAGCCGGGCCACACCGAACACCATGGTGTTCCGTCCCGCCGATGCAGTGGAAACCGCCGAAAGCTGGGAAATCGCGCTGTCTTATACCGACGCGCCATCGGTTCTGTCCCTGACCCGTCAGGGCCTGCCCACCGTGCGGACCGACCACAAGCTGAAGAACATGACCGCACAAGGCGCTTATGTTCTGGCCGATGCCGAGGGCAAGCGTCAGGTCATCCTGATCGCCTCTGGATCAGAGGTATCTATCGCCATGGACGCCCGTGCCAAGCTGCAAGACGCTGGCATTGGATGCCGTGTGGTGTCCATGCCCTGCATGGAGCTGTTTGCGCAGCAGGATGAAAGCTATCGACGCAAGGTGCTGCCAGCGGGCCCTGTCCGTGTCGGTATAGAAGCCGCTGTGCGCCAAGGCTGGGATCAGTGGCTGCTGGGTGAGCGTGGCAAGGCAAACAAGGCCGATTTCGTAGGCATGGATGATTTTGGTGCCTCTGCGCCAGCCAACGTGCTGTTCGAAAAATTCGGCATCACAGCAGATGCTGTTGTCGAGAAAGCCAAAGCGCTTCTCTGAAAAACTGTGTAGCTAAAGAAAGGCCCGGACATGTTCTGCATGTCCGGGCCTTTCTTTTTGAACGGGTCAAGTGCGTCTAGATCGCCTTGGGGGCAACGGCCCGCCAGATGGGCGTGATCACTTTTTCCCCAATCGGTATCAGGACAAAGCCCCAGGCCAGACCCAGCACACCGTGCAGAGCCGCCTTGACACCCCAAACTGCGACGTCCGAAGCGCCACCGACCGATTTTGCAATGCCATAGACAATCTCTTCGGGCGTATGCCAACCCATCTGCGCCAAACCATGGACAATGATCTCTCCGCCCACCCAAAGCATGGCGGCCGTCCCAACAATGGTCAGCAGTTTCAAAAAGCCGGGCATGACTTTCACGATGCCCCGCCCCAAGGCACGGATCGGTCCAATGCCGCCACGAGCCGCCAGCGCCATCCCGGCATCATCGGCTTTCACGATCAGCGCAACCGAACCATAAACGGCAACCGTAATCATCACAGCCACTGTTGCCAGAGTCGCTGCCTCCATCCAAAAATTGCTCTGCGGGATGGCCGCCAGAGCAATTGTCATGATTTCGGCTGACAGTATGAAGTCGGTCTTGATTGCGCCCTGCGCCTTTTGCTCTTCAAGATGCGCAGGGTCCTGCACTTCCTCAGACTTACCTTCATAGTCCTCGTGCCCATGGCCCAAGCCCAGCACATGCGCGACCTTTTCGGCACCTTCGAAACACAGGTAAGAACCGCCCAGCATCAACAGCGGTGGGATCGCCCAAGGGGCAAAATTCGCTAAGATCAAGCCCACGGGCAACAGGAACACCAGTTTGTTCTTGAACGACCCTTTGGCAATCCGCCAGATGATCGGCAGTTCGCGATCAGCAGAGAAGCCATGCACGTATTTCGGTGTGACCGCCGCATCATCAATCACAGCACCTGCCGCTTTCGAACCCGCCTTGGCCGCCTGACCGATGACGTCATCCACCGATGCCGCCGCCACTTTGGCGATTCCCGCAACATCGTCCAAAAGAGCCAAAAGTCCGCTCATTTCGCCCGTTCCCTCGTTTTGTCCTTACGTTAGCGCATAACACAGTGTGACGCATGCGCATACTGTTAGCGCGAACTGCATACAATGGAACACGTTTATCGCTAACATACTGATTGTTCATCTCTTTTCCTCTTCTCACGCCGCGGCGCAGCGGCTATCACACCGGCGACATTCAAGCTGCCCCAGCGGAAGGACGACCGGAAACATGACCATCAAAGTCGGAATTAACGGGTTTGGACGCATCGGGCGCTGCACCCTCAGCCACATCGCAACATCCCTGCGCAACGATATCGATGTGGTCGCGGTGAATGCCACAGGGCCGCTGGAGACCGCCGCCCATCTGATCAAATATGACAGCGTGCATGGCCGTTTCCCAAACGAGGTGAAACTCACCAACGACACGATGGATCTGGGCCGTGGGCCGATCCGCATGATGTCGACCTATGACATGAACGAACTGGACTGGACCGGCGTGGACGTGGTGCTTGAGTGCACGGGCAAGTTCAACGACGGCGAAAAGGCCAAAGTGCATATGGACCGCGGCGCCAAGAAAGTGCTGCTGTCTGCCCCCGGCAAGAACGTGGACAAAACGGTCGTCTTTGGCGTGAACGACGAACAGCTCGCGGCCAATGACCGGATGATTTCGAACGGGTCATGCACCACCAACTGCCTTGCACCTCTGGCGAAGGTGCTTGACCGCGCTTTTGGCATCGAACGCGGCGTGATGACCACGATTCACAGCTACACAGGCGACCAACCCACGTTGGACCGTCGCCACAACGATTTGTACCGGGCCCGCGCTGCCGCAATGGCGATGATCCCCACCTCGACTGGGGCCGCCAAGGCGCTGGGAGAAGTCCTGCCAAACCTCGCGGGCAAGCTGGACGGCACCGCCATGCGTGTCCCTACACCGAACGTAAGCGCCGTCGACCTGACATTCGAAGCGGGTCGTGATGTCACTGTCGAAGAGGTCAACGCCGCCATGGCCGAGGCCGCCGCCGGCCCCATGGGGCGCGTGTTGGCCTATGATGACGAACAGAAGGTCAGCGTTGATTTCAACCACACCGAACACTCGTCCATCTTTGCCCCCGATCAGACAAAAGTGGTGGGCAACCGGATGGTGCGCGTGCTGGCATGGTATGACAATGAATGGGCGTTTTCGGTCCGCATGGCCGACGTGGCCGTTGCCATGGGCCGGTTGACCTGAACAACACGACAGGTTGCAAGCATCGGGTGGGGCTGTCACAACAGCCCTGCCCTTTTTCTTGGTGACGCAGACCTATGACCAACCGCATCGCTCTTGTCCTTGCCCTGCTGATCATCGGCGCGATCACCCTGGACGTGATGCTGTATGGCAAAGAGCACCTCATTTTCCTGGGCAAGAAATTCGCTGAGCTGCTGGAGTGGATCGCGTTTTGGCGCTGACCCCTGCCCGACATGTCGCACCGATTTGACCGGCATCCCCGGTTGACAATCGCTCCGCTTTGCATTTGTTAGCGGTAACGGCGCACCCCAAACCTTCGGGGCAGCGTTCAGACATTATTCTGACACCAGACATGGGGGATACCATGGCCATCAAAGTTGCAATCAACGGGTTCGGGCGCATTGGGCGCAACGTGCTGCGCGCGATCGTCGAAAGCGGTCGTACGGATATCGAGGTGGTCGCGATCAACGACCTGGGCCCCGTGGAGACAAATGCGCACCTGCTGCAATATGACAGCCTACATGGTCGCTTTCCTGCCACGGTGACAGTCGCGGGCGACAGCATCGACGTGGGCCACGGCCCGATCAAGGTCACGGCAGAGCGCAATCCGGCGGACCTGCCCTGGAGCCACGTGGACATCGTGATGGAGTGCACAGGCATCTTCACCTCGAAAGAAGCGTGCCAGGCGCACTTAGAGAACGGCTCCAGCCGCGTTCTGATCTCGGCCCCCGGCAAGAATGCCGACAAGACCATCGTATATGGCGTGAACCACGACACCCTGTCAGGTGACGATGTGGTTGTGTCGAACGCCTCGTGCACGACCAACTGCCTGACGCCCGTGGCCAAGGTTCTGCACGACCAGTTCGGGATCAAGCGTGGCTTCATGACCACGGTGCACAGCTATACTGGTGACCAACCGACGCTGGACACGATGCACAAGGACCTCTACCGCGCCCGCGCAGCGGCGCTGTCGATGATCCCCACCTCGACCGGGGCAGCCAAAGCCGTTGGTCTGGTGATGCCAGAGCTTAATGGCAAGCTGGACGGTGTAGCGATCCGCGTCCCCACACCGAACGTATCCTGTGTCGACCTCACGGTTGAGGTGAATGGCGACGTGACTGTTGAACAAATCAACGCAGCCATGACCGAAGCCGCCGCCGCTGGCCCACTGAAGGGCGTGCTGGGTGTCACAGATGCCAAACTGGTATCGATGGACTTTAACCACGATCCGCACTCATCAATCTTTGCCACTGACCAGACCAAGGTCATGGACGGCAACATGGTCCGTATCCTGAGCTGGTATGACAACGAATGGGGCTTTTCGAACCGGATGGGCGACACTGCGATCGAGATGGGAAAATACCTCTGACACGCACCACATCATAGATTTGGAAAGGCGCCCCGCACGGGCGCCTTTTTTATTGTGGTCACCGTCGCGCAACGTCACGCTTGGTCTGCGCCACCTCTCGATCTTTCCAGCTTGACGCGACCCTGTTTCTAGCAGATCGTTTCCGTCGATGGTTTCTGGATGCCGACGGCTACCCAGGATGAAAAGGGAATACGGTGAGGCTGCCGGAAGGTGCCAAATCCGTAACTGCCCCCGCAACTGTGAGCGGTGAGCGACCCCGATGATCACCACTGAACGCATGCGTTCGGGAAGGATCGGGCGAGCCCGGACCCGCGAGTCAGGAGACCTGCCATCATCGATGTAACTTCAACCCGGACGGGGTGTTCGGACAGGAGGCCATGATGGTTTTTGCGGCAACGCCCGCTGAAAGTGACATGTCTGCCGTACGCCCCGCACGATCGCGGAGGGCGACATGGGCCAACCACAACAAAAGATCACGATCTGCACATCCTGTCGGCACAAGGGCAGCAACTGCCGACCCGGCTATGAACTGATTGCCAAGCTGCGCACCGCAATTGCAGCCGCGGGCGACAGCCTCACGGACGAGTTCGAAATCTCAGGCGTTGCCTGCATGGCAGGATGCGATCGCCCCTGCACCGTCGCCTATCACGGCACACGCAAGGCCACGTATCTGTTTGGAGATATTGAGGCGGACACAGACATAGATGACCTCGTGGCCTTCGCGCAGCAATATACGTCGATGGAAGACGGCTGGTGTTCTTCTGTCGACCGCCCCGGCAAGCTGCGCACATCCACACTTGCCCGTGTGCCCGCCGCCATCATCGCGCTGGAAGACAGCGACGTGCGCGTGTCATGAGCGCCGCTGACGTCGTTGCCGAAAATACCAGTTGGACACCACAGCGGGCCACTGCCCCGCTGCTGAAACCAACAAGCTTTCACGTCAAAGCCGGGCAGGTGCTGGGCGTTGTTGGGCCAAACGGGGCTGGGAAATCGACATTGTTGCGGATGATCTATCGCTACTACCGCCCTTCGACCGGCCAAATCCGCATCGCGGGCGAGGACATCTGGTCTGTCCCACCGCGCATGGCGGCGCGCCGTGTCGCAGCGGTCTTGCAAGAACAGGCGTCGTCCTTTGGACTGACGGTTCGCGAGGTTGTAACATTGGGTCGTACGCCGCACCGGTCCGGGTTTTCATCCGCTGGCGCGAGGGATGCGGAAATTGTCGCCAGAACGATCCAGCAACTGCATCTTCAGGATCTCGCAGACCGGGACGTCGCCACATTGTCCGGCGGCGAACGGCAACGGGTCATGGTCGCCCGGGCGTTGGCGCAACAACCGCAGGTCTTGGTACTCGATGAGCCGACCAATCACCTTGATATCCGCCACCAACTCGAAGTGCTGGCTCTGATCCGCCAATTGGACCTGACCATCATCGTCTCGCTGCATGACCTGAACATGGCCGCACAAACATGTGATGCCATCCTGCTGCTTGAAAGCGGCGAAACCAAGGGTTTTGGCCCTCCTGACCAAGTGTTGACCGAGACCCAAGTGTCATGCGCCTTCCGCGTCGACGCCCGGCGCGAGCGGCTCAGCCCAAGCGACACTCAACACTTTTCATTCCATTTGCCGACATAAGGATCCCCGCAAATGAAACGTCTCCTCACAACCCTCGCCGCCACCTTCTGCGCCACGGGAGCATTGGCGCAAACCACAGTGCAAAGCTGTGACCGCACCGTGACCTTCGACGCTCCGCCACAGGCCGCAATCTCGAACGATGTGAACCTGACCGAAATGATGCTTGTTCTTGGCCTGGCTGACCGGATGGTCGGGTATACGGGCATCTCCGGCTGGAAAACACTGGATGAGGAGATGACGGCAGGTGTTGAAGCGTTGCCAGAATTGTCAGCAAAATACCCCAGCAAGGAAGTGTTGATTGGCGCAGACGCAGACTTCTTCTTTGCCGGTTGGAACTACGGCATGAAGGTCGGAGGCGACGTCACACCCGAAACGCTCGCCCCCTTTGGCATCGAGGTATACGAGCTGACGGAAAGCTGCATTCACATCGGCGAGAAAGAAGCGGCCAGTATGGACGACATGTATAATGATCTGCTGAATCTTGGGGCGATTTTTGATGTGACGGACAAGGCAGAAGCACTTGTCGCCGGTTACCGTGCTGATCTGGAGAGTTTCACGGCCGATTTGGCGCCCCTGGACAGCGCACCTCGCGTCTTTGTCTATGACAGTGGCGAAGACACACCGTTTACGGCAGGCCGCTACGCTATGCCAAATGCTCTGATCGAAGCGGCAGGCGGCGCCAACATCATGAATGACTTTGAAAAAAGCTGGGCGACAG
The DNA here is from genome assembly GCF_014651375.1 of Tateyamaria omphalii. Lineage (GTDB taxonomy): Bacteria > Pseudomonadota > Alphaproteobacteria > Rhodobacterales > Rhodobacteraceae > Tateyamaria > Tateyamaria omphalii. The sequence continues at coordinate 303,478 of NZ_BMWT01000002.1, forward strand.
TGGGCTGGGAAGCTGTGGTTGAACGCAATCCCGAAGTGATCGTGATTGTAAACTACGGCGAGGTCACAGCAGAAGAAAAGCGCGCCTTCATGATGTCCAACCCTGCTTTCGCCGATATCGACGCGGTCAAGAATGACCGCTTCGTCACCCTGGAATATGTCGAGGCGACCCCCGGTCCGCGCAACATCAACGCGGTCAAGACCCTCGCCGCTGCATTCCGAGCAGAATGACTGACGTGGAAAGGATTGGCACAGCCAAAAAAGGCCGCAAGCTCAGGCGCCCGTTCGTGATCGGAGCTGGCGTGGCTGTGCTGATCCTTTCCATTTCCGCTGCCGTTGGCCTTGGCGCGATCCAGATTCCCATGAGCGTTGCCTGGGGCGTGGTTGCCAACAAGCTATCGCCCGGCTGGGTGCCGGTTGTGTGGTCCCCCGGTCGCGAAGCGATCGTGTGGGACATCCGCTTTCCGCGCGCGCTTCTGGCCTGCTGTGTGGGGGCCGGATTGGCTATGGTGGGCGCAAGCCTGCAGGCCGTGACCCGGAACCCCCTGGCTGACCCGCATCTTCTCGGTATTTCCGCCGGCGGCGCATTTGGCGCGATCCTGGCCCTACTCCACACCGGGTTGTTCCTGGGGCTGCTGACCGTACCCCTTATGGCCTTTCTGGGTGCTCTCGCGGCAACCCTACTTGTGCTCGCGGTCTCGCAGTTTGCCTCTGCCACAACGGCAGACCGATTGATCCTGGCGGGGGTCGCTGTGTCTTTCATCGTCATGTCACTGGCCAACATGCTAATTTTTCTAGGTGATCCACGCGCCACCCACACGGTCGTGTTCTGGATGCTTGGCGGGCTGGGCCTTGCGCAATGGGGTCAGCTTGTCTTCCCCTTCGCAATCCTTGTGGCAGGTGGCGCGTATTTGTGGCTGAACACAAGCAGCCTGAACGCAATGACGATTGGCGACGAAACTGCATCCACACTGGGTATCCCAGTGGCCCGGTTTCGCCTGTCCGTCTTTGTGGTGGGGGCTCTGATCACCGGAGTCATGGTGGCGTTTTCCGGCATTATCGGCTTTGTCGGACTGATGGTGCCCCACATTGTTCGCTTTATTGTTGGCGGTGATTATGCTCGCGTCCTGCCTGCCTCGGCTTTGTTGGGGGCTGTATTCCTGATCTGGGCGGATGTTCTGGCGCGCATATTCATGGCCCCGGACGAAGTGCCAATTGGAGTCATCACAGGATTGATTGGCGGTGTGTTCTTCGTATGGCTGCTGCGTCGACGCCTGAGTTGAACATCTGTGTCGCGACCAAGTTCTGGCACACCGGGTGTCTAGCCGAACCGCTCTTTCAACGCATCATTAACCAGCGGCGTCACGAATTTGCTGACATCGCCCCCAAGACGGGCGATTTCCTTGACCAGCTTTGATGCAATGGCCTGATGTTCGGCTTCGGCCATCAGGAACACGGTTTCGATGCTGTTATCAAGCTGGCGGTTCATGCCAACCATCTGGAATTCATACTCGAAATCAGCCACAGCGCGCAGACCCCGAAAAATGAACTGCGCGCCGACATCACGGGCGCAATCAATCAACAGATTTTCAAAGGGATGTGCGACGATTTCGGTGCCCGTTTGCGCGCTCAGCTTGGCGCATTCGGCCTCGATCATGCTCACTCGTTCTTCCAGTGAAAACAGCGGGCCCTTGTCACGGTTGATCGCGACGCCGATCACCAAACGGTCGACCATCGGACTGGCCCTCCGAATGATATCGATGTGCCCCATCGTAATGGGATCAAAGGTGCCAGGGTAAAGGCCGATACGCATTGGCGGCTCCGTCAGTCATCTTGGCCGCAATGCAGCATTTCAGTGATGTGAATGCAAGCAATCAGCACGCTACCGTCTGGTCAATGCCCCATAATCATGCCCTGCAACGCTTCCTTCTCCATCGACAGTTCGCTCAGGCGCGCCTTGACCACGTCGCCAAGGGTGATCAACCCTACCAATTGCCCATCTTCAACAACCGGCATGTGCCGAAACCGGCCCTTGGTCATCTGGGCCAAAACATCATCGGCCTTGTCGTCGCGCCTGCAGGTCACCAGTTTCGAGGTCATGAAATTATCGACCGGGTCGGTCAGGATCGCGCCTCCCCGCTTGGCCAACACACGCACGATGTCACGCTCGGACAGAATGCCGGCGGCGGTCAGCCCATCAGGTGAGACAACCACCGTCCCGATCCTGCGCTCGGCAAGGATTTTAGCCGCCTCAGAGACCTGCGTGCCGGGTTTCACCGTCACAACAGCGTCATCGGATTTGGACTTGAGAATCTGGTGCACAAGCATGGATCTGGACCTCGTCAATACTGCGGCATGTCTCAGCGTCCGCCGCCAAGGCCCTGTCTGTCAAGTGTACGAACGTCGCCCGGCAATCCACTGCCGGTTGAAATTCGCCCGCGAGCGCGACCGGGGCGCATCAAAATACAAGTTGAACATCTGCCAGCAAGCGCCTGATTTTACTCACAGGCAGCCTTCCAATCTAGAGATTTCGGATCGAACACCTTGCACCAAAAGCTCGGCAAATGCGTTCAACCGCCGGTCGCGGGTATCAGACTGGTGCCGGATCAGGAAAAAGCTGCGCGCCAGAGACATCTGGTTGGTCAGCACACGGCACAGACCAGGCGCGAATGGCAACGCAAAGTCGTGCACCACGCCGACGCCCGCGCCTTGCCGCAGCAGGTTCAGCTGCACCGCGACCGAGTTGGACGCTAAAGCAACCCGTTCCACCCCCGCGTCGGCCAGATAGTCCAGTTCCCGATCAAAAATCATGTCTGGGATATATCCGACAATCCTGTGCGCGGTCAGATCAGCCCTCTTCGCAAGCGGCGGCGCACCGGCCAGATAGCTTTCACTGGCAGCCAAATGCAGTCGGTAGTCCGTGATCCGCTGCACCGTCAGCTGCCCTGCCGTGGGCGCGCTCACGCCGATGGCCAGATCAGCCTCGCGCCGGGACAGGTTGAAGACCCGCGGCAAGGCAACAATCTGAATATCAAGCGCCGGATGCGCCTGCCCCAAGGCGGCGCAAACCTGCGGCAACACGTAATTTGCGCATCCGTCCGGCGCACCGATCCGTACCTGACCCGTCAACCCCGTTTCGGCTTGGGTTGGCCCTGCTCCGGAAATCCCCTCTGTTGCGGCGCGCATGGCGGCCTCGGCTGTCTCTGCCCGCTCCAGCAACTGCGCCCCTGCATCCGTCAGCGCATAGCCTTGCGGGGATTTGCGAAACAGGACCACATCCAGATCCCGCTCCAGCCGGGCCACACGCCGCCCCAACGTCGCGGCATCCTTACGGACATCCTTGGCCGCGGCAGAAAGCGTTTCGGCACGCGCGACGGCCAGAAACAGGCGCAAATCATCCCAATGTGGCAGCATCAAGCCCTCTCCAATCTGCAAAAATGCAAAATGGTTTTGCCCACTTGCCTCTTTTCCCGGATATTTTGCAAGACTATCCTGCCCCCAACTGTGACATTCAACACCCTCCGGGAGGACGCAAAATGCAGGAACTGACTCACTACATCGATGGTGCCCACGTCAAAGGAACATCGGGCCGTTTTGCGGATGTGATGAACCCCGCCACGGGTGAAGTGCAGGCGAAGGTGCCGCTCGCCTCTGAAGCCGAATTGGCGCACGCGGTCGAAGTCGCCGCCAAGGCGCAGCCGGCATGGGCTGCAACCAACCCCCAGCGTCGGGCGCGGGTGTTGATGAAGTTTGTGGATCTGCTCAACCGCGACATGGACAAGCTGGCCGAGGCGCTGAGCCGCGAGCACGGCAAAACGCTGCCCGATGCGGCCGGCGACGTGCAACGCGGCCTTGAAGTTGTGGAATACTGCATTGGCGCGCCCCACCTGCTAAAGGGTGAATACACCGACAGCGCGGGCCCCGGCATCGACATGTATTCCATGCGCCAGGCCCTTGGCGTGACGGCGGGCATCACACCGTTCAACTTCCCGGCCATGATCCCGATGTGGATGTTTGCCCCTGCCATTGCCTGCGGCAACTCATTCATCCTCAAACCGTCCGAGCGCGACCCATCAGTGCCGCTGATGCTGGCCGAACTGATGGAAGAAGCAGGCCTGCCCAAAGGCATCCTGCAAGTGGTGAATGGTGACAAAGAGGCTGTGGACGCGATCCTGCACCACGACGTGATCCAGTCCATCGGCTTTGTCGGCTCGACGCCAATCGCCGAATACATCTATGCAACGGGCTGTGCGAACGGCAAACGCGTTCAGTGCTTTGGCGGCGCCAAGAACCACATGATTGTCATGCCAGATGCAGACATGGATCAGGCCGCTGACGCGCTGGTTGGCGCGGGCTATGGCGCGGCAGGCGAACGTTGCATGGCTATCTCGGTCGCCGTGCCGGTTGGTAACGAAACGGCTGACCGCCTTATCGAAAAGCTGGTGCCACGGATCGAAAAGCTGAAGGTTGGCCCCTATACCGCTGGCAAGGACGTGGACTATGGACCGGTCGTTACCGCGGCGGCCAAAGCAAACATCGAACGGCTTGTCCAAACCGGCATCGATCAGGGTGCAGAACTGGTCGTAGATGGGCGTGACTTCAAACTGCAAGGATACGAAGACGGATACTTTGTCGGGCCGCACCTCTTTGACCGCGCGACCAAGGACATGGATATTTACAAGCACGAGATCTTCGGTCCGGTTCTGACCACCGTACGCGCCCAGACCTACGAAGAAGCCATCGGCCTTGCCATGGATCACGAATACGGAAACGGTACCGCCATTTTCACCCGCGACGGGGATACCGCCCGCGATTTCGCCAACCGAATCAACATCGGCATGGTGGGCATAAATGTCCCAATTCCTGTGCCACTCGCCTACCATACGTTCGGCGGATGGAAAAAATCCGTCTTTGGGGACCTAAATCAACACGGTCCTGACGCATTTAAGTTCTATACGCGTACGAAGACAGTGACAGCCCGGTGGCCGTCTGGAATAAAGGAAGGCGGAGAATTCTCGATCCCCGTTATGGAATAACATGGCAATACGCTTTCGCATCTTGCCGGACCGCGGCCTTGTCGTGGTTCGGTACTCAGGTCTCGCGACCATTGACGACACGATGGGTGCGACCAGGTCCTACCTGGCCCACCCCCACTACGCTCTAGGCCAAAAGCAGTTGGTCGATTTCAGCGGTATTACGGACTATGAACGGGACTATGTCCGGTTCATGCAGATGCAGGCGACCAAGGTCGGCCGATTTGCAAACTCCGGCGTCCAGTCACTGGTCGTTTATGTCGCGCCGACGCAAATCAGCCAGGAATTCAGCGCGCTGTTTGTCAAATCCTGGGACAACGTAGATGCAGTTGTCCCGATGGTGCAGCATTCGGAATCCGAAGCGCTGACGCTTCTTGGGCAACCGGAAAAATCCCTCGATCTGCTTCTGCCTCCGATCGGAAGGCAGGCCTTGCAATAGTCCTGCAAACATCGGAATTTAACGTGCGTTCAATTCAAGCCATTGCGTGACGGGAGGCAGCATGGATTTCGCACTGACCGAGGAACAGACGGCAATTTTCGATATGGCCCACGCCTTTGGCCAGGCCGAGATCGCGCCCCACGCCCGTGATTGGGAAGCCGCCGGCACCATCCCCAAGGATCTATGGCCCAAGGTCGGTGAACTGGGCTTTGCCTCTCTCTACGTCTCCGAAGATGCGGGCGGCGCGGGTCTGTCCCGCCTTGATGCGACATTGGTCTTTGAAGCGCTCAGCATGGCCTGCCCTTCTGTTGCGGCCTTCCTGTCGATCCACAATATGTGCGCCAAGATGCTCGACAGCTTCGCGGATGACGATCTGAAGGCCCGCGTGATGCCGGACGTCCTGAGCATGAACACCGTGCTCAGCTATTGCCTGACCGAACCCGGCTCCGGCTCTGACGCCGCCGCTTTGCGCACGCGGGCGGATCGCACAAATGAAGGCTACAGCCTGACCGGCACCAAGGCGTTCATCTCGGGCGGCGGATACTCGGACGCGTATGTCTGCATGGTGCGCACGGGCGAGGATGGGCCCAAAGGTGTCTCGACCGTGTATGTCGAAGACGGCACCGACGGGCTGTCTTTTGGCGGGCTTGAAGACAAGATGGGTTGGCGCAGCCAACCCACCGCTCAGGTCCAGTTCGACAACTGCAACATCCCCAGCGGCAATCTGATCGGTGAAGAAGGCCAAGGTTTCAAATATGCTATGATGGGCCTTGATGGCGGTCGTTTGAACATCGCCGCCTGTTCGCTCGGCGCCGCACAGACCGCGTTGAACGTCACCCTGCAATACATGGGCGAACGCAAAGCCTTCGGTCAGCCAATCGACCAGTTCCAGGGCCTGCAATTCCGCCTCGCGGATATGGAGATCGAGCTGCAGGCTGCCCGCACTTTCCTGCGCCAGGCGGCATGGAAGCTCGACAATGGGGCGCCAGACGCCACCAAATTCTGCGCCATGGCCAAAAAATTCGTGACCGAGGCCGGATCAAAGGTTGTTGACCAGTGCCTGCAACTGCATGGCGGCTATGGCTATCTGGCCGACTACGGGATCGAGAAACTGGTCCGTGACCTGCGCGTGCACCAGATTTTGGAAGGCACCAACGAAATCATGCGCGTGATCGTGGCGCGGGATATGCTGAAGAACCGATGACTGACATCAAGCGCTTTGATACAAACAAGAGGATGAGCCAAGCGGTTGTGCACGGTCAGACCGCTTATCTTGCCGGGCAATGCGGCACCGCCTTTGCCCCGATCCAGACTCAAACACGCGAAGCCCTGGCCAAGGTCGATCATCACCTTGCGGCCATAGGCACCGACAAAACCCGATTGCTGTCCGTGACCATCTGGCTCTCCTCCATATCCGACTATGACGCCATCAACGAGGTTTGGGACGCATGGGTGCATGCAGGCACCGCCCCCGCCCGGTCGTGCGGAGAGGTGCAGATTGGTGGCGAAGGGTATGACATCGAAATCATATGTACGGCGGCCGTGCCATGACTGACATCTCCATCCGCATCATCGGGCGCGCGGGCCGGATCACTTTGCAACGCCCCCAAGCGCTCAACGCGATGACCTATGAGATGTGCATAGCCATCGAAGCGGCACTGGACACCTGGCGTAGCGATGACAGTGTCGAAGCGGTTGTCCTGGATGCCGAAGGTGAGCGCGCCTTCTGTTCCGGTGGGGACATTGCCGAACTCTACGAAACAGGCACCAAGGGCGACTATGCCTACGGCCAAAAATTCTGGGCCGACGAATACCGCCTGAACCACAAGATCTTTCACTACCCCAAGCCGGTGGTCAGCTTCCTGCAAGGGTTCACCATGGGGGGCGGAGTTGGCATCGGTTGCCACGGGTCGCACCGCGTTGTGGGCGACAGCAGCCAGATCGCCATGCCCGAATGCGGCATCGGACTTGTTCCGGATGTGGGCGGATCGCTGATGCTCGCCCTCGCCCCCGGTCGCTTGGGTGAATATTTGGGCACCACGGCCGCGCGGATGAATGCAAGCGATGCGATCTTTGCTGGCTTTGCCGATCAATATGTCGACGAAGCGCACTGGCCCGCCCTGCTCGCAACGCTTGAGGCGACGGGCGACACATCCTGCATCGCCGCTGCCGCCACGGACCCAGAATCTGGACCGCTTCAACAGGCAATGCCAGACATCGACAGGCACTTTCATGGCGCGTCGCTCAGCGACGTGTTGACCACGCTGAGGGGTGAAGACAGCGAGTTTGCCCGCGACACGCTCAAGCGGATGGGCCGCAACAGCCCGTTGTCTATGGCCTGCACGATCGAGGCCCTGCACCGTCTGCGCGGCCCCTCCCTGACCTTGGAAAAGGCACTGGACCTCGAATACCGCTTCACTGCTCGCGCGATGGAGCATGGCGATTTCCTTGAAGGGATCAGGGCTGCAATTATCGACAAGGACCGCACGCCGAAATGGCAATTTGCGGACCAAGACGTGCCTGCCGCGGCCGTTAGCAAAATGCTGATGCCGTTGGGAGATATAGCACTCAAATTGGGAGGAACGGGCATTAAGATCGGATTTGTTGGGCTGGGCAACATGGGCGCGCCCATGGCCGCAAACCTCGCCAAGGCCGGGCATAGGGTGACCGGGTTCGATGTGGCTGGAACCACAGCCGACGGCGTCACGAACGCCCCAAGCGCGGCAGAGGCTGCCGCTGATCAGGACATCGTCATCACGATGCTGCCCAATGGCGACATCCTGCGCGCCGTCGCAGCCGAAGTGATCCCTGCGATGAAACCTGGTGCTACGCTGATCGACTGTTCAACGGTCGACGTGGAAAGCGCGCGCGAAGTCGCCGCACAGGCAGATGCTGCCGGGCTGGGCTGTGTCGATGCGCCCGTCTCGGGGGGCATCGGCGGCGCGGCTGGTGGCACGCTGACCTTCATGGCGGGCGGCAGCACGGCGGCTTTCGAGGCCGCAAAACCACTCTTCGATATCATGGGACAAAAGGCCGTGCATTGCGGGGATGCCGGTGCCGGTCAGGCGGCCAAGATCTGCAACAACATGATCCTGGGCGCAACGATGATCGCAACCTGCGAAGCCTTTGCCCTGGCCGACAAGCTGGGCCTCGACCGGCAAAAGATGTTCGACGTGGTCAGCACATCCTCGGGTTACTCGTGGACAATGAATGCCTACTGCCCTGCCCCCGGCGTTGGCCCGCAAAGCCCGGCAGACAATGGTTATACCCCGGGCTTCGCCGCAGAGCTGATGTTGAAAGACCTCGGACTAAGCCAACAGGCGGCAGAGGCCGTGAACGCTGACACCCCAATGGGGCAACGCGCACTCGAACTCTACCGCCAGTTTGTCGAAAACGAGGATGGTCTGGGCAAGGATTTCAGCGCCATGCTGCCACGGTTCGAAACCCGCGGGCGCGGCTAACCGCTATTTCCCGACCGTGATCAGCATCAAGCCTGCGAAAATCACAAACACAAGGAACAGGGCCACGATGATCAGGGCTGGGTACCCCCATGTGGCTATGGCGAGCCCCCATGCGACCACAAAGGCCAATACCCCCAGCAGGACGTAAAACTCCGGTCCAACCACAGCAGAGAACATGGTGCGCGCGGCATCCGATACGGTCCGCAACCCGGTCCGCAGGACACTCGATTGTTGCGTCGGGTTGGTGGTTGTCGTGGTCATGTTTGGTTAGCTCCATCAAAGGTTTCCCATCAGATAAGAGACTTGGAACCGCTTTGAATGCGGCATTCTGACCAAAACAATCGGACTTACCCGGCGCCGCTAGTTTGATGACGTAGGGCACGGATGCGTAGAACACTCGCCCAGCCCCAGCCCGTTCTGCGGCTTGAACACTGATCAAGCGTCAGATCAGGACCCCGGCAGGCTCACTTCCCCACCTGAGCTTTCCTTCACTTTCACATCCATCGGCGCACCCTCCACTTTGATGTCACCACCGCTCGAGGCGCGTGCAAACAAGGTTCCAGAGACATGGATTTCAATGTCCGACCCGCTGGAGGCGCGTGCCTGCACGTCCCGACATTCCAGGTCCTCACCATCAATGTCCGATCCGCTGGAGGCCTCGACCACAAGAGACCCGCAAGAGCCGCGCACGTCCAGGTCCGAGCCTGAACTGGCCTTGAGGTACACGGTTTCGGAATCCAATCCGTCAATGTCGACATCAGCACCGCTGCTGCTCATCGCCTCAAACGAGTCTGTAAACGTACCGGATGCTTCGACATCCACGCCGCGGCTGCCGATGATTGACGTCAATTCCGGCATGTGCACGGTGACGGTATAATAGTCTGCCATCCCCATGAGGATCATCGATGACCCACCCTTGCGCTTAATCGACAAGGTATCGCCATCCTGTTCCACCACCAGTCGTCGTTCGCGCGCGGTGCCAGAGACATCGGACACTACGCTGTAATCCGAACCAGAAAACACCCGGACCGTTACCCCGTCGGCGGCCACAATTTTTGTAAATCCAGAAAAGTCATGAACTGTTTCGCCAGCAGCCAGCGGTGTCGCCAAGGCGACCGCGCAGACAGCCGCGACGACGTGTTGTGATTGTCCCATCTTCACTCTCCCGATGTGAATATGAAGATGAGATGGTGTTAATCAGATTAACATTCAAGACGGCAAAGGCGATTTACTCCGCCGCCACCCTGCGCTGCGCCAGCATCGGCTTCAGGTACCGACCGGTATGGCTTTCGGCCACCTCAGCCACTTCCTCCGGCGTTCCGGTTGCAACAACCTGACCACCACCGTCGCCGCCCTCGGGACCAATGTCGATGATATGGTCAGCGGTTTTCACGACATCCAGATTGTGTTCGATGACCACGACCGAATTGCCCTGATCCACCAATTCATGCAGCACTTCCAACAGCTTGCGCACATCTTCGAAGTGCAGACCGGTGGTTGGCTCATCAAGGATGTAAAGCGTCCGCCCCGTCGATCGTTTCGACAGTTCCTTGGACAGCTTCACCCGCTGCGCTTCGCCCCCTGACAGGGTTGTCGCCTGCTGGCCCACCTTGATATAGCCCAGACCCACGCGCATCAGCGCATCCATCTTCTCGCGGATAGACGGCACCGCCTGGAAAAACTCCTGCGCGTCCTCGACCGTCATATCGAGCACATCGGCAATGGACTTGCCCTTGAACTTGATCTCAAGCGTTTCACGGTTGTACCGCGCGCCCTTGCAGGTTTCGCACTCAACGTAAACGTCGGGCAGAAAGTGCATTTCGATCTTGATGACACCATCGCCCTGACAGGCCTCGCAGCGCCCGCCCTTCACGTTGAAGCTGAAGCGACCCGGCTTGTAGCCGCGCGCCTTGGCCTCCGGCAACCCCGCAAACCAGTCACGGATCGGGGTGAATGCCCCGGTATAGGTCGCAGGGTTTGACCGCGGGGTGCGACCGATGGGCCGCTGGTCAATGTCGATCACCTTGTCCAGATGCTCCAACCCCTTGATCGTCTCACAAGGCGCAGGTGTCTGGCGCGCACCGTTCAGCGCCATCGATGCCGTCTTAAAAAGCGTTTCAATGGTCAGCGTGGACTTGCCCCCGCCCGACACGCCCGTTACACAGACAAACTTGCCCAACGGGAAGTCGACAGTCACGTTCTGCAGGTTGTTGCCCGTCGCCTTGACAACAGTGACCTTCTTCTTGCCCTTCTTACCCTTGCGGCGCTCGGTCGGCACAGCGATCTCACGTTTGCCGGACAGGTAATCTCCGGTGATGGACCCGCTGCCGGCCAGTACATCCGGCGTCCCATGCGCCACAACCTGCCCACCGTGCACACCGGCACCCGGCCCGATGTCGAACACATAGTCCGCTTCGCGAATGGCCTCTTCGTCATGCTCAACCACAATGACGGTATTGCCTTGATCCCGCAGGTTCTTGAGCGTGCCCAAAAGCCGGTCATTATCGCGCTGGTGCAAACCGATAGATGGCTCATCCAACACATAGAGAACACCGGTCAAACCGGACCCAATTTGCGAGGCCAAGCGGATACGCTGGCTTTCACCACCGCTTAACGTGCCACTTGAACGTGACATCGTAAGATATTCAAGACCAACGTTATTCAGGAATCCAAGCCGCTCGCGGATTTCCTTCAGAATGGCCCGTGCAATCTCGTTATTCTGGTCCGTCAAATGCTCCGGCACGGTCTGGCACCAGTCAAAGGCTTCGCGGATCGACATCTCGACCACCTGCCCAACATGCAGCAGCCGGTCCGGGTCATCCCGCGGCCCGATCTTCACCGCCAATGCCTCTGGCCGCAGACGGAACCCGCCGCAATCACCGCAGGGACGATTGTTTTGATACCGCTCGAATTCCTCGCGAATCCAGTTTGAATCCGTCTCACGATAGCGGCGCTCCATGTTCGGGATCACCCCCTCGAACACGCGCGTCACCTGATAAACGCGGCCACCCTCGTCATAGCGGAACGGAATCTCCTCATCACCCGAGCCATAGAGGAACACCTGCTTCACATGTGCCGGCAGGTCCTTCCACTTGGTCTGCGCATCGAACTCATAGTGGGCCGCAATCGCCTCAATGGTCTGCAGAAAATAGGGTGACTTCCCCTTCCGCCACGGCGCCAAAGCCCCGTCATAGACCTTCAATGTCTGATCCGGCACCACCAACCGTTCGTCAAAGAACAGCTCATGCCCCAACCCGTCGCAGGACGGACACGCCCCGAAGGGTGCGTTGAAGGAAAACAGGCGCGGCTCAATCTCGGGAATGGTGAAGCCACTGACCGGACAGGCGAATTTCTCAGAAAACGTCGTGCGTTCCGGCTCACCTTCGCTGGGTGCAGTCTCAAGGATCGCAATCCCATCCGCCAGGTCCAAAGCGGTGCGCAGCGAATCCGCCAACCGCGTCTCCAGCCCTTCACGCACCACGATCCGATCTACCACCACATCGATGTCATGGCGGTACTTCTTGTCCAGCGTCGGCGGCTCGTCCAATTCGTAGAACGACCCATCCACTTTCACCCGCTGGAAGCCCTGCTTGCGCAGCTCCAGAAACTCCTTGCGGTACTCACCCTTCCGGTCGCGAATGATTGGCGCCAGCAGGTAGGCGCGCGTCCCCTCCTCCATCGCCATGATGCGGTCGACCATGTCCTGCACCTGCTGCGCCTCGATGGGCTTACCGGTCGCCGGGGAATACGGCGTACCAACGCGGGCAAAGAGCAGACGCATGTAGTCGTAAATCTCGGTCACGGTGCCGACGGTCGACCGGGGATTCTTCGACGTCGTCTTCTGCTCGATGGAAATCGCAGGGCTCAGGCCGGAAATATGATCCACATCCGGCTTCTGCATCATGTCCAGGAACTGCCGCGCATAGGCCGACAGTGATTCCACATAGCGGCGCTGCCCCTCGGCATAGATCGTGTCGAAGGCCAGTGACGACTTGCCCGACCCGGAAAGCCCAGTGATCACAACCAGTTGGTCGCGCGGGATATCCACGTCGATGGACTTGAGGTTGTGCTCGCGCGCGCCACGCACCTCGATATTCTTCTGCTCGGCCATGTCAGCCCCCCGGATTAACGGTTTGTACATAGGTCAGATGGCCGGATGAGCCAACGAAAAAATGAGAACATGTCGTGAACATGCCGCTTACTGCCGGATGGTGTCAGTACGTCGCCGCGCAGCCATCCACGCATGGATCGCAATGCCGCACCCAAAGACAGCAATGCAGGTCCAAACCAGTCCGGGAAAGCCGGCGATACCCAGCACCGCCAACAACACCGGCGTGCCCAGCGTGTTGCCCAGATTGCCGGTCTGCGCCAATCCTCCATAGGCCTGCGATTGGTGCGCCGCCGTCTCGTTCAATTGTGGCACCGCCGCAAAGCTGGCACCCTGAACCAGCCCCAGCGCCCCCGCCAACGCAAGACACGCCGCAGGCAGGCCTGGAGCCACCCAAAGCCACAACAGCGCCGCGATGCACAGAGTGAACCCGATCTGCACCAGCATGACGGCCGAGATGAAGCGCAGCGCAAAGACACCCAGCGTGAGGGACACGGCAATCGAGGCCAACGGCATTGCCCCCATCACCCATGCCCGCCATTCAGGCGCGATATAAGGCGGCAGAACGGTCAGGATCGCCAGAAAACAGAACGTATAGAATATCCAACCCGCCCCGGGGGCCGCGATGCTGGGGGATCGGTAAATGGCTGCATGATTCCGCAGAATACCACGCAGGGACAGCGCGCCGTCTGGCGGCACTTCAAGCGGGCGCAGGAACAAGCCAAGGATCACGGCGAATACCGCCAGCCAAATGGCATGGGCCACAAACAAAGCAGGCACGCCCATCGCGTCCACCAAGGGTAACCCAAGGGCGACGAGCAGCGTGAATGCGACAGAGAAGAAGGTGCTCCAAAGTGTCAGGGTGAAGCCGCGGTGCCGCTCGGCGCTCAGTTGCGCAATCAGGGTCGGCGCCGCAACAACCAACGCCAGATGCGACACACCTTCAAGTGCGCGGCTCAGCAACATCAGGGGCAAGCTCGGCAACGTCGCCTGATACAATGACAGCAGCGCCCCGGCCCAAAGTCCCCACAGCATCGCACGGCGATACCGGATGCGCGCGACAACCAGCCCGGCCGCGACGCCCAAAAGGATACCCAGAAATCCAACAAGGGAAACGGTGAACCCGAGCGCGGCACCAGCATCGGGATAAACAGCAGGCAGCCTGTCAAAGATCACCGAAATCTTCGCGTACTGCCCGGCTGCCCCCAGCCCCGCGCCCCAAAGGGCAAAGACAAGAGGGAAGGATGTACGGTCGCTCATACCCGACGCTCATCACAAGCGTCGGGGAGGTGCAAGGTCCATTAACCGGCGGCTTCAAAGATTTGTACGCGGGTCACCGTGTTGCCGCTTCCAAAGACCAGAACACGAACGTAGCCGATGAACTGAGTCCGGATACGTTCGACCGTATGATAGGATGGATCATATTCGCATCGACCGGTGATCATCGCCCGCCGCTCTGGCGTCGTAAAGAACAGATCAACCGTGTCCGCAGAGTCGCGTTTGCCGAATTTGTGCACGTTTGCGCGGTCCTGCTGCACGATTCCACACACGTCATTCAAAGGCTGGCCACGCGAGTTGTAAGTGTCCTGTGGCGACAGCACCGCGTAGTACTCAAAAGTAAACTGCTGTGCAGAGGTCGGTGCGCCGGTCAGCCCCAATCCAAAGAGGGCAGCGGCCAGTATCATTAAATTTCTTTTCATCAATCATTCCCCAGAATCAAAAAACCGATGACCGCAGGATAACGATCATCGGTTTTTTCAGGCAATAAATGTCGTGCCTTACATGTGGATCACACGGTCATAGGCATCCAGCACGCTCTCGTGCATCATCTCGGACAGTGTCGGGTGCGGAAAGACGGTGTGCATCAAGTCTTCTTCCGTGGTCTCCAACGCCTGCCCCACGACATAGCCCTGGATCAGCTCCGTCACCTCGGCACCGATCATGTGAGCGCCCAGCAACTCGCCCGTCTTGGCATCGAACACGGTCTTGATCATGCCCTCAGGCTCACCCAACGCAATCGCCTTGCCGTTGCCGATGAACGGGAACTTCCCGACCTTGAGTGTATAGCCCGCCTCTTTGGCCGCCGCTTCGGTCAGACCAACAGACGCGACTTGCGGGTGGCAGTAAGTGCATCCGGCGATGGAGTTGGGTTTGATCGGATGAACATCGTTCTTGCCGGCGATCAGTTCAGCGACCATGACGCCCTCGTGTGACGCTTTGTGTGCCAACCACGGCGCGCCGGCGATGTCGCCAATTGCATAGATCCCTTCGACACCGGTTCGGCAGTATTCGTCCGTCACGACGTGGGTGCGATCCACTTTCACGCCGAGTTTTTCAAGACCAAGTCCCTCGACATTCCCGACGATACCAACGGCAGAGATGACCGTGTCGAAATCATGTTTCTCGACCTTGCCACCCACCTCGATATGGGCCGTCACCTTACCTTTGGCGCGGTCAAGCTGCTTGACCATAGCCTTCTGCATGATCTTCATGCCCTGCTTTTCGAACGCCTTCTTGGCGAAGGCCGAAATGTCGGCATCTTCGACCGGCAGCACACGGTCCATGACTTCGACAACGGTCGTGTCAGCCCCAAGGGTGTTGTAGAAGCTGGCAAATTCGATCCCGATTGCGCCCGAGCCAATGACCAGCAGCTTTTTCGGCATCCGCTTTGGTGTCAGGGCTGCCTTGTAGGTCCAGACCAGATCTCCATCCGCCTCAAGCCCCGGCAGCTCGCGCGCCCGCGCGCCGGTGGCAAGGATGATGCTTTTAGCCGTCAGCTCTTCGGTGCCCTTGTCGGTCTTGACGCTGACCTTGCCCTTGGCGGGGATCGTCCCCTCGCCCATGATGACCGTCACCTTGTTCTTTTTCAGCAGGCCTTTGACGCCACCGGACAGCTGCCCTGCAACTTTGCGTGACCGGTCAACAACCGCAGGCAAATCATAGTCAACGCCCTCTGCCTTCAAACCAAATTCCTTTGCGCGGTGCATCAGGTGGAACACTTCCGAACTACGCAACATCGCCTTGGTCGGAATACAGCCCCAGTTCAGGCAAATGCCGCCAAGATGCTCGCGCTCGACGACACAGGTGTTCAGCCCCAGTTGTGCCGCTCGAATGGCCGCCACATAGCCACCAGGGCCCGACCCGATCACCACCACATCAAAGGATTTCGCCGCCATTTCAATGCCCTCGCCAAACGCTGTGCCAAATTTAGTTTACCGTTAAACTATTTTGGAACACTTCACAACGAAAGCATGGCGCGACAAAACGCCTGACGCAAGGGAAGCCTTGCGCCAGACAATCATTTAGACAGGAAAGAAATGTCAGGCGGCCTTGTCGGCCTGCAGTCCTTGCAGAACGGCGCCGTAACCACCGGCATCCAGATGTGTCTTTTCCGCTGCCGTCGTCGCCCGTCCCAGAACCGCATTGCGATGTGGAAAGCGACCAAACTCGCGGATCACTTCACGATGGGCACGGGCGTGCAACAGGAACACATCGTCTTCCATTCGCTCACAAATCAGGCGCACGGCCCGATCCTGGTCACACAGGTTTTCCGAATGCTCAAGCGGCATGTAAAAGAACTGGCGCGCGGGCGGATCAATGCGCATGTCCCACCCTTTCGCAATCGCCGACTTCGCCGCTGCCAGAGCCGCCTTGTCCGTGGAAAAGGCCGCGGCATCATCGCGAAACATATTGCGTGGGAACTGATCTGTCAGGATGATATACGCCAGCGCGCCGGACGGATATGTCAGCCAAAGCGCAAACTTGCCCTCCGTCGCCGCCTTCCACGCCTCACAAAAACGGTCGCGTATCTTTTGATCGAATGCAGCATCAGATTTAAACCAATCCTCCGGCGTGCACTCATCCAACCAGAAACTCAATACTTCGTCCGGACCAACCATGGTTTGTCTCCCGCTTCCCATGCCCCGTATTTAAATCGTTACATAAGTTTTCCACAGACCCCAATCACGAAATACGACAGGTGCGACACATTGCGTGTTAGGATGCCGCTTGCGCGTCATCTTCTGCCTCCAAATCAGCCTCGATGGCGTATTCTTGCGCAATCTCCATAGCGACCGGCGTGGTCGTGGCTTGGGACATGACAACATACGAACCCGTTTCCTCCACAGGGACAGCCGCCCGCTGTGTCCGGCGATAGGCCGCATAGCTCACAAGGGCGGCAAAAAGCACGCCGGTAAACATGTAGAAGCCCGATGGACCCACGGTTTCCATCAGCGCACCGACAATCAGCGGGCCAAAGACGGCGCCCAACCCGTTGATAAACACCAACCCGCCCGAAGCAGCGGCCATGTCGTCATGATCAAGAAAATCGTTCGTGTGCGCCAGAAGCAGGGAGTAAAGCGGGTTCGACATACCCCCGACAACAAACGCCGACACCAGCAGCATGACAAAGTTGCCGCCCAGCAAAAGACCAAGCACTGAACCACCACCGCCAATCGCCGCGACAATCAGGATCAGGAAACGGCGGTCCATTCGGTCGGAAATCCAGCCAATGGGATATTGCAGCAGCATGGCACCGACAAAAAAGGTCGACACAAATGCCGAAATCTGCGCGACCGTCAGCCCCGCCGCAGTTCCATAAACCGCCGACATCCCGAATTGCGCGGCAAACACACCGCCCAGCAGGAACATCCCCACGCAGCCCAATGGCGATGTCTGGACAAGTGCACGCAGCGACATCGGCTTCGTTGTCTCAAAGGCCGGCACCGGACTGATCGACAACAGGATGGGTGTAATGGCCAACGACACCAGCACGGACGGAATGACAAAAAGGACAAAGCCGGATGGGTCAGCGGTCAGCAGAAGGTACTGGCTGACCACAATGCCAAAGGTCTGGACGATCATGTACAGCGACAGGGCCTTGCCACGGTTCGAATTGTCGGCAGCATCGTTCAGCCAGCTTTCCGCCGTGACGTAGACAGCAGAAAAGCAAAACCCGATGACAACGCGCCCAATGGTCCAAACCCAAGGGTCGGCAAAGGTCGGGTACAGGATCATCACCGCCGATATGAGCGACGCCAGCGCCGCAAAGACGCGCACATGCCCCACACGCTGGATCATCCTTGGGGCCAACCGGCTCCCGCCCAGAAAACCAAGGAAGTAGGCCGACATCACAATCGACATCTCGGCGGTCGAGAAACCCTCGATTTCGCCCCGGATACCCAGCAACGTGCCTTGCATCCCGTTGCCAACCATCAACAGACACATGCCAAACAACAGGGCCCAGGCGCTGGTCAGAACTTGGAACATGATGTGGAACTCCGTGAATATTGGCGGCACCCTGCCCCAATCGTGCAGCCTGTGTCGCAGATATGTGCGACTATCGCGTGTCGGTTTCCGGTGTCACGTTTGCGGCAACAAAAGCGACGCGTCCCCATAGGAAAAGAACCGGTATTCCGACCCCACGGCATGCTCGTAAATGGCGCGAATGCGCTCGTGGCCCATCAGGGCCGACACCAGCATCATCAGTGTTGATTTCGGCAGGTGAAAATTGGTCATCAGCCCATCCGCCACGCCAAAGGTGAAACCGGGATAGATGAAGATGTCTGTTTCGCCCTCCCAAGGGGCGATGCCACCATCCCGCGCCATCGTCTCGATCAAACGCAGCGCCGTGGTGCCGACGGGAATCACCCGATTGCCCCGCGCTTTGGCGGCCGCAATATCCTGTGCGGCTTGGGCCGAAACCTGCCCCCACTCCGCATGCATCTTGTGTTTGGTCACATCATCCACCTTGACCGGCAGGAACGTGCCCGCCCCGACATGCAAGGTGACATGGGTGGTTTCGACCCCATGCGCCGCAAGCGCCTGCATCAGCGAATCGTCAAAGTGCAGCGATGCCGTAGGTGCCGCCACAGCACCGCTGTTTTTGGCCCAGATGGTTTGGTAGTCGGTCTTGTCCCGCGCATCCGCCGGGCGCTTGGCGGCGATGTAGGGCGGCAGCGGCATCGCTCCGGCCTCGGCCAGTGCGGCGTCGAAATCCTCACCCATCAGGTTGAAATGCAAATGCCCCTGCCCGTCAGCGCTGCCTTCGAGCGTCGCAGACAGATCATCTGAAAATCGGATGACCTCTCCCGGTTTCACCTTCTTCAACGGTTTGACCAGCGCCGACCAAGTGCCGTCCGCGCGCGGCTCAAGCAAAGTGGCCTCGATCCGTGCTTCGGTCGGGCCTTGCGCACTTTCCCGCGCGCGGGTGCCGAACAGGCGCGCGGGGATCACGCGCGTGTCGTTCAGAACCAGCAAATCCCCGGGACGCAGCCACGAAACAAGGTCGGTGACCACCCGATCGTGAATTGCATCCCCTTCGGCCACCAGCAAACGGGCTGACGACCGCGGCGACGCGGGACGCGTGGCAATCAGCGCTTCGGGCAGGTCAAAATCGAAATCATCCAGCTTCATGCGCGCCACGTAGCGACGCAATCACCGTTCATCAATGCGTTTTTGCCGTTCAATCCGTCTTTGTTCGGCGCGGCTTGGTCCCGTGTCCTCAGGCGCGAAGGCCTCTGGCACCGCCGGCGCAACCTGCTCCCCCTCGACCCGGGGAACTTCCGGCGCAGGGGCGCGGAAAATCTCGCGGAACACGCCCGGTGTCAGTGCCGATAGCGGATTGACCTGCACGCGCGGGCTCGCCGCCGGGCCACGCAGTCGGTAATTGAAGCCAATCAAACCCTCGCCGCGGCGGGGGGCTAAGATACCACCAATCCCGTTGATCAGAAACAGGGGTGAAATCACGCCCTGCATGTCCAGACGCCCCCCGGCCACATCGTACACACCATCCATGGACAACCCCATCGACGGCCCCGTCGCGCTGGCCTGTGTCAGCGTCATTGTGGATGGGGTCAGGCGAAAGGAGGCTTCGACATTCTGAAAGTGAATACCGCTGCCGCTCATCTGCTCCAGCAAACCCACAACACTCAGCGCGTTCAGAAGCGCGGCAATCGCGGGCGCATCCTGCACCCGCGTTTCCTGGACGTTCAACGTTCCGTCAAAGGCCGCATCCCCGACAGGCAGCAGGGTCAGGGACAGCGACCCGCCGCGCGCCTGTTTCAGAATACCGGCTGAGGCTGCCACCCCGCCCGCATCATCAGCCGTAATGCGGATCGCGCTGCGCCCGTTCTGCGGCAGCACCTGCCCCCGGATCACAGCCCCGCCATTCACTCGGGCGCGGAACTCTCCGTCCAACCCACGTGTCATGTTGAACTCACCCGTCACACCATTCAGTGCAATGGTGTCGGTGATCTGCAACCGATCCAGGGTAAGGCTCAAGGGCCCGCCCCCCTGCTGCCCCCCCGTGCCCGCACCCGAGCCTCCAAAGTCTGCCGCGCGTAAGTCCAAAACGCCGCCGCGCACCTCGACAGCCGGTGCGGCGCCGGACCCGCGCCCCCACAGATCTACAGGCCCATTCATCCAGCTGCCCACCCGCACAGAACTGAAGCTAGCGCGTTCCAGCCCACCGCCTGGAATGAACGTGATAGCGCCCTCGGCCTGCAAGCCGGGCGCATCCAGCGCAATCCGATCCACGCGGGGCAATGGCCCAAGTTGCCCGGCAAGCGTCAGAGACGCCGCCGTTGACGCTGGCTTGGACCATCCCAGCGGCGGCGAAGACAGGCGCACCCCGCGCAGGTTGGTCGACAGAGCAAAAGATGGGACACCGTCACCCGCCGGCAAGTCGATGGTGATGTCACCGGTGCCACGTCCCGTCACCAACCCGGCCGGGAGACCCAGTTGAAATGCGTCAATCGTGCGCTCCGACAGTTCTATGGTGCCCGCGACCTGACTGGGCTGGGGCGATCCGCGGCCCAATGGTTGGGCCCAAGCTGCATCAAATGGCACCCCATCCAAGGTTCCGACGCCAGACACCTCGACCCGGCTTTGCGAGGCGACAACGCGCAATGTGTCAGCCGCAAGACGCCGCCCTTCAATCAGCGTGGTGCTCAAGACGTCTCGGGCAGTCCCGGTTGCGTCATACTCGACGTCCTTTGGCTTCAACCCCTTTTTCATGGCAAAGGCCAACGTACCTGCAGCCTTCAAACGCCCATCGGCAAGCGTGGGAGACAACCCCGCATTCTCCATCACGTTGAGAGGCGGCAAATCCAGCAGCGACAAGCCCGCGGTCACTGTTCCATCCGTTTCCAGCCGAACAACGGCAGGCACAGCGTCACGCGCGCGCACATCCGGAATAATGAACGATGACCCGCTTACATTAATGCGCCCCCCGAGCGGTGCAGTCACAAAACCCTGATCAACGGCTACAACAAAACGACCATCAAGCAATGTGGCACTGCCACGGGCCTGCTCAACCGGCGGCAGGGTTTTCAGGTATCGCACCCGCGCATCTTCATAGGCGAAACCCGCATAGGCGACCGTCGGGGTGCTGGGCGTGTCCCGCACCGCAACATCAACGTCGCGCATATAACCATCCTGTAAATTCTCCAGAACCCACTTGCGGGCCTTCGGAGCGTAGCGATCCGGCCAAAGCTCAAGCAGGCGGTCCGGCATCATACCGGCGACCTGGGCATCCAGTTCGTAGCTCCACCCGTCGCGCGCCGCCAACAAGGCGCCCCGCGCAATCAGGTCTTGCCCCTGATCCTGTAACAATGCCTGCCCGATGTCCAAACGGAATGGGTCAAGGCGCAACCTGAAATCCAGCTGTGCCGCTTCCACCTCGATCGGTTCGGGAAACAGATTGTCGGGATTGGCGGTCAGTGCACTTGCCCGGAACTGACCGACCAGATCATCCAGGCCGCCATCATCATCCAGACCCAAAACCGCCTGACCATCGATCCGCGCGGTGATCCACGCACTCTCGACTGACAATTCATCAAAAGTCAGAACGGTGTCACCGGGATCATAGCTGAAATAGCTGCGCGCAGACTGAAACGGCACGGGTCGCGTTGCATCGGTGGGCTGAATGACACCAGCATCTATATTCAAGGACACATTGAGCGGATCCAAACTGCCATCCGCACCAACGCCGCCGCGCACTGCACCAGATATCGGGGCACGCACAACATCCAGCCATTCAAAAGGCGGGGCGAGAACCGCAATATCCCCGGCATCGACATCGTTGACCAAAACACCAAAGGTTGCAGCCGATTGGCCAACGCGGCCCTCGTAGTTCGCCTCCAGGGTGGCCACATCCTCGCCGCCACTCAACAAAGCAAGGTCGGAGGTTATACGCACCTCGTCTCCGTCGCGCGATAGGCGCATACGCCCGCCGTCGATCGTCCACGCTCTCGAAGACCGGACATCCTCGATCCGCAAGGTCAGCGCCTGAATGTCACCTGACTTCAAAGCTGACAAACCGGGCAAAGTAAGAAGTTCGTCGACGCTTTCGATCAACAGGGCAAGGTTGGCTGCCTGCTGCGTGGGCCCGGTCAGGTCCAGCCCGCCGGACAGAATGACCGACCCGTCAATCTCGCGTCGCAGGCTGGCAAACACACCCGACACTCCAATGTCAGTTGGGCGAAACTCTCCCCTTACGAGATCGGTGATGGACAACCCGATCCGCATCTCGGAAAAACCGACAATCTCATCACCGGCTGTGTTCAGCACCTGCACATTGCTCATGCGAACCCTGGGCTTGCTACTGTCTTCGACAATCAGGTCCAGCGCATCAAAGCGCAGCGACGCCGCGCCCAAAGCCTCTCCTGCCCGCACCTCGATCCGATCGCGCACCCAATTCGGCGCAGCGACCGGTCGTCCAATGAGCACGTAAATGGCTGCACCCAGAAGGACGGCAAAGAAAAGACTGAAAAACAGGCTCCCCAACCCAAGGCGGCGCCACAGGCTTTTTTTCCGCCGGGTGGGCGGTTCAGGGATCGGGTCGGCACTGCTCATGTCTTTATTCTTGTCTGCCCAGCCCTATCATGCCAGTCACAACTTTCCCAAGTCTTATGAAAAGGCCGAAACATGCTCGATATCGCCTCACCTGCCCCTGACTTTACCCTTCCTGACAGCGACGGAAATGATGTGACTCTGTCGGCGATGCAAGGCGGTCCGATCGTGCTTTTTTTCTATCCGCGGGATGACACCTCGGTTTGCACCAAGGAATCGATCGCCTTTTCCGAACACCTTGCCGACTTTGAAGCCGCCGGCGCGAAGGTTTTTGGAATTTCCAAGGACAGCGTCGCAAGCCATGCAAAATTCGCCAAGAAAAGAGAGCTGACGGTGACGCTTTTGTCGGATGAAAACGACTCGGTCTGCGAGGACTACGGCGTTTGGAAAGAAAAAAACATGTACGGTAGAAAGTACATGGGCATCGAGCGCACCACATACCTCATTGACGCAAACGGAAGTGTCGCAATGACCTGGCCAAAGGTAAAAGTACCCGGTCACGTCGAAGCGGTATTGGCCGCCGTTAAAGCCCTGTGACCGGGTGGCATCTGCCCGAACGCTTCCAGACGTCAGCGGGGTTTGTTGCCGCTGGTCGAACCGGCGCAGGCCCCGCTCTGGTGCTGGCCCATGGTTGGCCCTGGTCGTCCTTTTCCTGGCACCGCGTGATTGCACGCCTGTCGGAACAGTACACCGTGCACTGGTACGATATGCCGGATTTCGGCGCTTCGGAACATCGGGCGGACCGTCCGAGCGGGATTGACGCGCAAGCACAAGTCTTTGCCGAGATGCTCGACCATTTCGACCTGCGCGCGCCCATTGTGTGGGCGCATGATTTCGGCGGTGCGATCACATTGCGGGCGCATCTGATGGGCGGTGTCGACTATGCCCGTCTGGTGCTGATGAACGTGGTGATGATGCGCCCATGGGGTTCTGGCTTTTTCGATCATGTGAAACGCCACGTCGATGTGTTCTCTGCCGTGCCGCCGCACATACATCGCGGTATTGTCGAAGCGTATGTCGGCGGCGCTTTCGCAGATGGCATCGCCGGGGACGACATGGAGCAATTGGTGGCACCCTGGCTGGATGCTGAGGGTCAGATCGCGTTCTACGGCCAGTTCGCGCAAGCGGATGAGGGACTTACCGCGGCGTTCGAGGAAAAGCTCGATCAGGTCAGATGCCCCGTTCACATCTTGTGGGGCGCCAACGATCCATGGATACCCTTGGCCCGCGGGCGTGACTTGGCTTTGGCAATGAACCGCCCACCGATGACAGAACTGCCGGGACTGGGACATATGCCGCAACTCGAAAACGCCGATGCAACGCTCCGGGCCGCCCTGCCCGCCCTCGCCCCATGATGCCCCTTGCACAGATGGCCGAAGCCGTGCTGCGCACCGCAGACGGCCGAGAAAAGACGGCCCTGTCGCGTAAGCTGGCTGCCGAGTGGAAAACGGCACGGGCCGACGGGCGCACGCCCGATATCGGCACCGCCTCTCCGCCAACGCACCCGGCGCGACCATCCACACCCGAACTGCTCAGCCCCCGTGACGTACCGCGCCGCCGCCCCGGCAGCCCGCAGGGACGCATCGCGCTGCTGCACGCCGTGGCCCATATCGAACTCAATGCCGTCGACCTGCACTGGGACATCATCGCCCGCTTCACCCATGTGCCCATGCCCATGGGGTTCTATGACGATTGGGTGAAGGCGGCGGACGAAGAATCCAAACACTTCAACCTGATGTGCGACTGCCTCGAAGAGCTGGGCAGCCACTACGGTGCCCTTCCAGCTCATGCGGGCATGTGGCGCGCTGCCGAAGATACGGCAGAGGATTTCATGGGACGGCTGGCGGTTGTCCCCATGGTGCTCGAAGCCCGCGGGCTCGACGTGACGCCGGGCATGATCGACATCTTCCGCAAGGCGAAGCTCGACAGCGCCGTCGCCGCCCTCGAAACCATCTATTCCGAGGAAGTGGCCCATGTCGCTTACGGGTCGAAATGGTTCCATTTCCTGTGTGGCCGCGACAACCTCGACCCAAAGGACGCATTCCACGATCTGGTGCAACGTTACTTCCACAGCCCCCTCAAACCACCCTTCAACGAAGAGAAAAGAGCCGAGGCCGGCCTGCCCCCTGATTTCTACTGGCCGCTTGCGATAACAGACTGATCCGTATGGAAATCATGCGCGGTTTTTCGCCAATTTGATACATTTCGGCACCGGTTTCGCTCAGAACGTAGCGTGAGACTTGCCGCCAAAGCGGTGTGACTTTATGCACAGGCGCTAAGGCGTTGTGTTTGGGGATATGAACGCCGTTGTGGGATGGGAACAAATAGGGACGAGCGTTTTGCGGACACGCCTCGGCATCAAGTGGCACGGACTTCTGGAAAAGTACTTTCCCGAACGCCGCGTCTTTCTCAAGTCAGACAATGATACGCGCTTCATCCGGCTTCGGCCTGGCACACAGCTGCTCGCCTTCGCGGGCAGTTCTTTTGTTGTGGCCTGGGCCATCGTCGCAACGGCCATCCTGCTCATGGACAGTATCGGGTCGGGCAATTTCCGCGAACAGGCCAAACGCGATCAAAGCACCTATCAGGCCCGCCTGAATGATCTCGCCGGGCAACGCGATGCCCGGGCCGAAGAAGCATTGGCCGCGCAAAACCGGTTCAACGCGGCGCTCGAACAGATCTCGGTGATGCAGTCGGAACTGCTGTCGTCAGAAACGCGCCGCCGCGAATTGGAAACCGGGATCGAAGTCATACAGGCCACTCTTCGCGGGACGATGAAGGACCGTGAAGCTGCGCGCGAACAACTCGCAGCGCTTCAGGATCAAGTGGAGACCGGTGGGGCAGGCACAGCACTTGCCGCAAACGCTGGTGGCGCACCCATGGATTTTGTGGCCGACGCACTGGCCAAAACTGCCGCTGAACGGGACAAGATCGAACAAGATGCCCAAGACGCGCTGCTCGCCGCCGACGAAATGGCGACAGAAATCGCGCTGATGCGCGAACAGAACGACCAGATTTTCCGCCAGTTGGAAGAAGCGATGACAGTCTCTGTCGCGCCACTGGACAAGATGTTCCGCGCAGCAGGTATGCCAACAGACCGGATCATCAACCAGGTTCGTCGCGGCTATTCTGGTCAGGGCGGTCCACTGACGCCTCTGTCCTTCTCGACCCGCGGTGAAGAACCCAGCCCCGACACTCTGCGCGCCAACCGTCTGCTCAACCAGATGGACACGCTGAACCTTTACCGGATCGCCGCGCAAAAGGCGCCCTTTGCCACACCGGTCAAGGACGCGTTCCGATTCACCTCCGGCTTCGGATTCCGCCGCGATCCCAAAACAGGCGGTCGCCGCATGCACAGAGGCGTGGACTTCGCCGCATCGGTCGGCACGCCACTCTATGCCACGGCGGACGGTGTAGTCACCCACGCAGGCTGGCAATCAGGCTATGGCCGACTTGTCAAAATTCAACATGAATTCGGAATAGAGACCCGCTACGCGCACCTTTCGAAACTGCGTGTGAAAGTTGGTCAAAAGGTCTCGCGCGGGGATCGTATTGGTGATATGGGAGCCTCTGGACGGGTAACCGGCGTGCATCTGCACTACGAAGTCCGCGTCGGCGGAAAAGCCGTCAACCCGATGATCTATATCAAGGCAGCCAACGATGTTTTCTAAGAGCAAAATCAACGAACCTGGCCCCAACACAGATGCGGCCAAGCCCGCGGCACCGGCCGCCCCTGCCCCCGCAGCGCCCAAGCAAAGCGAATTCAAGGCCAGCGCGCCCAAGGCGAAACCGCCCGCCTCGCTTCTGTCGGCAGACCTGCATATCACGGGCAACATGAAGACAACCGGCGACATCCAGGTTGAAGGCACGGTCGAAGGCGACATTCGCGCCCACCTGCTGACGATTGGTGAAAGCGCCACGATCAAGGGCGAGGTCGTCGCGGACGACGTCGTTATCAACGGCCGCATCGTGGGCCGTGTCCGTGGCCTGAAAGTGCGCCTGACGTCGACCGCACGGGTCGAAGGTGACATCATTCACAAGACCATCGCCATCGAAAGCGGCGCCCACTTCGAGGGATCCGTGCAGCGTCAGGACGACCCCCTGAACGCAGGCGGGAACAAGCCGAAGGCACCACAACAGCCAGCGCCAGCGCCGCAAAACAACGGCTAAGGTCTTTTTCACATGACAGATAAACGGGCGCCCCAGACCACTGCGGCGCCCGTTTTTCATCCTGGGTTCTGCGCAGAACGCAGCCGCCCCTACATCCTTGTCGCTGCGGTCCTCGCCTCTGCCCTTGGCATCATCGACAGCACCGTTGTGGCTATCGCCCTGCCCGCCATGCGCGACAGCCTTGGCGCGGGACTGGTACAGGCGCAATGGATTCACAACGCCTATATGCTGACTCTTGCGGCCCTGATCCTCGTCGGTGGCGCCATGGGCGATCGCTTTGGACTGGGCCGCGTCTTCGGGTTTGGCATCGCCCTTTTTGTCGTGGCGTCGATGTTCTGCGCTTTGGCGCCCACGCCGCTCTTCATGATCATCGCCCGCGCGGTGCAGGGCGTTGGTGCGGCCATCATGGTGCCTGGCTCACTCGCCTTGATCGCACGCGCCTACCCGCGCGAGAGCCGGGGGCGTGCCATTGGAACTTGGGCGTCCGCCTCGGCGATCACCACTGCCGCGGGTCCGATCATCGGCGGGTTGACCCTGACCATCGGCGGGCCGGATATGTGGCGCTGGATCTTTGCCATAAACCTGCCATTCGGTGCCCTGGCCCTTTACCTTCTCTACCGCCATCTGGGCGATGACCCAGTCAAAGACGACGCCCGTGTTGACGTGCCCGGCGCAGTGACGGCAACTGTCGCGCTGCTCTCAATTGCATGGGGCCTCACTTCGCTTGATCACGGTGGCGACGCGACGCTTTGGTTGATCGGTGGCACGATGATGCTGGTGGTTTTCCTTTGGACCCAAATGCGCAGCGACCACCCGATGATGCCGCTCACACTCTTCGCCTCCCGCCCGTTCTCTGCGGCGAATGCGCTGACGTTCACGCTATACTCCGCGCTGTCGATGATGTTCTTCTTCATGCCGATGACCTTCATCGCGGGCTGGGGCCTGACCGAGATAGAGGCGTCCGCAGCGTTCGCACCCATGTCGGTGTTCATTTCGCTCCTGTCTTCCCATGCGGGCAAATTGGCCGACCGGATCGGTCCTGCGCCGCTGCTTATGGGTGGCTCTCTTGTCGTTGCTACGGGCTACGCGGCCATGGCGTTCCTCGCGCCGTATCAGAATTTCTGGGGCCACATCCTGCCAGCCATGTGTCTGGTGGGCCTTGGTAT
Source organism: Tateyamaria omphalii (assembly GCF_014651375.1). Lineage (GTDB taxonomy): Bacteria > Pseudomonadota > Alphaproteobacteria > Rhodobacterales > Rhodobacteraceae > Tateyamaria > Tateyamaria omphalii. Next base: position 331,706 of record NZ_BMWT01000002.1, read on the forward strand.
GGCAGCCGTTGTGGCTCCGCTCTCAACCTCCATCATGACAGCCATCGACGAAACACAATCCGGCACCGCATCGGGCATCAACAACGCCGTGACGCGCATGGCGGGCCTCATCTCGGTGGCAGCGGTCGGTGGGTTTGTTGCCGCGCTCTATACAAGCGCAGGCGGGACTGCCAGCTTCGGGATCGAGAGTGATACAGCGGGCCACGGTGCGGCCATGACAACGGCGTTTACAGGGCTCGCTTGGATCGCCACAGGCCTTGCGGTCATCAGCGCAGGGCTCGGCTGGCTGACCCGAAGTGTAAACGGAAATTAACTTTTAACCACTTTTCAATCGTTGAAGATTGCGGGTTAAATCACTGCTCCAAAAGCAAAAAGGGCGCACTTAAAGTGCGCCCCTTCAACCTGTCCCCGCGGGGACAGATTTTTAGTCGGTAACAGACACCTTGGTCATCACGTCCGGCGCCCCTTCGATCGCACCCGACCGCGGGTGCCCCCGCTTGATCTGGTCCAGCACCTCAAGCCCCGAGGTCACACGGCCCACAACGGTATATTGGCCATCCAGAAACGGCCCCGGTTGGAACATGATAAAGAACTGGCTGTTGGCACTGTTCGGGTTTTGCGAGCGGGCCATGCCCACCACGCCGCGATCAAAAGTGATGTCCGAAAACTCCGCAGGCAGGTCCGGCTGATCAGAGCCTCCGGTCCCGGCACGACGGCCATCATAGTCACCGCTCGTGTCCCCGAACTGCACGTCACCGGTCTGCGCCATGAAGCCGTCGATCACCCGGTGGAAGGCCACCCCGTCATACTCACCACCCTCGGCCAATGCCGTGATGCGCGCGACGTGTTGCGGCGCCGTGTCTTCGAGCAGGTCGATGGCGATGGTGCCATTGGCCTCACCGCTCACCGTGATCTCGAGACCCGACGCAAGGGCTGTCCCCGCCGGGACGGCAAGTGCTGCGGCGGCGATCAGGTTACGCCACATCGGCGGCCACCTTCACGCTGATCATCCGGTCAGGCTCGGCAGGTGGCTCGCCACGCGTGATCGCATCGACGTGTTCCATGCCCGACGTCACCTGGCCGTAGACGGTGTACTGCCCGTTCAGGAAATCATTGTCCTTGAAGTTGATGAAGAACTGGCTGTTCGCGCTGTCAGGGTTGGCCGAACGTGCAGCACCCAGCGACCCACGGGCGTGCGGGATCTTGGAGAACTCGGCTGGCAGGTCCGGCTTGTCCGACCCGCCTGTGCCCGCCATGCGGATGTTGAACCCGTCTTCCATGTCGCCGTGCTGCACATCGCCGGTCTGCGCCATGAAGCCGTCGATCACCCGGTGAAACGCGACGTTGTCATACTCGCCTGCCCGTGCGAGCTCTTTCATCCGCTCCACGTGCTTCGGGGCCACGTCGGGCAGCAGTTGAATCGTGACAGTGCCGCCTTTGAGTTCCATCAGGATCGTGTTTTCTGGGTCTTTGATCTCGGCCATGTGTGCCTCTTTCCATTTGGTTTGGGCATCTACCTAAGCCGGTGGGCACGCAGGGACAAGTCACCCGGTTGACCCGAGCTGCATTTGCCGCGATGCAAGGGCCAACGCAGAGGCAAAGGAGTGTGCGACATGGGCTGGAAATCGCTGGATGACATGGATCTTTCGGGCAAGCGCGTGTTGACCCGCGTGGACATCAACGTCCCCATGGAAGACGGTCGCGTCACCGATGCCACCCGCATCGAGCGGATCGTCCCAACCATCACCGACATTCGCGCCAAGGGCGGCAGCCCTGTTCTGCTGGCCCATTTCGGACGCCCCAAAGGTCAGCCCAACCCGGACATGTCGCTGCAACCGCTCGTCCCTGCCCTCGAAGAGGCATTTGGCTGCCCAGTCACATTTGTAGAACGTCCCAGCCGGGACTGGATTGATGCGCAGCCCGCCGATGCGGTGATCCTTGTCGAGAACACGCGCTTCACCCCCATGGAAGAAGTCAACGACCCACAGATGGCTCAATTCCTTGCCACGCTCGGCGACGTTTACTGCAATGACGCGTTTTCAGCAGCGCACCGGGCACATGCCTCGACCACCGGTGTGGCCCACCTTCTGCCCAACTGCGCGGGCCGCTTGATGCAGGCGGAACTCGAAGCGCTAGAGGCGGCTTTGTCCAACCCGAAGCGTCCGGTCGGAGCGGTTGTCGGCGGAGCCAAGGTTTCGACCAAGCTGGACCTGCTGCAGAACCTAGTGAAGAAGATCGACGTGCTGATCATCGGCGGCGGCATGGCGAACACCTTCATCGCGGCCCAAGGCGCCGACCTCGGCGCTTCGCTGCAAGAGGCAGACCTGCACGATACAGCGCGGGACATCATGGCAGCGGCCAAGGATGCAGGCTGTACCGTGATCTTGCCAAAGGACGGACGTGTTGCGCGTGAGTTCAAGGCTGGTGCCGACCATGAGGTGATTGCCCTTGGGCAAAACACCAAGCTGGCGGATGACCAGATGGTATTGGACGCAGGCGATGATGCGGCAGAGACCATCGGACGGTGCTTTGACGATTTGGAAACCCTGATCTGGAACGGCCCCCTCGGCGCCTTTGAAATCGCACCATTCGACACGGCGACGATGGCGGCCGCCAAGGCGGCAGCGACACGGACCAAGGCAGGAAAGCTCGTGACCGTTGCAGGCGGTGGGGACACGGTAGCCGCGCTGAATCAGGCGGGTGTTGCCGATGACTTCACCTATATCTCTACCGCTGGGGGCGCATTCCTTGAATGGATGGAGGGCAAAGAGCTGCCCGGAGTTGCCGCCCTCACTCAATAGTCAGAGCGATCCAGTTGGCGCAGACCCGCCTTGGCCCATATGATGCCCTATCGATCTGCATTGAATGGGGGGCATGACATGGCCTGGACACTGATCACCGGCGCATCCGAAGGATTGGGCGTGGAATTCGCGCGCATTGCGGCCAAGGAGGGCCGCAACATGATCCTGGCCGCACGCTCAAAGGATAAACTGGACGCCGTCGCCGAAGAGGCACGCAACCAAGGGGTTGAGGCCTTGGTGATCCCCGCCGACCTTTCGGACATGGCAGAGGTGGACCGGCTTTGGTCCGAGGCGACTGAGGGGCGTGAGATCGATGTGCTCGTGAACAATGCCGGCCTTGGCTACAACGGCCCGTTCAACGCCGGTCAGGGGTGGGACCGCGAGCTGGCCTCGATCAACGTGAACATGCTGGCGCTGACGCGACTGATGAAGCTGGCCATCCCACATATGCGGGGTTTGCCCAAGGGCCGTATCCTGAACGTGGCTTCTGTGGCCGGGTTCACCCCCGGCCCAAACATGGCGGTGTATCACGCAACGAAAGCCTACGTTCTGTCCCTGTCCGAAGCGGTGGCCGAGGAATTGCGCGGATCATCCGTGACGGTGACGGCACTGTGCCCCGGTGCGACGGCCACCAACTTTTTCGACGATGCAGACATGCACGGCGTGCGCCTGCTGAAAATGTCGAAACCGATGAATGCCAAGGATGTGGCCGAAGCCGGTTGGCTGCAGGCGCGGATCGGCAAACGGATCGTCGTGCCCGGCGCGATGAACAAGGTCTTTGCCTTTTTGCCCCGCATTTCACCGCGCGGTCTGACAACGCGGATTGCCGCGCAAATGATGGGAAAACACTAAACCTTTTAAACAAAAGGGATTCACAGCGCGAATCACCTGTGCCATAGTGCGTGCAACCGCCCAAAGAGGTGGGAACAAAGGCAGTCGTTTCACATGTCCCGTACCGCACGCCCCGCTTTGGGCACATTTATCTTCTTCTCGGTCGCGTTCGCTTTGGCGATCTATTTCACCTTTGCCGCCGTGCAGGGTGATTTTGGTTTGTTCCGCCGTGCCGAGATTGAAGCAGAAGCGCGGGACTTGTCGCGTCAACTGGCAGACGTTCAATCCCAAGTGACCGAGATGGAAAATCTGACCAAGCGTTTATCGGACGATTATCTCGATCTTGATCTGCTGGACGAACAGACCCGCAGCGTGCTGGGCATGTTGCGCAGCGATGAAATCGTTATCCGCTGACCCCCGTAAAACCGGTATTTACAACACAAGTTGCCCTTGCGGCAGATTGGCACTCGCGTCGCGTGCGCGAATCCTGTAGGGAATAGTTTAACGCTAAACTATTCCTTGTCAGGGAGGTCACCACCATGGCCGCGCGCAAAGCCCAAACGAAACCGAATGTTTCAGCGGAGGAGCTGAAGGGCTACTACCGCGACATGTTGTTGATCCGCCGGTTCGAAGAAAAAGCCGGTCAGCTTTATGGCATGGGTCTGATTGGTGGGTTCTGCCACCTGTATATCGGGCAGGAAGCCGTGGTTGTCGGTCTTGAGGCTGCAGCCGAGGAAGGCGACAAGCGCATCACATCGTACCGCGATCACGGCCATATGCTGGCCTGTGGCATGGACCCCAATGGCGTGATGGCCGAGCTGACGGGCCGCGAGGGCGGTTATTCCAAGGGCAAGGGCGGCTCCATGCACATGTTCTCGAAAGAGAAGCATTTCTATGGCGGTCACGGGATCGTTGCCGCACAGGTGCCGCTGGGTGCGGGCCTCGCCTTTGCTGACAAGTACAAGGAAAACGGGCGCGTTACCTTTACCTATTTCGGGGATGGGGCGGCGAACCAGGGTCAGGTTTATGAGGCCTATAACATGGCCGAGCTATGGGACCTGCCGGTCGTCTTCGTCATCGAGAACAACCAGTACGCCATGGGCACCTCGACCAAGCGGTCGACCAAGTCGCCCAGCTATTGGGAGCGTGGGGCGGCTTACGGCATTCCCGGCGAGGAAGTCGACGGCATGGATGTACTGGCGGTCAAGGCGGCGGGTCAGAAAGCCGTTGCCCACTGCCGGGCTGGCAAGGGGCCGTATATCCTTGAGATCAAGACATATCGGTATCGCGGCCACTCGATGTCCGACCCGGCCAAGTATCGCACCCGCGAGGAAGTGCAGAAGATGCGCGATGAGCGTGATCCGATCGAGGCCGTCCGGTCCATGCTGTTGACCGGCAAGCACGCGACCGAGGATGACCTGAAGGCCATCGACAAAGAGATCAAGGAAATCGTGAACGCCTCGGCCGAGTTTGCGAAGGAAAGCCCCGAGCCTGCGCTCGACGAGCTTTGGACAGATATTTACGCCTGAGGGGAGACGAGACTTATGGCAACCGAAATTCTCATGCCCGCCCTGTCCCCCACAATGGAGGAAGGCACGCTTGCAAAATGGCTGGTGAAAGAGGGCGATACGGTATCGTCCGGCGACATCATGGCCGAGATCGAGACCGACAAGGCGACGATGGAGTTCGAAGCGGTCGATGAGGGGATCGTGGGCAAGATTCTGATTGCGGAAGGCACCGAGGGCGTGAAGGTGAATACACCCATCGCCATTCTGGTCGAGGAAGGTGAAGAGGTTGGCGACGTGTCTGCCGCCCCTGCCCCCGCGGCCGAAGCCACCCCCGCGGTCGAAGCACCTGCGCCTGCTGCCGCTGCGGCGCCTGCCGCACCACAGGTCGACCTGACACCGGACTGGCCGGAAGGCACAGCCATGAAGGAACAGACGGTCCGCGAAGCGTTGCGCGACGCCATGGCCGAAGAAATGCGGTCCGATGACACGGTCTTCCTGATGGGCGAGGAAGTCGCCGAGTACCAGGGTGCCTACAAGGTATCCCAAGGGTTGCTGGACGAATTCGGTGCGAAGCGTGTGATCGATACGCCCATCACCGAACACGGCTTTGCTGGCATTGGCGTTGGTGCTGCGTTCGGCGGGTTGCGGCCAATCGTCGAGTTCATGACCTTCAACTTCGCCATGCAGGCAATCGACCAGATCATCAACTCAGCCGCCAAGACGCTGTATATGTCCGGCGGCCAGATGGGTGCACCCATGGTGTTCCGTGGCCCCAACGGCGCTGCCGCCCGCGTGGGTGCCCAGCACTCTCAGGACTACGCCGCGTGGTACATGCAGGTGCCGGGCCTGAAGGTGGTCATGCCGTATTCGGCCTCGGACGCTAAAGGTCTGATGAAGACCGCGATCCGCGACAACAATCCGGTGATCTTCCTGGAAAACGAAATCCTCTACGGTCGCACGTTCGATGTGCCGGACATGGATGACTTCACCGTGCCCTTCGGCAAGGCCCGCATTTGGCGCGAGGGTGAAGACGTGACCATCGTGTCCTTCGGCATCGGCATGCAATACGCTCTGGAGGCAGCCGACAAGCTGGCCGAGGAAGGAATAAGCGCCGAGGTCATCGACCTGCGCACCCTGCGCCCGATGGACGCCGGCACGATCATCAATTCCGTGATGAAGACAAATCGCTGCGTGACCGTGGAAGAGGGCTGGCCCCAAGGCTCCGTCGGCAACTACATCAGTTCGGTCATCATGCAGCAGGCGTTCGACTATCTTGATGCACCGGTCATCAACTGCACGGGCAAGGACGTGCCGATGCCCTATGCCGCCAACCTTGAAAAGCACGCGCTGATCACCACTGCCGAGGTGATCGAAGCCGTCAAGCAAGTCACCTACCGCTAAGGAGCCGCAGACATGCCGACAGAAATTCTCATGCCCGCACTGTCTCCGACCATGGAGGAAGGCACGCTTGCGAAATGGCTGGTGAAGGAGGGGGAAACCGTATCTTCCGGTGATCTGCTGGCCGAGATCGAGACCGACAAGGCAACAATGGAATTCGAAGCCGTGGACGAAGGTGTTGTCGGCAAGATCCTTGTGGCTGAAGGCAGCGAAGGTGTGAAGGTGAATACACCTATCGCCGTGTTGCTAGAAGACGGCGAAAGCGCCGACGATATTGGCAGCGCAAGCGCCTCGCCGACACCTGCCGAGCCAGCTCCCGCTGAAGCTCCTGCCAGCGAACCTACAGCTGCGGTAGCCGCGGCATCTGCTCCGTCTGCGCCTAAGAGCAACGACGGAACCCGTATCTTTGCCTCCCCCCTTGCGCGACGAATTGCGGCGCAGAAAGGGCTCGACCTGAGTACGATCAAAGGGTCCGGACCGCATGGTCGGATCGTCAAGGCGGACGTCGAACAGGCAGAGGCTGCTCCCGCGCAAGCTGCACCAGCGACAGCAGCAGCCACACCGGCCGTAGCAGCCCCGGCAGGCCCCAGCAGCGACACCATTGCGAAGATGTACGAAGGTCGCGAATACGAAGAGATCAAACTCGACGGGATGCGGAAAACCATTGCTGCGCGGCTCACCGAAGCCAAGCAGACGGTTCCGCATTTCTATCTGCGGCGCGATATTAAGCTGGATGCCTTGCTCGAATTCCGCGGCACCCTCAATGCACAACTGTCTGAACGCGGTGTGAAACTGTCGGTAAACGACTTCATCATCAAGGCTTGTGCCTTGGCGTTGCAGCAGGTGCCAGATGCAAACGCGGTCTGGGCAGGTGACAAAGTACTCAAGCTCACACCTTCAGACGTAGCGGTTGCCGTCGCAATTGAAGGCGGTTTGTTCACACCAGTGTTGCAAGACGCTCATCAGAAATCGCTGTCAGCTCTTTCCGCAGAGATGAAGGATCTAGCCGGTCGCGCTCGCGACCGCAAACTCGCGCCGCATGAATACCAAGGTGGCAGCTTTGCGATTTCCAACCTAGGCATGTTTGGCATCGACAACTTTGACGCCGTCATCAACCCACCACATGGCGCGATCCTGGCGGTTGGAGCCGGTACAAAGAAACCCATTGTCGGGAAAGATGGAGAGGTCGACGTCGCAACGGTGATGTCTGTGACATTGTCGGTCGATCACCGCGTGATTGACGGGGCACTGGGTGCCCAACTGTTGCAAGCGATTGTCGACAACCTCGAAAACCCGCTGGCCATGCTGGCCTGAGGCGCGGCTCAAACGTAAAAAAGGCCGGAGCAGTGCTCCGGCCTTTTTTGTTCAATGATGTGAAATACCCTTATTGGTCCTTGCCCAGCATGTGATTCATGGAGACGGACGGCTGATCACAGCCCGCCTCACCCACGATGCGTGCTGGAATCCCCGCGACAGTCTTGCATGGAGGCACCTCTTCCAAAACGACAGACCCTGCAGCAATACGGCTGCAATTTCCAACATGAATGTTGCCAAGAACCTTGGCACCTGCACCGATCAGTACGCCGTTACCGATCTTGGGATGACGATCCTCTTCTTCTTTGCCGGTCCCACCCAGAGTGACAGAATGCAGCATGGATACATTGTCACCCACAACCGCCGTTTCGCCAATCACGATGGAATGGGCATGGTCAATCATGATCCCTTTCCCGATATGTGCGGCCGGGTGAATGTCTACGCCAAATATCTCGGATACGCGCATCTGAAAAAAGTAGGCCAGATCTGTATGACCCTCCTGCCAAAGAAAGTGGCCAACACGATAGGCCTGCATCGCCTGATACCCTTTGAAATAAAGGATGGGCTGCAGCAACCGATGGCAAGCCGGATCACGTTCGTAAACTGCGACAAGATCGGCGCGCGCAGCTTCTACCAACGCCTGCGACTTCTGGTAAGCTTCCTCGACAATCTCGCGAACAACAACCATCGACATTTCGTTCGATGCCAGTTTGGCCGCGATACGGTATGAGAGGGCTTTTTCCACAGATTTGTGATGGAGAATGCACGCGTGTACAAACCCACCGATCAGCGGTTCATCAGTAACGGCTTGGCGCGCTTCTTCTGTGATCTGGTCCCAAACCGGATCAATCGAAGCGACGTTTGTGCGTAGGTCAGCCATAATGTGTCCTTTCGGGTTCTTCCTACCCTACTTAAGACCATTTCTCCAAACGCAAACCCGTGATGTATCCCATGTCGAAATTGGATTGGTCGATCTCGTCGCTGCTGGCCTCAGCCTGACAACAGCCCGGTTCACAGCCCGCACACACAAACCCAGCAAGAGCCGACTTTGAGATGAAACCTTTTGTAGCCTCACATCACTCCGTCCAGCGTGCTGTTGTGAATGGTCCTGGCCCAAATCGGGCCGAGTTTTGAGCAACCGACACGTCAAAGTCTCCAACAAGCCCATCCGCTTGACGCATCGCATCGCTGTATATCCAGAACGGTGTTGAAACGACTGCCTCTCGGACGATCTGGCCCGACACTCCAACACGAACCGTGTAACTCTCGGTCTCTTCGGCCAATGGAACGTCCGGCAACGCCCAATCATCGCCATCCAACCTCGTACGACGAATCCAACTGAATCTAATGTCGGAACCGCTATTTGAAAGAGTTAGATGAACCGGCGCATAAGGCCTCAAGCCATTCCCATTGAAAGCTTGAACTGTCTCCGTATACGAGGGGTTGTCGTAGCTTAGTTTTGATGGCCCAATGCGGAAGGTTTGCGAAACCCGACGCAAAGCCCGGCGAAGATTAATCTGCGACGGAATGCCATTTATGTGCACCAACCATGATCCTGCGGGCCATTCGTCAGGAATGAATGCATCCGTCCCGGCTTGCCCACGCAACCTATCGAAAAGCAGGTATTGGTCTGGCCCCAGCAGCTCGGCATTCTGAAACTGAATGAGCTCCCAATTGTCGGGTGACCCATCACCGATGGCAACGAGATTTCCACCATTCAGAAACGCTGTGTCTGGAATAGACTGCAAAGTCCCATGGATCATTTTAACTTCGAGCGGCGCGCCACGGTCAATTAGCCCGGGCACGGCGCGCAGCAAAGGCGAGGTTAGAAACCCAATACTCGCTCGTGCAGCGACCACAGTATTGAGCACAAAGTCAGAATCAGAAGACGATTGGTATACTGCCACGCCACCCGGCCAAGGTGAGCCTGTTACGGCCAAATGCGGCGCGTGTTCCAATTCATCACCAGCAAGCAGCGGCAAATCCATAAAAACCGAAGTCAAAGGGACAGGAGGAACGAACTCACGTACGCCCGCCAACTCGTCGGAAAGCTCCGATGGTGTGTACACTTCGGGTTCTATCCGTACAGCTTCTATCATCTGCATTTGGCCATGCTCTACCCGATCCACACGGTACAGCCCGGCGCCTTCCGACTGATCTGCCGTTACCTCAATGACATCACCGGCTCCCACCCCGATACGGGACGGTGGCAACGCCAGTTTGATCGCTTCGCGCGCAATCCGCGCCTCGGTCAACCAGCGTTCCGCTACCTGCCGCCCCTCAGGACGGGTCAAGGCCATAGCGACCTCGCTGGTAGACACCGCATGCGTCTCGTCATCCGCAAGAATGGCTTCTTCAGACAGAACATCGAAATTTCCATCGGTCTGCACAAACCGAACGCGTACGCGCCCTGCCAGCTCGGCCTCAGATTCCCGCGACTGTTCCAAACGGCCATTAAGTTCCGAATGAATTGCAAGCGTTTCAGGTGGTAGCTCAATCGCTCCTCTTCCAGAACGGGAGACAAATTTCAGAACACCATCACGCTCAATTGCGTCAAAAGCAAAGCGCAACATCAACGGCTGCAAGGCCCCCCGCGCATCTGTGACGTCGTCGACGACGAACCCACGCACGTATCCGAACAATTCCGACGTATCGTAGTGCCGAAGTCCCGAACGTTCACAAATTTCGCCCACGACCGATGCCAGGGAACGGCCTGACGTGCGGCCATTGATCCAATGGCCACGCGGATAGTTCTCGCCATCGGACCATTTTCGCAGCGAATTCGGGAAAAATGGATATGGCCTTGCATCCCAAGCCCATACAAAGGCCCGCGACATGTCGACCATCGGAGCCCCATACTCTGATGAAACGGGATTATTCCCGGGTGCCCGCCAATACGAATGCATGGCTCTCAGATACTGTTTCTGAATCAGGTCATCCCGTGCACCGTTTGAATACCTTGGCAGACTGCTTTCCGATGACTTCTGATCAAGGAACTTGTTCGGCTGGTTCGTACCCTTGTCGATTGCTGCACAACCAAGTTCAGTGAACCAGATTGGTTTGGATTCCGGTAGCCAAGCGGTGGGAAGTACAGACCGGACACCTCCAATGCGTTCGTGGTGCGGTTGGCTCCACCAATTGCGAATATCCTTGTATCGATAGACCCAAGGCTCATCATATGCACCATCTGTGATCGGGGTCCTGAGTTGTGCAGCACGCGCATCCTCAGACCGATAGTACCAATCATACCCTTCGCCGCCCTCTATATTGGAACGCAAATAGCCGACATCGTAGATACTATTCCATTCCGCATCGGCATGATCATCACCATCGCGCCAATCAGATATCGGCATGTAATTGTCGATGCCAATGAAGTCGATATTCTCGTCTGCCCAAAGTGGATCCAGATGAAAAAAACGGTCATCAGTCCCATCTTGCGGCTGGTAACCAAAGTACTCGCTCCAATCAGCCGCATAGCTGATCTTGGTGCCTGGCCCAAGGATCGCCCGAACATTTGCTGCCAGCTGTCTCAACTTCTGGACGGCATAGAACTGGTTCGCTACGCCACGAATTTGCGTTAATCCACGCATTTCCGATCCAATACAGAACGCGTCCACTCCCCCGGCCTGACGGCACAATGCCGCATAGTGTAAAATGAAACGCGACAACGTCCATTCCTGTGGCCCGGTGTACTGATTGTTGCTGTAAATGTTAAAATGCGATGCGGTCACATTGCCAAAAAAGGCGTCAACTTCAGCCGCGGCTGCAGCGGTCCCGTCCGGTGACCCTTCAACACCCGGCGCGCGTGACAAGGTGATCCTGCCTCGCCATGGCAAGTGAGGTTGCGTTTCGCCCGGTGCGTAAGGGTTGGGAAGCTCATTGCCCTCCAGCTGATCCATCAGAATGAACGGATAAAACATGACTTTCTTACCCGATGCATTCATCGCCTGAATGGCTTGGACAACTGAAGCATCAGCGGGCGTACCGCCATAGATCGGACGGTTATTAATTTGGGCAATCTCGGCAACCCAGTGACGCGGTACACCAGCCACAGACCACGGCATGTTCTCACCCTCGATGTCGCGCCGCTCAACCTTTGGCTGGATCCTGCACGACCCACAGCGCAAGTCATTCCCGAACCACGACACGATCAACGAGACTGCCTCACAATTCGGCAGTTCGTCACGAAGCGCATCGAGCGACACATTGAAATCGGGTTGCCCAGCAGGCGTATTGATGTTCGCACTCCATCGGCCCCGATTGGCATCGACGTAGTTGACCGGCGCAGTCGCCAGCGCATACTCGCCCGTCCCTGGCATGAGCGCGACGGCTTCAACCGCCCGCGCCATCTCCTCATGCGCGCCCTCTTCATCCGGTTGCTCCGGGCGTATCACCTCGAACGAAAACTGCGGAACACGATTGCCAAAGCGACCCAAGGCCAGATTCTCAATCACCACATAAGCTGTCCCGCGATAGGCAGGCACCAGACCCTGGCCCTCAATGGCTTCCATCAACGGATCAGGCAGTTGGTCCTCGGTCCCCTTGTAGACACGCATATTCAGCTCATTGACGGCCACTTCTTCACCATCGGCCCAAACCCGGCCGATGCGCGTAATCTCTCCTTCGCAAACAGCCATCGCCATGCTTACAGAATAGCTGTATTCACGCACTTCCGGTTCGGGAGCAGGCGCAGGGCGACCACCCTTACCGCCCCCTCCTCCTCCGCCGCCGCCAGTCACAGTTACTGTCTCAAGAAAATCCGAAGACCAGATCACCTGCCCGCCCAAGCGCATACGCCCGTAAAGCTGAGAAATTGGCGCACCTTCACCCGAGTTGGAGAGGCGAAAACGGTCAACCTTGCCGTGTTCGACAACCTCAGACCCCTGCCCCATCACACGTTGGTCAATAACACGGCCCAAAGTCGCACCAATGGCACGACCGATGACGGCAGATGACACCCCGAGAACCGAGCCCCCAATCGAGCCGCCGATAGCCGCGCCTGCGGCAGAAAGTACTACGGTCGCCATCAGTCGGCCTCCACATCAGGGAATTGAAAGCGGGCCACGACCCGTCGGGCCCAAGGTGCACTGAGCGGGCTCTCGACAACGCCGTGGCCGCTATAGGCATGAATGAACTTGGGCGTGGTGCCGACCTCGGACTGAATGCCGAGATGTTTGGCCACGCCGCCGTCGCGCATACGAAACAGGATCACATCTCCAAGTGCAGCGTGCGACGCAACCTTTGGGGACAGATGGCGCATTGCCGCTGCCCAAAGCTGCTCTTGCCCCTGTGGTTCAGACCAATCCATACTATATGCAGGCGGACGTTCCGGTTCACTGCCGATCACGGCACGCCAAACACCGCGGATAAGCCCAAGGCAATCTGTACCGGCCCCACGTGCCGCCATCTGATGAATGTATGGCGTACCAATCCATGTGCGCGCCTGATCGACGATCAAAGAAGATTGTACCGTCATCGTAAACTACCCCCGCTGTTAGCCCGTCCGGATGTCGGATACGCCATCATCCAATCATCGCTGGGGAGATCCGGGAAACCTTGAAAGTTCAACAAGTTGGCGAACTTCAGGCGGCAGGTATCGAAGCGTTTGTCGCAACCGGCCGTCAACCGCACTTGGTCGAGTGCACTGACTTGCCCGCGAATTGCTTCCCAAAGCTCGATCCGACGCACATCGTTCTCGATCACATCGCGCTTGATCATCCCCCAGAGGCCGCTTGCAGGGCCAGACACGACGTCAAGGCGCCCACGCATGAACCACTGGGATTCAAAGCGACTCATGTCTTCCCATTCAAAGATGCGCCCTTCGATCACGCGATCAGGCTGTCCTTCGAACCGGTATCCCGGCTGGTCCAAATTGAAGCGGCACGCCCGGTCGCCGAGAACGGCGGTACAAGGTTTTTGGTATATGCGCCCCAGCGGACGATTCAGTGCCTCGGTCAATCCGCGCAGTTCGGCATGAAAGGCTCCACCAGAGCGCCGTAACTCACCGATCGATCCCCGAAACTGCAACCAGCGCACATCAGGATTAGCCCAGTTTACCAACCACGCACGGACCTCCGCATTGTCAAAACGCCCTGCTTCGATTTCATCTTCGCGCACGGACGCATCGGTCAACACGCCCAGCGCTTCGGTGTTGTCGACACTCAAACCAGTACTCTGCGCCAGAGCCGCAGCAGACAAACCAGTGTCGGCGCGAAACTCAATCCCATCAAAGGTCAGCGGCGTGTCATGATCCGTAAACCCAAAGGTCTTGCCGTCCGTGCGCAGAATGGCCCATGCCCGACACAGGGTTGTCACACCTTCAGCGGTGTGCGCCAGGAACTCTTCGCTCTGCCCACTCATCACAAACGCACCTCAACAATGGGCACGTTGGGCACAGTTCCGGCTTGAAAACTCGCCACGGACGTTTGGATCTGGTCCGTGTCAAAGCGTACGGGCACATCAAATTCAAAACCGGCAGTGATCTCTTCATCCAATTCCGGTGGATGCTGAAAGGTGAGAAGCCCAGTGCTCAGTTCGACGTCGTAGTCGACCCCTTCCTGCATCTCGTCACGTCCCAATCCCACACGCACGGTTCCTGCAACAGGCTTGGAGATAGGACGGGAATAGGCAAACTCTCCGGAACGGTAGGTCTTCAGCAGTGGAAACGTTGCCTTTACCCCGTCCCCGGTGGCAATTGTCTGGTCCATGAACGTAGGGTCAACACTGGCGGCACCAGACTTGAAGTCCGCCCAATCCTTCCAGCGAAACCCGTACATCTGCCCCATGCGCGCCTCAAAAAACGCGATCAGGGTCTCCACATCGTCCAGTGACCGCATCCCCAGTCCCGCGTCATAGCGGCGTCGCGAATGCGCCCAGGGCGTGTTGCGTTCCTCGAACCCGTTGGCAAGCGTAACAACTTCTGTCCGGCGCTCCGGCCCGCCGACCGAGCCAAAGCTCAAGGACGCGGGAAATCGAACCTCGTGAAAATTCATGGCCTTGGCTCCCCTTCAATTTGTTATCTGTTGCGGTTCGCGCGGCTCAGCGCGCGGTTCATCTGTGCGGCGATCTGGTTTTGCGATCGGGCAAAGCCCTGCACATCCGGTGTGGTAATATTCATCACGACGGTCGGACCGCCCTGCCCGCCGCCGCCACGCACACCCAGCTTGCCATCAGGACCACGGGCCAGCGGCATGATGGCCTCTGGCCCCGCCTCCCCCATAACGCCCATGCCACCGCGCATGCCAAAGGGCGTCGCAGAACTGACAACTCCGCCAGACGCAAAGGGCATAACGCGCCCCTGACTGAACGGCGCGCCATCGGCAAAGGGCAAGATTGTCTCGAACAATTTGCCTGCGCCCGTAGCCAGCAATCCACCGAAGTGATCGGTGACGGGCTTGATCGCCGCATTGTAGGTCGCGTTGATCATCGAGTTGGCCAAACCATCCAGCGCATCCGACAGGCTCATGCCGTCAAAGACCAAGCCATCGAAGGCCTTGCGCAATCCACGCGACAACCCTTTCTCAAGCGTCGCCACGTCCTTGTTGGTCGCCGCCAGACTCTCACGCATGCTGCGCAATTCGCTGTCGAAACCGGTGACCATGTCCGAGGTTGCGCTTAGCGTGAAGCGCAAGTCTTCGGCGTTCTCGTCAAGGTTCTCGATCTCATCTCGGTAATCAGTCATTCCGGATCCCCTTCCGACCTTTCATCCGGCCAGGCCGCCATCAACGCATCCAGACCGTCGCTCAACAGCGGTGCGGCCTGACCCGGTGTGCCCAGCATCATCTGCAATTCCGCAGGGGTCAGCGCCCAGAACGCCTCTGGCGTCAGGCGCAGCCCCTGCAGCCCGGCCCGCATCAGCGCAGGCCAGTCCAATGTCTTTGTCATGCCTCAGGCACCACGAAGGCGCGCGCGATCAGCTCAGCCGCCGCCCGGGCAGCCCCCATGGGCCCACCCGCAATGTCGGCGTGATCCAACCTATTGGCATCAAAGGCACAGCCGCCTCCAAGCAAACCAGCCTTCAACACGGCCAGAACATCGGCACTTGAAAAGCGGCCCTGCTCGAACCGCTCCACCAAGGCAACCAGCGATGGCTCTGCCAATGCCGCCTCAAGCCCCGCCAAAGCACCAAGGGTCAACCGCATCACCTGAGGCTGACCATCGATCACCAGCGTGACCTCTCCCCTCCACGGATTGGTCATCAGGCCACAAGCGCCGTAAAGGTCAGCGCACCGGCAGAGGCCAACGACACCTCGTAGGTCGCCTCGCCATTGTGGCTGCCGCTGTACTCAAGTGAGGTCACCTGAAACGGCCCCTCGACAATGCCAAAGTCGGGGATGATTACCTGAAAATCCGGCGTCTCACCGTCAAAGAAGATCTGGCGCGCACGCTCATCCGTGCCCTCGTCCTTGAAGACACCCGCACCGGTGATATTGGCCGACCGTACACCAGCACCCGCCAACAGCTCACGCCACCCGCCCTGGCTTTCAAGGCTCGTGACATCCACGCTCTCTGCGTTGAAGCTGACGCGCGTGGCCCGCAGACCCGCAATGGTTTCGAACTGCCCGTCCGAGGTCATATCGACCTTCAGAAGCAGGTCCTTTCCGTTCTGAGCACCCATGGGTTTTCTCCGTTAGATAATGGTTGATGAGTTGTCTTCGGTCCGCGCACGGAACGTCAGGTCGATACGTCGGCCTGTGCCCTTGTCGATCTTGACAGCACGCGCCCGTTCAAATCGCAGGGACACCAGCCGCCCACGATCAAGCATCAGATCAGCGTCATGCAGAACGTCGCAAACCGCACCCGCGACCTGCTTGGCGGCAAGGAAGCCCGGCGCTTCGGTGACGACCGACACGACAAAACTGTGAACAGCTCCGCCACCGGTCTTGTCATCCGCAACACGCACCGTTTCCGGACCAAGGCTGACATACATGTTTGGCAGTGCGCCGCTGGGCAAAGCGTCATAGACGGCGTCTCCAACGGCATTCCCAACCGCGACGTCATCCGCAATGGCCGTAAATACGGCGCTTTGCAGGGCTGCAGAAATGGCATAGCTCATACCGCGACCTCCTCGTCCGCCATGCAGATCAGGTAGCGCCCCTCAGGGTCACGCTCGGCAACACTGCGGATATGGAAGACACGGTTGCCATCCCGGAAGCGCTGCTCGGGCACCGGGCGCTCCGGATGATCCACGGGGGCACCGCGCACAACAACGGCATACGGAACGGCAGACGCCGCCGCACCGGTCACAACGGTCTCACGACCCGTCCGGGCCGTGAGCTCGGCCCACAACACACCCAAGGGCATCCAGCGTTCCGTAAAACCGCCAGCGCCGTCGGGCAGGCGTGACGGGCTTTCCAGGGTCAAGCGCCGGTTCAGGCGCGGCGGTTTCATCGTGCGCCCCCGCCCAAACGCATGGGCTTATACCGCTCAATCAGACTGGTCACACCAAACGGCATGCACCCCTCGCTCAAGGTCGTCTCATTGCGGAATTCATAGTAATGTGACGCCAAAAGCATCACGGCCTGCGCCAAATCCGCCGGAACGTCGGACCACACCGCACCGAACCCGGCAGTGAAAGCCACGCGCATGGACCCGGCAGCCGGGACTGCTGGCAACTCATGCTTAACAGACCGCACCCGAGGCCTGTGTGGATCACGCTCCAACCAGTAAGTATCGGTAGCGACAGCAGTTTCAGTGCCGACACGATCCACCAAACTCACACTGCTCACACCCGTTACCGGAGCGACGGGCACTGCAATCGCATCCGGCGTAGCCAGCGACACAACAGACAAGGTGAAATCACGCTCGATCAACACTTTGCCGGTGCGTGCCTCGACCGCCGCGATCGCCGCACGCAGGAAACTGACAAGCACCGCGTCCTGCACGGTATCATTGCCAAACCCGCTGCCCAGACGCAGATGCGCCTTGAATTCTTCGACCGGCAGCGCGGCGTCAGGCACCGTGGTCTCTTCGTTCAACATCATGGAACATCTCCAGGAAAATTCTGCCCCTCGGCTCCAAAGGCCCGGGCGCGCGCCAGTCCGCATTGCTCGGACGGAGGGGAGCAGCTAGACAACACGGCGCACTTCCAGCGCGCACCCGGAACCGGGGGCGGTCACCCCCCCCGGCCATCCGCATTTGCCGCTTAGGCGAGTGCGAATTTCAGCAGCTTGATCGCAGCAAAGTCGCTGACGTCACCGCCCACGCGCTTGGTGGCATAGAACAGGACATGAGGCTTGGCGCTGAAAGGGTCACGCAGCACACGCAGGTCCGGGCGCTCGGCCACGGTATAGCCAGCGCTGAAGTCACCGAAAGCAATGGCATCAGCACCAGACGCCGCATCGGGCATGTCCTCGGCAATCAGCACCGGATAGCCCATCAGCGTTGCCGGCTGTCCAGCGGTCAGGCCATCAGACCAAAGGAAACGACCGTCATTGTCCTTGAGCTTGCGGACAAGTCCCGCGGTTTTCGAGTTCATGACAAAGGTTGCATTGGCACGGTACTCGGCACCCAGCGCATAGACCACGTCAATGATGGCGTCGGCGGTGACGTCGCCATCAACACCCGACGGGACGTAGCCAAGGTTGCCCCAAGCCCAGACATCATTGTCGACAGATGTGTGGTTCAGGAAGCCGCGAGGCTTGTCGATACCATCGCCGTTGACGAAAGCTGTTGCCTCGGCGCGCGCGAACTTGTCCGCAATGCGACCCGCCAGCCATGCTTCGATGTCAAAGGCACTGTCGTCCAACAGGCGCTGGGACGCACGCGGCAAAGCCGACAACTCGTGCAGCGGAATGGTGATCCGGTCGATGGACGGTGTGTCGGTTTCGGCTTGCGTCCCAGTCTCGGTTGCCCAACCCGCGCCTACGTCGGTGTGATCCACCAGCACGTCAAAGGAGGTCGCCTCGACATTTACCACAGAGGCAATCGACCGGATCGACGCAGTTGCGTTCAGAACCGATTTCACGGTCTCCGACGTCTGCGGATCGACCAGATACCCACCGTCCGAATTCACAGCCGTAGACAGCGATTTGCCTTCCATCTCCAGGCCGCGCAGGCCCTCGTCTTCGCCCGAACGCAGATAGGCGTTGAACGCCTTCTGATGGGGGGCACCCGCATCGACGGCACCTGCCAGAGGGGTGCGCGCCGCAGTCATGTTTTTCCGATCCAGCATGGTCAGTCGCTCTTCCGTTTGTTGAATTTTGGTTTGAAAATCGGCCTGGAAGCCTTTGAATTCGGTCACGAAACCCGTTACGGCCTCTGCAACCTCCTGAGCCGGGGACAAACCTTCCCCGGCCCGAGCCTTGATCTCGGTCTTGCTCATCAGCATGTCCTTGATGGTTGGTGTGAAACGGCCCTGCGCGTTCAGCGCTGCGCCAACTCCGCGCGCGCAGCCCGCAGGGCCGCCGCCATGTCGCGCAAGGTCGCGTCCTGATCCGAAGGCATCTCCTCGGACTTGGCCGCCACCCGCGCACTGGGCAGCATCGGGAAGGTCACCAGCGACACTTCCCAAAGCTCCAGTTCGGTCAAGAGCCGCTGGCCCTTGTCATTCTTCGTGGCCTTTACGGTGCGATAGCCGATGGACAGACCATCAATGGCTCCCGCCCCGATCAGCTCTGCCGCCTCACGGCCCTTGGCGATCGAGGGCAGCAAGCGCCCCTTCACCCACAGACCCTTGGCATCCTCCCGCACCTCGTCCCACACGCCTATGGGAAAGGCCGGGTCATGCTGCCACAGCATCTTCACGTTGCGCCCTTCGGCGGCAATGGCCTTCAGGGACGCCGCATAGGCTCCCTTGCTCACCACGTCACCGCCCTGATCACAGGCGTCAAACAGGCTGGCATAACCCTCAATAACCGTGCCATCCTGCACTTCGACGCCTTCGCCAAATCGCGCAAATTTCGTCTCCAGACCGGTCTCTGCCTGCATCTGCATTCTCCTTCTCAATGCGGCCCACTAGTGGGGTATCGCCGCCATGATCGATTGAAACCCGGTCGCCAGCACCACCGCGACAACGCCATAAACGGTCAGCCACAGCCGCTTCTCCAACCGCTCCATCAACGTCTCCAACCGCTTCAAACGGTCGGAGATATTGGCGAAATGCACCTCGGTCAGGCGCTCATGGGCCTCCAACTTCAGCCCCGGCCCACATGCAAACTTTTCCCAAAGCTTCGCATCATCCATCCGCACCGTCCTCGGCCAAGGCCGGCAGGCCCAGCAAACGGCGCTTCTCGGCGACGGTCAGGAAGTCTGCGCCCGCCACGCGCGCCCATTGCGCATCCCGCTCGGTCGACAAGGCCGGGACCTGGTCCAGATCCGGCGACAGCACCACATCCTCGTCGGTATGCGCCCCAAGCCACTCGGCCAGCGCCGCGGCAACGCGGGTCGCCAAAGGCAACACGGTCAGACGGTAGAACGCCCGGTTGGCCTCCTGATAGTTGGCATAGGTCGCATCACCCTGAATACCCAGCAACATCGGTGGCACCCCAAAGGCCAATGCGATCTCCCGCGCCGCAGCGTCCTTGGTTTTCTGGAACTCCATGTCCGAGGGTGAAAAGCCCATCGGCTTCCAGTCCAGACCACCTTCCAGCAACATCGGACGCCCCGCATTGCGCGCGCCCGAATGGTTGGTCTCGATCTCACTCACCAGCCGGTCATACTGATCGCCCGACAATTGCGACTGCCCATCCGACCCGCGATACACAATGGCCCCCGAAGGCCGCGCCGCATTGTCCAGCAATGACTTCGACCACCTCGACGCCGCTGTATGCACGTCCAGCGCCATGGCGGCCGCCTGCATCGGCGAAAAGCCGTAATGATCATCCTGCGGATGAAAGCTCTTGATATGACAGATCGGGCTCACCGGCCCCGTGGCATCAAACCGATGCTTGGCACCGCCTACCGCATACTCATAAGCCACCGGCCAGCCATCCGCGCCCGGCACCACTGACATCCGATCCGACCGCAGCACATGCAACTCCAACGGCGCGCCGCTCTCACCCGCCACCGCCTCGACATAAGCGTTTCCGGACAACAGCAGCTGCGCATAGAGCGCCTCCAACAACTCGGCCCGCCCCTGCCCCGGATTGGGCCGCTTGATCAGCGACAGGATCGGATGGGTCTCAAACCGCTGCTCCATGTCCTGCAACACCAAGGGCAACGCCGCCGCAGCTTCGGCAATCAGCTTGACCGACCGAAACCCGACCGGGTTCCCCGAAAAACCTGCGCGCGTCAAAGACACCGCATCACGCGGGCTCCACGCCACGCGGCCCCCTGTCTGCCAGGCCACGACCTTCCCCGTCGCGCTTGCCTTCTGCTCTGGTTGTTCCGCCACAGCCCGGTTCCGAAAGAAATCAAACACGAAGGGTCTCCTTTTGATCCCAAAGGGCCGACCGGCCCGTCGTCCAAAGAAAAAGGCGGCTCAAAAAGAACCGCCTCATCGCAAGGGCCATGCCCCTGCTTCATTTCGCCAAATAAACCGCCCACGGAGGGGACGACGCCACAGGCAGTGACGTCACAAACTCCGCACGCCCGGTCGCCGATACGCATTCGCCGGCTCAATCATCAACTCATGCAACGCCCAGACCAACGCATCCACCCGGTCAGGCGATCCCTCACCCTCATAGCCAACGCGGGTCATGCGGGTCATCTGATCCTCCAGATCCCCCAAGCCAAGGGCATGGGTCACCCGATCCTGCTCATAAAGGGCTGCCACCGGCTCTGCCCGCGCCACCTTGCCTTTCGAGGCATGAACGGTCTTGAGCGACACCAGCGGATCCACCTGCCGGATCACCTCGCTCACCAACTGTCCGCCCTGGTTCACCTCGGCCACCAACCGATCGGCATTGTACGTGTCCATAGCGTCTATTGCCGCCTTCGCCCATTGGGTGGGACTGGCGCCCTGCACGGTGCAATCCGCAATCACATGGGCACGCCAGTCCTGCGGCGGCCCATCCATCGACACGCCCGCAACAACGATCCCACACGCATCAGAAGAGCGGCCTGCACTCACCGCCGGGTCCAGTGCCACAACTACGCGATCCAGCTTCGGTTTCCGCTTCCGACGCACCCCATCCAGCATTGCCGTGGTCCACAAAGCCCCCTCGGCATCGCTCAACAAGATACCTTCCAACTCCTGCCGCCCCAACCGGGTTCCAGCATAGCGACGGCGCACTTCCTCCAGGAACGACCCAGCCAGATTGGCGGCATTCGCCTCGGTCGGCGCATGGGTGACAACAGTCGACGACTGCGCCAGCAAATCCTTCAAAACATCCACGTTGCGGGGCGTGGTGGTCACGCACACACGCGGATCATCGCCCAGCCGCAACGCAAACTGCAGCATGTCCCAGGTCTCCTGCCCACGCTTCCACTTGGCCAGCTCATCAACCCAGGCACAATCAAATTGCGGCCCCCGCAGACCCTCGGGGTCATGGGCCGTGTGAATGGTCGCGACAGCCCCGTTGGGCCATTCCAGCATCTTCCGGGTCGCATGGAACTTTGGGCGGCGATCAGACGGCGTGCACACCAAAAGCCCGCTCTCGCCAAAAATCATCACCTCGCGGACTTGCTCGATGGTTTCACCAACCAGTGCAACCCGCTTGGCCTTGCCCTTGTCCAACGGCATCGGTCCCTCGACCATGGACCGGACCCATTCGGCCCCGGCGCGCGTCTTGCCAGCGCCGCGCCCGCCCATGATCACCCAGGACCGCCAATCGCCTTCAGGCGGCAACTGATGCTCCATCGCCCAGAATTCAAACAGAAAAGGGAGGGCGCCCAAGGCGCCCTCTCCCAACTCACTCAGAAACTGTTCCTGCGCCTCCACAGGCGCGGAGGCGACCAAGCGCGCACCGTACCTCAGCTCGGGCAAAGTCAAGGTCGAAGGCATACCCGTTCTGGGCGATGCCGGTTCGGGCTTGTCGAAATTCGTCAAGCTTCTTCTCCATACCTTCCAGGTTCACGATCAGCTTGTTCAACGTGACAAGCTGGCTGTTCACCTCAGTTTCCTTCACATCCTCCCCGGCTTCTGCCTTTCTTGTGAAGGCTTTGAAGTGCTTTCGCATAGTCGTCAGGGTGTCGTGCATCGACGAGACAAGCTCCTCGCTGCGGTCGCCCTCAGCCTCCGGGGTAATCAATGCCATGTGATATGACCTCTCATGCGTTGGGATAGCTCCGCACGAGAGAAATAGAAAAGCGACCTCCGGGTCACCCCGGGGCCGCTTGCCCACTTCTTCTAGCTTGTCACAAGTTATACGTGTGACCGTTCGCAAAGTCAAGCGAATTCGACTTGAGGAAAAGCCCCTAACCGTACGGTATGATTAACAAAATCTTACTTCATTGGTTAAGATACGGTTAACGCAACCCGTAAGCCTTTGATCCCCCACAACAACACTTGTTTGTCCCCGCGGGGACAAACAAGCGGAGGACACCTCCGCCTTACGAATGATCCCTTGCGTCCCGTAAGGCGAACGTGTCGTCCGCCCTATCCATCATCCGACTGGTTCGCCCGCTCCGCCTCGATCTCACGCCAACGGGCCACGTTGCGATTGTGCTCATCCAGCGTCTCGGCAAAGGCGTGTCCACCAGTCCCATCCGCGACAAAGAACACGAAGTTCGTCGTATCGGGTTGTGCAGCAGCCATCAGGCTCTCACGCCCCGGATTGGCAATTGGTGTCGGTGGCAGACCCTGAATGACATAGGTGTTCCAAGGCGTCGCAGCACGCAGCTCAGACCGGCGCAGACCGCGGCCAAGCACACCCTGCCCCTTGGTGATGCCATAAATCACCGTCGGGTCCGTCTGCAGGCGCATGCCACGGTTCAACCGGTTCACAAAGACCGACGCCACCTGACGCCGCTCCTCCGCCACCCCGGTCTCCTTCTCGATGATCGAAGCAAGGGTCAGCAGGTCCTCAGGGCTCTCCAGCGGCAGCTCCGCGTCGCGAGCCTCCCACGCAGCAGACACCCACAGCTCCTGCTGCTCTGCCATCTGCGCCAAAATATCTGCACGGTTGTCACCACTACGTACTTCATAACTGTCAGGGGCTAGCGCGCCTTCCGGCGGAACCTCGGCCACCTCACCATCCAGCACATCCATGTTGCGCAAGGCATCCACGACCTGCCAGCTCGTCACGCCCTCGGCCAGCGCCACACGATACCGCGTGTCCTGCGCAGCGCGCACCTCGGTATAGATCTCGGGTGCGTCTTCCTCGCCCGGCTGGAACTCTGCCCGTTCAACAAAGCGGTTGGTTGCCGGGTCCAGTTCCCGCACCTGCGCACTCAGCCGATTCACCCCGATGCGATAGACCACTTCTGTACCGCAGGTACTGGCGCCACCACGGGTCACAACATCCACGATCTCTTCCATGGACGCGCCGGGTTCCACCAAGAAACTCCCGGCCTTCAACTCGCTTGTCTTGCCCGCGTATTCCGCCCCGGTCCGGAAAATCCAACCGTGGTTGACCGCCCCTTGTTCCTCAAGGTCCGCGCTCACACGACGAAAGTTCGATCCCCGATCCACCTGAACGCAGATCGCTTCGGTCAGGGGACCAGCCCCTTCATATTGGCCACGTCCCCATAGGATCAGACCGCCCACAACGAACAGGGCCACGATCAGGAATGTCAGCGCGTTCGAGGCGATGGATCGCCACATCAGCTGACCTTTCCAAAGATCACGCTGGCATTGGTGCCACCAAAGCCAAAGCTGTTGGACAGGGCCACATCAACCTTACGCTCCCGCTTGGCATTGGGCGCCAGGTCAACAGACGTTTCAACGGCAGGATTATCCAAGTTGATCGTCGGTGGGCAAACCTGATCACGGATCGCCAGGATTGAAAAAATCGCTTCAATCGCACCCGCAGCCCCCAGCAAGTGGCCGGTCGCCGACTTGGTCGATGACATGGTCACGTTGGCTGCATGATCGCCCAGCAACCGCTCAACCGCTCCCAACTCGATGGTATCGGCCATTGTCGATGTGCCATGCGCGTTGATATAGTCGATATCCGAAGGCTCCAGCCCCGCATTGCGCAGCGCGGCCCGCATCGACCGCTCACCGCCCTCGCCGTCCTCGGATGGTGCAGTGATGTGATAGGCGTCGCCCGACAGGCCATAGCCCCGGACTTCCGCATAAATCTTGGCTCCGCGCGCGACTGCGTGCTCATATTCCTCAAGCACAACGATGCCAGCACCCTCACCCATAACAAACCCGTCGCGGTCCTCATCATAGGGGCGGCTCGCGGATTGCGGATCGTCAGCACGCTTGGTCGACAGTGCCTTGCAGGCGTTAAACCCGGCAATGCCGATCTTGCAAATGGCCGCCTCGGCTCCGCCGGCGATCATCACATCCGCATCACCATGCTGGATCAAACGGCTCGCATCGCCAATGGCGTGTGCACCGGTGGAACAGGCTGTTACCACCGAATGGTTCGGCCCTTTGAAGCCGTACTTGATGCTCACCTGACCCGAAATAAGGTTGATCAGCGCGCCGGGAACAAAGAAGGGCGACACGCGGCGCGGCCCCTTCTCTTCCATCATCACGGCGGTGTTCGCGATTGAGTTCAGGCCACCAATCCCAGAACCGATCAGGACGCCCGTGCGTTCAAGGCTCTCAGTGTCCTCAGGCATCCAGCCGGAATCCTCGACCGCCTGCTGAGCCGCCGCCAGACCGAACATGATAAAGGTATCGACCTTGCGCTGTTCCTTGGGCGCCATGTAGGCATCGCCATTGAACGTGCCATCGGTGCCGTCCCCGCGGGGCACTTCGCAGGCGTATGTTGTGGCCAGCCCCTCGGGATCGAACTGCGTGATCGGACCGGCGCCCGATTGTCCGTCCAGAATACGGCTCCAGCTTGCCTCGACCCCGTCCGCCAATGGCGTCACCAGTCCAAGACCTGTCACGACAACTCTGCGCATCTGCTCATGCCCCTCTCGTTTCTGGATCGCCTCTTACCGCGCCCGCACATACCTGTTCAAGTCCCGAGCGGGTGCGGACCTTTCGCTTCGGAGCCGCCTTTGCTGCGGCGGAGAGGGCGGATGAGCGGATACGAGCCAAGTCCAATCACCGAGGGGCCCCACTTTGTGGGGATGCGGTTGTTTGACTTGGGGCGCAGCCGATCGTCTGCCATGTCCAAAGCACCAAAGGCGGGTCAGAGGCGAAAGACCTTTCGCTTGGGTGAGCCTGAAGCGTTTTTCTCAGCACTGCAACAGCGTGGAGCAGCGCGCCTTCTGCGAAAGCACTCTCCCCCCGCCACTTTTTCACTCAGCGAAAAGGTGCTTTAACGCGTCAAATAATAATGTAACGCGCCGCCAGGCGCGCATTCGGATCACGTCGGCGATCAGCGCTGTGGCGGCGCCTTGCGCGACAACAACCGGATCGGTCCATCCTTGTCCTCGGCCATGCGCATATCCACATACCCAAGCTGTTCCGCTATTCGCGCTGATGCTGCGTGATCTGGGTCCATCATGCAGACCAAAGGGCCCGTCACCACGCGATCAAACCAATCATGGGCCGCCTGCGCAGCCTCTATCCCCAAACCAACGCCCTGCGCTTCGGGCGCCAGAACCCAGCCCGCTTCCGGCACAGAATCAAAGTCCTCGCCAAGCCCGCGCGCGCCGTGAAAAAAGCCCACCTGTCCGACCAGACGTTTGGAACTGTGTTCTTCGATGCCCCACTGGCCAAATCCGGTCACTTGCCAGTGGCCCGCGATGTTCAGAAAAGACCGCCACGACTCGTCGCGCGTGCGCGGCGTGCCACCGATGTAAATCGCGACATCGGGCATCGCCCAAATCTCGGCAAAGCGATCAAATTCGCCTGGCCGCATTGCGCGCAAGGTCACGCGCGCCGTGTTGATGGTCGGCACATGTCTGCCCATGTATGTTGTCCTGCCCGAACGATTTGTCGTTTTGGGCAAGTGTGTCTGCGCAATGCAACTATGGCAAGAGCCCATTGCACAGACATAAAAAAACGGCGCTCTTTCGCAAGAAAGAACGCCGCCAATTCAGGCAATTGCCCGGAATGCTTACGAGGCTTTCGAGATGAAGCCCACTGCGTCGCCAAAGGTCTGGATGGTTTCGGCCGCGTCATCAGGAATCTCGATGCCGAACTCTTCTTCGAAGGCCATCACCAGTTCCACGGTGTCCAGGCTGTCTGCGCCCAGGTCATCGATGAAGGACGCGTTTTCGCTGACCTTTTCTTCGTCCACACCCAGGTGCTCTACAACGATCTTTTTCACGCGATCGGCGATGTCGCTCATATGACTGTCCTCATTTTACCGGGGCAAGTATTCGCGCCCCCAAGTGGTGTCCCCGTGCAAGCAGGGCTCTGGTCTTGCCCCCCTGGGGCGGTGAAGCAACAGACCATTTGCACGGTCTGCCGCCGGAATCTGCGCCGCCTATAGCACATCCCGTAAAGATGGCAATACGCGGCGTGTTAGCGCCTACAACATGGCCATGCCGCCATTGACGTGCAAGGTCGTTCCCGTGACATAGGCCGCCTCCGGGCTGGCAAGATAAAGCGTTGCAGCAGCAATTTCATGCGCTTCGCCCATGCGACCGGCAGGAATTTGCCCCATGATTCCAGACTTTTGGTCGTCGGTCAGCTTGTCTGTCATGGCCGTGGCGATAAAGCCCGGCGCAATTGCGTTCACCGTGATGCCCCGGCTTGCAACCTCGTAAGCGAGGCTCTTGGACATGCCAACCATCCCGGCCTTGGACGCGGCATAATTCGCCTGCCCCGGGTTGCCCGTCGCGCCCACAACCGAACTGATATTCACGATCCGGCCCCAGCGCGCTTTCATCATGCCGCGCATGACGCCCTTGCACAGCTTGAAGGTGGATGTGAGGTTCACATTGATCACCGACTGCCATTCCTCGTCCGACATACGCATGAAAAGGTTATCCCGCGTGATCCCTGCGTTGTTCACAAGGATATCGACCGACCCCATTGCCTCGGTCGCCTGCTTGGGCAGCGTATCCACGGCCTCGGGATCGCTCAGGTTGCACGGCAGGACATGTGCCCGGTCACCCAATTCACCCGCCAGTGCCTCAAGCGGGTCGGTGCGTGTACCGCTCAGCCCCACGGTCGCGCCTGCGCCATGCAGCGTGCGCGCAATCTCGGCCCCGATGCCGCCCGATGCGCCCGTGATCAGCGCGG
The DNA here is from genome assembly GCF_014651375.1 of Tateyamaria omphalii. GTDB lineage: Bacteria > Pseudomonadota > Alphaproteobacteria > Rhodobacterales > Rhodobacteraceae > Tateyamaria > Tateyamaria omphalii. Next base: position 359,701 of record NZ_BMWT01000002.1, read on the forward strand.
ATTTTCCTCTCAGATCAAACATATGAACCTCTTTCGTTAAGTCTGGGCCACGTCCATGTAGACGTCGCAAATGTTCAGGGACGCGTCCTTGGCCATGAAACGGTAGACCTCTCGCGCCCAGCCGGTCCGCGTCAGGCCCCGGGTTTCGACCTCTGCGGTCAGGGCCTGATAAACGCGCGGCAGCGTGTCAAAGGCGCCATGATGACGAATATGGAGGGCCTGTGCCGCATCCACATCAAACATCTGGAAGCCCGGCAGAGGTTTGGGCAGCGGTACTCCGATCCGGATGTCCATATCGCCACCCTCCACCCGGTACAGAGCCGTCTGCGGCCCTGCAAAGAAGATACCCGCCTGCCCCAGCAGCGAATCCATCCGCCCGAACACATCCGGGATCAGCTGGAACCGGCGGGCAAACGGCACCGTATCAATCACGCCACCCAAGGTTTCGGGCGGCAGGGTGACCAGATCAGCCATCAACGGCTGCCTTTACATCATCCGGTGTGCATACGGGACGGGTGGCGATGGAGCGGTCGATGCGGCGGATCATGCCTGACAGCGCCTTGCCTGCGCCGATCTCCCAGATCTCGGTCACGCCTTGCTGGCCCATATACAGGACGGTTTCACGCCAGCGCACCGAACCTGTCACCTGCGACACGAGATGTGCGCGCAGGTCATCAGGTGTGCTGCAGGCCGTGACCGTCACATTTGGAATCACTGGAACGGCGGGGGCATGGATGTCGACGCCACCAAGCGCATCGGCCATCGCGCGGGCTGCGGGCTCCATCAGGCTGCAATGGAACGGTGCAGAGACAGGCAGCATCACGGCGCGTTTGGCGCCTTTTTCCTTGGCGATATCGACGGCTCGTTCAACAGCACCCAAATGGCCCGATACGACCACTTGACCCGGATCATTGTCATTCGCGGCTTGGCACACTTCACCCTGTGCCGCCTCGGACGCCACGGCCGTAGCCGTTTCAAAATCCAGACCCAGCAGCGCGGCCATAGCACCCACGCCAACCGGCACGGCCTCTTGCATGGCCTGCCCGCGCGTGCGGAGCAGCCGGGCAGTGTCGGCGACACTCAGCGCGCCCGCCGCACAGAGGGCGGAGTATTCCCCAAGCGAGTGTCCTGCGACGAAGCTGGCCTTGTCGACGCCGATCCCTTCGGCCTCAAGCGCACGCATGGCGGCCACTGATGTCGCCATCAGCGCCGGTTGCGCGTTCTGGGTCAGGGTCAGCGTGTCCTGCTCACCTTCCCAGATCAGCGTGCTGAGCTTTTCGCCCAGCGCCTCGTCCACCTCGTCGAACACTGCGCGCGCTGCCGGGTAGGCATCGGCCAATGCCTTACCCATTCCGATTGTCTGTGCGCCCTGTCCCGGAAATACAAATGCCACGCTCATGGCCTGCCCCCTCGTTGTCGTTTCCACCGGGTGTAATGGCCCTGTCCGCGCCAGACAAGGGATCGGTGCACGGCATCTGTGCGGGAATTGCGTGTTGCACTGCGCGCACGTCGCATAACATTGGGTGCAAAGGTGTTAGACCTACACGCAAATGCCCGGAGACCACTCATGTCCCTTGCCAATACCGCCGACCGCTACGGCAGCCTGTCCAAGACTTTTCACTGGCTGACCGCCCTTCTGATCCTGACGCTGTTTCCCTTGGGACTGATCGCGAACAACATGGCGTATGAGTTGCAAGCGCTATCCACGCCGGCGGATGATCTTGTCGCCCGCACAGCCTGGCTGTTTTCACTGCACAAGACATTAGGCGTCACGGTTTTCTTCGTGGCGCTGCTGCGCATTCTGTGGGCACTGAGCCAGCCGAAGCCGGGCTTGCTGCACCCTGATCGCAAACTGGAGAGCCTTGCCGCAGAAACTGTACACTGGCTTCTCTACGGCAGCCTTGTCGTTGTGCCCCTGTCCGGGTGGATACACCACGCCGCCGCCAGCGGCTTTGCTCCGATCTGGTGGCCTTTTGGCCAAAACCTCCCGCTGGTCCCCAAATCCGAAGCAGTTGCCGCGGCCATGGGCGGGGCGCACTGGGTGCTGACAAAGGTGCTGGGCGTTGCTTTGCTCCTGCATATCGCGGGCGCCCTCAAACACCACGTCATCGACAAGGATGCCACCCTGCGCCGCATGTGGTTCGGGCGCACCGACGTTCCCCAAACCGAACCTGACCACAAACATGCAGCCCCAATCACGGCAGCGATTGCCTTGTGGGCGCTTGCGCTGTCGGGTGGCGCGGCCTTGGGCGTCTATGCCCCGCACGGGGACGGGACGGCAATCGCCGAACTGGAAGAGGTTCAATCCGACTGGCAGGTTCAGGACGGCACATTGGCCATCACGGTGACCCAGCTTGGATCCGAAGTGGATGGGCAATTTGCAGATTGGACCGCCGCGATCAGCTTTGACGAAACCGTTGAAAACGGCACAGCCGGCACGGTTGAGGTCATGGTGGCGATTGGCTCACTCACCCTTGGCTCAGTCACCGATCAGGCGATGGGACCGGACTTCTTCAACGCTGCCGACTTCCCGACAGCAACGTTCTCGGCAGACATTATTCCGGTGGTCGATGGGTACGAAGCCCAAGGCACACTCACAATCAAAGGCCAATCTGTCCCGATCACCCTGCCTTTTGGCTTGTCGGTCGATGGCGACACCGCCTCGATGACCGGTGGCCTGACATTAGACCGCCGCAGCTTCGGGATCGGAGACACCATGGCTGACGAAAGCTCACTCGCCTTTTCCGTCTCTGTGGACGTCAACCTGACCGCCCAGCGCGCCGCAGCGGAATAAAAAACGAAGTCAAAACCCCTTCCCTGTTTCAAAAAAATACCATGCTGGACGGCGGCGCGGCTGACTGCTGCGATGCCGGAACATTCCAATCATAGGAGTTTCCAGCATGGTAAAGAAAGCAACACGCATTTCGCGGTTTGTGGCGGCAATTGAAGACTGGCCTGTCGTCGTGGGCCTTGATGTTCACACGAAGACCTATTCGATTGCGCTCTTTTCAAAAGACGGCGGTTTGGTGGAGAGTTACACCTGTCCGGCAGGCGAGGCTGCACTGGCACATCAGTTGGCAGAACGCGGCATCAACACTGACCATGTCGTCTATGAGTCGGGGCCAACCGGCTTTTCGCTTTCGCGGGTTTTGACGGACGAGGGTTTCAACATGTCAGTCATTGCAGCCTCTCGCACTCCACGTGGATATGCAGGGAGCGCGAAAGAATGACCGGCTGGATGCGGTGAAACTGGCGACGTACGATGCGCGAGGGCTGTTGCGCCCCATTGCGATCACGACTGTCGAACAAGAGGGCTACCGAGCGTTGGTGCGTCGCCGCAAACGGATCGCGGAGAGCCGGGGCAAGATCAAACAGAAGATCAAGGGTTTCTTGCTGGCGTCTGGCATTGATGAACCACACAGCATCCAAAAGTGGTCATTCGCAGCATCCGCCGACCTCATGGCGCTGAATGTGCCGCCTCAGCACCACATAGCTCTTGCCTCAATGGTGCGCGAGTATCTGTTTTTGCTATCAGAAGACAAAATGCTGCGTGCGGAGATCCGAACGGCAACCAAGCGCATGCACGCTCAATCCTTCGAACGGCTGACGTCCATCGTCGGGTTGGGAGAGACAGCCGCATCCAACTTTCTGGCCGAACTGTTCTCGCCAGAGAGATGCAACAGGCCGGAAGTAAGTGACTTCGCATCTCGGATTGGCCCCAGTGGTCAGTCAGAGCGGCGGCAGTGCAGCCCGCGTCAGGATCAGGCCGGTGGGCCAGAAACGCCTTCGCGGTATTCTCATCGAAGCTGCATGGCAATGGACTTCGCGCGCCTCGGAGGCCAAGGACCTCTACAATCGACATTTTGCGAAGCATGGGATCGGGCAGAAAGCCATTATAGCTGTTGCCCGCAAGCTCGCAATCAAGTTTTGGCAGCTCGCGGTGGACACACAGCCTGCGCCCATGGGGGATGCTGCGCGCGGGGCCCGGTCGGCATAACCGACAGTAAAAAAGGGCAGCATCCCCATCAACCAGCGCGTACCGAAAGAGGTGCTTAGTGACCTCACATGATCCTGTCAGGCACGAATAAGAAAAGGCTTGCGCAGCTCGGTGAACGGTGGTGGTTCGGCCTCCGAACTCGGTGCCTTTGACAGGCACCGTGAGTTCTGCTGCGGCCAATGCCCAATGTCTCAGGTGCGGACCAGTGCTGCCATTCAAAGCGACAAACTGAACGGCCGCTTTTGAACCTTCAGAGAATTAAAGCCTTTCCAGCTTGACGATATGTGCGGACCGCACATAATGGCGTTGAAAGGCGAAAGCACCATGATTGACTATGAAACCAAGCCGCTCGATGCGCGCACCTGGGACGATTTTGCGGGCCTTGTTGAGGAGAACAATGGCGTCTGGAGCGGGTGCTGGTGCATGTGGTATCATGGGAAAGAAGTTGCGGACGCCTCGGTGGAACAAAAGCGCGCGATGAAAGAGGCGCGCGTCAAAGCCGGCGAAGCACACGCCGCCCTTGTTTTTCACGACGGCAAGTGTGTCGGATGGTGCCAGTTCGGCTCAACTTCTGAGTTGCCACGCATTCACAACGCGCGGGCCTACCAAAAGGATAACCACAAGCTACCGGACTGGCGTATCACGTGCTTCTTCTCCGGCAAAGGACATCGAGGGGGTGGCGTCGCCTCAGCAGCTCTCACAGGGGCAGTCGAACAGATCAAGGCCCTCGGCGGAGGGCGGGTTGAGGGCTATCCAGAAGACATCGAAGGCCGCAAGGCGGCGCCTGCGTTTCTGTTCAACGGTGCGCTGCACATGTTTGATAGGTTGGGTTTTGAGCGATCTCGCAAAATCGGAAAGCACAAATGGGTCGTCACGCTTGATCTCTAGTTCTCGGTTACAGCTATGACCGCGTTTTCACGGACAGAGGCAAGTGGGCGAACAGACCCGGCCCGCCAACCGTCGCGCCTTCGATTGCCAGCATCTTCAGTTTGAGTTCCACCCCGCCAGGTGCCGAAAATCCGGTGAGACGTCCGCCCGCACCCAAGACACGGTGGCACGGAACAATGATGGGACGAGGATTTGGCCCAGGGCTTGCCCGACCTCTCTCGCCTGATGTTTTTCACCAACCTCGATCGCGATCGCGCCGTAGGTCGACGTCTCGCCAGGAGCCAGCGCTGGTGTCGCAGTACAGACCAGTGCTGCAAATGGACCTATGTCTTCAAAATCACAAGCGATGAACGAAAGGTTCGTCCGATCCCCCTCGAGAAGAGCAGTTATCGCCATGATCGCCCCTTGAATAGTCTCAGGTGGCGAACCCTCTTTCGCGCCACGCTATGCCGCAACGTCCAATGGGTGTCGGGAACAGTGCGAACTCAGCGATGCTTGCATTGCCGGTCATCCGCTCACGTCTTTAGGCGGCTCAGGCAGTCGCCAGAAGGCCAACGTCGCCACTGCAATGGTCACGCTTACGAACAGCAGAGCGGCCCGCGCGGCCTCGATACCGTAATCCGCAGCCAGCGTAACTGCGGTTCCGCTGCGCCACTGCATCGCGGCGACACCGCCGAACATTGCCATCGTGAACACGCTCAATGCCCGGCCCGTCATCTCCGCCGTGTATGAGGAACGCACGTCCGCGTATTGCATGGTAACACATCCACCGGACAACCCGGTGAAGACTGCAAGCGCCGTATCGAACCCCGCGTTCCATCCAGGGGCAAGCCCCGCAAACTGCACCGCACAGGTAGCGCTGAACCAAATGATAATCTTGCGGCGTCCGCTTGGTCCCGGGTCGATGCGCCCGAATAGATATGGACCGATAATGACGGCAATAGAGATGACCAGCGCGATGTGACCGACTTCGATGAGCGAAAAGCCATAGCGCTCCGTCAAAAACGGACCGATCCAGAGGCCACGCAAGGTCATGAAGGCCGCATGAGTGACAGCACCAAGACAGCAGATGCCAAGCGTATGCGGTTGCGCAATAACCGACCCCAGGCCGCGCGGTTCGGTTCTGATGGACTGGTTTTGCGTCCCATGCTTGTGCGGCTCTTTTTCCAGGAACCAGAACACTGCGATCCAGCTGAGTGCCGCCAGGACCATACCTCGATGACCCAAGCCAGGAGCGTGCCCGTCATCAGCATGCCGACGCCACCCGTTGCGAGGATGATTCCCGACAAGGATGCGAACCTCTCCGACCGGTAGCGGCGGGCCACCAGCAACATTGCGACCAGAAGCGCGGGCGCGCAGCCTAATCCGAGCAGACACTGCCCGAGGATCAGAACGTCCACCCGTTGCGCCAGGGCTGAAACGGCGCCACCGATCAGCGCCACGACGAAGGCGACGAGAACGGTGCTCCTGGGTCCGTACCGATCGAGCGATATGCCAACGGCCGGTTGGGCCAGCGCGAAGGCCAGATGAAAAGACCCGGCGATTGCACCAAGCGCTTGGGCTGAAGCATTGAACTCGTCCGCCAAAGGTTCGGCTGCAATACCGGTGACAGTGCGGAAAGCGTGGCTGAGGACAAAGACGAAGACCAGAGCTGCCAGCATCAGGGGGACGCTCTTTTCCGGATGCTGAGTTGCTGGTTCAGACGGCAGGTGGGGGGCTCTACCTGTGTCGTGTGGCTTCCTCTTCTGAAAGCCTCACCGCATCAAACCGTTAAGCTCTGGATAAGGCATTCCGCCCTCAACCCAACCGAATGTGCCATCGTTATGAAGCTCTTGCGCCGCAGCTTGCAGTCGGCCCGCAATGGCACTGTAGAATTGCGAACCAACGCTGATACGGCGGACCCCGCGCGCCGCGAAATCGGACACCGTTCCTTCGTTTCCGACACCCGCCAAAACATTGATCGGCGTTTGGACGTGGCCAACAACTTTATCGACATCCGCAAGTGTCATGAGCGCGGGTGCAAACAGCAGGTCGGCCCCCGCTTCTTCGTATAGGGTCAGACGGGCGAGGATCTCATCAAGGTCGCAGGCTCCCGCAAAAAGACCATCCGCGCGTGCGCAGAGAACGAAAGGGCGATCCAAAACGCGTGCTGCTTCGACGGCGGCAATGATCCGTTCTTTCGCCAGTTCCCGGTCAAAAAGAGGCGCTGCGGGATCGCCAGTTGTATCTTCGATGGACCCGCCTGCAAGACCTACATCTGCAGCAAGGCGGATCGTTTCCGCGACAGTTTCGGGGGAAGCGCCAAACCCATTCAGCAAATCGCCAGAGACAGGGACGTCGACCGCGTCCACGATCGCCTTGGCGTTTGCCAAAGCGAGGTCGCGCGACGTTGCGCCATACTTTTGCCCGATCGCCCATGCAAACCCTGCACTGGTGGTGCCGAGACCCGAGAAGCCTGTGGCTTCAAGCATTCTCGCAGAGCCCGCATCCCACGCATTCGCCATCACGAAACATCCGCTTGCATGCAGCTCCCGAAAACGCTCAGCCTTTTGCTCTGTAGTCAAGGTCAAGTCTTTCTCCTTCTGTTACTCATTGCATCACTACGCGTGGCGCGATTCACAGAACCGCATAAAACCGATGAATCGGCCCGCCGTTGCCGGTGCGCGATTTGCTGACTGCCACAATATTGTTCAACCAGGCGTAGCGCGGATCGCCGGTCTCAAATCGCGGTGCGGCTCGGAAGTAGTAGCGCCATGCGCCATCTGGATCGTCAGCCTTGGCGACATCCGCCGCATATTCGGCATCTTCGGGGCGCGACCAGAAACGCCCAAGCCATTGGACGTAAATCAATGCGTTGTCATGGGTTTCCCATGTGAAGCGCACATCAAGCACGCCAACACCATCCGGGCGAACGTGCACCCAATCCGCTGCAGCGTCATTTGTCACCCGCCCCCGAATATGCGGGCCATCAATGGTCCCCCCGGTCACATTGAAGATCAGGCCTTGTCCATTTGGCCCTGCGCCCGTGGTCGTTGGCGGCGTTTGAACCTGAACTCTGGCCTCTGTCAGAAACAGCAGCTCGGGCGGAGCTTCGGCATCCCATCCGTCTGGGCTGAGCACAACCCCACCGCCGTTAGGGTTCATGCCGTGTGCCTGGCTTTCGCCAGCCAGCGCGGTCGCCCCCAGTGCGCCAGCTCCTATGAGCAAGTTTCTTCGAGTTTGGTCCATCGGATACCGTCCTTGTTCGTGTTACGAGTTTGAGGCTTGATAGAGTTCGATCAGCTCTCTGCTTGGCCCTTGCAGAAAGGCTATGCGCATCGGTTCCGGTCGCGTGCCGGACATGATCACATCCAGCGGCGTGCCGTCCCATTCTTCGTTGGGCACAGGAATTTCGAACCGCACTCTACCAGCTGAGAGCGCCTGCGCGTAGGCGGCATCCACGTCCGCAACCGAGAGGGCGAGATGGTTCATCGGAAAACCGGGCGGAGACATCTCGCTATCACCCGCAGGGCGCAATTCGATGTATCGGCTTTCACCTGCTTCAAGGAACACACTCGCCACCGTGAACGGGAATCTGCGCGTGCCGCGCACACCGACGATGTCATCGAACTCTTCTCGGAGGGTGAGCCCAAGGCCTTCGGTGTAAAAGCGGGCTGATGCCTCCATGTCGGACACAAAGAGACTGACGTGATGCAGAACGGGGCCGGTCATCGGGCCGAACACCCGATCCTCCAGCTTAGTCACCCCTGTTTCCCCTTCGATCTCTTGCCCTTCTGCGGACATCACGCAAACCTCGCATTGCCGTTCGATCTTGCGCGATCAAAAATACGTGCGCTCCGCACATATCGTCAAGTTGAAAATCGTGCGGTGCGCACATAATGTGGTGCCATGACAAACAGAACAGCTAATCTTCTTGGGGTCGTTGGCCTTGCCGTGGCGGATCGGATCGAGCATGTCGCGCGCGAAATCCTAGGCCGCGTCGGCGAAACACCTGCCGCACTGGTCGTCATCGGGCACGGCACCGGGCTATCCAACGATGCGCTTCGCCGCATCCTTGGCCGATCGCACCCGGGAACTGTGAGGCTCGTCGATCGGCTTGTTGCTGATGGCCTTGTTGAGCGCACCGAAGGCCAAGACCGACGTGCCGTTGCGCTGCGGCTCACGGACCAGGGTCATGCCGTTCGCGACGAACTCCTTGACGGACGCCTGTCTGCTGTGGACGCTCTTCTGGAAACTCTCTCATCAAGGGAACGCGATTTATTGGATGCACTCTTAACGAAGATCCTGACCTCTTTGGACGCGACGATCGACGAACGGCGAACACTCTGCCGGCTCTGCGACGTTCAGGTCTGCGAAAACTGTCCAATACCGGCCAGTGAGGGTAGAGTGGCATGACACAGCAAAGGTCGAAACAAGACCGCCCGTAACCTGTCCTCAAAAGTCGCCATTCGTCGATTACGCAGCATTGGACAAACTGGGCTCTCAGCCAACATTGAGAGATTGGCTTTGCAATAGCGGCATTCAGTGGTTGGGCTTGACACTAGTCCACATAAGAAAATCCCCGCCGGAGGCAAATCACGGGAGGGCCTGAAAAGGCCCTCCTGAATTAAATCGTGTCGCGTGTATGCGCGGCCTTTCGACAGCAGCCACGAAAAAAGCCGCGCGATTGTCTCGCGCGGCTTTCAAAGGTTTCGTGAGTGATGGTCTTATTCAGCCTTCTGGGCTTCCACTGAAATCTGCACTTGTACTTCGTCGCTGACGGCCGGTGCAAAAGCACCCAGGTTAAAGTCCGACCGCAGCAAGGTGGTTGTCGCGTTGAAACCGGCCCAGTCTTTCTGGTTCAGGGGATTGGCGCCCGCTTGGTTCAGCGTCGCCTCCAGCACAACAGACTTGGTGACGTCATTCATTGTCAGATCGCCAGTAATCTGCGCGGTGCCATCGCCGGTGACTTCAATGCCGGTGGATGTGAAGGAAATGACGTCTTCATCCGTGGCCCCGAAGAAATCGTCGGACATGAAGTGGCCGTCGCGCTGTTCCCAGCCTGTGAACATCGATTTGGTCGGCATCGACACGGTTACACTGGAGTTTGCCGGGTCTGCCTGGTCGAACATGATCTCGCCTTCAAAGCCCGAGAACATGCCCCATGTGGTCGAGAAGCCGAGGTGGTTGTAGGAAAACAGGATTTGGCTGTGGCTCGAATCCAAAGTGTAGCGATCGGCTGCAAACGCGAATGATGCAGTTGAGGCCAGCGCTGTGGCAAGAAGAAGGGATTTCATGGGGCGTGCTCCACAAGTGTTTATGTATGCTGACAAGATGTCGCATATTGCTGCAGAGGCAACTGCACATCCGTCAACATATCGTGCGCATGGCTGAACATCGCTCATGCGCACGAAGAGCATCCGAAAGGATTTCAGAGTTTGCCGGCGTCCTGCAAAGCGCCGTAGACGCTGGACCACGCATCCGCATCAGGCAGGGATACAGCCGCCAGAAGCGCACCGTTCGCGGCGGTCAGCCGGATCACATTGCCCACGGCTTCCGCACGTCCCAAATCACGAATGGCAATGCGACGGATCACTGAGGTGCGGCGGCCCCGCTGGCGTGCGATGCGGACTTCGCGGCGTACGGTATCAATCTGCACTTCCGGGTCCTGCCCTCGGGACATGTCCTGCATCAAAGCAAGACCGGCGAACCCGAGGAAAAGCGACACACCCAGCTTCATCACCAAAAGATCGATGGCCATTTGTGCCCCGGGCTCGATCCACAGACCAAGCGAGGCCAAAACCAGCACGGCTCCGAGTGCGCGGCTTGCGATCCCCCTCGCCCCTAGTGACCAGATGCGCGTACTCTCGGGTCCGTGTTGTTCGGTGTGGGGCGTTGTATCGAATGTGGCAGTCATGGCAGTGATCCTCCAGCGTGTTGCGGAGACACTGATCATCAAAAATGACTAAAATACGGCCCATCCAAGGAAAGCCTCGGGTGACGTAACGGAACAAACTCCCTCTTGCGTCGCGGTCCCACCGGTGTATACGGGCGCATCCCTGCAAACCCGTTTTGCCGCGCAGTCTCTCGTGACCGTCCCGCAGGGCCTTGATGGACCGGTCTATGAAATGCGCCTTGATAGAAGTGGAGAAGTCCATGCCTCTTTATGAGCATGTGATGATTGCCCGTCAGGACCTGTCGAACACGCAGGCCGAGGGTCTCATCGAACATTTTGGCACCGTCCTCGCCGACAATGGCGGCACCCTCGTTGATAACGAGTACTGGGGTGTGAAGACGATGGCCTACAAGATCAACAAGAACCGCAAGGGCCACTACGCCTACCTGCGCACCAATGCACCGGCCACCGCCGTGCAGGAGATGGAGCGCCTGATGCGTCTGCATGACGATGTCATGCGCGTTCTGACGATCAAGGTGGACGAGCACGCCGAAGGCCCCTCGATCCAGATGCAGAAACGTGACGAACGCGACAGCCGTCGCGAGCGCCGCTAAGAGAGGGAGCTAAACCATGGCTGCAAAACCGTTTTTCCGCCGTCGTAAAGTGTGCCCCTTCTCGGGCGAGAACGCACCCAAGATCGACTACAAGGACACGCGCCTGCTGCAACGCTATATCTCTGAGCGTGGCAAAATCGTGCCTTCCCGTATCACCGCCGTATCGGCCAAGAAGCAACGCGAGCTGGCCCGTGCCATCAAGCGCGCCCGTTTCCTCGCCCTGCTGCCCTACGCCGTGAAATAAGGAGCGACTGACATGCAAGTTATCCTTCTCGAACGTGTGGCCAAGCTGGGCCAGATGGGCGACGTCGTTGACGTCAAGCCTGGCTACGCCCGCAACTACCTGCTGCTGCAGAAAAAGGCGCTGGTCGCATCGCCCGCCAACATCGCAGACTTCGAGTCGCAAAAAGCGCAGCTTGAAGCCCGCAACCTCGAAACCAAGAAAGAAGCCGAAGCGCTGGGTGAAAAGCTGGATGGCCAGCAATTCATCGTGATTCGTCAGGCGTCGGACGGTGGGAACCTCTATGGCTCCGTCACGCCCCGCGATGCTGCGGACGTGGCAACTGCCGAAGGTTTCACCGTTGACCGCAAACAGGTTGTGATCCCCAACCCCATCAAGGAACTGGGCCTGCACGACGTGCACGTGACCCTGCACCCTGAAGTGGACGTGGTTATCCAGCTCAACGTGGCCCGCTCGGAAGAAGAAGCCGAGTTGCAGGCGTCGGGTAAATCGATCCAGGAGCTGGCCGCCGAAGAGGAAGCCGCTGCCGAGTTCGAAATCCAGGAGCTGTTCGACGACATCGGTGCCGCGGCATCCGAAGACGAAGAGCTGGCGGAATCCGCAGGCATCGCCGCAGACGACGCTGCCGAAGGCGACGCGGAAGAAGAGCCCAAGGCCTGATCCTTTTTCGGATTAAAACAAGCAAACCGCGTCCCCTTGGGGCGCGGTTTTTTTTGTCGCCCTGCCCCATTTGACCTTTGCGCTTTGCATCGCCAAGGTGCGCGCATGTTGCGACGCCTTGGCCTGTTTCTATTTGCACTTGCAGCCTGCGATGACGCGGAGCTGGGCGGCGATCCTGCCACCATCGTCATGGCCCCCCGCCCCTTTGCCCAGACCGAGGCCGAGATCGCCTTTGCCGCAGACCTATTCAACGGCCTGCAGGCGCAATCGATTGACGAGGGGCGTGAGTATTGCGGATTGATCGGGGTGGATGCTGACGGGGCCTACGTTGCCACAACAGCCCGGCGTGGGGGAAAAGCGACTTGCTTGCCACCTGCTTCTGCAGGCGCAAACGTTACAGTTTTGGCGTCTTACCATACCCACGGGCACTACAAGCCTGCCTTCTTGACTGAGATTCCGTCCTATGACGACATTCGGACAGACATTGAGGATGGCACCGATGGCTATGTCGCCACCCCGGGCGGGCGCCTGTGGTACATTGATGCGCGCGCGCAGGAGGCCCGACTGATCTGTGGCACGCGATGTCTGGTGAGTGACGCGGATTTCCAAGAAGATCCAGCATTTCCCGTGTTTCCGCGATACACATTGCAAGACCTCAGATCTTTCTGAGGCCGTATCAGCGCAGCATACGGTACGTCCCGATCGCAGTCCTTGCACAAAATCCCGGCTTTCATGGGCGGGACTATGCGCACTTTACACGGCATTCTACATTGCTTCACGGTTCGGGGGCCACTAGACACGGCATGTGGCGCACCGGCGCGCCATAGCTCGAACAAGACGACGTCAGCCGGTCGAACGACCCAGACACACCAGATGACTCCGCCGTATTTCGAGCGTCGGCTTTGCAAGGAGCGTCATGGAATGACCCATACCCCCCGCGATCGATTGCTGCGTGAAATCCGCATTCAGGCCACGCGGCTGCTCAAGGCAGCGCGCCAGGGCGATGCGACAGCAATTGACCGTCTGAACGGGCGCTTGAAACGTCGGCACGCGCTGGACGTCATTGCGCGCCAGCTTGGCGGCGCACCCTATGTTGACCTGGTTTCGGCGCCAGAGAGAACACCGCTGGCTGATCCATCCCGTTTCTTCGATCAACCGATGGCAACCTATTGGAACCACTGGTTCCGCCGCTATGACGAAGCGCTTGCGCACAGGACCATGGCCGGTGGCTACCTTTTTCCCTTTCGGCAACAATTCGTGGTCGTTGAGGAGCACCTGCTGCGCGCACTTGGTATCGATCCAGAACATCCAGACTGGGCACGGATCGCGTTCAACTGGGCGCGACCTGCAGACCCGGCGGCCTTCCTTCGTCTGAACGCAGTATTGTGTGATGCCGGGTTCGCCGAACAGGAGGTGACGCATGCAGCCCAATGACGGCGATACGCCCCCGTTTCGACTTCCTGACCCACGGCTTCGCAATCCGCTTATGCTGCCTCAGGGTGTGCGGGACCCGGCGACCGTTTTTCTGACAGAGGTCATCGACCACCCAAACATACAGGTTGGCGATTGGACCTACTACAACGACAGGACCCTGCCGGAGAATTATGCCGAGACCTTGGCCCCCTATCTGTTTCCGGGCGCGCCGGAACATCTGCGGATCGGTCGTTTCTGCCAGATCGCGCAAGGGGTTCAGTTTGTGACGGCAACGGCAAACCATCCGATGACTGGTGCGTCGACCTTTCCCTTTGCCGTATTTGATCCGCCGCGTTTCGGGAGCTATCGGGCCTCGTTGCCACGCGGGCGCGATACGATTGTCGGGCACGATTGCTGGATCGGGCGCGAAGCCATGCTGTTGCCCGGTGCAGAGCTGGGCAATGGGGTCATTGTTGCGGCGCGCAGCGTTGTGCGTGGACCCGTTCCCGACTTTGCAGTGGTCGCAGGCAACCCAGCCAAGGTCATTCGCATGCGTTATGACGACCAGACAATTCAACGTTTGAATGCGTTGGCGTGGTGGTCTTGGGCTTCCGATCAGATCGAGCGTGCTATCGGTGCCATCGAGGCGGGCGACGTCGCTGCGTTGGAACAACATTTCAACACGACCGCTTAAGACCGTTTAAGTGTCGGTCCGACGGATCGTGCGGTGCCGTCATCCGGTCGGGCAATTACAGGACGAGAGAACGAAAAAGGGCTGCGCCAAGCAGCGCAGCCCTGAAAGGAATATCGCCTAAGGCGATAACTTAGTCTTCTTCTTCCAGTGCCTCGACGGCCTTTTGCAGATCGTCCTTGCTGACATCCTTATCCTTGACCGACGCGCTTTCGACGATGTGGTCAACCACTTTGTCCTCGAACAGCGGCGCGCGCAGCTGCTGCTGCATCTGCTGGTTCTGCTGCACGAATTCAAAGAACTGGCGTTCCTGGCCCGGATATTGACGGGCTTGTTGCATGATGGCCTGGCTCATTTCGGCGTCAGTCACTTCGACTTCGGCCTTCTGACCCAGCTCGGCCAGCAGGAGGCCAAGGCGTACGCGGCGCTCGGCCAGCGTGTTATGCTCGTCCGTCGGCTCGATCTCTGGGTGGTCGTGCCCTTCGACGTCCGGGTTTTCTTCGTGCCACAGCTGGTGTGCAATCTGCTTGGCTTCCGCTTCGACAAGCGAGGGCGGCAGGTCGAATTTGACGATGTCATCCAGCTGATCGAGCAGCGCACGCTTCATAACAGCGCGGGCGGCACCGCCATATTCACCTTCCAATTGCTCGGTGATGCGGGATTTCAGACCGTCCAGATCTTCGGCGCCGTATTTCTTGGCCAGTTCATCGTCGATCTCGGCAGCGACGGGTTCTTTGACCTCTTTGATGGTGCACTCAAAGACGGCTTCTTTGCCCTTGAGGTTCTCGGCCTGGTAATCTTCGGGGAACGTGACCGTCACGGCCTTTTCCTCGCCCGCTTTCACACCGACCAGCTGATCTTCAAAACCGGGGATGAAAGAGTTCGAGCCCAGCACCAACGGGTAATCTTCCGCGGCACCGCCATCAAAGGCTTCGCCGTCGACCTTGCCCAGGAAGTCAAAGACAATCTGGTCGCCGTCCTTGGCCTTGGAGCCTTTCTTGCGCGCTTTGAAGTCTTGTGCGTTTTCCGCCAGCGATCCGAGCGTTTCTTCCACCGCCGCGTCGTCTGCTTTCACAACCAGGCGTTCCAGTTTGACCTTGCTCAGGTCAACCTCGGGGATCTCGGGCAGCGCTTCGTAAGACATTTCGACGTGGACGTCGTCGCCTTCTTTCCAGTCCTCGTTGGTCATCTTGACCTCGGGCTGCATGGCGGGGCGGTCACCGCTGTCTTCGAAGTGCTTGTTCATGGCGCCATCGATGCTTTCCTGCATCGCTTCGCCCATCAGACGCTGACCAAACTGCTTTTTCAGCAGAGCCATGGGCACTTTGCCCTTGCGAAAGCCCTTCATCTCGACTTCGGGCTGAGCCTCGGTCAGTTTTTCGTTGACCTTGTCGTCCAGTTCGGCGGCGGTCACGGTGATGGCATAGCCGCGTTTCAGCCCTTCGTTCAGCGTCTCGGTGACCTGCATGTGTGCTCCCATAGCATTAAAGCCCCGTCCATGGGGGCTGATCGGAAATTCGCGCCCTTCTATGCAGCGCGGATGCCGTGTGCAAGGGGATTGGCGCATGTCATGTAAAAATGGGTGGATTGAGAGTGCGACCCAAGGTGACGCATGCGTGCTCGCCAATCCTGCGTGCCGTTACGATGGGGCGGCGGCGTGTCTGTTCGGGTGCGTGGGAGCTGGCTCCAGACGGATACGCCTGAAAATACTCTGTCAGCGCCCCACCGTGTAGACGTAGAGTCGTCGTGGAGGCACCCAAGATGAATACCTCCACTTGCACCGCAGACCTAGCGTTTCACACCAAGCCGCAGCACCTGACCACCACTCTGGCTGTGAAAATTGGGACTTAGGTCAAGTCCGGCCTCATCAAACAGCTTATGCAGCCAGTCTTGGCTTGTGATCGCGATACCATAGTTGTCCCACCGACCCGTATCACCCCAGACAAATCCTTTTTCGGCCAAAGTTTTGTCTGCATCCTTGCGCGGGCCCAGTATCCTTGTGATCCAATTGGTTGTGTTTTGGCGGGTATAGAAGCTTTCCATCTGACGCTCGGTCAGAACGGAAATCACTGCAATGCCACCGGGCTTCAACTTCCGGCCAATCTCTTTCAACGTGTATTCAGCCGATGGCTCGGACAGGTGGCTGAATACCGAGTTGGCAAAGACCAGATCAAACATGCCATCACCGAACGGGATCGGCCCCATGCTTTCGACAACCTTGTGCTGCATGTCTGGTAGAAGTCCGTTTGCGCTTTCAATGAGCTTGGGATGCGTATCAACGCCGCACACCTGACCATTCGGGAAGTTGTATCGGATGAGGCGCGTCATGCGGCCCCAACCGCAGCCATAATCCAAAACGTTCCATTCCGGGGCAATCTGCCGAACCTTGGCAATGTCGTTTTGCATCCGGGTCCAGATATCGATCGCACCCTTGGCCGTTTTCTTTCCGGAATGACCATTGGTTATGACCTGTATGTCCTCGGGCGGGAACGGGATCAGGTCCGTGCGTTCCCCTTCTGCGTGCGCGACGTAAATTTCGTGCCAGTCTTCTTGTGAAATATCGTGAGTATTCATGGCGTCTCCAAAGGATTTGACGCCCGCCGGATTTCACAACCCATACGTGAAGTCCAGTGTGCTTTTTTATCGCAGGGCGTCTATCGCGGCTGCAGCAGTGCGATGCCGGCCAACCACACTTGAGAGCAACAAATTTCAGGCGGAAAGACCTCACTGATCTCGACGCGTGCATCTGGGTGAAGGCCGGGCATACTCGGCATTTGGGCAAGGGCAATTGCCGCTTCTTCTATACCTCAAAACTGGTCAAGCAATTCGCAACCTGATGGGGACAAAGACGTGCTTCTTCAAAAAACACTTATAACTTGGTGCGGGCGGGGAGACTCGAACTCCCACACCTTGCGGCGCCAGAACCTAAATCTGGTGCGTCTACCAATTCCGCCACGCCCGCGTCCTCGGCCCCTTTAGCAAAGCAATTCGAAGGATGCGAGACGTATTTGCGTAAAAACCACGCGACATTAAGGACCTGTTCAGCTATTGTGCCCGTAACCTAGAGGCAGGTTACAGAAAGAGACGCCATGAAACCGAATACGGTCGGGCGCGAAACAGGCGGGCAGATGCCCCCCTTGCGCATTGACATTGAACATGTCGGGCTTGTGTCCGGCACCCTTATTCTGACAGCGGATGGAGAAATACCCGTCGAATATCTCTCGGCCGGTGACAGGATCATCACGCGAAATGCCGGCCTTGTGCCGCTGACCGCCAGTCAATCCTATCGCACCACGGACGAGGCGGTGAAAATCGCCGCCGGGTCGCTGGGGCATACCAAGCCCACGCACAACGTTATTATCCCCGCGGCCCAAATGGTGCTTGTGCGGGACTGGCGGGCCAAGGCATTGCGCGGGGCGGCACAGGCCGTGATGCCCGCCGGATGCCTGATTGATGATGAGTTCATCACATCGCTGGGCCCGCGTGAGATGACTCTGGTGCGAATGGGCTTTGAATCGCCCCATATCGTTTATGCCGATGGCTTGGAGCTGTCGGTGCCAGCGATGACAATGGCTGGGGCCGCGGCCGCCTAGGCACCGATGTCACGCAGGACCTGCGGCAATATCTCGGGCAGATCCTCCGCGATCAGACCCGGGCCAAAGGCGCGGGCGCATTCTACATGAAGCCATGCGGCGATTTCCGCCGCATCCATGGGCTCAAGCCCACGGGCCAGCAAGCCCGTGATGAACCCGGCCAGCACATCCCCTGCCCCAGCCGTCGCCAGCCAAGGCGCCTCGCGCCCATAGGCCGCTGCATGGACCGAGCAGCGACCGTCCGGGTGGGCAATTACCGTGTCGGGTCCTTTGAACAGGATGATCGCGCCGCACCGGGCCGCCGCATCCCGGGTTGCATCAACCTTCGAGTAAGCCGGACCTCGGTCCGGCACCCCACTCAGTTTCTCTGCGATGTCCGGAAACAGCCGCGCGAACTCTCCGCCATGCGGGGTCAGCACCGCATGTTCGTTCAACGCCTCCATCCGCCGTGCATCCTGCGCAATCAGCGTCAGAGCATCCGCATCGAACACAACGTGGCGCGTAAGGCGGAGGTGTCCTCCGCCCAGAACGGCATCGACTAGCGCCGCCGCGTGATCATTCAACCCGAGGCCCGGACCCAGGCAAAGCGCATTGATCCGCTCATCGTCGAGCAGATCGGTTAACGCATCAGCATCGCCGATACGCGCCAACATAAGGGCCGTGATATGTGACGCCACTTCCATCTGCGCGGCAGGCGGCGTACCAAGTGTTACCAGACCCGCCCCGATCCGCAGCGCTCCGAGTGCGGCAAGGCGCGCAGCACCTGTGCGCCCGGCCCCACCCGTAAGGACCAAAGCATGACCATGATCGAACTTGTGGCGTCCCGCGCTGGATCGCTTGGCAACCAGATCGTAGGGCCAGATCTTGCGACTGCCACCGCGGGTTGGGTCAAAGTCCACAAGACAAGCGACCTCCGGGTCACGCGTCATGCGAAGATGCGCAGGATGCCGATCTTCCTCGCCCAGACCAATATCGACGACCCTCAGCGCATAGTTTTGCTGCCCAAGGTAGTGACCCACCTTACGCCTGTGGAACGTCACCGTCAGGTCGGTTTGCAACAGACGCTTGGACGCATCTTCCTTCCACCAGCGCCAATGCGCATCGACATCATCCTCAATATCCTTGGGATACTCGGGCATCAGAATGTGCCCACTGTCGCAATCCATTCCGGAGGGACAGTCCACAGCAACCACGTGGTACGGGACAAGCCACGGATGTTCATCTCCCACATCGCGCTTGCGCACGGCTTCATGTGCCACGGCACAGTCCAAGGGAATGGCACGCGTCAATCCGGTGCCGAACATGGCATCGACCATCAGGGCCGGGCGCCGTCCTTTTGAAACTGCCGATACATCAAGCGGTTTAACCTCGCCCATACCTGCCCAAAGGTCGTAGTTTGACTGTGCATCCGGTGGCAGTTTGTCTGGATCACCATAGAGAAACACCTCGACCGCCCAGCCTCGGGCTTTCAGCAAACGCGCAACCACAAAGCCATCGCCGCCATTGTTGCCCGGCCCACATAGAACCACCGCCCGTTGTTTACGGTCGCTCAACTCTGGCCATTCTTCGAACACTGCCTCGACGACACCTGCCCCAGCGCGCTCCATCAACTCGAACCCGGTCACCTCACCCGACTCAATCGCAGCCTGTTCGATGGCCCGCATCTGGGCCGCTGTCAGCAGCTCGGTCATGCACAAATCCCCAAAGTTTTCATTTTGCTCATTTTTTATGCGCATCGCCCATTTCAAGGGCGCTCACCTCACAATCGCGTCTCATCCACCCCAATCTCTACCGCATCCCATGGACGCCCCAAACCACAAATGATCCACCGCAGACAGACGGCGCGACAAAGGGAGGCAGCCCCATGAAAAAGATCGAAGCGATCATCAAGCCCTTCAAGCTTGATGAAGTCAAAGAGGCCCTGCAAGAGGTCGGCGTTCAGGGTCTGTCCGTGATCGAAGTCAAGGGCTTTGGTCGCCAGAAAGGTCATACGGAACTCTATCGCGGCGCAGAATATGTGGTCGACTTTCTGCCCAAGGTGAAAGTCGAGGTCGTACTGGACGACGATCAGGTCGATGCCGCCATCGAGGCCATCGTCGACGCCGCCAAGACCGAGAAAATCGGTGATGGCAAGATTTTCGTATCACCCATCGAACAAACCATTCGCATCCGTACCGGTGAAACCGGCTCGGACGCATTGTAACTCTACTCAAAGACAGGAAGGACCAATAGGAATGGCCAACCCCGTTCTCGATATGATCAAGGAAGAAGGCGCCGAGTACGTCGACATCCGTTTCACCGACCCGCGCGGCAAGCTGCAGCACGTGACCGTCATGGCCGATCAGGTTGATGAAGACTTCCTCGAAGAAGGCTTCATGTTTGACGGCTCCTCCATCGCAGGCTGGAAATCCATCGAAGCCTCCGACATGAAGCTGATGCCTGATCAGGCCAGCGCCTATGTCGATCCCTTCTATGCCGAAAAGACCATCTGTGTGCACTGCTCCATCGTTGAGCCAGACACCGGCGAAGCCTATGAGCGTGACCCGCGCGGCACAGCCGAAAAGGCCGAGGCATACCTGAAATCCACAGGCATCGGTGACGCGGCCTACATGGGCCCCGAGGCGGAATTCTTCCTGTTCGATGATGTGCGTTATTCCAACAGCATCAACAAGGTATCCTACGAAGTTGATGCAACTGACGCCTCGTGGAACACCGACACCGAATACGAGATGGGCAACATGGGCCACCGCCCCGGCGTCAAGGGCGGCTACTTTCCTGTGAACCCCACGGACGAAAGCCAGGACCTGCGCTCCGAGATGCTGTCCACTATGAAGCGTCTGGGCATGAAGGTCGACAAGCACCACCACGAAGTGGCGTCCTGTCAGCACGAGCTGGGCCTGATTTTTGACAGCCTGACAAAGCAAGCCGACGAGCTGCAGAAGTACAAGTACGTCATCCACAACGTCGCCGCCGCCTATGGCAAGTCGGCCACGTTCATGCCGAAACCCATTGCGGGCGATAACGGCACCGGTATGCACGTCAACATGTCGATCTGGAAAGACGGCAAGCCGCTGTTTGCAGGCGACAAATACGCCGACCTGTCCGACGAAGCCCTGTATTTCATCGGTGGCGTTCTGAAACACGCCAAGGCTCTGAACGCCTTCACCAACCCATCGACCAACAGCTACAAGCGTCTGATCCCCGGCTTCGAAGCCCCCGTTCTGCGCGCCTACTCGGCCCGCAACCGCTCGGGCTGCGTCCGGATCCCATGGACCGAGTCGCCCAAAGCCAAGCGGGTTGAGGCACGCTTCCCCGATCCGTCGGCCAACCCCTACCTGTGCTTTGCGGCCCTGCTGATGGCTGGCCTCGACGGCATCCAGAACAAGATCCACCCGGGCGAGCCGTCGGACAAAGACTTGTACGATCTGCCGCCAGAAGAGCTGGCCGGTATCCCAACTGTCTGTGGTTCGCTGCGCGAAGCCATGGAAGAGTTGGAAGCCGACATGGACTTCCTGCTGGCCGGAGACGTGTTCACCAAGGACCAGATCGAAGGCTACATCGCTCTCAAAATGGAAGAGATCGAAACATACGAACACACACCGCACCCGGTTGAGTTCGGCATGTACTACAGCTGCTAATCTGTTTCGTGACAGGTTGTGTGTTGAAGGGGCGCCGTGGCGCCCCTTTTTTGTGCACAACCTCTGCGGCTAAGGATTGTCAAACATAATCCGCAACCACCCGGTCTGCGGCATGAAATGCTCATCACCCAGCACGATCATACGCGGTGTGTTTCATTGGAGACCGCGAGCGTAGGTAAGTCTGCCTACTGGTGATCCGCCATGCGATACTGCACTATGAAAAGATCGGCGACAGCTTGCTCATTTGGTGGTCAGGACGCTCCAAGATCCTGAAATCCTGACTTGCATGCTCGGTCCGCTGCCAAGATTATGGCAGTATTACATAACTGATTTAACCAGGTGACTATATTATGACCACGACACAGTTTTGCGTTCGCGTCTGCATTGCCGCATCCACCATCATGGGATTGCACTTGATCCTGACGCACGTCGCTTAATCAACGCAAAGAAGGTTGATTTTGAAAACTGAACGCGTGCGGGGTAACCTGCACGCGTTTTGCAGGAGAGCTAAAATGTATTTTAAACAGCGTGCGCGCAGTTTGGTTATCGCCGGAATCCTTGTGACATCCGGCGCAGGAGCAGCGTTGGCCCAGTGCGGGAACACCTCTGCGGGGTTCGAGAATTGGAAAGCCAGTTTTGCAAATGACGCGCGCCAAGCGGGCGTCCGATCATCCGGCTTGCAGGCTCTTGCCAATGCGCAATATGCGAAACGCACAATCGCGGCGGATCGCAATCAGAAGTCGTTCCGCTACTCGCTCGAAAAATTCATGCAGATCCGTGGCGCGGACACAATTGTTGCCCAAGGGCGCAAGCGCAAAGCCCGAAACCCAGATTTTTATGCAGCACTTGAACGGCAATACGGTGTTCCTGCGGGGGTTCTGATTGCCATTCACGGAATGGAGACCGCCTTTGGTGGGTTCATGGGAGATAGTTCGGTTGTGTCCGCCATCGTGACACTGACCTATGATTGCCGACGCTCGGATTTCTTCGCCCCGCACGCCATTGGCGCGCTGAAACTGGTGGACCAGGGGTCGATCACTGGCGCAACCAAAGGGGCCAAACATGGCGAGTTGGGACATACCCAGTTCCTGCCCGGAAATGCGCTGAAATACGGCGTCGACGCAAATGGAGACGGGCGTGTCGATCTGTATAATCAGACTGATGCCCTGGCATCGACGGCCAACTTCCTCAGGCAGAAAGGCTGGAAACCCGGACAGGGATACCAGCAAGGGCAACCGAATTTTGCTGTGATTAAGCAGTGGAATGCGGCGACCGTCTACCAGCAGTCCATTGCAATCATGGGTGCGCGCATCGACGGGTGATGCGTGCAACACCTGTTTTCGCTGACCCAATTCCCACCCCTATGCGCTTGTCTTTCTGCCGAGCTCGGCATAAGTGACCGGCCATAGGGATCAGGCCCCTGCCCTCCGCATTCTGGTGAAGCCTGACGATCCGACCCAGTTTCTTGGTCGCAGGCATGGCAACGCGGAGATCCGACAGCCCAGATCACGCGACCGGAGAACGGAGACGGATATGGACATCCCCCTTCCCTCACGCGCCGCATTGAAGGCGCAAGCCAAGCGATTGCGCGCGGCCATGAACGAGGCTGGCACCCCTTGCACGCATTCTCAGGCGCTGGAAACAGTGGCGCGGCAATGGGGCGCGCGCGATTGGAACACGTTGCATGCGCGGGCACAGGACGAAGGCCAACACAGCTATCACCCCGGACAACGTGTGTCCGGTCGCTATCTCGGGCACCGCTTTGCGGGATTCGTGAAGTCTGCGCGGCTCATGCCGAACGGACGTCACGCCCTGACCTTACGGTTCGACGATGCCATCGACGTTGTCGCATCGCGGCACTTCTCGGCCTGGCGCAAGCAGGTGAATTGTGTTGTGGACCAGCGCGGACGCACCTTGCGGACCACGTCCAACGGGCAACCGCATGTGGTGATCCACGATGCCTGGTCCGGCAAATGATCGGGTAAGGCGGGCCTTGGTCCGCCTAGCTCAGCTCGGGCACATCAGCTCGCGCCAGCACATAGGTGTGAATAGCAAACACCACTGCACGACTTTGCGGTAGGCGCAGCAGCGTCTGCCGCTCGCTCCTGTAATACGGCCCCTCGGTCAGGCCTGCCCCGACCCGGCGTGGCTCTGACTGAGACCGGGGCTGGAACAGCTCGGGATCCTGATACCAAAGCTGGTTGAACCGCCAGAGCGGTCGCCCGACCTGTATCCCGTCAAACAGGCGTTGCACGCGGCGTGCAACGTCATCGGTGTATTCCGAAACAGGCACATGAATGTCGACCAAGGGACGGCCCGCCTTTTCACTCAGGCGCCATGAGGCTGGAAAACACAGGACCGCACCCGTCAACACGTGTTCATCGCCGCGCTTCTGCATCAACACAAAATCGTTCTGACAAAGGCGTCCCAACGTCTTCATCGGCGCGGAATAGTCGAGCGCTACAGCACGCCCATCTGGACAGGAAACGTGATTGCCATCCCGCTGAAACCCTTGCGTGGGCAAGATGTCGAGCACGGTATTCAGCAATTCCACTGCCGCGGCCCGCGCCGAAGGGTCGAGGTACAAAACATCCGCTTCTCGTTCCGCCAACAAGGCCTCGCGCCGCGCCATCTGTTCGGCATAGGCCTCGTCAACGCGCAACCACGGCCCAACCTCGGGCTGGATACCCGGCAAGGCGCGGCTGACATGCATGTCGTCGGGCAATTCACTCTGCAAAATCACGGTCATGGCGCACATTTGCACGGGGTTCACGGAACACGCCACAGCAAAAAAACGCCGGATCGCTGTCGGAAACGGGCAACTACACCGCGCGAATCCAAGCCACCCTGCCGACAGGGAAGGACGCACCATGAACCAGCATTACCGTGACACGCGCAAAATCGACCCCAATCGCGGCGCCGCATTGGGCGATGGTACGCCAAACGATGCCGACCGGATTGAGATCGGCCCCACCCAACTGGCCTTTGCCGAATGGGAGGCTGCTGGTCTGCAACTGCCCAATCTCGCCAATATGCGCGAATACCGCTGGCGCAGGCTGACCCAACACATCGTGGATCGCGGCTATGCTGGCCTGTTGATGTTTGACCCGCTCAACATCCGATACGCCACCGACTCGACCAACATGCAGCTTTGGAACACGCACAACCCGTTCCGGGCAGTGCTGCTTTGCGCTGATGGCCACATGGTGATCTGGGATTACAAGAACGCCCCCTTCCTGTCCTCGTTCAATCCACTGGTCAAAGAGGTGCGGCACGGGGCCGACCTGTTCTACTTCGACCGAGGCGACAAGGTTGATGTCGCGGCGGATGTCTTTGCCAATTCTGTGCGTGAGATTTGCGCTGAACACGCCCCCGGCCATACGCGCCTTGCTGTCGACAAGCCCATGGTTCACGGGCTGCGCGCCCTTGAAGCACAGGGCTTCACTGTCATGGATGGCGAAGAGGTCACGGAAAAGTCCCGCTCGATCAAGGGGTCGGATGAGATCAAGGCAATGCGCTGCGCCGTCAACGCCTGCGAGGCCTCGGTCCAAGCCATGGAGGACTTTGCACGCGCCAATGTGGGTGACGGCAAGACATGCGAGGATGATGTTTGGGCCGTCCTGCACGCCGAAAACATCAGGCGCGGCGGCGAATGGATCGAAACCCGGCTGTTGTCCTCCGGGCCGCGCACCAACCCATGGTTCCAGGAATGCGGGCCGCGCATCTGTCAAAAGAACGAAATCATCTCTTTCGACACCGATCTTGTCGGGTCCTACGGGATCTGCGTCGACATCTCGCGCAGCTGGTGGATCGGCCCGGACAAACCGCGCCCCGACATGATCTATGCCATGCAGCACGCACACGAGCACATCATGCAGAATATGGAGATGATCAAACCCGGTGTCATGATCCCCGAGTTGACGGCCAACACACATGTGCTGGATGACAAGTTCCAGGCCCAGAAATATGGCTGCCTGATGCACGGCGTTGGCCTGTGCGATGAATGGCCCCTTGTGGCCTACCCGGACAAGGCCGTCGCAGGTGCGTATGACTATGCGCTAGAACCAGGCATGGTGCTTTGCGTCGAAGCTGCGGTTGGCGAAGTTGGCGGTGACTTCTCGATCAAGCTGGAGGATCAGGTTCTTGTCACCGAAGACGGTTTCGAGAACCTGATCGGATACGAGTTTGACCCCGCTTTAATGGGGGTCTGAACCTTCAGGCCCGGCGCCCAAGACAGGTCCACCTGCTGAACATCGCACTGTTTTCTCAGGCCTGCAGCCCCCTGCCCGCAGAACCCGGGCGTGCGCGACATACGTGGATTGGGCCACCCCCTTAACTCTAACCCCCTCTAAAAACTGTATGCGGATCAGGGTTTCTCGCATACCGTGAATACACGCGCGTCGAATCTCGGTTTGGTTGAAACTGTTTTTTTACTCATGCGTGAGCAAAGTTATTTTGGGGGGCCATATGAACGCCGACGATATTGAAAGCATCGCAATCCATCCTGCCATTGGTGTCGCCCGTGTCGGCAACGCGAAAGACGCCTATTTCCTTGCCCCAGAAGTGATTGGCAAAACACCGAAAGACACGGACGGGTTTCGCGATGGGCACGGTCATCTCAAACGGCAGGTGGCGCGGTTTCGCGTGTACGCGACCCTCAAGTCCGGTGAGGTGCGTGAGATCACGGCAGCCGAAGCCAACATCAACTGGCGGGTCGAAGTGGCGAACCTCAAGGCCGGTTGGTACGACTTCCAACACGCGATGGACCTGCCACCCGATCAGGTGTTTGAGCCCCCGAAACGCAACGCCAACTTCAATGGCGATGATCGCGAGCGACTGAGCATTCGACCCAGCGCACGTCACATCAGCGGCGCCAGCCAGACCTCAGCCCCCTTCGATGACGGAACTTTTTTCGGCAAACCAGTCTATCTAGGTGAGCTGCGCACAGATGACCAGGGGCGGCTTTTGTTCTTTGGCGGCCATGGCAAGTCCGAGCCGTTGGTCCCCGGCACCGCACCCACAACATTCGCCAACAATGATGGCTGGCACGACGACACCTGCGACGGCCCCGTGCGCGCGACAGTCACCATCGGCGATAAGGATATCGAGGCGCGACCGGCGCATGTCATTGTCGCACCACCGAATTTTGGCCCCGGCCTGTTTGGCGTCGTCACGATGGACGACGTGGTGCGGGACCTGTTCATCGGGTTGGGCACCCTTCCGCACCCTGGCAAAACCAGCTTCAGCAAGGACATCTGGCCGATCTTCGACAGGATGACCGGGCATCAATGGGTCTGTGACGGTATCCTGCTTCTGGCAGGTCAAGGCACACCGCTGGATGCCCGCGACCCCGAAATCATAGCGCAGATGGGCGACCCCTCAGACGCAAGCGCAGCTTACCGTCAGGCCGTCTTCAACCTGTTCCGCAACAGCAAGACCGAAGAGCTAAAACATGCGGGCTTGCCCCCGTTCTACGGGGACACATACGGCGACCGCTATCCCAATGGCGATTTGGTCAATCCAGCGCGCGAAGACCTGTTTCTGACCAAGACTCAGTATCAACACCTCGAAAACTGGGCGAATGGCGATTTTGAAGCCGACTGGGCTGGCATCCCTGCAATCCCAGATTTTGGCGACATTCCGGCTGCGGACCAGCCGCGCGAACTGGACCGCGCCGCGTTGCACGAGTGCTTGGGCGGGCCGTTTCACCCCGGCATCGAGCTGACCTGGCCCATGCGCCTCGCCTCGATGTGGGATCCCGATCAACCGTACCGGCTGCGCCCCCTGCCCGAGGGCGTGCCAGTGCGCCAGGACTACGGCACGACGCTCAGCCGTGAACAAGCGCTGGCATGGGACGGGCCCTGGGGCCCCACGGGTGCAGGCAGCCTGACCCGCTGGATGGGCGTGCCATGGCAAACAGACGAGGCGTCCTGCAACTCGGGCCTTGTCTATACGCCCAGCCTGTACCTTAGCTCGCCCAGTTTCTGGGGCGCGCGTGTACCAAACCAGGTGCTGCCGATCGAGGCCTACAACATAGCCACCACTCCGGACCTCGCCCCGCTTCAGGTACAGCGCCATTTCAGCAACCGCCGCTTCTGGCTGCGTGACCTGCAAGGAACCGGCTACGCCGCCCGCATCAACAACATGGTGCACAAATGGTGGATGACGGGTTTGGTCGAGGCGCACACCCCGCCTGAAGGCATAGGGCTGCCCGAGACCTGCTATGTTGAAACCGGCCGTTCCCCCACCTTCACCAAGGGTGACCCAAGCCTGAGGTTGGCAAAGGGTGTCGTGGCCCTTCAATCGCAAGAGGACAAGGCGGTTGGGCCATTGGGTGCACAGCCTGCCGAAGATGCCGTCGAAGAACAGACTTTCGAACGGCTGGGACGCGGCGAGGTCTAGTGACAAGCGTTCTGATCGCAGGCGGCGGTCCCGCAGGACTTGCCGCCGCCATCGCCCTTGCAGAACGCAAGGTGCCTGTGAAAGTTGTCGATCCTTCGGGGGCGGCAACGGCCACTCGGGGCGAGTTGATTGCTCATGGTGGTGCGCAAATCATGCAGCGCTTGGGCCTAGGCCACGTTCTGACCGATGCGGTGTTGATCCGTGATGTTGTTAGCCATTGGGGGGCCGCGGGCCTGCAATCTCATGGCTCGCATCCCGGTCTTGGCCTGCATGGCTGGGGCTTGGATCGCAGTGCTCTGGCCAAGGCGATGATAGGCCGAGCCGAACAGCTGGGGGTGACACTGCACACGGGGCGGATCACCAAATCACAACACACGCAAGCAGGGTGGACCGCAACAACCGAGACGCCCGCAGGTCGCGAAACATGGCATGCAGACTACGTGATCGATGCAACCGGTCGCCCTGCCCATATCGCCCGGCGCCACGCCGCCACGGTCTTCCACGGTCCTGCGCTGGTCGCGGTTCTGTGGCAGATGGGCTCGGCTCAAGATACAACCATGCGGGCCGAGGCCACGCCGGAGGGGTGGTGGTACAAGGTGCCACACAAAACCGGTGGCACGGTCGGCTTTGTCACCGATGCCGCCACCGCCAAGCGCATCACCGCCGCACCGTCGGTGTTTCTAAGTCAAGCGCAGGACAGCCTGTCGCTCATCTCGCTCAAAGGCATATCCTCGCGCCCCTGGTCGATGGATTGCCGCAGCGCCCTGCTGGATCAAACATCCGGTACGGGCTGGCTTGCCATAGGGGATGCCGCTGCCGCCTTTGACCCCATCACGTCCCAGGGTCTGTTCAACGCCTTATCCGCCGGTTTCTTCGCAGGAAATGCGGCGGCAGATGCCCTGTCCGGCGATACTGATGCCCCTCGGGTTTACGATGCGCTGCTGGCTCAGACAGTGGACCGCACATACGCCACCACCCATCTGCAATACGCCGCCCTGCCCTTTGACACACCGTTTTGGCGACACCACGCACGGGCCGGTATGGAAAAGAAAGAAATTCGCCCGATTCACGCTTGAGTGGAATCAATACCGAATGCAATCTGACGTTGTTTTGGTGCTGCAGTAACGAGTGATTGTTCAGATCATTCCACATTTTTGGAGGAACAGAGTTGCCAACATTTGAAATTCACCCCCGTATCGGCGTTGCACGACTTGGCAACAGCCTCACGGATTTCTACCTCTCGCCGACTGAAACGGGTGGTCTTCCCATCGCCTGCGACGAATGGGGCAACGAAACACCAGATGCCGGACCTGTGACCGTATTCAAGGACACAACAGGCGCGATCAAACGGCAGGCGGCAAAGTTTCACATCTTCCAAAAGGATAACGACGGCACCGAACACAAGGTGAACCTGGACGACGCCAAAATCGACAAGATCGAATGGGTGGCCCATGTCGCGAACAAGAAACCGATCTGGTACACCTTTTCCGAACTTCTGGGTGACCTCGAATTCGGCGAAAGCAACAGCTACGAAAACAACCACGTCCCATGGAACAACCCGGACGTGACCAGCAAGAAAAAGCGGCAAAAGCTGATCATCGACCCCGGCCCGCGCCACATTTCTGAGCCGCAAACCAGCATCGGGTTCACACGGTACAACATCCCTGAGGATTACAAACACGGGTCCTTCCCTGACCTGTCCAACGGCGGTCAACAGATCGACACGCTGGGCGAGTTGAAAATGGACGCGCAAGGCAACCTGATCGCCTTGGGCGGCTTTGGCCGCGTCACGGGCAGTGCAGAGATTTCCAGCTTCCGCGGGGCTGCGGGCTATTGGGACGACATCGCGGATGGCTACGTCTTTGCCCGCGTGACCATGGCGGACGGCACGGTGCACGAAACATCCTCGGCCTGGCTGGTTGTCGGCAGTCCAAAATACGCGCCCGAGATCGTGAATATCACAACGCTGGCCGACACGATGGATGATGTGGCGATCCGTAAAAACGACGCCCGGCCCGACATTTTCCCCGGCGGCGACACATCCAGCGATTGGCCAACCGATCCACGCAATGGCTATACGCCGCTGCAGGGCTTCAACCCGGACTATGTCGTGAACTTCGAACGCGACGTGCAGCCCATCGTCGACCGTATGGGGCTTTACAAATACGTGGCGAACGTCCCCACGATGGATGATTTTGCCAACCCGAAATTCGACATGCGGGATGCCAGCGACACTAACGCAGATCACCGCATGCGCTATTTCCAACTGTTCCGCATGCCCCTGCTGCCCAAGGACTATGCCGAATACTACGCCACCATGTCCAAGGGCCCCGGCCAGCTCTACGCACTCAAAGACAACGACCCCGACACCTTGTCGGGCCTGCCCATGATGCCCTTGAACTCGGGCGACAACTCGGTCACCAATACCGGTCCGATCTACAAGTTCGAAACCCTGTCGCCGACACAGTATTTCTACCTGTACCAATGGGCCTGCGGGCGCTTCACCACCGACAAACCCGATCCGCTGTCCCTGACCGAACATCTGGATCGCGTCGATGCCAGCAATTGTGTGGGTGCCCCGTTCAGCCCCGGCATCGAGGTGACGTGGAGCGTGCGCAGCGCGGCCCTCTATGACGCCCCTCTGCATCTCAAGCTCGCCCATGACAAGCGCGGCTACGCCAAGATGACCAAGCATTATGAGAAAGAAGGCCTGAGCGTCGATCACAACGAATGCGCGGGCGGTGGCTGTGAACCCGGCGATCTGACCAAGCGCATGGCGATCCCGTGGATGGCCGATTTCCACGAATGCACGGTCCAGACGCCAAACCTGACCAACATCCACGTGAACCAACTGGTGGATGGCTCAGGGATCGAGGTGCCACCGGCCTTCTATGTCTACTGGTGGCCGCCACAAAGCCCGTTCAACGTGACCACCGGCACGCAACTGCCACAGGATCAGGTGCTGGATGCCTTTGTCAGCGACATTGACGGACAGACCATCGTGCCCCAGGGCCAGAACGTCGAGTTCCAGCGCGGCATCGATTCTGCGCAGAAGATGATCGACTCGTGGTTCATGTTGGGCTTCCTGCTGAACCGCGGCACCGAGGAGATCCCGTATATCGTTGAAACCGAACGGAACTTCGGCCAGTTGGCACAGGCACACATCACCGAGATCGCATCGACAGCCGCTGCGGCCTCGACCGCGGCCAAGGGCTGACAGTGGACCAGCACTTTGATGTCGCAATCATCGGCGGCGGGCCTGCGGGCACCGCCGCCGCACTGACCCTTTGCAAGCGCAACGACATCTCGGTCACCGTCCTAGAACGTGGCGCATATGAGCAGCCCAAGGTGGGGGAATCCCTGTCACCCGGCGTCCGCGGCCTACTGCAATATCTCGACCTGTGGGACCGGTTCGAACAGGAACAACGCCTCAGCCTGCTGGGCAGCGAAGCGGCATGGGGCAGCGACACCCTTGGCACCATGGACTTTATCCTGACGCTGCACGGGGCGGGCTGGGCGCTGGATCGTCAGCGTTTTGAGCAGATGATGGCAGATGAAGTGTTGCACCGCGGCGTTGCATTGCAAACCGATGTGACAGTGACCGCGTGCCGCCATCAGGATGGCCTCTGGCATCTGGATCTCGGCGGTCGGCACATCACGGCACGCTACGTGATTGACGCTGCCGGGCGCACGTCGCGGTTTTCGCTGCGTGATGGCGCGCATCGACAGCGCAATGACACACTAACCGCCATCAGCACCCGATTGCCGCGTGCACAAGGCACGCAACAGATGACCCGCGTCGAGGCATTTGAAGATGGCTGGTGGTACGCTGCCCCGCTGCCGTCGGACCAGACAATTGTCTGCCTGTTCTCGGACGCTGAGCGCATTCATGCGCTGCGCCTCACAGATCCAACCGTGTGGGCCAGCCACCTGTCCCAGACACGCCACATCCGCCAGTTGATCGGCGACATTGACAACTGCCTCAGCCTTGAAACCCTGCCCGCCTTTTCCAGCCTGCTCAGCCGCAGTGATCCGAACCTGCCCATGGTCGCCGCCGGGGACGCTATTGCCGCCCGCGATCCACTG
Organism: Tateyamaria omphalii; assembly: GCF_014651375.1. Classification (GTDB taxonomy): domain Bacteria; phylum Pseudomonadota; class Alphaproteobacteria; order Rhodobacterales; family Rhodobacteraceae; genus Tateyamaria; species Tateyamaria omphalii. The sequence goes on from NZ_BMWT01000002.1 coordinate 391,799, forward strand.
TCCTCATCCGGGATCCCCAATGCCATTGGCGGTGGCATTCAGGCCGCGCGGGTTGCCGCGGACTGGTTGTTTGGCACAGGCACGTTGAAGCCTGCCTATCTGGACGGCGTTGCCCAGGATCACGCGGCCTACCTCAAAACACATTGGAGCACCTACAGGACGGAAAGCCGATGGTCCAACGCACCGTTCTGGCGTTTCCGATCCGCGCAGGTGTGCAGAGGCCCAAGCGCCACGATCCGCTCCAAATCCAACGGGCACAGATCGATCTTCGTACCTAGTCACGTGGCACGCTGGATTGCAGACACTGCAAAGCACCCCATGTCCCAGATCGAGGTTGTTCAGCAGGCGCGCAGCACATTCCCGGACATCCCCGATGAACGCCTGCTTCTGGCGATCGAGGACCTCACCCATATCGCAGACACCGTGCCCACTGCCTGATCAACCTGAGTCCCAAGATCAGGCCAAAAGGCCGCGCACCCCGCCTGACGTAATAAACAGGATATGTCAGGCCAACACCTGTGCGTGAGAACTGTGTCACGCCCCTTCTTTTGCGAGGCATCCTGCCCCATTCTCCGTGACAAGGAGACACCACATGCCAACCGAACGCATCACATTCCCCGGCCATGCCGGCACCCTCGACGCCCGGCTCGACCTGCCCGAAGGGCCACATCTGGCCACGGCGGTCTTTGCCCACTGCTTTACCTGCGGCAAGGATATCCCGGCCGCGCGCCGGATCGCAGCGCGTCTGACGACCATGGGCATCGCCGTTCTGCGCTTTGATTTTACCGGTCTGGGCCACAGTGAGGGCGAGTTTGCCAACACCTCCTTCACCTCGAATGTCGAAGACCTGGTGCAAGCTGTCGCCTATCTCGAAAATCGGGGCATGTCCCCCACCCTGATGATCGGCCATTCGCTTGGCGGTGCAGCCGTGCTCAAGGCCACCGCGCGGTTGGACCAGATCAGGGCCGTGGCAACAATCGGTGCACCTTTCGACCCGGAACACGTAACCCACAACTTCGCAGACGCCCTGCCCGAAATTCTTGCCAGCGGTGAGGCCGAAGTGAGCCTTGGGGGCCGTCCCTTCCGCATCGGCAAAGGCTTTGTCGAAGATGTGACCGAAGAAGCCCTGCAACCCGCCATCGCGCGTCTCAATGCAGCGCTGCTGGTTCTGCACGCCCCCCGCGACTCCATCGTCAGCATCGACAACGCGAGCGAGATTTTCCTCGCCGCCAAACATCCCAAAAGCTTTGTCACGCTGGACGACGCGGATCACTTGGTGACCAAGGCCGAACACGCCGAATACGCGGCTGACATCATCGCCACCTGGGCCAAGAAATACCTGCAGCTCAAACCACCCGCCCCGCCCATTGGTGCGCCCGAAGGCGTGGTGCGCAGTTCCGAAGCCGACCCAAAGGGCTTCCTGCAAGACATCACTCACGGCACACGACATCACATCCTGGCAGACGAACCGCGCGCCTATGGCGGCACCAACCAGGGCCTGTCGCCCTACGGTCTGCTGTCGGCGGGTCTCGCGGCCTGCACCTCAATGACGATCCGCATGTATGCCCGCCGCAAGGAATGGCCACTGGATCATGTTCATGTCGATGTCAGCCACAACAAGGTGCACGCACAGGATGCAGGCACCGTGTCTGGTGACAAGATCGACGAATGGAAACGCCGGATCAGCCTGACCGGACAACTTGACGAAAGCCAACGCCAAAGACTGCTCGAAATTGCAGATAAATGCCCTGTTCACAGAACGTTAGAGCGCAGTTCTAACGTTTTGACTGAACTGGCGCCATCCGATGGGGTCCTTGAAAACATCTGAACCATCAGGGGCTCAGACCCGCAAGTTCATCCCTAAAATGAAACGAGGCGCGGACCCGTCAGGGACCGCGCCTTTCATTTGGATCAAGGGAAGGATCAGCCGCGGGCGCGGCCAACCAGCTTCCACGCAGCCGGCAGAAGCAGCGCGGCCAGCGCCAGCTTCAGCGCATCACCGATCAGGAACGGCGTCAGGCCCCATGCGAGGATCGGCTTGTCCCAGCCATACAGCTGACCCAGCCACGCAAGGCCAGGCACATAGATCAACACGGTGCCGATCAACATCGCCAGCGCCATCCATAGCACCGACCGGTCCCAGCCACGGCGCGCCAACGCACCGAGCGCGAGCACGGCCAGAACCCAACCGACCAGATAGCCGCCGGTTCCTCCCATCATGTATTCCAAACCATTCGTCTCTGCCGTGGTGCCCGCGAAGACATCAAAACCCAGCGCGCCGATGATCATGTAGCCCATGATGGTGACCAGTCCCAGACGGGCGCCATAGGCGGCACCGACGCTGAGCACGGCAAAAGTGCTCATCGTGATCGGAACGGGCCACATCGGCACCTTGATCTTTGCTGCAACTGCGAGAAATGCGATGCCCAGCACCACCAGAGCCGCCTGCTTAACGCGCAGCGCCGTACCCTCTGTTGCGCCAAACATGTCGCTCAGCACCTTGTTATTCCACGTCGTTTCCATGAGGCCTCACCTGTCAGGACAAAAAGAAGTGGGCGTGTTGTGCCAAGGCCCGGCCTTTTCTGCAAGCGCAAAGCCAATGTTTGCGATCACGTCAGATGTTCCGGCTGAACCGCGTCACGCTGATGTAGTCCTTGCGCGGTCCACTCACCTTCCAGGTCACATTGAATGAAGGCCAGGGCAAGAAATCATATGTTCCGACATAGGTGTCCGGGTCACAGAAATGCTCGGTACGCCCCCCCAAGGGCGGCACCTTGTGAAAGAAACGCCCGTCGTCAAAGAAGACGGACAGATCCTGCGCCCAGTGATACTTGCGCTCCGCCTGCATTGGGGGGACGCCTTCCATCTGCAAGACACCCCTTTCAACGTAGTCCAACCCATCTGACGCAGGCGCCCATTGTGCGGTGCCCTCAAAGCGGGCCACTGGTCCCACGGTGGGCGTGATCGTACGCTCGATGGCCCACTCGCCGACAAAATCTGCCAACGTCCGATCAGTCGGCATAGCTGGCTTCCGTGATGTCACCGCCCTGCCCGACAAAGCGCAACCGGTCACCCTTGCCATCCATTGTGTAGCAGGCCCACATGTCATTCGGTGGCCATTGGCTGCAATACCGATCATCTTCGATGCGCCAATATCCCCAGCTTTCACGGCCCCTGAATATGTAGAGGGTCCGACCGGATGCGCGAAAGTCCTGTGAGGTATCGGGATAGGCCAGCACGCGGCCCGTCAAGGCGTCGCGAATCTGCTCTCCGCTCATCGGCATCCAGTCTTGCGCCGCGACAGGCCCGCCCAAAAGGGCCAGGATCAGGGCAAAGCGTCTCATATCAGAGCCTTCGTCTTGTCGTTCGTCGGACCTCAGTCTAAGGACGCGGCACGATATCCGACAGTCACAAAAAGGTGCCCCATGATCCCACGTTATTCCCGCCCCGACATGGTTGCGATCTGGGACCCGGCCACCAAGTTCCGCATCTGGTACGAGATCGAGGCGCATGCCTGTGACGCTATGGCCGATCTCGGTGTGATCCCCCGCGAAAATGCAGACGCCGTGTGGAAGGCTGAAGATGTGGAATTCGACGTCGCCCGCATTGACGAAATCGAAGCCGTGACCAAGCACGACGTGATCGCCTTTCTCACCCACCTGGCTGAACATGTGGGCAGTGACGAGGCGCGCTTTGTCCACCAGGGCATGACGTCCTCGGATGTACTTGACACCTGCTTCAACGTGCAGCTCACCCGCGCCGCCGATATCCTGATTGCCGATCTCGAAGAGTTGCTGGCCGCCCTCAAACGCCGCGCGTTTGAACACAAGGACACCCCCCGCATCGGGCGCAGCCACGGCATCCATGCAGAGCCCACGACCATGGGCCTGACCTTTGCCCGCTTCTATGCCGAGATGGACCGCAACCTGTCGCGCATACGCGACGCACGGGCCGAGATTGCGACAGGCGCCATCAGCGGCGCCGTCGGCACCTTCGCCAATATCGATCCTGCCGTCGAAGAACATGTCTGCGACAAGCTGGGCCTTGTCCCCGAACCCATCAGCACGCAGGTGATCCCCCGCGACCGTCACGCGGCCTTCTTTGCAACCCTTGGTGTTGTGGCATCGTCGATCGAAAACATCGCCTTGGAAATCCGGCACATGCAACGGACCGAGGTGCTGGAAGGGGCCGAATTCTTCTCCATGGGTCAGAAGGGTTCATCGGCCATGCCGCACAAGAAGAACCCCGTTCTGACGGAAAACCTGACCGGATTGGCGCGCATGGTGCGCTCTGCCGTGATCCCGGCTATGGAAAACGTGGCCCTGTGGCACGAGCGCGACATCAGCCATTCCTCGGTCGAACGCATGATTGGGCCGGATACCACCATCACGCTCGACTTTGCGCTGGCACGTCTGACCAGCGTGGTCGACAAGATGCTGATCTTCCCCGAAAACATGCTGGAGAACATGAACAAGTTCCCCGGCCTGATGATGAGCCAGCGCGTGCTGCTTGCCTTGACCCAAGCCGGTGTTAGCCGCGAAGATGCCTATACTCTGGTGCAACGCAACGCGTTGAAGGTCTGGGAACACCGCACTGATTTCAAAGAGGAATTGCTGGCTGATGCGGATGTGACCGCCGCGCTCAGCAAGGAAGAGATCGAAGAGAAGTTCGACCTTGGCTATCACACCAAGCATGTCGACACGATCTTTGCCCGGGTGTTCGCCGAAGGCTGACCTGCAGGGCGGACGACACGTCCGCCTTACGGTTTTCGCGCCCTGAAATATGCGGCGGAGGACACCTCCGCCTTACCCGCTTTCGCGCAGATTGCATGCAGTAAGGCGCATCACGATGCGCCTGTTTGCGTTTTTCTTTGGCGGATCACTGTCTCTGAACTACCTTTGCGCCACCCAAGACAAAGGAGAGGACAGATGAAGACCAAGACCCTTGTGGTGGCACTGGCGCTCACCCTCGCCCCGACGCTGACATTCGCCATGGGCTGCAACTATGGCAAACACGAACAGCAAGCGATGTCCTGTGCCGAAGGCACGGTCTACGACGCCGACACAAACCGCTGTGTCACCGCGACTGGATAATGCTCACGATTTCGTGATCGCATAAAAACCGGAGGCGTCGGGTTGTCTCTGCATCATACCCGACGCATCCAATACGGAGACTTCCCATGCTGCGCACCCTGATCCTGACCACGGCCATCGCCCTCCCGCTGGCCCTGCCCACCAGCAGCTTTGCCGCAGGCGGCAACGACAATGCAAAACCCAAGAAGACCGAGACCACGCAGAACTGCTTGCAGGCGCGCCAATGGGATCCCGACAAAAAGGCCTATGTCCGCTTTTCGCAGCCCGTGAACGGGGTTTGGGACGCGACCATCGGCAAATGCGTGCGCCCTGACAAGACATCCTATCTGGATGCCGATGAGCTCTACAAAGCCGTGCGCGAACTGGCCTATGCGGGCCGTTACAACGAGGCCAACACCGTGCTCGACCAGATGCCCGACCAGGCAGAAGACCGCGTGCTGACCTATCGCGGCTTCACAGCGCGCAAGACCGGCCAGCTTGAACTGGCCAACGTCTACTACCAGCAGGCCATCGATGCGAACCCCGACAACATTCTCGCCCGCTCCTATATGGGCCAAGGCAAGGTTCTCGAAGGGGACAAGGTCGCCGCCCTGACCCAATTGCGTGAAATCCAGGCGCGCGGCGGGGCTGGCACCTGGGCCGAAGCCAGCCTGCGTGACGCCATCGAAACAGGGACCACGTACAACTACTGATCCCCGGTCTGGGTTGAGGGATTCTCAACCTTTGCCTGCCAAAACGACATCAAATCGTTTCGAGGCAGGACATGACCGAACTGGTACCCGTGTCCGCCACCCCTGCCCCAGTGCAGCAGGGTGGCGGTTTTTCTTCTACCCGGACCCCACCCTCCCTTTCGCGCCGGGCCAAGGCTGCCATCGTCGTGCGACTGCTTCTGAACGAGGGGGCAGATATCCCGCTGGAAGAGCTGCCAGAAGACCTGCAAGCGCATCTGACCAAGGCGATGGGTTCCATGCGTGTAGTGGATCGCGACACTTTGCAGATGGTTGCCAGCGAATTCGCGGAAGAGGTCGAACGCGTCGGTCTCAGCCTGCCGGGCAGTGTCGCCGGCGCGCTGGACGCGCTTGATGGCAAGATCAGCGCGCAGACAGCGGCGCGTCTGCGCAAAGAGGCAGGTGTGAAACGCGGGGGCGATCCATGGCAGCGCATCCGCGAAATGAATCCAGAAACGCTCCTGCCCATTCTTGAAGAAGAAGCGGTTGAGATCGCAGCCGTCATGCTGTCGAAACTGGACGTGACCAAGGCGGCGCAGCTCCTGGGACTGCTTCCAGGTCCGCGGGCGCGCCAAATCACCTATGCCGTCTCGCAGACCGGCGCTGTCACCCCAGAAGCCGTTGAACGGATCGGCCTGTCGCTGGCCACACAAATGGAAGTACAGCCACCGCGAGCGTTTGATGACGGTCCGGTCGAACGGGTTGGCGCGATCCTCAACTCGTCAACCTCGATCACGCGCGACGATATGCTTGCCGGGTTGGACGAAACCGATGAAGGGTTCGCGACGGCCGTGCGCAAAGCCATCTTCACGTTCGAAAATATCCCCACCCGCATCGAACCCCGCGATGTGCCGCGCATTCTGCGCAATGTGGAACAAGGCGATCTGATTGTCGCTTTTGCCGGGGCTCCCGCCATGGGGTCCGACGACTCCGCCGAGTTTATCCTGACCAACATGTCCGCGCGTATGGCAGATCAGTTGCGAGAAGAGGTGGAGGAAGCGGGCACCCCGAAACCGGCCGATGTCGAAGCTGCAATGGGAAATGTGGTCAAGGCGATCAGGGACATGGAGGCGAGCGGCGATCTGATCCTGATTACCCAAGAGGAGGAAGAGTAAGGCCGAACTGGGCCTTTTCCTGCCCGTGTCTCCGCCGGTTGGAAAAAGCGATTGGTGCTGATCTTTATCAGGGCGGTCCCTTGCCCGCGATCACCTACTCGACACCGATCACCGCGCCGCGTAAGCGGCACGGATGCAGCCATCAAATCCTTCCCGTGCTATTCTGCTGACCATCACGGCCATTTTGTGCTTTGGCATCATGGATGTTGCAGTCAAGGCGGTGTCTCCGTCGACGGGCGCACTGCCCGCACTATGGGCGCGCTATGCCGGTCAGATGCTGATCGTATTGGTTCTGGTTGCGCCTCGCCTGCGGCAAGTGGTGCGCAGTCGGTATCCCAAGTTGCAAATCGCGCGTTCCATTCTGCTGATGCTTGCTACATTCTTTTTCTTTTCAGCACTTGGGCGCATTGGGTTGGCCGAGGCCACAGCTGTCATGGCCCTCAATCCCGTCCTGATCAAGCTTGGTGGGGCACTGTTTCTGCAGGAAAGGTTGGGACCGCGCCGCATTGGTGCCATTGCCGCGGCGCTACTTGGTGCGCTCATCATCATCCGTCCCGGCACCGATGTGTTTCAAGCCGCTGCCCTTCTTCCGCTCGCCGCCGCCTTCTGCTTTGCAGGCTATACACTGATCACCCGGCGTGTCGGTCCTGACGAAGATGTCTGGACTTCCCTATTCTACACCGGGCTGATCGGGTCGGTGATCATCAGCGGCCTTGTCCCCTTTCACATGACCATGCCAACCACTCAATCCATCGTATTGCTTGGGGTAATCGGCATCTTTGGGACCATGGGACAATTGATGTTGATCCGCGCCCTGTCACAGGCCGAGGCCGGATTGCTGGCGCCCTTCAACTATGTAGGTCTGATAGCGGCCGTGATCTGGGGGGTACTCTTATTCAGCGAATGGCCTGACGTGCCGACGCTCATAGGCGCGCTTGTGATCGCGGGGGCAGGGATTTATGTCTGGCATCGGGAAACACGGGCCGGTTGACGGCACGCTCAGATCACGGACCTTGATGCGATACGATCCTGAAGACCTGCCCTGGCGCGTCAAGCTCGCCTACCTCGCCACCAACGCCGTGGCGCGCACCTGCATCGGCACTGCCCTGGCGCTGCCCTACCGCCTGCGCGTGCCGTTCATGGGGTGGATCATGTCGCGCATCGTGGGACCCGCCGCCGGGTTCCACCGGCGCGCTGTCGATCACATCGCCTTTGCTATGCCGCACCTGCCACACGCCGAACACCAGCGCATCGCGCGGGAAAGTCTCGGGAATGTCGGGCGCACCCTGATCGAAAACTACTCGACCCGCACCTTACTGGCCCGTCAAAAGGATGCCCCCATCGAAGGCCCGGGATTTGACGCGATGGTCAAGGCGACCGAAACCGGGCAACCCGTGATCCTGGTGACCGGGCATTTCGGCAATTACGAAGCCCTGCGCGCAGCCCTTGTGGGACGAGGGTTCAAGGTTGGCGGGCTCTACCGCGACATGTCGAACCCCTATTTCAACGCGCACTATGTCCGCACGATGCAGGCCTTTGGCGGTCCGGTCTTTCCACGGGGCCGCAAGGGCACGGCGGGCTTCGTGCGGCACCTGAAATCAGGCGGCCAGCTGGTTCTGCTCTTTGATCAACATGTGTATCAAGCGCCCGTTCTGGACTTTCTCGGGCACCCGGCCCACACGGCCGTCTCTGCCGCCGAACTGGCTCTGCGCTATGACGCGTTGCTGGTCCCGTTCTACGGCATCCGGAATGCAGACGGCCTGAGCTTCCAATGTGTGATGGAAAACCCGATCCCGCATTCCGATGCGCTGACCATGACTCAAGCCATGAATGACAGCATCAGTGCGCGGATCAGATCGAACCCGGCCCAATGGCTTTGGGTCGCCCGCCGTTGGCGGGCAGGCAGCCATTAGAGACAGTTAGCGAAGCTGAGAGGCAGCCAAAATCGGGCCGTTCAGCCCCTTCTGCACCATCACAACCAACGGCTTTTCGCCGGGCGCATCCGCTTCAATGGCCAGATCGGTGATGCCATCCCATTCTTGCAGGATTTTCCAGTCTTCCGTGACATTGGCATAGGAAATCGTGTGGCCTGCGTTCTCGCCGCGCGTGATGCGCGCTGTCCGTTCCGGTGTGTACCGCAACATCTGCACGACAAGCGGCCCATTGGCCTCACTGCTCTGTGCTACGATCTGCACCCGGTCCCCGCTCCGCGTCACCTCAAGGGTGACTGGCGTCGCCTTGCCCGCATAGTCCGAAATGACACGCGACAACTCCATCGGACGTGCCCCGACAATATCGGTCTGGCCATTGATGATCATCTGTGGGGTATAGACAGACCGACGACCGGCCTGAACAGCATATCCACGCTGCCGCTTGGCATAGGCAGGATCCGCAAACTCATCTTTCCAGCCGATATAGTCCCAATAGTCCACATGCAGCGCCAAGGCGATCACATCATCCCGCTTGGCCAACTCGTGCATCAGCTTGTCCGCAGGCGGACATGACGAACACCCCTGTGACGTAAACAGTTCGACCACCACAGGCGACTGCGCCGAGGCGGGATTGACCAAGCTGGCAAAGGCCGCAAAGGCAAGAGGGATCAAACGATGCATCAAAGGGGCGTACTACCTGTTGTCGGTTGGGTTTCGTCCTGTACCGCTTAATTAAGAAAGACTGTTCCGAACTGCCAATCAAGGTTTGTTGAGCGTATGTGACAGGCCGATCACAGGAATGCGTATGAAAAACTGTATGCAATGGTATACAAATTTGGCACAGACACCCTAAATCCAGTTGATCGCACACGCCATTTCAAGGCATGACACTGCCAAGTCATTGCCCCATCCGTTTAGGAAAGGAAGATAGCCCATGCCCATCACCGTAGGTCAAGACACCGCAAAAACGCGCAAAACGCTGACTGTTGGCGATCACTCAATCGACTACTATTCGATCCCCGCAGCCACGGATGCGGGCCTGGGCGACTTTTCCAACCTGCCGGCCGCCCTCAAGGTGGTGCTGGAAAACATGCTGCGGTTCGAAGACGGCAAGACCGTCAGCGTCGACGACATCAAGGCCTTCGCAGAATGGGGTGCCAAGGGCGGCAAGAACCCCCGCGAAATTGCCTATCGACCCGCCCGCGTGCTGATGCAGGATTTCACCGGCGTGCCTGCGGTCGTGGACCTTGCCGCCATGCGTGACGGTCTGGTGGCTCTCGGCGGTGACCCGGAAAAGATCAACCCGCTGAACCCCGTTGATCTCGTGATCGACCACTCGGTCATGATCGACGAGTTCGGCAATCCCCGCGCCTTCCAGATGAACGTGGACCGCGAATACGAACGCAACATGGAACGCTACACGTTCCTCAAATGGGGTCAGTCGGCGTTTAACAACTTCCGCGTCGTTCCCCCCGGCACCGGTATCTGCCACCAGGTGAACCTGGAATATCTGGCCCAAACCGTCTGGACCGACACCGACCAGAACGGGGCCGAGGTGGCCTATCCCGACACGCTTGTGGGCACCGACAGCCACACAACCATGGTCAACGGCGCCGCCGTCCTCGGCTGGGGTGTTGGCGGGATCGAAGCTGAGGCCGCCATGCTCGGCCAACCCATTTCGATGCTGATCCCCGAAGTGATCGGATTTGAATTGACCGGTTCCATGGTCGAAGGCACCACAGGCACCGACCTCGTGTTGAAGGTCGTGGAAATGCTGCGCGAAAAGGGCGTGGTCGGCAAATTCGTCGAATTCTACGGCGAAGGGCTGAACCGCCTGCCGCTGGCCGACCGGGCAACGATCGCAAACATGGCCCCCGAATACGGCGCCACCTGCGGCTTCTTCCCGATCGACAACGAAACCCTGCGCTACCTGCGCAACACCGGCCGGGACGAAGACCGCATCGCGCTGGTCGAAGCCTATGCCAAGGAAAACGGGTTCTGGCGCGGCGACGATTACGCTCCGATTTACACCGACACCCTGCACCTCGACATGGGCACAATCGTGCCTGCCATCTCGGGGCCCAAACGCCCGCAGGATTACGTAGCCCTGACGGACGCCAAAACGGCCTTCCACAAGGAAATGGAAGAGACCTTCAAGCGTCCCATGGGCAAGGAAGTCGCCGTTGACGGCGAAGATTATACCATGGAATCGGGCAAGGTCGTGATCGCGTCGATCACCTCCTGCACCAACACATCAAACCCCTACGTGATGATCGGCGCGGGCCTTGTGGCACGCAAGGCGGCTGCGCTGGGTCTGGATCGCAAACCATGGGTCAAAACCTCGCTCGCACCGGGATCGCAGGTTGTGTCGGCCTATCTTGAAGCCGCGGGCCTGCAAGAAGACCTCGACAAGATTGGCTTCAACCTCGTGGGCTATGGCTGCACCACCTGTATCGGCAACTCCGGCCCCATTCAGGCCGAACTGTCCAAGGCCATCGCAGACGGCGATCTCGTCGCGACCTCGGTGCTGTCGGGCAACCGCAACTTCGAAGGGCGGATTTCGCCCGACGTGCGCGCCAACTACCTCGCGTCCCCACCGCTCGTGGTGGCCTATGCGCTGGCCGGCACGCTCGACATTGATCTGACCTCCGAACCGCTGGGGCAGGACAAGGACGGCAACGATGTCTTCCTGAAAGACATCTGGCCCTCCAGCCAGGAAATCGCGGAACTGGTCGAAGCAACAGTCACGCGCGAAGCCTTCCTGACCAAATACGCCGACGTCTTCAAAGGCGACGAGAAATGGCAAGGTGTGGAAACGACCGATCAGAAAACCTATGACTGGCCGCCGCAATCCACCTATGTCCAGAACCCGCCCTACTTCCAGGGCATGTCGCCCGAACCGGGTGTGATCACCAACATCGAAGGGGCCAAGGTTCTGGCCGTGCTCGGTGACATGATCACCACGGACCACATCAGCCCCGCCGGGTCGTTCAAGGAAAGCACGCCCGCGGGCCGCTACCTGACCGAACGCCAGGTCGCGCCACGTGAATTCAACTCCTACGGTTCGCGTCGCGGCAACCACGAGATCATGATGCGCGGCACCTTCGCCAACATCCGCATCAAGAACGAGATGCTGGACGGCGTCGAAGGCGGCTATACCAAGGGTCCTGATGGCGAACAGACCTCGATCTTCGATGCGTCCATGGCGCATCAGGACAACGGCACGCCGCTTGTGATCTTTGGCGGCGAGCAATACGGCGCAGGCAGCTCGCGCGACTGGGCGGCCAAGGGCACAGCGCTCTTGGGCGTCAAGGCGGTGATCGCTGAATCGTTCGAACGTATCCACCGCTCGAACCTCGTTGGCATGGGTGTCATCCCGTTCGAGTTCACCAACGGCGACACCCGCAAGACACTCGGCCTGACCGGAGAAGAAACGGTCAGCATCTCCGGCCTCGACACGATCCAGCCGCTGCAAGAGGTGCCTTGCACCATCACCAAGGCGGACGGCACCGTGCACGACATCATGCTGAAATGCCGGATCGATACCGCGATCGAGATCGAATACATCGAGCATGGCGGCGTTCTGCACTACGTGCTGCGCAACCTTGCATCTGCCGCCTAGGCTGGCTTTGATACCACCAGAACGGGTGCCCCTCGGGGCACCCTTTTTGTTGGGAGAATGCCATGAAAACCGCACTGATCACCGGCGCCGTGCGCGGGCTTGGACGCGCCATCGCCACCGACCTCGCAAAGGATCACCATGTCGCCATCACTTGGCGCGGCACCAATCCCACGCCCCTGCTCAGGGACTGCCCCGATATCGCTGCCTTTCAAGTCGATCTGGCCAACCCAGAGGCGACGGCGGCGTTGCCCGAACAAGTCATCAACCGTTTTGGCAGTCTCGACCTGATCGTGAACAACGCGGGCAGCATACTGACCGACGACGCGGAAAACTACGACGCCCAAACGGTGGAGACCAATTTCAACGTCAACGTAAACGCACCAATGGGGTTGGTCGCCGCAGCGCTCGACCACCTGAAACCGGGCGCTGCGATCGTCAACATCTCGTCCCAAAACGCCCGCCTGCCCGCCATGGTCGCGCACAGCTATTCGGCCAGCAAGGCCGCCGTCGACACCTGGACCAAAATTGCAGCCAAAACACTGGGGCCTAAAGGTATCCGCGTAAATGCTGTAGCACCGGGGGCCATAAACACCCCCGAAGCCACCCGCCCCAAGGATATCACGGACATTTTCATCAAGGATTCGGCCCTTGGCCGCATGGCCACACCCGAAGATATCGCCGCCGCCGTCCGATTTCTCGCCTCCGACGCGGCCGCAGCCATCACCGGCGTCATCCTGGACGTCAACGCAGGCTACCGCCTCTGATCAAGGCGCGAACGGGTCCCGGGGCTCCACCCATCCGGACCTCAACAAGCGTGCCGTACAGGTGCGCGCGATGCCCGGCAGCGTATCGCACAGCGATGCGCGAGAGGGACTCCCCCGGAGTGTTTGCCGCTGCGCGGACCGGTCCGAATTCCCTGTTTCAAAAAAAACCCGCCGGAGGCTCCCGACGGAAATCACAAGGGCACCCGATCGCATAGCTTCCAACCAGAAGGCACAAGGCGGATCACAATGAAACGCGCCGCAAGGCGCTCAATTTGACAGCGCTTTTTCCAGCTCTGGCAAAAACCGGTTTTCATAGTCCGACCCGATCAACGGCCCCTGGTACCGGAACAAGACCGTGCCATCCGCATCCAGAATAAAGGTCTCCGGCGGGGCTGTGACGCCCCAGTCAATGGCTGACCGCGCCGCCGGATCAAAGGCAACCGCAACAAACGGATTACCATCCTCCTCAAGATACTTGGATGCAGGCCCTTCTGTATCCCGGAAATTGACCCCAATGATCGGCATCCCCTCTGCCGCCATCTCCAACAGCTTCGGATGCTCTGCCCGACATGGCGGACACCACGACGCCCAGAAGTTCACCAGCGTCACCTCGCCTCGCGCCAGATCCCCCTCTGCCACGGGTGTGAAATCGGCCAGCTGCGCATCCGTCAGCGGCGGTGCCGGGGCACCCACACGGGTTGATGGCAATTCATCGGGATTGTCGCGAAACATACCCACAGCCGCCAGCGCAACGAAACCGGCAAAGATGCCGATAGGCGCCAGCATCAACGGCGAAAGCTTAGCCATTCCGCCCGCTCCGTCTCTCGACCGCATCCATCTCGGCCCGTGCCTGCCGTCCCCGCCACAGGGTCAGCACGACGATACCCACCAAAAGCAGGATCGACACGGCATAGGCCGACAGCACAGCATCAGCGTATTTCCCAAGATCAGGCATCACGCCTCCTCTGCCCGCAAGGTCGCACTCCGGGTTTCGCGCGCCATCAACGCCCGCGTCCGCCGCAACCGGATCTCGGTGCCGGTGCGGTACAGGACCAAAGCCAGAAACAGTAAGACAAAGCCCCCGATGCACACCAGCAGCGGGAAATAGAACACGTCAGCCACGTTCTCTTCCTTGTCCAGCGACAGCGACGCGCCTTGATGCAACCCCTGGTTCCAGAACAGCACCGCATAACGGCTCAATACGGCAAAGACGGTGCCCACCAAGCATAGGATCGCTGTCAGATCCGCCGCCGTATCCGGGTCCTCAATGGCCTCCCACAAGGCGACATAACCCAGGTAGAACAGGAACAGGATTAGGAAAGACGTCAGGCGCGGGTCCCACGCCCACCATGTCCCCCACATCGGCTGCCCCCAGATCGCGCCGGTGAACAGCGCAATCAATGTCATCACGATGCCAACAGGTGCGGCCGCCTTGGCCGCCAAAGCCGACACATGGTGCCGACGGACAATCCAGATCAGCGAGGCCACCAGCATCATGAACCACGCATTGATCGCCATCAGCGCAGACGGCACATGCAGATAGATGATCTTCACGGTCGATCCCTGCCGAAAATCATCCGGCGTGAAAAAGAACCCCCAGACCAGCCCCACACCCAAACAGATGGCGGCCCCGGCCCACAGCCATGGTTGCACCCGCTCGCTCAGGCGCAAAAACTTGACTGGATTGGCATATTCCCAAAGTGACATGGCTTGTTTCTAAACCCTCGCTTGTCCCTTCTCAATCGACATCGACGTTACCGCAGGTTCACCCGTAACACAGCCCCCGCGGCAAATGGCATCGCGGCCAAAACAGCCAGGGTGATCCCCGCCAAAAGAAACAGCGGCGTGGCAGGATCAAGACCCTGCGCCGCCCGCCGCGCCGCCTCGGCCCCAAAGATCAACGTGGGCACATAAAGCGGCAGCACCAAAAGCGACAACAACAACCCACCCCGCTTGATCCCCACGGTCAGTGCCGCCCCAAACGCCCCGATCATCGACAAGGCTGGCGTGCCAAGTGCCAAGCTCAACACCAAAACGCCATAGCCCGACGGCGCCAAGTTCAGCAGAACCCCCAACACAGGCGCGGCCAGCACTAACGGCAATCCGGTTGTCACCCAATGCGCCGCGGCCTTCACCGCAACAATGCCTTCCAATGGCAAGGGTGACGTCGCAAGCAAATCCAGTGCGCCGTCTTCCCAGTCCACGGCCAACAACCGATCCAAGGACAACAGGCAGGCCAAAAGCGCCCCCAACCACAACACCCCCGGCGCAATTTCGGTCAGCAAAGCCGATTGCGGCCCCACGCTGAACGGCACCAACACCACGACAATCAGGAAAAACGCCAACCCCAGACCAAAGCCGCCCCCGGCCCGCAGCGCCAGCGCCAGATCACGGAAAAACAGCGCCCTCACAGAAACGCCTCATCGGCTGACGCCATCTGTGCCGCCGCTGCACGAAAACCCGACACATCCAACGTCTCGGCCTCGATCCCCAGATCAATATGGGTCGCCATCAACGCCGATCCCCCATGCGCCAGATGCCCCCGCACAGCATCTGCAAACAGCGCGACCGAGGCTGTGTCCAAAGACACGGTCGGCTCATCCAGCACCCAGACGTCGCGGCCCGTCACCATCAGCCGCGCCAGACCCAAACGCCGCTTCTGCCCCGCCGACAACTGCCCGGCCCGACGCTCCACCAAGTCCTCCAGATCAAAGGCAGCCAAGGCAGGCGCAATATCCGACTGCCCAAACACCGACGCCCAAAACCGCAGGTTCTCTGCCACGGTCAGCGCCGCTTTCAACCCATCCGCATGGGCAGCATAGGCAATCCGGTCCTCGGCCCTATGCACCTGCCCGGCCATCGGCACTTGCAAACCAGCCACAGTGCGCAACAGCGTGGTCTTGCCCGACCCGTTCGGCCCCCGCAGCACCAGCGCCTGCCCCGTCGTCAGGGAAAAAGAAACCCCCGCCAGCACCGGCACACCACCACGGCCCACAGCCAGATCAGTGACTTTCAATTCCATAACGCATGGCTAACCGATTGAGGCGCCTGTCAAAAGCCCCGATCCACCTTCATCTTGCCAAATAAACTCCGGGGGACGGCGCAGCCGGGGGGCTGGCCCCCTCTCCGCGTTCAAACAGGCAGAACGGCCAGCGCAATGCGCCGCCCTTCACTCAAAAGCACATTGTAGGTCCGCGCAGCAGATGGGGATGACATCACCTCGACCCCCAGACCGGCCCCCTCCAGTTGGGACCGCAGCTCAGATGGAATATGCGCAATCTCCGCCCCCGTGCCCATGAACAGAACATCCACCTGCCCGGCCAGGGCCAACAGCGGTTCAAGGTCCTCATACCCGCCCCAGGCGCCCGTCCCGGTTGGCGCGGTCAACAAACCACCCTCAATCACCTCTCCACCAATGCGGAAAAAGCCGGGGCCATAACCCTCGACCGGTTGCGCGTCGGTATATGTGATCTCATTGAGGCGCATGACCCATCTCCCAAATCGGCAGCCCCAGAATAGCCGAAGCCGCGATGACGATATAGGCCACGGCCCGAAAAAGTCGCTCGGCCTTTGGGTCAAACAGCCACGCGCCCGCAACATTCGCCACCATGTAAAGCGGCACCAGAACCAGCCCAATGATCACGGCCTGCGCATCCAGCAAGTCAAAGACCCAAAAGATGCCCAGCATCATCACGTCGATGCCCAGCAGATACAGCAGGAAATTGGCGCGGATTACGGCAATGGCTTTGGCAGACGCCATATACAGCAGGATCACAGGTGGCCCCGGAATACCGGCCAGCCCGCCAAGAAAGCCGCCAAAGGTGCCGACACCGGCAATCATGCGCGGCCCCATCGGACCCGTATACCGCCATCCGGACATCAGGGCGGCCAGCAGGAACAGAATGGCCACAGACACTCCCCAGCCAAACACCTCCGGCGCGACAAAGGACAAGGTCCACAACCCCAAAGGCATACCGACGGCCACCCCCAGCAGCAGGAACTTCGCTTCGTTCAGATCCCCATCCCGCCACGCGGCGCGCAGATTGGGCAGCGGCCCCCAGAACTCGACAACAACCAGGAACGCAAGGGCGGCGAAGGGCGACAGCACCGAACTCGCCGCCGCCATGATGATCATGCCCGACCCGAACCCGGCAAAACCACGCACCAGCCCAGCGGCTACAATGGCCGCAATCAGCCAGCCCAAACCGGGCAAAGCAAGGCTTTCGGTGATGAGATGTGCCATCACCCTCTAAGGTGATGGCCGTATTGAATGCGCGTTAGGGCCAGTTCGCAACCGCATCTAGGCCAGTGCTGCCTCACGCATCCACATTTGCAAACTGGTTGCCCGCGTTGGCGTCCGGCTTGGACCAGTCCCGCTTGACGCCCAACCACAGCAGGATGGTCGATGCGACAAAGACCGACGAATAGGTGCCCACGATCACACCCCAGATCATCGCAAACACAAACCCGCGGATCACGTCACCGCCGAGCACGTACAGCGAAATCAGCGCCAGCAACGTCGTGACCGAGGTCATGACCGTCCGGCTCAGCGTCTCGTTGATCGAGATGTTCAGAACTTCGTTTAGCGGCTTTTTCTTATACTTGCGCAGGTTCTCCCGCACGCGGTCAAACACCACGACCGTGTCGTTCAGCGAATAGCCCACGATGGTCAGCAACGCCGCGATGATGGCCAGATCGAACTTGATCTGCAGTTCCGAGAACACACCGATGGTCAGGATCACGTCGTGCACAAGGGCCGCCACGGCCCCCAGCGCGAACTGCCACTCAAAGCGCAGCCAGATGTAAATCAGAACCGCCCCGATGGCCAAAACCACCGCAATGGCCGCAGTCTGGATCAATTCACCCGACACTTTCGGACCAACGGACTCGACCGACACGAACTTGATATCCGGCACCGCAGCGGACAGTGCCGCCTGCACGTCGCGGATGGTCTCGGGCGTCACTGCCTCCTGCCCTTCCTGAGCTTGGATGCGGATCATCGCTACGTTCTGATCGGCATCAAATGTGGGATCGAACACCTCGGTGATTGAAATGTCGCCCAGCTCCAGCACCGCCATCGCGTCGCGGTATCCACCAATGTCCACGGGTTGCGTACTGTCGGTCCGGATCGTTGTGCCGCCTCGGAAATCGATGCCAAAGTTCAACCCCTGAATGGCAAAGGACGCAAAGCCCACCACCATCATCAACGCCGAGATACCCAACCATATCTTCCACCGGCTGAAGAAATCGAAAGTGGTGCCCTGTTTGACCAGCTTCAGTCGCATCTTACACCTCGATTGTCTTGGGGCGGCGGCGTTCAAACCACATCACCACCATCAACCGCGTCACGAAGATCGCGGTAAACACGGACGTCAGAATGCCCAGACCCAGCGTGATCGCGAACCCGCGCACCGGACCCGAGCCCATGGCAAACAAGATCACAGCCGTGATGAAGGTCGTGATGTTGGCGTCCAGAATGGCCGACAACGCCTTTTCATAGCCAAGCTCGATGGCCCGCGCGGGCCCCCGCGCCGATTTCAGCTCTTCCCGGATGCGCTCGAACACCAGCACATTGGCGTCCACCGCCATACCCACGGTCAGCACGATCCCCGCAATACCCGGCAATGTCAGTGTGGCTCCGATCATGCTCAAAAGGCCAAAGATCAGACCGATGTTGATGATCAGCGCGACGTTGGCAAAAAGGCCAAACAAGCCATAGCTCAGGCCCATGAACACCAGCACTGCGGCAAAGGCGACCATGGTCGCGATCTTGCCTGCATCAATGCTGTCCTGCCCAAGTTCCGGCCCGATTGTCCGTTCCTCAAGGAATGTCAGTTCGGCAGGCAAGGCACCCGCCCGCAACAAAACGGCCAGGTTGGTCGATTCCTCGACATTGAAGTTCCCCGTGATGATGCCCGAGCCACCCGGAATATGGCTCTGGATGACCGGGGCCGACACGACCTCATCATCCAGCACAATGGCAAAGGGCGACCCGATATTCTCTGCCGTGTAGTCGCCAAAACGACGTGCACCAGTCGTGTTAAAGCGGAAAGACACCGCAGGGCTCCCATTCTGGTCAAAGCTCGGCTGCGCATCGACCAAGTCTTCGCCCGTCACAACAGGCGCGCTTTCGATCACATAAAACAGGCCGGGTTCATCCAGAGATGGCACCAGCTTGTTACCGATGCCCGGTGCCGCATTCTCATCAGATGTCCGGTTCACAACCGGGTTGAACGTCAACTGTGCGGTGGTCCCAATGATCTCTTTCAACTCAGCAGCCGAGCCAATGCCCGGCACCTGAATAAGAATCCGCTGCGCACCCTGCCGCTGAATGGTCGGCTCCCGCGTGCCCACCTCGTCAATCCGGCGACGCACGATTTCCAGCGACTGCTGCACCGTCCGCTCGTCCGAGGCCAGCTTTTCCTCATCACTCAGGGACACGACAATCACGTCCGTCCCATCGGCACGCACAACAATGTCGTTGGCCCCCACACCCGTCAGGGTCTGCACCGGTTGGGCAAGGGTTCGCACGACTTGCAAAGCACGCTGCAAGCCCGCGGGCTCACCAATGCGAATGCGCAACTCGTCCGGCGCCGAAGGCTGCAACCGAATGGTGCCAATGGTCGCCCGCTCGGGGCGCAGAATATCCCGGATCTCGGGCCAGCTCGCCTCCATACGGCTGGCATAGACATCCTCGACCTGCACCTCGGCCAGCAAATGCGCCCCGCCCCGCAGGTCCAACCCAAGGTTCACCAGCGCCGACGGCATAAAGCCCGGCCATTGCGCCAGTATCTCCTGCTTCTCAGGCGTGTCCGCGCCCAGCTCAATGGCCTGGGCCGCATCATTGTGCTGCTCAACGCGGGTGTAAAACCCGTTCGGCAAGGCAAGGATCAGGCCCAGAGCACATAAGGACCAAATCAGAACCCGTTTCCAGCTCTCGATCTGAAGCATTACTTCGCAGGCTCGGTTTTGTTCAGAACCTGCGCGATGGTGGACTTGACAACGCGGACCTTCACGCCCTCAGCCAGCTCCACCTCGACCTCATTGTCTTCCTTGACCTTGGAGACCTTGCCGATCAGGCCTCCCTGGGTCACCACCTGATCACCCCGGCGCAGCGCCTCGACCATGGCAGCATGCTCTTTGACCTTCTTTTGCTGAGGGCGGATCAGCAGGAAATACATGATCGCAAAGATCAGGATCAGGGGAATAAACTGGCCGATGGCTTCCATGGGAATTGTCCTTGGTCTTGGGGCGGATTCTGGCCCGCTTCAGAGTTTGGCAGAACCTATGGGCGGGGGCGGGTCAGCGCAAGGCACAAAGGGGTTTTCAAGGGCGACAGATCATCCTTGCGATGCTTAGGACCTTTTGCCCGACGCACATTCGCGTCAGAATGGTAGGATGGACGAACCATTGACACTCTCGCTTACCCTGCCGCGCGTTTGGGCGCTTGGGCTACTGACTATGATCGGCATAGGTATCATGTCATGGCTGATCTACCTCACCCTTCCCGAAGGCAGAGGAGAGAAAGGTCGATTGCACAAACTGCGTGCATCGCTCGGGCTTGGGCGCATTCCTCCGGTAGCAATGCTGGTTGGCCTCATCATCTACCTGACACTCGTGGGCATCCTTCTACTCGGTCTACTAGGCATGATCATCGCCACACTTGAAGCATTCGGGCGCACCAGCGACCAACTGTTTTATGTTCTCAGGATCGGCGGCCTGACAGCGGTGCTAGGTGCTGTAATCGCTTTTCCACTAACGCTCGTACGGCTGGGACTGGCCCGTGAAAGCTTGCTCAACGACAAAATTGGCGAGGCAACCAAGGGTCTCTATGCAAGGAGGCAAGTGACTAAAGCTGTCGTCCCGAGCGGCAGCTACAAATTGCACCAAGACTTCTGGGAAGATGACGTCGTCCAACGCAACGCTGCCATCGACCGGCTCGAGGGCCTTGCGTATGAAAACACTAAGGAAATTGCACGCATTGCCAGTCTTTTGTCCGTCTATGTTCGTGAAATCGGCAGTGTACTACCTGCCCGTGAACTGCCGACCGGAGCCCCACTCAAAAAAATAGCGAATTGGGCTGAATCTCTGCCAAAACTAAGGTCTGATCTTGAAAAAGCAGCACAAACTTTGGGGCGGTTGCCAGAGGCGACTCAGGTTTCACTCACAAATGGAGCAATAGACCTGCGCGGTGCTAACCTACAAACAGCAGACCTGCGTAGCGTGAATTGGCAACAGGTTTGGCTTCAGAAGTCGCATCTAGACAAGGCAAATCTACAAAACGCAAAACTGCAGGGCGCATTACTCCGTTCGGCGAATCTAAGACTGGCAGGACTAGGTGAAGCAAAACTACAGCGCGCGGATCTTCGGCAGACACAACTGCAAGGTGCGCGTCTTGGTCATGCTCAACTACAGAAGGCGCATTTGGGTGGGGCAAATTTGTGTGGGACATTCCTTGGCAGCGCGCAACTGCAAGGTGCTTACCTGGGAAAGGTGCAACTCGATCACGAAACGGACCTAACATCATCACTGACGCTAGGTGCTGCCACAAGGGCGACCGACTACAGAAATGTATTGCTGTCTCGTGAGCAAATTGAAGCAATGTTTGGAGACGCTTCGATCACCCTACCCAACGGCGTTACCCCAGATCACGAAGATTGGCCGGAGCATTGGCCTAAAGAAGTACTAGATCCCACCAGTTTTCGGAAGCGATGGAAGACCTGGCAAACGACCTTGCCCGAGGACTAGGCTCCGATGCTAGATTGCCCTATCGGCCTCAAAGCTTTCCCAAAAATTCATGCGTCGCAATAAATCCTAGTGTCCGACAAAAGTTAGCAAAACTTTGACACATTTCTGCTTCGCAAAACACGCACTTTCCTCCACAAAATGCGCAGTTTCCCCAATCCCCCCTCAAAACCCCGCATATCCACCCCACCAAAACACGCAGTTTCTGGCCCAAACATCGCAGTTTGCCCGCAACACCCAGACCGCGCGCTGCCTTAACCTCTTGGCCCCCGCCCCCTGATCGGGCATAGGGGCGGCACCGTAAACTTCTGCTCAAAGGATCAGACCAATGCACGACATTCGCGCCATTCGCGAGAATCCCGCCGCTTTCGACGCCGCCCTTGCGCGCCGTGGGGACGCTGCGATGTCGTCGTCTCTGCTCGCTTTGGACGAAGCACGGCGGGCCAAGATCCTCGCCGCCGAAACCGCGCAGGCCGAACAGAACAAGGCCAGCAAGGAAGTCGGCGCCGCCAAGGGCCGTGGGGACGAGGATGAATTCCAACGCCTCCGCGCCTTAGTCGCTGAAAAGAAATCGGAAATCGCGCAAATGCAGGAGGAGGCCAAGGCGCTTGACGCCGAGCTGACCGACGCCCTTGCGCGCATCGCCAACCTGCCAGCCGACGACGTTCCAGACGGTGCAGACGAAGATGACAACGTCGAAATCCATCGCTGGGGCAACCCGCAAAACTTTGATTTCGACCCCAAAGAGCATTTCGAAATCGGAGGTGTCAGCGCCTCGATGGACTTCGAAACCGCCGCCAAAACCTCCGGCAGCCGCTTCGTCATGCTCAAGGGATCGGTCGCCCGCATCCACCGCGCACTCGCCCAATTCATGATCGACACCCATGTTGATCAGAACGGCCTCACGGAAGTGAACAGCCCCGTGCTCGTGCGCGACGATGCCATGTATGGTACTGATAAGCTTCCCAAATTTGGCGAAGATAGCTACCGCACCGAAGACGGCATGTGGCTTGTCCCAACCTCCGAAGTGCCCCTGACCTACACCGTCGCAGGCGACATTCTGGACGAGACCGCCCTGCCCATCCGCATAACCGCCCACACCCTCTGCTTCCGTTCCGAAGCGGGCAGCGCGGGCCGTGACACAGCGGGCATGTTGCGCCAACACCAGTTCGAAAAGGTCGAGATGGTGTCGATCACCCATCCCGATGGCTCAGAAGACGAGCAAAAGCGGATGCTGGGTTGCGCCCACGGTATCTTAGAAGCGCTTGAAATCCCTTACAGAACTGTCGTTCTATGCACGGGTGACATGGGCTTTGGCGCGCGCCGAACCTACGACATCGAGGCGTGGTTGCCCGGCCAGAACACCTACCGTGAGATCAGCTCGGTTTCGACCACTGGCGATTTCCAGGCACGACGTATGAATGCGCGATTCAAACCCGCTGATGGCGGAAAACCGCAGTTTGTTCATACACTAAACGGATCCGGCCTTGCAGTGGGCCGCTGCCTGATCGCTGTACTGGAAAACGGTCAGCAGGATGATGGTTCGGTTCGACTGCCATCGGCACTCGCCCCTTACCTGGGCGGCAAGACAACGCTGACAGCAGATGGAACACTCGTTTAGATACGCAAGGACTTGGGGCGGTAATCCTGCCGCCCCTGCCTGCGCTCCTGTACCGAAGGATGAATTTCCCAAGGTTGATCAGGACCTTGGCGCCACTTCTTCAACAATGACCATTTGAACTTGATCGCCGGAGCATCCACCAGTGGGTCGGGGTCACTTGGCGGGAACTTGATGTCTGGCGCCAACGTCAACCGCCCTGCGCCTTGCACAACCCAATCCAGTGCAATCATCGACAATGGTTGCTCCGCACCGGAGCCGCCCACAATGCTGTGGTTCCCGACAAACCACATCTGCTGGTAAGCGCGCAGCGGCCCTGTGTCGCCTTCGTTCAATCCACTGTCGCCATCCAAATTGTCCCATTTCGCAGGCTTGTACAGGACGCGCCGTTCATCCAATGCAAGCGCATGGCGCGCAGACTGCACAAGGCTCGACAAAGCCATGTCGTGAAACTTGTACTGGCGGTTCCACATTGATGCGATGGGCCCCAGCAAGGACGGTGGAATACCCCGCGCACCCACTGTGTCCCAGACACCAAGATAAGAAATCTCGACGAGCCGGGAGGTGTCGTCGCGCCACGCCATGTCCGTGACAGACGTTGCAAACCGTGGCGACATCTCTCTCCGGGCTTCTCGGATATGTGGGGCATCAGGGTTGTTCCTCTTGCCCCGCTTGCGATAGAGATCAAAAGCCGCGTTGACTCCATCCGCGCTGGTGTCGTCGATAATCCCACACTTGCGGATCATGCCCGCCACAGACCGTGCGGTAAACGCCCCGCGGGAAAAACCAAACAGATAGATCTCATCACCCGGCTGATAGGCCTGCGCCAGGAACTGGTACGCCTGTTTGACCTTGGCATCGAGCCCCCAACCAAAGGCGCCACCACCGTACTTGTTGAAAAACTTTTTGACCGGGCCATCAAACCGATCATCTGTACCGATCCCCGGGAAATAGGCCGCCACCTGTCCGAGTGCCGGGTCACTGACCAAAGCACGTTTCAACTTGTGGACACTTGTCGGTTCCTGGATATCGGGAGAGTTCCAAGTCCCGTCACAAAAAATCGCAATGCGGGTCATATCTATTCAAGTCCTTGAAATAAAGTCGAAAGCACTAATGTATGACAACAAGGTTACCGGCCTTGTGAAATTTGTAAACGGTGGAAAACCATGCCTGCGGTTGTGCTGATCCTTGCCCTCGCCTTTGCGGCCTCTCCTTTTTGGGTTCCAGGGTTTGGCGGATTTGACGCCGATCAGTTCCCGATCCCCCAGGTTGATCCCCCTGTCCAGCCTGAAGGATATGCCTTTGCCATTTGGGGTGTAATCTATCTTTGGCTCATCGTCGGAGCGGCCTTTGGTGCCTTGCGCCGGTGGACGGCGCCAGACTGGGCCGAGATGCGGACACCTCTGGCCATATCACTCGCGGTTGGCAGCATTTGGTTGCCGGTGGCTGTACGCAGCCCTGTATGGGCGACTGTGCTGATCTGGGTGATGCTTGTGAGTGCTTTGATTGCGCTGTGGCGCAGTCCCAGGCTTGATCCTTGGGCCGCCGCCTGGCCTGTTGGTTTGTATGCCGGGTGGCTGAGCGCGGCGAGCTGTGTGGCCTTGGGCCTCCTGCTGGCAGGGTATGGACTGACCACGGAGTACACCGCGGCGTGGGTGATGGTAGCCGCGGCCGCTGTCCTCGCGTTCGCCATCCAACGGGCGCTCAATCGCGCGCCGACATATGGTATTGCCGTGATCTGGGCATTGGTCGCCGTGACGGTTCAGAACGGATTTGATCTACGGTCGGTGGGAGCGTTGGCACTGCTTGGATCCATAGTCATCGTATACCCGGTGATCCAATCCACAGCACAGAAAGCATAGTGTCCCCGCGGCGACATTTTTGTTTTCAACACGTTAAGCTGTCCAAGTTCAGCTAACGCCTAGGTGCGACGTCCTTCCGTGTGCTTGCGCAGCTTGGAAGGTCCTGCCTTTTTGCGCCCTTTGTACGGGTTGGCATCATTCTGGCCACGCATGAACAAACGGATGGGCGTGCCCGGCATATCGAAGTCCAACCGCAATCCATTCACCAAATAGCGGTTGTAGCTTTCCGGCACTTTGTCGGGGTGCGAGCACATGACAACAAAGCCCGGTGGCCGGGTCTTGGCCTGCGTCATATACCGCAGCTTGATCCGCTTGCCCTGAGGTGCCGGTGGTGGATGCTGTTCCAACATGCCCGTGAGCCAGCGGTTCAGTGCCGCCGTGGGCACACGGCGGTTCCAGACGTCGTAGGCGCGCATGATGGCGCCATGCAGCCGATCCAATCCGCGCCCGGTTTTGGCCGACACGGTAACAAGCGGCGCACCCTTGAGTTGGGGCAACAGCCGTTCGAAGCTCTCCTTCAGCTCTTTCAGCTTGGCCTGCTTGTCGTCTTCGATGTCCCACTTGTTGATGGCAATAACGACGGCCCGCCCTTCGCGTTCCGCCAGATCGGCAATGCGCAAATCCTGTTGTTCGAAGGGAATGGCGGCATCAAGCAAGACCACCACAACTTCGGCAAACTTCACTGCGCGGAGACCGTCGCTGACCGACAGTTTTTCCAGCTTTTCCTGCACCTTGGCCCGCTTGCGCATGCCTGCGGTATCAAAGATGCGCATGGGCGTGCCGTCCCAATCGGTGCGCAAGCTGATGGCATCGCGGGTAATCCCGGCTTCTGGCCCGGTCAGCAGACGATCTTCACCAACAATCTGGTTGATCAGGGTGGACTTGCCCGCATTCGGTCGACCTACGACAGCAACCTGCAAGGGTTTGGCATTGGTAGGCTGCGGGACATAGTCGGGATCATCTTCATCCTCATCCACGATCACATCAGTCTCGGGCGCCTCTTGCGCGTTCTTTTCTTCGTATAGGTCCGCCAAGGGTTGCAGCTGGGCGTAGAGGTCGTTCAGCCCTTCGCCATGCTCGGCGGATAAACGGATCGGCTCCCCCAGACCCAACGAGAACGCCTCAAGCACACCAGCATCTGCTGCGGAGCCCTCGCCCTTGTTGGCGGCCAACAACACGTTATCGGCGCGCTTGCGCAGGATATCGGCAAAGATTTCGTCGGTGGGTGTGACCCCTGCCCGCGCGTCGATCATGAACAGGCACACGTCGGCCATATCCACAGCACGTTCGGTCAGCCTGCGCATACGGCCCTGCAGGCTGTCGTCCGTTGCCTCTTCAAGCCCGGCCGTGTCGATCACGGTAAATCGCAAATCTGCAAGCCGTCCGGCCCCTTCGCGCAGGTCGCGGGTCACACCGGGCTGATCGTCAACCAAGGCAAGGCGTTTGCCCACAAGGCGGTTGAACAGCGTGGACTTGCCCACATTTGGACGTCCAACAATGGCGAGGGTCATGGTCATGGCAGGAATGTATCCGATAGATCAGAGCGCGCACATAGACCATTCGCGCCCCCACTTAAAGGGGGGCGGCATCGACTTAACGATATGCCAGCAACTGACCCTTGCGCGACACGACATAAAGGGTTTGGCCTGCCACCACGGGGGCTGTCGTTGCACCGCCGGGAATCTCTGTCCGACCTGTCAGTCCACCCGTCACCGGGTCAAAACTACGCAACGCTTCGTCCGAGGATGCAACAAGCAGCCGACCACCAGCCAAAACCGGGCCATGGTGGGCAAAGACTTCGGATTGACGCAAGGGGCGATCCTTGACGAAGTTCGGCAGGCGTGTGCCCCAGATACGGGCTCCGTCCTCGGCATTCAGCCGCACAAGCTCGTTCCGGTCGGAAATCAGGAAGACGCTCCCTCCCACCGGCAAAACAGTGTCAATCGCGCCTTCTGCACTGGTCCAGATCGGAGTGCCAGACCCGGCATTCACAGCAACGGTACGGCCAGATTGGTTGCCCGCATAAATCACGCCATCCTTGGCAATGGGGCGTCCCGTGACATCGTCGACCTTGGCCAGGGCCCGTCCCTGCCGTTCGCCCAGTACCGACGCGTCCCAGCGGCGCAGGCCACCTTGACGGAACACGGCCTGCATCTCACCTGAGCCAAAGGAGAACACGGCCAGACCATCCGTCACGATCGGCGCCGGTCCGCCCAAGACGTTTGTACGGGTTTCAGAGCTGCTGACTTGCCACGCGATACGACCACTGTCTTTTTCCAAAGCCCAGCCGGTGTCATCCCCGGCCATGACATAAACGAGGTTTTCGAACGCCGTCGGGCGTCCAACACCGATGGCTTCGAGTTCCTGTTCCCAGATCGTGCCACCAGTTTCGACATCAAGGGCCGTGAGCGTGCCCAGCCCGCTCGAGACAAACAAGACACTGCCATCGACGGCAAGACCACCTCCGGTTCCTTCGCCACTGTTTGCGCGATCTGTCAGGATGTCCCGTTGCCACAGCACCTGGCCGGACGTGGAAACCGCCGTAACCGTCGTTTCAGCATCGAGTGTGAATACACGTCCGCCTGAGACGACGGGATCGGCAACGATGCGGTGTTTGCGGCTGTCGCCTTCGCCGATATCAACAGACCAGATCGGTGTCAGCGTTTGGCTTAATTGCGGGTGATCCGTGCGAAAAGCTGGTGTGCCAAAGCTTTGGGCCGCGTCTGTGTTCGCAACTTGTGGCGGCAAGGAGATATCCCGTGCCGCCTCGGTCAGCGCCTCGGCTTCTGATGTCTCTGCGGTCAGGACAGCAGAGACGGGCTCGCGTTTGCCAGGAAGGATGACCTCCCGTTCCGAACAGGCTGCCACGATGGTCAGTGCCACGGTAGCCAGCAGGATACGTTTGCGGGTGTTCCAAACCATACCCAAATCCCCCATCGTCCGACCCATCTTTGTTATTCTCCAGCGGTCTCTGTGGCTTCTGGCGCGCCGCCCAGCGCCACCATTGCCTGTAGGGCACGACGTTGCAAGCCCGGGGTCGCTTCGGCGTCATCCATGATGGATTGGAACCGGGCAATGGCAGCATCCGGGTTGCCGGTTTCAATGTCGATCAAGGCAATCTGTTCCTCGGCCAGAAGGCGCATACGAACACCGGGAACGGCCAAGGCTTCGAATCCCTGGCGGCGCGTGTTGGCGTCTTGCGTTTCACTTTGCAGCATCAGCGATTTGAACGTGGCGATCTGCCGGTAAATCAGTGGAAGTTCCGGTGACTGCGCAATGGGTTGCAAGGTTTGAATTGCATCCTCCGCACGCCCGGCCTGAGACTGCGCACCGGCCGTCATGAACGCCAGTACCGCTGCGCCCTCTGGCGTATCGGCAGTGACGCCGGTCAGTGCGTCGGCACGCGCATCATCCTCGTTCGATGCCAATGCGGCCAGCATCGCATCGCCCAAAGCCTGCGCCTTGGATTCTGCTTGGGCGCGGCGGTATTCGTTGAAACCTGCGGCACCCACGATGGCGATGATAACGATGGCCGCAATCCAGCCATAACGACGTACGTAACCATACAGTCGGTCGCGGCGCACTTCTTCTGTGACTTCGTCAATAAAACTGTCGGTATCGCTCACGCCCGCGCTCCCAAAAAATCGTGACGGATTGGCTCCGCCTCAGCGTTGTTTTCCGGGTCGTCTTACAGTGATGCCGCGCTCAAGCCAAGAGCGCGCAACCGCTGACTGTACTGCGTCAATTGGGCATCATTGCAGAGCCGTCTCAAAAAAAGTAATCTGAACTGGTTAGTTTAGACGTAACAACCTCTATATAGCACCCGACCCTACGTAACATTGCGGGTCATTGGTCTACCAAGGAAGAACACAAGATGCGGATTGTTTCGATGATCTTGGCCATTCTAGTTGGCGCAGGATTGTACTTTTGGGTCATTGAACGCGAGGCGACGCTTGCCTTTTTAGCCGACCGGTCCGGCGAGGCAGAAGCAGACGTAGAGGACGTCGCTGAAGGCTTGGCCCCGGCCGAAACCGAGGATGCAGCCGAGGGCACTGACGCACTGATTAAGGTTGTCGTGCGCAAATCCATCGCACGCGAGATCGACAATGCGGTCACCTTGCGGGGTCAGACCGAAGCCGCCCGCGAAGTCGAAGTACGGGCTGAGACGTCGTCCACTGTTGTCTCGCCCCCATTGCGCAAAGGCGCATTCGTCGAAGCAGGAGAGCTTCTGTGTCAGCTTGATCCGGGAACGCGCGCGTCGACCCTTGCCGAAGCGCGGGCGCGTCTGGCCGAAGCAATTGCCAGCAAAACCGAAGCCGAAAGCCGCGTGCCAGAGGCCGAATCGCGTGTGATCGAAGCGCAGGCGCGTATTGATGAGGCGATGGTTAATCAAAACGCCGCCCGCAGGCTGAGCGAAGGCGGTTTTGCCGCCGAAACGCGCGTGAAAAATGCCGAAGCGGCGCTGGCCGCTGCCGAAGCAAGCTTTGAAGGGGCCAAAGCGAGCGTCACCGCAGCCAAATCTGGGCTTCAGAGCGCCGATGCAGCCATTGAAAGCGCGACAGCTGCCATTGCAACGGCAGAAAAAGAACTGGAACGACTTGAAATCCGCGCACCTTTCTCCGGGCTCTTGGAGAGCGATACGGCAGAATTGGGCACGTTGCTGCAGCCTGGATCGCTGTGTGCGACGGTCATTCAACTTGATCCCATCAAGCTTGTCGCCTTTGCACCTGAGACCGAAGTCGCGCGCGTCACTGTGGGCGCAGCTGCCGGTGCGCGCCTTGCAGCTGGCGGCAGGGAAGTCACCGGCAAGGTCAAGTTCCTCAGCCGCTCCGCGGACGAGACCACCCGCACCTTCAGGGTCGAGATCGAAGTTCCGAATGAGGATCTGAGCATCAGTGACGGACAGACAGCGGAAATCGCGATCTCGGGCGCGGGAACGAACGCGCACTTGTTGCCACCATCTGCACTAACACTGAATGAGGTTGGCGTCTTGGGGCTGCGTACCGTTGATGACGCCGGCCTTGTAGCCTTCGATCCGGTTACCGTCGTGCGCGACACCGCACAGGGTATCTGGCTAACCGGCTTGGCCGACGAGGTTAACGTGATCGTTGTTGGCCAGGAATTCGTCACGGCGGGCGTGACCGTCGCACCCACCTACCAGGAGCAGACCCAATGACCGGTATTGTCGACTGGGCCGCGTCACGTGCGCGGATGGTTGTTGCCTTCATTTTCCTGTCCATCCTTGCGGGTGGGCTGGCCTATGTGGTTCTTCCCAAAGAGGGTGAACCGGATATTGAGATCCCGACTCTCGTGATTTCTCTACCCTTCCCAGGCATTTCCGCATCCGATTCCGAAAAGCTGCTGATTCAGCCGATGGAAACCGAGTTGGCCGACCTCGATGGCCTCGACCGCATGTCATCCACAGCGGCAGAAGGCTATGCCAACATCGTGCTGGAATTCGAATTTGGCTGGGACAAGACCAAGGTTCTGGCTGACGTTCGCGATGCCATGGACAAGGCGGAAGCGGATTTCCCGGACGGTTTCGAGCAATACACTGTCGATGAATTCAACTTTTCGGAATTTCCGATCATTATCATCAACCTGTCTGGGCCCGTACCCGAACGCACGATTGCAAGGGTAGCAAAGGATTTGCAGGACGACATCGAAGGGCTTGATGCCGTTCTCGAAGCGAACCTGGTGGGCAATCGTGACGAAATGGTCGAAGTCCTGATCGATCCGTTGCGCCTTGAGGCCTACAATGTGACCGCAGGCGAACTGATCAACGTTGTTCAGAACAACAACCAACTCATCGCAGCCGGTGAAATTGAAACCGCGCAGGGTGCCTTTGCGGTCAAGATTCCGTCGTCATTTGACGAAGCGCGCGACATCTACGAGCTGCCGGTTAAGACAAACGGTGACCGCGTTGTGACACTGGGTGATCTGGCGCAGATCAACCTGACGTTCGAAGACCGTGAATCGACCGCACGTTTCAACGGGAGCGACACCGTGGCCCTGCAGGTGGTCAAGCGGAAGGGTTTCAACCTGATTGATACCGCAGCCGAGGTTAAGGCGCTGGTCGATGAAAAGGCTGCGCAATGGCCTGAGGGTTTGATCGCGGCGGTCGAGGTCGGCACGTCAAACGACATGAGCCGTGAGGTTGCGTCGATGGTCAGCCAGCTCGAAGGGTCCGTCCTGACTGCAATCGCGTTGGTGATGATCGTGTCCCTTGCCTTCCTGGGACCACGGGCGGCAACCCTTGTTGGTTTCGCCATTCCGACGTCTTTCCTGCTTTGCTTCGTGCTACTTGCGATCATGGGCATCTCGATCTCGAACATCGTGATGTTCGGCTTGATCCTGGCCGTAGGTATGCTGGTCGATGGGGCGATTGTCGTCGTCGAATACGCGGACAAACGTCAGCAGGCCGGTGTCGGTCCTATGCGATCCTATGTCGAGGCCGCAAAGCGGATGTTCTGGCCTGTTGTTTCTTCGACCGCGACAACGCTTTGTGCATTCCTGCCCATGCTGTTCTGGCCCGGCGTACCGGGTGAGTTCATGGGCATGTTGCCCGTAACTTTGATCTTCGTTCTGTCGGCATCCTTGATCGTCGCGCTTGTCTACCTCCCAGTGATGGGCGGTGTTCTGGGCCGTATCATTCAGACGCTTGGCAGTGCAAACACCGGCATTGCGGGTATGCCGATACTGGCACATCTGTTCTTTTTCCTCGCGGCCATCGTGATGATTGCCGGGCTCATTGGTATTCCGCCCCTGCTTGGAAAAGCCAGCGCAGCCTTTGCCATGATGGACCAACAGGAGATTTGGCGATCCGTGCTGCCTACATTCTTCGATGTCTTCATGTTTGGCTTGGGTATGCTGGTTCTGGCGGCGCTTGCCTTTGCCGGTGCGGTCATGGCGCTACTGTCCGTGACAGCTTTGCTTCTGCGCCTTGGCTGGGGTGTAAACTGGGGCGTTCGCAAGGTTTTTGGCACTCGGAATCGCAAAGTGCATGCTGGGTATCAACGATCAAAGTTTGGCTATTTCATCCAAGGTATTGTTGGAAACCCGGTGATGCCGCTTGCGATGATCGGACTTGTTTTCGTCTTTGTCGGCACAACGTTGATTTATTTCATCAACAACAACCGTGGCGTAGAATTCTTCGTCGAGACTGAACCCGAACAGGCCATTGTCTACGTTCTGGCCCGCGGGAACATGTCGCTTGATGAAAAAGATGCGCTTATGGCACAGGCTGAAGAGATCGTTTTGAGCCACCCTGGCATCAAAAGCGCTTTTGCTTTCGCAGGTGCGGGTGGCTTGAACGCCAACACCGGTGGTGCACAATCGCCACGTGACACGATTGGTCAGATTCAGTTGGAAACCATAGCATGGGAAGACCGGCCCGACGCAACGGAGCCCTGGTTCACAATTCCATTCACCGACTACACCGTCATGCGCGAGGTCAAGGCAGAGAACTTTGACGGCAACACCATTCTGGATGAACTGTCAGTGGAGTTGGCAGAAATCCCCGGCATTCGGACGGAAGTGTTTGCGTTGTCGCAAGGCCCTGCGTCGGCCAAACCAGTGCATTTGCGGATCAGAGGCGATGACTGGGATGATCTGCTGCAAGCCGCAGCATCGGCGCGCGAACAGTTCAACACCCTGCCCGGTTTGACCCGGATCGAAGACACCCGCCCCCTGCCCGGCATCGACTGGCAGATCGATGTGGATGTCGAAAAAGCGGGCCGTTACGGCGCAGACGTTGCAACGGTCGGTGCCATGGTGCAGCTGGTGACCCGTGGTCTGTTGCTGGACACGATGCGCGTCGACACATCGGATGAAGAAATTGAAATCCGCGTCCGCCTGCCAGAGGACAACCGCGTTCTGTCCACGTTGGACACGCTCAAAGTGCGCACGGCGGACGGTCTTGTTCCCTTGGCAAACTTCATCACTCGTACCCCTGTGGCCGAGTTGGCGCAGATCAGCCGGGTGGATCAAAAGCGCTACTTCGATGTGAAGGCGGACGTGCTCGATGGTCTGCAAAAGATTGTTCGGACCGTAGATCAGGATGGTGAACAGGTCGAACAGATCGTTGCAACCGTTCGGCCATCCAGTGATGCTTATCTGACCGCAAACGGGTTGAGCTACGGGATCTTCGCCGCGACACCGGAGAGTCGATCGCTGGATATGCAGGCCGGGCTAAACTCGGGTGATCTTCGCCTGATACCAGTCAACCCGAACGAGCGTATCGCAGAACTGACCAAGTGGATCGAAACGTCACCTTTCCCTGTCGGTATCGACAGTGAATGGACCGGCGACCAGGAAGATCAAGAAGAATCGGGGGCCTTCCTGATGCAGGCCTTTGCGGGTGCGCTGTTCCTGATGTTCATCATCCTGCTGGCGCAATTCAACTCGATCTACAACGCGTTGCTTGTTCTCGGTGCGGTGGTTCTATCCACTGCAGGCGTTCTGATTGGAATGCTGGTGATGGATCAGCCATTCTCGATCATTATGACCGGCACCGGCATCGTCGCGCTTGCGGGCATCGTGGTGAACAACAATATCGTTCTGATCGACACCTATCAGGAGTACGAGAAGTATATGCCTCGGATCGAGGCAATCATCCGCACGGCACAGGATCGAATCCGGCCAGTGCTGCTGACAACCGTCACCACGATGGCAGGTCTTGCGCCGATGATGTTCGGTCTGTCTCTCGACTTTGGCAGTGGCGGCTACACCATCGATAGCCCCACAGCGTTGTGGTGGAAACAGTTGGCTACGGCAGTTGTATTCGGACTCGGCATTGCAACGGTACTGACGCTGATCGTCACCCCGTCGCTGCTGGCTGTAAGGGTTTGGATCGTCACATATGTGCATTGGATCAGCCAGTTGTTGGCCAAACTGTCCATGGGTCGCGCCAGCCGGGCCGCACGCGACTGGGCGCTGACACGCGATACACGTGAGGTCGGCAATCAGGAGTTGGTCTGGGACTTCGGTGATGAGCCAAGTCACGCCGAAGCGGCTCTGTCACGATCGTCCTATGACGCGACCTCGCTGAAAGCAGCCGAGTAAGGTCAAAAAGCAATGTCAGTGGCGTGCATTGGAATGCCACTGACAGCCCGGGTCGCTTCGAGACTATGGATCACACCACGCACATTGCGCATACGTGCTGTCGGGTTCTCTCTGCTTTATAGCAACACCAACGCCATTGCCTTGACCAACCTGAGCGCTCGATCACTTGATCGTAGACACCCAAGTGGAATGATCGTTGCGATGGGAGCATGACACGAAAGTATCGCCGCCACGCCGTTGCGCTGTCACAGTGCGCCGATCAGGCGGGGGCCTCATCCGCCTGCTGACGGTGCCACAATTGGGCATATCGACCGTCATTCGCCAGCAACTCGTCATGAGTGCCCGTTTCGACGATCTCGCCCTGTTCCAGCACGATGATCTGATCCGCCTCGGCGATGGTGCTCAGCCGGTGGGCAATGGTCAGCACCGTGCGCCCCTGCCCCGCCGCATGTAGCGCGTCCTTGATCTCCTGTTCGGTCTCGGTATCCAAGGCGCTGGTCGCTTCGTCCAGCAACAGGATGGGTGGGTTCTTGAGTAAGGTACGCGCAATGCCCACACGCTGCTTTTCTCCGCCTGACAGCTTGAGACCCCGTTCACCTACGGCGGTGTCATAACCTTCGGGCAATGCCTGAATGAAGTCATGGATTTGAGCCGATTTGGCAGCGGCCTCAATCTCGGCTTGAGTGGCATTGTCACGCCCATAGGCGATGTTGTACCGGATCGTGTCGTTGAACAGTACAGTGTCCTGCGGGACGACACCAATGGCCGCGTGCAGGCTGTCCTGTGTGACGTCCCGTACGTCCTGTCCGTCGATCCGAAGCGCGCCCGCCCCCACATCATAGAAACGGAACAAGAGCCGACCGATGGTCGATTTGCCTGACCCGGTCGAGCCCACGATTGCCACTTGCTGCCCCGGCTCCGCCGCAACGGACACACCTTTCAAAATGGGTCGCGCCGGATCGTAACCGAAATGCACGTCATCCAACTCGATCCGCCCACCCGTCACACTCAGAGCCTTGGCGTTTGGCGCATCCACGACCTCGGCCGGTTGCTCCAGCAGATCGAACATCTCACCCATATCCACCAACGCCTGCCTGATCTCGCGGTAGACGGTCCCAAGGAAGTTGAGCGGCATGGTGATCTGGATCATGTAGGCGTTGACCATGACAAAATCGCCTACGGTGAGTGTCCCGTTCTGTACGCCAATAGCTGCCATCACCATCACACCGACAAGGCCGGATGTAATGATGACCGACTGACCGAAATTGAGAAACGCGAGCGAGTAGCTGGTCTTTAGCGCGGCAGCTTCGTACCCCTCCATCGCTTTGTCATAACGGCCTGCTTCACGTGCTTCGGCACCGAAATACTTCACCGTTTCAAAGTTGAGCAGACTGTCGATGGCTTTCTGGTTCGCATCCGTGTCCTGCTCGTTCATTACGCGCCGCAGTTTCACGCGCCATTCGGTCACGGCAAAAGTGAACCAGACATACAGGCCAATGGTCACAGCCACGACAACCAGATACCAAATGTCGAACAGGATCGTCAGCACAACCCCGATCAGAAGCAGTTCAAGGATCAGCGGCCCAATCGAGAACAACAGGAAGCGCAAAAGGAATTCGACTCCTTTGACACCGCGCTCGATGATGCGGCTGAGCCCCCCCGTCTTACGTGTGATGTGGTAGCGCATCGACAGGCGGTGAATGTGTTGAAAAGTCTCAAGCGCCAGCATCCGCAGCGCCCGTTGCGCCACGCGTGCAAAAATGGCATCGCGCAATTGTTGAAAGCCCACATTCATCAGACGCGCCACGCCATAGGCTACCGTCAGGCCAATCGCCCCAAGGGCGAGATCGGAAACGCCTTCGCCACCCAATACATTCACTGCATCGCGATAAAGGATAGGCGTGTAAACCGACACCAACTTGGACAGAACCAGCGCCATCATGGCCAGCACGACCCGCTGCTTCACCCAAGGTTTGTCAGCGGGCCATAGGTAAGGCGCAACCTTGCGGATGGTGCGCATCCCCGAGCTGCGCTCAGCCTGGCTCACATCCTGGTTCGGATCATTGGACGGCGTTGTCGGATCGGCGGGTGCTGCCGAAGCCGAAGTGTCTGCGGGCATAGAAAAGCATTCCTGAGGTTCAGGTCTGACTATTTAGGACACTGATGCCCGACTTGCCAGCATCAGAGCACGTGTAGCAGTTAATTTGGCAGCGCAAA
Organism: Tateyamaria omphalii; assembly: GCF_014651375.1. Classification (GTDB taxonomy): domain Bacteria; phylum Pseudomonadota; class Alphaproteobacteria; order Rhodobacterales; family Rhodobacteraceae; genus Tateyamaria; species Tateyamaria omphalii. The sequence continues at coordinate 428,557 of NZ_BMWT01000002.1, forward strand.
TACCTGACCGGGGAAAATCAGGTCCGGATTGCGGATGCGATCGCGGTTGGCCTCAAAGACCTGCACGTAGAGCGTACCTTCGCCATAACGATCGCGGGCGATGGCCCAAAGCGTGTTGCCCGCTTGAACGGTAATCTGCGTCGCTGGTGCGTCCTCGCCATCCGCTTCCGCCAGCACCTCTGGGTCTTCACGGCGAAACGGTGTTTCAACCCGGCTTGTCACTTCTCCGGCGTCGTTCAGCTCGTCCACGCGGAGCGTGTACGTTCCCTTGTCGATCTCGGGCAGTTCGCCCTTCCATCTGCCATCGTCACTTACGTCGATATCGGCCACCGGCGTATTATTGACGTAGACCCTAACCGCCTCTGCGTCAGATTGCGCGCGCCCGGCGAGTTCCACGTCACCGGTGTCCGAATAGCTGATGCTGTCGAGTGCAATATTGTCCAGCGCCTCGGGTGCCACATTGCTCAGAACCTCCACGCCATCGGCGGTCGATTTAAGGACCGTCACCTGTGTCTCGGATTCTGATGCGGTTACACCTGTTTCCTCTTCAACCGAAGCGACCGCGCTGCCCTCATCGGATGTCACGCCATCGGACGCCGGTGTCTGCGTTTCCTGAACAGGGTCTGCCTGTGCCACGTCTTCGGTTGGCGCCGCGACCGGTGCTACTTTGATCGTTTCCGCAGCATCGGATGCAACCGGAACCTCGTCTACTTGCGACAGTGCTTTTGGCTCTTCGACAGGTTCAACGGCCACCACTTCCGCATCCTGAGGCTCGCTTACCGCCACCTCTGCATCGGCCACGACTTCGGGTGTCGCAGGCTCTGTCGGTTCGGGCGCGGGTTGTGCTTGCGGGGCCAGTATCACCTCATCCACCGAAGCGATCTCATCTTCACCGACGCGTTGTATGACCGTCAAAACCTGCGCCTTAGCGCTTGGTGGCAAAATGGTTATTGCAGCAAAACTTCCGCCGTCATCTGTGGTTGTTTCGGTGTTTTCAGTTCCATCAAGAAACACGGCCACTTTGCTTCCGGGGGCTGCGCGGCCAGCAATCACAGTCAACCCATCCGCCTCGACCCTGACTTCATCAATTGACGGCGGGTCGGCAGGAAGCACGTCTTCTTTTGGTTGCGCTTTGGCTTGTTGTTTCGGTTCAGCCTCAGCTGCCTGTGCTACTTCCGAGGTTGGAACCAGCGGTGCTTGGGACGTGTCTGCGCGGTTTGAATTGATGTACAGCCCAGCTCCGACCGCCGCAGCAACGACGACAATCACAGTCCCCGCCAAGGCACCGTTCGATCCGGCAAATGCCGACCATTTGGACATGTTCACCCTTTCCACCGCACCGGTTTGCCCGGTTTCGTTGCGCTTGCATAACAGGCAGCGCTATAGCGGTCAAAAGAACGGCGTCACAAAACCATCACTTTCGCGCGCCCGTTACAGGAGCACCACATGTCCCCATTTTCCGTATGCGTCTATTGTGGCTCACGCCCCGGTAACACGCCCCGCTACACGGTTGAAGCTGAGGCCCTTGGTGCCGGGATTGCGGAACGGGGATGGCAGCTTGTCTATGGCGCGGGCGATGTGGGGCTGATGGGATCGGTAGCGCGTGCCGCGCAAGCGGGCGGTGCCGATACGTTTGGGGTCATCCCCCGCCATCTGGTCGATTGGGAGGTCGGCAAAACCGATCTGACCCGATACGTCGTGACCGAAACCATGCACGAGCGCAAAAAGGTCATGTTCATGAACTGTGATGTAGTTGTCGTGCTGCCGGGCGGTGCCGGATCCCTGGACGAGTTGTTCGAAGTTCTGACATGGCGACAACTTGGCCTGCATGAAAAACCCGTGGTGCTGGTCAACGTAGATCGGTACTGGGACCCATTGATCACGCTTCTGGAACACGTGGTTTCCGGTGGATTTGCCGACGCCTCATTGTTGGACTATTTCGAAGTCACCGAGGACGCGGAAAGCACATTAACTGCGCTTACCAAGACCATGTCATAAAACAAAAAAAGGCCGATCTGCGCAATCGGCCTTCCTGCATATTCTCTACGCGGCAGCTCACATGCGGCTTGCTACATTTTCCCAGTTGACCAGATTGTCCAGGAAGTTGGTCAGGTAGGCAGGCCGTTTGTTACGGAAGTCGATGTAGTACGAGTGCTCCCATACATCGCAGCCCAGAAGCGCTGTTTGCCCAAAGCACAATGGGTTCACGCCATTCTCTGTCTTCGTGATCGCAAGGCTGCCGTCTTTTTCTTTGACCAGCCATGCCCAGCCCGATCCGAACTGGCCGGCACCAGCTGCAGAAAACTGTTCCTTGAACGCATCAACCGAGCCAAAGTTCTCGACCAGCGCTTTTTCCAACTCACCCGGCATTGCGCTATCGCCTGGACCCATCATCTCCCAGAACTGGTTGTGGTTCCAAAGCTGGCTGATGTTGTTGAAGATACCATTTTGCGCCACGGCTTTCGCGTCGTAGGTGCCGACAATGATTTCTTCGAGAGACTTGCCAGCCCACTCGGTGCCTTCAATGGCCTTGTTGCCGTTCACGACATAGGCGTTGTGGTGCAGGTCGTGGTGATATTCCAGCGTTTCCTTGGACATGCCCTTGGATGCAAGTGCGTCGTGAGCATAGGGAAGGTCGGGAAGTTCAAAAGCCATGGGGGCCCCCTTTGTAGTATTGCAAGGTTGTGCCTGACAGATTGTGCTCGATGCTGCAAGTTCAACCCAAAACCGCAAAATTCAATCAGCTACGGTCAATCACTTGCTCGGCAGTTGGCCCACTTCGCAGGTGCCGTTACCGTTGAACGAGTTCGTGACACCGGGCATGGATCCACGCACGATTACTCGTTTGGTGTTGGTGTCTAGTTCTATGCGATACCCGATCCGAGCGGGTCGAGGGTTGGCCGGTATGTTGTTCACCCGGTAAGTGAAACGATATTTACCGTTTCCGCGATCTTTGAGCTTTGCCGAGATTGGTTTTCCGTGAACGGCGTGAACAATGGAATCGTACACAAGTGCCGTTTTCGCAGATGGTTCAAACTGCAATGCAAGTACTGGAGAAATAAATCCATCTCCGGTGTCTCGCACCTTGCAAACATAGTCGATTGCAAATGCAGGTGATGCCACAACCGCGACCACGAACAAACTACTCAAAAAACGCATATCTTCCCCTTGTAAGTGTTGTGACGTCACCACCCGAGCTTCACAAGTCCAATTCAGTTCAATCGAATAGGATGTACTGCTCAGACAGCGAATCTTGAGCCATCCGCGTGGTCAGAAATTTAGCAGCAAAGCCAAACGTCTATTCAGTGAACTTTTCTTTCACGCAAGTGCCGCGCCCCTGCACGGTGTTGTCCGCAGCAAATATATTGCCACGCACAATAGCCTGTTGGGTGGCAACGTTCATTGTGGCTCGGTAACTCACTCTTGCAGGTGTGCTGGTGGTTGGGATTCCGCTTACAACCCATTGCAGACGATACTTCTGGTCACCCATTTTTTTAACTTTTGCGGAAACAGGTTCGCCATGGACCTCATGAATAAACACGTCGTAGACCAAAGCGCTTTTCTGCCCAGGGACAAAATCAAACGCCAAAACCGGTGAAACGAATGAATTTCGCGCGGCCTTGATTTCGCAAACATACTGTTCCGCAACAGCCGACGTCGCAACTCCAAGAAGAACAAACGCAGACAGAAAAAACACCCTCATGACACACTCTTAAATTGAACTTGTCTGCGACTAATAATACAGAATTCGCGGCCTCGTCCAGCCTTGGATCAATTGACTGCGGACCCTGTCGCAGAAGCTGTTTTGAGCAAGTCAAAAACATACTGTGCTTGACTGCGGAAACATATGATGCGGAACCGATCAGTATCGTGCAGCCAGAACGCAGCCGGAACCTGTGCCATCCGCGTACGCCGGAACATGCCGCTCGTAAATTGATCCGGTGCCAGATCCACGGGCACAAGTTTGGCCAAAACGTCGCGCGCATGGGCGCCGGATACATCAAACAGCGCGCGCGCGTCCGACACGTCAACGCAAAGGCTGTGCGTGTTGCCCAAAGTATCCTGCATCTGCTCCAGTTTGTTGGAAACCTGATCGTAAGAGCACAGGATCAACAGCTCGTCCGGTGACATCCAGCAGATACCCCGGTCATCGACACAATTGGCCCGCCCGCGCTCGGGCATTTCCAAAGACGCCGCGCTGGTTGCGGCCTTTTGGACCTTCGCATCTGTCAGCTGTCCGCGCAGCGTGATCATCCCCTGCAAAGGCACTTCGGTCACGGTCGCGATACCTTGGGTCCATGTCGCGCCGTTCAATGCACTTACAGCATTAGACATTCTGCTTCTCCCCATCCGGGTCATAGAAGATCGGGCTGACGATCCTGGCCTTATAGGTCGTGCCATCAGTGCCGGGGAAGTCGATCACTTCGCCCATACGGTCCGGCCCATGCAGGACCAGTCCCATGGCGATCCCCTTGTTCAGGTTCGGCGAATGGTACGATGATGTCACCCGCCCTTGCATGTTGCGCTGGCCGTTTTCATTTGTGCCTTCGGCAACTGCGTAAGCTCCATCCGGCAGTACAGAGCCATCAAGAGTTTCCAGACCGACCAGCTTCCAACGCTCTGGATCGGTCATATGGGTGCGTTCTTGCGCGCGCTTGCCCAGATAGTCTTCCTTCTTCTTGGACAGTGCCCAATGCAGTCCAAGGTCCTGGGGAATGACGGTGCCGTCCGTTTCGTCCCCAATCATGATGAAGCCTTTCTCCGCACGCAGGATATGCAGTGCTTCGGTGCCATAGGGCATGACACCCAGATCAGCTCCGACCGACATAAGCGCATCCCAGAACGCCTGCCCTTCTGAAGCACGCACCGCAATTTCGTAGCTCAGTTCACCTGAGAACGAAATCCGATAGGCTCGAACGTCGAAGCCGCCCAAGGTGCCATCAGCCCATTCCATGAAACCAAGCGCCTCGGCCGAGACATCCATTCCTCCGAGCGCTTCAAGTACCTTGCGTGCATTTGGACCAACCACCGCCACCTGAGCATATTGCTCGGTCACGTTGGCAACATAGACCTGCATGTCCCACCACTCGGTCTGCAGCCATTCTTCCATATGGCCGTGGATGCGCTCGGCCCCACCGGTCGTTGTGTGGCAAAGGAATGTATCTTCATCAATCCGGGCGACAACGCCATCGTCGATGAGAAAGCCATTTTCGCTGCACATCAGCCCATAGCGGCATTTGCCGGGTTTCAGCGTGCTCATCATGTTGGTGTAGAGCATGTCGAGAAACTTGCCCGCGTCGGGCCCTTTGACGATCAACTTGCCAAGAGTAGAAGCATCGAGAAGCCCGAGGTTTTCGCGCACATTCTTTGTCTCGCGCATGACCGCGTCGTGTACAGTTTCGCCGCTACGAACATAGGCGTAGGGACGGCGCCAATGGCCCACTGGTTCCCAGTCTGCCCCGTTCGCATCGTGCCAATCGTGGATAGGTGTTCGGCGCACGGGCTGAAACACTTTCCCCCGCGCCTCACCCGCAATCGCCCCCATTGATATTGGGGTATAGGGAGGACGGAACGTCGTTGTGCCAGTTTGTGGGATCGGTTGGTTGAGAGCATCCGACAGGATTGCGAGCCCGTTGATATTGCTCAGCTTGCCTTGATCCGTCGCCATACCCAACGTGGTATAGCGCTTGGCGTGTTCGACGCTTTCGAACCCTTCCTGCGCTGCCAGTTGAACATCGGACACCTTCACATCATTTTGATAATCAAGCCACGCCTTGCTGCGCAACGCCGTACCGGCGCCTTGCGGCATCAACCAGACAGGTGCCATGGCAGCCTCTTCAACGCTGCTGGCATCCGGAACGGTCGACTTTCTTGGCTTGTGACCGGTGGCACGTGCGGCTGCGTTCCCCATCGCGTGTGCATCACCAACCAGTTCAGCCAACCCGAAGTGCCCATTTGCTGATCCTGCCGGACTGACAAAAGCGCTGCCATCCGCACCCGTCGGTGCTTTATCCACATCCGGACGGAACATGGCAAAATCGTCGTCCCAGAACAGTTTCCCACCGCAATGCGACCATAAGTGCACAACAGGGGACCAGCCGCCTGACATGGCGACCGCATCACAGGTGATCTCTTCCTGCACTGCGCCCTCGCCTGCTTGCGAACAGACCGCAACACCGGTGACCCGTTTGCCGCCCAAAACCTTGGACACGCCATGTCCCATCAACACTCGGATCCCCGCGGCCTTTGCTTCGGAAACCAGCGGACTGTCGACCGGCAGCACGCGCGCATCCAAAATGGCTGGAATGTCCAGTCCCGCCGCTTTCAAAGCGCTTGCGGTGCGATATGCATCGTCATTGTTAGTCACAATGACTGTCCGGTCGCCCGGGCTGACGCCATAGTTCACGACGTAGTCCCGCACCGCCGATGCCAGCATGACACCGGGAATATCGTTGCCTGCAAACGAAAGCGGGCGTTCAATCGCTCCGGTAGCGGTGATCACGTGCCCTGCCCGAATGCGCCACAGCCGATGGCGTGGCCCATCCTTTTCGGGTGCGTGGTCATTCAGTCGCTCGTAACCCAGCACATACCCATGGTCATAAACGCCCGCCCCCATCAAACGGGTACGCATTGTGACATTGGGCATGTCGTTCAACTCAGACAAGAGTTCATCCACGACGTTATCCACAGGCTTGCCGTCAACGTTCCCACCATCCACCGGCGCACGTCCACCCCAATGGGCAGTTTGCTCGATAAGAAGAACCCGAGCACCTGCCTTACCTGCAGCGCGTGCAGAAACCAGACCTGCAATGCCGCCGCCAACAACAAGCACATCGCAGAATGCATGGAAGTGTTCGTAGGTGTCCTGATCACGCCCCTTAGGCGCTTGCCCCAATCCAGCGGCTTGCCGGATGAAGGGTTCGTAGACGTGTTTCCACAGCGGCCGCGGATGGATGAACATCTTGTAGTAGAAACCAGCCGGCATAAAGCGGGACAGCTTGGCGTTGATTGCACCCACATCGAATTCCAGGCTCGGCCAGTGGTTTTGCGACGTGGCAAGCAGCCCCTCGAAAAGCTCTGTTGTCGTGGCACGCTGGTTCGGCTCGAACTTGCCCTCGACACCAAGGTTCACCAGTGCATTCGGCTCTTCCGGCCCAGCGGCGACAATCCCGCGTGGGCGGTGATACTTGAACGACCTGCCAACCAGCATCTGATCATTGGCCAGCAGCGCTGAGGCAAGCGTATCACCTTCGAACCCGCGCATTTGCTGCCCGTTGAAAATAAAGCGAACGGCCTTGTCCTTGTTCAGAAGGCGACCGCCAGTTGCGAGACGTGTGCTCATGTGTAAGCCTCATCGCTGCGGCAGGCCTCGTAGCCTCCGGCGGTGGTATTTTCGGTCAGAAGAAACATGTTCACGAGAAAGCCCCCCACGACCAGCCGGGACGCTTTTCGCTGATCTTGTCGCAAATCTCTTTCGGAGGTTCGGTCACTTGCGCGGAATAGGTGCCAAAGACTTCGAGGGTCGTCGTGCAGCGTGCAGCATGAAACCACTTGCCGCAGCCATAGACATGGCGCCAGCGTTCGAAATGCACACCCTTGGGGTTTTCGCGCATAAACAGGTATTCTTCGAAGTCGCTGTCCGTTGATCCGGGCCCGAAGCGTTTTAGATGCGCCTCGCCTCCGGCGTGAAATTCGGTCTCTTCTCCGGTCTGACCACAATAGGGGCAAGTCAGGATCAGCATGGGCGCACTCCGATCACTGGAGCGGACATGCAAAAGGCGGACGTCCGAAGACGCCCGCCTGATGCGGTCCGAATAGTTTGGGAGGTGTTATTCGGTTGGCATCGCCGTGCCTGTTGTACCGGTCGTGTCGGTTGCTGCCGGCGTGATGGCATTCTGCGTTGGGCCGCCTTCACCACCGCCCGAGCCAACGGAGCCGAGCAGTGCGAGAAGTGCCACAACGGCGACAATGACCGCGAAAGAGATAAGGAGCCCGCGGCCCGACACGCCGTCGCCACGATGGATATTCGGGTTTGGATAGTCTGACATGTGTAAGCCTCCGTTCTATGGGCTTCCATGTCATCACGCAGGTGCGCTGGCGCAATATCAGGGACCTTGGGTCTGAAAAACGGGCTGAGCACAGCCGGTTTTGCACCAAAACAACGGCTGCATCCCGCCGGTTTTGCGATTTTTCGTGACCCAACGGTGATTTCTGTGCAAGTGTCAAGTAAAGTTGACAGGAGGTCACTATGGATCATACGACTGGCGCCATCCTGATCTTTGGCGCAATTGCCGCGGGTGCCATCATTATGTTTGTTCTGGAACGCCGGGCAGCCGCCAAACGGCTGGAAGCGCGTGGTGGACGGGAAATCGACGTTGCCAACTTGATCGCATTTGGCTCTGCCGCTGGCGAAGGGAAGAAAACGCACGAGTGATGCGCAAGCAGGACCGAACACGTCCTGCCAGACATCCAGCCCATCGCGTTGCATGACGTCCTGCATCAGTGCGCCACCCCTGCCGCAACGCTTTCATCAATAAACCGCCCTTCGCGGAACCGGTTCAATCCAAATTCGTCCGTCAGCGGGGATCGCCCCTTCGCCACCAGCTCGGCCATGGCCCAGCCTGATCCCGGGATCGCCTTGAACCCGCCCGTGCCCCAACCGCAGTTGATGAACACACCCTCTACGGGCGTTTTCGACAGGATCGGTGAACGGTCCCCTGTCACATCTACGATCCCGCCCCATTGGCGCAGCATCTTCAGACGTGACACCATTGGAAACGTCTCGATCAATGCGCGTACTGTTTCCTCAATATGATGGAAAGATCCGCGCTGTGTATAGTTGTTGTACCCGTCAGTACCGCCGCCAATCACCATCTCACCCTTGTCGGACTGGCTCATGTAGCCGTGCACTGTGTTGGCCATGACCACCACGTCCATGCAGGGTTTGATCGGTTCGGATACCAGCGCCTGCAGCGCCACGGATTCGATGGGAAGACGGAAACCCGCCATATCGGCCAGATGCCCCGAGTGCCCCGCAACGACAACACCCAGCTTGTCGCAATCAATGGCACCCTTGGATGTGTCGACACCAACGACCTTGTCGCCTTCGCGCCGGATTGCCGTGACTTCGCATTTCTGGATCACGTCCATGCCCATGTCAGAACATGCCCTTGCATAGCCCCAAGCGACCGCGTCGTGACGTGCCGTACCCCCGCGCGCTTGCCACAAGCCACCAAGAACCGGGTAGCGCGGACCATCCAGATGGATGATCGGCACAAGTTCCTTAACCTTCTCGGGACCAATAAACTCGGTCTTCACCCCTTGCAGTGCATTTGCGTGGGCCGTGCGCTGGTATCCCCGCACCTCGTGATGTGTCTGGGCCAGCATGATGACGCCGCGCGGGCTGAACATGACGTTGTAGTTCAGATCCTGACTCATCGTCTCGTACAGCGAACGCGCTTTTTCATAGATCGCAGCGGACGGATCCTGCAGATAGTTTGAGCGGATGATCGTGGTGTTTCGCCCAGTATTGCCGCCGCCGAGCCAACCTTTTTCAAGGATGGCGACGTTGGTGATCCCGAAATTCTTGCCGAGATAGTAGGCGGTCGCCAGGCCGTGCCCACCTGCCCCAACAATGATCACGTCGTATTTCTTCTTTGGTTCGGGTGCACGCCATGCCCGCTCCCACCCTGTGTGGTAACGCGCAGCCTCTCGGGCGATGGCAAAAGCAGAGTATCGTTTCATGGGCAGCCGTCCGGACCGTGGAATCGCAAAGCGTATACGTGCGGTTTTAATCGCCTTTGTCTTCAAAAAAAGGGGCAGCACCGGCGGCGTTTTTTGACGGATTTGCGACACTTGCCGACACCTGCGACATCACGGGTATGCCAAGCACCCTTTTGCTGACCTCGTGCAGGGGTTAAATGACACCGAACGAACAGATGTGGTGCGCATGGTTTTCTGGACAATCACGGCCTTGTTGACGGTTGCAGTGCTGGCCACTTTGGCACGCGCGATGCTGCGCGGGTCTGTTGGCGATCGCCCGCCCGCGGCTTATGACTTGGATGTGTACCGCGACCAGTTGCGCGAGGTTGACCGCGATCTGGCACGCGGCGTGGTATCGGAAACAGATGCCGATCGCATCCGTACAGAAGTGTCCCGGCGGATCCTTGCAGCCGACGCGGCGCTCCAAAAACATGCGAAAAGCACGGCGCAATCTGGTGGATTGGTCAGCCTTGCATTAACGCTCGCGATTGTCGTCGTTGGGTCATATGCCATTTACACGCAGTTGGGCGCACCGGGATATGGTGACCTCGCTTTGGCCAACCGGATCGAGGCGGCACAAATCCTGCGTCAGGAACGGCCCAGTCAGGAAACGGCAGAAGCAAGCCTTGAGGCATCCTCCCTCCCCCCGAATGTCGACCCCGACTATGTGGTCCTCGTTGAGCGGCTGCGACAGGCAGTTGTGACGCGGCCAGACGACATCCAAGGCCACGAATTGCTCAGCCGTGCCGAAGGTCGCCTGGGCAACTTTGCAGCCGCACACGCCGCAAAAGCACAGGTTCTGCTCCTGAAAGGAGACCAGACAACAGCAACCGATTTTTCGGAATACGCCGATCTACTGATCCTGGCAGCTGGTGGTTATGTCTCGCCCGAAGCCGAGGGAGTTCTCGACCGCGTGCTTTCCATGGACCCGGCAGATGGACCTGCACGCTACTATTATGGGCTGATGATGTCACAAACTGGGCGCCCTGACACAGCGCTGCGCATTTGGGATCAGCTGCTGCGCGAAGGCCCTACCGATGCACCCTGGATTGAACCGGTCACAGCACAGATTGAGCAGATGGCATTTCGCGCCGGTGTGAACTACGCCATGCCCACAATTGGCTCCGGCAGAGGTCCGTCCTCGGAACAGATTGAAGCGGCAGAGGGGCTGAGCCCTGCAGAACGGATGGAGATGATCCAGGGCATGGTCAGCGGCCTGTCCGATCGCCTCGCAACCGAAGGCGGACCCGTCGAGGACTGGGCACAACTTATCTCCGCCTTGGGTGTTCTGGGCCAAATGGATCAGGCCAACGCCATCCTGATCAATGCCCGCGAGGTTTTTGGTGACGACCCTCGCGCCGCAGACGTTCTGAGCCGAACCGCTGACCGCATAGGGCTGGAATGATCACGGACGACACCGACGCGTTTTTGGCGGCACTGCCTCCGATGCAAGCCTTGATGGGGCTCGATCTTGGTGACAAGACCATTGGCGTTGCCGTGTCAGACACATTCTGGTCTGTTGCCACACCGCTTGAAACGGTTCGCCGCAAGAAGTTCGGCGTCGATGCCGAACGCTTGCGCGCCCTTATTGGTGAACGGAACGTGGGCGGCCTCGTCTTAGGCCTGCCCCGCAACATGGATGGCAGCGAAGGCCCACGTTGTCAGTCCACACGGGCCTTCGCGCGCAATTTTGAGAAGCTTTGGGATGGTCCCATCACCTTTTGGGATGAGCGGCTAAGCACCGTGGCTGCCGAAAAAGCGCTTCTTGAGGCGGATACGACACGTAAACGTCGCGCCGAGGTCATTGATCACGTGGCCGCCGGATATATCTTGCAGGGACTGCTGGACAGGCTGGCGGCGATGAAGAGGCAGGCATGACAGACGTTCCCCGTTCCCTTGTATGGAACCGCGAAGAAATCGAAAGCCCCTGCGTGCAGATCTGCGTCATTCATCCCGAGACGCGGCTGTGCACGGGCTGCGCCCGCTCGATCGATGAAATCGGTGGCTGGAGCAGAATGAGCGCAGACGAAAGACGCATCATCATGGCTGAACTGCCGAAAAGGGACGCGGCGCCAAAGGGTCGGCGTGGTGGACGTGCTGCCCGGTTGAAGCGGTAGCACAAAGTGACGCAAATCTGACCGCTCTTCGACGTGGGCGCGATCCAAAACACAACGGCCTCAGCATGCGTGTCGTCAGGCTTGGTTGAGCCAATCCGCGGGATTTGGGAATTCAGGTCGGAAAAATGCGATCATTCGCCCTGCGTCATCCGCCCCCTCCCACGGTGCTGTCCCATGCACGGCAAAGCGGTGGATCAGGAACGACTGGCCGGGCTTGGCCCGGATCGGAACCATCTCGCAGCTGTCAAAAACACTGCGCCGTGCCGCTTGGTAGGCGTCTGTTATGTCCACCTCACGCGGATCTTGGTCCGCAATGGCGTTCTGAAAGGCGTTCTGCATGATCTTGTGACTGCCCTTCCATACGACTGTGGGCGCGGCGGGCACATCATTAAGCGGCAATCCAAGGATGTAGGCGTGGACTTCCCGGGCATAGCGCCTCCGCCTGGCTCCTTCGGGCAACAATCCATCGACATGCCCAGCCATACGTTTGATGCGAAACAGATGATTGGCTTCGCTTTGATCGGCATCACGTTTTGGGTATCCTGGGTACACAATCGATACCTGGCCGAAATGCAAGGGCAATTCTGGCACTTGATTTTGCCAAGGACCGGCAAGAGGCACGCTGGAAACACCGCCATCCGCGTCGTTTGGCAAGACATCCACGCCGACAAACCACGTATCGCCGTGCCGTAGATTGCGAAGCCGAGTTTCCGGATCATTGACGAGCCCAGTGGCCACCGCTTCGGCAGCTGAGGCCCATCGCGCCGTGCGATCATCGTGATCAAAAACCACGAAGCCATCCGTATCGATCATCCCCACAACGCCTTGCGCAACATATTCAGCGCAACCAACACAAGGAAAACGGCGAATACCCGTTTGAGAGGACCCGGATCCATCGCATGTGCCAACCGGACACCCAACGGCGCAGTCACCAAGGTCATCGCGATGATAACCGCAAATGCGACAAGGTTTACGGCACCAATCGTGTAGGGTGGCACGGGCCCATCAAGCGACACCAGCAGAAACCCGATGACCGATGGGACAGCGATCAAAACACCAAAGCCAGCTGCGGTAGCGACTGCGCGGTGGATCGGCACGGAAAACAGGCTCATCAACGGTACGCCAAAGCTGCCACCGCCAATGCCCATCAGAACCGACAGAAATCCCATTCCCGGCGACAGAGCCGCCCTGCCCGCTCCGGTTGGCATGGCAGGCCCCAAACGCCAGCTTGCGCGGCCAAACCCCATGTAAAGCCCGACGATCAAGGCAAGCACCCCGAAAATGGCTTGCAGTGTGGTGGTGCGCAACTGTGCCACCAACAGCATGCCAAGCACCGCCCCGATCACGATGCCGGGTGCCCAGCTACGCAAGATGTCCCAATCAACGGCACCTTTCTTGTTATGGCTCATGACCGATCGAACGGACGTGACGATGATTGTGGCAAGAGATGTGGCCAGACACATCTGCATCAGGTCCGGCCCGCCATAGCCAAGCGTCTGAAATGCGTAGAAAAACGCGGGCACCAGAACGATACCGCCACCGACACCCAGCAGCCCCGCGAGTACACCGGCAAAGGCACCAATCACGGCCAACACGATCAACATCTGGATCAGAAGAATGGTGTCAGGCATCGGCAGCTCCCGCTTAAGGTCGCGTGGTGCTACACCGCTTTCGCTTCGGGGGCCAGAGCGGTCACGTGCCCGAGGGCGGCTTCAACCAATTCCGGTCCTGCTCCGCCCTGCGTCGCACCTTCACTTAGAGTGCGCCGCCATCCACGCGCACCCGGGCGCCCTGCGAAAAGTCCCAGCATGTGACGGGTGATTTGATGCAGGCGACCGCCTTCGGACAGGTGCCTTTCGATATAAGGCAACATGGCCGCCACGGCGTGCTCTGCGGTGCTGTCACAACCCGATCCAAATATACGCCGGTCAGCCTGGGCCAGAACATCCACCGGCTGGTGATAGGCCGCTCGACCAACCATCACACCATCAAGTCCACTGTCGAGCAGTTCTTCGACCTGATCCAATGTCGCAATGCCACCGTTTATCGAAACGTGCAGGTTCGGAAACAGACCTTTCATCCGCTGCACCAGATCATAATCAAGCGGAGGAATGTCTCGGTTCTCTTTTGGGCTTAAGCCTTTAAGCCATGCTTTGCGGGCATGGATTGTCACCCGTTCGCACCCGGCCGCTACGATCCGCGACAGGAACTCAGGCAACACCTCTTCAGGGTCTTGGTCATCTACGCCAATGCGACACTTCACGGTCACGGGCACATCGACTGTATCACGCATCGCCGTCACACACTCTGCAACCAGTCCCGGATCGCGCATCAAGACCGCCCCGAAAGTGCCGGATTGCACACGATCTGAAGGACACCCACAATTCAGATTGATCTCATCATACCCAGCTTCTGCGCCCAGGCGTGATGCCTGCGCGAGCTCTCGTGCATCGGACCCGCCCAATTGCAATGCAACAGGATGTTCTGCAGGATCATGATCCAACAGATGCAACGCGCCACCACGCACAAGCGCAGGCGCCGTCACCATCTCAGTGTACAGAAGCGCTTGCCCGCTGAGCTGACGATGCAGGTAGCGGCAATGGCGGTCTGTCCAATCCATCATCGGCGCTACCGACAGCCGGGCGTTTTTTGTCACATTTATGGGTTTCATGATTCAAGCGGGCGCTGACTTGTGTACGGGAGAGCCGCATGCTGCACCCTAACTGAAGGCTCCAATACAATGCCAAGGGCACAACGCGCAAACGGAAAGCCAACACGAAGCACGCTGCCCACCATCAGTTCACAGCAGGCATCCGTAAAAAAAGCGGCGCCCTTGGAGGCGCCGCTCAACCGCATGGTCATCCAAGATCGGAGTGCTTCAGAACAAGAAGTCTGCAGCGTCCAAATCAGACAGGTTTACACCGGACAATATGATCGAGTTTCCATTACCTGTATCAATCACAACATCCTGACCAACCTGCGTGGCCGCACCGGACGTCGCGCTGCCCAAGTTCAGATCAGCGACACTGTTGATTGTCGAAAGACCGCTGAAATCGATCCGCTCGAAGTTGTTCAACGCGTCGAAATCTCCGATCGTGTCATTGCCGTGCCCATCAACGAAGATGAACGTGTCGGCATTGAAACGACCGAACAGTTCGTCATCCCCTGAACCACCATTGATCGTATCGAAGCCGGAGCCACCATTTATGGTATCATTGTCGGCGCCGCCAAAGATGAGGTCGTCGCCGCCGCCGCCAAAGAAGTTGTCATTGCCAGCTTCACCGAACAGCGTGTCATTTCCGAAGTCACCAAACAGCCCGTCATTTTCTGTGCCGCCATAGGCGATATCATTGCCATTTCCGCCAAAGAGCCGGTCAAGCCCTTGGCCTCCGATCAAGGTGTCTTCGCCATCACGACCGTAGACATTGTCGGCCTGATCACCACCATCGAGGAGATCGTTGCCGTCACCACCGTCAAGCATGTCAAAGCCACCTTGGCCAGCGATTGTATCGTCACCTGCCTCGCCCCAAAGCCCATCAATGGACAGCCCGACATTTGTCCCGCCGAAGATGACATCATTGCCGGCACCCCCATAGGCGCGGTCGGCGGTTTCGCCACTCATAATGGTGTCGTCTCCATTCCCACCGAACAACTGGTCAAACCCTTGGCCACCTTCAATGCGATCGTTGCCGTCGCCACCAAAGAGAGAGTCGGCGCCGTTGTCACCCCTTAGGGTATCGTTGCCAGCGTCCCCCCGCATGGTGTCAAAACCGCCGCCACCGATCAGCATATCGTTGCCAGCGCCACCATCGATTTCGTCGTTGCCATTGGTGCCATTCAACTGGACACCTGTGACACCTTCGGCCGTGCCAACAAATGCATCCGCCGCGCGGTCTTCTTCCCACCAGGCTGGATTGTTGATGTTGAAATCCAGGATCTGGTCCCAACGAACGCTTTCGTCTGTCAGGGTGCGCAAATGGCCCCAGCTTCCGTATTGGTTGGGTGTGTAGACGTCAACGAATGCGTTGAACATCGTTCCGCCTGCGTCGCGCCATCCTTCAAGAAGGATTTCGTACAGTTCGCCCATCTCGTCGGTATAGTTAAGATAGGTGAAGAAATCGGTCAGTTCCTGATTTCCGACCCAAGAGCCAACACCAACAACGTGCGAACCACCTTCATACATCACAAGATCTAGGCCGTATTCCTCGGCCACACCCGCATGATAGGCGAAGACAGTGTTGATAATGTGGGCAAGCGAGTTTTCGGTGTCACCTGTGACCGAACCATCTCGCAACTCTTGTATCGCAAGCTCGGTGGCGTAGTCATACCGATGTTCCGCGATGTATGCATCACGGGCAGCACCGCTCAGACCCAGATTGTTGGCAGCCGTAACTGCGCGTGCTTCGCTTTCATCAATCCAGCCCAACACAATCCCGGCTTTTTCGTCATGCCCGAGCCCTGCGCTGAAATAGCCGGTGATCGCGTAGCTGTCGAAGAATGTGTACGGCGCAGGATTGTCGGGATTTTCCGACCGCCACAGCGTTCCGTTGAGCATATCCTGCTCAAGTCCCATCCAACCGGCCTGGAGGCCAAGAACCAGATCCAGACGTGCGTCAGCCTGATCGCCGAACACAGAGTCCCAGATTTGCGCCATTTCTGTCGCACGGAGCGTGGCGTACTGTGTCCAACCAAGGTCTGTACCCCAACGTTCGCGACCTTGCTCTTCGGCCCAGATGGCCTGCTCGAACTGCCAGTTCCAGACCTCGTTCGAAAACTCGACATAGGCGCGCAGATCTGGGTCTAGGTTCGCTTCGACATACTCTGCGAATTCGCGCATGTATTCGTCAGTTGCGAGGTGAGGCATGTTAAACCAAGGGTCAGCACCAACCTGGTTTGCAAGTTCCACCATGATCTCAAGCGGAACGCCTTCGACGCCCCATGAAAAATCGTTCACCGAAGGGCGATCTGCCCATTCAGATTGTTCGGAATCGTTGGTTTCCATCCAATCCATGTAACGGAGCGAACGGAAGTCACCGATTTGTTCGAGCCAAAGCGGATTAAAAATCTCTCCGCTTTCATACGCTTCGATGTGATCCTCTTGAACAACCGACACATTGCGAATGTTGTTGCCGGTGCCATTTGGATCCGTGTCTTCGATCGTTACAAGAACCGGGCCCGGGCTCGGCGTGAAATCAAACCAGATCTCACCGTCGCCATATACAACGTTGCTTGCGCCACCGCCACTGATGACCAATTCACCTTCGCCTTCGTATGTGACGCGGTACCGCCCCGCAGTGTAGTCGGCAGTTTCCGCGGGCAGATCCGTGAGGATCAGTGACGAAATGGCCCCTACCCCGGGTGGCAGGTCAGTTGGCCACCCATTCTCATCAAGGTACCCGCCGGCCTCGAGCTGATCAAATGACCACCCGCCCCATTGACCTTCAATGTGTCCGATCCATTCCCGTCCCGTCTTCATCACATCAAGGAAAGGCTGCTGTACGGACCAGTCGTTCACACCGGCCAAGCCAATGGCAACCGAAGGGTTCAAGACTGCATCGCCGGGCAAATCAGGCGATGTTGGTGGTGTCGGTGGCTGTGGATTGGGCGTTGTAGGTGCGCCGCTCACGGTGACTGTAACCATAGCGGTATCCGTATCACCGTTTGCATCTGTAATGGTGTATGAGAATGTGTCTTCCCCGGAGAAATCGGCATCAGGCGTGTACACAAGCTGTCCCGCCTCGATATTCACGGAGCCATTCGCCGCGTCACCAACAGCCGAAATGGAAATGCCATCACCGTCCCGGTCGACATCATTGGCGAGCACGTCGATCATGACAGCATCGCCTTCATCAGTCGCTGCCGCGTCCTCGTTCGCGTCCGGGTCGAGATCAACTGGCGGAGGGGGTGTCACGCCGCCACCGCCACCATCTGCAGTAACGCCGGATCCTTCATAGGTTGTTACGGTGTTCCACGCGATCTCTTGGAGTGCCTCGGCCATTGCCTCGGTTGGAACACCGGAAATCCCAGCCAGCTCAATCGGCAAGTTCCGTGGATCATCACCATAGATCGTGGCGTACTGAACCATGGTCACGAAGTAAGTGCCAAGATCGTTCGGGTGGATATCATCCGAAAAGAGCTGGTTGATGCTGGTAAGGCCCGGCACAAGACCAGCCTCGATCCGATCATGCAGCATACCCATCGCCTGACCAACCGGGATCAGCATAACCTCGGGTTGCCCTGGCGCGAGGCCTGAGTTCACACTGTCAACAATGCTTTCCCAACGGGCCAGATCATTATCAATTCGATCACGCCAAGGGATGTGGTCTTCGGTGTCATGCGGAACCGCGATACCCGTACCACTGTTCAGCGAGTGCCATGTTTCATACACATAGACGCGTGCGTCAGGATTGTTCGATACAGCCAAATCATAATAGTTGCGGGCGTACGTATTCGTGTCCGAGAACCTAAGATGGTTCAAGAGCGGCAGCCCTTCGGTCATCACAAGAACATCGTAGTTGCCACTGGGCAAAACCTCACGTGCATTCACACCTTGTGCGTCAGCTCCGTGTTGCCATTGCCAAGTAAGGGGGGCGCCGTTGATAACCTGTGCATCAACATCACCCGTACCCCCCCTGCTGCCTGCAGCAGCATCCACCATGTTGGGCATTGTTGGCCCAACAAGACTATGGCCAATGAACAAAACATCGGCGTTCATATCATACTGACTCATGCTCTCTGCATCCTCTGAACAGTCCATACCGAAGGAGCTCGGCGCAATTCGCGAGCGTCCGTGTTAGCGTTAAAGTTGGAATATTTTTTGACGTGAATGTGGCAGCCAAAAGGGCATGCTGCCGCTCCACGACATCAATCGGTCTTGATCAGAAAATCAGGTAGATCGCTCGCACGAAATAAAGCGAGTGATATGTACGCTTAGATTAGACGTTCTTCATCTGGTACCTGCACGTTTGGTTTCTTGCCTCGGGGTTCGTTACCAGTCGGGTCCGCATGCCTCAATGAGGACAGCCAGACCGTCTCGGATAGCGGCAGATTCCTGCCATTTTTACGGATTACCGCTCATTCCTTGCCTCTTTCTGCTGCTCTGAACGTCGATTGAATTCGCGTCCGTATTTTTGCCTACGGTAAAGTAGGGTGATCGTCATTCAAGACAAATCTTTTAACGCAGGTAAGATCACAGGAGCGCGCAGGCGCGCTGTATCTACTGTCAGATGGCGGATCCCTGACCGATGCAGAGATAGATTCAAGCCGACACTTTGTCATCGATGGATACCAACGCGCCGCGGCCCGCTCTCCCCCCCCCTGATGACATGCTTTGATCTTGGTCGTGCAAAGACCGGGCGATTCGCTCAAGCCAAGCAGTTTATTGCATTTGGCGAGACCGGAGGTTGAAACAATCGCGTTTGACGAGTGGCAATGACCTCAGGCGCCATACAATGCTGCCAAAAACTACAACCTTCACTTGTGCACAATAGTACCAGCAACTGCGACCAAAACGCGGATTCAGGCGATATGTGGACAAATTTGCCCCAAATAAGGGCAGCTCAATCCAGCCTTACTAGCAAGGGTTGTTTTTATTAAAATTCTATTAACACCCCCTTGGGGATCGTATAAAGTCTGTCAGGTGAGCGGGTTTTCGCTCGAGTAAACAGTGAACGAGATTGATTAAAGTCATTTTAAGTGCCGCCGGAGCGCGCAAGCGTTTCCCGGCGGAGATCTAAATTTTGTGTGTAAATTGGTATCTGGGGGTTTGGTTATGAAAACTAAACGACGAAATTCGATTTTAGGCGTCGGTTACAGTGCTGCAACATCAAGTGGCGTAGCCAGTGTACATGGTCGTACAGACCGATCATCAGCAGATCGAGGGAACGGGATCTATGCGGCTGGCTTCAAGCGTGTGCTTGATGTGACAGTTGTATTGATGGCGATGCCCTTCGTTCTGCCGTGGATTGCACTCGCAGCTCTTGGGATTGCTCTGAGCGACGGCGCGAACCCATTCTATTCGCAAGACCGCGTCGGTCGGGACGGTCGAGTGTTCCGCATGTGGAAGCTTCGGAGCATGGTTCCGAATGCAAAGAAACTGTTGGAAGCACATCTCGGTGCAAACCCGGATGCGCGGCGCGAATGGGACGCTTATCAAAAGCTACGTCACGATCCCAGGATCACGCCTATCGGACGTATCATTCGCAAGACTTCGATCGATGAACTGCCGCAGTTGTTTAACGTTCTGATCGGGGACATGAGCCTCGTCGGGCCGCGACCGATTATGACTGAGCAGAAGCGGCTGTATCCCGGGTCTGCGTACTTCCGTCTGCGCCCAGGCATTACCGGGTTCTGGCAGGTGTCGGACCGCAACGATTCCACTTTTGCTGAGCGGGCACATTTCGACACCCGTTACGAAAATGAGTGTACGTTCATAGTGGATCTCAGCATTATGGCACGCACTGTTTCAGTGGTCGTCAAAGCAAACGGGCACTGACGTGCATACGCGGGGCGCATTGCAGTTTCGCTAAGTGTCGCT
Source organism: Tateyamaria omphalii (assembly GCF_014651375.1). Taxonomy (GTDB): domain Bacteria; phylum Pseudomonadota; class Alphaproteobacteria; order Rhodobacterales; family Rhodobacteraceae; genus Tateyamaria; species Tateyamaria omphalii. The sequence continues at coordinate 448,972 of NZ_BMWT01000002.1, forward strand.
ATAGGGTGACTCCTGAACATATTCTGACGTTTCAGGGCGCATACAGCGCCCTGAAACCTCTCAAATCGTGATACAAACAGTGACGGCCTGCGAAAGACGGGGCGCATTGATCGAGGGATTGAGCATGACAATACGGCGTCTCATTTTGCTGTCCGCTTGGTTTTTGACGTGCATCACCTCATCGGTGATGGCACAAAACTACCGGATCAAATCAGGTGACACTATCCTGATCGAAGTGTCAGAAGACACAACGCTGAACCGCGAATTGTTGGTGACACCCGGTGGAATGATCACTTTTCCACCCGTTGGTCAGGTTCGCGCCAGTGGTCGTACTCTGAAGCAGATTGAAAGCGCGCTCTCAACTGCACTGCGTCCAAACTTTGCAGAGACACCCAATGTGTTCGTATCGCTGCGGGCACTCCGTCCTCGCATTCCGCGCGAACCGCCGCTGCCCGAAGAAACAATGACTGTCTACGTGACCGGCGAAATGAACACGCCAGGCGCCCTGCAAGTCCGCCTGAAAACCTCCCTATTGCAACTTGTGGCCGCTGCTGGCGGACCCACCCGCTTCGCAGCGACAAACCGCATTCAATTGCGCCGCGCCGACCCCAAAACCGGTCAAGAACGGCTGTACCAATTCGACATCGAGCAAGTGTTGAAGGGCCGCGGCTCGGCCCCTGCATTCCTCGTCAAGGAAGGTGATGTTCTGATAGTTCCTGAACGGCGCCTGTTCGAATAGGACCATAGGCTGGTGGCGGACAATGTGATCATCGGCTGGCGCAGGGCACTGGGTCTTTCGGCCTTGTTTGGTCTCGCACCAGCGGCGGCAGTACCGCAGGACCTTGGTCCGGGTGGCCTGCAATATCGTTTCACCGCCGCGCAAAGTTTCACTGCGGAAACCGATTTTGCACTCCAGTCATTGGGTTCGGGTGGTGCAGGGTTCGGCGCAACCGAGCTCGCCTTCGGCATCTCGAGCGAAACACGCACCCAAAGAATTGCTCTGACCGCTGGTACGACGTTCAGATTGGCCCCATCATTCACGCAACCGGGGTCGAATGATGCGTCTGACCCGTTTGTTCAATTCGACTACCGTCGCGATGCAGCCCGTTCAGGTTTGCAATTCTCTGCAAGCCACATGCGCGATGCGATTGCTTTCACCGACGTGTACACCGGCGTCATCGGGGATGACGGTACATTGCTGCCATTGAGCGCTCCCGATGACTTTGAAGGTGCGGGTACGCGCAGCACATCCGTCGTCACGGCCCGAATGGACACGGGGCGTGATATGCCCTTGGCCTTTGATTTTGGCGTTTCGGCCATCCTGACGGAGTATTCTGAAACCACGGACCCAGACCTCGAAGACAGCTTGAGCGTATCTGCAGATATCGGCGCCCGCCTGGCCCTTTCCTCTGCTGTAACGGGGCGGTTTCGATTGGAAGTCGCATCAAGAGAAGAAGATGATCTCGCCGACACCAGGTCAGAGAGCACAAGCCTTTTGTTTGGTGTTGATTACGAACCGACATCCACTTTCAGCCTGTCGGCAGAACTGGGACCAATCTGGGAGCAGGAACGTTCGTTTGGCATCACCACTGATGACACAGGGCTGACCGGATCACTGTCCGCTGTCTGGTCCCTGCCCCAGTCTGAACTCAGCCTGTCATTCTCGGGAAGTGACGTGGCCGACGACAGTTCTTTTGCGACGTCGCTTGATTGGTCCCGAACAAACCGCAATGGGCTTTTCGTTGCGCGCGCCAGCTATGACGTCGCCCCGGGCGATGCCACTGACCCCGAGGAAACCACAGCTTTTCTGGGCATGGGGTATCTTTTTGAACTGAACTCACTGTCACAACTGGGGCTGGCCCTTGCGTTCAGTTCAACCGATACTGAAGGCGATCCCCGAAGCGAACCCTCCTTTTCAATTGGCGCCAGCTACCGTCGCGATCTTGGTCGCAATACTGCGTTACACACAGGCTACGAGTTCAGAACAAGAGACGAGATTCTTGATGGCTCTTCGTCGTCACACAGCATCTTCATGCGGGTGACCTTTGATACCGAAGGGCTCTTCTAGTCCCTACCCTTTTGGGGCCTCAGTTCGATGCGGTTCCCAGCAACTCCAAACCATCATTCGTCACATCCGTCACGATGGCCTCGAAGTTTGGGCTGATCTGGGTCCCCAGGTACAAAACGCCGATGCAGAACAGCACGAACAGCGCCGCACTGACCAACTGTCGACCAAACCCCAGAGCGCTTCCCCCGGTACTGCGTATCTCGGGAATAGACACAACTGGCATAAGTCCCGTTCGGTTTGCCACGGCATGGGTGGTCCGGAGAACCGGGTTCATCAGCTCTAGCAGGAAGCCGATCACAAGCGCCAACAGGCCGGACACGCCAACGCCCAACAGCATGGTACGCGTTCGACTTGGGCCAACTGGAAACTCTGGCACAATTGCTGGTTCCAGCAACCTCATACTGTCCGACTGCCGTGCCTCGATCAGCATCTGCGCATTCTCCGCCTCCGCCAACTGGCTCGTGGCCACCGCATAACGCTCTTGGACGCGGGTCAGTTCCAGCGTCAAAGACCCCAGCTCGATCTCAACACTCGGCGCTTCGGCCATCGCGATCTGCAAATTGGCCAAACGTTCGGATATGATCTCTTTCTGGCCATTCAGAAGCTCAATCTGGCTGTCTATGTCTGCCAGAAAACGCTCTCGCGCCTCGGCGCGTAGCGCATCCGCACGCCCATTAAGGACTTCAATTTGCGCTTCCAACCGTGCGATATCGGGGTTGGTCGGAGCGAGCAAGCGACGCGCCTGTGCCAACTCGATTTCAAGGGTACGCAATTCTGCTTCAAGTGTCGTAACGGGGCTATCAGCCGAAGCGCCCAAGCCTGCGGTGCTCAAAACTGACCGTGTCCCAAACGTATCGAACACGCGCCGCTCTCGCTGCAGTTCCTGTACTTCCCGTTCGATGGTCAGAAGACTTTCCTGCAACCGCTGGGACTCATCGCGGCGGAATTCCTGCCCCTCGGGCAGCGCTTCCTGGTTGCGCTGCTTAAAGCTTGAAATTTGCGCCTCGATTTCACGGCTTTCCTTTGCAATCCGCACCTCCTGCTCTTGAAAGAAAAGCAGCGTTTCGCTGGTCCGTTCTGCGACCGACCGGAAAGTGTCATCGACAACGCGCCGTGCAAATTCGTTGGCAAGATCGGCAACGATCAATGGATCGTTCAACCGCACAGTGATCAGCATCGCAGACAGTCGTCCATCGGATCCAAAGCCACCAGATTGAACAGCTGCAACCTGCTGGAACGTGGTCGCCTCGCGCAATGCTGCTACACGTTCGACCATCGTCAGTTCACCCATATCAGTGAACAGACCATACCGTTCGATTATCTCGGTCAAACTCTCACGCGCCATCAGGCGCTGTTCGATCAGCTGCACCTGCCGCGCACCGCTGTTGGGCTGAACCGTTATCCCTGCGTCCCCCCCAGGGGTATTTGGTGTGTCAAATTCGATGACCGCCGTTGTTTCGTAGACGCGCGTCATTTCGACAACAACGATCATCGTTGCAACAACACCGAGGAAAAACACGGCTGCCATCACCCAGAAACGGCGCAGGACCATCCCAATGAAATCACCGAAAGACTGAATCGGTCCCATGGATCAAGCTCCCTTGCCGCGATTAAGTACAACGCCAATCAAGCGGGTTCGGTCCTTCAGCAGCGTTTCAACAGCTGTGATTTCGTTCGCCTTCGTGCGTTGGCCGTCAGCGACAAGCAACACACCACCCAATTGCGGGGCAAGTGCGATCAATTCGTCGCTGCGCAGGATCGGAGACGTATCCGCAATGATGACATCAGGCTGCAGAACCTGCCGCACCTGATCAATAATGCCACCGTTCGAAACGTTCTGGAGCCGTTCGCTCGCATCATTGATCGCGTGCGTCGTGTAGCCAAGCGCAAGGTTTTCACCAAGCCGGACAACTTTCCTGGGAATATCCATTGTGCCACCAAACGCACTGAAATCATCAACGGTTTCCGGCACCCCCAGACGTTTCGCCAATGAAGGATGCCCCAAGTTGAGATCCAAGAGTACAGTGCGCAGGTTTTTCTGTTTGGCCATGGAGAAGGCCAGGTTCATAGCCAGAAACGAACTTCCGCACCCCGCTGTCGCACTGGACACGGCAAAAGCATCGAACTCATGTGTCTTCATCGCTTGCAGAAGTTGCGTCCGAAGCATCGCGATAGGCTGCGATGCAGCCTCTGATGTTTGAAGTGCTACGATCCGTTGGCGCCGCAAAATAGCGGGAGACGGAACTGACAGTTCAAGTTGGGACCAGATGTCGTTTGTCAAAGGTCGCCTGATGTCCTGTTTGGGCATCCGTTTTTCATCGTTGCTTCCATTTACTCGGCTAGCGCTGCGGCGAAACTCAATACCCGATGCCGCACCAGGGTCTCTAAATAGGTCCGTCATGCGAAACACCCGCTTCCCGTCTTTCCCCTTCCCTCGCGGTTGAGTTCACCATGCAAAATGCACACCCCGCTTTGCCCGCGGGCGTAACGCGCACCCTTCCCCGGGATGAACGCCACATCTTTGTAAAACGTTACAGCCAAATGCCGTTTCGGCCAAGTCGCAAGGAAAAAAGCGTTAATCATGTAATCTCAGAACCCAAACAAGTTTGCCTGTGAAATCGACCGTTCGATGAAGGTCTGCTTGTCGGATTCGGGACGCCAGCCAAGCACGTCCTTGGCCTTGGCGTTCACAAAGGGGGACAGATGCGCGCGGCTCTTCCAATCCGCGAGGGATGGTCGGATCAGCCCAGACTTTCGTAGCGCGTATTTCTTGAGAAGGTGTTTGAATGCATCCGAGGCGTAGAATGCGAGCAGGTTTCCGGAGCTGACCCGGATACGCGCACCAAGCGCATCATGAATTGCATCGAAGTAGCCGCGCGCCGACAGCATCGGTTCACCAATCAAGTTGAAGGACTGTCCAACAGCAGCGTCAGTGTCGATCATTCGGACCAAGCCGTCGACCACATCATCGTTGAGCACGAAAGGCAGAATGTTGCGGCCATGGCCCCAGATACGGACAGCACCCGCACCATGCCACCGCCCAATACCCCAGTGTTGAAGCGGCCCCCCCTCGCCGACAACGATTCCCGGGCGTGCAATCACCAGCGGCAACTCCCGATCACGGTGCATTGCCATCAACTGGCGTTCGCATTCAGCCTTCGACCGCGCATAGAGATTGCGGTCTGACATGTCCTCTGGGAACTCGACATCCTCGGTGATTTTCCGTGCGGGATCACTCATATCGTAGCTGGCAATCGTGCCGGTGTAGACCAACCGCTTGACCCCAGCGGCAAGCGCCGCGTCGGCGACACCAGTTGCCACGCCAACATCGTTCTTCAGGCAGTCTTCCCAAGTTTTGTCGAGCGATTTGGCCAGATTGAACACCACATTGATGCCCTGCATCGCTTCGGTCAGGGCGGCTGTGTCGTGTAATGATACGCCAACGGTTTCCACAGTATCCGGCAAATCCGGGAAGGGTCCCGTCCGGCCACGGCTGACAACGCGCACATCGTGGCCGTCACGCACCAAGCGACGTGTTAGTGCACGTCCAATGAAACCCGTCCCTCCAATCACCATTGCAGTTGGTTTAGGTTTGCGCGTTTGCACCGTCGGCGCCGCAGGTTTGAGTTTTTCGTCGGGCAGCAGCGCCAATGCATCATCGAGGGCTTGCATGACGGTCACGGCCGTATCGCCAGAGAAGCGTTGATCCGGTTTTTGCGAATTGCCAAGGCTGTTGTAGATCGCCGCGTTCATGCCGCGGAAACTCAATCCATATGGCGACTTGGCATTTAGCGATCCGAGTTGCCGCGTGGCGTTTCGCATGCCTTCACGCAGGTGCTGCCAGCCCATGTCACTCTGCCGCCTCAGCGGATTGATCACCAGGTCTGATGCGTTTTCCCTATCGACGATCAATGTGTCCGCTGCATAGTCGAACCGTGCCCGACCCGAAGACCCACGAACGGTAACGGACCGATCATCAACCGTTTCGACAAGGGCGATGTCAAACGTCAGGTTGACATGCCCTGCCCGCGCCAGAATACGCCAGCCTTGGGGGCGTGTATCCTCTCCCGGCAAGTCAATAGGATGCGAGAGCTCGGCGTGCAGAATGTCCGGCTTGCCAAAGAGATCTACCGCAAACCCCATTAGGTGCGGCCCAAGTTCCAGCAACAGGTTCTTGGGTTCACGCAGCAACCAAATACCAAACGGCCCGGACCGCAGCGGCGCGAGTGGAAAACACCATTTGATATCAACGCCTGACACTCGGCCCAGATCACCCTTCTGCATCATCTGCTTCAATCGGGCATAGGCAGGCATTCCAAGAAAGTTGTGACCCGCATGAAAGCGGCGATCTGCCTTTTGCGCGGCCGCTTCTATTTCCCGGGTCTCGGTTGCGCTCTCGGCGACAGGCTTTTCTACAAGAACGTGCAATCCGCCCTGCAAACACTGAATAGCAAGCGAATGATGAAGGTGCGGCGGCGTGAGGATGTGAACGGCGTCACAGGTTCCGCTCGCGATCAGATCGGCAACAGAGGTAAACGCCGCAATACCATACCCTTCGGCAAAGCCGCGCGCCGCACCCTCGGACACATCGCACACAGCAGCAAGTGTGACGCCGCTGGTCGCACGGAGCGCATCAGCATGCCATGTCGCAATATAGCCTGCACCGATAAGCCCCACCCGGGTATTGCCGTTCGCCATGTCGTAAACCTCTTATTTGTACTCGATAATGCGCATTTGCGCCTGACGCAGGCGTCGCCAATGAAAGACAGCCATCCCGATGACATTCGGGAATTTGGACAATGTCAGCAGAACGGCGTGACGCTGCGCTTCTGCGCGTGGCAAGCTCTCTCGTACAAGACCTTGTACCGTGCGCACATAGCTTAGCCCGTAGGCCGCCAGTGCAAGGATCAAAATCCACCAGCTAAAAAAGCCACCGATGATGGCGATCAACGGAAGAACCAGACCATAAACGAGAACACGGCGGCGTTCGCTGACGAAGTAATCTGGGTGCAGGTATCCAACTTGCGCAAACCCATGCCCGGTTCGGATCGCCCGCTGCCACCATTGGCCAAAGCGGGTCATCGCGGCATCGTGGCGGGTCATGTCCATCGGGATCCGCTCAAGCCTCCATCCGGCCTTGCGCAGCCGTGTGCAAAACTCATCATCCTCCGCCGCGATCACGGTGGGGTCGAACCCTCCAACTGCCGAAACGGCCTTCGCGCGTACCATCATGTCGCCACCACACGCCAAGATCTCGCCCGCGGGTCGATGCCATTCAAAATCGCAAAGTTGATTGTACAGCGATGCATCCCGGTGAATTTCGCACCGCCAACCCGTCACAAGACCCAACTGGGGGTCAGCTTCCAGATGCGCGCGTGCGGCATCAATCCAGCCCTCGACCAATCGGCAGTCACCATCAATAAACTGCACAATATCTGGCTTGGGACTAGAGGCCATCAGCGCGTCGAAACCAGCGTTGCGCGCACGGGCCGCGGTGAAGGGGACACTCATATCCAATTCCACGACTTCCGCGCCGGCTTGTTTCGCGGCATCGACACTGCCATCGGTGGAACCACTGTCGACATAGACAACGCGGCGCGCAGCCCCCTCCAACGACGCAAGGCCCGCGACAAGGCGTTCGCCTTCATTCCGACCAATCAAAACAACATCGACGGGTGTCATGTGATGGCCTCGGGGCGTTTCTCGATGGTGCCACTGTCCATAGCGTAGTTTTCAATGATCTGCGACAGCCAAGCGGCTTCCTTGCGCATGTCATACCCGACACTGACTTTGCTGCGCCCAGCTGCTCCTAGCGAGCGACGTTTGTCGGGTTCAGACAGCAGTTCCGACAAGGCTTCAACCAAGGCATCTGCGTCCCCCGGAGCGACCAACCGCCCGTTCTTACCATCCTCGACCAGTTCGGGCACGCCTGCAATCTGCGTGGTTACGACGGGGACCTGCGCTGCCATAGCCTCCATCAACACAACTGGTACACCTTCGGCAAAACTTGGCAAAACAAACACGTCCGTCCGGGCCAGCTCGGCCGCGACCTCATCTTGCGACTGATACCCCAAAAACGAAACCACGTCGTTTAAGCCTTCGGCTCTGGCACGTGCCTCCAATGAGGCGCGGTCTGGTCCATCACCGATCAATGTGAGGTGCAATTCGGGATGCAGGTCGCGGAGACGACCTATTGCATCAAACAGCACCGGCACACCCTTCACCCCGGCAAGCCGCCCGACGAACAACAGGCGGTGGCCGTCATGTGATGGCGGGTCCGCGTACCGTTCCGGATCGATACCACAATGGACGATGTGAAAACGCGACCAATGGTTGGCATCCGAGAAACACATCAACTGCGATCGGCAAAATTCACTGATACAGGCAACAAAGCGGGCGTTTGCCGCCTTTTGATCAATGCGCCAGTGATGTGGTTCGAAAAAGATGTCCGGTCCGTGAATGGTGAAACTGTACGGCAAACCGCTCAGTGCGTTGACCAGCATCGCGACAGTGCAGGAGGCCTTGGCAATATGGTTGTGCAGATGTTCGACGCCTTCATCGGCCAGATGGGCCGCCAGCACACCTGCCTCGGCGAAGTAGAACAGCTGAAAAAGCCGTCCCCGCACGCCTTTGGGAGCCGTTGACCACGACAGCCGAAGGGCAGAGAGATATCGGCCCGGTGTTTTCATCCAGCGCAAATGCGCCCTGATCAACGTTACAGGATTCTTGGCTGTCTGAAGAACCTGAAACGTTCGGGCGTGTTCAGCGCGCTGCTCTGGGCCAACCAAATGTTCGGGCCCTGTCCGACGAATTGAGCACGTTACCACCTCGTGCCCCAGTTCCCGCAAGGCAGCCACTTCGCGTTGAATGAAGGTGTCGGACGCGCGAGGGTATTCACCCGTAAGGTAGGCAAGCTTGGACAACCGGCTCATTGTTGTGCCTCGCTCAAGGCATCACCCATCAGGGTTTCAAACGGAGCTGATTGGGTGAACCCAAGACTGCTGTGCAGCGCTGTATTCGAGTACCGCATCGGCCCCATGCGCCAGCGCAGAACAGCTGACCTGAGCAGGCCCGGCCTGTTGCGCCAAATTGGTCCGACGACGCGGCCAACGGCATCCAAAACACGCCAATGCACGGGAACAACAAATCGTGGCCAGCCAGATTCAGCGAACGCTTTCAGGAAACGGTACCGATCCGGGCGGTCATCATCGACAACATTCAATACCACTGCGCCATCAAAAGCCGCAGCATCGGCAATTGAACGTGCCACATGCTTGACATGAGCAAGCGGCAGTTCACCGGCACCGCCAAGGCGCAACAACACCGGCCCTAACCCGGCGCCGACATGAGCGTTCCATGCTCTGCCCGGCCCATACACGATACCTGGCCTTAGAACCGTCAGATCAACTCCAGAAAGTTCTGCACAAACAGCTTCCTGCTCAAGCTTGCCACGCACGTAGGCATCCCGGGCCAATGCCGGTGTCTCAAGCGGAGTAACTTCGTCAAGGATGCGCTTGGCATCAACAGCCAGCGGATCATACACCGCCAAGGAACTGACGAGAACCAGCCGGGATAATCCGGATTGGGCGACGGCGTCGCACAGATGACGCGTACCTTCGACAGTGTCACGTGCTTGGCGTTCCGCGCTGCCCGACATGGCTGCGGCGCAATGAACGACCGTTTCAACGTTTTCCAGCGCGTTTACAATCACGGGCACGCAATTTGCGTCGGCCAAATCGGCGCGCACTGGATAAATGCCCGCGTCACCTGCCCATGTTGACGGCAGTGCAGTTCGATAAAGGGCGACAACCGCATGGCCGCGCGCGCGCAGTTCAGCAAGGGTTGCGGCACCGACAAACCCGGTGGCACCGGTCAACAGAACTGTGCCTAGAGCGCCCATGGCATCGGCTCCATCCGCTCTGCTGTTGTCGTCATCAACTGTGCACCACCCGTCTGGCCAGCATTCTGCATGGCCAACGTCACTTCGGTCATATGCAATGCGTGGTCGTTTGACAGTCGTGAGCTTCGCCCCGTTTTGATCGCTTCAAGGATTTCAGCGGGGCCAAGCATGAAGTTCATGGCCGCCGCACCCCAACGTTTGACCTTTGGATGGGTCGTACCCGGAATCCGGATGCGGCGCTTGAATGGAAGCTCCATGAGGCGGCGGCGCAGGGTCACACGCTTCGCGAAATGCACCTTGGCACCATTGTCCCAGGCAGCATCGCACCCCAACACTCCCCTATCGCCGATAATGCGGATCGAATGATCATGCGGTGCCACGATCGAACAAGTCAGACGCGCGACAGGACCGTTTTTGAAAAACAGGGTAGCAGTCGCAAAATCCGGAGCCATAGGCCCCTGTCCGGTCTTGTCTGGTATCGTCTCGGCAGACGCAGCAGTGACGCTTTGCACGGATCCAAACCACGATATCAACCAGCTCAGATAATAGCCCGCATGTTCAAGTGTGCACCCCACGCGAAACTCATCTTCATAAGGCCAAGGCGCGCCGCTCTCTGACATCCATTTGCTATATGCGGCCTGTGGCACAAAGCCGTCATCAAGCTCGGCATAGATCAACCGCGGTGTGCCCGCGACATCATGTCGAAGTGCGTGCCCCAGCGTCTGCGCGGCCTCGCCCAGAACGGAACAAGGCGCGGATGCAAGCATAAGAGACTTTTCCTCAGCCAAGGCATGCAACGCCTTTGCATCATCCAAATCCGTGGCCAGCGGTTTTTCAGAGTAAACATGAAAACCGGCCTCGAGACATGTACGGTTTACCTCGAAATGTGCTTCGGGATTGGTCAAATTCAGAATCAAGCCATCGCGTGGATGAGCATCCAACAGCGACGCCAGATCGGGTTGAGAAGGCACGTTCCAATGCGCGCAAAAAGCGGAAAGGCGCGCGGAATCGCGGTCATAGACTCCCATGACCTCAATGCCGTCCATGGCTTGAAGTGAGCGCATGTAGAGGTCGGCGACGAAACCGCACCCGATCAGGGACACCATATGTGTCATTCAAAGTGCTCCCGAGCATGGGGCAGGCTCTCCCGAGCACGTCCTGGAGAAATGATAAACTGCATCAAATTTTTCAATCAAAATAAATTGGCACAATTACGGCACCAGCACGGCATTTAGTACAATGACGTCGCGAGAATGGACTGCGACAGAAACACTTTTTGGCCTCAATGATGCAAAGTTACAACACCACCAAACAATTACACTCTTTGGTTGTTGCGTTGAGAAATCGCCGAATATGCAAGCTTGGGTAGAATGGCAATGCATCGTGCATATCGCATGGCCAGACGGCGCGGGCTGCGTGCTGCGCGCCAAAGCCATTCCATGGACATCCGTCTGACCCACGCAGGCGCACGGGTTTGGTGCCCAGCAAGAAAGTCAATGCCAGCTCCGATGGAAGCGAAACCGATGTCAGGTGCGCGGCGGCGCCCAAAAGCAGCAAAACGTTCTTGCTTGGGCGCACCAAGAGCAACAAAGCACAAACCGACCTCTGTTTTTGCAAGCAGATCGAGTATTCTGGCGGCGTCTTCGCCTTCCGGGTCAAAACCAAAAGGTGGGGCGATTGTGTGCCTGATATCAATGTCAGGCACCTGCTGCTTCACTGCAATTGCTGCTGCTTTCAATGCGGCTTCCGTGCTGCCAACAAAAGCCACCGGAACCTCATATCGTGCCGCCATTTTTAACAGTGGCAACATCAGATCAGACCCGGGCAGAAGTTCAATTTGGCTACCCGCCAAACGAGAAAGCCAAACAATCGGATTTCCATCTGCGGTAACAAACTCATGTTGCGCATATGCGTCCTGAAAAGCCTTGTCGCTGTTCAATTTCACCACATGGTCGAGGTTCAGCGTCGCTAAAGCGAACCCTTGTCGACTGTCGAAACACTGGCCAACCGCTGTTTCCAAATCCTGACTCGACGGAATCGTGATTTTAACGCTATGATCGCCTGCACTAAATTTAATCATCGCTAACCATCTGGTTGTAAGAGAACAAAGAAATTGCGGATCGAACCGCCCGTCCGGGTCGTTCGATCTTGAATACTGGTAGTAGGGATTAGTCTTGTTGTCGAGTTTTGCAGATAACGTCCAAACGCAAGCGACCACCTATGAGGACCGCCTCGCGTCGTTCGATCTGCTGCGTTTTCTTGCTTCTTTCGGCATTGTTTGGGCGCACACTCTGGGCGCAAGTCGCCCGCTCCTTGCATCGGTGGGATACGAGGCGCTTTCGCTCTTTTGCATCCTCATTGCATATTTTTCAGTGAAGTCGGTTCAGGGCAGTAAACGCTCTTCAAACCCCGGAAAGAATCCGCAAACTTCGCGCACCTGGCTTTTGCATCTTCGTGTTGGAAGACTTGCCATTCCGTGGCTGTTCTGGTGTGCGTTCTACCTGCTCGTTACCGCGATGATCGCCGGTGACTTTTGGTCTATTTTCATCATCGAAGACCCCCTGTCGCTGCTTGTGGGCCCGTTGGTCCATCTTTGGTTCTTGCCGTTCGCCCTAATCGCGTCCGGCGGCGTACTGATACTGACGCGTCGTCTGAACACATCTCGCCGTGTCGCCGTGGGATCTGTCATTTCAGCCATTGTGAGTGTTGCCCTTTACCGGGTCCATGATCTTGGGCTGGCGCCTGTTCCCTTTGCTCAATGGGCTTTCGCAATACCGTGTTTCCTGTTTGGCACCTTGGTTGCGTTGGGTGAACGTCATGGCTCTGAAGCCTACGCATGGGTGCTCTTTGTGCTGGTCTGCCTCGTCTTCCTCCCGAATGAGGAACTCTTATGGCCCGTCCACCTGTTGATCACCGTCATGATTTTTGGCGCTGCCAAGGTGGTTCGGATTTCTTCGAATGCCGCGCTTGTTCAGCTTGGGTCACTGGCCATGGGAATCTACCTGATCCACCCATTCTTTATGGCAGTGGTGTTCAAATTTCTCGGAACAGAGATGGACCCCATACTGACGGCAATCGCTGTTTTTGCGCTCTCAGCCATTGCTATTCAGGTGATGCAACGCCTTCCGGGCATAAAACGCGTGGTGTAACCAGTGATTGCAATTGCGTTCCTGGCCTTGTTCATCTGGCCAGTCGTAATCGTTCAGATGTTCAAACGCATGTCCGTTGAGCGTGCACTCATTTGGTCCTTGATGCTGGGCTATTTGTTTCTGCCGCCCGTGATCGCGATTGATCTGCCGCTGATACCCGCATTGGACAAGGCCACCATTCCCGCAATCACAGCATTCACTTGCCTGTTTATGCTGGGACACAAGGTCACCTTTCTACTGCCGAACCCGATCGCCCGCGCATTGCTGATCGCGTTTGTCTTTACGCCGATCGGAACGGTCATGACAAACCGCGAACCCATTCTCTTCGCAAACGGGACGTTTCTGCCGGGCCTGCAACCCCGCGATGCCATTTCGATGGTGATCAATCAGGGCCTGCACCTGCTGCCATTGTTTATGGGGCAAGCTGTTCTGCGTTCCGAAACCGCATTGAAGGAACTGGTGCGCGCATTCTTTATTGGGGGGATGATTTACGCCATTCCAGTCCTGATTGAGGTGCGCTTGGCACCGCAGTTGAATACTTGGATTTACGGCTTCTTTCAGCACTCATTCGATCAGATGATGCGGTGGGGTGGTTTCCGACCCATTGTGTTTCTCACGCACGCGCTGTGGGTTGCATTGTTCATTTTGATGTCAACGTTGGCGGCCTTATCGCTCGCACGAAATGCTACCCCCCAAGACCGCCCGAGATATGTTGCGGCGGCCGTTTTTCTGATGGTCGTGTTGGCATTGTGCAAAAGCCTGGGGTCGTTGGTGTACCTACTGATGTTCGCACCAGTTATGCTGCTGGCAACACGCAAGACGATGATTGCCATTGCGACAATTATTGCCGGTGTCATGCTGCTGTACCCTATTTTGCGCGGCGCAGGCTACGTGCCGGTCGACCAGATTGTTGACCAGTTCACACGGATAAACGCGGATCGGGCAGGCTCTTTGGCGTTCCGCCTCGAAAACGAGGGTTTGTTGCTTGAACACGCGTTCCAGAAGCCTTGGTTCGGCTGGGGCGGATGGGATCGAAATTTTGTGCTTGATCCCAATACCGGACGCGTCATGACAATCGCTGATGGCCAATGGGTGATTATCATCGGGATTTTTGGATGGGCTGGTTACATTGTGGAGTTCGGACTGCTCACCCTGCCCGTCTTCCTGCTGTTCCTCAACACCCGGCACATGCAGAACAGCGATGTGTCACCCTGGTTGGCGACGCTTGCGTTGATGCACGGAATAAACATGCTGGACATGTTGCCAAACGCCACTCTCATCCCATTGACGTGGTTGGTATGCGGCGCTCTTCTCGGCTACCTTAAAGAACGAGAGCACGCGACCGCACCAGAACCGTTGACCACCGCAATCCCGGTCGCGCGTCGCACATTGATCTGAGGAAGATGATGCACGACGCTTCAAAGGATGCACTAGGTCAATCTCCAATCATGGTGGATTTGGCGATATTCGCGCATAATGAAGCGTCGGGTATCACCGCGACCATCAAAGCCTTGGCTGAGCAGTCCATCCTCGCGCATGCCGAAATTGATTTTCGGGTCCTGGTTCTGGCCAATGGCTGTACAGATGGAACGGCAGAGGTCGCCCAGAATGCCGTCAGTGCCGCGGGCTTCGGTGACGATGTCGAAGTGCATGACCTTGCAAGGGGCGGCAAGTCCCGCACTTGGAACCGCTTCGTCCATGATTTCAGCCGTAGGGACTGTGCCGTTCTTCTGTTCTGTGATGCCGATATCTTGCTGCCTGACACGGAAGCCTTGACCAAACTGGTCAAGTGCCTGTCCGGCAATCGCAACTTGCGTGCGATCACCAGCCGCCCCGTCAAAGACCTCCAGCACGTTGATCGTCAGTTGAACCTGACCGAGCGTATGATCTCTGCCGGTGGCGGAACCTTGGACAATTGGAACGAAGCCATCTGCGGGCAGCTCTACGGTTTGCGTGCAGACATCGCCCGCTCCTTTCATTTGCCTGCCGGACTGCCGGTCGAAGATGGATTTGTCCGCGCCATGGTGTTGACGGATTTGTTTTCGGAACTGGAAAACCTGACTTACATCGATGGTGCCGATACGTTTCATGTGTATGAGTCCGAGCGCACATTGCGCGGTCTCATCAGACATCAAACGCGGATCGTAATAGGGGGAGCGGTGAATGCCAAAGCATTCGCACGGCTGGGACCTTTGGATGCTTCTTCGATACAAACCCAGCTCAGACAAGCCGCCGAAGACGAATCATGGCTGCAAGATGTAGTCGCCGATGGCTCTCCGTCATGGCCAGATGGATGGGTGCCTCTCCACTTTCTGGTCAAGAGACTGGCCGCAACTAGCTTTCCATCCAGCTTGAAGGGCCGCATCAGAACAATCGCAATCGCGATCGCTGGTCTCGTTCTGGATACAATCGTATACGTAGCCGCCCAATTGAGGATGGCCCGAGGACAAGGGGTTGGGTTTTGGTGAGAGAACGCCTATTAAGTAGCCGTAAACAAACCAAAATACACCTTATGCGAGAATAAGACAGATCAGCGTTTTATCTTGAACACACTACCGTGTTTTTTGTCCGCTGTGGCGTTTTGGGCGTAGGTCATGTAAGGTAGTTTCATTTAGAATTACGTAAAATGGCTGCCTCTTTTTTTTGCGGGGTGTACAAGCCGATTTTTATTGGAGTGTAGTTTTGTGACTAGTGGGTATGACTCTGGCTCGACAGATTCGAGCAATCACATCGCAATCGTCGGTATGGCAGCGCACCTGCCAGGCAGCGCTACACTGCATCAGTATTGGTCCAACCTGCGCGATGGCTTGGAAAGCATACGACAGTACAGCCAGGAAGACTTGCTGGCAAATGGCGAAGATCGCGCTCGCCTGCTCCATCGCAATTACGTCCCGGCTGCCGCACCTTTGGATCGGTTCGCCGACTTTGACGCTGGTTTCTTTGGGCTCAGCCCAAAAGAGGCGGCAATCATGGACCCGCAACATCGCCAGTTCCTCGAGGTGGCGTGGGAAGCCTTGGAAACAGCAGGCCATCCCCCGGAAAAATTTGACGGTCCAATCGGAGTCTATGCGGGCTGCGGTATGGGCAGCTATTTCTATTTCAATGTTTGCTCGAACTCGGCATTGGTCGACGACGTTGGTATGTTCCTGTTGCGCCACACGGGCAACGACAAGGACTTCCTCGCTACGCGGGTCAGTCACGCCTTTGACCTCAAGGGTCCAAGCGTGAATGTCCAAACCGCGTGTTCCACATCGCTTGTCGCCATTCACTACGCTGTTCAAAGCCTGCAATCCGGAGAAACCGATCTGGCGCTGGCCGGTGGATCAACCATCGAATTGCCCCAAGGCCGTGGTTACATCTACGAAGACGGTGAAATCCTGTCGCCTGACGGGCACTGCCATGCGTTCGACCATCGCGCACAGGGCACGGTGTTTGGCAGTGGTGCAGGCGTTGTGGCCTTGCGTCGTCTTGAGGATGCCATCGCCGATGGGGATCACATCTATGCGGTGATCCGCGGCACAGCCATCAACAATGATGGCGCCGCCAAGGCCGGATACCTGGCGCCAAGTGTGGATGGACAATCCGCGGCGGTCGCCGAAGCGCTGGCCATGGCAGACACGCCAGCGGAAACGATTGACTACGTAGAATGCCACGGCACGGGTACAAACCTGGGCGACCCCATTGAAATCGCAGCCCTGACGCAAGCGTACCGAGAAGGCACCGATCTTTCGGGATACTGCCGCGTTGGCTCGGTTAAAACGAACATTGGTCACCTCGACACCGCAGCGGGTGTCGCGAGCACGATCAAGGTGGCACTTGCGCTTGAAAATGAGCAAATCCCGCCAAGCTTGGGCTATGAGCGCCCAAACCCAACCATCGATTTCGAAACCAGCCCGTTTCTGGTCAATGACAAGCTGACGGATTGGGTCAGCACGTCCGGGCCACGCCGCGCCGGTGTGAATTCGTTGGGCGTGGGTGGAACCAACGCGCACGCCATTCTCGAACAGGCCCCTGCCCCGGCCGCACATGAACCAAGCGATTGGCCAACACACATCCTGACCCTCTCGGCCCGTTCAACGGCAGCCCTTGATCAAGCCTCGGCCAATCTTGCGGCACATTTGCGGTCGAATCCTGATCAACCGCTGGAGGACGTGGCCTTCACGCTCAAGGAAGGTCGCCGGGCATTCGAAAAGCGTCGGGTCGTTGTTGCCGATACACATGAAGAGGCTGCCGACCTGCTAGAACGTGCCGACCTGCGCAGGGTGTTCACACACACTGATGTCGGGGAAGATGCCGACGTCGTCTTCATGTTCCCTGGGGGTGGGGCACAATATGTCGGGATGGCTCGAAACCTCTACGAGACGGAGCCGGTTTTTGCCGATTGGATGGATCAAGGCCTCGATATTCTGGATGGCAAGATCGACTATGACATTCGCGGCCTTTGGTTGGCGGAAGGTCCCGCAGCGATAGATGCCGAGGAAAAGCTGAAAACGCCATCGATCCAGTTGCCGCTGATCATGATCACGGAATACGCGCTGGCGCAGCTGTGGATGTCGTGGGGCGTGATGCCAACGGCCCTGATCGGTCACAGCATGGGCGAGAACACCGCGGCATGCCTGAGTGGTGTCATGTCATTCGAGGACTGTATCGGTCTGGTCCATTTGCGCGGAACGCTCTTTGACCGTGTCCCACCGGGCGGCATGCTCAGCGTTCCACTGTCAGAAGACGAGTTGCGTGCCGAAGTCGGCAATGACCTGGACGTTGCCAGTGTCAACGCACCCGGGCTGTCCGTGGTATCGGGTCCGGATGGGAAACTGGCCGAACTCGCAGCGAAACTGGCGGAACGCGAGATCGAGGCGCAGCGCGTGCCGATCAATATCGCTGCGCATTCACGTATGCTCGATCCGATCCTGCCCGAGTTTGAGGCCTACTTGCGCTCCATCCAGTTGAACGCGCCAACGATCCCGATCATGTCGAACAGGTCCGGTCAGGAGTTGACAGTCGAGGACGCAATCGATCCGACCTATTGGGTCAAACACCTGCGAAACTGCGTTCTGTTTGCCGATGGGATCGTAACGCTCGCGGAAAAACGCGACCGCGTCTACCTGGAAGTCGGCCCTGGCAAGACACTCAGCTCTTTGGCCAAAGCCAGTGGCAAAGTGGAAGCACAGGCGGTTCTGAACTCGCTGCGTCACCCGGACGAAGATATCGCGGATGACGTGTTCTTTCTGCAGACCCTCGGCCGCCTTTGGGGCACAGGGATCGACATCGACTGGGACCAGATATGGGGAGAGGCCAAGCGGCGGCGTGTGCCGCTGCCCACCTACCCGTTCCAACGCAAGACATACTATATCGAGCCAGCCGAGGGCGCGCGCGCCGAGATTGATCCACCGCTGATGAAGATAGAAGGGATTGAGGATTGGGGGTATGCGCCCACGTGGCTGCCCCGTACCGCCCCCTGTCAGGTGGATGTTGCACATGATCTGTCGCAAGCCGAAAAACACGTCTGGCTGGTGTTCTGCGACAAAGCCGGGCTTGGAACGCGCTGTATCGCGCCACTCCGGGCGGCTGGTCACACTGTGATCGAAGTTTGGGCCGGCGACAATTTCGTACAAACAGGCGAGACGTCTTACACTCTTGCACCCGAACGTGGGCGTGAGGGGTATGACCTGCTGTTCGCCAGCTTGATGCAACGTGGCATTGCACCCAACCGTATTGCCCATTTCTGGCTGGTCACAAGGGAAGAAGAATTCCGCCCAGGATCAAGCTTCTTCCATCGCAATATCGAACAGGGCTTTTACAGCTTGATGTTCATCGCACAGGCTGTGAGCGAAGAAGGCTTGCCAACGCCGATCCAGATGACAGTTGCAACCAGCGGCGCTGTGCAAATCCGGGACGAAGCGCTGCCTTACCCTGAAAAAGCAACATTGGCGGGTCCGACGCGGGTCATCCCACGAGAGCTGCCGGGCGTGACATGCCGGTCCATCGACATCACGCTGCCAGAAGCGCCACAGGGACGTTGGCGCAAGAAGGTGCCCGACGATGGTCTGGACGCAACAGCACAAGTGTTGCTTGAAGAAATGCTCGCTGAACCCGGCCAATCGGACGCAGCAGTACGCAATGGACGTCGCTACGAACTCAGTATCCAGAAGACACCGATGGATCCTGTCGAGAATTTGACCGACGCCGCACCGGACGCAGGTGTATGGCTCATTACTGGCGGCTTCGGCGGGATTGGCCTGACTGTTGGGGCGCAGTTGGCACGCCACACGAAGGCCAAGCTGGTTCTGGTGTCGCGTGGCGAACTTCCCGACCGCGTCAACTGGGACCGCGAAATTCGCGACCGGCATCCCGGAGACACGACGCGTCAACGCATCGAAGCCGTCAAGCAGCTAGAAGCCGATGGTGCTGACGTCATGACCGTTTCAGCGGATGTGTGCAACGTGACCCAGATGCAGGCAGCTATCGCAGCTGCTACGGAGCGCTTTGGCCCCATCGATGGCGTCATCCACGCAGCCGGAGCCATCAATGACGCACCACTTCTGACGAAAGATGTCAGTTCGGTGGAAAACGTGTTCTCTGCCAAGGTCCACGGTACGCAAGTTCTGGATGGGTTGTTCCCCGATGGATCCATAAAGGTGATGGTGCTGTTCTCATCGACCAGCACCGTTACCGCACCGGCAGGTCAGATTGATTACGTCGCCGCGAACGAATACCTGAATGCCTATGCAAAGGCGCGCAGTGGTGACGCAACCCGGGTGTTGGCCATCAACTGGGGTATCTGGAAAGATGTCGGCATGGCAGCCGAGGCGATGGCGGAACGTCAGGGTGACGTGCCGGAAGAAGAATACCGTCCTGTACAACTGCCGCTATTTGACGAAACCGGCTTCGACGCCACCGGCAACCGTGTCTATACTGCTGAATACACGCCTTCGGAACGCTGGATCCTCGATGAACACCGAACAATAGACGGTGCCGCGCTGGTGCCTGGAACCGGTTACATAGAACTCATTGCAGAGGCACTGCGCGGCAATGGGGAGGCAGGTGCATTTGAAATACGCGATCTGTACTTTTTCTCGCCGCTCCAAGTCGATGACGACACGCGTCGCGAGGTCCGTTTGAGCCTTGCACGGAGTGACGAAGGGTATCAGGTTGAGATCAGAAGCGATGTCCAGATGGATGGTCGCACAGGCTACCACCTGAATGCACAAGCAACCGTCGCAATTGGTCACTTACCAACACCGGGTCAGATTGACCTGGCAACGATCAGGGCCCGAATGGACCGGGTTGAGAATGCGGCGCCCGGCAACACTCTGAAGTCGCTGCAAGAGGCAAACTTGCTGTTCGGCCCCCGGTGGCGCGTGCTTCAAAGCACGGCATATGGTCAGGATGAAGGCATTGCCGAGCTTACCTTGCCCAGCGCGTTCCGCTCCGATCTGAATGCTGGGGTCGAGGTGCACCCTGCCATTCTTGACCTCGCTACAGGTTGGGCAATGGAGCTCGTGCCGGGCTATGACCCGTCGCATCTTTGGGTGCCCGTTTCCTACGGTTCGGTTGCAATCCATGGGCCACTGCCTGCAACCATTCGCAGCTGGGTTCGTATTTCGAGCGAAGACTGCGGCGATGGTTCCGCCGCGTTTGATGTGACATTGACCGACACAGATGGCCTTGTGGTGATGGAGATCAAAGACTTCTCTATTCACCGGATCGAGGCAACGACAGCATTACAAACGACGAAGGCTGACACCAGTAGCATCCTCTTCCTGGACGATCCACAAGCAGAACATCGCGCACTTTCGCCCGCAGAAGAACGGCTGGCGCATAATCTGAGCCAAGGCATCGAACCAGCCGAAGGTGCTGAGGCCTTTGCACGTGCGCTGGCGCAGTCGCGGCCCCAGATCATCGTGTCCTCGCTGGATCCGGTAGGTTTGCACCGTCAGGTGGGCGCGTTGGCCGACACCGATACAGGCGAAGACAAAGCGTTCCAACGCCCTGAAATTGAAAGCGATTTCGTTGCTCCGCGTAACGATATCGAACGTACTCTGGCCGGTTTCTGGCAAAGCTTGCTGGGGATTGAAACGATCGGCGTGGATGATAGTTTCTTCGACCTTGGCGGGCATTCCCTGATCGCCGTGCGATTGTTTGCAATGGTCAAAAAGACATATCGCGTGGAGTTCCCCATCTCTGTGCTTTTTGAATCTCCAACAATCGCCAGTATCTCGGAGCGGATTGCCGAACGTATTGGACATGACGGTACTGATGGCACTCCGGAAGCAGGTGACGACGCCTCCAAAGTACGGTCCGCACCAACCCAACGCAGATTCACGCATCTTGTGCCCATGCATAGCGGTGAAGGCGGTCAGAAGACGCCCTTCTTCCTGGTTGCAGGTATGTTTGGCAACGTGCTCAACCTGCGTCACCTCGCCAACATTATTGGGGCGGGCCGGCCATTCTTCGGGCTGCAAGCCAGAGGGCTTTACGGCGATGACGCACCGCATGACACGCTGCAGGAAGCAGCCTCGGACTACATTGCCGAAATGCGGCAGGTGCAGCCAAATGGTCCATACCTGATTGGCGGTTTCTCAGGTGGTGGCCTGACCGCTTACGAGATGGCACATCAATTGGAAGAAGCTGGCGAGCAGGTCGATCTTGTTGTCATGCTCGACACGCCACTGCCATTGCGCCCACCCTTATCCCGACAAGACAAGGCAATGGTCAAGCTGGGACACTTCCGCGAGAAAGGTCTGGGATACCTGATCGAGTGGGCCAAAGACCGCTACGCATGGGAAATGCGCAGGTTCCGCCCACAAGAGGAAGCGCCTGTTGATGCCCAATTCCATGACCAGGCCATTGAAGCAGCATTCATGAACGCACTGCCCCGCTACGAGCTGAAACGGTGGCATGGCAACGTTGTTCTGTTCCGTCCGCCACTGCAGAAACGGTGGAAGGTGTCTGGTGGACGCTATGTAACTGCAGACAAGGAATACGTTTACGATGACAATGATTGGGGACCATGGCTGGATAATCTGGCCGTGATCGAAGTGCCCGGAGATCACGACTCGATGGTGCTTGAACCCAATGTCAGGGTCCTCGCCGCGGAGATGCGACGTTGCATCGAAGAAGCCGAGGCGCTCTCAGTACTGTCAGTCCAAACACCAAAGGCAGCGGAGTGAAACATGGCTGACCCTCGCCTTCTTGTTGTTGTCCTGAATTTTCGCACGCCAGAAATGACGCTGCGCGCGGCCGAAGCAGCCTTGCGTGAGATGGAAGGTTTGTCGGCCGAAATGGTCATTGTCGACAACGAGTCCGGAGACGGATCGTTGGAAACGATGCGAACCGAAGCAGAGGCACGCGGTTGGACTGGAAATAGCCTTGTTCGTGTTGTCGGCTCGGGCCGAAACGGTGGCTTTGGCGCTGGCAACAATTTTGGCATTCGCCAACACATGTCTGACGGATCGATCCCGGATTTTGTGTATTGCCTAAACTCCGACGCCTTTCCCGATACCGGCGCGATCAAGGCGCTACTGGATGCAATTCAAGCCGACCCTCTGATCGGCATGGCGGGCAGCTATATTCATGGACCCGACGGGGTGCCGCACGAAACAACATTCCGCTTTCCGTCGATTGCCGGAGAGTTGGAGGGGGCCGCTCGTACAGGACCGATCAGTCGACTTCTCAAGAACTCCATCGTGGCGCTCCCTGTTCCGGAGCAAAGCCGTCAGGTGGATTGGCTGGCAGGCGCCAGCGTTATGATGCGCCAGTCGATGCTGGATAAAATCGGCCTCTTCGATGAAACTTTTTTCCTCTATTTTGAAGAAACGGATCTGTGCAGACGGGCACATCTTGCCGGGTACAAGACCGTCTACATCCGCGAAAGCGAAGTGACGCATATCGGATCAGTTTCCACCGGAATGAAGACGTGGGACCGGGTGCCCAGCTACTGGTTCGACTCGCGACGCTACTATTTCATCAAAAACCACGGTCGTCTTTATGCGACGATCGCGACCCTTGCCCATGTAACCGGAGCATTGATCTGGCGGCTTCGATGCGCCCTTTCACGGCGAAAAACGGATGATCCAAACCGCTTTCTCGCTGATCTTGTGCAGCACAGTCTCAGCACACAACCGCGTACAAAACACCATGCCGGACAAACTGCCGAAGTGACGACCAGTGACTAAAGTTCTTTTGATAACAGTGGTATTTTAATGATGACCTTTTCTTCCATCCTGATCGGCGATGAGTCCCTACTCGTCCAGTGCGGAGAAATCCTTCGCGACCGCAATCACACAATCGGCGCTGTTGTCACGCGTTCGCCTGCAATTGCAGATTGGGCACGCAATCAAGGTATTCGAACAGAAGAACCGGGGCGCGATCTGGCACAGCGCCTGTCAGGCCTCTCGGTAGACTGGCTTTTCAGTATAGCGAACCTGTCGCTGATCCCGCAGGACGTGCTTGCATTGCCAAGCAAGGGGGCGGTCAATTTCCATGATGGTCCCTTGCCCGCATATGCGGGACTGAATGTTCCGGTATGGGCGCTGCTCAATGGTGAAACACAGCATGGCATCACGTGGCACATGATCACTGCCGGCGTCGACCGCGGCGACGTGGTGATGCGCAATTCGTTTGGAATTGAACCCGACGAAACCGCTTTCAGTCTCAATGCAAAATGCTTTGCTGCCGCAATCGAAAGCTTTACGCCACTTGTCGAAGCCATCGAAACAGACAGCTTGGCGCCAGAAGTGCAGGACTTCACAAATCGGACGGTTTACGCGCGTGCTGACAGGCCCGCAGGCGCTGGCCGCGTCGATTTCAACTGGCCGGCTCAAAAGATCGCGCAGATGGTCCGCGCGCTGGATCATGGGACCTATCGAAACCCGCTGACGACAGCCAAAGTCGATCTGGGCACACGTATCGCAAGTATCGGCTCTGCCAAGGTTGAAACGATTGATGTCGCCACCCCCGGCACCGTTGTGTCAGTCCATAGCGACGCAATTGTTGTCGCGACGGTCGACGGAGGCATCGCATTGTCGGGCTTTTCTGACTCGTCTGGTACACCAATTCCCCTGTCCGATGTTGCCAAACCAGGCGATATTCTTCCAACGCTGGACGACGTGGACATCTTGACCAATGCCTTGGCACAAGCAGCATCAGATGAAGCGCGCGTGTCTCAGTTGCTCACAGATCCCTTGCCGTCATCAACTGGGCTTGCAGGTGTAGCCACGCCGCAGCAGGTCGTCGCGCATTTACAAATCAAACTTGCCCACACACCGGAAACAGCACAGCTTGCCGGTCTCGTAGCCGCCGCTGCGCTGAACAGCACAGCAGAGGATGCCATAGACATCGCTTATGCAACTGATCCCGCACCCTGCCCTGCAGGGTATCTGAGCGATTGGGTGCCATTGCGCCTGAAAGCTGGTGGAGATGTTACGTTTGCCACTCTGACCCAGAAAACGGCGGCTCAACTTGAACGCACCCGGGCTCATCCCGCCTTTCCTCTCGACATCGTTGTCCGCGATCCAGGCATCAGTGCAATCACGTCACCGGAACTTGGCCTGAGTGAAGCAAGCAAGGGTAACCTTATTGTCGGAACTGCGCTGACGGTTCACATTTCGGATGGCGGCATGTCGCTGTTTTATGACAGCACTCGGGTGGATGCTGAAACTGCTCAGCTCTTCGCTGGCCGAATTGAAACAATCGCTGCCGCAGTTACGCAGGACGGCGAGATCGCCGTTGCTTCCATCCAAACGCTTTCGGGGCATGAACGGGAGTTGGTGACCCACGGCTGGAACCAAACCGACGCAGATTATGATCGCGGCCTGACGATGCATGCCGCCTTCGAAGCGCAAGTGGCGCGCACACCTGACGCCACGGCCCTTGTCTTTGATGACAAGAGTATGACCTACGCCGCTCTGGATGCGCGCGCGAACCAGTTGGCGCAGGTTCTGTGTGACATGGGCGCAGGTCCCGGGACATTTGTAGGATTGCACCTTGATCGTTCCATTGAGCTTGTCGTTGCAGGTTTGGCCATTCTGAAATCCGGCGCAGCCTATGTGCCACTTGATCCGGCCTATCCCGCTGACCGTGTTGCGCTGTATGTAGAAGACAGTGGTGCCCGGATTATCGTTACATCTCAAGCGCTGCACGATCAGGTGCCTGCGGGTAGCGCAGAGACCATTTTGATCGACGCCGACCCGCGCATCGACGCTGCACCGTCCAGCTCGGTTGACACGCGCGTTACGGCGAGCGACCCGGCCTATCTGATCTACACTTCGGGTTCGACCGGGCGACCAAAGGGCGTTGTGCTTGAGCATCGCAATGCCGCGAACTTCTTTTGCGGCATGGACGCGCGGGTTCCGCACGAAGCATCCAGCACATGGCTGGCGGTCACAAGCCTCAGCTTCGACATCTCTGTTCTCGAACTGTTTTACACACTTGCCCGTGGCTTCAAGGTTGTCATCGCCAGTGATGAGGCCCGCCTGACACCTTCGGACGGGACTACACGTTCTGAAAACGGCATGGATTTCAGCCTGTTCTACTGGGGCAATGACGATGGCGTTGGGCCCAAGAAATACGAGCTCCTGCTTGAAGGCGCCAAATTTGCAGATGAACACGGCTTCTGCGCCGTCTGGACGCCGGAACGGCACTTTGCCGCGTTCGGTGGCCCCTACCCCAACCCATCCGTCACCGGTGCAGCCGTTGCAGCCGTGACTAAAAACATTGGGGTCCGCGCAGGCAGCTGCGTTGCACCGCTGCACCATACAGCACGCATCGCGGAAGAATGGGCTGTGATCGACAACCTGTCCAACGGTCGCGCGGGCTTGGCCATCGCATCCGGCTGGCAGCCGGACGACTTCCTGCTGCGCCCAGAAAACATGCCCCCCAACAACAAGCCCGCCATGCTGGAAGCCATCGAAACCCTCCGTAAGCTCTGGCGCGGCGAGCCTGTGGCATTCGATCGCCCGCTCGGCGGCACCATCGACATCGTTACCCAACCACGTCCTGTGTCCAAGGAAGTACCCATCTGGGTCACAACCGCTGGCAACCCTGAAACATGGAAGGAAGCCGGTCGGATCGGTGCGAACGTTCTTACGCACCTGCTGGGCCAAAGCATCGAAGAGGTCGCAGACAAGATCAAAATCTACCACGCGGCGCTCCGCGAGGTTGGCCGCAATCCCGCAGACCATACCGTCACGTTGATGCTGCACACGTTCCTCACGGATGATCGCGAAGTTGCACGTGAAATTGCCCGCGAGCCGATGAAGGACTACCTGCGCAGTGCGGCCGCCTTGATCAAACAATATGCCTGGGCTTTTCCGGCGTTCAAGAAGCCGCAAGGTGTTTCCAACCCCATGGAAATCGATCTTGGGTCGATGGACGAGGAGGAAATGGACGCCATCCTTGAGTTCGCCTTCCGCCGGTACTTTGAAGACTCGGGTCTGTTCGGGACGGTCGAAGACGCCGTACAGCGGGTCGAGGAGCTGAAGCAGATCGGCGTGAACGAAATCGCCTGCCTGATCGACTACGGCATTTCGGTTCCTCAAGTGATGGAGGGGCTGAAACCACTGGCCAGAGTTCTGGAACAAACCAACGTCGGAGCCGAAATCGACGAAGCAGACTTCTCGCTTGCCGCGCAGATCCGTCGCCACAAGGTCACCCATCTGCAATGCACGCCATCCATGGCGCGTTTGCTTTTGGCCGATCCGGGGGCCCGGATGGCACTGGGACGTGTCGAAAACATCATGATTGGTGGCGAAGCGTTGAGCGGAAAGCTGGCGCGTGAACTGTCGGACATCAATGGCAGACCAATTCAGAACATGTACGGGCCGACGGAAACCACAATCTGGTCGTCGACTGAAATGACCAAAGGCGACGAAGCAACCGTCAATATCGGTTTGCCGATCGCCAATACGCAATTCTATGTGCTTGATGCACAGGAACGGCCCGTGCCGATCGGTGTTCCGGGTGAGTTGTATATCGGCGGCGACGGCGTTGCGCGTGAGTACTGGCAACGTCCCGACCTGACGGCCGAACGGTTCCGCCCAGATCCTTTCGCCAAGGCCGAAGGTGCCCGAATGTATCGCACCGGGGATCTTGTGAAATGGCGTCCGGATGGCCGTGTGGATTTCCTGGGCCGAGCCGACAACCAGCTCAAGATACGCGGATACCGTATCGAGTTGGGAGAGATTGAAGCGCTTCTTGATGCCCAACCGGGCATCAAGCAATCCGTGGTTGTCGCCCGAGAAGACAACTCAGGCTCGGTTCAGTTGGTCGCATACCTTGTTGCCGAGGGTCGCATCGCCATACCCGCGTTGCGGAGCGCGCTTTCGGGCAAACTGCCAGAATTCATGGTTCCGGCGCAGTATATGCAGCTTGATACATTCCCCCTGACTCCGAACAAAAAGGTCGATCGCAAGGCCTTGCCGGTACACGTGCAGGCGGAGGCGGAGTCTACTGAAACGGCGGCGCCACAACCAGAGGCCGCACCGTCGGCAGCCCCGATTGGTAACGCTGTTTCGACCCAAGATGTCGAAGAGCAAATTGCCGCCGTTTGGAAGCGGGTCCTTGGAATTCCAAACGTGACAACCAAAGACAATTTCTTTTCGCTTGGAGGCCACTCGCTTTTGGCCGTCCAGGTGCATCGCGAGTTGAAAAGTGTATTGGGCCCGGGAAAGCTGAGTATCACCGACATCTTCCGCTTTCCAACGTTGGGCGCCCTATCCAAGCACATTGCGCCGGAACCAGCTGCCGCGCCCGCATCGCCGGGCACCCCAACCGCTGCAGCAACAAGCGCAGAGCAAGGCACCGCACAAAGCCGTGCCCAGATGCGGGAGAACGCGATGTCGCGTCGTCGCGCGATGCGCGCAAATCGAAAGGCGGGAGCGTGATGACTGAGGAATTGGATATCGCAGTTCTTGGTCAGCTCACCCGGGACCTGGTTGGTTCAGAAGTGTCAGTGGGCTACTCCGAACCGCAGCGCGGGAAAGAGGCGGACCTGATGGCCCCGGAACGCACGAGCATTGCCGGAATGGTGCCCAAACGTCTCCGCGAGTTTGCTGCCGGTCGCGCGGCCGTGCGCATGGCTGCCTTGGCACATGGCGACCAACCCTTTCCTCTGCCCATGGGGGCCGACCGTGCACCTCAATGGCCTGATGGGGTGATTGGCAGCATCGCACACACTGACAAAGCGTGTCTGGCCATTGTCAGCAGAGGCAAAAGCCTTGCGTCAATCGGCATTGATCTTGAACACGAACGTAGCCTGCCGCCAGCAGTGGCCGATGCAATTTCATGCCGCGCCGACCGTTGCAAAGGCCATACGGCCCAGCAGGAGCTGGGTGACCGGTATGACAGCGTTCTCTTTTCTGCCAAGGAAGCCGCTTACAAGTGTCAGTACCCTTTGTCGGGTACATTGATCGGCTTTGATGCGATGTCGATCCGGCTGTCCCCCGAGGATGGAACCTTTGTCGCCCAATTTGAGCAATCAGTTGGCGCATTTGATGCAGGTATGACCTTCAATGGTCGCTTTGCCTTTTGCGGTGGTCACGTTGTTACCACCGCTTGGATCACGAGCGCAGAATGGCTCGCTATCTCAGAGCATGGCTCAGGCATCGCCTATGGCTAGCCGCAGGCGCATGGTTGCTGTTCCGCTTGCGCTTCTGGGTCTCGCGGCTTTGGGGTCGGCGGCCTATCTGTGGCGGTCAGCCACGCCGCCTGTGGCGCCACCACCCGGCCTGACCGCTTCCGAAATGCAGACGCTGTATGCAGCGCCCCCCACTCCGCTAACAGGTCAGGTTCGGGGTTTTCATATTGGCCACAGTCTGGTGGCACGAGACATGCCATCCATGCTTGCCCAACTTGCCGGTGGGGACTACGCCTATGAAAGCCAGCTGGGATGGGGAACGCCTTTGCGTGCCCATTGGGATCCGAAGGAAAAGATCAATGGCTTTGACGCGGAAAACGATCATCCCCTGTATCGTGACGCTCATGAGGCCGTTGACAGCGGGGACTACGACGCCCTGATCCTGACCGAGATGGTCGAGATACGTGAGGCCATCATGTACTTCCAAAGCTGGGAATACCTGCAAAAGTGGACGAACCGCGCGCGTGAGGCAAAGCCTGACGTCAGAATTTTCTTCTATGAAACATGGTCAAACACGGACGACCCAGAGGGATGGCTAAATCGCCTTGACCTGGACCTCAACCGCTACTGGCTCGACGGTATCTTGCGTCCTGCCCTCGCAGAAAGTGATGCCCAAGGCGCGATCCATGTGATCCCCGGTGGGCAGGTGATGGCGGCATTCCTGCGCGCGGTTGGGGCGACGAGTGGGTTGCCTGACGTTTCAGATGTCAATGACCTGATGACCGACACCATCCACTTCAACGATCTGGGCGCATATCTGATGGCCCTCACCCACTACGCCGTCATCTTCGGCCGCTCGCCAGAAGGCTTGCCGCATACTCTCAACCGAAGCGACGGAACACCTGCAACTGCACCAAGCGCGGAAACCGCCGCGTTGATGCAGAAAGTTGTCTGGGAGGTTGTCACCTCAACCCCACTAACCGGTGTCGTTGGCACCGACACAACTCCATTGGTCTTGAGCGAAGGGAAGGTTTCGCAATGAGCTTGAAAGACATCGCACTCGATATCCTTTTCATTGGGCACTCCCTTGTCGGCCCGACGATGCCCGACATGCTGGAAAACGCCGTATCCGCCATGGGCGGCACCGGTCAGGTGGAAGCGCAGATCATCAACGGTGCACCACTGGGTTACAACTGGGAACATGGCGCAGGCGCTGAAGGCGTGAATGCGAGGGCGGTTCTACCCTCCGGTGACTTCGAGGTTCTGGTCGTAACCGAAGGATTGCCGCTGGCGCCAGTGTCGGATTTCTGGCGCACGGCTGATGTGACCTATGACTACTATCAGGTTGCCACTGCCTCAAACCCATCCACGCAGGTGTTCATCTACGAAACCTGGCATAGTATCCTCAGCGGAACGGGCGCCACTATTGACGATGACCCCGGTCAGAACATCCCCTGGCGGACGCGGATCAATGACGATCTGCAAGTCTGGCAAGGGTTTGTCAGCGATGTAAATGCGCGCTTGGCACCCAACGCTCCCCCGGTACGTCTTATCCCCGCGGGTCAGGCGATGGGTCTGTTGAACGACCGCATCAAGGCGGGTCAGGTTCCGGGGTTGTCGGACATTTCGGACATTTTCACCGACGACATCCATCCAAACGGAATCGGAAACTACTTTGTGACCATGGTGATGTACGCGGCCATCTACGGCGCCGACCCGGATCCTCTGCCTCCAAGGCTCGGCGGGCAACCGGCCCCGTCCCCAGCATTGGCTGATGCTTTGCAAGAGATTGCCTGGGAAGCCGTGCGGGAAACCCCCGGCACGGGGCTGAATTAGGCACACCCCCATGGCGACGATTATCATCCCTGCTAACAACGAAGAAGCCTATCTCGGGGCATGCTTGGACGCCTTGCTGGCATCCGATCCTACGCCTGACGTGGTGTGCGTAATTGTTGCTGCCAACGCCTGCACAGATGACACCGTGACGCTTGCCCAATCCCGCTCGACCGATTTCCAGAAAAAGGGATGGGTTCTGCATGTGCTTGACCTGGCTCAACCCGGCAAGCTGAATGCCTTGAACGTGGCTGATGCACGCGCCGCCGACGGCCCGAGAATCTATCTGGACGCTGATGTCATCGTGACACCGCCGCTTCTGGCGCAACTTCTGGAAAAACTCGACCGATCCGACCCGACCTATGCCAGCGGAACACTTCGGATCAAACCAACCGGCGGGCTTGTTTGGCATGCCTACGCACGGTTCTGGGCCTCAGTTCCGTTCATGAGCCAGGGCGTTCCAGGCTGCGGATTGTTTGCCGTAAATGAAGCTGGACGGTCCAAGTGGGGACTGTTTCCCGACATCATCTCGGACGATACTTATGTCCGTCTCCTGTTCAAACCCGAAGAACGGCATAGCGTCGAGGCCAGCTACGACTGGCCGATCGTTTCAGGCTTCAAACGACTGGTAAAGGTGCGGCGCAGGCAGGACCGCGGTGTCGCTGAGATAGAAGAACGCTACCCCGAGCTGCTCGATAACGACGACAAGTTGCCGATGGGGACGACGGGGCTGTTGCAGCGTTTCCTGCGTAACCCGCTTGGTTTCATGGCGTATTGTTCCGTGGCATTGGCAGTACGTTACATGCCCGCGGCCGCAGAAACGGAGTGGGCGCGAGGACGTTAAACAGGGACCAGATTATTCCAACCACACAGCGCCGCATAGCGTGCAGGATCTGCGTCAGTGGGTTGTGCCATTGCTTGCCGCCACTTGCGGGACCGGATGTTGCCCAAACGGGATTTGTAAAGATGCAGACCATGACGCGAAATCTTGGTGATCGGAGTGCGCAGCGGGAGCGCGTCGCGCCACTTGCGCTGCATGAAGCCATACGCCTCGGAATAGTCATCTCCAAGCTGGTCGTGGTACCCGTCGTTATGCACCAAGGGCAAGGCCGCTGCATAAGCGGCTCTGTTCGCTTGGCGCGCAGACGCCACGATATCCGTGCCGTACAGGTGAAAGTTGGGCAATCCGGGATCAAAGCGAAGCCCGCTGTCACGACGCAGGATAATGACAAGTTCATCATAGGACTGCACGGGTTGCGGCGTTTCTGGCACCGACCCGACGATACGCCCCAAGGATGTCGACCAGACAGGGCCATATTCCGCCCCGGTCAGGCCAATGCCAAACGCGCCCAGCACGGCCCAGTTGGGATCAATGGCATCCACTTCGGCAATTCGTTGCCGCAACAATTCATCCCAGCCATGCGGAAAGTAAACGTCGTGGTGAGCAAAGATGACAATCGAAGCAGTCGTGTTGTCCAACGCAGTGTTGTACGCAATCGACGCGGAGGGTGCATCACGCACAATTTCGGTTCCAACGATACCGTCCTTGATCATAGGCGAGCGCAGAAGGTTGTCATTCAAGATCGTGTCGTTGTTCGTTGCGACAGCAACAATGAAGTCGTGGTCAGAAGTTGTTTTTTTGATCATAAGTCTAGTCTAAAATATTGTTACTCTTGCGCACGGACACAGCGCTCGTCCAAGACTATTAACGGCTCAAACGCACGAAAGATACGCGTAAAGCATCGGCGCATCTCAACCGGATTGGTATATTCATGAGGTTATCGCTCAGGTTTCTGCGCGGACAGGAAGTGTTCGCGCGCGTGGTGCAAAGCTCCGCTCTCACCGCATCAAGCTATGCGATCACGCAAGCCTTGCGATTAGGCTCCAACCTTATTCTGACGCGGCTCCTGTTTCCGGAAGCGTTTGGACTGATGGCACTCGTGTCTGTCTTTCTGGTCGGTCTGCAGATGTTTTCGGATGTCGGGCTGGGACCGGCCATTGCCCAGAACAAACGCGGCGACGATCCGCTGTTCCTCGATACAGCTTGGACGATCCAAATTGTGCGCGGCGTACTGCTTTGGATTTGCACCTGTTTGCTCGCCCTGCCCGCTGCGGCCTTTTTCGATGAACCGTCACTTGGGTACATTCTGCCCGTTGCGGGGCTTACTCTTTTGATCGCTGGGTTCAACCCCACTCGCATTGAAACCGCCTACCGGCATCTTCAGATCAAACGGGTCATCGCACTTGATCTGACAGCGCAAATCATTGGGATGGTCTGCATCGTTGGACTGGCTTGGTACATGCGTTCCGTATGGGCGCTTGTTCTCGGTGCGATCGTCGGCAGTATGGCCAAACTTGTTTTGATGTACATTTGGCTGCCCGGCGAAAACAATCGCCTGCGGTGGGAACGATCCGCGGGCCACGACCTGATTCACTTTGGGAAATGGATATTTTTCAGCACGGCGTGCGGGTTCCTGCTGGCGCAAGGGGACAAGGCCATTTTGGGCAAGTATCTGCCCCTGGACGCATTGGGCATCTACAATATTGGGTTCTTCCTCGCATCCTTCCCTGTGCTTCTCGTGGATATGATCGTCGCGCGCGTGCTTATCCCGCTTTATCGTGAAGCACCGCCCGCCGAGTCTGTCGAAAACTATAACCGTGTCAGAAAGATGCGTTTTGGCCTGACGGGCGTCGCCCTCAGCGGCATCCTGCTCTTTGCATTTTCCGGCGTCTCCCTGGTCAATTTCCTGTATGATGATCGCTATGCAGCCGCCGGTGCAATTGTCGTCGTCATAGCTTCCGTGCAAGCGATCATGGTGATTGGAAAGACATATGATCAGGCCGCGCTCGCAGCCGGCGATTCAAGGGTATTCTTCTACCTGCAACTTGCCCGCGCCATCATCCAGACAACGCTGTTTTTGATTGGTGCAGAATATGGTGGATTGCTTGGTGCCTTGGCGGGTTTGGCCATCGCCTACACTCTCATACACCCGATGATCATTGTGATCGCACGACGATTTGGCGTTTGGGACCCGTTGCACGATTTAGTTTATTTTTTGATTGGTCTCAGCCTAGGAGCACTGGCGATCTGGCTGCATCTCGACGAGGTTTTAACTCTCGCCCTGCTTTCCGCCGACGGCTAGAACACCGGCAACTGCTTTGGACACGGCCTGACTGCTTAGAAAGCTCCAGAGGGCAATCAATGTCATACCGATCATGCCACCCAAGCAATACGACGCAAAGGTTGCGAGTATCCCCCACTCGAAAAAAATTGAGGCAGAGGCCGCAGCAAAGGAGCACACAAAACCGGCGACCAAATACAGCGCAATCATGTCCACCCCCGTGATTCAACGTAAGCTAGAAGTTTTATACTTCCACTACCGCATAATTGGTACCACTTTTCTTTGTGTCCACAACAAATCTCGCGCTAGGCGAGTGTCTGCCGAGAAAACTCCGTAAAATTACGTACCTTTCGCTCAAATGAGGGCAAGGACACACATGCGGAAAGCATGACTTGGCGGCAAGAGAGCTGTTTTCGTCGCAGACCGAAACCTAAACGCCACATCACGTTTGCATTCAGCACCAACTGAAATCGCACATCTTCTTTGCATCCAACTCACAGCAAGGCGTTCCACAACCGCGACAAATGCCGAACCCAAAGCCTACGCCAAAGATGGCAGCCACAGTACAATAGCCGGGAATGCGACCAACAACGCGATTGTAATGGCGTCAGCAATAAAGAAAGGCGTGACGCCCTTGAATACGTCCTGCACGCTCAGGTCATCCCGCACACCAGCCACGACAAAGCAGTTCAGGCCAATGGGGGGCGTGATCAAACAGAATTCGGCCATCTTGACCACCAGAATACCGAACCAGATTGCACACATCGGTCCGGACATACCAAAGGTGCTGTCCTCTGCACTCACGAATTCACCACCGTTCAATGCCATCACCGCAGGATAGACGACGGGCAAAGTCAAAAGCAGCATTCCGATGGCGTCCATGAACATGCCCAGAACTGCATAGGCCAAAAGGATACAAACCAGAATCAGCATGGGCGACACGGTCAGCGACGTTATCCAGTCCGAGAATGCCCCCGGCAGATCAGCGAAACCCAGGAAGCGAACGTAAATCAAAACGCCCCATATGATGGTGAAGATCATCACCGTCAGCTTGGCCGTCTCGATAAGTGCATCCTTCAATTCGCTCCAGCGCATGCCGCGATAGAGTGCCATCAAAAACACGATGAAGGCGCCAACCGCCCCACCTTCTGTTGGTGTGCCCCACGCATCTCCAAACGGGTTGTAAACAAAGAAGATGATGATCACGACAACAGCCACGATAGGCAGCGCAGGCGGCAGAGCCAGCAAGCGCTCCTTCCATGTGAAGCCGGACACAGGCGGCCCAACGGTTTTGAAAATGACCGCAATACCGATGATCAGAATGGCGTAGACAAAGGCGGAAAATGCGCCGGGGATAAAACCGGCCAACAGCAGCTTGCCGACATCCTGCTCAACGATGATCGCGTAGATCACAAGGATAGCAGACGGCGGGATCAACGACGCCAGCGTGCCACCGGCCGCAACAACACCAGCCGCGAATTGCTTATTATATCCGATCTTGAGCATCTCAGGGATCGCTATGCGGGCAAACACGGCCGCCGTCGCAACCGAGGCTCCGGAGACAGCGGCAAAGCCCGCGGTCGAGAACACGGTAGACACGGCCAAGCCGCCGGGAACCCAGGCAATCCACTTCTTGGCGGCGTCGAAAAGGGCCGTGGTGAGTTTAGCGTAATACGCCAGATACCCGATCAGGATAAAAGTCGGGATCAAGCTCAGCGCATGTGCCGACACCTTGGAATGCGGCACTTGGCCAGCGACCTTGACGCTGATTTCCAGCGCCTTTCCAAAGCGTTCCGGCGCGTAGTCAAAGCCGTTCCAGCGCAACCAGACAAGGCCGACAAAGCCCGCCAGACCAGCTGCAAACGCAACACGCATCCCCAGAAAGACAAGACAAAGCATACCGCCTGTGACCCACAGGCCAATTGTAATCGGGTCCATCAGTCTGCTCCGTCCAGGGCTTCAGCTTCCGCCCGCGCTTGCGCGGCAACACTCTGGATCAAGGGCACCGCGACTGGGCGCTCAAGGTTCAGCCAAAAGGCACGTGCATAGCCAACCGCTTGCAACACCAATCGAGCGCACAGCACCGCAAACGCAATAGGCACAATCAGTTTCGATGGCCAGATCGGCAACGAAATATCGATGGAGCTGTCGCGGCTGCAGAACGGGCGCGCGCAGTCAAAGGACCGGTCGAAATGGGCCCAAGCGCCCCACACCAGCGCAATCATGAGAACAAGGATCAGGAGGACCATGATCAACTCAATCAACCACAGAAGGCGTCGCCGCATGGCTCCGATGATAATGTCCATGCGAATATGCCCGCCGTTTCGCTGGACGTAGGACACTCCCATGATTGCAATCAGGGGCATCAGCATTTCGATCAGGTCGACATATCCCATCAGGGGGGCTTCGAAAAACTCCCGACCAGTGACCGAGTAGGCGGCAAGGAACATGAGGGAAAAAGCGGCCAGGCCGCTCAACAAGGCCATGACCCGCTCAATAGGTAACAGCGCTTTGTCCAAACGGCTGAGTACGCTGGAATCTTCCAGCACTGTGGATGCACCTGCCATCCCTGCCCCCTGTTGTTATGTGCGAGAGGCGGGTCGCTTGACCCGCCTCTTCATGGCTTAGCTGCCACCTTTGGCGTCAGCGAGTGTCTTAACGACCAGGTCATACAGCTCTTGGCCCGGCAGGCCCTGCGCTTCCATGTCTGCGATCCACGCGTCACGGGCCGGATCCGCCGCAATCGACCGGAACTCGGCAATCACCGCTTCGTCGATTTCGACTTTCTGCACACCCTTTTCTTCCAGAACACTGTCCCAACGCTCAAGCAACTCGGCGTAGTTGGACAAATAGTGATCAATCGCCTCGGAAACCGAGCTGTCGAGCGCGGCCTTGTGTTCGTCCGACAGGCTGTCATAGGCGTCGATGTTCACCACCACAGGGCAGTTCACGGTGCCGGGGTTCAGGTTGGCTGTCCACCAGTCCGCCTGGTTGATCGTGCCAAAGGACAGGTGCGCGTGCTGAGCGAATGCCACCGTGTCCACAACGCCGGATTCCATTGCCTGGTAAGCCTCGGTCGCTGTCACAGATGTCGGCACGCCGCCCACGCTTTCAAAGGCTTTGCCCAGACCGCCGGTCGCGCGCACCCGCATACCATCGAAATCAGACAATGTCGTTTTGGGCTCGCCCGTCCCCACCAGATTGTATTGCGGCATCGGCGATGTCATCAGAAGACGCGCGTTCCACTGCTCCATCTCTTCCACGGCAGCAGGGTGTTGATAAACGGCGGTCGCGACAGCCACTTCCTGCTCCAGGTTTTCAACGCCAAGGAACGGCAATTCCAAAACGGTGATCACGCGGTTCTTGTCACGGTGATAGCCTGCGCAGAACTGCGCCATCTCGAACGCGCCGATGGATATGCCATCAAGGTTTTCGCGGTTCTTGGACAAACCACCGTAGCTGATGTTCATGGTGAATTCGCCGTTTGTCTTTTCAGACACCAGCTCGGCCAGTTTTTCGACATGCTCGGTAAAGGCGCGACGCTTGCCCCAAACCGATACGTTCCACTCTGTAGCGGCGGCTTCGAGCGCAAATGTACATGATACAGCGGCAACAATGCCGCCTACTGCGAATTTGTTCATGATGTTTCTCCCTTGATGCGGGACCTGACGGCCCGCTTAGCGTGGAAGCTAGCGTGGCGACCTCGCCATGCCAAGGGGCTGTAAACCGGCCACACGCCAGCTTGATTCTCAAACACCGACCGTCGCTGCAATGCAGCAAGCACTTTATCGCAGCTTCTTAAGTGCGCGGTGCGAGTATGCAGGAGGCCGATCCTTGAAAGACATAAGCAAGGAAAGCCCGTAAATAATTGAAGTTTATAAGTTTTACCACTCACCCTAATCACAACACACGGCCCCGGGCTGACCCATACAACCAACGTCCCATTTATTTCCTTCTGCTCTGCATTGCGTATTATCAGCAATAGAGGGAGGAGGCCGCACGCACGGTCACGTTGCCATCGAAGATGGCGCGGGAATTTTGCGTACCTCCGACAAAGACAGGACGACCCGGAGGAACCATGCCCGACACAAAAACACACGCGCCGCATCCCGATCTGGCCGCCAACGCGCACGTAGACGCAGCGCGCTATGACGAGATGTATGCCGCATCCATCAGCGATCCGGCGGCTTTTTGGGGTGAACATGGAAAACGGGTGGACTGGATGACACCTTACACTCAGGTCAAGGACGTATCCTATGACTTCGGGAACGTGTCGATCAATTGGTATGCTGACGGGACGCTGAATGTCTCCGCCAACTGCATCGACCGGCACCTTGCAACACGGGGCAATCAGACGGCGATCATTTGGGAACCCGACGATCCGAATGATGCGGCTAAACACATCACCTATGCCGAATTGCACGCTGAAACGTGCAAGATGGCCAACGTGCTGAAAGGGCTTGGCGTCAAGAAGGGCGACCGGGTGGTGATCTACATGCCGATGATCCCCGAGGCCGCCTATGCCATGCTCGCTTGCGCACGTATCGGCGCCATCCATTCCATCGTGTTTGCGGGATTCTCACCTGACGCGCTGGCGGCCCGGGTCTCCGGTTGCGATGCCAAGGTGGTCATCACCGCCGACGGGGCGCCGCGCGGCGGGCGCGTGACCAACCTGAAAGACAACGTCAATCAAGCGCTGATCAATGTGATCAATGACACCAAGTGCCTGGTGGTGCAGCGCACGAGCCAGCAAGTTGCATGGCGCGACGGGCTGGATCATTGGCTGCACGAAGAGGCAGCAAACGTCTCGGCAGATTGTCCGCCGGAGGAGATGGGCGCTGAGGACCCGCTGTTCATTCTCTACACCTCGGGCTCGACCGGGCAGCCCAAGGGCGTTGTCCATACAACAGGCGGTTATCTGGTCTACGCCTCCCTGACACACGAGATTACCTTCGACTACAAGGACGGTGAAATCTACTGGTGCACGGCGGATGTGGGTTGGGTGACGGGCCACAGCTATATCGTCTATGGTCCTCTGGCGAACGGCGCCACAACCCTGATGTTCGAAGGCGTACCCACCTACCCTGACGCCAGCCGCTTCTGGCAGGTCTGCGACAAGCACAAGGTGGCACAGTTCTACACCGCTCCAACCGCCATTCGCGCCCTTATGGGCCAAGGCAATGACTACGTGACCAAATGCGATCTGAGCAGCCTTCGAATACTGGGTACGGTTGGCGAACCAATCAATCCCGAAGCGTGGAACTGGTATAATGAAGTGGTCGGCGGCGGACGTTGCCCTATCGTGGACACTTGGTGGCAGACCGAAACGGGTGGCCACCTCATGACGCCTCTGCCCGGCGCCCATGCGACCAAACCAGGCGCAGCGATGAAACCGTTCTTCGGGATCAAGCCCTTGGTTCTTGAACCTACCTCAGGCGATATCATCGAAGGCGATGGCGTCGAGGGAGTGCTTGTGATCGCCGACAGTTGGCCGGGTCAGATGCGCACGGTCTGGGGAGACCATGACCGGTTCGAGAAAACCTATTTCTCCGACTACAAAGGCTATTACTTCACAGGCGACGGATGCCGTCGAGACGAAGACGGTGATTACTGGATCACCGGCCGCGTCGACGACGTGATCAACGTGTCAGGTCACCGTATGGGCACAGCCGAAGTGGAGAGCGCGCTGGTGGCTCATGCCAAGGTGGCTGAGGCAGCCGTGGTCGGCTACCCCCATGACATCAAGGGTCAGGGCATCTATTGCTATGTGACCTTGATGAACAACGAGGAACCGACCGAAGAGTTGCGCAAAGAGCTGCGCACATGGGTTCGGTCGGAAATTGGGCCCATCGCATCCCCAGACCTCATCCAATGGGCGCCCGGACTGCCAAAAACACGTTCAGGCAAGATCATGCGCCGCATCCTCCGCAAGATTGCGGAGGACGATTTTGGTGCATTGGGCGACACATCGACCCTCGCCGATCCGTCGGTGGTTGAGGACCTGATCGAAAACAGAATGAACAAAGGTTAACGCACACGGGGCCGCTTCATGCAGCCCCTCTCAACTTGCTGATCACGCAAAGTTACTTGCATTTTACGCCAAACCACTGGCTTGCTGAAACAAATGCAGCCACACTGGCACCATGACTGCAGCGCAAGAAACCTACTACAAGATCGCCCGGACAACCGAGCAGCTGTGCGGGCTGCTACAGGTGGACCCGGTCGCCGTGATGCGGCGCATGCGGTTTCCAGCGGATTTTCTGCATAACGAGGGGCGCGGTGTATCTGCGGCAGATTACTTTGCGGGATGGAATGCAATCATTGCGGAAGCTGACCGCGAAGACACCCCGCTCATGCTCGGTC
This sequence comes from Tateyamaria omphalii, assembly GCF_014651375.1. GTDB lineage: Bacteria > Pseudomonadota > Alphaproteobacteria > Rhodobacterales > Rhodobacteraceae > Tateyamaria > Tateyamaria omphalii. The sequence goes on from NZ_BMWT01000002.1 coordinate 488,984, forward strand.
GTGCCTATGCGCGCGGGCCGTTCAACCCGGCCTTCTTTGCCTTCACGTGCAGCCCCAACGTCGCCGTTGGATTGGAACGGTTGTCGCTGTTCAAACCCCTCACCGGTCCACTTGTTCTCAGGCTGAAGCGGACGCCATCGCAGGCCCTTGAGATTCACAAGTCCTCGAACCAGCCCACCCTGCCCCTGCCCGCGACCTTTGCAGCAACGGAACTGGTCTTTCTGACCGAGGCCATGCGCGCCTGCACGGGTCATCATGTGGTCCCGCAGGCCGCTCGCCTACCAGAACGGCTGGCCTGCCATGACGCATTGGAAGAGTTCATAGGTATTCCCATCGAAACTGGTGGGGCGAACAAGATGATCCTCGCGCCGGATGATGCAGACCGCAAGTTGCTGTCAGCAGATCCAGCGCAATGGGCGCAGCTTGAACCCGCGTTCAAACGCCAGATGCAATTGCAGACCTCGGAACAAGCGATAACAGCGCGTTTGCGCGCAACACTGGCGGAAATGCTGCCCGCTGGCGAAGCCACCATCGACGCGGCAGCGCGACGCATGCGGTTGAGCACCCGTAGCCTGCAAAGGCATCTGCGCGACGAAGGCACGCGATTTCAAAAGGTCCTCGACACCACACGCGCAGATCTGGCGCGCGATTACCTGACCTCAACCGAATTGAACGTGGCCGAAATCAGTTACTTGCTGGCCTATCGCGACCCGAACTCCTTCTACCGCGCCTTCAACACATGGACAGGCCAAACACCGCAATCCGTACGCGCCGCTGCCAACAGCTAGACCGCCTGCGTTGCATCATACCGATACACCCAGTCCTGGCGCGCATGTATCAGTCCTGGCGCGATGCGTGCGCCAAGTGCCATTGGTCCGTAGAATCCAATACTGCCCAGCGGAGTAGCTTTGTGGAACATGCGTGCATTGGCGGCTGATCCGGTCTGGATACGTGCGGTTCGCTCAATACGCAGGTCAAAATAGCGCTGCAATCCGTCCCCAATCGATGCAGTATCTTCCAACACTGCCGCAAGCGTCCACGCATCCTCGAACGCCTGCACCGCTCCCTGCGCCATGGAGGGCAACATTGGATGGGCAGCGTCACCTAAGAGGGTAACCTTCCCTTCGTGCCAGCGGGGCAATGGCGTCCGATCAAACAAGGCCCAGCGGTTCAAGACAGGTGCTTTTGCAATCAGCCCCAAAACAATTGGATGCCAACCATCAAAAACCGCCATTGCATCATCCCGACTGCCTTCGATCCGCCAGCCTTCAGGCGCCGGTTCAGGTTGTTCAACCATGCCCACAAAGTTGGCCAGAGTACCGGCGCGCAACCGCGTGGTAACGGCGTGGCGTTTGTCACCCGCCCAGACGCAGGCGGTTGGTGATGGTGGTAGCTCCAACGCATCAACGGGCACCACAGCGCGCCAAGCAATATTACCGGTGTATCGTGGCTTGTCGGGACCAAGCATTTGCTCACGGATAACCGAATGCAGTCCGTCAGCCCCAACAACAAGATCACCCGAGGCGCGGCTGCCGTCATTGAAAACAACAGCGCCTTCCGGATCATATCCCGAAACGCCCAGGCCAGTCTGCACAGCGTCCGGTGACAGTTCATTCAAACGCGCCGCCAACGCATCCACCAAATCGGCGCGGTGGATATGTATGTATGGCGCACCCCAACGCTGCGCCGCGTATCCTTTCATCGGCAAAGAAAACACCTGACGGCCTGATACACCCAAACGCATCTCGATCGCTTCGGGCTCAAAGAGTGTCTGTGCCAGATGTTCTGACACGCCCAGCGCCTCAAGCACATGCCACCCGTTGGGCGAAATCTGCAGCCCGGCACCAATTTCGGTGAGCGCCGGGGCCTGCTCGAACACCGACACGTCCCATCCCCGCAAACGGAGGGCAATTGCTGCGGACAGGCCGCCTATACCGCCACCAACGATCAATGCCTTCATGTCAGCACTCCGTCCGTCCGCAGCGCATCAATACTGGTCCGATCGTAACCAAGCTCGGACAACACCGTCTCAGCATCCTGCCCGGGTGCCGTCGACGGCCTTGGATGGCGCGGTGGAGTGTCGCTCAGACGAGGCGCGGGTGCGGCTTGCCAAACGTCGCCAACGGACACGTACGTATGGCGGCCCGCCATTTGCGGGTCATGCCGCGCCTCCTCCATCGACAGGACGGGTGCAACGCAAGCGTCAGTCCCTGCAAAGACATCAGCCCATTCATCGCGCGAGCGCTTTGCAAACAAGGAAGAGAACGTGTCGGTCAATGCTGGCCATCCGCTTCGATCATTCTGATTGGGCAGTCTGGCCGGGTTCAGTTCCAGCCCCGCAAGCAAGGCAGCATAAAACTGCGGCTCCAAAGCAGCGACGGCGACGTCACGCCCGTCAGCACAGCGGTAGCAGCGATAGAATGGCGCGCCACCATCCAACCAGTTTTGCCCGGGCTGATCCGTCCAAAACCCGTTGGCCATAAAGCCATGCAGCAACCCCATCATTGCTGGCACGCCATCAACCATCGCCGCGTCAACCACTTGACCCTTTCCCGTCCTGCCCCGTGCGATGACGGCAGAAAGAATCCCGAACACCAAAAACATGGCACCGCCACCATAGTCCGCAATCAGGTTCAATGGCGGGCGCGGTGGTGCATCAGCTGTCGCCATCAGGCTGAGCACCCCCGTTTGCGCCAGATAGGTCAGGTCGTGCCCGGCTGACTGCGCCAGTGGGCCGTCCTGCCCCCATCCGGTCATGCGACCATAGATCAGCCTGTCCGGAGCGTCGTCCGGCCCCAAACCAAGACGCTCCATCACGCCCGGGCGAAAGCCTTCGATCAGAATATCAGCTTTTGCAAGCAAGTCGCACGCAACACCTCGGCCCTTGTCGGATTTCAAATTCAACGCAATCGACCGCTTGTTGCGCCGGTTTACATCGCATGGGTCCGCAGGACCGGAGGCCCGATCAACCACCACAACATCCGCGCCCATATCCGCCAGAAGCTGCCCCGCCAAAGGCGCCGGGCCAAGCCCGGCAAACTCGATCACTTTCAACCCGTGCAGCGGTCCTGTCATCCACGGGCCTCAATCGTGCCATCTGCAACCCAACCGTCGAAGATCGCCAGCGCTGCATCCACAAATGCATCATCATTGATGTGAGCGGCGATCTCGGTGAAGCCCAGCGGCTCAGTGATCACAGCGCGCATTTCGTCACAAAAAGCGGCCAACCCCTCGGGATCATGCGCGGGTTGGCCCGGGCGATCCCATTCCTCGATCCCGCCGGATGGAAGGATCACATGCGCGGGGGTGTCGTTGGCCTTAAGCCGCTTGGCAATCTCTCGTGCGGTCGCCCGCCGTTCTTCTGTGTTGAAGGCGGAGCATTTGATCAATCGGTTGTGTGCGTGGAACGGCCGGTCGCGATACTGCTCCGGGATCTCCTGCCAGCCCGCAAAGTCAATCAGGTCAAGACAACCCGGTGCAACGATACGCGGAATGCCCGCACGCCCAGCATTCAGCATGCGATCTTCACCTCCATTCACCACGGACCCCGCCATCAGATTGCCAAGCTCAGACAAGGCGAAATCCATGACGCACACGAAACCACCCTCGCGGGCAATGCTTTCAAACGCCATGCCGCCCATGCCAGTGGCATGAAAGATCGCAACCTCGCACCCCCGCGCCTCCAGCTCTGGCTTCAGGCGCTTCATGTAGCGCAGACAAGATGAGCCAAGGGAGGTCATGCCAACCATCGGACGGTCCGCAGTTGGTGGCTCAACTGCCCGCGCAGCGCCCAGAACAGCCCCTGCCGCCTGGCTAAGCGACGCCTTGCAGACCGAGTTCAGACCATAAAGTCCGCCCGCCCAGAGGATCATCTGAATGTCTGCCGACAACCGATCTGTTGGAATGACAGGCGAAAAGCTGACTGTGGAGACCACATATTTGGGCACCCCCAATGGCAACGCCTGACAAACATCCAGCGCCACATCCGTGCCCATGGAGCCGCCCAAAATGACCACACCGTCAAACCGCCCCTGATCCAGCAAGGATCGCGCCAATGCGCTCGCCCCACGTGCCATGATCTGCATGGCCGTGTTTTCATCGCCGCTGTCGATCACCGCTTGAATGGTCGTGCCTGCCGCCTCTGCTACGTCGGATTTCGAGACATCGACCGGCTGCACGGGATCACCCAGAACAGAGATGTCCATCGCCAACACGCCACCGCCCATGGCCGTGATACGTTCGGCCATATAGGCCAATTCATCATTCTTAGTGTCGTATGTCCCGACAACCAAAATGGTTTTGTCCGCCATGCGAGCATTCCCTTGCCATGCTAGGACATGCAATCACAGGCGATCAAACAGGGAAACCGCAAAAGCGCCACGACACATGCATTGGCAAGTGCTCATCACAACAGCAACTGTTTGATGGATGAATACGTGACCGTCAGCGTGACATCAGTCCAACGACACGGTCGCCCAAACAAGGTCGTGATCAGATAACGGTTGGCCAGCCTCCGACACTGATGTCCTGACACCACAATCCATGCAGTCCAATCCGCGACCAGCGATCCAATCAAGCTTCATCTGCCGGTCAGGATGCGGGGTAATCAAGCTGGGCCTTGTTGTCATGCCGTCCGCCGTAAACTCCCACGAATAGCCACGGTTCTCAGCGAGGGAAAAGAGCGTTTCCTTCTGCCAATCGAAGTCAGGCGGCATATGGTTTCCGGTGTTCAAATCACCACCGATCAAAACCGGGCCAGACGGGGCAAAGGCATCGATGGCATCCAGCAGGATCTCAAACTGAATGTGCCTGTGCGCTGCATCCGCATTGCTTTCCAGATGCGTAGACACAACCGTAAGTGATCCCATCTCAGTTGGCAGTTCCGCCAACAGGGCCATACGACCACCGACACGCGGCTGTTCGGGATCTGACGCTCCGCTGTCGCCTGCAAACCAGTGGCCATGATCGTCAAGCCGAACCATCGCTGTCCGGTCAAACGGGACCGCCGACAGGATCGCATTGCCGTGCCAACCCAGCGTATTAAAATCGTCGGTGCACATTGTCAGTTCGGTCGGGCCGCCCAGCCCCAACTCATGGAATTCCACACCAAAGGCGTAAGCCATCGACATCGCTTCGGCAAAGTTCTCGGTCGTGTGGCGCTGCCCCGTGCGCGCCATACCGTGATCCACCTCTGACAACAGGATGATATCGGGTTTGATCGGTTCAAGGTGCTCAGCGCAGGCGTCCGGGAAAAGGCACCGCTCTACATTCCAGGCGGCAACTGTAAGTTCATCAGGCAATTTTGCGCGCTGCGCCCGGCCCCCCCATTGGACGGCATTCATCGCAGGCAGGTTGTTCAACAACTGCCGATGTGCATCCGAAGTGCGCGGGGCAGATAGAATGTGCTCCCGCTGCGCATCGCTCACCGGGTCAAGAACCGTCCGAACTTTGGTGATCATATCGCTTTACCGGTCTCCGGTTGGAACAGGCGGATCGCGTCCGGATTGATTTGCAGCTTAACCTCACCGGTTGTCGCCGTGGTATCTTTGCCAACGTGCACCGTAAAGGGATGCCCGGCCAAACGACCGTGGAGCAGGCGATGGGCTCCCAGCTCTTCGACGATTTCGATCGTGAAAGGCGTTGGACCGGCCGCGTCTATAACGACGTCTTCGGGACGAATGCCCATGGTGACCGGGCCGGTGTAATCTTGCTTTGCCGGAGCAGTCAGCGCGGCGCTGCCGTTCAATTTGATCTCGCCGTTTTCCAGTTGGGCATCCATCAGGTTCATCGGGGGTGCCCCCATGAAGGAAGCAACAAATTTCGAAGCCGGATTGTGATAGATTTCTGCAGGCGTGCCGATCTGCTCAATCTCACCACCGTTCAGAACAATGATGCGATCCGCCATGGTCATAGCCTCGACCTGGTCATGGGTCACATAGATGGACGTTACACCAAGACGGCGCTGCAGGGCTTTGATCTCGATCCGCATCTGGTTCCGCAATTTGGCGTCCAGGTTGGACAAAGGTTCGTCGAACAGAAACAGGGCCGGATCACGCACCACTGCGCGGCCCATGGCCACGCGCTGCCTCTGACCGCCGGACAGTTGCGATGGCTTACGATCCAGCAGCGCACCAAGGTCGAGCATCTTTGCCGCGTCCTGCACTTTTGCATCGATCTCTGCGGCAGAAGTACCCCGGTTCTTGAGGCCATAGCCGATGTTCTTGCGCACAGTCATATGCGGATAGAGCGCATAGTTTTGAAACACCATTGCGACATCACGATCCGCCGGATCAACGTCGTTGACTTGACGATCTCCGATGGAAAGCGACCCGGCCGTTATGTCCTCAAGGCCCGCAACCATGCGCAAAAGCGTCGACTTGCCACAGCCCGAAGGCCCCACAAGAACAACAAACTCTCCGTCCTCGATGTCAAAGCTGCATGGTTTCACCGCTTCAAATCCGTTCGGGTAGGTTTTGCCAACCCCGTCTAACTTAACTTGTGCCATTGGCAATGTTCCTACTTGTCTGACTCGGTCAGGCCCTTGACGAACCAACTTTGGAAGAAAATGACGATCAGGACGGGCGGCAGCATTGCGATGATCGCAAGCGCGAGAGCCTGACCATATTCCGGGATGGAGTTCGCATCGATCATTGTCTGATAGATCTGCTTGATGCCCCGGACGAGGGTGAACAGCCCTTCGTCAGTGGTGATGAGCGTGGGCCACAGATACTGGTTCCATCCGAATACAAACATGATGATGAAGATCGCAGCGATCATGGTTTGCGACAGGGGGACCAGAATATCGATGAAGAATTTCACCGGACCTGCCCCATCAATCCTTGCCGCCTCGGCCAACTCTTCGGGGACGGATCGGAAGAACTGTCGGAAAAAGAACGTGCCCGTGGCCGAAGCAATCAGCGGCACGATCAGTCCAGTATATGTGTTGGCAAGGTCAAGCCTCTGAATGGCCTCGTAAGAAGGCAGGATGCGCACCTCCAACGGCAAAAGCAGCGTTGTGAAGATGATCCAGAAAGCGAATGTCGCAAAGCGAAGCCGGAAATAGACAAGCGCATAGGCAGCCATCATGGAAATGATGATCTTGCCGATGGCAAAGCCCAGTCCAAGGATCAGTGAGTTCTTGAGCATCACCATACCGTCGATGGTGGCGGTAAAGCCCCCTTTTTCAAAGAGAGCCTTTGAATAGTTTTCCCCAAGGTGACTTCCCGGGGTAAACATGATGCCTTCGCGCGCAATCTGGACCGCGCTGTGGCTGGACGTAATGAATGCCAGCACCACGGGTACAAGCATGAAAAGCGCCCCCAGAATGAGGATCGTGTGGTCGAATACGGGCGCCCATCTAAAGGGCTTGCGGGTCTGTGTGCGTGCCATGACGTTGACCTCAGCTATAGTGAATGCGGCGTTCGATCAGCCGGAACTGAAAGACGGTAAGAACAAGGACCAGAACCATCAGGATCACGGATTGGGCCGACGAGCCGCCCAAATCGTTCCCGCGGAAACCGTCCATATACACCTTGTAAACAAGGGTCATCGGGTTGTTGCCCGGCTCACCCTTCACTAGCGTGTCGATGATGCCAAAGGTATCGAAGAGCGCGTAGGTGATATTGATGATCAACAGGAAGAACCCTGTTGGCGCCAGCAGCGGGAATGTAATGTCCCAAAACCTGCGAACGCCCGAGCGATTGTCGATCATGGCAGCTTCACGCACCGCTCTGGGTATGGATTGAAGACCCGACAGGAAGAAGATGAAGTTGACCGGGATTTGCTTCCAGACCGAAACGATAATGAAGGCCGTCGCAGTTGAATTGTAGTCCACCAGGATTTTGTAGTCCCAGCCCAGCGCCTTGAAGAAATCTGTTATAGGCCCGGTGTGCTGGTGAAACAGCATGATGCCCATGAAACCCGCCACTGGCGGCGCCACGGCATAGACCCACATCAGAAGCGTGCGGTAGCTTTTTGCGCCCCGAATGACCTTGTCCGCCTTCACCGCAAGCAACAGCGCGATGGACAGCGAGAAGAAGGTCACAAGGGCCGTGAACACCACGGTAAACCAGGCAATCCGCATGTATTCCGAATTGGCTGTCAGGTCGGTGTAGTTTTCAAAACCCACAAAAGTCGATCCAAAACCGAACGGATCCTGAAGGTAGAAAGAAGACTGAACCGCCCAGCCCGCTGGCCAATAGAAAAATATCGCGATGATCGAAAGCTGCGGTAAAAGCAGCGCCACAGGCAGCCAAATGCTGGTGAACCCGGCTCGTTTCATTCGGAATCCCTTTTGCAGAAAAGCGGCGACCGCGAGAAACGGTCGCCGCCGATATGAAACGCGATGCTTAGCCTTGCGTTTTGGCGAAGCGCTCCAAGAGCTTGTTGGATTCCGCCTCGATCGTGGCAAAACCGCTTTCGACATCCGTTTCACCGGTCAGGATACGGCCGTATTCGCGGTTCATCACGTCACGGATTTGAACATAGAAGCCCATGCGGTAGCCGCGTGTGAATTCGCCCGCAGGCAGTGAAAGCTGCTGGATACCAACCTCGGCCGCCGGGAATTTCTCGTAGTGACCGTCAGCCTTGGCAGCTTCATAAGCAGCTTCAGTGATCGGCACATAGCCGGTCGCCTGATGCCAGAAATACTGCGTGTCGGACGATGTCAGGTAACGGAAGAATTCTGCAGCGGCCTTGTTCTCCTCAGCAGATTGGCCGGACATCGCAAACAGGGCCGCGCCACCGATAAAGGTTTGTGTGGGTTCGGTTGTCACAGCTTCCCAATAGGGCAGCATTGTCGCCGAAAAATCAAAGCCCAGATCCTTGGCCAACAATCCACCGAACGAGCCCGAGGACCCAAGCCACATCGCGACATTTCCATCTTCAAACGGCTTGGCATTGTCTCCCCATCCGGTGCCGTACCATTCAAACAAACCCTGCTCTTTCCAGTCTACCAATGCAGAAAAATGTGCCTTGATAGCCGGGTTGTTGATCATGATCTGCGTGTCGTTGCTGTCGTATCCGTTGTTGCTGGACGCGAACTGCAGGTTGTGCCGGGAAAAGAAGTTCTCGGTGAAAATCCACGGCAGGTGCGATTGGCTCAGCGGAATGTAACCCGCCTCTTTCAACGCCGGAGCGGTGACATTGGCAAACTCTTCCCATGTCGCGGGCGGGGTCACACCGGCTTTTTCAAGCGCCTGTATGTTGTAGTACATGATGGGCGTGGAAGAGTTGAACGGCATGCCGATCATCTTGCCATCGCTATCCGCGTAGAAATACCGCACACCGGCAATGTAGTCATTGATGTCGAAATCGATGCCATTGTCCGCCAGTAGATCCTGCACCGGGATGGTCGCACCTTGCGCACCGATAACGGTGGCGGCCCCGGCATCAAACACCTGAATGATGTTGGGCTGTTCACCTGCACGGAAGGCAGCGATGCCAGCAGTCAATGTTTCTTCATAGGAACCTTTGAAAACGGGCGTGATCTTGTATTCGTCCTGGCTTGCGTTGAAACCAGCGGCAACTTGGTTGACCGTCTCTCCGAGCTGGCCACCCATCGCATGCCAGAACGTGATTTCGGTTTCGGCCAAAGCCGCTTGACCTGCGAATACGGCGCTGACAGCGACCGCTCCAAGTTTAAAAAAGTTCATTACATTGCTCCGTGTCGTCGGACTATTTGGCTTTAGCAACTTGTGTCTTGACCGCATTGTCCTCGGCAGACGCAAGTGCTGTTTCAGTTACATGGACTACACTGCCCTATGTCGCACAGAATGTGCACACGTGTTCAGTACGAGTTAAATGTAACGGTGATGCTACGGTTTCACTTCCGTATTGCAAAGAATTTCTTACAACGAGAAGGTGTACCTGAACGCCCCAAACTGCCGCAAAACGCTTGTTAATATGGCCAAACGCAAACGTATTACTGCTCAAATGGTTGCCGATCGCGCGGGCGTTTCCCGATCCGCGGTGTCACGCGCATTCACCAAAGGCAGCTACCTGGAAGAATCAAAGCGCCAAAAAATCTTGGAAATCGCGACTGAGATTGGGTACCAACCCAACGCCCTCGCAGCCGGACTTCAAGGTGGACGGTCTCGTCTGGTTGCGGTGATCGAGGGCGACGTGCGCAACGCGCATGATACCGCGGTGATCAGCCAACTGTGCAGCGCGCTCAATGCAAACGGCTTTTGGCCGATTCTTGTCAGCGTGACCCGGATGAACGGCGGTGCCGACGCTCTGGCCTTTCCTCTGGACGCACTTATCGTCCGCGGCGGCAGCATGTCAGAAGACCTTGTTCACCGATGTGCCAAACTCGGGGTGCCAATGATCTGCTATGGACGCCCCACCGAAGAGCTCAACATCGACTCGGCCTACTGCAAGAACCGGACGGGAATGGAATTGGCGGCCGAATTGCTGGTCTCCAAAGGCCGGCGCGCGTTTGGCTATGTCGGCGGACCAGACCAGTTCTATTCCTCCATGCAACGGCGAAAGGGGGTCTTGAACGTACTCGAAAGGGCCAACCTAAGTCTGGAAGCCGAGGTGGTCAGTGATTTTTCCGTGGACGGTGGTTTTGCCGCAGCACGCAGCTTGCTTATGGCAAACACTCACTTGGATGCATTGATCTGCGCCAACGACGCCATGGCGATCGGCGCGCTTGGGGCAGCGCATACGCTTGGGATCGCCGTACCAGACAGGTTGTCCGTGGTTGGCTTCGATGATGCCGACATGGCGGATTGGCAGATCACGCAATTGACCACGGTACGGAACCCGCTTGAGACAACCGTTCAGGAAATCCTCAAACTGCTTGTTGATCGGATTGACAATCCTGACAGAGAGTGTCGGACGATCCGGGTAGAGCCACAACTTATCCTTCGCGGAACGCATTAACCCACCGGTGTTGATGGTATCGTCAACGGCATGACCACGGCCCGAACACGCTGACCGTTCGTGCCAAACGCTTGAATGCAGCGCGCCGCAATACCCTTTGGGAGCATATCGGCGCTCTGAATAACCGACCTGCAACCCTGAAGGGTGGCACATCGCGCACCCGGCCCTATCTTTTTGATTACCGACGCTCAGCACGGAGACTTAGGCATGGCAATTTCACTCAAGCTCAACGGAAAAACCAACGAAGTGGAGGCGGAACCCGGCACGCCACTCCTGTGGGTCATACGCGACGAACTTAACATGACAGGCACGAAATTCGGATGCGGTGTAGCCTCTTGCGGCGCGTGTACAGTGCACCTGAACGGCGAACCTGTCCGGTCTTGCCAAACCTACATCGAAGACGTGGAAGGTGCAGAAATCACGACCATCGAAGCCGTCGGTGAAAACCCAATTGGAGCGGCCGTGCAGCAGGCCTGGGTGGAATTGGACGTCGTGCAATGCGGCTACTGCCAGTCCGGGCAAGTCATGTCTGCCGTCGGCCTCTTGTCCGAGAACCCACGGCCATCGGCCGAGGAAATTGATGATTACATGTACGGCAACGCCTGCCGTTGCGCCACGTACCAACGTATCCGCGCGGGCATTCAACGCGCCGCAGAAATCCTGGAGGCTTGATCATGACCGTAAACACATCTCGCCGTGGTTTTCTGAAGGGTGCCGCAGCCGCAGGCGCCGTTCTGGTCGTGGGCGTTCGCCCTGACGGTGCACTTGCCGCCTCGAGCAACCCATCGATGCTAACACCTTTCGTTCAGATTGATACTAACGGGTCGGTAACGGCCATCATCAAGCACTTTGAAATGGGTCAGGGTCCGTCGACGGGGCTGACAACACTGATCGCCGAGGAAATGGGCCTGTCGATGGACCAGATCGGCTATGATTTTGCTCCATCCAACCCACAAGTCTACAACAACACCCTCTTCGGCCCCATGCAGGGCACAGGCGGCTCGACCGCCATGGCCAATTCCTATCTGCAGTATCGCCAGGCGGGGGCCGCTGCGCGCGAGATGCTTCTACAGGCCGCGGCGGATACATGGAGTGTGGACCCAAGCACGCTCAGCATCGAAGACGGTGTTATTTCGGGTCCGGCGAATGCTGCACCTCTCGGTCAATTTGTGGAAGCAGCCGCTGCTCTTGATGCGCCGGCAGAACCGCGTCTCAAGGATCCATCCGAGTTTCGCCTGATCGGTAATCCGGGTGTCCGCCGCCTCGACAGTGCCGCCAAGGGCAACGGGACAGCGATGTTCGCCATGGACATACGGCGTCCGAACCAGATGGTCGCCATGATTGCCCGCCCCGAGCAGCAACGCGCCACCGCCATCAGCGTAGATGCCAGCGGTGCCGAAGGGATCAAGGGGTTCATCAACGCTGCGATCCTGCCCAATCAGGCTGGTGTGGCTGTCTTTGCCGAAAACACATGGGCTGCCATGCAGGCGCGCGATGCACTTTCAATCGAGTGGGACACGTCAAACGCGGAAACCCGCAGCTCCGACCAGATCGAGACAGACATACGCGCCGCACTTGAGGCCGAGCCAACCTTCAATGTAAACGGGGCCGACGTGACCGCCGTGCAAGCCGCGATTGACGGGGCGGACACTGTGGTTGAGGAAACCTTCTATTTCCCCCTGCTTGCACATGCGCCGATGGAGCCGCTCAACTGCACCATCGAACAGACCGACGACGGCGGCATTCTGCTGCATGACGGGTGCCAGATTCCAACGATCCCCCATGGTGCGATTGCCCAAATCTTCGACCTGGCCTTCGAAAAAGTGCAGATCAAGACCGTGCTCGCAGGTGGATCATTCGGGCGCCGTGCAACGCCAAGCGCCGACTACCAGGTCGAAGCCGCCCTAGCCTTCTCGCTCACCGACCGCTCCCGTCCCGTGCATCTGGTCTGGTCGCGCGAGGATGACCTGCGTTCAGGCTACTACCGTCCAGCCTTTGGACACAAAGTGCGGGTCGGCTTGAACGGATCGGGTAACATCGTCGGCTGGGAACACCGCGTCGCTGGCCAATCGATCATGAAAGGCACGCCATTCGAATCCTTCGCCGTGCATGACGGCGTCGATCACTCCTCGATCGAAGGGACTTCAGACAGCCCCTACCAGATCCCGGGCGCGGCCTTTGGTCTGACAGACACAGAAAAGGCCACCAGCACGCTATGGTGGCGGGCTGTCGGCCACACGCACACGGCCTATGTCATGGAAGTCATGATGGATATGGCTGCCAAGGCGGCTGGCATTGATCCCGTTGAGTTCCGGTTGGCATACCTGACCGGTGACGAAGCAGACCAGGCCCGCAAAGCAGGCGTCTTGAAACTGGCCGCCGAGAAAGCGAACTGGGGCAATCCCGCCGAAGGACGCAGCCAAGGCATCGCCGTGCACAAATCCTTTGGCTCCTACGTGGCAGAAGTCGTGGAAGTCTCCGGCAATGCCGACGACGGGATCAGGATTGAAAAGGTCACCTGCGCTGTTGATTGCGGCATCGCGGTGAACCCCGACGTCATCAAGGCACAGATGGAAGGTGGGATTGGCTACGGCATCGGCCATAACATGCGTGACAAGATCACCCTGACGGACGGTGTCGTAGACCAGTTCAACTTCCCAGACTACGAGCCGCTGCGGATCACCGATATCGGTGAGATCGACGTGCATATCGTGCCGTCCGCCGAAGCGCCCACAGGTGTCGGTGAACCCGGCACGCCACCCGCCGCCCCGGCGCTTGCCAACGCCATTGCGGCCGCCAGCGATCTGCGCGTCGCAGCGCTTCCGATGGAAGACAACGGCGTGTTCTTCGCCTGACTTTAACCCCCGGCGTCCGCGCCGGGGGTCACTCTCTCTTGCCCTTCCGGCCGCTATGCCCATGATGGCACCAAACAGAAGGACAGGAGACGCATATGCCCCACACCACCGCCGTCATCGGCCTTGGCTCTATGGGCTACGGCATTGCGCAATCCTGCCTTGCCGCCGGGCATACCACACACGGCTTCGACATTGCCCCGGCACAAGTCGAACGGTTCCGTGCAGAAGGCGGCGCTGTTGGGGAACTCACCGAAATCGCGGACACGCTCGATGCCGTCATTGTGGTTGTCCTCAACGCAGCCCAAACCGAAGCGGTCCTGTTCAGAGAGGCCGGGATCGTGCCGCACTTGAAACCTGGTACTGTCGTGATGGCGTGCGCAACAGTCCCGCCCGACTTCGCAAAAGACATGGAAGCGCGCTGCAACGCGCACAACATCCACTACCTCGACGCACCGATCTCGGGCGGGTCTGTGAAGGCCGCGCAAGGTGCGCTTTCCATCATGGCATCTGGCACAGCGGATGCCTTTACAGCCGCGAAACCCATCCTTGAGGCAACTGCGGAAACCGTCTTTGAACTGGGGGATCATGCAGGCCCCGGCTCGGCCATGAAAGCTGTCAACCAATTGCTGGCGGGCGTCCACATCGCCACGATGGCCGAGGCGCTGACATTTGGCATGACCCAAGGGGTTACTCCCGAACAGTTTGTCGAGGTGATCTCGAAATGCGCAGGCTCCAGCTGGATGTTGGAAAACCGCGCCCCGCACATTGTAGCGGGGGACTACACCCCCCACTCATCGGTGAACATCTGGCCAAAGGATCTGGGCATTGTCCTCGACATCGCCAAATCCGCCAGTTTCTCGGCCCCCATCACCGCCGCCGCCCTGCAACAATTCATCGCTGCCGCAGGCATGGGGCTTGGTGGGGAAGACGACGCTGCCGTGGTCAAAGTCTATGCCCGAAACGCAAGGCTGACGCTGCCCGGAGAGGACGCATGAGGTTCTCTGCCAATCTGGGCTTTCTGTGGAACGACCGCCCCCTGCCCGACGCCATCCATGCCGCCAAGGCTGCAGGTTTCGATGCGGTAGAATGCCACTGGCCCTACGATATTCCGGCGCAGGACGTACGTACAGCACTCGATGCAACGGGCCTGCCGATGCTGGGCCTCAACACATCACGCGGGGATGTAGCTGGGGGCGAAAACGGCCTTGCCGCTCTGCCCGGTCGCACGGACGACGCCCGCGCGGCCATTGATCAGGCGATTGCCTATGCCGACATCGTCGACGCAGGTGCGATCCACGTCATGTGTGGCTTTGCAAGCGGTGCCGAAGCCCACACCACATTCATCGAAAACCTGCGCTATGCCTACGCCGCAACCCCGCGCACAATCCTGATCGAACCGCTCAATCGCCACGACGCGCCCGGCTATTTCCTGCAATCAACGGATCAGGCTCGCGCGATCATCGCCCAAGTCGATGCGCCCAACCTCAAACTCATGTTCGACTGCTACCATGTCGGCCGGACCGAGGGCGACATCCTGACCCGCATCACAGACCTTGGCGATCTAATCGGGCACATCCAATTCGCCTCGGTCCCCGACCGCGGCGCGCCGGATCACGGAGAGTTGGACTACGCCACCATCTTTGCTGCGCTCCAAGATTGGCCGCGCCCGCTGGGTGCGGAATACAAACCGGTCGGTGATACAGATACTACGCTGGCCTGGATGCAGCATTATCGTTGATCCGGCCAATCGACAGCCAGCTCAACACGATCATCGCCGCCGCTGTTGCAAGGCACAGGGCCACTCCGCCAAGCTGGTAGGTCAGCCCTGACAACACGGTGCCGATCAACCGGCCCGCCGCATTGGCCATGTAGTAGAACCCAACATCCATCGTGACCCGCTTTGCATCGGTAAAGGCAAGGATCAGATACGAGTGCAGCGACGAATTGAGCGCAAAAAGCACGCCGAAAACCAGCAACCCGAGCACGACAAAAGCCGTCAGCCAATACGTTGGTGTTCCCACGAACCAGACGGCCACAGCCAAAATGGCAGGCACGAAAAAGAGCGTTCCGACCCAAAACCGCGCCGCGTGCGCCAGATCGGCCTCGCTCCTCTGCGCGCTGCGCAGGATGGTCGGCGCCTTGGCCTGTACTGCTCCGTAAAGGATCACCCAAACCGCCATGAAGATGCCGATCATGAAGAACGCGGCACGCTGGCCTTCGGGGCTGCCATCGCTCAGGACCGAATAGAAATAGATCGGGATGCCCACGACAAACCACACGTCCCGCGCGCCGAACAGGAACACGCGCGCCGCGCTTAGCCAATTGACACGCCGGTTCTTTGAAAAGACTTCTTTGAACTTCGCATCCTTGCGCCCCGCCGGCAGCCCTCCGGGCATGCGGAGCAGCACCACGATCAAGATCAGCGCCAAGATGGCCGCCATTCCCAATACACTTGGCACAAAACCAAACAGCGCCAATGCCCCGGCCCCGAGAAGAAAGCCAAAGCCCTTCACCGCGTTCTTCGACCCAGTCAGCAAAGCGACCCAGCGGAACAGCCCATCGCCTTCGGCGGGCGCCAGCAGCTTCACCGCAGATTTCGACGACATCTTGGCCAGATCCTTGGCCACGCCAGATAACCCCTGCACCGCCATCACGAAGACAACCGAAGCAGCAACCGACCAAGCTGGATCAAGCTGCGCCAAGGCCAGCAACGCCACCACCTGCAAGCCAAGCCCGGCATAGAGGGTTGATGTCAGCCCGAACCGCGCGGCAATCCAACCCGCGCTCAGGTTCGTCACCACGCCGGCAATCTCGTACAGCACAAAGAGATAGGCGAGTTGCACAGGCGAAAAGCCCAGCGTGTTGAAGTGCAACAGCACCAACATCCGCAACGCACCGTCCGTCAGCATAAACGCCCAATAGGCGGCCGTGACAGCCACATACGCGGCGAAACCCGTCGGTCGGGTCAAAGGCTGTCACCCACCATCTGCGCCACGTCAACAAGCCGGTGGGCATAGCCCCATTCGTTGTCGTACCAGGCATAAACTTTCACCTGCGTCCCGTTCACCACCATGGTGCTTGGCGCATCCACGATGCTCGACCGCGGATCATTGGTGTAGTCGGTTGAAACAAGGGGACGCGTCTCGTACCCAAGAATGCCCTTGAGCGGCCCGTTCGCAGCCGCTTCGAACAGCGCGTTCACTTCTTCCACGGTCGTTTCCCGCTCAACCTCGAACACGCAATCGGTCAGGGAGGCATTCAGCAGCGGCACCCGCACCGCATGACCGTTCAGCTTGCCGGTCAACTCGGGATAGATCAGCGTGATCGCCGTGGCCGAGCCAGTGGTCGTCGGAATCAGCGAATTCAGCGCCGACCGCGCACGCCGCAAATCCTTCGCCGGACGGTCCACGATGGTCTGCGTGTTGGTCACATCGTGGATCGTCGTGATCGACCCATGCTTGACCCCCAAACCTTCGTGTATCACTTTAACAACAGGCGCTAAGCAATTGGTTGTACAGGATGCGGCTGTCACGATGGGTTGCCCGACGTAGACATCATTGTTGACGCCATAGACGATGTTTGCCGTCTCTCCGTCCTTGACGGGCGCAGACACAACCACCTTCTTCACACCCGCTTCAAAGTACGGGGCCAACTTCGCCTCGGTTTTGAAGACACCGGTGCAATCAATCACAACGTCCACACCGTCCAGCGGCAGCTCTTCAATCGCGCGGACAGACAGCGCGGGGATCCGCGTCCCATCAATCGTGATGCTGTCATCATCCGTCGCAAACTCGGCATCCCAACGCCCATGGACAGTGTCGAACTCCAGCAAATGCGCATGCATCGCCGGATCACCCACCGCGTCGTTGACAAACGCAATCTCACAGCCGCGTTCCAGCAACGGCTTGAGGGCCAGTTTTCCAATCCGGCCCAAGCCGTTCACCGCGTATCGAGTCATGTCATCCCCCATCTTCCGCCGTGCGCTATGTCACCGGCATATGACAGTTCCATGACAAGATCACCTTGGGAGGCGCAAAACCCCTGCGGCGGGCAGCTCATGCCCGTCCACCTCAACCGGATGATCCGTGTAGTTGAACCAGAACCGCTCGGTCCCGGCGTCACGGCAGCGCACGCCCTCTTGCATATGTCTGACGGTCAGATCAGGCACTACCGCCTCGATCAAACGCATATGGGCCGTGTCATCGCCCCATCCCGCGACATAGGTTGTCTTGGCATCCAGACGCACAGCCACCGGGGCGCCATCCTCAGTGCGCATCACAACCTCGCTGCCCCCCTCAACCTGTTCGAAGTACAGATGAACATGACCGTCGCCCTCAAGTGCGACAGGCAAGTCGGGGCGCATCGACTGCACCCGGCTGACAACCAGATCGCTGCCGGGCCAGGCCGGTGGCAACGGGTTCGGGATGTTAAAATCAGGATCTCGCGCCCCAGTGCGTGGTCCAAGAATAACCTGTGTATCAGAGGCTTGCAGCGCGACCTTTAACTCAAATGGCACATGCATCATGCCCGGAACAATGACCGCAGAATAGCCTGCAAAATCTCGAGCCGAAGGCGGCAGGATGTCCACCGACAGACCAAGTTTGCGACAAGCCCGGTACCAATCAAACACAAGCCCGAAGTAACTCAGGCCCACACCATGCGGCTGCACCGACCACGCCCAATCAGCATCGTAGTCAAAGATGATGCCGACCGGTGCCTGCGCAGCCACGACATCGGGCGCATCTGCCAGCTCTTCCATAACCTGCGCAGCTTCACCAAACGCCTCTGCGGCAACCGAGTCCGGGCGCAACAGCCCTGCATGCATCTGCTCTTGAGCAAAAGGTGCCTGCCGCCAACGGAAGTAACAGACGGCCTCTGCCCCATGGGCAAAAGCCTCCCACGTCCACAAGCGCACCATCCCCGGCAAAGGCGACGGATTGTACGGCGCCCAGTTCACAGGTCCGGGCTGCTGCTCCATGATCCACCAGCGACCCTTGCCAACGGCGCGGTAAAGATCGTGGTGAAAGGCCTGAAAATCCGGATCACCCTGCCGCGCATAGGCCCGCTGATGCGCGGCATTTGCCCCGACACGGTCCTCAAGGAACCCAAGCGGATAACTGTCCCAAGACGCGATATCCAGATCATCGCCGACTTTGAAGTGATCAAACTCGGTTACGCGGCCCATGTAGTTGTGCGCGATGGGTGCGTCAGAATGGGCGCGAATGATCTCGACCTGAGCGCGGTTGAAGGCAACAACCTCTTCGCTGGCAAAACGGCGAAAGGCGTGCACATGGGCGGGATTCGGCTCGGTCACGGTCAGGTTCGGCAGGTCGATTTCGTCGAAATCATCATAGTCCATCGACCAGAACACATTGCCCCACGCGGCGTTCAGCGCGTCGATGTCGCCATCATTGCCCTGCCCTGGAAACTGCCCACGCAACCAGTTGCGGAACCGATCTCGCGCCGCATCGGAATAACTGATCACCGTATCGTGGCAGCCATACTCATTGTCGGTCTGCCACGCAGCCACATGCGGGTTGCGGCCATAGCGTTCTGCGACGGCCCGCACGATGCGGCGACATTCCTCAAGAAATCCCTGATGCGAAAAACAATAGTGGCGGCGCGAGCCATAGCCACGCACATGGCCATGTTCGTCCACCGCAAACATGTCCGGGTGCTTCTTGCAGACCCATTTCGGCGGCGTGGCCGTGGGTGTGCCCAGCACCACCTTCAGGCCTGCAGCGCCAAGCGTCTCGATGGCGCGGTCCAGCCATCCCCAATCATATTCACCCTCGCGCGGCTCCATCCGCTTCCAAGCAAATTCGCCAATCCGCACCCATGTCAGGCCCAGATCGGCCATGCGCTGCGCGTCCTCCGCCCATTGGGCTTCGGGCCAGTGTTCGGGGTAATAACACACCCCAAGTGTTCGTTTCATAGGATCACCCGATGCTCGCGCTGACCTGTCGTGCCAGCGGGTCCATAAAAGGTTTTCCCTCCCTCTGCCTCGTCCAGCCCGACTGCCGCGGTTGTGACGAAAAGCGTGGTGCCATCCGGCCCGCCAAAGGCCGGGCAACTTGTTTGTGATGCGGGCGCCTCAATGGCCCTCACGAACGCACCCGACGGGCTGTAGCAGGCCACACGGCTCGCCCCCCATTGCGCGTTCCAAAGGTTGCCATCCGCATCCACGACCGCACCATCTGGATTCAGTCCCTCGACCTTCAGATCCAGGAAGGTGTCTGGCTCCCCCTCGGGCCAGCCATCTGAATCCAACGCAATATATTGAATTTGCTTAGAAAACGTGTCGCAGAAATAAGCGCGCGTGCCATCAGGCGCAAAGCAGATCGCGTTCGAGATGGTGATGCGGTCAAACAGCTTGCGCAGCTCACCCTTGTAATAGCGATAGATCGCTCCGGCATAGGCTTCGGCATTCAGGCCCATGGTCCCGATCCAGAACCCACCCTGCGGGTCGGCCCGTCCGTCATTGGATCGCGTGATCTGATTGTCCGCTTCCAACGCCGTCACCAGTTCCCGGTCTCCTGTCGGAACATCAAAGCGCCACAGGCCTGAGGCAGACGCCATCAACAGCGTGTCACGATCCACCCAGCCACAGGCCGAGACATGTTCGTCGAACTGCCATTCCCGACGCTGCGCACCTTTGGAAAACATGCGTTTGCCCAGGATGTCGAACCAAAACAGCTCGCCCCGCTCGGGGTGCCACATTGGTCCCTCGCCCAAGGCGCACGCCGTGTCATCAAAGACCTGCATTACGCCCCCGCGTCGTAGGCCGCCACCATATCCGCCGCGCGCGCGGCCACGTCAGCCGCCGACATACCGGGTTTGAACAGCGCCGAGCCGATACCAAATCCGGTGATCCCTGCGGCGAACCAGTCAGCGAAATTGTCCGACCCCACACCACCCACGGCATATGTCTTGGTCCCCTTGGGCAGCACGGCGCCAATCGCCTTCAACCCTTCAAGGCCAAGCAGCGAGGCCGGGAAAAGCTTCAGGCCGTCAGCCCCTGCGTGCAGCGCCGCAAAGCACTCCGTTGGCGTCATCACACCGGGGAAAGACATCATGCCCGCCTGCTTCGTTGCCACGATCACGCTGGCATTGGCATCCGGTGAGACAACCATATGCGCGCCCATCTGGTGCAGGCGCTCAACGGATTGCACATCCAGAACCGTGCCCGCACCGATCATCGCGTGATCGCCGTGCGCCTCCAGCATTTTAGCAACGCTGTCAAAGGCATTTGGCGAATTCAGCGGGACTTCGATCCGCGTGATCCCCGCCCTGACCAAGGCATTAGCAATCGGAAGGGCCTCGTCCGGGGTGACACCCCGCAGGATGGCAATGATCTCACGGCTCATGCGGCCTCTCCATATATTTGGGTGTATGCGGCGGTCAGTCCCGCCAGTGTCATGTCTTCGGCGTCGGCCTGCTGGCACGGCACGCCCTGGGCCGCAAGGGCCGTGGCATAGGCATCAGACAGGCGATCCGCCCCGATCAGCGCCACTTGCTGGCCCAACCAATACGGTCGCATGGAGGCCAACTCGGCCCCGATCAAAAGTCCAGACAAACGCGACCGCGCCGCATCACCTGCCAAATCATCCAGCAAACCCTCGGCCCGCAGCGAAAACAGCGCCGCCGCCAGCCCCTCGGGCCGGGACAGGGATTGATCAACGCCTGCCGCAAATGCCTCGGCATCCCAACCATCGCCCATCGAATGGCGCAACACGGACTGCTTGGACAAAAGGCCAAACATCTCTCCCGTCATGGCCGTGCGGAAACTCACGATCTCACCCGCGCTCACATGCACCCACTTGGTGTGGGTGCCGGGCAGGCAGATGACTCCGTCAAAGCCCGGTGAAGTGGCCAGATAGCCGGCAATCTGCGTCTCTTCCCCGCGCATCACATCGGCAGGCTTGGCCTGTTTCACACCCGGCAAGATACGCACATCCAGATCGGTCTCCGTGACCCGCACCGCCTGAGCAGCAGAAGGCGGCGCACAGGGCACGGCGCTATACGGCGCCTCAGCCCATCCCTGCCGCGACCCAACCATGCCGCAGGCCAGAACCGGCGCAGGCAACACGTCACTCACCAATTCTCGCAACGCAGGCTCAAACCCAGCGCGGTCGAGCGTCCCCATCCCCTGCGCAGATGACCGTCGATCCAGAACCGACCCATCACCGCGCATCAACCACGCGCGCACATGCGACGTTCCCCAATCCACTGCTATCCACGCAACTTGCCCCATCAGCCTGTCACCACCACACCGCCATCGATCACCATCGACTGGCCGGTCATCATGCGGCTCGTGTCCGATGCAAGAAACAGCGTCGCACCCACGATATCGCGCGGCTCCAGATGCTCTTTCAGGCACTGACGTTCCATGTGGGCCGCCAAACCTTCGGGTGTGGCCCACTTGTCTAGCTGCTTCTGGGTCAAGACCCATCCCGGCGCCAGCGCATTCACCCGGATCTTGTCCGGGCCAAACTCGCGCGCCAGCGACCGGGTCATCCCGTTGATGCCGCTATTTGACCCTGTATAGATCGGATAGCCCGCATTCCCCATCATGTAACTGATGGACGAAAAGTTGATGATCGACCCGCCACCGGCCGCCTGCATGCCCGGGATCACCGCCTGACAGGCAAAGAAATAGGCTTTGAAGTTGATGGCGATCATCCAGTCCCAGAAGTCGCTGTCGACCTCCATGGTGCTGTGCCGCTTGTCATTGGCCGCGTTGTTGACAAGCGTGGTGATCGGGCCATGGGCCTCTGCAGCCTGCGCAATGCAGGATTTCAGCAGCTCCGTATCGGTGATGTCGCACTGCATGAACAGAGGGCGCACGCCGTGCTTGCCCTCCATCTCGTCACAGAACTCAGTGGCATCCGACCGCCCGACAAAGGCAACCTGCGCCCCCTGTTCCATGAACCCATCGGTCAGCGACGCACCAATGCCCGCGCCACCACCAGTGATAAACACCGACGCGCCTTTCAGATCGTGAAATGTGGCTGTCTCTTTCATGGCATCACTCTCAATTCAAAGGGTCAGGCAAGGTCGCCCTTGATCACCCACATCCGTTCCGGGAAACTCCATGGCAGCGTTAGGCCATGATACATCAGATACGCCCCGCTCACCACGAACGGCCCGGTTTTAAGCGCATTCTGGCCGCGCGATAGTGCATCGGCATCCGCGCGGTTGATCAGCTCAACACGATACTTTGCGTCAGGGGTCAAACGGGTCAGCCGCAAGGGACGCGGCGCGATCTGATCCGACGTGGCCGCCTTGCCCGCAAAAACGACAAACTGCCCGCCACCTTCTTCCAAATGCTGCTCGGCAAAGACGGCAGGATCGGCACTATCGAGGCGCAGAATATCAGCGCCGTACATCCAGTCCCGGTTCTGCTTCCACCACCCTGTCACGTCTGTAAGCACATGCGTTTCGTCATCCGTCAACTCACGCGGGTCCATCTCGAACCCCATATGCCGCTGGGCCGCAACCCAAGCGCGGAAACGAATGTCGAGCGTGCGCCCAGAGGTATGACAGGTGCGCGGTCCCACATGGCTTCCGGTCACCGCCATCGGCAGAAAAATCGACGAATTGTGCTGAATGCGCAGCCGCTCGACGGCATCGTTGGAATCGCTCAGCCATACACGCTGCGTCCGCTCCATGATGCCGAAATCAATCCGACCACCGCCCGAAGCGCAGCTTTCAATCTCAACATCCGGGAACTCACGCCGTAGACGATCGAGCAAGGTATAGGAGCCCCGCGTCTGCGCCGCATCAGGCATGGGCAGCACGCGGTTGTGATCCCACTTGATGTACTCGATGTCGTGGCTGCTCAGAATGTCGCTCATCCGGGCAAACAGGAAGGATTGCACGGCGGGCAACGCCATGTTCAGCGCCATCTGCTGGCGCCCCATGATCTGGTCCTCCCCTCCCAGCGCCCAGTCGGGGTGGGCACGGAAGATGTCAGAGTTCTGGTTGATCATCTCGGGCTCGAACCAGATGCCGAATGTCATGCCCAGCGATTTCACGTGATCAATCAGCGGGGTCAGCCCTTGCGGATACTTGCGCGGATCAACTTCCCAATCCGACAGGGCCTGCGTGTCGTCATCCCGGTTCCCGAACCAACCATCATCCAGCACAAAGCGTTCTGCGCCCAGCTTGGCGGCCCGTTCGGCAATGTCCTTCAACTCATCCAGATTGTGGTCGAAATAGACGGCTTCCCAGCAGTTGTAGTGCACGGGACGCGGGGCATCCGGGCGCGGGAATGTGACAATCCGGTCGCGCAGATGACGTTGGAACGCGACCGCACAACCGTTCAAGCCGTCATCAGAGAACACGGCATAAATCTTGCCCGTCGCGAAATGCTTCTGCGCGGCCCCTTCAACACGTGCCGCATGCCCAAACTGAATCTGACGCCGTCCATCCGGCAATTCCTCGGCCACCATACGGTGCCCGCCAGACCATCCGTAGTGGAAGGCATAAGCATGGCCAGACGCGTTAGAAGCCCCGCGCACCGGCACGATCAGACCCGGAAAATGTTCATGCCCCGTGCGCCCCGTCCGGTTCTCACGATACCGAATACCCGGCGACCATGGCGTGCGGTTCATCTGGAATTCGCCACACCAGCGACCCGCAAAGTCGATCATCTCGTCGGCAAGTTGCGGTGCTGGAAAGACCGGCGCTGACAGCCAGTGCAGATGCATTGGTTCCAGCGCATCCAATTCTGCGCTCGCCTCAATCATGTGCGTTTCAGGATCAATGGCAAAGCGCGCACGATAGGTCAGCACGCGATCCTCATCCATATAGGTCAGAATCAGAACGTTCTCGGCTAGGTCCGACCGCTCAAGACAGAACTTCGGCAGAAACGGTGTCCCATCCCCGTGCCGGATGATCAGACCGGGCTGTCCGGGAAAGGACCGCGTCGCCTCCGGACAAATGCTGAGTTCGGGATTCGCATCCAGCATTCCACCTGTCACATCAAGGGTATAAGCCTCGTAGAGCGTCGTCAGATCTTCTTCGTCCGGCAGGCGCGGTCCCCAATAGACAACCTCCGCCAGTCGGCCCCTGTCGGAGCCGAGGACCAAAGTCTGACGCCCATCATCCAGGCGCCAACATCTTATCACTTAACAGCCCCCAAAGTCAGACCGGCAATGAAGTGCCGCTGCATGAGAAAGAAGCAGACAACCGGTGGGATCGCCGCCAGCAAAGACGCCGCCGACACCAGGTGCCAATTGTTCACAAATTGCCCGTTCAGCGCCCGCACACCCGCCGTGATCGGCTTGGCACTTTCACCTTGGGTCAACACATTCGCCCAGAAGAAGTCGTTCCAGACAAAGGTAAAGATCAGAACGGCAAGCGCCGCGATGGCCGGACGGACAAGCGGCAGGACGACGTACCAGAAGATACGCCATTCAGCGACGCCCTCAATCCGCGCGGACTCCACCAGATCAAAGGGCAAGGCCTTGATGAAGTTCCGCATGAACAGCGTGCAAAAGCCCGTCTGGAACGCCGCATGGAACAGGAACTGCCCCGCAATCGTGTCATAGAGGCCCGTTTGGACAGACATGTCCCGCACCGGCACCATCAGGATTTGGAACGGAATAAAGTTGCCCGCCACGAAAAGGAAGAACAGCGGCAGGGCAACGCGGAATCGGTAGATCGCCAGCGCGTAGCCGGCAAGGCATGCAAGCGCTACGGAAATGATAACGGTGGGTACGGTGATCAGAACCGAGTTGATCATATACTGCGCCGCTGCGGATTGGGTGAAGACAGCAGTGTAGTTTGCAATCAGCGCAAACTCGCTGGGCCAGCCAAACACGTTGCCCGAGTTGATGTCCGCCGCTGACCGGATCGACGTCAGAAAGATCGCCAGCAGCGGCAGAAGCCACATGATGAGTGCGACGGGCAGAAACGCCTGGTAGGCTGCCTTGGCCGTAGGGCCGGATTTTTCGATGGGACGTGGAAACATCTTAGCGCCCTCCCTTCTCGTCCTGGTACATGCGCCACAGGAAATAGCTGATGAAGAACAACATGATACCGAACAGCACTGTCGCCACGGACGAACCATAGCCGTACCGTTCACCGTATTCGGAAATCGCCACCTCAAACATGTAGTGCGACAGCACGTTGGTGGATCCGAACGGCCCGCCCTGGGTCATGATCGCGATCATATCAAACGACCGCAGCGCGCCGATCACAGTTACGACCACCGCGATGAAGGTCGCCGGTTTCAACTGAGGCACGACCACGTACCACAGCATCTTCCACCCCTTGGCCCCATCCAGACGCGCCGCTTCAATCTGATCCGCAGCCACGTTGTTCAAACCGGTGAGATACAGGATCATGCAGTACGCAATCTGCGGCCATAGACCGGCGGCAATGATGCCATAGGTCGCCCATTGCTCGCTCGACAGAATGTCAGGCACGGGTCGCTCACAGACAAAGGTTGTGTTGCCAAGAATATTAGTTGTTTCCTCGCAGAACATCGCTTTCCACACGGTCCCCACCACGCCGAAATCCGGGTTGTAGAACCAGCCAAAGATCAGGCCAACCACCACTTGCGAAATCACGAACGGGAAGAAGAACATCGACTTGTAGAACCGCATTCCTGTCACCGTCTGGTTCAGGAACAGGGCAATGAACAGCCCGAGGGGTACGGCCAACATGTAGAGGATCAGCCAGGCAATGTTGTTGCGCAGTGAGGTCCAGAAATTGGGGTCGTCCCACAGCTTCACGTAGTTCTCGAAGCCCACCCAGACGGCGGTCGAGTTGCCCTCGGCGTCATAGAGGCCGTTCCATTGATAGAGCGACAGCCACAGTGATTCAAAGATCGGGATGACGACGTAAATCGCGAAAAAGATCAACGCGGGGATCAGGAAAACCCATGGTGCAATGGCCAGCTTGTTGCGCCTGAGCCATCCCGGCTCGGACCGGGTTTCGGTATCGGGCAAGACAGCATGTGTCATGGCAACCTCCTCAGCTGGGGCACCTGTCCCCGCGGGGACAAGAATAACCTTTTGAAACCACAGGGATTCGTCTGTGTTTACAGAAGGTTAAAAGGCAACGATGGGTGTGGGGTGGGCATGGCTGCCCACCCGCATGAGATTTACTTGTAGACTTCGGTCTGAACCGTATCGAGACGCTCAAGGATCGCGTCTTTCTTGGACGGATCCAGCATGAACTCCTGGAAGCCTTCCATGCCTGCCTTGGCCATAGCCGCTGGCGCGTCACGGTCATAGAACTGCGCCAGACCGGTGGCACCGTTCAGCAGGGCAAAGCCTTCCTGAATGAACTTGTCATCCGAGATGTCCGCCTTGGAGTTGATGGGCAGCTGACCGATGGTCTTGTTCCACTGGGTCTGCACATCAGGGCGTGCCACAAAGGCCAGCCACTTCTTGGCATCTTCGACGTTCTTGGCGTTGGTCGGGATAAAGAAAGCATCCGCAGGTGCCTCTTCGGCCGGTGGGACCGACGCATCGATGGTGGGGAACGGCATGAAGTCGATCTGTTCTTCGGTCAGACCGGCGTTCTTGTAGCCATCGACCGAGAAGTTACCCATCACATACATCGCCGCGTCACCGTTGGCGAAAGGCGCGATGGCATCCTGCCAGCTCATCGACGCGTGGTTGTCCACAAAGCCGCATTCGTTGATCAGCGTTTCCCAGTTGTCGAACGTCGCGACAATGCGGGGATCGGTGTACTTGATCTCGCCAGCCGTCAGTGCGTTGTGCACGTCATAGCCGTTGGTGCGCAGGTTGATGTAGTCGAACACACCCGCAGCGGTCCAAAGGAACTTGGTGCCGATGGTGAAAGGCGTCACGCCGTTCTCTTTCATCTTGCCGCAAGCTGCCAGCAGTTCGTCCCATGTCTGGGGTTCTTCCAGCTCGAGCAGGTCAAAGATGTCTTTGCGGTAGTAGATGCCCCACTGGTAATAGGAATAAGGCACACCCCAGATTTTGCCATCGCGGCTCATCGTGGCCTTGATCGCGGAAAGGTCTTCACCAAAACCGTTTTCTTCCCACACATCATCGACGGGCTGGAACAGGCCAGCATCGACGAAGGGGGCCATGCGGTTGCCTGGGTACCAGCTTGTCACGTCAGGCGCGTCAGCGGTCAGGAAGTTCCGGATCGCCGTCTTGTGCGCTTCGCGGTCGTTGATGTTGACGATCACATTGATGTCAGGGTTTTCAGCTTTGAACTGCTCAACTGCATCTTCGAAGCCCTTTTTGGGGCCAGGGTTCAGGTCATCGAAGTTGATGACCAAGTCGCGCGCGAATGCGGTGCCGGCAACAGCCGACAGAGCAATGGCCGCAACCGCGGTTTTCAGATTAAGGAACATGGTTCTCCTCCCGTTGGTTCCATTACGATTCGCCGCCAAGCCTGAAGTCTTCCTGTCGGCGACGAAATTCAGATTTTCTTTGACACCGGCCCCCGCATTGTGGAAGTTCCACATAGTGAAACCGGTTTCCAACTATTGGAACTATGCGGGGACACGACGCGCAGGTCAACAAGTTTCATGCGCGGTGTCTTGGGAGGAGACAGATGAATAACGCAGCCCCCCGTTCGGGGGAGGGAACCATTGCCAAGGCGTTGGAAGTGCTGGACCTTGTGGCCCAGTTGGAACGTCCTGTGCGGTTTTCCGAGCTGCTGTCATTGTCGCCCCATCCCAAGGCAACATTGTACCGTCTTGTCCAGACGCTGACCGCGCTTGGCATGCTGCGTTACGACACCGATCGCCAGACCTATGCGCCCGGTTTGCGCCTTGTCCGCTTGGCCCATGCGGCTTGGCGGCAAAGTTCTTTGGCCCCGATTGCGCGCCCGTTTATCGATCAGCTGAGCGCACAGGTCGGCGAGACCGTCCACCTTGCACAGATGGATGGCGGTCAGGTCCTGTATGTCGACAAGCGCAACGCGGCAGAACCGCTTGAGATGTTCAGCCAGGCGGGCAAGGTAGGCCCAGGGTATTGCACGGGTGTTGGCAAGGCGATGATGGCTTTTCTCGCTCCGGAGGCGCTGGACGTTGCCCTGTCTCAGCAAGCGTGGTTCGCGCATACGGCGCACACGCACACCAATCGCGAATCGCTTTGCGCCGAATTGGAGGAGATTCGCGCCAAGGGCGTTGCGTATGACCGAGAAGAGCACGAGCCCGGCATCATATGTGTGGCCGCCCCGATTCTGTCGGATGCAGGCCGCTCAATCGGCGCATTGAGCGTCACCACATCCACCGCGCGCAAATCCCTGGCCGATCTGGACCAGCTTGCGCCGCATCTTCAATCCACTGCGCGCGATATCGCGGGTGCTGCTGCCAATTGGCAGTTTCCAAGTCAATAAGGGAGGACCACCATGACCGGTGTGACATTGCAAAAGGCCATCAAGAGGTACGGAGCCACACAGGTCATCCATGGTGTAGACCTGACCATCGAGGATGGAGAATTCTGCGTTTTTGTCGGCCCATCGGGCTGCGGCAAGTCCACATTGTTGCGCATGATCGCGGGTTTGGAGGAAACCAGCGACGGCCAGATCAATATCGGCGCGCGCGATGTGACCCATATGGACCCTGCCGAACGTGGCGTGGCGATGGTGTTCCAGACCTATGCGCTTTATCCGCACATGACGGTCGAGGAAAACATGGGCTTTGGCCTGAAGATGAACGGCGTCGACAAGGAGACCATCAAAAAGAAGGTCGATGGGGCGTCGAAGATTCTGAAGCTGGACGATTATCTGAAACGCAAGCCTGCCGCCTTGTCGGGTGGTCAGCGGCAGCGGGTTGCCATTGGCCGGTCGATCGTGCGCGGCCCCGAAGTGTTCCTGTTTGACGAGCCGCTGTCGAACCTGGATGCCGAGTTGCGCGTGGACATGCGGGTGGAGATTGCTCGTCTGCACAAAGAGCTGGGCACCACGATGATTTACGTGACCCACGACCAGGTCGAAGCGATGACGCTGGCCGACAAGATCGTGGTGTTGCGCGCGGGCTATATCGAGCAGGTCGGCAGCCCCATGCACCTCTATCAGGACCCGGACAACAAGTTCGTGGCTGGTTTTATCGGTTCACCCGCGATGAACTTCATCAAAGGCGTGGTGGAAGATGGCGGTGTGCGGGTACCGGGTCTTGCTGACCGCGTGATTCCAACATCCGTATCCCTGCCCGCAGCGGGTTCCGAAGTGACCGTTGGCGTGCGTCCGCAGGACATGGCCCTGGATCAGGGTGCATCCCCGATCAAACTAGACATCCGCGAACGTTTGGGTGGCGTGGCCTATGATTATCTGACCACCCCCACCGGTGAACGTCTGATCGTCGAGTCCCGGGGTGACATGGCGATGGATGAAGGCACCGAAGTGACCGTTAGCTTTGAAGACAACCGCGTGATGTTCTTTGACGCCACATCGGAACAGCGTCTGCGCTAAGCTGGAGTGAAGCACAAACGGGCCGCCATTTGTTAACCAAATGGCGGCCCGTTTGCATTTTGTGGATATTTTTCACAAAAGTTGTGTAAACATCAGCATTTATGGCAATATAGTGGGTTTTAATCCATCTGATGTGCGAATTAGACAATTTTTGAAACACAACCGCACCTTATCACAATGTCTTTTACAGCGCTCAATAGCATCGCGTTGATCATGTGTATAACCTGCCGACTTTCGGCATTTTGCGAACTTCATCCAGTAAGCCTCTGATTAAAATCAGAATACTGGGATCATCCTTGATCGCGCAAATAGTTCATGATGGCGGGCCTGACGCTCATATCACCACGGTGGCGCGCGTCAGCGATCACTCTGCGCACTTCATCAAGATTTGACCGCCTTAACAAGGACTTAACGGGCCCAATCGACGCCGGGCGCATGGACAGGCTGCGCAAACCGATAGCTGCAAAGCACAGCGCTTCGACCGGGCGGCCTGCATCCTCGCCGCAAAAGGACAGGGGTGTGTTCGTCTGGGTGCAGCGTTCGACGATGCGTTCAATGAAGCTCAGAAACGATACATTCAACGTATCATAGCGCCGCCTGACCCGCTCATTCTCTCGGTCGGCCGCAAAGAAAAACTGCTTCAGGTCGTTGCCTCCGATGGACAGGAACCCAACCTCTTCAAAGAACTTCTGCGGTGAAAAGGCGAGGCTTGGGGTCTCCAGCATGGCTCCTACCTTGAGGGCCTCAGGCAATACGTGACCCAGCCGCGCCTCCCGTTCCATGGCCTTGTCCACTTCCGCACGGGCACGGGTGTATTCTTCGTACTGCGCCACAAAGGGAAACATCAACGTCAACGGACGCCCATTTGCCGCGCGTATCAGCGCTTGCAATTGCATCCGCATCACACCCGGCTTGTCCAGGCCAACACGGATCGCGCGCCAGCCCAGCGCCGGGTTGGGCTCGTCATTCGGCTTCATGTAAGGCAGCACCTTGTCCGACCCAATATCGAGGGTTCGGAACACCACCGGTTTGCCTCCCGCGGCATCCAGAACACGGGCGTACAGCGCAGACAGCTCGGACCGTTTCGGCATCTGGTTGCGCACAAGAAACTGCAATTCGGTGCGGAACAGGCCCACACCTTCGGCCCCGGACCCCTCCAACGAAGGCAGGTCAGCCATTAGCCCGGCATTCATGTGGAGTGACACAACTGAACCACACAGGGTTTCCGCTGGTTTGTCTCGGATTGAGGCGTAGCGCTCCACCGCCTTGGCCTGCATTGCCATCTTGTCGCGGAAGGCTGTCACGACCGTATCATCCGGGCGCAGGTGGACGATCCCCTGCTCACCATCCACCATCACGTGATCACCATTCAACGCTTCAAGTGTCGCCCGGTCCACATGCACAATCAGAGGAATTGCAAGCGCGCGTGCAACGATCGCGGCATGGCTGCCAACAGACCCGGCCTCGAGGATAATACCCCGCAGATTGCGTCCGTAGTCCAACAGTTCGGCTGGACCAATATTGCGCGCAACAAGGATCGGATCGGCGGGCATCTCGGCCCCCGTATCCGCCCCCTGCCCGGTCAGAATGCGCAGGAGGCGGTTCGACAGGTCGTCGAGATCGCTCAATCGTTCCCGCAGATAGCTGTCGGTCGCCTGCCCCATACGTGCCCGGGCCAGCGATTGCTCCTTCTCGACAGCTGCTTCTGCGCTCAGACCATTGCTGATGTCCTCCTGCATGCGCCGCATCCAGCCCTTGGAATTGGCAAACATGCGATAGGCTTCCAGCACCTGCGCCTGTTCCTTGTCTGCGGCCAGCGACAGCATCTTGTCGACGCCCACGCGCAACTCCTCGACCGCTTCGGTCAGCCGCTCAAGTTCACGATGAGGATCGTCGGCAATGGGGTTGGTGACAACAACGCGGGGCTCATGCAGCCAGATGCGCCCTTCGGCCACCCCTTCCTGAGCCACCGTGCCGCGCAGCATCACGGGCTGCGAGTGGCGCGCACCCATCGCCGCACCTTCGCCCACAAAAGCACCCAGCTCTGCCATTTCGGCCAGAACCATCGCGACAACTTCAAGCGCATAGACCTCATCAGCAGAGAACTCGCGCGCCTGCTTGGATTGCACCACCAGAACACCAAGCGACTCGCCCAATCTTTGGATCGGAACACCAAGGAAGCTGGAAAACACCTCTTCCCCGGTTTCGGGCATATAGCGGAACCCTCGCGCGCTTGGCGCATCAGCGGTGTTCACGACCTGACGGCGGCGAGCGACACGCCCCACCAATCCTTCACCCAAACGCATCCGCGTCTGGTGCACCGAATCCGGGTTCAACCCCTCGGTTGCACACAGTTCGAGCGTTTCCTCATCGCGGAACAGGTAGATCGAACACACCTCGCACCCGATGCTGTTCGCAATCAGCTGCGTAATCTTGTCCAGCCGCGCCTGACCAGGGTCATCCCCCGCCATGGCGTCGCGCAAGCGGCCCAGCAGCTTGCGGCTTTCCGTTTCGAAGCGTTCGGCCATCGCCACGCCTTCCCCCGTCGTCCTGCGACATCAGCTTAGATCACAGGGACGAGCAAAGCGAAATGCCAAAGCGGCTTTGTTACCGCAAGCACTCTCGTAAAACTAGAATTTGTGCAGCGATCCACTGAGATACGATAAGTTTCCAGCGATCCGGTTGATCTATCAGTGGATGCGCAGAGAAGCGGCACATGGCAATTCAGCCTGGCTGTCGCCGGAAAAACCCCAAAACCCCGTTGCTTCGGTCCCGCCCATGCAGCGCTCAGAGCAGCGTATTCCGAAAAACCTCAGGCGGCTTTGTCCAACTCGAACGCGTCATGCAGGGCCTGTACGGCCAATTCCATATACTTGCGGTCGATCAGAACGCTGATCTTGATCTCGGACGTGGTGATGACTTTGATGTTGATGCCCTCTGCGCTCAGGCATTGGAACATCTTGGCCGCAACGCCAGTGTGGCTGCGCATGCCGATGCCCACGACACTGATCTTGGCGACATCGGTGTCTGCGATCAGTTCATGGAAATTGATGATCCCTTCACCCTTGGCGTCAGCCATCGCCTTTTCGGCGCGTGCCACCTGGTCCGTGGGGCACGAGAAGGTCATGTCCGTCCGCCCCTCTTCCGAGATGTTCTGGACGATCATGTCCACGTTCACGCCCGCATCGCTGAGTGCCGAGAAGATGGTCGCCGCGATGCCGGGACGGTCGGCAACTGACACCAGCGTCATCTTTGCCTCGTCCCGGGAAAAGGCCACACCGGCCACGACATTGCTTTCCATGATATCCTCCTCGTCGCAGACCAGCGTCCCGGCCTCGTCGGATTGTTCTTCGAAACTGCTCAGCACACGCAACTTGACCTTGTAGCGCATTGCCAGCTCAACCGAGCGCGTTTGCAGCACCTTTGCACCGAGAGAGGCCAGTTCCAGCATCTCTTCAAATGCGATCTTGTCCAGTTTGCGCGCCTTGGGGCTGACGCGTGGGTCGGTGGTATAGACGCCGTCGACATCGGTGTAGATGTCACAACGGTCAGCCTCGAACGCGGCGGCAAAGGCGACGGCGGTCGTATCTGATCCGCCCCGGCCCAGCGTGGTGATCCGACCTTCGGGGCTGATGCCCTGAAAGCCCGCAACAACGGCCACGCGCATCCCTTCGCCAAACTTGGCGTTGATGTTGTTGGTGGGGATTTCTTCGATCCGGGCGCTGGAATGCGCGGAATTGGTTTTCAGCGGCACCTGCCAACCCTGCCAGCTGCGTGCAGGCACGTCCATTTCCTGCAAGGTCAGCGCCATCAGACCCGCGGTCACGTTCTCGCCTGACGACACAACGGCGTCGTATTCGCGGGCATCGAACAGAGGTGACGTTTCATTCACCCAGCCCACCAACTCATTGGTTTTGCCCGACATGGCGGACACTATGACGATGACATCGTAGCCCTTTGCCACCTCGACGCCCACACGTTTGGCTGCGCGGCGAATACGGTCCAGCGTGGCCACAGATGTGCCACCAAATTTCATCACGAGAACAGGCATGAAAGGCCCCAAATTTCCGTCCGCCTGCCTTTATCCGCCAAGATGCGGAGTTGCAAGGACGCCCCGGTCACAGGCCTGGTTTCACCTTCTTCTGACCGAAAATACCACGGGGAGTTTGAGGGGCAGCGCCCCTCATCCCAAAAATAGTGCCGCGCGTCAGCGCGTCCTGTTCAAAACGGGTGGAAACAGCAGGCTTAGTACGCGTGCGCGCGCCCATCCCAAGTTTCAAAACAGCCCGTCGTCTTGTGATTCAGGGCTGCAAATCGCGCCATCAAACCCGCCACAGCCTCGTCCACGGTGATGTCAGCGCTGCTGCCGCCCATATCCGTTTGGACCCATCCGGGATGATAGATGCCAACGGCAATCTCTCCTGTCAGCTCCGAGGCAAGGTTGCGACCCAGGTTCAACACGGCGGCTTTGGATGCACGGTAGATATAGCTGCCGCCCGGCGCACGCGTATGCGAGGCCATCTGAGATGAAATGATCGCGATACGTGGTGCGGGTGCAGCGCGCAGGTTGGGCAAAAGGGTCTGTATGGTCAGAAACACGCCCGTGACATTGGCCGCAAAGCTCTGTGCCCACAGATCGGGGGCATAGCCACTGTCAAGATCATTGCCCTTGTCCAGGTAGACGCCTGCGTTGCAAACCAGCAGATCTATGGGCTGCCCCTCAAGTTGCGCAGCCATGGCGCGATGATCCGAAGGTTGCGTGACATCCAGTGTCACTTCTGCCCCGGAAGACCGGCCAGTGCCAGTCACTTCATGGCCTTGTGCGCGGTACGCCTCGGCCAACCCTGCCCCGATGCCACGGGTGGCCCCTGTAATCAGAATATGCATGAAACTCAGTTCGCTTTGCGTGATGGAACAAATGGGAGCGGCGCAACCGGCACGCCATCTTCAATCAGTTGCTTGGCCTGTTCCCGGTTGGCTTCACCCCAGATCGGACGATCCGGTTGCTCGCCGAGGTGCTGTGCCAGCGCTTCGGAAGCGAAATTCCCCCCGACATAGGTGGCGTTCTTCTCGACGGCCTCGCGCATCTGGGCAAGGGCTGTCTCCACGTCCGATGACGGTTCGCTCAGCCCAGTGTCATCATTTGCAGGCGCTTGTTCCGTCGCACGCGCTGTGCTGACACGAGGTGCCATGATGGCCTTGTCCACATCCACGCTGCCGCACAGGGCACATGACACGTGACCCGCCGCCTTGAGGCCATCAAAGGCCTCGGCATTAGCAAACCAGCTTTCAAAGCTGTGCCCTGCGGCACATTTGAGTGTATATTTGATCATCTTGCTTTACACATATGCGACCCAGCGGCGCCATCAAAGGGTTTAAGGACAAATACTAGGCCATAAACCTGGGGTCAAAGTCCCGCAAAATCCGCGACAATTCCGGCGAATCCACCATTTTCGCGGCCTTTTTTCGGCTTACCCACTTGCGTTTGCGTTCTGCCGCCTCCGGATAGTCTTTGCTTAAGGATTTGACCTTCAGCGCATACACCATGGCCGCAACGGGCAGCCCATCATCGTCCCCAATATGCTTGCTGTAGGAGAACATCCCAAGCGGGCGCTGATCGGCGCGGCCTGCCACACCCGCCTCTTCCCAAGCTTCCTGCGCAGCGCTGTCAGCGGGTGTAAGACCATCCATCGGCCAGCCCTTTGGAATGATCCAGCGCCGCGTGCGGCGCGAGGTCACAAGAAGGACCTGCACCTTGTTGTTTTTGATACGATAACAGAGCGCCGCGAATTGCGTGCGCACATCTGCCTTCTTGACACGTCCCAGTGAAAGGGGAAGCTGCTTGATCATCGGGGCCGTCACTGCCCTGCCCTCCGTTATTCCTGCATTTATACTGGAATCGGCTGAGAAACACCAGTTTTGGCGGTTAACTGCCCGCCGTCACGTGAAAAAAATGTTAAACATGGCCAGGTACCGTTTATGATCCATACCTCTTTTGGACTTGAGCGGAGGCCCGCCTTGTCCAATAGTTTCACCCGATGAAAACTCCACGATGGATCAAGGGCTTGTCCCTCGCCTGTGCTGCCTGGCTGTCAGCGTCCGTTGGCACAGCTGAGCCGCTCAGGGTCTTTGCAGCGGCCTCGCTGCAGGGACCATTGGACCGGGTGGCCGAGGCGTGGAATGGACAGGTATCTATCAGTTACGGCGGCAGCGGTGCCATGGCGCGCCAGCTTGCTCAGGGCGCGCCTGCAGATGTCGTACTCCTCGCCAACGCGGCGTGGGCCGATTGGCTGGTGGCAAATGGTCACACTCCAGACACGGGCCAGATGCTGCTGTCGAACACCTTGGTGATCATTGGCTCGCCAAACGCACCTGTCCTGCCTGATGCCACCCCACACACAATCCTTGCGCGCCTTGCGGGCGGACGGCTGGCCATGGGGCAGCACATGTCCGTACCGGCAGGCATCTACACACAGGCTTGGCTCGCGGAAAAAGGTGCGTGGGACACACTGCGCCCTCACCTTGCGGAAACAGAGAATGTCCGCGCCGCCCTCGCCCTTGTTGCACGCGGGGAAACACCGCTGGGCATTGTCTATGCCTCGGATGCGGTGGCAAGCGACGCGGTGTCTGTCGTGTTTGAAGTGCCCGCGGATGCACACCCACCTATCCTGTATCCCGGCCTCGCTCTGACGCCCGAGGGGGAAGCGTTTTTGGATCATATCGCCGCCCATCTTGATCGTTTTGTGGCTGCAGGGTTCCGCCTGCCATGATGCTGGACGAAGCCGGATGGACCGCCTTGCGCTTGTCGCTGCTGGTTGGTTTGACCGCCACGCTACTGGCGCTGCCTTTGGCCATTTGGATCGCTTGGCTGCTGGCAAGGCGGGATTTCTGGGGCAAATCGGTGCTAAATGCATTGGTCCACCTACCTCTGGTGCTGCCCCCCGTGGTCACGGGCTACCTTCTGCTTCTGTCGTTTGGCCGCAATGGCCCCGCGGGGCGTTTTCTCGAAGAGACGTTTGGCCTTGTTCTGGCGTTCCGGTGGACCGGTGCGGCGCTGGCGGCCATGGTCATGGGCTTTCCCCTGATGGTCCGTGCCATTCGCCTTGCCATTGAGGCTGTTGATCCCAAGATCGAGGATGCGGCACGCACTCTTGGCGCCCCCGGGTGGGCCGTGTTTGGGTCCATCACTCTGCCCCTAATCCTGCCGGGTGTGCTGGCTGGAGCAGTCATGGGCTTTGCCAAGGCGATGGGTGAGTTCGGGGCCACCATCACCTTTGTCGCCAACATCCCCGGAGAAACCCAGACCCTGCCGTCGGCCATCTATGCCCTGTTGCAGGTCCCAGGTGGAGAGGATGCAGCGATCCGGCTGGTCCTCTGGGCCTGTATCATCGCGCTGGGGGCCGTGGCGCTTTCGGAATGGCTGGCCCGCAGAGTTGCACGCAGGATCGCGGGTACATGACACTGTCCGTCGCCCTCCGTCACCGCTTTGGTGATTTCGCGCTGGATGTCGCGTTCGAGGCCGGACCGGGCGTGACCGCCCTGTTTGGTCGCTCGGGTGCGGGCAAGACCACCATCGTGAATGCCGTTGCAGGCCTGTTGCGCCCCGATCATGCGCAGATCACCCTTGATGGGCTGCGCTTTGACACTTTGCCCGTGCACAAGCGCCGTGTGGGATACGTGTTTCAGGACGCGCGCTTGTTCCCGCACATGAGTGTGGCCGACAATCTGGACTACGCCAGCCGTCACGGGGCGCGGGCGTCGGACCGCCCCCGGATCATCGAAATGCTCGGAATTGGCGCTTTGCTGGATCGCCGACCCGCGACGCTGTCAGGCGGGGAAAAGCAGCGCGTGGCCCTTGGGCGCGCGCTTCTATCGAACCCGCGCCTTTTGTTGATGGACGAGCCGCTCGCAGCCCTGGATGGTCCCCGCAAGGCCGAAATCCTGCCCTATCTCGACCGGCTCAAGGCCGAGACGGGTGTGCCGATCCTTTATGTCAGCCATGCGGTGGACGAAGTTGCCCGCTTGGCCGATCACATGGTCCTGCTGGCCGGAGGGAGGGTGGCGCGACAAGGACCAATCTTTGACGTGATGGCAGACCCGGCGGCTGTGCCGCTGCTGGGCGTGCGCGAGGCCGGTGCCGTCTTGCGCGCCCGGGTGGCGGCCCATGGTGAGGATGGGTTGAGCACCCTTGAACTGGCCGCGGGCAGCGTGCAGTTGATGGGGGTACAGGCCTCCGTTGGATCAATGGTACGCCTGCGTGTTCTGGCGCAGGATGTGCTGCTATCTCTCTCACAGCCCGAAGGCTTGAGTGCGCAAAACATCCTGCCCGTCACCATCACCGGCATTCGTGCGGGCGACGGTCCGGGCGCAGCCATCGCATTGGATGCGGGCGGTGATGCATTGCTTGCGCGCGTAACTGCGCGTGCGGTGCAGACCATGGGTCTGCGCGAAGGGCAATCTGTGTTCGCAGTGATCAAGGCAACTTCAGTTGCGCAATCCGCGATCTCAGGCGGCGCTACTTGAGCGCCAACACTTCGCTCCGCAATCGCTCGACCATGTCCTCGTGTGGCTGATCTGCCTCGACCGCGAGACGGCGCAGGCCGAAATGCACATGGGCCATGTCGGTGTAGTAGCTGGTGTAGGCGTAGTTCGTGGCAGCACCCGCGACAGCGCCCAAGACAGGGATGGTCTGTGCCGCCAGCTTCTGCCCCATCACCACGGCCAAACGCGGGGCCACGCGGGCAATCAACGCTTGCATGGCTGCGCCGCTCAGCGCCATTCGGGCCGACAGGAATGCGATGTCCGCGCCGTCGTCATGCTCCAACGGACCGGCGGCGGCAAAGACCTGAACACAGTCAAAGCGCACCGAGTCCATGGCAGGGTCAAATCCGTGCTCTACGGCCACACCTTCAATCACGCGCAGCAGCAGCGTTGTGGTCACGGGCAGTTCGGCCAATGCCGTAGGCAGACCGCCGAACCCACCGGCCGCCCCCATGGCGGCACTGACGGTGGCATTCAGCCACTCAGCCTGATCCGGCACCACGCCACGCGACTTGCTGGCTGCGCCCAGCGCCTGGACCAAGGCGGCACGGGTCGCGCCGTCCAATTGATCGCGGACCGGTCCCGGCAATCGGCTGAGCAGCCCATCGGCCTGCGTGCCCAGCGTGTTGAGAACCTGAATGCCAAGACCGCCTGCGCCCTTGTAGCGGCGGGCCAGCCGGTCAAGCTCGGCATCAGTGTCCAAGGGTTTGGGAACAAGGATAATTTCGTTCATCCTTTCAACATGGGATGACACAGGCGCGTTATCAACCAAAGCGCACAACGTCGCCGCGTAAGCCATCCCACGCGCCGGCAGTCAGATCACGGCCCAGTACACGTTCAGGGTTGGTGGGCGGCGGCATGATGACACCCGGCAGCTTCTGGAACCCGAAACGGCTGTAGTACGGCGCATCCCCCACCAGCATCACCCGGTCCCAGCCGGACTGCACCGCCTGCATCAGCGAGGTTTCTATCAATTCGCCTCCAAGCCCCTCCCCCTGCCGGGTGGGGTGAACCGCCACCGGCCCCAGCAACAGCGCCGTCTGAGCCGCAATCTGCACAGGCCAATACCGGATTGCGCCGGCAAGGATGCCATCAACATCCCGCGCCACATGGCTAAGCCCCACCACCGGGGGCACATCATCGCGCAATCTGTAGGATGACAACGCCTCCCGCCCCGGCGCAAAACACAGGTCATACAGGGCCTCGACCTCCCACCGATCTTCGGGCGTCTCTGTGCTCAGATGATACATGGGCGGTGCGTTTGGTCCGGGGTCTTATGGGCTGGAACCCGCCCTAGCATGCAGGTAACCCTTGCGCAAACGCACGAAACGGAGCCCACATGTTCTACCGCCCCGCCGATGGCCACGGCCTACCCCATAACCCCTTCAACGCCATCGTCACACCCCGCCCCATCGGCTGGATTTCGACCCGGGGCAGCGATGGATCCGACAACCTGGCCCCCTATTCCTTCTTCAACGGCGTGGCCTATGTCCCGCCACAAGTCATGTTCGCCTCGACCAGCACCAAGCCTGACCGCGATGGCACCAAGGACAGCGTCGCCAACATCCGCGACACGGGCGTATTCTGCGTGAACGTGGTGGAATACACGATGAAGGATGCCATGAACCAGACATCCGGCGAGTGGTCGGCAGAGACGGACGAATTTGCGCTGGCTGAGATCGACAAGGCAGACTGTTCCGAGATCAATTGCGCCCGTGTCGCGACCTCCCCGGCCTCACTTGAATGCCGCATGACGCAAATCACCAAGATCGAGGGGGAGGCAAACTATGTCGTCTTCGGCGAAGTCGTGGGCGTGCACCTGCGCGACGATTGCATCGTCGATGGCATCTTTGACGTGCTGCAATACAATCCGCTCACCCGGTTGGGATATCGCGACTATTCTGTCGTGCGCGAGAAGTTCAGCCTGAAACGGCCCGGCGAATGACCTTTCCCGACGCGGGGCGCGCCTATCCCATCACACTACCCGACGGGTCCGATCATAAGGGCACCGTCTTCTTGAACCGCGTGATCAACCATCCAGGTTGGTCTGTCGGGGATTACTCTTATGCGTCGGATTTTGCGCCTGTTGCTGACTGGGCTTCGCATCTTGCGCCCTACCTGTTTGGCTATGGCCCTGAAAAGCTGCAGATCGGTCGGTTCTGTCAGATCGCGCATGGTGTGAGATTTATCACCTCGGGCGCCAATCACGCCTTTGACGGAGTAACCACCTTCCCTTTTCCTGTCTTCGATCCCGCGCAGATTGGTACCTATCAGCCGGACACTCGGGACACGGTGATCGGACATGACGTGTGGATCGGGTATGGTGCCATCATTTGTCCCGGTGCGCGCATCGGAAACGGCGTCATCGTGGGCGCAGGTGCCGTGGTGCGGGGCAATATACCCGACTATGCAATTGTCGCAGGCAACCCGGCACAGGTGATCAAGATGCGCTTTTGTGACTCTGATATCGCGATGTTGAACGACCTTGTCTGGTGGCACTGGCCCGTAGATCGCATTGCCGCCGCTGTACCGGCCCTCTTGGCCAATGATATTGAGGCACTTAGCAAATGTTAACACTCGAAGAAATACAAGACCTTCACGCGGCACATGTGCAACCTGGATTTGGCACCACTACGCCCGATGAACTTCTGTTTCTTCAATCCACGATCCACCGTTTCAAACCGAAACGTTTCCTTGAAATCGGAACCGCATCGGGCCTCACCACCGGGTTCATTGCCCGGTTCACGGAGGACGCTGGCGGCAATCACGTCACGACGCTCGATACGGACACCCGGTTCTTCGGGGATCACAGCAAACCCGTGGGTTATCTTGCCTCGGAGATTTATTCGGGTGACGCCGTTAAAGTCCACATCGAAACTGGCAAATCCTCACTCGATCTGAGCACGGTTGATGGACCATGGGACATGGCCTTTGTTGATGCCGATCATGCGCATCCCTGGCCAACGCTTGATACACTGGCAGTGGCCGCGCATCTGACGGGACCGCGCATCGTGCTGCACCATGACCTGCAGCTATTTCGCCGACATCTTTGGTTTCGGGGCACAGGCCCGCGGGCCCTGTTTAACGAAACTCCAGAGAAATTCCGCCACGCCCATCCCGCCAATGGATGGAACATGTTCTACATCGATCTCAACATGCCCGATGAAACATGGTCCGAAGTTGCGGCAAATGCGCTGTGTATGCCGTGGACAGCGCGTCCGTCGATTTCTCGGCGCACACGCGACCGCTTTCATACCATGATTCAGACCAACAATGGGATTGGTCTGGCAAATCTGTTTTCCGAAACAGTACGGCTGAACCGCTGGTCGCTGGCACGCCGCGTCATCTTTGCCATACGGTTCCAACTGGCCAAGATGCGAAATCCTTAGCAGTTCGCCAACGGACCATGGCCCCTTTGGCAGCTATGGCGCACATTTTTTCAATGCGTCGCACCGCCCGCCGTCAATGCGATCAAGATCTCGCTAGGCGGCAACAGGATATTGAAATGCCCTACGGGAAAAAACTCGTTGAGCAGGGTAATTGCCAGCATCGTCAGCAGTGCTTTTTCCGGCGGCACGCCCTTTGCCTGATGTTCTGCCCAGCCTGCGAAAGGCGCATGCAGAGATAGGACATCGTTGAAGGCGAGACCACACACAAAACAGCCATGCATGCCCGCCCCCACCTTCATGCGCCATACTCGCTGCCCCCAATCCCTTCGCGTTTCACTGTTCTCACACCTGGGATGTTGCACAGGTCCAACTGCGATTGGCTGAAGTCAAATCATGCACGCATTAGGAAAGTGATCAGGCCGGCAATCAACGAGAGGTTTTGGTGTCAAAGGCGGCATGACAATACGTTGCCGATAGGCGATTTGGCGCGCAATTGCGTGGCAAAGGCGTTATCGTTTCGAGCCTCTCAAAACCGCATGCTAGCCTAGCGAAACATAAATTAGGCTCAGGAGTTCAGCCCATGCGTAAATTTTTAGCCCTCGCTGCTGTGGCAGCCACGACGACGCTTGCAGCCTGCGGCGACAGCACGCTTGAACGCGCGGTCGTTGGCGGCGCAATCGGCTGTGCAGCAGGGGAAGTACTTGCCAATGGACGCTGCGTCGAAGGGGCCGTTGTAGGCGCCGGTGTTGGTGTCATCACCGACTAGGGAACACTACAGCGTTCCCAACACACGTGGCACGGGCCGGATAACACCGGCCCGATCCCCAGATACAGACGTTAGTGTCCGCCTAGAATACCCGTGCGTACGCCATAATCCGTCGCAATCTCGTAGTCCGGGTCATCATCACTGTCGACGA
Organism: Tateyamaria omphalii; assembly: GCF_014651375.1. Classification (GTDB taxonomy): domain Bacteria; phylum Pseudomonadota; class Alphaproteobacteria; order Rhodobacterales; family Rhodobacteraceae; genus Tateyamaria; species Tateyamaria omphalii. Next base: position 531,986 of record NZ_BMWT01000002.1, read on the forward strand.
TCAGGTGACCGGCCTTGGTCAGCAGCTTGTGACAGTCATGCGTCAGGTGGCGCAACTGGACCCGCTTCCCAGCCTCTTGATACTTGCCGGCCACCGCCTCAATCGCTTGCAGGGCGGACTGATCGACAACACGGCTGTCGGCAAAATCAATGATGACCTCGCGCGGGTCGCTGTCGACCTTGAACATCTCAATGAAGCCGGTTGCCGACCCAAAGAACAGCGGACCCTGCACCTGATACACACGCGCGCCCTCGGGGGTGGCATAAGTCTTGGCGTGAATGCGGCGCGCATTGTTCCACGCATAAGCCAGCGCTGACACGATCACACCAACGACGACGGCAACTGCAAGGTCTTCCATGACGGTCACAACGGTCACCAGAACGATGACAAAGGCATCCGTCAGCGGCACCTTGCGCAGGATCTTGAGGCTGTTCCACGCGAATGTCCCGATCACAACCATGAACATCACACCGACCAGGGCAGCCAGCGGGATAAGCTCGATGATGGACGAACCAACAAGGATAAAGGCAAGCAGGAACAACGCGGCTGCAACGCCGGCAATGCGTGTGCGGCCTCCGGATTTCACGTTGATCATCGACTGACCGATCATTGCACAGCCACCCATACCGCCGAAGAAACCAGTCGCCGTATTGGCGACACCCTGTGCAATGCATTCTTGGCTCGCACCGCCCCGCTGGCCGGTTAAATCGCCAACCAGGTTCAGGGTCAGCAAGCTTTCGATCAGGCCAATCGCGGCAAGGATCACAGCGTAGGGCAGAATGATTTCAAGCGTTTCCCATGTCAGAGGCACCATCGGAATATGGAACGGAGGCAACCCGCCTTCGATCGATGCAAGGTCACCGACACGCGGCACATCCAGACCAAAGGCAATCACGATGGCAGCAACAATCCCGATCCCCGCCAGAGGGGCCGGAATGGCGCGGGTCACGCGCGGCGCCAGCCATATGATCGCCATGGTCAGGGCAACAAGCCCCAGCATCATGTAAAGCGGCATGCCGGACAGCCAGTCGCCGCCAGCCATGCCATGTCCGGACGCCTCGGCACTACCCGGCACCTTGAATTGCGTCAGCTGGGCAAGGAAAATCACGATGGCGAGGCCATTTACAAACCCCAGCATCACCGGGTGCGGCACAAGGCGGATAAACTTGCCCCACTGCATCACACCCGCAAAAATCTGCAAAAGCCCCATGAGGATGACCGTCGCAAACAGATACTCAACCCCATGCTGCGCCACCAATGCGACCATGACGACGGCCAACGCGCCGGTCGCGCCGGAAATCATACCCGGACGCCCGCCGAAGATCGCGGTGATCAAACCAACCATGAACGCCGCATAGAGACCAACAAGTGGGTGCACCCCTGCGACAAAGGCAAAGGCCACCGCCTCGGGCACCAGCGCCAGCGCTACGGTCAGGCCAGACAGAAGGTCAGTCTTGATCTGTCCCGGGGTCAGTTGCGTGTCACCGGGCGCGATGGAAAAATCACCAAAGCGGGTCTTGGTGTTGAGGTTGTCAAGAAAGGCCATTTGGAATCCGTCTGCTCGTGGAAACGCGATCGGTGGCATCTAAACCATCAGCGGGTTAATAACCATTGCACCAAACGCGGGTCTGTTATGTTTGCAGCACATAACAGGTTATGCCGAGAAGGCACGGTATTTCTGGGTATGCACAAACTGACTTTATTTGGCGTCAGGTGCTGGGTAAAATAACCTATTATTTGATGAGACACCTATGGCCATTATCCGCACTTATTCGGGCATCAAGTCCCTTGAACCGACATTTGCCGAAATCGAATTGATCGACGCGTGCAAGAACGGGGAACCTTGCACCTTAGGAAACGGAAAGCGACCGTTCGTCCCAAGCAAGTACCGGTTGGTTCGCGCCGAGGTGCTGAGATATCTCGTTCTTGGAGGCAGCAAGAATTGCAAAGTGGCGGCCTGGGGCGTCAGATTGCAGGGCGCGTACATCACCGGTGAACTCAATCTGAGCCACACCGAAGCCAATGGCCTTCTAAAGCTTAAGAATTGCACGTTTGAGCAAACGATCCTTGCCCAGAACTTTACCTGTGATGCCTTGAACCTCGAAGGGAGCAGCATGGTTGCCCTCAAGGCAAATGGGGCGAACATCGACGGCAACTTGTTTCTGCAGCGTACACAGTTCAATTCCCCCAATGAAACGGTCCATGCTGCGCTTGAATTGGAAAACATCAAGGTCACCGGATCATTGGACTGCTCCAACGCCACGATCCACGCAGACTCCCACTGGGCCATCAACGCGCAAAGCGCCCTAATTCGGGGCGACGTAAACCTTTACACTGCCAATATCCATGGTGGCGTTGCCCTTGCCGGCATTCAGATTGACGGACAATTGCAATGTACAGATACCCGGTTCGACGCCGGACCATCCTCGACCGCGTTGTTTGGGCATCGCATGGTTGTCCACGGCAGTTTTATTTGGCGACCAACAGACTGCATCGGTAAGGTGGACCTGATTTCGGCCCGCGTTGGCGACCTGGCCGATGATCTGAGCAAATGGGAGGATCAGGCTGAACTGCATCTCGATGGTTTTGTTTACCAGCGGTTGGTCGGCACCAAGACAAGCAAGGACGTAAGGCAGCGCCGGGCCTGGCTTGCCAAGGGTGCAAGCTTCGAGACAACGTTCTTTCCGCAGCCTTACACCCAGCTCGCAAGTGTCCTTGCGTCCACCGGCAACGACTATGAGGCGAGAAACATCCTGGCCACGCGCGAAAGGCTATTGCGCAGAGACTATCGGAGACGACTTCGTGCACGCATGGAAGGCAAGCCGCTGCGCGAGTTATTCATGTATTTATGGACGCCCGTGCACTTTGTGTTTGCAGATCTGCCGCAGATGGCAATCGTCGGATACGGGCACCATCCATTCCGCAGCCTCGTCGCGCTCATCACTCTGATCCTTTTGACATGGGTGCCTGCGAGTAAAACATGGTCGGAAGGAAGCTTTGCACCCAATTCAGCGGTCATCCAGATATCCCCAACCTGGATCAACCTGTTGCACCACGAAAACCCGGCCGAGGTTTGGTCTTCCGACAGCGCCCCAGGTCAGGATTGGGAGACCTTTGGAGCCTTCGCTTATGCCATCGATGTAGTCATTCCGATCATCGACTTTGGCCAAACAGACGCTTGGGCACCATCCACGACCCGGAACGATTGGGGTCGTTTTATGTATTGGTGGCGTTGGGTCATGACCGGCGCGGGCTGGATCGTCACCGCCTTGGGCGCCGCCGCCATCACGGGAATCATCCGTCGCGAATGACAGCACCGGTTGCCCCCTTCGACACCTCTGCGCACGGTGGTGGCGCATGGGGGGTGTACGCGTGGTGTACGGCTGGTGTACGGGTGGTGACAGCCTGTTTTGGCCCCAAAATTTTCTTCTGTTCCGGCAAGAGAGACCACAATGACCCAGACCAAAATCGCCGTGATCGGCGGCTCCGGCATCTACGATATCGACGGGTTGGAGGGGGCCGAATGGGTGCAGGTCGACACGCCGTGGGGCGCGCCCTCGGATCAGATCCTGACAGGCACTTTGGACGGTGTCAGCATGGCGTTTCTGCCACGACATGGGCGCGGTCATGTGCACTCTCCCACCACCGTCCCATACCGCGCCAATATCGATGCGCTGAAGCGATTGGGGGTAACGGATGTGATCTCGGTTTCGGCCTGCGGATCGTTTCGCGAAGGAATGGCGCCGGGCGATTTTGTCATTGTAGATCAATTCATTGACCGGACTTTTGCCCGTGAGAAATCGTTCTTTGGCACAGGCTGTGTTGCCCATGTTTCGGTTGCCCATCCCACCTGTCCGCGCCTGTCCGATGCCTGCGAAACCGCGGCAAAAGACGCCGGGATCAATGTGCACCGGGGTGGCACATATCTTGCAATGGAGGGGCCGCAGTTTTCGACCCTCGCCGAGTCGAAAATGTACCGGGAAAGCTGGGGCGCGGACGTGATCGGCATGACCAACATGCCCGAGGCCAAACTCGCCCGGGAAGCCGAGCTTTGCTACGCCTCTATCGCCATGATCACCGATTACGACAGCTGGCATCCCGATCACGGAGAGGTCGACGTTACCCAGATTATTCAAACGCTTATGGGAAATGCAGACAAGGGCCGCGCGCTTGTCAAACGCCTCCCCACCCTGTTGGGTACGGACCGCGCCCCCTGCCCCCATGGCTGCGACCGCGCACTGGAATTTGCAATCCTCACATCGCCCGATGCCCGCGATCCTGATGTGGTGGCCAAGCTAGACGCTGTTGCGGGCCGGGTGCTTTAACGCAAAGGAATTCACGATGCCATTTGACCTTTGGCTGACCTTCGTTGTCGCCTCCACCGCCCTGCTGGTCATCCCCGGTCCAACGCTCATGATGGTGCTGAGCTATGCGATGACCCAAGGGCGTAGGGTTGCCATCGCATCCGCGCTTGGCGTGGCCACCGGCGACTTGATCGCCATGACCCTGTCCGTAATCGGTCTGGGCGCCCTGTTCCTGACGTCAGCGCTGGCATTCACCGTGTTGAAATGGGTGGGCGCTGTTTACCTTGTCTATTTGGGCATTCGCATGTTGCTCAGCGCGCGGACACCCTCCGCGACGTCGCGGATGAGCAAACCCGGTGGCCAGAGCGCCGAGCGCGTCTTTCGCGATCTCACAACGGTCACAGCGCTGAACCCGAAATCCAATACTTTCTTCGTGGCTTTTGTCCCACAATTCATTGACCCCACAACATCTTTCGCCCCACAGGCCGCGATCTTGATCGCCACGTTCGTGGGCATCGCGGGCGTCAACGCCCTGATCTTTGCGCTGGCCGCCAACGCCATGCGCAGCCGCATCACCCGTCCAACTGTTCAGATGTGGTTGACCCGCGCGGGCGGGACCACCCTTGTGGGCATGGGCCTGCTGACCGCCACCCTTCGGAGAGCCACATGAAGACCGTTCAGGATTACATCCGCACCATCGTCGACTTCCCCCATGAAGGGATCATGTTCCGCGATGTGACCACCCTTTTTGCCGACCCACGCGGGTTTCGCATCGCGGTGGACCAGATGCTGCATCCTTATGCCGGGCTCGAGATCGACAAGGTGGTGGGCCTTGAAGCGCGTGGCTTCATACTTGGCGGGGCCATTGCGCACCAGCTTTCGATTGGCTTTGTCCCGATCCGAAAGAAAGGGAAGCTGCCCGGTGCAACGATTTCCGAGGCTTACACCTTAGAATACGGCGAGGCGATTGTCGAAGTGCATGACGACGCGATCAAAGCCGGAGAGAAGATCCTGCTGGTTGACGATCTGCTCGCAACAGGAGGTACCGCAGAGGCCGGGATCAAACTTGTAGAGCGTTTGGGAGGCGAAATCGTGTCCTGCGCGTTTGTGATCGACCTGCCCGATCTGGGTGGACGCGCCCGTCTTGAGGCGATGGGTATGGACGTGCACGCACTTTGCGCTTTTGACGGCGAGTAGCGAGGGACCTGACTTCCGGAAAGTCCCGGCGCGTTGGCAAGCTTTCCGACACCTCACGGCACGGCCGGGCTGCAGATGACCGCTAAGATGAAGGTGTCATCGCTCCGGCCACAGCCTCGGCCCAAGCGTCATAGATCGCAGGTCCAGGATGAAACCCGTCCCGTGCCATGTCGCTTGGGTCCAAAGGACGGTCGAATGGCAGGTGAATGACGGCCTCACGCTGCGCGCACAACGCGGACAAGGCCGTGTCGAACCGCAACGCCCGGTCGCCCAAAACGTGTCGCAAAGGCGAAGGCAACAACGGAAACGCGCCAAGCGGCGGCACGCCTGACGCAACGATGCGACGCGCCTCATGCTTGGTCTGCAATGTATCAAGGATAGCACCATAGGTCTGGACCCACTGAGCAAGACGCACGCCGTTCTTGACGTCATTCACACCTACTGCAATCACGACTGTCTCAACCCGTGCCGGCGGAAGCAGCTCAAGCGCCTGAAGCAGCTGACGGCTTGTCCAGCCGGACTTGGCCACAACGGCCCAATTGACGTTGGATGTTTCTGACAAACGCGCCACCAGCCGGCCAGACAATGCGGTGTCCTGATCTGCCACCCCCACACCTGCGGCCGAGGAATCGCCGGCAATCAAAAGACGGTGTTCTGGCCCTGCCCCGGCAACACCGGTCCGGGGTCCATCCGCTTCCGGAAGCCGAACGGCGCGCCATGCAACCCATATCGCTTGCGGTACCAGTATCGGCACAAGAGCCAAAGTCGATAACTTCGCCATCAAAAACCCCGCAGGGTCGGTGGGCGGGCGCCTTTCGGAGGCGCAGCCTTCGAAACAGAGCCGCCCGACGACATCACGCCTGCCGCGCCCGTAAAACTGCACCGGGATTCATAATCCCATGGGGGTCGAGTGCATCCTTAATGGCGCGCATGGCCGTCAACTTCGCTGGATCACTGTATCGCTCCAGGTCTTCGACTTTCAAACGACCAACACCGTGCTCAGCGCTGACCGAACCACCCATTTCATGTACCAACTCATGGACAACCCGTTTGATTTCCGGGCGTTCTGCCTCATGGTCCGCGCGGCTTTTACCCGGGACCGGAAAGACGTTGTAATGCAGGTTGCCATCACCAACGTGCCCGAAGCAGTTAATGCGGAAGCTGCCAAGCCGGGCAATACCCCGACCACATTCGGCAATGAAGTCTGCGAGCGCCCCCAAGGGCACTGAAATGTCGTGCGAACTGACGGACCCAATGCGGCGATTGGCTTCCGGGATGCTCTCCCGGATTGTCCAGAAGTCGTTTGCCTGCTGCGCACTTTGGGCAATCATGCCGTCTTGTACAAAACCCGCCTTTGACGCCGCCACGAAAATCTCCTCCAACGCCGCGGTCGGATCTTGACCACGCGAAAGACCCAACTCGATCAACACGGACCATTCCGGTGTCTCTGTCCAAGGGTTGCGGACTTGAGGCAAGGTTTCATTCAGAAAGGCAAAGCCCTGCGAATGGATCAACTCAAATGCGGAGACGCCCTCCCCGACATGATCTCGCACGAGAGACAGCAAGGACAGCGCAGCCGCCGGAGAAGCGACCTGTACCAAGGCCGTTCCCGCCGCCGCAGGGCGTGGTGACAGTTTAAGGGCTGCGGCGGTGATCACACCCAACGTCCCCTCGGCACCGATCAAAAGGTGCCGCAGATCATAGCCCGTGTTGTCTTTACGCAGACGGCTCAGACCGTGATAAATCTGGCCGCTCGGCAATACGGCCTCAACACCCAAACACAAGTCGCGCGCATTGCCATAACGCAGCACGCCAGTTCCCCCGGCGTTGGTGCTGAGGTTCCCACCAATCCGCGCCGATCCTTCGGCTGCAAGCGACAACGGGAACAAACGGTCCACCCGCTCCGCAGCCTCCTGCACATCAGCCAGAATGACGCCCGCCTCCGCAATCAGCACGTTTTCCTCGGAGTATGTGGCACGGATGGCCGTCATTTTCTCAAGTGACAGGATCAAGGGAACAGGTCCATCCTCCACCACCTGACCGCCTACAAGACCTGTACCGCCTCCATACGGCACAACCGGCACACGCATGTCCGAGGCCATTGATACCAGTTGGGCCACTTCATCTGTGCTTCGGGGCAAGGCCAGCAATCCAGCCTGACCGACATAACGCCCGCGCGGCTCTTTCAGATGCGCTGCATCGGCATCGGCAAAGCGATTTTCGGGCAAGATCGCACGGATCTTATCCGCCCGGTTCGCTGTCAATGAATTCAGCATAAATGCCCCCCGCCACTGCCCGTGTTTGGTGCCAGAAACCGGCGACACTCACAACGTGAAAGGCACCATTATTCGCCATCCTCGCGCAGCCATTCGGGACGCAATACCATGATCGTGGGACGCGCGGGCAACCGATCAATCGACACATCAAGAGACGGACCACCCACGTCAACCACCTGGAATTCGGCGCGCATGCCGGTCAAGAAGGCATCCAATGTGAACTCCCCGAACCAGTGCATCGGGATCACGATCGAGGATTTGAGCCGCGAAACGATGCGCATCATCGTTGGCAAATCCACGGTCATGCCGCCATCAACCGCAGCCATGACAACATCCAGACGTCCGATGGCCGCGTATTGTTCCGCACTGGGTTCGTGATGCAAATGGCCGAGATGCCCGATGCAAAGGCCGGCCGCCTCGAAAATGAAAATCGAGTTTCCGTTCTCTTCGACCCCGGACCATTGCGAGCGGATGTCAGTCGAGACATTGCGCACAAGCACCTCCCCGAGATCGACACGGTGGCTGATGCCTTGGCCAAACTCCTCCCCCCAGCCGGGCAGAACATGGGGAATGGCCGGGTCTGGAAACGCGGTCCAATGCGTTTCATGCGCATGGTTCATGGTCACAACATCCGGAATCATCGGCACGTTGCCGACAAAGCCAGTGAAATCGGTGACCATGTTCAAACCACCGGCAGTGCGGATCAGGAAAGACGCGTGGGCGATATAGTGGATGCGCACCGTTTCGGGGGCAACCTCGACAGTGTAGCTGGCCTGCTGAATGTATCGTGCGCCGTCGATCTGATCCGCCAGGGCGATACAGTGGCTCGGCGTTCGAACCTCTTGTGCGGCGGCTGTCACGGGCAGGAGCAGCAAAGCGAAAGCAAGGAATAGAAAGCGCATGCCTATCAGGTTAGTGCGTGCGACGGTTTTTGCAAAACCTTGGAGGCGTTCCGGGTCAGGTTTTATCCCGCATCGGTTCGTCCACGCCTGTCCATGCGCAACGCTGCATAAAGAACATGCGTCCGCCAGCGTCCACCGATCTGAAGATAGCTTTGCGCGACACCTTCGTATTTGAAACCGCACGTCTCGAGCAATCCGCGCGACGCTACGTTTTCCGGCAGGCAAGCCGCTTCAATCCTACTGAGGTCAAGCCGCGTGAATGCGTGATGCACAACCGCAAGGATCGCCTCGCGCATGTATCCTTGCCGTGCGTGCGGCGCACCTGTCCAATAGCCAAGGGTTCCGGCCTGAGCAGGGCCGCGTCGGATGTTGTCCAACGTGATTGCGCCCAGAAGTACGTCATCGCCACGTCGGAACAAAAACAAGGGCATCGCGGTGCCACTGGTCACCGACCGCTGTGCCCAATAGACGCGATTGGTAAACGCCTTGCGGGTCAGGTGATCATTTGCCCAGCTCGGCTCCCACGGGGTGAGGTGTTCTGCGCTGGTGGCACGCAGCGTGGCCCAGTCCCGAAAGTCGGAATGTGTTGGCGGCCGCAGCGTCATCCGCTCCGTCTCGATCCGCAATTTCCGCTTGTTCAGGATCATCAGGCGGCGCGCTGCTCCTGCAGAGCCATGCGTGTTGGTGCTGAATCAATAGGCCCGTAAAGCGCCAAGGCCATTGGTGCCTGTGTGGCCATGTGTTCAGCAAAGGCGCGCACGTCTGCGACCGTAACGCTGTCGATCAGCGCAACCGTTTCAGTCAATGCTGGCACACGGTCCCAAATCTGCACCAGCCTTGCCAGACGTTCCGCGCGGTTCGACGGACTTTCGAGCCCCATCAACAACCCCGCCTTCATCTGGGCACGCGCTCGGTCAACTTCTGCAGCGGTCATGTCGTCGGCCGCACGCTTGATCTCGTCCACTGTTATCGTGGCAAGGTCAGCAACTTGCTCTGCCGAAGTGCCGGCGTAAACCGTCGTCATGCCTGTGTCAGCATAGGCCCCCGCCTGCGCGAAGATGGTATAACAAAGACCGCGGCTCTCGCGCACCTCCTGGAACAGGCGGCTGGACATGCCGCCCCCCAAAGCACTGGCGTAGATTTGGGCGGTATAGATTGCGTCGTCCCGATACCCGGGCGACTCAAAAGCCATCGCGAAATGCGCCTGTTCCAGCGCTTTGATGCGCCGTTCTTCCCCGCCTGCAAAGGTGGCGAGATCCGCAACGCGTTTTGGTCGTGGGCTGAGATGGCCAAACAGCTCCTCGGCCAATCGTACGATGGCGTCATGATCAACGGCACCAGCGGCGGACAGGATCATCTGTTCCGGGCCATAGTGCTCATCAACGAAGCGGGACAGATCGGCACGTCCAAAGGACGACACCCGTTCCGAGGGGCCAAGGATCGTACGGCCCAGCGGCTGTTCGGGATAAGCCTGTTCCTGCAACCAGTCAAAGATGACATCGTCCGGCGTATCCAGTGCCTGCCCGATCTCTTGCAGGATCACACCGCGCTCGACCTCGATCTCGCTCTGATCAAAAACGGGGTTCAGCAGAATGTCGGCCAGAACATCCAGGGCTAGCGGCACATCGTTTTCCAGAACGCGGGCGTAATATGCTGTGACTTCGCGGCTTGTATAGGCGTTGATGTAGCCACCCACATCTTCGATGGCCTCGGCAATCTGCAACGCACTGCGCCGCTTGGTGCCCTTGAACGCCATATGTTCCAGGAAATGGGCAATGCCGTTCTGTTCGGGTGTTTCGTGGCGGGCGCCCGCGCCCACCCAGATACCAATAGAGGCCGAAGCAAGCCCCGGCATATGTTCAGTGACGATGCGAAAGCCGTTGCTCAGGCGATGGGTCTGCGTGGTCAAAGTCGTCTCGCTGCTCTGTTGCTACTGCGCACGGTGATTGATGATATGCGCTTTCAGCGCTTCAAGATCGTTTGGCACACGTGTCAGCCGTTCCGCGCGTTCATACAGGTCTGCCATCCTGGGTGGAAGGGGGGGCGTGATCCCTGTTGCTGCCTCGACTGCCGCAGGGAATTTCGCAGGATGTGCGGTGGCAAGCGTGATCATGGGCGTACCCATCTGCCGCTCGATATCAGCAACATGCACGCCAACTGCACTGTGTGGGCACAGAAGCTCACCGCTCGCCTTTAGGGAGGTCGTGATCTGCGCGCTGGTTTCATCCTCGGACACCCGGCCAGAAGCATAATGTTCCTGCAGCACCTGCATTGCGCCTTGGCTGATGTCGAAGCCGCCTGCCTTCAACTCATTCATCAATTGCGCGACAGCCGCACCGTCGCGGTCATAAGCGTCAAAAAGCGCGCGTTCGAAATTCGAACTGACCTGTATATCCATGGACGGGCTGATGGACGGGATCGTATCGCCCTTGTGGTAGCCCTGCCCGCTCAGACACCGGTGCAGAATGTCGTTCTGGTTTGTTGCAACGACCAGACGCTCAATGGGAAGCCCCATGCGCTTGGCGATGTAGCCTGCGAAAATGTCGCCAAAGTTGCCTGTTGGAACTGTGAAGCTGACTTTTCGATGCGGTGCACCAAGGGCCACAGCAGCCGAGAAATAGTATACGACCTGCGCTAGTACACGCGCCCAGTTGATCGAGTTTACACCGGCAAGGCCAACACCATCCCGGAACTCGAAATCGTTGAACATATCCTTGAGCCGCGCCTGACAGTCGTCAAAATCACCGTCCAGCGCCAATGCGTGCACGTTGCTTTCTGTTGGCGTCGTCATCTGGCGACGCTGCACTTCGGACACACGGCCATGCGGGTACAGGATGAATACGTCAACGTTGTCGAGACCGCGGAATGCCTCGATTGCAGCCGATCCGGTGTCGCCGCTGGTGGCCCCAACGATTGTCACGCGTTGCCCGCGCCGCTTCAGCGCTGTCTGGAACAGCTGACCAATCAGCTGCATGGCGAAGTCCTTGAAGGCAAGCGTGGGTCCGTGGAACAGCTCAAGCAGGAAATGTCCCTGATCCAGTTGCACCATGGGTGCACGCGCCGCATGACCGAACCCTGCGTAAGCGCGGTCAATGCAGGATCGGAATTCTTCGTCGGTAAAGGTGTCACCCACAAATGGGCGCATGACTGTGTAGGCGATCTCTTCGTAGGGGTGCCCCTCCATCTCGGCAATTGTTGCCGTATCAAGGGTCGGAATCGTCTCGGGAACGTATAGACCGCCGTCACGGGCAAGGCCCGTCAGCATCGTGTCTTCAAAGGTCAGCACCGGGGCCTGTCCACGGGTCGAGATGTAGCGCATGGGTTCGTCTTTCTCAGCGCGGGCTGCGGTTGGTGCGCAGCACGAAATAGGCAGTCATCAATACCCAGATCGCCGCAAGCGAAAACCAGGTGATTGCGTATTGCAGGTGATCGTTCGGAATGCCAGCGGTGTCTACAGGCCAAGGCGTCACGCCGAGGTCAGTTTCCGGCACATCGCGCAGCACAATTAGGATGGGCTGTGTATTCAGGGCCGCGGCCAATGCAGGTACATCACGTGCAAACCAAAGGTTTGCTTCAGGGTCAGGTGCGGGTGTGAATTTATCCACTTCATTGGGCGCATCCAGATTGCCCACAAGCGTAAGGCGCACTTGTGTTACGCTCCGCACTTCACGCCCGTCAACCTGCCAGCCTGTGTCGACAAGCACCGACCCAAAGCCCTCAACATTAAACGGGCGTATGATGCGATGCACGGCTCCGGTCGTTCTGCGGGATGCCAGCATGCGAATGTGGTCGACTCCGAACTCACCTTCCACTTCGACCGGTGCATAGCGCTGAAAGGTGGGTTCCAACGCTTCCTTAAGCGCGATGGGTTCCGCAGAAATCTGCGCTTCGATGCGCGCGAGGAGGTCCTGCTTCCACGCCAGACGTTGCACCTGCCAGACCCCAAGGCTGATCAGGATGCCCGCCCCCATCAGGCCGAATGTCATCAGAAAGAGAAGGCGACGCATGCGCGCGATTGTCCTGTCTGAAAGTGAAAAGCGCGCGGAAACCGCGCGCTTTGATCTTGGTGCGGTTAACGCAGTTTAGTGGTCAAGGCCGGGCATGACGCCAACGCCCCAGATGTAGACAGCGAAGAACAGGAAGAGCCAGACCACATCAACGAAGTGCCAGTACCACGCGGCGGCTTCGAAGCCGATATGCTTCTCGGCCGAGAAGTGTCCCTTCATCGCGCGCAACAGGCACACGAACAGGAAGATTGTTCCGATGATGACATGCGCGCCGTGGAACCCGGTCGCCATGAAGAAGTTGGAGAAGAACTTGTCACCGCCAAACTCCCAACCTTGGTAGAGCAGGTATGAGTATTCGTAGGCTTGGAAGAAGGTGAACAGAACGCCGAGCACAACAGCGATGGCCAATCCATTCACCACGTCCTTGCGCGCGCCACCGTGGACCAGCGCATGGTGTGCCCAGGTCACGGCACAACCGGAAAGCAGCAGGATCAGGGTGTTGATCAGCGGCAGATGGAACGCGTCCACGTGGTAGATTTCAGGCTGCACATATTCAGTGCCGACATATTCGCTCATCGGGTACATGGCGTTCTTGAAGAACGACCAGAACCATGCAGCAAAGAACATCACTTCCGACATGATGAACAGGATGAAGCCATAGCGCAGGCCGATGCGGACCACGGGCGTGTGATCCCCCACCTTGCTTTCTGCGACAACGTCAGTCCACCAACCGAACATGGTGTAAAGGACGGCCACGAAACCGATCAGGAACAGCCACGGGCCGCTCAGTTCGATCGACTTGAAGAAGATAGTCATGCCGCCGGACATCCAGGCAACCGCGCCAAACAGCATGGTGAAGCCTGACAGCGCGCCGATCAAGGGCCAGGTCGATGGCGCAAGAATGTGGTAGTCGTGATTTTTTGCGTGGGCCATTGTCCGTCCCTCAGTTCAGGTTTGTATCTTCCGCCTGCTCGAGCGCGGCATAGCCTTCGGGCAGGTCGATTTGGTAAAATGTATAGCTCAACGTGATTGTGTGCACGTATTTTGCATCGCGATCCGTGACGATCTCGGGGTCCACATAGAACGTCACGGGCATCATCACGCGCTCACCGGGCTGCAACACCTGCTCCTCAAAGCAGAAACAGTCGATTTTAGAGAAAAATCCACCGGCTTCGTAGGGGGCGACGTTGTAACTCGCCGAGCCCGCGATGGGTTTGTCTGTCGGGTTGTATGCTTCGTAGAAGGCAAGGCCGGTCTCACCGATCCGCAGCTCCATCTCACGCACTTCTGGTGTGAAATGCCATGGCATATGCCGTTCCAGCGAGGCATCGAAACGTACTTTGATTGTTCGGTCCAGAATGTCGTCGCTGGCAACTTCGGAAACGCCCGGCGTTCCACCAAAGCCAGTGACCCGGCAGAACCAATCGTAGAATGGGACTGATGCCCAGGCGAGGCCGCCCATGACCAAGACCAAACTAAGCGTCTGGAAAACGGTCTTCTGTGGGCCAGAGAGGTGGCGCATTACTGTGTCTCCTCTAGACGGGGCAACTCGAACGCGCCGCCCGTGATTTTCACAAAAGTCAGTGCCAGGACCAGAACAACGAAGCCAACCAGCATCAAGCCAACACCGACGTTGCGCCCTTTGCGGCGCTGGTGAATCTCGTGCTCAGCCTTGATGCTCACGCCCAAATCCCCCACGCAGCGGGCAACATTGCCTCAAGCAAGATCGCGCCAAAGTGCAGAAAAAGATACAGCAGCGACAGCTTGAAGAACGATTTCTCTACTACATAGCCATCCGCTTCGGCCTGTGTCTCATCCCGGCGCCAGATATCAAAAGCACCTTTGAGGAACAGAGCATTCAGGATCACAGCAACGGTCAGATAGACTGGACCACCAATGGCCGTGAATGCAGTGCCGACGGCAAGCGCCACCAACAGCACCGTGTAAACCAGAATGTGCAGGCGCGTCGCCTTGCGCCCGTGCGTCACCGTCAGCATCGGCACACCGGCATCGTCGTAGTCCGACTTCATGAACAGCGCTAACGCCCAGAAATGCGGCGGCGTCCACATGAAGATCAGGGCAAACATCAACCATGCCTCGACAGACATTGAGCCTGTGGCGATCACCCAACCAATCACCGGAGGAAATGCCCCAGCCGCGCCACCAATCACGATGTTCTGCGGCGTCGACCGTTTCAGCCACATTGAGTAGATTACAGCGTAGAAGAAGATGGTGAAGGCCAGCAGAGCAGCGGCCAGCAGGTTGGCGCTGAGCGCCAGCATCATCACCGACATGCCCGAAAGGGCTACACCCAGCACTTTGGCTTCATCCGGAGTGACCTTGCCAGCTGGAATAGGCCGCTTAACGGTCCGCTTCATCACGGCATCAATATCCGCATCCCACCACATGTTCAGCGCACCCGAAGCCCCGGCACCAATGGCGACAAACAGGATCGATGCAAACGCGACAACGGGATGCACAGACACAGGGGCCGCCAGCAAACCGACAAGCGCCGTAAACACCACAAGTGACATAACGCGCGGCTTGAGCAGCGCGAAATAGTCACCAAGGCTCGCTTCGGCCTCGTGGGTCTGATGTTGGTAGCTGACGTCCGTCATATGCGTCTCTGCCTGAAAAACCGTAAGGCGGAGGTGCCCTCCGCCCTACCCGATTAGTTGGATGCGACTTGGAAGTCTTGCGGTGTGCCGGCGAACTCCGCTTTCGCGCCCGACAACCACTCTGCATATGCTTCTTCGCTCACCACTTTGACCGTGATGGGCATGTAAGCGTGGGCAATGCCGCACAGCTCGGAGCACTGACCGAAATAGACGCCCTCTTTCTCAGCAGTGAACCACAACTCGGCCAAACGGCCAGGCACGGCATCCTGCTTCACACCAAAGGCGGGGATGGTCCAGGCGTGGATTACGTCAGCACCGGTCACTTGTACAACGATGGTTTTGCCAACGGGCACAACAACGGCGTTATCGGTTGCCAGCAGGAAGTCTTCGCGGCTGTATCCAGCGTCGACAAGCGCTTGCTCCGTTTCAGGCGTCAAGGAGTTGTCGCCACCAGTTGCAGGCGCGCCGATCATGTAGCTGTCAAACGCGAAACCTTCGTCCACGTACTCGTAGCCCCAGAACCACTGATAGCCTGTGGCCTTGATGGTTACGTCCGCTTCGGGAATCTCTTGCTGGTGGAACAGCGTGGGCAGAGAAAATGCACCGATGAAAACCAAGATCACGATCGGAATGATGGTCCAGGCAATCTCAACCGGAGTGTTGTGGGTGAAGCCGGCAGGCTCGGGATTGCGCTTGCGGTTGTAGCGCACGATCACCCACGCCATCAGCCCGGTCACGAACAGAGTGATCAAGGTGATGATGACAAGGATCATACCGTCCAGCCATTGAAGGCGGCGGGCGATTTCCGTGGCGGCGGGTTGAAAACCCATTGCACCATCCACGGGGAGGCCAATCACCTCAAGGCCATCCTGGGCCCAGGCCGGG
The DNA here is from genome assembly GCF_014651375.1 of Tateyamaria omphalii. Lineage (GTDB taxonomy): Bacteria > Pseudomonadota > Alphaproteobacteria > Rhodobacterales > Rhodobacteraceae > Tateyamaria > Tateyamaria omphalii. The sequence continues at coordinate 548,175 of NZ_BMWT01000002.1, forward strand.
GCGGCAGCAAGGGCGCTGAGCACACCCGAAATCGAGAAAAGCTTTTTCATCTGGTCGTCCTGATCTTGAGTGATCAACATTTTGGTTCGGAGAAAGGCCGCAACACCTGTTGCGTTCGCCTCCCGTTGTATTGTCGCGACTTACAATCATATCTTGGCTTCAAGATAAAGACATAAGGGGCGCGTCAAACAGACGCTTGCCGTGACGAAATGCCCCACAGCACACCGGAGTATACCAAATGACCGACGCCCCCTTTGCACCGCTGGATCAGGATATTGACCGCGCGGTGGCCTTACAGGTTCTGCGCGACGCCACAGCAGGCGCGGACGACGGCGAATTGTTCTTTGAACGCCGCCGATCGGAAGCCCTGGTGTACGATGACGGTCGCCTGAAAACAGCCAGCTATGATGCAGCGCAGGGGTTTGGACTGCGCGCGGTAAAAGGAGAAGTGGCTGGGTACGCGCATTCCACAGAAATCTCCGAATCTGCTCTGCGCCGCGCGTCGGAAACCGCCCGCCTCGCGGTCGGGGATGGCGGAGGAACATTGGCGGATGCTCCGCAGCCGACCAACACGCATCTGTACACGTCCGACGATCCCATTGCCGGGGCCGGTTTTCCGGTCAAGCTGGAGACACTGAAAGACATCGACGCCTATCTGCGCGACCTTGATTCGCGGGTCGTTCAGGTGTCGGCCTCGCTTGCCGCCTCGATCCAAGAGGTCGAGATCTTGCGCCCTGAGGGTCATTCGGTGCGTGATGTCCGCCCGATGACCCGACTGAACATCTCGGTCATCGTGGAGCAAAATGGGCGTCGCGAAAGCGGGAGCGCAGGCGGCGGTGGGCGCGTTGGCCTCGATGGGCTGATCGACCGCACTGATTGGCAGGCCAAGGCACGCGAAGCATTGCGAGTGGCCGTCGTGAACCTTGATGCGGTCCCTGCCCCGGCTGGTGTTATGGATGTCGTCCTCGGCCCCGGCTGGCCAGGTATTCTGCTGCACGAAGCGATTGGTCACGGTCTCGAAGGAGACTTCAATCGCAAAGGCAGTTCCGCCTTCGCTGGGCTTATGGGCGAACGGATAGCTGCGCCGGGTGTCACTGTTCTTGACGATGGGACAATTCCCGAGCGGCGCGGGTCGATCACCGTCGATGACGAAGGTACGCCATCAGGCAAGAACACATTGATCGAGGATGGTATCCTTGTTGGTTACATGCAGGATCGCCAAAACGCCCGACTGATGGGCGTAAAGGCTACTGGCAACGGACGCAGGCAAAGCTACGCTCACGCGCCAATGCCGCGCATGACCAATACATACATGCTGGGCGGCGAAAGCACGGCAGAAGACATCGTGGCTGATCTCAAGGATGGAATCTATGCAGTTGGCTTCGGCGGCGGACAGGTTGATATCACCAACGGCAAATTCGTCTTTTCGTGTACCGAAGCCTATCGCGTGGAAAACGGTAAGGTCGGCGCGCCGGTCAAAGGTGCAACTCTTATTGGCGACGGTGCCACCGCACTCAAACATATCCGCGGGATCGGAAACGACATGGCGCTCGACCCCGGTATGGGCAATTGTGGCAAGGCGGGGCAGTGGGTGCCCGTTGGGGTCGGCCAGCCGACTTTGATGATCGGTGGGCTGACGGTTGGTGGATCTGCTGCGTGAACCGGCACTGATTCCAATTGTTTAAAATGAATGAAGTTTTGGCGCTTTTGGACGGTGCCCAGTTGATGCGTGTGTTTTTGGCACGACAATGGAATCTGTTTTCGCTCGGAAATTTCACAACAAAATCAAGGGGAAACTGGGCGTATTGATATGAAGCAGCGAGTCTTCATGCGTTGTTAACCTTGCCGATTCTACAACATTCTCAGCAACGGACGGAGCCTCGGATGACTGAAAAGGATACCCATCCTTCTTCCACTCACCCCCCACTCCCACCCACCTCGGAAGATGACCAGTTCGCCCGTCTCCGTCTGTTGCGCTCACGCCGGGTCGGCATTTCAACGTATAAACGCCTGCTGATTGAACACGGCACCGCGCAAAACGCGCTGGCCGCGCTACCCGAGGTAGCGCGCGCCGCCGGCGTTGAGAGCTACCAGGTTTGCCCCGAAGGTGTCGTATATGCCGAGCTGAAGGCCGCGCGCGCCATCGGCGCACGGCTCGTGGCGTTCGGCAGTTCCAACTATCCTGTTTCGTTGATGGAGCTGAGCGATGCGCCGCCATTCCTATGGGTGCTGGGCGAAACATCGCTGCTAAAAAAGCCGATGATTGCGCTTGTGGGTGCACGGAACGCGTCCTCACTTGGCACCCGTATGGCACGATCATTGGCCCGCGACTTGGGCGCGGAGGGATATGTCGTGGTTTCTGGGCTTGCGCGTGGTATCGACGCCTCTGCACATCTCGCCGCTCTGGCAACCGGCACGATTGCCGTGCAAGCCGGTGGTGTTGATACGATCTACCCCGCTGAAAACACCACTTTGGCCCAAGATATTGCCGCCCAAGGCGCACGCATCAGCGAACAGCCCATGGGTCTCCAGCCTATGGCCCGGCACTTTCCAGCGCGTAACCGGATCATCTCTGGTCTTGCCCAAGCCACGATTGTTGTTGAGGCGGCTGCCAAGTCCGGCAGCCTGATCACGGCGCGGGATGCGCTTGATCTGGGCCGTGACGTTCTCGCGGTGCCGGGTCACCCGATGGATGCGCGCGCGTCAGGCTGCAATATGCTGATCCGCGATGGAGCGACTTTGGTGCGTGACGCATCCGATGTGCTTGAGGCGTTGGCGCCGATCGCTCCCGTTGCTGCGCCAGAACTGCCATTACAAGCACCGACAAGTGCTCCCAAGGACCGCCGCACACTTCAAGAAACGGCAGCACTGCACCAACAAATACTGTCACGCCTTGGCCCCTCCCCATTGGCTGAAGACCAGTTGATCCGCGACCTCGGTGCGCCGTCGGCCGCCGTCGCGCCGGTGCTTGTTGAACTCGAGCTTGATGGCGCCATTGATCGCGCGCCGGGTGGCCTTCTGACCCGCGCCAGTTGATCGCACCCCATTGGGCAATATTGACATTCAGGCCTTGCGCCCCACATGTTGCGCCGCCATAGAGCAGCAAATTCTCCCGTTTGAGGTCACCCCGTTACATGCCTGTCGTCGTTGTTGAATCCCCTGCCAAAGCCAAGACGATCAACAAGTATCTGGGCGATGATTATACCGTCTTGGCCAGTTACGGACACGTCCGTGACCTGCCGCCGAAAGACGGTTCTGTCGACCCTGACAACGAATTCGACATGCTGTGGGAAGTCGCCAGCGACAGCAAGAAACACGTCAAGGCCATCGCGGACGCCCTGAAAGATGACAATGCCCTGATCCTCGCCACCGACCCCGATCGTGAAGGCGAGGCGATCAGCTGGCACTTGCAGGAGGCGCTGACGAAACGGAAGTCCATCAAAAAGGACACCGACGTCAAACGCGTCACGTTCAACGCCATTACAAAGGCCGCCGTCACCGAAGCGATGCAGAACGCACGACAAGTGGATATGCCACTGGTCGAAGCCTATCTGGCGCGTCGCGCGCTTGATTATCTGGTCGGCTTCAACCTGTCGCCCGTCCTCTGGCGCAAACTGCCCGGTGCCAAGTCCGCGGGGCGCGTCCAGTCTGTCTGCCTGCGCCTGATCACCGAGCGCGAGATGGAAATCGAAGCCTTCCGCGCCCGGGAATACTGGTCCGTCAAAGCCGTCCTCGCGTCCCCGCGGGGACAGGAATACGAGGCGCGTCTCGTAAACCTTGCCGGTAAGAAGCTTGAGAAATATGACCTGGAGAATCAGACGCAGGCGGAAATGGCCCAACAGGCCATCACCAGCCGCGACCTAAAAATCCAATCGGTCGAGGCGAAACCGGCCTCCCGTAACCCATCCGCTCCCTTCATGACCTCGACGCTGCAACAGGAAGCCAGCCGCAAATTCGGCATGGGTGCACGTCAGTGCATGTCGTCGGCACAGCGCCTCTATGAGGCGGGCTACATCACTTACATGCGGACAGATGGCATCGACATGGCACCTGAGGCCGTTCAGAACGCCCGCGATGCAATCAAGGATCGCTACGGCGCCGAGTACGTGCCCTCCCAACCGCGCATGTACAAGAACAAGGCCAAGAACGCGCAGGAAGCCCACGAATGTATCCGACCCACGGATATGGCACGCGATGCGGCAAGCCTGAAAATCACGGATGAAGATCAGCGCAAACTCTATGACCTGATCTGGAAACGGACCCTCGCCTGCCAGATGGAAGGTGCGCGGCTGGAACGCACAACGGTCGAAATTGGCAGCGACGATGGCCAAGTCGGTTTGCGCGCCACAGGGCAGGTTGTTCTGTTTGACGGGTTCCTGCGAGTCTACGAAGAAGGCCGCGATGACGTGGTCGTCGATGAGGACGACAAGCGCCTGCCGCAGCTGAGCGAAGGCGAAGCTGCCGACAAGCGGTCGGTCACGCCCGAACAGCACTTCACCCAGCCCCCGCCCCGCTATACCGAAGCAACGCTGGTCAAGCGTATGGAAGAGTTGGGGATCGGGCGCCCTTCGACCTACGCAAGCATCGTCACGACGATTCAGGACCGCGGCTACGTTCGCAAGGACCGCAACCGACTGATCCCTGAAGACAAGGGACGTTTGGTGATTGCTTTCCTCGAAAACTACTTCCGCAAATATGTCGGCTACAACTTCACGGCCGGGCTTGAGGAAGAATTGGACGACGTCAGCGCCGGCGATCGCAACTATAAGGATGTCCTTGGCCGCTTCTGGCAGGATTTCTCGGCGGCGATTGCAGAGACATCCGAACTGCGCATTACCGACGTGCTGGAAAAGATCAATGAGGTGCTAGAGCCTCACCTGTTCCCGCCGCTCGAAGATGGCGGTGACCCCCGCCTGTGTCCGAATTGCGGACTTGGCAGGCTTTCAATGCGTACCGCCCGTTCAGGTGGCGCTTTCATTGGGTGTTCAAACTACCCAGAATGCCGCTACACCCGCCCCTTCGGCCCGCCGGATCCGGAAGCCGAGGCCAGTGCCATTCCGCCTGAAGGCAAGCTGCTGGGCGAAGACGCAGGCGATGAAATCCGCGTGTTCAAAGGCCGTTTTGGTCCCTACGTACAGCGCGGTGCCGTCACCGAAGAGAACAAAAAGCCACCGCGCCAATCGATTCCAAAGGACTGGACACCTGAGGAACTGGAGCTGGACCGGGCCGTCATGCTGCTGTCCCTGCCCCGCGAACTGGGTCCGCACCCAGAAGACGGGATCATGGTCTGGGCCAATATCGGGCGCTACGGCCCGTATCTGAAACACGCGGAAAGCACCTCTGACCGCGGCGGCACCAACGCGAATCTCGAGAGCATCGACGAAGTGTGGACCGTTGGCATGAACCGGGCCGTCCAACTGCTCGCCGAAAAAGTCGCAAGTCGAGGCGGGCGTGGTGCTGCGGCCAAACCGCTGCACGAGCTGGGTGAACACCCCGACGAGGGCGGACCGGTCAACGTGATGAAGGGCAAGTATGGGCCTTACGTCAAATGGGGCAAAGTCAACGCGACCATTCCAAAAGGCACGGAACCCGAGGATGTCACCATGGAGATGGCCGTACAGCTAATCTCAGAAAAAGCACCCAAGAAGAAAACGACGCGCAAAAAGGCTGCCCCGAAAAAGAAGACGGCCAAGAAAAGTGCTTGATTTCAGTCTTTAATTTCCAGTGCCTCGACACGGTCAGCGACTTTGCCGAGCAGTCTGATCAACTCGTCCTGCTCTGTCACAGTCAGCGCAGACAAGAAAATACCCATGTCATTTAAATCCTGATCGTGGATGGCATCCGCGATCACCTGCCCTTCGGCCGTCAGGCGCAGCTGATAGGCGCGGCGGTCACCGGTACATTGCCTGCGTTCGATCCAGCCGCGGTTGATCAAGCGCCCGATCACGCTGCTGGCCGTGGTCGCCGCTATACCAAGCGATCCCGCGACCACCGATGCGCGGACGCCCGGATCAGCGCGCACCATGCCCAGCGTGTGAAAATCCAGAGGATTGAATTTGATAATGTGCTGATGTTCGGGCCCGGTCCGCTCACTGATCAGCAACACGCGCATCACCGTTTTCACGTGGCGCAGAAGGTCATGTTCCTTGGTCATACCTGAAAATTGCTCAGACCTCTTGAACCTGCAAGAGGGGGCTCCTAATTACTACGATAATCGCAACAATAACTGCGAGAATCGTAGTAAAAGGAAACAACCATGAAACGCTCGATCATTGCAACTGGTGTCGCATTTGCCCTGATGTTTGGGGCAGTCACGTCTTCCGCAGCGACCACAATTACCTTCCCGCCGGACATTCCGGCCAGCGACAATGCCAACGACACTGCGCAGACGAAGTGGGCGTTTAAATTCAAGCATTGAAGACAAGAAACGCAGCGCACCCGGCCAAGCGCCGGGCGCGCCTGAACATTGTTCTTCTGCGGCCCATTTTCAATAAGATCCACACGATGTGGAATTATTCCACATCAACAACGCGCCATCACGCCGACATCTTGTATTATAACGCGCACGTTGCCCTCTTCGTTGACTTTGACAGTGCATACATTCACATACTGAACCCAGTGCGACTGCCCTGCCACGGGGCTTCTTGGGGAAAGACATGAAGAAGATTTACGGCTCAGCTTCTGAAGCATTGGATGGGCTTTTGTTTGACGGCATGTTCATCGCGGCGGGGGGATTTGGCCTATGCGGCATTCCCGAACTGCTCTTGGACGCGATCAAGGATGCAGGCACCAGGGATTTGACCTTTGCATCGAACAACGCTGGTGTGGATGACTTTGGAATCGGCATCCTTTTGCAGACGCGCCAGGTGAAAAAGATGATCTCCTCCTACGTGGGCGAAAACGCGGAATTCATGCGCCAGTATCTGTCCGGCGAACTTGAGCTCGAGTTCAATCCTCAAGGCACCCTGGCCGAGCGGATGCGCGCGGGTGGCTGCGGCATACCCGGTTTTTACACCAAAACAGGTGTCGGAACCGTGATCGCCGAGGGCAAAGAGCACAAGGACTTCGGTGGCGAAACCTACATTATGGAAGAGGGCATCTTTGCCGATCTGTCCATCGTGAAGGCTTGGAAAGCGGATGCGACAGGCAATCTGATCTTCCGCAAGACTGCGCGTAACTTCAACCCGCCCGCCGCAATGTGTGGGAAAGTCTGTATCGCTGAGGTGGAAGAAATCGTCCCCACAGGCAGCCTTGACCCTGACGCAATCCACCTACCTGGTATCTACGTCCACCGCCTGATCCAGGGCGAACATGAAAAGCGCATCGAACAACGGACAACGCGCGCCGCGTGAGGAGCCAGGCCATGCCTGACACCATCGAAGAACTTCTGCAAGACGACAAATCCTTTGACGGGTTTTCGCGCGCGCAAGTTGCCATGGTGGTGACCAATCCGCATCTCGAAGACAACCCGATCGTTTACGTAAACCAGGCGTTCACGCGCTCGACCGGGTACGCTCGATCCGCATCGATTGGCCGCAATTGCCGGTTCCTTCAGGGCGAAGGGACACGTAAGACAGACGTGGACAAGCTGCGCGGCGGTATAGAGAACGAAGAAAGTGTCACGGTCGATATCCTCAATTACCGTGCCAATGGCGAACCGTTCACCAACCGCCTGATTGTCGCCCCCGTCCACGATTCACGGGGGGAAACCCAATATTTCGTGGGCATCCAAAAAGAGCTGCGGCAAAGTGAGATGGCAAGCAGCGCTGAGGACGTAAACGCACAGCTTATCGAGATCCAGAATCGGGTTGCCTCTGACCTCTCGATGATCATCGGGATGATCCGTCAGCAATCCGGATCTACATCCGTTCCCGAGGATTTTGCAGCCCTTAGTCGCAGGATTGAAACACTCCAACTGCTTTACGAAGAAATGAAGCTGAGCGATCAGCAGTCCAACCGGGACCGCATCCAAATGGGCAGCTACCTTTCTCGTCTATCAGCTGCGATTGCCCATATCGAAGGTCGCTCCGGTATTCGGGTTTCCCTGCAAATCGAGTCGTTGGAAGTGCCGATCGAAACGGCAACACGTGTCGGTCTGGTCCTGTCAGAGTTGCTCACGAATGCCTTCCAGCACGCCTTTGATCGCATCGACATGGGACTGGTCGAAGTCAGGATGAGCAGGCTGAGCGCAGGGGGCTTGCGCCTGATCGTTGCCGATGATGGCGTTGGCATCCCACAGGAAATGGAATGGCCTGACAGCAAGACTGTTGGCGGACGTATTGTGTCCGGCCTCATAGAAGGTCTAGAAGGAACACTGCATCTGGGCCGTGGCGCCGCAGGAAGTTTCATCACCATAGACGTGCCAGCTGGCGCGGCACTCACCGACGAATAGTGAATAAGGACAATCGATGCCCTGGGATCGCAACCAAATGGCGGCGCGTGCCGCGCAGGAACTTGAAGACGGCTGGTATGTGAACCTCGGCATCGGGATTCCGACGCTGGTGTCAAACTATATTCCCGACGGGATCGAAGTGACGCTCCAGTCGGAGAACGGCATGCTGGGCATGGGGCCCTTCCCCATTGAGGGTGAAGAAGACGCTGATCTGATCAATGCTGGAAAGCAGACGATCACCGAACTGCCTCAGACTGCGTATTTCGACAGCGCGCAAAGCTTTGGCATGATCCGTGGTGGCAAGATCGCGATGGCGATCTTGGGCGCAATGGAAGTGGCTGAGAATGGTGATCTGGCCAACTGGATGATCCCTGGCAAGCTGGTGAAGGGGATGGGCGGCGCCATGGATCTTGTTGCGGGTGTTGGGCGGGTCGTGGTTGTCATGGACCACACCAACAAGCATGGCGACAGCAAGGTGCTCAAGGAATGTACACTGCCGCTCACAGGTAAAGGCGTGGTTGATCGCATCATCACGAACCTTGGTGTGCTGGATGTGGTCGACGGTGGTCTGAAGATCGTCGAGGTTGCCGACGGCGTCACCGAAGACGAATTGCGCGCCGCCACCCAGGCGACCCTTGTCTGAGTTTGACATTCATCGGGAAGAAGACGGGTCGAAAGGCCGGTACACGCTGACCCGTGATGGAGCCGTGGCGGAGCTGACCTTTTCAATCCTCTCGGCTCAGACGCGCATTGCGGACCATACTGGAGTGCCTGATGCCATGCGTGGCACCGGTGCAGGCCAAGCGCTGGTCAAAAGACTGGTCGATGATGCCCGGGCGGAGGGATGGAAGATTGTCCCTCTCTGCCCCTTCGTAAACGCGCAGCGGGCGATGCACCCGGATTGGGCTGATGCGTTCAGCGTTTGACCACTCCTGTTTGCGACAGATAGTAAGGGCAGCGCCCTGCCCTAAAAACGGCACGTCAATTTAAAGCGGCGAATACGCAACCATCCGTGACCAGTTCCGGCGGCGTCACACACAAGCCCTTTGCCACCTGAAACGTTGCCAGAACCTTCGGAACATAGTCTCGCGTTTCTGCATAAGGTGGGACACCTTTGTGGGTTCGCACCGCCCCTTCGCCTGCGTTATACCCCGCAAGCACGAGCACAGGATCGCGGTCGAACGTATCCATCAGCCAGTCAAGGTACCTGACACCGCCAGCGATATTCTCGTCTGGGGCAAAGCTGTCTTCGACCCCGAAACGCGCGGCCGTGTCGGGCATCAACTGCATCAGCCCTTGTGCCCCCGCTCCGCTCTGGGCATCCGGCTTGCCCGCAGATTCCACCATCATAACCGCCAAAACCAACGCAGGTGATACATCCGTACCGATCGTCGCTTTCAAAATGTCGATGCCCTGCGCCTGGGCCAAGGTCTGCATTTGCTGCAACCGCGGCACCGGCACCGGCTGTTCGGCGCGCGCCAACGCTCGCAATGCCTTGTCCAACCGACCAGGCCCTGCCTTGTCAATCTCAGGAGAGATGTCCTGCCAGAACCAGTCAAAGCGTGTCGACGGTACCCTGGGGGTCGCGGCAGCATCAGATGCCTCGGGCGCACTTGCCTCTGCCGCGGGTGCTTCTGGGTCGATCTGCACCGTGATAAACCTCTTCGCGCCAGGCTGCGGTGGCTTTACGCGCTTGGCAGAGAAATCTTTGAAGGGCGGTGGATCATCGGCAAGGGCATTTCCGCACATCAATGAAAGCGCCGTCAAAAGCGCCAGAGGCAAACGAACCATCAAACTGCTCTCACTTTGACGCCCACTCTTTGGTGGACTTTCGCAAATTATCGCAAAAATCTGGGTTTCAAGCCAGTCTGCAGCGCGGAAAAAATGGCAAAGCTGCCACATTTGCCATGCTGATTAACCTATTTTACACCAACAGATCACCGCCAGTCATTTTTTTCCTATAAAAAACAGCATCTTAAAAAATCATTTCAAAAAACTTGGCGCGAGACGTGAAATCCTCAATTTGCCGTCAAATTCGTGCCCCAATCCCCCGACTATATAGCGGCATACCAAGTCGGACACGGGCCAATGAGAGAGAGCGGCTCACAAAGGACGGCGCGGTTAATGCAAATCTACTGATCCTTTGGAGGGACACTATCATGATCAAGTTCATCAAAAACTTCCGTAACGACGAAGACGGCGCCGTAACAGTTGACTGGGTTGTTCTGACCGCAGCCGTTGTTGGCCTGGCAATTGCTGCTTACACATCGATCGAATCCGGCGCGACCGGCCTGACAGCTGCCACCGACACATTCCTGGGTGAGCAAGTCATCGGCGAAATCGGCGAGCCTGCTGGCGAATAATAGTCTGACGTAATCGTCTGACCAGGGGGCCGCGACCGCTTTCGGACGCGGCCCTTTTTTTCAGAAGGCACTTGTAGATTATTTAAAGAGGTCCACGATGATCCGGTTCTTGAAAACGTTCCAACACAACGAAGACGGAGCAGTTACGGTTGATTGGGTCGTTCTGTGCGCCGCAATAGTTGGCTTGGCGATTGTAATTGTGACAGCCATGCAAACCGGGGCCCTTACCTTGACAGGGAATGTCGGAACATTTTTTGAAACCGAGTTCTTTACCGGCGAGTAAACGAGTTCAATACCAGACAGCACAGAAGACCGGACCGCCACGCGCGTCGGGTCTTTGTTGCTTGAGCATCGCGAACGCGAGTGCCTTTAAGCTTTCCCACTGCTTCCCAGAAATCGCCACAATCGAATGTCACGTATTCTCGTAAGAGGTTCCGCCCGTTCCGGCGCAGGAACCCAATCAATGAGGTGCTGAAATGCGAATGGTATTTGGATTGGTTCTGCTTGCGGGGATCGCCCTGGCAGGCGGAGCCGTTTACATGGCCAAGAATTACATCGGGAAGTATCAGGTTGCCTTGGCCGCGGAACGCGCCCAACGCGAAAAGATCGTACCGACGATCCCCGTCTATGTCGCAGAGCGGCGATTGAAATATGGTGAAGAACTGACGGCTGAGGACGTGCGCGCCGTGGATTGGCCCGAAACCTCGGTCCCGGAAGGTGCGTTTACCGAAGATAACCCTCTCTTCCCCGAAGGTGAGACTGACCACCGTGTCGTTCTGCGTACAATGGAAAAGCACGAGGCCATCCTTACCGTGAAAGTGACCGAACCCGGTGAGGAAGCAGGTCTGACATCGCGCCTTGAACGCGGCATGCGCGCCTTTGCAATCCGTGTTGATGTTGCAACCGGTGTTTCCGGATTCCTGCGCCCCGGCGATCGCGTGGACGTTTACTGGACCGGCCGCGTAGACAAGTCGCTTGATCAAAGCCGTGGCGAAGTCACCAAGTTGATCCAACCTGCGATTAAACTGATTGCCATTGACCAGAATGCCGCCGGTGACCTTGATGGAACAGTAATTGCTCAGACCGTGACGGTAGCTGTCGCCCCTGCTCAAGTGGCCAAACTGGCGCAAGCACAGTCCACCGGGCGTCTTTCATTGTCTCTTGTCGGTGCAGAGGATGACACGGTTGCGGGCGCTATCGAAGTCGACCAACGCGACCTTCTCGGCATCGAAAGCAAAGCAGTGAAGGTCGAGGTAGAGAAGGAAAAGACCTGTTCCATCCGCACACGACGCGGCGCAGAGGTTGTGCAAATTCCGATCCCCTGCACCAATTGATCCTACCCATTTCAATCACTTACACCGGCGTCACGTTCTGTGGCGCCGGTTTTTGCTTTACCTTCTGTTGCTGGTTATCCACATAAAAGAATCGGCCAAACCCGTTGATTCTTGCAAAAAAAACCAAATTGCCGCATGGTACGTTTTATCACGGGCATCAAGACCCGGCATCGAGGCGTGATCAAAAAGGCAGGTCACATGAAAATTGACGGATTCTTTAAGGCGGCCCTTCTTGGGCTGTGTTTTGCTGCAGGCCCCATTTCGGAAATGGCGCATGCAGAAAACTTACGGGTGGTACGTAAATCCACAGATTCGACACTGAGCGTGCCGATGAATCGCGCGGTCGTCGTCGAAAGCGAAACGGCCTTCGCGGAACTGAGTATTGCCAACCCGGCGATCGCAGACATTTCCTCGCTCAGCGACAGAACCATCTACGTTCTGGGCAAGGCACCGGGATTGACCACGCTGACACTATTGGATGCGAATGGTCGACTTATCACAAACGTCAATGTGCGTGTGTCAGCGGACATCTCTGAGTTTAAAGAGCGACTCCGCCAGATTCTGCCCGGAGAAAAGATCGAAGTTCGTACCGCCAATGACGGTATCGTCCTTTCCGGCATCGTGTCATCCAGCGCACGGTTGCAACGGGCCCTGGATCTGGCCGAGCGTTACGCAGAAGGGCGCGTTAGCAACCTGATGAGCGTGGGTGGCATTCAACAAGTCATGTTGAAAGTGCGCTTTGCGGAAATGAACCGCAACGTATCCAAGTCTCTCAGCTCATCCCTGTCCCTGAACGGATCTCTCTTTTCGGGTGACATCGATGTAACCGGAGGCAGCGGCACGACAGTGGGCTCCGGAGCGATTGACGGTGCACTAGGTGGGCGGGTGCCCGCCAACAACGAGAACAATGGTGCTATCCTGTTTGGTTTCAATGCAGGCAGCACGCGGGTTGGCCTTTTGCTCGAAGCCCTTGAAACCAAAGGGGTTGTTCGCACGCTGGCTGAACCGAACCTTGTGGCCCTCTCTGGCCAGGAAGCCCGCTTCCTGGCGGGTGGTGAATACCCCGTCCCCGTGGCACAGGAAGACGGCGTTATCACGGTGGAATTCAAACCGTTCGGTATCCAGCTCAACTTCATTCCTAGGGTCGTCGACAAGGACCTCATCAACCTGGAACTTGAAGCAGCAGTATCTGACATCGATACAACCAACGGCCTGACATTCGATGGCTTCACCATTGACGCATTCAGCCGGCGCGAGACCGCGACAACTGTCGAATTGCGTGATGGCGAGAGCTTTGCAATCGCTGGTTTGCTTGAAGACAACTTCATCGACAACAACAATCAGCTGCCATGGCTTGGCGATGTGCCAGTCTTGGGCGCGTTGTTCCGGTCAGCATCCTATCAGCGCAGCCAATCAGAGTTGGTGATCATCATCACAGCTCATCTTGTTTCTCCGGTCCGCGGCGACGCCCTGGCGCTGCCCACAGATCGGATCAAACCCCCAAGTGAGCGGGACCTGTTCCTGTTTGGACGCACAGCTGCTGGCACGCGTGCCCCCAAGCAGGGCGGTGCAGGCGAGGTTGCCAAGCAAGACTTCTCCGGCTCTTATGGCTACGTGTTGGACTAAGGACAGGGTCATGAAACCGATCTTCACCGTCGCAATGACAAGCATCTTGGCCCTTGGCGCCTGTAACGCGTCCAATGACCCGGTCTACACACAGTTCTATCGGGAAGCCGGTGCGCTGGTCGATACGGGGCAGTTTGGAAATGCAACGGCCAACAATACTTTGATCCTTACGGGTGAGCGGCAATACACCTTTGACCTCGCTCAGCGTTTTGCGACCGAGGTTGGTACAACGGTCAACTTTGCGTTCAATTCGTCTCAACTGGATGCGGGCGCACGCGATGCACTGCGCGAACAAGCTGTGTGGATCCGTCAGTTTCCGGAAATACGGTTCCGCGTGTACGGGCATACCGACGCCGTCGGTTCCGCCGCATATAACAAGCGTCTGGGCCTCGCCCGAGCCAACGCTGTTGTGGCCTTCCTGACCAGCCAAGGCATCAACCGCTCGCGTCTCGAAGCCGTCGCGTCCTTTGGTGAAACGCAGCCATTGATCGTCACGCAAGGCCGCGAACGGCGCAATCGCCGCACGGTGACTGAGGTTACCGGTTTTGTAAAATCGCATCCAACGGTACTGGATGGGAACTATGCCCAGATCATCTATCGTGACTACGTACAGTCGGCCGAAGCCCAAAGCACGCTGACCGGAACGTCAGGTACCGAGTTCAGAACAGAAGAGTAAAACCACTCCATTTTATCAAAGGGCCCGCAGACAATCATGTCTGTGGGCCCTTTATCGTTCTGAGATACCCAACAATTGGAGTTTTTTGGCCCAAATCTCGCCTGAATTCGTTGCGACAACTGCCCCTGAGGACACGTATGCCCGGCAAAAGCTCCGGGCGCGGGCCAGCGTATCCACCTGCCAGAACGGCACAATCGGATACCAGGCCCATTGAGCAAAGGACGAGTGGGCAATGAGCAGCGCAATGCCGCAACCGGAAACTGCACCAATCACGGCATGTACCATCAGCCGTGATGTTCAGAATTTCGACCTGTTGATAGAGGACATGGAACAGGCGCTGGGCGAAGCCTGGGGCGATCTCGGTTTTGCCGAAGCCTTGGCTTTCTTCAATCAACCCGATGCCGAAGCCATGGAGTTCGTGGCGCTGGCGCTTAACGAAGAAGACGAAGACAATCTGGTTCTTCTGGGCGAGATCATCACGCAGGCCAAGGCCCACGGTATCAAGGTGATCCTGATCGCCGAAGACGTGACACCGGCATCCCTGCATCAGTTATTGCGCCAAGGCGCGGACGAATTTGTCCCCTACCCTCTTCCTGAAGGTGAATTGCAACAAGCAATCGACCGTTTGCAAGCCAGCGGTCAACCTCAACCCGTTGGCGATGAAAAGACAGCCAACCTCAAATCCGGCGTGGACAAGCAGGGCGCGATCTTTGTCTGTCATGGCGTGGCTGGCGGAACAGGCGCCACGACGCTGGCCGTGAACCTGGCTTGGGAACTGGCCCTGTTGTGCAAAACCGAAACGCCCTCGGTCTGCCTTCTGGACTTTGACTTTCAGTTCGGATCTGCCTCGACCTATCTTGATCTGCCGCGGCGAGAAGCAGTGTTTGAAATGCTATCGGACACCGAAAGCATGGATGAAGAGATTTTCGGTCAGTCGCTTTTGACGTTCGAAGAAAACCTGCAAGTGCTGACGGCGCCCGCCGACATGATCCCTCTGGATCTTGTCACTCCCGAGGATGTGACACGGGTGATTGACATGGCCCGCGCGCACTTCGACTACGTCGTCGTTGATATGCCATCAACGCTCGTCCAATGGACCGAAACCGTGCTGAATGCATCGCATCTCTACTTCACGACGCTCGAAATGGACATGCGGTCGGCCCAGAATACGTTGCGCTTCAAACGCGCGCTGCAAGCCGAAGACCTGCCGATCGAAAAACTGCGCTACGTACTGAACCGCGCGCCGAAATTCACTGACTTGGGCGGCAAGGCACGAGTCAAGCGCTTGTCGGAAAGCCTGGACATCTCAGTCGAGGTGCAGTTGCCAGAAGGAGGCAAGCCTATCAGCCAGGGGGCTGATCACGGTGTACCGCTGGCAAGCTCCGCAGCCAAAAACCCTTTGCGTCGAGAAATCGCCAAACTGGCCGCGTCCATCCATGAACTCAGCGAGGATCACGCCAAGGCGGCGTGATCTGGCAACCGGGGGTCACTCGATGTTTTCCAAATACAAAAAAGCCGAAGCCAAACCTGCCGCAGCACCTGCGGACAAGGTTGCCGAGATGCCCAAGGCAGACGCGTCCAAGAAAATTGCACGCAAACCGGCTCCGTCAAAATCCGCGACAGTCACCCCTATGGACAAGGAACGCAAGCGCAAGGAGCGCATGGGCGAGATCAAGCTCGAACTCCATCGTGCGCTTTTGGACAACCTGAACCTCGCCGCGCTCGAACATGCGACTGAACAGGACCTGCGTCAGGAAATCAGCGCAATTTCGACCGAAGTGCTGACAGAAAAGAACATCATCCTGAACCGTGAGGATCGCCAGACCCTCAATCAGGAACTGTTTGACGAAGTGACGGGGCTCGGCCCCCTTGAAACGCTTCTGAAAGATGAATCTGTCAACGATATTCTGGTCAACGGGCCTCAGCAGATATTTGTCGAACGGTCGGGTAAGCTGGAACTGACCGACGTCACGTTCAAGGACGAACGACACCTCCTGCGCATCATCGACAAGATCGTGAGCGCGGTGGGCCGTCGTGTTGACGAATCCAACCCTTATGTGGACGCCCGTTTGCAGGACGGTTCGCGTTTCAACGCCATGGTGCCCCCCATTGCGGTGGACGGTAGCCTTGTGTCCATTCGTAAGTTCAAAAAGGACAAGCTGGGCATCGACGACCTGGTGAATTTCGGTGCCTTTACCGAAGAGATGGCTGCTTATCTTCAGGCTGCCGTTGCCACGCGCCTGAACGTCATCGTGTCGGGTGGTACCGGGTCCGGGAAAACGACCACGCTCAATGCTCTGTCATCCTTCATCGACAATGCCGAACGTATCCTGACAATCGAAGACACCGCCGAACTCCAACTGCAACAGACCCATGTGGGCCGGATGGAAAGCCGACCACCTAACGTTGAGGGCAAGGGCGAAGTGTCACCACGCGACTGTTTGAAAAACGCCCTTCGTATGCGCCCTGACCGCATCATCGTGGGCGAGACGCGGGGCGAGGAAGTCATCGACATGCTCCAGGCCATGAACACTGGCCACGACGGATCGATGACCACGATCCACGCCAACTCTGCGCGTGACGGCGTAAGCCGTTTGGAAAATATGATTGCCATGGCCGGGATCGAAATGCCGATCAAGGCGGTGCGGTCTCAGATCTCGTCGGCTGTGAACCTGATCGTGCAGGCGTCGCGTCTACAGGACGGGTCACGCCGTATGACATCGATCACCGAAATCACCGGGATGGAGGGTGACGTGATCTCGATGCAGGAAGTTTTCCGCTTCCAGCGCGTCGGCCTCACGCCCGACAACAAGATCATAGGCCACTTCACCGCCACCGGCGTCCGTTCACACTATTCCGAACGGTTCCGTCTGTGGGGCTATGACTTGCCCGCTTCCATCTATGAACCCGTTGCCGCCGAGTAAGGACCTGAAACGATGAGTGCAGAACCAATTATCTACGGCCTGATCTTCATCGGCGTTCTGGTGCTGGTCGAAGGCCTGTACCTTGTCGCCTTTGGCAAATCGATCAGCCTGAACAGCCGGGTGAACCGTCGTCTGGAGATGCTGAACAAGGCCGGTGGGCGTCGCGAAGAAGTGCTTGAACAGCTCCGCAAGGAGATGCAGCAGCACATGGGCGCACGGTCCATCCCACTCTACTCGCTGCTGGCGGACAAGGCGCAAAAGGCGGCCATCGCGTTCACACCGCAACAGCTGATCATGATCATGGCTGGACTTTCAGTTGTGGCCTTTGTCGGGCTGAGCGTCGGAACCGAAACGGACACGCCGGTGCGCATTCTCATGTCCATAGGCATCGGCATCGGTGCGGTCTATTTCTGGGTGGCCTCCAAGGCCGGCAAACGGCTGGGTATGATCGAAGAACAACTGCCTGATGCCGTGGAACTCATGGTGCGGTCGTTGCGCGTGGGTCACCCCTTCAGCTCGGCCATCCAGATCGTCTCGAAAGAGGTACAGGACCCCCTGGCTTCGGAATTTGGACTTATCGCCGATGAATCCGCTTTTGGGCGCGACGTGGGTGAAAGCCTTAAGGATATGGCCGAACGGCTCGACATGCAGGATTTACGCTTCCTTTCGGTGGCCGTGACGATCCAGCAGCAATCCGGTGGTAACCTCGCCGAAATCCTCGCCGGTCTGGCCAAGGTGATCCGGGCACGCTTCCGCCTGTTCCGTCGGGTCAAAGCGATCACGGCCGAAGCCAAGTGGTCCGGCAAGTTCCTGTCAGCCTTCCCCATCGTGGCGCTGATCGTCATCAACGTGACCGACCCGCATTACTACGATGAAGTGCGCGATCACCCCTACTTCATTCCTGCCTGCTTTGCCGTGGGTATCTTCCTGGCCGCGAACCTGATGGTGATGCGCGTCCTGACCAACATCAAAGTGTAAGGAGCCTGCTATGGACGCCCTAATGCAATCCATAACGGACACGCTTGGCCCGCTTGGCTTTATTGTCCTGGCCGGCGTGCTTGGCGTGATGATGGTCGCAATCGTGGTCATCATGATGCTGCGGCAGCCCGAGGACCCGCTGACCAAACTCAAGAAATCCAGCCAGATGGCCACGACGACTGGCCCGGGCAAAGAACGCCTGCGCCAGGGTGCGCGGAACGAACAGCTTGAGCGTTTTTCAAAATTCCTTGAACCCGAGGATGTCGCCGAGCTGTCCAAACGCCAGCTGACACTGCGCCAGGCGGGCTACCAATCCCGTGACGCGGTGCGCATGTTCCATGCAGCCCAGTTTCTATTGGGTGTCCTTGGCCTCGCCTTGGGGGTTGTCTATACCAACTTCATCGTTGGCACCGACAACATGACGACGCAAAAAATCATCATGTTCACCATCGGTCCGGGCGGCGCGGGTTACTACCTACCCCAATACTGGGTGACACGCCGCGTCGAGATGCGAAAAGAACAGATCACGCAAGGCTTCCCCGACTCGTTGGACATGCTTCTGGTGTGCGTCGAAGCGGGCCAATCGCTTGATCAGGCCATCACTCGCGTTGCCGGAGAATTGCGGGCCTCCTATCCCGCACTGGCGGATGAATTCATGGTGGTCAGCCTTGAAATGAAGGCTGGTAAGGACAAGGTAACCGTGCTGAACGACATGGGCGAACGCTGCGGCGTGCAGGATGTAGCCAGCTTTGTGACAGTGTTGGTGCAGTCCGCCAGCTTCGGTACATCCATCGCCGAGGCGCTGCGGGTCTACGCGGGCGAGATGCGCGACAAACGCGTCATGCGCGCCGAAGAGGCCGCCAACAAGTTGCCAACCAAGATGACGCTCGCCACCATGATGCTGACGGTTCCGCCGCTGTTGCTGATCCTTGTGGGTCCATCCGCACACGGTATCACGCAACTTGGCAATATGAACGCACTCGGCAACTAGGCCAACCGCCTGAGCCGTGGTACAAGACAACACCGCGCGTCCATTTCGGGCGAGCGGTGCAGTCAATTTTGAGGCGTGGCGAAGACCACAATGATCACAGGCATCCGGGCGTTTCTCGCTCTCTTTCTTGCGTTTGTCCTGACCGCTTGCGGTGAACGAGGCATTGATGCGTCTCAGACCGGACCATTTGCCCCCGGCGTCGACCGCCGTGCGGATGGGGTTGACGGGGTTGAAGTGGGCCACCGCCTGATTGCTGCGGGCGAATTTGAATTGGCCATCAAATCCTTCAATCGTGCGGCGCTCGACCGCGGTGGATTTGACGCCGAGATACTGTCCGGGCTGGGAACGGCCAATCTCGGACTGGGGCGTCTGAACCAGGCCGAAAAACTTCTGCGCCGCGCCACAACGGAATATGATCCGGTCCCCTCCGACCTCAACAACCTTGGTGTTGTACTGATGGAGCAGGGCGAAACGTCCGAAGCCGTCCAGATCTTTCGCCGTGCCTTTGCCCTGGATGACGGAGAAAGCACACTTATTCGGGATAATTTGCGCTTGGCACTCGCAAAATCTGAAAATTCTGATACCGTAGAAATCAATGAGAGCCAGTACAAACTGGTCCGTCGAGGCAGCAGCGACTTTTTGATCCGCACTGCATCTTGATTTTTCCACCTTCGGGTGGGTGTGAGGTTGCGCTGTCACAGGCGCGAAAGGGATGCGACCGGGCAGCAAAAAGCACGGCGCGAACGAGCAGGAAAAAGGACGCAAACATGCGCCACTCTGTATTCATGGCTGTCGCTCTTTCGGGCGCTATGGCCCTTGCCGCTTGCGACCAGAAAAACGCCGACGAAACCGTGGAACGGGCCTTTCAAGACGTGAATGTCGTAGATGAAAGCGACCTGAACGACGTGATGCTGACCGTAGCGGACCCGAATGAGGCGGTTGCCTACTTCAGCCGTACGACGAAGGAAAACCCGAACCGAATTGACGCACAACGTGGGCTTGCCGTCAGCCTTGTACGCGCCAAACGCTATACAGAGGCCAGTTCAGCCTATGCCAAACTGGTAAAGCTCGACGGCGTGACCAATGATGACCGCGTAGACTTTGCTGATGCCCTGTTGCGATCAGGTGATTGGGCACGGGCCGAAGAAGAGCTGGACAAGGTTCCCCCGACTGTCGAGACCTTCAAGCGCTATCGCCTCGAAGCCCTTGTTGCTGACAGCAACAAAGAATGGAAGAAAGCGGACAGCTTCTACGAAACAGCCGTCGGCCTGACGACACGCCCCTCCGGTGTGTTGAACAACTGGGGGTACTCCAAGCTCACGCGCGGCGACTTCAACGATGCAGAGCGTTTGTTCACTGATGCAATCCGTCAGGACCCCAGCCTGTTCACAGCCAAGAACAACCTCATCCTCGCCCGTGGCGCGCAAGGCAACTACAGCCTGCCAGTGATCCCCATGGATCAGACAGAACGCGCGCAGTTGCTGCACACGCTGGGCTTGGCTGCCGTGAAACAGGGCAACCTCGAAACAGGCAAGGGCCTCTTGCGCGACGCCATCGAAACGCACCCGCAGCACTTCGAAGCCGCAGTGCGGTCTCTGCGTGCGCTCGAGAACAACGTCTCGAACGGATAAGACATGATTGCGCTTTCGGCCACAGCCGCCCTGTGGTTCATGCCGCTTATGGTGCCGATCTGTCTGTATGTCGCTTACACCGACCTTGCAGAGATGCGGATCACCAATCCAACAGTCCTGACGATGGCCGCCATCTTTGCGGCCATGGGGCCGTTTTTCTATTCCCTTGATGCCTATCTGTGGCAGCTCGCCCAGTTGGCCATCGTGCTGGTTGCGGGCATCATCCTCAATGCTGCTGGAACCATGGGGGCCGGAGACGCCAAATTCCTCGCAGCCGCAGCACCCTATGTCGCCCTCGGAGATATCCATTTGCTCATGGCGCTCTTTGCCGCCGTGCTTCTGGCCGCCTACAGTGCGCACACCATTGCAAAGCACACCTCTCTGCGCACATTTGCACCCGACTGGGCCAGTTGGAGCCAAGAAGGGCGCAGATTCCCTATGGGCTTTGCACTTGGCCCTACCCTTGCGATCTACCTCGGGCTGGCAGCGCTGTACGGCTCTTGACCTGTTGCGGCCACATTTTGGCCGAAGTGCTGCGATAAGCCAAGCACAACAAAACGCAGCAGAACACAGGCCACCCCATGAACATGCAAGTCTCGGACGTGATTGCGCCGCCGGCTCCCAAACGACTGGAAGAGATGAAACTGCCCGTCGTGATGATGCGAGACATCTTGCTGAAAACCATGTTCCGCAAGAACCTCGACATGGTGTCCGACCTCAGCCCGGCGCTGTGTTTACCCATCCCGGTGGTTCAGGAACTCATCGACATGTGCCGCGACCAGCGGCTGATGGAGGCAACCGGTACGCTCAATGCCAACAATGGCAATGAAATGGGCTACCAGCTGACGGACGGCGGCAAGGCGCGCGCCCTGGATGCCCTGGCCCAATCCGAGTATTTCGGCGCTATGCCCGTCCCACTGGATGTCTATCGCGAACAGGTCAAACGCCAATCCATCCGCAACATCATGGTCACACGCCAGCAGCTGACTGGGGCTATGGGCCACCTCGTCCTGCCCGACGACCTTCTGGACCAGCTTGGTCCGGCGGTCAGCGCAGGCCGGTCGATCCTGATGTATGGCCCTCCGGGCAACGGTAAATCGTCTATCTCGAACGGCATCCGCGACGCGTTGGGGGACAACGTCTTTGTCCCACGTGCCATCGAATATGCGGGCCAGGTGATTACGGTCTATGACCCGATCGTACACGTGCTGGCCCCGGAAGACGCTCAGGACCCTACATCGCTGCGCCGCAAGACGCCCTATGACAAGCGCTACGTCAAATGCGAACGTCCTACGGTGATCACCGGGGGGGAACTGTCGCTGGACATGCTGGACCTCGTCTACAACCCCACGGCACGGACCTACCAGGCGCCTCTGCAACTGAAATCCACCGGAGGCATCTTCATCGTGGACGACCTTGGCCGTCAGGCCGAACCGCCACAGGCGCTGGTTAACCGCTGGATCGTTCCGCTCGAAGAATCCAAAGACATCCTCGCCCTGCAATCAGGTGAGAAATTCGAGGTGCCCTTCGACACGCTGGTCGTCTTCTCGACCAACTTCCACCCCAACGAAATCTTCGACCAAGCCGCCCTGCGCCGGATCTTCTTCAAGATCAAGATCGACGGCCCAAACCAGGCAAACTTCCTGAAAATCTTTGCCATGGTCGCCAAGAAGAAAGGGATGGCCCTGAACGAAGAAGCGCTCGTATACCTGCTCAAGGTGAAGTATCCGACGATCGACAATATCTACGCCAACTACCAGCCGAACTTCCTGGTGGATCAGATGGTCGCCACCTGCAACTTCGAAGGCATCCCGTTGCAGATGACCCCACAGCTGATCGACCGGGCCTGGGCCAACATGTTCGTCAAGGACGAACATATCGTCAAATGATTGGTCTCGCGGGCTGCGGGCGCATGGGGCTGCCAATGCTGGCCGCCCTGCGCGACGGAGGCACGCGGGCCAAAGGCTTTGATGTTGTGGACAAGGGCCTGCCCCACACCACCACAAACATCATGGCCTTTGCCCCCGAAGTGGAAACCCTATTTTCCGTGGTCCGGGATGAAGAGGAAACCAACGCTCTTCTGTTTGACACCCAGAACCTTATGGGCACCGCACCCAAGCTGCGGCGCATCTTCATTTGCTCCACTCTTTCACCGCGCTACGTTCTCGGCCTGCGCGACAGGGTGCCGGACCACATCACCCTGATCGACGCACCCATGTCCGGTGCGGTCATCGCCGCCGAAAACCGCACGCTCAGCTTCATGCTTGGCGGCACACAAGCCGACATCGACGATGCCAAGCTGCTGCTTGCCCTCATGGGTCAACACTTCCACCACATGGGCGCATATGGTGCCGGGATGCAGGCCAAGGTTTTGAACAACCTGCTCGCGGCGTCTCACACTGCAATGACCCGGCTTGTACTGGACTGGGCGGATGAGGCCGGGCTCGACACTCAGCACCTCCTGAACCTGATCGAAACATCATCGGGCCAAAACTGGCTCGCCTCAGGCTTCGACACAATCGAATTTGCCAAACACGGCTATGCTCCCGACAACTCCATCGGCATTCTGGTCAAGGACGTGGCAGCAGCCCTCGACGCCGCCCCAGACGGCGCTGACACATCGCTTCCCAAACAGGTCCAGGCCAGTGTCAGGGCTTTGCAACCTCGCCGCTGAGCCAATTCCACTCTCATACCCAGTCAGCGCTTCATCGCAGCCTGCAACAGCTTTGTCGTCTCTTCCTTCCACAAGGACCGCTTCGCATAGTGAATGGGCTGCGCAGGCGTGTATTCTGCATCATAGGCATGTGGATCAGCACCGCAGGCGAGAAGATGCCGGACCACGGCAGGCGACGAAATCATCGCAGCCCGATGCAAGGCGGTCTCATCCAGCGTGTGACGAAAGTTCACGTCCGCTCCTGCCTCGATCAGCCTGTCAATCCAGGTGATGATCTCCCTTGCACTCAAGGCGTTCGCGACAGACCTTTCCATTTCCAACAACGACTTCAGAGGACTGTATCCTTCGTCATCACAAAAATTTGCAGGTCCCCCCTGGGCCAAAACCCAATCGAAAACCGCGAACTGGCGCGCGTGTATCGCGTGGGTGACCCAGGATCGCGTAAATGTTGTGTCCTGCCCAAATGGGAAAGGTGGGTAAGCCTCGGCAACAAACTTCAAAAACGCGAGTTTTCCTTCGCGCATCGCCTCAAAGACCTCATTGAAAAGGTCTTTCGGGACACCAGGCTCAAATTCTGACATGCGCGAGCATTGGCATGAACATACATCACTGCCAAGGCAAAGGCTGCCCGCACGACACAAGCGCTTCGCGGTGGCCAAGGTCACACCGGTTCACCGTGCGTTGCGTTAACCTCACCACGACCGTCCGTTGGGGGTGTAAAGGGGGTGTACGGATGCTGCACGGGGGGTGACACCCTGCCATACGCGCTTAACCTCCCTGAACACTGGGTAAATCCCCGTACGAGTCATCTCCCCCTTCCCTGTTTTAAAAAAATCCCCGCCGGAGGCTCCCACACTTCCCACCTGCGCCACACCCGCTACATTGCGCCCCATGACTGCCACCCTCCCACGCATCTTCACCGACTGGTTCTCCTCCAAAGGGTGGAACATCCACCCTCACCAGCAAGAGATGCTGGAACGCGCAAATGACCCCGCCATCCTGCTGATCGCGCCCACGGGTGGCGGCAAGACACTGGCCGGTTTCCTGCCAACACTGGCCGATCTGGCAGAGAATGGTCACGAAGGGTTGCACACGCTCTACATTTCCCCACTCAAGGCGTTAGCCGCTGATATCAAAAGAAATCTCCGGACACCTGTAAGCGAAATGCACCTCGGTATCCAGATCGAGGACCGCACCGGCGACACCTCCGCCACTCAGAAAAAACGACAGCGCGCCGACCCACCGCACATCCTGCTGACGACACCGGAAAGCCTTGCGCTGCTCACATCCTACGAAGACGCGCCGCGCATGTTCGCAGGCCTCAAACGCGTGATCGTCGATGAGATCCACGCGCTTGCGGAAAGCAAACGCGGCGACCAGATGTTTCTCGCGCTCAGCCGCCTCCAAGCCCTCCGCCCCGATCTCAAGCGTGTCGGCCTCTCCGCCACAGTCGAGGACCCACAGGCCATTGCTCACCTATTGGCAAAACACCCCGACCCTTGCGACATACTCCATGCAGACCCCGGCCCACCGCCGGACATCAAGATGCTGGTGACAGACGAGCCTCCCCCATGGTCTGGGTCGGGCGGCAAATACGCGATCCCGGCGGTGCTGGAAGAGGTCAAGAAACACAAGACCACCCTCATCTTCCACAACACCCGCGCCCAGGCCGAGCTCTATTTCCATAACATCTGGCTTGCCAATGAAGACCAGCTTCCCATCGGCATCCACCATGGCTCGCTTGATCGCCAACAACGCGAAAAAGTCGAACAGGCCATGGTTGACGGCCAACTCAAGGCCATCGTCTGTACCGGTACGCTCGATCTGGGTATCGACTGGGGTGACGTTGACCTGATTATCCAGGTCGGCGCACCCAAGAACGTCAAACGTCTGGTGCAACGGATCGGCCGCGCCAACCACCGCTACAACGCACCCTCCAAGGCATTGCTGGTACCTGCCAACCGCTTCGAAGTGGTGGAGTGCGTGGCCGCTCTGGACGCTGTGAAAGCTGGAGCATTGGACGGCGATCCCCGCGGTCCCGGCCCCCGCGACGTTCTCTGCCAACACATCCTGATCCGTGCCTGCGCAGGCCCCTTTGATGCAACGACCCTCTACGAAGAGGTCAAAAGCACCGGCGCCTATAGCACACTGAGTAAAGAAGAGTTCGACGCTTGCCTCGATTTCTGTGCCACTGGCGGTTACGCCCTGCGCGCCTATGATCAATGGAAGCGGTTGCAACAGCGCCCTGACGGTCAATGGCAACTCCGCGATCCGCGCAGCGCCCAACGCATCCGTATGAACATTGGTACCATTCAGGACACCGACACGCTCAAGGTCCGCTACAAGGGCCGTGGCGGCAAACCTTTGGGAGAGATCGAGGAAGGCTTTGCTGCCTCACTCACACCGGGCGACACATTCCTGATCGGCGGGCAGATTGTCCGCTACGATTCCTTGCGCGAAATGACAGTTCAGGTGACCCGAGACGCCGCAAAGAAGCCCAAGATTGCCACCTTCCTCGGCACCAAATTTGCCACCTCGACGCAGCTCAGCCACCGCATCATCGAGATGTTCCAGCAAGACACATGGCCTGCCCTGCCGCCACACACATCCGAATGGCTGACCCTGCAACGCCAAGTCAGCCGCCTGCCCGAACCGGGCCGCCTTCTCATTGAAAGCTTCCCGCATGACAACCGGATCCACACAGCCGTTTACGGCTTTGCGGGCCGTAACGCCATGCAAACACTCGGACTTCTCCTGACCAAACGAATGGAGGAAACGGGCCTGAACCCCCTCGGCTTTCTCGCCACCGACTATGCGACACTGATCTGGGGTCTGAACAAGATCACTGACCCGGCCCCGCTGTTTGACATCGACGCCCTGCGGGACGGGCTCGACCGTTGGCTTGCGGGCAACGCCGTTATGAAACGCACCTTCCGCGCGTCCGCCACGATCGCCGGATTGATCGAACGCAACCTGCCCTCCAACCGCAAGACTGGACGACAAGCCACCTTCAGCTCCGACATCCTCTACGACACGCTCGCCAAATACGACCCAGACCATCTCATGCTGCAGATCACGCGCGAAGAAGCGATGCGTGGTCTTGTCGACTTTGGCCGGATCGAAGAAATGTGCGCGCGCATCGGCACCCGCATCGACCTGATTGAACACGACCGCATCACGCCCCTGGCGGCCCCGCTGATGCTCGAAGTGGGTCGTGTGCCCATCAAGGGGCTCGCCGAAGAAAAGCTGCTCGCCGAAGAAGCAGAACGGTTAATGACCACTGCGGGCCTGCCGCCCGAACCAAGGAAAAGGGAATGGCGCGTCCCCTTCTAGTCCCCAGCTTCTTCTGACCGGAAATACCACGGGGTTTGGGGCAGCGCCCCAACCGCAAGGCGCATCTTGATGCGCCCCGCCTCCACCGCTATGAACAAAATATGAACACGTGCGATCTCTCTCTCGCTGGCGCAGCGCTCAAGGCGCTTGGATCCGGTGCACTCTATTGGCCCGATCAAAACCTGCTCTGCATCTCGGACCTGCATCTGGGCAAGGCCGAACGCATCGCCAGACGCAGCGGTATGCAACTGCCTCCGTACGAGACGCGCGATACCCTCACCCGCCTCGCCTCTGATCTGGAAACGACAGGCGCACGCACGGTTGTCTGCCTTGGTGATAGCTTCGATGACCTCACCGCGGCACGCACCCTGCCCGAAGAGGAACGGCTTTGGATCACCAAACTGCAGGCAGGTCGCCGCTGGGTTTGGATCGAGGGCAATCACGATCCCGGCCCGATAGAATTCGGCGGCACGCACCTGGCTGAACTGCCCATCGGGGCGCTCACCTTCCGCCATATCGCCAAGCCCGGCGCCAGTGGCGAGGTGTCCGGGCACTACCACCCAAAGGCGACGTTACAGACACGAGCACGCGCCATCTCGCGTCCTGCCTTTTTGATCGACAGCGACAAGCTGATCCTGCCCGCCTACGGCACGTATACCGGCGGCCTACGCAGCCACAGCCATACGCTAAGCCAACTGATGCGTCCCGATGCAAGCGCCGTGCTCACCGGTCCCCGGCCAGTGCAAGTGCCCATGCCCCGTGGGGCTGCATGAAGGACCGGATCAAAGCCAGTTTTGCACGGCAAAGCATGATGCAGACCTTTGGTGCCACTCTGGACGCTATCGAAGCAGGTCTCGTTACTATCTCGGCCCCGATCCTGCCCAGCAGCCGCCAACAACAGGGCTTTGCCCACGCAGCGCTCACCTTCGGCCTTGGGGATAGCGCGGCAGGCTATGCCGCACTCACCACTCTCCCCGAAGACCAGGAAGTTGTCACCGCAGAGATCAAGATCAACCTCATTGCGCCCGCAACGGGCGAGCGGCTCCGGGCAAAAGGCCGGGTCGTGAAACCCGGCCGTCGCTTGATTGTAGTCACATCAGAGGTGTTCGCCGTAACCGGGGGCAAAGAAACACTGGCCGCCATCTTGCAGGGCACGATGGTCCCGGTGAAGACGTAAGGCGGAGGTGTCCTCGGCCCCGCGCGTCAGGCTGTCAGGCCTTCCGGTTCCGCCAACCCGTTTGCACGACAGCACGCCGTCACGGTATTCGCCAACAGACACGCGATGGTCATCGGCCCCACACCACCCGGCACGGGCGTGATGGCGCCCGCCACGTCGGCGCAGCTGTCATAGTGGCAGTCCCCCACCAGCCGCGTCTTGCCCTCACCTTTCTCGGGCGCATCAATCCGGTTGATGCCGACGTCGATCACCGTGGCACCGGGCTTGATCCACTCACCGGTCACCATCTCTGGCCGCCCAACAGCCGCCACGACAACGTCCGCACCTCGCACGACATCTTGAATGTCTTTCGTCCGTGAATGCGCAATCGTCACGGTACAGCTATCGCCCAGCAGCAACTGCGCCATCGGCTTACCAACGATGTTTGACCGGCCAATAACCACGGCATTCAAACCCGACAGCGAGCCATGATGATCGCGCAGCATCATCAGGCAGCCCAGCGGTGTGCAGGGCACCATCGACTTCTGCCCGGTTCCCAGCAGACCCACATTCGAGATGTGGAACCCATCTACATCCTTGGCCGGATCGATGGAGTTGATCACCAGATCCTCATTCAAATGGCCGGGCAACGGCAATTGCACCAGAATACCGTGGATCTCCGGGTCCTCGTTCAGCGACTTTACAACTGCCAGAAGGTCTTCTTCGGACGTGTCGGCATCCAGCTTGTGCTCAACACTCTTCATGCCGACCTCAACGGTCATCTTGCCCTTGGACCGAACATAGACCTGGCTTGCCGGGTCTTCGCCCACCAACACAACGGCAAGACCGGGCGTGATCCCATGCGCTTCTTTCAGGCGGGCCACATGGTCAGCCACTTGGCCCCGCACTTTGGCCGCAAAGGCCTTGCCATCAATTACAGTCGCGGTCATGTCGATTGGATCTCCTCACTTATCGGACAAAATTCACCTGATGCGCCCAGGTTTCGCCATCGCTGATCACCAGTGTGTCGAATTCCATCAGTTGCAGCAGATCAAAGAAGGTTGCTACGAATTGCAGCTCTTGCGCGCGAAAGAAGTCATTGTTGCGCATATTGGAAGTCATTTGCGCCAACACAGCGCGGGCACGGAACAGGGTCGAAAAAACGTCATCGTCCAGCGCAATGACAGTCAGATGCTTCGCGTCTGCCCCCTTGGCAAAAAACACAAATCGCGGGCTTTCGGGGGCGGCCAATTGGGCCACTGTCAGGTTCGTTACGAACTCGACCCGCACGCCCTTGCTGGAATCAGGCGCCTCGCGGATCACACGGGTGAAATCCTCTGTCGAGGTCACATCCGGGTAGTAGTACCCCTCATATCGCTCCTGCGCCTGGGCCGTCGCGGCGGCAAAGACAAGGGTGGCAATCAGTGCAAGCAATCTGGTCATAGGTCGTCCTCCAAGTAATGGAGAGCACGCTGACCGCCGGAGCGGTGTCGGGTCAATGAGATTTCAGCCCCGTCATCGCTTTGTGACGGGGCCGAGAGGTGATGTGTGATCAGAACAGGCCTTCGATCTGACCATCATCGTTCAGCATGATGTTTTCCGCAGACGGTACGCGGGGCAGACCGGGCATCGTCATGATCTCACCGCAGACAGCGACGATAAAGCCTGCACCGGCACTCAGACGCACTTCGCGTACCGGCACTGAGTGGCCCGTGGGCGCACCGCGCAAGTTCGGATCGGTCGAGAAAGAGTATTGCGTCTTCGCCATGCAGACCGGCAGGTTGCCATAGCCCTGTTCTTCCCACAGCTTCAGCTGATCACGGATTTTCTTGTCCATGAGCGCCTCGTCCGCGCGATAGATGCGCTTGGCAATGGTCTGGATCTTCTCCGCAAGAGGCATGTCGTCGGGGTAGATGGGCGCAAAGTTCGCGGTATCGGCATCCGCCAGTTCCGCCACTTTGGTTGCCAGATCCGCAGAACCTTCCGAGCCCAGTTCCCAGTGACGCGACAGGATGGCGTCGGCTCCTTGCTCGGCCACGAAGTCCTTGACCGCCTGAATTTCAGCATCGGTGTCGGTGACAAAGTGGTTGATCGCCACGACGACCGGCACGCCAAAGGATTTCAGATTTTCGATGTGGCGCCCCAGGTTCGGGCAACCCGCCTTGACCGCATCCACATTCTCTTCGCCCAAATCGGCCTTGGCCACGCCACCGTTCATCTTCATGGCGCGCACGGTCGCAACACAAACAACGACAGAGGGCGCGAGGCCCGCTTTGCGGCACTTGATGTTCATGAATTTCTCGGCACCAAGGTCCGCTCCAAAGCCCGCTTCGGTCACAACGTAGTCAGCCAGTTTCAAAGCCGTTGTGGTGGCGATGACGGAGTTACAGCCATGTGCGATATTGGCGAACGGACCGCCGTGGACGAAGGCCGGGTTGTTTTCCAGCGTCTGCACAATGTTTGGCTGCATTGCATCCTTGAGCAGAACGGTCATTGCACCATCGGCCTTGATGTCGCGCGCAAAGACGGGGCTGCGGTCGCGGCGGTAGGCCACGATCATGTCACCCAGACGCTTTTGCAGGTCCTTGAGGTCCTTGGCGAGGCACAGGATCGCCATGACCTCGGACGCCACGGTGATGTCAAAGCCTGCCTCACGTGGGAAGCCATTGGCAACGCCGCCGAGCGACGCCGTGATCTGGCGCAGCGCCCGGTCGTTCATGTCGACGACGCGGCGCCACACGACGCGGCGTGTGTCGATCTCGAGCTCGTTGCCCCAGTAGATATGGTTGTCGATCATCGCCGACAGCAGCGAGTGGGCCGAAGTGATGGCATGGAAGTCACCTGTGAAATGCAGGTTCATCTCTTCCATCGGCACAACCTGGGCATAGCCACCACCTGCGGCCCCGCCCTTCATCCCGAAATTCGGGCCAAGCGACGCCTCGCGGATGCAAACGCACGCGTTCTTGCCGATGCGGTTCAGACCATCACCCAGACCCACGGTGGTCGTCGTCTTGCCTTCACCGGCAGGCGTGGGGTTGATGGCCGTCACAAGGATCAGTTTGCCATTCTCGCGATCCTGCACCGAGTTGATGAAGGACTGAGACACCTTGGCCTTGTCATGCCCATAGGGCAGCAGATCGGCACTTTCGATACCCAGCTTGGCCCCGATCTCCTGGATCGGTTTCTTTTGCGCCTCGCGCGCGATTTCGATGTCGGATTTATAGGCCATGGTCGCTCCCCGCAGTCCTGAATGGGCATGTCTTTCGTGGCCTGCATACAGGCGTATGCCTAGGGGATATGCGTGCGATTCCGACATTTTGGGACGTTGCAGCGGCCCAATCACAGTCGCCGGTTTCATTTCGGAAACGGTGGGCATGAACGCGAAACCCGTCCGGTGGCGGAGGGCACCTCCGCCTTACGACCAAGATGTG
This sequence comes from Tateyamaria omphalii, assembly GCF_014651375.1. Taxonomy (GTDB): domain Bacteria; phylum Pseudomonadota; class Alphaproteobacteria; order Rhodobacterales; family Rhodobacteraceae; genus Tateyamaria; species Tateyamaria omphalii. The sequence goes on from NZ_BMWT01000002.1 coordinate 579,684, forward strand.
ACACCGTAAGGCGCAGTTCACTGCGCCCGCGCGGCAGAGGACACCTCTGCCTTACGAGGGATCAAACCTGTAAGGCGCAGGTGTCCTGCGCCCCTTCTGGTTAGCCTGCGCGCGCCGCTTCCAGATGTGGCCAGACCGGCTGATCGGGCACGTGCAGGGTCAGCACATCCCCAACCGCCAACCGCCCACCATGTTCGACCCAGGCCGTCACACCACGCCGTCCCTTGGCCGCTGGCTTGTACAGCTTCCCCAGACCCTGTGCCTCTTCCTCAATCTCCTTGCCGGGATAGATGCAGGGACGGTTTTCAATATCAATGGCAAGACCCACGCCGCTTTCCGACATCAAGCGAGAGGCCGGGGGCACATGGGTAAAATTAGGAATCCCCTCAATCACCAGGGACGCTCCGACCCATGCAGGATCAATGTGCTCCAACCCCATCTCGGTCGCTGTCGCGGCCAGTTCCTCGGCACTCAGGATCGACAATTGGCGCGTGTTACGTATCTCTGTTCCGGGCGTATATTGCGACCGTACGCGCACGCAAGATGGACGCGTCGGTCCACCATGATCCTCACCCGGAAAGCCATCCAACGTGACGTCGACAGATCGGGCAGGCACAGCGCGCAAGCTGGCCTCCCGGCTTGGAACGTGCCCCAGCCACGTGATCTTTGCCGTAAAGGATGTCGGTTTCAGTGCAGGCATGTCGACCCCTCAATCAAGTGTTTCCAGGGTCCTATCAGCGCGCTGCCTGCATGACCAATGACGCTTTGCTACCGCGCGCGCACAATTCGTGATGACTTACGGCTGGATCGGTCTGCGCATACGACGCAAGGCCGGGCGGACCAACAGCGGCGCCAGGCAAACACAGCACCAGAAGATCGATCGACCAACATACCAATCCAGCAAGTACCAATGCCACAGCGCGAGTGCGGCAGCAGGATAGACCAGCAGATGCAGGGATTTCCATTTCCGCCCCAAGCGCCGCACCGACCAGTTGTTCGACGTCAATGCGAGAACAACAAAAAAAGCAAAACTCAACCAGGCAACGGCAAATTCCAGGTGCCACATATCGAAAAGGACAGCAGTCAGACTGCGTTCATCTGCCAAGTAGTACCATAGATGCAGCGCCGCATAGGTTGCGCTGCCGAGGCCCAGATGCCGCCGTCTGCGCAACAGCCAACGTCCGAATCCCTGCCCGCCCCCAATACGGTTGATCAATAGCAAGGTCGGGGTGACTGAAAGCGTCGCGATCAACAACCACACCGACCAAACGCCGCTGTCAAACATCAGAGCCGGGTAGTATGCGTCAGCGTTCCATAATCCGCGAAAGGCGCTTTGTCCCGGCCACAGCATGGCGAGGTAGAAAACAGGAACGGACTGTACTGTCGCCTGCAAAAGAGCCATTGGGGACCACATGGTTCAAAACCTGGCAGTCTTGGAGAAACGCTACAAGCCCGCTCGCACGGACGTGATGGCAAGCATCAAAGAAAAAGGCCCACTCAGAAGCGGGCCTTTTCACATATCTGGATCGGGATCAGCCTGTGGGCTCGGGCTCCATCCCACCATCGCCGGACGGGCCCGACTTTTTCTTCGCCTTGGGAATAGCCGTCAGGCTGGGCTTCTTGTCCTCAACCGCTGATCCGCCATCCTCATCATCAGGCGCATGTGGTGGCTCACCGTTCATGACGCGTTCGATCTCTTCGCCGGTCAGGGTTTCGTATTCCAAGAGACCCTGCGCCAGACGCTCAAACTTCTCTTCATTCTCGGTGATGACCTTCAGTGCCCAGTCGTACCCATCCTGAATGAACTTCTGAACTTCCTGCTCCACCAACTCCTTGGTGTTGGCAGAGACCGAGAAACCAGCCGTGTTGCCCTGATAGCCCTGTGCGGCTTCGGAATAGTCGATGTTGCCGACCTTGTCTGACATGCCCCATTGCAGCACCATCGCACGCGCGAGAGCTGAAGCTTGCTGAATATCGCCCGCCGGACCGTTGGACACGGAATCGGGGCCATATTTGTGGATTTCGGCCGCTTTGCCGGCCATTGTCATGGCCAGACGCTGGTGACATTCATCCTTGAACATATTCAGGCGGTCCATCTCGGGCAGGCTCATCACCATGCCGAGCGCACCACCACGCGGAATGATCGTCGCCTTGTAGACAGGGTCGCACTTGGGCAGCAGGTGCCCGACCAGCGCGTGCCCAGCCTCGTGATAGGCGGTCATTTCCTTCTGCTCAGGCGTCATGACCATGCTGCGGCGCTCGGGGCCCATCATGACCTTGTCCTTGGCGGATTCAAAATCGATCATTGTGACGAACCGACGACCCACGCGGGCCGCCATCAAAGCCGCCTCATTCACAAGGTTGGCTAGGTCCGCACCCGAGAACCCGGGCGTGCCGCGCGCGATGATGCGCAGATCAACATCAGGACCCAGCGGCGTCTTGCGGGCATGTACGCCCAAAATCTTCTCACGGCCCTTGATATCGGGGTTGCCCACAGTGACCTGACGGTCAAAACGGCCCGGGCGCAGCAGCGCGGGGTCCAACACGTCCTTACGGTTGGTGGCCGCGATGATGATCACACCTTCGTTGGCTTCAAATCCGTCCATCTCGACCAGCAGCTGGTTGAGCGTCTGTTCACGCTCGTCATTGCCGCCGCCATAGCCCGCGCCCCGGTGGCGACCCACAGCGTCGATCTCGTCGATGAACACGATACAGGGCGCGTTTTTCTTGGCCTGTTCGAACATGTCGCGCACACGGGACGCACCCACACCCACGAACATTTCAACAAAGTCAGAACCAGAGATGGTGAAGAACGGCACACCCGCCTCACCGGCAACGGCGCGAGCCAACAACGTCTTACCTGTGCCCGGAGGGCCCACCAGCAGCGCACCTTTGGGGATTTTTCCGCCCAAACGGCTGAACTTCTGCGGGTTGCGTAAGAACTCGACGATCTCGTCCAGTTCGTCCTTGGCCTCGTCAATGCCAGCCACGTCATCAAAGGTCACGCGGCCATGCTTTTCGGTCAGCATCTTGGCCTTGGACTTGCCAAAGCCCATGGCCCCGCCTTTGCCGCCACCCTGCATCCGGTTCATGAAGTAAATCCACACACCGATCAGCAACAGGAAGGGCAAGAGCGACAGGATAAACGTTTGGAACCCGGACTGTTGCTGCGGTTCAACTTGTACAGGCACCTCGTTTGCGATCAGCAACTCGGTGATCGCCGCATCTTCGGGCTTGATGGTCACGAAGTCATCCGTTCCACGGCGAAAGCGCACCTGCTCGCCATCAAGGGTCACCTGCGTGACCGATCCGTCTTCGACAGCGGACACAAATTCGGAATAGGTGATCTCACGGCTTTGCAGTGTATTGCCCGACCCGCCAAACAGGTTGAACAGCGCGAGGATCAGCAGAAACAGAACAACCCAGAAGGCGATATTACGTGCGTTTCCCAAGGAAAGTCTCCTGATTACATCGGCACGCGGCCATCGCCCGCACCGTTTCCCTTAAGATAGACATGCTGCGCACATGTTCAATGCGATAAAAGTGCTGCAAAAAAGGCATCTTTTCCACCGTCCAACTCCGCACTCCACTCATCATCGAGCCCAACAAAGGGCGCCGCGACCAGACGGCCCTCATACCAAACCGCCGGAGAGGCGGCCAGTGCAGCGCGCGGAAGGCCAAAATTGCGCCACCCTTCGATGTTTGCCAGTGCTTCATATCCCAACGGCCTGACCTCAAAATCCGGATCGTCTTCGGGCCCGGCAATCACCCAACGGTCATCCCACATGTCACCCACTTCAGACACTATGTCCTTGACCGCGTTCAATTCGCGAAACACCCAGATCATCCCGTTTTCTACACAGATGTGGCAGCCATCCAAGGTTGCGGTCCCACCACCCCGAACAGCGGAAATGGTGCGCGCCACCGCATCCTTGCGCGGCGGATAAGTGCTGTGAGACGTCCAGCTGAGCGTGTGCAACATGAGCCTGCGCGCAATTTCCTGCGGCAGCAGTCGAAACTTGGCCAAATCAATGGAGATCACCCCGTGCACGACGTCCGCCATTTCGCGAGCGGCCAGAAAAGTTTGCCAGTCCAGCGCGTCGCGCGCGCGCGCCATGTGATCCGCCACTTCCACCAGTTTCCCTGTCGTCACACCAAGTGGATTCAGGACGGCCAAGGCCTCGCGCACGCGAACGCGTTCAAAATCATGGGATAGGTTGCTAGGGTCGTCACACCAGTTGATCCCTGCGTCCCGCAAAACATCCCGCAACGTCATGCGCTCAATCTCAAGAAAAGGGCGCACCCAAGTAATGCCGTGACGAATCCGCCTTGGCGCCATGGCACTCAAACCGTCGACACCTGATCCACGGGCCAATCGCATCACGAAGGTTTCGGCCTGATCATCTGCCGTATGGCCAACTGCAATATGCCCGATACGATTGGCACAGGCCCAGTTTGCAATAAGTTCGTACCGGGCATCCCGAGCAGCAGCCTGCAAATTGCCCTGGCCATCCCAACCAACCCAGTACTCGACATGGTGCGGCAGGTTCCAACGGATACACAGGTCAGTAACAAGGGCAATCTCGTCTCGGGCTTCCTCGCGCAAGCCATGATCCACGGTAATCACGTGCAGTTCGACGTCTTTGTCCCGGCAATAAGGGACCAATGCGGCCAATAGCGCGACCGAATCTCCTCCACCCGACACGGCCACGGCCATACGCTCAGGCGGGTTTGCCCCCATGTGCGCCTCAATGGCAGCGATCAGGGGGGCAATCATGTTTCAGGAACAGCCGATATTGCGCATCGCGTTCTGGGCATCGGCAATGACCGCAGCGCCGGGAAAGCGCACTCCAACCTCGGCCAATGTCACGCATGCCTCTTGGGTCTGCCCCAACCGGCCCAGTGCCGCACCAAGCTTGAACAACGCTTCAGGGGCCATTGGCCCCTGCGGCGACAGAGTGAACGCGGACAGGAATGCACGCGCACCTTCCCGCACGTCGCCCAGCCCCTCCAATGCATCACCGCGGCGCAGTTCAGCCTCTATTGCGAGCGGTCCACCCGGGTAGGTCTGATTGAAGGTCGCAAACTGGTCTGCGGCGGAGCGAAAGTCACCGGAAGCGAGCGCCTCCTGCGCCCGCTCGAAATCTGCTTTTTCCTGTGTTGCCAGTTGTGGCGCATCCGTTGAAGGTTGCTGGACGACGGGCGCGGTTGCCGTCGGCGCCTCGCCGCCGCCCAGTGTCGGGGTATCACCGAGGGCAGAGATGTCACAGCCCTCTTCCAGCTCACAGAGACGGAACTCCAGATCGCCAACCCGGTTGGTGCCATCGGTCACAACACTGTTGATGCGAAACTCCAGTTGCTCGGTCTTGTCCGTTAGGCGCCGCAACTCGACCTCAATGGTGTTGACACGGTCCAATACGGACCCGCCTGCCGCACCGCCGCCCACACCACCGGTTGTGGACAGCTCGCGCTTCAGGCGCTGCACTTCGGTGTTGAGAACCACCAGTTCCTGCCGGATATCGGCAAGGGTCTGATCCTGCGCCAGCGCCGGGCCTGTCAGGCTGACCGCCAGCGCTATTGTGACAAAATACCGTTTCACCAAAGACATTCCCCGTCGTGTTTTTCTAGCTCGTCAAGCCGCCCGCAAGCACGGTGACAGCGCGACGGTTCTTGGCGTAGCAGGCTTCCTCGCTGCATACCTCGATCGGGCGCTCTTTGCCAAAGCTGACGACCTGTAGGCGGCGTGCTTGTACACCCTGGCTGACCAGATAAGCACGGGCCGCATCAGCGCGACGCGCACCAAGGGCAAGGTTGTACTCCCGTGTACCCTGCTCGTCCGCGTGCCCTTCGATCACGGCGGTGTAGTCCGCGTTCTGCAACAACCATACGGCTTGGCCGTCCAACGTTGCACGCCCTTCGGCGGTCAGCGTTGACTGATCCACTGCAAACAGCACACGATCCCCTACGGCCTGCTGGAAATAGGCGGGCGACGCAGGGTCCGACGCGCTGCCAGGAACCACCCCGCCAGTGTTGGCCGACGGATCGGTTCCATCAGCCCCGCCACCAAATCGGGCGGGATCAGTACATGCGGCCAGACTCAAGGCCGCACAGATCATCACGATCGAAGATTTCATTTTCATGGCCTGTGCCTCTCTGCTTGTCGCGCCAACTGCTTGGCGTCTTTCCGTTTGTTTATCACGTTCTTCCAAACAAGAAAACGTGGAGCGTCATCTCTGAAGCGGTCCCCAAGACGGATCCGAGCCGCCATCAGGTGTACGCACAGGGCGCAGGTTCCTACCGCTGATGTCAACCGAATACAGTGTTGATCGCCCGGCCGCCCCTTGGGTTTCGCGCGCAAACATTATGACGCGGCCATTCGGGGACCATGTCGGGCCTTCATCCAGAAAAGACGCCGTCAGCAATCGTTCTTCACTGCCATCTGTGCGCATGACACCGATATGAAAACGGCCCTTGGATTGCTTGGTAAAGGCGATCAAATCCCCGCGAGGCGACCAAACAGGGGTGCCATAGCGCCCCTCGCCAAAGGATATGCGCCGCGCCTCGCCACCACCGGCAGGCATGACATACAGCTGCTGTGTACCGGACCGGTCGCTTTCAAAAACAATTTGGCTGCCATCCGGGCTGAAACTCGGGGCCGTCTCGATCGCCGGGGTCGATGTCAGGCGCTGCGATTGCCCCGATCCGATGTTCATGGACCAGATATCCGTATTGGCCCCTTGGGTCAGCGAATAGACCACCGTTTGCCCATTTGGAGCAAATCGGGGGGCAAAACTCATCGTGCCTTGCTGACTTTCCAGCACGCGACGCTGCACGCTCCCAACGTCCAAAACATAGATGCGCGGGAACCCGGTTTCATAGCTGGTGTACAGCACGCGATCGCCTGTGGCTGAAAACCGCGGCGCCAGCACAATATCCTCGGACCCGGTAAGGTACTGGATATTCGCGCCGTCATAGTCCATGACAGCCAACCGCTTGCGGCGGCTGTCCTTAGGGCCCGTTTCGCTGACAAAGACGACACGGCTATCAAAATACCCTGTCTCACCTGTGATACGACTGTAGACCACGTCCGCCATCTTGTGCGCGATACGACGCCAGGCGTCGGTCGTGCCCGCCAGTTGCAAGCCTTCACCCAGCTCTGCGCCCGAGAAAACGTCGTACAGCCGGAATTTTACCGAAATCTGGTTTCCGTTCACGCTAACCGCACCCGCAACAAGCGCCTGTGCATTGATCGCTTTCCAGTCGGCATATTGCACGGGTGCTGCGAAGCTGCTGACCTGACTGATAAAGGCTGAGGACGGGATCTCCCGGAACAGCCCTGTGCCCGTCAGGTCTTCGGCGACGACTCGAGCAATGCGCTGTCCCCAATCGCCAGTGGCACCGCCTTCGGGCACCAGATCAGGTATCGCAACGGGTAAGGGCTCGATGACACCTTCGGTGATTTCGATCCGTAAGGGACCATTCTGTGCCACGGCCCAGATCGGGGTAAAACACATCAGGACCAGAAAAAGCGCTCGAACTATCATTTGATACGCATCCTTTCGGGATTGAACGTCATCTCGATTTCCTTCCACTGCCCGTACTTCTCGGCAGGTAGATCATATCCATCGCGTGTGCAGCGGATAATGGCACGTCGCGCAGCTTCAAAGGCCTGCTGCGCAGCGGCCTGGCTGCCACCCGAACTTGAGGCAAGGCGGATCGAAGGGATCACCGGCTTGCCATCCTGTGCCATGTCCACAGTGACAACCACCGTGGTCTGCAATGCCTCGGACGACAACGATCCGACATTCCAGCAATTCGACACCGCAACACGCAGCGCGTCCTTTTCTCCAGCAGACAAAGGAGGGCCCTGCGGCACCTCTTGGTCCGCGCCACCCAGCGCCTCACGCAAAGCATCGTTGACATCATCTGTTGTATCCGAAGGCTCTGCCGACGGAGTGCTCGGTGTCTCGGGCTCTGGCTCCGGCGCCGGTTCGGCAGTCTGCACGGGCGGGCTGGGGCGACGCGCCGGGGGGCGCAAGGACCTTGTCGGCGCGCCCGCGGGTTCTTCCGCTTCGGTCACGATTTCGGTTGTCGCCTCTTCCGGCGCTGTCGAGTCCTGCTCCTCGGCTTGCGTCTCGCCCGTTTCGCTTTCAGTTACGGCATCCTGCTGAACGTCGTCCGGCGTGGCCTCCGGCTCGGGCGGCGCGACGGGTTCGGGTGCAACCCGCTCAGCGGCGCGCGGAACAGGGCGCGGCGCAACATCCGGCACAACAACAGCCTGATCCTGAGGCGCCGGCTGCACGGGCGCATCATCAACAACCTCCGGCTCGGGCTCCGGTGCGGGTGACTCAGGGACAACATCGGGTTGCGGTGCGGGGGTTGGTTCGGGCGGTTCTGCCTCGACAGCTTGATCCGGCACAGGTGTTTCGACGGGGTCAGGTTGTACGTCAGGCTCCACAGGCAAGGCGACGTCAGTTGCGGTATCAGGCGTTGGTCCGCTGGGCAGTAACGCCTCAAACGCATCCGAGGAAATGACCGAGACCTCGGTGACTTCGAATGGCAACGGCTCTGACTGAAAGGACCCGCCAAACAGCATCCAGCCGATCAGGCCCGCGTGCCCGATGCCCGATATGACCTGCCCGGTGTTCAAGGGTTACTCCCCCTCGCCATCCAGCGTCGGGCCGCCAATATCCGTCACAAGACCGATGTTGGAAAAGCCACCCGCATTGAGGGCCCCCATCACCTGCATGACCTGTTCGTAAGGCACGGCGCCGTCCGCGCGCAGGAACACACGGTCGCTGTCACGCTCGGCCGCGATGGCCCGGAGACGACCGACCAGATCGGCGCGCTCAACGGCTGTGGTCTGGATCTGCACCTCGCCTGTGGCGGTCACGGTGATCGTCAGTGGTTCTTCCTGATCAGTGGGCAACGCATTGGCCGCCGTCTCAGGCAGGTTCACCGGCACACCCACGGTCAGCAACGGGGCCGCAACCATGAAGATGATCAAAAGCACCAGCATCACGTCCACAAAAGGCGTGACGTTGATCTCGGACATCGGACGCGCCCGGCTGCGCTTGCGCCGCCGGGACCCGCCGCCATCTTTTTGAATGACACCTGCACCCATGGCTCAGCCGTCCAACTGGCGGCTCAGGATGGTGGCAAACTCGTCCGAGAACGCCTCGTATCCCGCCACGATGCGGTCACTGTCCGCGCTCAGCTTGTTGTAGAAAATCACCGCCGGAATAGCGGCCAACAGGCCCAAACCGGTCGCCAGCAATGCCTCGGCAATACCCGGGGCGACAACAGCCAGGTTGGTATTCTGTTGCTCCGCAATCTCGATAAACGCGTTCATGATACCGATCACGGTGCCAAACAGACCAATGAACGGCGCGGAGGAGCCGACAGTCGCCAGCACGGTCAACCCGCCCTGCAAACTCTCAGCCTCTTTCGCAATCGCAACGTCCATGCTGCGATCGATCCGACTGGTGGCCCCTGCAATCAACCCGCCATCCTCGCGGTGCGAGCGCTGCCATTCGATCATGCCCGAGGCAAAGACCTTTTCCGAGGCCCCATCGGGCTCCGGCCCAATCTTCTCGAATAGGCCGTCCAACGGCTCACCCGACCAGAACGCGCGATCAAATCGATCCGCTTCAGCCCGTGCACGACGGTAAACCAGCAATTTCTGAATGATGATGCCCCACGCCCAGAACGATGCAACGATCAGCACGATCATCACCAATTTCACCGTAAAGGTCGCGCGCAAGAAAAGCCCCCACATCGAGAAATCAACCTCGTGCGCCAGGGCGAGCGTTTCTGCTTCCATACTGCCTGCTCTTTTGTTTGGCCGCTTGTTCGGCTCTTGTCTGGCGCAAACACTAAGGGAAACCCAAGGGGAAAGCTATCACTTCGGCGTCAGAACACGCCTATTTCGCAAGAATTGCGCGGATTTCCGCGGGCAAACGTACCGGTTTGCCCTCCGTCGTCATGGTGACGGCGACAACATGCGCACGGAACAGCACCTGCCCGCCCCGCTGCACTTCCTGATCAAAGGTCCACCGCACGGCGCCCGCGGCTTGGTGCGTCGTGACCACTTCCAACCGATCCCCCATGCGCGCGGGAGAGATGTAATCGGCCTCGACACGCGTGACGACAAACACAATGCCCTTTTCGCGCATCGCGTTCTGATCCAGCCCCATCTCCTCCACAATGGTCGACCGGGCCCGCTCGATATAGCGCAGGTAATTGGCGTAATAGACGACACCGGCCATATCGGTGTCTTCGTAATAGACGATGATGGGAAAGCGGTGCGGGGTCATGGGGCCTGCTCAGGTTGGGTATGGCCATAGATACCGACCAGTGAAAGGCGTGCAAGCCCACGCGCCACCTGTTTGCCTGACAACAAGAACCGCCGACACATCGACCGGATCACCGGTGATCACTCATCGTATAACCGGTTTTCCTCGTTGTTGCGCAAATGTGCATGCATCTCCTCATAATCCACATCCAGCTTGCCATGCGCGATCAATGCTTCCGCATAGGTGGGCAGATGCGTTGGTTCCGGATGGGTGTCAGGCTGCCACAGCCCCGAGCGGATGATGGACTTTCCGCAATGATAAAAGGCTTCCTCGACACGTGTGAGAATGGCAAAATCCGGAACTCTTCCGTTGATCTCGCAGGCCTGCCGCACGGGCATATCCCGGATCACCTGTGCATGCCCGTTCACCCGCACCACTTCCTTGCGATGCGGCACCAGGAACACAAGACCGATGCGTCCCGTCTCCATAATGTTCTGGAACCCGTCGTAGCGGTGATTGCCCGGACGGTCGGGAATTGCGAGCGTCTTGTCATCCAGAACCTTCACAAAGCCCGCTGGATCCCCCTTCGGAGAAACATCCATGTTTCCCTTCGCATCCACCGTTGCCATCGTCAGAAAGGTGCTGCATTCGATCCACGCGCGAATGTGGCGGTCAATTCTGTCGATGAACTTCGATGTTTGACTGACATAGGGGCGGCGCATGTCCCGGTACACATCGTCAATCGAGGTGACCACATCCGTGGGTTGGTACATTGCGTGTCTCCTTTGCTGCGGCGCCTGCAGACGTTGGGAGAATTAGACCTCGTTACGACAAAACCGGTCAACAAAAACACGGCGCGCACCTGTTCATCTACCAATCGGGCTTGCCGTGCTCATCAGGTATCAATGCCCAGTCTACATGCGCCTTGGTGCGGTACGCCTTCGATTGCAAACACATGCGCTCGGGCACACGACCGTTGATGGTGTTTCAGGTGGCTGCCTCCTGTACCGGCATATTCTCGGCGTTCGGGACGTGAACACGGGAAACCGGCGCGGTGCCCGGCTCTTCCAGAAACCAGTGATGGCCAAAAAGCTTTGAACGCGTTACCGATGTCCAAAAGCAGATCATGATGCAGGTCGAAATCAAAACGTCGGTTCGTGATCAGTTCGCGACTGTTGCGATCAAGGTCATGCACCAAGAACACACCCGGTGTCAGCCCTCAGGATAACAGGTGTCAGACCGCATGAATCCGATGACGCCGAGACCGTCGTGCACCTCCAATCCACAATCGCGCAGGAAGGACACATATTTGAAGCACCCAAGCGTTCAGGTCACGTGCGCCAGTCCAGAAGACGGCGCTCTATCACTCCGATAAGCGCGCTGACCAAAACACCCAACAGGGACAAGATCACAACACCGGCAAAGAGCCGCTCCAGATCATAGAGTGAACCGGCCTGGAGGATGTACGCCCCAATCCCGTATTCCGCGCCAAGCATTTCAGCAGCCACCAACAGGATGATGGCAATGGCCAGACTGATGCGAAGGCCCGAAAGGATACCCGGCATTGCCCCCGGCAACACGATCTTGCGCACGATGGAAAACCAGGTCAGGCCAAAGCTTTGCCCCATCCGGATCAGCGTCCGGTCCACATTGTCGACCGCGCCATATGTGGCGACCACCGTTGGGGTGAAGGTGCCAAAAGCAATCAGCGCATATTTGGACCCTTCGCCAATGCCGAACCAGATCACGAACAATGGCAGCAGGGCGATTTTCGGAATGGGAAAGAGTGCCGCAACCAACGGGACAAGGCCCGAACGGATGTAGGATGACAGCCCGATCAGAATGCCGACACTGATACCGATGCTTGCCCCGATGGCCGCACCGACAACCAGCCGCGACAGCGATGGCCCAAGATGCTTGAACAAAAGGCCGCTTTGATAGAGCTCCCGGAAGGTGGCCAGCACGTCCGAGGGTTTGGGTAGCGTGAGTGCCGAAATCCACCCGGCCCGGGTGCCCCACTCGGCGACCAGGATCAGGCCGAGGAACACCGCAAAGCCAACCCAACGGCGCGGTCTCGGCGCAAAGCCACCGCCGCGAAAGGCAACCGCCTTCTCTTTCGCAGCTTCAGACATTGATCAACTCTGCATCCGCCGCACGCGCCTCGTCGCGCATCAGGTGCCACAGATGCTTCTGATACGCATCCAGATCGGCGTCACCGAATTCGCGCTGCGCAAGAGGTTTGTCTATTTCGACCACTTCGCGGATTTGTCCGGGTCGCCGTGACAGTACAACGACGCGATGGCCAAGCCGCACCGCCTCGGCCAGGTTGTGGGTGACATAGACCGCCGTGAACGGCTGCCGCGTCCATAAATCGACAAGGTCATCCATCAGAAGTTCCCGTGTCTGGCTGTCGAGCGCAGACAACGGTTCGTCCATCAGCATGACGGCCGGGTTTACGGCCAGGGCACGCGCTATCGCGACCCGCTGCTTCATCCCCCCCGACAGTTGCTTCGGCAACGCCTTGGCAAAATCCGTCAGCTTGGTCCGGGCCAGAACGTCATCAATGATCCTCCGTGTGTCCGCCCCCTTGATACCGTGGTCTTCCAAGACAAGAGACACGTTCCCAGCCACGCTTCGCCACGGCAGAAGCGCGAAATCCTGGAATATATAGGTCAGCGGGTTAAGGCACCCTGCAGGCGGCGCGCCCAGTTGCAGAACGCGCCCGGAAGCCGGACGTTCCAATCCACCAATGAACCGCAGAAGCGTGGACTTCCCACAGCCAGAAGGCCCCACGATACACACAATCTGCCCGCTGGGAATATCCAGTGAGATGTCTCGCATGACGTCGAAGTCATCATAGGAATGGCTGATGTTGTCGAGCCGTATGTCCATGGGATACCGCCAGCAAGGGCCGACCGAAGCCGGCCCTGCTTGAGAAGGGTTATGCGCCGAGAATGTCGACGTAGGATTGATCGACAACCTGGTCGATACTGATATCGGCATCGACCAACCCTTCGGCCTGGAACCAGCTCAGCTGATCCTGGATCGATGCAATATTCAGTGACGCACCCGCATTTAGCCGCATTGTGCCATTCACAATGGATGGCGCAGCCTTTTCGCGCGGGCGATCCGTGTACACGTACTTGTGGATCAGGTCGATCATCGCTTCCTGATCCGCCGTCTTGTCGATCATGGCCGCCGCATAGTCATCCACACCCTTGGAAAAGCCTGCCAGGAAGCTTTCCGTCAGGCCGCGCTCGTTCGCGGCATTCCCGGCCGAGGTAAAGACAGTGGTAACCTGATAATCGGGAAGATAATCCGCCACGTTGCCAATGATGTGCACAGCCCCCGATCCCGCCAGGGGTTTCGCGATATGCGGCACGATCGACCAGCCGTCAACCTGCCCGGATTTCATGGCACCAATGATCGCACCAACCTTTTGCAAGGGGGTGAATGACATGTCGATCCCCTCTGCCTGCGCCATTTTTGCGCCCATGTAGTGGAACGAAGATCCCGCCTGCGTGACAGCAAATTTCTTGCCTGCAAGGTCCTTTGGCGTTTTGACACCGGTTTGAAAAGCGGCATCCGAGGCCAGGAATTTCTGCCCGTCAATCCCGGCTTCTTCGCTGAGTGCACCGCCAATAATCTTGATGGCACCCTTGTCCGCCAGACTGATCAACCCACCCGACATGGCAGTTACGGCATAATCCACATCACCCGACGCAATGGCCACCGCCATCGGCTGGGCCGCCTGAAAAAACTCGAATTCCACATCCAGCCCGGCTTCGGCAAAATAGCCACGTTCAAACGCAACGAAATTGCCCGAATGCGAGGTAAAGCGCAGGGCACCAACCTTGATCTTCTTGTTTGAAGCAAGCGCCGGAGCGGCAAGCCCCGATGCAGCAACCGTACCCCCTATAAGGGCCAATGCTTTGCGGCGATTGAATGGTGTCATAATGTCCTCCTGTCGTCCTCAGTTCGTATTCAATTCAGGCACTTACTCTTCTTGCGCCCAGACGGTAAGCCGCTCGTTCGTCTTGAGCAAGAACCGTCCCCAAAGCCCCTTCTGCCGGAAGTTCGGCGCCTGCCACCGCACATCGCAACCCATGGCAAAACCGGCTCTGGCAAATGCCGGCGATGCAATTCCATCGGACGCGGGCTGTCGCAAGCGCCGACCGTCTTATTGTGGAACGGCGACACAGTTGCTCATGCCATGTCACACCAAAGCGAACGAGTCAGCAACTCGAAAATTGGGGTGCACGAGTCCTTTTGTTGGACTGTATCGCTCTTGTTCCATCGGCTCAGGACCAAGACGGGTGCAAGTGATCAAACAGCTCCTCAGCATAGTCTTTGCCCGAACAGTCTTGTCTTGCGCGTCAGCCATCACCCTCTGCGCAAAGCGTTCTGTCGGCACATAGGCTGCCAGTCTGCCTCCGTTGCGGACCTGTCAGCAAACCATATACCAACTGCGGTAACCAACACGCCGGCACCGCCGTGAAACCGCCGACATACACACGCAACCTTTGCAGGACGCCCGGCACAAGCTACGTTCGCCGCAGCAGTAGACAAAAAGCAGGCCACGCATGTATCCCAACCGCAGAACTGTCCTTCTTGGGCTTGGCGCTCTCTCCCTTTCTGCCTGCGGAGCGACCACATCGGTGCCGCAAAGCACTGGCAGCACTGGCCTGCCAGCAGACCTGCGCCCCACCCCAAATGCCGCCTACGACGCATGGGTCGCCAGCTTCCGCGGCAGGGCCGCGAGCGCAGGCATTTCGCAATCCACGCTCAACGCCGCGTTCCGCGGCACGGGCTATCTGCCGGGCGTTGTGCGGCGCGACCGCAACCAGACCGAATTTACCCGCACGCTCGAAGACTACCTGTCCATCGCAGCCTCGGACGAACGTGTTTCCAAGGGCCGTGCCGCCTATGCCCGCCACCGCAGCACTCTGAACGCGGTCGAGGCGCGCTATGGCGTACCCGCCAATATCGTGACCGCGATCTGGGGGTTGGAGAGTTTTTACGGTGAACGGCGCGGCGATGTGCCCGTGATCTCGGCTACCTCCACCCTTGCGTTTGACGGACGGCGCGGAGCCTTCTTTGAAAAGCAATTGATCGAGGCGCTGCGCATCCTGCAATCGGGCGACGTGAGCCCCGCCAACATGACCGGGTCATGGGCCGGGGCCATGGGGCACACACAGTTCATCCCGACATCCTATCAGGCCTTTGCCGTGGATTTCACGGGCGACGGGCGGCGGGACATCTGGTCGGATGACCCGTCTGACAGTCTTGCCTCTACCGCCGCGTATCTGTCACGCAATGGTTGGCAATCGGGCCAAAGCTGGGGGCGCGAAGTAACGGGCGACGCCTCGGGCACCGTGATCCAGCCTCAACCTGGCGGGCCACGCTTTGCCGTCACGCGCAATTTCAGGGTGATCAAGACATACAACAACTCCGACAGCTACGCGATTGGCGTGGGCCATCTGGCCGACCGCATTGCAGGTGGCGGCCCTTTGCGTGGCAGTTTCCCGCCCGACCGTTACGGGCTGACCAAGGATGACCGCGTCGATCTGCAACGCCGCTTGACAGCCCAAGGGTTTGACACGGACGGCGCAGATGGGGTTCTGGGGCCAAAGTCCCGTGCGGCAATCACCGCCTACCAGACCAGCCGCGGCCTGCCCGCCACCGGGGATCCATCGGTTGAGTTGCTGCGGTCTTTGGGTGGCTAAACCGCGCCGCCCGTCTTCGGCGCCAGCATGGGCTGCGTATGGTTAATTTCCGCTTATGCAACAGTGCGTTGCCGCAAGCCATTGAAATGGCGCGAGGATCACAAACCGATTGAAATCCTGTGGATGGACCGAACAGGCTGTCCCCGCGGGGACAAATCAGCTTGCGGCTGTCACACGGGCGCTCAAACGCAGAGCGTGGGAGGCGTCATCGGCCGCAACTGGCATCACCGGATCATAGGCCGCGCGGATCAACGCCGCGATGTCGGGCCGCAGCACGGTCGTCTCTCCCGCAACAGCCAACGGCGAACGATCCCGAAAGGCCAAGTCGGACCACAGCAGCATCGACTGCACCACCTGGCTCAGGGTCAGCGTCTCCGCGGGGACCTTGCTCAGATGCTGGTCCATCCGCAGGAAAACAAAGCACGCCTTGATCGCACCTGCCTCGTCAAACCGGAAAATCCGATATTGGTTTGCGTCGGCCTTGTGCAGGCGTGCCACCAATGGTTCAAGATCGGGCACAAGCCTGTCCAGCCCGGGCACCTCGGGCAACTCGGCCCAGTCGGAAAAGAAGAACCACATGAAGTTCGACCCCAGCTCAGGGTCCGTCTCCGCCATGTCGTGACCGGCCAACTGGCACACCGCCTCAACCGCGCCCTTGATCGTACCAAGCGTTTCATCCAGCACCCCGAACACCACTGGCGCGATCGGGCGGCCCCAACGGGCAAAGGCATAGTCGCCGCTTTCGCGCCGGAACAGCGCTTCGATATCATCTGCTGTCATGTGCATATCCTAGTCGAACAGGTCGCCCGATGATTTCGGCGCCTCAAGCCCCAGATGCCGCCACGCCCGCTGCGCCAGCATCCGTCCCCGCGGGGTCCTTTGAATCAGGCCCTGCTGCAGCAGATAGGGCTCGATGACCTCTTCCAATGCATCACGGCTTTCACTCAGTGCCGCGCTCAGGGTTTCGACGCCCACCGGTCCGCCGCCATAGTGATCCGCCATGAGTTGCAAGTATCGACGGTCCGCGCCGTCCAGACCAAGATGATCAACGCCAAGACGCGTCAGCGCTGCATCCGCCAACTCCCGCGTCACACGACCATCGCCATCCACGACGGCAAAATCCACGACCCGGCGCAACAAGCGTCCCGCGATCCGAGGCGTGCCGCGCGCACGACGCGCAATCTCACGCGCACCGCCCTCGTCTGCAGGGGCGCCGAGGGTGCGGGCGTTGCGCTCCACAATCGTGAACAATTCGTCTTCGGTATAAAACTGCAGACGGGTAGGAATACCGAACCGGTCCCTCAAGGGCGTTGTTAGCAGACCCATACGGGTTGTCGCGCCAACCAAGGTAAAGGGCTGCAATTCGATCCGAACCGTCCGGGCGGCTGGGCCTTCGCCGATCACAAGGTCCAGTTCGAAATCTTCCATCGCGGGATAGAGGACCTCCTCGACCGCCGGATTCAGACGGTGAATCTCGTCAATGAACAACACATCGCGGGCTTCGAGATTGGTCAGGATCGCGGCCAGATCACCGGCCTTTGCCAGCACAGGGCCAGATGTCATGCGGAAATTCACGCCCAACTCGCGCGCCATGATCTGCGCAAGCGTCGTCTTGCCCAGACCGGGCGGGCCATGGAAGAGCGTATGATCCATCGCTTCGCCCCGCTGCTTGGCAGACTGGATGAAGACGCGCAGGTTTGCACGGGCCTCGGCCTGACCCACGAAATCTTCGAGAAGCTGTGGACGCAGGGCACGGTCGAAACCGCCCGCATCATCATCAAGCAAAGGCGCTCCGCGCAGGGTGGGATCAGAGGCGTCGGTCATCATCTTCTTTCGTAAGGCGGACGTGTCGTCCGCCCACCCCTACCCTTTCGGTGCCAGAAGTTTCAACGCCGCACGGATCAGGGCAGGCGTGTCGGCGCCCGGGTCCTCTCCTGCGGCTTGGGCCACGGCGGCTGCGGCATCGGACGGGCCGTAGCCCAGGTTGCCCAAGGCCGACAGCGCATCGGCCTGTGCGGAGGACGGTGGGGCGGCTGCGGGCATGGGTTCGATCACCTCGGCGGCAGCTTGGGCCACGACATCGCCGGTTGCTTCAGCCACCGTGCCGCCCATGGCCATCACAGACGGGGCCTTGTCTTTGAGATCAAGCACGATGCGTTGCGCGATCTTGGGGCCGATGCCCTTGGCCGCTTTCACCGCGTTCCAGTCGCCCAAGGCGATGGCCCGGCTGGTCCCATCTGTGCCCAGCGTGCCAAGAATGGCGAGCGACGCCTTGGCGCCCACGCCCTGCACGGACATGAGCAGGCGGTGCCATTCCTTTTCCGCAAGCGTCGGGAAGCCAAAGAGTTGCATCAGGTCCTCGCGCACCACGAGGTCTGTGAACAGCGCGCAAGCCTGTCCCACCGGGGGCAGTGCCGCAAGCGTCCGGTCCGAGCAATAGACGACATAGCCCACACCGCGCACGTCGATCAGGATGTGATCGGTGGCCTTGTAGTCGATACGGCCCGAGAGTTTTCCGATCATGCCCGCGCCCTCGCCACAGCGGCGGCCAACCTCTGCCCCGCGCCGTGATGGGCGTGACAGATGGCGATAGCCAGCGCGTCGGCCGCATCCGGTCCGGCGATATCGACGCCGGGCAATTGCACCCGAACCATATGCGCCACCTGCCGCTTGTCCGCGTGGCCCACGCCCACCACCGTTTTCTTAACGGCGTTCGGAGCATATTCCCCAACCGACAACCCGGCGCGGGCTGGTGCAAGCATGGCAATGCCACGCGCCTGCCCCAGCTTCAGGGTGCCCGACCCATCTTTGTTTACAAAGGTCTGCTCCACGGCGGCAGCCTGCGGGGCGTGATCTGCGATCACGGTGCTGAGTTGGTCAAACAAACTCAGCAGGCGCAAAGACAGATCATCGCCCGTTGAATGGCAGATCCCGTTGGCCACGTGGCGCAGGCGCGGACCATCAGCGTCGATGATCCCCCACCCCATGTGGCGCAAGCCGGGGTCGATCCCCAAGATTCGCATGATGTTCTGCCCTCGCCCGATTTTGTTTTGGCTTTTGTCCGTCAGTAGCACGAAACGCGAACATCCGCCAAGTGGTAAGGCGCACGTGTCGTGCGCCGCCCTGCTAGTAAAAGCTTTGTGGGTCGATATCGACGGCAAGCCGCAGATCACCCTTCAGACGCAATTGTCCGATCCATTGCGCGATCGCCCCTTGCAGAGCGACACCTTTGCCCGCCTTCACCAGCAGACGCACACGGTGCCGACCGCGAATGCGGGCGATGGGCGCAGGGGCTGGGCCAAAGACTTGCGCGCCCACTCTCGTCAGCGCGCCCGCATTCCTTGCCAGCGCGTTCGCGGCGTCAAACACCTGCGCGACGTCCGGCCCGCTGAAGATGATGCCAGCCATCCGTCCATAGGGCGGCACGCCTGCCGCCTCGCGTTGCGCGGCCTCGGCACGCCAGAACCCTTCCTCGTCGCCTGCCAGAATGGCACGGATCACCGGATGTTCCGGTTGATAGGTCTGCAACAGCGCAGTCCCCGGCTTTTCTGCTCGACCCGCCCGCCCTGCGACCTGTCGCATCAACTGGAATGTCCGTTCCGCGGCGCGCAGGTCCGACCCTTGCAGGCCTAGGTCTGAGTCGATCACACCCACTAGTGTCAGGTTCGGGAAGTTGTGCCCCTTTGCCACCAGTTGCGTGCCGATGATAACGTCGGCGCCGCCCTCGGCAATCTGTTCGATTTCGGCCTTCAGCGCCCGGGCCGAGCCATACATGTCCGAACTGAGTACGGCCACGCGAGCCTCCGGGAACAGCTCCACCGCCTCTTCGCCGAGCCGTTCGACGCCCGGGCCGACGGGGGCCATCCGGTCCTCGGCCCCGCAAGACGGACAAACGGTTGGCATCGGTTTCGTTTCGCCACATTGGTGGCACATCAGCCGTTTGAGAAAGCGGTGTTCGACCATGCGCGCATCGCATTGATCACAGCCCACCTGGTGCCCGCACGCCCGACACAAGGTGATGGGGGCATAGCCGCGCCGGTTCAGGAACAGCATGGCCTGCTCACCTGCGGCCAGCCGCGCCTCGACTGCGCGTTTCAATTCTTCGGACACCCAACGGTTCGACGGCAGTTTTTCAGCGCGCATGTCGATCGTTTGCATCGTCGGCATGACCGCAGGCCCAAAGCGCGCTTCGAGATCGAGCCGCGTATATTTGCCGCTTTCGGCATTTGCCCAGCTTTCAAGCGATGGCGTGGCCGAGGCCAGAACGACCTGCGCCCCGAGCAGCGAGGCCCGTAGCACCGCCATGTCGCGGGCGTTGTAGAGCACCCCGTCTTCCTGCTTGTAGGAGGTGTCGTGTTCCTCATCCACAACGATCAGGCCGAGGTTCTGGTACGGGAGGAACAGGGCAGAGCGTGCGCCGATCACCAGTTGCGCGTTGCCCTGTCCGACCATGCGCCAGATGCGCCGCCTTTCGGTCATGGTCGCACCCGAGTGCCATTCGGCAGGGCGCGCGCCGAACCGTTCCTCGACCCTTTTCAGAAATTCGGCTGTCAGAGCGATTTCCGGCAGAAGGACAAGCGCTTGTCGTCCGGCGCTGAGGCAGGCGGCAACCGCTTCGAGGTACACCTCGGTCTTGCCCGAACCTGTCACGCCGCGCAGGAGCGTGGTGCCGTAAGTGCCGGATTGCACTGCCGTTGCGATGTGCCGTGCTGCCTTTGCCTGATCCTCTGTCAGTTCTTTACCAGGTCGAGCGGGATCCATGGGCGGGAATGGCAGGTCGCGGGGGCTGTCTTCTTCGGCCACGGCTCCCTGTTTCACCAACCCCTTGATGACCGAAGATGTCACACCGGAGAGTTCAGCCAGCTCCTTAAGTGTGAATGACAAATCCCCGTATTCATTGAGAAAATCCAGCACGCGTCTGCGGGCATCCGTCATGCGATCCGGTTCGGATAGGCCGCGGCGGTAGACCTTGCGCATGGACGGCGGATCACCCAACCCCGGCGCCCGCGTCGCGAGCCGTAGCATGGCGGGCATGGGGGTCAGAGTATAGGCGGCAGATTTTTCCAGAAATGCGCGCATTTCGTCCCGCATGGGTGCGGCATCCAGCACCCGCAGGACCGCGCGTATCTTGTTGTAATCATAGTCCCCCTTGCCGGGTCCCCACACCACGCCCAGTACTTTGCGGGGGCCAAGCGGCACCTCGACAAAGGCGCCCAGATGGCAGCCGCCTTCGGGCGCCTTGTAGTCCAGCGCCCGGTCCAGCGGTTGCGTGGTCATCACGGCCACCAACGCGCCTTCGTCATAAAACGACGGCGTCATGTTAGCGCCAACATATGAGGGGTTCAGTATTCACGCAGCCTGAGGTAAAGGCATCACAAGCAAACGCCAAGCCATCTAGGGGACCGCATATGAAATTCTTTGTAGATACTGCCGAGATTGATGCCATCGCAGAACTCAACGACCTTGGAATGGTCGACGGTGTCACCACGAACCCATCGCTGATCCTGAAATCGGGGCGCGATATTCTGGAAGTGACCAAGGAAATCTGTGACCTAGTGGACGGGCCGGTCAGCGCGGAAGTGGTCGCGCTGGAAGCCGACGCCATGATCGCCGAGGGGCGCAAGCTGGCCGAGATCGCGGAAAACATCACCGTCAAACTACCACTGACTTGGGACGGTCTGAAGGCCTGCAAGGTGCTGTCGGGCGAAGGCAAGATGGTGAACGTCACGCTTTGCTTCTCGGCCAACCAGGCGCTGCTGGCGGCCAAGGCCGGGGCCAGCTTCATCTCGCCCTTCATCGGACGGTTGGATGACATCCACCTCGATGGGCTGGAGCTGATCGAAGACATCCGCACCATTTACGACAACTACGGGTTCGAGACAGAAATCCTTGCCGCGTCCATCCGGTCAGTGAACCACATTCAGGATTGCGCCAAGATCGGCGCCGACGTCATCACCTCGCCCCCGGATGTGATCAAGAAGCTGGCCAGCCACCCGCTGACCGACAAGGGCCTTGATGCCTTTATGAAAGACTGGGCCAAGACGGGTCAGAAGATCCTGTAATTCAGGCCTCTCTGGCCCGTCTCAGCATCACCCGAAGCGCAATTGGTCCCAAGGGAAATATCTCGGGGCCGATTTCGTGAGTGGTGGCTTCGCGTGCTTGTGTCATGAAACGTGTATTACAGGGTGCATTTTCCCGTTCACGGGGAGAAAACCGACGGCCTTCCCCGGTCGTAGCGTCACTTGGCAACATCGCGCTGCATTCTGAACAATTATTCCAAGTTCGGTGGAGATTTCGGGAATCCGCTGTGCTATGGAAACGGCCAAGAAAAACGACAGGTACGGTATGAGCAGCCAGCCCAAGATTGATGACGCCCTGAGAGAGGCGATCATTTCGCGTCCGGACGTCATTCTGGACGATAAGGATCTGATGCATGCCCTGATCGCTGCGAATGAGCGGGCGATGGGTGGCAACATCGTCGATCTGCGGGGCCTTGCGATGGAGCGGCTCGAGGCGCGGTTGGACCGGTTGGAGGATACGCACCGTTCGGTTATCGCCGCCGCCTATGAAAACCTGGCCGGGACCAATCAGATCCACCGTGCGATTCTGCGGATGCTGGACCCGATGGAATTTGAACCTTTCCTGCGCGATCTGGGTGGGGAAGTGGCGGAAATCCTGCGGGTGGATGCCGTCAAACTGGTACTCGAATCCGTGCAGAATGACAGTGATCCAGCCGTCCAACGGTTGGGCGAAGTTCTGAGCGTGGCCGAGCCCGGTTTCATCGACGACTACCTGACCGACGGGCGTGGCGGCAATGTAAGGCAAGTCACCCTGCGCCAAGTGCAGGATGCCGACCCGGAAATCTACGGCGATGACGCAACCTGGATCCGATCCGAGGCGTGCCTGAAGCTCGATTTCGGCGATGGCCGCCTGCCGGGCCTTTTGGTCATGGGCGCCGAGGACCCGCACATGTTTGGCCCGCAGCAAGGCACTGACCTTCTGGCCTTTTTCACCGGGGTGTTCGAACGGGCCATGCGGCGCTGGTTGGGATGAGCCTGATTTCCCCAGCCGCCCGCGACGCGCTCGAAGGGTTTCTGGCGCATCAACGTGCGATCAAGGGGGCGGCTGAGAACACCGTCATCGCCTATGGCAATGACATCACCGAATTCCTTGCCTTCATGACCGAGCACTCGGGACAGACACAGGGGCTGGGGGCCTTGGCGCGCATTGATACACGCGACATGCGTGCGTGGATGGCCCGCACACGGGCAGGCGGGGTCGGCGCGCGGTCACTGGCGCGCAAACTGTCGGCGGTCAAGGCGTTTTACAAGTGGTTGGCTGCGCGGGAAGGGTTTGAACCCACTGCGGTCCTGAGTACGCGCGCCCCGAAGTTTACCAAAAAGCTGCCGCGCCCACTGGACGAGTCGGCGGCGCGAGAGCTTTTGGACATCACGCCCTTGCAATCAGACAAGCCGTGGATCGGCGAGCGCGACACCGCTGTTCTGACCCTGCTGTGGGGTTGCGGGCTGCGCATATCCGAAGCGCTGTCCCTGACGGCGGGCCAAGCGCCCCTGCCCCAAGTTCTGCGCATCGTCGGCAAGGGCGGCAAGGAACGGATTGTGCCGGTGATTGATGCAGCGCGTGATGCGGTCGATGCCTATATGTCCGCCTGTCCCTATGACCTGCCCGCGGACGGGCCGCTTTTTCGCGCGGTACGCGGGGGTGCGCTGGCGCCGCGCGCCATTCAAAAGGTGATGGCCAACGCCCGTATGCAACTGGGCCTGCCCGCCAGTGCGACACCCCACGCCATGCGCCACAGCTTTGCCACGCATCTGTTGAATGCGGGCGGCGATCTGCGCGCAATTCAGGAATTGTTGGGCCACGCGTCTCTCTCGACCACACAAGCATACACCGCGGTCGATACGGTTCGGCTGATGGAAGTGTATGCCAAGGCGCATCCGAAGGCCTAAGTTCTGCCGACCCTCACGCTATTGTGCATAAAAGGTGATCGCCCATGGACTATGCGCGCGGTCATCCTTCCGTCAGCATGCCATTGCATACAAAACCAACACGGAGGGGACGCAAAGCATGCTACGCAAGCTAACATACGCAGCCGTTTTTGCGATAACTGCTGGGGCCGCCAGCGCAGAAGAATGTACAGCCATTACGGTAGAGGACGCTTTTGACCTGACCGAAGATCAGATCGGCGTTCTATACAACTGTCTTCAAGAGAAGATGGCAACGGGCTATGCCAAAGAAGGTGACGAGATTGGCTCCAACTATCGCAACTGGGCGCCGACAGCATCGCGCGCTGCGGTTGCTGGGCCGCACGGCAATCGCCTTCTGAACACATTTGCCAATGACGTGGCCGCAGAACAGTATCTGAAGTTCGAGGAAGAAGGCTTTGAAATGCCAGTGGGATCGATCCTGGCCAAGGAGTCGATCACCATCTCGATCAAGAAGAAAGCCGCGCGCCCGGGCCCGCTGTTTATCATGACGAAGGTGGGCACAGACGAGGCGCCCGACACCGCCGGATGGCTCTATGCCGGGCTGCAGCCCAATGGCAAGGTGATGAAGGTCAAGCAGAGCTTCTGCCATGACTGTCACGCAGGCTGGGAAGCGCAGGACTACCTGGGTTACCCGCTCGAAGAAGTGCGCCTGGGCCAGTAGCCAGCACACGGGCTATTTTGGCCTTGCACCTGACCGCGCCGACCCCTTCGGCGCGGTTTTGCATTTGCAACCCTGCGCATCATGCCGCATGACAGGCAAATGACACTGCAAATGCGCGCCTTGAGCGTTCACCTTCTGACGGCCACCGGAGCCGTGTTCGCAATGCTGGCCATGCTGGCTGCGGTCGAGGCGAAATGGGACCTGATGTTCCTGTGGCTCGTCGTTGCGTTTTTCGTGGATGGCATAGACGGCCCTCTGGCCAGAAAATACAACGTCAAAACCAATGCGCCCGAGTTCGATGGCGTTTTGCTTGACCTGATCATCGACTATCTGACGTATGTTTTCATCCCGGCCTTTGCGCTGTTTGCATCAGGCCTGATGGCTGGGTGGACCGGCTGGGTCGCGATCATTCTGATCACCTTTGCATCGGCGATGTATTTCGCCGACACCCGCATGAAAACAAAGGACAATTCGTTTTCAGGCTTTCCAGGGTGCTGGAACATGGTGGTGCTGGTCATCTTTGCACTTGAGCCGAATTTTTGGGTGTCTTTGGCCCTTGTGAGCGTGCTGGCTGTCGGGATGTTCCTGCCGATCAAATTCATCCACCCAGTGCGTACCGAACGCTGGCGTTGGTTGAGCTTGCCGATGGCTCTGGCGTGGACCTTCTTTGCCGGTTGGGCGGCATGGGTCGACTTCCACCCCGAAAGCTGGGCGCATTGGGGGCTGGTAATCACGTCGCTGTATCTGGTCTTTGCCGGTATAGCGCAGCAGTTGATCCCGCAACGCTAGATCAGGAACCCGCCTTCGTGGCGCAGAAGGGCCACCTTGGTTTCGACCCCGCCTGCCCCGGAAAACCCGGTCAGACCCTTTGCCCCCATCACACGGTGGCAGGGAATGATGATGGGAATAGGATTGCCGCCACACGCCTGACCGATGGCCTGTGCAGGCACCCCAAGCGTCTTGGCAATGTCGCCATAGGTGATGGTCTGACCAAAGGGGATCTTGGACATTTCGGCGCAGACATCCTGCTGCAGCTGCGAGCCGCGCACGGCAAGGGGCAGATCGAATGTCTCCAACTCACCCGTATCGTAAGCTTGCAGTTGCGAAACAGCAGCGTCGAGCGCATCTGACCGGTCGTGACACCCGGACACGCCCCAAGACACACGAATGATCGCCCCGCGATCTTCGGTTACGGTCAGGTCTCCAAATTGGGTGTGAACATCGACCTGTTTCATTTGCGCATTGTGGCGCAGCCAGTGACTTCCCGCAATCCGAAGCTTGTGCAACCGCTCATTCAATCAGCGGCGGAGGGCGCATGGGCACCGGGCTGGATTTGACGATGGCGGTTTGTGTGGATGCGTGTGCTGTAAACGGCTCCAGCAAACCGTCCAGTTCCGCGATGTCCCGCAGCAACATGCGAGCGACGAAGGCGTCTTCGCCCGTCACCTTGTCACATTGAACGATCCGATCCGTGGCAATGATCCTGTCGGCAAGTATGTGGACCTTACCGGGAAATGGCTTGAAGCGCACAATGGCTTCAAGCCCATAGCCCAATGCCCTTGGAGAAAGCTCAGCCACAAAACCCTGAATAAGGCCTGTATCTTCGAGCCGACGGACGCGGTCCCGCACGGTCGGCGCAGACACCCCTGCGCGCGCCGCAAGCTCACTCCACCCAAGTCGGGCGTCGCGGGTCAGCTCTTTCAGTATCAATTGATCGAGCGCATCAAGGGTATCATTCATTTCAGATGCCTGATTCCTATTTTTGCTTCGATACAGTTGGGGAATTGCACATCCACTTCTGAGATGCAGGAGATTTCATCGTCCCACCCCTCCTAGACTGAAGTTGTACCCGCAAGCAATGCGGTGTCAAAGGATGGAGTGCAAGACATGGCTTGGGCCATATGGCTATCATTTGTGACCGTATCAGCGGCAAACATCGTCACACCGGGACCTGCCAATATGAACACGCTGCGCCGCGCGCTTCAGTTGGGTTTTGTTCCGGTTCTTCCCACGATCCTGGGCAACGCGTTGGGATTGGCGATCGGAGGCGTGATCTGCGCCACCGGGGTTGCCACTTTTGTCGTTGGGTCACCGACGCTTTGGCTGCTGTTCCATGGCTTTGGGGTCGCCTACCTGGGGTGGCTTGGCCTCAAACTCATCTTCAAACGCGAGTCGATATCATTCGGAAGTGGGGCTGTGGGGTTGGTGCCAAGACATGTCTTGTTCAAGGAAGCACTCGTGCTGGCAGCGACAAACCCCAAAGCACTGCTGTTCTACGTCGCCCTGTTTCCACAAGTGATGAACCCGGACAAAACGCTATGGACCCAATCCCTGTTGCTGGTGACGACATATTGCGCGCTGTCGATCCTTTCCCTTTGCACATATGCGGCAACGGCAAGCTGCATCCGGGGCAGTTTTCTAACGCAAGCACGCTACACCGCCTTCCGGGTGCTCTCTGGTCTTATTCTTTTGGGGTTCTCTGTGGCACTCGCCCGGTCAACGTAAGCGGCGAATGCAAGCTTTGACACTATGATAGCAAAGCGAATGCGCCACCCCGAGCATGGGATGGCGCAAACAGGTTTTATCGCTTGAGGGCGCCAACGCCGGAGAAGCGGAAGGCTTCCTGTTCCAGCGCATCGATTTCGTCCGCGCTCATTTGGTCATGGGCCACGGTGATCCGGCCAAGGAAGACGAATGGCAGCTCATCCGCACGTCCTTCCAGATCGGCCTTGATCGCCTCGGCTGTGGCTGCACCCACGTCGTCCCCCATCCGCATTGGGGTCGCGTCCAACTCACCACGACGAATGGCGTCCAGCTCAAGGCCCGTGCCGCCCCAACCGGTTGAGAAGATGTCCTTCTCTTTGCCAACTGAAACCTGCGCTTCGACCGATCCCATCGCCATCGCGGTGTTCGCGTTGTGGATGATCGTGGCTTCGGGGTAAGATTGCAGGATCAGCGATGTACCGGCAAAGCCGCCTTCGCGCTGATACTCACCATAGTGTTCGTACACGGTGGTCCAGCCCGCCTTTTCCTCAACACAGGCTTTGAAGTCACCTGAACGCTGGTTGTCCGTGATGCCGGGGATGCCGCGGTTCATCGCCATGGTCACGCCTTCGCCCAGACGCCCAATCATGTAGTCACACATGGTCAGGGCACCAGCAGCCGACGAGAAGTCGAACCATGCTGCAGGCTGATGCGCGAGGTCTTTCAACGGGGTGTGAAACGCCCAGACATAGGTGGTCAGGTCGTCTTTCTCCGCCGCCAGTTTCGCGATGTTATCGCCCTGAATGGCCAGTTCAGACGGGCCAAAGACGACATAATCATAGATGTCCTTGTCCAGAACCACCTGGTTGGCATAGGTCGTTTGCAACGAGTGTTCGATCTGGCGTGATGCAAACTCGGTTGTCTCGTACTGGATACCCAGCTGATCAAGACGCTTGGTCATCGCCAGATAGTTGCGTGCCCAGAAGTCCGATGTGTCGGACGACGGGTAGATGAGCGCAATCTGAATAGGCGCGTCCTGCGAGCCGCTGAACTTCACCGCTTCCGCGCCGACAACGGCTTGCATCGCTTCCAGCTTGCCTTCGGCATTCACTTCGTCCGGGACCCAGTAATCGCGCTCTGCGATATCCGGCAATTCCTTCAATGGCAGACCCTCGGCCAGCGCCATTCCGGTCATCGCTGTTGCCACGAGGGCTGTGGTTGCTAAAAATCTCATCTTGGTTCCTCCCTTTGCAATGAGAGCGGGGCCATCGGTCGGGTCGGGGCTGCACCCCCGGCCCGGCCACCCCGCATTGGCCGGTTTAACCGCTTGGTGCGATATCCCCGGCAAAGACGCCTCCGATAGCCAAGAGGGCTATCAGGGTGCCGATCAGTAGCGCAGAAAAGCGCACCAATTTCTGACCTTCCGATGTTTTGAGATCGGCGAACCAGCCGCCTGCACCGTCACGGTCCTTTTTCTGGATCCAGGCGTACAGCGCGACCGAGCTGATGATCACGAAGCCTGACGCCACGGGCTGCCAGAAGAATTCAATGCGCAATGTCACAAGCGCGTTCAGCATCATGGCAAGCAGCAGCACGCCCGAGAACGATCCAATAATCGACGCGCGACCACCAAAGAGCGATGTACCACCAACAACAACCGCCGCAATGACGTGCAGGTTGAAGAAGGGCGCCATGGTCGCCTGAATGGCGTTCTGTTTGCCGGTCAGCATCAGGCCCGCAAGGGCTGCACATGCTCCGCACAACACGTAGGCGTACACTTTATGCCGCTTCACACCGATGCCCGTCAGCTCTGCCGATTCAGGGCTGGAGCCGATGGCGACCGTGTACCGGCCAAAGTGGGTCCGTTGCAAAATGTAGTAGCCCGCCACCATGGTCAGGATGCCGATCACCGCGGGAGTGGGTATGAAGAACGGCGTCTGACCACGGCCCATTTCTGTCAGGATGTCGGGGAAACGGGCCAGCACCAGCCCTTTGGCCAACAGAAGCGCCAAGCCCTTGTAGACCAGGTCCATCGCCAACGTGCCAATCAGATCAGGCACGTTGAAACGTGTGATGACCAAACCGTTGATGAGGCCCAGAAGCGCCCCAATGGTCAGGGCAATCGGAATGCCCACATAGATCGAAAACCCGTATTGCTTGACGAGAAACGCCATGATTATGGCTGACAACACCGCCACCGACCCGACGGACAGGTCAATGCCGCGTTGCGTGATGACAAAGGTCATCGCCATCGCCATCGGCATATACAGGGCTGCGTCCTGCAGGATCAGCTCAAGATTGCTGATCCGGTAAAACCGATCCGGCGACGCCACGGCCATGAACAGGAAGATGGCGATGATCATCGCCAGTGGCGCTATGACCGCCATGTAAGGCTCAAGCCGTTCGCTCAGCGGTGGCTTGTAGTCTGTGTCAACTGCGGTGTTCATGCGGCGTCCTCCTTGGCACCAACGATCATGCCCAGCACTTCCTGGGTCGAGCTTTCAGCGGTGAGGGCCACACCCACACATTGGCCACGGCGCTGTACGTGAACACGGTCTGCGACCTCGAACACGTCATCCAGCGAATGGCTGATGAGGATCACGGCGAGGCCTTGCGCTTTCAGCGCTTTGATCAGCTTGAGTGTCCGTGCGGTTTCCTGGGGACCCAAGGCGGCGGTGGGTTCATCCATGACAAGCACCCGCAACCCTTCGTGGTACACGGCGCGTGCGATGGCGACGGCCTGACGTTGACCGCCAGACAGGCTGTCGGTCGGTGCATCCAGCGATTTGAGACGCACACCCAAACGTTCCATCAGCACCCGTTCTGTTTCCGAGCGCATCTTCTTGTTGTCGAGCACGGTGATGCCGAACACTTTCTTGGTCAGTTCGTTGCCCAGGAACATGTTGGCAGCGGGATCCAGGTGATCGGCCAGTGCAAGGGTTTGATAGACGGCATCAATGCCAGCTTTTGCAGCATCCGCGTGGTTCGAGAACTCGGTTTTCTCGCCGTCAATGTAAATGTCACCCTCGGTCGGCTGGTAGACGCCTGTCAGAACCTTGATCAGGGTCGATTTTCCCGCACCGTTGTCGCCCACAATGGCCAGTACTTCCCCGGCATAAGCGCTCAGGTCGACATTTTGCAGGGCGGTTACGCCGCCGAAACGTTTGGTGATCCCGCGCATCTGCACGAGTGGCGTATCAGCCATATCTCTTTCCTCCGGTGACTCGGATAGATCGGGCTGCGCACGCGCCCTTGCTATTCGGATTAAGGTGCGGGGCCAGACCTTGCCGCCCGACCCCGCGGGGGGAGAACTATTTGCCCCAGATCGTGGCGTAGGCGTCCCGGTAGGGAATGTCCGGATCGAACGCGTTGCTGTCGCCCAGCTTCGCCAACCCTTCGGGTGTGACCAGCGCAGGTGATGTGACATAGCCCGAGCAGGCCTCGCCCTGGATGGCGCGGTTCAGCTCGTCCACCAGCTGCCAGCCTTGCAGGTTCAGCGGCTCGGCCACGGTGATGGCCTGGTAGCCATTGGATCGGATGCGCTGGAACGCAGCCTCGGATCCGTCACCCGCGGAACCGGCAAGTGGGCCGGCGTCAGGCGCCAGACCGGCAGCGGCCAGTGATGGGCCCATGAAGTCGAAATACAGGTCGTTGATCGCCAGCGCGTGGGTCCAGCTTTCACCGTATTTCTGCAACAGCGACGTGGTCAGCGGCCCCATACGGGTCGATGTGTCGGCAATCGGCGTATCCACGTATTCCAGAACCTTGCCGCCCGCAGCCTCGACCGTCTCTTTCAGCCGGTCCGCTTTGTCGATGGCGATCTGGTACGTGCTGTCGGTGAAGATCACCACGCCGATCTCTTCGCCTTGCGCCTTGGCATCGTCGATGGCCCATTCAGCGGCCACTTCGGACACCGTCATGGCATCGGTGGACACGTTCGCGAAAATACCGCCGGGTGCATCACAGCCGATGACAGGGCCGGAGTGCCAGGCAACCATCGGTACGCCTGCGTCGACAACGCCTTCCAGTGCCGCTTGTTGTTCCACGGCGTCAAAGCCGTTGATGATGATACCGTCCGCCTTCAATGCCAGCGCCTGACCAATCGCCGCTGTCCGACCCTGAATGGAGCCTGCGCCGTCCAGCACGCGGACTTCCCAGCCGATCTTGGCCGCGGCTTCCTCGACACCCGTGGTGACACCCAGGATTCCGCCATTTTTCAGATCGCCCGCGACGACGACAATGGATTTTCCGTCAGCCGCGGCAGGCCCGGTTGTCGGTCCGTCCCATTCCGCCGCCAAGGCTGGCACGGCGGTCATCAATGTCGTGGCCAGCAGTCCGGCCATGAATGTACGTTTTTGCATAGTTTCCTCCCTTTGCAATGCTTCTTTCTTGTCGTGCAGTTTGGCCCAAAAACCGGCTCCCACTTTTTGGACTGCACTTGTGCGTCAGCGCTTGTCTGCACCTTTTTTGCGCTGCGCGTATCCTGCGATGCCAATGGCAACCAGCAGGGTTACTCCGTTAAAGAGCGGCTCGACCCAGAAGGAGCCGCCGAATTGTTGAATGCCTGAAATGCCCACAGCCAGGATGACGACACCGACAACAGTGCCCCAGACATTGACCCGTCCGGGTTTGATGGTCGTTGAGCCCAGGAAGGCACCGACAAGCGCAGGCAGCAGGAATTCAAGCCCCACCGACGCCTGCCCGATCCGCAGCTTTGCCGCGAGCAGCACACCAGCAAGCGCAGTCATTGTGCCCGAGGCGACAAACGCGCCGATCACATATTTCCGGGTAGGAATACCGTTCAGTTGCGCGGCTCTTTGGTTCGCGCCAATGGCATAGAGGTATCGTCCGACGGGCGTGTATTCGAGAACGATCCACATCACGACAGTAATGACGACCAAATAGTAAGCCGTGATGGGAAGGCCGAACACAAAGGTGGTGTTCAGGGCATAGAATCCATCAGGCAACAGCCCCACCATTTGCCGCCCGCCAGTATGCCATAGCGCCAGCGCGTAAAGCACAGTCCCGGTGCCAAGCGTTGCGATAAAGCTGTCGATCTTGGCAACTTCGACCAACAGCCCGTTGAGAAATCCTGTCACGGCGCCAAGCAACAGTACAATCGCCACCGCAATGGGCCACGGAAGACCCAGCATCGTTTGCAAGCTGATGGCGAGGATGTGCCACAGCACGATCCCGTACCCAACGGTCAGGTCGATCCGCCCCGCCGCCATCGGGATCATCGCCCCAAGCGACAACAGCGCGATGATCGCCTTGTCCGAGATGATGGACCGTAAGTTCAGCATCGTCGGGAATGTGTTGGGCAACAGAACCGAGAACAGGCCAATCAGGAACACGGTCAGAATGACCAGACCGTAGACCGGCAGGAACCGCATCAGACGCTTGCCCATGGGCAGTCCTTTGAGTTCGGCCTTGGTCGGTTCGAGTGCGCTGGATTCAAGCGACTGCATTCGCACCGCTCCCTTCTGTCTTGATATTCCCGGCCGAGGCCGACTGGATCAGGTTTTCAGTTGTCAGCCGCGTGCCGCTGAGTTCATCGACAATCGCCCCTTGGCTGAAGACAATGGCCCGGTGGCAAATCGTGGCGATCTCTTCGAAATCGGTGGACATGATCAGGATCGCAACACCGTCCCCAAGGGCGCGGTTGAGCAGGGCGTAAATCTCGGACTTGGCCCCGACATCCACACCCGCTGTCGGGTCTTCGCAGATCAGAAGCTTGCGCTTGGTGGCGAGCCAGCGGCCAATGACGACCTTCTGTTGGTTGCCGCCCGACAGCGCCTCAATCGCGAGGGTCGGGTCATTGGGCGACAGGCCCAACTCGGCCCCGATGATAGCGGCCTGTTCGGCTTCGAGCCGTGGTGACAGCATGCTCAGCAGTTTCCGGCCAATGCCGTCGGGGTTGAGAAAGGTATTTTCCCGGATCGACAGGCTCATTGCTACGGATTCTTCGGTCCGATCCTTGGCGACCAGGCCAACACCGGAATGAAGCGCCTTCTGCGGGTTTGACAGATCGGGCTGAACCCCGCCCAGCGTCACCTCTCCGTCGAAGGGCAGCAACCCAAAGAGGGCACGCGAGATTGCCTCGTGCCCTGCCCCGCGCAAGCCCACAAGACCCAAAACCTCGTTCTTCTGCAGATCGAAATCCAGTTTCTGCATCCCCGCCACTTCGAAGTTGCGCAAGGATAGGACCGCGTCGCCGATCGCATCCGTCGCCTTGACCGTCTCGCGGGTTTTGCGACCCACGATTTTTTGCACCAGTTCTTCGGGCGTTGTGTGGTCGATGCTGCGCACGCCCACCATCGCGCCATCGCGGAGCACGGCCACGCGGTCCGCGATCTGGAAAATCTCGTCCAGACGGTGGGACACATAGATCATCCCGACGCCCTTTTCGCGCAATGGCCGGATGGCCGCGAACAGGCGTTCCACTTCATCGGCGGGAAGCGATGCCGTGGGTTCGTCCAAAACCAGAAACTCGCTGTCCACGGCTAGCGCACGGGCAATCGCCACCAGTGATTTTTCGGTCCGTGTCAGGTCTTCGACGCGCGCGGTTGGGTCAAATTCGGCATCCACCTTGCGGAGTGCTTCCACCGCGAAGTGTTCGACATCCTTCCAGCGGATCAGCCCGTTCTTCTTCGAAAAGCCGAGCGCGAGGCCAATATTTTCCGCCACCGTCATCCATTCGATCAGGCCCAGGTCCTGGTGGATGAAGGCCACCTTCTGTCGCTCGCCAAACCCTGCCGGCTTGTGTTGGTACGGTTCGCCATCGATCAGCACGCGGCCAGCGTCTGCCGTATGGATGCCACCAAGTACTTTGATCAGGGTCGACTTGCCTGCGCCGTTCTCACCCAGAAGGGCGACAATCTCGCCACGGCCCACGGTCAACGAAACATCCTTGAGCGCATAGGTGCCGCCAAAATGTTTGTCGATGCTGTCGAAAAACAAACCTGTCTGCAGGTCTGGCATGGCGTCTCCTCCGGGGTGACGGGTCCCAACCTCCCCGTTGAGTTACCCGTAACATTCCGCTAGCATCAGGTCAGAGCACAGGCTCTGTCAAGGCTTAAGTTACCCGTAACGTAAGATGGCGTGAAACGTGGAAAAAAGCAGTAAGAACAACAAAGTAAGCCTATCCGAGGTTGCTCGGGCCGCAGGCGTGTCGAAAATGACGGCCAGCCGGGTTGTGCGTGGTGAGGGCGGGTATTCGGAAAAAACCCGCGTCAAGGTGATGGAGCAGGTGGACGTCCTTGGCTACCTACCGAATCGTTTGGCGACCGTGTTTGCAGGCGATCAGAACTCGACCTTCATCGGTGTATCGATCCCGGATCTGGGAAACGAGGTTTTTGCCCAGGTGCTCGAAGGGATCGACCGCAAGCTGGGAACGTTTGGATACCAATCCGTTCTGGGCCTCACACAACACACCCAACAAGAAGAAGAAAACTGGATCAGGACCGTGCTGTCGTGGCAACCAGCGGGCCTCATTCTAACCGGCCGCTACCATTCTCCCCGCGCCATGGACATGCTGCGGAACGCCGGTATTCCAGTGGTTGAGATTTGGGATTTGAACTCCAGCCCCCTCGACATGAGCGTGGGCATCAATCACTTCGACAGCGGGTTTGATATGGGGCGGTATCTGACATCGCTTGGCTATCAGAACATCGGCTATGTCGGAACATCGCATGACACGGCAAACGCAGCTACAGAGCGGCTTAGCGGCTTCTGCAAGGCGGTCGAGGGTGCGGGCGGCGCGGTCGTAAAGCAGCTTTGCCTGCATGACACCGCCACGTACTACCCGGGCTTTTACGGAACTGAGCAGTTGCTGGCGGCTGCCCGCGATATCGAGTGCATCTTTTATCAGAACGACGCGATGGCCTTTGGCGGTTTGCAGTATTGCGCGGCCAAGGGGCTGTCCGTGCCGGATGACATTGGTATCGCCGGATGGGGTGACCTACCGATTGCATCGGTGATGAACCGGCGCCTCACCTCGTGCCATGTCTCACATCTGAAGCTTGGCCAGAAAGCGGCCGAAATGATGATGGGACGTTTGACCGACGAGCCCGTACCGACCTGCACCGATATCGGCTTTCGCCTGATCCCCGGGTCGACGGTTCGCAACAGCGGGGTGTAGCGCGGCGCGGACATCCATAGAATGCCCGCGCTGTCCCTTGCCGTGCGGCTAGGCTGCCTGATCAACCTGAAGCTTGCCATTGTGCAGGAAGCAGACTTTGTCGAAGATCGACAGATCGAGCGGGTTGGGCAGACGAACATCTGACAGGTCGGGCATGGGCTTGTCGCTCAGGTCAAATGACCGGTTAACCTGCGAGATCACCACACATATCCCACCGGTCGCCTTCACATACGTTCGTAGAGACGTGATCTGGTCCTGAAGGTCTGGATTTGTGCGTCTTTGGTCGAGGAGTTGAAGGTAGTCGATCACGGCCATCACCGGGGTGTCGAAGCATTCGAGGCGACCGATAACATAGTCGGCGGATACTTCATCCGATGTATCCACTTCGACTGTCTTCTGGACGGACATCTGGTCAATTCCCAAATCTGCGAACCGGTCCGCGACGTCCCGCATGTGGTAGTCGAGGGTAAAGAAGAACCCCGTCCTGTTCAAAGTTGCCGCCTTGGACGCCAATTCCAGACCCAGAAGCGTTTTGCCCTGACCCGGCCTTGCACCAAGAAGAACAAGGTCACCTGGTTGAAGTTGCGACAAGACGACATCAGCGGGCAGCCCTGCCGATGCCGACGACGCAAGGTGCCCCCAACTTTGGAAGCCTTCAGTTGTCGCGATCTGGTCCAGCGCTTTGTGCAATGGCATGTCGCGCTGGCGGGCCAACAGCTTGGCCTGTCGTTTCAATTGATAGATAGGCGCAGAGAGATGCATTGTGTCCTCCTCTTTCGAGCCACCTCCGCAATCCCTCCTTATGCACGCGCTCGAACGAGACAGGTTAAATCATTTCGCTCTGCATGTCAGATGCTTCCCAGATGGAGGGCGGAGGCCCGAGCAAGGCCCGACCCAACTGTGTCCGAACAGATCGCAGATTTCAACATGGCAAAGGTGCTGGGTTGGGATGTTGAAGGGCGATTGAAGCAAGCCTGGGGCTTGAGGCAGCGACGTTCGTGCCAAGCGCTGTTCCATGGCGCAATAAGTCCAACCAGTCTGTGAGCACACGTCTCAAGCGCACTGCGCAAGGATTTGATCCACGACGTCATCAAGCGTCGCGGTTGCGTCGATGACAGTACTTTGCGCTGGAATGTCCTGTTTCGTGTTGTGGAGTATCAGGATGAACTCTTGCTCCTCTGCCTGCCCTCCGAACACGTCGTGGTCGCGCAGAGCGAGCCGTCGCCTCAGTGTTTCCTGATCCACGTCCAGCACAAAGACTTCATCAAACAAGTGAATGACATGGCCGTGGTTTCGAAATCCACCGCAGAAAAATGACATTTCGGAACCTTTGTATCCGATTTGGGACATGACCTTGTCCACATCCCATACATGCTGGCCGTGCATCCATGCCGCGCGCGCGACGCTGCCCTCTGGTCCCGCTTCGGACAACGACGGCTGCTGTTGGGGTGTTTCGTCAGGGATCAACTCTCTGTCGCCGTCAATCGCATGATATCCGCGCCGACGCAGTTCGTCGCACACCGACGTTTTACCGCTGCCCGAGACACCTTCGATCAGATAGTTTCGCTTCCCCATGCCCACAACATATCCTGTGACAGCCCGGTGGAAAACACATGTGCTTCCTTGCACATACCGTGCCCTCGCCAAGGCCGATCAAAAGGCGTAGTTGCAAGTCATGGCTAAGCACGTTTCCCTTGATGACGCAGGCAGTCTGCCCGTTTGGCGTCGCCCCATTGCGCTTTTGTTCCTGATGGCATTTGCCATGCCCATCGGATTCTCAGTCTGGCTCGCCCTGCTGAACAACTTTGTCGTGGATGCCGCAAATTTCGACGGGGCCGATATCGGGTTACTGCATGCGATCCGTGAAATACCAGGCTTCTTGGCCGTCGGTGTCATCGTTGTCATCATGTTCATGCGCGAACAGGTGTTGGCACTCATCTCGCTTGTCATGCTGGGTGTCGCCACCGCACTGACAGCCCAGTTTCCATCGATGGGCGGCATTCTGGCGCTGACCTTCATCAGCTCGATCGGATTTCACTACTACGAAACAGTGAACCAATCCCTGCAATTGCAATGGCTACCCAAGGACCGTGCCCCGCAAATGCTGGGCTGGTTGCTGGCGGCAGGATCGACAGCCACCTTACTGGTGTATTTCGTCATCATGGTGCTGTGGGAACCGCTGGGCCTGACGTACAACGTTGTTTACATCGTCGGTGGCGGCATCACGGCGGCGATCGCGGCGTTTGCGATGTTTGCGTACCCGCAGTTCGAAGCCCCCACGCCGCAGCTGAAAACCTTCGTGCTGCGCAAACGCTATTGGCTGTACTACGCGTTGCAATTCATGTCTGGCGCGCGGCGGCAGATTTTCATGGTCTTTGCCGGCTTCATGATGGTCGAGAAGTTCGGCTTCGAGGTGCATGAGCTGACTGCCCTGTACCTGATCAACCTGATGGTCAATATTCTGATAGCACCGATCCTGGGGCGCATCGTGGCCCACTTTGGAGAGCAAAAGGCGCTGGTTTTTGAATACACTGGCTTGGTCTGTGTGTTTCTGGCTTACGGTGGTGTGTACTTCATGGGCTGGGGATTGATGATTGCCGCCGCCCTCTATGTATTGGACCACATCTTTTTCGGTTTGGCGCTTGCGCTCAAAACCTATTTCCAGAAGATCGCGGACCCGGCGGATATTGCACCGACAGCCGCCGTTGCGTTTACGATCAACCATATTGCCGCCGTGGGCCTGCCCGTTCCATTGGGCCTCTTGTGGCTGTTCTCACCCGGGGCTGTGTTTCTGCTGGCTGCGGGGATGGCTGCAACGTCTCTGTGCCTTGCCCTGCTCATTCCGCGCCACCCGGTGCCTGGCCATGAGACCCGGCTGGGTGCCAAGCTGCCTGCCCCGGCGGAATAGCGCACCACTTGCTGCTTACACTTGTGGGCGCTAAGGCTCCGGCAACAAACGGAGACTGACATGACCACATGGACCGCCCTTACAACGCTGGAAGGCAAGGCACAGGCTGAAGCGCTCGGCGCGGCCCTTGAGAACATGACACCCGAGCCAACGGGCATAGGTGTGTTCGAGGTCGAGGATGACAGCGGACTTTGGGAAGTGGGTGCCTATTTCACGGACCAGCCGGATGACACCGCTCTCTTGCTGCTGACCACAGCCCTTGGCGCAAAACCTTTCACGGTTTCGGAACTGCCAGAAACCGACTGGGTCGCGCATGTGAAACGAGAGTTGGCGCCGGTCGAAGCCGGTCGCTTCTTCGTTTATGGATCGCATGATGCTGACAAGGTGCCCGCCGGCAAGCATCCCCTGCTGATCGAAGCCGCGATGGCTTTTGGTACTGGGCACCATGGCACGACGCTGGGCTGTCTGAAGGCGTTGGATCGCTTGGCCGATGGTGGTTTTCAAGGGAAGCGCGTCGCGGACATTGGCTGCGGTACAGCCGTGCTTGCCATGGGCGCCGCTGCGATCTGGGACGCAGACATCATAGCAAGTGACATAGATGCACAGGCTGTCGATGTGGCGCGGGCAAATCTGGACGCAAACGGGATGACCACCAAGGTCAAACTGGCCGAGGCGGCAGGCTTTGACCACCCTGACCTATCCGGGCCTTTTGATCTGATCTTTGCCAATATTCTCAAGGGGCCGCTTATCGCGCTGGCACCTGATCTGAGCGCCCGCCTCGCAGACGGTGGATATGCGATTCTTTCAGGAATTTTGAACGAACAGGCAGATGAAGTCGTGGCGCATTATGTCGATCAAGGAAACAGTCTGGTCCATCGGGAAGAGATTGGAGAGTGGACTACGCTCACCCTAGGTAGAAAGCCATAATTCGTCAGAGTTTTTAGCGGCTTTTGACGCATTTGCCCAGATTTTGCCACAATTGGATCGCACCTTGGCTGCCGAAATCGGTGGGGGCCGTTTCGATGTAACGAGGCTGCGATGGTTGAAACCCGCCAGACTTTTGAACAGCGCCTGACAACGCTTGGCCGCAAACACGCGGCATTGGGAAATGGATACACGACCCAGCTGCGTGGCGACGGTCTTATTGTGCTGAAACCCAAGCGCAGGCTGGCCCGGAATTTTCCAATGCGCGGCCTTCTTGCACTCATCGCCGGGTTCTTCGTGTTCAAGGGCCTGATGCTCGCGTCGCTCGGGGACATCACCTACAACGAACGCGTCGCAAAGTTGCAACAAGGTGGCCATCTGGAACAATTCAGTTCCTACATGATGCAGATCGACCCTGTGACGCAGTTTGCAGCCGGTTTCCTCGAACCTCTCGTAGACTGACGCCAAGGCCCTCCAAAAGAAAAGCCGCGGTGCCTACTCTTAGGCCCGCGGCTTTCGCTCTTGTCAGAGCGCGTCCAAAGGGGAGGATTGGAACGTCTTAGTGGCGGTTTGCCACGTCATCGATGTCGCCACGGACCAGACCGATGTCTTCAAGCTCGCGGTCAGTCAGGGCGTTCAGGGCGTTGCGGGTCAAGCGGGCATGGTTCCAGGCAGCCACTTGGGCAACCAATTTGGAAAACAAACCGGAGAATTGGCCTGCAACAGGAGCAGCGCCATATGCGGGGCGGGTGGTGTCGAAAGCAGCCATTGCAGCAGTCCTTTTTTCGATAGTGAATGCTGATCTTGTCAGCGTTGTGCTGCTCATTTAGGCGCGATGAAAACACCCTTCAAGCGGTGAAAAGTCATATGTGCCTTGCGTTTTTTGCATGTCAGAAAACAAGGCATAAGCATCTGTTTTTACAATATATATCTCGTTTTCCTGGCCAATGCCGGTCGCGACCGCTGGAATTCAAACCGAGTTTTGAGCATGTTTTCGCCCTGTTAGCACCGTGAAACACTCCCATCGGTCAAATGTGATCCTGACTCACCGCAACTCTACCGTATGGTCACTGTCAGAGCTCAACCTGCGCCGCGCATCGAAGCATTGGCTGTTATCGCCCGTTCAAAGAGTTGAAAAGCCCAACGCAACGCCGTAAATTAAACGCATCGAAGTGGAGAGTTTATGTCCCGGTAAGGCGGGGAGGCAACAGTCCTCCCAATGCAAAATGAGCGACCAAATGGTTCCGTCATTCTTTGACGGATGCGTGCTGTATTTTGCGCCTTTTCTTCCCCTACCGTTTGAACTCATGCACCTGCATGATCGAGACATGGAATTTTCTTCCAATGACACGTGACTATTCACAATTCTTCCCAAAATCATCTCCTCCAAAGGCGAACGCACCGTCTTTGTCGCCGCTTACCGCGCTAGGCTGGCAATCTTTCTTTGCCCAGCAAACTGACGTCGATGAGTTGACCCAAACCCCTCCCGTTCGGGTCGCAGAAGTTCACCGCAATGCTTTGCATGTGCGCGGGGACGGCGTGGATGACGTCATCCCGCCTGTAGATGACGCAACCGTTGGCGATTGGTTGATGCTTGATCGCGATCACCCGAAATCCAGCCGGGTTTTGGACCGAAAAAGCCTGATCAAGCGGCGTGCGCCGGGGACAGATCGCCGCGAACAATTGATCGCGGCAAATGTCGACACGGCCTTTGTCGTCACGTCCTGCAATCAGGACTTCAAAGTCGCACGACTGGAACGTTACGTCGCGCTCGCCTTCGAGGCTCAAATCACGCCGGTCATCATCCTGACCAAAACCGATCTGGCGCCCGATCACCAGCACTACGTCGACGCGGCCCGCGCGATTTCCGATCACATTACCATTGTCGCGCTGGACGCAACGGGAGACGCGCCAAGATCACAGTTGGCTGCGTGGTGCAAGCCCGGGGCCACCGTGGCTTTTCTTGGGTCGTCCGGGGTTGGAAAGTCGACCCTCACAAATGCGCTTCTGGGGGCAGAAACGCTCGCGACGCAATCCATCCGCGAGGATGATGCAAAGGGGCGGCATACGACGACGCGACGACAGCTTTTTGCAATACCCAACGGATGTTTGGTGCTGGACACACCGGGGATGCGGGAATTGCAACTGACCGACGCGGCTTCCGGCATACGGGACGTTTTCTCGGACATGGATGATTTGTCTGGGCAGTGCCGGTTCAAGGATTGCAAACACGAAACCGAACCGGGATGTGCTGTGCTTGAGGCCGTCGAGAGTGGCCACATTGACCCGTCCCGCCTTGCGCGATGGCGCAAACTGATGGCCGAAGACGCGTTCAACTCGGCCAGCCTGTCCGAGCGCCGCGCCAAGGACAAAGCATTCGGAAAGATGGTGCGCGAGATCACGAAGCAGAAAAGCAAAAGGAGGTAGTCGGATGGCAGATGACAAATGTGGTCAGATTGTCTGGCACGATCTCTTTTCGGCTGACCGGCAAAGTTCAATGACATTTTATGAACGTGTCGCCGGGTGGTCCTTCGCGATCGAGCATGCCGCGGATTTTGCCTGGGGCGGCGGTGAACGGGACTTTGTCCTCGCCGCCGCAGCAGGCGAAGCCGGTGCTGGCATGATAGAAAGCCGTGGCAACATGCCGGTTGGTTGGATTGCCTATGTCGAAGTGTCGGATGTGGATGTCGCCACCGAACGTGCGGAAAGGCTCGGAGGTGAGGTTGTCCGTCCCCCCTTCGATGTGCCCGGCGTTGGGCGGAACGCGCTGGTACGCGATCCGTTGGGGGCATTGATTGGCATCTCGACGTCTCAGCATGAATTTCCGGTGCCCAAACGGCAGTTTGGTGTCGAAAGTTATCTGGCAGATGCAGATGTGTTTCCTCAACGCTTCTACGCGGGCGTGTTCGACTGGTCGCTGCGCGCCGGCGATAGGCCGACAAGTGGCGGTGTTTCGATCTTGACCCGTTCAGGCAAAAGCGTTGCCTGTCATCGATCAGGATTGCGTCAATCGGACAGTGACGCCATGTGGGTCCCAAGTATCAAAGTGGCGGATCTCGCCTCAGCAAAGCAAGCGGCCATCGAACTGGTTGCAAGCCAGTTGAAAATTGCGAACATGATACAGCCCGGGGCCTGTCACACCCTGATTCGTGACGCCGATGGCGCTGTTTTTCGAATTTCTGCGAACGGGCAAGACGGCGCTTAGACCCACCACCTTGCCCGCAACAAGATGCAAACATCCTGCGGCGGATGATGACAATCCACCGCCGGAGACGAAAATCTACACAATAGGCCTCAGCTCAGCCCAGGGCGTCCTCGCAGCGTCCACAGACACCCTCGTGGCTATGCGTGCCCACATCGGGCAGCACTTTCCAACAGCGGGCGCATTT
This sequence comes from Tateyamaria omphalii, assembly GCF_014651375.1. Lineage (GTDB taxonomy): Bacteria > Pseudomonadota > Alphaproteobacteria > Rhodobacterales > Rhodobacteraceae > Tateyamaria > Tateyamaria omphalii. Next base: position 622,220 of record NZ_BMWT01000002.1, read on the forward strand.
CGTGCCCTCTGCCTTGGCAAAGACCACCGCCACGCCGGGCACCTCAGGCAACCGGAATGCGTCTGACGGCGCTGCGTCCGTTGTCACGTTGATCTGCGATGTGATGCAGATGTCAGCAAAGGGCAACGTGGTCAGAGATGCAGCAAGCTCTGCATCCTCGATATAGACAACCGGGGCCGCTTCAAGCGATGCACCAATGACCTTATCGGTCCGCTGGATTTCCAGAGCCGCCGTCACCACACGGCGCGCGCTACGCACCCCCGCCCACTTTGCGGCCAATGCTTCGTCGCGCCACGCGGCGGATGTTTCGGGAATGTCAGTTAGGTGAACAGAACTTTCATCGCTCGGATACCGCTCAAGCCACACCTCTTCCATCGTGAAGACGAGGATCGGGGCCAGCCATGTAGTCAACCGGTGATAAAGCAGATCAAGCACCGTACGCGCCGCACGCCGTTCGGGCGTATCACCGTCGCAGTACAGCGCATCCTTGCGAATATCGAAATAGTAGGCCGACAGGTCCACGGTTGCGAAAGTGAACACGGATGAGAACACGCGCTGGAAATCGAACGCGGCGTAGCCTTCGCGCACAGTCTGGTCCAGTTCGGCCAAACGGTGCAGCACCCAGCGTTCCAGTTCCGGCATGTCTGCGGGGTCCGTGCGATCCGCCTCGGTGAAGTCCGATAATGACCCCAGCATGAACCGCATCGTGTTGCGCAAACGACGATAGCTGTCGGCCACTCCTTTCAGGATCTCCGGCCCGATCCGCTGATCGGCGGTGTAATCCGTCTGCGCCACCCAGAGCCGCAGGATGTCGGCCCCGTATTGCTTGACCACTTCCTCGGGCACGATGGTGTTGCCGATGGACTTCGACATCTTGAAGCCCTTTTCGTCGAGCGTCATGCCATGCGTCACCACGTTGCGGTAAGGCGCGTGACCCGTCGTGCCGACCGATTGCAGCAAGGACGAGTGGAACCAGCCCCGGTGCTGGTCGGTGCCTTCCATGTAGACATCCGCCACGCCATCCTCGGTCCCATCCGCGCGGTCGCGCAGGACAAAGGCGTGGGTGGACCCTGAGTCAAACCACACATCAAGGATGTCGGTCACCTGCTCATAATCGTCAGGGTTCACGATCCCCTCGAGGAAACGCTGCTTGGCATCCTCGTCGTACCACGCATCAGCGCCTTCCGCTTCGAACGCGGAAGTGATGCGGCGGTTGACCTGCGGGTTGCGCAGCAGGAAATCTTCATCCGTGGGCAGCGCGCCCTTCTTGGTGAAGCAGGTCAGCGGCACACCCCACGCGCGTTGACGCGACAGCACCCAGTCGGGGCGCGCCTCCATCATCGAATGCAGACGGTTACGGCCTGATTTGGGCGTCCAGTTGACGTTGTCGATTTCGGTCAGCGCGCGTTCGCGGATCGTGGTGCCATGCGTGTCCTGCCCATCGCCCACCGGCTTGTCGATCGCGGCAAACCATTGTGGTGTGTTGCGGTAGATCACTGGCGCTTTCGACCGCCAGGAATGCGGGTAACTGTGCTTGATCTTGCCGCGGGCCAATAGCCCGCCCACTTCGGCCAGCTTGTCGATGACAGCCGCGTTGGCGTTGCCCTCTTTCCCGTTGGGTTTCAAGATCGCCTTGCCGCCGAAGAACGGCAGATCATCGCGGAACCTCCCGTCGGGGTTCACGTTGTAGGTGATGACCTGCTCGAGCATGCCCAGTTCACGGTAGAGCTCGTATTCGTCCATGCCGTGGGACGGCGCGCAATGTACGAAACCGGTGCCTTCGGTGTCAGTGACAAAGTCGGCAGCGCGGAAGTCGCGGATATCGTCCCATTCGCCGTTTGCGTCCTCAGCCCCTTTGAGAGGGTGAGTCAGCCGTACATGGCTCAACTCATCAGCAGTCACATCGCGCAGGCGGCGGTACATCGTGTCCTCAAGCCGCGCGCGGCCCAGAACGTCCGATGCGAGGTTATCGGCAAGGATGTAGCGATCACCGATATTTGCCCAGCACTCTTCAGGGCGGCCCGTAACTTCGTAAAGGCCGTAGGAGATGTCAGGGCCATAAACGACGGCTTTGTTCGACGGCATTGTCCATGGCGTCGTGGTCCAGATCACCACTTGAGCACCTTCTAGGTCGCCCAGCGGCGCGACATGGCCTTTGGTATCCTCAAGCGTAACCGCTGGCAGATCTTGCCCGGCGACGACTTTGAACTTCACCCAGATCGTGAAGCTGTCCTTGTCGTGGTACTCGACCTCCGCCTCGGCCAGAGCCGTTTGCTCAACCGGCGACCACATCACGGGCTTTGATCCCTGATAGAGTGTGCCGTTCATCAGAAACTTCATGAACTCCTCCGCAATCACACGCTCGGCGTGGAAATCCATGGTCAGGTAGGGTTCGTCCCAATTGCCGGTGATGCCCAGCCGCTTGAATTCTTCGCGCTGGATGTCGACCCAGCCCGCAGCAAAGTCCCGGCACTCGGCACGGAACTCATTGATCGGCACCTGATCCTTGTCCCGACCCTTCTTGCGGTACTGTTCCTCGATCTTCCATTCGATGGGCAGGCCGTGGCAGTCCCAACCGGGGATGTAGCGCGCGTCGCGGCCCATCATCTGGTGGCTGCGCACGATCATGTCCTTGATCGTCTTGTTCAACGCGTGTCCGATATGCAGGTGGCCGTTCGCATAAGGAGGGCCATCATGCAGCGTGAAGGGCTCCCGCACCTTTTCTTGTCCGGTCCCCTTTCGGGCGAGGTCAGCTTTCTCGCGCAGGCGGTTATAGACCCCGATCCGCGCCCAACGTTCCAACCATCCGGGCTCGCGCTTGGGCAGCCCTGCACGCATCGGAAAGTCGGTCTTGGGCAGGTTGAGGGTGTGTTTGTATTCAGGCGTGTCGGCGCACATGGGTGGCGTCCTTTGTCGGTCATATATCTTGCAAAACGGAGAGGTGCGGCGCGAGTGGTCTCAAGCACCTTTACCCGGCGTCTCAGTGGTTGGTCAGAGCGCCGGGGATATAATTCGCAGAATGATGATCGTGTGCATCATGGCCGCCTTATAGGCGTGGGCTGTCGAGGCGTCCAGTGGGCCAAGATGCCTCATTTCACGTAAAGCACAAATGCCTACGGTGACGCAAACACGCGTCAGAACGGAACGGGACATGAAGATCGCAATTGCAGGGGCCGGTATCGGCGGGTTGGCCGCGGCCATCCTGCTGCGTCAGCGCGGCGTTGAGGTGACTGTTTTCGACCAGTTTAGTGCACCCGAACCGGTGGGATCAGGGCTGGTCATTCAACCTGTCGGGCAAGCGGTTCTGGGGGCGTGCGGGGTGCTCGATCAGGTGGTGGCGACGGGCAACCGCGTGACCCGGATGCTGGGCCATGAGGCAGACAACGGCCGGCGTGTTCTTGATGTTTGGTATGACCGGCGCAAAGGCAACAACTTCGGGCTTGCCCTGCATCGCAACGCCCTGTTTTCAGCGCTTTGGGACAAAGCCACCGCCGAAGGCGCTACGATGCGCTTAAAGGCCAAGGTGATCGGTGCAGGCGACGGATGTCTAGACCTTGAGGGCGGGGAGAAAGCGGCAGGTTTCGATCTGGTCATCGACGCGCTTGGTGCACGTTCCCCGGTGACACCGATCCGCTCTGTCCAGCTGTCCTACGGCGCGTTGTGGGCCAACGTGGCTTGGCCCGATGGTACCGAGCTTCCATTGGACCATTTGCGCCAGAGCTACCGCAAGGCCAGCAACATGGTGGGTGTGCTGCCCATTGGCGTACCACCCGGTGCAACTGGGCCGATGGCGGCGATCTTCTGGTCTTTGCCTCGTGATGGGTACGCCGCGTGGCGCGCCGCGGGTCTGGACGCGTGGAAGGAACAGGCATCCGCGCTGTGGCCAGCTTTTGCGGCCTTTGCCGATCAGATCACTGATCCCGATCAACTGACCATGGCGAGGTATGCACATGGCACACTCAGGGTGCCTTACAGGCCCGGCGTGGTGCATATCGGGGACTCCGCGCATCGCGCCAGCCCGCAACTGGGCCAAGGCGCTAACATGGCGTTGCTGGACGCATATGCACTGGCCCGGGCCATTGAAGCGCACGGCCCGAAAGCCGCCCTGCCCGCCTATGCCAAGGCAAGGCGCTGGCATGTGCGCGCTTACCAGACGATGAGTTGGGCCTTCACGCCGCAATACCAATCCGACAGCCGTTGGTTGCCGGTCTTGCGTGACAGGGTGTTGTTTCCGGTATCGATGATCCCACCGGTGCCGCGCATCCTGTCCCACTTGGTTTGCGGCACGTTGTTGCCAGCCTTCCCGAAAGGTGATCCGCTGCGCTAGTCCACGGGTGCGGATTTGCTCTGCGCCCAACGATTGAGCCACGCGAGCCCGGACAGCGACAGGCCCAGAACCACAAGGGACAACACGCGCGTCAGCCCTTCCAGCCCGGAAATGTCGATCAGGAACACCTTGGCCACCGCCAGACCAATCACAGCCAGTCCCGCACGACGCAGGGCCGTCGCGTTGCGGGCAAGCGATTGATAGAACAGCACGGCACCGGTCAGCAGGATTGCCACCGTGTAGCTGTAAAGCTCGGGTTGCAGGAAGCCATTGTCCAATTCCATCCCCTGCGCGCCTTGCCAAAGGTGGCGCACAGTCGCAAAGGCCCAATAAACCGCGACGCCGACCGCCACGGTTCCCAGCCCCCAACGCAACACCTGATGCCGCAAGCGCCACACACCAAAACCAAGAAGAAGCGCGGGAAGAAGATAGGCCGGGATCAGCGTGTTCACTACAGGGGGCCCTGCAACGTCGTCACCCCATGTACTCAGAAGAGGCGATAGAATGGTCAAACCAAGCCCCAATGCGCCAAACCCGATCAAACCAAACACAAGCGCCAACCCACCACGAACAAAGGCCAGGATACCACCCAACCCTTCGATGCGCAGAAGCTGTACCAGCATCAGGCCCAGCCAGATGACGGCAAACAGGCCCATAGCCCAGTGGCTGTCGGTGTGGTGGCCGGGCAGCACGTCATCGAGGAACCGGATGAGCAGCAACGACACCAACATCCCTCCCGTCGACCACGCCGCCGTGTCCAAGATGAGGGTTGCTGTTTTTCGTACCATCCCGCGCAACAACGCCATTGCCGCGACAAAGGCCGCCAGTGAACCGGCATAGGCCAGCACCATTTCCCAAAGCGGTGCGTCCAGCGCCCAAAACAATCCCGGATCGCCGACCAAGCGCGCACCGACCGCCGCAACGCCAATGGCGATGAACACTTGCATAAGTGGCAATTTGAACTGCCGATCCAGCCAGGCGGCAACCAACACAGTCACTGCAAGCGCAACAGTCAGCGCGGCCAGTGACAGGATCAAAACAAGAGCGAAGGTGATCGACGCCAACGCCGACAAGACAAATATGGACGTCCGTGTTCGATCCGGCGCGTCCACGCGGGCAAAACGCAGGGCAAAGCTGACCATCATGGCTGCCATGACGATGGCATGAAGAGCCCAAGGATATGCACCGATTGTTTCGGCGGGCCTCCATGTCAGTTCTAGGACGACCGCAAGCACCGGCGCGACCAACGCACCGCCCATCCCCCAGGCGAGGGACAGCCCCGGGCGCATCGCTCTTTGCGCTGCAACGACACTGAGCACCATTCCAACACCCCAGAGAAGCGAGATGGCAAGCGGGAAGTCAGCCTCCGGGTTTATGTCGTAGTTCGTCAGGAACGCAGTGATGACGGGCCCCAATTCAACCCCTTCAATCGCGATCACAGCAATGATTGCCGCAACCGGAAGCAACACCAGTTCCTGCAGCGCAGGTGCGGACAGCGTCCAGTAGACAATCGCGATCGCAAAGATCACGAGGATAACGACGGCCATCCAAAATGGTTCGGCCCCCGCACCCGCGCTCCAAACGATCGAGGCTGACGTGACAACCACCGCTGCAAGAGCCAGCAATGTTGGAAATGCAGGTCGGTCACCCTTTAGGTCCATCAAAAATACCGAAACTAGGGTGCCGCCATGATCAGGCCGGAACGACCGCGCCGGGACGAGGATCGCCAACACCGCGAGGATCGAGACATAGACCTGGAACCCCAACACCATGGAGTCGTCACCGCTCAAGACGGTCAACCAACCCATTGCAAAGCCCAGACCAACACTCAGCACCGATACCCAAGCCCAGCGTCGGATCGTATCAATCCCCAACCCGACGGCGGCAGTGACACCAAAGTAAACGTAGAGCCAGGGGGTCGCAGGCACCGTGCTGCCCACCAGAAGCGGGGCCGTGAACGCACCAATTACCCCGACAGCGGCCAAGAGCGGGCCGTTCAGCCAGCCCAACCCAACACCCAAAAGCCCAACCGCGGCCATACCGGCAAACGCAACCTCGACCCCGATCAGTTCATAAAGCAACCGCGCGGCGGCAATACCGCCGAACAGTGACACAAGTCCCGCCCCCGAGAACACCGATGGAATATAGGCCGTGGTCGCATCGGGGCTGTCCCCGAACCGGCGCCGGATCACTTCGCCTGCGACGATCAACGCCCCACCAAAGGCGAGGGCGGCAAGCACGCGGGCGGTGGGCGGGAACAGGTCGTTTTCGATCCCGTATTGCACAAGGAAAAGACCAGCAAGAGCCAGCGAGACTGCGGATACCGCATAAAACCAGTTGGCGGTCAGCCAGGATGCGAACCGTTGCAATGGCGTTGGTCCGGCAGGTTCTGCTGGCTTAGGAGGCTCCCCTGCCTTTCGTTGTGCAACGACGCGCGCAGCGGCTGGTTCGGATGGCTTGGCTTCGGGGTCCGCGGGTGCTGCGGCTTCCTCCTCAGATGGGTCAGCGACCTTTTCGGACGCCTCCCATGGCGAAGGCCCTGTTTGTGCGGCACTTACCTTGGCTGCGGTTGGTGTGTCAGGCGACCGTCCGGCCAGCACCTTTTCCAGCTCGGCGATCCGACCGCGCAGGCCGCTAACCGTGACCAAGAGGTAGATAACCGCAATCGGAATCGCGAGGATTATCAAGCCTCCTAGGACAAGCATCCCTTCCATATCCATCCCTCGCACGCACTTTGGCGCGAGGATAGACCACAGTCATCTCAGACAAAAGGCAAGGATTTCCAGACCTTTGCAGCGCGGCCTTGCAGCACCATGGTACGCCGCGGTGTCAGACGTCCGCGATATGCGCCCAAACTGCGGACATCACAACCGATCCTTCACCCACCGCACTTGCCACCCTTTTGACAGAACCAGCGCGGACATCGCCGACCGCAAAAATGCCGGGACGCGAGGTTTCATAACCAGTGACAGCGCCCACATCCTGTCCAGTTTTGACAAAGCCCCTGTCGTCCAACTCGACCAGATCCGACAGCCACTTGGTATTCGGTGCGGCCCCGACCATGATGAACAGCGCTTTGGTGTTCAATTGCCAGCTTTGGCCCCCGCGCCGGTCGTGGATGGCAATGGCATCAAGGCGATCTTCACCATGTAAAGCCCTGACCTCAGTACACAAATGGATGGTGATCCTCGGGTGGCTTTCAAGACGTTGCAACAGGTAGTCCGACATTGAGGACGACAGGGTTTCACCACGGACCAGCACATGAACGTGCTTCGCCGTCCGCGCCAGGAACATCGCGGCCTGTCCTGCCGAATTGCCGCCGCCGATCACGGCAACCTCGGCGTCTTTGCAATAGCGCGCCTCTACATCGGTGGCGGCATAGTAGACCCCGTTGCCTTCAAGCTCTTCCAGACGATCCAGCGGCAAGCGACGGTACTGCACACCGGTGGCCACGACCAGAGCCTTCGCCGACACCCAGTCCTCATTGTCCAATTTGATATGAAACAGATGCTTTTCGCATTGCATCAACTCGGTCGCACGCACGGGCACGGCAAAGCGTGTGCCGAACTTCATCGCCTGCACCTCGCCTCGCCCCACAAGATCGCCGCCCGAGATGCCGGTGGGAAAACCCATGTAGTTCTCTATCCTGCTTGAGGTGCCCGCCTGTCCGCCGATGGCCAAATCCTCAAGCACCACGGCGCACAGACCTTCGGCCCCGGCGTAAACGCCAGCGGCCACGCCGGCAGGCCCACCGCCCACGACGGCCACGTCATAGACATCTTCCTTGCGCAAGCTCATATCAAGGCCCAGCGTCGCAGCCACACCGCGCGGGGTGGGTGGATCAATCACCTGGTGCTTGGCAAAAACCACCGCCGGATGCGCGCGATCAATGCTGCACGTGTTGGCAAGATCCTTGCCCTCTGCGCTGTCAATCTCGACCTCGACAAAGGGGATGCGGTTGCGTGAGGCAAAGCTTGCAATGCGCCGCACGTCCCGGTTCACCTCCCCCCCGATCAGGGTTAATCCACCCTCTGACAGGTCCAGCATGCGACGACGACGCGCGGCAAAAACCGTGATGATAATGTCCGACATCTCTGGAATGTCCGACATGAGTTTCAGTATCTCATCGCGGGGAACACACAGAAGCTGCGTGTCCTGTACCGCACGCCCACCCATGAAGGCATGACCACCATTCAGAAACGCCAATTCGCCGAAGAACTGACCGGGACCCAACGTGGCATTGCCGTATCGTTTGCCCGTGGAAGAGTTTATCGCTTCCGTTTCACCCGTTAGAAGATAGTGAAAGGTCTCAATACGCTCGCCAGCTCTTTGGAAATGCTCACCCGCTTTCACCTCCATAACGGTTCCAACGCGGCGCAGTGCTTCGACATGTTCATCCGTCAGCGGCGTGCGCACCATTGTGGCAAGGTCGGGGGCAAAAGTTTCCATTGTCAGTCGTTTCCCTTGTCTCTCTGGCTTTGAAATAGGCCGCCCAACGCCTGTTTCACGAGGCGGCGTGCTTTTGGCCTGTCACCGGGGAGATAGGTCAGTGGTCGACACACTTCCATGGCAGCCACACCTACGCGGGCCGTGAGAGCGCCATTTACCAGCCCCTCACCAAATCGACGCGATAATTTGCCCAAAATTGAACCACCCAACACCGGTTCCAGCATGTCGTCACCGACCGCAACTGCACCCGTCGCCACCAAATGAGCCATCACAGCGCGGGTCAGCCGCCAACTGCCCAACAGACCGCCGCGCCCGCCGTAAATCTCGGCAATGCGTCGGATCATGCGCAGGTTCGCTGTCAACGCCGCAACCACATCTGCCAGTGCAATCGGAACAAGCGCAGTGACCGTCGCCACCTGCCGCGCGGCCGCTTCAACCTCTCGCTCGGCGGCCTTGTCCAATGGGGCCACAAGCGTATCTTCCGCCAGTTTGAGCAAACCGGCAGCATCCATCTGATCACCACGCAATTCCGTCAGTCGCGCGCGTCCCCACTCTGCGTCAGGGCGGGCCCGGTACAACACATCCAGCCGATCAACCACCGCGCGCGCTGCGGACAGATCATTCTGTTCAATCGCCTGTGCTGCCGCGTGGCGCAGCCCGTCAAGCCGCGCAAGCCGTCGAAGCGCCGCCAGTTCGCGTAGACAAATGACAAGCAAGGTGACGAGAAAGGCGCAAAGGAGCCCGGTAAAGGCCCAGCCCACGATCGGCGCCCGCGCAATCCAGCCCGTCACAAAATCCCATGCAGCCGCACTAAGAACAGCCGTCAGCAATGCACCGGCCAGCCCCCAAAACAATCGCCCAATCCGCGATGGTTTGCGCGCAGCCACACGCGCGACCCTCTGCATGGCTTCGCCACGTGGGGCTGCCAACGGAATGGTGTCCGGCACAGGTGGGGCATCCGCCACCTTGGGCGCCGCTTCATCCTCGATCTCGATCAGTACGGGGCCCTTGGCCATCACGTTGTCCCTCTATGCCAGTCGTAGCGGATGTCAGGCAAACCTTCGTCATTGCGGGCACCGTCCGTCCGCTCAATCTCGACAAAGCCATGCCGCAGATAAAACCGCTGCGCGCCTTTATTTGCCTGAAAGGTCCAGAGTCTCAGATGATCCGTCGCTTGCTGCATCTGCGCCAGCAGGTCCGCGCCAACCCCCTGCCCCTGCGCGCCTTCGCCGACATAAAGCGCATGCACATCTGCCCCGTTCCGGGCGGAAAAGGCACACACCTGATCATGTCTTTCGGCCACGGTGACCCAGCCCTGTTCGATCATGTGCCCTGCAAAAGACAGATCTTCGGCCCGGGTGTGGATGCGTGGCATCCAGTCCGTGCCATCGATGAAACCCGACAGGATCGCACCCACTGCGCCCGCATCTGTCGGCTGCGCCGCTCGGAGAAACGTGTTCACAGCTTGTCTCCGAAAAGGAACTGTGCTGCGCGGTCGAGCCGGATATGGGGCGGGCCGTCGCCCGGGCGCAGGGTCAGGGGCGCCGGTGCAAATCGCATCACCTTATAGTCACCGTCCAACCAATCCTGCGCTCCGTTTGCAGCCGGAGACAGGATATGAGCCGGATCATCCGGCAGTGCGCCGGGGTAGAACGCCGCCTGTTTGCCGGTGTCTAGCAACGTGCCCCTGACAACGTCAAGTGGATCGCCATCATGCTGAACCGTGTCTTCGGTCGTGGCGCGCAGCGCGGCAAGTGCGAGCGCCTGTGTGTCGGCCCCGGCAAAACGCGCACGGTCTCGTGCTTCGCGGGTCAACGCCTCCATTATAGCTGTCAGACGGGCGTGTTGGCTGTGATGCAGATGGTCGGCCTTGGTCGCGGCGAACAGGATTTTCTCCACCCGCTTGCCCCGGAACAATTGGCTCAGGAAAACGTTTTTGCCGGGACGGAAGGCCGACAGAATTTCGGACATGGCTGCGCGCATATCCTCAACTGCGGCGGGACCGTTGTGAATGGCACCCAGCGCGTCGACCAGCACAACCTGTCTGTCGATGCGTGCAAAGTGATCGCGAAAGAACGGGCGCACGACCTGCGACTTGTAAGCTTCAAAGCGCCGTGCCAATTCGCGGCGCAGTGACCGCCGCGGGGCATCCCCGGGCGGTAGCGGTGCAAAGGTCAGCACGGGGGAGCCGGCTAGGTCCCCGGGCAGCAGGAACCGGCCCGGTGTGCAGTCATAGTAGCCCTCGGCACGGGCCGCGTGCAGGTATTCGGTGAACGCGGCGGCCACTGTCTTGGCCTGCACTTCGTCCAGCTTGGCGGCACCATCAACCGAATTGAGCACCGCACGAAACGCAACGGCGCTGTCGCGGTCCTGAAGACGTGCAAGCACGGAGGCTGACCACTCCTCATAACTTTGATCGAGAAGCCCTAGGTCCAACAGCCATTCGCCCGGATAATCAATGATATCCAGATGCACGGTCCGGTGCCCCTGCAACCCCGCCAGCAAACCGTTTGGTTTGACCCTCAGCGATACCCGTAACTCACTGACAGCACGTGTGCTATCAGGCCAGCTGGGTGGGCTGCCCGCCAGCGCGCCCATATGCGCCTCGTAATCGAAGCGCGGTACCGTATCGTCGGGTTGCGGTTGCAGGTATGAGGCCGCGATCCGTCCTTCGCTGGCAGCCAGCAGATGCGGCATACGCCCCTGATCCAGCAGGTTCGCGACCAGTGATGTGATGAAAACCGTCTTGCCGGATCGGGCCAGTCCGGTCACGCCCAACCGAATTGTCGTATCGCCAAACAGGTCCGCGCCGGTGTCATATATGCCTTGGGCCACATCCAGCACGCCATCGGCAATTGTCGTTAGAACCACGTGCGGCCCCCTTCATGTCTTGTCGACTATGTAAGGTGTTGCACGGTCTCGTACCAGTTCAGTGTCGCATAGGGTGCCAGTGCGGGAGCCTCCGGCGGGGATTTTTTGGAAACAGGGAAGACAGGACCCATTGCACGCCGTTGCGCAGTAACCGGTTTGGGGATAGGTCCGCCGTCATGCCGCGCTATGCTTTGAAAGTCGAATATCATGGTGGTCCGTTTGCTGGTTGGCAAAGGCAAGCAGATCAACCGTCAGTGCAGGGCGCAATCGAAGCGGCACTGGCCAAGCTGGAGCCACGCGATCACACCATCGCCGCCGCAGGCCGCACCGACGCGGGCGTGCATGGTCTGGCACAGGTTGCGCATTGCGATATGGAAAAGGACTGGGACCCGTTCCGGCTGTCCGAGGCGCTCAACCACCATCTCAAACCGCATCCGGTTGCGATCATCGCATGCGCCAAGGTTGCGGATGATTGGCACGCACGTTTCTCGGCCATGGAACGCCGTTACCTCTTTCGCATCCTGATGCGCCGCGCACCGGCGACACACTTGCGCGGGTTGGTGTGGCGGGTGAACAACCCGTTAGACGCCGATGCCATGCAGGCCGGAGCCGACCATCTGATCGGGCGGCATGACTTCACCACCTTCCGCTCGTCCATCTGTCAGGCAGACAGCCCATTGAAAACGCTGGACCGATTGGATGTCTCCCATGTGGAGGGCGTACACGGCCCCGAGGTTCATTTCGATGTGCGGGCGCGATCCTTTCTCCACAACCAGGTGCGCAGCTTTGTCGGGACGTTGGAGCGTGTGGGGGCCGGGGCTTGGCACCCGGATGACGTCAAACATGCGCTTGAGGCGTGCGATCGCGCGGCTTGTGGGCCGGTCTGCCCTCCGGACGGGTTGTATCTGGCCGGTGTCGGCTACCCGGAAAATCCGTTCGCCTAGTCCAGTTCCATCAGCCCGGCACCTGCGCCGCCGGATCGCGAAGCGTCGCTGTCGGGCACATATGTCTTCGCCGCGAGGGCATTCAACTGCTCGGAAAGCGAAGCATCAAGGTGCAGTCGCTCTGGCCGTCCCCGCGCGCTGGGTTCGGACAGTGAAAGGCTGACCCGGACCTTCGGCCCTGCGATATCCAGTTCCGCCTTGCAGGGCAAAGCCGACAGCCAACTGACCAGCATAGCGCGGGTGCCAGCATCTTCTTCCCTTGCATCGACGGGTTTGGCCGTCACCGACGCCGCTTCGACAATCGTTTCAACCCGGTGCGCCAAGGCAACAATGCTCTCGGGCTTAGACAAGGCAGCGGCAACAGCGCCCTGCGGACCTTCATCAGCGATATGGCGGGCCAACATTGCACCAAAGGCGAGCGCCTGGGCGGGCGGCACCCCCGCTCCGCTGGCGGCTTTAACCCCCAGCGTCTGCACTTCGGTCCATGACATTTTCATCGCTCCATCGCCGGAAGCCACCAATCATCCATCTCGGGACGCAGTTCATCCCCTAAAGGCGCCCCCTGAGCCAGCGTGATGCGGGTCCACAGGTCGGACTTTGGATCGAACTTTGTCGCACCAAAGAAACTGAGCTTGCACCGCAGCATATCAATGGGGCGACAGGTCGCAGCAATAAGATTGTCGCGGATTTCTGCGTAAGAATAGCGGTGTAGAAGGGCAACCCGATTGATGGCATGGGCGTGATCGGGATGTTGTTTCGTGAATTCCGACACCGGCACCGCGCCATTCGTGAGATCGGCATAAAGCTGTGCAACCCGGCGGGCGATATCCAAAGGGGTTTCCAACTCAGCCCCCGGCTCGGCAAAACGATCGCCCAGTCGCGGTTCCAGCTTGGCCTCGCTCACATACCAGAACCGCCGACATTGATCGGCGTCCTCATAATCATGCGCAAGCGCCCAGCCCCATTTGGTTTCGATGGCCATCTTGAGTGCTTCGGTGTCCGCAAAAGGCACAATCAAAGGCCCGAACCGATCCCCCATATCTTGCGCCAGGTCATCCACATCTTCGGGGCAGATTTCGATCAGTATAGAGGCCAACAGTTCCTGCAGCGTTTCACTTTCATCTGCCGCCGCGTGCCACAGCGCTGCAAAGGGTCTGTTCGCGGGCACGGTATCAAAATGGGGTAGAAAAGACGCCCAGTCGGACTCCAGCTGCCGCAGGATGTCGTTGTGATCCTCAGCCGGTACAATCCAATCCGCCAAATGGTGCTGTGCCCGCCGTGCCAGCGTTCTCAATCGCGCGCCCTGCGCTTCGGTCATCGTCTCGCGCGCCAACACACGAGCCAGAGCCGTTTCGCGGGCCTGCATCCAATTGTGCAGCAGGACCGGGTGGTTGACCAGGAAAGGCGCCATGCCCAGCCCGGTCGCATTGCCAATGCCGATATGGCGCGCAAGGTCTGGATCAAGGGTGCCGCCGCCCACATGCTGCACCAGATCAAGCGTGAAGTGACGGATCAGGTACACAGTTAGCATCTCGGCAGCGAAGGGACCTTCAAGCCCGGGGCGATCTGCAATCAGCGAGCGATCTGCAATCCCGAACTTGCCATTTCCATAAACCGCAGTCGTTCGCATCAGGTAACCGATGTCGCAAACCATCCTGAGGTCGGGCTGCGCCCCTGCCCGCAGGGCTGCAACGATTGCGTCCCACATGCGTACGGATTTGTTGGCACGGCTGAGCACGAGGTCACGCGGACTGAACCTGCCTGCCTCCTGCTTTGGGGCCTGCCCTGCAATGCGGGCAATGTCATCCGGTGACGCAACCCCGTCAAACAGGACAAAGGCGGCGTCCCATGCGGTTGCGATCACCCGGTCACTGCGTTGGTCTGCAGGCAGATCATTCGAAATCGCGACCAGTGAATAGGTGTGCCCACCCAGATCCACGGCGTAGGCGGCCTGACCATGGCCTTCCGCCGACATGACCCAATGAATGCGTCGGACCTTGGCCCGTTCCGTGCACAAGCGGCGGACAAGCACGCGCAAAAAGCTCAGCCGTGTGGGCATCATTTGTCCCATACGCGCAAGGCGCATCACCGTTTCCGGCGGGCGCAACGGCTCTGTGCTTGGGACATGATCCTTCATGTCTTCACTAGGGCCAAGACTTGGCCTTGTGGCAAGTTATTTTGTGCAACTCGGCCTGTTCATGCAGACGACTGCACGACTTTGGCAATCACATTGGCTGTTGCGTGTATTTCTTCAGCTCGGCGCGAGCCACCTGACGGCGGTGCACGGCATCAGGCCCGTCAGCAAGGCGCAACGTGCGTTGATGGGTCCATGCAATGGCCAGAGGCGTATCCTGACTGATCCCCTGCCCGCCATGCATTTGCACAGCCTCGTCAATGACCTTGAGCGAGACACGCGGGGCGATCACCTTGATCTGGCTGATCCATGGGGCCGCGGCACGCGCATCGCCCTGGTCCATCATCCACGCGGCCTTAAGGCACAAAAGCCGCGCCATCTCGATTTCCATCCGGCATTCGGCGATGATGTCATAGTTTGCACCGAGTTGCGCCAGCGGCTTGCCAAAGGCTTCTTTGGACAGCGACCGTTTGCACATCAACTCCAATGCCGCTTCGGCCTGCCCGATGGCCCGCATGCAGTGGTGGATGCGGCCCGGCCCAAGGCGACCTTGGGCAATCTCGAACCCCCGTCCTTCGCCCAGAAGGATGTTTTCGGCAGGCACGCGGACGTTCGTAAAGCGGATGTGCATGTGCCCGTGCGGTGCATCGTCATGGCCGTAAACCATCATCGGGCGCAACACCTCGATCCCGTCTGTCCCCGCGGGGACAACGATCATCGACTGGCGCTTGTGCTTAGGCAGGTCGTCACCACCCGTTTTCACCATGACGATGTAAACCTTGCAGCGCGGGTCCCCCGCACCGGAGGCCCAATATTTTTCGCCGTTCAGTACGTAGTCGTCGCCATCACGCACGCAGGACATCGAAATGTTGGTGGCGTCTGACGAGGCCACATCGGGCTCCGTCATCAGATAGGCTGAGCGGATTTTCCCCTCGAGCAGAGGCGCCAGCCAGTCGGCTTTCATCTTGTCGGTGCCGTAGCGCTCGAATACCTCCATGTTTCCGGTGTCGGGGGCCGAGCAATTGAAGACCTCAGCTCCAAGAGGCGTCTTGCCCATCTCCTCGGCGAAATGGGCGTATTCCACGGTGGACAGGCCAAAGCCCTTGTCGCTGTCGGTCAGCCAGAAATTCCAAAGCCCCGCCGCTTTGGCCTTGGCCTTCAACCCTTCCAGAATTTCGGTCTGTCGATCCGTGTATTGCCACCGGTCGCCCTTGGCGACTTCACCGGCGTATTCCTCTTCGAGCGGCATGATCTCGTCCCGGATCATGGTGGCCACCCGGTCCAGAAGGTCGCGATTCTCGGGGCGTAGCGTGAATGACATGTCCATGATGATCTCCTCCTGATTAGAGGCAGGGTGGCGGATCAACCGGACCGTGTCCACCGGGTCACCGACGTGACGCTAGGGCAATTTGATCATGCGGCCCGCAAACCAAGGATTGCACGGGTCTGCGTTGGGGTCGCAACCGGGCGGTCATGCTCGGCGCAGACATCGACCAACCGCTCGACCAACGCCGCGTTCGAGGGTGCCAACGTGTGTTTGTCGAGACGCACATTATCCTCAAGCCCGGTGCGCGCATGCCCGCCAGCAGCCACCGCCCACTCGTTCAACACGATCTGGTTCGCCCCGATCCCCGCCGCGCACCACGGCGCATCTGGAAACAGGCGCTGAACGGTTTGCACATAGAAATCAAAGACATGCCGATCCGCAGGCATGGCATTCTTCACCCCCATCACGAACTGGATGTAGGGTGTATCCTTGATCTTGCCCTTTGCATGCATCTCGGCTGCGATGAGGATGTGGCTCAAATCGAACGCCTCGATCTCGGGCTTTACCTCATAGGTGATCATCTCGGCCGCAAGCCATTCGACAAGGTCCGGCGGATTCTCGTAAACCCGTGTCGGAAAATTGTTCGACCCCACGGATAGCGACGCCATGTCAGGGCGCAACGGCAGCATTCCGCCGCGCGCCTCACCTGCCCCGGACCGCCCTCCGGTAGACAATTGCACAATCATACCGGGGCAGTGCTTTTCCACGCCCTCTTTCAACAGCGCGAACTTGTCAGGATCAGATGTTGTCGATCCATCATCATTCCGGACATGGGCGTGGCAGATGCTTGCCCCGGCCTCGAACGCGGCATGGGTGCTTTCGACCTGTTCCGGCACCGAGATCGGCACTGCAGGGTTGTCCGATTTCTGGGGGACCGAGCCGGTGATCGCGACACAGATAATGCAGGGGTCAGACATAGGGCGCCTCGTTCTGAATACTTCGCAACATCGTCCCTGAAACCCGGCAAAACGTCCAGTGCACCTGCGCACGGAATCTGTGTGTCAATTGCGGCCCAATCTGACGTCAGTAACTCACGCAGCACAGCAAATGCCTGATTATGCGACGGGATTTCAGTCCATTCCCGGCTTTTGTCCCGTTTTAGTTGCGACATTGCGTGGAATATGCAGGCTAAAGAGTATGTCTGAAAGACCAACGTATTTCGACGAGATGTTTGGCCACGGCACGGCCGCACGTGCCCCCTATGCCGACTATTCCAAATGGTTCGCGGACGAAGACACCGCCCGCCTGCTCTCCAAATCAGAAGAAGCCGAAGCGCTGTTCCGATTGATCGGCGTGACCTTCAACGTCTACGGCGATCCGGACGCAACCGAACGGCTGATCCCTTTCGATCTGGTGCCTCGCATCATCGCTGCCCGCGAATGGGCCAAGGTGGCCAAGGGGATCGAGCAACGCGTGCGCGCCCTCAACGCCTTTCTACACGATATCTACCACCGACAAGAGATCGTGCGCGCCGGCCGCCTGCCGGCCGAGATGATTGCACGCAATGACGCCTTCCTGCCGGAGATGATCGGCGTCTCGCCCCCCGGCGACATCTATACCCATATCGTCGGCACCGATCTTGTACGCACCGGGGACGACGAGTTTTTCGTTTTGGAAGACAATGCGCGCACCCCATCGGGTGTGAGCTACATGCTCGAAAATCGCGAGACGATGCTGCACATGTTCCCCGAACTGTTCAGCAAGATCAAAGTGCAGTCTGTCGGCCAGTACCCTCGGTCGCTGCGCAAATCGCTTTCGGCCTGCGCACCGGATGCCTGCAACGGTCGCCCCACTATTGCGGTGCTGACACCGGGCATTCACAACTCGGCCTATTACGAGCATGCCTTCCTCGCCGATCAGATGAGCGCCGAGTTGGTCGAAGGGCATGATCTGCGCGTCGTGGACGGGCGTGTGGCGATGCGAACGACGCGGGGCTACAAGCCCATCGATGTGCTCTATCGCAGGGTGGACGATGAGTACCTTGACCCGCTGAACTTCAACCCGGACAGCGTTTTGGGTGTGCCGGGGATCATGGATGTTTATCGAGCTGGCGGGATCACAATCGCAAACGCGCCCGGCACAGGGATCGCGGATGACAAAGCAATCTACAGCTACATGCCGGACATCGTTGAATTCTACACCGGCGAAAAGGCGATCCTGCAAAATGTCCCAACGCATCGTTGCTCGGAACCGCAGGACCTCAAGTACGTGCTCGACAACCTCGCCGATCTGGTGGTGAAAGAGGTGCACGGCTCGGGCGGCTACGGAATGCTTGTGGGCCCTGCAGCATCGAAGAAAGAGATCGAAGATTTCCGCGCCAAGCTGGAGGCAGCGCCCGGCAACTACATTGCCCAACCCACGCTTGCGCTGTCTACGGTCCCTATCCTGACCGATGCGGGCCTTGCGCCGCGCCACGTGGATTTGCGCCCCTTCGTCCTTGTCTCACCTGACCGGATCGACATCACGCCCGGTGGCCTGACGCGCGTGGCCCTGACCGAAGGGTCGCTGGTCGTGAACTCGTCCCAGGGCGGCGGAACCAAAGACACTTGGGTGCTGGAGGAGTAGCGCGATGCTGGGCAAGACCGCAGGCGGGCTCTTTTGGATGTTCCGCTACCTTGAACGGGCCGAAAACACCGCGCGTATGATCGATGCGGGGCTGCGCATTTCCCTGACACGCTCAAGCGCGGCAGAAAGTGAATGGACGTCCATCCTGTCTTCGACCGGCCTTAGCCGCGCCTATGCGGATGTTCATGGCGCGCCCGATGGTCCAAAGGTCATCGATTTCCTACTGCGCGACCCGAACAACCCCGGCTCGATCATGGCCGGAATCGAGGCCGCGCGCATGAATGCGCGTGTCGTCCGTACGGCGCTGACGCGCGAGGTGTGGGAGGCCGTAAACGAGTGCTACATGGTCCTTAAAAGGCTCTTGGCCCAACAGGTCGAAGACCGCGATCTGCCGCGTGTGCTGCAAGTGATCCGACAACGCAGCGCCTTCGTGCGCGGTGCGCTGCACGGTACGATGGTGCGCAACGACATCTACAACTTTGCGCGCATCGGTACTTTTTTCGAACGCGCAGACAACACGGCCCGAATTCTTGATCAGAAGTATTACATTCTTTTGCCCTCGGTCCGGCTGGTGGGCAGCCCATCGGACAATGTGCAGTGGGACACGATTCTGCGCGCCACGTCTACGACGCGGGCTTACCAAACCCTGCACGATGGGGACGTGGACCCCAAAGCCATCGCCGAGTTCCTGATCCTCGACGGTCGCCTGCCGCGCAGCCTTGCCTTTTGCTATGGCAAGATCGGCGACAACTTGGGCTACCTTGAGCAGGAATATGCAACCCGGCACACCTGCCACTCCCTCTCTGACGCGCTCTGCTCGAAATTCAAAGCGCACGACATGAACGCCATCTTTGACTATGGTCTGCACGAATTCATCACGGACTTCCTGCGGGACAGCGCGGCATTGGGCCGTCAGATCGAGATTGATTACCGCTTTATTGAATGACCACATGCGCCTGAACGTTCTTCACAAAACTCACTACACCTATGACGCGCCTGTTCCATACGGGCTGCAGCAGGTTCGCCTGCGCCCCAAGTCACGCCCCGGCCAATTGGTCGAAGACTGGCGTATTGATGTGACCGGCGGACAGGTCGAGGTGTCCTTCGAGGACGAACACGCCAATGCCGTTGATTTGGTCAGCTTTGCCCCCGGCCAGACCGAGATTGAGATCACCTGTGCCGGTATCGTCGACGTTGAAGACAAGGCTGGTGTCGTTGGGCCGCAAGGTGGTTACGTTCCCCTGTGGCTGTTTCGCCGCAGCACCGCACTGACCAAGCCGGGAGAACGTGTTCAGAGACTTGTGGACAGCACACCGGGAAATGGCGGTGATCTGGACCGACTGCATGGCCTGTCCGCCCATGTTCTTGAACAGGTGCCCTATTCAACCGATCAGGCTTCCTCGGACCTAACGGCGGAAGACGTGATGGAGGCCGGTCACGGCGTATGCCAGGACCATGCCCATGTGTTCATCACGGCCGCCCGCATGCTCGGGTTTCCGGCACGGTATGTGTCGGGATACCTTATGATGGATGACCGGGTCGATCAGGACGCCAGCCATGCCTGGGCAGAAGCCCATGTCGAAGGCTTGGGTTGGGTGGGGTTCGACATCTCAAACGGTATCTCGCCCGACGCGCGTTATGTACGTGTCGCCACGGGCCTCGACTATCGCGGGGCAGCCCCGATTTCCGGTTTACGCTATGGTAACGCAGGGGAAGATATGTCTGTGACCTTGCAGGTACAGCAGCAATAGCGCAGATTTGCCGCGACTCGGGGCGGGGACACACAAAATATGACCTATTGCGTAGGGATGCGGTTGGATGCCGGACTGATCTTTATGTCCGACACGCGCACCAATGCGGGCGTCGACAACATCTCGACCGTGAAGAAGATGCACACCTGGGAGGTGCCGGGGGAACGCGTGATCGTGATTATGACCGCCGGGAACCTCGCAACCACGCAATCGGTGATCTCGCTTCTGGATGAGCGGTCAAAAGCTCCCGAAGATCGCAGCCCCTCGATCCTTGAAGCACCATCGATGTTTCAGGTGGCCCGTGAGGTCGGGCGCACTCTGAAAGAGGTGATCGCATCCAATGCCACGACGGGCATGGAGGCCGATGGCGCGTTTGGCGCGACCATGATCATTGGTGGGCAGATCAAAGGGTCGGACCCCCGCCTGTTCCTTGTCTATCCGGAGGGGAATTTTATCGAAGCGTCAGATGACACTCCGTTTTTCCAGATTGGGGAAGCCAAGTACGGCAAACCCATCATCGTGCGCGCGCATGATCCGGCGATGCGCTTCGAGGATGCGGTGAAGTTGCTGATGGTCAGTTTTGATTCGACCATTAAGTCGAACCTGTCCGTGGGCCTGCCGCTTGATTACGTGACCTATGATCGAGACAGCCTGTCCATCACCCATGCCGAACGGATCGAAGCTGATGACCCCTATTTCCAGACGGTATCGAATGGATGGGGGCAAGCATTGAAAGTGGCCTTCGATCAGTTGCCCGAATTTGCCTTCGAGTGATCCAGCGGACGCTGCGCGACAACATGTTTTAGGGGGCTCCGCCCCCGCCCTGCGGGCTCCCCCGCAGTATTTCCAGTCAGAAGAAACTTCTAGTGCATGTCCGGCGGCAAGTAGCTGCGGATCGAGCTGGTTTTGCGGCTGTGGTTTGGGTCGAGCTCTCGAAGCTCAAGCGACAGCATGAAAGGGTGATGCGCCATGTAATCTGCGGTGAAGGCCTTGGCCGCCTCAAAGACAGCATCTGTTGCCAGAGTTTTCTGCTCCTCAGTCCGCCCCTCAGCCAACCGGATCACGATATCGATGAAACCGTGTTTTGTATCGCCGTCGGCGATCACGCTGTATTGTGCAGCATGCGCGCGCACCCGAATGCCCGCGGCGGGGAACACACCAGTCGCCGCCGCCGCATTTTTCAAAGCAACGCAGAGGCCATGCATGTCCAACTGATCTTCGAGATTGGCAGAATAGTCGATCACGATATGAGGCATGTGCCAACTCTGTGCCTGCGCCCTATCGTGCGCAAGCCAAAAGCGCGTCGATGTCGAGATGGGTTTCGAGATGATCCGCCAATGCATCAAGCGTTGTTTCCACGGTATCGGCGTAGGACGCGTTGCCGTGGCTCACGCCAAAGCCCGCAAGCCAGGCCCGCCGAAAACCATCGTCGCGGAACATGCCGTGCAAGTAGCTGCCTGCAATCCGCCCATCCGCGCTGATGGCACCTTCGTCCTGCCCCGCTACCTGCGCGAAGGGGCGCGCGCGATCAGGTCCTTCGCTGCGTCCGATGTGAATTTCGTACCCTTGAAAGGCTTGTCCCGTGGGCACATGAACCGCCTCTACGGTGGTCAACCGCTTATCATCGGTCATCGTGGTCTGGACATCCAGCAGTCCGATCCCATCCGTGGCGCCGGCCGGCCCTTCAATGCCTTCAGGGTCATCCACCACGCGCCCCAGCATCTGGAACCCGCCGCAGATCCCCAGCACGGCCCCACCGCGCCGCGTGTGGGCACGGATATCCTCGTCCCATCCCTGGCCCTTGAGAAACTGCAGATCGCCCCGTGTTGACTTGCTACCCGGGATGATCACCACATCCGTATCCGCTGGCAACGCTTGGCCCGCATGCAACATGGTCAACCGCACACCCGGTTCCTGCGCAAGCGGATCAAGGTCATCGAAATTGGCGATGCGTGACAGTTTGAGGCAGACGATATGTAGGCCATCAGCCCGACGTGGTGTCGCGATATCCAGCGCATCCTCTGCTGGCAGTTTCCAGGCATCCGAAAACCAAGGCACCATGCCAAAGCCACGCCACCCTGTGTATTTTTCAATCAGGGCGTAGCCGTCGTCAAACAGGCGCGGATCACCACGAAAGCGGTTGATCAGGAAGCCCTTGATCAGCGCCTCGTCCTCCGGATCGATCACGGCCTGCGTTCCAACAACCTGTGCAATCACCCCGCCCCGATCGATGTCACCGGCCAAGACCACAGGGCAGTCAGCGGCGCGGGCAAAGCCCATATTTGCAATGTCGCCCGGGCGCAGGTTCACCTCAGCCGGGCTGCCCGCCCCTTCAACCAGCACCAGATCATGCGCCTGCTTCAACCGGCCAAAGCTGTCGAGGACATGTTCCATGAGCTGCGGCTTTAGCGCAGCGTATTCCCGCGCCTTCACCGTGGTCAGACGTTTGCCCTGCACGACGACCTGGCTGCCCACGTCTGTTTCGGGTTTCAGCAGCACGGGGTTCATGTCCGTATGGGGTTGTAACCCGGACGCCATGGCCTGCAGCGCCTGGGCGCGACCAATTTCGCCGCCGTCCGTTGTCACGGCGGCATTGTTCGACATGTTTTGCGGCTTGAACGGGGCCACTGAGAGGCCTCGGCGTTTTGCCGCGCGGCACAGTCCGGATACCAGCATCGACTTGCCGACATTGGAGCCAGTGCCTTGAAACATGAGGGCTTTCGCCATGATACCTCCATCCTGACATCGCAGAAATGCCAGATTCGTCGCGCAAGCTGATGCGACGATCACTTACATGACACCACGCAAAAGAAACGGAAAGATCATGTTGGATTTCACAAACACACCGGAACGCCGCAAGCGTGCGGCCAAGGCGCGGGCGCGCAAAACGATGATCCTTATGGGGCTGGCGATTGCAGTACCGGCTGCTGCTTGGGCAATTGACCTTGGAACAGTTGCAACACTGCTGAACTGAGCATCTAAGAATCAGGTTGGTAACGGCAATACTCAACGTACTTGCTAGCAGCGCCTTTAAAGCAGTTGCCTAAGCGACTTGAACACATGCGGGTTCAACACTTCGCAGATTTGGGAAACCGACCTGCCGCACCCAAAATCCGTCGGTACAACCAATTTTCCCACAGGCATTGTGAGGAAGCGTTTTGCGAAAACGCGACTGTCGCAGTCCGCGGCTGCGCGCCAAATGACTACGGATCGTGGTGTTTGGCTACAACATCGCTTGGAAGCATTGCGCTTGCATACTTCGCAGCCGTCGCAATTCGCCCGTAGTAGTCTCGCGCAATCCTTTGAAAATCCTGCAGCTCGTTGGACTCTTGGTGCATCAAATATCTCAAGTCGCTCAGCACCCGATAGATTTCCTCTAGTTTTTCTTGATCACTGGGGTCGCTCACAACACTTCCTTGCTTGACGCTTCTTCAAAAGGCGAACCATCTGCTTCGGTAGCAGAGGCTCCAAAACCGCCATCGTCTTACTACTCAACGGCCGAGATTGGCCCTTGCCTGTCAGAACTCAACGCCCTTCTGCGCTTTCACACCCAAATCTTTGAAAGGGTGCTTGACCAGCGTCATCTCGGTTACGAGATCCGCCGCCTCGATCAACTCGGGCTTGGCATTCCGACCCGTCAGCACCACGTGAGTCATCTCGGGTTTCTTCGTTAGAAGAAACTCAACCACTTCGTCGATATCCAAATAGTCGTAGCGCAGCGCGATGTTGATCTCGTCGAGCAGAACAAACTGGATTTCGGGATCGAGAATCTGTTCCTTGGCAATCTTCCAGCCGTTCTGTGCCGCCGCGATGTCCCGCTCGCGGTCCTGGGTTTCCCAAGTGAACCCTTCTCCGGACACAAAAAACCGGCACTCATCCGCGAACCGATCCCGCAGAAACGTCTTTTCCCCGGTGTCCCAGTTGCCCTTGATGAACTGCACCACCGCGCAAGGCATCCCGTGCGAGATACACCGCATGATCATCCCGAACCCGGAGGATGACTTTCCCTTGCCCGGCCCGGTATGGACCATGATCAGACCCTTCTCCTCGGTCTTGGTCTCCATCATCTTGTCGCGGGCGGCCTTGATCTTTTTCATCTTGGCATTGTGGCGTTCGGTGATGTCGTCCATGGCGTCCTCCGGTATATTTCGGCCAAGTCGTGCCACTATTTGCGCCGCGCGACCAGAGGCGTTTCTTGCAATCAACCCAAGCGGTCCAGAAACGCCCCAAGACCATCGCGTGTGTCATCCACAAAATGGTAGGCCAGCCAGCCGCGCGCCCGCACCGCCTCAACGTTTCGTTTCGTGTCGTCCACCAGCACGTGCATAGACGCAGGCGCACCTGTCCAATCCTCGATCTGCGCGAAATAGGCCTCCTCGGGTTTTGCGCACCCCATGCGTCCGGAGGCAAAGATCCGTTCGACCCGATCGGCAAACCCCATCTCCGTCTCGATGTAAGCTGCGCGACGCGCCTCGTTATTCGTGCCGATGACATGTCGGAATGCTGAACGCTCTAGGTGCGGCAGGACAGCCAGGTCAGGACGGGCATCCTTGGCAAACCAGTAGGCCAGAAAGGCGTCCACATCGATCTCTTGCTCCAACCCGGCGATCCACTCTGACACGGCGTCGCGCAAGTCCCGCTCGCCCCGGATGATGGGGCGAATGCGTTCGGGTCGGAACAGGTGCGATTGCAGGCTGTCCAAGTGCACACCCCAATCGTCAAACAGGTCATCCGCCCAGACAAATCGTCCATCCACGATGTTTCCGTTCAGAACACCGTCAAAATCCCAAACAATGACTCGTTCCGTCATGACAAGCTCCAGCCTCCTGAATTTGGCGCACCGTAACGCGACGCCCTGCTGTTCTCCATCGCGTTCCCGCTTGACTCTGTTTCCTCGCCCGCGCACTACGGTCGGGCTGGTGCCCGGGGTCCGCTTCGGGTGAAAAGGGAATGCCGCGCAAGATTTTTCGACGAAAAATCTCGCCAACGCAGCCGCCCCCGCGACCGTGACCGGAGAGGTCGCCCCACGCCACTGGCCAAAGGCCGGGAAGGCAGGGCAACCGCAGAGGCCAACAGCCTCGGAATCCGCAAGCCGGGAGACCTGCCAGCAGACGTGACGAAACCGGACGGGGTGTGCCGGGTGTCGGGAAGCCACGGCCCCCAATTGTCTTGGGCCGCCCGTCATCTGCCATGCTGTCCCTAACAGGGAAAGAACATGGCCAATTTGCCCCCCGTGGAACTCTTGGTCTGCGTGAAATGCCGCCGCGAAATGGACGTGCCCGAGGGCGGTACCCGCCCCGGCGAAGCGCTTCATGCAGAGCTTGCCAATCGCACCATGCCCGAAGGCGTAACGCTCAAGGCCGTGGAATGCTTGTCCAACTGCTCCTCCGGGTGCTCGGTCGCCGTGCGCGGTGGCGCGCAGCGCTGGACCTATGTCTACGGCAACCTGATGGAAGACCGGGACGCCGACATGGTCGTTGACGGCATCGGCAAATATGCCGCCACCACCGATGGCATCGTGCCTTGGCGCGAGCGCCCCGAACATTTCCGCAAAAACTGCATCGCCCGCATCCCCCCGCAGGAGTTTTGATCCATGACAAACCTGAACAAAGTCCCCGTCACCGTCATCACCGGCTTTCTCGGCTCGGGCAAGACGACCCTTGTGCGCCACCTGATGCAGAACCCGCAGGGCAAGCGCCTTGCCGTTGTCGTCAACGAATTTGGCGACGTGGGCGTTGATGGCGAAATCCTCAAGAGCTGCGCCATCCCTGATTGCCCTGCCGAAAACATCATGGAGCTTGCCAATGGCTGCATCTGCTGCACCGTTGCCGATGACTTCATCCCGACGATCGAGGCGCTTATGGCACTTGATCCGCAACCAGAACACATCCTGATCGAAACGTCGGGCCTCGCCCTGCCGAAACCGCTGCTCAAGGCGTTTGACTGGCCCGATATCCGCAGCCGCATCACCGTTGATGGCGTGATCGCGCTGGCTGACGCCGAAGCTGTCGCCTCGGGCCGTTTCGCCCCGGACGTGGCCGCCGTCGATGCCCAGCGCGAAGCCGACGACAGCCTTGATCACGAAACACCGCTGTCCGAGGTGTTCGAAGACCAGATCAGCTGCGCCGACATCATCCTGCTGACCAAACCCGACCTTGCGGGCCCGGACGGTATTGCGAAGGCTAAGGCAGTGATCGAAGCAGAAGCCCCTCGCACCCTGCCTGTTGTTGAAGTCGCCGAAGGTGTGGTTGATCCCCGCGTGATCCTCGGGCTTGAAGCCGCCGCTGAAGATGACATGGACGCGCGGCCCAGCCACCACGACGGGCATGACGACCACGAACATGACGACTTCGAAAGCGTCATCATCGACATCCCCGAAATCAGCGACCCCGCCGAACTGGTTGCCCGCATCGAAGCGATGGCCAAGACGCAGAACATCCTGCGCGTCAAAGGCTACGCCGCCGTCATAGGCAAACCCATGCGCCTGCTGGTCCAGGCCGTCGGTGCCCGAGTCCGTCACCAATTCGACCGCCCTTGGGCCGCGAATGAGGCGCGACAGGGTCGTTTGGTCGTGATTGCAGAACATGACGACGTGAACGAAGCAGCCATTCGCGCCGCTCTGGTCCAAGTCACCGAAGCTGCCGAGTAACAAAACCGCACCAGGCCAACGCCATGCACGTCGTCTTTCGCGAAAGCCACGGGCTCGAAGAGACCGAAACACCCACCGATCTGGGGCAGACGCCCGCAGATCTGGTGGTGCTGTCGTTCTCCGACAGCGACCTCGGGGCCTTCGCGGCGGCGTATCACCGGGCGGACGGCAAACTGCCGACGCTGCGGCTGGCCAACCTTGTCGGCCTTAAACACCCGCTTTCGGTCGACACCTATGTCGAACAGACGCTGGAGGGGGCCAAGGGCATCCTGATCCGCCTGATTGGCGGCGTGCCTTATTGGGCCTATGGCTTGCAACAGGTCGAGGCCCTGTGCCGCCAAAAGGGCATCGCGCTCGCCGTCCTGCCGGCTGATGGGCGGCCCGATCCACGGCTGGATGAAGTCTCTACCCTTCCAACCTCCACACTGCGGCGCCTTGCCCACCTGTGCGACACAGGCGGCGCCGTCGCCGCCCAAGCGGCACTGGCGCAAATGGCCCTCGCCTCCGGCCTCTATGCAGGCCCGGTCAAAGGCTGCAAAGCTTTACCGACGGTCGGTGCATGGACGCCCGAAAATGGCGTTGCCTGCCCCCTGATCCATGGCGCCGACAACAAACCGCTGATCCTCGTCACATTCTATCGCGCCTACCTCGCCGCCGCCGACCTGTCCCCGATCGAAGCGACCTTCCAAGCTCTGCGCGCTCGCGGCTTCCGCGTCCTCGGCCTCTTCGCCCCATCGCTCAAGGCGCCCGAGGCCGCCGCGTGGATGGCCCGCCAAGTCGCACATCTGAAACCTGCCGCCATCGTCAACGCCACCGCCTTCTCCGGCATCGGTGCAAATGGCGCGTCACCTTTGGACGCAGGCGATGTCCCGGTCTTCCAGATCGCCCTTGCCACCTCGACCCGTGAGGCGTGGGCTGAGGCTGAACGCGGCCTGTCACCCGCCGACCTTGCCATGCACGTCGTGCTTCCCGAGGTCGATGGCCGCCTCCTTGCTGGTGTCGCGTCCTTCAAGGAACCCCAACCGCAGGACAAGGCCCTGCAATTCGCGCGCTACGCCCATGCCGCAGACGCCCAGCGCATCGACATGGTGGCAGATCGGGTGAAGGCGTGGACCGACCTCGCTGCCACCCCCGCCGCCGACCGGTCACTTGCATTGGTGCTCAGCACCTACCCCGGCAAGGACTGGAACATGGCTCATGCCGTGGGACTGGACGCGCTTGCTTCGACCGAGGCCATACTGTCGGACCTCAAGGCGGCTGGTCACACCACCGATCCTACTCCTGTTACATCTGCGCTCGAAACCGAAACAATCGAATGGCCGCTTGAGGTCTACAAGGCTACATTGGTGCAGCTTCCCGCGAGCTTGCAGGATGATCTGCAAGCCGCTTGGGGAGATCCAGCCGCTGACACCATTGACGGGGTATTCCACTTCCCCGCCACACGGCGCGGCAAGGTTTTGGTGGCCCTGCAACCCGAGCGCGGCACACCGGACGCGCGGGATGACGACTACCACGACCTCAGCCGAGTGCCGCGCCACGCCTATGTCGCCTTCTACCTCTGGCTTCAGACCCAGACACAAGCGCTGATCCATATCGGTGCGCACGGCACGCTCGAATGGCTGCCGGGCAAGGCGGTTGCCCTGTCCGACACCTGTTGGCCCGAAGCGCTCACTGGCACACTGCCCGTCATCTACCCCTTCATCGTGAACGACCCGGGCGAAGCCGCGCAGGCCAAACGCCGCATCGGCGCTGTCACCCTCGGCCACCTGCCGCCCCCGATGAAGGACAGCGCCACGCCGGACCGCTTTGTCCGGCTTGAGTCGCTGCTCGACGAGTTTTCGAACGCCGATGGCCTCGACCCGAAACGCCGCGACCGGCTGCAAGAGGACATCCGCGCCGAAGCCCAAGCAATCGGCGTCGAAAACGACCTCGGCCTTGACCGCGCGGCGTGCAGCGCCGAGGCGATCACCCGGATCGACCGCTTTGTCTGTGACATCAAGGAAAGCCAGTTCGGCGACGGCCTGCACATCTGGGGCCAGGACGCCGACACCGAACGCACCGCCCTGATCGACGCTCTGAACGGCAAACGCATCGCCGGTGGCCCTTCCGGCTCTCCCCATCGCGGGCGGCGTGACGTACTGCCCACGGGCCGCAATCTCTACACCACCGATCCGCGCGGCGTTCCCACCCGTGCCGCCTACGCCCAAGGCTTCAAGCTGGCCGAGGAACTGGTGCGCCGCCATCTGCAAGAAGAAGGCGACTGGCCCCGCGGCCTGATCGTGGACCTCTGGGGATCGGCGACCATGCGCACGGCGGGCGAGGAATTCGCCATGGCGCTGCACCTTCTCGGCGTGAAGCCGGTCTGGGACCAAGGGTCAGAGCGGGTGTCAGGCATCGAAGTGTTGCCCATCACCGACCTCGACCGCCCGCGCATCGACGTGACACTGCGCGTGTCTGGCCTGTTCCGTGACGTGTTCCCAACGCTCTCAGCCCTGTTCGGTCAAGCTGTCCGTGCACTGTCCGCCCGCGACGAAGCACCGGATTGGAACCCTTATGCAGGCCAAGCGCCTGCCGCCCGCGTCTACGGCCCGGCCCCAGGCAGCTTTGGCCTTGGCATGGGTGCCGACATCGAAACCTTCACCGACGACGCCCGCGCAGCGGCGGGCGAGGCATGGCTTGCCGCCAGCGCATACGCCTTAGACGGAGACAAAACGGAAAAGGATGAGGCCGGTATCCGCGCCCGCGTGGCTGCAGCCGATAGCTTCGTTCACTTGCAAGACCTGCCGGAAACCGACGTCCTGCTGGCCTCTGACTACGCCGCGCACGAGGCAGGCTTCGCCGCAGCCCAAGCCGTGACAGGCGGCAAGGCCGCCCTCTACCATCTCGACAGCACGCAACCCGACCGCCCCCGCGCACGCACCCTACCCGAGGAAATCGCCCGTGTTGTTCAGGCGCGCGCCACCCAGCCCCACTGGCTGCGCGGCATGATGCGCCATGGTTTCCGTGGCGGGGCCGAGATTGCCGCGACGCTCGACCACATGGCCTCTTTCGCGCATCTGGCAGGCGTCGTCGGCCCGCACCTGTTCGACGCCTACCACGATGCGACATTGGGCGATCCGGAAGTCGCCGCCTTCCTCCAAGACGCCAACCCCGGCGCCTACCAAGCCATGCAAGACCAGTTCGCCGCCCTCGACGCTGCTGGTCTCTGGCACACCCGCCGCAACTCCATCCGCGCCTCACTTGAGGCGGCCCAATGACGGTCAAAGGCTGGTGCCCTGGCGCATGGCGCCCCATGATGTCAGGTGACGGGCTGATCATGCGTATCCGCCCCCGCCTTGGGCGGTTGGACCGCGCACAAATCCTGGGCCTCTGCGCGCTGTCACAGTCCGAGGGCAACGGCATTCTCGATCTTACTAGCCGCGCCAACCTGCAGATGCGCGGTGTGCAGGAAAGCCGTCACGAACAGGTCCTGAGCGCCCTCTTTGATCTTGGCCTGCTCGACGGCACGGCTGAGGAAGAAGCACGACGCAACATCGTCGTGACACCATCATGGGAAACCGGTGACCTCACAACTAGACTGCACGACACTCTCTTGTGCGCACTGCCAGAGATGCCAGATCTGCCCGCCAAGATGGGAATCGCGATCGACACCGGCCCCAATCCGCTTCTGTCCGACACATCAGCCGACTTCCGGTTCGAACGCACCACCGCTGGCACCCTCATCCTGCGGGCCGACGGCGCGGATAAAGGCAAAGAGATTACGGCAGCAAACGCGCCAGCCGCCCTTATCGCGCTTGCCAACTGGTTTGTTGCCTCAGACGGACGCACCGCCGGGCGCATGTCAAAGCACCTGAAAACAACCACCCTACCCCCGGAATGGACACAGCAGCCCCCCGCAGCGACAGCCCTGCGCGTTTCCCCCGGTCCAGTGGGTCAAGGCCACGTCTACGGCGCACCCTTCGGCAGCATGGATGCGAGCGCCCTGGCCGCGCTGATCCAAGACAGCCAAGCCACCGCCCTACGCGTCACACCATGGCGCCTGCTCCTGCTGGAAAACGCACAACACTGCGACGCCCGCGACTTCATCACCCAAGCAAGCGATCCGCTGCTGTACACCCACGCCTGCCCGGGCGCACCCGCCTGCGCTTCCGCCACCGTGGACACACGCAGCCTCGCCCGCGCCCTCGCCAAACCCGGTTTGCACGTCTCGGGCTGCGCCAAGGGATGCGCGCACCCCCGCCCCGCCACCACCACGCTTGTGGGCCGTGACGGCGCGTATGACCTTGTAGAAAACGGTCATCCATGGGATGCCCCGCGCGCGACCGGCCTCACAGCCACAGATCTCCTGACGCCAGCGAGCTAAAATGCCCTACGAATACGAAACCGATGGCGCGGCCATCTACCTGCAAAGCTTCGCCACGATCCGCGCGGAAGCCGACCTGAAACACTTCGACAAGGACGAAGAGCAAGTGGCCGTGCGCATGATCCACGCCGCTGGCATGGTCGGGCTTGAACAGCACTGCCGCTTCTCCCACGGCTTCGTCCCTGCCGCCCGCACTGCCCTCGAGAACGGCGCACCCATCCTTTGCGATGCGCGCATGGTCAGCGAAGGCATCACGCGGCCACGCCTGCCCGCAAACAACGAAGTGATCTGCACGTTGCACAATGACGGCGTGCGTGAACTGGCCGCCCAAATGAGCAACACCCGCTCCGCCGCCGCCCTCGAGCTTTGGCGGCCCCATCTCGAAGGTGCTGTCGTCGCCATCGGCAACGCCCCCACAGCACTCTTTCACCTTTTGAACATGCTCGAAGACCCCGTCTGCCCCCGCCCCGCCGCCATCATCGGCTGCCCTGTAGGTTTCGTGGGTGCTGTCGAAAGTAAGGACGCACTCTGGGCCGACCAACCCGTCCCCTGCTGCATCGTCCAAGGGCGGCTGGGCGGCAGCGCAATCACCGTTGCCGCCGTCAACGCCATCGCGAGCCGGAAAGAATAACTGCGATGCGCAGCTCAGATACCCCTGGAACCGTCCACGGCGTCGGCCTCGGCCCCGGCGCGCAGGACCTGCTCAGCGTCCGCGCAGACCGACTGGTGCGCAACGCCAAACACGTGGCCTTCTTCCGCAAGGCGGGCCGTCCGGGCCAGGCCCGGCGCATTATCGACGGGATGCTGGCGGATCACGCCGTCGAATTCCCCATGGAATACCCGGTCACCACGGAAATCCCGCTGACCGACCCGCGCTACAACGAAATCCTCAGCGCCTTCTACGCCGACTGTACCACCCACCTGCGCCAACTGGCCGAACAGGGCGAAGACGTGGTTGTGCTGTGCGAAGGCGACCCGTTCTTTTATGGCTCGTTCATGCACCTCTACACGCGGCTCGAACCACACGTTCCGGTGCAGGTTGTGCCTGCGATCACCGGCATGTCCGGCGCATGGACGGCGACAGGCGCACCGATCACATGGGGCGACGACATCCTCACCGTTCTGATGGGCACGCTGGACGAAGACACGCTTGTGCAGGGCATGGAGCAAGCCGACGCGCTTGTGGTGATGAAGATCGGACGCAATATCGACAAGGTGCGCAACGCCCTGCGCTGCGCCGGGAAATACGAAGACGCCTACCTGATCGAATTTGCCGCCATGCCAAACCAGAACGTGCAAAAACTGTGCGAGGCTGAAGGGAAAGTAACGCCCTACTTCTCGATCATCGTGGTGCACGGACAGGGCCGCCGCCCATGACCGGCTGGGTGCGCATCGCGGGCCTCGGGCCGGGCGATGACGCCCTGATCACGCCCGAGGTGTCGGATGTGCTGACCGAAGCCACGGACATCGTTGGCTACATTCCTTACGTCGCCCGCATCACGGAACGGCTCGGCCTGACACTGCACGCCAGCGAAAACCGCGTCGAAATCGACCGCTCCCGCCACGCCCTCGAAATGGCAAGCGACGGCAGACGCGTCGTCGTCGTGTCCTCCGGCGATCCCGGCGTCTTCGCCATGGCCGCTGCCGTGTTTGAAGCAGTCGAGGCCGGCCCCGATCACTGGCGCAATCTCGACATCTCCGTTTTGCCCGGCATCACCGCCATGCTCGCGGCCTCCGCCCGCTGCGGCGCACCACTGGGCCACGACTTCTGCGCCATCAACCTGAGCGACAATCTCAAACCGTGGAGCCTCATCGAAAAACGCCTGCGCCTCGCGGCCGAGGGTGACTTTGCCATGGCGTTCTACAATCCGCGCTCCAAGTCGCGGCCTGAAGGGTTTGTGCGGACTTTGGAGGTGCTCAAAGACGCATGTGGTGATGACCGCCCTGTCATCTTCGCCCGCAACGTCACGCGACCGGATGAAGAGATCAGAATTGTTCCCCTGCCCGACACGACGCCAGACATGGCCGACATGCGTACCATGGTCATCGTCGGCTCGTCCCGCACCCGGATCATCAAACGGGACGGCGCGCCAATTGTCTACACGCCAAGGTCGACGCCGGAATGACGCAACCAGTCCATCACCTCGGCCACGCTATGCGCCTCTTGCCGGTCCGGCACAGCCGGTCGGTCGATCATGATCACCGGCAGGCCCAATGCGCGGGCGGCGGCGATCTTGGCATAGGCTCCGGTGCCACCCGCATTTTTCGACACAACCAGATCAATGCGATGCTCTTGCATCAGCGCGCGGTCGTCCGCCTCGTTAAACGGCCCGCGCGACACCAGCACATGGTGATCGGGAAAGGGTGGCGGGTCCTTGGGCGGATCAACCAGACGCAACAGGTAAAAATGCTGCGGATTGGGCGCAAACTCTGCCAGATGCATGCGCCCGACGGCCAACATGACGCGTTTGGCCGGTTGGTCCAACGCATCCACGGCCCCCGCGATGTCGGGCACATGGGTCCAGCGATCTCCATCCTGCGCCGTCCACGGCTTTCGGGTCAGTGCCAGCAGCGGCACATCCGCCTCTGTGCAGGCTGCAACCGCATTCCGGCTCATCTGTGCGGCAAAGGGGTGGGTCGCGTCGATCACATGTGTGATTTGCTCGGCACGCAGATGCTCAACCAATCCATAAACACCGCCAAAGCCCCCGATGCGCTGCGGCAAGGGCTGACGCTTGGGCCGGTCCACGCGTCCGGCAAAGCTGACCGTGCCAGCCACACCCGCCTCTGCAGCAGCATTGGCAAAAGCCGTGGCCTCGGTCGTCCCGGCGAGGATCAGGAGGTTGGCGCGCATGTCTGACCCTTGGTTGACGATCATCGGAATAGGCGAGGACGGGGTTGCCGGTCTCAGTGCCGCAAGTCAAGCAGCCCTTTCCAAGGCAGAGGTCATCATGGGACCGCAACGCCACCTCGATCTTGTGGTTAACAACCCGTTAAGCACAAGTGTCCCCGCGGGGACAGATCTCATCCCATGGCCCGTTCCCTTCGCTGACGGCATCGCCATCCTCGCCTCCCTGCGGGGCCAAAGGGTTGCGGTGCTGGCCTCCGGCGACCCGTTCTGGTTCGGTGCCGGCTCAACGATTGCGCGCAGTTTCGGCAGGGACGAATGGACCGCTTTGCCTGGCCCATCGTCGTTCACATGCGCTGCCAATCGGTTGGGTTGGGCGCTGGAGCATGTCATCTGCCTCGGGCTGCACGCCGCCCCGTTTGCGCGGATATGCAAACACCTCGCACCAGCGCAACAATTGCTTGTCACGGTGCGCGACGGTGCGGCTGTTCTGGAACTTGCAAGATACTTGACTGAATTGGACTTAGGTCGTAGCGATGTACACGTGATGGAACGGCTTGGCGGCCCACTGGAACGTGTCTCGAGCTACCGCGCAGAAAGTATCGCCGGCACGTTCGAACACCCCGTGCTGGTTGGCCTGTATATTGCGGGTAATGGTCCAGTTCTCACGACGGCGACCGGGCAGTCTGATGACACGTTCGACCACGATGGCCAGATCACCAAACGTCCCATCCGTGCCATCACGCTGTCGACACTTGCGCCCCGACCTGGCGAGCACCTCTGGGATGTCGGCGCCGGGTCCGGTTCTGTCGCGCTGGAATGGCTGCTCAGTGCGCCCATGTCTACGGCGACATGTTTCGAAATTCGACGCGACCGGGCCGATCGCATTCGCGCAAATGCCGCGAAACTGGGGGTCGAAAACGCGTTGCGGGTGATCGAAGCACCGATCCCGGACGTGCCTGAGAACAGCGGTATAACGCCTCCTGATGCAGTCTTTATCGGCGGCGGCCTGACGTCGGAAACGCTCGACAGAGCGGTTGGAACCTTGGCACGGATCGTCGTCAACGCAGTAACGCTAGAAGGTGAAGCGCTTCTGGCGCAAGCCCATGCTAAACATGGCGGGAGCTTGACGCGCATTGCCTTGAGCCACGCCGCGCCATTGGGTCCGAAACGGGGATGGCAATCGTCCTACCCGGTGGTGCAGTGGAGCCTAGAGCAATGATCGTAGCCGGATTTGGATTTAGTAAGAGGGCCACGCAGGCCAGTCTTAAAGATGCGCTGGCACAACACAATGTGGAGCCAGATGCCGTGGCAACACTTGAAGGCAAGGTAACTACGTTGAAGCGCCTCGCTTTGTCCAACGGCGTCAGAGTGATCGTCGTCAGTGATGCCGATGCCAAGGCGCAGAAAACGCACACCCAATCGGTCCGCAGCAGCACCGAAAAAGGCACGCCAAGCGTGGCCGAGGCGACGGCCCTTGCCGCCGCAGGCCCCGGCGCGAGGTTGATCAGCACCCGCACCATATCCCAAGATCGCATGGCCACCTGTGCCATAGCCCAAGGACCCGACACATGACCGTTCACTTCATTGGCGCAGGCCCTGGTGCGCCCGACCTTCTGACCCTGCGGGGACGCGACCTGATCGCATCCTGCCCGGTGTGCCTCTATGCCGGGTCGCTGGTGCCCGAGGCGATCCTTGGTCACTGCCCGGAGGGGGCAAAGATCGTGAACACGGCGTCCATGGACCTCTACACGATCATGGGCGAGATCGAGGCGGCCCATGCGGCAGGGCAAGACATTGCGCGGCTACACTCGGGGGACTTGTCCGTATGGTCGGCCATGGGCGAACAGCTACGGCGGATCAAGGCGGCGGGCATCCCGTTCACCGTGACCCCCGGCGTGCCATCCTTCTCCGCTGCCGCCGCTGCACTGGGGGCAGAGCTGACCCTGCCCGGCGTTGCGCAATCCGTGGTGCTGACCCGAACACCGGGCCGAGCCACATCCATGCCGGACGGTGAGACCCTGACGAACTTTGCCGCCACCGGCGCAACACTGGCCATCCATCTCAGCATTGGCAATCTGGATCAGGTCATCACCGACTTGACGCCAGCGTATGGTGCGGACTGTCCTGTTGCCGTGGTCTATCGCGCCAGCTGGCCTGATGAGCAGATCATCCACGCCACCTTGTCGACACTGAAGGATGCCATGAACGAAGGCATCAGCCGCACGGCCCTGATCCTTGTGGGTCACGCCATCGGTGCCGAAAGGTTTGACGAAAGCTGTTTGTATTCAACAGACTATGACCGCCGGTACCGCCCACAAAGTGCGGACAGCCCATGGGCCAGCTGGAGCCACGGCGATGATTAAGGGCCTGATGATCTCCGCCCCGGCCTCTGGCACGGGCAAGACGACGGTGATGCTGGGCCTTCTGCGGGCCTTGCGGGATGACGGCATGGTCGTGCAGCCCTACAAAAGCGGGCCGGACTATATCGACCCCGCCTTTCACCTTGCCGCTGCCGGGCGCGCCTCGTTCAACTTTGACACCTGGGCAATGGATGGCAACCTGCTGGGTGGCATTGCGGCACAATCGCAGCGGGCCGATATCTGTGTGGCCGAGGGGTCCATGGGCCTGTTCGATGGGGTTGCCACACGCGGCCAGTCAGGCTTTGGGTCCAGCGCAGAAACCGCGCTCTCCATGGGTTGGCCGGTCATTCTGGTCATCGACGTGGGCGGACAGGCGCAATCGGCGGCGGCCACAGCGCTAGGATTCAAGAGCTACAATCCCGATCTGCCCTTTGCCGGGGTGATCCTGAACCGGGTCGCCAGCCCCCGACATGAGCGCCTGACCCGGCTGGGAATGGAACGCGCAGGCGTCAAGGTCTTGGGCAGCCTGCCCCGGCGCGGCGACCTGAAATTGCCCGAGCGGCATCTGGGCCTGATCCAGGCGGTTGAGCATCCTGATCTGGAAGCCGCCATTGCCGGATATGCAGAATTCCTGCGGGACAACGTTGATCTGGACGCGGTCAAGGCCGCGGCGCAAGCCGGACCATCCATGGTTCAGCATCCTTTGCCAACGCCGCCCGCGCAGCGGATCGCATTGGCGCGGGATGCCGCGTTTTCCTTTACCTACCCACACCTGCTGGAAGGCTGGCGCGCGGCGGGGGCGGAAATCCTGCCGTTCTCTCCGCTGGCCGATGAAGCACCGGCACCGGATGCCGATCTGGTTTGGCTGCCCGGCGGCTACCCCGAATTGCACGGCGGTACGTTGACAGCCGCCTCCAACTTCCTGTCAGGACTGCGCAAGCACGCCGAAACGCGTCCGGTACATGGCGAATGCGGTGGCTACATGGTGCTGGGCGCGGGGTTGACTGACAAAGAGGGCACGCGGCACGAAATGGCGGGCCTGTTTGGCCTCGAGACCAGCTTTGAAAAGCGGAAATTCCACCTTGGCTACCGGCGGGCGGTGCTGGATGCGCCCATGCCCGGCTTTGCGGCGGGAGCGGCTTTGCGCGGGCACGAATTCCACTACACCACCATTCTGGATGAACCCGATGAACCCCTCGCGCAGGTGTCTGATGCGGACGGAAATCCTGTGCCCGAAACAGGCTCGCGCCGTGGCCATGTCACTGGCACGTTCTTTCACCTGATTACCGGGGAAACGGTATGACCGGGTTTGTCAGCTTTGTGGGCTCAGGCCCTGGCGATCCAGAGCTTTTGACGCTGAAGGCGGTGGATCGGTTGAAGCGCGCGGATGCGGTTCTGTTCGATGATCTGAGTGCCGGCCTCATCCTCAGCCATGCGCGCAGCGGTGCGGACCTTGTGGGTGTGGGCAAGCGTGCGGGGCGGCCATCGCCCAAGCAGCATCATGTCAGCCAGCTTTTGGTCGACTATGCGCAGGAAGATCAACGCATTGTGCGCCTGAAGTCGGGCGACGGCGGCACATTCGGGCGGTTAGAAGAGGAAACCGATGCGCTCAAGGCCGCCGGTATCCCGTTCGAGATCATTCCCGGTGTGCCTTCGGCCTGTGCGGCTGCCGCTGCGGCGGGTATTCCGCTGACCCGCAGGCTGACCGCGCGCCGCGTGCAATTTGTCACCGGCCACGATGTGCGCGGCGCGCTGCCCGAGGACCTGAACATGGCGGCCCTCGCCGATGCGCAGGCCACCACGGTGGTGTTCATGGGACAGCGCACATTTCCTGCCTTCGCCGAGATGTTGATGCAGGCCGGACTGCCTGCCGGGACACCGGCGCTGCTGGCCGAGGGCGTGTCCACGGACGCGCAGCAACTGCACCGCACAACGGTAGACAAGCTTGCTGAAAAATTGAACCAGGGTGTCAGCGACGCGCCTGCCCTGATCCTCTATGGCGCGCTGGCCGAGGGGTGACCTTACCCCGCGCCCTTTCCGCGCCGTCAAATGCCGCATCCGGACTTGTCGGGCTTGGGAATCAATGTAAACGTGAGTTGACGATGGTGGCCCCGAAAGGGGTCTGAAAAGGGAACCGGGTGAAAATCCCGGACTGCCCCCGCAACTGTGACCGGCGAGCGGTGCCGGCAGACACCACTGGTGCGATGCACTGGGAAGGTCTGGCCCCGCAGCGACCCGGCAGTCAGGAGACCTGCCATCGGCAAATGAAACCTGCCGGGTCACCGGCCGCAATGCCGCCGGGGTGGTGGCGAGGAGACAAAAAGATGCATATCGAACCGGGCGTCGTGGATGGCGCAAAAATGGCATTGGCCTATGGCACAGCCACCGCTGCAGCAGGCTATTCCTTTAAACTAGCTTTCGACGATCTGAAGCAGCACAGCGTGCCGTCTTTCGTTCTGCGCACCGTCATGGCAACCGTTGGCACATTTGTCTTCTTCGAAGTGCTGCCTCATTTCGCGGTTGGCGTGTCAGAAGTGCACTTCATCCTTGGTACGACCTTGTTCCTGCTACTGGGACCTGCCACCGCCGCTTTTGGCCTTGTGTTTGGCTTGCTGATTCAAGGGGCTTTCTTTGCGCCGTCCGATATGCCCATGTTCTTCGTCAACGTGACAACCCTGCTGTTCCCGCTGTTTGCTGTGCACGCGCTGGCCAGGCGGATCGTTCCGCAGGCAACAGCCTATGTGGATCTCGACTACACTCAGGTGCTCAAGATGTCCGCTGTGTATCAAGGCGGTGTCGTGGCGTGGGTTGCATTCTGGGCCATTTACGGTCAGGGCGTTGGGGCCGAGAACATCCAATCCGTGCTGGCCTTTGGCGGTGCATATCTGCTGGTAATCCTGATCGAACCCATTGCCGATCTGGCCGTTTTGGCCGGGGCAAAGGCGTTGCGCGGTGCGCAGGGCAGCGGCATCTTCACCAACCGGCTTTATGAGGCCGCCTGATCGCGCGACACTGGAACAAGGAAGGGGCCGCCACTGCGCGGCCTTTTTACATTATGACTCAGCTTTTTCTGATTGGCATCGGCACCGGCAACCCTGACCACCTGACGGGAGAGGCGCAGCGCGTGATGGCTGAGGCCGACCTGTTTCTGGTTCCGCACAAGGGTGCTGGCAAATCCGATCTTGCCGATCTGCGGACCCGGATCATTGCCGAGCTGCGCGAGGATGTCCCCGTTGCACTTTTCGACATGCCGGTCCGAGACGACACCTTGCCCTACATTGCCCGTGTGGATGCCTGGCATGATGAGATTGCAGCGCTCTGGACCACTACAATGGCGCAACATCCCCACGCCCGAAAGGTGGCCCTTCTGGTGTGGGGCGACCCGTCGCTTTATGACAGCACCCTGCGCATTGCCGCCCGGCTGGATCCGATGCCAGAGGTCCGCGTGGTCGCCGGGATCACGTCGATACAGGCCCTGACAGCGGCCCATGCCATTCCGCTCAACACGTTAAACGCGCCCGTCACCATCTCAACCGGGCGGCGTCTGCGCGATCATGGTTGGCCTGAGGGGTGCGAGACGCTGGTGGTGATGCTGGACGGCGATTGCACATTCCAGCGTCTTAATGGCGACGCCTATGACATCTGGTGGGGGGCCTATCTGGGCATGCCGGAACAGATCCTTGAGCATGGGCGGCTCGCCGATGTCGCGGACCGTATCGTCCAACGCCGTGCCGAGGCGCGTGCCGACCACGGCTGGATCATGGACACGTACCTACTGCGAAAACTGCCTGAAATTTAGGCAACCCGCCCAGAAAGAGGACGCAGGTCGCGGCGATAGGCTGGCTGAATACGTTCGGGAATGGTCATATCCATCGGTATGAACCACCACGATGCTGCATGACTGCCCACCTGCCCCTGACCCCAGCGACACCCCTCGTGCAACCGCGCGCCATCGGGTCCGTCCGCTTGTCGACCAAGCCCGTTGCAGGGCAAACGCTCATTGACGGGCTGTACCAGCAAGGCGCGGCGAAAGCCGTCTTTCCGCGTGCCGCCCGCGGCATGACGGCCGTGCTTTTGAACACGTCCGGCGGCGTGACCGGGGGCGACCGGTTCGACTACGCGGCTACCGCCGGCGCCAGCACGCATTTGACGATGACGACACAAGCCTGCGAACGCGCCTATCGCGCGCAACCGGGCGAAGTTGGGCGGGTCGAGACCCGCCTTACCGTCAAAGACAACGCGACCCTATGGTGGTTGCCGCAGGAAACGCTGATCTTTGACGGCTGCGCGATGACCCGGCGGCTGTCCTGCGACCTTGCCCCAACCGCCCGCGCACTGATCGTGGAACCCATGTGCCTGGGCCGTATCGCCATGGGCGAAGACGCGGTGCAGGGCCATTTCGCGGACCGCATCTCGATCATCCGCGATGGTGCGCCTCTGGTGCTGGATGCGTGGACCCTATCCGGGGATATGACCGCGCAGATGTCCCGCTCGGCCATTGGTGACCAAGCGACTGCGATGGTCAGCCTGACCTATATCGCGCCAGATGCCGAGGCGCATCTGCCCCCCATCCGTGCCCTCCTGCCCGAAACGGGTGGTGCCAGCCTGCTGACCGACGACACGCTTGTTCTGCGCGCCCTCGCCCCCTCGGGCTATTACCTGCGCAAGGCGCTTCTGCCCATTCTCGACCACCTCACCGGTGGTCACCTGCCCATCTGCTGGAGACTTTGAGCCATGCAACTCACCCCGAGAGAGAAAGATAAGCTGCTGGTCGCTATGGCCGCCGAAGTGGCCCGCAAACGGCTAGCGCGGGGCGTCAAGCTGAACCACCCCGAAGCGATCGCACTGATCACCGACGCAGTGGTCGAAGGTGCCCGCGACGGACGCTCGGTCGCCGACATGATGGAGGCCGGTGCGCAAGTCATCACCCGCGACCAGTGTATGGAAGGCGTGCCCGAGATGATCCACGACGTACAAGTCGAAGCGACCTTTCCCGACGGCACCAAACTGGTCACAGTCCACAATCCCATCCGCTGACACTCCCGGAAGGAACATCCATGAAAACTCCACTTGTCACTCTCGTCGCCCTGTTTCCCATGGCTACCCCGGCCCTCGCGCACTCGGGCGCTCACGCGCACCCGCATGGATCAGAGCCTTGGATCGTTGCCATGGGCCTCGCGCTGGTTGTCGGGGCAGCACTGGTGGCATGGAGGCGCAAATGATCCCCGGCGAAGTGATCACGGCAGAGGGCGATATCGAGCTGAACACGGGCGCGCAGGCCATCACGCTGCATGTGGCCAACACGGGCGACCGTCCCGTGCAGGTCGGAAGCCACTACCATTTTGGCGAGGCCAACAGCGCACTGCAGTTCGACCGGGACGCCTCGCGCGGCATGCGCCTTGATATCGCTGCGGGCACCGCCGTGCGGTTCGAGCCGGGACAAGCACGAGATGTTCAGTTGATCCCGATTGGCGGCGCGCGCAAGGTATACGGGTTCAACCAGCAGGTTATGGGCGACCTTTGAGCAGGGCAAACCCTTAGGGAGGAAAGACGATGTGTGATGTATGTGTGATGAACGCGGTGAAAGAGCGGATGCTCTCACGCCGGGATTTTTTCAAAACCAGCGCCGCAGTGGGCGCGGCAGCCACGGTCGGTATGGCAACCGCCCCTGCGGCGATGGCGGCGGGGCACGGTGGTGTCGTGGACATGAGTCACAAGCTGAGCCCCGACTTCCCGACCTTTTTCGGCGTGCCCGGCATTTCGATGGAGCAGACGTTCAACTTTGCGGAACACGGTTTCAACCTGATGAACCTGGCCGTCAATGAACACACGGCGACCCATATCGACGCGCCGTTGCACTTTTCGGCGGATGGCAACTCGGTGGACGAGATCCCGGTAAGCGATCTGGTCATCCCACTGTGTGTCGTCGACATCGCGGCCAAGGCGGCCGAGGATGCGGATGCCCAAGTGACACCGGATGATCTGAAGGCGTGGATCGCAGCCAATGGGGACATCCCCGACAAGGCGTGCATCGCTATGCATTCCGGTTGGGCGGCCAAGTCCGGCGATGCGGCGGCCTATGTTGGGAACGACGCGGACGACGTCAAACACTTCCCTGGCTTCCATATCGAGGCCACGCAAATGCTGCTCGAGGAAACCACGGCTGTTGCCATGGCCGTAGACACCCTGTCGCTCGATCATGGGCCGTCTCCTGATTTCGCCACTCATTACGCGTGGTTGCCGTCGGGCCGCTATGGGATCGAAAACCTAGCTGGGCTAGATAATGTGCCGGCTGCCGGAGCGACGCTTGTGGTGGGTGCGCCCAACCATGTCGGCGGCACCGGTGGTCCGGCCCGCATCTTTGCGATGGTCTGATGGCGACCCTGCCACTCATATCGGACGAGGAGGCCAGCGCCGAGGTGCTGGCCGTCTTCGACGACATCCGCGCAACCCGTGGGACGGACTTCATCAACAACTTCTGGCGGGCGTTGGCGAATGATCCGGCCTTGCTGGCGTCGACATGGGGGCGGTTGAAAGAGGTGATGGGCCCGGGCGAGCTCGATCCGCTGGTCAAGGAGATGCTCTATATCGCTGTGTCCGTGGCGAACGGGTGTGAATATTGCATCCACTCCCACACGGCGGCAGCAAATGCAAAGGGGATGACGCTGGCGCAACATAGCGAGTTGATGAGCGTCATCGGCATGGCGATGCAGACCAACGGGCTGGTGACCGCGATGCAGGTGCCGGTGGATGAGGTGTTCCAAGCATGATCTCAACCACGCCCAACACAGGATCGCGCCCGGCCCGAGGGTGGGCGTATCACGCCCGCCCTGGGGGGCGGGTCGGGCGTGATTCGGTCCGCTGCGCGACCCGGTGTGGTTTGGCAATCGGCATCGTCGCGCTTTCATCCTGCGCGCCAACAATCGAGGTTCGCTCGCCGGATGCCATGCTCTTGATGACAGGCAAACGCGGTTTTTGTTTCGTGGGGTGCAGTGTCAACTTCACGCTATTCGATGGATCTAAATGCCGAGGCTACGCACCCGGCCTTGATGAAGGGTTTGGCCTTGGCGCATCAGTCTACTGCGACGGACGGCCCGAAAAGCTTCTGGGAGCAGAACCTCTCAGGAAACGAATTGCGGTTTCGGGAACGCTAGATGGCGAACCTGTCACTGTTACGCTGAAGTAAGGAAGTTCACCATGCCCACATCCATCTCCCGCCGCGACTATGCCGCCATGTTCGGCCCCACCACGGGCGACAAGGTGCGGCTCGCTGACACCGACCTGATCATCGAAGTTGAGCGAGACCTGACCGCCGAGGCTGCGGGCCAAGCGGCCACTGGCGGCAGCGGTGACAATGCCATGCTCTACGGCGAAGAGGTCAAGTTCGGCGGCGGCAAGGTCATTCGCGACGGGATGGGACAGTCTCAGGTCACGCGCGCCGACGGGGCGGTTGATACCGTCATCACCAATGCGCTGATTGTGGACTGGACGGGCATCTACAAGGCCGATGTGGGTCTAACGGACGGGCGGATTGCGGCCATCGGCAAGGCGGGCAACCCCGACACGCAGCCGGGCGTCAACATCATCATCGGACCGGGGACGGAGGCCATCGCGGGCGAGGGCAAGATCCTGACCGCGGGCGGGTTTGACAGCCACATCCACTTCATCTGCCCGCAACAGATCGAGGATGCACTGCACTCCGGCCTCACCACCATGCTGGGCGGCGGCACCGGGCCTGCACACGGGACACTTGCCACGACCGTGACCCCCGGGCCGTGGCATCTGGGCCGGATGCTGCAAGCCGCCGACGCCTTCCCGATGAACCTCGCCTTTGCGGGCAAAGGCAACGCCTCCCTCCCCGCCGCCTTGGAAGAACAGGTCAAGGCAGGCGCCTGCGCGATGAAGCTGCACGAAGATTGGGGCACGACACCGGGGGCCATTGATTGCTGCCTGTCCGTGGCCGATGACATGGACGTGCAGGTGATGATCCACACTGACACGCTCAACGAATCCGGTTTTGTCGAGAACACGGTCGCCGCCATGAAGGGGCGCACCATCCACGCCTTCCACACTGAA
The DNA here is from genome assembly GCF_014651375.1 of Tateyamaria omphalii. Taxonomy (GTDB): domain Bacteria; phylum Pseudomonadota; class Alphaproteobacteria; order Rhodobacterales; family Rhodobacteraceae; genus Tateyamaria; species Tateyamaria omphalii. The sequence goes on from NZ_BMWT01000002.1 coordinate 666,887, forward strand.
GGTGCGGGCGGCGGCCACGCCCCGGATATCATCAAGATCTGCGGGGAAGAGCATGTGCTGCCCTCCTCCACCAACCCAACACGCCCCTTCACCGTGAACACGCTCGAAGAGCACCTCGACATGCTGATGGTCTGCCACCACCTCGACAAATCGATCCCCGAGGACGTGGCATTCGCCGAAAGCCGCATCCGGCGCGAGACCATCGCGGCCGAGGATATCCTGCACGACATGGGTGCATTCTCGATCATCGCGTCCGACAGCCAAGCCATGGGCCGCGTGGGCGAGGTGCTGATCCGCACATGGCAAACCGCCGACAAGATGAAGAAACAGCGCGGCACCCTACCCGAGGAAACCGGTGACAACGACAATGTACGCGTGCGCCGCTACATCGCAAAGTACACGATAAACCCGGCCATCGCCCATGGGATCAGCCACGAGATTGGCAGCATCGAAGTCGGCAAACGCGCCGACCTGTGCCTGTGGAACACGGCCTTCTTCGGGGTGAAGCCCGAGATGGTCTTGCTAGGCGGCACTATCGCCTGCGCGCAGATGGGCGATCCGAATGCCTCTATCCCGACACCGCAGCCGGTCTATACCCGTCCGATGTTCGGGGCCTATGGCCGGTCAGTGGAACGCTCCGCTGTGACCTTCGTGTCGGCGGCGGCGCAGGCCGAGGGGATTGGGGCGTCACTGGGGCTCGCCAAAGACACGGTGGCGGTTCAGAACACCCGCAACATCGGCAAGAAAGACCTCAAGCTGAACGACGCCACGCCAGAGGTCGAGGTTCACCCGGAAACTTACGAGGTGCGGGCGGATGGAGAACTGCTGACCTGTCAACCGGCAGAGGTTTTGCCGATGGCGCAGCGGTACTTTCTGTTTTGAGGCGCACCAGCCCTTATCCCTCACGCCCGGCCCGAGGCCGGGCAGCCCCCCACCGCCCCCATGGGCGGGGGCTACTCCCCCGCCCGCGGTCGAGTGCTGCCCTTCGCGCAATGCACCGATTTTCAGACTTGCAAGACGCGCAAAGCGGCAATGCAAAACCTCGCCTGACTGGCCCAACTGAAAAACACTACCTGTCGAGAGGAGAAACAAAACAGGTGTCCCATGACCCTTTTCCAGCGGCTCGCCGCGTTCCTCAGTTCCATCAGCCTGCCGCACGGCGCGCTGGCGCAAACACAGGCGGTCTACGCCCTCACGGATGCGGAACTGAAAGCTCGTGGATTGAAGCGACGCGATGCGGCGCATCAGATCATGATCAACGGGGATTGGTCGTAAGCACGGGGGCCACCCCATGCTGACAGCCCAACACTACCACAGTCACACTCACGGTCAGGTGAGCGACCACGTGTCGCTCACCTACGAAGACCGCTTTTTGCGGCGCAAAGTCCTAACACTCGCCTCCGGTGCCCAGCTTTTGGTGGACCTGCCCCAGACGACATCGCTCGATCACGGCGGAGCCCTCATCGCCACGGACAAGTCCGAGATCAGGATCGAGGCCGCCCCCGAACCCCTTCTCGAAGTCACCGGCGAAAGCCTGCACCGTATCGCGTGGCATATCGGCAACCGCCACACCCCCTGCCAGATCGAAGCGGACCGCCTGCTGATCCAACGCGATCACGTGATGGCAGACATGCTGGCCAAGATCGGAGCGACCACGCACGAAGTGGTGGAACCATTCACCCCCGAAGGCGGCGCTTATGGCCATGGGCGCACCCACGGGCACGATCATTCGCACGTGCATGATCACGGGCACACATGAGCCACGCGTTGACCCTCATGCAATGGCTGTCGCCTGCCTTTCCGGTGGGCGCCTTTGCCTATTCGCATGGGTTGGAACAGGTCATCGCGGATGGGACGGTCACGGACGCCGATACGCTGCAAGACTGGTTGGAGGTGCTGCTGACCCATGGTTCGGGTCGTGCAGACGCTATCCTGCTAGCCGCCGCTCACGGCACCGATGATCCGGCACGTGTTGATGCGACAGCCCGTGCCTTTGCCGCCGGTGCAGAACGGCTCAAGGAAACCGACTTGCAAGGTGCGGCATTCTGCAACACCGCGCACAGCGTCTGGGGGATTGAGATCGCGAACCTCACCTACCCCGTTGCCGTCGGCACAGCCGCCCGCGCCATGACCATACCGCTTGCCGAGGCTCTGCCGCTCTACCTGCACGCCTTCGTGTCAAACCTTGTCTCGGTCGCCCAACGCGCCCTGCCCCTTGGCCAAACCGACGGCCAGCGGGTGCTGGCGGCCCTTGCCCCCACCATCGCTGCCACCGCAAAAGACGCGCAAGTGACCCCGCTTGATGCGCTCACCTCCACCAGCTTTGCCGCCGACATCGCGGCCATGCGCCACGAAACCCTCCAGCCAAGGATCTTTCGCACATGACACAGCTCAACGGCCCCCTTCGCATCGGCATCGGCGGTCCCGTGGGCGCGGGCAAGACAACGCTGACTGCCGCCCTCGCCGCTGCCCTCAAGGACCAACACTCCATTGGTGTGATCACCAACGATATCTACACGCAGGAGGATGCCGAGGAACTGATGCGCCGTCAGATCCTGCCGCAGGACCGGATCATCGGTGTGGAAACCGGCGGCTGTCCGCATACGGCCATCCGCGAGGATGCCTCAATCAACCTCGCCGCCGTGGCCGAGATGCGAGACCGGCACCCGGATGTCGAAGCCATCCTTATTGAATCCGGCGGCGACAACCTGTCGGCCACCTTCTCGCCGGAGCTTGCGGACATCACGCTCTATGTCATCGACACAGCAGCGGGCGAGGAAATCCCGCGCAAGGGCGGACCGGCGATCACGAAATCCGACTTACTGATCATCAACAAGACGGACCTCGCCCCCCATGTGGGCGCGTCGCTTGAGGTTATGGAGCGGGATGCAAAGCGGATGCGGGGCACGCGGCCTTTCGTCTTCGCCGCGCTACGGCATGGCAAAGGGGTGGAGGATATCATTGGGCATATCCGCGCTCTGTCCGGCTTGGGACTGACGCCAGCATGACGCGGCTGTTTCTCCTGCGCCGCTTACACTGACAACGCATCACTGCTCGCCTAGGTGAACTGTCGAAGGCACTGACACTTCGCGGCAGTCAGTGCCTTCGGGTATCAGGACAGCTTCGACAGTTTGTCCTGCAATTCGGCCAGTTGTTTCTTGATGGCGTCAAGGTCCTCGCCATCGTCTTTGTCGTCGGCGTCCGGGGCAGGTCCGGATGCGCCCCAGGCGGTCCCCAACCCACCGGTCATAGCCTTCATGAACGCTTCCTGCTGCGCCTGCATCAAATCGAAGCCGGGCATCTTGGCCATGGGGTTCATGGCATTCATGTTTTCCATGACCTTGCTCTGCCCATCGCGCAGCATTTCAAATGAGGCTTGCAGGAACTGCGGCACCACGGACGCCCCACCGCCCATGTAGCTGCGCACCAGGTCGTTCAAAACATCCACCGGCAGAACGCTCTCGCCCCGGCTCTCATGTTCGGCGATGATCTGCAGCAGGTACTGGCGGGTCAGGTCATCCCCTGTCTTGAGGTCCACAATCTGTACCTCGCGCCCATCGCGGATGAATCCAGAGATATCCTCAAGCGTTACATAGTCGCTTGTTTCGGTGTTGTAGAGCCGCCGACTGGCATAGCGCTTGATCAACAATGGTGCTGGTTTGTCTGTCACGTGCGTGATCTCCCCGGTGCCGCGTGCTGCAACGCAGCTTAGGCGTGACATCACAAAAAAGAAAGGGTGTGTGCACTTGCGGCAATTCAGGCGGTTTTAGGCACCCTTACATACGCACCCGTATTTTTAGTTAAGTAAACGGCAAGGGCCTTCTCAGCAGGCGTCGCATGGAACCCCGGCAATGCTGCGCGCAGCTTGGACCCGTCAATCGCATGCGGCCTTCGCCACAGGTATCTCATTTCAAACACCTCTCGCATCAACGGCGACCACAGCCCCATCAGCCAGACCCCGATCCACGGCAATCGCGACACACGCATAGGCTTGCCAACAATCCGTTCCACATGGGCGATCAGTTCGTCTCCGGTCAGGGCATATCCTTCAAAGGAAAACTCCTCGAACGGGCTGAACTGATCCCGCTTCTCTGCCAGCCCCACCATGGCGCGTGCCATGTCCGGCAAGTAGGCCCAGGCATGTACGCGGTCGCGGGGGCCGGGATAGGTCAGCTTGCCCTGTGACGCTTTGGGCGCGATGTAGCTTTCGAACCAATTGCCTGACTGCACGGTGTCAATAAAATCGCCGCCGCGCAGCACGATGGTCCGCACGCCGCTGTCACGATAGGCCCGCTCCATACGAATGCGAATGTGGCCCTTGCGCGTGTTCGCAACCCATGGCGTGTCCTCGCGCAGCACAGGCGGCAAGAGACGTCCGTAGTTGTAGATATTGCCCGGGATCATCACGGTCGCCCCGGTGGCGCGCGCGACGGCAATCACTGCATCGGTCAGTTTGGGAATGGTCCGCTGCCACTGATCATAGGGCGGGTTCACGGCATTCACGATCACATCCTGCTCCGTGCAGACCGCCTGCAGTGCCTGTGCATCCGTCGCATACACCTCAACGCAATCCGCACCGCTGAGCCCACGACCCGCCCGTGTCACGGTCCAACCCGCTTCGGTAAAGGCCTGCACGGCTGCGCATCCGAACCGGCCCTTTGCGCCCAAAACAATGACTGACGCCATGAATCCATCCTCTCGATTGTGAAGTGGGCCCTATCTAGACGAACGAAATTCGAATATGATCCACGTCAATTCGAAACAACCCATCCAAATATGAATAGATGAACCAACCAGACTGGTCCCAGATCCAATCCTTCGCCGCTGTCGCGGAACATGGCTCTCTCTCGGCCGCCGCCCGGGCGCAGAACAGCAGCCAACCAACACTCAGCCGCCATATCGCACAACTCGAGGCGACGCTGGGCACCCGGCTTTTCGACCGCTCAAGCGGCGGCATGGTCCTGACGGATGAGGGCGCCGACCTGCTGGCACATGCCACAACGATGGTCGATGCCGCCGCCCGGTTTGGCACAGACCGCGATGGTCACGGTAAAGAAATTGCGGGCACCGTCCGACTGACAGCCAGCCACGTGGTTGCGAACTTCATCCTGCCCCCGATCCTGTGCGATCTGCACGCGACCTATCCGGGGATCGAAATCGAGGTGATGGCCTCGGACACAACCGAGAACCTGCTGCGACGCGAGGCGGATATCGCGCTCCGCATGTACCGCCCCACCCAGCCTGACGTAATCGCCAAACATATCGCGGACCTGCCGCTTGGGGCATATGCCGCCCCCAGCTACATCGAAAAACACGGCGCGCCGGACACGCTCGACGACCTGATGGACCACAGCATCATTGGATATGATCGCAGCCAACTGATCATCGACGGCTTTGCCCAGCGCGGGTTCAAGGTCGGCCGCGACTTCTTTGCCTTCCGCAGCGATGACCAGGTGCTGTGCTGGCACATGGTGGTCGCCGGGTACGGCATCGGCTTTGGTCAACGGCGCGTGGGGGATGCGGATTCACGTGTGATCCGGGTCTCAAAGGATATGGATGTGGGCAGCATGCCGCTTTGGCTCACCGCCCATCCGGACTTGCGACGCATCCCGCGCGTGCGCAGGGTCTATGACTGGCTGGCCAAACACTTGGCCTGACCAAAAAGAAAAAGGCGGGCCACGTAGGACCCGCCGTAGTCACCGCGCCTTTCAGGGAGGAAAGTTGGCGCGATATGTCGTGTGCGACTTACTTCGCAGCAGCAGCTTTCTTGGCAGCGGCGGTCATGTCACCGGTCGCTTTTTTGACGGCTGCTTGCGCGTCTTCGCTCATGTCCTTGCCTGCGGCCATCATCAGTTCGACGGTGTCCATTTGGACTTTCTTGGCAACCTCAGCGAAAGCGGCCATGTGCTCGGCTGTAACTTCAGCATAGGACGACGCGAAGTCTGTCATCGCTTTGGCGTAGTCGGCGGGCTCTGCCTTGGCTTTGGACATGTCGCCCAGTTTCGCCAGAGTTTCTTTGGTCCACTTCGAGGAGATTTCGGTGGACTTCTCAGCCGCGTCGATTGCGACGTGGCTCAGTTTTTCGTTCAGCGTGGTCGCTGTCTTGAATGCGTCTTCCATTGCCGCTGTGTCGACGGGGAATGCACCCATCATGTCTTTGAACATTGCGGTCATGTCTTGTGCTTGCTTGGCCATTGTCTTCGATCCTTGTGAGCGCTGCGGGCCCATCCCCACGTTTCTGCGTCTGCACAAGATATACATGCTGCACTGCAGCAAATCAACCCTTTTGCTGCAGTGCAGCAAAAATAGCTTTCCGTTGCGGAAAGGGTGTGAGAAATCAGGGCCTTGCCTTGACGGTCACATAGGATCCGGGGGCATCTTCAAGCACGGGATGGGCAGAATCACCCGGTTTACGTGCATTCACCATCGCCCCACCCTGCTTTTTCAGCCAGGCACCCCAGCGCGGCCACCACGACCCTTCATGGAAATCGGCAGCCTTCAACCACGCTTCGTGATCAAGGCTCAGATCTTCATTGGTGTAGTGACCGTATTTGTTCTTGCTGGGCGGGTTCACGATCCCGGCGATATGGCCCGATTGGGTCATGATGAAGGTCTTGTCCTTGGACCCCATCTGCTGCACGCCGCGATAACTGTCTTTCCACGGGGCGATGTGATCCGTCTCGCAGGCGATTGCGCAGAGCGGCACGTCGATATCGCCCAGTTGAAGGTGATGCCCCATCAGGTCGAACCCACCCTCTGCCAGCTCATTGCGCTGACACAGACCGCGCAAATACTGCATCGCCATCTTAGCTGGCAGATTGGCCCCGTCCCCATTCCAATAAAGCAGATCAAAGGCAGGTGGCGTCTCGCCCATCATATAGCTCTTGATTGCGGGCGTATAGACAAGGTCGGTGGACCGCAGGAACGTGAAAGTTCGCGCCATGATGACCGAGGGCAAAATCCCTTTGTCGGCGCATTCCGCTTCGATCCCGTCAATGAAGTCATCCGTCAAGAACGGCGTGAACTCTCCCTGATCGCTGAAATCTGTCAGCGCGGTAAAGAACGTGGCGGACTTGATCGACTTGTCCTTGCGCTGCTTCAGCAGGCTGAGGGTCAGGGACAGCGTGGTGCCAGCGATGCAATAGCCGATGGCGTTGACCTGCTTCTGGCCGGCGATGGCCTTGGCCTCGCGGATCGCGGCCAGGTATCCGTCCTCGATGTAGTCTTCCATCCCGACCCCGGCATAGGTGGCATCGGGGTTCACCCAGGACACCACAAACAGAGTGTGCCCCTGTTCGACCAGCCACTTCACCAGCGAATTCTGCTGCTTGAGATCAAGGATGTAGAACTTGTTGATCCACGGCGGGAACAGCACGATCGGGGTCTTGTGCACCTTTTCGGTAGTGGGCGTGTACTGGATCAGCTCCATCATCCGGTTGCGGTAGATGACCTTGCCTGGCGTCGTGGCGATGTTGTCGCCAAGTTTGAATGCTTTGTCGTCGGCCAGCTTTACAATCAGCTCGCCATTGTTTGCCTCGAGATCGGAAATCAGGTTCTCAAGCCCGTCGATCAGGCTTTGTCCTTCTGTCGCGACTGCCTTTTCCAACGCATCAGGGTTCGTCGCCAGAAAATTCGTCGGCGCCATCATGTCCACGATCTGGCGCGAGAAATAAGCGAGGCGCTGCTTTTCTTTCGGCTCAAGGTCAGACACGGACTCGACTGCCTGCTCAACTGCATCAGCGTTTATTAGGTACTGCTGCTTGACGTAATTGAAGTAAGGATGCGTGTCCCACAGCGGGTTGGCAAAGCGGCGATCCTTCGGCCCGGGATTGGCAGGCGCCTGCAACTTACCCTGCGCCAGCGCCTGCTGCGCTTCAACAAAATGGGTCACGGATTTCGACCAGAATTGCAGCTGGTGTTCCATCACTTTGGCCGGATCACGGAACGCTTCGTGCCAATAAGCCGTGGCCGCCTTGGTGAACAGTTCCTGATTCGGGCCGTCGAGTGCAGCATTATGCGTGCTGCGGTGCGTCAAAACCTGAGTGAGTCGTTGCGTCAACTCCTCAACCTTACGGAGATTCGTATTCAATTTATCGAGGTTTTCCCCCGAGACAGCACCACCGGTTGTGTCGTTGGTTGTCATGTTAAGGTCTTCCCCGTAGTGTTCGCATGTGCAGCAATGTTTGCGCGCGGCAATCGCCGCCTATCTATGGTCGCATGTTTCAGGGGGCAAAGCGACAAACCGTCCGACGCGGGACTGTGCGTACCCGCCCCTAAAGAGTGAAGGAGAGCGCGATGCGCTACATGATCAGCTACGACTTCATGGAAACCATGCGAAACACCAACCAATGGCTCGGCGCGACCGCCCGCGCAATCGGGGCCTACCCCGCCTTTGCCGCCCTGCCCAACCCGGCGCTGCAAATGATGTCTGCCTGGGGCGAGGTGACGGAGCGCACTTTCGAACGGATGGTGGCCAAACCCGATTGGGGCATTCGCACCTTCACCTGCGAGGATGGCCGCGACCACCTCGTCAGTATCGACAAAGTGGTTGAAAAACCTTTTGGTGACCTGATCCACTTCAATGTCTCGGGCCGCGAAACGCAGCCGCGGAAAATCCTGCTCGTGGCGCCGATGTCCGGCCACTACGCCACGCTCCTCCGCTCGACCGTCAAATCGCTATTGGTAAATTGCGAGGTCTACATCACCGACTGGCACAACGCCCGCGACATCCCCGTCAGCGCCGGCAAGTTCGATGTGGAGGATTACACCCTTTACCTTGTCGACTTCATGCGTGAATTGGGTCCCGACACCCACGTGATCGCCGTCTGCCAGCCCGCCCCACTGACACTCGCCGCGACCGCCTATCTGGCCGAGGAAGACCCCAAGGCGCAGCCCCGTTCGCTCACCCTGATCGGTGGACCCATCGACCCGGACGCGACACCAACCGAAGTCACCGACTTTGGCCGTCGCGTGACCATGGGGCAACTTGAGGAAACAATGATCCAACGCGTGGGTTTCAAATATCCCGGCGTCGGTCGCCTCGTCTATCCAGGCCTGCTGCAACTGGCCTCGTTCATGTCGATGAACGCCGAAAAACACTCCAAGGCCTTCAGCGACCAGATCGGGCGCGCGGCGCGTGGAGAGTCCAGTGATCACGACAAGCACAACCGCTTCTACGACGAATACCTCGCCGTGATGGACATGACAGCCGAATTTTACCTGTCGACCGTCGATCGCATCTTCAAACGCTGTGAGATTGCCAAGAACATCTTTTCCGTGAACGGCAAACAGATCGACATCGGCAAGATCACGACCGTCGCGGTCAAAACCGTCGAAGGTGCGAATGACGACATCTCGGCCCCCGGCCAATGCGTGGCTGCGCTTGATCTTTGCACGGGCCTGCCGGACGAGAAAAAGGCAAGCCACGTCGAACCCGGCGCGGGCCACTACGGCATCTTTGCCGGGAAAAGCTGGCGCAACAACATCCGCCCCCTTGTGCTTGAGTTCATTGATGCGAACTCGCCGAAGACACCTCCGAAGAAGGCCGCCAACAAGAACAAGGCGGCGTAAGCCTTGGCAGGCGTGGATCTCCCCTTCGCCTGTGACTGCGGAAAGCTGCGGGGGACACTTCTGGGCGTGTCCCCGACAAATGGCACCCGTGCCGAATGCTATTGCCATGATTGCCGCGCAGCTGAACTTTATGCCGGACAACCCGACCCGGCACCTGGGGGCGTACAAGTCTATCAATCCGTGCCTGACCGCGTCCGGTTCGACTTGGGCGAAGATCAACTTGCGGCCTTCTCCCTCTCCGAAAAGGGCCTGTTGCAATGGCAGGCAAGCTGCTGCGGTGCCCTTCTTTTCAAAACCGCCCGCACCCCCAAATTGCCATTTGTCTCGTTCCGTACGGACAGACTCGAGGATGACAACCCGCTCGGCCCGATCGTCGCCCGCGCGTTTGTCCGCAAACCAAACGGCAAACGAGGGCACGAAGGTGGCCTGAAATTCATGTTCGGTTTTGCCGTTCGGGCGCTGTCACGGCGGATGACCGGGCTTTGGAAACAAACGCCCTTCTTCCATGCCGACGGCACACCCGTCCGGGATATCCACATTGTCCCGGAAAATGATCGAAAAAAGTTCTACCCCGCCCGGAGCTAGACAACGCCAACTCGGAAGAAGCCCGGATGTTAAGGCATTTCTGAGCAGGTTCGGTTGTCCAGATGTGCCCATGTCACATCATCCTTTCTGGTCAAAGTGTCAGCCCGGCAAGCCACCCCTTTGATGCCGCTGTCACGCACCGTTGCGCTCAGACCCCAGCGCCGCTGACAATCCCCGCGCAGCTTCCATGACCGCCTGTGCAAGAGCAGGAATATCACCGTCTCCGATCCGTGCCACAGGGCCAGAGATGGATATCCCGGCAACCGTGTCCCCGGTCCAGTTCAAAACCGGTGCTGCAATGCAGCGCATACCGATGTTCTTTTCCTGATCGTCAATGGCAAAGCCGCGCGTCCGGGTACGCTTCAACTCCGTCATCAACATGTCTCGATCCGCCATGGTGTGTTCAGTGAATCGTTCAAGCGTGCCATCACCCAAAACACGCTCGAGCATGGCCGCTGGCATTTCAGCAAGAAGCGCCTTGCCGACTCCGGACGCATGCATGGGTGATGCAGACCCGGGTGGAAAGAATGCGCGAATGGAGTGATGACATTCGACCTGGCTGACAAACACAACCGATCCATCCCGAGGGACCGCGAGGTTCGCCGTTTCTCCTGTCTTGGCCATGAGCTGACGCAGGACAGACGCCGCCCGGTCGACCAGCGATGTGCGCCGCAGGTAACGCGCGCCGATGACAAAGGCCTGCGATCCAACATGCCAAAGCTGCGCCTCTGCATCGAACTCCACCAGCCCCCGTCCTTCCAGAGTGACCAGCACACGGTAGACGGTCGCGGGTGACTGATCGAGATTGCTTGCCAACTCCGACAGCGTCACCCCGGGCAGCGTCGAAAGATGCTCAAGCACGTCCATTGCGCGATCCAATGACTTAATGGTGTTCTGCTCGGTTTTGTCGGCCCAGGCCTTGGGTCTGCCCCGACTGCGGCGGGGTTGAGAGTCTTGCATAATTTTGCTCTTCCTGAAATTTTGAAAATCAATTTCAACATATGAAAAATTCTACATCACTGTAAACAAGTAATTTTTCATGCTCCGCCCATTTTTGAAAAACGATTTCAAAAAAATTGCATCCGTATCGCATGGCGTCCTACACCTAAGCAACCCAAACGGAGGCGAAACGATGAGTTTGCAAAACCCAGTGTTTATTCCCGGTCCAACCAACATGCCCGAAGCATTGCGGCGGGCCTGCGACCTGCCGACGATTGACCACCGTTCCGCAACGTTCCCCAACCTCCTCAACGCCGCGCGATCCGGCGTCCGCGATGTCCTCAAATCCCAGGTGGCTGACGTCTTTATCTTCCCGTCCACTGGAACCGGTGGTTGGGAAACCGCCATCGCAAACACTCTGCGACCCGGTGACACCGTTCTCGCCGCCCGAAACGGTATGTTCAGTCACAAATGGATCAAGATGTGCCAGGATTTCGGCCTCAGACCCATCTTCAAGGACGTCACCTGGGGGGAAGGCTTTCCCACCGATTGGGCGGAAGACCAGCTTGCAAAGGACACCGGACACCGGATCAAGGCCGTCCTGATCACCCACAATGAAACCGCGACCGGTGTGACTTCGAACGTGGCCGCACTGCGCAAAGCGCTCAGCGACACCAACCACCCCGCACTGCTCTTTGTCGATGGCGTCAGCTCCATCGGGTCCATGGATTTCCGTTTTGACGATTGGGGCGTCGACGTCGCCGTCACAGGGTCGCAAAAAGGGTTCATGCTGCCAGCGGGGCTGGGCATCGCGGCCTTTTCTCCAAAGGCGATGCGCGCCACGGAACAAGGCGGGTTGCCACGCGGGTATTTCAACATTCAGGACATGGCCGCCAGCTACAAGACGGGTGGGTATCCATACACCCCCTCTGTCGGCATGCTGAACGGCTTAAAAGAATCCTGCGACATGTTGATGGGCGAGGGATTGGAAGCGGTTTTCGCGCGCCATCGCCGCATCGCGGACGGGGTACGCGCCGCCGTCCGGGCCTGGGGGCTCGACATCTGTGCTGCGCATCCGGACCTGTATTCCGATACGGTGACCGCCATCAAAACACCCGCGGGCTTTGACGCGGGGCAGATCGTTGCCCATGCCGAGCACGCCTATGGCGTATCTTTCGGTGCTGGCCTTGGGGACGTTGCGGGCAAAGTGTTCCGCATCGGTCACCTCGGCAGTTTGACCGATGTGATGACATTAAGCGGGATTGCCACGGCTGAAATGGCCATGGTTGATCTGGGCCTCGACATCACGCCGGGCTCAGGCGTGGCCGCAGCCCAAAACGTATACCGAAAAGGAAAATCATCCACACTGTCGGAGGCCGCGTAATGAAAGACCTGATCACCGATATTCCCACCTACGACGACATGCTCAAGGCGCATGACCGCATCAAGCCGCACATCCGGCGCACGCCTGTGCGGACGTCGGACTACTTGAACGAGCTGTCCAGCGCCCAACTGTTTTTCAAATGCGAGAACTTTCAGGAACCCGGTGCCTTCAAGGTGCGCGGTGCGTGCAATGCGGTGTTTGGGCTGGACGATGCCCAGGCGAAACGGGGCGTCGCCACGCATTCGTCAGGCAACCACGCGTCTTGCCTGAGTTACGCGGCAATGAAACGCGGCATCCCCTGCAATGTCGTAATGCCCAGAACCGCGCCACAGGCCAAGAAAGACACCGTACGTCGTTATGGTGGCGTGATTACCGAATGCGACCCGTCGACAACCAGCCGCGAGGCAACATTTGCCAAAGTGCAGGGCGCGACCGGAGGGGATTTTGTCCATCCCTACAACGATCCTCGCGTGATCGCCGGTCAAGGCACCTGTTCCAGGGAATTCATCGAGCAGACCGATGGGCTTGACGTTGTTGTTGCGCCGATTGGCGGTGGCGGGATGGTGTCTGGCACCTGCCTGACCCTGTCTACGTTGGCGCCTGAAACACAAATCGTGGCGGCCGAACCCGAACAGGCGGATGATGCCTATCGCAGCTTCAAGGCAGGACACATCATTGCCGATGACGCTCCCAAGACCATTGCCGACGGGCTGTTGGTGCCACTCAAAGAACGCACCTGGCATTTCGTGTCGAACCACGTCACCGAGATGTTCACCGCCTCCGAGCAAGAGATCATCGACGCGATGAAGCTGACCTGGAAGCACCTGCGCATCGTGATGGAACCGTCCAGCGCCGTGCCACTGGCCTGTGTTCTCAAGAACCCCGACTTTTTTGCCGGCAAGCGTGTCGGCCTGATCATCACCGGCGGCAATGTTGACCTTGACCGCCTGCCCTGGACCACCTGAGTGAGGAGACCCGAGATGAAAGACACGACCCAATTGAGCGACCTGGAAGTTGGTTTTGACGTCCCGGCCCTGCCGGGTATGGACGAAACGGACATCCAGACCCCATGTCTGGTGCTGGATCTCGATGCACTGGAATACAACGTCAAGAAGATGGGCGATTACGCCAAGGCCCACGGCATGCGACACCGCGTGCACGGCAAGATGCACAAATCCGTGGACGTGGCCAAGCTGCAGGTTGAGCTGGGCGGCGCCTGTGGCGTGTGTTGTCAGAAAGTGTCGGAAGCAGAGGTGTTTGCACGCGGCGGTATCTCTGATGTCCTGGTGTCCAATCAGGTCCGCGATCCAGCCAAGATTGACCGGCTTGCCCGGATGCCAAAGCTGGGCGCGCGCACGATCTGCTGTGTGGATGACATCTCGAATGTCGCAGATTTGTCTGCGGGTGCGCAGCGGCACGGCACCGAAATCGAATGCCTGGTCGAAATTGATTGCGGCGCAGGGCGTTGTGGGGTGACGACCACGCCCGACGTTGTGGCCATCGCCAAGGCCATCGACGCAGCGCCCGGTCTGAAATTTGCTGGCATTCAAGCCTACCAGGGTGCGATGCAGCATCTGGACAGCTTCGAGGATCGCAAGGCCAAGATCGACATTGCCGTTGCCCAGGTCCAAGACGCTGTGGCCGGGCTCAGCGCCGAAGGACTGGAATGCGACATCGTCGGCGGGGGCGGCACCGGCTCCTATTACTTCGAGTCCAATTCCGGCGTCTACAACGAGCTGCAATGCGGGTCATATGCCTTCATGGACGCGGATTACGGCCGCATCCTCGATCAGGATGGCAAGCGGATCGACCAGGGTGAATGGATGAACGCACTTTTCATTCTGACCAGTGTCATGAGCCACGCCAAGGCAGACAAAGCTATCGTGGATGCCGGGCTCAAGGCGCAATCCGTTGACAGCGGCCTGCCATTCATTTTCGGGCGCACCGACGTGGAATACGTCAAATGCTCGGACGAGCACGGTGTTGTAGCAGATCCTGACGGTGTGCTTGCCATCAACGACAAGCTCAAGCTGGTGCCGGGTCACTGTGACCCGACCTGCAATGTGCACGATTGGTATGTCGGCGTGCGCGGCGGCAAAGTAGAAACCCTTTGGCCCGTTTCTGCCCGCGGAAAGGCATATTGATGGACGGCGCTCAGATGACACAACACGAACTGGTGATCGTCCCCGAGGGGATGATCGCCGACATGCTCACCCGCAAATCCGCATTCGACGCCGTCGAGAATGTCTTTGCCGCCATGGCGGCTGGCGACGCCTACAACTTCCCCGTGGTGCGCGAAGCAATCGGCCACGAGGATGCGCTATACGGCTTCAAGGGCGGCTTTGATCGCGCAGGCGGTGTGTTGGGATTGAAAGCCGGAGGGTACTGGCCACACAACCTGGAACGGCGTGGCCTGATCAATCACCAGTCCACGGTGTTCCTGTTCGATCCCGATAGCGGACGGGTCAAGGCCATGGTGGGCGGCAACCTTTTGACCGCGCTGCGCACAGCCGCTGCGTCTTCGGTGTCGATCCGGCATCTGGCGCGCAAGGACGCAAGGGTTCTCGGCATGATTGGCGCGGGCCACCAGGCCACGTTCCAACTGCGCGCGGCCCTTGAAACCCATGGCTTCGAAAAGGTGATCGGTTGGAATTACCACCCCGAAATGCTGTCGAACCTTGCCAGTGTCGCAGAAGAGATGGATGTGCCTTTCGAGGCCGTCGACCTGCCTGACATGATCCGGGCCGACGCGATCATCACGATCACGTCGTCCTTCGCACCAACGCTACTGGCAGAGCATGTCAGCCCAGGCACACATATTGCCTGCATGGGCACGGACACGACTGGCAAGCAGGAGGTCTCGGCAGACCTGCTGGCAGGGGCAACAGTCTTTGCCGACGAAGTCGCGCAGTCGGTCTCGATCGGCGAAGCCCAGCACGCGATCAAGGACGGGCTTCTGGCAGACACCGACATTCACCAACTGGGCAGCGTCATAAACAGCGCACATCCCGGCCGCATCTCGGACGAACAGATCACCGTATTCGACGGCACCGGCGTTGGCTTGCAGGACCTCGCCGTGGCGGCATCCATCGTGGATGCGGCGGTCTCGTCCGGGCAAGCAACTGTCGTTCCGATTTGAGGCACATCACACTGACCTGACCCTCCCAAGCAGGCCAGAGGCCCGTCGCGCCGAACACGCTCCGGCGCGGCGGGCAGTGTTTTTTAGTGGCCGGTTCGACCATTGTCGTCATCACCTCACCGTCCCCACGCATCGAAATCACATTGGTCAGGGAAGGACCAATTCCCCCGCCCATCTGGCAAAGTGCAAAAACCCAGAATAGACGCCCGATCACAGGCGGCATGCCTTTCTGCGTGTGATATCAAGCGGCCATGCTCTTCGATTTGCCAGACCACGACACCCTGTACAGGGCACTGATAAACCGCGATGCCGCCTTTGACGGACGCGCTTATGTCTGCGTGTCGAGCACAGGCGTGTTCTGCCGACTGACCTGCCCCGCACGCAAACCCAAACCAGAGAATTGCAGCTTCTTCGGCACGGTGGGCGAATGTATCGAAGCCGGGTATCGCGCCTGCAAACGGTGCCATCCCCTTGCCCCGATGGCCATGGCCGACCCAGCCATTGCAAGCCTGCTGGCCGCGCTCGATGAACGCCCCGACTACCGCTGGCGGGAAAGCGATGTCGAAAAACTGGGGTTTGACCTGTCCACCGTGCGCCGCAGTTTCAAACGACAATTCGGAATGACATTTCTTGAAATGGCCCGCCAACGTCGGCTCCGAGACGGGTTCGAAACCATGGCCCAAGGGGGCGCGGTGATCGAGGGTCAGCTCGATGCCGGTTTTGAGTCCGCAAGCGCCTTTCGCACCGCGTTTTCGAACCTGGTTGGCAAGGCCCCCGGCACCCTGTCGCGCAAACCGCTTTTGTTTGCAGACTGGATCACCACTCCGCTCGGCGACATGATCTCGATCACCAGCCAGTCCCAGCTTCACCTGCTGGAATTTTTCGACCGCAAGGCGCTGCACGGTGAAATCGCGAAACTGGATACATTCGCGAAAGGAAAGATTGGCATTGGCCGCACCAACCTCTCTGACCAGATCAGAGAGGAACTGGCCGCCTTCTTTGCCGGCACATCTGACGCATTCAAAACGCCCGTCGCCCTGCGCGGTTCAGAATTCACCAAACAGGTCTGGGACGCCCTGCGCGAGATTCCGGCCGGACAAATCCGCAGCTACTCTGACATCGCCAGACGCATCGGCCGACCCGCCGCCGTCCGTGCAGTGGCGCGGGCAAATGGTGCCAACCAAATCGCGCTGGTCATCCCATGCCATCGCGTCATTGGCGTCGATGGGTCCCTGACCGGTTATGGCGGCGGCCTCTGGCGCAAACAGAAGCTCTTGGAAATCGAACGGCAGTTTCTGCCATCCGCACTGCAAGGAAACAACCATGTCTCAGACTGACAAAGCCAAGCACTTTCACGCACTGCACCGAAGAGATGATCCGCTCGTTCTTTACAACATATGGGATGCGGCGGGCGCCAAGACCATCGCCAAGGCGGGCGCGCCAGCTGTGGCAACAGGAAGTTGGTCGGTGGCAGCGGCCCATGGGTTTGACGACGGGCAGGCCATCCCCCTCGACCTTGTGCTCACCATCGTCTCCCGTATCTGCGCCAGCGTCGACCTGCCGGTCAGTGTCGATTTCGAAGGCGGCTATGCGATCGCTCCGAAGGATGTCGCGGAAAACGTTCGACGCGTCATTCGGGCAGGCGCAATCGGCATAAACTTTGAAGACAGAGTGGTGAACGGCACCGGTCTGCATCCCATCTCCGAGCAAGCAGAACGCATTGCAGCAATCCGGACCATGGCAAATGAAGAAGGCGTGCCGATCTTTATCAACGCACGCACGGATCTGTTTCTGGGAACAGACCCCGGAATACATGAGGGCCAGATATCCGAAGCCTTGGAACGCGAAGCGGCCTACGCGGACGCCGGTGCAAGTGGCTTTTTTGTCCCCGGTCTGACCGACCTTGGCCTTTTGAGCAAAATCACGACCGCGGCCAGCCTGCCGGTCAACGCAATGATGCTGGGTGATCTTGCTTCGGTCGACGACTGTAAGGGCTGCAATGTGTCCCGCTTCAGTTTTGGGCCCGCACCGTTCGCCCGTGCCATGTTAGACTTGCAAACCCGGTTCAGCAAAATTTCTGGGTCCGGCAGCCACTAAGCGATTCCGTCGCTGTCGGGGATGTGTCGCGCGTATGCGCGATGCGGGGCGTTGCGTACGGGCGAACGTTCAATTTTCGCTGGTACGCACGCTGTCGGGGGTCGAGGCCGCCAGCAAACGCTCTTTCAAAACATTGATAACATCCTGCGCCGTTTCAATATCGGCGGGGGATAAACCCTTAGACAAATCGTTCACCCAATGGGTCTGTATTGCGATCGCGTCGTCATACAGGTGTTTGCCTTTTACTGTGACGCCGACAAGATGCGCCTGCTTGTGATGCGGGTTTTGGGTGGACTTCAACGATCCCCTCTTTCTTGAGTTCGCTGACGATGCGGTGAACGCCCATCGTACGCGCATGCCATGCAAAGGTCTGTTGATCCTGTTGCCAGCGGCATGATTTCTCGCTGGCAAGGCTTCAGCCGCCGCATTTGACGGGACATTCTGCATCGTTCAGGCAGTTGAATTGGTCGCCGGTTCCGTAAGCCTGACCATGATGGGATTGAACATCCGCGATGGTCTGAAAATGACTGGCAAGATCAAGCGCTACACCTGACAACTTGTCTTGAGGCGCATTCCTTAAAGAAACCGAACTCCTTCGAGGCTCAGCCTATCTTTCCACCGGTTAAAATTCACACAAGGCAACGCGCGCAGGGTCAGTCCGTTGATATCATGGGACATTGTCAAAATCCTTGAAATGTCATCACCGCATCGCACCCGTTGTCCCCGCGGGGACAAACCCGGTCTCAGCGCAATACCAACGGCTGTTTCAGCCAGTCTCGCAGCGCTTGTGTCGTCTCCGCCGGTGCTTCAAGCGTCGGCAGGTGCCCGGCATCGTCCAAGACTTTCAGTTCGGCCCCCGGGATTAATTCCGCCATGAATGTATGGCGTTTGACCGGACATAATTCATCATGCGCCCCGCACAGAACAAGCGTTGGAACCTTGCACTTCCGCAGTGTCCCCTGCTGGTCCCGGCGGCGTTGCAGCGCACGGGACTGGCGGACGAATACCTCTGGCCCAAGGGCCTCTGCCATGTCCATCACCAGATCCAGGATCTCGTTCACGTAGGGACCGGGCGCGAGGTAGTTCGGCTTCATCTCGTCCCGCATCACGTCATGCATCCGCCCCGTCCGGACCTTCACGATCTGCGGTTCACGAGCAGCCGCGACCTGCGGCGTTTCAGCCAGCGGGTTCGTATCCATCAACGCCAACCGGGTCACACGGTCGGGCGCACGGCGCAGGATTTCCATCGCAACGATCCCGCCCATCGACAACCCCGCCAACGCAAAGCGCTGGGGAAGTTCATCCAGCAGACCGCTTGCGATCTCTTCGATCCGTTCCCCGCGGGTAACGGGCGACACCATCACCGAAAACTCGGAGGACAATTCGGCGATCTGCGGGCCAAAGAGCCGCGCGTCACACATCATTCCGGGAAGAAAAACAAGGGGCTCAGCCATGCCCCTGCCCTGCCATTCGCGCCATCTGCTGCCTGCTGATTAACGTTTTGTTTACCATGGCCTGCCACGCGAGCGGCGGCAAGCCCTGCCGGTCCGTCAACTCTTGATTTGGTCCCAAAAGAGCGCGAGGTGGCGGCTGACAATCTCGTTGTAGCGGTCGCTTTGTTTGAGTTTCGCAAGCCCCGCGTTGAACCGGTATAGATGCGCGGTCCCGCGCCAGTGTTTCTTGGAAATCAGCACATGCAGCCCCTCGATGGACACGGGCCGGGACAAGGGCGCGACCTTGTCCGTCAGTCCCATCTCGAACATCTTTTGCACGCCCAAAAACTCATTCAAGGCCACGGCATCCACCTCACCCGCAACAAGCATGTCGAAGCAATCATCCGGTGTGGCAGGTTGCTCCAACGTCACCAGCCCATCGCTCAGCCAGCGGCGATCGGCGCGATCCAAGTCGTGGGTGAAATACCCGGCAGGCCGGCACAGGGTTTTTCCGTGCAAGTCCGCGTCCTGCGCGAAGGTGAACCTGTCGTCGGCACGGGCAAACAGAAGGATGACCAGATCAACAAGCGGTTCGGAGAAATGGAAATTCGCGCACCGTTCATTGGACGGATTCCCTGCGCAGTCCGGCTTGAACCACGGGAACCCCATGTCAAACTCCTTGCTGTCGAGCATCGGAAAGAGGTGTTTGGACCAGTCATTTTCCCACTCAATGGAATAGGTGAGCGGGTTCGGCGTCTCCTCAAACGCGGCATTGACCAGCTCGGTCAACATCCCCTGCCCCGGCCAATCCAGATCGGTGAAAGGGGCGTAGTTCGAGGCGGTGACCAGCTTGATCTCGGCCTCGTCTTTTTGCTGTAGGGGTTTGGGGTCCGCCTGAACTGTTGGCGCTGGCGCCTGAGGTTGTGCGGCACCTTCGGGGCACGGGATCGTCAGCACCGTGCCTGCGGGCAGATCCAGCAGGCTGCCGCCCTGAATGTCCGGGTTGTTATAGAAGATCAGCGACCAGCGTGACAGATCGCCAAGCTGCTCTTCGGCAATCGAAAAAAGCGTATCCCCCGGCGCCACGACCAGAGACGGCTGGCACGCCATGGCCGCCGAGCCAAATCCCAAAAACGCGACTGTCGAGACAGCGAGACGACCCGACATCAGAAATCAGCCCAAATCTTTGACATGTGCCGGTCAATGACCTGCTGGTACTCACCTGAGAGCTTGATCGCATCCAGCCCACCGTTGATCGTGGACAAGAGCGCATCAGCATTTGGGTGATCCTTGTGTACGAGGACGTGTAGCCCTTCGATAGACACCGGGCGGCCCTGCACCACTTCAACCTGATCCTTCAGGCCCAGATCCTTGATCGCGGCGCGGCCCGTGAATTCGTTCATCGCAACGGCGTCCACTTCACCTGCGACCAGCATGTCAAAGCAGCCTTTCACCGTTTGAGGCTGCTTCAGGGTGATCTTGCCATCTGTGATCCAGCGCCGGTCGGCGCGGTCCAGATCGTGGGTGAAGTATCCTGCGGGACGACACAGCGTGCGCCCTTCGATATCGCTATCCTGCGCAAAGGGGATGGGCCGCGTTTTGTCCACGAAGAGCAGGATCAGCATCTCGAACATCGGGTCCGAGAAGTGGAAATTCGTGCAGCGGTAATTGTCCGGAGAACCTGCGCAATCGGGTTTGTACCAGGGAAAGGCCATGTCCATCATGGCGCTGCTCATCAGCGGGTCCAGATGCGAAGACCAATCATTGACCCAGTGCACACGGAAATTGTCATTTGATTGCGAACTGCGCATCGCTGTGTGGACGACATCCGTAATGAGCCCTTCGTTTTCAAGGGCTTGGTCGGTGAAAGGGGCAAAGTCACCGGCCGTGACGATATTGATCGACTGTTCGAGTTTACGCCGCGTGGGTGCTGCCGCCGCCTGTGCGACCGGGGCGGCGGTTGCCGTCGCCCCCGGAAGACCGACCGGCAGACCGTCGATACAGCCCAGCCGCAACTCCATTCCCACCCGTAGGGCGTCTGGGTTCTCACCGATGACAGACAGGTTGTTGCGGTGCACCTCGGTCCACTTGGTCGCGTTCTTGTACTGCTGATCCGCGATCACAGACAGGCTGTCGCCCCGTTCCACTGTGTAGACGCCGCCGCATGCCTGTGCAGCAACCGTTGTGGCCGTCGCTGCAAATGCCAGCGCCGCCGCCCCCAAGAATCGTTTCATTGCCTGTTCCCCCAGGTGTATTAGGGCGCAAAATCCCTTATTTTGCTGGGCTCCGTCAACTCACAAACCAGATATTGGGCCAAAGTATACAGGTTGACAGTCTGGGCGTGGTGCCCACCGCATCAGGGGTAAGCGATTCCGCGGAATGGTGGGAAGTCGGCATAGCGGCGCTGCCTTTGCTCCAGCGGCTCTGCCGGGTCGTTCCCGCGCCGCAGAAGCAGACCCTTGGGCGCGATATAGCTGCCAATCATGCGGTGTGGCGTTGGGCGCCAATCGAGATTGAAGGCGCAGAGTTTTGGAAAGAACCACATGCCGGAATAGGGCAAATAGTCATGAACCCACCATGCCAGATCGCGCCAGTCACGCCCCTGTTCGTATTGGTCGGTGAACCATGGTATCACCAGTGATGTGCCCGCGATGGCCGCATCCCCCTGCCCCCAATCCCAGATGTGGCATTCGATCGGGTTGTCGTTGCGGGCGCAGTTCAGCCTGTTTTCATTGCCGTACTGGTTGAGTTCCGGCGAGCGGTAGCCGGAGCGGATGGCAAGCCTGCCAAAGGTTTCTTCGAGCGGGTCGAGCAATTGGGTGCAGAGCTGTTTGCCATGGGCGATTGCAAGGTCCGGGTCCCGGGGCAGGTTCTGGATTTCGTGGTAGTTGCCGATTTCCGAGTAGAGGAAGTCGCGCATGTAGAAGTGTTTGGACAGCCGCACGCGGCCAAGGCTTTCAAGGCTCCACATGCTGCCGGGGCGGCGCATTCAGGCGGCCCCGTTCCATTGGAATTCGCCGTTTGGCCCAAGCGGGGAGAACGGGTTGTAGGCGATTTCCCAGATGTGCCCTTCGGGATCAGCGAAGTAGCCGTGGTGGCCGCCCCAGAACACGTCCTGGGTCGGTTTGAGGATCTTGGCCCCTGCTGCCTCGGCCCGCGCGAGGAGCGGTGCAACGTCGGTCTTTTCCGGTACGTTGTGTGCAAGGGTTATGGCGCCGCGCCCAAGTTGATCGATGGGCAGTCCGATCTCGTCTGCCAGAGCTTGCAGCGGGTATAGGCCGAGCGTCTGTCCGATCAGGTTGAAAGCGATAACCCCATCGGGGCTGTCGACCCTTTGCCAGCCCAGCGCCTCGTAAAACGCCGCCAGCTTTTCCATGTCGCGGGCACCGAGTGTGATGAGCGAGACGCGTTGGTCCATATCAGTTCTCCAATGTGGCAATCCAGTCGAGCATACCCTCCACTGTTGCCATGGTCTGGCCAGAGGACATGATATCGCCCGCTATCACATGGCTCTGCGGGTCGTCCTGCGCGCCCATGGTTGGGTTGACCGTGTGGGTGGGTGCGCCCCATGCGTTTGCCACTTGCGCCGTCAGGTCCGGGCGGACGACTTCGTCGGCTTCCGAGTACCAGAAGAGCGCAGGAATCGTTTGGGTGCTATGGTCCATGTCGGCGACCGCGTCGATCAGAGCTGCCATCGGCATGACGGCGACGCTTGGATATTCGGTTGTCCAGTATAGCGCATGTTCTTCGTTGCGCGGCGTGAAGCTGCGCCGCTCACCTGCCAGCGGGGGTAGCCAGTGGCGCGCGGCAGGCCAGCTGAGCAGTTTGGCGAGCGGGTTGCTGAGCCCGAAATTGGGCGAGACGAGGATGAGGCCCGCGACGTTTTCCATGAGGTCCGCGTTTTGGGCTGTGGCCGTGACGAGGGTGCCGCCGGTGGAGGTCGACAGGATCAGCACCTTGGCCCCGGCTTGTCGGGCGGCGGCGAGCCCTTCGGCCAGATCGTTGACCCAGCCTTGGACGGTGCCTTCGGCAAGCGCGTCGCTGCTGCGCCCGTGGCCTTGGAGCCTTGTGTAGATCAGGTTTGCGCCCAGCGCCTCGGCGATGCGGTCGGGGACGGGGCGGATTTCTTCGGAGGTGGCGGAGAAGCCGTGGACGTAGAGGATGGACCAGTCGGTTTTGGTCTCCGCTTCACCAGCCCAGACGATCCGCTTTTCCGTGCCGGGGGTGATGTCGTCGAACCGGCTTTCGACGTTTGCGAAATGTGCGTCGAGGTCCGCGCCTATCTCGGTGATCGTGGGGGTCAGTAGCGCCTTTTCGTGGGGGCCGAAAAGCCACAGGCCTGCGATCAGTAGGACGAGGATCAGGAGGATGCGCCCGAGCGCCTTGCCGAAGGTTTTCATGTGGTTGCGTCCAGAATATCGGTGATGGCGTCTTCGATCAGGCCGAGGCAGGGGCCGTCGGAGAAGCGGTGGTCGGCGTCTTTGACCAGGTTCAGATGCATGTCTGGACAGTCGGCGTGGTTCAGAAGGCGGATGGCGGTTTCGGTCGTGACCGCGGTGTCGGCGGTGCCTTGGAGGCAGCGGACAGGGAACGGCAGCGGCAGCCGGCCGCGTAAGACGAGGTTGTTACGTCCGTCTTCGATCAGGCGTTTGGTGATGATGTAGGGTTCCATGTAGTCCGAGGGCATGGCGATCTGGCCTTCAGCTTCCAGAGTTGCCTTCTGCGCGTCAGTAAACGAGGCCCAATAGCCGTCCTCGGTGAAGTCGGGGGCGGCGGCAATGGTTACCAGTCCCACCACCCGCTCCGGGTGAGAACGTGCGTAGAGCAGAGATTGCCAGCCGCCCATGGAGCTGCCCACCACGATCAGCTTGCCGTTCGTCAGGGTGTTTAGAGCGTGGGCCGTATCCTCGGCCCAGTCACCAATACACCCCTCTTCGAAGGTGCCGGAGCTTTCACCGTGGCCGGAATAGTCGAACCGCAGGAACGCGCGGCCTTGGGCGCGACACCAGGCTTCGAGGTGGATGGCTTTGGTCCCTTCCATATCAGACTTCAGCCCACCTAGGAACACGACCCATGGCCCTGTTCCCTCGCTCCGATGATAGGCGAGCCGCCGCCCTTGTGGCGTGTCGAGATAGTCTGGTCCGCTCATGTCCCCTCCCCTTCGTTTGGCGGATCATCTGCAAGCACGCCGCATCTGTCCATCCTGACGCTGGGGGATTTTTATAAGTGACTATCTTGTCACGTGACTAAAGAATCACATATAGAACTCCCATGGATGATCTGTTCAAAGCCTTGTCAGACCCCGCCCGCCGCACGCTGCTGGACAGCCTACGGGATCGAGACGGTCAGACCCTACAGGATTTGCAGGGGCTGCTCGACATGACCCGGTTCGGGGTCATGAAGCATCTGGGTGTTCTGGAAGAGGCCGGATTGATCACCACAAAGAAGGTGGGGCGCTTCAAGCACCACTACCTCAACGCCCTGCCCTTGCAGGAAGCGATTGACCGTTGGATCGACCCGTATCGGGTGAAACCTGCGGCCCGAGCGGTACTCGACCTCAAATATCAGCTTGAAGACGAAGGAGACCCCGAGATGTCGAAACCCGATTTCGTGATGGAGACGTATATCAAGACCACGCAGGACCGTTTGTGGGACGTGCTGCTGGATGAAGATGCAATCCCGCATTACCACTTCATCTGCAGCAAGGCGACGCGCAACGGCGATGCCATCACCATGCACTTTCCCGACGGTTCACCCATGCTGACCAATCGGCTGCTGTCATCCGACCCCAAAAGCCGTCAGGAATGGACATTCGAGCCGCATTGGGATCCGACAACCGACATTCCAGCCAGCCGCGTTATCTATCTGCTGAAAAACGAAGGCGAGTTCATCCGCCTGACAGTCGAGCATTATGAACTGGGTGAACCTGCCGTACCCGGCGAGGGTGTCGCCGATGGGTGGGTGCGTTGGGCCGCGGGCCTCAAAACCTGGATTGAGACGGGTGAAGACGCCCATATCGGCCCGATGGACGGGGCGGAGGCGTAGAACATGCCAACCGAGCTTGTCATTCTAGGTGTGTTGGCAGTGATGGCCGTCTCGCTCTGGATTCCATACATCGTTGGGGTCAACACAGCGCCCGAGGGTTCAATCCCCGCAGACGCGCCGGACGGGTTCATAATACCGCCTGATCCGAATGTGCACCGTCCCTGGGTTCGGCGTGCGTACCGGGCACATCTGAACCTTCTGGAACAATCCGTACCCTTCGCCATCTTAGTGTTTCTGGTGGACCGGGCGGACGGGTTCACGGCGCTCACCCTTTGGGCCAGCATCGCCTTTCTGCTGCTGCGTATCGCTCATGCCGTGGGTTACATCACCGGAACAGCCCGTTTCCCAGCGCGCCCATTGATCTTTACCGCCGGATGGATCTGTTGCCTGTTGATGGCGTGGGCATTTTTTGCCGCTTGATGCCAATCCGCGCCCTTGACGGGCGCGGATTTGCCGGTTTCAGTGTGCACATGAGCAACCGCATTGCACATCGCTATTACTTTGGCACGCATTCCTTGCGTGCTTTTGGTGTGCCTGCATAGACCACCCAAAGCCGCGTTCGAGCGGCTTTTCCCCTGCCTCCCCGAACGCGGCGCGTTTGAAAAAGGAGGCAGAGATGCCCATCACCATACGAAAGATGACCGAGGCCGACGTGCCGCAGGTCGTGACGATGATCAACGGATTGGCCGCGTGCCACGATGACGTGCCGGATATTGATGCTGAACGGTTGGCACGTGATGCGTTGGGGCCCCATCCCTGGGCCACTGTTTTGGTGGCCGATGGTGGATCGCAGCTGTTGGGCTATGCCGCTCTTTTGCCCATGGCGCAGCTGCAATTCGGGGTGCGCGGGATGGACATGCACCATCTGTTCGTCTGTCGGCATGCGCGTGGCAACGGCGTGGGTGCGGCCCTTGTGCGCGCCTGTCAGGCAGAGGCACGGGCGCAAGACTGCAGCTTCATGACCGTGGGCACACATCCCGACAACCGGAAGGCTGGCAAGTTCTATGAACGAGAAGGGTTCCTGCGCCGCAGCGGCACGGGGCCGCGGTTCAGTCTGCGGCTGGATCAGCCGCCGACATAGGGCCCTTTGGCGGGGCGGTAGAACGTCTTTTGATTGTGCAGCCGCCCCAGCAGATCATGGATCTGGCGAACATTGTCATTGGCGGCCTTTTCGGCAAGGTCGTCATTGATGGCAGCGTTTTTGGACGCGCGCAGCGCATCCTCGATCAGGTCCAGGTCTTCAACGGACAGTTCAAACGTCTTGTTGTACTTGGGCACTGCGCGTTCCTCTCGCGATCAGAAGTTTCCGATAGTGAACACCTCTTTAATTATGGATTCGCGCGGGCGCGTCCAGTGCAAATAGTCGCAAATCGACAGTTTTTTGTCGCTTTTTCGGCATGCCTTTGTATGCCGGACAATGGGCGCCTCAAAATCTGGCAACGCATGTGCCATGCGCCTTGACGATATGGGTCCGCCCTGTCACATCGCACGTACACATACCCTAGCAACCGGGCGTTCCGTGGGCGCCAAACTGACGAGGATGCCGATATGGCCAAAGATCAGCACCAGATTTCCCTTACTTTTCCCGACGGCAATGCGCGCGCCTTTGACGCGGGCATCACCCCTGCCGCCGTGGCAGAGAGCATTTCCAAGAGCCTGTCCAAGAAAGCCATCAGTGCGACCGTAGATGGCCAGCACTGGGATTTGCAGTGGCCCATTGAGTCCGATGCACAGATCGCCATCCACACCATGCAGGATGAGGAACAGGCCAATGAGTTGGTCCGCCACGATCTGGCCCACATCATGGCCCGCGCCGTGCAGGAGATCTGGCCCGACACCAAGGTCACCATCGGCCCGGTGATCGAGAACGGCTGGTATTACGACTTTGACCGGGAAGAACCGTTTACCCCCGAAGACCTCGGCCTCATCGAGAAGAAAATGAAGGAGATCATCAACAAGCGTGATCCAGTCACCACCGAGGTGTGGGACCGCGATGTGGCGATCAAGTGTTATGAGGACCGGGGCGAGCCGTACAAGGTCGAGTTGATCGAGAGCATTCCGGGTGACGAGCCGCTGCGCATGTACTGGCATGGCGACTGGCAAGACCTGTGCCGTGGTCCGCACCTGCAGCACACCGGACAGGTGCCGGGTGATGCGTTCAAGCTGATGTCCATCGCAGGTGCCTATTGGCGCGGAGATTCAAAGCGCGCGATGTTGCAACGAATCTACGGCGTGGCCTTTACCGGCAAGGAAAAGCTGCGCGCGCATCTGAACATGCTGGAGGAAGCGGCCAAGCGCGACCACCGCAAGCTGGGCCGCGAGATGGACCTGTTCCACATGCAGGAGGAGGCGCCCGGCCAGATCTTTTGGCACCCGAACGGGTGGACCATCTACACCGAGCTGCAGGACTATGTCCGTCGCAAGCAGAAGGTTGGTGGTTATGTGGAGGTGAACACCCCGCAGGTGGTGAACCGGAACCTGTGGGAAAAGTCGGGGCACTGGGAGAAGTACCAGGAAAACATGTTCATCGTCGAAGTGGACGAGGACAATGCCCGCGAGAAGGCCGTCAACGCGCTGAAGCCGATGAACTGCCCTTGCCACGTGGAAATCTTCAAGCACGGGCTGAAGTCCTACCGCGACTTACCGCTACGCATGGCCGAGTTCGGGTCCTGCGCGCGCTACGAGCCTTCTGGCGCGCTGCACGGCATCATGCGGGTGCGCGGCTTTGCACAGGATGACGGGCACATCTTTGCGGAAGAAGGCCAGATCGGCAGCGAATGCGCGCGCTTCATCACCTTCCTGACCGACATGTACAAAGACCTCGGGTTCGAAAGCTTCTCGGTCAAGTTCTCGGATCGCCCCGAGACGCGTGCGGGGTCGGACGAAGTTTGGGACAAGGCCGAAGAAGCCCTGTTGACCGCAACCCAGGCGGCGGGCGTCGAGCCCGAGTTAAACCCCGGCGAGGGCGCCTTCTATGGTCCGAAGCTGGAGTTTGTTTTGACCGACGCGATCGGTCGCGATTGGCAGTGCGGCACCTTCCAGGTGGATTTCGTGCTGCCCGAGCGGCTGGACGCAACCTATATCGGTGCGGACGGGGCCAAGCACCGCCCCGTGATGCTGCACCGCGCAACCCTTGGGTCGTTCGAACGCTTCATCGGCATTCTGATCGAGGAACACGCGGGCAAGCTGCCCTTCTGGCTGGCCCCGCGCCAGGTGGTCGTTGCATCGATCACATCGGAAGCTGATGACTACGTGGCGGAGGTTGTAGAGACCCTGCGCGCCGCGGGCGTGCGAGCCGAACCAGACACGCGGAACGAAAAGATCAACTACAAGGTCCGCGAACACTCGGTCGGCAAGGTGCCGGTCATTCTTGCCGTCGGCGCGCGCGAGGTCGAAGAAAAGACAGTGTCCGTAAGGCGCTTGGGTGAGAAGCGGACAAGTGTGCATCCTCTCACAGAGGTTGCGGCAGAGCTTGGCGTTGAGGCCACCCCGCCGGACCTGCGCTGACGCAGAGCTTTGCAACATCTGCACACTAGTTTGCAACAATTGGGCCGAAATTCGCGTGGATTTCGGCCCTTTTTCTAACAACTGATAACGGCTCTGTGACACACGCGCTCGTGGGTGGTAACTTACCATCAGGCCGACCTATGTAAGGCTCACGACCGTACTGTAACCGATATCCGAAAGGGACGTTGAAGATGTCGAAGACCATGAAATCCGTTGCGATTGTTGGCGCAGTTGCCGCTGCAATGACCGCACACTCCACAACCACTGCATCCGCTGCGGGCAAAGAGAAATGCTATGGCATTTCGTTGGCTGGTGAAAACGACTGCGCCGCAGGCGCTGGCACCACCTGCGCCGGCACGTCGACTGTAGACTATCAGGGCAACGCCTGGACACTTGTTGACGCAGGCACCTGCGCCGAGATCGAACTGCCCGCACTGGCGGACGGCACGCCGCGTCAGGGTTCGCTGGAAGAGCTCGACCGCGACCTGCCCTCTGCATAAGGCGACGTCACACGCCTGCGCCGGACCCCACGCGGGCCCGGCGCACTATTTCCCAAAGACGCCCCGGAGGGCAAGACATGCTCGATGCGACATTGACACCGCCTCGCCTGCCGTCAGCCCCCGGCGTTGGGTACAAAGCCCAGCATTTCACCGAATTGCGGGCCGATCCCGGTCCGGTCAAATGGCTGGAAATTCACGCAGAAAACTACATGGGCGACGGTGGTCGACCACACGCGCAATTGGGCGCGCTGCGTGATGATTTTGCCATTTCTGTGCATGGCGTCGGTCTGTCGATCGGTGGCGAAGGTCGCCTTGATCCGGATCACCTTGCCCGTTTGCAGCACCTTGTTGGTTGGCTGGAACCCGCCAGCTTTTCCGAGCATCTGGCCTGGTCCACCCATGGCGCCGAGTTTCTGGATGACCTGCTGCCCCTGCCCTATACCGACGCGACCCTGACCCGCGTTGCGGATCACATAGACGAGGTGCAAGAGGCGCTCGGTCGTCGGATGCTGCTTGAGAACCCATCAAGCTACCTGGCTTTTGCCGAAAGCACGTGGTCCGAGACGGATTTCCTGGCCGAATTGGTGCGCCGCACAGGCTGCGGCCTATTGCTGGACGTGAACAACGTGTTCATCTCGGCCACCAATCTTGGCTACACGCCGCAATCCTATCTGGATGCCTATCCCCTGTCCGCCGTCGGTGAAATCCATATTGGCGGCCATGACGAGGATGAGGATGACCATGGCGCGCCGCTGCTGATCGACAGCCACGGGCGCGAAGCGGCCGAGCCCGTCTGGGCCTTGCTGGATCATGCGCTGGCGGGCACCGGTCCTGCCCCCGTTCTGGTCGAATGGGACAACGATGTTCCAGACTGGCCCACCCTGCGTGCCGAAGCTGATCGCGCTGCGGCCGCGCTGGCCACGATCAACGCCGGATAGCGCCATGGCAGCCTCGCAATCCGACTTTCGCGCGGCCCTTCTTGACCCCGACCGCCCCGTTCCGGACGGCCTGACGGACGGAGACGGAAACCCCACGACCCGCCGATTTTCTGTCTACCGCAACAATGTGACGGTCGCCCTGATCGACGCGATGCGCACAGGCTTTCCAGTTTTGGCGAAACTGTTGGGCGATCAGAATTTTGATCAGTTGGCCCGGCTTTTTGCGCGCGCCCATCCGCCTGCATCCCCGCTGATGATGCACTATGGAGAGGCGCTGCCTGCCTTTCTCGACGGGTTCGAGCCGCTGGCCCATATCGGCTATCTTTCGGATGTCGCACAACTGGAATTGGCGGTGCGCCAATCCTATCACGCGGCAGACAGCACACCGCTGGATGCGGCCCGGCTTGGCGCAGTTGCCCCCGATGTGTTGATGCGCACCCGCCTTCGGCTGGCCCCTGCCGTGCAATTCTTGTCGTCCCGCTGGCCGATCGTGGATATCTGGCGGTACAACATGGAAAACGGCGCGCAGAAGCCGCGTGGGATTGCGCAATCTGTCTTGATCACCCGCACGGAATTCGACCCCGAGCGCCATGCTATCTCGGACGCACAATTTGCATGGCTCAGTGCCATTCTTGCTGATGCCACATTGGAAGAGGCCGGAGATGCGGCCACGGAGATGGACCCCGAGTTTGACCTTGGCCCGTTGCTGACACTTCTGATCCAGCACAACGCCCTTACTGACATGATCACCCCAAAGGAATGACCCAATGACCGCCCTTTCCCGTGTGCACACCGCAATCTTTGGCCCAATTGAACGCGCTGACTGGTTGCTGCCGACCCTTGCCCGTTTTCTGTTTGCCGCAGTGCTGGCGGTCTATTTCTGGGTGTCCGGCATGACAAAGCTGGGTGACGGGATCTTTGGCGTGTTCCAACCGTCGTTGGGGGCCTATGCACAGATCTTTCCCAAGGTGATGGAGAATGTGGGCTATGACGTTACCCAGCTAAGCCTGTATCACTGGGCGGTTGTCACCGCCGGGACTGTGGCCGAGTTCATCCTGCCCTTGTTGATCATCATTGGTCTGTTCACGCGCCTCGCTTCGCTGGGCATGATCGGCTTCATTGTGGTGCAGTCGCTGACCGACTTGAACGGGCATGACAAATGGGGTGATGGGCTTGTTTTGGGCGCGTGGTTCGACGCGCCGTCCAACAGCCTGATCATGGACCAGCGTTCGTTGTGGGTGTTCCTGCTGCTGGTGCTGGTGGCCAAAGGGGCCGGGCCGCTGTCTTTTGACCGTGCCCTTGCCCCGAAACCTGCGTCTGACGCCGCTTAGGTCACGCCAAGCGCGGTCTGCACGTCCTTGGTCCAACCAAGATGCAGGCTGTCGCCATCCGCAACCAGCGGCCGTTTCATCAGTGTGGGGTGCACTGCAAGCAAATCCTGCGGTGCGCCTTGCCGCTCAGCATCGGAGAGGCCGCGCCACGTGGTGGACCTTGTATTCACCAGTTTGACGCCAAATGTCGCAAGGGCCGCGGCCATCACATCCGCGGGTACACCATCGGCCCGAACGTCCACAAAACGCGCCTCTGGCAACGCCTTGATTGCCTTGCGACAGGTGTCGCATGTTTTCAATCCGTATATTTCCATATCCACCTCTGCCGTTTGCGTTGAATTAAGCGGCAACCCGCGCGGATTACACCCCCCAACCTTGAATTTCGCGCCATAAGTGCAATCTCATTAAGTGGCGGCAGCGTCTGGATATTGCTGGCGTCATGACGGCCCCTGGCACGACGTTCCGCGTCGGGGGAGACTGCAAGGTAAAGGAGGCACGGGAACATGCCAACTGGCACCGTGAAGTGGTTCAACACCACTAAAGGCTACGGATTTATTGCTCCGGATGAGGGCGGCAAAGACGTTTTTGTACATATTTCAGCCGTCGAACGGTCCGGGCTTACCGGGCTGGCCGACAATCAAAAAGTCAGTTTCGAACTGCTGGAAGGCAGGGATGGGCGCCAGATGGCTGGCGAACTGAAACTGCTCTGACCCCCTGAGACACGCGATAAAGCGGCGCACGACCTTATCCTGCGCCGCTTGCATTGGTGAGCGTGGTGATCAGTTGAACGAGCAGCCCTTGGCGCCGACCGGGCAGCTGCTGTGGCGCGCGCGATGCCGTTTCTTGGCCGCTGCGTGAGCCAGTGCCTGTTGATAGCTGATGCCTTGGTTGGGACGACCACAGCAGATGGTGCCATCGATTGTCACGGGTTGCAGCCCGGTCGGGCAGTAATTGTGCTTGCTGTGAAAGGCGTAGATCTTGGGACCCGCCTGATCCTGCGCCAAGGCCGCCCCAGCCCCGAGAAGCGCAAAGGCCGCAGCGGCCGTCATCACTTTGGTGAATGGCATATCTTCCCTCATTCCTTCAACACACCACGAAATCTATGCAAACGATGCCGTTTGGCTGGTCACAAGTCCAGTTTTTTTGGCGGATCACACCACCGCACGCATGATTTACTCGGAATTTGCCGGTTTGTGGCTAGGCTGGAAACAGTCACCACAACCCACGGGTATACCGATGACCGAATTGATGCGCCTGCTGTCCCTCTACTACGCGTGCGAAGTGTCGGCGGAAACACAGTTCCCGTCGCCCAGCGAGTGGGCGCGCTGCATGGGGCATTACCACGCAGTGAAGGCGCATTTCGCGGGTGATTTGACGGGTCCACAGGCGCAGATCGAAGGGTACCGGGCGTGGAAAATGTGGGAAGAGGACAACGGCGCGCTGGTGGCCCAATTGCGCGATCGCGCAGCGCCCTAGGCCGGGTTTTTCACCTCGGACCAATGTTCGCCCATGGCCACGATGCACGACGTGCCGCTGGCATAACGGACCACCATGGTCCAGTCGCCACGGCTGTCCGTCCACACCTCCATCATCTCTTCGGGGCTACGCATGCCAGTTGCGGTGCGCGTGGTGCCGAATTGCTGTTTCAGCCTGGCTTGCATCTGGTCGGTTGGGGCGCAGATCACCTCGGCAATCGGGCTGGCGGCGAGGGGTGCGCCGAGCAGAAGACGAGGGATGATTTTCCACATATCCCAAAGATAGCAGCTTTCAGGCCATGTGACAGTTTTATGACGTGCTGTGGATAAACCGCTTTCAGCCGCGCGTGCAATCGAGACAGCGTGGAATGGTCGGATCCGCCATCAGGCGCTTTGCTTCGACGGGCTCACCACAATCGGTGCAATAGCCATATTCATAGTCATCGAGCCGTTTGAGGGCGGCAAGGATGCGCTGGCGTTCGGCATTGCGCATCCGGGCTTGGGCCTGCGCCATGGCCTGGTTCTGGAGCGCATCCATGCGGGAGAGACGCCCGACGGCCTGCTGGTCGAGTTCCACGGTGGCCTGGGCGTGTACGCCTGCGGCGTCCTCGGCATCGAGGGTTTCGAGGCGGGCGTGGAGTTGGGTGCGCGGGTCCATGGGGGAGCGTAGGCTTTGGAAGGTCCATGGCGCAAGGCCATCCCCCGTGGTGTGATATGCAGCGCATTTTGTGGAAGGTGCGAACGAGCGGCGCCCCGGGGCGCATTTCAATTGAGCGCTGAGCCGTGACAGCGCCGGACCGCGGGTTGGCGCGGCGACGGTGCTGCGGCGCGGTTTATGGTTGTCGTGTGAGTGAGTTTGGTGGGGCGGTGCGCTGGTGGGGATGTAGCGCCGGCCCGGGGGGCGGTCCGGCGCTGGCACGGCGGCCTTTGGCCTTGATTCCGTGCTTGGGGCGTTGATGGCGTCACAACATGATGCGGTACGACACGCTGTGTGCACCCTCCCTAGATGCGGCAGCTTGACGCAGCGTGAGGTATGTGTTACTCTTACTCAAAGCAGGGAGGAGGAAAATTTAGCGAGGAACAAAGCGTGAAAGGCGTTTTGTTCTCTCTTTGGACTCGAAAGGTTCATTGTTGAAGTCTGCATCTGCAAATACAGTAAGCAAAACTGACACCGTAACACTCCGGGACAAACCGTCTCCCAACATGATAGCTTCGTTTAAGGATCATGTCAGGAAAACTGGGCAACCCGAGACATATAGCCTGATTACCACCAAACAAGCCTTTGACTTAGACAACGCAGAGATCCTTGCTGAATTTCAAGTTGATCGGAAAAAGCGCGAAGACCTGCGGGCCGTTCCTTGCCCGATTTGTTCACCAACCTCCCCAAAGTATTTGGCCGGATACCTAGTTTGGTTCCCTCAGGAAAGGGTTATTCGTGCTATTGGCCGTGAGTGCGGCAAGCGAATAAATGAAAAATGGGATAGAGAGCAATACGCTTTCAAGAAACGACAGCAACAGGAAGCTCGAGAGGAGTACTTAGAAGCCAATCTTCATTTACTTCCAAACCTGCTGTTGGACTATTCCGCTGAATTAGCGCGTGCTGATGCACAAGAAACAGTTTGGCTCGCGATGCGCCGCGAAAATCCGGCGATAGCTCAGTACCTACGTTCGGGAATGCGTTCAGGTTACTTGTCGGTATCGGAAAGGTTAAATTCACGTTCCGGAATAGCGATGACGACCAGTGCGGGTGCGTCGAAATTTCGCGAAGTTCGCATCGGTTTTTGCGTTGGTCAGAGCTTCGTCGCATCCAAGAACGAACTAGCAAAAAAGCTTAAACAGCAATTGGAGATGCTTAGTCTCTTTGATTTTGGGAATGAACCAAACCGCTGTTTTCTGGCAATTTGCGATATGACAACGGCAGAAATGGAAAAAGCTGAGCGCGCGATTAAGCGGTCCAAAGTTGTGCTCGATCAGGCAAGAAGCAGACTCGATGACTTCGAAAGCTTTTTTTCTTCCCAAAACATTGATCTGATCAATCAATGGGCTGGGCATCCGAGTTCCGAGCTAAACTTTCAATTGGAGATCGCCAATAACGGGAACCGCTTTAAGGTTCGGAGTCATGAGTTTGGATATACAGAGATCGACTTGACAACAATCTCACTCACCCAATAACCCCTATAAACTCCCGCCATTCCCCCTTGGACATGCCGGAATTCTCCTGCGTGACCTCTTCACCTTTCAACATTCTCTGAATACACGCAAGAGCTGTGGCGCTTAGCGTCGCACCACCCATACGGTAATCCTCGAACGCCTTATACGCCGCAGGCACCCAATCCTTGACCATTTCGCAGATCGCATCCGCATAAACGCGGATTTCGTATTGCGCGTGCGCATCCGCCCGCAGCCGCAGGAAATGGAACAGATTGTGCAGGTCCACTTTCCAATACCATTGGGTATAGATGTTCGCGGGCAGGTTCATGCGGGCGAGTTCGCGGGCGAGGCCGGATTGACCGTCCTGACTGATCATCGCCTCGTAATTGTCATAGGCGCGGGTGCTGTCGGCCTTGAGGATTTCGAGGACGCGGGCGGCTTCTTCGCCCTGCAGCATCTCTCCCCTGCCTTGGTTGTTGACGACCGATTGGGCGGCGAGCGCGTCGGGCTCGGGGATGTAAAATTCGCGGTCGAGGATCGAGTAGCGGGCCGAGTATTCGTTCACGTTGGCGGTGCGGTGGCGGATCCACTGGCGTGCAACGAAGACGGGCAGTTTGACGTGCAGCTTGATCTCGCACATCTCGAAGGGCGTCGAGTGCCAGTGGCGCATGAGGTAGCGGATCAGCCCTTCGTCGTTCTGGACGGATTTGGTGCCCTTGCCGTAGCTGACGCGCGCGGCCTGGCAGATGGCGCTGTCGTCGCCCATGTAGTCGATGACGCGGACAAAGCCATGGTCGAGCACGGGTTGGGCTTTGTAGAGATGCGCCTCCATCCCCGGGACGGTGGCACGGAGCGTGGGCTGCGTGTGGCTGCGCAGCTCTTCGATTTCGGCAAGCTGTTCGGGGCTGAGCGGCATGGGGCGCGTCCTTTATCCACAGAATCTATCAGGACTACACCTTATATTGTGGATTGGCCGATGAGAACCGCTAGATCGGGGTCGTTTTTTGGCAACGGTTCACGGGCGGCGCGAATCAGTACGGTCACGAAAGCGTTGACTTTTGGGGGGTTACGGCGCTTTCTTACCACAAAAGAGGCAGGACATAGACCGCAAAGGTTTTCAGGCATGAAACGGATAGTAGCAGTGTGCACACTGACCGCTCTGGTCGCGGCGTGTGGCAATGGACCCCGTAGCGACGAACCGGATTCGGGAGGCGACCCGGCCCCGGAAGACAACACGCCGGATCCAAACACCGGCACGCGGTCGGTGTTTTTTGGCGACGGCACCAGCAGCAGTAACTTGACCGTCAACAATGTCGTGTTTGATCCAGCGTCGGACACGTTGGTCATCAACAACATTCCCTTTGATGACCCAGACAACCAATATGTCCGGATCACAACGGAGAATTTCGTTGGCAGCGGCTTTGACGCTTATCAGAGTGACCCTGCCCCGGGCACTGGTGAACAACAGTATTTCGCGATTTTCCGCAGGTCAGATACAGGCAACTCGCAGGTCACCGCGGCCACGTCGGCCGAATTCATAGGCTTCGGATTTGGTGGCGCGGGCGCTCAACGTTTGGGCGCGGATCCGACACTGCCCTTGAACGGTATCCTCACTTACAATGGCGAATATGGTGCCGTGCGCACGGTATTGAATGGTGTCGGGAATGGGGACCGCGTGGAATACGTAACCGGTGATGCGCAGTTGACCGCAGACTTTGGCGACTTTGACGAAGTGGGGGCTGTCGAGGGCCGCGTTACGAACCGAGTTCTTTATGATGATACCGGCGCTCAGATTGCCACTCTTTCGGATTCGATCAGCTTGGCGAACGGTGAAATCGACTTTGACAACGGTCTTATCCTGTCTACCGACGCGGTTTTGCTAGATGCCACAGGTACAATCGCTGGAAACGGCAACTGGGAAGGCGTATTCGCTGGCCCCAATGGCG
Organism: Tateyamaria omphalii; assembly: GCF_014651375.1. Classification (GTDB taxonomy): domain Bacteria; phylum Pseudomonadota; class Alphaproteobacteria; order Rhodobacterales; family Rhodobacteraceae; genus Tateyamaria; species Tateyamaria omphalii. The sequence continues at coordinate 703,927 of NZ_BMWT01000002.1, forward strand.
AAGAGATCGCAGGTATTGTCGTATTGGAGACGACGGACAATACCACACGTGAGATCGGCGGCATCGTCGCGAACCGGTGAACCGCGCCCTTGTGCTTTCAGTTGCGGTTGTTGGGGCCTTTTATGCACAGGCCCCTTCGACCGCACAAACGGTGGTCAAGCCGGATGAGGCGCGAGTACTTGCTTCGCGTCTGATCAACTCTGGCCAACCTGGTGCAGCGCTGTCTGTTCTGGACGCATTGATCGAGCGCGACGGCGCGGACGCGCAGTCGCATATCCTGAAGGCACATGCCTTGCGCGCAGCCGGAGACTATAAAGAGGCCCATGCATCCGCCCGTGAGGGTTGGAAACATGCGGATACGCCTGAATTCAAATATCACGCGGCCATTGCAACGGCACAGGCCCTGTCCAAGGACAACAAGAAGTCGCGCGCACAGCTCTGGCTGAGACGTGCGGCGCATGTGGCACCGAACGACCACGCACGCGCGCGGGCCATTCGAGACCATAGTTTTGTCCGCAAAACGAACCCATGGTCAGTGCGGTTCAAATTTGGGATTTCCCCCAGCGACAACGTCAACAACGCCCCCCGAGACAACAGTGTCATTTTGGGTGGCTTGGTGTTTGTTGATGAGGCTGCAGTGCCGCTGTCTGGCATTGAAATCACATCTGGGGTCGATTTGCGCTACAACTTCAGCATCAAAGCACAGAGTCAGAATTTTGCATCCTTCGAGTTCGACCAAAAGAACGTGGTTCTGACCGAAGAAGATGCGAACATCCCGGCAGGTGTCGAAGATTCGGACTTTGCCTTTACACGCGCTCAGGCATCGATTGGACGAGATTTCCAATCGGGTCCGAATGCGCCAAAACACACTGTCAAACTCAGCTTTGGACGTGTTTGGTATGGCCGCGACCACCTTTCGGACGAAACAACCCTTCGGTATCGACAGTCACGCGTTTTGCAGGGCAAGTCTCGCCTCATCTGGCACGGCAGCGTGGGTTATGCGGATCGCCAAGATTCCGAGACACGATCCGGTTTCACAACCGGTGTCGGTGCAACCTGGATCAAGCCGCTGGCGAGAGGTGACTATCTTTCGCTTAATGCCAGCCTGTCGCGCAGCGAAGCAGACAGTGCATTTGTCACCCACACAGGTCTACGGGTCGGGGCAAGCTACACGTTGGGCAAGCCCATCATGGGGGCAACTGCAACATTCTCGGCTTCCGGCGTGATAAGGCGCTATGATGATACACTGTTCGGGTTTGACGAAGCCCGTGACGACGAAGGTGTGACACTCTCGACATCGTTACTGTTCAAGGATTTTGACACCCACGGCTTTGCGCCTAAAGTCTCTTTCACGGCTGAACGTACAAACTCGAACATCAGCCGATATGAAACGCAAAATTTTGGGGTCAGCATCGGATTTCAATCCTTGTTCTGACCCAGTCAATCAAGGACAAACAGCATGGGCTTAACCTATCTGCACACAATGGTTCGCGTGAAGGACCTGGATGCCTCGATGGCATTCTACAAACTGCTGGGACTTGAGGAGACACGGCGCCATGACAGCGAAGGCGGGCGGTTTTCGCTGATTTTCATGGCACCACCGGACCAACCGGAATGCCCTGTTGAGCTGACATATAACTGGGATGGCGATGAAGGTTTGCCGGATGACAGCCGCCATTTCGGGCATCTCGCCTACCGCGTGGATAACATCTATGAGACATGCCAGCATCTGATGGACAATGGCGTGACGATCAATCGTCCGCCGCGTGATGGGCACATGGCCTTTGTCCGATCCCCCGACAACGTGTCGATCGAGTTGCTGCAGGCGGGCGATGCCCTGCCCCCGGCCGAACCCTGGGCCAGCATGGAAAACACAGGCCATTGGTAAGAACTGCAGCCGTTCTGGCCGCCTGCGTCGCCGCATCCCCTGCGGCGGCGTGTCGGTTGGCACTTTTGCTGGCGCTTGATGTGTCATCATCCGTCGACGCGACCGAGGACCAGTTGCAACGGGGTGGCCTTGTCGCCGCCTTGACAGCGCCCGAGGTCCGCGCCGCCTTCTTTGCTGTGGATGCGCCCGTTGCGCTGGCCGTGTATGAATGGTCGGGGCGCTACAATCAGGAGGTCGTGTTGGACTGGACCCTGATTGACAGCCCTGGCGCTTTACTCGACGCGGCAGAGACTGTCGCCGCCAGCAAACGCTCCCACAACGAGTTCCCCACCGCAATGGGCTATGCCTTGGGTTTCGGGGCCGAGATGTTCGAGCGAGCGCCATCATGCCTGTACCGGACCATTGATATGGCGGGAGATGGGCAGAACAACGAAGGCTTTGGACCCCAACTGGCCTATCGCGAGTTTGCTTTTGACGAGGTGACGGTGAATGGTTTGGTTGTGAATGCAGCGGAATTTACGTCGGAGACCATGTTGATCGAGTTTTATGAACACGAGGTATTGCGGGGCCCCGGTGCATTTTTGGAGGTTGCGCAAGGTTTCGAGGATTATGAACGCGCGATGCGCCGGAAGCTTGAACGGGAGCTGACGCCGCCAATTATTGGTGCGCTTGACGTGCACATCGGCGGCGGATGATCCGTGCGCTTCTGATCTGCGCCGCGTTATTGGCGGCAACAACTGCAAGGAGCGAATCCGCTTGTCGCCAAGCTTTGGCCTTGGGGCTGGACGTGTCCGGGTCTGTCGATGTCCGGGAATACCGTTTGCAGATGGATGGGCTGGCGGCCGCCTTGGACAGCGGAAAGGTTCGACAAGCCTTATTGCAGGTGCCATCGGCGCCTGTGCACCTGCTTGTATACGAATGGAGCGGCCCGGAAGACCCGGAAGTGATCCTGCCGTGGACGGCGATAGATAGTGCGGCAGTGCTCAACGGCGTGATTGGTCAGTTGCGAGCGACCGAAAGACGACAGGCGAGTCCCGGCACCGCCCTTGGTCTGGCGATGCGTGAGGGCGCGGCGCATTTGGCACAGCGTTCGGATTGCTGGAAGCTCACTTTGGACTTGTCCGGAGATGGCAAGTCGAACCTGGGTATCCGCCCAATAGATGTAAAGCCGGAGTTGGAAGATACCGGGATCACGATCAACGCCCTTGTGATCGGTGCGGACACTGTTGGCATGGGGGACCTACAGCAGGGCGAAATTTCAGCACTGTCCGCCTATTTTCAGAATAATGTGATTGTCGGATCAGACAGTTTCGTTGAAACCGCGCTGGGGTTCGAGGACTACGCCGCCGCCATGGCGCGCAAGCTAGAACGAGAGTTGGAGACGCTGATCCTTGGAGAAGTGTTTCCTGCGCCGAACCCTGGGCTTCCAGCCAGTGCTGATCAGTAGATATAGCGAATTTGGTCCGTCCAATACCGTTCCATACGCTTGAGTGATGCGGTGATATCGATGATACCTTCAGGTCCCAGCACACCTTTGGATTGCAATCCATCTGCATGGCGCAGGAACAACTCGTTCACCACGTCGCGGATCTTGCGCCCCTTCTCCGTAAGGCGCACGCGCACCGACCGTCGGTCAATCTCGCATCGCTGGTGGTGCATGTACCCCATTTCCACCAGTTTCTTGAGATTGTAACTGACATTCGAGCCTTGGTAGTAGCCGCGGCTTTTCAACTCGCCCGCTGTCACCTCGTTGTCGCCGATGTTGAACAGGAGCAGCGCCTGAACTGCGTTGATTTCCAACACGCCTACCCGTTCAAATTCATCTTTGATCACATCAAGCAACAAACGGTGCAGCCGTTCGACGAGCGACAGCGCCTCAAGGTAACCCAACATGAAACTGGCGTTGGCGGTCGATTTATCGGCCATGCCTGGGACCTGGCCAATAGGGTCCTGAATGCTCATCCGTTTTCTCCGACGTCATCTGTTCTTGCCAGAAGATGCGGTTGATTCGGAAATATTCAGTTAAATGCGCCGAAGCAGCTAGTTTTCGGGCTGAAACGTGCGTGAGACAGCGTGAATCAGTTCGGAAAGGTGGGCTGGAGGCGTTTCTTGCCCCGTCACCCACCGATACAGATCCTGATCGTTTTCATTAAGCATCGCGTCGTACACGTCCAGTTGGGCATCCGTCATGTCCACAAGATGCCGCCCGGCATAGGTCGACAGGATCAGGTCCATTTCTTTGATCCCGCGGCGCATGGATCGCATATGCAGCCGCTTTAGCCGATGTTCGCGCGGCTCATCAGACATCGGTTGGAGTCTGCATGGCGACGCGCAACTTTTTCTCGAGCCGCCCCAGTTGTTCAGCGCGCGCCAACATGTCCGAACGCATGTCACGCACCTCGGTCAATAGATCGCGCATGTCGGCGGTCAAAGGTTCCTCGGTCACGGGGGCATCAAGGCCTTCGCCCTCGCCATTGATCAGCCACATCATTGAAACGTTCAACAATCCGGCCATCATCGACAAACGGTTGGCACGCGGTTCGCTCAGATCGTCTTCCCAGGCGCGCAGTGTTGCCAGCCGCACTCCCAAACGCTTCGCAAGTTGTTTCTGAGTCATCCCGGCCTGTTCGCGTGCGCCCGCCACACGGTCGCCGAATGTCGCCGCTTCTGCGCTGTACCAGTCTTGCAGATCATCCATGGGATTGCTCTCCTTCTCGGCGCTGGCGCTTGATCGCGCGAGGTACGCCGCCTATGAGGGTCTGGATACCGTTCTAACGCCCCGAGGCCAACATGACATTCCTTTCCGCGACACTCGACCGCGTCAAACCGTCCCCGACTGTTGCCCTGACAGGACAGGTCGCTGCCCTCAAAGCGCAGGGCAAGGACATCATCGGCCTGGGTGCTGGTGAGCCAGATTTCGACACGCCGCAGAACATCAAGGATGCCGCCGTGGTTGCCATTGCACTTGGTAAGACGAAATACACCCCGGTTGACGGAATTCCAGAACTGAAGCAGGCCATCGTTGAAAAATTCAAGCGCGACAACGGCTTGGACTACAGCCCGGCACAAGTCACCGTCGGAACTGGTGGCAAACAGATCCTGTACAACGCGCTGATGGCGACGCTGAATGAAGGTGACGAGGTTGTAATCCCTGCCCCCTATTGGGTAAGCTATCCGGACATGGTTCTGCTGGCAGGCGGCACGCCTGTGATCGCCGAGGCGTCGTTACAGACCGGGTTCAAGCTGACCGCAGATCAGCTGGAATCCGCCATCACCGACAAGACAAAGTGGCTGATTTTCAACTCTCCATCGAACCCGACGGGCGCTGGTTACACCCGAGAAGAGTTGAAAGAGATCACCGATGTGCTGATGCGCCACCCGCATGTCTGGGTGATGACGGACGATATGTACGAGCACCTTGTATATGATGATTTCGAGTTCACAACTCCTGCACAGATCGAACCACGTCTCTATGACCGCACACTGACCGTCAACGGCGTCAGCAAGGCCTACGCCATGACCGGTTGGCGCATTGGCTATGCGGCGGGACCCGAAGAGTTGATCAAAGCAATGCGCAAGGTGCAGTCACAATCGACATCGAACCCCTGCTCCATTAGCCAGTTTGCTGCCCTTGAGGCAGTGAACGGCACGCAAGAGTTCATAGCCCCCAATAACGAGATATTCAAACGTCGCCGCAACCTGGTGGTCGAGATGCTGAACGCGGCAGAGGGCATCGCATGCCCGGTGCCGGACGGTGCATTCTACGTCTATCCATCGATCGCGGGCTGCATAGGCAAGACTTCAGCCGGCGGTACGAAGATCGAAAATGATGAGGATTTCTGCACGGCCCTGCTGGAAGAGACCGGCGTAGCCGTGGTTTTTGGCGCCGCCTTTGGGCTATCGCCAAACTTCCGCGTCAGCTACGCTACGTCAGACGAGGCCCTGAAAGAGGCCTGCACCCGCATCCAGTCCTTCTGTGCGGGGCTGACATAACGAGGGTGGTTTACTATGGGCGCGGAGCTTCCTGACTATTACTTCCGTGTGCGTGAAAACGGTGCGGCCGTGTTTCGAGTGGATACCGAGAACCGGCAACGCCGGATCGAGATGGACCAGATCGCGGTCGTCAACATTCGGAACGGCGAAATCAAACCGCACGGTGATCGGACCTTGTCCGCCGATGATCTCGCGCGGATTGAAGCATGGATGGAAGAACGCGCAGAAGTGCTGGCCCATCGTGACATCGACGATATTCACCGGGCGATCGACTACCTGAACCTTACTACGCATTGGGCGCAAAGCCGCGCGACAGAAGATCAGTTGGAAGACGTGACGGACGCCCTTCTGCTGGCCATGCACGACTTACGGTCCGTGCTCGTGCGCAAGAAGGCTGACCGCCTGATGAAGGGGGCAAAGGGCTGATACCCTCTTGAACACCAGTCGGCGGATGGGCACTCAAGTTATGTGATTTTTCGAGACCGATTTGTTCACTTTCCGCCTATGACATGCGGTGGTGTACGTCGTGCTAGGCAATGAGGCGGCTTAGCGGCACTGGCTGAAGTGATCAAACAGCCAGGAGACATGCAGATGCCCCAGCCACCCATTGCACCCATCACACCAAACGGATTGGAGACCATCGCAGAACTGGTCGAAACCGAACCGGGGCTCATTGCCAATATCTATCCAGCCGATATCGAAGGCGGCGCCGCTGCGGCGCGCCAAATGAACCAAGTATTCGAAACGGCCATGTCAGCCACCGGTGTCAACAACGAAGGCCTGCTGACACCAGGCGACATGTATGTGCTGTCGTCGTTCATCCAGAACGACCCAGCTCTGTATGAGACCTTTCTTGAAGGTCACGGCGACGATGAGGGCAATGAGGAAACCGGGTTCCACCTTGTGCAGGGTGATGGCGGCGCACTTCAATTCCGCGGTCGCGACTTCATCGATACGGTCGCGGATGCGATTTATCACCTCGGCTTCGACATCGTGGACGGGCGCTTTGAAAACGAGGACGGCAATGAAAACGAGCGTGTAACTGATGTTGCCGGTTGGATGAATTACTTCGTCAACGGCGAAAGCCGGGTTTACGGCACGAACGAGAGCGAAACGCTGCGTTCAGGCAACTACAGTTTCGTTTTGGCCGGGGCCGCCAACGAAATTTTCAACGCAGGTGGCGGTGATGACCAGATCTGGGCCGGGATCGGGAACGATACTGTGTTCGGGGCCACGGGCAACGACACCGCAGGAGGCGGTGAAGGCAATGATTACCTCAACGGTCAGGCTGGCAATGACCGTATGTGGGGCGAAGAAGGTGATGACACCGTTATCGGTCAGAGCGGAAACGACACGCTGAGCGGCGGCGAAGGGCACGATTTGGTGAATGGCGGAGGCGGCCATGACACCCTGTATGGCAACGAAGGGAATGACACGTTGTGGGGTGGCGCGGGCAATGATCGACTGTCTGGCGACATTGGAAACGATGTAATGCGCGCAGACAACGGTGATGACACGCTGTGGGGCGACGAAGGAAACGACGCTCTGTTTGCTGGTGCAGGCGCTGACGAAGCATATGGCAGTGCGGGCAATGACACCGTGTTTGCCGGTGCCGGAGACGACAGTACAACCGGCGGTGACGGCGATGACGCATTACGCGGCGAAGACGGCAATGACACGCTGCGCGGCGATGATGGCGATGACACGTTGAATGGCAATGCGGGAGACGATTCAATCACTGGCGGCGCAGGCAACGACTTCATCATGGGCGCAGATGGCCAGGACACGTTGCGCGGCGAAGACGGCAATGACACGGTGTTTGGCCATGATGGCAATGACAGCCTGCGAGGTGGCGGTGGAGAGGACCGCCTGGTAGGGGGCGCGGGGATGGATGACTTGCATGGTGGCGACGATGCAGACTACGTGTTTGCCGGGGACGGTAACGACACAGTGTCCGGCGGAAACGGCGAAGATCGTGTGATCGGAGGCGCAGGTGCCGACGAGATTCTCGACTACGAAGACATCGAGGCCCGGGACGTCTTTGTCTTCAACCCAGGTGACAGCGGGACAACCGTAGCCACTATGGACGTGATCCGCGGCTTTACGTCGATCATCGACAAGCTCGATTTGCGAGGGTTTGGCGGGCTGACCTATGTTGAAGGTGCCTCATTCTCCGGCACGCAGGCAGAAGTGTTGTTCGACGGCGACTTTGTGCAGATCGACAGTGATGGCGATGGCGCCGTTGACGAAATGATCGAGTTGGTCTGGGTGAACGCGGTCGAAGCCGGGGACTTCATTCTTTAGAAATGACCATGGCTTGGAACGGGCGGGACAGTCCCCTGCCCGTTCTTTGTCATATCGCGGACGCAGCGCCCTGTCCGGCGGTGCGCCCCAGTTTCGGCACCGACACCATCCAGAACCGCAGCATGAGTGCCACCCCGGCGCAGGCGAGTCCCAGCACAAGGCCGAGCCAGATGCCCGGCGCGCCCCACTCCAGAACGAACCCGAGGACATAGGAGGCGGGCATTCCAACCAGCCAATAGGACACTCCTGCAAGCACCATCGGTATCGTTGTATCCTGCACGCCGCGCAACAAGCCCAACGCGATAACCTGTGCCCCGTCCACCAGCTGGAACAGTGCCGCCAGGGCCAGCAGCAATACACCAATTTCGAGTATCTGATCCCGGGCCGGTTCGTCCTGATCCATGAAAAGGGAAATCAGCGGTTCCGGAAGCGTTATGAACAAGATGATTGTGGCAACAGCCATCGCAAGGCTCATCGCAATCACCGTGCGAGCGCCGCGCAGCATATGATCCAGATCTCCGCGACCGTACGCATTGCCCGCCCGGATCGTTGCGACATTGCTGAGCCCGAGATGTACCATGAAGGTGATTGCGGCCAGTTGCAGCGCAATGTTATGTGCAGCCAGCGGAATGGTTCCGAGCCAGCCCATCATGACGGCGGAGGCTGCGAACAATCCGACTTCGCTCAGGTTGGTCAGGCCGATCGGCAGACCGAGCCGGAACACTTTGCCCAGCATCTCCCAATCCGGACGCCAAAGCCGCCTGAGCAACTGGTGTTCAGGCAGCACGATCAGGGCATAGCTCACGACACCGATCAGCATGACAAGTTGCGTTACAACCGATGCAACAGCTGCACCCGCGATACCCCAGGCAGGGGCGCCCCAATTCCCGAAGATAAACGCGTAATTTGCAAGCCCATTGGCCAGTGCCGCCGCCAGAGTGATCCAAAGTACAATCTGGGTGCGTTCAAGCGCCGCCAAGTAGCTTTTGAAAGTCATCACCAGCAAGGCCGGAAGGATGCCCCAGCCCGCGATTCTCAGATAATCGGCTCCAAGCGCTGCAATCTCTTCGGTCTGTCCCAGCGCCAGCAGCACGCGTTCGGCCATCACCATGAGAGGAATCGCCAGAAATGCGAAGCCGAGGCTCAACCACAATCCCATGCGCGTTGCCCGACGGAGGTTGGTTTCGTCCTGTTCAGCATGGAATGATGCCACCATGGGCATCACGGCCCAGGCAAAGCCTGACCCCATCAGAAACAGAACAAAGAACAGGCTGCCTGCAACCCCCTGGGCCGCCAGCTCCTCGATTCCATACCAGCCCAGCATGACCGTGTCGGTCACGCCGATCGCAATCTGTCCGAGATGCCCGCCAATCAACGGCAGACCAAGCGAAAGGATTGCACGCGCATGCGCGCCATATGACATTTTACGGGTGGACATTCCCCACCCTTACGCCTGCTTTTTGAGCAAGAAAAGCCCCAGTGTACTCCGGGCGGCGAGATGCCACCCGGACCCGCTAAAGCAGGGGCAGAACGAGGGTCGTTGCCACCAGTGCAATCAATGCACCGGCCATGATCTCGATAACACCCATGGCGCGGACACTGCCCGCCCCCGACCAGCCGGAGAACGCTGTTTGCCGGGCTGTCACTGCAACAAGCGCAACAAGGACCGTCACGCTGGCTGTGCCCAACCCCATGACAAACGCACCTGCGACGCCCGCCCAGGGAATGCCGAAGCCAAAGCAAAGAATCAGCAGGAACACAGCACCGGTACAGGGCCGCATGGCGATCGAGCCAATTATGGCGATCGCATCCCGCCAGGACGATACCGATGCCGCTTGCTCGACACTTGGTCCATGCGCGTGACCACAACTGCTGCAATGTCCTTTCTCGTCCACATCATGGACAACGACATTCCGCGTACGGCGCACCCCTCTCACTATGAGCCAAAGGCCCAAGAGCGCTATTGCAATATAGCTGGCGGGTGCCAGCACCTTCTCAGCTGCATCGGTCAATTCATTGCGGCCCCACCCAAGAACCCATGCCCCAAGGGCAACCAGCAACACCGCTGTAAATGCCTGTGCGAGGGAAGATGCGATGGCGAGCCATGACAAACGCCACGCGGTCACCTGTTCTGCTGCGCCGTAGCCACCAATCACGAGCTTGCCATGGCCCGGCCCGGCAGCGTGAAAAAACCCGTATGCAGCGCAAACTCCCATCAAAGCGAACCACGCGCCCGGCTCGCCTGCCCGCACCGCGCGTAGGCCACTTGCAAGAGCCGCCTGGGTTTCACGCTGCTGGGCAGCAGCCCATTGGCCGATATCTGTCACCCCGCCAAAGCCAAAGAGCCACAGCGTTGCTGCGGCAACAGCCAGAAGGACGCCAATCCTTAGCCCGCGCATGACAGCGTGACAGTATCCGCAAAGGATTCGCCCACTTCCGGATAGGAGTCTTCTGCCTCCGCCGCTGGCGTGGCGTAAAGCAGCTCTTCGACCAGGGTGTAGGCCGCATCGAGATCGGCAGGCTGGATCGTGGCAGAGCAAGGCCCGTCTGTAGCGACCGGACCAATCAAATGATAGGCCGTGTAAAAGGTCGGATCATATGCCTTGATAACGACACCCGCCGCAGGTCCCTGCGCACGTCGGAAATGCGCCGAGGTGATCCGACCATCCTTGACCGAGATCCCCCGTCCAGAGGGTTTGCCAAGCGCAACAGGTTTGCCGTTGCGCGCGACATAACTATCCCCTTCAAACCCTTCGATCCATTGCAGGTCGAAGCCATTCAACCGGGCCAGTTCGCCGTCCGTCAGTTCGCCGTCACCATCGGGGTCCAGACCGAGGTCAGCCATCAGGAGCAAGGAATAGAATTCATCATAGGTCCAATGCACCTCGACCCCTTCGAGCGTACCATCCGGGCTGACAACGACCTTCAGCTTTGTATCGACGAACACGTGCGGATGGGCAGACGCCACGTGGGCTGACAGCGCCACAGCTGCAATAGCAATTAGAGATCGACGAAAGGACATTGCCAAGATTTAGGCAAGCCATCGCGTTGCCTCAACCCCGATCTTCATTTTGCGCAACCGCCCGCCCGAAGAGAAGGCGTTGCGACACAGATCAACACTTGCACCTCCGGGCGGCTCTGTCACAGTAGGGGATGCATTACCATAGGTTGAATCTATCCAAAGGATGCCGCTATGACTGTCTCACGTGCACTCGGTCCGGCACTTGCCGCAACCCTGACCGCAGCAGGTGCTTGGGCGAACTCGATTGACCAAGTTCGCCCGGATGCGCCAGAATTGGCAAAGTACGGTGCCTTCCCAATCGGTGTGCAAACCCTGGAAGTCACGATTCCCGACAGCATCGACGTCGTAAATGTGAAGGGCAAAACCATGCCCACTTATGATCGCCCGCTGACCCTGGAAGTCTGGTACCCGGCTGCGGAGGGAACCGAACCGGGCGGCACATACACCGCCATTCTGCGTGACGGTACAACCGAAGTAACACTGAACGGTCGTGCGGCGCGAGATGCGCAGCCTGCAAGCGGCAGCCGGTTTCCATTGGTGATCATCAGCCACGGGTATCCCGGGAACCGCTTCCTGCTGAGCCATTTGGGCGAAAACCTGGCATCCAAGGGCTATGTCACCGTATCGATTGATCATACGGACAGCACCTATTCCAACCAAGCCGCTTTTGGGTCGACCCTGTACAACCGTCCTTTGGATCAGGCTTTTGTCTTAGATCATATGGCCGAATTGCAGGGGTCACTGGGTGAGATCGTTGATGCGGATCACACCGGCGTCGTGGGCTATTCCATGGGTGGCTATGGTGCGTTGATCTTTGGCGGTGCCGGAGTCACGCAGGCCTCGACCGAGTTCAGCTGGGGTGCTCCAAATGATCTGCTGGAGGCACATCTGGCCATGTCCGAAAGTCACGAGGCACTAATGGACGATCGTGTCAAAGCGATCATCGCCATCGGGCCTTGGGGAAACAATGCAGGGTTCTGGGATACAAGCGGGGTAGCTGGCCTGCGCGTACCTACGATGTTCATGGCCGGCAGCGATGACGATGTGTCGGTCTATGATGCCATGCGCGAGCTCTTTGTTGGTGCTGTGGGTGCGGACCGTCATCTTTTGACGTTTGACTACGCCAATCACAACGCTGCGGCGCCCATCCCTGCCCCAAAGGAAAGCTGGGAGCCTGTTGACGGGCTCGATTTCCACCCCTTCGAGCACTACGCTGATGCGGTGTGGGATACGACCCGGATGAACAACATCGCGCAGCACTTCGCCACCGCGTTCTTTGATCTGCACCTCAAGAGTGATACGGCAAAGGCGGAGTATCTGGAGCTGGTACCGGATTCCCGCAATGGGCTGGTTGATCTTGATGAGGCCGGCAACCCGACCGAGGATCACACCTATTGGAAAGGCTTTGCGCCGCGCACTGCCAAGGGTCTGCGCTTCGAAACGCTGCCAAAGGGTCAATGATGGACGTTACCACACGCGATTTGGGCGGACATGACTTCACGGTGCGGTCATGGGGAGACCCAGCGCATCCGATGATTTTGATGCTGCACGGGTTTCCCGAATATGGCGGCGCGTGGGACGAAATCGCCACGCGCCTGTCCGACCGCTACTACTGCGTTGCCCCCGATCAACGCGGATATGGCGCCAGTTACGCCCCGAACGATATCGGGGAATACGCGACATCGAAGCTGGTTGGCGACATGGCGCACCTGATCGGGGACCGCGGTTCGGTCATCGTGATGGGCCATGATTGGGGCGCATCCGTTGCTTATGGTCTGGCCATGTTCCGGCCCGAGTTAGTGGCGCACCTGATCATTGCCAACGGTGTGCATCCAGTCCCCTTCCAGCGGGCGATGGCGGCAGGTGCTGCGCAGTCAGAGGCGTCGCAATACATCAACTTCCTGCGCAGCGCGGGGTCCGAGGATATGTTGTTGGCTGACGATTTCGGCAAACTTCTCAAGATGTTCTCGGCCAAGATGGACATGAGCTGGCTGGCAGGTGAGCGGCTGGAGGCCTACAAGGCTGCGTGGCGGCAATCCGGGCTGCGTGGCATGATCAACTGGTATCGCGCTTCCCCCCTGATCGTCGCCGATCCTGGCAAGCCGGTAGACATGCCAGACCTGCCCCTGGACCGGCTGCGTGTGACCTGTCCGCATCTGTTGATCTGGGCGGATGGCGACACGGCGTTGCTGCCCGTGTCGACCGAGGGTTTGGAAGAGTTTGCCCCGTCACTGACCCGCGCCCATGTGTCGGATGCTGACCATTGGCTGCTGCACCAACAGCCCGACGCCGTTGTGGAGATCGTAAACAACTGGCTTGGCTGATGTCTTCCCAAGTGGCTTTGACCGCGGCATAGTTGTCGCATTTCAAAGTACGGAGACATTTTCATGACCCATAGATATGATATCAAGCTGGCCGCAAAGATGGCCGAAGCCTCCTATAAAGGCAGAAGCAACGCCTCATTGGCGAACGCTTGGCGGGACGGTCTGGACGAAAATGATGTGCAGGCGATCTTCCTCAAGGGGGACATTCTGCTGATCCCCGGCTCCAATTCGGTGATGGACTACCTCAAGTACAATTTGCGGGTTCTGAACATCGGCGGCAAACGGTACCGGCTGGCTGACGATGACACTGAAAAAGGTGCGTCCGGCACGGTTTGGCATCAGGGTTTCCTGGCCCACGCCAAGGTGATCTTTGACTGGTTGGAGCGGAAAAACCACCGCCCGAAATACGTCATTGGTCATTCGTTGGGGGCCGCTGCGACGCAAATCCTTGTGCGTACCTATGGTGTGCCGGGCATCGCGTTTGCTGCCCCGCGCCCGCGACGTAATCGCGGTGCCATCAAGCATTCGAACCTGTGCCTGTGCATCAATCGGGACGATGACAGCGTGTGCGATCTGCCAGGATCGTTTCACCACATGGGTCATGTGCACAAGGCCCGCGCGCGCCGGTCCGTCTTTGGCCCGGATCACAGCATGAAGCATTACCGCAAGGTGATCGACGAACAGCAGACGGTGGGCAAACTCGGAGCACATTGGCCGGGATGAGCCACGATCGTGTTCACAGATCCCCGGCATATTGTCAGCGACCGGAAACCGCACAAGAGCGCTGGCGTGGAAGTAGCCACCCGCCAACCCGACCACGTCTCATCTCACGCTTAATTAACAAAAGGACCGAAACTTGAGACACTTCCCACTAACCATCATGCTGTTTTGCATTGGCACATCTGCATACGCACAGGACATTCGTTGGAAGCTCGAAACCTTTAAGTCCGGAGACTATGTCAGCATAGATCAGAGCCAGAACGGGCTGATCCACCATGTTTTCAGAGGCAAAGTGGGACCGTCCTTTGTTCTCGAGAGTTTTTCGGGGCCGGCCCCACAAGGCACACCAGTTTTTACAACGTACTTGGACAGGGATGGAAATCACGTTCGTTGGGTCAGAAAAGATGGGTTTGAGGTCGCATACACGCCGCACGATTGCAGCCGCACGCAAGGTCGTTGCCAATACACATCCATCGACACCGAGGGAAAACGGGAAGTTCGATTGCGGATAACCAAGCCAACCCGCAAAGGGTTCGCATTTGATGAATATGATGCCGACGGGAAACGTCTGTCTGGTGGTCGTTTTGCGCTGGATGGCCGCGGAACTGCGGGGAACGGGACGATCACCGGTAACCGAGGCACCAACAGGTATCGTCTTATCAGGCAAGTGTATCAGTGAAACTGTAGGGCACCGGAGGTTTCAGAGAGGAGGTGATCTGCAAGAAATGGCGGTTCGCCTGTTACCCGATTTGCTCACTACATCCATTTTTTGGACGATGGCAGTTCCGCTCGCCTCTTCCCTGCTTCCTACGGCTCTGGCATAGTGCGCTCCAACCAACAAAGAGCAGCTGCCATGTCCGATCTTCTTGCCGGGGCCAATGGGCCCTCTGACTACGATGCCTCCTCCATTCAGGTGCTCGAGGATATGGAGCACGTGCGCCTGCGCCCGGGCATGTATATCGGGGGCAAGGATGACCGCGCGCTGCATCACATGGTGGCTGAGATCATCGACAACTCGATGGACGAAGCGGTCGCGGGACATGCTACGTGGATCGAGGTCGAGCTGCACGATAACGGCCATGTGTCAGTGCGCGACAACGGGCGCGGCATTCCGACCGATCCTCACCCAAAGGACCCGTCAAAGAGCGCGCTTGAAATCATCTTTTGCACGCTGAACGCAGGCGGCAAGTTTTCCGGCGACAGTTACGAGACATCCGGCGGTCTGCACGGGGTTGGGTCATCCGTGGTGAACGCTCTGTCCGACCATTTGCGGGTCGAAGTGGCGCGCAATCGCGAACTGTCTGCCATGGAGTTTTCACGCGGTGTGCCGCAGGCGCCGTTGGCCAAGGTGGGTGCCGCCCCGAACCGGCGCGGCACTTCGGTCACGTTCCATCCGGATCCTGAAATCTTCGGCTCGCTCAAACTGAAACCTGCGCGCCTGTTCAAAATGGCGCGGTCCAAGGCATACCTGTTCTCGGGTGTGGAAATCCGCTGGAAGTCGGCCATTGCCGATGGGGACACGCCACAAGAGGCAACGTTTCACTTCCCCGGCGGTCTGGCCGACTACCTGACCGAAGCCATGGGCGGAGCGACCACTTATTCCGAAGCGCCCTTTGCCGGGTCGGTGTCGTTCGAGAAATTCAAGGTGCCAGGCAAGGTGGAATGGGCGATCAACTGGACGCCCAGCCGCGACGGGTTCATCCAATCCTACTGTAACACCGTGCCCACGCCCGAGGGTGGCACGCACGAGGCCGGGTTCTGGGCGGCGATCCTTAAAGGGATCAAAGCTTATGGCGACTTAGTGAACAACAAAAAGGCCGGCACGATCACGCGCGAAGACCTGATCACGGGGGCAGGCGCGCTGGTGTCGTGCTTTATTCGTGAACCTGAGTTCGTGGGTCAGACCAAAGATCGCCTTGCCACGGTTGAAGCACAGCGGATGGTCGAAAACTCGGTCCGCGACCACTTTGACAACTGGCTGGCCGCCGACACCAAGTCTGCCGGGGTCATCCTTGATTTCCTGGTTCTGCGCGCCGAAGAACGGCTGCGCAGAAGGGCCGAGAAAGAAACACAACGCAAATCCGCCACTAAGAAACTTCGGCTTCCCGGCAAATTGGTGGACTGCTCTTCATCAACACGCGATGGTACGGAATTATTCATTGTCGAGGGCGACAGTGCGGGGGGCTCGGCGAAAATGGCCCGGGATCGCAAGACCCAGGCGTTGCTGCCCCTGCGCGGCAAGATCCTGAACGTGCTAGGTGCGGCCTCGTCCAAGCTGGGGTCGAATGCCGAGATTTCGGATTTGACGCAGGCGCTTGGTGTGGGTCTGGGGGCCAAGTTCAACATTGATGATCTGCGCTATGACAAGGTTATCATCATGACCGACGCGGATGTGGATGGCGCGCATATCGCGGCGCTGTTGATGACGTTCTTTTACACCCAGATGCGACCGATGATTGATGCAGGGCATCTGTATCTGGCGTGCCCGCCCCTGTTCCGGCTGACGCAAGGGGCGCGCCGTGTCTATTGCCTGGACGAAGTTGAGAAGAATGAGTTGATGGAGAGCGGTCTGGGCGGCAAGGGCAAGATCGACGTGTCCCGCTTCAAGGGTCTGGGCGAGATGGACGCGAAGGACCTGAAAGACACCACCATGAACCCGGCGACGCGCAAGCTGATCCGCGTGTCGATTGACGAGGATGAACCCGGTGAGACCGGGGACCTTGTGGAGCGTTTGATGGGCAAGAAGCCGGAGATGCGGTTTCAGTATATTCAAGAAAATGCTAGATTTGTAGAAGAATTGGATGTGTAGTGTATCGGCGTATTTAGCCGAGACCATTCATGATTGAGTTTTTCAAAGAAAAAATCGAACCCGTATTAACACCAATCGCATCACTGCTTACCGTTGTATCCATCGTGGTTGCAGGCGCTTTTTGGATATCGAACCTACAAACGCGAGTGAATACTTTGGAAGAGCTCGTGCGTGATGCACGGCTGAACTCGGTCGCCGAAGAAAAAACCATAGCCATTGCTGACATCAATCAACGCGCAGGTGAGGTTTTTGATGCATTTACAAGCAAGGAAGTCGAGATACGTGGTCTCACAGCCAAAATTGACACCAACTATTCCAGCACTCTCGAACGCATCAATGCAGCTGAAAATCAGCTGAGGGAGGAACAGGAGGCCAACTTGAACACGTTCCAGGTTCAATTGAGAAACGAGATTTCGCTGAGCGAAGCCCGTTTCAATACGTTAATCGTTCAAAAGAGCCAGGAGTTCTTGTCCGAGATCGAAGCGATCACGGAAATCAAATCTCAAGTTGAGACAACGGCCTCAAAGGCTGAACAGACTGTGTCTGGAATAGAAACACAACAGAAAGAGCTTGCGGAAAGAGTCCAAGACTTCGAGGCGCTTATTCGCACCTATCAGAAGTTTTCCGAAGACAGAATTGACGAAGCGGCTCACCCAGATCGTTCCATTCTGTTTCTGGCTTCAGATGAAAGGTGCCCAACTCATTTTAGTGAATATGCCAGAACACTGTTCTACGTTTACGAAGATGATCTTCCACGCGTTGATTCAGACAAAAGCTTCCTGGCCGAATCCACATTTGACTTTGGGATTCGGAGCGTCAACGGACAAAAAAGTATTGGGTTTGTAAATCCACGAGCAAGCGGTCAGACCCGTTCGTATGACGCATATCAGATCAAAACCTGCATCAAGACCGGTTAAAAAGCGGAGGCTTTCGCCTCCGCTACTACTCGATACACGAAGCGGAGCACATCTTTATCCGCTTCGTCTTTTATATGCCCGCATCAGGTTAAGGACCCTTTACCCAACAAAGGCGCTTTCTGGGCGTTCAAAGGGCGGCGGGGGCCGCATGTGTTAAAGGGGGAACCAAAGAGGCCCTCCGCCGCGCTGCTCCATCCCCGGGACGTCCAGAAGACCGAGGCTGGAACCCTTTTAAACCGTGGTGCCGACGATGACCCACAAGCTCATCATGGCAGCAAATCCAAACACGGTTGGAATGATAACCTTTTCCATATCTACTCTCCTTTCCAGGCAGGCCGGGAACACGTGAGTGGTGGCCTGCGGTGCAGTCCGCGAGGGTGATCCCCGCGATGATGAGAAAGACGTGGGTGCGACAACCTGACACAAAAACCCCCTGCCCCATCACCTCTGATCACGGAGATGCGACAACGGCGCGAGGATCCACGCGGTTTCAAGCCTTGATCCCGCCCCCGTTCTGCCCCCTACTGCGGACATGATTTTACGCCTGTTTCTGATCCTGACCCTGTTGGCCGCATGTGGCCGTCCGTTGACCGATGCCGAGCGTGAATTTGCGAGCACCATCCATGGCGATCAGTTGAACACGGACCGTGTGCGCTTGATTGACGGCGCACCGACCCGCGCCGTCACGTTCAAGCGCAAGGCGCGGCCCCGGACCACCTGCCGGGAACGCATCCTGCCGCCACCAACCACGGACGTCATCACGGCCAAGCCCGCAGCCGTGGCCCTCTGGCAGAACGTGCTGTTCGACAAGGACTGGTATCTGGACGATTACGTGCCCGCCTACCCGGACGAGATCAACCTGATTGCCGCCATGCTGTTAGCCCATGAACTGACCCATGTGTGGCAATGGCAGAACCGCGAGGTGACCGGATATTCCCCGCTCAAGGCCGCGCGCGAGCATCGGTTCAGCGACGATCCCTATCTTTTTGACGTGTCAGCGGACCGGAAATTCCTGGATTTCGGATTTGAACAGCAAGGCTCCATCGTAGAAGAATTCGTGTGCTGCCGTGCGCTGGACCCGCAAGGCGGACGCACACAGCGTCTGCATGCCTTGATATCGCAGGCGATGCCCGTATCCCCCCTTCCGCAATCCCGGCAGCACGATGTCCGCCTGCCATGGGATGGTGTACAGGTGAATGGAATTTGTGCCTGACCCAAGACCAAATGATGGAGGTGCCGGAATGGCCCAATATGCCGTGATCATGCTTTTGGCCGGTATCGGCATCCCGATCCTGGCCGCGCTGAATGCTGCGCTTGGCACGCGCTTGGGCAGTCCAGCCGCAGCCGCAACGGTGCTGTTTGTCATCGCCTTTGGCACGGCGGTGGTCGTTTTTGTACTGACGGGCGCGCAGGGTATGTCCAAGCTATCCGCCGCGCCGAAACATCTGTTGCTCGCCGGTGTTCTGATCGCGTTCTATGTACTGAGCATCACCTATATCGCCCCGCATTTTGGCATCGGGAACGCTGTTTTCTTTGTTCTGTTGGGCCAATTGATTTCGGCCGCCGCGATCGACCATTTCGGGTTATTCGGCGCGCAGGCAACGTCTCTGGGACTGGCGCGCATAGGGGGCATCGCCCTTATGGCGGTGGGCGTCTGGTTAACCCAACTGGCCTGAGCTAGCCCGAGATACCGGCCAACTCTTGCGCTTGGGCCCATGCTGTCGGGTCAACGTCCACCGGATCAGCCAGAACACGGTTTTGCCCGGGCATCCGACCTGCGCTGTCTTCGGCGAGGAACGCTTCGAACTGCGCAAGGCGATCCGTAAAGGCACCGGATGTGCTGGGGTCGATCAGGATGTAATATTGCCCGAGGTCATGGGGTGGCCCTTCGGGCGCTTTCAGAGGCTTCACCTCCCGGCTGAGCACACCACCTGTCAGACCGGCGGTCAGCAACTCGACCATCAGTCCAAAGCCCCAGCCTTTGTATCCGCCGGTCGACACGAGCGACCCGGCCAGAGCGGCCTCAGGGTCCGTTGTCGGGTTGCCATTTGCATCAAGCGCCCATCCTTCCGGGATGGCTTCACCTGCGGCCTTGGCCATGGTGATTTTGCCCAAGGCAACCGTTGTGGTCGACTGGTCGAACTGCATGGAAAGACCGCCCTTTCCGTCAGGAACGGAAAACGCAATCGGGTTAGTTCCGATCATACGCGTTTTGCCGCCAGGAGGTGCCACAATGGGCGATGCATTGGTCATGCCCAAGCCAATCAACCCGGCCTGCGCGATCTGTTCCGTAAAGTATCCCAATGCGGTGCACGTATGCGCGTGACCGATGGCTAGGCTTGCAATGCCAAATTGCCGCGCTGCATCCAAGGCCGGTGCCAATCCGTATGCAAAAGCGGGTTGAGCAAACCCCATTAAAGCATCCACATGGATGGCAGCAGGGCGCGGCGCGGTCACAACTGGCACGGCGTCGCCTTTGACGCGCCCTGTGCGCAGTTGCTGACAATAGCTTTCCAGATAATAGAGGCCGCAAATTCGGTTCCCAGACGCTTCGGCCTGTGCGACTGCACGCGCCACTTCTGCCGCCGGAAAGGCCGCTGCGCCATGCGCCATCAGTGCCGCTTGCACCGTGCGCTCAATCTCTGCCGTGGATATCTCCGGCATTGTTCTTCTATCCCCCCACGGTCATTGCCGCGAGGTCAAGAAAGAGCAAACCGGAACGCAGCCGTCAAGCTGCGGATTTCGTATCAGGTCAGGAAAACCATTTTGAGAGATGTGATCGGTCGTTCAGATCATGGAAGAAAGGTCAAGAAAGAGCAGCTAAATGGCCTGCGTCCAGACGGACTGTGCGATCCATGCGTGCAGCAAGATCGAAATTGTGCGTTGCAATCAGCGCAGACAGCCCCGTGTCCCGCACAAGTGACATCAGTGCATCAAAAACCTGATCAGACGTCGCGGGGTCGAGATTGCCAGTCGGTTCGTCCGCCAGCAGCAGGGCTGGCGCATTGGCCAGAGCACGACAAAAGGCGACGCGCTGTTGTTCTCCGCCAGACAATTCTGCAGGGCGGTGCGTCGCGCGATCAGCCACCCCAACCTTTTCAAGAAGGGACAGCGCACGCGCCTCTGCATCCGCCTTGGAAATGCCCGCCGCCAATTGGGGCAACGCAATGTTTTCGATAGCTGAGAATTCGGGCAACAGATGGTGAAACTGATAGATAAACCCCACATCGGCACGGCGAGCCAGAGTTCTAAGCCGATCTGATTGGCCGGTCATATTCTGACCATTCAAGGTGACGTTCCCGGCATCAGGCGTGTCCAACATGCCTGCGATGTGCAATAGAGTCGATTTCCCGGCTCCCGAGGGCGCAACGAGGGCAACGACCTCACCCCGTTTCAGATCAAGGTCCACACCGCGCAGGACATCCACCTGCCCGGGCAGGCCCGCATTGTAGGTTTTGGTGATGCCACTGAGGGACAGAACGTGATCATTCATAGCGCAGCGCCTCGACCGGGTTCATGCGCGCAGCACGTCGCGCCGGGAACAGGGTGACAAGCCAGCTCAGCGTCAGGCTCAGTGCCGCAGCGGACAGCACGTCGCCCGCGGACAGGACAGCTGATGGGAAGATGAAACCGCGGCCTTCCAGATCGGTGACACCGTTGCCCGTCAACGTATTCACGAGGCGGTAGACATGTTCGATATTGGCGGAAAAGAGCGCCCCCAACACGATGCCCAGGATGGTGCCAACAGTGCCGACCCATGCCCCGCACAGGAAGAAGATTCGCAGGATTGAACCCTGGCTCAGCCCCATTGTGCGCAAGATACCGATGTCGCGCCCCTTGTTCTTGACCAGCATGATCAGCCCCGACACGATATTGAGTGCGGCGATCAGGACGACAATGGCGAGCACGATGAAGATCGCATTGTTTTGCAGCTCAAGTGCGCGCAGCATCCCGCCAAACCTGTCCTGCCACGTCCAGCTATAGGCCCGGTCGCCTGCCACGCCGCGCAGTGCGTCCACCACCGGCGTCAGGTCTTCGGGATCGGCGAGGCGCAGGTCGATCTGGTCCACCACGCCTTCGCGGTTGAAAAAGCTTTGGGATTCAGCCAGCGGGAGGTAGATGCGGGACTGGTCCATGAAGGGTTGGCCGGTGGAAAAGATATAGACCACCTCATAGGCCGAAATACGGGGCGTGATGCCAAGTGCGGTCCGCGCCCCATCGGGTGAGATCAGTTTGACCCGGTCGCCGATACCCACGCGCAGTTGCGAGGCAAGCTGCGATCCCACAGCTATGCCTTCGTCAAAGCGGTCAAGCGAGCCCTGTTGCCCCTCGGCACTTGCCACAAGCGGGTATTCGAGAAGATCGGCGCGACTGATCCCGTAGACATCCGCTGGCGCATTGCTGCCCCGAAAGCTGCCCATGACCTGGGCACGGACCAGCGGTGCTGCATCGGTGACACCTGACAGTGCCTCGATGCCGGGCAGGATGTCGTTGTAGTTGGGGATGGTGGTATCTGGCGCGCGCCCTTCCTCTTGCACCGCGACGTAGCGCAGTTCGATATGGGCATTTCCGCCCAGCATCGCGTCAACGAAATCCGCACGCAGACCGGCGCGCACCGCAAGGGTGGCCACAAGCGCGAAAACGGCCAGCGTAATGCCGATCAGGCTGATCCACGTCATGGTGCTCACCCCGCCTTCGGCCCGACGGGCGCGCAGATAGCGCCATGCGATCATCCACTCGAAAGGGGCAAAGGGGGCTGTGGGTTTGGCCATTTACGGCTCCTGCTCGGGTTCAGGGAGATGTGGCGGGGTCCGTCCCCGAGGTCAAGTCCCGCGCGCAGGTTGCCGCCGTCCAAAGGGCCATAGCAGGAGCTTGAGCGCCGCCCAAACCGTCAGGAGTCCGGCAAAAAGACCGGTTGTGGCAAAGATGCCCCCCGCCATCGTCAGAGGCACCGCCGGTTCGAAACTGGACAGCGCGGCGGCGGCCACTTCGGTATCTCTTGACCGCGCCACGTAATACGTGCGCAAGAGCGGCCCGGCGCCGTTCAGGGTGATCAGGTCCATTTGCAACTGATCATAGCGCGCAAACGTGCGGGTCATGTCCGCCCTTCTACGATCCAGAAAGGCTGTACCGTGCATCTGCGCCAGGGCTGCCGTGCGGGTCAGCCCTTCGGCCTGGGCCGACGCATCGAAATCAGCCACCACTTCTGAAAGCGCATCCACAGCACCGCCAAGGCGTTGCCGATATTGTTGCGAAAATTCGGGCAGTTGCGATGCCAGCGCGCCACCAAACAGACCACCCGCAAGCACAATAGCGCGCAGGATCATGGACGCTTTCCGTAGACAGCAGCGCTGAGCGCCGCGTCCAGCCCCCCCATGGCATCACCGTCGACACATTGATCATACAGGGCAATCACACTGACTTTGCCCTCCCAGATGACCGCGAAGCTCCCGATGTTCAGGCGCCCGGGAAAACACAAGGCACCAAAATGCCAGAAGTTGAAACTGTCCTGATAGGGACGGAACACCATGCCCATGCCGTAATAAGCACCGCCGCCCAGCGCGACATGTGGCAAGTCAAACGGATCACGGGCAACCCGGCTGCCCGGCCCAAAATGGGTCTGAAGAAACGAAAGGTACCCTTCGGCATCTGACACCAACCCTCCCCAGGGTTGGAACATGCCTGTAACTGCGCCGGGCTGAATGCTGGCCGGCAAGTCCAGCACGTCACTGCATGCATCGAAATAGGACATGTCGGTGACGTGCTCGATCACGAGCGCCAGCAAGGCGTAGTTTTCGTTGTTGTAGAAATATTCACCAACAGTGGCAGTTTGTTCGGGCCGCGCGTTGACCAGATCCAGCACCTGTGTACTGAAGTGGCTGTGCTCCGCCCCAGCCTGACCTAACCATCCGAACATGGCAAATTGAGTGACATCCGGGGCGAGCCCGGACGTATGTGTGACCAGTTCGCCCACCGTCACGTCCGGTGCAGGATTAACGAAGTCCCGCAGAGAGTCGGACCAGTCAAGACGCCCCTGATCAACCAGATGAAGAGCGCACACGGCCGTTACGGACTTCGATACACTAGCGAGTTCTGCAGACTTGTCCGCCGCACCGTCATAAGCATCGACAATCCAACCGTAGTCCGCCTGAAACACGCCTGACGCCATACTGCCGGATGCATCTTGCGCAGCAAGCCAGTCCGCAAATGCGGCTTCAAGGTTACGATGCTTGTATGCCGGCGTTGTTTCATCCCCGCTTGCAAGCGCGGGCAGCGCTATTGACGCCGCACATAAGATCAATCTGAAAAGAGCCTGCATTTGCATCAGGTTACTACAACCCCGCGTAAATCTCCGCCACTTTCTTCACTGCTTCTTCTGGCGGCAACTCTTCGCTTTCGCCTGTCCGGCGCGACGTGAGTTCCACAACACCATTCTTGAGGCCGCGCGGCCCAACCGTGATCCGCCATGGTAGACCGATCAGGTCCATGGTAGCAAACTTGCCCCCTGCCCGTTCGTTGCGATCGTCATAGAGTGGCTCAAGCCCCAGTGCCGTTAGGCTGGCATAGAGCGCGTCGCAGGCGGCGTCCGCCTCGGCATCGCCCTGTTTCAGGTTAACGATCCCGCAGTGGAAGGGCGTCACGCCTTCGGGCCAGATGATGCCGTTGTCATCATGGCTGGCTTCGATGATTGCACCCAGCAAGCGGCTGACCCCGATCCCGTGCGACCCCATGTGGACCGGCACCTGTTTGCCATCCGGGCCTTGCACGACCGCGTTCATCGCCTCGGAATACTTGGTGCCGAAGTAGAAGATTTGCCCGACTTCGATCCCACGCGCTACGCGGCGGCGTTCTTCAGGGATTTCGTTGAACAGCGCCTCTTCATGGGTTTCATCAGTGCGGGCATATTTCGAAGTAAACTCCTCCATGATCGCAGCACATTGTTCGACACTGTCATAGTCGATGTCCCGATCGCCAAAGGTCAGATCGGTGACCGCGCTGTCGTAAAACACCTCACTCTCGCCCGTGTCGGCCAACACTAGGAACTCATGCGTGTCATCGCCGCCAATCGGACCACTGTCCGCGCGCATTGGAATGGCCTGCAGCCCCATCCGTTCGTAAGTGCGCAGGTAGCTGACCAGGTGACGGTTGTAGGCGTGCAGCGCATCCTCTTTTGTCAGGTCAAAATTGTACCCATCCTTCATGAAGAATTCGCGGCCCCGCATCACACCAAAGCGCGGCCGGATTTCATCCCGAAACTTCCACTGGATTTGATAGAGCGTCAGCGGCAAGTCCTTGTAGCTGCCCACATGGGCACGGAAAATGTCTGTAATCAACTCTTCGGCCGTGGGCGTAAACAGCATGTCGCGATCGTGGCGATCCTTGATGCGCAGCATCTCGGCACCATAGGCGTCATAGCGTCCACTTTCCCGCCACAAATCCGCCGACTGGATCGTGGGCATCAGCATCGGCATGTGACCGGCGCGCACCTGTTCTTCGTGCACGATATCCTCGAGCTTGCGCAGCACTTTGAAGCCCAGAGGCAGCCACGAATAGATGCCCGCGCTGGATTGCTTGATCATGCCCGCGCGCAGCATCAGGCGGTGGCTGACGATCTGCGCCTCGCTGGGGTTTTCCTTTAGCACGGGCAGAAAATAACGGCTCAAACGCATATGTGCGCTCCCTCACAAGATTTCGTCCTGATTAGGACAAAGGCGGCACACCCGCAACGGCCCTTCCGCAGGCCACCAGCATTCCACCAGATAGAGCCAGGGCGGACCCATCGTTTCAGGCCTTGCCGGATCGGGAGTGATGTTTTGACCTGCGAAGCGAACATAGCCCCCTTGAAGAAGCCAACAAAACTCCGCATCAGTTAGGGCAAGCAATGATTGGACTGTAGATGGCACTGCCCGTTGGTGATCAACTTAAGTATTGGGGAATTGCAGCCGCGATTTTCTTTCTACTTCTCTATGCGCTCGGAGATCAGCTTCTTCCCTTCTTCCTTGGCGCTGCGATCGCATATTTTCTGGACCCCGTCGCGGACTGGCTTGAGGCGCATGGGTTCAGCCGTGCCATAGCGACCGCGATCATAACCATCGGTGCAATCATCGTCTTTGTTGTTCTTGCGCTACTCGTGATCCCGACACTGATCGAACAGGCCATCCAGCTGTTTAACGCCGTTCCGCAGCTTGCTCGTGACCTGGGCGCATTCCTGACCGAGCGTTTCCCCAGCCTGCTTGATGAAACATCGACGGTACGCCAAAGCTTGAATTCCCTGGGTCAGACGATTTCCGAACGCGGTGGCCAGCTGCTTGAGACGGCCCTCACGTCGGCTGCCAGCCTGATCAACGTCATCGTCCTGTTTGTCATCGTGCCTGTGGTCGCAGTGTACCTGTTGCTGGATTGGGACAGGATGATTGCCCGCGTTGACGAGCTACTGCCGCGCGATCATGCCCCCGTGATCCGTCGCCTTGCTGGAGAGGTGGACAAGACTCTTGCCGGTTTCATCAGAGGAATGGGAACCGTCTGCCTGATCCTGGGCGCCTACTATGCCATCGCGCTGATGCTGATTGGTTTGCAGTTTGGTCTGGTCGTGGGGTTTGTTGCAGGCCTTCTCACATTCATACCCTATGTTGGCGCTCTGGTTGGGGGGTGTCTTGCCGTGGGTTTGGCCCTTTTCCAGTTCTGGGGAGAATGGTGGTGGATCGTCGCGGTCGCCGTTGTGTTCCAGATCGGCCAGATCGCCGAGGGCAACTTCCTGACCCCCAAACTTGTGGGCAACAGCGTCGGTCTGCATCCGGTATGGTTGATCCTTTCACTCTCTGTATTTGGCGCGCTGTTTGGCTTTGTAGGCATGTTGGTCGCGGTACCAATGGCAGCCGCACTGGGTGTCCTGGTTCGCTTCGTGATCGAGCAATATCGCGGCAGCCGCCTCTACACCGGCATCAGTGGTGCATCCAAATCGGAGGCCGAGGACTAGTCCAATGGCCGAACAACTTGGATTTGACCTGCCCGTGCGTGTTGCGCTGGGGCGCGACGATTTTCTTGTCGCACCATCCAATGCGGTCGCATTGTCGATGGTCGATGCGTGGCGGAATTGGCCACTCGACAAACTCGTCCTGACGGGACCCGAGGGTTCTGGCAAAACCCACCTGACCCATGTGTGGGCCGCAGACAGCGGTGCGCGCATCATTTCGGCGAGCAAGCTGGAAGACAAGGATATCGAAGCGCTTTTTAACGGACCCGTCGCTGTCGAAGACGTTGACCAGATAGCGCGAGACATGGACCAGCAAACCGCGTTGTTTCACTTGCACAATGCATTGCAGGCAGCAGGCCATCCGCTTTTGATGACAGGGGTGATTGCCCCCAATCTGTGGCGTTTGTCTCTGCCTGATCTGCAAAGCCGCGTGGATGCGGCGGGACATGCAGCCCTTGATCCACCGGATGACAGCCTGCTTGGTGCGGTTCTGGCCAAGCTCTTTTCCGATCGTCAACTGACGCCGCGCGCCGATGTGATCCCCTATCTCGTGACACACATGGAACGTAGCTTTGCTGCTGCCCGTCGCATCGTTGCCGACATTGATGGCGCAAGTCTTGCGCAGAAAAAGCCCATTACACGAAACCTTGCGTCCGGGTGTCTGGACAATCAGGTGTGATCCGGCGGATAGTGTCACCCATCCTTTACACTCCGCCGACATAACCCGCGCATGACGAACGCCGATTTCCTCGGCTCGGACTTTCCCGAGCCTGTTTCCTTGCCAGACCTGGATACAACCGGCCCCGGCCGTTTCTTCAATCGTGAGCTCAGCTGGTTGGGATTCAATTGGCGCGTTCTGGAAGAGGCCGAGAACCCACGCGTTCCGCTGCTGGAACGGTTGCGCTTCTTGTCGATTAGCGCGGGCAACCTTGACGAATTCTACACCGTTCGGGTGGCCGGTCTGCGTGAACTGTCCATCGCAGGCAACACGACGCCAGCGGCCGATGGTCTGACACCCGCCGAGCAGCTGGTTCTCATCAACGAAAACGCGCGTCAGTTGATCCTGCGGCAAACCCGGGTTCTGGCCGACCTAAAGGCCGAAATGGAAGAGCGCGCGATCTCTATTCTGACGGCCGACGATCTGACACCCACTGACACCAAGTATCTGTCCGAGGTGTTTCTGAACCGTGTCTTTGCTGTCTTGTCGCCACTCGCGATCGACCCGGCCCATCCCTTTCCATTCATCCCGAACACGGGTCATGCCCTCGCCCTTCAGCTTGAACGGGTCAAGGACAAGCGCCCCCTGCAGGCGTTGCTGCCCATTCCGGGGCAGATTGACCGGTTTGTCGCGTTGCCCGGTGAGGGGCATCGTTTTTTGCCGCTTGAAGAACTGCTGGTCCTCAATATCCCAAGCCTGTTTCCGGGCTACAAGCTGAAGTCCCACTTTGGCTTCCGGGTCCTGCGTGACAGCGATCTGGAAGTCGAGGAAGAGGCAGAGGATCTGGTCCGCGAATTCGAGGTTGCCCTCAAACGCCGCCGCCGAGGCGAAGTGGTGCGGCTTACTCATACGGCAGGTGCTCCCAAAGCCCTCAAAGCAGTCATCATGGAAGAATTGGGCGTCAGCGACGCCGAGGTTATTGAGGTCGAGGGCATGCTGGGTATGTCTGACCTGAGTGAGCTGGTGCTTGATGATCGGCCCGACCTGCTCTGGCCATCCTTTACTCCGCGTGTACCGGAACGGGTCACCGATTTCGAGGGGGATATGCTGACAGCAATCCGCCAAAAGGACATGTTGCTGCACCACCCTTACGAAACCTTCGACATGGTTGTGCGCTTCCTTCAACAGGCTGCGCGGGACCCGAATGTCGTCGCGATCAAACAGACGCTCTACCGAACGTCCAAGAAGTCCCCCATCGTCGAAGCACTGTGCGAGGCGGCAGAAGACGGCAAATCCGTCACCGCGCTGGTCGAGTTGAAAGCCCGCTTCGACGAAGCGGCCAACATCCGTCAGTCTCGCCGACTAGAACGTGCTGGTGCCCACGTCGTTTACGGTTTTCTCGACCTCAAAACCCATGCCAAGATCAGCACCGTGGTCCGGCGCGAAGGCAAAGAGCTGGTCACCTATACCCATTACGGCACGGGCAACTACCACCCAATCACGGCCCGCATCTATACCGACCTGTCGCTGTTTACCTGCGATGCCAAGTTGGGGCGCGATGCCACCAAGGTGTTCAACTATCTCAGTGGCTATGCCCCGCCCGAAGGGCTGGACAACCTTGCCATTTCCCCAACGACCCTGAAACCGCGGCTTCTGGAAATGATTGCTGCAGAGGCTGAGCATGCCCGCGCGGGCAAACCCGCGGAAATCTGGGCCAAGATGAATTCACTGATTGATAGCGAGGTGATCGACGCGCTCTATGCAGCCAGTCAGGCAGGCGTGAAAATCAGCTTGGTGATCCGGGGCATCTGCGGCCTGCGCCCAGGCATCAAGGGGTTTTCTGACAACATCCGGGTGAAATCCATTGTCGGTCGTTTCCTCGAACACAGCCGCATTGTCTGTTTTGGCAATGGTCACGGCCTGCCCTCGAAAAAGGCGCGCGTGTTCATCTCATCTGCGGACTGGATGGGGCGCAACCTGAACCGCCGCGTCGAAACGCTTGTGGAAATCGAAAACAACACCGTCAAAGCCCAGATTGTAAGCCAGATCATGGCAGCGAACCTGGCCGATGTTGCACAAAGCTGGATCATGGCCGCGGACGGCACATTTAAGCGGCCGGAATTGCCAGCCGGCACCTTCGCGTTCAACTGCCACAGGTTCTTCATGGAGAACCCGTCTCTTTCGGGAAGGGGATCAGCAGGCGCGGCTGATGTACCAAAGTTGACACACACCGAAGATTGACGCCGCCTGGGTCGGTGGGTGGGCACATTTTGGCGCCAGCCAAAACAGAGCCGCACAACCGACCAGATCATTGACCCACGCCACAGGCTGGTCCATCAACGGACAAACAGATGCCACGGGGGGTCCATGAACGTTTCTGTTTCGCCAGAGCACGGCGATGGCAGCCTCTTTGGGCGCCCGCTCTTTGATGACCCGTCAGTCCGTGCGTTGTCACGTGTGGGTGTCGTCGATGTGGGGTCAAACTCCGTTCGGCTTGTTGTGTTTGATGGGGCTGCCCGATCCCCTGCATACTTTTACAATGAAAAGATCATGTGTGCACTTGGCGCAGGGCTATCGGACTCAGGACATCTGAACCCGGAAGGCCGGGTGCGCGCGTTGGAGGCGCTTCGGCGCTTTCAGCGCCTCGCCGAAGGCATGGGGTTGTCCGATTTGTCCGTGGTTGCGACGGCCGCAGTAAGGGATGCAACCGACGGACCCGATTTCTGTGCCGACGTCCTTCGGGAGACCGGGCTGCACGTTCGCGTCATTGACGGTCGTGAAGAGGCACGACTGTCTGCACAAGGCGTGCTTCTGGGCTGGCCCGGTTCCTACGGCCTCGTTTGCGATATCGGCGGCTCTTCGATGGAATTGGCTGAAATCTCGGATGGTATCGTGGGCAGACGGGTCACGTCTGACCTTGGGCCCTTGAAACTGCAAACTGTAAAAGGCGGAAAGAAAGGGCGGCGTAACCACATCAAGGCCGCTATGGAACACCTGAAGACGGAAATGGGACCACAACGCGACCGCCTGTTTCTTGTCGGCGGGTCATGGCGGGCGATTGCGCGCGTTGACATGCACAGACGTGGCTACCCATTGAACGTGCTTCACGAATACCGGATGTCGCCGCAATCGGTTCAACGCACCGCAAAATACATCAAGGAACATGACAACCATGAAGCCTTGCGGGGTGCGTGCGGTATCTCATCCGCCCGGATGGCTCTTGTGCCATTGGCCGCCGAAGTTCTTGCCCGATTGGTCAAAACCTTCCGTCCTCAGGACATTGCCGTATCCAGTTACGGCATCCGTGAAGGTATGCTCTATGAACAAATGCCCCAACGTTTGCGTGACCGTGATCCCTTGATCGAAGCCTGCCGCTTTGCCGAAGCCAAGGACGCGCGCATGCCGGGTTTCGGCAAGTTACTGTACCAATTCATCGAGCCCATATTCAAATCAGCACCCCTGCCTCGCAAGCGGCTGATCAAGGCCGCCTGCCTGCTCCATGACGTCAGTTGGCGTGCGCATCCTGATTATCGGGCCGAGGTTTGTTTCGACAATGCAACCCGCGCCAATCTTGGCGGTCTCAAACACTCCGAGCGTATCTTTTTGGGCCTCGCCCTCTTGCACCGCTACACCAACAAACGTGAAGGCACCCATTTCGAAGAGCTATACGACCTGATTGACCAAAAAATGCAACGCGAAGCCGAGGTTCTGGGTAAGGCCATGCGTTTCGGTGCAATGCTGTGGATGGAAAAAGACGCCGAACGGGGTGAATTCAGATGGTTCCCGAAGAAAAGAGAACTGGAGCTGCGCCTGTCCCCAGATGCCATGCCTCTGTTTGGCGAGGTGGCCGAGGCGCGCTTGAATTCGCTTGCCTCGTCCCTAAACGCCAGTGTCATCGTTAAAAAGCGGCGACGGTCCTAGATGTCGATCTGATTGTCTGCGTCAGGTTCACTCTCGAGTTCCTGAGGTGTTTTGCGCCGGATAATGATATCGCCGTTTTCCAGAAGTTCGGGCGGGTGGTAAACACTCCAATCCTCAACCTCTTCCAGAAGGTTGCGCAACGCCGGACCCATCTGCGACGTGAACTCGCGCAGCGCCGGACCAAACTCCTCAGCCATATCCTGTAGCCCGTCCATGGCAGGCTCCATCTCGCGCATCAGCCCTTCCATCAACATTTGCGCGCCGCGTTCCATCAACGAAAGACCCTGCTCTTGTTCATCGTCTTGCGCCGAAACCAAAGTGGTCATCGCGAGCAGGCAAAGGGCAGCAGCTATCTGTTTCATAGGCCTCATATGGGCACTATAGCACGATATCCAAGCTCACCGGAAAATGATCGGACGCGGTAACAAGGGCATCGCGCAATGCAGGCTGTTCCCAACACGCCGGATCATCAAGCGGGTGCCAGATACGCCAAACTGGTTCGCGCCCAGTCAGATCGGGCGAGATCATGATGTAATCCAGCAGCGCCTGAAGAAACCGTTGTTCCGGCCTGATCCAGAAGCGGGCTGTTGTCGGCGTCGCGCCCAATCGGCGTTGCAAAGCCTGCCTTGCATGCGGATCAAAAAGCGCAGTTTCGCCATCCCCCATGATGATTTCGACCGAAGAGCGTCCAAACAGGTTCTCGTACTCATCCAGTCCCGGGCCGTCGTTCAAATCGCCCATCAGGATCACCGGATGCCCATCCGCCAGCAAACCGTCGACACGCGCGCGCATCCAAATGGCCTGTGCCAACTGTTTGCGCCGGTTCGCAATCGAGATGCGCATGACCTCGTCCCGATTGTTGGCGCCGTGTGGGGCTTTGGATTTCAAATGAGCCCCGATCATGCGCAACGACAAGCCTTGGACCGTCTCAACTTCAAGCTCCAGAGGAGGCTTGGAAAAAACAACCTCGTCCTGGGTCGCATCAATATCCAGGTCGATCCTAAAGCGTTCGTTGAAGCGAGGCGCATCCTGATGGATCAACGGATCGTGCAAAACTGTCAAAACATCGGGGTCATATAGCAAAGCAATCTCTTGCTGCGTGTCATTCGAAAAGCCGATAACGGCCTCACGGGCGCGCAAACTTGCAAAACTGGCAAAGTTCTTGAGTGCCTGTACCGTGTCCCGGTTCCGACTGTTGTCGGGGGCTTCGATGATCATCACTGCATCTGCATCAAGGGCTTGGAACACCATGCGCAAAGCATCCGTTTGCGCCGTGCGGGTGACATCATAGCGTGATGACCATCCGGTGTCGTTCAGAAGCGCGCCCTCATCATTGAAAAGGCTGTTCATCCACTCGACGTTATAAGTTGCAAAACGCATTAACTGCTGCTGCCCAAGATTTCTTCCCAAGCGCGATTGATGTCGATCATACGCTTTTCAGCCAATCGTACAGCCTCTTCGGGAACACCGCGGGCCATCATGGCATCGGGATGGTTTTCACGGACCAGCTTGCGCCACGCCTGGCGGATGTCTTCGAGTGCCCAATCCGGATGAACGCCAAGGACCGAGTAAGGGTCGGGCGTCGCATCTGGAACAAAGCGTGCCCGCAATGCACGGAAATCAGCGTCCGAAATATCAAAGATATGCGCCACCTCTTCGAGGAACGCGTCTTCGTTCGGGTGATAGAACCCGTCCGCCATTGCAATGTGGAACAAGCCTTCGATCAAGTCGGTCAGCGTTTCGGGCTGGCTTGAGAACATCGCGTGGATACGCGTGGCATAATCTTCGAAGCCCGCCACGTCCTGTCGTGCAAGGTTGAACACTTTGGCCGCGCCCGCTTCGTCCTTGGCCGCGATATGGAACACTTCGCGAAAAGCTGTGACCTCGTCCCGCGTCACTTGCCCATCCGCCTTGGCCATCTTCGCCCCAAGCGCAATCACCGCAATGGCAAAGGCCACACTGCGTTCGGGGGGCGCGCGCAATTTGTCGAACACCTCGGCCAGGCTTTCACCTGCGGTCAGCGCTGCCAGCGCATCTGATATGCGGGCCCAGAGGGACATTCGTTGAACCTATACACTATCCCGCGACTTGGCGCTGGCACTCTCCGTCGCACCCAGTTGTTTCTGCATAAGGATCAGATCCAGCCAGCGACCGCCCTTGCGCCCCACCTCGGGCATTTCAGCAACCGTGTCGTAGCCCATGGCTTTGTGAAATGCGGCCGCCTCCTGGTTTTCACTGCTGATCGCTGCCACCATCACATGATGGCCGGCGTCTCCTGCCTGGCCTTCCAAAGCGGACAGCAACCTTTTGCCCTGGCCCTTGCCGCGCGCATGTTTCGCGAGAAAGATGGTGTGCTCCACCGTCGCAACATAGCCCAGACCTCTGCGAAACGCGCCATAGGTCGCAAACCCACCTTGGTCCGGAAGCACCAGAAATACACGATCGCGGATCATCGCTTCGATCTCGGGCACCGTTTTGAGTGTCGTGGTGAACGTTATGTGCGTGTGGGCAATAACATCGTTCCAGATGTCTGCAATCCAGCTTGCATCGTCTGGTGCAGCGTCTCGGATCACAGCGAACGCGCGCCGTTCGGGGTGTCAAAGGTAGCGTGCAGAGCAACGGGCCCAACCTCAACCGAGACCCGGTCATCTGTCAAATGGTGCGCAAGTATCGCTGCAAATGCATCGCCATTGGGATGTACCAGAGTGAAACGGCGCAGCCGAACGCCGGTCGGTTTCAGGTTTGTAGCCGGGTGTACGCCCTTAGGCCACTCGATCAGGGCAGGCCACAAGTTGTCAAATGGGGTTGTGCCGTCAGCCGACACGGCCATGCGCCATGACAAGGCGTCGCGGCGGACCCCCACCGGCGATCCCGCACCATCCGGCATGTCCGCAAGGGCAGCATCCATATCCTCGACCGAACAAGCCCAATTGGACAGGGCCGCATCGCCCGCATACCGGTCCAGATCGTACCAGCGCGGGCGCGTGGGTGCGGGCACCGCTGGATTCGGCGCGATGGCCTCAAGATAAAGACCATCCTCCAGTCCCATCAGCGCGTTGTGCGTCTGAAACACTGCATGTGCCCCGCCGGGCTGCATGGAGACGCCCAGCGCATCCTCGACACGGGCGCGGGCCGCGTCCAGATCGGTTGATCCAACAACAAGATGGTCGAACAGCACGGGGGCCTCCTGCTCCAAGCTTTCATGCGCTGCACATCGGGTCCTGAAACGCGAGGTACCGCGGTCCAGCCTATAGAACTGAAGAGGCCCCGATGGTCAACGCACACTGCTACCAGAGATGGAAGACGAGCTGCCGAGATTCAGGCAGCCCGCAAGCATCAGGCAGCGGCCTCGTCACCACGCAGGATGTTCAGAATGTGTTGTGCAGCATCCGGAATATTTGTGCCGGGTCCAAAGATTGCCTTGACGCCCGCATCGTAGAGGTACTGGTAGTCCTGCTGCGGGATTACGCCGCCACAGATTACGATGATATCTTCTGCCCCCGCGTCCTTCAAAGCCTGCACCAATTGCGGGGCGAGCGTTTTGTGTCCCGCAGCCTGAGACGAGATGCCAACCACGTGCACATCGTTGTCAACGGCATCTTGTGCAGCCTCGGCAGGCGTCTGGAACAGCGGGCCGACATCGACGTCAAAGCCAATATCCGCGAAGGCGGTGGCGATCACTTTGGCACCACGATCATGCCCGTCCTGGCCCATCTTCACCACCAGCATCCGGGGGCGACGACCTTCGGCCTCGGCAAAATCCTCGACCGATTTCTGGATGGCGGCAAAGCCTTCGTCGCCCTCGTAGGCGGCCCCATACACACCAGCGAGCGTCTTGACCTCTGCCCGGTGGCGCCCGAACTCTTTTTCCATTGCCATGCTGATTTCTCCCACCGTTGCACGTGCCCGCGCGGCTTCGACTGCGGCCTCCAACAGATTGCCGTCCGCTGCAGCAACCGCACTCAGGGTCCTAAGGGCCGCTTGGCACGCCTCTTCATCCCGCTTGGCCCGAATGCGGGTCAGGCGCGCAATCTGACTATCGCGCACAGCGGCGTTATCGATGTCGAGGATGTCAATCTCGTCTTCTTTTTCGAGGCGGAACTTGTTGACGCCCACGATCACCTCGTCACCGCGATCAATCATCGCCTGACGCTTGGCAGCGGCTTCCTCGATCCGCAACTTGGGCATACCGGAGCCGACGGCTTTGGTCATGCCGCCCATTTCCTCAACCTCTTCGATCAGCTTCCAGGCTTCCTCGGCAAGATCATGGGTCAGCTTTTCGACGTAGTAGGACCCGGCCAGCGGATCGACCACATTGGTCACACCGGTTTCATTTTGCAGGATCAATTGTGTGTTGCGCGCAATCCGGCTGGAAAACTGCGTGGGCAACGCGATGGCTTCGTCAAAGCTGTTGGTGTGTAATGATTGTGTGCCACCCAACACGGCGCTCATCGCCTCGAACGCGGTGCGGACCACGTTGTTGTATGGGTCCTGCTCCTGCAGGCTTACGCCGCTGGTCTGGCAGTGGGTGCGCAACATGGAGGACTTGGGGTTCTTCGGTTCGAACTCGGACATGATGCGGTGCCAGAGCAGACGTGCAGCCCGCAGCTTGGCCGCTTCCATGAAAAAGTTCATGCCGATGGCAAAGAAGAAT
This sequence comes from Tateyamaria omphalii, assembly GCF_014651375.1. Classification (GTDB taxonomy): domain Bacteria; phylum Pseudomonadota; class Alphaproteobacteria; order Rhodobacterales; family Rhodobacteraceae; genus Tateyamaria; species Tateyamaria omphalii. The sequence goes on from NZ_BMWT01000002.1 coordinate 740,111, forward strand.
GACAAACGGCCTGCGAACTTGTCGACATCCATGCCGCGTGCGATGGCCGCGCGCACGTATTCACGACCGTCAGCGAGGGTGAAGGCAAGCTCCTGCACCAGGTTCGCGCCAGCCTCCTGCATGTGGTAACCGGAGATGCTGATCGAGTTGAACTTGGGCATCTCATTGGACGTATATTCGATGATATCCGCAATGATCCGCATGCTAGGTTCAGGCGGATAGATGTAGGTGTTGCGCACCATGAACTCTTTGAGAATGTCGTTCTGAATGGTGCCTGACAGCAAGGCTTTGTCCACGCCCTGCTCTTCACCCGCCACGATGAAACTTGCGAGGATCGGGATTACCGCACCGTTCATTGTCATGGACACTGACACCTTTTCGAGCGGGATACCGTCGAACAGGATTTTCATGTCTTCCACACTGTCGATGGCGACGCCTGCCTTGCCAACGTCCCCGACAACCCGCTCGTGGTCGCTGTCATAGCCGCGGTGCGTCGCCAGATCGAACGCCACTGATACACCCTGTTGCCCCGCATCCAGAGCGCGACGGTAAAAGGCGTTGGATTCCTCGGCTGTGGAGAACCCTGCATATTGCCGGATAGTCCATGGGCGACCCGCATACATGGTCGCCTTGACACCACGGGTGAACGGAGCCTGACCTGGAATGGTACCCAGATGATCTACACCAGCCAGATCCTCTTCAGTGTAGATCGGGGCAACGTTGATCCCTTCGAGCGTTTCCCACGTCAGGTCATCGACTGGACGGCCACGCAGTTCGCCTTCAGCCAGGTTCTGCCAATCGTCTTTCTTGGTCGTCATGTCCTTGTCCTCTTGTCAGCGGACCATGCGGCAGGGTTTGCCCCGCTCCTCTTTGGCCCAAATCCTCTGTCAGTGTTGCCAGTCCGTCGCCACCAGCGGTGAGCCAGTGTATGTCGTCCAGATATGCCTCGCGCAGCGCTGCTGCCGCGGCTGGGTCAAAAGGTGCCCATTTGTTTAATGGCCCACCGATCACATCTTGATGCTCACCGCGCTCGGCAATTATGCCGCGTAGCTCTTGCAAAGTGGGCGAGCGATTTGCCCATATCTCCGCCGCATTTCGTGGGCCACCAAGGCCTGTCGTCGCCAGGAACATAGCGTCAGGACGGCCCGATGTACGCTCGAACGGCACAACAACAAGCTTGGCGTCTGGCACCGCACAGGCCACATCAGAAACGACGTCTCGCCATGTTCGTGGACTATTCGCAATGCGGTTCATGTGATCTGGATCGGGCATCGAATGCCCGCGCGTGACGCAGAAAGCCGCGGCAGATCTCCAATAGTGACTCAGTTCGCGTACAGAAAGCACGACCGTATCGATCCGCCCATCAAATGCCGCCGCAGTCCGCGACATCCGTTCACCCACATCATCATAAAGAGACAGGTTGCGCAGATTACGCCGCATCATGCCCAGCATGTTTTCCTCGGACACAATCAGGGTCTTGATCCCATTGCGTTCAGACTTGTCCATTTGCAACATAATGCGCCCGCGTGCGCGCCGTGCTGCTTCGGGTCCAACTCCGGGCTCAGGCTGGATGCCCGCGAACAGGCCTTTGCGCGTTCGCATAGGGCCCCAAAAACCGATACGTCGCGTGCGCATGAAATCCGAATTTTTTCGAATATAGGCCTGAAAAGATGTTGTTCCGGTGCGATGCGCTCCGATATGCAAGATGACTTTCATGCCAGTTTTACCCTTCACCATAGTCGCGCATCGCGGGGTTAACCCCATGCGATCATGGTTAAGGCGTCGCACACAAAGGCTTGCCGAGCGATTAAAGCTAAAATTGACGCGAGCAGCCGTCGTAATTGCCGAAAAAGCCGCTACATTGGGGAAGGCAGGAGGGCAGATGAAACACCTATTACCCATTGTTCTGGTTGGCCTTTTCAGCGGCTCAGTCGTCTCTGCGGAAAGCGGAGATACTGCAACTTCATCCATCTTCATCACGACGGATGTGCAGGATTTGAACGAATTCGTCTGGGAAAATCGGCCCATCGTCGTGTTTGCTGACAGCCCGAATGACCCGAACTTCCGACAACAGATAGAGTTTCTGGAAGAGCGTGCGGACGAGCTCGCCGAACGCGATGTGGTTGTCCTCACGGACACCGATCCATCAAAAGACAGCGCACTGCGCCAGAAATTACGCCCTCGTGGGTTCATGATGGTTCTTGTCAGCAAGGATGGCAGCGTGTTGCTGCGCAAACCTTTCCCGTGGAGCGTCCGCGAACTGATGCGGTCCATCGACAGATTGCCGAGCCGCCAGCGCGAAATCCGCGAAAGGCGGAGCTCTGACGGGTGAGATATTTGGTCCGTTGATGTGATCGAGTAAACGTCACAGCCAACGGACCTGCGGAAAGCATGGGCATCCCACCGCTTGGCCGAAGATAGGCCAGATATGTGGGACGCGAAACTCACTCGAATTCCATGATCACATCGTCGACAGCGAGGCTGTCGCCTGCGCCCGCGTTGATCTTGGACACGACACCCTTTTTCTCGGCGCGGAGAATGTTCTCCATCTTCATCGCCTCGATAGTGCACAGGGCCTGTCCCTCTTGCACTTCGTCGCCTTCGGCCACGTCTACCTTCACGACAAGACCAGGCATCGGGCAGAGCAGCATCTTGGAGGTATCCGGTGGTGTCTTCTCTGGCATAAGCCGGGCCAGTTCGGCCTGACGTGGTGAGCGCACGTGAACCTTGAGGTCCGCCCCGCGGGTCCGGATGCGGAAACCGCCCGACACTTTGCCGACTTTCAGCACCAAAGGTGCCCCGTCCACCGTCATCTCGGCCAGTTGATCGCCTGGTGTCCAATCGCCTGACACGCGCAGGGCCGCTCCGCCATCGAACGTCACCGTGGCGCCTTCGTGATCCGCATCGATCACAACGTCATAGGATTGCCCCTGAAGCGTGACGTTCCAGTCCTTGCCGACCTTGCGTTCGTGATTGTCCATACGGCCCGACACGCGCGCGCGCCGAATCTCGGCCACGCGGTGCATCGCGGCGCAGGCCGCTGCGACACGGCGCAGATCCGCTTCTGCCAATTCCACACCTTCGAAACCATCCGGGTATTCTTCAGCAATGAAGGCGGTTGTCATATCACCCGAAACAAATTTCGGGTGGTCCATGACGGCGCTCAGGAAGGGCAGGTTGTGACCGATGCCTTCCACCTCGAAGCTGTCCAGTGCAACACGCATCGCCTCAATCGCTGTGGCACGATCAGGGCCCCATGTGCAGAGCTTGGCAATCATCGGGTCATAATACATGCTGATCTCGCCGCCTTCGTAGACGCCGGTATCGTTACGGACCACGATGCTCTCCGGCGTCACACCGGGGCTGTAGCTTTCGGTTTCGGCTGGTGGACGGTAGCGCGTCAAGCGACCGATGGACGGCAGGAAGCCGCGATAGGGATCTTCTGCGTAAAGCCGATTTTCGATGGCCCAGCCGTGCAGTTTGACGTCATCCTGTGTGATCGACAGCTTTTCGCCGGCAGCGACGCGGATCATCTGTTCCACAAGGTCAACGCCGGTGATCAGTTCCGTCACCGGGTGTTCCACCTGAAGGCGGGTGTTCATCTCAAGGAAATAGAAGTTCTTGTCGCCATCCACGATGAACTCAACCGTGCCGGCACTCGCGTATCCCACGGCCTTAGCGAGAGCCACAGCCTGTTCGCCCATGGCCTTACGAGTGGCTTCGTCCAGGAAAGGCGACGGCGCTTCCTCGACCACCTTCTGGTTCCGGCGCTGGATAGAACATTCACGTTCGCCCAGATAGATGCCGTTACCATGGCTGTCGCACAGCACCTGGATTTCGATATGGCGAGGTTGGGTCACGAACTTCTCAATAAAGATCCGGTCGTCACCAAAGCTGTTGGCCGCTTCGTTCTTGGACGATTGAAAGCCTTCGCGTGCCTCCTCATCGTTCCAAGCGATGCGCATCCCCTTGCCGCCACCCCCGGCGGAGGCCTTGAGCATGACAGGGTAGCCAATCTCGGTCGAGATTTTCACAGCCTCATCAGCATCCTCGATCAGGCCCATATAGCCGGGCACGGTGCTGACCCCAGCATCCTGCGCGATCTTCTTCGAGGTGATCTTGTCCCCCATCGACTCGATTGCCCCTTTGGGCGGACCGACAAAAGCAACGCCAGCGGCATCCAGCGCTTCGGCGAACTTGGCGTTCTCTGACAAAAAACCATAGCCAGGGTGCACCGCTTCGGCACCCGACTGCTTGATCGCATCCATGACCTTGTCGATGACGATGTAAGACTGGTTTGCCGGGGGCGGACCGATATGGATCGCTTCATCCGCCATCTCGACATGCAGCGCCTGCGCATCCGCGTCGGAATAGATCGCAACAGTGGGAATACTCATCTTGCGAGCTGTCTTGATCACGCGGCAGGCGATCTCGCCCCGGTTGGCTATCAGGAGTTTCTTGAACATGGGGCCTCACTTCCTTGGGTCCTGGAACGCAAAACACCGCCCTGCCCGAAGACAGGACGGCGTTCCGCGTGTGATCTGAAACCGCGCGCGCAGCGCGGGGAAAACTTAACAGCGGCTGGGGTATCGGTCGCAATAAAGGATGTTTGCACCAGCACCGACGGCTGCACCGGCAACTGCGTTGCCACCAAGTACTGCACTTCCGACACCGCCCGCGGCGCCGCCGAACACAGCCTGCTCGCCGACCGTGTCGCCGCATGCCGCGAGCCCAAGGGCCGTTGCCGTCGCAAGAACAAGGGTTTTGATACACATATCGATCTTCCTTTGTTTGACACCTTTTTGGTGTGGCAAACGACCAAAGGGATCAACAATTCCGGGATGGAAACGGAAGAATGCGCACCGCATCGCCGAAATGCGCGCAGGATGGCACGAGGTTGCCGAAGACCGGATGCACTTGTTTTGTACTCGGCGGGGTCATGCGCCATTTTCGCGCGCCAAGGCAAAAAAAAGGTGGGCAGCATAATATCTTGCGACATTCGCTGCCCACCAGGGGAAGGGGTACGGAAATGGTACACGTCGCCGCAGATAACCTGGGGAAGCGGCTCCGTAGTTGTACGGTTGCATGCTTTTTCGCCGCGTAGAAAGAGCAAGGATCGCTCTGGGCGGAAATGAGCCGGGTTTCGCCCATAGCGGGAATCTGACGGCGGAAAAGCGCCGAAAGTTGCATGATTACCCATCCCAATCCTCCCCGAACGCATCAGGAAAGGACGCACGTGCGAGACCTTCATCAATCTGTAAAAGTGCTTCATAATCAGCAGGATCGAAGGGATCTGTGGCAGGGATCACCTCGCGACCAAACAGCCAAGACAGCCGGCCTGCATCCAGATTGCCACGTTCGAACGGTTCACCCCCGAAATGCGTCCAGAGGGCGGCCATAAACGCCGCATCTGCCCGCCGATCAGCAGGCTTGCGATCGGCAAAACGCTCGCGCCGCTGCAGCGGCGTGACCCCCTTGGGGTTCGGGCGGCGGATTGTGAATTGAAAATCGGTGCCGGTCAGGCGACCTGGGAAACCGCGGTGTTTCAGCATATGCTGTCCCCCGCGGCAAAGGGGGATGTCAGGGCGGGCTGAAACGCCCGCCCTGTGGAATTACTTGAACTTGCCGGTGTGGACAGGCTCTTGGCTGATGGGCTCAGGCTCGACAACCACGAAATCGTCGTCGTTGTTGTTGCGGCCGCAGGCTGCAACCAGAACCATGAGGCTAACCATGCCCAAAACTTTGATGCTCTTCGACATCTGTCTCTCCTGTAGTCAACTTCCAGGCACGCGAAAAGACGCACCCGATGCGAGGTAAGGCGGTCTTGGGGACCGCTCATTTCGCCTATACGTGATTTTCCGGGGGAAAGATATGGGCCCACACAGGCTTGCGCGGGTTGTGGCCTCAATGCCTCATATGCAAAAAACCGCCTGCGCATCAAAACGCCTCCCAAACACAACCGTTTGTCTCTGGCCGGAACGCCTCGAAGAACTGTGTTGCCTCTGGATCAGACGTCCCAAACGGCACGGGACGGTCCATCAGAGAAATCACCACGACATCCACAGCCAATTCGAAATCAATGATGTAGGTCAGTGCAAAACCGTCGCACAAAGCCTGAAAATCACCTTCGGCCTCCGCATAGCTGATTGTGCCTGCACCCTTGGCAATTTCAGGCGCAATAAACCGGAAACGGACCCAGCTTTCAGTTCCAACGGCATCCAAAAGCACCTCGGACAATGACACCGGTTGGCCCGATGGAACCTCTTGGGCAATCGCGCATGTTGCAGACAGACAGAAAACGGATACGCAGCCCCGGACCCATCCCCGCATGCGGGTCCGGGCTCCTCCCTCCGGGGCTGCTGTGCGTGCGGTGATAACCCGTCGCACTGTGCTATTCGGCGAAGTATGCAGCCGTTCGCGCATCATCGTGCATCTTCTTCTTGCGTTGTAAAGTCTGCAGGAGACGTGATTTCAATCAGTTCAAGGTCGTCCGAGTGCCGAACTTCCCGGTGCACGATGCCCGGCGGCTGCAATACACAAGAGCCCGCGCGCAGCACATGCTCACCCTGCCCTTCATATTCAAAGACAACCCAGCCTTGGGTGACATAGACCATCTGGAAGTCCAGTTCATGACTGTGCCACGTGCCCGGACTTTCCTTGCCCGGCACAGCGCGAATGACATGCGCGCCATAGGCACCCTTCGTCGCCTCGGCGATACCAAGCTGACGATATTCAAAGAACGGGCGCAGCCCTGCGCCTTCGAACGCACGGCTGTCGGCATGGCTGATGGTGAACGCCTGGTTTTCAAATACAGATCTCGCGCCTTTTCGACGCCAATGCTCCCGCACCAAAACCATTTCGACAACTTCGGTTGGATCCAAGTCCTTTCGAGTTTCGATCAAGTCTGATGCGATTTCATGATCTCTAAGTTTCCAAAAGCCTTCTTCAACTTTTGCAAATAGATCTTTCTTTAACTCACCGCCCGCGTCAGAGGAGTTTTCGTAGATGCGACCCCGAATGCCTGCGCGCCACGTCTTGGGCAACTCTACGTCAACCGTTTTTTCAAAGTAAGCGTAGACATCAGGCAACCTTGCTGCACCGCCCAGCTTCCTAAAAACATCAACGACCTGTTCAACCCTTTTCATTGCGACCATTGCCCTGTCATACGAGCAGCATTGACCCATCTGGCACGATTGCGTCGGCTGTTAAGCACATCTTCAGCGGTCGCGACCATTGCCTCAGTAACCGGCCCTAAAACACGCCCACCTGCCATCACGTGCCAACATTCGGCAATCCACTCCAAGCGCACAACGGGCGAAAACCCCCGCAGCGTCTGAAGCGCGCGCCACAGATCTTGCCGGATCTGATGCGCCAGACGCAGAGCTTGACCGCCCGGCAGCACCGTATACACCACGAAATCAAAACGTGGTGGCAGGTGACGACAGAGAGTCAACCCGGTGTCATCCTTCAGGATATGCCAACCAGACCGAGACATCAGAGCGGGATGTTGTCGTGTTTCTTCCACGGCATCGGCGTCTTCTTGTTGCGCAGCGATGCAAAGGCGCGGCTGACCCGCTTTCGGGTGCTACGCGGTTGGATCACCTCGTCGATGAACCCGCGTTCTGCAGCCACAAACGGATTGGCGAACCGGTCCTCGTAATCAGCCGTATGCTGCGCAATCTTGTCGGCATCCCCCAGATCGGCCCGGTGAATGATCTCGGTCGCACCTTTTGCGCCCATCACCGCAATCTCGGCCGTTGGCCAAGCATAGTTGAAGTCAGCCCGCAAATGCTTGGACGCCATCACAACATATGCGCCGCCATAAGCCTTGCGTGTGATGACTGTGACCTTAGGTACCGTCGCCTCGCCATAGGCAAAGAGCAGTTTCGCGCCGTGTTTGATCACGCCGCCATATTCTTGCGTTGTGCCGGGCAGGAAGCCGGGCACGTCAATCAGGGTCAGGATTGGAATATCAAAGCAATCGCAGAAGCGAACAAAGCGGGCCGCCTTGCGGGCGCTGTCGATGTCCAGCACGCCCGCCAACACCATCGGCTGGTTCGCAACCACGCCAACGGTGCGACCTTCAAGGCGAATGAAGCCGGTGATGATGTTCTTGGCGAACTCTTCCTGCAGCTCGTAAAAATCGCCCTCGTCAGCCATCTTCACGATCAACTCTTTCATGTCGTAGGGCATGTTCGGATTGTCTGGCACCAAAGTGTCCAGACTGCTTTCAATCCGGTCAGGCTCATCAAAGAACGGACGAACAGGTGGCTTTTCGCGGTTGTTCAGCGGCAGGAAGTCCACGAGGCGACGCACCTCGGCCAGCGCCTCAACATCATTGTCGAATGCAGCATCAGCAACCGATGATTTCTTGGTGTGGGTCGATGCCCCACCCAACTCTTCCGCCGTGACCTGTTCGTTGGTCACGGTCTTGACAACATCTGGGCCCGTCACGAACATGTAAGAGCTGTCTTTGACCATGAAGATAAAGTCGGTCATCGCCGGAGAATACACCGCACCACCCGCACACGGACCCATGATCACGCTGATCTGCGGCACCACGCCCGAGGCCATGATGTTGCGCTGGAAAACCTCACCATACCCTGCAAGGCTGTCGACACCCTCCTGAATACGCGCGCCACCGGAGTCGTTGATACCGATGACGGGTGCACCGTTCTCAACCGCCTTGTCCATGATCTTGCAGATCTTGGCCGCATGGGTCGCAGAGACCGAACCGCCCAGAACGGTGAAGTCTTGCGAAAAGACATAGACCTGCCGCCCGTTGATGGTGCCCCACCCGGTCACGACACCGTCGCCCGCGGGTTTCTGTTTCTCCATGCCGAAATCGGTGCAACGGTGGCTGACAAACATGTCGAACTCTTCGAAAGAGCCTTCATCCAGCAACAGATCAATCCGCTCGCGTGCGGTGAGCTTGCCACGCCCATGCTGCGCATCGATGCGCTTTTGTCCGCCACCCAGACGCGCATCTACACGCCGTGCTTCCAATTCGGTCAGAATATCTTTCATGCTGTCCCCGCTGGTGATTTCTGGCCTTATACAAGCGCAGCAGCACATGGTTGAAGCGACTTTCGGCATATTTGCAAACTTTTCGCAACTCACAAGTTGCAAATTGCAAATCCGCAAATCACAGCACCCTGTGCACAGCTGCACTGGACAGTTCACTTTTGCACGCATACCTCAGCAATCATGCAAGCGCCGCACCAGGTCCGCTTTCTGGACCGCACAACCCCGCCTCATATCGCAACGCTGATCCTGCTGGCCGGGGTCTCGGCCATGGTCATGAACATGTTCCTGCCCAGCTTGCCAAATATGACGGAGTATTTCGACACCGAGTATCGCCTCATGCAGCTGTCGGTCGCACTGTATCTTGCCGTGTCTGCGGTCATGCAAACGATCATTGGACCAGTCTCGGACAATCTCGGACGGCGCAAGGTGCTGATGTGGGGCATCGGGCTGTTCATGCTGGCAACGCTTGGCTGCATTTATGCTCCGAATGCCGAAGTCTTCCTGTTCTTCCGCATGTGTCAGGCCATCATTGCCGTCGCCATGGTGCTGAGCCGTGCCATCATCCGCGACCTCTACGATCAGGATCACTCAGCCTCGATGATTGGCTATGTGACGATGGGGATGGCGGTGGTTCCTATGATTTCCCCCGGCATTGGCGGCGTATTGGACGAGGCCTTCGGGTGGAAATCAGTCTTCTGGTTTTTCTTCCTGACCGGTGCGTTGCTGCTGTGGCTCGTGCACCAGGATGTCGGCGAAACGGCACAACCCTCCTCCAAATCCCTCATGGGCCAATTCAAGGAGTACCCCGAACTGCTGCGCTCACCGCGCTTCTGGGGCTATTCGCTGGCTGCAGCCTTCTGCTCGGGATCATTCTTTGCCTATCTGGGAGGAGCCCCCTTTGTCGGGACCGAGGTGTTCGGCATGTCGCCCGCAACGCTGGGTTTCTTTTTTGGCGCTCCTGCCATCGGATACTTTGTCGGCAACGGGCTTAGCGGTCGGTTTGCCACACGGTTCGGTGTGAATCGACTGGTCCTTTGGGGGACGGTGGCTAACGCGATAGGCACATTCCTGTCACTGGCCATTTTCCTCGCGGGCGCGGGCACGCCCGTGTCTTTCTTCGGGATGATGACCTTTGTCGGCCTCGGCAACGGCCTGGTGATCCCCAACGCGACCGCCGGCATGCTCTCGGTTCGGCCTCACCTCGCCGGAACAGCATCAGGTCTGGGCGGGGCGATCATGATCGGTGGCGGCGCCGCGCTGTCTGCACTTGCGGGCTTCCTTCTGACGCCCGAAACCGGCGCATACCCGTTGCTCTACATCATGTGCATCACCGGCGTCTGCGCGTTGATCGCCATCGGCGCGGTTTACCGTCGTGAGCGTCGCATGGCCCACGCATAGTGGTTGCGTCGGGCGCTTTGCAAAACTAGCCTGCGCTCACTGCAAAACTGCAAAACGGACGCATCATGGCCGCCCCAAAACTCTATGCCGGAGCAAAGCTGCGCGAGGTGCGCACGCGCGTCGGCCTCACGCAAAAAGATTTCGCCAGCAAGCTGGGCGTGTCCCTGCCCTATCTGAACCAGATGGAGAACAACAACCGGCCGGTCAGCACAACAGTCCTGCTGAACCTCGCGCAGGAGTTTGGGCTGGATGTGACCGAACTCAGCTCGGGCGATGGCGAGCGGTTGGTGTCAGACATGCGCGAGGCCTTGGCCGACCCTGTCTTTTCCGGAGACATACCGCCCCTCGCCGACCTTAGACTGGCGGCTTCCAACGCCCCAGCGCTGGCGCACGCCTTCCTCGACCTGCACCGCGCCTACCGCCAAACGCATGAACGCCTTGCCTCACTCGACGAAGCACTTGGCCGCGAAGACGCACGCGCCCGCCCCTCTCCTTGGGAAGAAGTGCGCGATTTCTTCCACTACTGTGACAACTATATCGACGCAGTCGACCGCGCGGCTGAACATTTCGCTAGCACGGATGGGAAACATCACAACATCAGGCAAGTCGCCATCACCGCCCTTTCAGATATGGGGGCCAATGTCGCCTTTGAAGGCACTGACACGCTGCGCCACTACGATACCGACAGCAAAACCCTGACCCTTTCTGACCGGGCCAACCAGGAAACTCAAACCTTCCAGATGCTGCTACAAATCGCCCTGCTGCAACAGGACAAACTGCTGGAAGCAACACTCGACTTCGCTCGTTTCCAGACTGACGAAGCCCGCTCCATCGCCAAGATCGGACTCGCCAATTACTTCGCGGGTGCCGCTCTCATGCCCTACAGCCGCTTCCTGCAAGCGGCACAGGAGACACGGCACGATCTTGAGCAACTTGCGACACGGTTCGGGGCCTCCATCGAACAGGTCTGCCACCGGCTTTCAACGCTGCAAAGACCGGGGGCCAAGGGGGTGCCCTTCTTCTTTGTGCGGGTCGATCAAGCCGGGACAATCACCAAGCGGCACTCGGCCACGCGCCTCCAATTCGCGCGTTTCGGCGGGGCCTGCCCGCTCTGGAACGTGCACCGCGCCTTTGAACAACCCGGTCACTTCCTGCGCCAATTGGCCGAAACACCAGACGGGGTGCGCTATATCAGTCTTGCGCGCGATGTTTCCAAGACCGGGGGACGGTTTGGAGCTCCAACACGCCGCTACGCCATCGCTCTGGGATGCGAGGTCAAGCATGCAGGACAACTGGTCTACGCCGACGGGATGGATATCACCCGCACCGAGGCGTTCGAACCCATTGGCATTTCCTGCCGTATCTGCGAACGCAAGACCTGCCATCAGCGCTCCGTGCCACCGCTTGAACGGCAATTGTCGGTTGATCCGGATACGCGCGGTCTGCTGCCCTATACCGTGAGCTAGGAACGATGAACCCAGGCACTCAGTGCGATGATGGTCGCCAGCCGGCCCGCATCGCCTCAGCTTCGGAACAAAACCACCGCTCACCACTGGCTTCCTGTATCTCTGTCCGCTGGTAAAACTTCTGACCCGGCACATGGAAGACACGACCTTTATCTGAAATATTGCCCTTGATGGTACAAGACGGATGCGGTGGCACGCGCCCTTTGACCTGTGCCTGCCGAAACTGCGTTGGCGATTGCAACTGGAACGCATGCAATCCCCGGCCCGCAACATAGGCGGTCTTTTCCTCTAGATCGTAGTCCAGGCCATAGCGACGATAGGCAAAGGCCCACCCCTCGCGCACGATATGCTGGCCCATGTCCACGCCCTGCACCGCACATTTGGCCACCAAACGTCCATAGCGGTCGATGTCCAACTGATGGCACACCGCGCGTTGCCCACCAAACGCATCGACAACCCGCTCTGTCGCCCACACACCGCAGGCAAAATCAGCCCCTTGATCAGTTTGGCACAGTTGGTCTTGCTCCGGTGCATCAATGGCATGCAAGCGCACCCGAGTCTCACCCACATCCACTGTGTCCGCATCAATGACGCGGATCACACCGCGCAGATCGGCCCATGCCATCGCGGGCAACACCAAAAGAACAAGCACCGAACAAAGTCTTAACATTCCCTTTACTTGGAGACGTCGAGGCCAGACTTCAAACGGTTTGTTAAAGGAAGCTTAACGTTGCGCGGTCTCCCACTCAGGATGCACCCATGGCACGTCGTTGCTGCGCGGCAAATGACGCCCCAGAATGTGATCGCTCATCTTTTCGCCGGTCATGATGGACGGCCCATTCAGGTTGCCATTGGTAATACGCGGAAAGACCGAACTGTCGACAACCCTCAAGGCATCAACACCAATGACACGCCCTTCCGGATCCACCACGCTCATAGGGTCGTCGGCACGCCCCATCCGGCATGTCCCGCAAGGGTGATAGGCGCTTTCCGCATGTTCGCGGATCACATCATCCAGTTCGTCGTCACTCTGATAGGACGCGCCCGGCTGGATCTCGTGTTTGACAAAGGGGGCAAAGGCCTCCTGCGCAAATATCTCGCGCGTCAGGCGGATACAGGTACGGAATTCCTCCCAATCCTGCTGGGTACTCATGTAGTTGAAACGGATCACCGGATCATCGGCAGGGTTGGCAGACCGCAAGGTCACAGCACCACTTGATGGCGACCGCATCGGCCCGACATGGGCTTGAAACCCGTGCCCCTCGGCCGCTGCCTGCCCGTCATAGCGCACGGCCATCGGCAGGAAGTGGTACTGAATATCCGGATATGGAATGCCCGCCCTGCTGCGAATAAAGGCCGCGCTTTCAAACTGGTTCGACGCGCCCAGCCCGGTACCGGTGAATAGCCACTGTGCCCCAATCATCGCCTTTGAAAACAAGTTCCAGTGCTTGTACAGCGTAATTGGCTGTTTTGAAGCGTACTGGATATACATCTCCAGGTGGTCCTGCAGGTTGGCCCCGACACCCGGGCGGTCCGCAACAACTTCAACCCCATGCTCAGCCAGATGCGCAGCCGGACCAATCCCGGACAGCATCAGGATCTTGGGCGAGTTGATGGACGACGCAGCCAGGATCACCTCGCGCCGGGCCTGCACCACCTTGCCCCCCGCCAGGGCCACGCCGACAGCACGCCCTTCCTCCATCACCACACGCTCGACCAGCCCGCGCACCAGATCGCAGTTTGGCCGCTTCAAAGCAGGTTTCAGATAGGCATTCGCTGCCGACCAGCGGCGTCCCTTGTGCACCGTCTGCTCCATCGGGCCAAAACCTTCCTGCTTTTGGCCATTATAGTCATCCGTCACCTCGTATCCGGCCTGCCGCCCAGCGTCGACAAAGGCTTGATAGAGCGGGTTCCTGCGCGGTCCGCGCGTGACATGCAGCGGGCCGTCAGTGCCGCGCCACGCCGGATCGCCGCCATGGCCGTTGCCGTCCCAATGCTCCATGCGCTTGAAATACGGCAGCACATCGGCATAGCCCCAACCGTCGGCACCGCTCTCGGCCCAATGGTCATAATCCATGGCATGACCGCGGACATAGACCATGCCGTTGATGGACGACGATCCCCCGACAACCTTGCCGCGCGGACAGACCAGCTGCCGCCCGCCAAGATGCGGCTCTGGCTCAGACTTGTAGCCCCAATCATACCGCTTCATGTTCATTGGATATGACAACGCTGCAGGCATCTGGATAAACGGCCCTGCATCCGTGCCGCCATGCTCAATGACAAGAACCGACTTCCCGGCCTCGGCCAGCCTGTAAGCCACGGCACATCCCGCCGACCCGGCCCCTACAACTACATAATCCGCTTCCATCTTCCACCTTCCGTGAGTCCGCGGTGGGTCAAGGATGCGCAGCACCGCGCGCACGCGCGGCTTGTCCTTGAGGCATCGCGGAATCGCATCTCATCATCAAACAGGTGCCCTGAGGCGCAGATCGCGCCCTCAAGCACCTCTCAGCAAAAAATCCCTAAGCTAAACGCATGCGCCCACGGCGCCCCCTGTCCGCCCTTTTTCGGAGTGCGGGGTGGGCGGGTGGGCGCGCTCCGGAAAAGGGCGTCCTGCCCTCTCAAAACGGCGCCTCCAGATCGCCCATGCGCACATAGACGGACTTCACCTGGCTATAGTGCTCAATGGCGGCTTTGGAATTCTCACGCCCCACACCCGACGCTTTCACCCCGCCAAAGGGCGCCTCGACAGGCGCGTCATTATAGCTGTTGATGAAACAGGTGCCCGCCTCGAACCCGGCCGCCACACGGTGCGCACGGGCCAGATCACGGGTAAACACGCCAGCCGCCAGACCAAACTCGGTTTCATTGGCGCGGGCCATCACATCGCCTTCGTCCTCGAAATCCAGCACCGCCATGACGGGGCCAAAAATCTCTTCGCGGGCAATGGTCATGCCATCGGTCACATCGGCAAAGACGGTCGGTTCCAGAAAGAACCCATCACGCTCCAGCCGTTTGCCACCCGTGACCAGCCGCGCGCCCTCGTCCAGCCCCTTGGCGATGTAGCTCTGCACGATCTCCATCTGGCGCTCGCTGACCAAGGGACCAAAGCTCGTCTCGGGATCTTGCGGATCGCCAATCACCGCCTGCCCAAGCCGTTCCGACAAACGCGCCAGAAACGCGTCCTTGATACCCTTCTGGACAAACACCCGCGTCCCGTTGGAACACACCTGTCCTGATGAATAGAAGTTGCCAAGGATCGCGCCGGACACCGCATTCTCAATGTCCGCGTCATCAAAGATGATCAGGGGCGACTTGCCGCCCAACTCCATCGTGACATGCTTCATCTCTGCGGCAGCAGCGGCATAGACCTTGCGACCGGTCGGCACCGATCCTGTCAGCGACACCTTGTCGACGCGGGCGTCAGACACCAACGCCGCACCCACGTTACCCAAGCCTTGAACCACGTTGTACACACCTGCGGGCGCACCGGCCTCATACAGGATCTCCGCCACCTTCAACGCGCAGAGCGGCGTCGTCTCGGACGGTTTGAACACCATCGTGTTGCCGCAAGCCAATGCAGGCGCGCCTTTCCAGCTGGCAATCTGGGTGGGATAGTTCCACGCCCCAATGCCCACACACACCCCCAACGGCTCGCGACGGGTGTACACCCAATCCTCACCCAATTGGATATGCTCGCCCGTCAGAGTCGCAGCCATACCGCCGAAGTACTCCAACGCATCGGCGCCTGAGGTCGCGTCGGCAACGCTCGTCTCCTGATAAGGTTTGCCCGTATCGTAGGTTTCCAGCACCGACAGCTCGTGATTGCGTTCGCGCATGATGTCGGCAGCACGGCGCAAAACACGGCCGCGCTCGGTCCCTGTCATGGCAGCCCAAGCGGCCTGCGCCGACCGCGCCGCCCCGAGCGCCCGATCAATGATCGCAGGCGTCGCGGAATGGACACGGCCAATCACCTCTCCCGTCGCGGGATAGATCACGTCGATCGGTGTACCGGCCGTGTCCTCAACATATTCGCCGCCAATGAAATGGCTCGCTGTCGGTTGGGTTTGCATTCAAATCCTCACGTGTTGAATGGGGCGACAGAAGAGACCCGCCGCCCCAGCGATGTCTATTCTGCCGGGGCGGCGTGTACGCTGCGCAGGTCGCCCAGCGTGTCACGGCGCATCAGCACCCATGCGATACAGGCCACGTACATGCCGATGACGGCGGTCCCGACCCACTGGATCTGCAACCACTGACTTTGGAACAGCAGGGTCAGCACGAACAGCAGGGCAGCGTTGCCCAGCACGTATTGCACCTTGCCAAACCGGTCGGCGGTGACATTCAGGTTGTCGGTGTACAGCCGGATCAGCGAGTCAAACGAGTTGATCACGAACAGGATACCCACAACGGTCATCGACCAGTTGACCAATCCGGTCATGTCAATGCTGTTCAGGTGATACCAATAGGCCACCGTGAACCACACGCCCAAGGGGATCGATGGGAAGATCAGCAGAGCTGCCAGCAGCTGCCACGTGGTCAGTCCGCCGACAAAGCGCGAGGTAAACTGCCCGATCATGATCGACCACGCAAACCACCAGAACAGGTAGAACTCGTGGTAGTCCGTCAATGGAATGATGAACTTGTGGATGTTGGCAAAGTAGCCGCCGATGTTGCTGCCCGTAGACAGGAACTCGCCAAAGCCCATTCCGCCATTGATCCACATGCCCGCAATCAAGGCAAAGAACACAAGGGTCGAGGCCACGGACAATACTTTGACGTATTTGATGTCGGTCGAGGAATAAGACGCTGCCAGGATCACCAGGAAGCAGATGACGTAGAAGGCTGGTATCACCGTCTCGCCATCACCCACTTCCGGGATGTAGTATGGCATGTAGATCAGGAACAACGCGCCGGTGAAGGCGCAGGTCGTGATGATAACCATATTGTTGATCAACTTGACCAGCCCGTTCTCAAAGAACTTCACGCGTGGCTCAATCGCACAGAAGTAAAAGGCGGTCAGGAAGTAGAACGCCCAGATCAGGAAGCCCCAAAAGCCAAACTCCAACGCCAGCGGGTTGGTAAAGGCATAGGCCGGTTCGGTCGCCGTATCGGCATAGAGCGGGAAGTCAAAGGCGATCGGGAACATGATCAGACCCACATCAAGGCCCGATGTGAACAGGATCGCGACAAACACAAACAGGCTGACGGGCTGCGGCCCGGTGAGTCTTACGTTCCAGTATTTAATGGTGACGTATGCGACCAGCACAAAGGCCAGTATCACCCCAAACGAGATAATTGTTGTAAGCATAAAGAAGGTCCCTCCATGTTGACCCATTGGCTTCGGTGCTTTCTTGTTGATCCATCGCTGCCCTGCACCTAGCGGCTTCATACGATGGTTTATTCTCCGCGCGGAAAGCGCTGATTTTCCTCTAAAACATTCAAGTCCATGTGATTGCGCATATATCGCTCAGACGCTTTTTGAAGCGGCTGGTAGTCCCATGGGTAATAGCCACCTTCGCGCAACGCCTCATAAACCACCCAGCGCCGGGCCTGGCTGGCGCGCACATCCGCATCGAAACGATCAAGGTCCCAGCGCGCATCAGCTTTGGCCTGTAGCTGGATCAAGGTCCCCTGATGGGCAGGCACATCCGCAAGATTGGTCAACTCGTGCGGGTCGGCCTCAAGATCAAACAGTTGGTCAGGGTCCAGAGCACAGCGGTTGTACTTCCACTTACCATAGCGCAGCGACACCATCGGGGCGTAAGACGCCTCTGCCGCATATTCCATCGCCACAGGCTCGGTGCGCTCCACGCCCTGTCCTTGCGGCACCAGTGATTGCCCAGCCGTCCACGGCATCACCTCGGACATATCCACGCCCGCAAGGTCACAGAGCGTCGGACACACATCGATATTGCTGACCGGATCGGTCACCAGCCCCGGCTCCATCGACGGGGCCGCAATCATCAACGGCACCCGCGAAGACCCGTCATAGAAGGACATCTTGAACCATAGCCCCCGCGCACCCAGCATGTCACCATGATCGGACACAAACAGGATGATCGCCTCCTGGCGTGTGCCTTCCAGCGCTTCCAATACATCACCGATCTTATCGTCCAGATATGAGATGTTCGCAAAATACGCCCGCCGAGAGCGGCGAATATCCTCGTCGGAGATGGTGAAGTTGTCCCGGTCATTCGCATCCAGAATGCGCTGCGAATGCGGGTCCTGATCATTATACGGGATCGGGCCAACCTCGGGCATCAGGTGCTCGCAATCTTCGTAGAGATCCCAGTATTTCTTACGCGCCACATATGGATCATGTGGATGGGTGAAGCTGACGGTCAGGCACCACGGGCGCGGATCATGGCCCCGGCCCAGATCGTAAATCTTGCGGGTCGCGTGATAGGCGACCTCGTCATCGAACTCGAGCTGGTTGGTGATCTCGGCCACGCCCGCACCGGTGACCGACCCCATGTTGTGATACCACCAGTCGATGCGCTCACCGGGTTTGCGGTAATCCGGGGTCCAACCGAAATCAGGTGGATAGACATCGGTGGTCAGACGCTCTTCGAAGCCGTGCAACTGATCCGGCCCAACAAAATGCATCTTGCCCGACAGGCAGGTCAGATACCCCGCGCGGCGCAAATGGTGCGCATAGGTCGGGATCGACGAGGGAAACTCGGCCGCGTTGTCATAGACGCCCGTGGCACTTGGCAACTGGCCAGACATAAACGCAGCCCGCCCCGGCGCACAGAGCGGCGAGGCGGTATAGGCATTGCGAAACCGGGTCGACCGGGCAGCCAGTTTCTTGAGGTTGGGCGCATGCAGCCAATCCGCAGGCCCATCCGGGAACAGCGTACCGTTCAACTGATCCACCATGAAAATCAATATGTTGGGCTTGCTCATTGATGTCGTCCTGTTAGCGTATCAAGGGCCCGCAGCGCGGTCATCTTGGCAGAGTCGCCCGATTCATCCTTGGCCAGTGCCGCACGCAGATACAGGCCGTCTATCAGCGCCCCCAGCATTTCCGCATCGTTGCGTGGATCCGTGCTGATCCCGCGCAAGGCATGGGTCAGGTTCGACCGCAGGCGCTTCTGATACAGCATCAAAAGACGGTGCGTCTCCGGGTGTGTCGTGGCATGGGCATACAGCGTCATCCACGCAACAACTGTCGCAGGTGCAAAACTGGACGGTGCAAAGCTAGCTTCAATCAGGGCTTCCGCCCGCGCACGCGGCGTGCGGGCCTTGGACAGGGCCTCCAGCACCTCGGCCCTGTAATCGAGTAGGATCTGCCCCATGGCAGCAAGGAAAATCTGGTGCTTGCCGCCGAAATAGTGGTGCGCCAGCGCCGTCGACATGCCCGCCCGTTTGGCGATCTGTCCCACGGTCACATCCAGCGATCCGGCCTCGCCAATCTCGGCAATCGTCGCCTCGACCAGTGCCGCCCGACGGATCGGTTCCATCCCCAGTTTCGGCACACGCACCCCCTTTTCCAAAGATGCGGCGCACGTTGCCGGTTTTTTATTGATCAGTCAATCAATAATAACATCAGAGCTTGGTTGCAGGGCTTGGCGGGGTGATCGGGCGACGCTTCAACACGGCCTCGCGCCACGTGATGAACGACACGGCTGCCAGGATCAGCGCGCCCCCGAAGATCACCCAAATGTCCACGGGCTCGGCAAAAACGATGGCCCCCAACAACACGGCCCACACAAGCTGCAGGAAGGTCACAGGCTGCGTCACGGTCACGGGCGCCGCAGCAAAGGCCATGGTCATCGTGTAGTGCCCCGCGGTCGCAAAACAAGCGACCAGAAACAGCAATCCCAACTCGGTCGCCGTGGGCATCACCCAATTGGCCAAAGCAAAGGGTGCAAGACAAATCGTCACCACGATCGACAGCATGGCAACAACCACGGCTGGCTTTGCCTCATCCGCCATAATCTTGGCCAACAGATACGAGCCTGCAAAGCTTACCGCACAAAACAGCATGGCGATGTGGCCCGGCGCGACCTCGCGAAATCCGGGGCGCAGGATCACAGCTGTTCCGATCAGGGCCACGACAATGGCCGCGATCCGGCGCAGGGCGAGACGCTCACCCAGAAACAGCGCCGCACCGATGCTGACATAAACGGGGGCCAGATAGTTCATCGCGGTCACTTCGGCGATGGGAATGCGGGTCATGGCAAAGAACCACAGGATCACACCGCCGGTGTGAAAAATGCCGCGCAAGGAAAAGAGCCGCCACTGCCGGGCCGTCAACCGCGCCTCCCGCAGGGCGGGCAACATCGGCAGCAGAAACACAAGACCCAGCAGATAGCGCAAGAACGCCGCCTCGGCCGGTGGAATGCCGTCGCCCATATACTTGACCAACGCGGTCACCGCGACAAAGCAGAACCCGGTCACCAGCATCCAGAAGATGCCGACCAGCGGACGAGAGGGGGCAGAGGTCATTTGCGCATGAACCCCGAAACCTGTCCCAAGGGCAAGCCGCTAAAGCAGCAAAAGCTTGAGCGCGATGGCCCACATGGTCAGAGCGATGATCCCGTCCAACACCTGCCACGCGCGCGGGTTCGCAAAAAGCGGCGCCAGCAACCGCGCGCCGTAGCCCAGGGAGAAAAAGAACACAAAGCTGGCCAGCACGGCACCGATCCCAAAGATCAAGCGGTCCGGATACTGGGACGAGATCGACCCAATCAGGACAACCGTATCCAGATACACATGCGGATTCAGCCAGGTCAGGGCCAGGACGGTCAGAATGGCGGCACGCAGGCTTTGGGTGTTGTCACCCGCCGCGTCCAGCACGGCACCGCCCTTCCATGCGGACCGCGCATTCTGCCAGCCATACCAGATCAGGAAGGTGGCTCCGCCATATCGCATCAGCGGTTCGAACCACGGCACTGCCTCTGCCAACGCACCAAAACCGGCCACCCCGGCGGCAATCAGAACCGCATCACAGGTGGCACAGGTCAGGCACACC
This sequence comes from Tateyamaria omphalii, assembly GCF_014651375.1. Classification (GTDB taxonomy): domain Bacteria; phylum Pseudomonadota; class Alphaproteobacteria; order Rhodobacterales; family Rhodobacteraceae; genus Tateyamaria; species Tateyamaria omphalii. Next base: position 760,985 of record NZ_BMWT01000002.1, read on the forward strand.
CAGAACACGTGCAGGCGCCGCAAACCCTGCCGCAGCACAAACGCATTTTGTGCGCCAATCGCCAGGATCAGGGACAAAGACAGAAAAAAACCGGGAAAGAAGGACGCCATGACACTGCTCAAATTGCAAGGCGTTTAGACGTATCCAAATCAACTGCAGTGCGCAAGCCTGCCCGAGCTATACATTTTTTGCACATCAGCCTTGCAAAAATGTGCAGAGCATAATGGCCAAACACTCCCTATATCGCGTCGACCAGCATGCAACGACATGCCTCACTACTGCCAGCGGGTGTCAACTGACGCAGGTATCACGTTGATCTGATCTTTGATGATTGGCGTATGACCTTACAGACCCCATATGCTGGTCAACGATAACAAGGATGAAATCCGATGCTTGACGATACACATACCGTCGATCTGACCAAGCAGGACCTCGAATTGATCGAGGCTGCGCTGCAAACACAGGAAAAGATCCTGTCGGTGCAAAGCCGCGCCGGCGGTGCTGCCGCGCGCACGCGCTTGAATGATCTCAAAGGGTTGATGCGCCGCCTGCGCCGTCAAACCCCGGCGCCACACGCCGACAGCTCACAAAGCTGGAGTCAGGTCGCCCGCCAGCTGTTCTTCTGATCCGTCCGAGAACAGCCCAAACGGCACACGAACAACGCCGCCCCAGCGACAGGGCGGCGTTTTGCTTTTTCGAGGGGGGGGGGTACACAGGTGAGTGCCAAAACACGCTACGTCTCATGATCGGCAGGCCGTTACGCGGCCTTCTCATTCACGGGCAGGACATCCACTCCTCTCACCAATATGATCTCGCATCCCCCGACACCTGTGCTGTCATCCCGTCGCGTCGATGATCGCCAGGGCAAGATCCCCTCTCTTGTCACTTCAATCAGATAGCCGCTGATCCTAACACGGGCACCTACCTCAATCGCCAGCAATTCCGCGCTAACCGCCTGGCTGGCGGGAACAAGATGGTTGTTGGTGACCTGCTCAAGCCACTTGTCCGGCAGTTTCGCATCGGCAGAAGGGGCGACCCACACAATCCTGTGGCCCGCCTTGAATGCCAAACCATCCACAGCGCCGGGTGCACTCAGCTCTCCCCAGACGATACCCAGGTCAAGCGGAGAGATCGCGCTCGTCGTGTCATGCCGAAATTCGCGACGGGTCACGACCAGTCCCTCAAGAACGTAGCCATACATCAGCCGTGCACTGAATCCGTCCCCCAACGCGACATGCATTTCGGTGACCTTCGACTGCGTCGGCGCACCATTCCAAGATGCGATGGGTGGCAACGGAGGAAGGTCTGCGCTGTCTACGACAGTCGTGAGTTCGGCACGCGGCGCATAATGATCAGACGCCATAGTTATCAGCGCAGCAGCCACAACCACCACAAACACAGCGATCTTCGTGCCTTCGTCGAACATCCCGAACGCGATCCCTTGAATGATGTCACAGCACACATGTAACAACTCAAAGTGGCAAGATTTTGTCCGGCACGCCTACAGAATGGATTGTTTTCCCACGGGTGGCTGCACCCGCCGCTGGCAATGCGTTGACAACGACTGTCTCAGGGTGCTGCCTAAGGTTAAGTCTTGCAGAACCCATTGCTGGAGAAAGCCCGGACACGTCTCTTCTCGAACAAAGACTTTGGTGTCACTCAGCCGCATAGGGATCGGCGCAAACAAACGTTCTCGCTCGCACCGCAAGACGCGATTACACTTGAGGGCTTGCGTCTATCCCTCCAGCTGCGCCATCACCTCGTCACTGGCTTCGAAGTTGGTTGTGACGTTCTGCACGTCATCATCATCTTCCAGCGCATCAATCAGCCTCATTAGCTTCTGCATGCCTTCCAGATCCATCTCGGTCGTGGTGGTTGGGCGCCAGATCAGCTTGGTGGACTCAGATTCGCCCAGATCCCCCTCCAGCGCGTTCGACACCTCGTTCAGGTCGGTGTCGGCACACCAGATCACGTGACCGTCCTCGGTGCTTTCCACATCCTCGGCCCCAGCCTCGATGGCGGCCATCATGACTGTATCTGCATCCCCCGCCTCAACCGGATAGCTCACAGCACCCTTGCGCTCGAACATGAAGCCCACGCTCCCGGTCTCGCCGAGGTTCCCGCCATTCTTGGTAAAGGTCGAGCGCACGGTTGATGCCGTCCGGTTGCGGTTGTCGGTCATCGCTTCGACAATGACGGCAACACCATTAGGGCCATAGCCCTCATAGCGGATTTCTTCATAATCTTCGCCCTCGCCCGCAATCGACTTCTTGATCGCGCGATCAATGTTGTCCTTGGGCATCGACTGCGACTTGGCCTCTTTCACGGCCAGACGCAGGCGCGGGTTCTTGTCGGGATCCGGGTCGCCCATCTTGGCGGCGATGGTGATCTCTTTCGATAGTTTCGAAAACAGCTTGGCGCGCAGCTTGTCCTGACGCCCCTTACGGTGCTGGATGTTTGCCCATTTTGAGTGGCCGGCCATGCGCGCCTCCTGTCTCGCAAATTCGGTGGTCCGGGCGTCTATAGGACATTGCGCGCGGGCGGGGCAAGGCCACCCTGTGCACCCGCCCAGCCCGCCCGTGCGTGGCGCGCGCGGCGCGCTCTGCTAGCTTACCCTCAAACGGGACGGAGACGACGATGGGCGTGATGATAGAAGGCGTGTACGAGGCCGAAGACCCCGGCCCCGGCACCACGAAAAACGGCGCCTATGAACGGGCCAAAAGCACGCTGCGCAACTGGATCACAACAGGCGGCCCCATCACCCCTGACGCAGGCCGTTACCACCTCTTTGTTGCATGGAACTGCCCATGGGCGCACCGCACGCTTCTGGTGCGGGCCGTGTTGGGCCTGCAGGACGCCATCAGCATCAGCATTGCAAAACCGCGCCGCACGGATCAGGGATGGGTGTTTGACGCTGAAGGAGAATACGCCGACCCCGAATTGAAAGCGCAGGCGGTGCATCAGGTCTACGCCCGCCAATGTCCGGCCTATACGGGCCGCATCACAGTACCGGTGCTCTGGGACAAACAGGCCCAGCAAATCGTCTCGAATGAGAGCGCCGACATCGTTCGGATGCTCAGCCTCGCCTTTGACCCTGACCGCCGGCTCTGCCCGTCACAACACGAGGCCGACATCGACCGCTGGAACACCCTGATCCACGCAAAGGTCAACAACGGCGTCTACCGCGCCGGGTTTGCCCGCACGCAAGAGGCCTATGATGCGGCCGTGACCGACCTCTTCAACACACTGGACGATCTGGAACAGCACCTGTCTGCCTACCCAACGCTCGTAGCAGACCAACTGACCGAGGCCGACTTGCGCCTCTTCCCCACCCTCGCCCGCTTTGACGTCGCCTACCACTACGCATTCAAGTGCAACCTCGCCAAACTCAGCGACTATCCCGCACTCTGGGACTACGCCCGCGCGCTCTATGCCCTGCCCGGCGTGGCAGAAACGGTCAAACCGGACATCTACAAGGCGGGCTATTTTTCCCCGTCCGAACTGAGAAACCCTCTCGGCATCGTCCCCGCAGGACCAAGGATCGACTGGTCGCAGCCCGCAAAACGCACCATCAACAAACCCATATAATTATGTTACATAACTATTTCGTTTCTTCTGACTGAAAATACCACGGGGGTTTGGGGGCAGCGCCCCCATTCACTCATGAAACGCGTCGCGCAGCGGCCTTTGGATGTTTCCGAAAGTCTTGAATCGAAAGTACCCTGCCGCGCTCCGCGCTCTCGGGACATTTTCGATTGGAGATTTTAAATTGATTTCGGAAACATCCGAGATCATCGCACGTTGCGTTAACTGCCAAACATCCGCCCGATGGGGGTGCACAGGGGGTGTACGTGTGCTGCACGTGGGGTGACACCCTATGTTCGGCGTCAATCTACATGAATACAAGGTAAACACGCGCATCGAATCGCGTCCTTCAGAAACAACTGGCACCCCCGCCCGCGCATCCCTAACGTGCGCGATATGACGACAGACCAGATTATCCTCTTTTCCCTGTTCGGCGCGGTCTTCGGACTGCTGCTCTGGGGCCGCTTCCGCTATGATATCGTTGCTTTCTCCGCCCTCATGCTCGGCGTCGTGTTGGGGGTCGTCCCAAGCGATGATGCCTTCTCGGGCTTCGGCCATCCGGCCACGCTGGTGGTGGCTCTGGTCCTCGTTGTCTCCGCAGGCCTGGTCCGCTCCGGCGCGGTCTTCCTGATCACCCGCACGCTTGTTGATGCCAGCCGCTCACTTGGCGCGCATATCACGCTCATGGGCGCCATCGGCGGCGTACTCTCAGCCTTCATGAACAACGTCGCAGCGCTCGCCCTGCTCATGCCCGTGGACATCCAGACGGCACGAAAAGCCGGGCGTTCCCCGGGCCTTAGCCTCATGCCTTTAAGCTTTGCCACGATCCTTGGCGGCATGGTCACCCTGATCGGTACACCGCCCAACATTATCATCGCCTCCATCCGCGAGGACAGCCTCGGCGAACCTTTCCGCATGTTCGATTTCGCCCCCGTGGGTGGGGTGGCCGCCATCGCGGGGCTTGCCTTTGTGGCCCTGATCGGATGGCGCCTGATCCCGGCCCGGGCCGATGCCACAGCCGAGCTTGAAGACCTCGCCAGCTACATCGCCGAGCTGGTTGTGCCGGAGGGCAGCAAGCATATCGGCAAGCGCCTGGCCGAGTTGGAGGAAGACGCCGAAAAGGCAGACGTTGCCATCGTCGGCCTCTTGCGCGATGGCAAGCGCCGCTATGGCCGCGCCCGCAATTCCGAACTGCGCGCAGGCGATGCGCTGGTCATCGAGGCCACACCGGATGCGCTGGATGAATTCCGCACGGCGACGGGTCTCGCCGTCGCCGATGCCGTCCGAGAAGAGAAGTTGAACGCCGCCGGAGAGGGCGTTGAAATCATTGAGGTTGTCGTCACCGACAGCAGCCGCCTTGTGGGTCGCACTGCGCAAACCGTAGGACTCTCTTGGCGGCGGAACACCGTCCTTCTTGGCGTGTCACGCGCTGGGGTGCGCATCACCCGACAAATCCGCCAGACCGAAATCCGTACCGGCGATATCCTTCTATTGCTGGTGCCCCGCGACACCGGCAGCGATGTCACCAGCTGGCTGGGCTGCCTGCCGCTGGCCGAACGGGGATTGTCGGTCACAGCAGATGACAAGGTCTGGCTTGCCATCGGGCTATTTGTCGGCGCAGTCGCTGCCGCCAGCGTCGGCCTGCTTTACCTGCCCATCGCACTTGGACTTGTCGTCGTCGCGTACGTGCTGTCCCGGATCATCCCCCTGTCAGAACTCTACACGCATATCGAATGGCCCGTTGTTGTGCTGCTGGGCTCCATGATCCCGCTTGGAGCGGCCCTAGAAACCTCGGGAGGCACGGAACTGATTGCGGGATGGCTGGTCGCTTTGACCGAAGGCCTGCCCGCCTGGGCCGTTCTCACGGTGCTGATGGTGGTGACGATGAGCCTGTCGGACGTGCTCAACAACACGGCGACAACCATCGTTGCTGCACCCGTAGGCATTCAGATGGCACATACGCTCGGCGTGTCGCCTGACCCGTTCCTGATGGCGGTGGCCGTGGCTGCATCCTCCGCTTTCCTCACCCCGATTGGACACAAGAACAACACGCTGATCCTTGGCCCCGGTGGCTATCAATTCGGGGACTACTGGCGCATCGGGCTGCCGCTGGAAGTGATCGTGGTGGCCGTATCCATCCCAGCCATCCTCCTGTTCTGGCCGCTTTGAGCAGACTCCGATGCTGCAACGGTCCCGAGCAGCTTTTCGTCCCGAACAACGGCTGACCAAGGGTCAATATTGCACGCCGACAATTCCGGCGTCTAACGTGGCCCGCAGGGAGAGAGATTATGGACATACTCATTAACGTGGTGCTGCCACTATCGCTGGCCATCATCATGCTGAGCCTCGGCATCGGCCTGACATTCGGGGATTTCGGGCGAGTGCTACGTACGCCCAAAGCCTTTGCCATCGGTGCAGTCGCGCAGGTCATTCTGCTGCCCGTGGTGACCTACGCTACTGTTCGCGCCTTCGGCCTCGGGCCAGAGATCGCCGTGGGGTTCACGTTGCTCAGTTTCTGCCCCGGTGGCGTGACCTCGAACATGATTTCGCGTCTGGCCAAGGGGGATGTTGCCCTGTCGGTGTCGCTGACCGCCGTGATCAGCCTGCTGAGCATCATCACGGTGCCTGTTTTGGCCGCATGGTCTGTGGTCCACTTCATGGGGGATACCGCGCCCGATGTGTCCGTGACCTCACTTGCTCTTGCGATGTTCCTGATCACGACCCTTCCGGTGCTCATTGGTATTCTAACCCGCCACTTTGCCACAGGTTTTGCGACCCGGATCGAACCGCTGCTGACCAAGATCGCGTCCGTCCTGTTCATCGTTATCGTCCTTGCCGCCCTTGCTGGTAACTGGAGCCTGTTCATCTCCAACCTCGGCACGCTGGGTCCGGCCCTGATCATCCTGAACGCGCTCCTGCTGGCCCTAGGCCTTGTCCTTGCGCGCGCGGGCGCCTTGCCCTGGGACCAGTCCAAAACCATCTCGATTGAAACAGGCATCCAGAATGCCACCCTCGGCATTACCTTGGCGGCCCTGATCTCAGGCCAGTCCGAGGGCTTCAGCGCCATGGCATTACCCTCTGCCGTTTATGGCATCACAATGTACATTGTCGCTGCGCCCTTCGTGGCGTGGTTTCGCAGCAGCTAAGGGAGAGTGTGATGGACCAGGCTGACGCCATTGTCGTGGGATCGGGCCTTGCCGGTCTGGCCGCCGCCGCCGAGCTTGGGGACCGCGGCAAGCGAGTGATCATCGTCGATCAGGAACCGCGCAGTTTCCTGGGCGGTCAAGCCTTCTGGTCCCTGGGCGGCCTCTTCATGGTTGATACGCCCGAACAACGGCGCATGGGTATCCGCGACAGCCGCGAGCTGGCCTTGAACGACTGGATGGGCAGCGCACAGTTCGATCGGGACGAAGACGCCATGCCCCGCAAATGGGCCGAGGCCTATATCGACTTTGCCGCGGGCGAGATGCGTACGTGGCTGCATGCCATGGGGTTACGCTGGTTCCCCATTGTGGGCTGGGCGGAACGGGGTGGCAGCTATGCCGACGGTCACGGCAATTCCGTGCCCCGCTTTCACATCACATGGGGCACTGGCCCCGGCATCATCGAACACTTCGTGCGCCGCTGCGAAGAGCATGAGAAGGCGGGCCTGATCCAGTTCAACTTCCGCCACCAGGTGGACCGGATCGAGATGGAAAACGGCACAGCCAAGGGCGTAAGTGGCACATTGCTGGCCGAGGACGGGGCTGAACGCGGGCAGAAAACCAACCGGGATGCGGTCGGTGAATTTACCCTACACGCACCATCCGTGATCGTCACATCGGGCGGCATAGGCGGAAATTTCGACATGGTCCGCAAGGTGTGGCCCACAGATCGCCTTGGCCCGGCGCCCAAGGACATGGTGGCGGGCGTGCCTGCCCATGTGGATGGCCGCATGATCGGCATATCAGAAGCCGCCGGCGGCCATGTCATCAACGGCGACCGCATGTGGCACTACACCGAAGGGGTCAAGAACTGGGATCCGATCTGGCCCAGCCACGGCATCCGTATCCTGCCTGGCCCGTCGTCGATGTGGTTCGACGCCAAGGGCAACCGCTTTGCGCCCCCCGCCCTGCCCGGCTTCGACAGTATGTCGACCCTGCGGGACATATTGGCGACCGGGTATGACTATAGCTGGTTCGTGCTAACCCAGAAGGTCATCAAGAAGGAGTTCGCGTTGTCAGGCTCCGAACAGAACCCGGACCTGACATCCAAGAAATGGTCCGAAGTGATCAAACAGCGCGTCCTGTCCGGCAAGAACGCGACCGCGCAAGTCGAAGCGTTCAAGGAAAAAGGCGAAGACTTTGTCGTTGCGAACGACCTTGGAACGCTCGTGCGGGGAATGAACCAGGTCGCGGGTGGCAACCTGATAGACGAGGCAAAACTGCGCGCCCAGATCGAAGCCCGCGACGCCCAGATCGACAACCCGTTTTCCAAGGATGCGCAATTGATGGCGATCCATGCCGCGCGCAACTATCGCGGTGATCGGTTGCTGCGCACGGCCAAACCGCACAAGTTCCTTGATCCGGCCAACGGCCCACTGATTGCAGTCAAGCTACACGTTCTGACGCGCAAGACTTTGGGCGGCTTGCACACGACACTCGACAGCCAGATGATCGGCGCGGACGGACAACCAGTACCTGGCCTCTTCGCCGCGGGCGAAGTCGCAGGCTTTGGTGGCGGGGGCTATCACGGCTATAACGCGCTTGAGGGGACATTTCTGGGCGGTTGCATCTTCTCCGGACGCAATGCCGGACGATCAAAGTCAATCGGCTGACGGCCCACCCAGGCGAGCCTGACGCGCTGGCTCCAGATGCACCGGCGCTTCACCAAACAGATGCGCGACACCTGCGTCATCGAACATGGCCCAGCGGGCGGCGATCAGCTGAAAATACCGCGTCTCGCACCCCCATGCGTCGCGCGCAAACCGCGACCGCCAAACGCCTTCGACCCGCATGGGCAGTTGGATCGTATCGATCCCCTCATCACGCCACCCCGCCGTTTTGGACCGCGCTTGGAACAGCATTGACCGAAGCCGCGCCTCAAGCCCCTTCGCCTGTTTGGCGCGCCGCCCGGCAAACAGCACCTGAATGGCAGTCCCATCGCGCACAAAGCCGCGCACAACCAAATCCTGGCGGTTGTTACGGTGAATCTGAGGCACCAGCCCAACGGTGATTCGCCGCACCGGTGAGCGGAACAATCCGTTATCCTCGTAAGCGGGGGTGACAAGATGCGCAGGGCGGCGAAGGTCGGGCATGGCATGTGCTGAGGTTGACTTTCCCTCGGCATAGCAGCGCCGTGTTAACGGAATATTGCCGTCATAGGGGCCAAATAAATGGAATAATGGCAGAGGCCAGAAGTCCAACACTCAGGTTCAGCGGAATGCCTACACGCATGAAATCCGTGAACTTATAGCCGCCCGGGCCATAGACCAGCATGTTGGTTTGATAGCCGATGGGGGTCGCGAATGAAGCGGAGGCTGCCACCATCACCGCAACGACCAAGGGACGCGGATCAATGCCGAGCGCCGTCGCAAGACCGATCGCAATCGGCGTGACAACAACCGCGACGGCATTGTTGCTGACAAGCTCGGTCAGAACTGATGTCAGCAAGTACACCGCCCATACAATCAGGAAGGGCGGCAAGACCATCAGACCCGGCGCAATTGCATCAACAATCAACGACACAGCCCCTGTTGCCTCCAATGCCGCGCCAATTGCCAGCATGGAGAAGATCAACGCCAACAGGCGACCGTCGACAAATGAAAACGCCTCATCAGCGTCGATGCAGCGGGTGATCAGAACAAGTGCAACAGCCAGAACAGACAGCATCAAGATGGGCGCAACACCAAAAGCTGCAAGGATAACGATGCCCAACAAAGCGCCCAACGCAATCGGCGCATGGCTGCGTCGAAACTCACGTTGGGACGGTTTGGAAACATCCACCATGTCCATGTCTGCCGCCAAACGCTGAATGTCCTCAGGCGCCCCTTCCAACAGCAAAGTATCACCCACCTTGACCACCAATTCGTCAAGCTGCCGGCCGATGTTCTGGTTCCGGCGATGCACGGCCAAAGGATAGACACCATAGCGGCGGCGCAAGCGCAGTGTGCCCAATGACCGGCCCACCATTCTGCAGCCCGGCGTGATCAGCACCTCAACTGTTGTTGTCTCGACCGCGCCAACTTGGTCAATGCGCTTGAGTTCTTTGTTGCGCTGCAAGCTCAAGAGTTCAGTCATCTGGGTACGCAGAACCACACGATCCCCAACCTGTAACTCCACCCCCTGCATGTTGCGGCGCAAAGACTCGTCGCCGCGGATCACATCGACGAGACGCACGCCATCACGCTTGAACAGCTGAACGCCCGTGACCTCTCGTCCAACAAGGTTCGAATCCGGCGGGATCACTGCCTCGGTAAAAAATTTCATGCGGCTCCGATCGCTGAGAAGACCGGCCATACTATCCCGGTCCGGCAGCAGCATCGGTCCGAAAAAGCGCAGATAAATCATGCCCCAAATGACAAGGATGATCCCGAGCGGTGTTACTTCGAAGATGGTAAAAGGCTCCATCCCCTGGGTTCGAGCCACACCATCCACGAGAAGGTTGGTCGACGTCCCGATCAGGGTCAGCGTCCCTCCGAGAATCGCGGCATAGCTGAGAGGGATCAACATCTTTGACGGGCTTAGCCCCATGGTCTTGGCCAGTTGGATAATCACGGGGATCATCACCACCACCACCGGTGTGTTTGAGACGATGGCCGAACTGAAAATCACGAAAGTCATCAACAAGACAACGGCGATTGCCGGATTCGTGCGGGCCTTTCGGTCGGCCAGCCCCGTGAATGCGTCCAGCGCACCCGTCCGCACAAGGGCTCCCATGATGATAAACATCGACGCAATGGTCCACGGCGCAGGATTCGACAACACTGCGAGGGCGTCGTCGTAGGGAAGCGCGCCCGTGGCCAGCATCAGCGCCGCCCCGCCAATCGCCACCACCTCGGTCGGAAAGACTTCGCGCAGAAACAGCACAAACATCACGCCGACCACCACCAATGTCAGAATTGCATTTCCTGTTTGCGAAAGCTCGATCAGCCCCATGGGCGTGGCCCTTGTTTATGCGCACTTTGGCGCACATTTTCTCCCAATGGTTCGGGGCCTGCAACCCGAGCGCGACGCGGTTGGACCAGAAACATACCCACCATCATCAAGGCGAGCGCGCCCCACACCGTCGGTGCATAGGCTTCACCAAGGATCAGTCGGGCCCAAAACACGCCGAAAAGAGTAACCAGAAAGCTAACCTGAACGGCAAAGACCGGCCCTGCACGCCCCACCAACCAGACATATCCCGCATAAACCAGCACATGCGTCGTTGCACTGATGGCGAGTGCGATGTCCGAGGGACCAAAGGGCGGGCGCGGATCGATCCACTGACCACTGAACAGGGCAAGTGGCAGGGCAATGATGGCACCGACAATGGAGCCCCCCCACAGGACCTGAATAGCGTCCAAACCAGCCGTGCCCCAACGCGCGACGTAGTTGCCCTCGAACGCATAGAACAGGCCTGAAATCAGCCCCACGCCGACCCAGATGACGGGAAACGCCCCGGCCAGTGCAGCGTTCGGCAGCACAATCATCAACACGGCGGTCAAGCCCACCAGCAACCCAAAGAACCGCCGCCATTCAAACCGGTCCAGACCAAGCGTCAGCGCGATGGGAAAGGCCCAGATCGGAATCGTCGACAGCAGGATCGACATGATGCCCGCAGGCAGATGCACCGCGGCCTGATAGCTGGCCGAGTTCGGCAGCACAGATCCAATAAAGGCAATGACAAGATAGACGCGAAGATGCGCCCGGCCCCAGGGCAACCGCACACCTTTCAGCAGGGCCAGTGCCGTCATCACGACAGCCCCGATCACCAATTGCCAGAACAGGAGGCCGAAATGCTGATAACCCGTGCTGACCGCGATCTTGGTCAACGGCATGGTCAGGCCCCACCCCGCCCCCAACAGGATCAGCACGACAGTAAAGTCCAGCGCGGCTTCGCGTGTCATGGACCAGAGGTTTGCAACAAACCACATTCGCGCACCATTTCAATGCGCGTGGCCCGACCGTCATCCCCGGTCTCAACATACACGCCGGACAGGGTTGCAGGACCAAAGGCGGGTTGGAACCGTTCTTTGGGCATGCCTGTGATAAAGCGGCGTAACGGTTCGTCGCGCTGCATGCCAATGACCGAATTGTAATCGCCACACATGCCCGCATCAGTCAGATAGGCGCAGCCCTTGGACAGGATCATGGCATCAGCGGTCGGTACATGGGTATGGGTCCCAACCATCAGGCTCGCCCGCCCGTCACACCAGTGGCCCATGGCCATCTTCTCAGAGGTGGCCTCGCAATGGAAATCCACGATGATCGCATCAGCCTGCCCACCCAGCGGATGGGTGCGGAACACGGTTTCAAGCGCCGAAAACGGATCGTCAAAGGGGCGTTTCATAAACACCTGCCCGAGGGCCTGCGCCACCAGCACTTTCTTCCCGTTACGTGCCGTGAAGAGGCGCGCACCCTTGCCCGGCGCCGCCTTGGAAAAGTTGAGCGGACGGATAATGCGTGGCTCTTCCTCGATGAACCGCAACATATCCTTCTGGTCAAAGGCATGATCGCCCAGGGTCACGCAATCCGCACCGGCCTCAAGCAACAGCTTTGCATGCGCGCCGGACAGCCCCATGCCGGAGGTGGCATTCTCTCCGTTCACCACAACAAAGTCGAGGTTCCAGTCGGCGCGTAAACGCGGCAGATGGTCGGTAATCGCCTGTCGGCCGGCCCGGCCCATGACGTCACCCAGAAAAAGCAAATTCATACTGCCCCATATGCCTCCTCGCAGGACAACGGCAAGTCCAAAGCTGCGCCAGTCCCCTTCCCTGTTTCCAAAATCCCGGGGGTAGCGCGTCAGCGCAAGGGGGCTGGCCCCCTATCGACGTCAATCACTTCCGTATCCGTGACGATCATATTGAGCGTTTGATCAGTCGGCTCCAAGGGCAACTCCGCCATCTCCTGCGCGCCATAGGCAAACCCAATGGCCAAGGTCGCACGTTGGGCGCGCAGCCCTTCCAAAGTGCGATCATAAAAGCCGCCGCCATACCCCAAACGCCCGCCCAAGCGGGTAAAGGCCACCAAAGGCACGATGACAATCTCCGGCTCAATCAGCTCTTCGGTGGCCGGCACTTGCGCCCCAAATGGGCCATCGGTCATGGCACAGCCCGGAGTCCATTGCGAGAATACCAAAGGCAGACCCGCGCCCCGGATCACTGGAACGGCCACATGCCCATGCGCGGATGCCTCGGCCATCACGGGCAACGGGTCAATCTCGGACCGGATCGGCATGTAACCGGCCAACGGCACGCCGCGATAGCCTGCCAACACGGATGACAACAGGCCACTTGCGCCTCCCGCATCCAGATCACACGCAGCCTTGCGGGCAGCAAACGCCTGTTTCCGGATTGCAGCCTTGTCCTCGGTCAACGACATGAATGACCTCCTTCGGGACGGCGGGCGGGGCGTCTTTGCCGCAGGCAAACAGCGTCCGCCCCCGTCACAGCAAAACCAACGCGGCCAGCCCAAGAAAAGCAAAGAATCCGACCACGTCCGTCACGGTGGTCACAAACGCCCCCGACGCCAGCGCCGGGTCGATGCCGACACGGTCCAGAATGATCGGAATGCCGGTCCCGGCCAAACCCGCGACCACCATGTTCACCACCATGGCCGCCGCAATCACGTAGCCCAGCGCAGGCGATCCGAACCAGATCACGCCAACGACCCCCATCACAACGGCGAAGACCGCGCCGTTGATCAGCCCGACCAGCACTTCGCGCCGGATCACGCGCCAGACATTGGCTCCGGTCAAGTCCTTGGTGGCAATGGCCCGCACCGCCACCGTCAGCGATTGGGTTCCCGCATTGCCACCCATAGAGGCCACGATCGGCATCAGCACAGCCAATGCTACGATCTGCGCAATCGCCATCTCGAACTGAGCGATGACAAGCGATGCAAGGATCGAAGTCACGAGGTTCACTGCAAGCCAGGGGATGCGCCGCTTCGTGGTCTCGCGCACGCGGTCGGACAGAGCAGACTCTTCACCCACACCCGCAAGACGCAGGATGTCCTCCTCATGCTCCTCATCCAGCACGGCCATGGCGTCATCAATGGTGATCAGACCAATCAAGCGCCCCTCGTCATCGACCACAGGGGCCGAGATCAGGTGATACTGGTTAAACGCATAGGCCACGTCGCTTTCATCCTGACTGGCCGGGATCACCTGAAAGGTTTCTTCCACCAGATCGGCCAGCGGCACCTCGCGACGCGATCGCATCAGCTTGCCAAGGGTCACGTTGCCCACGGGATGCAGGCGCGGGTCTATCAGAACGATGTGGTAGAATTGCTTGGGCAGTTCGTCTTCGTCCGCGCTCCGCAGCCGGTCAATGGCCTCGCCCACCGTCCAATGCTCGGGTGCCATGACAACCTCGCGCTGCATGAGACGACCGGCAGAGTATTCGGGAAAGGTCAGCGACTGCTCAACCAGTGCTCGGTCCGTGTCTTCCAGCACGTCCAGGATCTGTTCCTGCTGCGCGTCGTCCAGATCCTCGATCAGGTCAACCACATCGTCGCTGTCCAGATCACGCACCGCATCGGCGAGAACGGTGGGCTTGAGGACACCAATCACTTCTTCCCGGATCGACTCGTCCAGTTCCGACAGGATGTCCCCGTCGAACTCCCGGTCATAGAGGCGGATCAACCGCGACCGGTCAAAGGCGTTGATCTGTTCCAGAAGGTCGGCGATGTCCGCCGCGTGCAGCGGCTCCATCAACTTGGTCAGCTGGTCGCGATCTTCGATATCAACGGCATAGAGGATCGCGGAAACGTCCTTGCGTTCAAGGACATAGGCATTGTCATCTGCGGCGGGATCGGTCACGTCGGTCTGATCTGACATGGCGTGCGTCTCCCTTTCCGTCGCGTCGTGGGCGACCATAGGGCGCGGCCCCTGTGCTGACAATGGGCCGGATTTCGCTTTGCGCCCCCAGCTGCCCCCCGGCATAAGACCGCCATGACAGATGCGTATCTTTTGACCGGCCACGTGCTGACCTTTGACGGCGATCCTTTCGTTGAGCCGTTGGACACAGCGGTCCAAATCTTGGAAAACAGCGCCGTTCTGATCGAGGACGCGGCGATTGCCGCTGTCGGAAACGCTGCATTGGCGCAAGGCGCTCAGGCAACGCGCCACGACTATACCGGCCATCTCATCTGCCCCGGCTTCATCGATGCACACGCGCACTATCCACAGACCGCCATCATCGCATCTTGGGGCAAACGCCTGATTGACTGGCTGAACACCTATACTTTTCCCGAAGAAATGCGGTTCGGCGATCCCGTCTATGCCCAGGCAACGGCGGAGCGGTATCTGGACCTTTTGCTCGATCACGGCACCACCTCTGTGGCGAGCTTCTGCACGATCCATCCCGAAAGCGTTGACGCCCTGTTCAATGCGGCAGCCACGCGCAACATGGCTGTGGTCGCGGGCAAGACCTGCATGGACCGCAACGCTCCTGACGGTCTGCGCGACACCGCGAAGTCAGCCTATGACGACAGCAAAGCGCTGCTGGAGAAATGGCATGGTCAGGGTCGTGCCCGCTATGCCATCACACCCCGCTTCTCGCCCACCTCGACCGAGGATCAACTGGCGGCTCTTGGCGCATTGTGGGCCGAACACCCCGATACATTGATGCAAACCCATCTGAGCGAACAAGTGGACGAGATCGAATGGGTGCGTGGTCTTTATCCGCAGGCCCGCGACTACCTCGACACATATGAACAGCACGGGCTTTTGGGCGAACGCGGCCTCTACGGTCACGCCATCCATCTTGAGCCGCGAGAGATCGACCGGTTGCGTGAGATAGGCGCCGGACTGGTTCACTGCCCAACGTCCAACACCTTTATCGGCTCGGGCCTGTTCGATCTCATGCGGCTCGCAGCTGGCAATGTGCGCACCGGCCTCGCCACAGATACCGGCGGCGGTTCTTCCTTTTCCATGCTGCGTTCCATGGCAGCCGCCTACGAAATTGCACAACTTCGCGGCACCGCCGTGCATGCCGCACAGCTTTTGTGGCTCGCCACGGCAGGGTCCGCCCGCGTTCTGCACCGCGCAGATGAGATTGGGAGCATCGCCCCCGGGCTGGCCGGGGACCTGTGTATCCTTGATCTTGCTTCGACCCCGGCGATCACACAGCGCCATGCCCGCGCCGAAAACATCTGGGACTCAGTGTTCCCGACGCTCATAATGGGTGATGACCGGGCTGTCGCGGATGTTTGGGTGGGCGGCCAGCGCCGCAGCTAGCAGGGCGCGGCTAGCACCATGACCCAAGTGTTGCCCGGCGCGCGCGCCAGTCCGACGGCTTCCGCCTTGCGATGCAGGATATTCCGTCGATGCCCGCGCGATCCCATCCAGGACGTCATCACCTCGGACAGGCTGCGTTGGCCTGCGGCTATGTTTTCCGCGCCAAAGCAGTACCGATACCCAACGCGGTCCAAACGTTGACCAATGTCAGATCCGTCCGATCCTGTATGCGCAAAGAATCCAGCGCGTACCATGTCTTCGGCATGGGCACGGGCCGCAGCCTCCAGCTTGGCATCGTAAACAAGCGGCACACGGTTCTGCGCGGCACGCTCCGCGTTGATCGCTGCCAGTGCCGTTGGATCGGCTGCCGCAGCGTTCGCCATCAGGATCAGGGAAAAGGACAGCAAAACCTGTTTCATAAGGCAGCGCTCAGATTTTGGGCCATCTCGTTCTGGCGTGCGATAACCTGTGACAGATCAATGGTCGTCAGCTGACCGTCCCGCACAATCTGCCGCCCTTCCACAAACAGATCCCGCACTGTCGTTGGACCAGCCAGCAACAAGGCCGCCGGGTCCCAACTGCCCGCAGCCTCGAGCCCGCTGACATCCCAGATGGCCACATCTGCCCGCGACCCCACTCGCAGACGCCCACACTCAGGACGACCGAGAATGTCGGCCCCGCCACGCGTTGCAATCTCCAGCGCTTCCTGCGCGCTCATCGCATCCGCCCCGTTGGCAACACGTTGCAGCAGCATTGCCTGCCGCGCCTCGGCCACAAGGTTGCCTGCATCATTGCTGGCAGAGCCGTCAACACCCAAGCCAACCGGCACACCCACATCGCGCATGGCACGCACTGGCGCGATGCCAGAGCCAAGGCGGCAGTTCGAACACGGGCAATGCGCAACGCCGGTGCCCGTCCGGGCAAACAGGTCAATGTCTTCGGCATCCAGCTTCACGCAATGCGCATGCCACACGTCCGATCCGACCCAGCCTAGATCCTCGGCATATTGCCCGGGACGGCATCCAAACTGGGCAAGTGAATAGGCGATATCCTCGTCATTCTCCGCCAGATGGGTGTGCATCATCACACCCTTGTCCCGCGCCAGCAGAGCCGCGTCACGCATCAACTCACGACTGACCGAAAACGGCGAACACGGCGCGACACCAACCCGACACATTGATCCGGGTTCAGGGTCGTGAAACCCATCGATCACCCGCACCATATCCTCCAGAGTGGCCGCTTCATCCTCAACCAGCCCGTCCGGTGGCAACCCACCCGCACTCTTGCCAATACTCATGGCCCCGCGCGTCGGATGAAACCGCAACCCGACCTCTTGCGCGGCAGCGATCGTGTCTTCGAGCCGGACGCCATTGGGATAGAGGTACAGATGATCCGAGGACAGGGTGCAGCCGGACAGGGCCAACTCGGCCAACCCGATCTGAGCAGACGTGAACATATGATCAGGTGTGAAGCGCGCCCAGATGGGATAGAGAGTCTGCAGCCATCCAAACAGCAGCGCGTCCTGCGCCTGCGGCACAGCGCGGGTCAGAGTCTGGTAGAGGTGATGATGCGTGTTGACCAACCCGGGAGTGACAACACAGCCCGCCCCGTTAACGACCTCAGCCGCTGCCTCCAGCCCTTGCCCAATCTCGGCTACCTGTCCGTCCCGCAGCAGAACATCGGCATCACGCAGAATACGACGGTCGTCGTCCATCGTCACGACATATGCCGCGCGCCGGATCAGGGTTGCCGTCACAGATGACCCGCCAGAATGTCCAGCGTCGCGCGGTGAATATCGGCATTCGCGGCAGCAACCACGCGCCCGCCATCATGAACCGGCCGACCGGACCAATCCGTCACAACCCCTCCCGCCGCTTCAATGAGGCCGATGGGTGCCTGAATGTCATAGCTGTTCAAACCGGCCTCAATCACCAGATCGATCTGACCCGCCGCCAAAAGCGCATAGGCATAGCAATCCATCCCGTAGCGCACCAGCTTGACGTGCCCGGCCACGGCCTCGAAACCCGCGCGTTCTGATTGAGTGCCAACCTCGGGAAAAGTTGTGAACAAAGTGGCGTCAGCCAATGGGCGCGGCGAACGGGTTGCAAGCGGGTGCTCACCCAACGGGCCGCGCATTACAGCATAACTGTCCGCTCCCCAGAACCGCTCCTGAATGTAGGGTTGGTCAATCATGCCAAGGACCGGACCTTGATCGCCACCGACTGCGATCAAAACGCCCCAGGTCGGGGTGCCTGCCACGAAACCTCTGGTCCCATCGATAGGATCCAACACCCAGGTCAGTCCACTTGAACCAAGTTGGGCACCGTATTCTTCACCCAGAATTGCGTCGTCCGGGCGCATGTCGGCCAAGACCGCGCGCATGGCTTTCTCTGCCGCGCGATCCGCTATCGTCACTGGATCATAATATCCGTCTGACGCTTTGTTCTCGGCATTCAGGTCGTTCCCACGAAAGTGCGGGAGGATGGCTGCGCCGGCTGCGTCTGCCATGGCGTGGGCAACTTTGGTCAGGTCAGAAATCAGAGCATTCATACCAACCGGGTGCCAGAATGACATCGGTGGTGCAAGCCCGCATGACCAAACACAACTTAGGCGACGTCGCTCAGCACCCGTGCGAGTTCAAAAAGGCGGCGGCGTTGTGCTTCTGGAATGGCGTAATATGTCCGCACCAATTCCATGGCCTCTTTGTCACCGAGCATATCCGTGGGGGCGGCGCCCGCCGCGGCGATCTGCGACACGTCATCTTTCAGACCTTCAAAGAAAAAGGCCGCCGGAACGCCCATCGCCTCACCAATGTCCCAAAGTCGAGACGCGCTGACGCGGTTTGCACCTGTCTCGTACTTCTGAATTTGCTGAAACTTGATACCAACCATGTCCGCCAGTTTTTGCTGGGTCATTCCGATAAGCCATCTGCGCTGCCGGATACGCTTGCCGACATGTACGTCAACCAAATGTGCCATGTGATCCCAACCTCATGATGTCGCAACGGGCGCATCTTGCGCCTTCAGGAATGGAGCGTGCTGTTCAGCAGCGCCGTGTTCAGTGCCAATACACTAGGTCTAACGGCTGAAATTTTCAACGAAAGATACCCGCTTGACGGGAACTGCATGCGCGACTTTCAGCCATAAGGCGTATCGCGTCGGATCAAATCTGGAGCTTAATGGACCTGTGCACCCAAGGCAGGGGAATACCTCGATATCAATGGAAGGCAAAATTATAACATATATTTCAACGCATTAGACCACAGCAAAAGCAAAATCTGCGCAATAGATCGCCCAACATCGCATCGTGAGGAACAAAGTAACCGTAATTTTATCGAGGTCAGCAGGCGCTTGCAGCACGTCCTTCGATTGGCCGGATTCCGCCCAACCGTTTGCGTTTGATTGCCGACATCAGCGGTTTACCACTGCGCGCAGCCCTGCTCCATCTTGTGTTGCAAAGGCACGTCGCAGGAAACCGACAAGCGCATCATGCACTTCATTGACCGCGCCACCTGCGCCATACAGGTTGATGCTGTGCATCGGCAGATCAGGCAATGCGCCACCGTGTTCGATTCGATCCAGATGGGGTGGTTCAGTGCCTTCAATCATCGTGTGAACGGCAAGATCCGCGCTGACGGTCGCCTCGATCGTGCGGTCACTTTCGGTTTCGACAACGACGTCCCAGGGGATATCGGCAGCGTCCAAACGTTCGACAACACGTGGGCGGAAGGTGCATTGCCGACCGAAGGCCAGTTTCAATGGCCGTTGCCGCCAGGCCGACCCTCCGGGGGCACCCACCCAGCACAGCGGTTTTGTGCATAGCTGCTCTCCCCCAACATCCATACCCGTTTCCGTCGTAAGGATGATGTCACAGGCCCCTTTCGCGAACTCGGCCTTCAACCGTCGTGTGTATGAACTGTCCAGCTGCACCTTCACACGGGGGAAAGCCGCGTGAAACTGCTTCAATACGCGGGGAATGGCCGGGTAGACGATATCGTGCGGCACACCCAGTGTGATCTCACCTTCATAGGCCTGATCGGTCAAACGGGTGATAACCTCGTCGTTCAACGCCACCATGCGGCGGGCAAAGACCAGCAACTGCTCGCCCGAAGCCGTCAGCGCAATGGTTCGACCGGATCGGTCGAACAGATCGAGGCCCAATAGCTCCTCCAACCGCTTCAACTGCATCGAAACCGCCGACTGGGTCAGGTGCAAAAACCCGGCAGCACGGGTGACGCCACCGCTTTCAGCGACTGCAACAAACGACCGAAGCGTCGTGATGTCCAAGTTCCTCACATCACACTCCCTGATACTTAACATCAAAAACATTCGTTTTAAGAATGTGCCACATTCCCCCATATACATCAAGAGAGTTGATTTGACCTTGGTCAATCATCACAGAATTAGAAAGGACAGTCCGATGGCATTTACCGACATCACCACCCGTCATACCAATATGAAATCTGCGGCACGCCGTTTTCCGACGCTCGGCATGCTGTTTGACGTCTGGAAATCCCGTCGCGCGCTGGCGCGTCTGGACGTCCGGCAGCTGGACGACATCGGCATCAGTGCAGACCGCGCTGAACGCGAAAGCGCAAAACCGATCTGGGATGTCCCTGCCACCTGGCGTGACTGAACAATCGGCGTTGCCTGCGTGCACTGTGCGGCATTTATGACAAAACTGGTCGGAATGTCGCACCGAACCAATGCGAAAGCCCTGAAAAACCCTTGAATGACAGGGGAACTGACCCGATATTTAGCCCAATGCGGGCGTAAATCCGCGACCGGCGGATAAGCCGCCGGGAATGGTATCAATTTGGAGGTCAATCATGGCTGAGTTGAATACGATCCGGTCCGCGGCCGGTACACGCGCCGCCCAGATCGATGCGGGCCTACGCGCGCATATGAACAAAGTGTATGGGACCATGTCGGTCGGCATGCTCATCACTGCACTGGCAGCCTGGGCCATCGCTGGCCTCGCTGTCACATCCGACCCGACAGGGGCCACCGTCGCACTGCGCGAAGGCCAGTACCTGACAGGCCTCGGCACCGTGCTGTACACCACACCGCTGCGCTGGGTCGTGATGTTTGCACCCCTTGCTTTCCTGCTGTTTGGTTGGGGCGCTCTGATGCGTCGTGGCTCCGCAGCCGCCGTGCAGCTTGGGTTCTTCATCTTCGCCGCCGTCATGGGCGTGTCGATGAGCTCGATCTTCCTCGTGTTCACCGCATACTCGATCACGCAAACCTTCCTGGTCACTGCGATCGCGTTCGCGGGTCTGAGCCTCTATGGCTACACCACCAAGAAAGACCTGAGCGGCATGGGCACCTTCCTGATGATGGGTGTGATCGGCCTGATCGTGGCGATGATCATCAACATCTTCCTGCAGTCGCCGGCTATGATGTTCGCGATCTCTGCCATCGGCGTTCTGATCTTTGCCGGTCTGACAGCGTTCTACACGCAGGACATCAAGAACACCTACGTGGCACACGCCGCGCACGGTGATCAGGAATGGCTGGAGAAGGCCGCCATTGATGGCGCGCTCAGCCTCTACATCTCGTTCCTGAACATGTTCCAGTTCCTGCTCATGTTCATGGGTCAGCAGGAATAGTTTGCACACAAAGACACACGAAAAGGCCGGTCCAAGCGACCGGCCTTTTTTGTTTCGGAAAGGGGTATACATGACTGTGATCAAGCGCGGCACAGCCCGCACGGAAAGCGGCAAGGCCGACGATCGACTAGGCCCTTACAAAGCCGAACGGATCAGCGACACCGGTGACCTCAGCCAGTTTGGGGCGTTCATTGAAACGCTGCCGCCCGGCTCCGCGTCATCCTTCAATCACTGGCACGAGGCCGTGGATGAAATGATCCTGGTGCTTTCCGGCACAGTCACGTTGGTGGAAGATGGTATCGAAACCGTACTCGAACCCGGCGACGCAGCAACATGGGCCGCTGGTGTGCCCATCGGCCACAATCTGCGGAACGACAGTGACAGCGACGCACGCTATCTCGTGATCGGAACTCGGGCGCCCAGCGACCGCGTGACCTATCCAACCCGGAACCGCGTTCTTATCTTCGACCGAACCACGGACGACCGCCGGTACGAGACGCTGGACGGTCGCCCGAGCACCAAGCCGGGCTGACCGATCAAAGCTCCTGAATCATCCGCAGGGACGGAAACACAATCCCTCCGGCCAGCGGCACATCTATGGGCCCAATCACCCGAAAGCCGACCGCTTCATAGAACGGAACGGCCGTTCGGGTGGCCCAACACTCCATGCGCGCCACGCCACGCCTCCGCGCCACATCGAAACTGCACTCCATCAGGGACCGCCCTACGCCGCGCCTCAGCGCCCGGTCATCCGTGACCACATGACGGATATGACCCAGTGACCGGTCAGCCTTGTCTGGTGTCCAGCCGCCAGCCCCAAGAATACGATCATCCTCTTCGACCACATAATACGTACCACAGGACAACAGTTCAGGTCGCGCCCGGCTGATGATCGGCAGGGCCGTGACCAAAACAGAGGGCGGATAATCCGCCTTAAGCAGCTTCGGATATGTGCGTGACAAAAGTGCATCCACCGCCGCCAAGTCGCGCGAGGTGCTTGGGCGAACAATCATCACAGCCCCTCGAGAAAGCCGCGCACCGCACGCGGATGTGTCAGATGATGCACCGACAACGTCGCCGGGGCGTCAGCAATCAACCGCTGCAACCGTGTCCGCCCACTGTGACGTGTACGCCAGATGAAATGGTAAAACTCAGCCGTCCCACCATGAATGCGTTCGGTGCACCCTTCGGCCATATCCGGGCGCCGTTGCCCCCAGTACTGAACCAAACGCTTCGTCACACGCCACAGCCGCAAACCCACCGGCAAATCCAGCCAGATCAGTGTGTCCGCGCGGCTGATACGGTGGTCGTAAGTGGTGGAAAATCCGCCTTCAAAGATCCACGCATCGCCACGTTCGACAGCTATCGCCATCTCACGACGCAGATCGCGCGGGCGTTGTATCCAGCCGGGCATCCAATGGATGTGATCCATATGATGCACCGGGAGCCCCGTCCGTTCACCCAGCAGGCGCGCCAAAGTGCTCTTGCCGGACCCCGGCCCACCCACAATCATCACACGTTTCATTCTGTCGCCTCGCGCGTCGCATCGTAGATATAGCTTTTGTTCAGCTTTGCGGTGAACCACATTCCTATCGGCGGCGGCACGTTAGATTGGTCGGCAAGCGCAACTTCCCAAGCCCTGCCCACCAACGCACCGCTGACCGGGTCACGCATCACCATCCATATGCCGCCTCCCGTGTGATGGCGAGGTCGGGCCGATCCCTGCGCAAAAACCGGCGAACGGACATAGGATCACGGGCAAAGTGATACACCAGCACATCCACCCGTCGCGTCAGCTTGAACCTGTCCATGATGCTCCTCAACAACGAAAAAGGCCGCGTCCCGATGGGCGCGGCCTTGGAATTCGAAAGAAAGCTGGTCTTACTTGATCTTGCCTTCCTTGTATTCAACGTGCTTGCGCGCCACGGGATCGTACTTCCGTACGACCATTTTCTCGGTCATGGTGCGTGCGTTTTTCTTGGTCACGTAGAAGTGGCCGGTGCCTGCGGTCGAGTTCAGGCGGATCTTGATCGTGGTTGGCTTGGCCATCTGCTGTCTCCTGCATCGCCAAATAAGCCAAGTGGGCCCGCTGGCGGGAAATTCGTGTAGAGCCGCGCTTTTACCCGCGTGCCCCCCCGAGTCAACCCCGCGCGCACCGGGATCGTCAGACGAAGACGGATTTTTCCGTCTTGTTTGATTTCAACCCTGCGATCTCAACTGATTCCACGGGAAACGCCGCCCATACATTCACTTTCCTGTGCCGATCGTTCCGAATACTGGACAGACAGCCTGCTGCATGCACATCTCCAACCCATGCTTGATCCACTCAGCGATATCCTGACCCGACTCACGCTCAAGGGCACCTTGTACTTTCGCACATCCTTCACCCCACCCTGGGGTGTAGCCGTGCCCACGCATGAAAAGGTGGCGCGCTTTCACTTCGCCCATCGTGGGGAATGCCGCGTCCGGATCAAACCGTCAGACACAGTGGTGTCCCTGGCCCAGGGTGACCTGATCATTATCCCCCACGGCGCGGCGCACGACCTGTTCAGCGGGCGGCACGAAGAGGACACCGTTCTACCGCTCGAAACAGTTCTGGAAAGCTCCGGCTACAGTGGCGAAGGGGTGCTGGTCTACGGCGGCGCCGAAGATGACCGTGACACGCAGCTGATATGCGGCCACTTCTCACTGGCAGATCATGCCACGCACATGTTGCTGAACCAATTGCCCGACTACATCCTGATTCCCAATTACGGAGAAAGCGCAGGCCGATGGATGGAAACGTCGCTGCGGCTGATCGCGGACGAAACCGGGCAAGACAAGCTCGGTAGCGATCTGATTGCCCAAAAGATCTCGGAAGTGATCTTTGCCCAGGCCCTGCGCACCTTCATCGAAACAGATGCTGCGACACAAACCGGGCTGGCAGGGTTTGCAGATCCGCATATCTCGCGCGCGCTGATGGCCTTTCACAAGCAACCCGCCGAAGGGTGGAGTGTCGAAAGCCTCGCGCGCGCGGCAGGACAATCACGCACTGGTTTCGCGGTGCACTTTGCGCAAAAGATGGGAATGACCCCGCTTCAATATCTAACGGAATGGCGGATGCAGATCGCACAACAGGATTTGATCGCGCAAACCAAACCGATAGCCGAGATTGCCCGCGATGTCGGATACGCCTCGGATTCAGCATTCGCACGAGTCTTCAAGCGTGAAGTCGGTCAAAGCCCAGCGGCTTTTCGGAACGATCACAGCGGAAAAGTGTCTCTAGCGACAAAGTAATCCGAAAGTTCGAACGATCGGTCAAGAAAGCTGAACGTTCGAAAATGGAACTTACACGCAAAGACGCACATCTTTCTTTCATCACAGCGGCGCAGATCGCCGCATCGATTTCGAAAGGAAAACTTATGTCATTGCGTTTTGTCAGCAAGGAAATCCACGCCTGTCTCGACTACCCCGTCGCCATTGGCCTGATGGCTATGCCCGGCCTCTTGGGCCTGGGGCAATCGCACCCCATGGCCTTCTGGCTCTCGGTTGTCACCGGTGTGGCAGCCTTTGTCCTGACGGTGCTGACCGATCACCATCTCGGCCTGATCCGGGTCCTGCCCTACAAACTGCACCTCGCCGTTGATGGTGTCGTTGGCGGCGCGTTCCTCGTCGCACCGTTCCTCTTCGGGTTCTCGGGTCTCGATGCCGCCTACTACTGGGTCCTGGGCGCAACTGTGGCTGTGGTGGTGTCACTGCATAAGGCTGACACGGCCGAGCCAAGTCTGCTCTAAGCACCCCGCCCAAAACCTTCTCTCCCTCCAAGAAACCTCCTCTTTGACGTGGCAACTGCGGCGTCAAACCAACCGGGCTTTGCCCAAACCCCCTCGAAACGAAAGGAAAATCCATGTTTCGCACTCTCACTCTCGCCACCATCGTCGCAGGTGCAGCAGCGCTGTCCTTCACCTCGCAGGCCATGGCCGCAGATGAATACAATGTCTCGACCGGTATCACGGCTGCTGGTGCCCCCCTGGGCCTGCACGGTGTCGATCCCGTGGCCTTCATCGCATCGAGCAACCCGGTCGAAGGTGTTGCGGCGCACACGGTCGTCCATGACGGCGTTGCGTACCGCTTTGCGTCCGAAGACAACCTGAAGACATTCAAGGCTGCACCAGCCGAGTATCTGCCGCAAAACGGTGGCTTCTGCACCTTCGGTGTGTCCGTGGGCAAGAAATTCGATGGCGACCCTGACTATGCGGCCGTGATCGACAATAAGCTGTATGTCTTCCTGAATGCCGACATCTTTGATGCGTTCAACAAAGACCGCGCCGGAACAATCACGAAGGCGGCAACGCAGTGGACTGACATCCGCAGCACGCCTGTCGAAGAGCTCTGATAAAGCGTTCAACTCCGTTCGGACCCGGTCGTGCTCGGATTGGATTGAAAGCGGGGCAAGTGCAGGTGCGCTTGCCCTTTTTTCGTGATGGATGGTCGTGCGCGGAGGGGCTGTAAGCCGGATTCTGTCTAGGCAAGTTGCCCTGCCCGAGATGACCATTCATCTTGCGACACTGTTGCCAGTGCCGCTCTAGCTGCCAACCCGGACCTGCTGGGGCAGAAGCAGCCCCGCTGGTTGCCCAGCGCGCGGTCCCTATTTGGCATTGCTCCCGGTGGGGCTTGCCGTGCCCGGTCTGTTGCCAGCCCGGCGGTGGGCTCTTACCCCACCGTTTCACCCTTACTGCGGCGTGCCGCAGCGGTCTGTTTTCTGTGGCGCTGTCCGTCGGGTTGCCCCGCCCGGGTGTTACCCGGCACCGTTGCTTCTGGGAGTCCGGACTTTCCTCGACATCTCTGCCGCGGCCATCCGCCCCTCCGCGCCCGCTGCCCTTACGTGTGCGACCGGGGGCGCGTCAATGGGGATCGCTGCGCCAGTGGTGAGCAAGGGAGCCTCCGGCGGGGATTTTTTGAAACAGGGAAGGGTTGGGCCTGTGCATCAGGCAAAAGACGCCGCCCCAGGCAGAACGGTAAAATCTGCTTCATCAAGGGGGCCGCTGGCATATGGGCGGTGCCGCAAGCGGATGGCGGCCAACAGATCGTTGTCCGATGCCTCGGCAGTGTAGCCAGCCCCACGCGCCGCGGCCCGAAATCTGTCCATAGAGACATGGTTAGGCGCCGCAGATTCCACCGTAGCAGCGGCAAGCCCTTGTGACGCAAGGCGCCGCCAATCAAACCGGGGGCCGGGATCAAACTTGCGCCCCGGTGCCATATCCGAATGCCCGATGACATTGGTGCACGGGATATCCCACGCGCGCAGGATTGTGCCCAACAGCACCTCGAGGCTTTCCATCAAGGGCTCGGCAAACGGGCTTGCCCCATCATTGTCGAGTTCAATGCCGATGGAGCGTGAGTTGATGTCAGACAGGCCCCGCCATTCCCCTGCCCCCGCATGCCACGCACGCAGCCCTTCTGGCACCAGCTGCGTAACGCGCCCGGACTTGCACACAACATAGTGCGCAGACACTTCGGCTTCGGGGTCGCAAAGCCGCTCAATGGCAGCTTCTGCCGTCTCCATCGCCGTATAGTGCAACACCACGAAGCGCGGCGTCAGACCATCACGCCGCGGGCCGCAATTCGGCGAAGGATACCAGTGGCGGATCAGTTGCCAGCCGCCCGGCGGAACGGAGCCGGATCCCAACCACAGGCATAGCCATCCCCATCTGGGTCAATGCCACGGCGGTCACGCTCGGGTCCACCACGGGCCAGAAAGTCGATCTGCGCCTCGTCAGCCGAGCTATATTCCGCGCAATTGCGCTGGAACTTCGCGGCAGAGCCAACACCGAAACGGCGGTGGACGCGCGTGCCCTTGGGGTGCCGGGTCTGGAGCGCGTATTGCACCACGTTCGGCTGCGCATTGCCCGTGCGGGACGGCAAAGCCGTGGGCTGAACCACCTGGTATTGCTGACGGTTCGCCTCCAGACGGGCGGCATCGCTTTCGATACTCTGGCGCGACGACACAGCGTCAAAGTTATTCTCGTCCGAAATACCCGGATTGTTCAGGATAACGGGCGCCGCATTCGATGGGCTCGCATTAAGCACCGCCTGCCCCGAGTTTCCGCGTGCGGCGGCAGCATCATTCTCGGCCGCAATCTGCGCCAACTCTGCATCTAGGCTTGCAGGATTTGACACCGCCCGAGGTGTTGCACGCCCCTGAGCCGTGGTCGCGGGGACTGCAGGCTGGGCCTGAGAAGCAGGTGGCAAGGATTGCGTTCCCACCGACGGCGCAGCAGGCACCGCTGCCGCCGCCAATTGGGTGTCACGCGCTTCACGCGCCGCCAGGGTGTTGGGATTGTCGAAACCAACACCGCGCCCCGGATCGACAACACCACTCCCGCTGTCGGGAACAACGGGTTGGCATGCCGATACGGCGGCCACTGCACCGATCATCAGGAAACTGCGGAAACTCAACATCTGCTCTACACTTCAGTTATTCAGGTCGGACAGAATTACCACCATTTGCCGGGTTTTGCTACAAACCCAACCCGGGCCTCCAGCGCATAAGCGGTGTTCAGCAAATCACCCTCTTCCCATGGGCGGCCAATCAACTGCAGACCCAGCGGCAATCCATTCGCATCCGTCCCTGCGGGGACAGCGATCCCCGGCAGGCCCGCCATGTTGACGGTGACCGTGAACACGTCGTTCAGGTACATTTGCACCGGATCGTCCGATGCCTCACCCAGACCAAAGGCGGCAGACGGCGTCGCAGGGGTCAGGATCGCATCGATCCCTTGGGCGAACACGTCCTCGAAATCCTTCTTGATCAGCGTCCGCACCTTGCGCGCGCGGTTATAGTATGCGTCGTAGAAACCAGCAGACAGCACGTAAGTGCCGATCATCACACGACGTTTCACCTCGTCGCCAAACCCTTCCGCACGGGTCTTTTCATACATCTCGGTGATGCCGTCGCCCTGATCCAGCTTTGCGCGGTGGCCATAGCGCACCCCATCGTAGCGGGCGAGGTTCGACGACGCCTCCGCCGGCGCAATCACGTAATAGGCGGGCAAAGCGTATTTCGTATGAGGCAAGGAGATATCGACAATCTCCGCCCCGGCATCGGCCAGCATCTCGCGGCCCTGCGCCCAAAGCGTCTCGATCTCTTCCGGCATGCCATCCATGCGGTATTCCGCCGGTATGCCGATCTTCTTGCCCTTGATGTCACCGGTCAGCATTGCCTCGAAATTCGGCACCGGCAGATCTGCGCTGGTCGAATCCTTGGGATCATGGCTGCACATGGCCTCAAGCATGATGGCGGCATCGCGAACCGATTTGGTCATCGGCCCCGCCTGATCCAAGGACGAGGCAAAGGCTACCACACCCCAGCGCGAACACCGGCCATAGGTCGGCTTGATGCCTGTGATTCCGGTGAAGGCGGCAGGCTGGCGGATTGACCCGCCGGTATCTGTCCCGGTCGCAGCCAGACACAGGTCAGCCGCCACGGCAGAGGCCGAGCCACCCGACGAACCACCAGGGGTCAGGGCGGCCTCATCATTGCCACGGCGCCACGGATTCACGGCATTGCCATAGACAGACGTTTCGTTGGACGAGCCCATGGCGAACTCATCCATGTTCAACTTGCCCAGCATGACCGCACCGGCATCCAGCAGGTTGCCACTAACGGTGCTCTCATACTCCGGCAAAAACCCTTCCAGAATGCGGCTCCCGGCCTGGCTCGGCACACCCTTGGTGCAGAACAGGTCCTTGATGCCAATCGGCAACCCACACATGTCGGGCGCATCACCCGCCTTGATCCGCGCATCCGCGGCCTTGGCCTGATCGCGCGCAATCTCGGGCGTGTTGTGGACAAAGGCGTTCAGCGCCCCCGCCCCTTCGATCTCGGTCAGACACGCCTCGGTCAACTCGACCGAGGTCACATCGCCTTTGCGCAGCGCGTCACGGGCCTCTGCCAGCCCCAACTTGTTCAATTCAGCCATTACTCAACTACCTTCGGCACGGCAAAGAACCCTTCGCGGGCATCCGGGGCGTTCGCCAGCACCTTGTCCTGCTGACCACCATCGGTCACCTCATCCACACGGCGCTTCAAACGTTGCGGCGTGACCGAGGTCATGGGCTCCACACCCTCGACATCCACTTCACTCAGCTGCTCGATGAAGCCAAGGATCGTGTTGAATTCGGATGCCAAGGCCGGAAGCTGGTCTTCCTCGACCTTGATCCGGGCCAGTTTCGCCACGCGGGCGGCGGTGCTTTGATCGATGGACATGAAACCCCTCGTGTTCTCGTCTGGTCGGGCAATAGCGAAGGGATGGGCCACCTTCAAGCCTTGGCCCTTGCCCCATCGGGCTGATCGCCACAGATTTGAACAGGAAGGAGGACCCATGAAGCTGAAACTACACCATGTGAATCTTGTGACCGATGATGTGGCGCGGATGGACGCCTTCTATCGCGATGTGCTGGGACTGGACCGGGAAAGTGATGGCCTGCCCACGCTGGAAAAGAAAAAAGGATATGCAAGCGACGTAGCCTTTGTCACGGACGGGGCGATCCAGACGCATCTGGCGCAAAAGGACCCGCTGGCCGGCTTTCGGTCAGGGCAGATGGTGAACCCGGTCAGCCATGGGCACATCGCCTACCGCACCGATGACCTGGCTGCGTTCAAAAAGCATCTGGAGGCGCAAAGCATCCCTTATGCCGATTGGGGCAACCGGGCTGTTGCGGGCTGGGACCAGATCTTTTTTTATGACCTGGATGGCAATGTCATCGAAGTGCATCAGGTGTCGGACACGACTTGATTGCGTTCAGGTACGGACGACAGGTAACGCCGATACACCTCGATCATCCAGCCCAGCATGATCCCGTTCAGGATGTGCCACAGGAAATGGGTTCCCATCGGGAACTGGGCGCATAGCATTTCATCCACGGACCGGGCTGTCAGCGACACGAACAGGATGACGGCCCCAATGACAAATCCCCGCGCCAAGTCTGGTGCACGGCGTCGAAGCAGCACGGCGTAAATCAGGATCAATACCGGAACAGGCAGATACCCGGCCGACACGCTCAGAACCGGAACATATTGAAACAACGGGATCGTCGCCACCGCATAGGGAAAGAACAACGCCGTTGCCCCCAAGGCCCATCCGGTGCGCATGCCCCATACATCGCGGTTGATGGCGAAGATATAGAGCAGGATGAACGCCGCGATCGGCGCAACATCGGCAATGGCCGACCAGACCTGTGCGTGGGTGTGAAAAAGATAGCTGCCGATCCCGATCAGCCCCAGAACAACCGACAGCGCCCGCGCCATGGGCACCCCGGTACTGCGCCGCCATATCCACAGCGCAACGATCACAAAGGCCGCATTCGTCACGGCATTCACCGGCTCGGCCCAATACTCCGGCCCCAGCCGTTCGCAATACCCGTCGATCTCGCGCAACAATTCCATGCCACTCACCTACGCTGCCCCGCGCCGGTATCAAGGTCCGTACGTTGCGTTAACCTCACCTCGACCGCCCGTTGGGTGTGTACAGGAGGTGTACGGATGCTGCACGGGGGGTGACACCCTGTCATACGCGCTTAACCTCCCTGAATACGGGGTAAATCTCCGCACGAATCGTCTACCCCTTCACTTTGCCAAAAAAACTCCCGCCGGAGGCTCCCGCACTCTGCAACCTGCGCTACACTGGCCCAAAGGGAGGAACGATATGAACATCATCTGGCTCGGCCACGGCAGCTTCCGCATCGAAATCGGGGACCAGATCCTGCTGATCGACCCATGGTTCAATGGCAACCCCATGCTCGAAGACACCCAACACGACGCCGCCATCAAGGACGCAACCCACATCCTCGTTACCCACGGCCATTTCGATCACACCGCCGATATCGTTGGGATCAGTCAGAAGACAGGCGCGCCGGTGTCAGCGATCTACGAGCTGGGCAAATTGCTCTTTGCCCAAGGTGCAATCGAAGGACATGCCTTTGGCCGCGGTGGCACAATCAGCCTTGGGGATGTCACGGCAACCCTTGTTCCGGCCTCGCACTCCTCGTCTATCGGGTCGGACGACACAATGCGGTACGCGGGCCAGGAATGCGGGTTCATCCTGCGTGGCGAAGGCAAAACCATCTACGTCTCGGGCGACACGGACATCCATGCCGACATGGGCTGGATCGGGGACTACCACAAACCTGATATCGGCATCCTGTCAGCGGGCGGATACTTTACCATGGACATGGCCGGTGCTGCATATGCCGCACGCAAGTATTTCCACTTCGACACCGTAATTCCCTGTCATTACAAGACATTCCCACTTCTTGAACAATCGGCAGACGTGCTGCGCGACAGCCTGCCAGGGGTCAAAGTGATTGAGCCGGAGGTGATGCAGCCCATCACACTCTAAGCCGGACCGTACCTAGCGGCGCGACGCAAAAAAGTCCTTCAGCAAGGCTTCGGCCTCTGCCGCACCAATGCCGTCATAGACCTCTGGCACATGGTGCGCCTGGCTGTGTGAAAACACCCGCGCACCATGGGCAACCCCGCCAGATTTGGGATCAGACGCCCCGTAATACACACGGCCAATCCGTGCCGCCGCAATGGCCGCCGCACACATGGCACAAGGCTCAAGCGTGACGTACAGATCGTGCCCCACCAAACGCTCCGATCCCGCATCTGCACAGGCCGCGCGGATCGCCAACACCTCTGCATGGGCCGTGGGATCCGACATCTCGCGGGTCCGGTTCCCGGCCCGCGCCACGATCTGTCCCCGCGGGGACACCACAACAGCGCCCACGGGGACCTCGCCCCGCACACCTGCCGCGCGCGCTTCTTCCAGCGCCTGATCCATGAATGACCGAAACTCCATGCCTTCCCCTGCCACGCCGCTTGCCTGCCGCGCAACCCACCGCTATGGCCTGCCCATGACCCAAGACACTCCCAAGGGCGACCGCATCGCCAAGGTTCTGGCCCGCGCCGGCATCGCCAGCCGCCGTGGCGCAGAAGAGATCATCACTGCCGGACGCGTCAGCGTAAACGGCAAGCGTATCGACAGCCCGGCCCTGAATGTCACGCACGCCGACAAGATCACCGTGGACGGCAAACCGCTGAACGCGCCTGAGCCGGAGCGGCTGTGGCTCTACCACAAGCCTGCGGGTCTTGTGACGACAACCAAGGACGAACAGGGACGCAGCACCATCTTTGATGCCCTGCCCGAAGACATGCCACGGGTGATGAGCGTCGGCAGGCTCGACCTCAATTCCGAAGGGCTTTTGCTGCTGACCAATGATGGCGGGATCAAGCGCAAGCTTGAACTGCCCTCAACCGGTTGGATGCGCCGCTACCGCGTGCGGGTGAATGGCCGCCCCACCGACCCGCAACTTGAACCACTGCGCAAGGGCGTGACGGTCGACGGGGAACGGTTCCAGCCCATGCAGGTCACGCTCGACCGGCAACAAGGCGCCAATGCGTGGCTGACGGTTGGCCTGCGCGAGGGCAAGAACCGCGAGATCCGGCGTGCCATGGACAGTATCGGCCTTGCCGTGAACCGCCTGATCCGGGTCAGCTACGGCCCGTTCCAGTTGGGAGAGTTGAAGCAAGGCGCCGTTGAGGAAGTACGCCGCCGCGTCATACGGGATCAACTGGGCTTGGAGCCGGAATCGGCAGCACAGCAGGTCAAACCAAGCGGCAAACCGCGCCGAACACGCAAACCGCGATAAAGGCCATCCATCTGCCCAACCTCAATTTTGACGCGAAACGGGAAAAATTCCCCTTGCGCCTGTCATTTGCGCGTCACACCTCTATTGCAATGAAGGACATGCGCGCGCCTCTAGTGCTGCATCCGCAAACCGGCTATATGTGTCATAGCCAACAGGGACTTACGGGATGGAGCCAACCGCTTTTCAAAAAATCGCATTCGCGGTTCTGATTGCGCTGATGTTCGGCGTGACAACCGGATTGCTTGGGGGGCTGTAGGATCGTGCGTCGTGGCATCCGTTTTTGGCGCTCTCTTGCCATGCTGAGCGCGATTGGTCTGCTCAATGGCGGCTGGGCATCCGAACCAGCCCATGCGCAAGGCATTGGCAAGTTAATCTACCCCAAAGGCGCGCCAAAGATCGCATCGGATTTTCGGTCGCGCAAAGGGGTAAATGGCCTGCGCCGTCCGGCCCGTCACCAAGGCATTGATATCAAGGGCCGCAACGGCACACGCATTATCGCTGCTGCCGACGGGCGCGTTCTGGAAACCGACGTAGGATCATGCTGGGGACCGACGATCGTAGTCGATCACGGGACCGGCTCTGACGGAAAACGGCTGATCGCAGCATACGGGCACCTCGACAAGATGACGGTCAAGGCTGGTCAATCCGTGAAGCGTGGCCAAGTTATCGGCACACTTGGCAACAACTTTCGCAAATTTGACTGCATCGTCGGCGTGCGGCACCTGCACTTCCAGTTGGGGCGTGCGTGGCGCGGTCCTGAGAAGGGCACATTCTGGGGCCACGTTCGATATCTCCGTGATGGCAAACGCGGCACCAATCCGCATGCCTATTGGGCCGATGGCCCCAACCGCATCACCTGTTTTGATGCGTCCCGCAGTTATCCAGCGGGAACGCTGACCTACCCTGTACCCTGCGCCGAAGGAACCTGAGCCAATGGCCAAACGCTTTGGTGGAAAATACAGCCCCGACGGCCAGAAAGAACCGGTAAACGGATCGCGCCCCGCCTTTGAGCGGGCGCGGGTTGACCCGGTTGGCGCGCGCGCGAACCTCATGTTCCTGCCTGCGGTCCCAATGGTGTTCCTGGCCCTCAATGATGGCGCCACTGGCCTGATCACCGCTCTCGTCTCTGCCGCTGTGCTGACCGGTGGCGCATTCATGCTACGCGAAGGGCTCAAGGCCGAGGCCGCATACGTCGCCCGTAAAGTGGCGCGTCGCCCCGCACTGCCCCGCAAGATCATTGCCGCGCTTCTTGTTGGCGTTGGAATCGCACTCGCCGCCTATAGGTCCGAACCCGGACTTGTTGCGCCCGTGCTCTACGGCCTTGCAGCACTTGGTCTGCATCTGGCAGCGTTCGGCATTGATCCGCTGAAATCCAAGGGCATGGAGGGCGTCGACACATTCCAGCAAGACCGCGTGGCCCGCGTCGTCGACGGCGCCGAAGAGTTGCTGACCGAAATGCGCGATGCAATGAAACGCGCGCAGGATCGCAAAATGGAGTTGCGTTTGGACCAATTTCAAACCACCGTGCGTGATCTGATCCAGACGGTCGAGGAAGACCCCCGTGATCTTACCGCTGCGCGCAAATATCTGGGCGTCTACCTGATCGGTGCGCGCGATGCGACGGCCAAGTTTGCCGACATCTACGGCCGCAGCCGCGACACGCAAGCCCGCGTCGACTATGCCGCGCTGCTGGATGACCTTGAGGAGAATTTCGCAGCCCGCACACGCGCGCTGCTCACCGAGGATCGCACCGACCTCAACATCGAAATCGACGTGCTGCGCGACCGTTTGCAGCGCGAAGGCGTACGCGTGTCGCGCGCCGAAGACATATAAAACCAAGGGGGGGCAAACATGTCCGAAACAGTCCGTCAAAAAGCCGAAGCAGCACTTGCGCAGGTTGAAGAGGTGACAGCCGTCGTGCTGCCTGAACCGGCAGAGGCCACCGCCATCGTGCCGCTGGATCAGGCCGATGCGCCCGTGGGCGCCGAAATCCGCGCCCGTATGGACGAAATCGACATGGAGGACACGCAGTCCATCGTGTCCTTCGGGTCTGCCGCGCAAGCCGAGTTGCAGGAAATCAGTCAGGCCATGTTGCAGGACGTCCGCAATAAGGATGTAGGCCCCGCAGGGGACAGCCTGCGCACCATCGTCACCACGATCCGCGGCTTCTCGGTGTCGGAACTGGATGTGCGTCGCGAGCGCAGCTTTTGGGAAAAGCTGATCGGCCGCGCAGCACCGTTTGCCAAGTTCACCGCCAAGTTCGAAACTGTGCAGGGTCAGATCGACAAGATCACCGATGACCTGCTGGCGCACGAACACACGCTGCTGAAGGATATCAAGTCGCTTGATCTGCTCTATGAAAAGACGCTGCAATTCTATGACGAACTGGCGCTCTACATCGCGGCGGGCGAAGAGAAGATCAAAGAACTGGACGAGACGATCATTCCAGCGAAAGAGGCCGATGTTCAGGCTGCAGCCGAGGATGATCAGGTCATGGTGGCGCAAGAACTGCGCGACCTGCGCGCCGCCCGCGACGATCTGGAGCGCCGGGTGCATGACCTCAAGCTGACACGCCAGGTGACCATGCAGTCCCTGCCCTCGATCCGGCTGGTGCAGGAAAACGACAAATCGCTGGTGACCAAGATCAACTCGACCCTCGTCAACACCGTGCCACTGTGGGAAACGCAACTTGCACAGGCCGTCACCATCCAACGCAGCGCCGAAGCGGCAGCAGCCGTGCGCGACGCCAACGATCTGACCAACGAGCTGTTGACCGCCAACGCGGCCAACCTGCGCGAAAGCAACAAGATGATCCGCGAAGAGATGGAACGCGGGGTCTTTGACATCGAAGCGGTAAAGCAAGCAAATGCCGACCTGATCGGCACTATAGAAGAGTCGCTGCAGATTGCCGACGAGGGCAAGGCCAAGCGCGCTGCGGCCGAAGAAGAGCTCAAGAAGATGGAGACCGAACTGCGCGACACGTTGGCGTCGGCCAAAGCCCGAAAAGACGGTGTCGGCGACAATGCCGGCACTGCGGTTCCGGGCTGATCTCGCCAAGATGGCAGAGACACGAACCAAAAGCAGGATCAAAGCGTGCGGCGGCCTTGCCGCCCTTGGCTTGCTTGTGGCCTGCGACATGTTCGTGCCCGTAGAGCCGGTGCTGACACCCAAGGTGCGGCCTGCCGGTCTGGTGCCCCCACCGGTGCCGGACGTGCAGGCCACGTCGCAAGAAAGTGCGGCCCTGCGTGCATATCTTGCGCAGGTGCAATCCAGCCAGTTGACCACCGGATTGCTACGGCAGGACGGTGGTGGCCCCGACACCCCCTTCACGTCGAGCATGCTGGCACGCAACTTCGAAGAGATCGTGTTTTTCAACGAATATGCAGGCCCCGGACTGCGCCCAGGTTCATCCAGCGCCCTGCGCCGATGGTCCGCCCCCGTGCGCATCGGGATCGAATTTGGGGCCTCAGTCCCGCCCAGCCAGCGCACACGCGACACCAATGATGTGATCGCCTACGCGCGCAGACTGTCGCAGGCTACTGGCCATCCTGTCTCGGTCTCCAACAACCCGAACTTCCTCGTGTTCTTCGTCTCCGAAGATGACCGGGCGGCCACTCTGAATGCCCGCGCAACGAACTTACCCGGAGTGAACCGGGTCAACCTCGGACCGGTGCGCGACCTGCCCAATGACGCCTATTGCGCGGTTGCGGCTTATGCCAGCGGAGCTGAGCGGTCGACCTACACCGCCGCCGTCGCCGTGATCCGGTCTGAAAACCCCGACCTGCTGCGCTTGTCCTGCATCCACGAGGAACTGGCCCAAGGGTTGGGCCTCGCCAATGACAGCCCCGACGCGCGCCCGTCAATTTTTAACGACGACGACGAATTCGCGCTGCTCACTGACCACGATGTACACCTGCTGGGTATGCTTTATGACGACCGTCTGCGCCCCGGCATGAGCTTGACCGAGGCACGCCCGATCGTGCGCACCCTCGCCGACGAGGCCACCAATCCAGGCCCGTCCTGACGACTATAGGAGACCCAACATGGGCATTTTCGACTTTCTTTCCGGCGAATTCATTGACGTCATCCACTGGGTCGACGACAGCCGCGACACCATGGTCTGGCGGTTCGAACGCGAGGGTCACGAGATCAAGTACGGTGCCAAGCTGACCGTGCGCGAAGGGCAGTCCGCCGTCTTTGTCCACGAAGGACAGTTGGCCGATGTCTTCACCCCCGGTCTCTACATGCTTGAGACCAACAACATGCCCATCATGACGACGCTGCAGCACTGGGATCACGGCTTCAAAAGCCCGTTCAAATCCGAGGTCTATTTCGTCAACACCACCCGTTTCAACGATCTGAAATGGGGCACCAAGAACCCGATCATCTGCCGCGATCCCGAATTTGGCCCAGTCCGCCTGCGCGCCTTCGGCACCTATTCGGTCAAGGTGGCCGACCCAGCCCGCTTCCTTGTTGAAATCGTCGGCACCGACGGCGAATTCACCATGGACGAGATCAGTTTCCAAATCCGCAACATCATCGTACAGGAAATGTCGCGCAGCCTTGCCAAGTCTGGCATTCCCGTGCTCGACATGGCTGCCAACACCCGCGAATTGGGGCAACTGGTGGCCAAGGAAATCAGCGCCCAGATCGCCGAATATGGCCTGACACTGCCAGAACTCTACATCGAAAACATCTCGCTCCCGCCAGCGGTCGAGGAAGTGATGGACAAGCGGTCCTCCATGGGCGTGATCGGAAACCTGAACGAATACATGCAGTTCCAAGCGGCCGAGGCGTTGGGTCGCGACGGTGGCGACGCCAGCGGTGCGATGCAGGCGGGTCTGGGCGCGGCAATGGGCATGCAGATGGGCCAGATGGCGTCCAGCGGTCCGTGGGGCGCGCGTCAGCCTGCAGCGGCCACACCGCCCCCACCACCGGTCGAACATGTCTGGCACGTGGCCGAGAATGGGGAAACCAAGGGGCCATTTTCCAAGGCGCAATTGGGCCGCATGGCAGCGGCAGGAGAGTTGAGCCGTGAGACATATGTCTGGACGGCAGGCCAGGATGGCTGGATGAAGGCCGAGGACGTGACCGAGCTTGCGCAACTCTTCACCATTCTGCCGCCGCCGCCACCACCCGGCGCATAAGGCGCGGCCCTAGCCCCGACTGGCAACACTGGCCTGATAAGCGTCAAGTTCGCGGATCAGACCCAGGCTGGTTGGGCGGTCGCTGCGACGGCAGAATTCGGACCAGACATCGCCAAATGGAAGGTCCTTGAACTCTTCTGTCATGGTCAGCCGCGTTGTGAAGTCCAGCGCGGTTTCCGCCTGCCGCAATCGGTCGAGCGGTGTCAGCAACGCACGCAACAACGCCTTTTGCATGTTGCGTGTTCCAATAATCCAGGCTGCCGTGCGGCTGATCGTGGCGTCAAAGAAATCCAGCCCGATATGCGTTCGCCCCAAAAGGTCGGCACTGACCAGTTCGTGGGCCATGTTCAGAATGTCGTCATTCAGCAGGATCACATGGTCACTGTCCCATCGCATCGGGCGCGAGACGTGCAAAAGGATCTCATCCAACGACAGGGCCACCGCACTCAGCTTGTCTGCGATATTCTCGGTCGGGTGAAAATGCCCCATGTCCAAACACAGCAGTGTGCCCTTGCGGATCGCATAGCCAAGGTAAAACTCGTGGCTGCCGACGGTGCACGCCTCGACCCCGATCCCGAACAGCTTTGATTCCACCGCGTCGCGCATATCTGACAGAGGCTCGGCCAGCATCTGATCCAGCGACGCCTCCAGCCGCGCCCGCGCGGCCATCCGATCAACGGGAATATCCTTGTATCCGTCAGGCACCCAGATGTTGTTGATACATTGCGAACCTAGGGCGGCGCCAATCTGCGCCGCAATCTCACGCGTGCGGCGCCCATGTTCGATCCAGAAGTCGCGAATGCCCTGATCGGGGTGAGACAGGGTGAGATTATCGTCCGCCTTCTCATGCGCAAAAAAGGTCGGGTTGAAGTCTAGCCCGATCCCATGCTCCTTCGCCCAATCGACCCAAGGTGCGAAATGGCGGTATTCAATCTGATCCCGGTCCGGCGCCTCATCCGTGTCCATATACATGGCATGCAGGTTCAACCGGTGTTTGCCCGGGATCATCGCATAGGCAAATTCCAGATCGGCCCGCAACTCATCCGGCGTGCGGGCTCGACCGGGGTAGTTGCCCGTAGCCTGAATGCCGCCGCCAGATGTACCCGTCTTGGGCTCAAAACCGACCACATCATCGCCCTGCCAGCAATGCATCGAAATCGGGATGGTGGTGAGCTGGCTGATCGCCGCTTCGGTATCAACACCCCACTCAGCAAAGGCCTCCTTGGCGCTGTTGTAACCCATCTGCCCCTCCTATCGCGTGAACGCCTGCACGTTTCCGGCATCCACATTCAGAATGTTCCCCGTGGATTTCGACGATGTATCGCTAGCGAAGAAGTAACACGCCTCGGCAATGTCCTCGGGCAGAACCGAGCGTTTGAGCATCGAGCGTTGCCTATACATTTCCTCCAGCCCCTCCTTGTCGGTGCCATATGTATCCGCCCGTTGCTCCAACCACTCGCCTTCCCAAATCTTGGACCCGCGCAACACCGCATCTGGATTGACCACATTGACCCGAATGCCTGCCTCCGCCCCTTCCAGCGCAAGGCAGCGCGCCAGATGGATTTCCGCCGCCTTGGCCGTGCAATAAGCCGAGGCGTTGGGCGACGCAGCCAAACCATTCTTGGATGCGACAAAGACGATCGAGCCCCCCATGTCCTGCACGCGCATCAACTTGAACGCTTCCCGGCTGACCAAAAAGTAACCGGTGCTCAGGATATCCATGTTCCTGTTCCACAGTGCGAGTGCCGTCTCCTCCACCGGGGCCGATGATGCGATACCAGCGTTGGACACCAGAATATCGATGCCGCCGAATTCCACGGCAGCGTCGGCCATGGCGCGGATCACGGCCGCTTCGTCCGTGACATCCATGATCGTTGCTCGGACCACATCCGCACCGTGAGATTGCACCAACCGGTCTTTGACCGCCTCCACCCCGTCGGCATTGATATCGGCCAGCATCACGCACGCGCCCTCGCGCAGATACCGCTCGGCCGTGGCTGCCCCAATGCCACCTGCGCCGCCAGTGACCAGCGCCACACGACCCGCCAGCGATTTTGGCTTTGGCATACGTTGCAATTTGGCCTCTTCTAAAAGCCAGTATTCGATATCGAACGCTTCCTGTTCGAGCAGGCCTTGATAGGTGCTGACCGCCGACGCGCACCGCATCACGTTGATCGCGTTGACATAAAACTCGCCGGAAATGCGAGCCGTCGCTTTGTTGTTGGCAAAGGTGATCATGCCAACCCCCGGGATCAGATACACAACCGCATTGGGGTCGCGCATGGAAGGGCTGTCAGGACGTTTGCACCGCTCGTAATAGGCGGCATAGTCGTCGCGATAGGCCGCGACTTGCGTAGGCAAGCCCGCCAACACCTCGTCGACGTTGCCCTTTGCAGGATCGAAATCGACCACCAAAGGGCGGATCTTCGTTCGCAGAAAATGATCGGGACAGGACGTGCCAAGCGCTGCAAGAGATGGCATGTCACACGCGTTGACGAATTCCAGCACGGCATCGCTGTCGTCGAAATGCCCCACCATATGCTGGTTGCCGCTGACGAAGCCGCGGATCGCAGGCATCAATTGCGCAGCAATAGCACGACGTTCCAACGCGGGCAGACTGTCATGCCCCGCGCCACCAAAGGCTTGCACGCCTTGTGTCTTTTCGTTCAGCCAGGCTGTTGCGACGTTGATAACATCGATGGTCGTGTCATAGCACGCGCGTGCCGTATAGCCCCAAGTGAACAGCCCATGACTTTCCAGCACAACACCGTCTGCATCCGGGTTGTCCTTGCAAAACGCCTCCAACCACAGACCAAGCTCATAACCGGGCCGCTTCCACGGCAGCCAACCGATCCGGTCGCCAAAAATCTCCTGCGTCAGCGCCTTCGAATTCTCGGACGCCGCAATCGCAATGATCGCATCCGCATGTACGTGATCGACATGCGTGCGCGGCACATAGGCATGCAGGGGTGTGTCGATCGACGCGGCGCGCGGGTTCAGTCGAAACGTGCAATGGGGTAAGTAGCCCACCATTTCGTCCTCGTACGCGACACCGCGATATAGCGACTTCAGGGCATGCAGTTTGTCCATGTAGAGGGTCGCGAAACCATCCAGCTTCATGGACTCAATGTCACCCCCAGATCCCTTGACCCAAAGAACCTCAACTTCCTGCCCGGTTAAGGGATCCGTTTCGATGACCTTGGCCGAGGTGTTTCCGCCGCCGTAATTTGTCACGCGCTTGTCCGCGCCAAGGATATTCGACCGATACAGCAACAGCTCGGATTCGCTTAAGCCTTCGGCTGCTGCGTTGTCCCAACGGTTTTCAAGTAGCTGATCTTCGAAGGTTTTCAGCACGACATCCTCCCGGTTCGGCGGCCTGCGGGCAGATCACCACCCACATCGTGTGTGATCAGGTTGCGTCGTTATGTCAATCATTTTCAGTCAATATAAGTCTTTTAATCACCGTTTATGATCATTGGTGATCGTTTATGATTGACAGAACAATCGAATCTGCGCAGGCTTCATCAATCGGGAGGCATCATGCACGAAAAAGAACGGCATAGGATCATTCTGTCCGCAGTGCAGGACAGACCCGTCGCAACGGTTGTCGAACTGTGCAACCTAACCGGCGCGTCCGAGGCGACCATCCGCCGGGACATCGCCACACTTCACATGCAACAAAAGTTGCGGCGCGTGCGCGGCGGCGCCGAGGCGATCAATCCGCCCCCGTTTGTCGGGCTGGCCGGGCGCACCTTTGCCGTCAACGAAACCATGCGGACGTCTGAAAAGCAGGCCATTGCCCGAGCAGCGGTCGACCTGTGCGAAGATGGCGATTCCATCATTATCAATGGCGGCACCACGACCTTTCAGATGGTGCACCCGCTTGCGACACGCCGCTGCCAGATTTTCACCAACTCGTTTCCCATTGCAGAACATCTGCTGAAGCATTCGAAGAACACGATCATGCTGTCCGGTGGAACGATCTACCGCGAGCAAAACATTATTCTGTCTCCCTTCGACAACGACGTGACGCGTAATTTCTATGCCAAACGGATGTTCATGGGGGCGCAGGGGCTTGGCCCGCTTGGTTTGATGGAAGCAGACCCGCTGCTGATCCAAGCGGAACAGAAACTGATTGGGCAAGCGGACGAATTGGTCGTGCTTGCCGACAGCTCGAAATTTGAACGGCGGTCAAGCCTCGTGCTTTGCCCGCTCAATCGCATCACCACGGTCATTACGGATGAAGGCATCTCGGACAAGGCGGCAGCCATGCTCGACGCTGCGGACGTGACGTTGGTCGTTGCCCAACCGGGCAGCGGTCAGGAGGAGGTCTCTTAACCGGCCTCGTGCAAAAGACAATTTGGGAGGATTGAAATGAAACGTAGGACATTTACGTCGCTGGTGGCAGGCCTGAGCCTGGGCGCAAGCCTGTTGGGTACAAGCGCCATGGCACAAGACAACATGCGTATTGCATTGGTGGTCAAGGCACTGGGCATCGGTTTCTTCGAAGCCGCGGCAGAAGGTGCGGAAGAGGCCGCAACTGAACTTGGCAACGTCGAAATCATCTATACCGGCCCCACCGATACGACGGCCGAAGGCCAGATCGAGGTGATCAATTCCCTGATCGCTCAAGGCGTCGATGCCATCGCGATCTCAGCCAACGATCCCGATGCGCTAGTCCCAGCCCTGAAGCGCGCCATGCAGCGCGGGATCACCGTGATCTCTTGGGATTCAGGTGTGGCCGAGGACGGGCGGCAGATGCACCTCAACCCGTCATCGAACGCACTGATCGGCAACATGATCATCAAGCTGGCTGCCGATCACCTGCCCGACGGCGGTGAAGTGGCCGTGCTATCGGCCTCCGCCACCGCTACGAACCAGAACATATGGATCGAAGAGATGAACAAGGTGATGGGCAACTATCCCGGCATCAACGTGGTGAGCACGGTCTATGGCGACGACCTGGCCGACAAATCCTATCGTGAGGCACAAGGCCTGATGCAGTCGCACCCCGATCTGGATGCGATCATTGCGCCCACAAGCGTTGGCATCGTGGCCGCTGCACAGGCCGTGGCGGACGCAGGCAAGGCGGGCGAGATCAACGTGACAGGTCTTGGCCTGCCCTCCGAGATGGCCGGCGCCATCGAGTCGGGCGCCTCCAAGTCGTTCGCAATCTGGAACCCGATCGATCTGGGCTATTCCGCCACGATGATCGCCCACGCGCTTGCCACCGAAGCAGCCACCGCCGAACCGGGTTCAGAAATCCCGATGGGCCGCATGGGATCCGTGACGCTGGACGACACGAATGCCTCCGCCATGGCGGACCCGTTTGTCTACGACGCCTCGAACATCGACCAATTCAAGTCGATCTTCTGATACTCCCCCTGGCCCCGGCAC
Organism: Tateyamaria omphalii; assembly: GCF_014651375.1. Lineage (GTDB taxonomy): Bacteria > Pseudomonadota > Alphaproteobacteria > Rhodobacterales > Rhodobacteraceae > Tateyamaria > Tateyamaria omphalii. The sequence continues at coordinate 804,836 of NZ_BMWT01000002.1, forward strand.
GGTGCGGCACTCATCGCTCCGGGGCATTTTCCGGCGGAACCAAGACCCGATGCTGATGCAATCAGAAACCGATCTTTCCGGTCCGTCTGACGACACCGCCGTTCCGGTCATCGCGCTCAACGGCGTGACCAAGCTGTTTCCGGGAGTCAAAGCGCTGTCCGAGGTATCGCTGCACCTCTACCCGGGTCAGGTGACAGCCCTCGTCGGCGAAAACGGCGCGGGCAAGTCCACAGTGGTCAAGATCCTGACGGGCATCTACCAGCCGGACGGGGGCACGATCACCCTCGATGGTACACCCTTCGCTTTTCCGACGCCGCAAGCCGCCGGGGTCGCAGGCGTCACCGCCATTCACCAAGAAACCGTGCTGTTTGACGAGTTGTCGGTGGCCGAAAACATCTTTCTCGGCCACGCGCCCCGCAGTCGGTTAGGCCTGATCGACACCGCCGCTATGGTGGACCAGGCGGCTGGCATCCTACGCGACATCGGCGCGGCGATTGATCCGGCGCACAAGCTCAAGGACCTCGGCATCGCCAACAAGCACCTTGTGGCCATCGCGCGCGCTTTGTCCATCGACGCACGCGTTGTGATCATGGATGAACCCACCGCTGCCCTCAGTCAGAACGAAATCGAAGAGCTTTACACGCTTGTCGAAACGCTCAAGGCGCAGGGCAAGGCCATCCTCTTCATCAGCCACAAATTTGATGAGATTTTCCGCATCGCAGATCGCTACTCGGTCTTCCGAGATGGCGAGTTGGTTGGGGACGGAGAGATCAGCGCCGTCACCGAAGCCGAACTGGTCAAGATGATGGTGGGTCGGGACGTCAGCCAGATTTTCCCGACACGCACGCCACAAATAGGTGACGAGGTTCTCGCGGTCAAAGGCTACACGCACCCGACCGAATTCGCCGACATCACCTTTGATCTACACCGTGGTGAAATCCTTGGGTTCTATGGCCTTGTGGGGGCCGGACGGTCTGAATTCATGCAGGCGCTGTTCGGGATCACCCGCCGCTCTGGCGGAACGGCCACCATCAATGGGGCATCCGTAAGCATCCGCTCTCCCGCCGATGCGGTTGCCAACGGCATTGTCTATGTTCCCGAGGATCGCGGCAGACAGGGGGCCATCGGCGCGCTGCCCATTTTCCAAAACGTCACCCTGCCCTCTCTGGGACGCACATCCCGCTCAGGATTTTTGCGCCTTGCCGAAGAGTTCAAGCTCGCCCGCGAATACACCGAGCGGCTCGACCTGCGCGCAGCCTCCCTCGACACGCCTGTGGGCAACCTGTCCGGCGGCAACCAGCAAAAGGTCGTGATCGCCAAATGGCTCGCCACGCAGCCCAAGGTCATCATTCTGGACGAACCCACCAAGGGGGTCGACATCGGATCGAAGGCGGCTGTGCATGCCTTCATGGCTGAGCTGGCCGCTCAAGGGCTTGCTGTCATCATGGTCAGTTCCGAAATACCCGAAGTCCTCGGCATGTCGGATCGCGTGATCGTCATGCGCGAGGGACGGATGGCGGCGGAGCTTGGCGCCGATGAGATGACCCCAGAAACGCTGGTGCGCCATGCCGCGGGGATCACGGGGACGCCGCCATGCTGAAACGTCTACTTACCTCGCGCGAGGCCCTGTTGGCGGCGGCGATCATTCTGTTGCTGGCCGTCATCTCCACGCGGTTCCCCGCCTTTGTGTCACCGCAGAACCTTGGCAATGTGTTCAACGACACGTCCCCACTGATACTTTTGGCAATCGGGCAAATGATCGTCATCCTGACCAAGTGCATCGACCTGAGCGTCGCCGCCAACCTCGCCCTAACGGGAATGGTCCTGGCCATGCTCAACGTCGCCATGCCCGGCCTGCCCGTTCCGATCATCATCGCAATCGCCATTTCGCTGGGGGCGGTGCTGGGTATGGTGAACGGCATCCTTGTCTGGAAACTCGCCATACCGCCCATCGTCGTGACACTTGGTACGATGACGATTTTCCGCGGCCTGATCTTCGTGATCTCCGATGGGAAATGGGTGAACAGTCACGAGATTGGCGAAGGATTCAAGGCCTTCACCCGCGCCGCGTTCCTCGGCCTGCCGACCATGAGTTGGATCGCAATCCTCGCCGTCCTTTTGTTTTCCATCGTCATGGCACGCACGACGCTGGGCCGGTCCTTCTATGCCGCAGGCGGCAATCCCCATGCCGCGACCTATGCAGGCATCGATGTCGGCCGCACGCAGTTCTGGGCCTTCACCATCTCCGGCGCACTTGCGGGGCTGACCGGGTATCTTTGGGTGTCACGCTACGCGGTGGCCTATGTCGATCTTGCGGGCGGGTTCGAATTGGATGTTGTCGCCGCCTGCGTGATCGGCGGCGTTGCGATCATGGGCGGGATCGGAACAGTGATGGGGGCCATGCTGGGCGCGCTGTTCCTCGGAGTCATCAAGAACGCGCTGCCAGTCGTAGATATCTCGCCCTTCTGGCAACTCGCCATCTCGGGCGGTGCAATCATCATCGCAGTGGCGCTCAATTCGCAGGCCAACCGGGAAAAGGGGCGGATCATCCTGAAACGCGCCGAGCATGCCACATGACTGACAGAACGCGCGTCATACCGGACCGGCTGCAATCGCCTCTCGAACGGCACCTGAAAAGTTGGGAAAGCTTGCTGATCCTTGTGGCCGTTGCCGTGTTCGTCGCCAACAGCTTTGCGTCCCCCTATTTCCTCAACGCCTGGAACCTCAGCGACGCGACCTTCAACTTCACCGAAAAGGCGATGATCGCCTTTGCCATGGCGCTGCTGATCATCTCTGGCGAGATTGATCTGAGCGTTGCGTCGATCATCGCGCTGGCGTCAACCGCCATGGGGGCCGCCGTTCAGTTCGGAGTCGATACACCGGGGCTTGTTCTGATCGGGCTTGGCGTCGGACTGATCTGCGGGGCCTTCAACGGTTTTCTCGTGACGGTGATGGGCCTCCCCTCGATCGTTGTAACCATCGGCACGATGAGCCTGTTTCGCGGCATCAGCTACATCGTGTTGGGCGATCAAGCCTATCGTGGCTATCCATCCGACTTCGCCTTTTTTGGGCAAGGCTACGTGTTCTGGGTGATCTCGTTTGAATTTGTGCTGTTTGCCATTCTAGCCCTGATCCACGCCATCCTGCTGCACAAGACGAATTTCGGGCGGGCCGTCTACGCAATCGGGAACAACCCGACCGGCGCGCTGTTTTCTGGCATTCGCGTCGCCCGTGTGAAATTTATCCTGTTCCTGCTGACCGGCCTGATGTCCGGCATCGCAGCGATCTGCCTGACCTCCCGCCTCGGCTCGACACGACCCTCCATCGCCTTTGGGTGGGAGCTTGAGATTGTCACCATGGTCGTGCTGGGCGGCGTCAGCATCCTTGGCGGGTCGGGTTCCATTGTCGGCGTGGTGATCGCGGCCTTTGTCATGGGGCTGGTGACCTTTGGACTGGGCCTGCTGAACGTGCCGGGGATCGTGATGTCCATCGTGATTGGTGCACTGCTGATCTCTGTCATCGCGCTGCCACGGCTCTGGCAGAAATGGAGGGGGTGAATGGAAAAGTACGCCTTCAGAATGCATCTGAACCCCGGTTGCCGGGATGAGTACATCAAACGGCACGACGCGATCTGGCCGGAACTGGTCGCCCTGCTGAAAGAGGCAGGTGTCTCGGACTATTCGATCCATCTGGATGAAGAGACGCACTGCCTCTTCGGCGTTCTCTGGCGCACGGAGGATCACGGAATGGATGCCCTGCCCGCCCATGAGATCATGCAGCGATGGTGGGCGCATATGGCGGACATCATGGACACACATGCCGACAGCGCACCGGTCGCAGTGCCTCTGACACCCGTGTTTCATATGCCATGAGCCACGTTGCCGTTATCGACATCGGCAAGACCAACGCCAAGCTGGCCCTTGTCGACCTCGACACCCTGACAGAACGCGCCGTGATGACGCGCCCGAACACCGTGATCCCCAGGCCGCCCTGGCCGCATTTCGACGTGGATGGGCACTGGAGCTTTCTGCTCAATGGCCTTGCAAGGTTCCACGCGACGCACCGCGTTGACGCGATCTCGATAACGACCCACGGCGCAGCTATTGCCCTGATTGGACACGACGGCCTACTCGCCGCGCCCATCCTTGACTACGAACACACCGGACCGGAATTATTGGATGAGGCCTATACAGCAATCCGTCCCTTTTTTGCTGAAACAGGTACCCCCCGATTGGCCGGAGGACTAAACATCGGCGCGCAACTGTTCTGGCAGTTCGAGACTGATCGGGGGCTAAAGGCACGCACGCATCACATCGTGACCTATCCACAGTATTGGGGCTATCGGCTGACGGGCGTTGCGGCGACTGATGTCACGTCTTTGGGGTGCCACACCGATCTTTGGAATCCGTTCAAAGGACAGCCATCATCCTTGGTCGCGCGGCTTGGGATCGAAGGGCAACTCGCCTCCACCCGCAATCCGGACGCGGTGCTTGGATCGCTCGCGCCCGACATCGCGCAACAAACCGGCCTGCCCTTGGACACACCCGTCTATTGCGGCATCCACGATTCAAATGCCTCACTTCTGGCCCATCTGGTGGCACGCAGCCCACCGTTCAGCGTTGTCTCAACCGGCACCTGGGTGATCTGCATGGCCATCGGCGGGCGCGCGATCACACTCGACCCCACCAAGGATACGCTAGTCAACGTGAACGCCTTTGGCGATCCGGTGCCATCGGCTCGCTTTATGGGCGGGCGTGAACACGACCTTCTGGTGCAGGGCCATAGCGTCGAGCCAAACGACACCGATGTCGCAACAGCGTTAAACGATGGCCCGATGCTACAGCCTGCCGCTGTATCCGATACGGGCCCGTTCCAGGGCATGTCAGCCCGCTGGATCGGCACAGAGCCTCCGCCCGGCACAGGCCTCCGCACCGCCTGCGTCAGCTTCTACCTCGCGCTGGTCACTTCACGATGCCTCACACTGATCGGTCACATGGGACCAGTGTTTGTCGAAGGTCCGTTTGCAAGAAACGCCAGCTACCTCAAAATGCTGGCCTCAGCGACCGGCACAACCGTGCACGCCATGACAAGCGCAACAGGCACCAGCGAAGGGGCCGCCCTATTGGCCCGTATGGCCACTGGCCGAACCGGGACCCCACAGACAGAACCCGTCGTATCCTCCTCCGATGATCACGCCGCTTACGCCGGCAGATGGTCAGACCTTGTCGACCAACAGTAAGTCGGTAACTCAAGGCCCCTATCGCAAAGGTCCCGCATCAACTTTTGCTGAGACAACTCTGCTTGCATGTAGCGTTCCTGATCAGGCGGCAGTACGCTGGCCGCAAAACACCGAACGGTTGATGGCACCGCCCACACACCGTTCCACTTGAAGGAACAGACATGCGCCGAAAGGCCACGATTGCGCTTCACTGGCTCACCTTGGTGCTGCTGATCCTGCTGGTCGCAGGCGGGCCAATCCCCGTCATTGCATGGGCCTTTGCCCTGTCCGGCCTCACCATGTGCCTGCTGGCCCTGGCCCAAGGGTTGATGAACGGTCCCGGCCCGAAACTCGAAGGGGCGATGCGCAGCGCACATCCATGGCTCAGCCGCGCCATGTACGCAGCGCTCGGCATCGTGACCGCACTGACCGCGTGGTCGCAGCTGGGCGGCACATGGTCAGGTCCCTCCCTGCCCGACCTCTATTTCTACCTCATGTCAGCCTCTTCCCTGCACGCGATCTTTCACCTCTGGCGACACACGGCGCTTGGCGATGGGGCGTTGCACCGAATGACACCAACATCCACGCACAAACTGCTATGACCGATCTTCACGACCTGAGTGGCCCCGCCGGCCTCGCCGACCACCGCTTTCCTTGTGACAATTGCGGCGCGGACTTCCGCTTTGATCCGGGTGCCGGACAACTTGTCTGCGACCATTGCGGCAACACGGCACAGATGGACAGCGACGCCCCCCGGACAATCGCACCGATCGCCGAACTGGACTACCGTGCCGCTCTCAATGCCGACCTGCCGGCGGCAGAGATCGAGGAAACCCGCGTCTCAACCTGCCCCAACTGCGCGGCACAGGTCGAATTCAACGCCGATATCCACGCCACCGAATGCCCGTTCTGCGCCACGCCCGTTGTAACCGACACCGGCGCGCACCAGCATATCAAACCACGCGGCGTGCTGCCTTTTGCGATGACCGAGGCACAGGCGCGCAAGGCCATGACCGACTGGCTGGGCGGGCTGTGGTTTGCCCCAAACGGGCTGCAGGAATACGCCCGCAAAGGCCGCGCGATGCAAGGCATCTACGTGCCCTACTGGACCTTCGACGCCGACACGCGCAGCGCCTATACCGGCGAACGCGGCACCGTCTATCACGAAACCAAAACCATTATGCGTGATGGCAAGCGCCAACAGGTGCGCGTGGCCAAAGTGCGCTGGCGGCGCACACGGGGCAAGGTTGCACGCTTCTTCGATGACGTGCTCGTGCTGGCCTCCAAATCCCTGCCCAAACGCTTCACGGATGCGCTTGAACCATGGGACCTCAGCGCGCTTGAACCCTATGCACCCGAGTTCCTGGCCGGGTTCCGCGCCGAAGGCTACGCCATCGAGTTGGAAGAAGGGTTTGAAGAGGCGCGCGCGCGCATGGACCGTATCATCGCGCGGGATGTGAAGTTTGACATCGGCGGTGACCGACAGCGCATCCACTCCATCGACACGAAACTGGGCGCAGTCACCTTCAAGCATATCCTTCTGCCGGTCTGGCTGGCCGCCTACAAGTATCGCGGTGAAACCTACCGCTTCGTCGTCAACGGCCGCACGGGTCGGGTGCAGGGCGAACGGCCATGGTCCGCGGGCAAGATCGCTCTTGCCGTGCTTGTGGGTCTGATCGTGGCGGCAGCTGTCGGCGCAGTGGTGGCCCTCCAGCAATGACCCAATACGATACCCTGACCGACATTCTGTCGGCCCGCTTTTCCTGCCGCGCCTTTCTGGCAGACCCGGTGCCGCAAGACACAGTTGCCCGGATCGTCTCTGCCGCGCAGAAGGTGCCAAGCTGGTGCAACGCGCAGCCGTGGCAGTTGATCGTCACGTCGGCGCAAGAAACAGACCGGTTCCGCGATGCGCTCTACGCCGCGGCCAGCACAACCGCCCCGGCCCCCGACATGACCTGGCCCGAAGGATACCCGGATGTCTATGGCGACCGCCGCCGCGCCTGTGGCTTCCAGCTTTATGATGCGGTCGGGATCGAAAAGGGGGACCGCGCCGCCTCTGCCCGTCAGATGATGGAAAACTACCGCCTGTTCGGCGCACCGCACGTCGCCATCGTGACCAGCCCCAACGTGCTGGGCCCGTACGGCGCCATGGACACAGGCGGCTTTGTCACGGCCTTCTGCCTTGCCGCACAGGCCTTGGGCGTGGCTACGATCCCGCAGGCCGCCATCGCCGCCCAGGCCCCCTTTGTGCGCAACCATTTCGACATTCCCGAAGACCGCCAAATCCTCTGCGCCGTCTCCTTCGGCTATGCAGACCCGGACCACCCGGCCAACAGCTTCCGCACCGACCGCGCGGACGTGTCCGATGTCATGAAGTGGAAGGTATGAGGGCGCTTCTTCAGCGCGTGACCGAAGCCTCGGTCACTGTGGAAGGGGAAACGGTTGGCCAATGCGGCCCGGGCCTCCTGATCCTCGTCTGCGCCATGCCCGGCGACACCTATGACACGGCCAAGGCGCTTGCGACCAAAGTGTCTAAACTCCGGCTGTTCAAAGACGACGCGGGCAAAATGAACCTGTCGATCCTGCAAACGGGCGGCAGCGCCCTGGTAGTCAGCCAGTTCACGCTGGCGGCAGACACGTCACGCGGCAACCGCCCCGGATTTTCAGGTGCGGCCAAACCGGAGGAAGCCGAAACGCTCTACCTGCAATTTGCACACGCGCTGCGCGATCTTGGGGTGACGGCGGAGACCGGGCAATTCGGTGCAGAGATGTCTGTGGCACTGACGAACGATGGGCCGTTAACAATTTGGCTGGATACGGAAGCAGGTTAGATTGCAAACGGCTCCGGTGGGGACGGAACGGATACGGATCGCTTGAACCATTACCACTTTCTTGTGGTGTGTCACGGGCATGTTTTTTAGCTGAAGGGGTTTGTCGGATGAAGGTGTTTGGTGATTTCGAACTAAGCAAGTTTTGGTCTGGTGGCGACTATGAACGTGACAATTACATCGGCGCGCCGTTGCAAACCGAGTTACTCGCGTCTGTCGAACGCGAACTAGGGTATCAACTCCCCAAGAGCTATATTGAGCTGATGAGTGTTCAAAATGGTGGAATACCCAACAACACATGCCACAAAACCGCTACAGAAACATCTTGGGCAGACGATCATATCGCAATAACGGGAATTTCCGCGATAGATCGGACACCAGTTTATTCACTGTGTGGAGAATTGGGCAGCCGGTTCATGATAGAGGAATGGGGTTACCCACCGATAGGTGTTTACTTTGCCGACTGCCCTTCGGCTGGTCATGACATGCTTTGCCTCGACTATAGGAATGCTGACGACCGTAAGGAGCCGAATGTTGTTCATGTTGATCAAGACAGCGACTTTAAGATCACCTTCATAGCCCCCAACTTTGAACTTTTTGTAAGAGGCCTAAGTCATAAAGATACGTTTCCGTTCGAGGATTGAAGCGCTCGTCAAGGATGGTGCGATTGGGCTTCAAACGCTCTCAACCCTAAGGCTCCCGAAACGCCTCACGCGACTTGTAAAGCGGCTTCATTAAATACTGCAGCACCGTCTTCGACCCGGTGTGCAACTCCACCTCTGCCTGCATGCCCGGCCGGATAGATACCGATTTTTGCCGCTCCGTGAGCGCCGACATATCAACACGCACCGTCACCTTGTAGTGAGGATCACCATCCGGTTTGCGTTCGTCCTTGAACGTGTCGGCCGAGATCAGTTTCACCTCGCCCTTCAACGCCCCATAGATCGTGTAGTCATAGGCGCTCAGCTTCACACTCGCCTCCTGCCCCGGACGCACGCCCGCGATGTCCTTGGGCGACACCCGCGCCTCGACAAACAGTTCTTCGTCCAACGGAATGATCTGCAGGATTTCCTCTCCCGGACGCACGACGCCACCAATGGTGGTGACGCTCAAGTTGTTCACAATCCCCCGCATCGGGCTGACCAGCACGGTCCGGTTCAACTGGTCCTGCGCCGACTTGTAGGTCTGGCGCAGCGTTCCCAGCTCTTTCAACGTGTCGGAATAGGCCTGCGCCCGTTCCAGCTCGGTCTGGGTGATGATCTCGTCCAGCTTGATCCGGGCATCCGCATGGGCCTTGCGCGCCCGCGTCACCTCGATCAGCGCCACGATCTTGCGCTCCAGCAGGTCTTCCAACAGCGCGCGTTCTTTCGCCGCCTGATCCAGCACCCTCTGCGCGCCGTCACGACGGCTCAGGAAATCGGTCTGACGGGCGTTCAACAGCGACCGTTCCGAGGCGACAAGCCCCGGCATCTGCCGTTCCAGCCCGCCGGGCACGGCAAAGTCAAACTGCCCCGCCAACTCGGCCTCAAGCCGCAACTGGCGTACAGCCAGCGCTGTGATCTGGTCCTGCAAATCGTCGGCCTGTGATTGGAACTGCGTGCCCTGCAAGCGCGCCAACACATCGCCACGCTCGACAATATCGCCCTCGGCCACGGCCAGCTCCGCCAGAATACCGCCTTCAAGGTTTTGAATGATCTGCGGGCGCGAGGATGAAATCATCTCGCCCGAGCCGCGCACGATCTCGTCAACCCACGCAAAAGCCGCCCATAAAACGAACACAAGAACGGCACCTGCGCTCAGCCACACCACCAGCGATGGGCCGCGCATATCGGCCTCAAGCTCTCCGCTCAGGTTGGTCTGCGCGATGCTCATGCGATCTTGCCCTTTAGCGGTACGGTCTTGCCGATATGGCTTAGTACCTCATCCCGCGGGCCATCCACGGCCATACGTCCGTTCTGCAGGATCAGCGTGCGGTTGGTCAGCGACAGGATCGGCACCCGGTGGGTCGCGATGATAGCCGTACGGCCCTGCATCCAGGTCTCCAAGCGGCTGACCAGCGTGCTTTCCAACGTCTGATCCAGCGCCGCCGTCGGTTCATCCAGCAGACAAATGGCCGGGTCCTGCAACCATAGCCGCGCCCAACCGATCGACTGGCGTTGCCCGATGCTCAGGCCCTGCCCGCCATCCAGAATTTCCAGATCCAGCCCCCTGTGATGCCCTTTTACAAACGGCCCCAGTCCGGCAAAATCCAATGCGGCATAAAGGCGGTCATCGTCCCGCTCCAACAGCGTCAGGTTCAGATTGTCCCGCAACGTGCCCGAGAACAGGCGCACATCCTGCCCAAGATAGCCAATCAACCGGCGCAGGTCGCGCGGCTCAATCTGGGCCATATCCGTGCCGTCGATCAGCACCCGCCCCTTGCTGGGCGCATAGACACCCGAGAGCAGCTTCAAGAGCGATGACTTGCCCGCCCCGTTCGCGCCCATGATCGCAACACGCTGGCCGGGCATGATCTGCGCCCCCGGAATGTCCAACGTCGGCGCGCCATCTTCTTCGTATTGAAACTGTACCTCGCGCAGCTCGAAATGCCCTTTCAGGCTGTCGCGGCGCAGATAGGTGCGGCTTTCATCGACATCCTGCGGCGCCTCAGCAATAGCATCCAGACCATCCAAAGCCGCCTTCACATTGCCCCACCGCGCCATGGTCCCCGCCAGTTGCGTCAGCGGCGCCAAGGTGCGCGAGGTCAGAATACCCACGGCGATGATCGACCCAACGGTGAACTGCCCGGCAAAGACCAGATAGGTGCCCGCAATCACCGCAGCGACATAGGTCATCTGCTGCATGCCTTGTGACCAGAACGTCAGCACAGATGCCAACCGCCGCTGCTCGGAGGACTTCATGGCGCTCAGTGTCGTCAGCTCCTGCCACAACCGCATGACTCGATCCTCGGCGCGCTGCGTCTTGACCGTATCGCGTTCAAAGATCGCCTCGTGCAGCAGGCGCGAGGACTTGGCAGACGCGCCCTGTGTCTCTTGCGTGAGCCGCAGCATCCGCTTTTGCAGGAAGAACCCGGGCACCACCATCAAGATACCGCCAAAGATCAACACCCACACAACAGGCCCCGCAATAGAGGCCACCAAAAGCAGGAAGACGAAGATGAACGGAATGTCCGCGATGGTCCCAATCGTGGACGCGGTAAAAAACTCACGCACCGAGCCGAACTCGCGCATCGCCGAAAAGGTCATCGACGGCGACTGGCCACGCAGATCAGAACGCATACCCATCACGCGCCGCATCAACAGGGTCAGCACCGACAATTCGATCTGCCGCCCGGCTCCATCCATCAAACGCGCCCGTGCAATCTTGATGAACGCTTCAAGCAGAAGCGCCAGACAGGCCCCTGCCGCCAGCACCCACAACGTCGCTTCGGACTGGTGCGGGATCACCCGGTCATAAACCTGCAAGGAAAATAGGGCCACTGCGACAGCCAGCAGGTTGGCCACGAAAGACCCAAGCGCCACCTCTGCCAACGCCTTGCGAAAGCGCGGGAACTGGCCCCAGAACCAGTGGTTCGTCACCCTGAATGTCTTGTGCATCTCGGCCACATGTTCAAGCGGCGCCTCGGCCTTGACCAGCAAACCGGCAAAAAAGGGCGAGAACTCTGCCAACGGCACATGGGCGCGATTGTCGGGACATGTCTTGTCAAAGATGACCAGATCATCCCGGTCCTGCCCGACTACCAAAACCACCTGACCGCTTGTCATATAGGCCAGTGCGGGCCAGTGATCAGGCGTCAGCGCGCCGACAGACTGCACCTGCGCCCGCAAGCCCGCCCCCTGCAAACAGGTTGCAATGGCGCTGGCCTCAACCTTGTCGCTGGCCCCCTCCCGTGCCTGCAACATAAGCGTTTCAAACACGTCAGACCGGGCCGAGGACACGCCCAGCAAACCGGCATAGGCAACCGCCATATCCGCCCGCGCGTTTAGCCGATCCGTCAACCGGTTGGTGTTGTCCGCACGCGGGACCTTCTTGACCGGGGCCGCCTTGATCTGGGCGCGGTTTCCATTGGTGATGGTCAGGGTAAAGGGCCGCTTGTCGGTCAAATCTGCTCTCCATCGGCAAGCACACCCTGCACGCGGGCCAATTCGACCTGCAGCCTGATGGCTTCGTATTTCAGCAGCACTTCCGACACCTGGCGTGCGGCAAAGCTTTCATAGACGCCCACCACGTCCATGACCTGCCGCTGCCCGGCCTGATGTTGGTCCTGGAACAGATCCAGGTTCGTCTTGGCCTGCGCGGTCAATCCGCGCGCCTCACTGGCTTGACGGGCGGTCGCAGCAACCTCTCCCTCAAGCCGTCGCAATGTGCGGTTGGCATCTTCATTCGCCTGCGCGACCTGACGGCCAGCAGCTTCTCTGGCGGCCTCAATCGCCCGCAGGCGCGCACCGGTGCCAAGGCCAAGCGACATGCCCCCTGCCGTGATACCCGTCCCACTGTTTTCTCCAACGGTGGCCTGCGCGCTGATGCCCGGCAATTGGCTGGCCCGATCAATCTGGGCCTGCGCGATGCTGCGCTCTTTTTCAGCCTCGGCCCGCGTGACGGCCAAGGGCTGCGCGGCAGTCCCCCCAACGGTCAAAGGCGCCAGCCCCCGCACATCATCCAGTGGCTGGATCGACATGGCGTTCAGTTCGGCAATGGCCGTGGCCGCGGCTTCATCGCTGGCGGCAATGGCGGCCCGGATTTCTGCCAGTTTCTGGTGGATCACGTTCAGGTCGGACATATCCGACACACCACCCCGAACACGCTCGGACATGATGTATTCAAAATGCTCCATCTCGCGCAGGGTCGCGCGGTGGACAGCAGCGCTTTCACGCGCCTCAACAGCGTTCAGATACAGGCCAAGACCCGTCGCGACACGCGCGTTGGTGTCTTCGGCCAGCGCCACAGCAGCCACTTCGACATCGGCCTTGGCAAAGGCGCGTTCACCCTTCTTGCGGCCATTGTCGAAAATCACCTGATCCACAACGATTTGCGTGATGACATCGCCCAGTGAATTCAAAGACACACGCGGTCCGACAGTCGGCAACCAGTTCTTGGATGCGGCAGAGGCGCGCAAACGTGCAGCACGCAATTCGGTTTCAGCGGCGCGCGCGTTGGCGGCCAGTACAGATGTCGCAACGGTGTCATAAGCGCTGCCGTCGGGCAGCACGGACTGGCGGACCAGCAGGCCCTGGATCACGGGGCTTTCCGTGTTCAGCGTCTCATCATGTTTGGTTGGCGTCGCGCGCAACGCCGCGTGCGACACAGGGGCCGCGTTGTCCCCCGCACCCGTGTTCAACCGGGACACAAAGGGCACCTCGCCCAAATCCCTCGTACACCCCGCAGTCAGCGAGACGGCGGCGAAAAGCGCCGCAAACTTGATACCACCTTGCCCCATAGTCCTGTCCCGTTTCGGGTTTTTATCGTTGGGTTGTGTGGGCGCGGTTACGGAACCCGGTCCGCGCCTCATATCATTCTGGAGTGTGCTCGATTGTTTTTGTAGTTGCTCTTGCCCAGTGAAAATCTCGTTTTGTCAGTGCCCTAGACGACGCCCGTGTTGACCGCGATGTCGTCGTCCAGAATGATCGTGCCCTCGGTGCCGAGGCTATAAACATCGTAAGCCTGCCCATCGACGGTGGTCGATCCGGTGCGTGTGGCCCCTGCGATGGTCACGGTATCGTCGCTGCCGCCATGAATGGTCAGCGTATTGGTGCTGTCCGACAGGCCCAGAAGTTGGGCCTCGGTAATGGTCAGGTTGGCCTCTTCCGCGAATTGCAGCTCGACCGCTTCGATCTGGTAGTTGCCCAAAGCCGGGTTCCCCAAATCCACGGAGGAATTGGCGCTTTCATCGTCCAGAACCACGTAGGTGCCAACCGTGTTGCCCGCCGCATCCGCGCTGCTCACCACAAGGTGCGAGCCATCGGGTACATCGGTCTGGAACTGGAAGTTGGTTTCGCCCAGAACATCAATGTCCACCTGCGTTGCCGCAACATCCGTGACCGACCCGTCGGCATTGACTTGTGCGACGGCCAGATCACCATCGCTCTGCTCGGTCGAGATACCACGGATACCATCCGCATCCCGCGTAAAGCTGGCGATGACAGGGCCGTCGGGCGCCTCGGTGTCGATGCGTACCGTGTTGCTCAGGGTTTCGGTGTTGCCCACCGCGTCCGTCGCCATGACGGTGATGGCCGCGTCATATTCGCCGCTGGGAATGGCCGAGGGCGGAATATCCAGCGACCAGTTGCCTGCCGCATCCACGGTTGCGGCCAGAACGGTGCCGTTGAAATCAACCATCACGGTTGATCCCGGCTCGACCTGACCACCGAGGTTGATACCCTCGCGTGCCTCGGCCCCACTGACGACGTTGTCCGCCGTGACATTGTCCTGCATGTCCAGCTGGTTGACCAGCGTGTCGACCCGCAAAGTGTCTGAAACGGTCGCCACGTTGCCCGCGCGGTCCGTCGCGGTGACCGAAACGCTGGTTGTGTATTCACCCTCAGGGATCTGCGTGGCCGCAAATGGTGCCTGCCAGTTTCCGTTTGTATCCACGATGGCCTGCACTGTCTGGCTACCCAGGGTGACCATCACGGTCGATCCGGGTTCAGTCGTGCCGGTGACAACAACACCGTCGGCGCGCTCAGCGCCCGAGATCACGTTGTCGCCCTCAATCAGATCTGCCGCAACCGACAGGTTGTCGACACGCGTATCCACATGCACCGTGTCCGTCACCGTCGCCGTGTTTCCAGCGGCATCTGTTGTGGTTGCGGTGATCTGCGCATCATAGGTGCCCTGCTGCACCTCAGTCGCGCTGAAGAAGGCCTGCCAGACACCGTTTGTACCCGCCACGGCCTGATGTGTCACACCATGCAGGGTGACATTGACCAAAGCGCCGGGATCGGCTGTGCCGGACAGAACGACGCCATCGCTAGCCTCTGCCCCATTGATGATGTCATCGCCTTCAACCGGACCGTTGAGGGTCAGAACGCTGGCCTGCGTATCCACGTTGACCAACTGGGTCACACTGCTCGTGTTGCCCGCCGCATCTGTGGCGGTTGCCACCATGTCGGTGGTGTATGTCCCGCTTGGCACCTGCCCCGGCGCAAAGCTCGCGGTCCATGTGCCGTCAGCAGTCACCACAGCGTTTGTAGAAACACCACCCAAAACCACAACAACAGACGATCCGGGTTCAACAACGCCCGTGACCACTAGGCCCGACGCTGCCTCAACCGCGTTGATTGTGCCATCGCCACCTGCGGTCGACGTATAACCGAGCGCATTGACCAGCGTATCGACAGTGACGGACCCGGTGGCCGTCGCACTGTTGCCGGCTGCATCCGTCGCAACGGCAGTGACAGCAACCTCCGGCTCGCCCGCAGGGACATCGGCGGCGACAAAAACCGCAGACCAATTGCCAGCGGCATCCACCGTGGCACTGCGCGTCACGCTGCCAAAGGTAACCTCAACCGTCGATCCGGGCTGCGCTGTGCCCGTCAGGGTCACTCCATCAGATGCCTCAGCGGCGTTTATCACGCCATCCGTCTCGACTGTAGCAGTCTCCATGGTCACCGAAGCAACGGTGTCGACAACCAACGTATCGCTGACAGTCGTGCTGTTGCCAAAGGCGTCTGTCGCCACAATTGTGACCTCGGTCGAATACTCACCGTCGGCAAGTGTACCGGGCTGCCATGTGGCGGCCCAAGTGCCATCATCGGCGACAGTGACGGTCCGCATCACGCCGGCAATTGTGACGGCAACCGTGGCACCCGCTTCGCCCGTGCCTTCAAGAGTCACACCACCCGACATTTCTGAGCCATTGACGATATGACCAACGGAATCAACGCCTTCGGTCACGTCCACTTCAGGCGGGGTTGTGTCGATGACAAAAACCGGACCGGCAATTGTCGTGGTTCCACCACCCACGTGGGTGAAAAGAGCCGAAGTCTCTACCGTTCCATCCGTTGGGAAGGTGTCCCCAACAAACTCAACCGACCAAGTGCCATCACCCGCAATTGTGACGGTCTGCACCTGTCCCCCTGCTGTGACCTGCACAGTATCCCCTGGCTCTCCGGTCCCGGAGACGGTGAAACGATGGGTCGCAGTATCATCACCGCCGACATTGGTTGATGTGCCTACATTATCCACGGTTGGGTCTGCTGGTGTAACGACCGGGGTGTCACCACCTCCGCCATCGCCGCCGCCTCCACCGCCGATGATGGCCGCGCCACCAACCACAGCAGCAGCCGCTGCAGCACCACCGCCCAGAAGACCACCGCCAAGGAGGGTGGCGCCCAGCATGGACACACTTTCCTCCTCTGCGGCAGCAGCGTGTGCCACTTCCGTGCGACCCAAGTAGATCAGATCGTCCGATGGGCTCCATTTGCCCCACTGCTCAGTTGGCCCGAATTGGGCGAACAGTTCACCATCAGTGGTTTCGACAAACGCAACTTCGTTCAGATACCCATCGGCCGAAATAAACAACCGATTGGCAGCGCCAACCTCGTTGAAATAGTTCTCAAGTGTGATCTGACGCCCGTCCACAAGAGTGATGATCAGGTCATCTCCGCTGCGCTGCTGTCCTGCCAGATCCACTTGTCGCAGGTTAAAGGAAATTTCCTGCCCACTGCTCAGGGAAACTGTCGTCCCGCCATCAACGGGCACGACTCCACGCTGCAATGCGCCCGCACCATCGCGGACGACGAAATCAATCGCCTTCATCTTAGTACCACCACTCTCGCCCCAGACCGCTTTAGTACGGTTCCTTCAGGTAACGCGCCGCCGACTTTTTCTGCCGTGCTGACCACTTGTTCTGATCGCAGTGATAAGCGAATCATGATTCTAGGGCTAGAGTCTTTTTATCAACCGGTCACAATTTCCTGCGTTTCCAGATACATATTGTGTTGATTCGGACTCACTCACTGTCGAAACGAGGTCGCCAATGCCCACATCACCCGATCTTCTCAACCTCTGGTACACGGGTGTGAATGCCGTTGGCGGAGACTCCGCAGTAAGCCGAGCGATTGCCGCTGGGTACGTGGAACGCCCTGACAAGATCATTGCGGTTGGCAAGGCTGCGGTGGCCATGGCCAAAGCGGCCGTCCGGCAATGGCCAGATACACCCTGCCTGATCGTTACGAAATATGATCATGCCAAGACCGCACCGGCCGGAGCCCAAGTGATCGAGGCCGCCCATCCCGTGCCAGATGCTGCGTCCGTTGCAGCGGGGCAGACCCTGTTGGACGCTGTTCGAAACTGCGGGTCGGATAGCACCCTGCTCATGCTTGTCTCGGGAGGAGCCTCTTCCCTTGTCGAAGTGCCCGAAGACGGGATGACACTCGACGATCTTAAGGCTGAAACACAGTCGCTTCTGGCATCCGGCACGCCGATCGGGGAAATGAATGCCCACCGAACATCCCGATCACAGATTAAGGGTGGGAAATTGCTGGCTCACTTTAAAGGAGCACGGGTCACGACCCTGGCGCTTTCGGACGTGGAGGGTGACAGCCTGGCCACCATCGGCTCGGGCATTGGGGACGCCCGAAACGATGCCAGCTTCATCTTTGCGCCGCATATAATCGCCAGCAACGCCATCGCACGCGATGCGGTGGCAACTGCCAGCTCAATCCCGGTGCTGACAAACAGCGAGACCCTCTATGCCGATGTCACCGACCTTGCCCCACACCTTGGTAATGTGCTGCGGGATGCAGAGCCGGGCTTGCATATCTTTGGCGGCGAACCAGTCGTGCAATTGCCCAACAATCCCGGGATGGGTGGCCGCAACATGGCGCTAGGGCTTGCTCTGGCTCGCGAAATCGCCGGAACCCAAGGGCTGCACATCCTGGTCGCAGGTACGGATGGAACGGATGGTCCGACGGATGCTGCCGGTGCGCTAGTCGATGGAAGCACTTGGGAAGACAGCGGCGCGGACGCGTTGGCTGCAGCTGACGCATATCCCTGGCTCAAAGAGCGCGATGCGCTTGTTATCACCGGGCCTACGGGTACGAATGTCATGGACCTGCTCATCGCGTACAAGGCGTGATCCAAGGGCCGCTGCGTGACGACATTTTTAAGGGGGCTCTGCCCCCGGCCTGCGGCCTCCCCGAGGCACTTTCGGCCAGAAGAAGATAAAGGGAAGGTTTGCAACCCTCCCCCCAGGAAGAAAGGTCCCCCCTTCTCCTGGCACGGCCATCGGCGCCTCCGCCTGCACCGTATGTCTTCAATGCCCTCATTAAGGTTAACAGTCTCTTTCTTCTGGCCCGAAATACCTCGGGGGTGAGCGCGTCAGCGCGAGGGGGCTGGCCCCCTTCCCCGCTTGACAGTCTCGCGTGGCGCGGCTCACCGTGCACTCATGAAGAACACACTCCGTGAGATCGAAGAACAGCCCGATCTGGGCATCACCCTTACCGACGGCACCCGCTTGTCCGCCCGGATGTGGCGCCCTGTCGATTCCACAGATGACCCGGTGCCGGTGATCCTCGAATATCTCCCTTACCGCAAACGCGATGGGACTTGCGCCCGCGACGCACTTACACACCCCTATTTCGCCCAACGCGGCTATGCCTGTCTTCGCGTCGACATGCGCGGCAATGGCGACAGTCACGGGCTGATGGAAGATGAGTATACGCAGCAAGAACTCGACGACGCGGTCGAGGTGATCGCATGGGCTGCAGCCCAGCCGTGGTGCAACGGCAATGTCGGCATGATGGGGATCAGCTGGGGTGGCTTCAACAGTCTGCAAGTCGCAGCGATGGCCCCCGAGCCGCTGAAAGCGATCATCACACTCTGTTCAACCGTCGACCGCTTTGCGGATGACATTCACTACAAGGGCGGCTGCCTGCTGAACGAAAACCTGGGCTGGGGCGCCACGATGTGGAGCTATTCGTCCCGCGCGCCCGACCCGGCCCTGCGGCCCGATTGGCGCGAGATGTGGCTGGAGCGGTTGGAAAACGAACCGTTCCTGCCCAGCACATGGCTGCGCCACCAGGCGCGGGACGAGTATTGGAAACATGGCTCCGTTTGCGAAAGCTATGACACGATCAAAGCCAAGGTACTGGCCGTCGGTGGCTGGGGCGATGCCTACAAGAATGCCGTACCCCAGATCGTTAACAAAATTCCCGGCGCCAAAGGCATTATCGGCCCTTGGGTACATAAATATCCGCATTTCGCGGTGCCCGAGCCGCGCATCGGTTTCCTGCAGGAAGCGCTGCGCTGGTGGGATCGGTGGCTGAAAGGCATTGAAACCGGTGTCGAGGACGACCCTGACATGCGCACTTATCTTATGGACGGCGCGCGCCCGGCTACATGGTACACGAACCGACCGGGACGGTGGCTGGCGGACGCGCAAAGCGAAACACTTGTCTGGTATCTGACCAATGCGGGGCTCGATACGACCAAGGATGCATGCCAGCGGGATATTTCATCGCCACAGGATACAGGTGCTGACGCCGGTGAATACTGCGCCATCTGGCTTGGCCCCGAACTGCCCGGTGACCAACGGCGCGATGATGCACTCAGCGCAACCTTTGACAGCAAACCCATCGAATCCGACCTTTCGATCACGGGTGCCCCCGTCATACACCTGAACCTCAGCGCGGATCAGCCGGTCGCACATATCGCGGTGCGGCTGAACCATATCCACCCCGATGGGGCTGCAACGCGGATCACGTACGGCGTTCTCAACCTGGCCAACCACTTGAACCGGTCCCTTGTGCCGGGACAACGCGAAGCCATTCGCATGAATCTGGACCACATCGCTTATACTGTGCCCGCTGGCCACCGCATCCGCGTGTCGATTTCGACCGCCTATTGGCCATTGATCTGGCCCGCCCCACAATCCGCCACAGTGACGCTCCACGCCGGATCACTAGCCGTCGAGGCGCTGACCGAGGCGGGCATCTATTCATTCCAACAGCCAGAGTCAGCCGCACCATGGAAAACGGAAGAGCTCCGTCCCGAAACACATACGCGGCGCCAGGAAACAGATATGGTCACCGGTGTCACGTCGCTCGTCATCGAAGACGACTTCGGTAAGGTTCGCGACCTCGACCATGGGTTGGTCCACGAATCCATTGCTCGGGAACGCTGGGACATCCATCCAGACGATCCGTTGTCTGCAAAAGGAACCTGTCATTGGACGGATGAAATCGAACGTGACAGCATACGCTTGCGCACTGAAGCCAGTTGCTCAATGTGGTCAGACGCCAGCGACTTTCACTTGAGCGCGAAATTGGAAGCGTTTGAAAACGATGTCCGCATCTACGAACGCACGATCACAGACAAGATTCCCCGACGGAACCTGTAGCCCTTGGGCAAGGCCAGCGCTCACAATGCTGAAAACATTCCATTTTTACCCCTTGCGGGGTGTCTTCAAATGGGTACGCTGACTGAGCAATCAATAAACGCGCCATCAAGGCGCAGGGGACCAACCGGGAGAAATCAATGTCACATGAACTTGAACACCTGTCTGCCGAGGTGGCAGCAGGCAAGATGACACGACGTGAGTTTATGGCACGAGCCGCGGCACTTGGCGTTACCGCCGCAATCGCATCATCAATGCTCGCGACAGAAGCCAAGGCAACACCGGTCGCCGGCGGCACATTCAAGATGGGTATTCAGGGTGGCGAGTCCACCAACAGCCAGGACCCAGCCACCTGGGCCTCAGATGTTCCGCTCGCTGGTGGGTTCCTCTGGGGTGAACCGTTGGTCGAGCTGGTCGCGGATGGCAGCCTCAAAGGTCTGGTAGCTGAAAGCTGGGAAGGGTCGGACGACGCAACGGTTTGGCGCTTCAAAATCCGCAGCGGCGTGACATTCTCAAACGGCGCAGCGGTGACAGCCGACGATGTGCTGAAAACAATGGAGCGCCACTCGAACGAAGAATCGAAATCTGGCGCCCTTGGCATCGTGCAAGGCATCGAAAGCATGCGCACCGATGGCGACGTGTTCGAAGTGACACTGGGCGTCGGCAACGCCGACCTGCCCTACCTGATGGCTGACTACCACCTGATCATTCAGCCCGGCGGCGGCTTTGACGACCCGGCAGCCGCCATCGGCACAGGCCCCTACACGCTGGAAACAGACGAACCCGGAGTGCGCATGACCTTTGCGCGCAAGGCAGACTATTGGGGCGGCGACCAGACGCAGGTCGCGCACTACGACGCTGTTGAAATCATCGTGCTGAACGATGCCACGGCACGAACGGCAGCCCTGCAGTCTGGTCAGGTCGACGCGATCAACCGCGTGGAACCCAAGATCGCCAAATTGCTGGACCGCGCGCCCACCGTCAATGTGCTGTCGACCCAAGGCCGTGGCCACTACGTCTTTATCATGCACGTGGATACTGCACCCTTTGACGAAAATGAACTTCGGTTGGCCCTGAAACACGCGCTCAACCGCGAAGAAATGGTCGAGAAAATCCTGCAAGGCTATGGCTCGGTCGGGAATGACATGCCGATCAATGCGGCCTACCCGCTTTTCGACGACACGATCCCGCAGCGCGAGTTCAATCTCGAAAAAGCAGCCGAGCACTACAAGAAGTCCGGCCACGACGGCTCGCCGATCATTCTGCGCACCGCTGACGGTGCATTCCCGGGCGCGGTCGATGCCGCAGCGTTGTTCCAACAATCCTGCCAAGCGGCGGGCATCCCATTGGAAATCAAGCGTGAACCCAATGATGGCTACTGGTCCGAAGTGTGGAACGTACAGCCCTTCTGCTGCTCGTACTGGGGCGGTCGCCCTGTGCAAGACCAGATGTATTCGACGGCCTACCTGTCCACCGCAGATTGGAATGACACTCGCTGGAAGCGCCCGGAATTCGATGAAATGCTGCTCGAAGCCCGCGCAGAAATCGATGAAGCCAAGCGGAAAGAGATCTACTCCAAGATGGGTCGCATGATGAACGAAGAGGGCGGTGTGATGGTGCCCATGTTCAACGACTTCGTGGATGCGGTCTCGGCCAAAGTCCAGGGGTGGGAGGCGAACCCGAACGGTCCGCAGATGTACTGGAAAACGGGTAAGTACACCTGGAAAGCCTAAGCCTGCCTCACACCGCGCCCGCACACAAACGGGCGCGGTTTTTCAATTCACGACCCTGCGCACGTCCCTGACCGGGCGGCATCGGTCCCATCAGGACCCCACCCCATGCACCCCATCCTGAAACTTGTCGCAGAACGCCTCGCCCTTGGTGTGTTGCTGCTGTTCGCGGCCTCTGCCCTGATCTTCGGCCTAACCGAAATCCTGCCGGGCGACGCGGCACAAGCCATTCTCGGCCAATCCGCGACCCCGGAAAGCCTCGCCAACCTGCGGGAAGAAATGGGGTTGAACCGTCCTGCCCTGACCCGCTACTTCGAATGGCTTGGCGGCATCGTGACAGGCGATATGGGTGTCGCGCTGACCAATAAGCTGCCCATCGGCGAACAGATTGCCCGGCGCATGTCATCAACCCTGTTCCTCGCCTTCTGGGCCGCCATCATCTCAGTTCCACTGGCCATCCTTCTGGGTCTCATTGCCGTAAGATACCAGAACCGGTGGCCGGACAAGCTGATCTCCGGCATCACGCTCGCATCGATCTCACTGCCAGAGTTCATGATCGCTTACATTCTTGTCTTCTTCTTTGCAGTCAAACTCTTCTGGGCCCCTTCCTTTGCCTCCATCAGCCCCGGCATGCCGCTTCTGGAACAACTCCACGCCATCTCGCTGCCCGTCGCCGTTCTGACCATGGTGGTCCTTGCACACATGATGCGCATGACGCGGGCCGCCATCCTGAACGTGATGCAATCAGCCTACATTGAAACGGCCGAGCTCAAGGGGCTGACGACGTTCAAAGTGATCTATCGCCATGCCTTCCCCAACGCCATCGCACCTATCGTGAACGTGGTGATGATCAATCTGGCCTACCTCGTCGTTGGTGTCGTGGTGGTCGAAGTGGTCTTCGCCTATCCCGGTATGGGCCAATACCTCGTGGACGCGGTGGTCAAACGAGACGTCCCCGTGGTGCTTGCCTGCGGCGTTATCTTTGCCGCCGTATACATCATTCTGAATATCGTCGCTGACGTGGTGTCCATCCTGGCCAACCCACGCCTCCGCCACCCGAAGTAAGGGAGAGGACCCATGCTCAAAAACATTCCCCTCTCTGCCGCCATCGGACTTCTGATCACCGGCACCTACTTCCTTGCGGCTATCTTCGCTTCATGGATCGCTCCTTATGGCATGGCCGAAACTGTTGGCGACGTATGGGAACCGTCATCGGCTCAGTTCTGGCTTGGGACCGACCAGATTGGGCGCGATCTGCTCACCCGCATGATCTATGGCGGGCAGACAACAATCTTCATCGCCACGGCCGCCACTATCCTCAGCTTCACAACCGGTTCTGTTCTTGGCTTTCTGGCGGCCGTTTCCGGCGGCTGGATCGACCAGGTGATGAGCCGCCTCGTCGATCTTTTCATGTCGATCCCGTCCCTGATCCTCGCGCTCGTAATCCTGTCGAGCATCGAGGCGACAGTCGTCACACTGATCGTCATTATGGGCCTCTTGGACAGCACACGGGTCTACCGCTTGGCGCGCGCTGTGGCCGTCGACATATCCGTCATGGACTATGTCGAAGCAGCGCGCCTGCGCGGTGAAAAACTTGGCTGGATCATCTTCCGGGAAATCCTGCCCAATGCCCTCTCGCCGCTTGTTGCCGAAATGGGCCTCCGTTTCATCTTCATGGTGCTCTTCATCTCAACGCTCAGTTTCCTGGGCATCGGCGTCCAGCCCCCGCTCGCAGACTGGGGTGGAATCGTCAAAGAGAACAAGGAAGGGATCAACTTCGGCATCGGCGCGGCCCTCTACCCCGCCGTCGCGATTGCCACGCTGGCCATCAGCGTGAACCTCATCGCCGACTGGATCCTGAACCGGACAACCTCACTGAAAGGGGGGCGCGGATGACTACACCTTTGCTCAAAGTCCGTGGCCTGAAAATTGGTGCCACCGTTTACCCTCCGGGCGAGAAACCGCATGACATCGAAATCGTGCACGGGGTCGACTTTGATGTCGAACCGGGCAAGGTGCTGGGCCTGATTGGTGAATCCGGTGCTGGGAAGTCTACCATTGGCCTCGCTTCCATGGCCTATGGGCGGGGTGGCGTGAAACTCACCGCCGGCTCGGTCGAGGTCAACGGCCGCGACGTCCTGCAGGCACCCCTCAGGGACATCCGCAAACTCCGCGGGGCCGAGGTGACGTATGTCTCCCAGTCTGCAGCCGCATCTTTCAATCCGGCAAAGCAAATCATGGAACAGGTGATCGAAGCGGCCGTAGGCCAAGGCAAGTTCAGCAAGTCGGAAGCGCAGAAACGCGCTGTCGAGCTTTTCACCAAGCTGGGGCTTCCAAATCCTGATACAATTGGCAACCGCTATCCTCACCAGGTTTCGGGCGGGCAATTGCAGCGCTGTATGACAGCGCTCGCGCTCTGCCCTGAACCGGATCTCGTCGTGTTTGATGAACCCACCACGGCACTTGATGTTACAACGCAAATCGACGTGCTGAAAGCGATCAAGGACGCCATTCGTGACACTGGCGTTGCAGCGCTTTACATCACCCACGACCTTGCAGTCGTCGCACAGGTCAGCGACCACATCATGGTTCTGCGATACGGGGAAAAGGTCGAGTACGGCACGACTGACCAGATCATCAATGCGCCGCAAGAGGCGTACACAAAGGCCCTCGTTTCCGTCCGCTCCATCACTCACGAAGAGAAACAGCCCACAGAGCCGGTCCTGCGTGTCGAAAACATCACCGCGCGCTATAAGGGTACAAACTTCAATGTATTGCACGATGTCAGCGTAGACATCAGCCCGGGTCAAACGCTTGCCGTGGTTGGTGAATCCGGCTCAGGCAAATCCACCCTTGCGCGGGTGATTACAGGTCTATTGCCGCCGTCAGCCGGTAAGATCACTTTTGCAGGGCGCACACTCACGCCCGATCAACCCAGCCGCAGCATGGAAGACCTGCGCGAGTTGCAAATGATCTACCAAATGGCTGACACGGCTATGAATCCACGCCAGACCGTTGGTACTATCATCGGACGCCCGCTGGAATTCTACTTCGGCCTCAAAGGGGCGGAGAAACAGAAACGCATCCAGGAACTCCTCGACGAAATCGAACTCGGCCAAGGATTCCAGGACCGCTACCCGGCAGAGCTTTCAGGCGGACAGAAACAAAGGGTCTGCATCGCCCGCGCCCTCGCTGCCAAACCCACGCTGATCATCTGTGATGAAGTCACCTCCGCCCTCGACCCGCTGGTCGCGGACGGCATCCTCAAACTACTCCTCAACTTGCAAAAGATCGAGGATGTGGCGTATCTTTTTATCACCCACGACCTAGCCACGGTCAAAGCGATCTCGGACAGCATAGCCGTTATGTACCAGGGCAAGGTCCAGCGCTACGGCACCAAGTCCGAAGTGCTGACGCCCCCCTATGACGACTATACCGACCTCCTGCTCAGCTCGGTGCCGGAAATGAAACTCGGCTGGCTCGAAGACGTGATCGCCAACCGCAAGATGGAAAGCGCCGGAAACTAAGGGACGGTGGGCGGGGCGTCTTTGCCAAGGGCAAAGCGCGTCCGACCCGTCCCACCCGCCAATTTCGCAACCTGACCCGCACAAACATGTCTTGGTCCCGACATATCCGTCTGCCTACAGTGCCCCAACACCAAAGGGGCCTGCCATGACCAACAAACTCCTGCTGATCATCCTCGACGGCGTACCGCTGCGCAATTTCCGCCGCCTCTTCGGCAATCTCGAAGGGTGGGTCGACAGCGGCGATGCGCAGACATGGACACATCGCAGCGTGATCCCCTCCATCTCCGCCTCCTGCTACGCCTCTATCCACACCGGGGTGACGCCCGCAGAACACGGCTGCACCGGCAATGGCAACGTCTTCCGGCTCTCCCACCCCGACGTCTTCGGACAGGTCCGCAAGGCAGGCGGCACCACGGGGGCCGTCGCCCATTCCTTCTGGTCCGAATTCTTCAACCGCCACCCCTTCGATTTTGTCCGCGACATCGAATATGACGAACCAGACAGCACCACGATCAACCACGGTCGCTTCCACAGCATGACCGGTTACGGGACGAACAATCAGATGACGCCGTCAGACGTGGACCTCTTCGGCACGCTCACAAACCTCTGCGCCCGGTTCGACCTGACCTACGGCATGCTGCATACCTGCACGCTCGACAGTATGGGGCACCGCTTCTTCCACGATTGCCAGGAAATGGACGCCGCTTGTTTCGTCATGGATGAAATGCTGGCCCCCTTCATCCCACGCTGGCGCGACATGGGGTACGAAGTGATCGTGACCGCCGATCACGGACAGGACGACCGCGGCCACCATGGCGGGCGTGGCGCGCTCCAGCAGGAAACGGCGCTCTACTATTTCGGAGAGGCCAAGGGCCCCGATGCAGACACCGTGATCGACCAGTTGCAACTGGCCCCCACGATCCTGAACCGCCTCGGTGCCGACATCCCCGACACGATGAAGGCCAAACCGTTCCTGCGCTGACCGAAGCCGTGCCAGTGGCGGCCCGTGGGTTGCCGCTCAGCCGTTCCTTCCCCTCGATGTATAGTCAGTATTTGCCCGAAACGCAGCTTCAGCGCACAAACAGATTCAAAGTGACAGCCCGCGCGGACGGGCCGCCACTGGCACGGCGCCTTCGGCTCGATTCCGTGCCCCGGTCCGCAGCTCAGGCCGTCGCCTTGTAGTCCGCAAACACCTCAACCAAAGCCGCGGCCTGCTGCATTCCCTGCACCCTGCGCTGCAACTCCCCCTGCCCGTCAAACAGCAACAACGTCACATGCGGTGAATTGAACCGGCGGGCAAAGGCCGCCCCCTCCGGCGTCTTGATGTCTGCAACCAGATACACCAACCCGCAATCGTCAAAGTCGCGCAGCGCCTTGCGGGCCTGTTTCTGCAAAGCCGTGCAGGTGGGACATTGCGGATCATGGACCTGCACAATCGCCAGATCGCCCTGGCCGACGCGGGTCAGATCATGTTCAGCGGCATAGGTCCGGAACGAACTCACGCCCCAAAACCCACCGCCCAACACCAGGGCGGACGCGGCCGCACCGCCACCCAATACCGTCCGGCGCGACAGCTCGCTTTTCTCCGGTTTGGATGGTGCCGCCTTCACACGTTTTTTCGACTTCGGCATCTTGTCCCCTTTCCGACACGTCTCGGCAGAACGATAAAACAGAATACCCCGACACGCGGTCACGTCTCCGTCAGCTTCAGACCGCCCGGTGAACAGAAGGTTAACGGACGTGGCTAAAGGTCAACGGCAAGGCCCTGGGTAAAACGCAGGTTAACGGGGCCCGAGAGGCAAAATGCGCAGTTTCGCGGCCAAAACGTGCGGAAGGATTCAGCTGGCAAAAAACAGGGGAAATGCAGAGGGCCAAAAAACGCAAAAGGCGCGGCAAACTTCGCAGTTCCGCGCCTTTTCCTCTGTCAAACCGCACCGCACGGTGCGTTAGGATTTACTGGGCCGCCATCGCCTCGGATGCCATTTCCCACGGCCGGACAAAATCACCCAGAACAGTCTGGATCGCCGTCTCGCCCTCACCGTGTGCCGCCACCTGAGCGACCAGCCCACGCTTCTTGTCGTCGGTTACAGCCACGACCTGAGCCTTCAGCCCGGCCTCGGTCAGTGCCGCGTTGTAGACACGGGTGATCGCTTCTTTGCGCAGATCCGGCTTGAAGATCTTGCCCACAGCCGTCTTCGGCAACTCGTCCATGATGGTCATGTGCTTGGGCTGTGCCGCCCGCTCGTGCACATGTTCTTTGC
The DNA here is from genome assembly GCF_014651375.1 of Tateyamaria omphalii. Taxonomy (GTDB): domain Bacteria; phylum Pseudomonadota; class Alphaproteobacteria; order Rhodobacterales; family Rhodobacteraceae; genus Tateyamaria; species Tateyamaria omphalii. The sequence goes on from NZ_BMWT01000002.1 coordinate 832,737, forward strand.
AGAACGCCATCAACTCATCCGGCGTTACGGTTGCCCCTTCGACCAGCTCGACATAAGCGCAGGGCAGCTCGCCCGAATGCTTGTCCGGCTGACCGATTGCGCCGGCAAAAGCCACGGCCTCATGGCCCAGCAGCGCCTCTTCAATCTCGGCCGGATCGATGTTGTGGCCACCGCGAATGATCAGGTCCTTCGCACGGCCCGTGATCCACAAATAGCCGTCCTCATCAAAGCGACCCAGATCACCTGTGCGCAGGTATTTTTCGTTGTAATACAAGTCCTTGTTCTTGTCGGCCTCGGTGTAGGTGTTGCCTGCCCACACGCCCGGATTGCTCACGCAAATCTCGCCGATCTCATCCAAACCCGCCTCGATAGGACCATCCGGCGTGCCCTTGTAGATCTTGACGTCCGTGTACGGGAACGGGATGCCAACCGATCCGATCTTCTTCTCGCCATCGATCGGGTTGCCGGACACAAGGCAGGTCGCCTCGGTCATGCCGTAGCCTTCAACAATCTCCACGCCCGCAGCACTCTCATAGCGCTTGAACAGCTCTTGAGGCAGCGGCGCCGATCCCGAGAAGGTCGATTTCACAGTGCCGATGTCAGCATCAATCGGGCGCTGCATCATGGCCGCGATGGCCGTGGGAACGGACGCGATGAAGGTGATCTTCCACCGCTCGGTCAGCTTCCAGATGTTGTCGAACACACCCTCGCCCCGATAGCCCTGCGGCGTCGGGAAGATGCAATGCGCACCGGACGCAACCGCCCCCAACAACAGAACATGCGCCGCCATGACGTGGAAAAGTGGCAATGGCGCCAAGATGTTATCCTCGGCCGTCAACAGCACCGTCGCCCCGACCCAGCCATTGTAGACCATGCCCGAATACTTGTGCTGCGCAACTTTCGGCATGCCCGTGGTGCCGCCGGTGTGGAAGTAGCAGGCCACGCGATCTTCCTGCACATCCTCGAACTGCAACGTTGTCGAATGCTTGGCACACTCTTCATTGAAGTTCAGATAGGTGACGCCCGAAGCCTTCTCGAACTTAGGACGGATCAGCGGGATGATAAAGGATTTCAGACCGGACACATGGCCCAGCAGATCGACCTCGAATACAGTTTTAACATTGGGGGCCAGCTTCACCGCTTCGGTGGTTTTCTCGGCCACGTCCGTCTTGGGGAAGGCGCGTAGGGTGACCACGGCCTTGGCGTCCGTTTCACGCAAGATGGCACCGATCTGTTCGGCGTCCAGCAGCGGGTTGATCGGGTTCACAATGCCGGCCGTCGCCCCGCCCAAAAGCGTCACAACGGTTTCTGTGGCATTGGGCAGGATGTAGGCGACAACGTCGGTGGGACCGATGCCGTGCTTGCGGAACATGTTGGCGCATTGCGCCGTGCGGCCCTGAAGCTGCGACCATGTCAGCGTTTCGGCCTTCGACTTCGGATCGGAAAAAATCTGGTAGCTGACGGCGTTGTGGTTGGGGTACTTTTCGGCTGTTCTGCTGAGCATACCAAAGAGGGTTTTAGCGACGTCACGCTCTTCCCACGGCATTTCGTTCTGAATGGCGTCGCGGTCCGCGATTCCGGCAAATGGCATGGTCATCCTCCCTGTAGCGCCACTGTATTGTTTGTTGCGGCGCAATTATCCCTCGCAACAAGATGCGGTGGATTGCCGCAATGTTCAAGCATTGCAAGGGGCTGGGAACCGCCGGGACGCCGCGTCAGATACTGTGACCTAAGGTCAAAAGGCCAACACTATTCGGCGGCAACACCGTCCGTGAACTGCAAACGCGCCAGACGGGCATAGAGGCCATCCTCGGCCACCAATTGGTGGTGCGGCCCCTGCGCCACGATGCGTCCCTGATCCAAAACGATAATACGGTCCGCCATTTTGACCGTTGCAAGGCGATGCGCCACGATCAGCGTGGTCCGGCCCTGCGCCAGCGTATCCACCGCCTCTTGAACCGCGCGTTCGCTTTCTGCGTCCAATGCACTGGTGGCCTCGTCCAATAGCAATACAGGGGCATCCCGGAGAATAGCACGCGCAATGGCAATCCTCTGTTTCTGCCCCCCCGACAGCATCACGCCACGCTCGCCCAATGGGCTGTCGTACCCTTGCGGCAAGGCCGAGATGAAGTCATGCGCTGCGGCAGCCTGTGCCGCCGCGACAATTTCGGCCTGCGTCGCACTTGGACGTCCAAAGGCAATGTTTTCAGCGGCAGATGCCGCAAAGATGATCGGATCCTGTGGCACGAGCGCGATGTGCTGACGGAAGGCTTCGCGCTCCATCTGCGCAACGTCGGTTCCATCCAACAGAATGCGCCCGTTCTGAGGGTCGTAAAAACGTAGGAGCATCTGGATAATCGTGGTTTTCCCTGCACCCGATGGGCCAACAAAGGCAACCGTTTCCCCCGGTTGAATGTCAAGTGATACGCCATCCAGTGCGTTGATCCCCGGACGCGCGGGATACGCAAAACGCACATCCTCAAAGGTGATGTGACCAGACACCGGTTGGGGCACCGCCACGGGTTGCGCAATGTCCTGAACAGCATCGTCGGTTTGCAACAGTTCCACCAAACGCTCGGTTGCACCGGCTGCGCGCTGCAACTCACCTATGATCTCTGACAGGGCAGCAACGCCCCCCGCGACCATAACCGCATAGATGACGAACTGGATCAGCGCGCCCATCGTCATCGCGTCCGAACGCACATCATTGGCCCCGATCCAAAGCACGCCCACGATTCCTATGAACACTAGGAAAATGACAATCGCCGTCATGAGGGCACGCGTTGCAATCCGCCTGCGCGCCGATCCAAAGCTTTGCTCGGTGACCTCGGAAAACATGTTCCGGCTGGCTGCTTCGTGGGTAAAGGCCTGTACTGTTTGTACGGCACTCAACTGCTCAGACGCACGACCCGAAGATGCCGCGATCCAGTCCTGGTTTTCTCGGCTCAGCACCCGCAACCGGCGCCCCAGCACCAGGATCGGAATGATGACGGCAGGCACGATCAACAACACGAGCCCGGTCAGCTTGGCCGAGGTCAGCAGCATCAGGGCCAATCCACCGATAAAGATCAGCAGGTTACGCAAGGCAATGGACACCGAGGAGCCAATTACGCTCAGTATCAGCGTGGTATCCGTGGTGATCCGGCTCAGCACCTCACCCGTCATGATGTTTTCATAGAAACTGGGCGACATACCGATGACGCGGTTGAACACCGCCTTGCGGATGTCCGCCACAACACGTTCACCCAAGCGTGTCACAAGCATGTACCGCACCGCCGTCCCCACGGCCAAAAGGCCCGCGATTCCAATTGCGGCCAAAAAATACAGGTCGAGAATTTCGGACTGTTCCGTATTGAAATTGTCCACAACACGACGCACGGCCAAAGGCAGGGTCAGTGACACAATCGCAGTCGACACCAATGCTGCGATCGCGGCCAGCATCAGCTTCCAGTATGGCTGAACAAAGGGCCACAGCGCACGCAACGCGCCTATTTTCTTGGATTTTTCGCGCTCAGGCGTGCCTGTCTGCGGGGGCACTGGGGTGGTCGTCTGGTCGGCCATGCGGTCTCCGGCAACATATGCAATTCGCACATGCCCGCACCCAAGCGGTCAGGTCAAGTGGACAGGGCAGCGCATGGGAAAGGATTGGAGCGGGCGGCGGGAATCGAACCCGCGTCATTAGCTTGGAAGGCTAAGGTCTTACCACTACACAACGCCCGCGGCTCCGGGTGTTCAGATATGCCAAGGACCGGGGCGGGTCAAGCCGCCCCTTCACCCGTTTTTTGTCAGTGATCCAGTTTCACCCAAGCCGCATTGCGGGCCGAGGATTTGACGCAAGCAGAAACAAACTGCACCCCCTTCAACCCGTCATGGATGGTTGGGTAGAGCACATCCTGTGGCACAGCCTCGCCCGCTTTGACCGATGCAATTGCTGTCGCAGCCTCGGTATAGATGTTGGCGAATCCTTCCAGATAGCCTTCGGGATGGCCGGGCGGGATACGGGACACGCGTGCGGCAGCCTCCCCTGCCCCAGCGCCATTCCGGGTGATCAGGCGCTTGGGTTCACCAAACGGAGTGTGCCACAGGCAGTTCGGATCCTCCTGCGCCCATTCAAGGCCGCCCTTGTCTCCGTACACCCGAATGCGCAATGCGTTTTCATTGCCCGGCGCCACCTGGCTGCACCACAGCATCCCCTTGGCACCGCCCTCGAACCGCAGCATCACATGGCCGTTGTCATCGACCTGACGACCGGGGACGAACGCTTCCAGATCGGCTGCCAAGCTATCCACCTCCAGACCAGTTACGAAACAGGCGAGGTTGAACGCATGGGTGCCAATATCACCGGTGGACCCGCCTGCACCAGAGCGTGCAGGATCGGTGCGCCATTCAGCCTGTTTGAAGTCCTGCTCGATTGTCAGCCAATCCTGTGGATACTCGACCTGAACAACACGGATGGTACCGATATCCCCGTTCGCCACCATCTCACGCGCCTGACGCACCATGGGATAGCCCGTGTAGTTGTGGGTCAGGATGAACAGCGCGTCGCTATCTTCAGCGGCCTTAACCAGCTTCTTGGCATCGGCCAAGGTCGATGTCAGCGGCTTGTCACAGATTACGTGAATACCGCGCTTCAGGAACTCGCGCGCCGCCGCGTAGTGAACGTGGTTCGGGGTCACGATGCTGACTGCATCAATGCCGTCCTTCCGCCGCGCCTCGCGCTGCGCCATCTGCTTGTAGTCATCATAGATACGCGGCAGACCCAGCGCAGCGCCACTGGCCTGCGACTTCTCCGGCGTCGAACTCAGCGCGCCCGCCACCAACTCGAAACGATCATCAATCCGACTGGCGATGCGGTGCACCCCACCAATAAAGGCGTCGTTGCCGCCGCCAACCATGCCCAGTTTGATACGGTCTGCCATCAGTCGATCCCCAGCATCTTACGGTTGGCCGCTTCGTCAGTGCCACCATCTGCAAAGTCATCAAAGGCGCGTTCCGTCACCCTGATGATGTGATCGGACACGAACTGTGCACCTTCGCGCGCGCCATCCTCCGGGTGCTTCAGACAGCATTCCCACTCGACCACGGCCCAGCCGTCAAAGTCGTTGGCTGCCATCTTGGAAAACACGGCCGCAAAATCAACTTGGCCGTCGCCGAGTGACCGGAACCGACCCGCGCGGTCAACCCAGCTTTGATATCCAGAGTAGACCCCTTGCCGCCCCGTCGGATTGAACTCGGCATCCTTGACGTGGAACATCCGGATGCGATCCTTGTAGATGTCGATATTGTCCAAATAATCAAGGCATTGTAGCACGTAGTGGCTCGGGTCATACAGCATGTTGCAGCGGGCATGATTGTCGACACGTTCAAGAAACATCTCGAATGTCACGCCATCGTGCAGGTCTTCACCCGGGTGGATTTCGTAGCAGATATCGACACCATTTTCCTCTGCGTGATCGAGGATCGGACGCCACCGCGCTGCCAGTTCGTCAAAGGCCGTTTCCACCAGACCGGCCGGACGCTGCGGCCACGGGTAGATGTACGGCCAGGCCAACGCGCCCGAGAACGTGGCATGTGCCTCGATCCCCATATTGGCCGACGCCGAGATCGCTTGCTTCACCTGCTCCACGGCCCATGCCTGCCGCGCCTTGGGATTGCCACGCACGGATTCGGCGGCAAAACCGTCAAATGCTTCGTCATAAGCCGGATGCACCGCAACCAACTGTCCCTGAAGGTGTGTGGACAGCTCGGTTACTTCGACACCGTTTTCAGCGGCCTGTCCCTTGAATGTGTCGCAATAATCCTTGCTTTTGGCCGCAGTGGCGAGGTCGATCAAACGCCCGTCCCAACTGGGCACCTGAACGCCTTTGTACCCGCAATCGGCAGCCCATTTGGTGATCGCGTCCCACGAGTCAAATGGCGCGTCATCGCCTGCAAATTGCGCCAGAAACAGCGCCGGGCCCTTGATGGTTTTCATTGTGTCTCCTCCCTTCATGCCGCTTAGGGGGTCGGCATGTTTTCCTTCAGATAGATATCGATACGGATGCGTTCCTGCGTGTGGTCGATGGGCTGCCGGTCCGCCGTTGCTTTCATCAATCGCACGGCGGATCGCACAAGGTGACCAGTGTCCTGCGAGATGATGGCATCGAACACGTCATTGTTCAAAGCGATGCGCGATGTTGGCGTGAGTTCGTGCGCGATGACAACCAGATCAGGGTGCGGATTGTCGCTCAGATATTCGATCAGGCCAGGATTGCCGGCAGCGGATGAATAGATTCCACACAGATCAGGGTACGAAGCAAAAACGTCAGGCAGCATCTTGCGGATCAATTCGGGATCGTCCCGCCCCTCAATCGAGGCAACAACGTCCAGCTCCGGAAACTGTTGGGACATGACCGCATCAAAGCCCTTGCGGCGTTCGAGGTGATCCCGCGCCAATCGCGATCCGGTGATGACCAGTACCCGCCCGCCCTGTTTGGCAAAACGGCCCATCAGATGTGCGGCGGTCCTGCCAGCAGCGACATTGTCCACGCCAATAAAGTGATCCCGCTCAGAACTGGGCAAATCCGCGACCAGAGCGACAACAACAATCCCGCGCGCCCGAGCACGTTTGACCGCATCGCGCACCGAAGGCGTTTCGGGTCCGAACACTGCAACGCCGTCCGTGCGGCTTGCGTCCACGTTATCAAGCGTCTGAACTATGGCTTGCGGATCGAAGGGCGGGACCCGCACCGTGTCCAGACTTGTCCTTTGGTGGCGCAGCTTGATGGCCTGTTCTGTCACATGATGATCAAGCGCCACCACAAATTCGTTGGCCGTGTCTGGCAAGATAAACAAGAGGTTATAGACGCGGCCACGCGCCAAATTAGCAGCGGCGGTGTCACGAACATAGCCAAGCTCGGCGATGGCCTTGTTGACCTTTTCGATGGTCACGGATCGGACGCCGGGCCGCGCGTTCAAGACACGGTCCACCGTCGCCAGTGACACCCCCGCCACGCGCGCAATGTCGTTGACGGTCGGTTTGATCCCGGTCTTGGCGTCCTGCTTGTTCAACCGTGCCTACCCTTTCATGGCTTTGGCCAACCCTTCAAAGACCAGCGCCACCGCCTCGGCCCCCGGATCGTTGTGCCCTTTCAAGTTCTCCGAGGGCACATACGCTGCACGCCCGGCCTTTGCACGGTGAATATGTGCCGTGCTGTCAGCCCCTTTGCGCGCCGCGGCGGCAGAGGCAGCCATTCCGCCTGAAAGTGCGTCCAGCGCGGGGGCAAGCGCGTCGATCATCGTACGGTCGCCTACTTGCGCACCGCCCACATCACTCACGCGCTTCAGCCCCTCGGCCAATGCCTTGTGCACGGGCGCCCCACCCGCGCACGCGTCACCCGCGGCATTGAAGTAGATTGCGAGGATGACGCCCGACGATCCGCCCATGGTCTGGCTCAACTCGTTGCCAAGTGCCGGGAAAAGCTGGGTAAGATCAGCCAGCGGCATGGCATCCAGTCGGTCCTTGAGCGCGCGTGCGGCTGTTGCCAGGGTGCTGCCTGTGTCTCCGTCCCCAGACTTCGCATCCAATTCGTTCAATGCGCTTTCGGCAGCGATCAGGACATCTGCCACCTCGGCGATGGTATCGCGCGTTTGCGCATTGGCCGAAGGGATGGGTTCGATCGGGGTCAGACCATCGGGAAGCGCAGTGACAGGCACGTCGACCAGCGCTTGCATCCCCGGCCATGCAGCCATCGGGACTGGCGCGGCCAACGCGTCCAGATCTTCTTGCGTCGTGGGCAGAACCGAAACGGAGAAACCGTGCATATCAAGCGATGTCATCATCAAGGCCGGGCCGATCACATGGCTCGCAATACCAGCCTGTGCCAATCCATGGCACAGAACGGACATCTCAAGTGGTGTTGTCGAGCCGAGATTATTGACCAATGCCACACATGGGCCATCAGGTGCATGATCGCGCAGCTTGGTCAGCACCAGATCCATCGCCTCTGCTGCACCGGAAAAATCGACCTGTTCCACTCCCGGCTCACCATGAATACCAAGGCCTAGCTCCGCCTTGCCGGTGGGGATGCGGTTTTCCTTAGGCGAACCTGGCACCGTGCAGGTATCAAGGCTGGTACCGATGGACGCCACGTTCTTGATGATCCGTCTTGCTGCTGCTGCCACATCCTCAAGCGGTTTGCCCGCCTCGGCCATGGCACCCGCAATCTTGTGGACAAAGAGCGTGCCCGCCACGCCACGGGGTTGCGGAAGGTCGGGCAATGCAATGTCATCATCGACTACCACCATTTCGACCTTGCGACCAAGGGCGCGGGCACGCTCGGCCGCGAGGCCGAAATTCAGCCTGTCACCAGTGTAATTCTTGACGATCAGCAGGCAGCCCGCCTCACCAGTCACGGCAAGGATACCGGCCAACACCGCCTCGACCGATGGCGAGGCAAACACCTCGCCACAGACCGCAGCGGTCAACATACCTTGCCCGACGAAACCTGCATGGGCGGGTTCATGCCCCGAACCGCCGCCCGAAATCAGCGCAACCCGATCACGTGCCCAGTCGGACCGGTAGACCACCTTGATATGCGGATAGCCGTCGAGCCGTGTCAGAGCCCCACCCGAGCAGGCAAGCAGCCCGTCAATGGCCTCCTTAACCAAATCCTCTTTCGCATTGACGAATTGTGTCATGTGCTTGTCCTTTCTCAGGTGATCCGGGCGCCGGAAGCGTCAAAGAAAACCGGGTTTTCGGGGGCAATCTGGATGGTTTCGCCTGCACTCAGCGATGTGTGTGGATCGGTCAGGGTGATAACGTCATGGTCGGCCACTTTCAGGTGCAACCGTGTTTGGTCTCCCAAGTGTTCAACACGCACAACCTGCGCATCGCGGCCCGCCCCGTGACGGATGTTTTCCGGTCGCAACCCCACTTGGTGCGCGCCTGCGGGCGCGTGTTCGCCCAGCAGACCAACGGGCAGAAGGTTGATGCGGGGCTGGCCCAGGCGGGCAGCCACATACGCCGTTCGAGGGTTTTCATAGATGTCGCGCGGTGTGCCGAATTGCACCAAGCGGCCTTCGTCCAGCACCCCCACGTGGGTGGCCATGGTCATGGCTTCGATCTGGTCATGAGTGACGTAAAGCAGTGTAGCGGCAAGCTCTGCGTGAATGCGTTTCAATTCGACCCGCAGGTCGGCGCGCAACTTGGCGTCGAGCGAGCTAAGGGGTTCATCCATCAGGTAAACCTGCGGATCGCGCACGAGCGCGCGACCGATGGACACGCGCTGCATCTCGCCGCCGGACAACTCGGTCGCTTTATTGTCCAGCTTGTGCGGAATGTGCAGGACCTCGGCCACTTCCTGCACCTTGCGCGCAACCTCATCCTCGGGTGTTTTCAGGATTGGGGACCGTAATGGGAAGGCAAGATTATCGCGCACAGACATGTGCGGATAGAGCGAGTATTGCTGGAACACCATCGCCACATCACGCTGCGCGGGCGTCAGGCCTGCCACCGAAGTGCCACCGATGTGGATGTCGCCCGCATCAGGTTTTTCCAAGCCCGCAATCAGACGCAGAGTGGTGGTCTTGCCCGCCCCTGTAGGCCCAAGAAGGACAACAAATGCTCCGTCGGGAATGGCCAGGTCCATCTCGATCACGGCCTGCGTTGCCTTGAAGGACTTGGAGACGTTGCTCAGTTGTACCTCAGCCATGGGCCAGCACTCCTTCGTTCAGTTCCGAGCGCAGAGCACGGCCTGTGGCCTTGTCGAACAGGGTCACGGTCTTGCTGTTGAAGCCGAGGCCCACCGTTTCTCCCACCGTCGCGGGCTGGTCGGAGGCGGTGCGTGCCTTGACCTCGCCGTTAAGGGTGTCGAGCGTGATGATCTGTGTCGTGCCAAGATATTCGGTGGCGAGGATTTTGCCGCGATAGCCGCCGTCATCGGACAGTTGGATATGCTCGGGTCGGACGCCGAAGACGAGGTCTCCGGAGGCACCTTCGCGCAGAGCTGGCACGCTCATCGTTTGGTCCGCAAGCGTGACCAACTCTTCGCCCTTCGCCACTTTTCCCTGGAAATTCAGGAAGTTCATGGACGGTGAGCCGATAAAGTCGGCCACGAACATGGTGGCAGGCATGTCGTAGATGTCCTGCGGTTTACCGAACTGTTCGACGACGGCGTTATTCATCACGACGATCTTGTCACCCATCTGCATGGCTTCGAGCTGATCGTGGGTGACGTAGACCGTCGTTGCGCCCATGCGGTCGTGGAGGGCGCGCAGTTCTTCGGCCATGTGTTCGCGGAATTCGGCGTCGAGCGCACCCAAGGGTTCGTCCATCATGAACGCCTTGGGTTCGCGCACGATGGCGCGGCCCAGGGCCACGCGCTGACGGTCGCCACCGGAGAGGCCGCCAACGGGTTTCTTTAGGATGTCCTTGATCCCGAGGATCGTTGCCACCTCGTCCACTTTGGCCCGGACCTGCGCGCGGGGCATGCCCTGGCTGACCAGCGGATAGCTCAGGTTCTTGTAGACATTCATATGCGGATAGAGCGCGAACATCTGGAAAACAAAGGCAATATCGCGCTCGGAGGGCGGGCGCTGGCCGATCTCTTCGCCGTCGAGATAGATCTCACCGCTGGTGGGCAGTTCCAGCCCCGCGATCATGCGCAGGGTTGTGGTCTTGCCGCAGCCCGATGGGCCGAGCAGCATGAAGAATTCGCCGTCTTCGATGGTGAAAGAGCTTTCGCGCACCGCGACAAAATCACCGAACTCCTTGCGGACGTTTTTGATAACGATTTCAGCCATCTGTGGTCTCCTCGCCAATCCGCAAGAGGGTGCCATCCGGGTCCCACAGCGCGGCTTCGCGCATACCCCAGGGCTTGTCTTCCGCAGGCAGAAACTTGGGAAAGGCACCAGCGCGCGGCAGATCCAGTTTTTCGATCTGATCAGACAAGACATCCACCGATTTGGGACGAATATAGACCTCGTGGTCGCATGTTTCAGGCGTGTGTTTGGGGTGCGAGAAGAAGTGAAGTTCGACCTTGTCACGGTTCATCAGAAGGTAGTCGTTGTCCTTGTACCACGTGTCGAAATCCAGCCGCTTGTAAAACGTTTCGGTCACGGAGAAATCGCGCGAAGGCAGAATCGGACAGGCTTGTTCCCACATTTATTCGTCCTCCGGGAAGTGGCTGACGATGATGAACATGACGGTGCCCACCAGGGTGGTGATGAAGGAATAGGTGAAGGCCCAAAGTACGAAAGGTTGCATCAGCATGAAGACCCCGAGGGCGATGATGATGGTCGCCAGCATCTCCCATGGACCGCGGCGCAGGCGCATGAGGCCGGTCAGAAACGTGCGCATGGCTTGCCCTCCGATTGGCTGAAAACGGGGTGGTGACATCCGTACAGCATCCGTACCCCCCCTGTGCACCCCACCGGCACCCCCCCGGTGCACCAAGATGTTGTGGTTCGACATACAAACGTCATTTGCGCACCGCTCCGAATGTGATGCCCCGCAGCAGGTGTTTGCGCAGCAGGATGGTGAAGATCATGACAGGCAGGAGGAAGATGGTCGCCCCTGCCGCAACCGCGGGCCAGTCCAGTCCACCAACGCCGATGATGGTCGGGATAAAGGGTGGCGCAGTCTGGGCCGTGGCCGAGGTCAGCAGCACCGCGAAAGCGTATTCGTTCCAAGCAAAGATCAGGCAGAAGATGGCGGTCGAAGCGATGCCAGTTGCGGCCTGCGGCAACACCACTTTGTAGAACGCCTGGAACCTCGTGTAGCCGTCGATCAGGGCCGCTTCCTCATACTCGCGGGGGATTTCGTCGATGAACCCTTTGAGCAGCCAGACAGCGAGTGAGATGTTCACCGCTGTGTAGAGCAGGATCATGCCCAGATGTGTGTCCGACAGCCCGAGGTTGCGGTACATTAGGAAGATGGGGATGGCGACGGCGATGGGTGGCATCATCCGCGTACTGAGGATGAAGAACAGCAAATCGTCGGCCAGTGGGATTTTGAAGCGACTGAAGGCGTAGGCCGCGAGTGTGCCGAGGAAGATACTCAGGAAGGTCGAGCCAAAGCCGATGATGACCGAGTTCAGGAACCGCTCACCAAATTTCGACGGTCCGACAATGACCATGTCGTATTCGCGTACGATCTCATCCGCCCAGTTTTGCGGCGGGTTTGCCTCTAGGAACTCTTTCGTTTGCCGTGTGCGGGTAGTGAACAGGTTCACGTACCCTTCAAGCGTGGGTTCGAACACGACCTTAGGTGGGTAGCTGATCGCATCGCTGGGAGATTTGAACCCGGTGAGCATGATCCATGCGAGCGGGATCATTGTGATCAGCGCGTAGAGGATGACCAGCGATCCGGCAAACCATTTGGAGCGCGTGCTGGGTTCGGTGACGGAATAGGCGCTCATCTGACGGCTCCGATTGGTAAGTACGGGGCGAGAAAATTCTGCGAATTTTCTGAGATGGCGAAGGATGTGGTCATACTCAGCGTTCCTTCACCTTGTTGAGGGCTTTGACGTAGATACTTGCGAGTCCGAAGACCGTAACGAAGAGGATGATGGCGTAAGCGGATGCATAGCCAGTGCGCCACTTCTCAAAGGCTTCGCGCTTGAGGTTGATGGAGGTGAGTTCTGTTGTAGACCCTGGGCCGCCGCCCGTCAGTTGGACAACGAGGTCAAACATCTTGAAATTCTCGATCCCCCTGAACAAAACCGCCAGCATCAGGAAGGGCAGCACCATGGGGATTGTAATCGTAAAGAACTGGCGCAGTTTCGAAGCGCGGTCGACCTCGGCCGCTTCGTAGATGTAGTCGGGGATGGACCGCAACCCGGCGAGGCAGATCAGCATCACAAAGGGGGTCCACATCCATGTATCCACGATGACGATGGACCACGGCGCCAACTGAACCGAGCCGAGCATTTCGAAGCTGCTGGGGTCTTTGCCGGTGAAAAAGGCGACGATGTAATTGAAGAGCCCGATTTGCGGTTGGTAGAGGAATTTCCAGAAGTTCCCGACCACCGCTGGCGACAGCATCATGGGCAGCACGATGATCGTGGTCCAGAGGTCGTTGCCCTTGAATTTCTTGTTGATCAGCCAAGCCAACGTGAACCCGATCAGCACCTGCAGCGCGATGGTCCAGAACAGGAAATGCGCCGTGGCCTGCATGTTCAGCCAGATGTCGCTGTCCGTCAGGATGCGCTCGTAATTGCGCAGGCCAATGAACTCCGGCTCTCGGTTCAGGCGGTTGGCCTTGTAGTTGGTAAAGCTGAGCTGGATCGTCCAGATCAGCGGAAAGATGTTGATTGCCAGCAGCAGGAAGATCGTTGGAGCGACGAAGATCCACGCGATGGCGCGGTCGCTGAGGCCCTTGATCTTGCGCGCGACCTTTTGCGGTGTCGCTTTGGCGGCGCGATTGGCGATGGTGTCTGTCATCTGGCAAACCTGTCCTGTGGGGTGGGCCCAAAGGCCCACCCGTCGAAGTGTCAAAGACTACGGGAAGAGAATGGGTGGGCGCGGACGCCCACCCGAGCTTGGCTTAGAGTTTGCCTTCGTCCTCGAACACTTCGGTCCAGTCCTCGATCAGCTTGTCGAGCGCTTCCTGAGCAGTGCCCTGATCAGCAACAACGTAGTCGTGGATGCGTTTCTGCATGGCGAGTAGCAGTTCGGCATAGGCTGGCTCCTGCCAGAAGTCCTGCACCGCGCCCATCGCGTCGAGGAAGTCACCGGCAAAGGGTGCGCTGTCCTTGAAGCCCGGATCGTTCAGGACCGAGTTGTGGGCTGAGTACCCGCCCAGCTCCCACCACTTGGCCTGCACCTCGGGGTTGGCGAACCACTTGATGTATTCAAGTGCGGCGTCCTGCTTGTCGGAATAGGCGACCACGCTGATCCCCTGCCCGCCCAAAGTCGAACCCGCCTGGTTCTGAGGTGGGTTCACGAAGAAGTCGATCTTGTCCCCACCGGTGTTCGGGTCGGCATAGAGACCCGGGAAGAACGCGAACCAGTTCATCGCCATGGCAACCTGACCGGATTTGAACGCGTCGAGCGACTCGCCCATGTAAGAGTTGGTGTAGCCCGGTGGCGTCGCGGTTTCGTAGAATTCCTTATAGAACTCCAACGCTTCGACCGCTTCGGCAGAGTTCACCGCACCTTCCATGTCATATGAGCCGGGGGTGTTTTCGTATTTGAAACCCCAGGGATACAGCGCGGAGGTCACACCCATCGTGATCCCTTCAGATCCACGTTCGGTGAAGATGGAGGCACCGTAGACGGTCTTGCCATCAATCTCGCGGCCCTGGAAGAACTGGGCGATCTGCAGCATTTCGCGCTGGCTTTGTGGCTCGCGCAGGTCTTCGCCTGTGGCTTCCTTGTAAGCGGCCTGGATGTCGGCGTCCGCGAACCAGTCCTTGCGATAAAACCAACCGTTGGCATCGCCCATGGCGGGCAGTGCGTAGTAGTTTGGTGTGCCCTTGGGCCATGTGGAATAGGCGTAGACGGTCGCGGGTGCGAAGTCGTCCATGCTGATGCCTTCGGCGTCAAAGAAGTCGTTCAGTTTGACGTAGTGGCCATTCTCGGCGCCGCCGCCAATCCATTGGCTGTCGCCGATCAGCAGGTCACATAGCTTGCCGCCCGAATTCAGTTCGTTCAGCATCCGGTCAGCGAAATTGGGCCAGGGGATGAATTCGAAGTTCATGGAGTGGCCAGACTGGGCCTCGAATTCCTTACTCAGTTCAACCAATGCATTGGCCGGGTCCCAAGCGGCCCAGCACAGTGTCAAATCCTCTGCCATGGCCATGGTTGGCAAGCTGACAGACGTCATTAGGGCCGCACCAACGGCGGCTGAAGTCATTTTTTTCATATGATCCTCCCTTTGGGTCATCGTTGAGCGGTGACCCTAGGGAAACGCTATTTGAGGAGCGTACATCATGTCAATGGACATTTTGAGGTGCGTTCATCATTTTCAAGAAAAACAGATGTAATCCTCTGTTCTAAAGCCATAATTAAAGAAAACAGCCGACGCACTGCACACAGACACGAGTAAGAGCAATCGTTGAAAAAATCACCGAATGAGTCGCGCTTCAGTCCTGCCCGAATGCACCTGTGCAAAGCCAAAGGCCACAACACTGCAGTTGCCCCTTATGTTTCACCCCCCAACTCTCCGCACAGATCTTCACGGTACAGATCCACCCATCGGACACCCAACCGGCTGTCAATCAAGCGGTTGCTGCGGGTCCATGTCCGAGCACACGGCCGTCGCATTGGAAAACCCCGGTTTCATCACGGATACGCGTGCCAGATCATCAATAGTCTTCCCCGGCATACCGGTTCGGCTTACCTATCGCCGCTGGATCATCGATAAAGGAGGACCAATCGTTTCCTGGTCTCCATATGCTGTCCATGTTGGCAAAGGCATCTGCTTCAGACATTTCGAAACCAAGCTTTGCATAGCGGTAAAAGAATGCGCTGACCCGCGCATTGTAGATGCAATGGACATGCATTTTTTGGTCCGGGTATGCTTCTAGGGCAGATCGAAACTCATCAAAATCCTGATCAGAGGGCGCTTGGAAGTCGACCGGTATGTAAATGTAGACCATGCCAAGTGCCGAGACAGTGGCGCTCTCGTCCTTGAGGGCACCTTTGTTGTGATGCGGCCCCAAATTGACGACATATGTCACGCCACTACGCTGAATGTCAGCCAGTTGATCTTCAGTTGGTTGCCCAGAGGTTGTAAGGCGCGAACTAATTCTGCGCCAATTCAAAATGTGCGTCAGGTCATCCATGGCATCTGGATGCACCGTTTATTCCAATGGCGCAAAATTCAGCAGGTGACGTAAGCGACTTTTCGCCTTAGCAAGTCGCCAGGGCACCATATAAAGAGGCGAAGACCGCACCAACCACAAAATATGACGAAACGCCCTAAGGAAGTTTGACTTGGACAGCTTAATGTCCCCAACGGGCTGTGATACAACTTTTGCGACACAGTTCGTAACCTCAGATTGAATACATTGACCAAAACGACCGCACGACACCCAGCAATCATCGCTCTTTTAATGGCCAGTACAAGCGGACCAGCGCTGGCCAATACCTTCGAAGCGCGCCCCCCTGAATTCACACTCCGCGGTTACATAGGCACCACGGATCGTGTCACCGATCGGGGCAATGACACGGTAGCAACCGAGTTGTTGATTGGCCCGATCCTAGAGATAAACGGACGGTACGAATGGCGAAACGATGCCGGTGACCGCATTATCGTAACACCGTTCCTTACCACGAAACTGTTCCCTGACGATTCCGATGTAGATGAACTCAGGTTGGGCGTGTTTGGGGAGTACCGTTTCAATTCTTCGATGTTTGAACGAACCCAGTATCGTTTGCAGGCAGGGCTTGAGACATCCAACGACTTTTCCAACGAACGGTTTCGCCGCTATTCCCTGCGTGCGTCTGTCAACATCAGGGACGAACAACGGCGGTCCAGTACTTTCAGCTTGCGCTACCGATATCGCGACCAAAATGAAGAAAACACCTTTGATGGTTTTGACCAGCATGAGTATCTGGGCAGCCTGCGCTATTCATGGTCTCCCAACATCGACGGTTTGGAGCTGATAGCGGTCACACCCTATTTCGACATCCGCGATGCCGATGCTGCAAAGTTCAGCTACAATGAATTTGGTGTTCGATTTCAGGCCAGATACCGGCTGGCGGACGATTTGACACTCACCGGTCGGGCGAAAGCATTTGTGCGCGACTACAAGGACAGTTTTTCAAATGCCTTTGATTTTGAGCGTTCGGACGACCGCTGGGCCTTAGAGGTTGAGTTGCGCAAAACGACCAGAAACGGTGGCGCTTTGTTTGGCGCGATCGGCTGGGAGGACAACCAATCCAACGTGCCTGTAAGAGACTTCTCAGGGGTGACCGTAAGGGTGGGTTACGAGATTACTCTGCCCTAGCCACTCGCAGTGGTCACGCGCGGCTTGCGTCGTTTTTTGACGGTGGTCGCCGCGACATTCTGGTCGGCATAAAGGTCTTCTGCCTTCATATCCAAGTTGATCGAAAGGTTGGACTCAAGTGTAAAGTAGGCCCGTAGCAGGCGAAACAGGATGTATTCCGGGATGAATAGGATCTGAAGGATGTACCCGTTTGCGATGAGAGCAAGTATAGAAATTAGGAGCGGTGCACCGAAGACAACGGCAATCACGGCCTGAAGCTCGAGCACATCCAGAGTCTTGAAGCCGGTAAAGTATTCGATAAGGCCAAACAGAATGAGAGGCACCATCATCGCCCGTCGGCCAGAGTTGAGCAGCATGTAAGGCAGGATGACTTTGCCCCGAAAGCTGACTTCGGAGCCAAAAACAACGGCACGGCAGCGCGATGCAACGTGATAGGTCGAGCGGAACCAGCGCATGCGCTGTTCACGCATATGTGCATATGTGCGTGGCACTTCTGAAATGAAGCGCACCTCCGGATCGACAATAAGACGATAGCCAAGCTCTCCGATGCGCAGTGACATGTCGGTGTCTTCACCGTTCATGCCCCCCGCGAAACCACCCAGCTTCCTTGGCAATTCCGTTCGAAAAATAACAAACATCCCCGGAACTCCGACGATGCCGTTGATGGCAGACAGGCCCACCGAATACATTCCGTGTTTTACAACGGCTTCCACCAGACGCGCACGATCAAACGGGCCGCCTCCCGGCGAAAGAGGCAAGCCCCCAACCGCTCCGATTTCATCGCTTCGGAAATAGGTCATACCGCGACGAAAAGCGTTTTTCTTGACAATTGTGTCGGCATCGATGCGAACAAAGAATTCCGTTTCGACGGCGCTAAGCCCCAGATTTAAAGCATTTGCCTTACCGGGGTGGGGTTCCTGCAAGATGCGCACATCGGCGTACACAAGGTCTTTGGCAACTTTTTCTACAACGCCGATCGTATCATCAGAGGAGGCGTTGTCGACGAACACTATGGTGACGCTTCCATCATAGTTCTTGGCTGCGGTTTCTATTCCCCGCAGAGTTTCCTCGATGATGTGCATCTCGTTATGCGCAGGAATGATCACCGAGATGTCCGGTGCAAACTTGTGGAAACGAAAGTGGGCTTCATCCACCAACCCGCCAAGGTAAAGCATACCGAAGAAAGCCGGGAGAAACAGAAAAATACCCGGACCAATCCCCCCCAACAGGGAATAGCCACGCAACAGATCTATGGTCTCATAGTTCCTGTTTGCCAGGTAAATAGAAAGCCAGACACAGAACAGCCCAATGACAAAACCGCGCATAAGGGTCTGACCGTTCCGACTTGTGTCAATTGTCATCGGAACCGAGGGGGGCATGCGCCCACGTTCCAGCAGTTTGATGGCGTATATCCCAAATCCAAGAAGGCCAGACAGAATGGCAACGGCAGTCAATGGCAAGGTGAGGTCGAGCGCCCTATGCAGAACGATGGTGGTGACATCCAGCGTGATGCATAAAAACGCAAAAGACACGCACAGGTCCAAACCCATGGTCAGTTTCTTGAGTGGATTGGCGTGGCAGAACACGGAATAGGAAACGAAGTAACAGATCAGAAATATTCGGACTGAGATACTGTGTGTGCCCTGATAGGGACCGATGATCAGATCCCCACTGGGAAATGTATGTCGCAGCAACGGAATCGAGGTGATTGTGTACAGGGATGCGATACTAAGCACGCAAAACAGCGCGATCAGCGCTGGCCCGTACCAGAGCGGTACCGGATGCGACAGACCCTTGGGCGTTGAATCCACAGAGGCGTACTGAAAGTATGCCGGTTTCTTTGCTTCTGTGGTCCTCATTCCAGCAAGTCTGGTTGCGTTGTGGGGTTTGTCGTATCTTGCTCCTCACCCGGAGCAGGCGCCAATAGTGTGGGCGCGGTACTGTCCACTGGCGAAGGTTCCGCGTCGAGCAGTGTTTCAGCTGGCTTGTCCGCATCCACCGTCGCAGGCGTCGGTTCGGACAGGACGTTTTCTTCAACCGCCTCTGCATCGTCCGCAGCTTCAGATCCCAAGTCGTTCGGGATCGGTTGAGGGGCCGGTTTGATGGCTACAATGGCAGCAATGCGCGGCCCTTCATTCAACTCGAAATCCAGCAACGAGATGTCGGTCAGCTCAGTTTGGCGATAAGGCAACTCTCCCTGATCGAAAAGGCGCGGAGAAATCAGCCAGAACGTGTGATCAGGCCACTCTCGTCTGATCCGTTCAAAGCTGTTTTTTAGTTCAGACCTGGTGTTGAGCAATACATAATCATCGTCTGGGCCCGCATTCTGATCGCTGACCCATTGGACGCGATCACCGAACGCCTCGGCCAAGAAAGGCACCGCCGTCGAGGCCTCAGCCGCGTTCAATTGCTCGGACACTTCAAGGTGTAGGGGGCCATTCAAAGCATTGATGAACTGGCCGATGGTTTTGTCCTCGGCCGCCACGCCGCCGCGCAAAACGGTCGATTGCTTCAATTGGGCTGTAATGGGCGAACCACTGGTGCAGAACTCCTGGTTTTGCCGCTCCGAGCTGATCAGCCTGATCTCAAGAATATTGCTGAAGTCGTGAAGCAGCAAAGGCAGTTCAACCGTTCGATTGAGGTCGAGTGACGCACCTTCGAACTTTTCCGCGAAAACGATGGCGTCATTCAAAGTGACGGTTAAAAGCCACTCGGCATCAGGTTGCAGACCAATCGCACGCAAACCGAACGACAACGCGGTCGGGTATTCGGCATTTGGTGTCGTCCGCAGATCATAGTTGTGGCGCCATGACGTGTCGTATTCGAAATAGCGCGCCTCTGCGATTGTCCCCTCCAACGCGATTGGCAATGGCCAGGACACATCATCCACGTCACGAACGGCATTCTCCATCATCATTGCAGCCGTCGAAAGATCTTCGGATGAAAAACTGACACCAGCCGGCACACTGGTTGCGTCGGCCGGGACAAAAATCGTGCGAATATCACGGAAATTCTGATCGACTGCAAAACTGATCAGGCGCTCGTACTCTTTGACCGCGGGATCGTTCGGCCATGCGATGTGATACGGGTTTCCGGTCGCCCGCAATCGGTCATTCAAGTCCAGAAGCGGGCCTTCGGTCTCAATCTCGATCCGGCTGGTCGGTTCGATCCGTACGATCATTCCCCCATTCCAGTCCCGGCGACAGGACTGATTGGGAAATGTCCCGAACGCACCAAGTGAAACCACCAGCTGGCTTTGGGTCAGATCCGACGGCAACAGGTTGATACGAATAGTGTTGGAGTTCACACCTTGAGACAGAATGATTTCCCCACGCCGCTCGCCATTCACATTTACCCGCATGCGCGCCACGGAATCCGCTTGTAACTCTGCACGGACATCAAGGATCAGCTCACCACTGACGACAGAAACCTCCTTGGGCATATTGAAAGAAGCGGATGCAAACCCGGGTGAACCGGCCAGCGCAGTCCACGTGTCACTTTCCCGGACGATGAACGTGTGCTGGGTGCCTTGAGCGTTCTCAAGCTGAGTACCAGAGGGAAGTTTTGAAACGAGATCGTGATGTATACGGCCATCACCACCGCGCAATCCAACAAACCCTTGCACATCGGGCTGTATCAACACGAACCGCGCAAGCGCCAAAAACAAAATCGCCAGAAGTCCCAAACCAAGTATACGCATCTTACCCCCGTTTGCAGTTGCTATGACTGCGAATGCCCATGAACGCCCTGGGCGACCACTTTCATAAGGCGCTAAAAATCAATGATCGGCCGCAACGCACAGGTTGTGCGGGTCAGAATCCCGAAACGCGAAACTGGCACATCGTGCCCTTGCTTGATGAATACGCCGTCATCAATTGCCCTTACGCGAAGGGAACGATTGCCAAGCTGGTTGGCGCATTCCACCAAGGGGCACAGCGACAGACGCCGATCAATCTGTTCAAACTCAAATCGCTGAAGCTCCAGCGCGTAGCGCGCGCCCGGGGTTATTTTTGTTTTGACGAATGAACTAGACCTGCCGATACGTCCCAAATCGGAAGCTGCTCTGTCCAAGGTCTGGCCAAGAAATCTGTATAGACCTTTGATTGGAAAGCACATCAATGCGGTTTGCAAACGACAGAATCGATTACTGGTTACATCAAAAATCACCGCTGCTGCCATCTTACGCACTTTTGTCTGACCACATAGGGTGATATTCTGTTTCTGCACCGCAAAAATCAACCCCAAGTAGTACCATAAGCTGAACAAAAACAAACAAATTCAGTAATGTGGGGGATGCACCGCCCTTTGCCTGCGCTCAAGCAAAAAAACCGTGCGATCTGCATGCCAAACAGGCGGAAACTGCCACGAGTCAAGGGATCGCGTTGCGTCTTGTGAGGCTCTAAGCGCCAGACATCAAAGCAGCATATCCGGACGACCCAAGCCACATCGGGAAAGGTAAGAAGGTTTGCTCAAACCGCGTTCATGTGAACTTTCGAAACAGCTTGGTCTGGTCGAACATGTCCTCCAGATTTTCAACCCGTTCCTTTGTCGTTTCCCAGTTCAGGGATTGAATGGCTGAGATCATGGTTTCCACCAGCAACATGATGGTGGCCGCCGAATCCCAAGCCGACGGCACAACGATCCTGTTGCTCAGACAGATATGTGCCAATTGATGCACGGGCGACCGCCATTGATCTGTGAAAAGTACGATCTTAGCACCGCGCTTGTCTGCGATTTCTGCTAGCTTGAGCGTGTTGTTTTCGTAGCGCCGCACATCGAAGATGACGAAGACGTCCCCCTCTTGCACGTTAAGCAAGTAGTGCGGCCACGTGTTCGACGTGGTTTGGACATGCGTAAGGTTTGGGCGGATAACCTGCATGTGCATGAACAGGTACTCGGCCAGCGTATGCGTGATGCGCCCCCCCACGATGTAGAGATGCCGGCTTTCGTCACCAATCAAACGGCAGGCTTGATCGAACGCATCAGGATCAATCTGGCTGAGGGTCAGGCGGATATTCTCGATCACCGCGTCGGTAAACCGGTTGAGAATATGCTCGGACGGTGCGGCCTCGGCCCATGTCTCATGCTTCGCAATCGGCGTTTTGACCTGGGCCTTCAGCTCTTCGCGTAGCGCCGCCTGAAACTCGGGATACCCTTTGTATCCAAGCTTTTGCACCATCCGCGCAACGGTTGGAACGGACACCCCGGCATTCTGGGCGAGCGCTGTAAGGGTGCCCAGACCGGACGCCGGATAGTTTTGCAGCACTGACAGCGCCAACTGCCGCTCCGCCCGGGTCAGGTCATCAAGCTTGCTCTGGATCAGATCCGAGATTGTTTGGGTCGCCTCACCCATGTGCCCTCCAATTATTCAATAATTTATCAGAACGCATCGCTTTGTGATAAATTTTTCACAACTGTGTTGACAGACGCGCCTTTTGGCAACCAATTTGTTCGCAGGGGACCAAATGGCACACAGCAACCAGATCGAAAATGTGGTTCAGATCACGCGGGGCGATGCAGCCTCACCCGTGGTCTTGGTGTGTGAACATGCCAGTCACCTCATTCCGGATGAGTTTGATAATCTGGGCCTGCCTGAAGCCGCGAAACGCAGCCACATCGCATGGGACCCCGGCGCGCACGAGGTTGCTTCACACATGTCGCAACACCTGCAGGCCGTGCTGGTCGAGTCAAAAATCTCCAGACTTGTCTACGACTGCAACCGCCCGCCCGAAGCGCCAGATGCCATGCCAGCACGCAGCGAGGCGTTTGCCATCCCCGGCAACGAAGGTCTGACCAAGCAGGACCGCGCCCAGCGCGCACAGGCCTTCTACGATCCATTTCGCAGGTCATTGGCGACACAGATCAACGCGCGCAAGTGCCCTGTCATCATCACGATCCATAGCTTCACGCCTGTCTACAACGGCACTGTCCGCGACGTCGAAATTGGCATCCTCCAAGACGATGACGGCAGACTGGCCGACGCATTTCTGAATGCAGCGCCGCGCCATACGGACTTACGGGTACAGCGCAACGCGCCCTATGGGCCGGAACATGGCGTAACCCACACGCTCAAGACACATGCGGTGCCGCAGAGGCATCTCAACGTGATGATCGAAATTCGCAACGACCTGATCGCAACCGAATCCGCGCAGCTTGAGATGGCAACACTATTCAGCCGCTGGGCGGTCGACGCCCTTGCCACGCTTGGTGTCAGTTTGGAGCACACATCATGCAAGGTTTGATGCGTGGCTATATCAGGGGCGTGGATGCTGTGAACTATCGCGTTGGCCGCGTGATGATGTACGGCATCTTTGTCCTGATGGGCATTTTGCTGTGGTCCTCGATCAGCAAAACCTTTTTCCTGCCGTCGCTCTGGACGCTGGAAATGGCCCAGTTCGTCATGGTGGGCTACTACATCCTTGGCGGCCCATACTCCCTGCAACTGGGATCGAATGTCAGGATGGACCTGCTCTATGGCAGCTGGTCGGTTCGGCGCAAAGCGTGGTTCGATGCGATCACCGTCCTGTTGTTGATCTTTTACCTCTGCGTTCTGCTCTATGGTGCTGTCAGTTCAACGGCCTACTCTTTGGGTCACTGGAAGGATGCACCGTTTTCCTACCTGTTTGGTGTCGTCATCGGCACGGAAGATGTTGGGCGGCTTGAACAATCCTCATCCGCCTGGCGCCCCTACATGTGGCCCATCAAGGCCATGATGATTGTCGGCTTCCTGCTGATGATCCTGCAGTGCCTGTCAGAATTCTTCAAAGACATCCTGCGTCTCAAAGGGGCCGAAATCTGATGCCCTACGAGATGATCGCTACGCTCATGTTCTCGTCCATGATGCTCATGCTGCTGACGGGGCAGCGCGTCTTTGGTGCCATCGGGTTCATCGCGGTTGTGGCGGCCCTCCTGCTGTGGGGTGACCGCGGGGGATATGACATCGGCTTTGCCGCGGCGATGAAATTAATGAAGTGGTACCCGCTGCTCACCCTGCCGATGTTCATCTTCATGGGGTATGTGCTGAGCGAATCCAAAATCGCCGATGACCTCTATCGCATGTTCCATGTCTGGATGGGTGGTCTGCGGGGTGGCCTCGCCATTGGCACCATCGGGTTGATGGTCCTGATCTCGGCCATGAACGGGTTGAGCGTGGCGGGTATGGCCATCGGTGCAACCATCGCCCTGCCCGAGCTTCTGAAACGCGGGTACGACAAGCGGATGGTCACGGGCGTGATCCAGGCCGGGTCATCCCTTGGCATTCTTGTGCCGCCTTCGGTGGTGCTGGTTCTATACGCGATGATTGCGCGGCAACCAGTCGGACAGCTCTGGCTGGCGGGCATCGTGCCAGGGCTGATGATGGCCGCAATGTTCATCGCATACATTGCGATTCGATGCCGTTTGAACCCTGCCCTTGGTCCGGTTCTGAGTGACGCGGATCGCGACATGCCCCGCGCCGAAAAACTGAAGCTGCTGCGCGCCGGGCTGCTGCCACTGATCATCTTCGCCGTGATGATGGTGCCTTTTGTCAACGGATGGACATCGCTGGTCGAAAGTTCGGCCATTGGTGCACTGGCGGCGTTTGCTGCGGCGATTCTGAAGGGTCGGATGACCCGACAGGTTTTTGAGAACTCCGTGCGCAACACGCTGGGCATCACCTGCATGTTCATGTGGATCATCCTTGCCGCACTGGCCTTCGGCGCGGTGTTCGACGGTCTGGGTGCGGTGAAGGCCATCGAAAGCCTGTTTACCGAACGGCTGAACCTGAACCCTTGGATGATCCTGATCCTGATGCAGCTCAGCTTTATCCTGATGGGCACATTCCTAGATGATACTGCGATGCTTGTGATTGTTGCACCGCTCTATGTCCCGCTGGTCGGTGCGCTTGGGTTCGACCTGATCTGGTACGGCATCCTCTACACGATCACGACCCAGATTGCTTATATGACACCACCTTTCGGCTATAACCTGTTCCTGATGCGGGCCATGGCCCCGCCCGAGATCGCCCTGCGCGACATCTATGCTTCGATTACCCCATTTGTGCTTGTGATGGCGCTCGCGCTTGCGCTGGTCATGAGCTTCCCGGAGCTCGCCACATGGCTTCCAAATTACGTTTACGGAAAATGAATTCATAAGCCGGGCCAACCGGCACCAACCAACTAGGAGTAAAACTATGACAACAAGACGTAAGTTTATCCAAGGGGCTGCCATCGCAGCACCGGCGGCGACACTGGCCGCCCCTGCACTGGCGCAAAGCACAATCAAGTGGCGGATGCAGACCTATGCTGGGGCGGCACTGGCGGCCGAGGTGATCGACCCGGCGATCAAGATGTTCAACGAGATTGCAGGCGACCGTATGCAGATCGAACTGTTCTATGCCGATCAACTGGTGCCGACGGGCGAGCTGTTCCAGGCCATGCAACGCGGCACAATTGACGCCGTGCAATCGGATGATGACTCGATGGCCTCACCCACCGAAGTCACCGTGTTTGGCGGCTACTTCCCCTTTGGATCGCGCTATTCGCTCGACGTCCCGGTCCTCTTCAACCGCTACGGCCTGAACGAAATCTGGGCCGAGGAATACGCGGCTGTTGGCGTGAAACATGTCAGCGCCGGTGCGTGGGACCCCTGCCACTTTGCCACCAAGGACCCGATCCGCAGCCTGGAAGATCTGAAAGGTAAACGGATCTTCACCTTCCCCACAGCCGGGCGGTTCCTGAGCCAGTTCGGCGTCGTGCCCGTGAACCTGCCATGGGAAGATATCGAGGTCGCGGTGCAGACGGGCGAGCTGGACGGCATCGCATGGTCGGGCATCACCGAAGATTATACCGTCGGCTGGGCAGACGTGACCAACTACTTCCTGACCAACAACATCTCGGGCGCATGGATCGGCCACTTCTTTGCCAACATGGACCGCTGGAACGACTTGCCGGAAGACCTGCAGAAGCTGTTCCAGGTGTGCTGTGAACAGTCCCACTACTACCGCCAGCACTGGTACTGGGGGGGCGAAGCCGACCTGCGTGTGAACGGCACCAAGCTGGAGCTGACCACGATCCCGGACGAAGAATGGGCGCAAGTAGAAGATGCGGCGCAAGTCTTCTGGGAAGAGATCGCCGCCGAAAGCGAGACAAAGCGCAAAGTGGTCGACATCTTCAAGAAGTACAACGCCGACATGGTCAAAGCCGGTCGCCCTTACCGCTACGGCTAAGCAAACTGCATGGGGGCGGATCGCACCGCCCCCTTCACCACCAAGAAAGAGACGCACATGCCGGGATTGTTGAGTTTTGATGACCTCAAGTCGAAGGTCAAAGACGGATCTATCGACACCGTTCTGACCTGTTTTCCGGACATGCAGGGCCGCCTGATGGGCAAGCGGTTCCACGCGGTGAACTTCGTGGAAACGTCGTTCAAGGAAACCCATTGCTGCAACTACCTGCTGGCCACGGACCTCGAAATGGCCACCCCGGACGGCTACGCCGCATCAAGCTGGGAAGGTGGGTACGGCGACTACATCATGGCGCCCGACCTTGGCACCATCCGTCTGGTCCCGTGGTTGGACGGCACCGCCATGGTCCTGTGTGACATCCTTGATCACCACACCCACGCGCCGGTGCCGCACGCCCCGCGCCAGGTTTTGAAACGTCAGATCGAGCGGCTGAAAGCCCTTGGCTATGACGCGATGATGGCGACCGAACTGGAGTTTTTTCTGTTCGAACAAAGTTTTGATGACATCCGCAAGGGCGGCTTCCGCGATCTGACCCCGATCAGCGGCTACAACGAAGATTACCATATTCTCCAGACCACCAAGGAAGAGGGCGTCATGCGCCCCATCCGCAATCATCTTTTTGCCGCCGGACTGCCCGTTGAGAATTCCAAGGGTGAGGCCGAGGCCGGTCAGGAAGAGCTGAACATCCGCTACGCAAACGCACTGGACTGCGCCGATCATCACACGATTGCCAAGAATGCGATCAAGGAAATCGCGTGGCAACAGGGGCATGCCGCGACCTTCCTGCCCAAATGGGACCACACCAAGGTGGGCAGTTCGTCCCACGTCCACCAGTCACTCTGGAAGGATGGCACCCCGGCATTCTATGACCCCGACGCCGCATTGGGAAAATCCAAGCTGATGGATCACTACATGGCGGGCCTGATCGCCTATGCGCCCGACTACACCTTCTTTCTGGCCCCCTACATCAACAGCTACAAACGTTTTGCCAAGGGCACGTTCGCCCCGACCAAGACTGTCTGGTCCGTAGACAACCGCACCGCCGGGTTCCGTCTGTGCGGGGACGGCACCAAGGGTGTCCGCGTGGAATGCCGCATCGGCGGCAGCGATCTGAACCCATATCTGGCCCAGGCCGCCATGCTTGCGGCGGGCATCAAGGGCATCGAAGATCAGATGACACTCGCACCGCCAACCACCGGCGACGTGTACGATGCGGCTGACGCACAGGACATTCCGCAGACATTGCGCGCTGCGACTGAAACGCTGCGCAAGTCGGCCTTTCTCAAGGAAGCCTTTGGCGAAGACGTTGTTGCCCACTACACGCGCTGTGCCGAGTGGGAACAGGAAGAATACGACCGCGTGGTGACAGATTGGGAAATCGCCCGTGGCTTTGAAAGGGCCTGACGCATGATCCGTTGCATTTCACCCATTGATGGTTCGGTCTATGCCGAGCGCCCCACCCTTTCTGCTGACGCGGCACATGCCGCCGTCGCCCGTGCCAAGGCGGCACAGGCCGACTGGGCAGCACGCCCGTTGGAAGATCGTATTGCCCTTGTGCAAGCAGGGGTCGCGAATGTGGGAAAGATGAACGAGCAGATCGTGCCCGAGCTGGCCCACCAGATGGGCCGCCCGATCCGCTACGGTGGCGAGTTTGGCGGCTTTGACGAACGCGCCAGCTACATGGCAAAGATCGCGCAGGACGCGCTCGCGGATATCGAAGTCGAAGACAGCGACAGCTTCCGCCGTGTCATCAAACGGGTGCCGCATGGCGTGGTTCTGGTCGTGGCACCTTGGAACTACCCGTACATGACGGCCATCAACACCGTGGCCCCCGCACTGATCGCGGGCAACACGGTGATGTTGAAACATGCCAGCCAAACACCCCTTGTCGGGGAACGCATGGCACAGGCCTTCCATGATGCAGGCATTCCAGAGGACGTGTTCCAAAACGTCTTTCTCGACCACCAGACAACATCTGACCTGATCGCCGCGCGATCCTTCGGCTTCGTGAACTTCACCGGCTCGGTCAGCGGCGGGCAAGCGATCGAACGTGCGGCTGCGGGCACATTCACAGGCATCGGCCTGGAATTGGGCGGCAAAGACCCCGGCTATGTCTGCGATGACGCCGATCTGGATGCCGCCGCAGACACCCTCATTGACGGGGCCATGTTCAACTCGGGCCAATGCTGTTGCGGGATTGAACGTATCTATGTCGCTGAACAGCATTTTGACGCCTTCGTGGAAAAGGCCGTGGCGATTGTGCGCGGATACACGCTGGGCAACCCGCTTGACCCTGACACCACGCTGGGTCCCATGGCGCACAAGCGCTTTGCCGATGAAGTCCGCGCCCAGACAGCCGAAGCGATTGCCAATGGCGCAACGGCCCATATCGACCCCTTTGCCGAGGATGACGGGGGCGCCTACCTGACCCCGCAAATCCTCACCAACGTGACCCACGACATGCGGGTCATGCGCGACGAAAGCTTTGGCCCCGTGGTCGGCATCATGCCGGTCAAGAACGATGCCGAGGCGATCAAAATGATGAATGACAGCAATTTCGGTCTGACCGCATCCATCTGGACCCGCGACACCGCGCGCGCCGAAGCCATCGCAGACCAGATCGAAACCGGAACCGTTTTCATGAACCGCGCGGACTATCTTGACCCCGGGCTGTGCTGGACGGGCTGTAAAGACACCGGACGCGGAGGGGGTTTGTCGGTCATCGGCTATCACAACCTCACCCGTCCCAAATCCTTCCACCTGAAAAAGGCCTGACGCCATGCCCCTGACTGCAAACTGGTCATACCCCACCGCAATCCGTTTCGGCGCAGGGCGCATTGCCGAGATTGCAGACGCCTGTTCTGCCGCGAACATCAAAAAACCGCTGCTCATCACAGATCGTGGCCTGGCGGATATGGAAATCACGACCAGAACGCTTGATTTGCTTGAGGCTGCGGGCCTTGGGCGCGCCCTCTTTGCAGATGTCGATCCGAACCCGAACGAAAAGAATGCGGCCGCAGGCGTTCAGGCTTTCAAGGATGGTGGGCACGATGGCGTGGTCGCCTTTGGTGGTGGCTCCGGCCTCGATCTGGGCAAGCTTGTTGCCTTTCTCGCGGGGCAGACCCGGTCCCTTTGGGACTTCGAAGATATCGGTGACTGGTGGACCCGTGCCGATGCGGACGCAATTGCCCCGATCGTGGCGGTGCCCACCACGGCAGGCACCGGATCAGAAGTTGGCCGCGCCTCTGTCATCACCAATTCCGAGACTGAAGAGAAGAAGATCATCTTCCATCCGAAATTCCTTCCGACCGTGGTGATCTGCGACCCGGAATTGACGGTCGGCATGCCCAAGTTCATCACGGCTGGCACCGGTTTGGATGCCTTTGCCCATTGCGTCGAGGCGTTCTGCTCGCCCCACTACCATCCCATGTCGCAAGGCATGGCGCTGGAAGGTATGCGACTGGTCAAAGACTACCTGCCGCGCGCCTATGCCGATGGCACCGATCTTGAGGCGCGGGCCCAGATGATGTCTGCCGCCGCGATGGGTGCGACAGCGTTCCAGAAGGGGCTGGGCGCAATTCACGCCCTGTCTCATCCCATCGGCGCGATGTATCATACGCATCACGGTACGACGAACGCAGTCTGCATGCCTGCAGTGTTGCAGTTCAACAAGCCGGCAATCGCACAGATCATCGGACAAGCCTCCCGTTACCTGAACATCGAAGGGGGCTTTGACGGTTTTTGCGCATTTGTCGAAGACTTCAACGCATCGCTGGGCATTCCCCGAACGCTCACTGAAATGGGGATCGAGAACATTGACGTTGATCGTGTTGTAGCCAAAGCATTGAGCGATCCCAGCACAACCGGGAACCCTGTCGAAATGACGGCTGAAAACACACGACGGCTCTTGGAGGCGTGTTGCTAGACGCGCCTCACAATTGCCAAAACCGCACCCTTACTGACCAAAGTCGGAAACCCGATGCTGGGCATGGTCTCTTTGCCAAACCAGTTGGGCTTTATGCATTGTAACTAAGCCAAACCATTGAAACTGAGTAAGCAGGGTCTTGGGTGGTCGATCATTTCTTGTGACACGCCATTTTTCCGCGCGCCATCCAGGCCGTCCTCGTCCGTGATCCCATCAACGGAAGTGTTGCCTGTATCGCTCCGTTCCGTCTTAGAGCGAACACACCTGTGCACTTCGACAACCTACAATAAGCCCGACCTCAGCGGAGCAAAGCCTCGATCTGGACATCAAGCTTATTCTGAATTGCAGGACCGTCGGTTACCGTCATATCTGCGGCAATGACTGTCACATCGGCAATGCCTAAAAAGCCCAAAACATGCTTCAAATAAGGCGTGGCGAAATCCATCGGCCCACCGACCGGCGTCTCCCCCGTTGCAACAATGAGATACGCAATCTTGCCAGTAGCAAGGCCAACATAAGTGTGTTCCGGGTCAGGACGGAAAGTCAGGCCGGGGCGGGCAATTTGGTCGATCCATGTTTTCAACGCACCGGGGATGTTGAAATTATACATCGACACAGACAGGACAAGGATGTCTGCATCAAGCACTTCCTTGGCCAACGCATCAGATATCGCCAACGTCTCGTGCTGGACGGTCGACCTGACATCAGCTGATGTAAAGCTCGCTTCGATCCAGTCTTCAGTCAAAAAGGTAGCTTCAGCCACAGCCTCTCGTGTGAGGACGGTGGCACCTTCGTGACGGGCCAATAGCGCTGCGACAACCATCTCGCCGCCTGCACGGGAGGTTGATCCAGTTGCACGAGCGCTAGAATTCACGTGGAGGATTCTTGTCATGGGAACTTCCAGTCTGAGGGTTAAGCAATGAAGGAGGTTGGTTTGATCGAAAGAGGCTAGTGAGCCATTTTCTCGATCAGCTCGATCCGGTAACCGTCCCGGTCTTCGATGAAAGAGATTACCTCTTTCACCCCGGTTTCTTCCGGAGCGAATGTCATCGGTCCGGCCGCACGCACCACTTTGACACCAAGCGAAAGCAGGTGTCTTTCCATCGCATGGATGTCATCGACCTCCAGCGCGATGTGGCCATAGGCGGTGCCCAGATCATAAGGGTTGTCGTCCCAGTTATAGGTCAGTTCGATCACTGCATCAGAAGTGGCATCGCCATAGCCAATGAAGACCAAGGTGAAACGGCCTTCGGGGAAGGTCTCGCGGCGCATCTCATGCATGCCGAGAGCCTCTTGGTAGAACTTCAAGGAGCGATCCAGATCTCGAACGCGCAGCATCGTGTAGAGGATGCGGTTTGGAACAGGTGTTGCGGTCATATGGGAGGCCTATTGATTATCGGTACGTCTTTTTGCGGGAACAGATTGCGCAACCGGGCGGGCCGGGTCCTGTTTCCAGACGGCAAACGAGCCATCAAAGAGGGTCCCAACGGCTCCGATCTGATGCAGGGCCAAGAGAATCACAGTGGCCGCATAACCCGACCCACATGATGCGATCAGCGGCATGGTTTTCCACGCTGGTGCAAGCTCAGACAAAGTCGCCTTGATGTCGTTATCGCCTAGGAACAGGCCCGTATCTGGGTCCAGCATTGCGCTGAATGGCACATTGAAGGCGCCGGGAATGTGCCCGGTGCGTGGGTCCTCCGGCTTGCCAGCAAAATTGCTCGGACCCCGCGCATCAATCACGCAGGCCGTGTCTTTTTGCGCCAGAAAACCGTCCAAATCGATCTTCAGACCGGCATTCAGCTTCGGGACAAGGGTGCCAGGCGCGTAAACTGTCAGCTCGCTGGAAATGGGCAATCCCTGCGCAGACCAATGGGCCCAACCGCCGTTCAAAACGCGCACATTCGTGACGCCCCAATGACGCATGGCCAACCAGATACGCCCGGCCTGCATGTGAGACGAGCTATCGTAGAGCACGACAAGGTCGCGGGCGTTTACTCCGAGAGTCACAAAGGACCTTTTTGCCAGGTCTTCATCAGCAATGTCAGCCAGTCCGGGGGCAACATCCTGCGCGATGAAGTGTTCGGTCCAGTCGAGGAAGGCCGCGCCCGGAATGTGCCCCTTTGCGTAGTCCTCGGGCAAGGCCCGCTCCGGTGTCGACCATGTACCACGTACGTCAAAGACCTTTACGTCTGGCGCGCCGAGCAACTTGCGCAGTTGTTCTGCCGAAATCAGGGGCGAGTGGGCGTCTATCACGCCGCGCCAATCCATAGTGTTCATATGACTAGCCCTTTCTGAACTACTGGACGCGCGCGATGTTGTCGGCGAGGTAGTTTTGCCAAGTGGTGTCAGCGTCAAGATTGTAGCCAGCGACATCCGACCAGACCGATCTCAGGGTCTCAAACTCGTGTGGTTGTGTGTACGGAGCGCTGAGCACGCGATGCGCATACACAAGCGCTGAGGCACGGGCGTTTGCCCAGCAATGCACCAGAACCTTGCGGTCACCGACCCTGTCCATCGCGGCCATGAACGCGTCGAAGGATGCGTCATCTGGCGCGCGCCAGTTCACCGGAACATGGATGTATTCGATACCCTGCTTCGCGAGGATGTCGCCCTGCTGCGGGTTGTAGACACTTTCGCTTGGAGGCACGACGCTAATAACGACCTCGACACCTGCTGCGCCAGCGCTCTTGAGTTGCTCTTCGGTTGGTTGGCCTGCCGTGAGTACGCTTTCCGAATACTGGTAGAAGTTGCGTGCGTCGGAGAGTTCGGCAGCTGCAGCGGTAACAGCGAGGAAGAAGCCGACAAAGGTTAGAGCGATGAAACGCATAAGTGTTTCCTTTTTTGATCAGATTGGTTCGGGAAGAAGCCGGGTCTCGGCCTCGTGCAGATGGTCACTATGACGAGGGTTCTGGTTCCTTGCGGGTTGCGACAAACACGCCAAGACCGGCGATGAACATGCCCAGCCAGCCGACTGGCGGCATGACCTCCCCCAGCACCAACCATGCGAACACGGCAGCCAAAGGAGGCACGAGAAAGAACAGGGCAGAGACCTTTGACACTTCACCCGCGCGTATCATTGCCAAAAGCAAACCGATCGCGATCAGAGAGCTTGCGATGATCAGGTAGGCAAGCGATCCAATCAACTGCCACGTCCAGCTGATCTGCATGCTTTCAACGGTAACAACGAAGGGCAGTACACCCACCAGACCAGCCGCGAAACCAACCAGGTTTGCCGTCACGGGATGCTGAGATACGCCAAAGCGTTTTTCCCAGAGCGATCCACCCGTGATACCGATCAACGCAAGAGTGGCGAACACAAACCCAATTGGCGCGGGGGGTGCAATCTCGGAACGCGCCGCGATGACAACAACCGCGCCAGTAAGACCCAGGACCAATCCAGCCCATTGTACCCAACCCACTGTTTCACCAGCCCACCGTGGGGCAACAAGGCCCACGAGAATGGGTTGCATCGCCAGGATCAGCGCCAGGGTTCCGACGGGCATGCCAGCGCTGAAGGACATGTAACACATGCCAAAATACATCGCCTGAAGCAGAAACCCGACGATCGCGAGGTGCCCCCATTCGGTCCGCGTACGTGGCAAAGGAGGCCAGAGGAGCAAGAACAGCACCGCCATGATCACAACAACACAGGCAAAGCGCAGGGCAAGAAAGGTCATGGGCTCGATGAAACCAAGCCCGAACTTCGCGGCGACGTAGCCGGTGGACCACATCACAAGAAAGATAGCCGGACCGAAAGTAAGCCATGATGGGTTTTGCATGGTCATTGTGGCTCCTCGATGGCAGCGCTCAGGGGGAGTTACTTGTTGATCGTCGTGTAGGTCTTGCTGACGATCTTCCACCCGACATTCAGGCGCAAAAGCGTCAGAAGATCGTGGTAGTGCAGCGTCGGCAAATCGATGATCACCTTGACCAGAGCCATGTCATTGTTGATCTCGATATGGGTGATTTCACTGCAGTTTGGTGGGAGCGTGCCGCTGTTTGCCATAGCCTCCAACGCACTGCGGGGTGTCAGCACGAGATTGCCATCAGCATCCAGTGAATTGAGATTCACACTTGAATAAAAGGCGTGTGCGATCCGCGCGCCATCGCCGTCCCGGATGCCTTCCATGTAGTCGGTCACGGTCGCGACGATCAGTTCTTTATCAGTGTCAGCCACAGAGCATCCTTTCTCATCATCTTACTGTGACACCGAAGTAGGAGGTCACTAGGAATTGTTAAAATGAAATGATATGGACGGCATCATGCAAAAAAACGAACGCGCTTTCACCGATGGCAACCTGCTCAAGACTTTCATTGAGATCGCGGATTGCGGGAACCTGACCCATGCTGCAACTCGGTTGAATCGAAGCCAATCCGCCATCAGCGTCCAAGTTCGGCGGTTGGAAGAGGAGTTGGAAACAACTCTATTTGTTCGGGAGGGCAAGGGAATGTCTCTCTCGCCCAGCGGTGAAAAACTGCTGCCGGTTGCCCGACGCAGCCTGTTTGAATTGTCAAAAGTGCAATCACTCTTTGCCACGCCATTGAACGGCCGGATCAGGGTCGGTATCCCTGACGATTTCGACGAGGGCGTGTTGGAAAAAGCCCTGACGGAGTTCAGCCTCTCGAACCCCGGAGTCGACGTGATCGCGACCTCCGGCTGCACGGCGCGTTTTCCGCAAGCCATCCAAAAGGGAGAACTGGACATCGCGGTGTGCTCAGCGGCAAGTGTCGTTCCAGGTGAAGTCTTTCGGGAACAACAGGCTGTTTGGGCTGCCAGCAAAACCATGCACATTGGTCCGAATGATCCCGTTCCGCTTGCGATCATCAATCATGGCTGTTGGATGGGCGAATTACCCAAAGTGAGACTCGACGAGTTGGGCCGCGACTACAGCGTGGCGTTCGAGTGCAGCGGCATCATGAGCCAGAAAGCGGCTATTCGGGCGGGTTTTGCCGTCGGCATTCTATATGAAAACAACGTTGAAGCTGGCATGAAAATCCTGACGAAGAGGGATGGCTTTCCAAACCTTCCAAAGTTCAAACGCTCCATCGTGATCGCCACAAATGCACCGCAGGATCTCGCCCAGGCCATGTCCCGCGCCATTAGACAAGCGGTTTGAGGTTTGGATTTACCAACGTAAAATCGCATGAGATACACGGGATCGTTCTATGGGGGATCATCCGTTAACAAGACCGAAAAGCAACGGAGCATGCGTTGCTTCTCTGCCTCTAGTGACATGACAATAGTCGACGCCAAGGAGACATCCGGCACGCAGCTTGGATAATGCAGCTATCCCGCTTTCCAGACTTTCGCAGTAACGACAAAATCACCGGCATGTCGAACACGCAAATCTCGGGACACTGCTGACGTTCGATGAATATCTGCTCGTCAGTTAGCCTCAGACGATCCATCCGAAGATATGCCCGCTCCGAGCGAGCCAAAGGCCGAAAACAGCAAACAAAGCATGACCGGCTTCAATTTGATAATCGGTGCGATGGTGATCGCCCGTTGCTCCGCGCTGCTAAAAACACCATGCCCACAATGAATGTGGCGTTGCGGTTGCGCGAAAGGCAGCAAGCCACCTGACACACATTTAATGTCTGCTGTTCCGTTTGGGCAATCGGCAAGAACCAAGGTTGCAATTCTGCTTCTGACAGACAGTGCGCGCGACAAATGAATTCGAGAGCGAACCTATCATTGCGCGGTGCTGCGCCTCACTCCGTAGGGGCGACGCCATCGAATGATGTGCTTCCGAACAACACCTCATCCAGATCACGATACCACCTTTGTGGATCCAATCCGTCTTCGACACCAATCTGGTAGAGCTTGGTCATGTAGTGGGGATCAAATGCCTGCCGTGGCTCTTCGGAAAAACGCGGCGGCACCGCAAGCCCATTGACCCCCAGTCCGTCCCGTTCCGCCAGTGCGACGATAAATGCAATGTCACCATAGCTCTGCGATCGGATCAACGTGCTCAAGGTCCGATCTGCCATTTCAAGCAGCCGTGTACTTTGCGCCTCGAACCGAGGTTCCAAGCGCTTGTTGTGGATCAGCCAGATCGTGTTGGTCTTGTTGGCAAGCCCTGCATCTTTCAGGATATCGCGCAGCGGCAGGTCAGATGGGTAGCTAAATATCTGCTGCGTCAGCGCCCCGTCAACGTGCAACTCTTCCCGGACCACGATCCCGTCTGATACGGGGATGCGAACCGGTTGAAAGAAGACTGGGATCGCTGCTGAAGCCAGAATAATCCGGCGCACGAGCCCGAAAGCTTCGGGTGTGCCCACCTTCGCCAATTCACCAATATCCCAAAGCACCGATCGCTCTGCATCCATATTGGTGGTGCCGATGATCAGGCGCCTTCCCTTACGGTGTTCTTCTGCGATCTTGCGGATATGTGCGTCTGTCAACTCCTCTTCGATGGCACGGGCCAAGGGTGCATTGTCTGCTAGAGCACCCCCACTGAACACGGCGGGCAAGACGCGAAACCGGGCGATGCGCGTTGTGTCGGTTTTGGTGTAAAATCGCGTCAGAGAAGCGTCATAGTCAGGCCCGAGAAAGGCAAACGGGGCAATGATGGCGCCTGTAGAAATACCAGTCACGATGTCGAACTCGGGACGCTCTCCCGTTGCTGTCCATCCATTGAGCACACCCGCCCCATACGCCCCATCTGGACCGCCCCCGGACAAAGCCAGGATGTTCAATCCGGTCCGGTTGCCGCGTTGCTTCAGTGCCCGGGTCAGGTCATCAACGATGGCTGCGCTATCTGCACCAGACAGATCCCCGAAGGCGCGAACACTGACCGGGACACCCACCGGCGCAAAAGCTTCATAGGTGTCCGGGCTTGGCGTCAAGAATTGACGGTCGTGAATGCCGCATGATGCAACAAAAACCGCCATGATTGCGATCAGCACGGATAGTTTCAATGTCTGTCCCTCAATTCTCTCGCGGCAGGGTGATGACCCGTAGTGTTGTTCTGCGCCCACCATCCCCTGTGCAAAACCGGCAGCGTATACAAAAACACGCTCTATTCATTGGTTGGAAGATGCCGTTAAGCCCATCATCGGCACATGCTCCGCAATAAGTCTTTACACTTGGTACGAACACCGATGCGCGCTTTCAAATGACGGGACCGAATGGGCCGGAGATGAGCAATAAGCCTCTTATGTAAACCGGCTGAACGACACTGCTGCCCAGCCCATCAGGCCTTGGCCCGCCGGGGCAGCGCCTGCACTTGCCCGCGCATGCTGCTTGCGAATTGTGCCAGCAAGCCTTCGGCCTCTTCCGCGTCCAGATCGACCGCTAGCCTGACCAGCGATCCCGTCAGATGCATGTTCATGAAACACATGTGTCGCAACTGAACATGATGAGAATCGGCCACGAACGGGCTCAGAGATTGAAAAAGCAGCGCGCCGTTTTTACGGCTGTCCTCCATATCAAGCCGTTGCAGCCTTTTATCCCCTTGGGTCGAACACAAGATGTCGCGCACCGTCGGGTTCGTGACCAAGTACTCGTAGTATTGCTGCAGCGCTCCCTCGATCCGGTCAGTCGCGTCGTCGAGGCTCTCAACGCTGCTGAACCGCACCTCCAGCGCCGCGCGCACATCCTCCATCACTCCCAGAACAAGGGTCTCTATCACCGCGCTTTTGTTGGGAAAAAACTGATAGACCGTGCCAATGGGCACCCCTGCCCGCTTGGCAACCGCGCTCAGTTTCAGACCGTCACTGCCCTTTTCTGCAATCAAAGCCTCGGCGACTCTCAGGATCTCTCCGACACGCGCCTTGCTACGTGCCTGAACGGGTTCTTTGCGGATGTTCTTCGTCATTGTCACAGCAGCTTTTCCCAAGCGGATTCTCCATTGTTGACTAATATGAGAAACTCTCACATATTACAAATATGATGAACTCTCATGTTAAGGGGGCTAAGATGAAGAACACAGACAATAGGGCATGTATCGTTGGCGCAGGTCCCGGTGGACTGGCGCTGGCACGTGCGTTCAAAAACCTTGGTATTGAGTTCGATGTCTTCGAGCGTCACAGCGAGGTTGGAGGAATCTGGGACATCGATAACCCCGGAACGCCAATGTATGCCTCCGCGCATTTCATCTCGTCCAAGACGCATTCCTACTTCTCGGATTTCCCGATGCCGGACGACTATCCTGACTATCCGTCGAACCAGCAGATTTTCGAGTACATGAAATCCTTTGCCCACGCCTTTGACCTCTACCCACACATTACCTTCGACACCGAGGTCATATCGACCAACTTCGAAGACGGTGCTTGGACAGCGCACCTGTCCACCGGCGAACGCCGTACCTATCGTTGGCTGATATGCGTTTCGGGCACGACCTGGCACCCGAAGCTGCCTGGTTGGGCTCAGGACGCTGCCAATTTCGACGGCGAAGTGCGCCACGCCAATGCGTTCCGGCATATGGACGAGTTTAGGGGCAAGAAGGTCCTGGTCATCGGGGCGGGGAATTCCGGGTGTGACATCGCCTGCGATGCAGCCGTTGCCGGAGACCAGGCGTTTGTTTCGGTCCGGCGCGGCTATCACTTTGTACCCAAGCACATCATGGGGATTCCGGCAGATGTTTTTGCTGACAAAGGCCCCAACCTGCCGCTTTGGCTACAACAACGCGTCTTTGGCGGCTTGCTGAAGTTTCTGAACGGTGACCTCACCCGCCTCGGCCTGCCCAAACCGGATCACCGAGTTCTGGAAAGCCACCCCATCGTGAATTCGCAATTGCTGCACTACCTCGGTCACGGCGACATTCTGGCCAAGGGCGATGTAGATCGGCTGGACGGCAAGCACGTGGTGTTCAAGGACGGCTCTCGCGAAGAGATCGACGTGGTGATCTGCGCCACCGGCTACGAATGGAAGGTGCCCTATGTCGATCCACGTTTTTTCAGTTGGAAAGGTGACCGACCGGACAACTACCTGCACATGTTCTCACGAACGAACCCGCAACTCTTCGGACTTGGTTTTACCGAAACCAATGGTGGCATCTACAAGCTGTTTGACAGTATGGCGGACCTGATAGGTCGCACCATCCTGACCATGCGCGACGACGCCAAAGCCTGGACCAGGCTAGAGAATCGCATCAGGACACACGAACCAGAACTCAGTGGTGGCATCCGGTACATCGAAAGCGACCGACACGCCACTTACGCCAATATCGACGCGTTGAAGGACGAGTTCAAAGCACTGCGTAAACACATGGGATGGGAAGCCCCCAAGGCCGGCTATTTCAAGCCCGTGACGCCGCACCCAACCACCCCCGCATCATTGGAAGTCGCATGATGAAGCGGGCGCTGATCACCGGTGCTGCAGGCGGTGTAGGCGAAGCGCTGGCAAAGCGTCTGACCACTGAAGGCTACGCCCTCGTGTTGACAGACCGGGATGAGTCCGCGCTCAAACGGGTCGCCATAGCATTACCGCAGCAGCCTGAGCAGATCGTGGCCGACTTGCGGTCGCAAGACGACCTTAAAAGTCTTTGCACACGGATCGAAGACGTCCGGGCTCCGGTTGACCTGTTGGTGAACAACGCCGGCATCATTGTTCCAGGTGCAGTCGGTGCGGTAGCGGATGACCTGATGCGGGCACATGTGGACATCAACCTGACGGCGCCCATGGTATTATCGGCAGCCGCGGCGCGGTCGATGAAGACACGCAAAAGCGGGCACATCTTTTCGATCATGTCGTTGGCGGCAATCGGCCCGATGAAAGACAGCGCGTCCTATTCTGCGTCCAAATTTGGGCTACGCGGCTTCATGGCCGCGCTCTCCATGGAGTTGGCACCGCACGGCATCGGCGTGGGTGGTCTCTTTCCCAGCGCTATCGACACGCCGATGCTGGCCGCCGAAATGGCCAGCCCTGATGGATCACCCCTGAACTTCGCAGGCAACGCCAAGCCTCTGACACCTAAGCAAATCGCAGACCACACGGTGCGCGCAATTGGCAAAAACAGGCTGGAAACCCGGCTGCCCTGCTCAGACGCGTTTATCGCATCGCTTCTGATGATGTTCCCGAGCATGCTGCGCCCCGTGATCAGCCACTTTGAGAAACAGGGCGAGAAGAAGAAACAGGCCTACCTCCGGACCCTCAGATGAAAAACACCTTGCTCAAATTCGCGGCGCAGACAGCCTGCCGCTTTCCTGTCTCTGTGGTGCGGCTTTTGGCGGGCAAGCCGGTCGTAATCGACGGCCAACAGCTTGATCCGTTAATCCAGATGATGGTCAAACGCTTTGGCGATCCCCCAGGCCAGATCGGGACTGTTGCCAGCACGCGTGAAGGCTATGAAACAAAGGGCGACTGGCTGACTCATCCGCCCCACCCGGACGTCATCATCGCTCTGCACACTTTTGACGGGCCCAATGGGCGTATTCCTTGCGAGATCCACCGCCCGAAGGCATTGGCCCAGAAAGATGCACCAGTGCTGATTTTCTATCATGGCGGCGGGCATGTGGGCGGATCCCTGACGTCACACCGGGACGTCTGCCGACAGCTGGCCTACGAAGCGAACATGGCTGTGGTTGCCGTCGACTACCGGCTTGCGCCGGAGCACAAGTTCCCCGTCGGGATCAACGACTGCCTCGCGGCCTTTGACACCGTGGCACGGGATGCCGCCAGTCTAGGGTTTGATGCTGGACGCATCGCCGTTGGCGGCGACAGCGCTGGCGGGAACGCGGCTGCAATTGTGGCGCAACAGCGCCGATATTCAGAGGTGTCTCCGAAGTACCAGCTTTTGTGGGTGCCCTGGCTCGACATGAGCAAGCAAAGCCGGTCCTATGACCTGTTTGGACACGGTTACTACCTCGAAAAGGCGAAGATGGAGTGGTTCACGGATCACTACCTGCATGACCCATCCCAAGCGCTGGACCCTTTGGTTTCTCCGCTGCTGGGTGACGTGAGTGGTGTATGTCCTGCCGGTGTGCTTGTCGCCGGGTTTGACCCGCTGCGGGACGAAGGGCGCGCATATGCAAACAAGCTGACAGAAGCGGGCATACCAACCGAGCTGCATGTGTTCGAGGACTTGGTCCACATCTTCATAAATATCGGCGGCCATGTCCCTGCCGCCCGGCGTGCTTTTGATCAGGCAGTGTCAATGCTTAGAGCCAATGTATAGCGCCCCAGCCCCGTGTCTGACGGTGGCCACCCGATGCGTATGGAAAACGGGCGTGGAGGCCTGAAAGGCCATATTCCTTTCGGCACATGCACTCACGTCACATTTCCTGGACCTGCAAAAACCTTGCGGAGTTGGTCGCAGCGTCGCAAAAACTTGGCCATACTGATATCCTGACCACCCTGCGCAGCTATTGGCAGATTGGCCGCGAGGACCAAAGACCGTGATCACGGGCTAGGAACGGGACGAAGATGAGGATTGATGCTAGGTTTCATCGCCACGCTTACGCAGGAACCGCCTCTGCGTAAACCCGAATTAACAATCAAAATACAGGCATAGGCAGTTTTTGCGGCGGAGACGAAGGGAGCACAACAATTTATACATCGCTTTGTTTTATATAATTAAAAATGTAGAAAACTAAACCTATACCACAAAAAGTACCTCGGTGCACTTAAGTTGCGTAGTAGACAAAGTTGGCCAGCCAAGCTCTAGCATCCTCACCGACTTCATCATCATCGCAAGCAGAAGCAACCACCTGAAATGCCTCGGCCTTGAGGAATGAAGCGTCATCGAACCCTTCTTGCAATACGTTCTCAACGTATCGTGGTACCTCTTCCGAAATTTCATCTGGCGGCTTATCCCTGACGGCCGGATCTTCTCGAACAAGCCACAAGGCAAAACGTTTTATCCAACCTAAAAAGTCTCGGTCTAAGGTATGCTCGTATCGTAGCTTGACTCTGTAAATCGCATCCCAGGTATTGGCCTGAAGAGCAGGCTCTCCTTCAAGGCTGACAGACCATCTTGGCATCGTGTATCCACCAACGTCGTTGCCCTCCCCAAATCTACTTCCGAGCAAACTTACGCGATAAACTGGCCCGCCGTATGGGTCACAACATGATCGACGGTTGCCAGCGTTGTCGTAGAGAACGTCGGCGTCCTTTTTGTAAAGGGAGTTGCAGGCATGACATGCTGGTGGAAGATTTCTGAAATCCGATGATACGAATGGGTACTTTGAAATCGGCATTAGATGGTCCAGAGCGTTTCGCTTTAGACCGGCGGGTTGGAAATTCTGCAATCCGCAGAATGGGCACACCTTCACACCACTGTCCTGAATAGCCTTGAAGTGGATATCCCTCAGTGCAGTACCGTCAACCTTTAGGGATGAAAGCTTGTCAAAGGCATAATCTGCCAAATCCTCTGCTGCTGGCTGGACTTCAGGCGGCAAGGTATCGAGGCTGCAACAGTGTAGAGTAGTATCACCGTAAACGTTTGGAACATTCGTTTGCTGCAATACCACATCCCGGACCGTTGTTCGCCCGTCTGGTGTTAGATTGGCATACGCTGCCCAGAACGATGTGAGTCTGTTCCTAAGGCCAGTCTGACGACGCAGACTCTCACGTGTGGCACCGGGGAGGCAGTTCGGCCAGGCCAAAGGTGTCCCGCCCCCGTCAATTGC
Organism: Tateyamaria omphalii; assembly: GCF_014651375.1. Lineage (GTDB taxonomy): Bacteria > Pseudomonadota > Alphaproteobacteria > Rhodobacterales > Rhodobacteraceae > Tateyamaria > Tateyamaria omphalii. The sequence continues at coordinate 875,395 of NZ_BMWT01000002.1, forward strand.
CGTCATACCATCCACCAAGGAGGCGATGATGTTGTCGTTGAGCCAATTGCAGGCCAAAGCTTCAACAGGATATGTGAAGAGCATTATCCGGCGTTCTTTTTGAGCTTGCGGAGGTGATCCGCCAATAGGGCCTTGCCAGTGGAGGGGCCGAGTTCGTTGAAGCCTGCTTCTACTCTGTCAACATCCTCCGATTTCAAAAGCTCTTCTATTTGCACTTCCGCCATGAACGAGTGCGGTGGACGAATGTCAAAACAGGTTTCGAGAATCCTGTCGAAGGTGGCTCCAAAAGTCTCAATGGGTGGCTGGATCACATCGACCTTTCCGGTCTCCTGATCCCTCACAAAAATCATAACCTGTTCGCTCGGCATATCGGACGGAACGAATGGCGCGTGTGTTGTGAGGAGTACTTCTTGGTTTCCACGATCTCCGGTCATGTCGAGGAGCCGTTGGAAGAACTTCACGCGCCACTTTGGATTGAAGTGAGACTCCGGTTCGTCCAGCAAGAAGAGCGCATTCGTGTCGCGGACCATGGCGTAGGTCCCGAGGACCAAGGCCTGTTGATGCTCCCCGTCAGACAAAGAAACGTAGTCCACTGCCGATGACGACCGGTCTTCAGGCCAGAACTTCACTTCCTCGAACGCAAAGACCATTTGCTCTTGCTGAGGTTGGGGTGGCCTGGATGCGAAACGCCTATCTTTGATTTCGCGCTTCAACCGTTCTCGTGTCGGCCTAGGGATCGCGAGGTCGTTTAGCAATGCCAGCTTATGAAGCGATTTATAGAGCGGAAACGCGCCATCCCAGAAGTGCCCAAATGCCTCTCTGGTAGCCTCAGTTATTAAAAAGTCGAAGGTGTAGGACTCCGTCTTTTCGTCAACGCTCCAACAGGTAGCAGTCCGCTTCAACCGGTCTATCAGTTCTTCGAGTTCGGCTGTGAGCTGGATGCCCTTGCGCTTGGACTTCGCGGCTTGCTTCTTTGGAGCTTTTGGAACGGCCGAGTGGGCGAGCCGCACGACACAACGGCATGATGCCAAATCACCCAGACTGGCATGCCGGAGAAGTTCGTCGCGGATATGTTGTGAGCCTAAGATAAGATTGGAAAAGACAACCTCGAGGTTCGTCGCATAGTCCACGAGCATCAGGCGGTTATCGGGCACAGCTTCATCTGGTTCATCCCCAAGTGCAGCACGCGCAACGTCATCCGCGTATCCACTCCGGCTTGCCAAGAAAGGAAGGCTGAGCGTTTCGTTGTCGCCTGACGTGTAACCAATGATGGTTGATGGCAGGTACCTGGCGAACTCGGGCGACCCCGCTATGACAATATCGTCTTCCTCGCGGACAAGCTCGATTGGACCAACCTTGCTGCCCTTTTTGGTACGCACCAACCGGACAGTTTCAGCTTCTTTCGTGCCTGTCGGAGCGATCATATACTCCAAGTCGAACAGCACCTCTTCATTCGCGCTGCTGCGCTCTTCCTTGGGGTCATGCTCATACCAAGCTGCCTGAAAAATCTCGGCGATCAACTGAAGCAATTGCGATTTACCCGAGCCGTTCGGGCCAATCAGGCAAAGAGGTGCAAGAGGTTCATTCGTGTTTGCGTCTGCATCCCGTCCGAACCAAATCTCAGCGCCATCAAATAAACCACCGGCGGCGGCTGACTTCTCGATCCTGAGAGCACGAAGCCTCATTGCGCCATCCGTTTCAGGCGCATGCGTTCTTCGGTCTTGTCAAAGACCTGCACAAGCTGGGGCTTGGTTCCACCAAGCAATTCAAACAGAGCATCGCGCAGATTATCGGGGGGCATGACAACCCGTTTTGCCAGTTCTTCTGACGTGACGCCGTTTGCGGGCCATTTTGCAATGTCTGCGAGCAATAGGTCTTTGGGGTCTTTCTTCATGGCAGTAGCTTTCGTGCGTCTTGGGCGCGTTTTCTTGGGTGCGTTGGCGCGGGCTTCGCGGATGCGGTCGAGCAGCATGCTAGCGGGTTCATCATTCGGGTCTTGCGGAACAAGCTCGCCCGCGAACGCTTTGGCAAGGGTCCGTTCGTCTAGGCGATCTGTGAGTTTCAGGGCCTTCTCAGCTTCGGCCGCGATGCGGTCGATCTCGGTCAGGGCCGTTTCAATCCGGCGGACGATTTCATCTTGTTCTTCCGGCGGGGGTAATGGGATGGGAAAATTGGCCAGCCCGCCTTTCCCAATGTGCTGGATGTTTACCCCTTTTGTGTCTTTGACGAAGCCTTCGGAAAGCGCCGTCAACAGAAAGTACCAATAAAGGTATTCAGAGGAGCAATCACGAGGTTGAACGCGCAAGACGGTATTTTGGAAACAGCAGTTCGGGATTTCGCCGCGCCAGATCGCGGGTTTGCCGACCTCTTTTGCACTGCCGGAGCCTTCGTTGAGCAACACATCACCAACCTTAAGCTCAAAACGTTTGAAGTCAGCGTCATCAAAATTCATCTCTTTGACGTCAGTCGTGTCCACCCCTGACCACGTGATGTTCGCGGACCGAATGTAGGGCCGCATATCCGGGCCTTGATGGTTCTCCGGTGATCTTTGGCGTCCCAGGCCAACCTCTCCGACATCTTTGACGTTCTTCCACTCCCAAGAAGCCGGAATTGCCCAAAGATGCTCGGTGGGCTTGGGGTCGGAGCTCGACTTGCCAAAAAGATGTCCCAGTACCGCTAGCTTCTGCCGCTCTACCAGCTTTGTGATGGCAGTGAGGTGGGTGCGGGCGGTGGTAGTGCGGGCGCTGAGGGTGTCGAGCTTCCTCACAATCCGTTTTTGCTCAGCCAAGGGCGGGAGAGGTATTGGTCCGCTGAGAACATCATCGTCCCTCACAGCCGGATACATGGTGCCATCTTGAGCTTGTGAAATCTCATCAATGAACGCATCGGACACGACCCATCGAAACAGGTAGCCGGGGTCGACGGCCTCATTCGCACGCAAGACGCATATGCCAGTCGATGTAAGCTGACCGTCAAGTTCAGGTTGAACCTGCGCGACGTTCTTCAGGTAGGTCCGCACTGTCGAAAACAGAACATCGTTGGACTTTACAACCCTGCGAGCCCGAGAAGGCGCTTCCCGTCCAAGAAACTCCTTTGGGGCGGTAATCTTTTGAACCGAATTATCGATTGCACCAATATCTACGTAAGAGAACAGCTCGTCGGGTGACGCCTTAGGATCGATGGTCTCATAGTCGTCGACAGCATCTCTGAGCGAAGCTTCGGCCCAACCTTCTGGAAGCTCACTCATTCTACGGCCTCCTGTCGTGCGGCCTGCGCCTGTTGCCAGTCGTGGTAGGTCTGCTTTGACCCTTTCACCTTCCACTCAATCCGGCCGTTACTACTGCGATCCAAAACGATAGCTGCGGCGGCCGAAGGGCTCTTAAAAGACCAGGGTTTGGAAAAACGCAACTTGTCGGAGGCTTGCTCAAACAGCACGCCATCTGCGATCAGTTTCGCCTTCAATTCTGAATAGCTGTGTTGAGTGTAACCAGTTTCGAGCCGCGCCTCTGACCCCTCCAGCACGATGAACTCGCCGTCTTCCTCCACCGCTGTTGCCTGTACCCCGCTTTTATGACGGATTTCAAACTGGACATCGCCCCTGGTGCGTTCTTCCACCGGTTTGACCGTTTGCGTAACGGCGCGCGGTTGCGGTTTGAGCATGTCCAGCCCGATTACCGGCAGGATGATCCGCAGGTTGGCAAGGAACTGCTCCATGTTCGCCACGTCCGCCTCAGGTAGCCTGCGACGGCTGGTATCGGGCTGTGTCCCATTGTCGAGCGTCACGCGCCCGGCTTGTGAGGTCAGCTCGATCAGTCGCGCTTCAAGGTACTCCGCATGGCCCTTCGACAGGTCGTCGTCGCTGGTGGTGACGGTGATCGCCGTTTCCCAGAAGTCGCGCTTCAGAGCGCTTTGCTTAATCCGTTCGGCCACGGAATTGCCGGAGCCAATGTAGACCCGCGTCGCCCCAGCCTTCTCGGGGTCAGGGCCAGAGAGGATATAGACACCCGTGCGGTCCACCTCCTCCCGCGCGGTCAGGTCACCAAAGGCGGAGGCTCCGCTGACAAACAGCAGCCCAGTCCAGCCGTGTATGGTCGCCTTGCGCAGACCAGTCGGTTTACCATCGACAAGGAACAGCTGGATCGTGCGCCCGAATGTATCGCCCGCACTCATTCAGCGGCCTCAGGCTCAGGCGCGTCTTCCAGTTCCTCACTGAGCGCTTCGATTTCGTCTAGCGCCGCGCGCAGGTGACCCATGATTGCCGCCGCGATCTCATCGGGGTCGGTCATATCATCCTCAGGATCGCCGCTTTCGTCGCGCAGCCATGACCAGTCGAGGTTGTCACCGCGTTCCGCAATCTGCTCGCGCGTTAGCTTGCGCCAGCGGCCGTCTTCGCCTTGTTCTTCCCGGTCGGATGCGCCCAACGGATCATCGCCGAAGAGTTCCTCGAATTCTTCAAAGTGCTTGTCGGTCAGTGCATTGGTCTTGCCGAATGACGGCATGTTGGCGCGAAGGTCGTAAAACCAGACTTCCTTGGTCGCCTGCTTTTTATGATCAGCAGGCATGATTTTCTTGGTCTCACGGCTGAAGAACATGACGTTGGTTTTGACGCCTTGCGCATAGAAAATTCCGGTCGGGAGGCGAAGGATGGTGTGCAGATTGCAGTTCGCCATCAGGAAGCGGCGCAGCTCGGTACCGACGCCATTTCCAAACAGAATGTTGTCAGGCATGACGATGGCACAGCGCCCGTGCTGTTTCAGGCTGCGAATAGCGTGCTCCAGGAACGGCATCGGGCCGACCCGCTCTCCCGCGGTCAGCGTGAAGTCAGGGCGGTTTACGTTGCCCGACATCTTGTTGAATGGTGGATTGGTGAGGATCACGTCAGCACGGCCCAACTGGGCACCTTGCGGGGCGCAGCTGTCTTCACATCTCACAATGTTTTCAATGCCATGGAGCAACATGTTCATGACACAGAGCCGGTTCGTATCTGGCACCCATTCGTGTCCCACAAAGGCTTGGTGCCGTTGAAAGTGTCCCTCCGCATCTGAAAGCTTAAACAGATCGTCTGTCGCATCCTTGATATACTGATCCGCCGCAATGAGAAAGCCACCGGTGCCAGCGGCCGGGTCTTGTATGACCTCACCTGGCTTGGGCTTGATCAGGCGAATGATTGAGTCAATCAGCGCACGTGGTGTGAAGTATTGACCTGCCTTGGATTTCGTCGCTGATGTCGTCTTCTCGAGGAGGCCCTCGTAGAGATCGCCGAGACCATCCTCCCGAGCAGTGAACCAGTCAAGCTTGTCGATGTTGGTGGTGAGCGTCTTCAAGTCTTTGGGGAGGCGAAGGTGCGTCATCGCATCCGTGAAGATAGCCAGAGTGACAGGGTCTTTCGTCTTTTTCGGGTTGCCCAATTCAAGCAACATCGACTTGTAGTACTCGAGCTGATCTCCACCTTCCATCTTGGCGAGTTTGCTCCAGCAATGTCCGTTTGGAAGCCGGTTCTCTTGTCCGGTTTCCTCCAACATCTTTAAGAAGAGGAGGTATGTCAGTTCGTTGACATAGTTGCTGTAAGACACGCCTGCCGACTGGAGCGTCTTGCACTCCTTCCATAGCTTGGCGACGATTTCAGCGGTATTTGGATTCATGCGCTCGTTTTCCAGAGTTCTTCGTTAAAGTCTGATAAGATGGCTTCTAGCTGGCCATTAAAGACCTTGTTGAGCCGGTTGAAGCCTCCTTGGGCTTGAAATGTACCTTGGTCAATCGCTTCGCGATCAACAACGATCTCTTGCGCGATCTGATCAGCGATCCTCCGAAGCCAAGTCTTCTGTGGCGAGGTCCAGCTGGCCTTCGAGAGGATGGCTTTTGTCGCAGCCTGCACCCTTTCATCAAAAGGTATCAAGGGATCGCCGATTGCTGCCTGGCGAATGAACCCGATGATTGAAGCGGCGATGTCTTCATTGGAGGCGTCGGACCATGCTTTTCTTAGAGATGTCTCGGAGAAGCCCATCTTGTCAAGCTCCAGACGCAAACTGCGAAGCTGGCCACGGGTAAGGTCGCGTGGACGCTGAACAACAACGTTCAGTGCGGCGATCTGGTTTTGGTTGTTCTTCACATAGGAGGAGAAAGTGTCGAGAAAGTCCTCTGGTTTCGAGTAGTCACCATAGCCGGTCGTGACAGATCTCATTTCATCTTCGTGTTCCGAGATCGGGATGAGATTTGGACCCGATCCCTCTGGCTTCCAGTCGAGAATTTTGCCGATGCTCGTGTACTTCTTGGCATATTCAGCAGTCGCTTTGGGGGATGCATTCCGCAAACGATCTCTGAGCTGTTCAGCCGTTTCGCCGGTAGCTTCAGTCAACGCTTCGTTAATCTTGCTTGGCATATTCCTAAGCTTGCGGTGCAGTTTTGCCAAAATCTGATCTCGGATGAGCTCTTGTTGCTCGGCTTCTTCCACAACCGCCAACTCGTCAAAGAGCTGCTCAAACCTCAATGAAGGGTTGCTTGCAACGGGCTTCATTTGGGTCATGTCCTGAAGCGACGCGTATAGATCAACGGCGTCGAAGATCCTAAAGACGTCCTTCCCAATTTCATCACACCGCCGAGTGGCGCGCCCAAGCATCTGCTCATAGAGGATGCGACTGTTTACTCGCCGAATGAAAACAAGATTTGTGATCTTTGGAACATCGATACCAGTGGTCAAAAGATCGACAGTCACGGCTATCTGAGGGAAAGCATCATTCCTAAAGGACCTGATCAGCTTACCGACTTTATCAACACTGCCTGTGATCTTGCGAATAGCTGCGTCTTCGATCTCTCCATATTGTGCTGCAAAGGCCTTCTTAAGCTCCGCAACCACAATATCCGCATGGGCGTCAGTCACAGCAAAAATGAGGGTCTTACCCTCAAGGCTAGGATCAATGTGCTTAGCGAGCTCCTCCGCAACAACACGATTGAAAGGCTTTGTGATGACCTTTCTGTTGAAAGCCTCTACCTGAAAGCTCAGCTCGTCAGGTGCAGTAGTTTCGTCGATTTCGCCGGTGCTTGCATCAAGAACTTCCATCGCCTCACCAGCCTCAAACTTGATGCCTGCGGCGCTCAGGGCCGTCTCAAACCTGGTGGGAGGCTCGTGGTCGATAAGCCAGCCATCCACTACTGCCTCACGGTAGGTATAAGTGTAGATTGGCTCGCCAAAAATCTGAGCCGTATGAAGGGCCGGAGTCGCTGTCAGCCCAATTTTCACTGCGTCAAAGTACTCTAGCACCCTGCGATACTTGGAAACGTAGTCGTCCTGACTTCTAAAACTAAGCTCCGCATCCGACATCTCACGGTCCAGCAGATAACCTCGATGGCACTCGTCGATAACCATCAAGTCATACTGGCCAATCGGCGGGACATCGGCGGGTTCATCGTTGTAGAGGACTCGCTTGACCAAGCCCTGAATCGTGCAGATGTGAACGCGGGTTTCAGGGTCCGGCTTAATGTCTTCTAGCCCCTTGATGCCAAACAACTGACCAAACGTCTTTGGCCCTTCGATGGCCGTGCTCATGAATTCGTCACTGGTTTGTGTACCGAGAGCAGATCGGTCGACCACGAAGCAAACCCGTCGAAACCGCTTAGTCGACAAGAGGCGGTAAAGCATGGCTATAGCTAGCTTGGTTTTGCCGGTACCAGTCGCCATTGCCACAAGCATTTCGCGCTGTTCTGTTGAAAGGGTCTCTTCAACTTTCTGAATCGCCGCCTTTTGGTAGGGCCTCAATTGGAAGCCGAAGTCAAAACTACGCGCCTTGAGTGCTTCTTGCGCCGCTTCTTTCTCGACCTCCATTTGCGAGGCAAGTTCATCAGGCGTGAACCAATCCATTAGAGCACGTCGATGGTTCTGTGCACGCCTTGCATCTCGGAACCAAATACCGCTCTCGGTCTCGACTTGCTTCAGGTAAGGCCGAGCATTGGTCGCAAATAGAAACGGAACTCGGAAACGTTCATCCCAAATCTGAGCGCTCCCTTGTGCGCCAAAACCTGCCGAGTATCGCTCAGCTTGGTCAATGGCGGCCGAAACGTTCTTTCTGTAACGCTTGGCCTCCACGATGCCGAGGCAAACTTCTCCAACAAAAAGGGCGTAATCGGCTGGTCCGTGCTCCGTCGGCCACTCAGCAATGGCCATGTTGCGGCCTTTGACTGGACGGGTTCCTTTGGAATGACGGAGCTCGATACTATCGGCTTCCCAACCTCTATCTCTTAGCTGCTGATCAATCAAAGCGCGTGTGGACTGTTCGTCCAGGTCAATCGCCCCATCAGCAGACATTGACGCTGACAGAAATGCGCTTTGCTCGAGCTTGTCGTCTTTGGAAGCTTTCGAGACGAAGTCGTTCAGATTGGCTTCTGCCTCTTGGGCCAAAGCCTCCCAAATACGACGCTCTTCTGCCTCGCGATTGGCTCGCTCAGATGCCGTTTCTGCTGCCCTCTGCGCAGCTTGCTCCGCCTCGGCCGCTTTTTGGGCTGTTGAAATTGCGTCATTACGCTCTGCCCGCAGCCTATCGATCTCATTTCGGAGCTCTACAACCACCTGTTCAGGAGCGGTAGGCGGCAAGAAAGGTGGAACTTTGAATGTGCTGTCCCTGGTGGCAGACCTGACATGCCACACCCCGAGCTGTACGCACATTTTGAGCGCTGTTAGTGCCTGCCGATGATTTCCTTTGCCTCGGTGAACTGCCTCGTTCCCAAGTTTCCGGATGTGGTGAAGAACATCTAAGACTCGTTCTGGTGCTGCACGTTCGAATTTCAGCGTGCGCAGTAATTCAGATTGAGACTCCCCGGCTTCAAATTCGATCCCTGCCTTAGCCGCATGACGTTGAGTTAAATGCTCACAGAACTGGCGGAGTTTAATAATTGAAGTGCTAGGATCGTCATGGAAGTAGCTCTCAGCGAGGCGGCCCAAATTGACCAATTGCTCGTCAAGAATATCGAGAAATTGAAAATTGCTTTCGGTTGCATTCATTCAAACAGGATTGCTTAAAATCCATTCTGAAACAAGCCAATAGCGTGCGCTCAACCTATCTCCACATTGCGCTCCACATCGTCCCAATGCATGTTAACCGGAAGCGTCCTAGCTCTTTGCTGAATGTCTTGGATCGTTACAGGAACATATCCCCACACATCTACGCCGACATTCACCGCGTTTCTGCTCCCCATCCATTGATCGTGGACATGTCCAAAAAGTTGCAACGCACCCTTCCGCGCCCTGTGCCAGGTGATCATCGGATAGTGGCAGAGAACCGAAGGCGCTCCCTTTCCATCGGAGACTTCGGTGAGTTGGGTCACTGAGGTCCATGGCCACTCCTGGGTCGCCTCGCCATCATGGTTGCCAATAACCAAATGCTGCTCTTTCCCGGGCAGGCGGGCAAAGAGGTTGGTCAACCATTTACGGTCCTTGGCCTTGGGACCAAACGCGAAGTCGCCGACCACCCACAGGGCGTCATCTGGACCGACCATGGACGCCAGATTTTCCATCAACACGGCGTCCATGTGGCTCGCTGACTGGAAAGGGCGATTGCAGTGCTTGATGATGTTGTCGTGACCGAAATGCGTGTCGGCTGTGTACCAATGTTTCATTGCCTGAAATTCCGCGTAGGTGGTGGCCGCACGCCGGGCGGATACACATCTTTCGTGCCATCAGGATGAAGGATGATTGTCTGGCCATTTTCCCAATAGATCACCGGAAACCCAGCGGCCAAAGCCTCATCCACTGCTTTAGTTGTCGCTTCCCCCACGATCTTATCCAGTTCGCTCAGCGTCATCATTCTCACTGTTTTTGCCCCTAGGTCTCAAACGTTCTCGGCTTGGGCCGCGACGAGCAAACTGTCGATTTCAGCTTTCAAAGCATCGGTACGCTCCCGATAGCCTTTCGCCCAGGCGTTCATCCCGATGAAGGCGGAGACCAGTAACACAACTGCGTAGATCTGGAAGCCTGTTCCTGTGAAGGCGGCATCCTGAAGCCCGAACGGCTCAGCCAGGGCTCCCCAGACAAACAACCCTGGCAAAGCCAAGACGATAGCCGCGACGACTGCGCCGCCCAGAATTGAACTAATGGATGTGCTGGTCTTCAGTTCCTTTGCATCTTGCACCCAGTTGCTCGTGAAGTTTGCGAATGCAACGGGCCTGCCGGACGTTCGTTTGATCACGACAGCAACGTCATGGCCGGGCTGCGCAGCGCCGAATAGGTCGCCAGAGTATCGGTGTTCAGTGCCACCTTCATCGCGGAGCCAGAGTTCCGGCGTCGTGCGGATATTGCCGTAGCCAGTTTTTCGATCCACGCGGACGGACTCCATTCGATCCTTGGTCGCGGTGACAGTGCCTCGGACCAAGACAAGCTGTCCTGTTGCGCTGGTCATGTTGGGAGTAGCTCAGCGAGCTTGTGCAACGGCAGAGGGTGGCGTCGTGCCTTCGGGTGTCGAGGACGTAGCTCATAGCCGTCGAGCGCCAGCATAACCTCGTTCACAAGCTTTCTGAGCTCGCTTTGCATCGCATAGATTGGACGCAGGCTTGGGATACGCGATGCAAGCGGCTCACCTTGCGGTTCGATAGCGAATTTCATGCACATGTGTGGCACGTGTCCGCCTATCGAAATTTCGGAAAGGATTTCGCTTTCTGGCAGCCCATGCTGAAGCAATCGACCGACCGTGAAGGCGGCAGAAACGGCGCGAGCTTGGCTGTCGTCAAAAGCATGCCCGCAACGCAGGCCGTAGATAGGCGCGCGGACATCAAGCGGGTCCAGTGCGACCGAAATCCTCTGAGCCGCAAGGGCGTCCATGAAAGGCGAGAGAATTACATCGGCATGGTCGGCTGCCGCCAGATCAAGATCATCAAGGCGCGCGCTGGTATCGATTAGGACCGGGGATCGCATGAGCGGGCCTTTGTCCGCTTCGGCCTGGATGATACGCGCCAGTTCTTCCCTCGTCGCGGCCTGCCGATATTCGATCTGATCTTCCTTGACGCCACAGCGCTGCATCATGCGATGCCAAATGCTCAGGGTGGATCCACGACGGCAACCCGCGATTTCACGTGAGGCGTCGATCACCAGAGGTCGATAGCTGCCCGTGTCCACGATGGCCGATGCAAGCGCCATGACTGCCGTTGTGCGTCCAGCGCCGCCTTTGGGCGCGAGAAATGTGATGACATGGGGTTTCATAAGACGAATGTATCTTAAAACAGGTAGAGTTAAAACCGACAAACGGCAGTTTGCTGTTTGTGAAAAGAACGCCAAGAAGTGAACTAAGAGACGTACTTGCGCGAAACCTTCGTCTTTTTCGAGCCGAGGTCGGATGGTCGCAGGAACGTCTTGCACATGAAGCAGGTCTGAACCGGACTTACTTGAGTGCGGTTGAGCGGTCAGAACAAAATATCTCAGTGGACAATATTGCTCGGCTGGCGGCCGCAATGAGGGTCGACGCTTGGACGCTATTAAGAGATAAAGACGCGGAAGCAGGCTAAGGCACGCAATGTCAAAGTTCGCAAACGTCGAACAACTATCCGTGTCGGATTTGCTGTCACTACACGCGCGCATCAGCGAGAGTCTTCGTGATCGAGGTGTCGTCCGGAGCGCCAATAATCCAACTGGTGACCTAGCCGAATATCTCTTTTGCAAGGCGTTTGACTGGGAACAAGCACCAAATTCCGAACGCGGCTTTGATGCGACCGGTAGGGACGGTTTACGCTTTCAAATCAAAGGTCGACGAATCCACCGCCGGAACAAGTCGCGGCAACTTTCGGCTATCCGCAACCTGCCAAGCAGACCATTTGACGTTCTCGCAGGTGTACTCTTTGACGATGAATTCAAAATCAGACGCGCTGCACTCATTCCATTTGAAGTTGTCGAGCGTCGTGCAAAGTACGTCGCCCACACTAACAGCAGCAAATTCATGCTCCAAGACGATGTTTGGGATATTGAAGGTGTGATTGATGCTACCGAGAAGCTGAAGCTAGCGATGCCCTGATGGAAAGAAGATATTTCTGGACGAAAGTATGGGGTGCCCCTGATGTTCCAAAGCATGATGCCTTGGCATTTAATCATGAGAGAACCCGCGATGATGTTTTGGCCAACAGCATACCCGGCGATATTGTTGTTTTCCTAACCAGTGACGCAACTGAAGCTGACGCATTGATGCGCGGAAGAGTTGCGGGCGCAGTTGAGATCGCGGACCCACCTGAGCCGATAATGGTTGAGCCATTGCGCGGAAACAGAAGTCGCCCTGAAGACTTCAGGAGCGACGGGCGTTTTCGATGGCCATTCGGGATCACTGTATCCCGGACATGGCGAGTGATTGATCAGGAAGCAAATGACGCGCTGGTACCTGACCATGCCTCTAAGGGCATTCAGGGAGCGGCAACGATCCACGCAATGCAGCCTCTTGAAATACAACGTTTCCGTCGCTTGCGCGTTGTGGAACAAGTCGATGGCGAAAAAGCAGATCGGCAACCATTCTCCTCGTCGTTACGACGTCCATGGCGACAAAAAGCAGGACCACGGTCGGGTTCGTTAGTTAATCCCGGTACTCAGCTCTACGTAGCCGTTATTTCCGATGATGCCGGTATGACGTTCAAGGTGGGTTCTGGCAAAGCCAACGAACGGTTGGCCGAACTCAATCGCTATCGCAGACCCTCACAAGGCGAAGTACTTTGGTCACTATATCAGGATTGGGATTTCGCAACGGTCGAAGCAGCACGAACGGCCGAGGATCACTTACTGGGGCGAGCGAAAGAGATGGGTTGGGGGTCCGAGGATCATAGCGAATTCATAGTTGGTATTGGAATGTCAGAACTGGCTGAGCTGTTTTCAGAAGCCGTTGATCTCGGAGCAACACAGGACGAGGCGAACGCATAAGACACGACAGCCACGTGCAAGACTTTACGGCTCAAAGGTCTTTCTGGGTTGTGCTTGTCCAACTGGCCGATTTAGCCGCTTTTGATCCGGCTGGCGGATGCTTCGAGGTTCGCGATGCGGTGCCTCAACTCGCTGCTGCTTTGGACCAAAGCTTCCGTCCAGCGCGCTTGATGCCCGTGATCGTTCAAGGATTTCATCCAGCAGTTCAACAGCTCTTGTTGCAATTTCGCCGATGCCAGCACGCAGCTTGTCAAGTCCGATGAGAAATTTGCGCTGGTCTTCCTCAAGAGAGCTTCGCAGCGTTTCAATTCGGCTTCCGAGCGCTCCAAAGCGGCTACGGATTGTTCGCAGGTAGCGGTCAACTCTTCTACGCAACCCAACAATTCTTTTTCCAGAGGCGTTAGCATCTATCGGCTCTCCCTTGGTGATTTCACGCAAACGCTGCCTGACCTTGACCGCAGCGGACATGGCACGACTTCGCTGCCTGGAGGGTGCCGAAACACCTGACCAATTCCGCCAAGGCCAGTGGTAACTTCCACCCTCGGCGTTGACGGAACCGAGGTTTGTGGAGGTTGCGATGGAAGGAGCATCAAGGCAATCAGGACGCCCATGATGCCGCTGATCATGGCTCCGACCATCATTGGAGCCAGCAGCGTCAGTATCCCATCCCTGATCCAACCGATCCGCACTTGCTTCATCAGGTCGGCGGCCGTTTCTGCTTTTTCTGTCCAGCGTTCGCAGTTCTGGATCTGGAGCAATATCCGCTGGTCCAACGTCGTTGTTAGGGCGTCGATATCTTGAGAGGTTGTACGCAGCGCGTTTGTCGAAAGCTCTTTGATATCTTTGGTGAAGTTCTCCAGCTCCGAAGCCAGCGAGTCGAGCTGAAGGTCTGCGCTCTCCGCCATCTTCTGACGCAAGCGCTGCTTCAACTGTTGTTTCGACGGTCCATTTTTCATCGAAAATCGCCCCTTTCAAACGAAACCGCTCCTTGCTTTCAGGGTCAAACGCAGTGATGTACTTCTTTCCCAGGCGCGGCGTCTCCCAGCCCATCTCGTGCATAGCAACGACCAGCGTAGAACGGTCGACGATCAGGCCTTCTTCGACCAGCTCGAAGAGCTGTTCATGCAAGCCCTCTCTGGTCTTCGCACGAGTTGGAGCCTCGACTGTGATCTTGGCGTCTTGCTGCCGCTTTGGATCGCGTGGATCGGCCCAAGAGTGCCTGTGGTTCAGCATATCCGCGAGGGCATCGAACTGCGGTTGGTGTCCCGGCCTCGCTATGTTCATGCTGTTGCCACTCGTGAGCTCTTGCCTTGGGACAACGAAGTGAAGTTCGACACGATCCATATGGGAGTGAGATACCCACAAGCAGTCAAATTGGTGGTCTTGCAGTCCAGCGAAAGCCAGCTCCTCAAAGAGCTGCATTACTTCGCGCTGCTGTTGATCAGTTGGAGCGTCTTCGCGTGCAAATGAGACCACACCTGATGTGTAAGTCCATTTATGTCGGCACGTATCGATGAGATGGATAGTGCGTTCAGGGTCACCGGCTAGAACCTCTGGGCGAGGGGAACGGTTGACCATTTTGGGATAGCCGTCATCACCGTAAATCACGTCTCGATTATTGTCGTATGCGACGACCTCGGTTGCGACCAGATATTGAACTGGTCCCGCCCCACCGCCTTTCCCGTTTGAGAAGAAACGGATCATCATTGCGCATCCTCCCGACCACTGATTTCGAGCAGCTCAGCCATTCGACGATCAATTGCGACTAAGGCTGCAATCATCGCAGTTGTTTCCATTTGTCGGATGCTTGACCGGCGAGATAGCTCCTCCCGCGCTTTGCTGGCAAGTTGCTGGACGTCACGGGTTGTTCGCCCCACGGCGCGTGCGATGTCTGGCTCTATTGTTGGCATCGGCTTTCGACGCTTGGCATCCGCCAGCCCAAGCGCCTCGCGCAGCAATTGAGACGCCGACACGCCGGCAGCGTCTGCCTTGGCTTTGATCTCGGCTTTCTCCGTCTTGGTGCAACGAAGATCGACCTTCTCTGACAGCATTTCTTCATTGGAACCGGTCTTTTCGGTGGGGTTGGTAGGGGAGGCGCGCCTCCCATGCCTGCCCGCGTCGCCAGACGTGGGTACACTTGCTGTCTTTTCATTACGCACGATGTCGCCCTCTAACTGCTACACCATCGCCAAATTGCCTTTCAAGAAGCCAACGCGCATAGGCCTCAACCCGAGCGAGCGTCTGTGGGTAACTCGGTACCCACCGATAAGGCCACAACAGCCCCGTTTTCCCACCTTCGGTGACACCCATCGCGAGAACTTGGATTGGCGGCAAATTCCACTCGGCCAGCTTCTGATCCCAATCGAAAAGTTCGTCAGTCATGTCTTCAGAAATGAATCTTAAAGACGTGACTGGATGCGCCGAATTTCGTTGATCTGCATTTCCGTCAGAGTCCTTCTTCTGGTTAGGATTCTGGTTATTATAGAAAGGCTCATCCGTGATCTCTTGAAAGCCCTTCCTTGATCCTTTGGATGCCGGGGAATGTGCGTCTAAAGGATCGTCGGTGGACTTTTGAGACATCTCGTCATGGCAATCTGGTACCGTCTCCAGCGTGGTCACTTTTTCTGGCCAGCGAAGCCGGTACTTTGTGAATTGGCCAGTACCTCGGCCATCTGTTCGCTCGAGCCAACCAGCGGTCTCGAGCTCCAGAATTCCCCTCTTGACGGAAGAGACTGAGTAGCCAGAAACGGTCGCAATTTTCGGGACGGCTGGACACATCAAACCCGTCTTCTTGTTCCGAAAACGGAGCGCAAGGACGATGCCGATAATCCGAGCACAACTGCTCAGCCGCGCGGTTACTAGCAACGTACTCCAATGAGCGTGATGGGGAGAATTAGACATGCCGAGCATGCATGGCGGCTGATTGTGGCAAACATGCATGCCACAACCGCTCTGGTTTAATGAAGGTCTGCAAGGCAATTCCTCTCTGTTGACCAAAAGCGATTGGTGCTCCGGGCCGCAATGTCGATTGTACTTCGCGGAGAAATTCGCTATCTTGCAGTGGTCGAGACTACGAGCGAAGCCCTGCGAAAGCGGGGTTTTGTTTTTCAAGCGACCTGGGTGGTCTGCACCGTGTTTTCGTCGATCCAGTCGTTAAGCGCTTCTCCACTGTATTTCACGCACCTGCCCATCTTGATGTAGGCGGGTCCAAATCGGCGATGTCGCCATTGGGCACGTTTTTCCTTCGAACCAATGACGTCCAGCTCAAGGTCATCATCGTCATACAAATGTTCTGGATCAAAGAACTCAGCCACGGCTGCCCCTCCTTAGTTTTGTTTCGCTTGCGTAGATTCATACTTGCGCAATCACACTTGTGAATAATAAAATGCAATTGCGTAATTTATTACTCAATTCAGGAGCTCAAATGGCTGAATTCTTCTTTGGTGGGCGTACACAGGCGGAGAAAGATGAGAATGCTAGGCTTGAAGAGCTGCATCAGGCAGAAGATGACCGGCTGACCCAAGAGCTTATCGATCAAAGCAAGTTCGAACATCGCCTGGCAAGGCTTCGACCTCACCTAGGCTTGGCTCGCATGCGCTCAGAACTCGGTATTTCGCAAGAGAAGATGGCGCAGATCTGTGGCGTGACCCGACGAACCTACCAATTCTACGAAGGTGGCGAAAAGGCCATTCCAAGCAATGTGTTATGCAGGCTTGGGGCGACATATGAATTTGACATGCACGAGTTGTTTGCTGGAAAGCCGCATTCCAACAACTTGCATGTCCACGCCAGGACGGCCGAAGTCACTGCCGCCGTCGTGCTTCACCTCATCGACAAATTCCCACGTATGGAAATGGATGAAATGCAGCGGATCGCTATGGAGTTCGCGAGAACCCATCGGGGTGCTGGACGGCTTTCGACAGCTGACCTGATCGAGTCGATCCACATTGTGACGGGCGAAAAATACGTGGAGCTTGAGAAATCTTACTTTGAAGTGACTGGCGAACTCAGCAGCGACTACATGGAAGAAGACACGTAGGTGCTCCACTCGGACAAGAGTTTCCGCCGTTTCTCAAGCAAATCGCTTCTGGCGTATGCGCGCTCAACCTCACTCCCGACCTGATGCGCCAAGCTCATTTCAGCAAGTTCGCGGCTGTAGCCAGGTTGCTCGGTCGCCCAATCCCTAAATGTCGACCGAAAACCGTGAACGGTGATGCCCTCAACTTTCATGCGGCGCAGCAACATTAACATGGACATATTGGACATGGGACGATGCCGTTTCTGACCTTCGAAAACGACATCTGATCTCAAAGCTTTGAGCGGCTCGATTATCGTAAGCATCTCCGCTGTCAGCGGAACACGATGCTCTTGATCTGCCTTCATGCGCTCAGCCGGAACGGTCCAAAGCTTCTGATCGAAATCAAACTCCTCCCAGCGGGCGTTCAAAACCTCGCTGGTACGGCTCGCCGTCAAACAGGTGAACATCAGCGCTTTTGCCGCCATGGCGTCTTTCGTTGCAAGCTGTGCGTAGAAGTCGGGAACATCCTTCCAGCTCATCGCCTTGTGGTGCTGCACCTTCTGTTTGACCTGCGGCAGAACGCGCGCGTCTCGGATCGTTGTCACGGGGTTCTCGCCATCTCTGAAACCTTTGGATTTCGCTACGTCCAGAACAGCTTTGATCCGCTGCGCAAGGCGCTTGGCCGTTTCGTGTTTCTCGGTCCAAACCGGAAGCAGGACTTGTAACACCTCCGGCTGGCCAACCTCTGAGACAGGGAGCCGTCCGATCTTTGGGAATGCGTACTCGGCAAGTGTATTGATCCATTGCTGACCGTGCTTCGGATTCTTCCAGGTCGGCAGGCGCTCGATGTGAACTTGTCGCGCGATCTCTTCGAAACATGGGATTTCTTGCCGTCCATTGTATCTTGGGTTGATGCCTCGCTTCGCCAACCGCCGATATTCCAAGGCGCGGTCACGTGCTTCATTCAGGGTTACGACGTCCGCGCCGCCAAGTCCGAAGTCGGTCCGCAAGGGCTTGCCTTCACGGTTGCGCTGGCCCTTCACTGTGACACGTACAATCCAGCGCCTCGCGCCGGATGGATCGACCACAAGGTACAAGCCGCTCCCGTCGCCGTGGCGACCAGGGCCGAGGGTTCGCACCAGATTCTTCGTCAACTTTCCGCTCAGAGCAGCCATAAAATACCACGTTTTCTACCACGCAACGAATAGAAATGAGTCTAATCGAAGAAAACTCAATAGCAACAACCAATGCGTATAAATCAACAAAAACAGCCCCATAGGGGGCCATAAAGCACCCAACGCAATTGAGTGAAAATGGTGGGTGGCGGAGACGAAGGGATTCGAACCCTCGAGACCCTTCCGGGCCTACTCCCTTAGCAGGGGAGCGCCTTCGACCACTCGGCCACGTCTCCGTTGACCCGTCTATCGTTCCACTCTGGTCAGGGCAAGCAGAAAGCAAAGCGCATTCCAGATCACCGTGCAGATGCAAATTGATGCAACATGATGTGCACGAGAGGAAGCGAACAAGAGAATCCTTGCAATGGAACATGATTCAACCCTGAATTGAAAAGCGCCATTTGCGCGACACTTCAACCCGGGAAAAGACAATGTCAAAACATACAGCGATATCTTGGTTTTTTAACGAGCGCCCTACCGATGTATTTACGACAGAAACCCTCACACTGCGGGAACACAAACTGACGGACCTTTTGGAAGGTCAGTTCAAAGTGAAAACACACTACCTTTCCTTAGACGCCACGAACCGAGTTTGGGTCTCGGATTGGGACATTTACATGGATCCGGTCCGTCTCGGAGAGCCCATGCGGGGCTTTGTCGTAGGTGAGGTGACAGAAAGCAGGAACGCGAATTTTCCAGTTGGCAGCTTTGCGTCCGGCATGGCCTCCTGGTCCAATCACGTGATCGGAGACGAGACAACGTTCATGCCATTCCCTGTCCGGGATGATTTGGGGCAGGCCTTTGCCGTGACGAGTATTGCAGGGCCCACTGCACATGTTGGTTTGCATCACATTGGCGAGTTGCAGGAAAATGAAACGATTGTGGTCAGTGGTGCCGCAGGTGCAGTCGGATTGATGGTCTGTCAGTTGGCAAAGCGAAAGGGATGTCGCGTGATTGGCATTGCTGGCTCTGACGAAAAATGCCGGATGCTCATTGACGACTTCGACATTGACGCTGCCATCAATTACAAAACGCAGGATGTCACCGAAGCACTGGGCAAGGTCTGTCCGGACGGTATCGATCTGTGCTTCGAAAACGTCGGTGGCGAGATACTTGATGCGTCGCTCACGCACATGCGTGATTACGGTCGTGTTGTGATTTGCGGCCTGATCTCAAGCTATACGGCGAAAGACCCGGTGCCTGGGCCCTATATGTTTCGCAACATTATCATGCGCCGCCTGAGCATGCGTGGCTTCGTCATTCTCGACTATATGGACCTGATGCCAAAAGTGATGAATGACCTTGGCGAGTGGGTGCAAGCAGGCGAGCTTCGACTACCGCTTCATGTGGTGGATGGACTGGAAAACGCAGTGGACGCCGTGAATCTTCTGTATACCGGTGGCAACACAGGCAAAGTGCTCGTGCGGATGGTGTAAAAAAACTGGCAGGGCGCGTTGAAACGTTGCGCGCCCGGCTCCTTAAGAATGCAGAAAATGCATCACATCACCATCCTTGACGACATACCCCTTCCCTTCAGCCCGCATCTTTCCAGCCTCTTTGGCGGCTTGCTCGCCGCCCAATGTCACATAATCGTCGTAAGCAATTGTCTCGGCACGAATGAAACCCTTTTCGAAATCGCCATGTATGACCCCAGCAGCCTTTGGCGCAGATGTCCCGGACTTGATCGTCCAGGCACGCGCTTCCTTGGGGCCAACGGTAAAGTATGTTTCAAGGTGCAAAAGATCATACCCCGCGCGGATCAACCGATCCAGACCTGGTTCGGACAGGCCCATTTCCTCGAGAAACATACGCGCTTCCTCGTCCTCAAGTTGGCTGATTTCCTCTTCGATCTGCGCCGAAATTACAACATGGCTGTTGCCCTGGCCAGCTGCCATATCCGCCACCTTGGTGGAATGGGCGTTCCCTTCGGCCGCTTCGGCTTCACCAACATTGCAAACGTAAAGAACGGGCTTGCTGGTAAGCAATTGCAGCATGGTCCATGCCCTGACATCTTCATCATCGACCTCGACCACGCGGGCTGGTTGACCATCCTCCAACGCAGCAAGCGCAGTCTTCATCAAACGCTCCTGCTGGACGGCTTCCTTGTCACCGCCCCGGACTTTGCGCACGATATTTTGCAGGCGCTTTTCCAAGCTTTCGATGTCTGCAAGCATCAATTCAGTCTCAATGGTTTCTGCATCGGCAACCGGATCGACACGACCATCGACATGGGTCACGTCACCATCTTCGAAACAGCGTAAAACATGAGCGATTGCATCAACCTCGCGAATGTTGGCCAGGAATTGGTTTCCCAAGCCTTCACCTTTTGATGCGCCTTTGACCAACCCGGCAATATCGACAAAAGTCATTCGGGTCGGAATGATCTGCTTGGATGCAGCGATGGCCGCCAGTCTGTCTAAGCGCGCGTCAGGTACCGCAACCTCACCCACATTCGGCTCGATTGTGCAAAAGGGAAAATTCGCTGCTTGCGCAACCGCCGTTTTGGTCAACGCGTTGAACAATGTCGACTTACCCACATTCGGTAAGCCCACGATTCCCATCTTGAAACCCATCTGATCGTCCTTTCAGCCGTTGCGCTGCTTCTAGCAGGACATCGAACAGGTGCAAGGAGGTGACAGATGTAGACAAAGCAATCGCTTTTTCTTGAAAGGAATTGAACTTCTACAGTGGCATCCGACATGGTGCGTCGGAATGGGGCGCGATATAGGCCCCAGTGGGTATTAAGACTTGGGAAGACAACATGAACCGCATTTGTGTTGCTATAATTGCATTATTTTTCGGAACCGTATCAGCCTCTGCACAGGAATGGGCAATTGGACTTGGAACGTCGGACTTCGGCGACCAAGGTCAGGACAGTGTCGCAGTTGATCTAGAGTATCGCCACACACCGTTCGTGGAAAAGCGTGTTCTATCTGTGGCGTGGGGTGCGAACGTTGGTGTCACAGGCGAAGGCGACGTGTTCATTGGCGGGGGGATTTGGTCACGCTGGCAATGGGACAGTGGTTGGTTCATCGACAACAGCATCATGCCTGGCCTGTACGAAGAAGGCACGGACGGCAACTCCCTTGGATCCGGGTTCGAAATTCGGTCCCTGCTTGGCGTTGGGTACCAATTCGACAATGGTCACGCGATTTCTGCCGCGATCTCTCACAAATCGAATGCGGGCCTTGCCGATAACAACCCGGGCATGAACGTCTATTCCCTTAGATATCATTTCAAGTTCTGACGCTTGCCTTTCGTTCACCGCTTTGGCAGGTGAGGCAGGACGGACAGGAGACTGAGATGACAACCCGGATCGACGCCAAATTTGCGGCCTTGGCAGCCGAGGGACGCAAGGCGTTCGTGTCTTACATCATGGCAGGGGATCCCGATTACGATACCTCACTCGAAGTGGTCCAAGGACTGCCCGCCGCTGGTGTTGACATCATCGAGCTTGGCCTACCCTTCACCGACCCAATGGCGGATGGACCTACCATTCAACTCGCTGGGCAACGGGCACTCGAAGCGGGTATGACACTGGATCGCACACTGGAGCTTGCGCGCAGTTTTCGGGAAACCGATGACACAACTCCAATCGTGCTGATGGGATACTACAATCCTATCCACTCCTGCGGTGTCGACACTTTTCTGGCAAAAGCCAAAGACGCCGGGATCGATGGTTTGATTGTCGTCGACCTGCCACCGGAGGAAGACAGTGAACTGTGCATCCCGGCACAAGAGGCGGGGCTGAACTTCATTCGCCTTGCCACGCCAACGACCGATGACAAGCGTCTGCCAAGGGTGCTGCAGAATACATCCGGCTTCGTCTACTACGTGTCAATAACTGGCATCACCGGCGCCGCCGAGGCGGAAGCAGGCGACGTCGGTCCCGAGGTGGCACGGATCAAGTCAGCAACAGACCTGCCGGTGATCGTCGGATTTGGCATCAATACACCACAGAAATCCAAGGCGATCGCGTCCGTTGCGGATGGTGCAGTCGTGGGTTCGGCTATCGTCAGTCGGATCGCCGCAGGTGACAGCGTCAAAGACGTTCTGGCCTTTGTCAAAACACTTGCGGATGGTGCGCACGCGGCTTGATCAAGCCAAAGCTCAAAATTCCCTGTTTGCGGGAATCTTTTTCAAATCATTGAGTTATTTGACAGATGTGCCACAGTCACGCGATTGAGTGTACTGCGGTTAAAAATGTCGAACGCCTTGCAATCCCCTTTTGACGTTTCAGAACATTTGCTTGTACGCACCGGGGATGCGTTGATGTCTGGGGATTTTGACAGTTTTGCGCGTTGCTTCTCGCTCCCTTACGAATTGGAAACGATCGACGGCAAACGCCAGATAACCACGCGTGAGCAGCTGAAGGTCACTTTCGACGCAGTGCACGGACATCTGATGAAACAACAGGTGACAATGATGGCCCGCCACTGCGTTTCAGCGAGCTTTCGCAGCGACAACGAAGTTGCAGCAACGCACGAAACCCGTCTTCTGAGCAGGGACATCCTTGTACAACAACCCTATCCCGCTTTCTCACTCTTGAAACGAGGTACAGATAGGGAATGGCGGATCACCTTCACCTCATATGTCATTGTGGATTCTTCTGATTTGAACGGCGCGCTTCAGGCAGGTTAGTTCCGATCAAAGCCTTTGCGCCTTTCGACATATGAAATGGCTGTGGCAATGGCCTCTTCAATCGACATTTCAGATGTGTCGACAATCTGCGCGCCCTCGGCAGGTCTCATTGGTGCCGCGTCACGCTCACTATCCCGGGTATCCCGAATACGCACATCATCCAACACTTGCTCGAGCGTCCGATCATCGCCCTTTGCGGACAATTCTCTCCAACGGCGCTCAGCGCGTGTCTCGGCACTTGCGGTCACAAAGAGCTGAACGTCAGCATCCGGACAAATTACAGTGCAGATGTCGCGACCATCCAAAACCGCACCGCCCGGGCGACGAGCGAATTCACGTTGAAACTCCAGTAGTGCAGAACGCACCTCCGGAATAGCAGCAACACGGCTGGCTGCCTGAGCCACTTCGGCAGTGCGCAAACGGCCGCCTTCCAGAGCTTCCGGTTGCAACGCTTGTGCCGCTTCGATCGGGTTTGCACCTTCCAAGGCCAACGCACCAACAGCACGGTACAGCAAGCCAGTGTCCAGATGAGCAAATCCGAAATGCTCGGCAATGGCACGACTAATCGTGCCTTTGCCTGCGGCAGCGGGCCCATCAATCGCAACGGTGAAAGGCGCAGAATGCATTGTTCAATTGCGACGCAGGTCTGCGCCCAACTTACCCATCAGTGGCTCAAAAATCGGGAACGATGTTGCAATTGGTCCGCCATCATCCACTGACATTGACCGCTGTGTCGCCATCCCCATGACAAGGAAGGACATGGCGATACGATGATCAAGGTGGCTGGCGCAAGTCGCTCCCCCCGTCACGTTCCCATGTCCCAGACCCGTTACAGTCCACCAATCCAGGCCGTCCTCGACGGTCACCCCAGCTGCCCGCAAACCGGTAGCCATAGCATCAATGCGGTCACTTTCCTTGACGCGCAGTTCTTTCACGCCGGGCATATGCGTCTGCCCCTTGGCAAAAGATGCCACGACCGACAAAATCGGGTATTCATCAATCATGCTGGCTGCACGCTCTTCTGGCACTTCGATGCCAGTCAAATCAGGTGAGAAGCGCACGCGGAGATCGGCAACCGGCTCTCCCCCCTCTGCTCGTTCGTTCTCATAGGTTAAATCCGCGCCCATCTCTCGCAACGTGGTGAACAGTCCGGCCCTGGTCGGGTTCAGACCAATGTTCGGCACCACAACGTCAGACCCGGGCACAATCAGCGCGGCACAGACCGGAAATGCAGCCGAAGAAGGGTCGCGTGGGACCTCAATGTGCAGCGGCTTCAACTCAGGCTGCCCTGTCAACGTAATGACACGCCCCTCGTCTGTGATCTCAGTGGAAATCTCCGCCCCAAAACCGGCAAGCATCCGTTCGGTGTGGTCGCGCGTGGCTTCAGCTTCAATCACTACCGTTTGGCCCGGGGCATTCAGGCCAGCCAGCAAAACAGCAGATTTGACCTGTGCCGACGGCATTGGAACGGTGTACTCCACCGGCACTGGATCAACCGCACCTACCAGGGTCATTGGCAAGCGGCCTCCTGACCTGCCAACGGCCTTACATCCAAAAAGCGTAAGCGGATCGGTGACGCGCGCCATAGGACGACCATTCAGGCTCGCATCTCCAGAAAATGTCACCGAAATAGGCGACGTGGCCATCGCGCCCATGATCAAACGCACGCCGGTGCCTGAATTGCCGCAGTCAATAACTTGATCGGGTTCAGCAAACCCGCCAACGCCCACTCCGTGCACCGACCAGGATCCACTGCCGTGGTTCACAACATCGGCGCCGAAGGCCTGCATGGCCCGGCCCGTGTCAAGCACATCCTGCCCTTCCAGCAACCCGGTGATCGTGGTCTCACCGACCGCCATGGCGCCAAGGATCAGAGACCGGTGCGAAATGGACTTGTCTCCGGGCACCTCTGCGGTCCCTGTCAAAGGCCCACAGGCGGAAGAGGTCATAGGAATCGGATCACCGTGGCTGGACATGTTTGCGCTCGCATCTTTTCAGTCGGCGCAGACCTACCCCGCCCACGCGAAGCCGTCCAGACCACGCACGCGCTTGTCCCTGGTTCTGGCCCAAAAGATCTTCCGTAAACCTTCCGCCGACTTTCTGATGCAACGGTAACAAGGACACAAGGCGCGGACACATCCTGCATCAGCCGCCCAATACCCTTGCGGCTTCCACAAAGCAGCCACTCGTGCAAACCACAGCGAATTCCGGCTTCGAGCGCAACCTACCGAACCGTCGACCTGATCTTTTCCATCTCGCATGCAATAGCTCTAGTACACTCTTCGATGCTGCTGACACTTGTGTCCACGACGAGTCGGTCGGTGCGCCACTGTTCGAACTCACGCTGAGAAACGGCCTGCCAACTAGGGACTGCAAGTCCCTGAATGTCGCTTTTGCGGGTTTCGACCCGTTGCCGATGGACATCTGTATCTGAACAGACAACTTCGACATTTAGGAGCTGGGACGATGCAGCAGCAGCGGTTAGCGCCCACAATTCCCTTGTTTTTTCAATTGGATTCACCGTGTCTGCGATTACATCGAAACCGAGTAGGAGGTTATCTTTCGCGACAGAAGCGATTGCTAAATAGCCGGCATCTTCGGCTGAACGGATATTCAGTACGCTTCTCTGTAGCGCAGCCTCAACAGAGTCCACACGTAGATGCATGGCCTTACTCTGCGCGGACAAGCTCTGTGAGACCTTTGTTTTACCGACTCCGGGAAGCCCTGAAAGGGAAACGAGTATCGCCATTCAATCAGGATAGGATCAACTCCATGCAAACGGCAACTTTGTCCGCATCTTTCCAATTCGCCTGCTCCGCGACAAGGATCTGCAATCGCGAACCTGGTAAGGCGAGTCATGCCTTATAAACCGTCTTGACGACGGCCACCGGCCACGCGCCTTTTCTCAAACAAGGACATGCGATCAATACTCCAAGCGCAACCTCTGCAAAGGCCGCGGGTCCGAGGGCTAAGCCGTCTAGCCGACCCGCCGGAAGGTCAGGTAGTGAGGCACCCGCCCCTCGCGCAGCGCCTTCTGCTCATAGCGCGTGCTGATCCAGTCGTCCCAAGGCTTACGCCAGTCTCCGGGCCGATCCGCCAACCACTCGAACCCCGCTTTCGGCACCTCTTCCAGCGTCTGGCGCACGTAGTCCGGAATATCCGTCGCCACCCGAAAGATCGCTCCGGGTTTCAAGGCACGGGCCAAAGGCTCCAAATGCTCCTGCGTCACAAACCGACGACGATGGTGGCGTGCCTTCGGCCACGGATCGGGATAAAGTAAAAAGGCACGTGCAATCGACGCCTCGGGCAGCACGTCCATCAGATCGCGGGCATCGCCCGGATGCACCGCCAGATTGTCCACGCCAGCCCGCCGGATCTTGCCCAGCAGCATCGCCACACCATTGATATATGGCTCGGCGCCGATGATCCCCACATCCGGGTTCTCGGCAGCCTGATGCACTAGGTGCTCACCGCCACCAAAGCCCACCTCAAGCCAAACTGGCTTGCCACCGAACAGCCCCTCCAGATCAAGCGGTGCACGTGCGGGATTGTCCTCCCACGACACAGCGCCCGGAGACAGGGCGGCAAGGTCCTCGTCCAGATACCGTTTCTGACTGTCTTTCAGGGTCTTGCCCTTCAGACGTCCATAAAAGTTGCGATGTGGGCGTTCTGTCATGGGCGCGCATGTACCGCGCCGCCCGCGCCGGGGCAATGGCGTAAGGCGCAGGTGCCCTGCGCCGCCCCGGTCTTAATCCCGTGCGGCGTCCAGATATTCGCGCAGCGCAGTCAGCACCGGACGAATTTCCACCAATTGGTTGACATCAAACTCTTCCGCAAGTTTCGCAAAATCCGGTCCAAGACCCGCGATCGTCTCCGCACGCACATCCCGCCCCTTGTCCGTCAGCCAGACCCTCTTTGAGCGCCCATCGTCAGGGTTGGGCCGCGTCTTGACCAGACCGTGCTGTTCAAGCCCCTTGAGCGTGTGTGTCATCGTTGTCTTGGGCACCTGAAACGCGCGGGCCATCTCCATCGGCGTGCGCCCGTCCGACACGCGGGTCAGATGGTTCAACACCCCGAAATGCGGTGCAATCAGCCCATCAGGCAACCGCGCCTCCAGAATGGCGCGGCTGAGCTGTTCGATAATGCCGATCTCGTTGAACACTTCGAAAAAGACCGACGGGTCACTGTCACGCATGCACGATCTTGCTTTCCAAATCCCAACGCGGGCTCTGCGGCACGGATGCGCCATAGCCCAATCGACCCAACATTTGCACGGTTTCGCCCCCCGGCGCCAGCATCCCATGCGCTTCATCGTAAAGGGCCGACATCTCGGGAAATTCCTGCAATGCCTGGCTCATCGGCTGCATTCCCAACCCGGCGGCGGTGGTGGCAAGGTTCAGGCGCAGCCAATCACGCCCTGCGATGATCTGATCGGCGCGGGAATTGCCCGGCGTCGTCAGCCAGACATAGGCCATGCCGGTCATCGCCGTCGCCGTAACCATCTCTAATCCCTGCTTGTACGACATGCCGTCGCGGTCCATCGCCGCCTCACGGCTGAACAGGCCGGTCAGGCGCAACGCCTCGAATTGCGGCCCGGAAAAGTCAATGCCGTCGGGGTTTGCATCCACCTCGCGATGCCCGATCCGGAACAGGTCCACGCTTTCCTTGTAAGTGCGCGGCGTCTCGAACTCGACCTCAAAGGCGCGGGCGGTCAGCAGACGCAGGGCCGCAACGCGGTCGGGATCATGGGTCGCCTCCACACCTGATCCTCGGGTAACCGGTGTCATGATGTTCTGCAACACGTCCTGCGATACGGGCCGCGCCGTGTCATGGGGTTCTTTCAAAGAGCGGCGGTCCATCACATGAGCAAATAGGGGTGACGGCTCCGCCGCACCGGGTACAAACCGCGCCACGGCCACCCGGCGACTGTCCAGCGCAGTTGCGTCCTCTCCATCGGGGAACACATCCAGCTCCACCCCGATCCCATCCTGCGCCGCGGCCAGCACCAGCAGTTCCAAGAAACAACCCAGCCCCACGACGATCTGACGGCTGAACGGATCGGTATGCGGCAGCAGCTTGTCCGTATCGACACGCAGTGTGACCTCACCGTCGGTGCGCAGGTCCACCTGCCACGGCTGCCGGTTGTGCGGGTTCGGCGCCAGGATCGCATAAGACAACGCCCGCATCCGCGGCTCGGCATAGGAGCCCGCCAGCGACCACGGTTTCAACGCGGTCTGCGGCGTGCGGGTCACGGCAAAAGCCCCTGCACCAGAGGCGGCAAGGATTGATCCACCTCCGATCAAGGCGAGTGTTTTACGGCGGGATATCGGCATGACGGCCTCCATTGGTGCGATTTCGAACTACACAGGCAATATAATGCGATATCGCACCAAACAAGTCCCATTTCGTACCTTATGAGGGAACCAACATCATCACTTGTCTCAAACACCTCAAATTGGTAAGTAAACCTAACCAATATCGAAGGTTCACCATGCCCGTCATCACCAACGTCGAAGATCTCAAGCGCCTCTACGAACGCCGCGTGCCCCGCATGTTCTACGATTACTGCGAATCCGGCAGCTGGACCGAACAGACCTTCCGCGACAACTCCTCGGACTTCGATGACATCCGCTTGCGCCAGCGCGTGGCCGTGGACATGTCGGGTCGCTCCACCAAATCCCAGATGATCGGCCAGGACGTGGCGATGCCGGTGGCGCTTGCCCCCGTCGGCCTCACCGGCATGCAGCACGCGGATGGCGAAATGAAAGCCGCCCGCGCAGCCGAGAAGTTCGGCGTTCCCTTCACCCTCTCGACCATGTCGATCAACTCGATCGAGGATGTGGCCGGCTTCACAAACGCTCCCTTCTGGTTCCAGCTGTATACGATGAAGGATCAGGATTATGTCAGTCGCCTGATCCAGCGAGCCAGGGATGCGAACTGTTCGGCCCTTGTCATCACGCTCGACCTGCAAATCCTCGGACAACGGCACAAGGACCTGAAGAACGGCCTCTCCGCCCCACCCAAGCTGACGGCCAAAACCATCGCGAACCTGATGACCAAGTGGTCGTGGGGGATCGAGATGCTGTCCGCCAAGCGTCGCGAGTTCGGCAACATCGTGGGCCACGTCGACGGGATCAGCGATGCGTCCTCGCTGGGCGCATGGACAGCGGAACAATTCGACCCCACGCTCGATTGGAACAAGGTCGCCAAGCTGAAAGAGCAATGGGGGGGCAAGGTCATCCTCAAGGGCATCCTTGACGCCGACGACGCCAAGATGGCGCTGAAGGTCGGCGCTGACGCCATCATCGTATCAAACCACGGCGGGCGGCAACTCGATGGCGCGCTCAGTTCCATCCGCGCCCTGCCCTCGATCCTGGATGCGGTTGACGATCAGGTCGAAGTGCATCTCGACAGCGGCATCCGCTCGGGCCAGGACGTGCTCAAGGCGTTGGCGATGGGCGCCAAGGGTACCTATATCGGCCGCGCTTTTGTCTATGGTCTGGGCGCCATGGGGCAACAGGGCGTGACCGAAGCGCTGAACGTGATCCACAAGGAACTCGACACGACCATGGCACTGTGCGGTGAAACGAACGTGGCCAATCTCGGGCGGCACAACCTGCTGGTACCCGAAGGGTTCGGCGGACGCTGGCAGTAAGCAGGCGATATGGGGGCGCTGCCCCCGCGCGTGCGCGCTCCCCCGAGGTATTTTCAGCCAGAAGAAGACATGGACGTGGTGCGCGTCGTCAGCATCCGGTTCCATGCAGGCAGCAGGATGGCTGCAACTGCGAACATGATGCCTGCGATGACATAGAAAGACACACGCAGACCAAACCCTTCGGCCACGAAGCCCATGATGACCGGCCCAAGGAAAAAGGCGGCATAGCCCAGCGCTGCGGCCTGGCTGATCGCCGCCAGACGGTATTTCGGGCGCACGGCTTGCCCCACAAGACCAAGCGCCAATGGGCCGACAACCGACACGCCCAAGCCCCCAAGCAGGAAGCCGACATAGGCCGTGCTTAGCCCCGGCGCCATGCCCGCCAGCGCCAGCCCGATCCCTGCGATGCAGGATGCCAGCATCATGACACGCAAGGGCGGCCAACCTGCGCCGAACACATGTCCACCAAGCCGCCCCACGGCCATACCGACAGCCAGCAATGCAGGCCCCATTGCACCCTCGGCCGGCCCGCCGCCCAGTGTCCGTTCCACATGCAGGGCTGACCAGCCTTCTGACGCGGCCTCGCCCAGAAACGCGGCCAAAACCACAAGGCCACCGACCCAGACAAGGGCTCGGGGCATGCCGGTCGCGTCCTGCGCCTCATCCTCTGTCTGCGTGCGCATCGGCAGGACCATCCATGGGAACAGGACGGCAACAGCCACTCCCATTGCGGCAAAGACCGCAACCGGGCCAAATCCGCCCTCTCGTGCGGCGCCAACGCCGATAGCCGCCACCGCATAGGCAACCGAGAACAAGCCATGGTTCAGGTTCATCAGGCTGCGGCCCGTTTCGGCCTCGGCCTCACTCACCTCAGCATTGGCCAATACGTCCGCAATACCCGACCCGCCAGCAGCAAAGAAAAGCGCAATACCAATGGCCATAGGCGTATGTGCCGCACCGGCCAAAACGAACCCAGCCACCATGCAAGCCGCGCCTACAATCATCGCCCATCGCCCGAACAGACGATAGAACAAGGGGGCCAGCCACATCGCCATCAACGCACCGGTTGACCCAATCAACACCAAGGTGCCCCAGGCCCCATCACCCACGCCCACCTGCGCCTTAATCACCGGCATCTGCGCCGAAAACGCAGCCCAGCCAAAGCCGACAACCACAAACCCCGCGAGCGCGCGGCGAGAGGCAAAAAGATCGCTCAGTATCCGCATGATCAAGCGGTGACACGAGCCACGCGCATCGTCCAGCCCCAACCGCGCATTTTGCATCTTTTCAAGCGACTGGAACCGGTCTAAGAGGCAGCCTTCACGCGGGGTGACAGCCTTGGAGGCACCCTGCCCTAACTTTGGAGAATACAAATGGCTGGAGAGATTCCTGATCTCGAAGCCCTGGAACGCGCGGGGACAGGCAAGGGCGCCGCTCGTCAGGCACGTCGTGCCGGTATGGTTCCGGGGATTGTTTTTGGTGGCGACACAGATCCGCTGCCGATCAATCTGCCCTTCAACAAGCTGTTGAAAATGTTGAAAGCTGGTCGCTTTAAGTCGACCCTGTTCAACATGAAAGTCGAAGGCCACGAGGACGTGCGCGTTATCTGCCGCGACGTGCAGCGCGATGTGGTCAAGGACCTGCCCACACACGTGGACTTCATGCGCCTGCGCCGCACCACCAAGATCAACCTGTTCATCGGTGTTGAAGTGGAAGGCGAAGATGTTTCGCCCGGCCTGAAAAAGGGCGGCGTGCTGTCCCTGGTCCGCCCCGAGGTGGAACTGGTTGTGACCGCTGGTGACATCCCTGAAAGCATCAGCATCGACGTCAGCGAAGCCGAAGTTGGCGACAGCATCACCATCTCGTCGGTAACCCTGCCCTCAGGTGCCAAGCCGACCATCGATCGTGACTTCGTGATCGCGACGATCACCGCGCCATCCGGCCTGCGGTCGTCCGAGAATGAAGAAGGTGGCGAAGGTGAAGCCGAAGAAGCCACCGAAGAGGGTGGTGAAGAATAAAACGTCCCACTACGGACCAGTATTGCAGGGGCCGCTCCGGATTGGAGCGGCCCTTTTCTTTTGCCAGTCGGACACTTGGCCCGTTAACAGGGAATGAACCGCGTCGCACAAAGGTTAATGCTTTCCAGTACGTTAACGGGTTCGAGACCGGGAATATGTGCAGTTTGACGGCGAAATTGTGCAGTTTGCGGAAACTCCCCCAAACTCCGACGCACAAGACTGGTCAAAATGCGCCGTTTCCCCGCGAAAATGTGCGGTTTTGCCCGTCGCACCGTGGAAGACCCTATCGCAAGGTGCCTTTACACTTGGCTGGACCCCCCCTGCCCCCTTCCCTATGCTGCGCTGCAACATCACACGGGGGACGGAATGAAGCTCATCGTCGGACTGGGGAATCCGGGCGCGAAATACGCCCGCAACCGGCATAATATCGGGTTCATGGTTCTGGACCGGATCGCAGCAGATCACGGCTTTCCCGCGTGGAAATCCAAGCACCAGGGCGTTGTGTCCGAAGGGCGCTTCGGATCGGATCGGGTGGTTCTTCTGAAACCCGAAACCTACATGAACAAATCGGGTGACAGCGTGGGCGCCGCGATGCGGTTCTACAAGCTGGAGCCCGAGGATATCATTGTTTTACATGATGAAATTGACCTTGCGCCCGGCAAGGTGCGCTGGAAAGTTGGCGGTGGTCACGCTGGCCACAACGGGCTGCGCTCCCTCCATGCACATATCGGCCCGGACTATGCCCGCGTCCGCCTGGGTGTCGGTCACCCCGGCCACAAGGATGCGGTTCCTGGATACGTACTCCGCGACTTCCCCAAAGCTGACGAGGCTTGGTTGGACGACGTGATCCGCGGATGTTCAGACGGCGCGTCACATCTCGCGATCGGGGATGGGTCAAAATTCATGAACGCCGTGGCACTCCGCACAGCCCCTCCCCGATCGAGTACGAGCAAAGAAAAACAAAAGAAATCAAATGCATCCGAACAGGAGTCCCAAGACAAACCTGACACACGATCTCCCCTGCAAAAACTGATGGACCGCTTTTCATGACGCTGACCCAAGCCTTTCTGAACCAGTCTGAAACCTGCACCCGTATGGGCTCTCCACTCATGGGGCGTGTGTTGAAAATCCTGGCAGATCGGTGGGACGAAACCAGCAAATTGGGTCAGAAAATGGCGGAATATCAAGGGGATACCGGGCCCGCTGGCCACTCCCTTCCACTGCGGATCGGTGGTGGTTTGCACGCCCTTGTCCTACAGGCCAGGGATCCTGACCTGATCGCTGCCTATCCCCCCAACTACACAGATGATGCAACCCTCGAAAGCGCCGTCATCAAAGCCCTGAAAACAAATGAGGATTTCTTCCTCGATTGGACTGTGAACGCGCCTCAGACAAACGAGGTTCGGCGCAGTGCCGCATTGATCCCCATGGCTCATGTAGCCACCTCATACTTCGACAGGCCCATTGTGCTGTCCGAGCTGGGGGCCAGCGGCGGCTTGAACCTGATGTGGGATCACTTCGCGCTCCGGGCAAACGACACCCACTTTGGCCCGCAAGGCGCTGTTTTAACACTGGAACCTGAGTGGTCGGGCCCAGTTCCAGCTGGTGGTTCTCCACAGATTGTGGATAGGTCAGGTGTCGATCTCAATCCATTGAATCTACAGGATGAAACAGACACACTGCGCCTGCTGTCCTATCTTTGGGCAGACCAGCCACATCGTGTGGATCTGACGCGCGCGGCCATGTCTGTCCTGACCGCAAAAGTGGAAAAGGGGGATGCCATCGACTGGCTGGAACAACGTCTTGCCTCGGCGCCCGAGGGGCACATGCACATGATCCAGCATACTGTGGCTTGGCAATACTTTCCCAAGGAAAAACAAGAGCATGGCACGGCGTTGATCGAAGCCGCCGGCTCACGTGCAACGCCTGAAACACCTATCGCCTGGGTGCAAATGGAGACGGATGGC
Source organism: Tateyamaria omphalii (assembly GCF_014651375.1). GTDB lineage: Bacteria > Pseudomonadota > Alphaproteobacteria > Rhodobacterales > Rhodobacteraceae > Tateyamaria > Tateyamaria omphalii. The sequence goes on from NZ_BMWT01000002.1 coordinate 908,743, forward strand.
GACGCGACCGGTGCCGTTGGTGCTGCCCTGACCTTGCGCCTATGGCCCGGCGATATCACTTTGCACCTTGGTCGTGCCGATTTTCACGGTCGTTGGATCAACTGGGCCGGCTGACGCAGGGGCACAATTGCGCAAGGATGCACGGCTGTGGATAGTTGGCCGAGGTGGAGGATAAAGATGCGAATTGTTCTAAAATGGATAGTCAGAGTAATTGTTGCGTTGACTATAGCTGCCATTCTGGTTGCTTTTTGGAAGCGAGAGGAAGTCACGCGACTGCTCGCCGTCAACTCGCTTTTTGACGAAGATCGGATTGTGTCGAATTTCTCCAACATGGACGGCGCGTTTCTCCACAGGGAAATTTCAAAGGGCGATGGGCCAACAAGCCCACTGCCCGATGGCGCAGCCATGAAGATGCCTGCCTCATACGAACCTTGGGTGATCGACCGGACCGTCACATCGGTACTGGTGCTCAAGGACGGCCAAATCGTGCATGAGGCATATTACCAAGGCACAACAACCGACGATCTCCGCATCAGTTGGTCTGTCGCCAAAAGCTACCTCTCGGCCCTCTTCGGCATTCTGGTAGAGGAAGGTGCCATCACCTCGTTGGATGACCCGGTCACGGACTACGCTCCCATGCTCAAAGGCGGAGCGTATGACGGCGCAACGATCTGCAATGTTTTACAAATGACCAGCGGCGTCACGTTTGACGAAGACTATCTGGACTATGACAGTGACATCAACAGGATGGGTCGTGTTCTTGCCCTTGGCGGCAAGATGGATGACTTTGCAGCCGGGCTGACCGAAACCTTTGTTCAACCGGGTGACACGTGGCAATACACGTCAATAGATACCCACATTGTTGGCATGGTCGCGCGCGGTGCGACAGGGCGTGATATCCCTGATCTGATGGCAGAAAAGCTGATTGTGCCACTCGGGCTCGAGCACTCCCCACTCTACCTGACGGACGGAGTCGGCGTCGCCTTCGTACTTGGGGGTCTGAACATCACCACGCGGGACTATGCCCGTTTTGGGCAAATGATCCTGCAGGACGGCCGTTGGCAAGGACAACAAATCGTGCCCGCTGACTGGATTGCAGCCTCGACCCAGGCCAGCGCGCCAACTGAACCGGGTCGCATAGGCTACGGATATCAATGGTGGATCCCCGTTGGTGCCGAAGATGGTCAGTTCATGGGGCGTGGTATCTACGGGCAATACCTCTATATCGATCAGCAGGCGGGTGTCGTGATCGTCACCACAGCGGCTGACCGCAAGTTTCGTGAAGCAGGTGTAAACGAAGCCAACATCGACATGTTCCGCGAGATCGTGGCGGCAACGGAGTGAGACATGGAACCGGATGAAAGCGTCAACGTTCTGGGCACTGAACTACAGGTTTGCGGCATAGACCCTGTCACCGGCTTTTTTCGGGACGGACACTGCAACACCTGCGCCGCCGACCAAGGCAGCCACACGGTCTGCGCCGTCATGACAGCAGAGTTCCTCGCTTACTCCAAATATGTGGGCAACGACCTGAGCACCCCGCGGCCTGAATACCGTTTTGCTGGCCTTAAGCCGGGCGACAGTTGGTGCCTGTGCGCCTCCCGCTTCTTGCAAGCCCATGATGAGGGATGCGCACCGCAAGTGAATTTGAAGGCGACGCATCAACGCGCCCTCGACGTTGTTTCACTTGAAGTGCTGACCAGCTACGCGGTCTGAGCAATCACTCGACGTTGCGCCCTTCAGGCCCAGACATGTCAAAGCCCAAGTGGCGTGCGACTGTGAAAATATCCTTATCCCCGCGCCCACACATGTTCATGCAGATGATGTGGTCGGACAGAAGCTCCGGCGCGATTTTCATCACATGTGCCAGTGCGTGGCTTGGTTCGAGTGCTGGGATGATCCCTTCTGTCGTACAGCACAGCTGAAATGCTTCCAGCGCTTCGACATCCGTGATCGACACATATTCTGCCCGCCCAATGTCATGCAGCCATGCGTGTTCTGGCCCAATACCCGGATAATCGAGGCCTGCTGAGATCGAGAACCCTTCCAGAATCTGACCATCATCGTCTTGCAACAGGTAGGTACGGTTGCCGTGTAAGACACCGGGGCGTCCGCCGGTCAGTGATGCACAATGCTCCATTTTGGCATTCACACCCTTGCCACCCGCTTCGACACCGATGATCCCAACCTCTTTTTCATCGAGGAATGGGAAGAACAGCCCCATTGCATTTGAACCGCCGCCGATAGCGGCGATGACAGTGTCAGGGAACCGCCCTTCGGCTTCGACCATCTGCTCGCGCACTTCCTTGCCAATAATGCTTTGGAAATCTCGAACCATGGCCGGATACGGGTGCGGACCAGCCACCGTTCCAATGCAGTAGAACGTGTCACGTACGTTTGTGACCCAATCGCGCAAGGCGTCGTTCATCGCATCCTTCAGAGTACCACGGCCCGACGTCACCGGGATTACTTCTGCTCCCAGCAGTTTCATGCGGAACACGTTGGGAGCCTGACGTTCAACGTCATGTGCGCCCATGTAGACAACGCATTTCAACCCGAATTTCGCGCACACGGTGGCCGTCGCAACGCCGTGTTGCCCTGCCCCGGTTTCGGCGATGATCCGAGTCTTGCCCATACGACGGGCCAGGATGATCTGGCCCAGCACATTGTTGATCTTGTGTGCGCCGGTATGGTTAAGCTCGTCGCGCTTCATGTAAATCTTGGCACCGCCCAAATGCTCGGTCAGGCGCTCTGCAAAATAGAGCGGGCTTGGACGGCCAACATAGTGCTTCCACAAATGATCCATCTCGGCCCAGAAGCTGTCATCGGTTTTGGCCTTCTCGTATTCCTCCTCCAGCGACAGGATCAGCGGCATCAGCGTCTCGGACACGAATCGTCCGCCAAAATCGCCGAAGCGGCCGTTTTCGTCCGGGCCGGTCATGAAGGAATTGAAAAGATCGTTGGCCATCGCACACCTCGTTTGCAGAGCCTTTGACCTAGCGGGGTTAGTGGGCCGGGTAAAGGGTCAGCTAACAGCGTGTGCCGCGGCCATAAAGTCGCGGATCAGTGCAGAATCCTTTTGCCCCGGCGCAGTTTCGACTGCAGAACTCAAATCAATCTGCCGCGCACCTGTCGCAGCGACAGCTTGTGCGACATTGTCCCGGGTCAACCCGCCGGCCAACATCCATGGCACAGGCCAGCGCCTCCCTGAGATCAGTCTCCAGTCAAATGTTTGCCCGTTGCCACCGGGTCGGTCAGCGTCTTTCGGGGCCTTTGTGTCTACCAGGATCTGGTCGGCCACTCGGACGTAAGCGTCGAGGGAAGCCAGATCAGATGCATCTGCCACTCCGACCGCCTTCATTACCGGCAAACCATAGCGGTCCTTGATTTGTGTCACGCGCTCAGGAGTCTCGCGGCCATGCAGTTGCAACATGTCCAACGGAACAGTCTCGATCAGCTCATCCAGAAAGGCATCATGTGGATCGACAACAAGAGCGACCTTGGCAACACCGGGTGGCACATCCAGTGCCAGGGATCGGGCCTTTTTAAGGGTCACATTTCGTGGAGACTTGGGAAAAAAGACAAAGCCGATGTAAGTCGCGCCAGCTTCCACGGCGGCAGACACGTGTTCAGGGCGGCTCAGGCCGCAAATCTTCACAGACAGATCTGACATAAAACAGGCTTAGCTGGCTTCATCCAGAAGAGCCAGCACCTCATCTTTGCCTTCATGCTTTTCTGACTTCAGACGCTTTACTTCGCGTCCCAGCCGGCGAACTTCTCTGGCATTGCGCGAATTCTCTGCACGGACAGCGTGTTCTCGCATCCACTCCCATACGAACCCAACCAACAAGCCTGCGACGATGCCGCCGAAAATGACCACGAACAGCGGCAATTCAACGGTTGGGGCAACAGCGAACAGACCAGCAATCTCAGTCGGCAGCAATTTGAGGGTCACCATACCACGGTTGGCCAGCGCAACGGCAATCAAAGCCACCGCAAAGACGGCAATGCAAGCATAGCGAATGTAACGCATCAGGCTTTCCCGTTTAGACGATCACGCAGCAGTTTACCCGTCTTGAAAAAAGGCACGTGCTTTTCTTCAACTTCCACGGTTTCTCCGGTGCGTGGGTTCCGGCCAGTGCGCGCATCTCGTTTCTTAACCGAAAACGCGCCAAAGCCGCGCAACTCAACCCGATCACCGCGCGCCATCGCGTTAGTCACTTCGTCGAATATGGTATTTACGATCCTCTCCACATCTCGTTGATACAGGTGTGGATTTTCATCCGCGATCTTCTGGATCAGCTCTGATCGGATCATTCTAAATACCTCCCGAGAGACTCGGTTTTTTATCTCTTAGCGTCCGGTAACTATAGGAACAAACGGGCCTTTCGGGAATAGGCCCATTCTGGGGGAAGCCGCTTTTTTTAGTGCCAGAACAGGGCCGTGGCACGAAAATCAGCGTCGATCCGCTGCCACGTCCAGCGATGCAGCATTATGCACAGGCAAACCGCCGGATGATTCGACAAAGCAAAAGGGGCCCCGAAGGGCCCCTTAACACTTGCACCATACAAGCGTATTCTTACTCGTCGCCTTTCAGAGCAGCGCCGAGGATGTCGCCCAGCGATGCGCCGCTGTCGGACGAACCGTATTGTTCCACGGCCTCTTTCTCTTCGGCGATTTCGCGCGCTTTGATCGAAACACCCAAACGGCGTGTCTTGCTATCGATGTTGGTGATGCGAACGTCAACCTTGTCACCGACCGAGAAGCGCTCGGGGCGCTGTTCGGCACGGTCACGCGACAGGTCGGAGCGGCGGATGAAGGACTTCATGCCTTCGTACTCCACTTCGACACCACCGTCTTCGATGGCTGTCACTTCCACTGTCACGATCGAGCCACGCTTCACGCCGCCCACGGCTTCGGCAAACTTGTCGCCGCCAACCGCCTTGATCGAGAGCGAGATGCGCTCTTTCTCGACGTCAACCTCGGACACAACCGCGTGGACCATGTCGCCCTTGCGGTAATCCTGGATGGCTTCCTCGCCACGCTGGTCCCAGCTGAGGTCGGACAGGTGCACCATGCCGTCGATGTCGCCTTCGAGGCCAACAAACAGACCGAATTCGGTGATGTTCTTGACTTCGCCTTCGACCTCTGTGCCCTCGGGATGCGTTTCTGCAAACACTTCCCATGGGTTGCGCATGGTCTGCTTGAGGCCCAGAGAAACGCGGCGCTTGGAGCCGTCGATTTCCAGAACCATGACCTCAACCTCCTGCGAGGTGGACACGATTTTGCCGGGGTGCACGTTCTTTTTGGTCCAGGACATTTCGGACACGTGAACCAGACCTTCGACGCCAGGCTCCAGCTCGACGAACGCACCGTAGTCGGTGATGTTCGTGACGCGGCCTGTGTGGGTGCTTTCCAGCGGGTACTTGGCGGCCACCAGATCCCATGGATCTTCCTGCAGCTGCTTCATGCCCAAGGAGATGCGGTGCGTCTCTTTGTTGATCTTGATGACCTGCACCTTGATCGTCTCACCGATGGTGAGGATCTCGGACGGGTGGTTCACGCGGCGCCATGCCATGTCTGTGACGTGCAGCAGACCGTCAACGCCGCCCAGATCAACGAACGCGCCGTATTCGGTGATGTTCTTGACGACACCGTCCACGTTCTGGCCTTCGGTCAGGTTGCCGATGACTTCAGCACGCTGTTCAGCGCGCGATTCTTCGAGGATCGCACGACGCGACACAACGATGTTGCCACGGCGACGGTCCATTTTCAGGATCTGGAAGGGCTGCTTCAGACCCATCAGCGGGCCAGCGTCACGCACGGGGCGGACATCAACTTGCGAACCGGGCAGGAAGGCCACGGCACCGCCAAGATCGACGGTGAAGCCACCTTTGACGCGGCCAAAGATTGCACCCTCTACACGAGCGTCGTCGGCATAAGCTTTTTCCAAGCGATCCCAGGCTTCTTCACGGCGGGCCATCTCGCGCGAGATGACTGCTTCGCCACGGGCGTTCTCGGCCGCGCGCAGGTAAACTTCGACCTCGTCGCCAACAGAGATTTCGGGCGCTTCGCCAGGATTTGCGAATTCTTTGAGCTCGACGCGGCCTTCCATCTTGTAGCCTACGTCGATGATGGCTTGGCCTGCCTCGATGGCGAGAACCTTACCTTTGACAACTGACCCCTCTTCGGGTGTGTCCATTTCGAAGCTTTCTTGCAGGAGGGCTTCGAATTCCTCCATCATTTTATCAGCCATGTGGCGTCGTTTTCCTAACTATGTTCAGTTTTGCGGGCCGCGCGGTTGTCTCCGCCGGTCTTGTCAAGTTGAGCTATTGGCCGATACGACACTTTGGAACAAACGAGTTAAGGGCCACCGATGAACCGGGGCCCTGCATTATCTCGTGACTCGTCACGCCGTATCAACGGGCGCGGTATAGATCAGCTTTGTCAAAGTGACAAGCCGCATCGCAAGCCTGCCTTTCGAAGGAACTCTATCCCTGTTTTGACACCCACAGGTTCCGGCAAGCCAATCAAAATTAACACCTATTTAACAAGCAAGAGAGAATTGACAACAAGTTGTTAAAGTCATATTGACTACACTTATGGGTGGCATTGAACTTCGCCCTGCACGGATTAAGGGGCAATTTCACCGCGCGCCCCTAGCAAAATTCTCATTTGGACTACCTGGGGGCATGGAATGGACTTTTACGAATCCGGTTTCGAACCAGATAACAATGACTTTTCAAGCGACTACAGCAGCATCGGGTCTTCCAAGAGCAATTCTTCGACTGCGAGACTAGCCACAATTCACCGAAACAACGTCGTTCCTTTCAAGCAAGTTGCGAGCCGAGGGTACGAGCCCCAGCGTGCAGGCGCTAAGAGACTAAATGACACACCTGGTCCTGATACCGGCGATGATCTTTGGGCACGCGATGTGTTCCTCATTTGCCCAAAAGGATCGATGACACCATCAATGTTGGCCGAGCTGTCTGACAGCATGCAATCACTGACAATACTGAACCAGCAATTGTCATCCGCCCTGCAGTTGGCGGCACATTGTGATGGGGCCGAAACACTGCTTGCCGTTGATCTCGATATGATGCCAGATCTTGAGCAGACCATCGCCGGTCTCGCGAGCCTTCGGGAAACCAATAATACGCTTGCCATTCTGATTATGTCCCGTTCGTTTGTTCAAACGGATTTGCATCCACAGCACTCCTACATAGCAGACGCAAGCTTGCGATTGCCCGCGACAAAGTACGAGACATCGGTTGCTCTGCACTTTGCCGTGACAAACGCATTCTTCCGGACAACGTATGACAGTGACGCCTAAGAACCGCGCATGACTGCTAAACGACCGGAGGCGCGATTTGATGCCGATTTTTTGTTGTCGAAATGACTGCACGTTGACTACAACGTTTGAATGCGATGATGTAATGTTATAGGTGAACCGTGGATACAAAGATACTAGGGCAGATTGCGCAATTGCGTTCCCTGCTTGAAGAAATGGAGAAGGATTTCGGCATGCACGAGCTGTCGCGCAACGAGCGCGACATAGTATTGGCTTTTTGTGCGTGCATAAAAGAGAACGAAGCTGGCGACGAGATGTGTTCGACGGACGTTGTTCGAGCCAACCCGATTGTAAAAGAAATTTCGCAGCCAACTTTTCATAGAACTCTCAAACAGTTGATCAAGCGGGGGTTGATCGAGCGTTGTGAGGGATTTCCAATGGGCCTATATCGGCTCTCTGACCGCGCGTCGGGCCAAATTTAAAGGTCCGACCTCAACAGCAAAGCAAAGTGCTTGTCGGACCCCATTCACCAACCCATTCGTCTCACAAACGATTTTGTCCTAAAGACCGCCTTACACAGCGGCGCCCTCGTCATCGCGTATGTTGTGACATGGGAACTGATCATGCCTGGGCAAAGGCTTTTTATCGCTATGCTGCCAACGCTGGCGACCTTGTTTTATCTCCCCTTCGGAATAAAAGTCATTTCCGCTTTCTTTGAAGGATGGCGTTCGATCGTTTACATGATGCCAGGCATCGTGATCGGCAACATGTATTGGGTCGGCATGCCCTTTGACACGATGTCAACCTACGCAGCGTGGGCTGCCAGCTATGGCACAGCTCCCGCAATCTTTGCCATGCTGGATTGGACAATCCGCAACGATCGCAGAAATGTCACCGCCGGACAGGCGTGGCGCACGATGATTGTCGGAGGTGCCGCGTCGTCCGTGATAATCTCGGTGCTGGTGCACATCATCCGGCACCGCAATATCCCGCAGGATGACTTCATCGCAAGCATGTTAAAATACATGGTAGGCGACATGCTTGGACTTTTGGCCATCCTTGCGCTGCTTATGGGCCTGTTCCGCTACCTGCGAAAAGCACGCTAGCAAAGCGTCCGGAACTTCAAATCTCTTCGCCCAACTCCTGAAGCTCTTTCAAAAGCTCCTGATAGATCCCGTTGCTGTCACCTCCGCCAAACACGGTTGCACCTCCGGAATAGGTCTGACCATAAGTCCGCGCGACATTTATTGTTTGTACAAAAGCGGACAACAATTGGTCTTTCTCAAGCGGGCTGAGCGGGTGAATGAACACACCCCACAACCGGCCTTGAGCAACGGCATAACGCGCGTCCAGCGCACTGTCGAAATTCGCCTGCATCAAACGCATCAGTTCGTCCGCACTCAAACCTTCTGCCGAACGAATTGGCACCATCGCCCGCATCCGATCGGCCACAGGATCAGCAATGACCACGACAGGTATGTCGTCGATACTGAATTGAATGGCATTTCCTGCAGGTTGGGCATCCGGGTCTATGGCGCGAATGATCTCAGCCATGCGCATCACGGTCATCGGTGGTTCGAGTGGCGCGCTTGGCAGAGCGTCCGCGTCAGGGAGCGCTTCGGCTTCGGAACCGGTTTGTGGTGTTGTCTGCGCGTGTGCCACCCCAACGATGGCCACTCCGGCCAGTAAGGCGGCGATGCAAGCCGTACGAAAAAGTCCCATGAGCCAATGCCTTTTATCTGCGAACAGGTAAAAGCTAGATCAGGCGCAGCTCAAATACCAAGCACCGTTTGGTGATGGATTGAAACAGGCGCAGCTGAACGCTGCGCCTTTAGCGTCTCAGACTGCTGCCGCCAAAGCATCAGCAAGGTCGGTTCGTTCCCAGCTGAACCCGCCATCCGCATCGGGTGCTCGGCCAAAGTGGCCATAAGCCGCTGTACGCTGGTAAATGGGTTTGTTCAGCGACAGATGTTCACGAATACCACGAGGTGTCAGATCCATCGTCTGAGCTACCGCAGCCTCGATTGCTGCGTCCGCCACCTTACCGGAGCCGAAGGTATCGCAATATATTGACAATGGCTTCGACACACCGATGGCATAGCTCAACTGAATGGTACACTTGTCGGCCAGCCCAGCGGCAACCACATTTTTGGCAAGGTAGCGAGCGGCATAGGCTGCCGAACGATCCACCTTGGTCGGATCCTTGCCCGAGAATGCGCCGCCCCCGTGTGGCGCCGCGCCACCGTAAGTATCCACGATGATTTTGCGGCCCGTCAGGCCAGCATCGCCATCGGGACCACCAATGACGAACTTACCGGTGGGGTTCACGTGCCACTCGGTTTCATTTGTAAGCCAACCGTCCGGCAACACCCCTTCGATATAGGGTGCTACGATAGTACGAATATCTTCGCTGCTCAGGTTTTCGTCCAAGTGCTGCGTCGACAGAACCAATGAACTGACCCCAACGGGCTGACCATCACGATAGATCACCGACAGCTGCGACTTGGCGTCGGGGCCTAACGCCGGTTCGGTGCCATCTTTGCGGACCTCGGCCAAACGGTGGAGGATCGCATGTGCGTACTGGATCGGTGCGGGCATAAGATCAGGTGTTTCATTCGTGGCATAGCCAAACATGATGCCCTGATCGCCAGCACCTTCGTCTTTGTCCGCTGCTGCATCTACACCCTGCGCAATGTGCGCAGATTGTTCATGCAGCAGATTTGTCACCTCACAGGTGGCGTGGTGGAACTTGTCCTGTTCGTAGCCAATGTCCTTGATGCATGCGCGGGCAATCTCATCGATTTTTCCCATGTAGTCATGCAACTTGTCCTGATCGCTCAGCCCAACTTCACCACCGATAACAACGCGGTTGGTTGTGGCAAACGTCTCGCAGGCAACACGAGCTTCTGGTTCTTCGGCAAGAAATGCGTCCAGCACCGCATCTGAAATTCGGTCACAGACCTTGTCTGGATGGCCCTCGGAAACGGACTCCGAGGTAAAAGTATAGTTCTGTCGAGACATGAGCGCTCCATTTGGTTAATCCGCATCACGTCAGGAAGCCGTTGTGATGGGTCCCGATGGACTTACGCCCCAAGTACAGGCGCGTCAATGGGCGTATGGCGGGTGCGGAAACGATGCAGCACGGAAACGATCAAACCAGCCAAAACCAGCCAAATCCAAGGCAAATCACCCGTTAGACTGTATAGGGTTGGCGCACCCGGTTCAGGCAAGGTCGCATCCAGGAACCCAGCTTCGTTAAGCGCCAAAGAGGCCGTAACACGTCCCCGCGGATCAATTACGGCAGAGATACCAGTATTTGCCGCTCGGATAAGCGGTAACCCCTGTTCGATGGCCCGCATCTGCGCCTGCGCCAAGTGTTGTTGTGGCCCTGACCGCACTCCGAACCAGGCATCGTTGGTCAACTGCATCAAAAAGGTCGGGCGCACCGATGTGCCACCGACATCGTGCGCAAAAACAGCCTCATAACAAATCAGCGGCAGCGCTGCCCCCAAAGGCCCCATATCCATGACAACCGGGCCTGGCCCACGCCCATACCCGCTGTCAGCTCTGTCAGCCAATGCGCGAATGCCGAGACTTCGAAAGAGGCCTGGCAGCGGCATGTATTCGCCGAATGGCACCAAGTGATGCTTGTCATACGTCTGCGTGACCTGTGCCGTCGCATCCAACATGACAAGACTATTGTAGTAAACACCGTCGTCACTGCGCTGAATACCAAGAACAACCGGCGCGCCCCGTGCGGCTTCGGCTATGACATCAAAGGCCGGTTGCGCGGTTTCGACCAAGTAAGGCAAGGCCGTCTCGGGCCAGACAATCAGGTCCGGCACCGATCCAGCAGCAGTATATTCGATCTGACGATTGATAAAGACAGGGATGCGTGCCGGGTCCCACTTTTCATTCTGCGGTGCGTTGGGCTGAACCAATCGAACCATGTGCTCGGTCAAAGGGGCTTGGCCCCCCGCCGGTGGGATCAAGACAGGCACCAAAGCACCAACCATCAATACCCCCTGCGACCAAAGGCGTTTGGCAGAAACCACAGCGGCCAAAGCCATTAACAGGGCGAACGTAACACCATGTGGTCCGCCTAAGGCCAAGAGCTGTCCGGCAAGGCTGTCCACTAAGGCTTGCGGCGGCGTGGCCCAAGGGAAACCCGTGAACAAATATGCCCGCAAGATTTCAGCACCAGTCAGGCTGAACACCAGGATCCAAGCCTGACCGCCGCACCAATTCGCCAAAGCCAATGCAGCTGACCAGAACAAACCAAGCAAGATTGCCAAAAGAACGAGGGCGAAGGGAGCCATCCAGCCCGTATTGGCCGCATCAACTTGAAATGGTTCCGTTATCCAGTTCAGCGTTGCGCCGAAATATCCTACGCCAACGGCCAGGCCTATAGAGGCAGCCTGAAGTGTGCGGCGCACCACTCGTAGCAGCAGGAACATCGCAATGAGCGGAACAATGATCGCCGGTGCAAAGTTTGCGGGCGCATGAGCCAATGCCCCCACCCCGCCGGCGGCGATCCCCAGCAGAAACAAAACCCAGTTCGGCCACGCGGACACCTGGGCACGGGATAGGTTCATTTGGCAGGCTCCGGCCCCTTCAAGCGCACTCGCATCCGTTTGATGCGGCGTGGATCGGCGTCAATCACCTCGAATTGCGGACCGTCCGGATGCAATACAACCTCTCCCCTTGCGGGAACACGCCCAGCCAGCATGAAAACCAAACCGCCCAGAGTGTCGATGTCTTCTTCATCTACATCGTCGTGCGTGGTCAAAGACACACCAATCTCTGCCTCAAACTCCTGCAACGGCGTCTTCGCAAGGGCAAGATAACACCCAGACTTTTCACGCGTGAACAAAGCGCCCTCGTCGACGTCATGCTCATCTTCGATTTCGCCGACCACTTGCTCGATCAGATCCTCGATGGTTACCAAACCATCGACGCCGCCATACTCATCTATGACAAGCGCCATGTGGCGCCGTTCGGTCTGCATCTTGGTGAGCAGGACACCAATGGTCATCGAAGGCGGAACAAAGAGCAAAGGTCGCAGGCGCGCGCGGAGGTCATAGTTTGCAGCACCGCCGTTAAAACCATGCTGCAGCGCCACGTCCTTCAAGTGAGCGAAGCCGATGGGAGTGTCCAGAGTCCCCTCAAACACAGGCAGTCGTGTGTATCCACTGTCCTTGAAAACCTCGACTAATTCATCCAGTGACACGGTATCTGGTACGGCGGTGATATCAGCCTTTGGCACGGCCACATCTTCTACCCGCAAGCGACGCAGGTTGATCATACCATGAGATTGTGGCCGAGGGGGCGGCACTTCGGACTTGCTCTGAGTGCTGTCCGACGGGCTGAGCGCGCCAATGACGCGCGCCAGAAATCCACCACTGTTGGAAGGTTCGGTCATGTCAGTATCTGACTGCGCGCGTTGCGCCGCGTCAGACGATCCGTCGATATCGCCCATTGGCTCCTATCCAGTTCGTTTGGGCCATGTGGCCCTGAATGCGACCTAATATGGGTCAGACACCCCCAGTTTGCCAAGTATTTCGACCTCAAGTGTCTCCATGCGCGTGGCATCATGGTCACGGATATGGTCATAGCCAAGCAAATGTAGCGTTCCGTGAACAAGCAAATGGGTCACATGGTCCGCCAAGGGCTTACTTTGCTCGGCAGCTTCCCGCGCACAAGTGTCATATGCGATTGCGATATCGCCCAGGCTGATCGTACCGCTCGGGTCGGGCCGTGGCGGTACAGGAGCCGCACCCTCGATTTCCGAAGACAAATCCTCCTCGGGCCAACTTAGTACATTCGTTGGCACGGCCTTGTTGCGAAAATCGGCATTCAACACCGAGATACGGGCATCGTCACAAGCCAGCACCGACAACTCGGCCCGCATCACATCAAGCGCGGACAAGGTTCCGCAGATCGCGGTGTCCGCCAGCGCCTCAAGACCCAAATCCTGCCAGCGACTATCTTCGATCAGAATATCTATTTCGTGTGGCAACTGTCAGTACCGGGGGCCAGCCCCTCGAACCTCCGAAGTATTTTGGCAAGGCAAAACGGCATCAAGACGCTTCTGCGTCTGCCTCATAAGCCTCAATGATCGCGGCAACAAGCGGGTGACGCACCACGTCCTTGGAAGTGAAATAGTTGAAGCTGATGTTCGGAATGGTCTTGAGCAGTCTTTCAGCGTCAGCCAGACCGGAATCAACACCGCGCGGCAGGTCAATTTGGGTCCGATCACCCGTGATCACCATGCGTGATCCTTCGCCAAGACGGGTCAGGAACATTTTCATCTGCATGGTCGTCGCATTCTGTGCCTCGTCCAGCACGACAAAAGCACGCGACAGTGTCCGTCCGCGCATGAAGGCAAGCGGCGCAATCTCGATCGTCTTTTCTTCTTTCAGTTTGGCAAGCTGTTTGCCCGGAAGAAAATCATTCAGCGCATCATAGAGCGGCTGCATGTAAGGATCGACTTTCTCTTCCTGAGTGCCCGGCAGAAAGCCCAACCGCTCACCCGCCTCGACCGCAGGGCGACACAAAATGATCCGGTCCACGTGGCCCGATATGAACATCGACACGCCAACGGCAACAGCAAGGTACGTCTTGCCGGTGCCTGCAGGCCCAATGCCAAACGCCATTTCATTTTCGAACAGCGCTTGAACATAGCCCTTTTGCGCATCCGTGCGCGGCTCGACCAGCTTCTTTCGCGTCTTGATCTCAATGCGGTTGCCAACGGGCATTTCCAACTGATCGCCCTGCCGAGAGCCCGTGCCTTCTTCGGACTGTCCCATACGCAGCTCTCGATCCACATCGGCCGGTTCAACGTCCTTGCCGGTCTCAAGCCTTAGGTAGAGCGCATTCAAAACATCCGCGGCCCGCGTTTGCGCCCCCTCTTCACCCAAGACCGCCAACACGTTTCCCCGTCTCACGATCTGCACTTCTAGGGCGGATTCGATGGCCGTCAGATGGCTGTCATAGGGACCACACAGGTCAATCAGCAAACGGTTGTCGGGAAATTCCAGGACCATCTCCCGGGGCGGTTGGTCTAGGGTCAAATGTCACTCCTTGAGTCTGTATTGCCACTAGGGTCGCAAGTTCAGCGTGATGGCGCAACGGGATGTTGGCCCTTTTTACGCCTCTGAAACAAAAAGGCCGAGGCGTTGCGCACGCCCCGGCCTCGAGATTTATGTGCGTCCCAATCAATTGGGGTCATTGATTGTCGAACCACCTTTGAAATCACCAACTGTTTGGGTCGGCGGGGCGACTCCAGAACAGACCGGTTTGCCATATTTGTCGAGGCGGGCAGACAGATATCCTTCGATGCCATCGTCGATAATCCAATGATCGCAGCCATTCGGATCCACCCAGATGCCGGCTTGCAGTTGGCTCAGGCTCTTTCGATCTGTTCCGCGATCAATAGACTTGTCAGGTGACAGGCCGTCGCCCAATCCGTCCGCACAGGCGGCGAGGAAAAGACCGGACACGGCAAGCGGGACGAGTTTCAACTTGGTCATGGTGCGTCCCCTATTGAATGCAAATGATTTCGACACGACGGTTGGCTGCCATGCCCTTCGCCGTATTGTTGGGCTGTGCAGGCAAGCGTTCACCATAGCCGCGCACATCCGCAATACGTGCACCTGACTGTTGCGCAATGGCTGCTACAGCATTGGCTCGATTGAGCGACAGGCGCAGGTTGTATGCATCGCTGGCACGGCTGTCGGTATGCCCGGTGATGATAAAGGCTTGCGCTGTCGATCCCTGGAAAAACTGCGCAAGGCGATCACGCCCCGCCTTGTGGATACGGAAACTGTCAGTTTTAAAAAACTGATCTGTATTCATCACGCCGCACAGGTTTCCGCGTCGGCAAACCGGTATGCCCTTCCGATTGACGTGCGGGGTCATGTAACCCTCGGCCCCGTCGTCCATGACCCAATGCTCACAGCCATCCGGATCCACCCAGATGCCCGGAATATATTGCCCTCTGTCACGCCCTTCTTGCGACCGCGTTTGACCAAAAGCCTGCGCAGACACATCGGCAGCCATCAGTGATGTCAGCACCACCGCGGTGGCAGCCGCAGTAGCGAAAAGCTTACCAACTGTTTTCGAAAAATTTTTCGTCACAGTCCTGTCCCTTTTTGTTGGTCCCCCGCAAGGATCAGAAACATGTCTGGAACAAGCTGACCCTCGCTACTCTGATGGAAAGGGTAGGCAATTATTGATACTCTGTGAACCCGTATTTAACCACATATTGTGTCAGAAACGGCCGCGGTTACAATTGAGCCGGGTAATTTGTGCACAAATTCCCGGCAAAGCCTCAGATCAGTCGATAACACCGGCCAGCGAGTTTGCCGCGGCCTCAACGATTCTCACGCGCGCGATCTCACCCACTTGCACATTTGCATTCGCGACATGGACCGCGTGCAAATAGTCACTTTTGCCGCCCATCTGCCCAGACAACCGACCCGGCTTTTCGAACAACACGTTCACAGTCCGCCCCACCATACCATCCTGTATGGTTCTTTGCTGGCGCGTGATGAGAGCTTGCAGCCGTTGCAGGCGATCATCTGCTTGTTCAGGGGCGACTTGCGGTCGTTCTGCCGCAGGTGTTCCGGGCCGGGTCGAATACTTGAAACTATACGCGTAGCCGTAATTCACCTCTTCCACCAAATCGAGGGTGGCCTGGAAGTCATCTTCGGTTTCTTCCGGGAAACCCACGATGAAATCACCCGACATCAGGATGTCTGGCCGGGCTTCACGGATACGTTCGACCAATCGCAAATAGCTATCTGCAGTGTGGTTGCGATTCATCCGCTTGAGGATCCGATCGCTGCCGGATTGCACAGGCAAATGCAGGTAGGGCATCAGCTTGGAACAAGTCCCGTGGGCCTCAATCAGGTCATCTGTCATGTCGTTAGGGTGGCTTGTGGTGAAACGGATGCGCTCCAAACCGTCCACCTTGTCGAGATCCCAGATCAGCTTGGCCAACGTATAATCGGATCCTTCGGGGCCAGCACCATGGTACGCATTTACGTTCTGTCCCAGCAATGTGATCTCGCGCACGCCACGCTCAACCAGATCGCGCGCTTCGGTCAGGATTCGATCCACCGGGCGGCTCACCTCTGCTCCACGCGTGTAGGGCACCACACAGAAAGCACAAAACTTGTCGCATCCTTCCTGCACAGTCAGAAATGCGGTTGGGCCGCGCTGAGCCTTTGGACGGCTCTTGAGTTTTTCAAACTTGTCCTCTTCCGGGAAATCCGTATCGAGTGCTTTTTCCCCAGCTTGCGTCTTTGCTTCCATCTCGGGCAACCGATGGTAGCTTTGCGGCCCAACGACCAAATCAACAAGGGGCTGCCGTCGCATGATCTCTTGCCCCTCGGCCTGCGCAACACAACCTGCCACACCGATCTTGAGGTCCGGTTTTTCCGCCTTCAGACCTTTGAATCGCCCCAGTTCGGAATAGACTTTTTCCGCAGCTTTCTCTCGAATATGACAGGTGTTCAGCAGGATCATGTCTGCATCATCGGGTGTTTGCGTTTCGACATAACCCTGCCCGCCGAGCGCCTCGGCCATCCGTTCACTGTCATAGACATTCATCTGGCAGCCATAGGTCTTGATAAAGAGCTTCTTCGGCGTCGTCATGGGCTTCAATCCCGGATCATGCGGATGGAATGCGGGCTGTACCAGCCTGCCAGACATCTTGCAATGCGGCGCGGATTAACCGAAATTTGACGCCAATAGCGCCACAAGACGCCAACCGGGGCACAGAATGCAATTCGACAGTTTAAACAGCTTCATTCGTGACAAGGACGCCGTTCCGCAAAAGGGACCCATTGCCATAGTGCTGATTGAGGACGATGTCGAAGTGGACACGACCCTGCGACACCATCAGCAAGCCGGTTTCAAGCAAGTGATCGCGTTCATGCCAAAACGGTTCAAACTGGCCCGCGACCTTTCAGAGACGTTGATACGCATCGATTTTGACACCTCGGCTCCAGATGCGCTTGAGACGGCCGTGAACGGGGTCATTGGTATCGTGCCTTCCGGCACGTGGATGTACTATTGCTACAACGCAGAATTTCTATTCCACCCGTTCTGCGAAACCAGGTCAGTCGGAGAAATGCTGACTTTTCACACCGAAGAACGCCGCGATGCAATGCTGACTTACGTGGTTGACCTGTACGCCGATGATCTTTGGTCTTGCCCCGACGCCGTTTCGCTGGACCGCGCGCATCTGGATCGATCAGGGTATTATGCCCTCGCCCGCCCGGGTGAAAACGGGCATCCGAAAGAACGTCAGTTGAATTTCTACGGTGGTCTGCGCTGGAGATTTGAAGAGCATGTGCCCGAAGCGCGGCGCAAGATCGACCGTATTTCACTTTTTAAAACCAAACCTGGCCTGAAACTGCGGAACGACCACACGTTCAACGACGAGGAATACAACACCTACGCCTGTGAATGGCATCACAACCTGACCGCAGCGATCTGTTCGTTCAGAACCGCCAAGGCGTTGAAGTTGAACCCCGGCAGCACGTACGACATCGAGACATTCAAGTGGCACAACTCGGCTCCCTTCGAATGGCACTCGCGGCAATTGCTGGACCTTGGGTTGATGGAACCTGGACAGTGGTTCTGAGCATCGCAGAGGTTGCCCACAGGTATCCACTCTATTTATTAAATTTATTAAATATTGCCTCCAAGCACCGGCTGGGCCCTTCGCTGTGCTCAAGCCATTTCAAATGGAGCTGCGCCGGTTTGCGATGATCCCGGCGTTGGAGCGCGTGTGTCACGTTCGTTGGTTACCCACCGCTGTGGCGGTGCAACAGCACTGAATCCGGCGCGGCCCGAACAGCTTCTTCAACCATCAAGACAACGTCGCACTGACGGCTCCAGCACTCTTGTACCCTCGTCCCGTGCAACCCATGGTGCGTAGATGGAGTCGGATATCGAATTTTCATTCCAGAACCTGACACCCGCTGCAAAGCGGCACATCCGGCTGTTCCAGCTTCATCAATTCCTCGACCGGTTTGCGATGGGACTGACCGTGTCCGTGGTTGCATTGGCGTTGGTCGACCGTGGCATGGATCTGTTCCAGATTTCGCTGTTGTTCGGTGCCTATTCCGTCACGACGCTGACCATGGAATTACCTTTTGGAGGGCTGGCAGACAACATCGGGCGCAAGCCAGTCTTTCTGGCGGCGACCGTTGCCAGCCTGACTTCACTCGCCCTGTTTCTGTCATCAAGCGACTTTTACGTTCTGGCCCTTTCCTTTGCCTTTATTGGCTTCGGGCGCGCGCTACGCTCAGGCACGTTGGATGCGTGGTTCATCGAGCATTTCAAAGCCAAGGCGCAGAATGTGGACGTGCAACCGGCCCTTGCAAAAGCGCAATGGGCCAACGGTATGGGTTTGGCATTCGGAGCGATCGTTGGCAGTTGGTTGCCAGACGCCTTCGGTGCCATCGCGGTCCAATATGGATATAGCGCCTATGATGTCGCCTACGCGGCCAGTTTTGCGATGATGACTGCAGTTTTGATTTATACCCACTTTGCCATAGTCGAAGAACCACGGCCGCTGCATCCAAAAGCGCTTGTTCAGGGGTTTGCAAACGTACCGTTTGTTGTCCGCGACGCCGGTGTGCTCGCGCTGAGACACCCCACCCTTTCCCTGCTTCTGGCGGCCTTGACGCTTTTGCTTATGGCGACGAACCCGGTCGAAGTGCTTTGGCCCACCCACGTCAAACCAATGCTGGAAGAGGGTTATGCCAACACCGTGATTGGCCTGTTGACCGCAGCCTGTTTTTTCTCGATCGCCATTGGCGCGTCACTGTCGCCGCATATCAACCGCGTTTTCAGGCGTCAGAATGCAATGACACTTACAGTTGCTGTGGGATGCATTGCTGTATTGCAAAGTGCATTGGCTTTGCAGGGCGGTGTGGTGGGTTTTGTTATTGTCCTGATCGTCTATTTTGTGGCCCTGGGGGTTGGGGAAACACCTGCCAGCAGTATTCTGCATTCCAGTGTGGAGAACCATCAACGGTCAACCATGTTGTCGCTGCGTTCGTTGGTGCAACAATTGGGGGCAACCATTGGTCTGATCCTTGTTGGCGCTATCGCCGAAGGATATTCGACCCCAATTGGCTGGATGGTTGGCACATTATTCACTTTTGGCGCTGTGCTTCTGACAAGCCTTTTGGCTAGAAGACCAAATAACAGCTTATAGCAGCAAGTGACAGGTTACACTAGGTAAGCCTTCAGCGCTGGAGTGTGTTGCACCCTCGTGCTCTGTATGGAAATCAGTCTTTGCGGCGCAAGCGGATAACAACGTCCACAGACGCAATTTCCGCCCCTTCAGGCGCGTCAGGCAGTTGCGCGATCACCAGCTGATCCGACGGCGCATCGGTCAGTTTCGCTTCATCTTCCCAAAAAAAGTGTGGGTGATCATGGGTGTTCGTATCAAAGTAGCTTTTTGAGCCATCGACCGTCACTTCCTGCATCAGCCCAGCGTCACAGAACGCACGCAAAGTGTTGTACACAGTGGCAAGGGACACAGCTTCGCCTTGATCCTTGGCTGCTTCAAACAGGCTCTCCGCCGTCACGTGGCGATGTTGACCATCACCAATCAACAGCGCGGCAAGCGTCACGCGTTGCCGAGTCGGGCGTAAACCGGCCCCTGCAAGCCATTCGCTTCCCACTTTGTGCTGCGTTTCGATCATGCGATCCTCTTACCCTTATACCACTTATAAAGGGCCATCGTTCTGCAATTCAATCGCAAAAGGGGTTAGGGCATTATGCCACACGCCCGAAAAAGCCCATCTGCTCCTCTTCGGAAAAGGACCGGCCGGGAGTGTCATAGTGTGACAGCACCGCGACAATCCGGGACGTTCCGGGGCCAACAGTCGACACGCGGTGCGCGGTGTTGACCCCCAGAAACACGTTCAGCGTGCCTGCGTTCTGGGTGAGCTGGGTTGGGGTGATGCGACCAGCCAGAAGATCGGCGATGCCCGCATGATTTGGGTCGTCGTCGCTGCGCAGGTCCTTGGCGTATTCAAAAAACCCGCCTTGGGTTGCCTCCTGCAACAAGAGCGTCGTAGTGAAAATCGAACGGTCAAAATGCCAGTTCAGCGCCTCGCCCGGCCGGTACTCCAGCACGTTCAGTCCCGCCAGCGCGTCATCCATCGTGTACAATTGTGGTTTGCCCATGACAGCCGACAGAAAGGCCGCGAAGGCGGGCCATTGGTAGATGTCATCAAGCGCCGTGCCTCGCATCTGGTCATGGCACAACGTGTGGTTGGCCGTCTCAACCTTGGTCAGGGCTGGGTCGTCCGCGGAAAGCCCGTCAACCGCATCTTTGAAGTAGATGTTGTGCCAGCGACTGTGGTGAAAGCTTTCGACCCGCATCCGCGGGTGTACGTGGTCGAGGACAGAGGCCAATGCCCCCGGTTGCATGAAACCGGGGAGGTTAAACAGACCTTCGCGCGCCAGCCCGGCCTTTGCATGGGCAACCAGTGCGTCCCATTCCGGAGTATTCGGGCGATGAAGCGGATAGCGGTCGAGATCGATGATGTCTTTCATTGTTTGACCCTGCCTCACATCCAATAACCAGACAAGTCGCCGCTCTTGCGCCCTTTGCCCAGCCGGTGCTAGACGAACCGGACCCCATAACGGGACCAGACCCGCGACAAAGAAGAGGCCCGAATGGCAGACTACCCCACCAGCTTCGACAAGGACGATTTGTTGAAATGCGCACGCGGAGAGCTGTTCGGCCCCGGCAATGCGCAACTGCCCGCGCCCCCCATGCTGATGATGGACCGGATCACGGATGTGTCTTCCGATGGCGGCGCACATGGCAAGGGGCACATCGTTGCCGAATTCGATATTGCGCCAGATCTTTGGTTCTTTGACTGTCATTTCCCCGGCAACCCGATCATGCCCGGCTGTCTGGGTCTGGATGGTCTGTGGCAGTTGACCGGCTTTAATCTGGGCTGGCGCGGCTGGCAGGGGCGCGGCATGGCCGTGGGCGTGGGCGAGGTCAGGCTGACGGGCATGGTCCGCCCGGACCGCAAGATGCTGACCTACAAGATCGACTTCAAAAAGGCGATCCAGACCCGTCGCCTGACCATGGGTGTTGCAGATGGCATCGTCGAGGCCGACGGCGAAATGATCTATGATGTCAAAGACATGAGGGTCGTTTTGAGCGAAAGCTGATCGCATCATGCCAGCAACCCAACTCAAGACGGAGCGGTTGGCACTTGATTCCCTGACTGTTGATGACAGCGCGTTTGTGAAGCGACTGGTTCAGAACTTGCGTGTCCGCGCCTATCTGGGAGGTGTTGTCTCGGCAGACCAGCTTGACGGCATTGTTGACAAATATCTCGAATTGCAACGTGACGGACATGTCTGGATTGCCAGATTTAGTGAAAACATCTCCATTGGATTGATCTTTGTGACCCCGCACCATAACGGGGTGGCGCCAGAATTGTCATTCCAGTTCGATCCCCGTTACTGGGGACATGGGCTTGCATATGAAGCCTGTCAACGTGTGCTGACCCACTGCGAAAACGATCAGGACTTACGATCCATTGTGGCAGAAACGCAGGAACGCAACGCGCCGGCCCGACGTCTTTTGCACCGCCTTGGCTTTCAAGAAGTCACGCGACTGCACAGATTTGGCGCCGATCAAGTCGTTTTTTCACTCGATCTGAACACGAACCGCAATTGACTTGCGAAGCAAGGCGGTTGCGCCCACCTGCCCCCCCGTCCTACATACCCCCTGACTAGAACGAAGGAGTACGCGCATGCGACGCGTCGTGGTGACGGGACTTGGGATTGTCTCATCCATCGGAAACAACACCGATGAGGTGCTGGCGTCACTCAAAGCGGGCCGTTCGGGAATCGAAGCCAGCGAAGAGATGGCGGAACATGGCTTTCGCAGCCAGATCGCCGGAACGCTGAAACTTGACATAAAAGAACATGTGGAAAAGCGCACCCTTCGGTTCATGGGGCCGGGCGCTGCCTACGCCCATATTGCGATGACCCAAGCCATTGCAGATGCGGGGCTCGAAGAAAGCGACATCGTGAACCCGCGAACCGGTTTGGTTGCCGGGTCCGGTGGTCCATCGACATCCGCCATGCTTACGGCGCATCAGACGGTGCTGAAGACGGGCGCCACGAAGCGCATTGGTCCATTTGCCGTACCCAAATGCATGTCCTCGACAATCAGCGCAAACCTGGCGACGGGTTTTAAGATCAAGGGCATCAACTATTCCATCACCAGTGCGTGCTCGACGTCGCTGCATTGTATCGGCAATGCGGCTGAACAGATCATGCTGGGCAAGCAGGATGTAATGTTTGCCGGTGGCGCCGAAGAATTGGATTGGACTCTATCCTGTCTTTTCGACGCGATGGGCGCGATGTCATCGAAATACAACGACACCCCTGCCCGGGCGAGCCGCGCCTTTGACGCTGATCGCGATGGGTTCGTCATCTCGGGCGGCGGCGGGATGGTCGTGCTGGAAGAGTTGGAGCGCGCCCGCGCGCGTGGTGCGAAAATCTATGCCGAAGTGACCGGGTATGCAGCGACGTCCGACGGCCATGACATGGTGGCCCCATCTGGCGAAGGTGGGGAACGGGCCATGCGCGCCGCGTTGGAGACACTGCCGCAAGACCGCTCAGTCAGCTACATCAATGCGCACGGCACATCGACACCTGTTGGCGACGTGGGCGAGATCGAGGCCGTACGCCGCGTCTTTGGCGAGGGCATCACGCCGCCTGTCAGCTCAACCAAGTCCATGACTGGTCACGCACAAGGTGCTGCTGGCGCGCTCGAAGCCATCTTCAGCTTGTTGATGCTCGACAATGATTTCATCACGCCTTCGATTAACGTCGAAACACTTGATCCGGGGCTGAATGCATCCGAGATCGCGACCGAAATGCACCCGGATGTGGGCCTTGACTCGGTGATGACCAATTCTTTTGGCTTCGGTGGCACCAACGGATCGATGATCCTCTCAAAATTTCACGGGTAAAAATCAATATGACGGGATTGCTTGAGGGAAAACGCGGCCTTGTGATGGGCGTGGCGAACGATCGGTCCATTGCTTGGGGCATTGCCAAGGCAATGCACGAGGCCGGTGCCGAACTGGCGTTCAGCTATCAAGGTGAAGCATTTGGCAAGCGGCTTGAACCGCTGGCAGCAAGCGTTGGCTCGGATTTCATGGTTGACGTTGATGTAACGGATGACGCGTCGCTGGACGCAGCGTTCGAAGCCTTGGAAGCCCGCTGGCCGACAATCGATTTTGTCGTTCACGCAATCGCATATTCAGACAAATCCGAACTGACCGGCCGTTTCCTGAACACCAGCCGCGCCAACTTTAAGCACTCGATGGATATCTCGGCCTACTCCTTCATCGAAGTCGCACGCCGCGCACATCCAATGATGATCGAGAACGGCGGCACGCTGCTCACTTTGACCTATCAGGGATCAAACCGGGTTGTGCCGAACTATAACGTGATGGGTGTCGCCAAGGCCGCTTTGGAGTCCGCGACACGCTACCTTGCCAACGATCTGGGTCCCGAAGGAATCCGCGTAAACGCCATTTCACCCGGTCCAATGAAAACGCTGGCCGGTTCAGCTATTGCCGGCGCACGCAAAACCTACAAACACACGGATCAGAACGCTCCCATGCGTTCGAACGCCACGCTGGATGCCGTGGGCGGAACGGCCGTTTACCTGTGCTCTGACGCCGGGGCCTGCACCACAGGCGAGATCATCCGCGTCGATGGCGGGTTCCACGTTCTGGGCATGCCACAGCCGGATCACCTGTAACTGCCGGCACATCTCGCAGTAGCGGTTGACACGCATCCTTGCCTTTCTACCGTGTGGAGTCACTTTGCCGGGCGTGCGTGGTTGACAAGGACGTATTCCCTTGAACCGTTTACGTTTGCAAGCAGTGTCTACTTACCGTCCGACTGCAATTCCGCGGGACTTTCCAACAACAGAAGTCGAACACCCACGGCGACAATGAGAAAACCGGCCGCCCTTTCCAACATGATCCGGATGCGATGCGACTTGCGCAACAATGCGCCAATCGCACCGGAGGATGCCGCCAAGCCCATCTCCACCAAAAGCGCGACGGCACGCATCACCAGTCCGAAGATCAGGAATTGTAGGCCTACTGAGCCTGCCTCTGGATCGACGAATTGCGGCAGGAACGCCAGCATGAAGACATGGCTCTTGGGATTGACAAGGCTTGCGGTGAACCCCTCCCTCATCGCGATAACTGGTGACACTGGCCTACTGCCTTCGGAAGGACCAAAAACCGTTCCAAACAGCATGCTAAGCCCGCGCCAGATGAGATAAACACCACCCGCATAGCGGATCACATCGAAGGCGAGCGGATTGTTGGCGACAACAGTCGCCAGGCCAAGGGCGAGAAGAGGAACCTGCACAGCACCTGCAAGGAAAAAGCCCAGCGCTGTGTAGGCAGCCGCACTGCGTCCTTGCGACAGCCCGCGACCTACGATGAGGAACAGATCAGGCCCCGGGGTCAAGGCCAGCAGCACAACTGCGAGCGAGAAGGCAAAAAGGGTCAGTGGATCAATCAGCATATGGCCATGCTAGCCTAATCTCGGTGACTTGTTCCAGTACGTGAAACTCGGGCTGAATGCCCCGATTGCATGATCCCGCAGCGCAGGAAGTTGGCGGCGACGTGACACATTAATGCTTTTCTAACCGAAATCAGCAAAAACTTGGCAAAGCGCCCAAAATTCGCCCCTATGGCAAGTTATCATTGATTCATGGCACGAGATCAGATCGAAAACGCACGGGTTCTGGAACGACGCGCCGCTCGCACGCGGCGTTCCAAGTGGTTGGGCCGTTTGTTGTTTTCACTGACCGGCATGGGCCTTCTTCTGGCACTACGGATGAATCCGGGGATCTTGGAAGACGTCGTGGCAATGGCCCATGACGTACCCCCGCGTGCAGAATCATCAACTTTCGAAAAGCCGGCAGATGTACATGTCCGGCAAATGCCGAAGGATGTCGTGCCCGTGCGCCGGGGCGGCACATTGCCACGAACCACATCCATCAGTGACAACACCCAACAACAGGCAGCTACGATTGCAAATGCACTACATGGTCCGGCATCGGATCGTTGATGGGACGGTGGGTGGGGCGTCGTTGCGCGGCAGCAGCAACGCGCGTCAGCCAGCGTTGATGGCAACCACTTCAAAATCAAAGGTCAGGTCTTTACCAGCCAGCGGGTGGTTGGCGTCCAGCATGACCTCGTCATCACCCACGTCGACAACAGTCACAGGCATCGGTTGGCCCTGAGGTGTCTGCATCTGCAGTTGCAGACCAACCTCAAGCGGGATTTCATCCGGGATCGCATCACGCGGCACGCCCTGCCGCAAAGCCGGGTTGATCGGGCCATAGGCTTGATCACAAGGAATATTGACCTTTTTCTTCTCACCCTCGGTCATGCCCGGGAGGGCGACATCAAGCCCCGGAATGATCTGACCGGACCCAACTACAAACTCAAGCGGGTCGCGCCCGTCCGAGCTGTCAAAGACGGTGCCATCCAGCAAAGTCCCGGTATAGTGGATGCGCACGGTATCGCCGTCCTTGATCGCGGTCATGGTCCATCTCCCAACATGTCTGTCTCTTTGACAGATGGCACACACTGCCTGTCCATGGCAGTAGGGTAAACCCCACCTCGCCCCTTTTCGTTCGTGTGCCTCCGTGCCAGTCTGTGCACAAAGGAGTGCCACCATTGCCCATCACGACATGTATTTTTGACGCCTACGGCACGCTTTTTGATGTTGCGGCAGCCGCGCGCATTGCCGCAGCAGAGCCGACCTATCCACAATTGGCAGACACATGGCCTGCGGTGGCCGAACACTGGCGGCAGAAACAACTGCAATACACATGGCTTCGCGCCATCACCAATGCGCACACTGACTTCTGGCAGGTCACACGAGAAGGACTTGATTGGGCACTGGAGCGCAACGGCCTTGCAGGCGACGCAGCCCTACGCGAGCGTCTACTGGCGCTTTACTGGGAATTGCAGGCCTATCCTGAAGTGCCCGCAATGCTGCATGCCTTGAAGGATGCCGGAATGAACACTGCCATTCTGTCGAACGGGTCGCCGGATATGCTGAACGGGGCTGTTCAGTCGGCCGGGATTGATGATGTGCTGGACGATTGCCTGTCCGTGGAAAGTGTCGGCATCTTCAAACCCGACAGTCGGGTCTATGACCTTGTCGGCCAACGTTTTGGATGTGCCGCGAACGAAGTGCTCTTTGTGTCCTCAAACGGATGGGACGCCGCAGGCGCGTCCGGCTACGGATTCACGACGGCTTGGGTGAATCGCGCAGGTGAGCCCTTGGACCGCCTGCCATGGGTGCCGCAGCATGTATTGACCGACCTGACCGGCATTCTGGAGCTAGCCCGAGCATGAGCACATTTCAGACGTCGGATGGCCTGTCTCTGTACTTCGAAGATCATGGTGAAGGGCTGCCGCTGCTGTGCCTGCCCGGCCTGACCCGCACCACACAGGACTTCCAGTACATCACGCCGCATCTTCCGCCCTGTCGCCTGATCAAGCTGGACTATCGCGGACGTGGGCAATCACAATGGGATGAGAACTGGCAGAACTATACTCTACCGGTCGAGATACGCGATGTGATGGAATTGATGGATCATCTGTCGCTGTCTGCAGTCGCAGTTCTTGGCACGTCACGCGGTGGGCTGAATGCCATGGCACTAGCGGCCACTGCACCGGATCGCCTACTCGGAGCGGTCCTGAATGACGTCGGACCAGAGCTGGACCCGGCAGGTCTGGCCGGCATCATGACCTATCTGGGGCACCGTCCCGCCGTGCACAGCATGGCCAAAGCCGCTGCCGCGTTGCCTCATGTTCTTAAAGGGTTCGAGGGCGTTCCAGCAGAGCGCTGGATGCAGGAAGCACACACGCACTTTGTCGAAACGAAAGACGGCCTCGACATCACTTATGATCCACGCCTGCGCGATGCGGTCGAAGCAGGTGAAGAGATGCCGGACCTGTGGCCCTTCTTTGACGCGTTGGCGGGCAAGCCTCTGGCCCTGATCCGCGGAGCAGGATCTGACTTGTTGAGCGCGGAAACGGCGCGGAAAATGCAAGATCGTCGTCCTGACATGATCTTTGCAGAGGTCCCGGGACGTGGCCATGTGCCGTTTTTGGATGAACCTGAAGCCTTGGCAGCAATACGAGCATGGATGGAGAAGTTGGTTTGAATATTGAAATGATCCGCGCAGCGGCCGCTCGGCTGAAGGGGCATGCACGCAGGACCCCATTTCTCAATTCCCCCTTCATCGATGAAATCGCGGGCCGTCGTGTCTGGATCAAACCAGAGTGCTTGCAACATACCGGCAGCTTCAAGTTCCGTGGGGCATGGTCCGCCCTATCCGCCTTGGACGAGGCGACACGGGCCGCAGGTGTCATCGCCTTTTCAAGTGGCAATCATGCGCAAGGCGTCGCACTTGCGGCTCAGATGCACGGCGTGCCGTCCGTCATCGTTATGCCCAGCGATGCACCCGTACTGAAGATCGCCAACACCAAGGCGCTTGGCGCCGAGGTTGTGCTTTACGAGCGTGGGTCGGGTGATCGTGACGTGATTGGTGCGCAACTGGCCAAGGAACGCGGTTTGACACTCGTCAAACCTTTCGATGAACCGCAAGTGATTGCGGGCCAAGGGACAACCGGTCTTGAGATCGCGGAACAGGCGGCGGCTGTCGGGGTAACGGCAGCAGACGTAATCGTCTGCTGTGGCGGCGGTGGATTCACCAGCGGCATTGCCCTTGCGCTTGAGGCAGAGGCCCCCGGTTTGCGTGTGCGTCCGGCTGAACCGGAAGGGTTCGACGACGTTGCCCGGTCTCTGCGCTCGGGCCAGATTGAACGGAACACAGCGGTATCGGGCAACATCTGTGATGCCATCATCACGCCTCAGCCCGGCCACCTGACCTTTCCAATCATAAAGCGTTTGTGCGGCCCCGGCCTTACGGTCAGCGAGGACGAGGCTCTGCATGCTGTTGCACAGGCGTTTCTGCGCCTGAAGGTCGTTGCTGAACCCGGCGGCGCCGTGGCCCTTGCTGCCGCCTTGTGTCGGCAGGATCAGATAGACGGGGACGACGTGATCGTCACCATTTCGGGCGGGAACGTGGACCCTGACCTATTTGAACGCGCATTGGACACACTTTCATGACCGAATTCACCATCGCCAGTTTCAACGTCAAAAACCTGATCGGGCCGGATCAGGAATACTATCGCTTCCAGCAATACACACCTGAGGAATACGCCTGGAAAGTTGATTGGTTGTCCGAGCAGGTCCAAACCATGGATGCTGACATCATCGGCTTTCAGGAGATTTTTGAGGAAAGCGCACTGCAAGAGGTGATTGATGCTGCCGATGCCGAGGGCATGGCTGACAATGCCCAACACATCCCCGGCCCCAACAAGCGCTATCGACGTAAGGCGATCTTTCGCAAGCTGGCCTATCGTCCCTATACCAACGCTGCATTGGCCGTGGCTGCGAATGTTAATGATGGCGGTCCGGGGCAGCGCCGTCCGGGTGTCGCAATCCTGTCGCGCTTTGGCTTCGAGGGTGAGCCAGAGATCATTCAGGACCTGCCTGAACCCTTGGACATCGATTTTGGTCCCATGGGTCCTGATGGCGGCGGCAGCTTTCGACTGACGCGTCTGAGCCGCCCGATCCTCAAGGTGCGCATCCCTGTTGGCAACCACGTCATAACCGTCTTCAACTGTCATCTAAAATCGAAACTGGGTGAGTTTGTTCGACCTGAAGGTGCCGACTTTCCGCCGGAAGTGGATTTGACCCGTTACGACCCGGTGGGCCGGGCGCTGGGTGGTCTACGCGCTTCATTGCGTCGGATGGCGGAGGCCTGGGTGCTGCGCCGTGCTATCATCGCCGAGTTGCAAGCTGGGTACCCAGTGATGGCCATGGGCGACTTCAACGATGGTGAGCATGCCGTCAGCTCGGAGATCATCAGCGGCGAGCACCCCTTCAAGAACTACGCCTGGATGCTGCGCCACGACGCTGAAACACCGCGGGATCGGTACTCGGAGCAAGAGGACGCGCAAATACGCGAGGACATTGAGGCGGTGCGCCTGCATTCGGCAGAAAAACAGTTCATCCGCAAGTCGTCTCGCGACATGGTGTATACGGCAGCGTTTGGCGGTGTGTACGAAAGCATCGACCAGATATACATGTCTCGCCATTTTCTACCTGACGCAAAGGGAAGCATCGGGCAGATGGACTATTTCAGCGTATTGAACGATCATTTGACCGATGGCAGCCATGCCGAGGCGCCGTACAACAAGCTCGCCTCGGATCATGGGCAGATCATCGCGCATATGCGGTTGAAGGATTAAGCACCATGCACATGGCGGATTTGGGCGACGTACGCCTGCACTACCGCATCGACGGCCCAAAAGATGGCGCGCCTATGGTCTTCGTGAATTCGCTGGGGACCGACATGCGGCTGTGGGATCCGATCCTGCCCTTACTTCCCGATGGTTTGCGCATCCTGCGATTTGATAAGCGGGGTCACGGACTGTCGACCTGTCCGCCCGCACCCTACTCCATGGGGCAACTGGTCAGTGACTGTGAGCGGTTGATGGACCTGCAGGGCTTCAAGGATGTGATGTTTGTGGGCCTCTCTATTGGCGGCATGATTGCTCAAGGGCTGGCGGTGAAACGGCTGGACCTGATGCGCGCCATGGTGCTGTCGAACACCGGTGCCAAGATCGGCACCAAGGAGATGTGGGCCGACCGCATTCAGGATGTGAAGACCGGCGGGATCGAGGCGTTAGCCGATGCGGTCATGGATCGCTGGTTTTCAAAGGAGTTTCACCAGACATCCGAATTGGAGCTGTGGCGCAACATGCTGATCCGGCAAGAGGACGCGGGATACGCAGGATGCTCGGCGGCGATCTCCGGCACGGATTTCTTTGCCACGACGGCCACCTTACGCCTTCCCACGCTGGGCATTGCAGGGTCCGAAGATGGATCGACCCCGCCCGATCTGGTGCGCGAAACCGTCGATCTGATCCCAGGAAGTCAATTCCATCTAATCCGCAAGGCGGGTCATTTGCCATGCGTCGAACGACCAGAAGAATTCGCCCGTGTCCTGACAGATTTTATGCGCGCGACGGGGCACATCTGATCCATGGCTGCTTCGGTTTTTTCGTCCGCTCTGTATGGGCAGTTGTTCCCGACAGGAGAGGTTGGACGACTGTGGTCCGACAGCGCCGAAGTACGTGCGATGCTGCTGGTCGAGGGCGCTTTGGCCAAGGTTCAGGGCGCGCAAGGCATCATCCCGGAAGTGAGCGCATCCTATATCCATCGCTCGTCCTTGGAGGTCCAAATTGATCCCGCAGGCTTGGCTGACGCGACAAGCCAAAACGGTGTCAGCGTCCCTGCCCTTGTGGCCGAGTTCCGCAAGGCTATGAAAGCACCGGAACATGCGCAATACGCGCACTGGGGCGCAACAAGTCAGGACATCATCGACACCGCACTCATTCTGCGCCTGCGCCAAACCTTGAGCACTCAGCAGGATGTATTGAGCAGATTGCTCAAAGCAATGGGCAATCAGGCCGAGATGCACGCAGAGACACCCATGGTCGCTCGCACCTATGGGCAGCATGCGACGCCCACCAGCTGGGGAGCCGTATTGGCGCAGTGGGGGCAGCCCCTTACTGATGCCATGCAGGAATTGCCAGCCTTGCGGGAAAGCTCTTTGTGGGTATCGCTCAGCGGCGCGGCGGGGACGGCATCAGCCTTGGGACCAAAGGCGAATGAAACACGCGCAGAGCTGGCTGACGCGTTGAAGCTGCGCGATCCTGGCCGCAGTTGGCATACTGACCGTGGACCCGTCCTGCGTATTGCGGATTGGATGGCACGGATCGTGGCATCCCTTTCTGCTATGGGGCAGACTGCGGTCGCGCTGACAGCGACCGAATGTCAGGAGATGGCCTTGGATGCGGCGGGATCATCTTCGACGATGCCACAGAAGCAGAACCCAGTTGGGCCGTCGGCACTTGTGGCTCTTGGTTATCAGATGACGGGTTTGCGTACATCCTTGCAGGCCGCTGCGGCACACCAGCACCAGCGTGACGGGGCGGCTTGGTTTACCGAATGGATGGTGATGCCGCAGATAGCACTATGCTGGGCGGCATCGATCAGTGTTGCGGACACGCTTGTATCAAGCTGGAAACCGAACATGGCAACGATGGCATCTAAATTTGACGGTCTGGGCGGCGTTCACGCCGAGGCGTTGAGTTTTGCCTTGGCACAGCAGATGCCTCGCCCTGACGCGCAGGCAGCCACCAAGACACTGATTGCCGACGCCGTCGCATCGGAACAATCCTTGGAGCATGTTGCACGCACCGCTTACCCGGATTTGCCCGACACTCTTTTTGACCCATCCGCCCAACTGGGCACGGCCCCAGCAGACGCACGCGCCTTTGCCGAGCGGGTAAAAGCCTTGTGAAGCTACCGGTCGTCTTCATCCTGCTGACCGTCATGATCGACGCGATGGGCATTGGCCTGATCGTGCCAGTCATGCCGGACTTGATCCAAGAGGTGCAAGGGATGGGCTTGGGCACTGCGGCCCTCTGGGGCGGGGTTTTGTCGACCACCTTTGCTGCCATGCAATTCCTGTTTGGGCCACTATTGGGTGCCTTGTCGGACCGCTATGGGCGTCGTCCCATACTGCTTGTGTCGCTGATTGTGTTGGCGCTCGATTACTTGGTCATGGCCGTCGCTGGCACCATATGGCTGTTGTTGTTGGGGCGGGTTGTTGGCGGCATCACAGCGGCCACGCAATCCACCGCAAACGCCTATATGGCCGACATATCGAAACCAGAGCAGAAGGCTGCCAATTTCGGGCTGATCGGAGCCGCCTTTGGCATTGGCTTTGTGCTGGGTCCGGCCATGGGCGGGTTTCTGGCGGAATATGGAACACGTGCACCGTTCTACGCGGCAGCTGGCCTGGCAGCGGCCAATGCGATGTTCGGCTACATCGTTTTGAAAGAAACCGTCGATGACCGCATTCGGCGCCCGTTCACGTGGTCCCGCGCCAATCCCTTCGGACTGTTCAAGCATCTGGGAAAATTGCCGGGTCTTGGACCGCTCCTGCTGGTGTTCTTCATCTACCAGATCGCGTTCATCGTCTATCCGGCAATCTGGGCCTATTACACGGCAGAGCGTTTTGACTGGTCACCCGGTATGGTCGGCGTATCACTCAGCCTCTTTGGCATCTCGATGGCCGTGGTGCAGGGCGGACTAATCCGCCCCATCCTGAGGTTCCTGGGCGAGCGTGGCGCGGTCATATATGGCCATATCGCGGATGTCGCGGTGTTTCTCTTGATCGGCTTTGTCAGTTCTGGGACATGGCTGCTGATCCTGACCCCGCTTGCCGCCTTGCCGGCGGTCATCACACCCGCCTTGCAAAGCATCATGTCCCAAGCTGTGGGCGACGATGAGCAAGGTGAGCTGCAGGGAGCGCTCGTGTCGATTTCCGCCCTTGCAATGATCGTGTCGCCAATGCTGATGACCACAGTCTTCTATACGTTCACCACTCCGGAGACGGGCGCATACATGCCCGGTGCACCGTTCCTCTTGGCAGCCGTTTTGATGGCACTGGCACTTATGGTCTTTGTTCGAAAGACAGGAACGACCGCCGCACACAACGTCAGTGGATCAACTGCGCCTTAGATCGGTCGTTTTCCGGCTTGCTTGCGCCTCGCCACTGCGTCACCGTTGCTGCTAACACAGACGAAGGGACGACATGCAAACCATCAAAGCCGCCGTGTGCCATGAATTCGGAACGCCCCTTGTGGTCGAAGACATTCTTATCCGCCCCCCCGAGATGGGAGAGGTCGAAGTGACGCTGGACGCGGTCGCTATTTGCCATTCAGACATTTCCTATGCCGATGGTGCCTGGGGTGGCAGCTTGCCTGCTGTCTACGGGCACGAAGCGGCCGGTTTGGTCAGCGCAGTTGGTCCCGGCGTGGTCGGCCTGACTGAAGGGGATAGTGTTATCGTCACGTTGATCCGGGCCTGCGGGACGTGCCCGTCTTGTGCCAGCGGCAAGCCCACGATCTGTGAAACGCCGTATGATGGGGACCAGGGTCCGATACGCACAGCCAACAACGGAAAGCTGCATCAGGCGATGGCATGTGGCGCCTTTGCCGAGAAAGTCGTGGTCGACCAGAAGCAGTTGGTGAAGATTTCCAACGACATCTCGAAAGAGGCTGCAAGCCTGATCGCCTGCGGTGTGATCACCGGGGTTGGTGCGGTGGTGAATGCGGCTGGTCTGCGGGCCGGACAGGATGTCGTCGTCATCGGGGCGGGCGGTGTTGGTCTGAACGCTATTCAAGGTGCCCGCATTGCTGGTGCCCGCCGAATTGTCGCCGTTGATATGACCGAGGAAAAGCTGGACGACGCCAAGGCCTTTGGGGCGACGCATGGCGTGCTGGCCACGGGAAAATCGCCATGGCGCGCCAGTTACAAAGCCCTCGGCGGCAAAGGTGCAGAAGCAGTTATCGTGACCGTCGGCGCCATCCCCGCCTATGAACAAGCCCCCAAATACATGGGACGGGGCGGCAAGGTCGTTATGGTCGGGATGCCTCACTCCGGGGCCACGGCTGAATACGAACCGGTTATTCTGGCTGCCATTGGTCAGGGCATGGTTGGGTCCAAAATGGGCGACGTTGTGATCCAACGCGACATTCCGTGGATGGTGGACCTGTACCAACAAGGCCGCTTGCAGCTAGACAGCCTGATTTCGGGGCGTTGGTCACTGGATCAGATAAATGAAGCGATCGCCGACACGAAGTCTGGTACCGCACGACGGAACGTCATTCTGTTTGATAGGCCGTAAGGGGGTCAGCCCCCTCGCCCTTTGGCCTCACCCCCAGGATTATTTCAAGCAAGTAAGAGGGACTGAAAAATGCAACTCAAGGACCTCGACATCATCGTCACAGCACCCCCCGCCCCCGGCTGGGGAGGGCGGTATTGGATTCTCGTAAAGGTCACGACCGATGACGGCATCGTCGGGTGGGGCGAATGCTATGCCGCGTCCATCGGGCCGGGCGCGATGCGATCCGTTATCGAGGATGTGTTTGACCGGCACATGCGCGGGGAAAACCCGGAAAACATCGAATTGATGTTCCGCCGCGCGTATTCGTCGGGGTTTACCCAGCGGCCTGACCTCACCGTCATGGGGGCATTCTCCGGTCTCGAGATTGCGTGCTGGGATATTCTGGGCAAAGCGCGCGAGCGGCCTGTCTGGGCGTTGTTGGGCGGCAAAATGAATAAGCGCATTCGCGCATATACCTACCTCTACCCTCTGCAACATCATGGGCTTGATACGTTCTGGACTTCGCCCGAGATGGCTGCCGAGTCGGCGCTGGACTGTGTGACCCGCGGCTACACAGCTGTGAAGTTTGATCCTGCGGGTCCCTACACAATGCGCGGCGGACATATGCCAGGGATGCGGGACATTTCGCAATCCGTGGCATTCTGCAAAGCCATCCGTGAAGCTGTGGGAGATAGGGCCGATCTGCTTTTTGGCACACATGGTCAGTTCACGACAGCCGGAGCAATCCGGCTGGGGCAGGCATTGGAGCCTTATTCCCCGCTATGGTTCGAAGAACCAATCCCACCGGATGCGGTCGAAGAGATGGCAAAAGTGGCGCGCGCGGTTCGCATTCCGGTCGCTACAGGCGAGCGGCTCACTACCAAGGCCGAATTTGCGCCGGTCTTGCGCAGTGGTGCTGCCACGATCCTGCAACCGGCACTGGGACGTGCCGGCGGGATATGGGAGATGAAGAAGGTTGCGGCGATGGCCGAGGTCCACAATGCGCAAATGGCTCCGCACCTTTACGCAGGTCCGGTTGAGTGGGCTGCAAACATCCACCTGGCAGCTTCGATCCCGAACCTTTTGATGTGTGAAACGATTGAGACGCCGTTCCACGATCAATTGATCAAGGGCAGCATCCAAGTGGACAGCGGTTTTGTCACACCGCCCGAGACACCTGGGTTGGGCATTGATGTCGACGAAGATCTGGCCCGCGCGCACCCATACACAGGGGACGGTTTGCATCTGCAAATGCAAGAAGCACCTTGCGACTACGAAAAGGGCAACAATTTCGAGGGCGGAGCCCCAGCCCCGCGCGACTAGCGATAAAGGCGCACGGCGGACACAGCAATGTCCGCCTGCATCTCGCGCCCGATAGCAAGAATGCCGATACGACGCAGCCGTCTTACGTCAAAGCGCGCTTCAGTTCGGTGTGCGATAAAGGTGTCAAAAGGGACTTTGTGAGTGGACCATTCGCGCGGCGCTGTGAATTCGGTTCGAAACGATTGCCACGGCCGCGTCAGCGCATCTGTTCGGAGGCGCAGATCGTAAGTCTCACCGTTGCCAACTACATCCAAAGCAATGCCGGTATAGCCACTGGCATCGAACACTGCGCCGTCGGCCAAGTCGGAAGCAATCTGAACAAAACCGCCATTGTTGTCGAGCGAAACGCTCCCAGTCAGACGGATTGCGTCACGACCCTGCACCACTTGTCGAACGGCCTGCCCGGATGACACACCACCCATGACCGTATCGGCCACGTACTCCCATCGCGGGGTCAGATCGAGGGTTTCTGCATGCGCCATTGCCACCCAGCATAGCAGGGCTACCGGTGCTGTGCAGCGGATCATGTGCGCGCGGCCTCGAACGCGGCCCACACTGTCTCAAACTCCTCAAAGCTGATCCGTTTGTCTTTTACCGCATCGAATACGATGACCTCTGACTGCATGAGGGTTGCGATCGCGTCCGCAAGACTTGCCTTCACCTCATTGGGGATCACCACGGCCCCATGCCGATCTGCGTGAACCAAGTCTCCAGGGTGGATGTCGAGACCATGAATACGCACCGGCTGATCATAGTCGATGACATGCACAAATCCATGGCTCGGGCCAACTGAGCCAGCAACTACAGGATAGTCTTCTGCAAGATCGCCAAGATCGCGCATCACACCGTCGGTGAGGGTGCCCGAAAGACCAAACGCCTTGTGAATATTCGTATTGACCTCGCCCCAGTAAGCGCCAACGGCGTTTGGCACATCCAGATCCTGGACGACGCAAATGCAGGGATGATCCCCTTCCGACATGTATTTGTAGTAAGCCATGCGCCGGGCTTTGATAACTTCAGGTGCATCGGTCGGCGGAGCAACTGCGCGGATACGCGCGGTGCGGGCGTGGCCAACCATGACACCATTCGCATCCGAAGCGAGCATCGTTCCACGTGTGAACGCATTGAACCCGCGCTTGCCCTGTGCCACTTCGATGGCGTTGCAAACAGTGGGCGTATCGACAGACTTCAACAGATCATGCAGCGCATCATCCATGACTTATCCCTTCACCATGGCTGCGCCTTCGGATAAGGTCGCTAACTTGGCATAGGCAATCTCTGGATCAACCGACCCAAAACCGGCAAACGTACCGAAGCCACAGTCACTGCCGGCAATCACGCGATCGGCACCAACGATATCGGTGAAGCGCTCGATACGCTGACGGACCAATTCCGGGTGCTCGACAAAATTCGTGGTCGTATCAACGACACCTGGCACCAATACCTTGTCGTCTGGGATTTCGGCCCGACGGTCGCGGAAGACCGTCCATTCATGGGCGTGGCGCGGGTTTG
This sequence comes from Tateyamaria omphalii, assembly GCF_014651375.1. Classification (GTDB taxonomy): domain Bacteria; phylum Pseudomonadota; class Alphaproteobacteria; order Rhodobacterales; family Rhodobacteraceae; genus Tateyamaria; species Tateyamaria omphalii. The sequence continues at coordinate 945,807 of NZ_BMWT01000002.1, forward strand.
AGGTTTCAAACAACACGTACCGCGCCTTGGTCGACATCAATGTCGAGAACACCGTATCCATTGGGACATCACAGGTATGCGGCCCCTCATAGTTGCCCCAACATATGTGCACACGAACCTTTTCTGAGGGCACATCAGCCAATGCATGATTCAGCGCCTCAACGTGCGCATCGGCGATCTTGAGAAACTCTGCATCGCTCAGATCATTGAACAGCATGTGCCGTGACAGGGCGAGGTCTGGGCAATCCAGTTGCAGGTCCAGTCCTGCCCCCACAATCGTTTCATATTCGCTTTTCATCGCATCGGCGAGGGCCGCAAGATAGGCGTCGCGGGTTGGATAAAAATCATTCTGCAGAAAGAGCGAGATCACACCAGGCGAGGCCGCATTCATGAACCCGCGCTCAACCCCGTGTTTGGACATGGCGGTCTTAAGATTCGTGATGTCCTTCTCCAGCTCGCCCTGACCTTTGCTTTTGACCTCACCCGTGCACATGGGCCGGGCATATTTCGGGGTCCCCCCGTCGTCAGCGAGGCGCTTCAGAAAACTCGGAAACTGCTTGAGGTCGGCCGGTGCATTGCGGGGGCTGTCACCCGAGAAACCGGTGTAACGGTCCTTGACGTAGGTCGCGTAACTGATCTTCGATGTCTCGCCATCGCTGACGATGCCAATATTGGCAGCGACCTGCTTGGCGACCGTGTCGTCGACGGCTTGTGCCATTGCAGCGTCAAAGGCGGTCTGGTCAAAGCCCTCCCCACGTTCGCGGGCAAAGATGAAATCAACAACTTCTTGTGTGCGGGGAAGTGACCCAACATGCGTTGTAACAATGGCCATTTCGACGTCCTTTCCTATTGCGCTAACTCAGCGCCATTCCAATACCACGGAGTGTCACAGAACCCATCCGCACAGACAAAAGCCGTTCCGGCAAGCAATACGCCCACGCGGCCACTTGCGTCTTTTACAAAGTCGGCCGCGGTCCCCAACAAGTCTTCAGGTGTCGCGTATCCACGCGAGGACAAGAAGACGTCGATCCGGCAATTGGCGGCACCACAAAACGCGCGTCCTTGAACACCGCCATTGCACGACACACCGGTCCAGTTCAGCAGAAAGTCGGCCAGGCCATCGCCATCGATGTCGCTAGCCTGCAATGCGGACGGATCCACAAAACTGAACGGTCCCTGGCATAGCTTCCTAATGTGTGCATCCGCCGCCGCAGGCGGGGCATTGGGAATGGGCAAGCGCGGTGCAGGCGCAAACTGTATTGGCAAATCCTGGGTTGGCGTATCCGCTACCGCAACCTGCGCGCGGGCCACGGCGCCGGGATCGGCATCAAGCGGTCGTGCCTGAACCCGCGAAAATCCCGAACCCGACCACGCCAACCAGGCGGAACACCCGAATGCACCTGCTGATGTGCCGCACACTCCTGTCCGCGTGTTCATGAACAGTGGCGCCGGACCATTGGGATCAGGTTCGGCGTGATAAGCCTGACCAATCCATTCGGACAGACCGCGCGCTGTCTGCGCAGATGAAAAGACTGTGACGCGACACTGGCCCGCGGAGTCGCATGCGCCAGGTACACCATGCACAGTCCCGTTCGGCCCCAAACACTCCACAAATCCCCAGTTCATGACGATATCCTCGGCCCCGTCGCCCTCTAGATCGCCAGGCCAGAGAGCACCTTCATTCAACCTTGCGGTGCTACAGACCGAATTTGCTGCACCGACGGCGCGGTCGTACATGCTCTGACCAGGCTGTATCGGCAGCACCGGAGGCACAAAGACGATGGCCGGACCGTCCTGTGGTTGCTGTCGGCGCAGCGGGATTCGGTCGGGATTCTGGGCGATCCCGTTGCGAGTGGCGGCGACCGCGCCAGCAACCGTGGGTGCGGTAGTCGCATACCGACCCAACGCGGCGGGAACTGGTCGGCCCAATTCCCCCCAGCGCGACACACAGACATAAAGCACCTGATCCAGCGCCCCGGCCAAACCAGAGACTCCAAAGTCAAAGGCCTGCCCCTGACCGGTGTCCAATATGAAACCCGGCGCCACGGTCAGCGCCTGCATCAATGGATCCACCATGGATAACCGAACAATTGTGCCACTGAATTCATCCAGTTCAAATGGCGGCAGACGGTATCCGGTTTGGCCCAGGAAAATGGTTGCGCCGGTCTGGACCGAACCTCCTGACCAGTCGAAGTAAGGATCATACATCCGGACATAGACCTCATATGGGCCGGTCTGGTGTAACTCGTTCTCATAGCTTTCCAACGGATCACGACCCTGCGGCGACGGGGCGGTGCAGGTGATGGTCATTGTGCCTCCGCCGTGCGCCGCCGAGGCATAAATGTTCGCACCCAGATCTTCGATCTTGGCCGTCCATGAAGGTACCGACTGCGCCAACGCCCCCGTCGCACAGGCGCAGGCAAGCAAGGCCGGCACCAGGTTTTTTAGTCCCGCGTTCACTCCGGCACCCACGTTGGACCAGCCGGGTCATCCGTACCTACGATGTGGTACAAAGACGCTTCTCCCGTCATGGAAGGCAACACCAAATGCGGCATGTTCTCAGGCATGCTCATCGTGTCACCCGGCGCAAGTGTCGCCGCGCCGCCCTCCCACGTGATCCTCCAATGCCCCCGCATCGGCATAAGAACACAAGGTTTGCTATGGCTATGCCAAGTGTCACTGGCGCTGCTGCGCGTGATCAAATCCACTTCGAAACCCGGCTTGTCGCGAATGATACCTGTCTCTCCAATCACCTTGCAGGGTGCGTCCTTGGCCAGACAAACCATGTCCCAATAGCGCCGCACCCCCATACCAACAACTTGCGCAGGTGACATCTCGGGAAAATCCGTAAGCTCCTCGCTGGTCAGCAAGGGCATGGGGTTCACGCCTTCAGGCAGGTTTTCTCCCTTTTTGGAATCGTAAAGGCTGCCATTCTCACCAAGCACCAAACCGTGATCTGTTGCATCCTCAATCACTTGTGGAGCCCAGATGACACCACCGCCTGCATCATCCCCACCAAGGATCGCCATAATCATCCCATAGTCGGTGCCGATGTTTTCGAACCCGCGGAAGATACCAGTGGGGATGTTAATAATGTCCCCCTCTTCCAGCACCACCTCGCCCGCCGTGCCCCAACGACCCCAGAAAAAGCGCCAGCGGCCCGATAGAACAAAGAACACCTCTGCCGTGCGATGCGAATGAAGCGAGTTGCGGCACTTCGGCGGTTGCCCTGCCGCCCCGATGTTGAACCCATGCGGAATGGAAATGTGGACATGCTGATCCGGGCTTTCCGACACACCACCGCCAATGATGGTAAAGTTTTCCTTCTGGTCGCTCCCTGGCGTATGCGCGTCGATGAACGCGGTCTTGCAAGGCATGAGGTCGCCATAGCGCACGATGCGCGGCTCCATCTCGGCGGGGGTCATGTTTGGGTCCTTTCATGTGGGAGGGTCGGATCGGGCAACGGATCGCCCGGTATTGTCTTGGTGATATCAGAGTGAATCCAGACCATGCGGTCCACGAACCAGACCTTGGGCAGTATGGTCGCAACCAAACCGAGGCCCGTAGCCCACGGGTTCAAAGAAATCAGGCCATAGATAAGGGGCAACAGACCTAAGGCCGACAAAGCCGTCAGGATGTTTGCGGCACGCATGTGATGGGCGGCGATCCGATAGTGACTCCGCGCCAGGAAGATACGCTCGCCCAATGTACCACGCGACGCCCAACTACCGAAGTCAGCAGGCGGTGGAAAAGCGCGCGGGTTCGCCCATGTCCAGACAGCGGCCAGCAGAAACAGTGGCATCGCCCACCAGCCGATCCACTGGCGCGCATAGATTGCCAGAACCATCATTGGCAGGCACGTGAATCGTGTCCAGACGCTGAGCGGGTTCGCATGACGCCGCCAGTCGGCATCCTGCATCCCCATCAGGCGTTCGGCGGCACGATAAAGGTCAGTCATCCTTGCCCCTTCAGCAATGCGTTCTCGGCTTCCAATGCTGCGATCCGCGCATTCAGCTTGTCCAATTCGGGAGCAATTAATTGCGCGATCTCGGACGCATCAAAGCGCGGTGCAATGAACTGGGGGCAGTTCCAGTCAAAGGCTTCAAGGCGGATCGTCACCAACCGTTCAACGCGACCCTGCCCGTCCACGGCCAGTTTCTGAGCAAGGTCCGGGTTGCCTTGCGCCTGTTCAAAGGTGGCGCGCCCCTGCAACTTCATCCGCGCCTTGCGCGGGTAGTCCATCAGGAAGAGGGACACGCGGTCATCTCCCGCCAGATTGCCCTCGCTGATATGTTGCTTGTTGCCGCGGTAGTCCGCGAAGGCGAGCGTGTGATCGTCCAACACCTTGAGAAATCCGGCAGGTCCGCCGCAGTGCTGGATGTAGGGCCAGCCGGTTTCGGAGACCGTCGCCATGTAGAACGAAGTGCGCGAGGCAACAAAAGCCACTTCGTCTGCGGTCAAGGCATGGGTGCGCGCGCCGTAGCTGCGGGCGTACATCTCCGTAGAGCCGTCTGCCTCTTGCAGTGATTTCACAGCATCCGTGAACATCAGCTCATCATAGCGCTTCACGACAGAGCTACCCCGTCTGCAAAAGGATCTGTTTCCAGATCGACGTTTCATCAAAAAGCGCATACTCGCGCCGTAGGCCCCATGGCCCGAACTCGGCATGGGAAATGCCCAACACGTAGACCTCAGCCCCCGTCGGCGCGCCGAAATACCCCCATCCGTCATGTTTTCCATGCAGGTTCCAACGGATGGCGGCGCGCGGCGGCATCAAGTCGTCATCTCGTCCGATCTGATGGTCAATCGTGAACTTTGCACCCGGGAAGGACGCGCGCAGGCCCATCCAGAAGCGATCTACCGGGTCCGTGCCATGGCCCGTCACTCCCCCGGGATATTCAGACTGCGCGGCACGATCATACTCAGAGGGAATTGCCGCCATGTCGGCCCCCATGATCCGAGTCAGGATGTCGGCGTATTTCGCGCCCCATTCATTGTCATTGCCGCGTCCTTTATAAGGCCCCGGCTGGTCCGTGGCAGGGGTCAGCGGGCGCACGGCATTCTCCATCCCGCCTTCACGCTCGATCAGGTCGGCAGCATAGGCCTTCGCCTCCCATCCGATCTGGTTCACGATGGCGGTCTGGTCCCGGATCAGCCATTCATCGTTGATCCGATCGTTGATGGCATGGCAATCCGCGATGATACGGTATTGCAGCGTCTTGCCTGATGCCTTGCCGTAAACCCCATCGGCCATATGGGTCGCCGTCGACAGGATGCGATGCGACGAAAGCATCCCCTCCTCCGGGGTCCCGCTCCAGATCACATCCTCGCCCAGCAGTGTCCGGTCCGGAAATTCGGCCAAGGTCGCCATGGTCGCGCCTATGACATTTTCGTTGCCAATGACCACCGAACCGGGCGAGCGCACCACGATGTCAGGACTGTAATAGTGGTGCAGTGTTGCGATGCCCCGGTCTTCCCAGATCTCCTTGGTGATGCCGAGGATATAGTCGGGGAAATCCTTCCACCGGTTCGAAAAACCCTTCATGCGGTCCATCCTTTGGGTATGCGGGCCGACCCGCGCAGGACCAGCGGTCCATCCAGCGCGACGCGGCGGGGTTTGGTATCGGGATCGGCGAGGCGATCCATCAGAATATCAACCGTGGCTTCGGCCATCTGCCCGGCGGGTTGGCGCACGGTAGTCAGGTCATAGCTGGGCCATGCTGCGAGGGTGACATCGTCATAGCCTACAACGGACACGTCACCCGGCACGCTCAGCCCCAGTTCAAAGCGCAGCACGTCCATGACGGCAAAGGCCATGTGGTCATTGGCACAGAAAACGGCATCAGGCCGGTCCGGCTCTGCAAACATCTTACGCGCAACAATCTTGGCGGTCTCAAAGTTAAAGTCACTGACGCCGCGGGCTGCGAGATTTTGTCCGCCTGCCTGAAGCCCGGCGACAAACCCGGCTTCACGGTCGCGCTGGGTTGAAGCACCTTCCCACCCCGCTATATGCGCGATGCGTTTATGTCCGCCTGCCAACAGAAACTCAGCCAGCTTGCGCCCACCGTGGTAGTTGTCTGAGGTGACTGCCGAAAGCCGATCGTCATCCTGCGCCCGGTTGAAAAGAACGATGGGAATACCCGCCGCCTCGCACCGCTGCGTCAGATCGTTGGACATGCCCACGCTGGCGGCAATGATGCCGTCCACCTGATAGTCGAGCAATTCAGCCATGACCTCGTCCGCCTCCTCCCCACTGTTAGAGGAGAGGAAAACAAGAACGTGATAGCCCTGCTCCTGAAGTTTGCGGCTAAGCCGTTCGATGGCTTCAGGGTAGAAATGGTTTTCCAGATAGGCGACGACGAGACCGATGATGCGGCTACGCCCGGTGATCAGGCTGCGCGCGAGCACGTTGGGGCGATAGCCCAGCGCATCCGCCGCCTGCCGCACCTTGTCAGCCGTCCGCTTGGAAACTGACGCCCCAGGTGTAAACACACGTGAAACCGCCGACCGGGAGACCCCGGCCCGCGCGGCCACATCTAGTGCTGTCACCTTGTCTGGCATCAGTCTGCTGTCCACCCCCCATCGATCAACATAGACGTACCTGTGACCATCGCCGATGCATCAGACGCCAAGAACAGGACAGCGCCCATGATGTCTTCGACCTCGGCCACCCGTGGCAGCTTGATCTTGTCCATGATCCATGCGTACCGCTCGGGGTCTTGGAACGACTTCTCGGTGAATGCCGTGCGCACGAACGTCGGGCAGACGGTGTTAATGCGGATGCCCGCTTTCCCCCATTCGATGGCCATAGCTTTGACCATCCCTTCGACCCCGTGCTTCGTCGCGCAATAGACGGCCCGATCGATGCCGCCCACGTGGCCCATCTGCGAGGAAATGTGGATAATCGAGCCTGGCTTGCCTGCGTGCGTCAACGCCCGCGCAGCCGCCGTTGAAAGGAAATAGGCCCCCTTGAGGTTGATACCTACAACGGCGTCGAAATCGTCAGGCTGCGTTTCCATCGACGGGCCATGACGCGCCAGCCCAGCAGAGTTCAAGACGATATCGTATGGTTCATCAAAGGCTGCATTGACGGCTTCGACATCCGACTGATCAAGCGGCATGGCTTCTGCACTCCACCCCTGATCGGTCATGGCAGTCACCACATCCGCCAAGGCATCTGCGCGGCGTGCGGCACAGATCACGTGCGCACCTGCTTCAGCCAGCGCCACTGCGCATCCAAGGCCGATACCGGACGACGCACCTGTCACAAGCGCACGCTTTCCGGACAGATCAAAGGACGGGGTACGGGGCAGTTCGGTCAAAACGACAGCCTCCCTTTCAGTTCAGAGTAATCCACCATCACATGCGTCCGATACGCGGCCCGCTCGGTCAAGGCGTCGTAGTAGTCTTGCGTGCCCGCAGGCACCCGCCGATCCAGATCAAGCGTGAAGTAGCGATAGAGAATGTGACCGACCCAGATGTCCGCAAGTCCCAGAGTTTCTCCTGACATCCACGCCCGCGCGCCCCGTTCCGACATTGCCACGGCAAGGTTGGCTTCAAACTGGCGCAAAGCGTGACCCACGGCTGCCAAGTCCCGCACTGCTTCGGGGGTGCGGTAGTAAGCCCAAAACAGCGGTACGGTAAATGACCGACACAGCGTATGCTTGGCCCACTCGGCCCACATGTCATCGCGTGGTGATGCCACAACGCCGCCTTCGCCATACTGCGTCACAAGATACCGAAGGATGGCCGCGCTCTCGAACATTACCCTGTCGCCATCTTCCAGGACCGGGACAAGCCCCATCGGATTCATCCGCCTAAAAGCCGGAGTGTCCGTGCCACCAAACCGACCTCCGACATCCTTGCGCTCAACAGCCAACCCAAGCTCGGCAGCGCCCCACATCACAGCCTGTACATTTGACGAAGAGGCGCGCCCATGGATGATCAGCGTCATAGCGCCCGCCCCATTTCAGGGTCGAACCCGGTGCGCGCCTTGTTGAACTCTCGCATCCGGGCCAGAACATCGACACCGATCTGGTCGTACATGTGCAGCAAATCGACCATGACCCAATTCTCTCGGATCAATCCTTTTTCAATGCGCCAGAAGTCTAGACTGCGCATTTCGATCCGTTTGTTCACAGGCGGGATGCCCAACCACCCGTCATGGGTGATGGTCTGATACATATCTGGCCAGCCGGTGACCGCAGCAAAGGGCCCATCACCAAAGAAATGATAGGTGATCTCATCGATGTATTTCCCTCGATCCGGCATGCCATTCAGGAACGGAATCTGATGCCAGTTACGGAACCCCGAGATGCCGCGCCCTGACCCGATACCGCTTGGTCCGTACCACATCATCTTGGGGTGCCAGAAGCGCTCCATTTCCATCACTTCAGGCCCACCCTGGCTTGGGTGCTTCTTGAGATGATCCAGCATGTCGATGATATGCTGGCAGGACGCGTCGCTGGTCGCGTCGTCACGTGGGCCTTCCACAAGACCGTTGCACATTGCGGGACCCGGCACATGCCATTCCCGCCCCAGTGACGGCACCATAGGCCAGGCGTTCGCCTGCATCATCACCTCTGGAATGTCCCAAAGGGCCTGCATCTCGACGATCTTGTCATTCTCGAATCGGTAGAATTCGTGAAACCGCATGTGGACGATGTGGCCGGTCGGCGGGATATCCAGCCAAGGAGCCGTGAACGTGCCGGTGTAGTAACCACCACACCCAACCCAATCGGCACCATCCGGTGTCGGACCCGAGATCACGATATGGTCCCGCCTCTCAAGGTCAGGCCACGCTTTGGCCAGTGCACCATAGGCACGATCCACATGCGCATCCACACCTGTCACAGTCTCGAAAGGGAAAGCGAGGCGGAATACGACGTCAGGCGTGCACAGGGCATGCAACTGCGCCCGCACCGTATCCAAGTCAAAGTCATACAAAGCCTGCCGGAAAGGTGCGATCAGGGCCTTGTGCCGCGAGTGAGGATCCATCTTATCCCTGTCCAGAATTATTGCGAGGCGTTTGCCTACTCCGCCGCATCACGCGCAGGTGCGCCTTCGCCGTAGGGGACGTTGATCCCGCCATACCGGCGCACCCGCAGATTGCACTGCTCGGCGTGGCCAACGAACCCTTCCAACATGCAAAGCCGCGAGCCGTAAGCGCCAATCTCTGCCGCTGCCTCATCGGTCGTCACTTTCTGATAGCTATGCGTCTTGAGGTACTTGCCGACCCAGAGACCACCCGTATAGCGGCCTGCCTTCTTGGTCGGCAGGGTGTGGTTGGTGCCTATCACCTTGTCCCCATTCGCCACATTTGTCCGGGGGCCAAGGAACAGAGCGCCATAACATGTCATGTGTTCGAGGAACCAGTCGTCCCGATCCGTCATCACTTGAACATGTTCAGAGGCGACATCATCAGCCACCTGCAGCATCTCTTCGTATGTGTCGCAAAGGATGATCTCTCCATAATCCTCCCAGCTTTTGCGGGCAGTATCGGCAGTGGGCAGAATGCCGAGGATGCGTTCGATCTCCGCCGCTGTCTCATCCGCCAACTTGCGCGAGTTGGTGAGCAGGACGGCAGGGGAGTTGTAGCCATGTTCGGCCTGCCCGAGCAGGTCCGTGGCACACATCTCTGCATCGACAGTTTCGTCGGCGATCACCATTGTCTCCGTCGGACCGGCAAAAAGATCGATGCCCACACGGCCAAAAAGCTGGCGCTTGGCTTCGGCCACAAAGGCGTTGCCCGGACCGACCAGCATATGCACTGGATCAATGGTCTCAGTTCCGATGGCCATGGCACCCACGGCCTGAATGCCTCCCATAACATAGATTTCGTGCGCACCACCAAGGTGCATGGCGGCAATAACGGCAGGGTTCGGCTTGCCCTGCCACGGCGGTGTGCACGCAATGATACGCGGAACTCCGGCAACAGAGGCGGTTGCCACGGACATGTGAGCCGAGGCCACCATGGGGAACTTGCCCCCCGGCACGTAACAGCCCACGGACTGCACCGGGATGTTCTTGTGGCCCAGGATCACACCCGGCATCGTCTCGACCTCGATATCCAGCATCGAGTCCCGCTGTGCCTGGGCAAAGTCGCGGACTTGTTGCTGCGCGAACTTGATATCCTCCATTTCGCGCGGGGTCAGTTCGGCCATCAGGGCTTCGATCTCGGCTTCAGTCAGGCGGAAGCTCTCGGGGCTGTAATTATCAAACTTCTCCGACAGCTCCCGTACAGCTGCATCGCCGCGCGCCTCAATGTCAGCCAACGTGGCCTCGACAATGGCGCGCGTCTTGGCATCATCCTCGGCCCGCTCTGCCTCGGGCTTGCCGCGCTTCAAATACTCGATTGTCATCTCATCACCTCAGTTGTCGGGTCGCGGCGGTGTCTTGTCGCCACGATCGAAGGCTTCCCAGCCCTCACCATCAAAAACGTCCCGCCCCAACTGGGCGAGGACGTGGGGAAAATCGACCATCACGAAGTTGTCGGTGATGCGGCCATCTTCGACCTTCCAGAAATCCATGTATCGGATCTCGATCCGCTTGCCGGTGGGCGCAATCCCCATGAATTCGCCAGCATGGGTGGCTTCCTGTCGACCAAAGGCCGCAGCCCACTCCCCCATATACAGCCGTGCCTCGTCCACGCAGACCTTATCGGCAAAGGCCGCCTGAAAGGGGCGTTGCCAGTTGTCCTGAAACTCTTGCAAGCCCGTCTTGGTGCCGCATCCCTGATTTCCCATCCAGCGGAAGGACTGGGCAAAGAACTGGCCAATATCATCAATGCGGTGGTCGTTCAGACCATCCACCATCCCCTCAATAACCGCGCGCGTTTCCTCGGTCTTGGTCATGTCAGTGTCGCGGGTCAGAACCGCTTGCTCGGGGCGGGATCCCTTCATCGGATCATCCTTTCATTTGTGGTGTGTGACGCGTCGAAGAATTGACGCGTACACAAATGAAATCCCGTGGCATCCGGTTGAGCGCGGGATGCGCTTGCATCCTGCAGGTGCGCGACGAGCTGCTCATCAGCCTTTGACCGCCCCCGCTGTCAGCCCCGACACGATCTGGCGCTGGAACACCATGACCAGAAGGAACAGGGGTGCCGTGATAGACACAGCTGCAGCGACTGCCTCGACCTGGTCAGTCGTGGTCGTCTCGCGGTTGAAGTAGCCCGCGATGGCCGGAACCATGGTCTGGTTCTGTGCATCAAGCAGCAGCGCCGTGACAAGGAAATCGTTGTAGCCCAGAAGGAAGCTGAACAGCCCCGTCGTGATAACCCCCGGCCACATGACGGGCATGATCACACGGCGAAACGCCTGGAAATGGCTGCACCCGTCCACGCGCGCCGCCTCGTCCAACTCGGATGGGATGTTCTGGAAGAACGACCGCAGCATCCAGATAGTGAAGGGTTGGTTGATTGCCACGAGCACGGCGATAATCGCCCAGGGCTGGCCATAGAGTGTCGGGCTGAGATCGCCCAGGATCGGGCGCAGGATTTCTGCCGAGTTGATGAACCACGGCAGGTAGCCAGCTACCAGCACCGAGTGCGGCAAGGCGCGGAAGACAAGCGCGATGATCAGGAGCCAGAAGGCGAGGTTCGAGCCGGAGCGTGCGAGGCCGTAGCCCGCGAGCGTACCGACCGTGAGCGACACCGTCACCACGCCCGCAGTCACGATCATCGAGTTGATGAAGTTGCGGTAGAACTGGTTCTCGCCCCAGACCGCCACGTAGTGCTCGGTTGTCAGGCCGAGGATCGGCGTACCGAGCGGACCGGCAATGCTGTTGAGCATGCCGAAGACCAAAGGCAGTGCTCCAAAAAAGATCAGCACAAACAGCAGGCCATAGACCGCCGCGCCCACGAGCCAGCCCAGCACGATGAAGCCAGGGGGCGAGTATTGCTCAACCATGCCCGGCAGCCGGGTGAACGCCCAGCGGATCGCGAAGTAGAGCACGATCAAGCCCAGAAGGATGTCGAGTAAACTGAGGCCATTGCCCGCCGCCCGCGTAGCGGGTCCGGTGATCACGTTCCACGCACTTGCATCAAAGGCATCGCGCGGGGATTTCACGCTCATCACCGCGATCCACGCGATGGGGAAGGCCGCGATGAGGCACCAGAAGGCGAGGAAAGCGCCGGATGCGACCTTGAGGGACAGCGGCTGCGCGGTGGCTTTGGACATTAATGTGCCCCCCCTTTGTGGTCACGCCAGGTGCGGCGCAGCGGTAGGATCAGCAGGATCACAATGCCTACCATTGTCAGCATTGCGCTCGCTGCCGCCCGGCTGATCGCGCGGTTGCCGGCGTCATCCGGTGTCAGGAAATCGAAGGTCAGCCATTGCAGCGAAATCACATGCGCCTGACTGCGGAAGCCGATGATTTCGTCAAAGACGCGGTAGCAGTCCATCAGGTGGATCAGCGCGATGAAGATGATCAAAGGCATCAGATGCGGAATGATGACATAGCGCAGACGTTCAAAACGGTTCGCTCCGTCAATGATAGCACTTTCCAGTGTGTCCATGTTCACGGTCTGCAGACCGGCATAGAAGATCACGAAGGCAAAGGGCGCGACGTGCCACACGCGGTAGAAATACATCAGCAGCTCAATCGTCCAGGCTTGGGCAAACATCGCGATGTCACGATCAAGCCAACGCTCCAGCGTCGCCGTCAGAATGCCGTCACCCACAAACAGCCAGTAGATCGAAAGCGATCCAATGACCGGTGTGATGATGAAAGGGAGGAGCGAAATGAAGATGACTGGCCCGCGCAAAGCCTTGGTCGCGTTGTTGACCGCCAACGCGATCATCAGACCCACACCAATCACAAGGGGCAAGGTTACAAGGGTGAACATCAACGTGAACCGCAGCGCCTTCCAGAAATCGATCTGAAGGATGTCACCCCAATTTCCGGAGCCGATGGCGGCCCAGAATTTGTCCATCTGCAAGACGTTCTGGTAGCTCTGCACACCCACCCAGGCTGTTGTTGTCTGCGTCCTGCCCGTTTCCTCGTCGATTACTGGGACTGTCTTGATCTCCGTCGTGCAAGTCTGGGTCAAAAAGCCGGGGGTACAGGTTTCGACCTCAATCTGCTGCATGACAGGTTGGGTAATCTGGAAAGACTGGATGAAGACCGAAATCAAAGGCGCCGCGATAAAAAGCAACATCATGAACACCGATGGTGCCACGAACCAGAAGAAGGTTTTGAACTTCATGCTGCTGTCCTTTCCACCATGCACAAGACAACCCCGATCTGGCGTTCGATCATCATGGTCGCGGCACCCGAGTGTGTGTCCGGTCGTTCGGCAAGACACGCGACACCCGCGCATCCAGCAGAGCCACCGCTCACATCAATATGGTTGAACTCCATGGTCATCTGTTCCCATCAGTGAAGTGGCTGGCCGAGGATGCGCCTCGGCCAGCCTAAGTTGCTTACTGCAACACGCCGGCCTCTTTGGCCGAAGTGGTGTAGGCTTCTTCCACAGCCGCAAGCGTCGCTGCGGCATCACGGTCACCGGTCAGGAATGCAGGCAGTTCGTTGCCCAGCGCGGTGTGCAGCAGACCCATCTGCGTCGTGGACGGATACGCAGGCGGTGCGGGATTGGCGGTCGCCGTTGCAATTGCACCCTCGGCCAGCGGGCCGGGTTGGTAACCGTTCACGAGCCAGATTGCGGCCTCGTTGTTGGCAATGACCATGTCCGCATCCAGCCCCTCCATTGCCAGACGGAAGGCTGCGTCTGCCTCCTCGTCGGTGATGTTGGCCGCGATCACGATACCATCCCACCACAGGGTCGTGGCAGGCGCACCGCCGTCCATTGCCATAGGTGCCGCGGCCATGGTGACCTTGCCGACAACCTGGCTTTCGTTCTCGTCATTCATCGCACCAGCACGCGAAGCCCACAGGTTCGCCATGGCGATCTTGCCCTGTTGGAACTGCTGCTGAACGTACGTGGAGTCGCTGACCAGAACCTCTGGATCGGTGTAATCCAGCGTCTTCTTCATAGCCGCCAGCGCCTTCATCCCGGCGTCCGAATTCACCGCGGCGGTGTTGTCGTCGTTAAAGAACGCCCCACCAAAGCCCGGATACATATTCACGAATTCCTGGGCGAGGTTCCAGCCCGACTTCATGGTCGCGCCAATGGCGTGATCGACGACACCTGCTTCCTTGATCTTATCAGCGGCAGCGAACACTTCGTCCCACGTTGTGGGGGTGTCGATGCCCAGATCAGCCAGAATATCGCTGCGATACATCAGGTGCTGTGTGTTCACCATCATCGCCACGGCCATGATCTTGCCATCCACGCGGATCAACTGGTTGGGCGAAAGGTTCTGACCGTACTTCGCCACCAGATCATCCAGCGGGCGAATGGTGCCCGCGTTCAGCAGCGGCGTGACGGTGCCGTTCGACACACCACCGATGTGATATAGCGATGGGTTCGCCTCGAACGCCGCGGGTTGCTTGGTGCGGAATTCCTGGTCCAGTTCGGCCTGGAAGTTGCCGCACTCGGCCATGGCGTCGGTCACGGCTTTCCACGCCTCAAAACCCGCTGTCAACGACTTGAGCGGCACCTCGTTTTCGTAGGAACACGCGGCAAAGGCCGTGGTGCCCAAAAGCGAGACAGCGCCCGCCAGTGCCAATTTCTTCAGATACATTTACAGACTCCCTGTTGTGTTTGACGCCAGTGCATCTTGCAAGGCTGCACTGGCCGGATTGGTCCGCCCGGATGCCTCCGGACAAACAAGTTCCTCAGGCAAGACGTTCGCCGGAAGAAGAATCAAATGCGTGGCAGATGCCCGCAGGAACCGAGAAGGACACTGTGTCACCGATCTCGGCCCGGAATTCCTTGTGCGCTTTGATCGACACAAGCTGCCCACCAGCGCGCACGGTCAGCATCGTGGCATCCCCAAGCAACTCAATCGTGTAGATCGGCGCGGTGATTTGGCCATCGCTTTCAGCCAAAGCCGCGTCCTCCGCTCGAAAGCCCAGTGTGGCCGGACCATCTGGTGCCGACAGACCGCTGATCGTGACATTGTCGCCGGCAAACGTGCCCCCATTGACCGTGCCGTCCATCAGGTTCATGGCTGGCGAACCGATGAAGCTGGCCACAAAGGTGTTGGCGGGCCGGTCGTAAATCTCCGTCGGCGTGCCAACCTGTTGGACCTTGCCCTGCTTCATCACGACGACACGGTCGGCCAGGGTCATCGCCTCGATCTGGTCGTGTGTCACGTAAACGGTTGTGACTTTCAGCTCGTGGCTGAGGTTCTTGATCTGGGCACGGGTCGACACACGCAGCTTGGCATCGAGATTCGACAACGGTTCGTCCATAAGGAACACGTTGGGCTCGCGCACGATGGCCCGTGCCAGCGCCACACGCTGACGCTGGCCGCCCGACAACTCCGCCGGTTTGCGGTGTAGGAACTCGTCCAGCTCAACCATGGCAGAGGCGCGGCGTACCTTCTCGTCGTGCGAGGCCGGATCGACCTTGCGCACCTTCAGCGGGAAGCGGATGTTTTCATAGACATTGAGATGCGGGTACAAGCCATAGGACTGGAACACCATCGCGACATCCCGGTCCTTGGGGTCCAGATCGTTGACGCGCTTGCCATCGATCATGATGTCGCCTTCAGTTGCATCTTCAAGCCCGGCAATCATGCGCATCGTCGTCGTCTTGCCACAGCCTGACGGACCAAGCAGAACCAGGAATTCTTCATCCGCGATGGTTAGGTCAAAATTGTCGACGCCGACAAATGTGCCCCACCGCTTGTTCAAGTTACGCAGCTGGATTTCCGCCATCAGATCCCCCGGCCGAAAGGTTGCAAGCTTAGGCTAGACAGCCATATCAGCGCTTGGCAACTGTTTTTTGCACACGTGTGCAAAACTGCCTGTACGGCTGCTCTGTTAAGCCTTTCAAATGCGCAACTGCACGCGTTTCAGGTAATTGGAAACGCTGCACTGCAGCAAGGCGGCCAGAGGCAATTTGCAATCTACGACACCGCCCTTTGTTGGCCTTTTGACATTTCAACCGGCAGGTGAGTCGAGCATCCTAATCTGACCTGCGCTGCAGTGCGGCGCGCGCCAAAAGGGATGATGCAACCTTCATGGTCACCCGAAAAAGAGGCTGCGCGAAACCAGTAGATGTCCACGCCGCCCACCTATCCGACGGGATTGCTGGCGCTTGGGCACACCAATCTACACCCGAATCGAACACGCCTTCAGAACTGATCAGAGCGCAGAGAACATGCCGTGCAAGGACCGTAGATTTCGGCACCCTGACAATGCAATGCGCGAAGATCGGCACGTTTGCGATCAGAAAGACAGAACAGGGTGACCTTCGGTCGCGTTTCAGCGAGTGAATGACAATATCTGTTCGAGGTGACGGGTCTGCACTGTCCGCAAGAGCGCGCCACTTTCTCCCGGTATTCGGACGCGCGTCCAGTGGTTCAGCATATCCAGCCCCAAGCACCACCCATTTTTCGAAAGTGCAAACCGCATGAAGACCGACGACAAAACGCCCGACCCTTACACTGTCAACTACATTGGGACGTATCTCAGAAACTACGCGATTTTCGGATCTCTGGCAGCGATCGGGGCGCGAATGATGCGCGCAGCGGTCAAAAATGAAGCCCCTCTGTCAGCAATCGATTTGGGCCGCTTGGTCGGTTTATCTGAAGGCATCATGATTTGGGGTGTCGGCCTTTTGACGCTTTTAACCGGACTTGGGCTGTGCTTTTGGAACGCAGGCAGCGCAATCATGGACATCCTGAAGTTTCACAAAGTTCCGCCAAACGCCAAGGACATGCAGCTGATAAAAGCTGCCGGTGTGTTTGTATTCATTGTCTTGGGCATTGCAGTCCCGTTTTACGCGGGCGTTGCAATCTTTGGCTTCTATCTGCGGGCACTCTAGGCAAGCAAAATCACATTGCGCCAAGGCAACGGACCGGGCAGCAACCCGGCCCCTGGCCTTGTTTGGAAACGTCTTGAGGGCGTCTTCAGAAAAAGGCCTGCAAGCCAGTTTGCGCGCGCCCAAGGATCAGCGCATGCACATCATGGGTGCCCTCATAGGTGTTTACCGTTTCAAGGTTCACCATGTGACGCATCACCTGGAACTCACCGGAAATCCCGTTCCCGCCATGCATGTCACGGGCCGCACGCGCAATCTCAAGCGCCTTGCCACAGTTATTGCGTTTGACGATGGAAATCATCTCGGGCGCGGCCTGTGCTGCATCCATCAAACGACCCACCTGCAGCGAAGCTTGCAAACCCAAGGTGATCTCCGTCTGCATATCGGCCAGCTTCTTTTGGAACAGTTGCGTTTGCGCCAGCGGCTTGCCGAACTGTTTGCGGTCCAGCCCGTATTGACGCGCGGCGTGCCAGCAGAACTCGGCTGCCCCCATCGCCCCCCACGAGATGCCGTAGCGCGCACGATTCAGACACCCAAACGGCCCCTTGAGTCCCTGAACATCCGGAAGCAGTGCGTCCTCACCAACCTCCACATTCTCCATCACGATCTCACCGGTGATCGAGGCCCGCAGGGACAGTTTGTTTTCGATTTTGGGCGCGGACAGGCCCGCCATACCTTTCTCAAGGACAAATCCACGGATCTTGCCGCCGTGTTCCTCGGACTTGGCCCAGATCACGAAGACATCGGCAATGGGCGCATTCGAAATCCACATCTTGGACCCGTTCAGCACATAACCATCGTCAGTCTTTTTGGCCGTGGTCTTCATCCCCGCCGGGTCGCTGCCTGCGTCAGGTTCCGTCAGACCAAAACACCCAATCCACTCACCCGATGCCAGTTTGGGCAAGTATTTCTTGCGCTGTTCTTCCGATCCGTAGGCATAGATCGGATAGATGACGAGCGAGGATTGCACCGACATCATGGACCGGTATCCGCTATCGATCCGCTCGACCTCGCGCGCGACGAGACCGTAGGAGACATACGAACTGCCAAGCCCACCATACTCTTCGGGTAGCGTTACACCCAAAAGACCCATATTCCCCATCTCGCGAAAGATATCCGCATCCGTCGTCTCATCGGCGAAAGCACTGACCACACGCGGCGCCAGTTTTTCCTGGGCGTAGGCATGAGCCGAGGCCTGGATCATGCGTTCGTCTTCGATCAACTGATCAGATAGGCGCAGAGGATCGGACCAGTCAAAGGACCCAAGGTCCGGCGCATCTTTGGCCTTCAGGATCTTTGTCTCGACGTTCATAGGGTCCTCCATCCATCTGCGTGTGCCGGATCGGCATGTCTTTGCATTGCTATGTAATGCGACGCGACGGGCAACGCCATGCGTCATCGGCACCATGCACCAACCCAATTCAGGTGACATGCCCCAGGCTGGACGCAAGCCCGCCCCAATTCGGCCTCATTCTCCCCTCATAGACAACGGATACGATTCTGTCTTTCGGGTGGGGCCGAAGCAAAAGGAGTGCTGGCATGAAGCGCGCGATGCAAATTGGGGCCGTCCTGGCCACGCTGACGGCTGCAACCGCGGTCTCTGCAGCCGAACACGAGATTCTGATCCTGCCGGACGCCTATTTCCCGTCGGTCCTGTATCTTGACGAAGGCGACACGGTGAAGTTCACCAATCTCACTGGTGCAGAGCACAACATCATCTCAAAGAACGAAAGCTGGGCGCTCGGTCCGATTGCAGACCAAGGGTCTGTCACCATGATCGTTGACCAAAACGTTCAAACCACTTTCTACGATGCAGACGCTGTTTCGGAAGAGGATGGATCGTACCTCGTTGAGGGCAACATGAGCTTCGGAGAAGCGCCGCTCGACTAGGCGTCAACTGGGGTTATGAGGTCCGAACCGGATGCCCGGTTCGAATTGACTGCAGAATCCACCCGGTGCCACATTAGAAGGTCATCAGGGGCGGCTCGCATCAGCGTGGCGGCCCCTTTTCCCTTTTCGCCCAACCACAACGCGACATCCTCGGGCTCGAGCACGACGGGCATACGGTGATGGATGGACGACATGGATTTGTTCGCAGCAGTGGTCACAATGGCCGCTGCACGTATCCGATCACCGTGTTCCTCCTTTGGTTTCCACTCTTGCCAGACTGCCGCAAAAACCAGTGGCGCCCCATCGCTGCGGGTAATGTACCAAGGCAACCGCGTCTCACCTTCGCGTGTCCATTCATAAAAACCCGATGCAGGAATAGCGGCGCGTCGCTCTCGGCAGGCATTTCGGAATGCCGGTTTCTCAGCAATCGTCTCAGACCTTGCATTGATGAGGAGCGGACCATCCGTGGGTGTCTTGTACCAATGTGGGATGAAACCCCAACGCATCGGGGCCAGCCATCGTTGCCCACGCTGATACGTGACAGTGTGTACGGAGTCGGTCGGGCAGACATTGAAATTAGGAACGTCGGGCATGTCATTTGCGGCAACAGCCGCGAACATCTCCGACATATCTTCCGGGGCCAGCGATATTGAAAAACGTCCACACATGAGAATGAAACTATCTGGTCCAAACAAAAATCGTAAGGCGGATCTTGATCCGCCAGCGCGGCGGAGGACACCTCCGCCTTACAGTTGGGTATGAAAAAAGGCGGAGCATCTGCTCCGCCTTACTCTTGATCCTGTAAGGCGCAGGTGTCCTGCGCCACCGCCACTACTTCACCGTGATACGACCATCGGTGTAGGGCGTGAACGGCCCCTGCTCCGCTAGGTACTCCGCCAGCACATCCGCCAAGTCAGGTCCGAAATCATAAGCGTTCTCTGCAGTTGTGAACATGGCATAGCCATCACCACCATTGCGAACGTAGTTATTCGAAACGACCCCATAGACCTTGGCCGGATCAATGGGCGCGCCTCCAACCATAACGTCACTCACACGCTCACCCACGGGTTTTGACGCATCAAAGGCAAAGCTCATCCCCGCTACCTGAGGGAAGCGACCCTTAACCTCTTCGATCTGACTCACGCCGTTTTCCAACGCATCGACCATTGCTTGGCCGGAGACTTGGAACGTTGACAGTGTATTCTGGAAGGGGAGCACGGTCAGCACCTCGCCCATCGTGATTTCGCCCGAATCGATCGAGGCGCGGATGCCCCCACCGTTCTGAATAGCGATCTCGACCCCCTGCTCCTTGACCCGCGCCAGCATTGCATCAGCAATTAACGAGCCCATGGCGCATTCCTGCACACGACAGACCGAACGGTCCCCTTCGATAGGCTCTGCAGCCTCCGCAACAATCCGCGTTTTCATCTCTGCGATGGGCGCGCCCATCTCTGCGATCCGCGCGACGAAATCGGCATTGGGTTCAACGGACGCATCCAGCAGCATCGGATCACCAGAGGCCGCCGTCACATTGCCGTCGTCATCGAATGTCACCGTCAGGTGGCCGAGATACTTGGTGTAGGCATAGGCCTGCGCGACAGCCGCATCGCCCACCATGGTTGGATAAGCCGGTGTTTCCGCGTCGTCATTGGACATCAGCGTATGGCTGTGGCCACCGATCACCACGTCGATACCGTCCACCGCCTCGGCAATCGCGAGGTCCTTGGTCAGGCCCACATGGTTCAGCGCGATTATGATATCGACCCCTTCACCCTGCAGCGTGGCGACATCCGCCTGCAGCGCTTCGATTTCATCCTGGAAAACAACATTTGGGCCGGGAGACGACGTTTCGACCGTGTCTGTGGCCAGGGCAGAGATCACGCCAATCTTCTTGCCGCCCACTTCGAGGACCACGTGGTTTTCAACCTTGCCACTCAGCGTCTCTTCCGCCGTCAGGTCCAGGTTGCCTGAGATGACAGGAAAGCTCACCTTCTCGATAAAATCGGCCAGACCCTGCGGGCCATCATCGAACTCGTGGTTGCCCACGGCCATGGCGTCATAACCCATCTGTTCCATGAACTCAGCCTCGGCCGCACCCTTATAGGTGGTGTAGAATAGCGAGCCCTGGAACGGGTCGCCCGCGTCCAATACGATGACGTTCTGGTTGTCGAGCGATGCCTTCTTGGAATCAATTGCGCTCTTTACCCGCGCAACGCCACCAAAGCATGACCCTTCGGCCTCGCCCTCGGCGTTACAGGTCGAATCGTACTTGTTGATCGATTCAATGCGGCTGTGCATGTCGTTGGTGTGCAAAATGTGCAGCGTGTATTCGGCCGATGCCATGCCTGCGCTCAACGTAAGCGCAGCAGTGCCCATCAGAAATCGGGTCATCTGGTGTCTCCCTCATTGGTTATGTGCATATCGTGACAACAATCCGCACCGCGAGTCAAAGCGGTTCCTTGGGGAAAGCGCGCAACAAATCCATGACAGCCCGCACTTGACCACTGCGTAAGCAAGCTGCATCACGCACCCATGCTGATTTACAAGATTTTCCGCGCCCCCGAATGGGCGCATCTGCGCGAAAACCGCAGCACGCCGGGCGCGCCGATCGATGTGCAGGATGGCTATGTCCATTTCTCGACGGCGACACAGGCTGCCGAAACCGCCGCCAAGCATTTTGCAGGCGAAGACGACCTGTTCCTGATCGCGGTCGAGACGGACGGCCTGGGTGATGACCTGAAATGGGAAGTGTCCCGCGGCGGGGCCGAGTTCCCGCATCTGTATCGCGAGATGCGGTTGGCAGATGTCCACTGGGCACAACCCTTGCCACTGAAAAACGGACATCACCAGTTCCCGGCGGGTGCAGGGTTCGACACGTGACCCATATCGACCCGACAGCTGAGCAGTTTCAGGCCTTCAAGGACCTGCCACGCGACACACCGATCGAGATGCTCAACCTCGTCCGTTTCAACGATCTCGCCAATTATCCAGGTGACCACGAATTGGCGCGCGACGGGCTGACCGGCGCGCAGGCCTATGGGCTCTATGGCAACCACTCGGCCCCGGTTCTGGCCAAGGTCGGCGGCCGTATTGCATGGCGTGGTGGCTTTGAAACCACGCTGATCGGTCCGGTGGACGAGGCTTGGGACGCCGTGTTTATCGCCCACTACCCAAATGCAGGGGCCTTCCTCGCCATGGTCACTGATCCCGACTACAAGCGCGCTGTGGTGCACCGGCAGGCAGCTGTCAAAACCTCGCGCCTGATCCGGTGCATACCAGCAGACGGGGGCGCGTCTTTCGGATGAAGCAAACTCTGGAACGCATCGGAACCCAGGCCCTGCGCAGGCTGGACCCAGAAACAGCACATGGACTGGCACTTAAAGCCCTGCACACACCGCTTGCGCCGCTGCCCGGCCCCATCACCAGCGACCGTCTGCGCACGTCACTGGCGGGTATGGACCTGCCCAACCCCGTGGGCCTTGCCGCAGGCTTCGACAAGAACGCGACTGCGATTGCACCGCTCAGCCGCGCGGGCTTCGGCTGGATCGAGGTCGGTGCGGCAACGCCCCTGCCCCAACCCGGCAATCCAAAACCGCGCCTCTTTCGGCTGACCGAGGATGCGGCCGCCATCAACCGTTTCGGATTTAACAATGACGGGATGCAGGCGATTGCCGCCCGCTTGGCGAAACGCCCCAAAGGGGTGCCAGTTGGCCTGAACCTTGGCGCCAACAAGGACAGCGCCAACCGGGCCGAGGATTTCGCAAAGGTGCTGCAACACTGCGCCCCGTATATCGACTTCGCCACGGTCAACGTCTCCAGCCCGAACACGGAAAAGCTACGGGACCTGCAGGGGCCCATGGCTTTGGCGGCACTGCTTGACGGCGTGATGCAGGTGCGCGGTGACATCCCCGTCTTCCTGAAAATCGCCCCGGACCTGACCGATCAGGACCTCGCCGACATCGCCAAGGTGGCCCAGGACGCGCGCGTCGCCGCCATCATTGCAACAAACACCACGCTGGACCGGACAGGCCTGCGCAGCGCGCATGCGCAGGAAAAGGGCGGCCTTTCCGGCGCTCCCCTGTTCGAGAAATCCACGCGCGTGCTGGCAAAGCTTCATCGCCTGACCAAGGTGCCGCTGATCGGTGTCGGTGGCATCGCGTCTGCCGAACACGCCTACGCCAAGATCAAGGCAGGCGCCTCAGCGGTGCAGCTTTACACCGGCCTTGTGTACGGCGGCCTCAGCCTCGCCACGCGCATCGCAGAAGAATTGGACACCCACCTGCAACAAGACGGTTTCCAATCCGTGGCAAGCGCAGTCGGCACTGAAACACAGAAGTGGCTCCAGGCTTCTTCTGACTGAAAATACGACGGGGTCTGGGGCAGCGCCCCAGTCCCTCAGCCCGCCGCCCGCTCCAAAGCCGGATACCGCACCCCCAGCGTCACCCCCCGTGCGGCAAATGATATGAGGATGGCAGCCCACAGCCCGTGATTGCCCATGAGGGGCAAGAGAACCAACACGGCCAACCAGTACAGCACAAAAGAGATCGCCATCATGTTGCGCATGTCCCTCCCCCGGCCAGCGCCAATGAATATGCCATCGAACATCCACGCGGCACAGCCCACCAACGGGGCAGCGACCATCCACCACAGGTACTCCCGCGCCACCACCTGCACCTCGGCATCCTTGGCCATCACGTCAATGAGCCATGGGCCAACAAACAGGAACGCGCCCGCAGTGACGCAGCATACGGTCATGCCCCACATGGATGTCATCAGCGCAGATCGGCGCACCCGCATGGGATCGCGGCGACCGTAGGCGCGGGCAATCAGGGTTTCTGCGGCAAAGGCAAAGCCATCCATGGCATAGGCGGTGATATACATGAACTGGATCAGCACCTCGTTCGCGGCCAGCGTCACATCACCGAACTTTGCACCCAGAAACACGAAGCTCGAAAAGATGATCATCAGCATTAGCGAGCGCAGCAAGATATCGGTATTCAGAAGCGCCATCTTGATCAGTTGCGCGCGCCGCAACACACGCGGCCAGTCGCGCCACGCGGGGCGATCAAAAGCCGCCCGGCAGAACCACAGCCCCAAGGCCGCGCCAATCACCTCGGCAATGACCGTGGCAATGGCCACACCGCTGACCCCCCAGCCAAAGCCCAGCACGAAGACAAAGTTCAGGATGATGTTCACCCCGTTCATGACAAGTTGGACCCAGAACACGCCGCCGGTTCGCTCCATCGCCACCAACCAGCCGGTCAAAGCGTAGACTGCAATGGCCGCCGGGGCGGTCCAGATGCGAATAAACAGGTAGTCGCGGGTCAGGCTCTCGACGTCGGCGCTGGCGGGCGACAGCTCGAAAGCCAGCCAGAAGATCGGGAATTGCAGCAGGATCAAACCCGCCCCGCCCATGGCAGCCACCAGCAAGGCGCGGGTCAACCAGGCCGATACCTCGTCGTTGTCTCCTGCCCCTGCCGCCTGCCCGGCAAGGCTGACGGTGCCCATGCGCAGGAACCCGAAAATCCAATAGACGGTGCTAAGGATGATGGCCCCCATGGCCACAGCGCCAATGGGCGCCGCTTCTCCCATCTGCCCCACGACGCCGACATCAACCGCGCCAAGGATCGGCACGGTGGCGTTGGACAACACAATGGGCAGCGCAATCTTGAGCACCCGCTTGTGGGTCAGCGGCGCGGGTGGGGCGGTGGGGGCGACCGCCTCCATCTAGCGCCGTTGCGGCATGACGAAGTGCCCGGTGGCCTGGGCAAACAGCCGGTCCCGATTGTCCTGCCAGCCCTCCACATGGACCGAGGCATAGCGCCGCCCTGACCGGTTGATGCGCGCGCGGGCATAGGCATCACGCGGTAGACCTGAGCGCAGATAGTCTACCGAGAAATCAACCGTCTTGGGCAGCCGGGGCAACTTGGGTGCGGTGCTCGGATCAAAGTCGAGCGCGCCGCTTTCAATATCCTCCCACAGATAGGACCAGGACAAGGTGATCACCGCAGTCGCTTCAAGGAACGCAGCCGTCACCCCACCATGCAATGCGGGCAACAGCGGGTTACCGATCAGCTTTTCGTCAAAGGGCAGCACACCGGTCAACTCGTCCCCGCGCCGATCAAAGGTCAGTCCAAGATACTGGATATAAGGCACGCCGCTGACCAGCGCCGACAGCGCGGCATCGCGGCGCTGTTTGACAACCTGCACGGGCTCAGGACGCTTCATCGCTTGCCCTCCACCGTAAAGGCGCCCGTCGCTGTGGCCACCGGATTGTCGCTGTCATCATCACAGGCCGTAGCCCGCACGAAAGCCACCGATCGCGTGACATGGTAGCAGGTCGCCCGGGTGGTGATGGCCTGTCCGGGTGTGGCCGCCCGCATGTAGTCAATGCGCAGATCAAGCGTGGCCGTCCCGCCAAGGTTTTCCGGATGGCTCATCACCGCAGCTCCACAGCACGTGTCCATTAGTGCCGAGACCGCGCCGCCGCTGATCACCCCCGTCTCGGGATCCCCGATCAGCCGGTCGTCATAAGGCATGGTGATCACCGCAACACCATCGTCCATCTCGGTCAGCTCCATCCCAAGATCTCGGGAATGTGGAATGGCTTCAATGAATTGTCTGGCAAGCTTCAGCTTATCTGGATCGGACATATGGCCTCGTCACACGGTCGTGGAAGCAAGTTATGGGTCTTGTGTGCAGATTGGGCAAGGCACCTGTTGCGTGCCGCGCTTACGCGTCATAGGCTCCAAGTGCAGGGATGGAGACAAAGGAAGTCATGGCAGACGACCGCTTGAGCTTTAAAGAGATGTGCGCGGAATTCGATGTGACACCGCGCACGCTGCGCTACTACGAATACATCGAATTGCTGCAACCGGACCGCGAAGGGCGGTCACGTTTCTATGGCCCGCGCGAATGTGCCCGCATGAAACTCATTCTCCGCGGACGCAAATTCGGCTTCCAGCTTGAGGACATCCGACAATGGTTGCTGATCTACGAGAACGAAGGCAACGAGCCCCAAATGCGTGCTTGGATTGAACTGGCCGACGGCCAACTGAAAGAACTGGACGAGCAGCGCAAACAACTGGACGAAGCCCGGGACGAATTGCAGGGCCTGCGCGACAGTGTGGCCAGCGGGCTGAAAAAATAGAGCTATCCACTTCTCTGAATACAGCAAAAGCTAACCGAAAAGGTGCACTAAATCCTGGAATTGCCGATGGCATGATGCCAAAAGTACTCCCGAGGCACTTTGTGCGCCAGTATTGACGTCCGGGCAAAGCTGGAGGAATACAGGCCGAGGTAGCGCACGCCCACGTCTTTGAAAATACTGGGTGTGCGCTCAAGCAATCCACTATTCGCACAACACGTAAAATAAGTGTTGTGGTTGAATCCGCGAATTGAAATGCTCCCAGAAGTAGAATCGACTTTTGGGGAGTACGATATGTCAATTCTCGGTACGGAAGAATACAATGGTTACACATTTGAGTTCGACAGCAATGGAAAAGTCACCATTGACAATACGGGTGGTGGCACGCTTGACGTAAACGTTGGACTGCTTTGGGAAGATTTCAAAACAACCAGCACCTTTTTGAATAGTCCCTACGCGGAAACTCATGAAAATGGTCTAAGGCGTTACAAAGGCACATCAGATGACGACGTCGTAACCATGGTGCCTGGTGGTGGCGTTTTTACCGGTGGCGGAGACGACATTATCAATGTGAACGCAGTACGCGGGTTCGGACAGAACCACACATATGCAGGTACCGGGAACGACACTTTAAACATGGGTTTCGACCGGGTTGGCGCCAAAAGCAACGGTGAATTGTTATCACATGGGCATCACGTCCGTGGAGATAATGATGATGACGTGAATCGCGGAAACGATGTTTTCAGGTTTCGCGACCTTGACGGCCTTCGGGCGGGTGCCGCTATTGTTGGACGGATTGAAGACTTTGACCCAAGCAGGGACGAAATCTATATCGAAGACACCTTGATCGATTTTGACAATCTGCCCGCCAGTATCGATGGCAACACGGTTCGTGTCGTGCAATACAATGGGAACTTCGATGATCCGGATGCCGACCCACAGCAGTGGCTGCTGATCGAAGCCCACAATGGCTACGTATTCTATGCGCTTGAAGGCGCCAGGGTCATTACCACGCCCGGGTTTACCGGCGGCGCAAATGACTCGCGCCAAGAGCAGCATTTTCTTCGGTCTTTGGTGGACCCGGCCACAGGCTTGAATATCGACCTGACAAGCGCGTCGGCCATCGCAGCATTCTTTGACAGCTTGCCATCCACGCAGTTTGTGGACCCACAGAATTTTATTCCGGACGGTGTAGCCCAAGGCAACGGTCTTTATATTGTCGACAACGATGGCACACCCAGAAACGATGGAAATGATGACGATGATCAAATTCAGAATGTTCAAGAGGTCATTCAGGGGAGTGAAAACGATGATGTCATTGCCGCTGGTTTAAACAATGACAGCGTGGCGGCGTTGGGTGGAAATGACACTGTCTACGGCGGAACTGGGCATGACACCGTAAGCGGCGGCAACGGTGACGACGAAATCCATGGCGGCCGAGGCAACGATGAGATTACTGGCGGCTTCGGCGCGGATACTTTGAGCGGAGACACTGGCAACGACACTATCGACGGCAACAATGGCTTTGACAGTGTTAACGGCGGGACTGGTGATGACAGCATCCGTGGAAATGCTGGTAACGATACGCTTTTCGGTGATGAAGGAAACGATACTCTGAATGGCGGTATCGGGGCTGACAGCCTTTATGGGGGCGATGGCAACGACGTTGTATTTTCCATGGATGGTTTCGACTTTGTCAGTGGTGGAGCAGGCAACGACAGTCTGTTTGGGAATGCGGGCAACGATACGCTTTTCGGTGACGCAGGCAACGATACTCTGAATGGCGGCATTGGTGCCGACGTGCTGAACGGCGGCAGCGACAACGATACACTACTTGGGCTGAATGGCTTTGATCTGCTCATAGGTGGCAGTGGCGACGACAATCTCGAGGGCAATTCAGGCAATGACACTTTGGTCGGTGGTCTAGGAGATGACCAAATGCGGGGTGGGCAAGGTGCTGATGTATTTGTTTTTGACGGCGGAAACGATCTGATCAGAGATTACTCGCTGATCGTTGATGCCTTGGAAATTGATGCTTCTCTAATGAACGAAGCGACGCCCCAAGGCAGTGACCTTGCCAACTACAGCTCTGTGATCGATGGCAATCTCGTCTTGGATTTTGGGAACGGCAACAGCCTGACGCTGAACAACGTAACGAACGTGAACCTGCTGTTTGACGACGCAGCATTTATCTAGAGCATTGCAGTGTCAGCGCCAACAAACAGAAACTGACTGCAAGCAAAACCAAGAACACCTGCACGACAAACATGGTGCAGGTGTTCACACTGGAACTCAGATGACCGACAACGTGGCGCATTTCGCCAGATGATTCACCTGCTGACTCGTGCTGCCCTGAACCAGGGATCCGATACTGCCCAAACCGCGCCGCCCCGTGATGATCAAGTCAGCACCGACATCCTGTGCGCACGCCGTAATCTTTTGGGCCGGATCCCCCTGATCCGTGCGGGCCTCGACGATTTCCTTGCCGCATTCCTTTGCAATTGCTGTCGCCTCATCCACAATCTTGTTCGCCGCTTCGACCACCTCTTCATGGCTCGGCATCGTGGTTACGGCGTGATAGCCCGCAACTGCCCCCATCGCAAAAGCAACCGTCTGCGGCTGCGGGGTGTGCACCAGATAAAGCTCACTGTGATATTTGTCGGCCAGATCGCACGCAATGCGCACCGCATTGTCCGATGTGCTTGATCCGTCGACACCAACTACAATTTTCTTGAACATGTCATGCACTCCCTTTGACTGCATGTGCAGCGTAGTGGGGCGACGAACTCGACTCATTGATATGCATCAAGGTGCATATTGCAGCCCATCCAGCAGTTGACGTTGCAGAAAATCACGTCAACTTCCTTCGTGACGCAACGTACAGTTTACGTCAACGTCATCTGCCGGTTGCATCGAATCCGCGTCTCCACCATGTGATGACCGCAAGAGGATATGCGAGTGATCCGATGAGTGAGAAAACCATGACCATCCGCGAAATGTGCGACGCGTTCGCCGTGACACCGCGGACCCTGCGCTTTTACGAAGCCAAGGAATTGCTGTTCCCAATCCGGGAAGGCCAAAAGCGCCTATTCACCAAACGCGACCGGGCCCGTCTGAAGCTGATCCTGCGCGGCAAGCGCTTTGGTTTCAGCCTCGAGGAAATCCGCCAGCTTCTGGACCTCTACGACATGGGCGACCAGCAGCAGACGCAACTGGCGCGCACCTATGAGATCGCCCGCGACCGCTTGGCCGACATGGAACGCCAACGCGATGAATTGACCGAGGCCATTGATGACCTCCGGAACCAGTTGAAGTGGGGCGAGAAGATGATCGCCTCGATGAACACCACGAAAAAAGCCGCTGAGTAAGCACTGCTGAATTAGGGAGAGAGACCTATGCCGAGCTACACGCCCCCCACCAAAGACATGCAATTCATCCTGCACGACGTGCTGAATATCACGGGCAGCGACATTCCGGGCTATGACGAGTTGGAAGCCGACTTCACCTCCGCAATCCTTGATGAAGCGGGCAAGCTGACCTCCGAAGTTCTCGCACCGCTGAACGTCGTTGGCGACAAGGAAGGCTGCCGTTTGGAAAACGGCGTCGTCTACACCCCCACCGGGTTCAAGGATGCTTTCGAGCAGGTCAAAGAGGGCGGTTGGCCCGGTCTGGACATGCCCGAGGAATTCGGCGGCCAGAACATGCCCTATGTCATGGGCACGGCCGTGGGCGAGATGTTCTCATCCGCCAACATGGCCTTCACCATGTATCAGGGCCTGACCCACGGCGCGGCGTCAGCCATTCTGGCGCATGGCTCGCAACAGCAGAAGGAAACCTATCTGCCCAAGATGGTGTCCTGCGAATGGACTGGCACCATGAACCTGACCGAACCGCATTGCGGCACGGACTTGGGTCTGATGCGCACCAAGGCTGAACCGCAAGACGACGGCACCTACAAAATCTCCGGCCAGAAGATTTTCATCTCTGCCGGTGAGCACGACATGGCCGACAACATCATTCACCTCGTGCTGGCGAAGATCGTTGGCGGCCCCGAGGGGATCAAAGGTGTATCGCTGTTCATCGTGCCCAAGTTCCTCGTGAACGAAGATGGTAGCCTTGGCGCTCGCAACGGTGTCGCCGTCGGCAACATCGAAGAGAAGATGGGCATTCACGGCAACTCCACCTGCGTGATGAACTATGACGGCGCCGTGGGCTACCTGATTGGCGAAGAGCACAAGGGCATGCGCGCCATGTTCACCATGATGAACGAAGCACGTCTGGGTGTGGGCATGCAGGGCCTGTCCCAAGCCGAAGTCGCGTATCAGAACGCGCTTGAGTATGCCAAGGACCGCTTGCAAGGTCGCGACGTGACCGGTGCGAAGGCCCCTGAAAAGCCCGCCGATCCGCTGATCGTTCACCCAGACATCCGCCGTTCGCTGATGGACCAAAAGTCTTTTGCCGAAGGTGGGCGTGCCTTCATCCTATGGGGCGCGACCATGATCGACGCCGCCCACCGAGCGGGCGACAAGGACGCTGATGGCCTCGTGTCGCTGCTGACCCCGATCATCAAGGGCTTCCTGACCGATGTGGGCTATGACAACACCATCAAGGCTCAGCAGGTCTATGGCGGTCACGGCTACATCGAGGAATGGGGCATGTCGCAATACACCCGCGACGCCCGCATCGCGATGATCTACGAAGGGGCCAATGGCGTGCAGGCGCTGGACCTCGTGGGCCGCAAGCTGGCACAGGATGGCGGCAAGCACGTGATGGCGTTCTTTGATCTGGTGAAAGGCTTCATCAAGGAGAATGCCGGTCAGGACGAAGCCTATGACGCCGAATTCCTGGAGCCTCTGAAAGCCGCGTCCAAGGACCTGCAAGCCGCCAGCATGTACTTCATGCAAAACGGTATGACGAACCCGAACAACGCTTTGAGCGGAAGCTACGACTTCATGCACATGTTCGGCCACGTCTGCCTCGGCCTGATGTGGGCCAAGATGGGCAAAGCCTCGCGCGAAGCTCTTGCTGGTGGAACATCCGACCCGGAATTCCATGAAACCAAGCTGGCGACGGGTCGCTACTACATGGCCCGCCAACTGCCTGCCACGGCGCTGCACCTGACACGCATCCAGTCAGGGGCCGATCCGGTGATGGCGCTGGAAGCGGCAAACTTCTAAAGTGTGTGAGGCGGGGGACACCCCCGCCTTACTTTTGAGAGGGAATCGCTTGTCAAAGTCTTGGAATCTGCGTGATCCGAAGCAGGCACGTGCATTCTTCGCTCATGCCGATAGTTGGCGTCGAAGCCGTGCAGACCTCACCGACGACGAAAGGCGCGTGACTTTCGTGTCGGACGGCCAACCTATTGCGGGTGCAATTGAGTGTGGATCAGACTTTCCACAGCTGAGGTTCATAAATTTCGAGTGCTTGTGGCCTGAACTCTTTACAGACACCGAGGAAGCTACTGGCTATGCGTCAACTTTCGTCGGCGAAGGCTGTGCAGTGGTTTGGAGCGACGGGAGACATACACCGTTGCGTTCCATGCGTTATGATCGCGAAGGTGGCGAATTGGTGTGCCGCATTGATTACAACAAGACATGATAGGAAGTCTTCGATGCCCAAACGCTTTCGCCTGACCCGCCGCTTTCCCGTCGCCATGACCGAAGACGGCTATCGCCGCCTCAAGCGGTTTGCCGCCGATGCGGGGCTGGACGAGGGCGAGGCCCTGTCTTTCCTGTTCGAGAATTTCGATAGCGTGATGAACGAGGAAAACCTGACGGCCCGCTTGCGGTTGTTCAATTCCGAGTTGGAGGCGCGGAAGCGCTGACACTGTCTCCTGGGGAGGAGAGATATGAAAGATTTGGCCGCCGGTTCGTCCACCTGGATGACCGAAGAACACCAGATGATCGCCGACATGACGGCGCAATTCATCACCAATGAATGGGCGCCCCATTTCGAACGTTGGCGCAAACAGGGCGAGATGGACCGCGAGACCTGGGCCCAAGCAGGCGAGCTGGGCCTGCTCTGTCCGTCGATCCCCGAGCAATACGGTGGTGCAGGCGGCGATTTCGGCCACGAAGCCGCGATCCTGGTCGAAGCCGCACGCGCGAACCTCGCAAGCTGGGGCCACGGCATCCACTCCGGCATCGTCGCACATTACGTGCTGGCCTACGGTACCGAAGATCAGAAACAGCGCTGGCTGCCCAAGCTGGTGACGGGCGAATTGGTCGGCGCCTTGGCAATGACCGAGCCCTCGACCGGATCAGACGTGCAGGCAATTAAGACCCGCGCCATCAAGGACGGCAACGCCTACAAACTGAACGGCTCCAAAACCTTCATTACCAACGGTCAGCACGCCAATCTGATCATCGTCGCGGCCAAGACCGACCCAACCCAAGGCTCGAAAGGCGTGTCACTGGTGGTCCTCGAAACAGACGGGGCTGAGGGGTTCCAGCGCGGCCGCAACCTCGACAAGATCGGCATGCACGCCTCGGACACGTCCGAATTATTCTTCGACAATGTCGAGATCGCGCCTGAAAACATCCTCGGCGGCACCGAAGGCCAAGGTTTCTACCAACTGATGCAGCAACTCCCGCAAGAGCGCATGGTCATCGCTTGCGCCGCTGTGGGAGCGATGGAAGGCGCGGTCGAGCGCACACTGGCCTATTGCAAGGACCGCGAAGCCTTCGGCGGCAACCTCCTGCAATTCCAGAACACCCGTTTCAAGCTGGCCGAAGCCAAGACCAAAACCATGGTCAGTCGCTCGTTTTTTGACGAATGCATGGCACAACACATCCGCGGTGAATTGACTGTCGATAAGGCGGCTATGTGCAAATACTGGACCACGGACACCCAGGCCTGGGTGCTGGACGAGTGCTTGCAGCTCCATGGCGGCTACGGCTTCACCAATGACTATGACATCGGCGGCATGTGGACGGACGCGCGGGTGCAACGCATCTACGGCGGCACCAATGAGATCATGAAAGAGCTGATTGCGAGGGCGTTTTGATGCTGCAAGCCGAGCGGCTCTTGGTGGACCAGCCCTCCGGGGGGAGTTTTCTTGGCAAGATGAAGACTGGATCCCTGCGCAAGATCCACCCCGCCATCCGGCCTGGGACAGCGGGACGTTGGGGCTTCACCTTGCACATGGCTCAGCTCTCCAGCCTGCCATGCATCCTCAGCATGAGGCGTTAACCTTAATGCTTGGTGAACTGATCCAACTTCATCTTGCCAAGTAAACTCCACGGGGGGTCCGGGGGTGTGAAACCCACCGGTCTTGCCCTCTCAATACTCAAGACCGGAAAGGCCCGCGCTCATGACCCTCAAATTGCACTGCTTTGGTGAAAGCGGAAACTCATACAAGGCGGCCCTGGCCCTGCAATTATCTGGCCTCGATTGGGAACCCGTATTTATTGACTTCTTTGGCGGAGCGTCCCGCACCGACGAGTATCGCGCCCTCAACCCGATGGGCGAGGCGCCTTTGCTGCAAGATGGAGACCACAAGATCAGCCAGTCCGGCGTCATCCAGCAGTATATCTCAGACAAGACGGGCAAGTTCGGTGGCAAGGGCGAAGACAGCTACGAAGTGCTGCGCTGGGTTCTCTGGGACAACCACAAGCTCAGCTCCATGTGCGGTATGACCCGGTTCCTTATGAACTTCCTGCCCGAAGACAAACGCCCGCAAGAGGTTATCGCCTTTAACCAAGGACGCCTCAAAGCCGCCTATACGGTACTGAACGATCATCTCGAAGGCCGCGATTGGATTGTCGGCGACAGCCTGACCAATGCCGATCTGTCGTGCTGCGGATACCTCTACTACCCCGAGCCGTTCGGCTTTGATCGGGCCGACTGGCCCAACATCGACCGCTGGTTGACAAACATCTCGAATACCCCCGGCTGGAAGGCTCCATACGACCTTATGCCGGGCTCTCCCGCCGACCGCGCATAAGTTTACGTAAAGCGCCGCAACGTCACCCTTGATTAGACCATCCGGTCTACCCCATCTGAAGACAAAGACACGCCATTTGGCAGGAGGACCAATCCGATGACCGAAGCCTATATCTACGACGCGATCCGCACCCCGCGCGGCAAGGGCCGCAAGGACGGTGCGCTGCACGAGGTGACCTCGCTGCGCCTGTCGACCCTGACGCTAAACGCGCTGAAAGAGCGCAACAACATCGACGGCCACGTTGTCGAGGATGTGATCTGGGGCAACGTCACGCAGGTGATGGAACAGGGCGGCAACCTCGCCCGGACCGCCGTGCTGGCCTCAGACTTGGATGAAGCGATCCCCGGCATCGCCATTAACCGCTTCTGCGCCTCTGGTCTGGAAGCCGTGAACATCGCTGCCAACCAGGTGCGCGGCGGGGCCGGTGACGGCTATATCGCTGGTGGGGTCGAGATGATGGGCCGTGTCGCCATGGGCTCCGATGGCGCAGCCATTGCTGCGGACCCGTCGATCGCCATGGAAAGCTATTTTGCCCCCCAAGGCATCGGTGCGGACCTGATCGCCACCGAATACGGCTTCTCCCGCGATGACGTTGACCAGTATTCAGTCGAAAGCCAGCGTCGCGCGAAAGAGGCGTGGGACGACAATCGGTTTGAAAAGTCAGTCATCACCGTCAAGGACCAGAACGGTCTGCCGATCCTCGACCATGACGAATACATGCGCCCTCAGACCGACATGCAGTCGCTGGGCAGCCTGAACCCCGCCTTTGAAGCAATGGGCAAGGTCATGCCCGGCTTCGACAAGGTCGCGCTGATGAAATACCCGCATCTCGAACGCATCAACCACGTGCACCACGCGGGCAACTCCTCCGGCATCGTGGACGGCGCCGCCGCCCTGCTCATCGGCAACAAGGAGCTGGGCGAAAAGCTGGGCCTCAAGCCTCGTGCGCGCATCAAGTCCACCGCCAAGATCGGCACTGATCCCACCATCAACCTGACCGGCCCGGTGCCCGTGACCGAAAAGATCCTGCGCGACAATGGTATGAACATTGGCGACATCGACCTGTTCGAAGTGAACGAAGCCTTCGCCGCAGTCGTCCTGCGCTTCCTGCAGGCCTTTGACGTCGATCACGGTAAGGTAAACGTGAATGGCGGTGCCATCGCCATGGGTCACCCGCTGGGCGCCACGGGCGCCATGATCCTCGGCACGCTGCTGGACGAGATGGAGCGGACCGACAAGGAAACCGGTCTTGCCACCCTCTGCGTCGCCTCCGGCATGGGTGCCGCCACAATCATCGAACGCGTGTAAGGGGAGAACACGAATATGGCTGACTTTACACTGACCAAAGACGGCGAAGGCATCGCCACCATCACATGGGACGTGCCCGGCAAGACCATGAACGTCATGTCCTTTGAGGGGCTGGAACTGCTCAATGACATGATTGACGACGTGCTGGCCGACGAGGCCGTCAAAGGTGTCGTGATCACCTCCGGCAAGGACACCTTCGCCGGCGGCATGGACCTGAACCTGCTCGCCAAGATGAAGGAAGAAGCGGGCGACAACCCCGCCAAGGGCCTGTTCGAAGGCACCATGAAAATGCACGGCCTTCTGCGCAAGATCGAGCGTGCAGGCATGGACCCCAAGACCAACAAGGGCGGCAAGCCGATTGCGGCAGCCCTACCTGGCACCGCGGCTGGCATCGGGCTGGAACTGCCGCTGGCCACGCACCGCACCTTCATCGCAGACAACCCCAAGGCCAAGGTTGGCCTGCCCGAAATCCTCGTCGGCATCTTCCCCGGCGCGGGTGGCACAACGCGCCTAGCGCGCAAGCTGGGCGCGATGGAAGCCTCACCCTTCCTGCTGGAAGGCAAGATGGTCTCCCCCGCCAAGGCCAAGGG
Source organism: Tateyamaria omphalii (assembly GCF_014651375.1). Classification (GTDB taxonomy): domain Bacteria; phylum Pseudomonadota; class Alphaproteobacteria; order Rhodobacterales; family Rhodobacteraceae; genus Tateyamaria; species Tateyamaria omphalii. The sequence continues at coordinate 981,581 of NZ_BMWT01000002.1, forward strand.
CAAGCTGGTGGACGAGGTCGTGGATGACCCCGTCGCCGCCGCGCGTGAGTGGGTGCTGAACGCTAAGGATGCGGACCTTGTGAAGCCGTGGGACCAGAAGGGCTATAAAATGCCCGGCGGTGCACCCTATCACCCCGCAGGCTTTATGACCTTTGTGGGGGCCGCCGCCATGGTGAACGGCAAGACCCAAGGGGTCTACCCCGCCGCCAAGGCCCTGCTCAGCGCCGTCTATGAAGGCGCGCTTGTGCCCTTCGACACCGCGCTGAAGATCGAAGCGCGCTGGTTCACCAATGTGCTGCTGAACCCCTCGTCGGGCGCCATGATCCGCTCGCTCTTCCTCAACAAGGAAGCACTGGAAAAAGGCGCTGTACGGCCCCAAGGCATCGAAGACCAACGGGTCAAGAAACTCGGTGTGCTGGGTGCGGGCCTCATGGGCGCGGGCATTGCCCTCGTTTCGGCTCAAGCCGGTATCGAAGTGGTCCTGATCGACCGCGACCAGGAAAGCGCGGATCGGGGCAAGAACTACTCCGAGAAGTATGTCGCGGGCGGCATCAAGCGCGGCAAGACTACGCAGGAAAAAGGCGAAGCGCTCTTGTCCCGCATCACCGCCACGCCCGACCTTGAGCAACTCAAAGGCTGTGACCTGATCATCGAAGCCGTGTTCGAGGACCCCAAAGTCAAGGCCGAGATCACGCAAAAGGTCGAGGCGATCATACCCGACGACTGCATCTTTGCCTCCAACACTTCGACCCTGCCGATCTCCGAACTGGCGAAGGCCAGCAAGAACCAGGAGCAGTTCATCGGCATCCACTTCTTCTCACCCGTCGAGAAGATGCTGCTGGTCGAGATCATCAAAGGCGCCAACACAGGCGACCGGGCCGTGGCCAAGGCGCTCGACTACGTGCGCCAGATCCGCAAGACACCCATCGTGGTCAACGACGCGCGTTTCTTCTACGCCAACCGCTGCATCATCCCCTACATCAACGAGGGGACGCGGATGGTCACCGAAGGGGTCGAGCCTGCGCTGATCGAAAACGCCGCCAAGATGGTTGGCATGCCGCTGGGTCCGCTGCAATTGACGGATGAGACGGCCATTGATCTGGGCGCGAAAATCGCCCGCGCGACCAAGGCTGCCATGGGCGACGCCTATCCCGACAGCCCGTCCGACGACCTGATCTTCTGGATGGAAGAGCTGGGGCGCATGGGTCGCAAGGCGAATGCGGGCTTCTACGACTACGATGAGAAGGGTAAACGCCAGGGCATCTGGCGCGGCGTGCACGACAAGTACCCGCTGATGGACGACCAACCCGAACTGGGCGAGGTCCAGCACCGCCTGCTGTTCTCCCAAGTGCTTGAGGCCGTCCGCGCACTGGAAGAAGGCGTGCTGATGGACATCCGCGAAGGCGACGTGGGCGCGATCCTCGGCTGGGGCTTTGCCCCATGGTCCGGCGGTCCGCTGAGCTGGCTCGACATCATCGGCGCGCCTTACGCTGCTGAACGCTGCGACCAGCTGGAAGCCAAGTATGGCGAGCGGTTCAAGTGCCCCGCATTGCTGCGCGAGATGGCCGAGAAGAACCAGAGCTTCTATGGCCGCTTTGAGCCCAAGGAAGCCGCGGCAGCCTGATCAGCGTCCAATGGAAGATTTTCAAGGGGCTGCGTTCTGCGCGGCCCCTTTTGCTTTGAGGCACCCTATCAAGGCGTCCAACAGCCTTGATCGGCCCCCAACGAACAGACAGTGTCATACTCGAAGTGTCCAAGTCAGAATTAGACACATCGCAAAACTGTCTTCCGGATCACGCCACCTGAGACAGTAGACGTTGCTGGCCGGATGGGCATACTGCATCCACGTAACAACAGGAGCCGTAAGGTGGAGCATTTCACAGCAGGGTGCGTCTGCGGTGCACTGCGCCTTGTGGCGAAGGGGCAGGCCGATCGGGTGGGCATCTGTCATTGCCTGGACTGCCGCAAGCACCATGGTGCCTTGTTCTTTGCCGCCGCCATTTTTCCGCGGGAAGCCGTTGAAATCACGGGGGAAACGCGGGGTCATGCCGGGCGACACACCTGCGCCACCTGCGGCTCCTCCGTCTTTGCCATCAGCGATGGGGAGGTTGAAGTTCACCTGGGTTCACTTGACGAACCCGGACAATTCACCCCAACTTACGAACTCTGGACCATCCGCCGGGAGCCTTGGCTGCCCGCCTTCCCCGGTATGACCCAATACGCGCGCGGGCGCGACACTCCCGAGGAGGACACATGATGGACCCGGCCCTGCTCATCGCCTTCATCACGACAACTTTGCTGTTCGTTGCGGCCCCCGGCCCCTCCGTCGCCTTTGCGACGGCGCAGGGGCTGAAACATGGGCGCCGTGGTCTGTTCATCACGGTCGCCGGGGATGGCTTGGGGACAATCGTTCACATCGCGGTTGCGGCCAGTTCACTGGCCACGCTGCTCGCCCTGTCTGACGTGATCCTGCCGCCTCTGCAAATTGCCGGTGGGGTCTTCATCGTCTGGATGGGGCTGCAATCCTTTGCGGCCATGCGTAACGGCACCACGCTCCGGGCAACGGCGGCCAACAAGGTGACGTTCTGGGCCGGCTTCTTTGCCTGCGTCTCGAACCCCAAAGCGATCGTGTTTTTCGTGGCGCTGTTTCCGGCCTTCATCTCGGCCGATCACAGCGTGCTGGTGCAAACCCTGATCTACGGGGCGATCTTTCTGGTGCTCGATGCCTTATCGATCATCGGGTACGCCTTGCTGACAATGCACACGGTGAACCGGGCGACCTCACGCTGGCTCAATCCACATATGCTGACCGGGACCGGGCTGACGGGTGTGGGCCTGACAATGATTGTCAAAGGTTACCGGGCCCTTCCCGGCACCTGAAATCGCCGAAGTATCAGATGACAACGCCGTAGCGTGCATCCTCAACCTTCATGCATTCGACGAGGAACACGGCGTCGCGGGCCGGGATTACATCGTAACCCGGCTCCGCGGCGCACAGGTCGTCAAGGTGCACCATGTGCCGTGGACAATGAACAAGCGCACCCCCTTCGGCATAGACAACCTGCTCCTGGGCAAAGACCAGCGTGACAATCTCGATCTGTGTGCGCGGCGTGACGCGGCGAATGCCCCGATACCCTTCCAATGACTTGGCCGCCAGTACGGCGAATGGATCACCAAAGGCATCGCAGGCCGCATCGCTTTCCACCAGAACGCCTTGGTCAGGCAACAGCTCAAGATCCGCACTGTTGCCCAATGCCCCCGCAGGGACAAAGACGGAATGATACGCCGAAGGAACAGAAGCATCAGCTGTCCAAAAAATGTCCCGCCTCACCTCGACCAAGGGTTGCAAGCCTGCATCAAATGTCAAAACCAGATCGCCCGCGGCCAGTGCATCCGCAGCGCGCCACCCCATCGACGTCGCAACCCGCGTTCCGGCCAAAAGCCCACGTGTGGTCATGACACCACCATCCCATGCCGCTGTAGCTTCCGGCATTCTGCGTGGCGCTTGCCCCTTTGCCCATCCAAACATCGTTTCCATCCCCATGGTGCGGCGCTGGCAGCGCGCCGGTTTGTTTTGACATCAGCAGTTGCAGTGATTCCCAAGGCCAAGACGGGCCGCAATCTGGGCGGGAATAAGGCACTGTCGCCCCAGACGGCTCCAGTGATCCCGCTAATGCCTCTTTGTTTGCAAATTGAGGACAGTTTTCAGCACATGCGAGTAAATCAGGGATTATTCGAAGGCATATCCGAATCTGTCGATATCCTCGGCGCAAGCCTCGGAGACGGCTTCTCGTGCAGCGTCCGAGTAGTAGCCACGGTAATCTGCAACCCGGTCCGACGCATTGATGCGTGCCGGCAGTTGCTGACGGAACCCCAAGTGGTCCCAAAGGGGATCGGCATCCAAATCAAAATGCTCAAGCCGTATGTAAAGATCGCAGCGCTCGCGTCCGGCAGCATCGGTCATGTAGTGCCGCGCAGGGCTGGCCTTCATGGAAGACCGCGTTTGCGCCGCGCAGGCGAAATCGCCAAACGGCATCTGACCGGCAAGCGCGACGGCCGGGTGGTCAAAACTCTGCTCCCGCAACCAGTGATAATAACTGACCATTCGGTCCCAGGGATTGCGAACAAGGGTAAAGGCGAAAAGGCCGTCGAGGCTGGGCACCAACCCGTCAATGTCCGCGAGTGTCGAATGCTTCCAGAGACGCCCGCGAGTTTGTTTGTCCTGCACCCTGTGCCGCCGCTTCAACGCCTTGGGGGTATCACCCAGCATAATGTCATCCTTCATCGCGCGCGCTTCGAGCGCCAGCGCCATGGCCGTGCCTCCGGTCTTGGGCGCGTGGACAAAGATGTATTTACGGCCGGTACTCAGGATCATGAAGGAAGCCTAGCCGCACTTTCCCGGCTACGCATCGCAATGATGACACCAGCCAGTATGATCAGAGCAATACCAGCGCCTTGTAGCCAAGTGACCGGTTGCCCAAGCAACATCCAGCCGAAAAAAGGGCCAAAGATCATGACGGAGTATTCGAAAATCGCGACATGGCTGGCTTCTCCAATCTGATAAGCGCGGTTCAACAGTCCCACGCCCACCACGGACCCAAACACCTGCATCAACAGATAGGGCCACGCCTCGCCAATCGGCCAGATCCAACCGCGGGTCAGAAAGGCCATACCACCCGCCCCGACCGGCAGGTCGATCACTGTGATGGCGCCGAGAACAATCGTCCCGAGTGCACCCTGCGCGACGAAAATCCCCAGAAGCAATGTCAGTGTGCTTTCCCCGTCGCACAGCGCCCGCGTCGCAACGACACCGGAGGCATAGAGGATTCCACCCAGCACAGGTAACACGGCCACCCACCCCAGGCTGCCTCCGGATGGGCCAAGAACCACGAGGATACCCGCGAACCCAACAGCCACGGCAATGATCCGCCATGGACCTATCCGCTGGCGCAGGACAAAGGCCGTAAGCAGCAGCACGAAGATGGGCGAGGTAAAAAGCCCGGCAAGCGCCATGGCGATGGGCATGAACGCCAGCGCACCGAAATAACAGAACATGCCGATCGCAATCAGCGTGGACCGAAACGCCACCGCCCCGAACCTGCGGGGGCGTAAGGTCCCGAAGCCCAAGGCTGACAGGGCGAATACGATGGGGGCTGCAAGCAGCAGACGCATGATCAGGAACTGCCACACCGAAATCGTCTGGGCGATCACGGCGACGTAGATGTCGATGGCGCCGATCACGCACATCGCCCCCACCATGTTCAGCGCAGCGGCTGTCGGGCGGTGGGTCTGAGAGGTCGTCATAAGGCTATCCATTGCTTGCGCCCCTCGCCATAACGACGCAACATCGCTGCGCAAGACGATACGGGGAGGACCGATATGGGTTGGATGGCAGATGAAACAGGCCTCGGCAAGACGGCTGCGAACTATGTGCCCCTGACGCCGCTGTCGCATCTGCGGCGGGCGGCATCGGTCTTTGCCGACCGGGTGGCGGTGATCTACGGATCACATCGCGTGACCTATGCGCAATACTACGAGAGATGCACACGCCTTGCGTCCGCCCTTGCCGCCAAGGGCGTGGCCCCGGGCGATGTGGTAGCGACCCTGATCCCCAACCTGCCCGCGCAAGCCGAGGCGCATTTCGGCGTGCCTGCCTGCAGTGCCGTTTTGAACACCATCAACACCCGCCTCGATGTGGATACGGTTGCCTATATCTTTGATCATGGAGGTGCGAAGGTCGTGCTGGTGGATTCCCAGTTCCTGGAGCTGGCGGAGGCTGCATCACAGCAGATGGACGGCCCGGCGCCGGTGCTGATCGAATGCCCGGACCCCCATGCCGGGTTCCCCGCATCGGGACGGCATCAGACCTATGAGGATTTGCTTGCGACGGGAGATCCTGCCTTTGACTGGATCATGCCAGAGGATGAATGGGAGAGCCTTGCCCTCAACTATACGTCTGGCACAACCGGACGGCCCAAGGGTGTCGTCTATCATCACCGGGGGGCATACCTGATGACGATGGGCACCGTCGTGTCATGGCGCATGGTTCTGCATCCGGTGTTCATGGCCATCGTGCCCCTGTTTCACTGCAACGGCTGGAACCACACGTGGATGATGCCCATGCTGGGTGGCACCTTGGTGTGCTGCCGCGATGTGACGGCCACGGCCATCTACAACGCAATCCACTACGAAGGCGTGACCCACTTCGGCGGCGCCCCCATCGTGTTGAACATGATCGTGAACGCGCTGGACGAAGACCGGAGGACCTTTGATCACGTGGTCGAGGTCTTTACTGCCGGTGCGCCCCCTGCCCCGGCGACACTCGCCAAGATCGAAGCGTTGGGGTTCAACGTCACGCAGGTATACGGGCTGACCGAAACCTATGGTCACGTGACCGAGTGTCTGTGGCAAAGCGATTGGGACGGGGCCGAGGATACGGCGGCGATCAAGGCGCGGCAGGGCGTGGCCTTTCCCATGATGGAGCATATCACGGTCATGGACGCCGATATGGCGCAGGTGCCGATGGATGGGGCCGCGCAGGGTGAAATCATGATCCGGGGCAACTCGGTCATGAAAGGGTATCTGAAGAACCCGGATGCGACAGCAGAGGCGTTCGAGGGCGGATATTTCCATTCGGGCGACATCGCGATCCAGCACCCGGATGGCTACATCCAGATCGCGGACCGCGCCAAGGACATCATCATCTCAGGCGGCGAGAACATCAGTTCTGTCGAGGTGGAGGGTGTGCTGATGGGTCACCCGGACGTGAACCTTGCCGCTGTGGTGGCGAAACCGGATGACAAGTGGGGTGAGGTGCCTTGTGCCTTTGTTGAGTTGAAGCCCGGTACGAACCCGAGCGAGGCAGATCTGGTCGCGTTTTCGCGGGAGACTTTGGCTGGTTTTAAGGCGCCGAAGCGGGTTGTGTTTCAGGAGCTGCCCAAGACATCGACCGGGAAGATTCAGAAGTTCGAATTGCGCAAGATTGCGGGCGATCTCTGAGTTTAACTCATGTCCCTGTGGGTTTGTCCCCGCGGGGACAACCTGTTCGGTGAGCTTACTATTTTTCAACCGATCTTAGATTTGCCAATGAGATCAGATTGTTGCCAATGCGCCCGGCATGTTTACCTAATCTCCACGAAAAATTAACATGCTGGCGGCCAAGAGGCCGCGGTTTTTGGCATTGGTGACAATGAGCTGAATCCAATCAAATGTATTTGTGAAGGTGGACAGAAAGGCTGAAAGTGTCACGGCCTTCTTTGACCCAAAAGGTAAAGTAGTTTTCCGCCTCCAGCGCTCAATAATAGGTTGTGCACTTTTTGGCAGTTTGTAATGTGTCGTTGTTTAGCGTCAGATGCCTGCTGGGGGTCCTTACCAGTGTCCACAATTTCATTTTCCAACCCGCAAGACCTCCTCTTGTTTGCAGAAACCTTTGTTCCGGGTGGTGTTGTTGACCCCGCACCGGATTACCGCTTTCTCGTGACCGATGAAGGCGTGATTTACACACGGATTTTGGACCCTGCCAACGACGGGTACTTTAATGTGGACCCAACCATAACCGTCACTGGCGAAAACCTGTCGGTTTCAGAAACCGGGCTTCTGGTTGGAACGATTGACACGATCACATTTGCATCCGCCAATCGCGGCGAAATCGCCATCCTCAGCAATACCAGTGGGTCCGGTGCCAGATTTACTGACATCTTACTGGATCGCCTTGATGGAGTCGAAGCATCCAATACAGCGTTTGAACAGTTTCTGGGAGGTGCTGTCGGCACCGTGGAATTCGGCAGCGGCAATGATGAAATTCTGACCGGGGGCTTCCTTCGTTTCGCAACGGGCATAGATGGTGGTGACGGTGATGACACGTTTCTATTCTCGCCGGTCACATCAGGTTTCGAACTTGCGCTGAACGGTGGTGCCGGCACGGACACGCTAAACCTCGCCGCATTCAATGCGGGCTTTGGCGAAGTGAACCTGCTTGAAGGTTTCGTTACCTATAGAGGTATTCGATTGGATATCTCGGGATTTGAGACTGTTTTGGGTGGCCTTTCGGTCACGCGCTACACCGGATCCACATTGAACGATCATATCTTTGGTGCCGAAGGAGAGGATAGTCTGTTCGGGTTGGCTGGTGACGACGAGTTGCATGGCGGCAGCAACGATGATGAGATTCAGGGCGGTAGCGGTGATGATCTTATTTTTGGGGACGCGGGTTTAGACCATCTGTTTGGCGGTGAAGGCAGCGACACGATTTGGGGTGGTGAGGACAACGACTTCATCAACGCCGGAAATGGCAATGATCTGGTCTATGGTGGAGAAGGCCGAGACGGAGTTTCCGGAGGTGAAGGCTTTGACACGCTGTACGGCGGCCTTGGGAACGACCGAATGAATGGGGAAAACAACGCTGACTCGCTTTTCGGAGAGGAAGGAAACGACGAGCTTAGCGGCGGACAAGGTTTTGACCATTTGTTTGGCGGAGTTGGTAACGATACTTTGCGTGGTGGTTTGGGCGGAGATGTTTTGTGGGGAGAGGAACAAAACGACTTTCTTGATGGGAACGAAGGTCAGGACACTCTGCACGGCGGAGATGGCGATGATACGTTAGCGGGTGGCTTTTTGGATGCAGCCGCGGACTTGATTTTTGGGGGAGCGGGCGATGATTTGGCCAATGGAGGAGCCGGTTTCGACACCGTGCATGGCGATGATGGTAACGACACGCTGATTGGGGCAGACGGCGCTGATTCACTCTATGGCGACGTGGGTGATGATCGCCTTGTTGGTGGTCAAGGCTTTGACCAGCTTTTTGGTGGCGTGGGTGATGACACACTGTTGGCGGGAGAGAACGCGGACCGCGCCTTTGGCGGCGATGGCAACGACTTGATCCGGGGCGGAACCAACGACGGCACGTCGATAGATGGCCTGTTTGGCGAGGCGGGTGACGACACTATCTTTGGCGAAGGTGGGTTCGACCTTCTTGATGGCGGCGAGGGCAACGACAGTCTGGATGGCGGGGCGCAGGCGGATAATCTTTATGGCCGTGCCGGCATGGACACACTGCTGGGCGGCGATGGGCTGGATCGCTTGTTCGGCGGGGCGGATGACGATCTTGCCTTTGGTGGCGCCGGCAATGACGGGCTGTTTGGCGAGGCTGGCAATGACACGCTAAACGGTGGTGAGGGCAATGACCGCTTCTTTGGCGGATCCGGCAACGACGTGATTGATGGCGGCACAGGCAACGACACGATCAATGCGGGTGCGGGCTTTGACACCATCACCGGGGGCGCGGGCGATGACCTGCTCTTTGGTCGGTTCAATGCCGACACGTTTGTGTTCGCCGACGGGCATGGCAATGACACGATTGCTGACTTCACCGCAGCCAATCGGTTTGAGCGGATCGACCTGTCAGGCGTGAGTGCAATTTCGGACTTGAGTGATCTGGAGCTGGATAGCGACACAAACGGTGCCGCAACCCAAGTCGGTGCAGACGTCCTGATTGATACGGGTGTAGGCAGTTCGATCATCTTGGTGAACACCGTGCTGTCCGATCTGAACCCCGACAACTTCATTTTCTGACCTCTGCCCCCTCAGGTGGTGCGGAAAGAGTTTCAACGCCGAGACTTGGCAAGTCCCCATCGCGGGTCCATTTTGGTGTCACGCGAGGGGTACTGCCATGAGCCTTGATGATCTGCCGCCATCCACAGGCTATTCCATTGATGTTGAGCCACTGACGCACCCCGTGCGCATCTGGCACAATGATGTGCTGCTGGCTGACACCACACGTGCCCGCGCGATGTATGAAACTCGTCTACCCACGGCCATCTACGTCCCGCGCGAGGATATCCTGGTCAACCTTGGCCCCAAGACCGACTTGCAGACCTTCTGCCCGTTCAAGGGCACGGCGAGCTATCATGATGTTTTGCTGGACGGTGAAACGATCCCGAACGGTGTGTGGAGCTATGTGTCCGCCCTGCCCGAGAGCAAGGGCATTCAAGGTTTTGTCGGGTTCATGCCCAATGCCGCGACACACATCGACTTGGGCGAGAACCAGTTGCAGACCGAGCGCGACGGCAACATTACTGGGCCGCTAGTGGATTGGCTGATGCGCGAGGCGGGTACGCTGCCCGACCCCGAAGCCTTTACACGCGCCGTGGCCACCAAGATGCGCGAGAACGGGATTGCCGTATCTCGCCTTGCCGTTCTGATTTGGTCGTTGCATCCGATGATTGCGGGCAAGAACTATATCTGGCGTGTGGATACAGACGACGTGCAGACCTTTGCCCCGTCTTACGACATCCACCAGTTTCCAGGCTTTGTGAACAGCCCGTTGCAGCATGTGTCCAAGGGGTTGGGCGGCGTGCGGCAGCGCTTGGGTGATACAGACGAAGCGTCTCGCTTTCCGATCATGGACGATCTGCGGGCCGAAGGGGCGACGGACTATGTGGCCATGCCGCTGCCTTTTTCAGATGGGCGGGCGAATGTGCTGACGCTGACCTCGGACCACCCAGACGGGTTCACGACCGAGAACCTTGGGCTGGTCTTTGAATGTGCGACCGTCATCAGCCGCTATTACGAGGTGTTCATGCAGCGCGAGAATGCACAGGCTTTGCTGGAAACCTATGTGGGCAAGCGGTCGGGTGCGCGGGTGCTGGGCGGCGAAATCCGGCGCGGCGATGGGGACGAGATTGATGCGGCGATCATGTTCTGTGACCTGCGCGGTTCAACCCGGTTGGAGCAGGAGCTGCCGCGGGATGAATACATTGCGCTGCTGAACGCGTTTCTGGACATCACATCGACCATCGTGGACGCACATGGCGGCGAGGTGTTGAAGTTCATTGGCGACGCTGTGCTGGCGGTCTTCCCCGCAGGCGAGGATGCGGCGGCGGCTTGTGCGTCGGCCCTTGAGGCTGCGCGGGAGGTTGTTGCGAAGGTGACCGAAGATGAGGTGACGGCGTTGACGTCTTGCGCCATCGGGATCGCCTTTGGTCGGGTCACATATGGGAATATCGGATCAAGCACGCGATTGGATTTCACCGTGATCGGCCTTGCCGCCAATGTGGCCGCGCGCCTGTGCGATGCGGGCAAGCGCCATGAGCAAGCGATCATGGTCACGGACGAGGTGGCGGCGGGCCAGACCGGGTTGTCCGATCTGGGACACTTGGAGTTGCGCGGTGTCAGCGCCCCAATCCATGCCTTTGGCGATATGTCGTAAGGCGGAGGCGTCCTCCGCCCCGCCCTTCACCCCTTGGCGTAGCCGATGGTTTGCAGTGCGTCCTTGATCTCGTCCAGGATGACCGGGTCGTCGATGGTTGCGGGCATCTTGAAGTCCTGATTGTCCGCGATCTTGACCACTGTGCCACGCAGGATTTTCCCGGAGCGGGTCTTGGGCAAGCGATCCACGACCACTGCCTGTTTGAAGGCAGCCACCGGGCCGATCTGGTCACGGACGCGTTTGACGCATTCGGTGACGATATCGCCGTGCGGGCGGTTTACACCTGTTGTCAGACACAGAAGGCCCACGGGGCTTTGCCCCTTGAGCTGGTCCGAAACTCCGATAACCGCGCATTCAGCCACGTCCGGGTGGCCGGCCAGCACCTCCTCCATCGCGCCGGTGGACAGGCGGTGGCCTGCAACGTTGATGACATCATCGGTGCGCGCCATGATGTAGAGGTAGCCGTCTTCGTCCATCATGCCCGCATCGCCGGTTTCGTAGTAACCGGGGAACGTGTGGAGATAGGAATTGATGAACCGATCCTCTGCATTCCAAAGCGTCGGCAGAGTGCCGGGGGGCAGAGGCAGTTTGACCGCAATGGCGCCAAGTTCGCCGGGCGCGACGGGGTGACCCGCGTCGTCCAGGATCTGCACATAGTAGCCGGGCATGGCGACGGTGGGTGAGCCGACCTTGACTGGAAGCGCCTCAAGCCCGGCGGGGTTGCCCGCAATCGTGTAGCCCGTTTCGGTCTGCCACCAGTGGTCGTAGACTGGCACGTCCAACAGGTCCTGGGCCCATTCGATGGTGTCGGGATCGGCCCGTTCGCCCGCCAGATAGAGCGCGCGCAGGCCGCTAAGGTTGTATTTCGCGCGGTACTCACCCTTGGGATCCTCGCGCTTCACGGCGCGGATGGCGGTGGGGGCCGTGAAGAAGGATTTGACGTCATGTTCTTCGATCACGCGCCAGAAGGTGCCCGCGTCGGGCGTGCCGACCGGCTTGCCCTCGAACACGATGGTGGTGTTGCCGTGGATCAGTGGTGCGTAGCAAATGTAGGAGTGACCGACGACCCAGCCCACGTCGGAGGCGGCCCAGAACACCTCGCCCGGGTTCATCTGGTAGATGTTCTTCATCGTCCAGTTCAGCGCCACGAGATGGCCCGCCGTGGCCCGCACCACGCCCTTGGGCGCGCCAGTGGTGCCGGAGGTGTAGAGGATATAGGCGGGATGGGTCCCGGCAACGGGTGTGCAAGGCGCGGGTTCAACCCCCTCTTGCACCGCATGCCAGTCAACATCGCGGGGGCCAAGGTCGCAAGGTCTTTGCTCGCGTTGCAGGATGACGCAGAAGTCCGGCGCATGGTCCGCCTCTTTGATCGCACCGTCGAGCAGCGGTTTGTACTCGACGATCCGGCCCGGTTCGAGACCGCAGGACGCGGCGATGATCGCCTTGGGTGTGCAATCGTTGATGCGCACGGCCAGTTCATGGGCGGCAAAGCCACCAAACACAACCGAATGAACGGCGCCGATACGTGCGCAGGCCAGCATGGCCACCAGCGCTTCGGTCACCATCGGCATGTAAATGATCACGCGATCTCCAACGGTGACGCCCTTGGCTGCAAGGGCGCCCGCGAGAGACGCGACCTGTTTCTGCAACTCGGCATAGGTCGTCTTGGACTTAGCCCCGGTGATCGGGCTGTCATAGATGATGGCCACCTGGTCGCCACGACCAGCTTCGACATGCCGGTCCACGGCGTTCCAGCAGGTGTTCACCTCAGCGTCTGCAAACCAGTCATAGAGGTTTTCGCCACGCTGGCTCAGTGCCTTGGTTGGGGCCTTGACCCAGTCGATGGCTTGCGCCGCCTGCATCCACCACCCCTCGGGGTCCGCTTTCCAACTGTCATACTCCGCCCGATAGCCCATGGCCCATACTCCTCCGTCATAGTCGCAAGCAGGGTTACGCGGCGACAACTGTCGGGGGCAAGGGCTGAGAGCGCCAACTGTGGCAGAATATCACGTGGACAGGCTGAAATATCAGTCGTTGCTGTCCAAACGTTCGTAGGAAATGGCAGCCCGGCAATCCAGATCGTCGGTCGCTGAACAGCTGACGCGTCGGGGGCCGTCATAGATCACACGCTTGGTAAACGTCCTGCCATTGGCTGAATAGTCGCGCGTTACGGCGCGGAGGCTGTCGCCACGGTATTCGAATGTGCCCTCGCGTTCGGCGGTGATCTCGGTGCAGGCGGAGACCGAAAGAAGCATCAGGGCGGTTAGTCCAAGTCGCATCAGGCAATCCTCATTGGCAAAGGGCGGCATTGGAAACCGTGGTGTCAGTCTCGTACCCGATTGACCTTGTCGAAAAGCGCGGCGCGACAATCCAGCCTGTCGCCGGTGATACAGGTCACGCGTTCAGCGCCCGAGATGATCGTGGTGCGGGAATAGGTGCTGCCATCATCGTTTTGGTAGACCCGCGTGATGGATGGATAGGTGCGACCGAACTCGCTGTAGGTGCCGCGGGTTTCGCTGACGACCTCGGCGCAACCCGCAACCGTCAACAGAGCCAGCACAAGAATTGCGCGCATGATGATCACCCCAGCCTATCCACTCGGATACAGATAGGGTGCGAGATGCCGAAATACACCTGGGGGTTGTGCCGATTTTTCAGGCTGGATTGGCTAATCTTTAGCCGTAGTGCGCCACCGGCGTGCCCGCCACGGCTGACATGTTCAGCAATCCACGCGCCGTGATGGATGGGGATACGATATGGGCGCGGTTGCCCATTCCCATCAGGATCGGGCCAACTTCCAACCCGCCCCCTTTCATCTTGAGGATGTTGCGCACACCCGAAGCGGCGTCAGCGTGGGCGAAGACGAGCACGTTTGCGGCCCCTTCCAACCGGCTGCCCGGGAACAGGCGCTGCCTCAACTCGGGATCAAGGGCCGTGTCGATGTTCATCTCGCCCTCGTAGCAGAAATTGTGGTTTTGCGCGTCCAGCATCCGGATCGCTTCGCGCAGACGCCCGCCGGACCCTTCGCCCTGGTTGCCGAACTGGCTTTGAGAACAGAAAGCGATTTTCGGTTCGATGCCGAAGCGGCGCACGTGGCGGGCCGCCCCAATGGCAATCTCGGCGATCTCGTCCGGGTTGGGATGCAGGTGCACCTGCGTATCGGCCACGAAAAGCGGCCCGTCTTCGAGGATCATCATGCTGAGCGCGCCCACGGGATGATAGGAGTCGCGCCCCAAAACCTGTTGCACATAGTTGAGATGCCAGCGGAATTCGCCAAACGTGCCGCAGATCAGGCTGTCGGCCTCTTCCCGATGAACCATGACGGCCCCGATCGCGGTCGAGTTTGTGCGCATGATGGCGCGGGCGAGATCGGGTGTGACACCGCGCCGGCACATCAGTTCGTGATAGGTGCCCCAATAGTCGCGGTAGCGTGGGTCGTTCTCGGGGTTCACGAGGTCGACCGTATCACCAATCTTGATCGTGAGGCCCGCGCGGGCAATCCGTGCTTCGATCACTTCGGGACGTCCAATCAGGATGGGCCGCTCGGTGGTTTCCTCGACCATCGCCTGGGCTGCGCGCAGAACGCGTTCCTCTTCCCCCTCGGCAAAGACGATACGGCGGGAAGTGATACGCGCCGCCTCGAACACGGGGCGCATGAGAAGAGCGGATTTGAAGACCGACCCGTCGAGATTGGATTTGTAGGCGTCCATATCTTCGATGGGACGGGTGGCAACGCCCGTGTCCATTGCGGCCTTCGCCACGGCGGAGCTGACGATGCCCACGAGGCGTGGATCGAAAGGCTTCGGTATCAGGTAGTCTGCGCCGAAATTGAGCTGTTCGCCCTGGTAGGCTGCGGCCGCCTCGGCGCTGGTGGTGGCGCGGGCGAGGGCCGCAATGCCGTCGATGCATGCAAGCTGCATCTCGTCATTGATCGTTGTGGCGCCCACGTCGAGTGCGCCGCGGAAGATGAAGGGGAAGCACAGGACGTTATTGACCTGGTTGGGAAAATCGCTGCGGCCCGTGGCAATGATCGCATCGGGGGCCACGCTGCGGGCATCGTCGGGCAGAATTTCAGGGGTTGGGTTGGCAAGAGCGAAGATGATGGGTTGCGTGGCCATCTTTTTCACATGTTCGGGTTTCAGGACCCCAGGGCCTGAGAGGCCGAGGAACAGGTCCGCGTCGTCGATCACGTCATCAAGCGTGCGCTTGTCACTTTTCTGAGCAAAGGCGGCTTTGGCCGGGTTCATATCCTCGGTCCGGCCTTCGTAGACGAGGCCGTGGATATCGCAGAGCCAGATGTTTTCGCGTTTGACACCCAGTTTTAGCAGCATGTTGAGGCAGGCAATGCCCGCAGCACCGCCGCCGGTGCTGACGATCTTGATATCGTCGAAGCTCTTGCCCGCCACATGCAGCGCGTTCTTGGCGGCTGCGCCCACAACGATGGCTGTGCCGTGCTGGTCGTCGTGAAAGACGGGGATATTCATCCGCTCGCGGCAGAGCTTTTCCACGACAAAGCATTCCGGGGCCCTGATGTCTTCGAGGTTGATGGCACCGAAGGTGGGTTCCAGTGCGCAGACGATGTCAGCCAGCTTTTCGGGGTCGCTTTCATTTACTTCGATATCGAAGCAGTCGATGGAGGCGAATTTCTTGAACAGGACCGCCTTGCCTTCCATCACCGGTTTGGACGCCAGCGCCCCGATATTGCCGAGGCCCAGTACCGCAGAACCATTCGACACGACCGCCACGAGGTTGCCGCGTGCGGTGTAGCGGGCGGCGTTTGCTGCGTCTTCTTTGATCTCGAGACAGGCTTCGGCCACGCCGGGAGAATAGGCGCGGGCCAGATCGCGACCGTTTGCCATCGGCTTGGTTGCGCGTATTTCGAGTTTTCCGGGTTTTGGGAATTCATGGTAGGCAAGTGCCGCGTCGCGCAAGTTCGGTGTATCGGACATAGAATCCCCTTAGGTGCTCGGATTTGGTTTAGCGTTAAACTATTTTTGCAAAGCCGCCAATTGACGTTTGGTCACATGCGGAAAACGTGATCCAGAGATGTGAGATGGATCACTGTTGCTGCCCCCTACAGCCATCTCACATCCCAAACAGTAAAGTTCGGAAACCCGCAGCAGTCATCGTACCGAAGCATTGCAGCCCGGTCACGCATCCACAGTCAGATTGGGCCACTCAAATTGGGGACGGTCAACTTTGCCACACGTGCCAACTGGCGGTTCCCCCTTTGGCAACTGGGTGGATCAGCATGAACAGGTATTTCTGAATTCTTAATCGCAGATTGAGAAAGCCACTAACTGTGACTGGAACAGCCCTCAAAGCAGTATCTAGGGAGACGCGATTTTCTTTTGAGCAATCTTGAAGAGCATTAGAGCCGGAAAAACGGCCACGAAAAGCCAAACCAACGAGAGAAATGCATCGTTGAACGTCAGATGTGCGACTTGCAGCTTGAGCGAGTTTTGGATGGCAGTTGATGCCGCGGCATCAACGGTGCCGGGATCAAGCCCCCGCCCCACCAATGCCTGAGACAAGAGGTCGGTTCTTTGGTGTAACGCCTGATTGGATAGGTTGAGATTGCTGCCCAAAACCTGGGAATTCAGAGTGTTCATGCGCTGTATGAATGTGCTCAGGCAGGCAACGCCGATCAACCCGCCCAATTGACGCCCCAAACTAAACAGACCCGTCCCGGCAGAGATCAACGGCCTTGGCAATCCGCTCAGTGCGATCAGAGTCAGGCTCAAAAACAGAAACCCCAACCCAAACCCTCGAAGCAACAACGCAACCCACATATCATGTGATCCGCTTTGCGAACCCGATCCAGAAAGCATCCACATGGATGTCATCACCAGAAGCACACCGATGGGCGTAAAGACCATAGGATTGGCACCTTGTACCGAGATGAGCCATCCGGCTGTCAGCAAGGCCAATCCAATGGCCAAACTGGACGGAAGAAGCAGCCGCCCGGTCAATTCCGACGGTAAGAACAGAACATTCAGAGCAAAGGCTTGAATGAGAAATGCGCTGCCGAACAGAGCAAAGCCAGCGATGAAGCTGACCACAAAGCCGAAGACAAAATCCGAATTGCCGAACACGTCAGTTTTGAACATTGCTTGCCGTGACTGCATCCTCAATCGCGCAATGACACCAATCAGCCCAAGAAGCGCGACCGCACTCCAAAATTGTATGCGGGCGCTGTCGAACCAGTTCCAGCGCGCACCCTCTGATAACGTGTAAGCGGTGGCGGTCATAGCAATGGCAAACATGCCAAGGCAGACCCAATCAAAGTCCAGTTCTTCGCACTTATGCAAAGGAAGGTGGCGACGTACTGCAAGCAGAATGAATAATGCGGCGAGCGCAATACCGGCACTGAGAGCAAATATCCACCTCCAGGAACCGACGGCGATGAGTTCACCATGCAGGACTGGTGCGGCGGACGCCGGAGCAACAACCACTCCAAATGCAAAGACAGCCTGGATCAGCCCCTGTCGGTCTTTTGGAAAAAGCTGGAACAGAATTGTCTGGGCAGCGACAAGCAGGCCTGCGCTTGCAGCGCCTTGCAAAACTCGAGAGGTCACAAGGCTTGGAAATCCGGGAGAAACCGCACAAAGCAGAGACGTCATGATCGTGCCGACCAATGCTAGCCAAAGGATGGATCCGGCACCGGCCCGGTTGATGGCCCAAGCACTGGCTGGAAGAAGGGTAAGCTTTGCCGCCACAAAGGCGGTATTCAGCCAATTCGTAGTATCCTGAGTGGCTGACAAGTCTTCCATGAACTGAGGACGGGCCATCCCGTACACTGTGCTGTTCAACGCGTCCACAGTGACCGCAAGCGTTACTCCTGCCACCACCAAAACAAGAGGAAGACGGGTCAGTCCATCATTGCTCTGGTGTTTCAACAAACCAGTGCTTTTCGATATGGCTACCTTCCGCGTTCTTGAACGAGTCCGCCTAGTGCTCCTGACGCGGACTTGACGAACAGTGCCGTTAGCGCCGGCTTCAGCCATTTTGCTGACTCCGCAGTGTGTTTAGCGAAGTCCTGTTTCGACCTTCGTCTGGTATGTCCTCCCCTGTTCGGGGGTGGATTTTCACACGCACCTCAGCGGACATTCCGGCGCGAAGTCGACTGAAAAGCGGATCTCCAGGCTCCAGCAGGATCTTGACGGGTACCCTTTGGACAACCCGTATGAAGTTTCCTGTGGAATTGTCCGCCGGCAGGAGACTGAACTCTGCTCCGCTGGCCGGTGAAATACTGTCGACGTGTCCCGGAATTTCCCGTCTTCCAAATGCATCAACGCGGACTGTCACAGATTGGCCAGGGGCCAAACTCTCCAGTTGGGTTTCTTTGAAGTTGGCCACAATCCATTTTTCTTCCTCTGACACAACTGCCAGCAAGGGTGATCCGGGCCGCACAAACTGCCCCAGCTCGACATGCAAATTGCCGACAAGCCCGGAGGCGGGCGCGCGGACCACGGTATCTCCGAGAGAGATTTCTGAGAGTTGAAGTTGCGCGGACGCCTGCTCGATCGACGCATCAAGTGCAGCGGCCTGTGCGTCCAGCACGCGCAGTTTTTGCTGACTGGCCTTCAGAACTGCTCGGGCCTGCTCTACAGATGATTGTGCCCTGACATCAACGGCGGTCGCCGCTTCAAGCCGTGCCTTGGTTGCCCAGCCTTCATCGATAAGGTTTCGAGCTCTGCGCAGGTCCTGGTCCGTCCGGTTGGCCTCGGCCTGCGCGGCCGCTTTACCCGCCTGAGCTTCCTCGGTGTACAGGTGCTGCATGAGCCGTTCTTCATCAAGCTTGGTACGGGCAGCCTCTGCTGCCGCCAATGCTGCCTTGGCGTGCCTGACTTTGGCTTTGTAGTCAGCCGGGTCGATGCGAAACAGAACGTCACCCGCAGCAACCCTTTGATTGTCATTGACAGCAACTTCGACGACGTAGCCCGCCACCTTTGGCGCAATGCGGACGATATCGCTGCGCACATAGGCGTTGTCGGTTTGAGTGTAGTCATGGTGTGTTTGCCAGTAACTGTACACACCATAAGCAGCGGCAAGGCACAGGGTCGCGATGCCTAGGATGGCAATCTTTTTTGAACGCCTATCGGCCATATCGAGCTTCCTCTTTGTAACCAGCGTCTGACGGAGATCCGAGACATGGGGTACGGAGCCGTACCATTGCACTCTACGGTACGATCCCGTACCATTGCAAGCGGCAGCGATGTATGTGGAGGTCGATTTTGCGCGAAACACCAAAACCGATGACATCTCGGCAAATCCAAAAGCGAGAAGAAATCATTGAAATAGCATCGGAATTGTTCTTCCGCGACGGGTTTGGACGCACCAGCATGGACCAGGTTCATGCCCGTCTGGGTGGATCCAAACGCACTCTTTACAGCCACTTCCCTAACAAGGACGCCTTGTTTCACACCATTGTCGAACGGATTTCCGGACGGGTTGTTGCCGCGTTGCAGCCAAAACCGGCAGAAGGCGAATTTGCACAGGCTCTGTTCCGCATGGGATATGAGTATCTGAGCGTTCTTTTGTCACCGGAGGGCGTTGCACTGTACCGCGTCATGACGGCAGAAGCGCAGCACTTTCCAGAGCTGTCCCGGGATTTTTTTGAGCGCGGGCCTGCTGTCGCCAGTGAGGGATTGGCGCGTTTTTTTGAAGCACACCGAGACGCGAGAAATCTTGCTATCTCAGACGCTGATACAGCGGCAGAACAGTTTCTGGGTGCCGTGCGAGGGAACGTGCACCTTTCAGCGGTCCTTGCGGGGGAAAAGCATTCCCAAAGGGTGCTGAAAGACAAGGTCGCAAGTGCTGTCAGCTTGTTTGCCAGAGAGCCCGTCATTGAGAAGGTCTCTGGCGCGGCAACCCCATCCTGAACGTGCTTATTTCCACTCAACCCGGCACTGACTTCATTCGCATGAACGGGCGATGCTGGCAGCACTGAAGCATCGGATGAAGAAGACTTTGCCCCTGAAACATAACGGATGCGGCTCAGAAGCTGATTTGCATGGGGCGGAAGCGAAATGCGCCCCGCGCCATTTTTCTGAGCTGCTCCAATGTGGCTAAGGCATAAGCGTTCCGCCCTGTTAGTATCGCCCGCTGTCCAAGAGTCGTAGCCGCGGCTTATGCCGCGCTTGGTACATGTATCTGGCCCAAAGTGCGAAAACGGGCGTCATCATTCCGGCATCAATTTCGATATGGTCGTGCAACCGACTGCCGGTTTCGGTTTCGATGACGGTCAAGCTGTGCAACCACGATTTCACTCCGGCGCCCCGCTCGGACGATCGCAGGATCATACGCTGATCGTCGCATTCTAGGACATCCATGCGGTAAGGCTGTGCTGGCAGCTTGCCAAAAAGCGACACCATTACCTCAAGCCGTTGCCCCGTTTGGGTACGCCCGCTTGGCAATCCCTCGAACGAGGCCAATCCTCGCATCACCTCGCTCAGCGCGGAATAGTCGGTCGCAAGTGCCCATAACCGTGCCGCGCTGACGGGATAATCATTCTCTACTGTGACAACTCTCATGCGTGCCTCATTAAGCCCTGCGGGCTATACATCTGATTTCAATACAAGCACCTTCTCGGACGAAGCCCGCAACCTCGATGGCAGTCCATGCCGGGAACGGTTCCATCACGTATTTTGCCCGTATGTCTTTGAATGCCTGGAGGTGATCGCGGAGACCAACGTGATAGCTGGTCATCTCAACAAGATGTTCGAAACCCAAGCCTGCTTTTGTTAATACTGTTTCGATCGTCTCGAAGACGGCTTCTATCTGTTCGGTTGGGGTCTCCGACAAAGTGCCGTCGGTTTGCACCCCGGTAAAGCCCGTCATGAATATGAAACCCTCATGCTCAAGCCCCGGCGACATCTTCCAATCCGTCACGTAGGTTTCGAGGTTTTCGGGGACAATGGATTTGGGCATGGTGTTTCCCTTGAGGTCGTTTGGGTTTGTGCGTCGGTGTTTTAGCTGCCAAGCAAAAGAAGCCCTGAACAGACAAACCAGACAAACCAATGCGGCAGTCGCCAGAGGCCGGTCGCGGTTCGGTGCAGGACCTTCATCTGAATAAGCCAGACCACGCCCCACAGAAAAAACAACAGCCCGAACAACAGTATTACGGGGCGCGCCAGCGGACCAAGGTCCAGAAAGGCTATGCCGAACAGTGCCGCGGCCACAACAAGCAGGTCAACGGAGAGCATTTGAAAAGCGCACATAGCCTGCACCCAATGCGTGGTTCGCTGCCCATCTGTGGATACCGGTTCGAGGGTGGCCGTTTCCTTCGTGCCGATGACAACGTGCGCCAAGAATGCGGAAAGGGTGATACATGCCACAATGAAAACCCAGATGTTCAAGTCACGTCTCCCTATGGTTCTGAAATTTGGAAGGGCGATGGTGCATCAAACCCGCTTGTCCGGTATTGGCCGGAGCCCTGCCCCGAACATCATGATCGTTTCACGAAGCATGCGTCGATATCGTCGCCGGTTTATGTCGAACAACCCCATGTGCAAGACGACGCCATCCATCATGCTGGCCAGCGCGCGCGCCATCGAAGGCGCATGAAGCTGATCCGAGATTTCACCGCGCTGTTGGAGATAAGATATCCGATCCGCGTAATGTGCGCCCAGACGATCAAAGAAACGGGCCACGTGGCACGTGAAGGCATCCGAGGCAAAGCTGGGGCCGAACACCTCGAAAAACACGCGATGAAAGGACGCCTCCTCGGCTGGGATATCCATCGTTGCGTAAAGCTCGTCCAGAAAGGCATCGAGCGTCTCGCAAGGTTCGCCCCCGGCAATCTGGCCTTCCAGAGTTGCGAAATGACGGTCCACAATCGCGGTCGTCATCGCCTCCTTACTGTCGAAGTAGATGTACAATGTGCCCTTGGCCAACCCGGCTGCGCGAGCCACATCACTTACCGATGACGCGTGATATCCCTTTTCGACAAAAACCCCCATGGCCGCCTCAAGGATTTCATCCCGCATCCTTGCTTTGTCCACGACCTTGGGCATCTGTCCGCGTTCCTCTTCGTCGGCATTCGCAACCATTCTGAACAAAAATCTATTATGACCAAATGGTCATTTTTGCCGCACCCCCTTAAATGACCAGCTGGTCATAATAAATCAATCATGAAAATGACAGACCGGTGATTTCTTGCCTCACACATACTTCCGGGAAAGCCAACGGCACGGGCAGATCACCAACCCAAAGGAGAAGACATGCAAACCGCACAGATAAACTGGTCATATTCAGGCGGCATCGACCCGCTTTGCGGGACTGGTGCCACGGCAGCAGAACGCATCTTGGCATACGGGATGGCTACGGTTTTTACTGGCATCATTCTTGTTGCCGATCAAAGCCGCAACATTCCCATTGCCGAGGGATGGCAGATAGCATTGCTGGCCTTTTTTGCCTTCGACATAGCGGGCGGCGCGGTCGCAAACATGCTTAACTCCTGTAAGCGGTTTTATCACACACCACTGCAATCGGGAGAAGGCATGAGCGCCCGCCTCGCAAAGAACCCAATGCTATTCACGGTGATCCACGTCCATCCAATTATCATTGCGTATGCGCTGGGCGGCAATGTGCTGAACTCAGTCATTTGGTACGCCCTGCTTCTCGTCAGCGTAACGACTGTGCTCTTTGCGCCGCTCTATTTGCGCCGTGCAGCGGCAACTGGACTGACCGTACTGGCCCTGCTCGGGAACCAACTTCTTCTGCCGCTCGGAGGCGGGTTGGAATGGTTCATTCCCTGCCTATTTATCAAGATGGTCTTGGGCCATGCAGTACAGGAAGAACCGTACCGAGCAGGATGATGGTGATCCGTACCTAGCCCATAAAAGATCATATCAGAGCAACTTAACTAGAAAGAATCTGGTCCATCTTGGCCAAGTCAAGATGGCAGGCACCTTGCATACAGATACTGCACAGAACGTAGAAAGAGATCATCCATGCCAAGTCTCGAAACCCTTGCTCCAGCACTGCACACGGACCGCCTGATTCTGAGAGGTCATCGCGCTGAAGACTTCGATGCAAGTGCTGCGATGTGGGCTGATCCGGATGTCGTTGCTTTGATTTCCGGCAAGCCGTCCACCAAAGAACAATCCTGGACACGGCTTTTAAGCTACTCAGGTCATTGGTTGCACTTGGGCTTTGGGTTTTGGGTCGTTGAATGCAAAAAGACCGCAACGTTCCTTGGAGAGGTTGGGTTTGCCGACCGCAGGCGGAATACTTTGCCCAACCTGGACGGAACCCCCGAGGCCGGCTGGGTATTCAAAACGGACGCACATGGCCAGGGCTACGCCACAGAAGCGGTCACAAGGATGCTGGAGTGGGCGGATGAACGGCTAGAGTACAATCAGACATCGTGCATTTTTGATCCAGAGCATTCCGGCTCGATCAAGGTCGCTGAAAAGGCCGGGTTCTCGAACAAGGTCTTGGGCACATACGGCGCACTCGAGACGCTTTTCATGTGGCGAACGCGCAAGGTCGGCTGATCGACAGATTGCGCCCAAGATTACAGCAACTCGGTGTCTCGATCATCACGTCCGGCAATGCTCCCTCTGCGACGGCATCAAGTATTCGTTGATTGCAAACCAAGGTGCTGGTTTGGCGGAAGAATACCTTGGGGCGGACCGTTCTCCGCTGCCGGGTGTTGATGCGCCGACTGCTTTCGCGGTCCGGGAGGAGCTGAATGCCGGCTCTTGCGCGGTATTTTGGACCCCACAGGCCATTCGTTTAGTGTTGAGGTGCAGCGGCACAATCCCACTGGTCCGTCATTTACTGCACTAAAAGTTTTCAAAGCCGACTAGCCCTGTCGCAGATTTGTCTGTCCGGTCTGAGCCATGGCAATTGAAAGCTCGTCGGAGAGAACATCCCACATCTTTTGCAAACCGCGTTCCCCAGCCGCAGCAATTGCAAATTGCAAAGGCCGACCAAGAAAGGTGAAGTCCGCCCCAAGATACAGCGTTTTCAACACATCTTCTCCCGAGCGCAGGCCGCTGTCGAAAAATAGCGGCATATCAGGGCCTACACGTGCGCGTATCTTGATCAGCGCATCCGTTGCGGCGGGCGCGCTTTCCAATTGGCGTGCACCATGGGTCGACACCTGGATGGCATCGGCGCCTTCGCGCGCAAGCTGTGCCGCGTCATCAGCATCCAGTACCCCTTTGACCACCAATTTGCCTGGCCAGACCGCGCGCACGCGTTTGAACGTATCCCAATCCGCCTTTGCCCGGCTTTCTGTCCGGTCAAACTCAAACCCCTCCATATTGAAATTCGCCATACGCGGTGCGCCAGCGGCCAGCGTGCTCAAGCTCCAATGTGGGTGCAGCGCGCAATCCAGCACACGCGCCGGGCTCCACTTGAAGGGCATCTTGAATCCGTGGCGTAACTCACGGGGGCGCCGCCCTACCTCGGGCACGTCAACAGTCAGGACAAGTGTTTTAAAACCGGCCTGTTTGGCCCGCTCGATCAGCTTGAAGGTTCCAGTCCCATCGCCAGAAAAATAGAGTTGAAACCAGGCATGTCCCTCGGCCACCTCGAGGATGCGTTCCATCGGGGTGGACGCAACTGTCGAAATGCCGTGCGGAACCTTGTATCGCGCGGCAAGACGGGCCAGCATCAGGTCGGCACCTGGCCATGCGAGGTTGCACATGCCCATGGGCGCAATGCCAAAGGGCCGTGCCGCTTCTGAACCAAATAGTGTTGTGGCAAGCGACCGGTCCGACACGTCCCGTAAAATACGTGGCTGCAGGGTCACCGCATCAAGCGCGTGCCGTGCACGGCGTGCGCCAGCCTCATTGCCCGCAGCCCCGTCAATATAGTCAAACACCATCCGTGGCAGACGCCGCCGCGCAAGGCGGCGGGCTTCTTCTACGCTGTGGATGGCGCTGGCGCGCACTACGCGTTCACCGCATTCATGAACCTGTCCTTGATCACCACCGGATCCATTGTGATGACTGGCATCTTGGC